>CAWGAJ010000001.1:0-330000 GCA_963820545.1 Pirellulales bacterium
ATTTTACGGACATCCAGCCAATTAAAAACGGAGATTGTTCAGAGCGGTCTAAACGAATTTGTTGGCCTTCGATAAAGTTCAGCATTCGTATCTAGATATCGGAAGGGCCGGCGTTCCTCAACGGCGCATTGGCATTGCGCCGAGAAAGGAGGCCGTATGGAAAGTGATGGGGCTTGGGAGAACGGTGCAGACACAAAAAGCGCGGCCGGCGGCGAAGTGTGTTGGGCAATAGCCGAGGCGAACATAGCTGGGACGGCCATCTTCGACGCTGTTCCTGATCTCATCGCCCTTATCGACCCGCGGTACCGGATCCTACGCGTCAACCGTGCCATGGCCCGGCGTCTGGGCGTGGAGCCTGAGCAAGGCCGTGGTTTGACGTGCTACAACTGCGTTCATGGCCTGGACGCGCCGCCGGAGGGCTGCCCGCACGCCCAAGCTATTGCCGATGGTCAAGAGCACGTCGTCGAGGTCCACGAAGAGCGGCTCGGCGGCGACTTCCTCGTCACTTGCACCCCACTTTTCGATCAGAATGGACGGCTGGTTGGCGCTGTCCACGTGGCCCGCGATATCACCGAACGCAAGCGGGCGGAGGATAAGATGACATAAAAAGTCAAAGAGCTTGAGAAATTGACCAAGGTCATGGAGGGGCGGAAAGACCGGATCATTTAGCTGAAGAACGAGATTATGAAATTAAAAGGTATATAGTCTGAATTAAAAGGTATGATAGTCTATAGTCTATTTTTTTAAGGGGGGCAAAATGGTTGAAATATCTGATCCAAAAAGGAAATCCGGGATAAGCATATTAGGGGACGCTCCCTGGGGGACGCATTTCTGTCAGTTTTACCACACGAAGCAAGACCTGATCGATATTCTTGTCCCCTATTTCAAGACCGGGCTGGAGAACAATGAATTCTGCATGTGGGTCACTTCCGAGCCATTAAACGCTGAAGAAGCAAGGGCTGCGCTGCAGAAGGCGGTAAATGACCTGGACCAGTACATCAAAAAAGGTCAGATCGAAATTTTAGATTTCAGCCAGTGGTATACCAGGACCGGAAAATTTGCTGCTGACAAAGTACTGCAGGGATGGGTTGATAAAGAACAGCAGGCCCGAAAGAACGGGTTTGCGGGTCTTCGCCTTTCCGGCAATACTTTTTGGATCGAGCATAAAGACTGGAAAAGTTTCTCTGATTATGAGGCAACCGTTAACAATGTCATTCACAATTATAAAATGCTTGCCCTCTGCTCTTATTCCCTTGATAAATGCGACGCCAATGAGATTCTGGATGTTTTCAGCACGCACCAGTTCGCCTTCATAAATAGCCACGGCAAATGGGCAACCATTGAAAGCACCGAACGCAAGAATGCGGAGGAGATGCTGAAGAGGGAGACCAGTGAGTACCTTGAAAACCTGTTCAACTATGCGAATGCCCCCATCATCGTCTGGGATCCGCAATTCAGAATCACCCGTTTCAACCACGCCTTCGAGTCCTTGACCGGAAGAAGCGCTGACGAGGTCATTGGAGAGTCTCTCGAGATTCTCTTCCCGCCCACCCTTGTGGAAACCTCGCTGGAACGCATCGCGGAAACGCTGTGGGGCAAGCGCTGGGAGGCTGTCGAGATCGGTATCCTCCATCGCGATGGGTCCGTCCGGACCGTCCTCTGGAACTCAGCCACAATCTTCGGCCCTGACGGGAAGACCCTGGTGGCCACCATCGCGCAAGGTCACGACATCACTGAGCGCAAACGGGTGGAGGAGACGCTGCGCGAGAGCGAGACGAAGTATAGAACACTCGTTGAAAACCTCCCCCAGAAAGTATTTCTCAAGGATGAAAACTCTGTTTATGTCTCCTGCAATGAACATTATGCTCAGGATTTGAAAATCCAACCTGGTGAAATCACCGGGAAGACAGATTATGATTTCTACCCCGGAGAATCGGCTGAAAAATACAGGGCAGATGATAAAAGAATCATGGAAACCGGGGAAACTGAAGACTTTGAAGAGAAATATGTTCATGATGGGCAGGAATTCTGGGTGCATACAGTCAAAACACCCGTCAGGAATGAAAGCAGCAATATTGTCGGTGTACTGGGCATTTTTCACGACATCACCGAGCGCAAGCGGGCGGAGGCCGAGATCCGCAGCTTGGCACGGTATCCAGAGGAAAATCCCAATCCGGTCATGCGTGTAAATGAAGACGGAGCGGTTCTCTACGCCAATTCTCCAGCCCGGGCACTCCTGGAGGAAATGGATTGGCACAAGGAATTACTTCTGCCCAAAGCGCTTCTTGCCAAGGTCCGGCATGTCTTTAGAGCGGGCCGATATTATGAATACGAATTGATTTGCCCGAGTGGACGGGTTTGGTCATTCGCTTTCTCGCCAAGCGCCAGCCAGGGATACGTCAACCTTTACGCCCGCGACATCACCGAGCGCAAGCAGGCCGAGAATTTGCTCTACAAGGAGAAGACTTTGGCCCAGCAGTATCTCGATGTTGCCGGCGTGATAATACTGGTGCTTGATAGTTCGGCTAAGGTGAAGCTTGTCAACGCGAAAGGATGCGAGATTTTGGGATACGAGGAGAAGGACATTCTTGGCAAAAACTGGTTCGAACACTTCCTGCCCGTGAGAGTCCGAGAAGACATCCAGGGCATCTTTCGACGGCTAATGTCTGGAGACGTGGAATTATTCAAGTACGTGGAAGATATCGTGTTGTGCCGTGGGGGTGAAGAGAGACTCATCGCTTGGCACAACACAGTCATCCGGGACGAAGATGGCCGGATTGTCGGTACCCTCTCATCTGGAGAGGATATTACTCAGCGTAGGCGCGCCGAGACACAGCTCCGGCAAAGTGAAGAATGCTATCGTTCTCTTGTGGAGAATGTCAACTTGGGCATCTCAATCATAGATCGTAGTTATCGGCTTACCTTGATGAACTCAGTGCAAGCCAAGATGAATGGCACAAGCGTGGAGCAGTGTATCGGCCAGGAGTGTTTTCGGATATTCGAGAAGCGAGACGCGGTATGTCCGCACTGCCCCGGCACTATTGCCATGGCCACCGGAAGGCCGGCAGAGGTGGAAACGCAAGGCGTGCGAGATGACGGCAGCACTATTTCCGTGAGGGTTCAAGCATTTCCCACTTTCGGTAAAAACGGAGGTGTGACCGGATTCATCGAGGTCGTGGAGGATATTACCGGCCGCAAGAGCGCAGAGGCCGAAATGGCCAAAGCCAAAGAAGCGGCCGAAGCGGCCAACCGCGCCAAGAGCCAATTCCTCGCCAACATGAGCCATGAAATCCGCACGCCCATGACTGCCATTCTCGGTTTCTCCGATCTGCTGATGGCCTCCAACCTCAGCCGACACGAACAGCAAGAGTATCTGCAAGGAATCCAAAGAAACGGCCAGGCCCTTTTGGAATTGCTCAGCGACATCCTCAATATCTCCAAGATCGAAGCGGGAAAACTAGCCGTGGAACCTGGGAACTGCGCCATCCAACAGGTCCTGGAAGATACGCTGTTGATTGTAAAGATTCAGGCTGATCAAAAAGGTCTTACTCTGGATGTCAAGTACGACGAGCCGCTGCCGAAAACCATCATTACGGACCCGGTAAGGCTGCGACAAATATTGGTAAATCTCGTGGGCAATGCCATCAAGTTTACCGAGCAGGGCGGCGTGCGCATTCTGGTTCGTTGCCAAGCCATGGAGGCGTGCTCGGCGCGGATCCAGTTCGTCATCTCCGACACGGGGATTGGCATCACGCCCGAAAAGCTAGACGATGTCTTCCAGCTTTTCACTCAGTCTGACAGTTCCATGACGCGACGTTACGGTGGCGCAGGGCTGGGGCTGGCAATATCCAAACGGCTTGCCAATGCCCTCGGCGGCGACATCGAAGTAACGAGTCAGGTCGGCAAGGGGTCCACATTTACGCTCACTTTGGCCGTGGAGTTGCCGAAAGAAGAACTATTCCCGCAATCCGTGGCAAGACCTGCGGTAAAAATTTACCAGGCCCGAGTCCCTGTTGACGTGACGCCGGCTCAGGGCCAAATCCTGCTGGTCGAAGACGTGCCCGACGTGCGCAAGGTGATCTGTGCCGTTCTCGACCGGATCGGCCTGAAAACCGACATTGCCGAAAATGGGCGCGTGGCCTGCGACATGGCCACTAGCTCGCTGACCAAAGGCTGTCCATACGACCTGATCCTCATGGATATTCAGATGCCAACAATGGATGGCTGCGAAACGACCCGTTGGCTGCGCCAACACAACTGGCAGCGGCCAATCGTCGCCCTGACGGCTTATGCAATGTCGAGCGACCGCGAAAAATGCCTGGAGGCGGGCTGCGATGAATATCTTGCCAAACCTATAAATATCGCGGCATTGCAAAAAGTTCTAGTTCGCTACTTAGGTCAGGAAAAAGTCGCGGCGGATTTATTCAAAGAAAGTCCAGAAAAACCACAGGGAATCCTGAAAAGCGGTGTTCTTGCTCCCGCCGTGGTTGCCCAGTTGATGCGGGAGTTTCGCGAAGAACTGCCGGGCCGCGCGGAACTGATCGGAAAAGCCTACGACGACAAGGATCGGACACAGTTGATGCGTTTGACACACCAGCTTAAAGGCGCGGCGGGAATCTATGGCCTAAATCAGATTTCCGATACCGCGCGTCTCGTTCATCAACTTGCTCAAGAGGACGTGGCCCTGGAAGAACTGCAAGCCACCGTAGCCGAACTGGTGGAGATGTGCAAGCAAGCCGCCGCTCAAGCACCTCGCGAATAATCGGACCGGCAGACGCAATCGCGGACAAAATCGCGCGGTAGCGGGTATTGACAGCGGGATTTCACCAGACGAAACTCAAATATGTCACCCCACCGCCGAGGCGTTCCGGTGTGCGCAAGAAGGGCGGTAAAGTCACGACCAGCAATGAATATGCATTCACGCCACTGTGAAGCTCGATCGGTTGCCGTCGCGGGCTGTGCCGTGCAGATATTGGTCATGGCATGGTGTCTTGCCGTCGAGTCCACGGCCGTGACGGCGAAAGAGGGAAAATCGCCCATCGCGTCGGGGACCTCTGTTGAAATACGTCTGCCGGCAGATCATCAGACGGCCCTTGGCAACCAGGAGCAATTGCTCGCCGTCGATCTGACGCACGGCAACGAAACCGGACGATTGAGCGTGAGACGGATCTGGACCGGCGAGCCCACGGTGAATACGGGATTTGGCCCGGGTTGGGGCAACATGAACCTTGTCCGGCTTACCATGATCCAAGCCAAGCAGATCCTTGTCTGGCGCGGTGGGCAAGGCTGGCGTCTGGCGATTCAACTGGGAGAGACCTTTGAGACCACTGACAGGGCGACCATGCGCCAGAACAAAGACGGCTGGGTAATGCAGACCCACAATGGGCTGCGCCTGACTTTCGACAGTAAGGGACGTCTGACCAGCGAAGATTCAGGGGCCGGCGTGTCGCGCACATACGCCTATGACTCGAAGGGGCGACTGGCCTCGGTGAGCGCCGGGCCCGAGAATCTCCTGGCGTATCATTTTCGCGGCCCACAAGGCCTACCCGACACAGTGAAAGACAGGGAGCTGGTTGATGGAAAGGGTTCAGGGTTCAGAACTATCCACTCTCCACTCTTCACTGCGTTAGCCAAACTGGTAATGCTTGCGCACGGCCTTTTTCACCTTCCAGGTGCAGTCGAGCCCCTGGGGAAAGACGACGTAATCGCCGGGCCCAAAGGAAACGGTCTGCCCGGGCGATTCCACGGTCACCTGGCCTTCCAGAATCAGGCAGGTTTCCTTTTCATCGTAATGATAAGGAAACTCCGACGGCTCCTTTTCCCACGTCGGACAGGCCTTCATCTTTTTGACTTCCTCGGGCGTTGGTTTTCTGACTTCAATGGGCATAATGTTATCTCCGTTTGATTGAGTGATATATAGAATTTTAATATGTTTGCGCTATGAGAAAAATTATTTAATCCCTATAATAAATATATTTCACATCATCATTGTGAATGATTTTCCTGCCTCAATTGATTGAAGAATGCTTTTCATTTCATCTGGAAGTTCACTTGCATTTATATGACGTGCAATTAATCTTGCGCTAATTGAAATATGAAATATCTCTTGCGCCCAAGTAGATAACTTTGCTAATACCTCTTTTCCAGACACAGCCGCTAACCTTCCATCGAGGCTATCCCATGCCTGGTCTAATTTCTTTATCATTTTATTTGTCCAAGATATTCAATACATACTGAGAATTAACAACACAACATCGGGCACTGGTGCCTGAGATAAACAGAGGTAGAAAATTCAGAATTTTCGCCTAAGATGCCGGATCAACAGAAGCGGGATTTATTATACCACATTCACGGCCGAAAACGACGGCTGGAGGGGATGGAAAAGGATGAAGGAGGAGGTAGGAAGGATGAATGAATGAACAAGAGGGATACGGGATTTGTCGTCTTTCCGCCGATTGTTAATCGGCGGTTGTTGAAAGTGCATTGGTGGGGCTTTTCTGCGCTCGACCCACCCTACAACTAGCGATAAACTCGCGGCGGTCCTTGCAAAAAAGGCCGTGCCTGGTTAAAGTGCTGTTTTCAGCGTTCCAACATGCCGCCGCCACTGATTGGAGATCGGTCGCCTGGCGGTGAATCGGCGCCTTGGCTGCGAGCAACTTCGGCTTTATCATACGGCGGTTTTTGCATGTTCAACTTCTTGCCCCGGAACACAAAGTTTTTCGCTTATTTCGACCGTGACGCGGAAATTCTGGTTCGCTCGGCGGAACAGTTTTGTCAAGTTCTCGAATGTTTCGGAAATCCCAAAGCGCATTCCATAGCATTCAAGGAACTGGAGCATGAGGCGGACGATATCACGCACGAGGCGATGTCGTTGTTGCATCGTTCGTTCATCACGCCCCTGGATCGCGGCGATTTGCGGCGGCTGATCCTGGCCATGGACGAGGTGGTGGATTACATGGACGACGCCGTGCGGCGCATGGCGCTTTACGAGGTGGAACGCATCTTGCCCGAGATCTGCCCCATGGGCAATGTGATGGTCGATCTTGCCCGGGCGGTGCGCGAGGCCGTCCATGAACTGCGCAACGTGCGCAAAAAAAACCGGATTCTGCAGCACTGCATCGAAATCCAGCGACTCGAGGGCGTGGGCGATCACTTACACCACATTGCTTTGTCCTCGCTGTTTAAAAACTGCCAGGAGCCCTTACTGGTGATGAAGTGGAAGGAAATCATCGACCTGATTGAAATGGCCATGGACAGCGCCGAGGAAGTTGCCCACGTGATTGAAGGCATCGTGCTGGAAAACGCCTGAAGAAGGAACGCCGTGAAATGACCTGGATGTTGCTCGCCGTGATTGTGGTGGCCTTGACGTTCGATTTTGTCAACGGCTGGAACGACTCGGCAAACGCCATCGCCACTGTTGTTTCCACGCGCGTACTCTCGCCGTTTACGGCCATCATCTATGCCGCGATCCTTAATTTATTCGGAGCGCTTATTTCCGAACGCGTGGCCGAAACCATCGGCGGCGGATTGGTCGATGCCTCGGCCGTCACGCCCAGCGTGATACTCACGGCCATGATCGCGGCGGCCGGCTGGGTCGCCTGGTGCACCATCCTGGGGCTGCCTATAAGCGGTTCACACGCGCTTATCGGCGGACTTATCGGCGCCACCTTGGTCAACTCTTCCATGCGTTGGGATTGCCTGCAATGGTCCGGCATCAATAAAGTGCTCGTCGCCATGTTCGTTTCTCCGGTGGTGGGTTTCGTCGGCGGTTTCGTACTCCTGGTGCTGATCTACTGGATCGCAAACTTCATGACGCGAAAAACCGTGTTGGCGGTTTTCAAACCCCTGCAAATCCTTTCCAGCGGCTTCGTGGCCCTGACCCACGGCATGAACGACGCTCAAAAAGTAATGGGCGTAATTACCCTGGCATTGTTCACATCCGGGAAAATCAATTCGATTAATGTCCCCGTGTGGGTAAAAATGCTCTGTGCGTTGGTGATGGCCCTGGGAACTGCCGCCGGCGGATGGAAGGTAATCCGCACTTTGGGAACAAAGCTGGCCCATATCCGGCCGGTCGAAGGTTTCGCCGCCGAAACGGCCGCCGGACTGGTGTTATCTTTTGCCGCCGCCATTGGCGTGCCGGTAAGCACAACGCATACCATCACCGGCTCGATCCTCGGTGTGGGTTCGGCCTACAGGGCCAGGGCGGTCAAGTGGGGAATCGGCAAAAAAATCCTTTACGCCTGGATATTTACCCTGCCGGTTACCGCCGCCATCTCCGGCATTCTTGGCCTTCTTTTTCGTTAAAGATTAACCATCCCCTCCAGTTTGTGTTTGGTGAGGTAGTTGACAGTCGGCAAGCTCCTTGTATGCTTTATCAGGCTTCAACATCAGAGGAGGAGTTCACAATGAAGATCGAACTTCAGTGCACGGATTCGCGCACAGGAAAATTCAGCATGGATCAGTTGCCGGTGATTGTCGGCCTAGATCCCGGTTCAGACATCTGCTTGAACGATTCCGCCGTGGGCCACTACCAATGCATGATCGACACTGACGACGACGGTTTGATGGTGTGGGACCTGGGCACAAAACTGGGCACGTACATCAACGGCGTACGGGTGCAGAAAAAAGCCCCCATTATGCCTGGCGATGAGCTTACGTTCGGTCGAAATAGCTTTGTAGTACACTACGATCTCGCGGGCGCACAGCCGCGACGGCACATCCATACGGCCTCAAAGCCCGAGGCCCGGTCCACTCATCCGCAACAAGCCCGCCGCCGCGAACCGGCAATTTCGTGAAATTAGTGCGAGTCGCACTTCCCTGTAGCGTGCAAGTGTCTCGATATTTCGAGGATTTTGAAGCGAAAAGACGCCACAGACAAACTTGAAACACTCAAGACAAACTCCGCCGGGCACGGTTCGGCAAAATCATGGCGGGCAATGCCCCAGAATAAACGGGCCTGATCCAATTTTTGTGATTAAAGGGATATTTCTTGCGTTTTCAATTCCAAACATCAACTAAATATCGGAACGTGAGTTTCTATGCCAGAAGGTATGAAGGAATAATTGTTCTGAGTACCACCGACGTATAAAGCGAAAAAACCAGGTATTCGAGCCAAAAAAAAGTTTTTAAAATCCCGTTCTTCTTCTGCTTCGGCGTATATATCGGCAAGAATAAGTACTTCTCCCAGTTTTCTTCGATTTGCAGAAAAGAGTTCGGGTACTGATAATTCTATCATCCAAATGTTTTGTTGTGGCCATGTTTTAAGTTCACGAACAATATCTCTTCTTATACGTTTACATTCCCAATCTAACATGCTACTTAAATGTGCGGTGTATTTATAAATATCGATAAGTATCGGTCTAATAACGAGCATATTCATTTTAGCATATTGCTCCAGTTGCTGCACCCAAAATGAGCTTAAATCCTTAAATGAGCTTGAATCCTTTTGAACCTCGGACAGAATAGTCATTAAATAATCTACACCTATCACTTCGGCTTCTATTGGATTGACTTTAATCTCCTTCGGTAATGTTGCTATAACATATGCAACACACTCGGATTCTAATTTACAAAATTGAGGTCCTTCAGGCTTTGGCCATTGTTCGCAATATTTTTTCGTATATAAATAGTGTCGGGGTATGCAATAATTTGATCCCCAATTATCATCGTGTGATATATAGGTACTCAACCAAGATTCGCTGGGAATATATTCCGTTTTTGCTCCAACCCTAAAATAAGCCCATTCAGCATTTGCAACCCACATGTCTTCATTAAAGGTATGACCAAAGACTGGAATGGCATGATATTGTTCATCTTTTGTTGCAAAGAAAAGAATAGACGGAAAACCTGATTCAATGCTACCATACAAATATTTCTGAAATGGCGTTGATTTTACCGACTTGGGCTTAGTATAATCTGCGACGTCACATCTCGCGCCAGCAGCCTCCAAGATTGCTTTTATTTGATCCGAGTTTAAACCATCCTCAGCTTTTCTTGGAGAGATGATCTATACTTATCTCGGGTAGATTATTCATCTCCCTATAAGTCATATCTCCATTTACATGGAACCTAGCTGCCGCTGTACGACATGCAACATGAGCACATACATTTGTCTTGTTGTTCTGCTGTGCATATAGATACCCATCTATTTGAAACTTTGCTGGACCTACTCGACAATGCCATTTTTGTGAACCTCGAATAAAAAGATTTTGTCTTTTACTTGGTAGAATAACTGATTCGTAAATTCTGCTTATGGACTCCGATGGCAATTCGTCGTCTTTGAGAATTGCATAGCCAATGAAATTCTCATTACATGATGACAACAAGCCGCGATTTGTTGAAAATGCCTTTGAAAAAAAACTTAGTCGCCAAATGCGACTTTTAATTTTTCTCCCAACTTTTTTTTCTAAATCATCATTCTCTTCAGATAAATCATTCGATTCACTCAATGACAATTCTTCTATCACCATAGTCTTTCCGCCATGCTTTCGCACTTGGGATAGAATCCTCCGCAGTGGCCAGGCAAAAGGAAATTGCTGGTCGACAAATTGAAAGAAAGAAAAAGGTGGAGAGATTTTTTCGATACATGAAATTTCTGCTTGGGATTCCCGAGCATATCTTTCCATGAATTTTGCCCACCCAATAGAAGATGGAATGCAACGTCGTATACTGATGGGCCTATTTTACAACAATCTTTACTTCTTGCGATTCTTTTTCAAATTGTCGCAAGTTTTTAAGATATTGCGGTACATCATTGTTGGTAAAACGAATACTTTTTTGCATAACTCCACTAGCTTTGGTGCACATTCGTCTTACCAAATCTTGAGAAGAGCCGATGGCCCCAGCCTTTGGTTTTGCCATGTTCTACTCCCGGATATAGAACTGGTAAGTTTTAGACCCTGATTATAACAAACGCCTAGGCAGAAACAAGCCACCCCCATTTAGAGTGGGAGGTTCGCCTTAACTTATAAATCGACCAAGATACATATATACATATAGCTTAATTTAGAATATCGATTAAGACAAATAGTATTTATAATGGTTCAAAATAATGAAATAAAAAGTAATTTATGCTTAGTTTTACGGCTTGATTCGTCTCTTTGTTCAAGCCAGAACCATATTTACTATATTACCCATTTTTCAAAAGAGTGAAACTTCTTGTCACTATTATACAAATAAGCCGACTTATGTAAACCCATCAACAATCCCTTCATTTACACGTCCAAATTTCGCGCTTCCAGGGCGTGTTTTTCGATGAATTCGCGCCGTGGTTCGACCTTATCGCCCATCAAGATTCTGAATATATCATCGGCCGCGCCGGCGTCTTCCATGGTGACTTGCAGGAGGGTGCGGTTGGCGGGATCAAGGGTGGTTTGGCGGAGTTCTTCGGCGTTCATTTCGCCCAGGCCTTTGAAGCGGGTGACTTGCAGGCCCTTTTCGCCGGCGGCGCGGACGGCGGTCAAGAGTCCGCGCAGATCATCCAGGCCGATCGTGGAATCGCCGCGGCGCAGGCGGTAGCGGGGTTCCTCGATTCCCGTGCGCTCCTGGGGAATGAGGCTGTCGATCTCGAAGCCCATGGAGCGGAGCACGGCCAGTTGGGTGTTGATGGAGCGGACTTCGTGCAGTTCGACCAGTCGCAGACGCCGGGCGTGCGGGGTTTCGCCGCCGTCTTCGGCCGGCTCGTCAGTAAGGCTTAGTTCTTCGCCGCTTTCCTGTTCCTGGGCGGCGAGGAATTCGTCGAGTTTTTCCCGGGCGGTAAACCAGTATTCCTGCCGGCCGAGGTAGACGTGATACATGGGCAGCCGGCCGGACACCGGATCTTGCCGGGCGGCAAAGGCGCGAAGGCTGAGGCCGCGGCGCTCCAAGGCCAGCAGCGATTCTTCCAAGGCGGCCAGGGTGCGGCAGAGACGCTCCATGTTGGCCCCGGCAATGGTCCGACGGTCGCCGGGCTCAAAGACGGCGTCTTTCAGGCCCGCCTCGAGCAGTTGGGCCTTCATCTCTTCTTCGGTCTGGACGTAGTAGGTTTCTTTTTTGTGGCGCACGCGGAACAGCGGCGGCTGGGCCACGTAAACGTAGCGGCCTCTCACGAGTTCGTACATCTGGCGATAGAAGAAGGTCAAAAGCAAGGTGCGGATGTGCGAGCCGTCCACGTCGGCGTCGGTCATGATGATGATTTTACCGTAGCGGCGCTTGGTAAGGTCCATTTCCTCGCCGATGCCCGAGCCAATGGCCGAGATCATGCTTCGCACTTCCTCGTTGGCCAGCACTTTGTCTTCGCGCGATTTGTAGGCGTTGATGATTTTGCCGCGCAAGGGGAGGATGGCCTGGAATTCGCGCATGCGCCCGCCCTCGGCGCTGCCGCCGGCGGAATCGCCCTCGACCAGATATAGTTCGCAGCGCTCGACGTCGCGGCTGGTGCAGTCGCGGAGTTTGCCGGGCAGGCCGCCGCCCGAAAGCGCCCTTTTCGTTCGCGCACCAGTTGCCGGGCCTTGCGCGCTTTCGCGGGCCTCGGCCGCCAGGAGTCCTTTGTTGACGATGATCTTGGCCGTTTTGGGATTTTCTTCCAGGTACTTGGCCAGGTAATCGCCCACGGCCGAGTTGACGATGCCTTCCACCTCGCTGTTGCCCAGTTTGGTTTTGGTCTGGCCTTCGAATTGCGGTTCGGGCACGCGGAGCGAAATGACGGCCGTCAGGCCTTCGCGGCAGTCGTCGCCGGAGGGGATCAGGTCTTTATATTGCCCTGATTTTTTGCCGTAGGAGTTTATCGTGCGGGTGATGGCTGCGCGGAAGCCCGAGACGTGCGTGCCGCCTTCGGTGGTGCAGATGTTGTTGACGTAGGAGTGGATGTTTTCGGTATACTCGGCGGAATATTGGATGGCCACCTCCAGGCCCACGGCGTCGTATTCGCCGGTGATGAAGATGATGTCTTCATGGGCGGGTTCGCTGGCCCGGTTCAGGTACTCGACAAATTCGAGGATGCCCCGCTCATAGTGGAAGGTTTCGCCGTCGCCGCTGCGCTGGTCGTGGTAAATGATTTTTACGCCGCGATTGAGAAAGGCCAGCTCTTGCAAGTGTCGATAAATCAGGCCGTACTGGAAACTGGTGTTGGGGAAGATGAGCGGATCGGCCTTGAAAGTAGTTTTGGTGCCGCGGCGATCGGTCCGGCCGATGCGGCGGCACGTCGCCGGCGGGCACGCCGCGCTCGTATTCCTGCTGGTAGACGTGTCCCTGGCGGCGGACTTCCACTTCGCACCATTCGGAAAGAAAATTGACCACGGTGACGCCCACGCCGTGCAGGCCGCCGGAGGTTTGATAGGCGCCCTTTTTGAACTTGCCGCCGAATTTCAGCACGGTCATCACGCCTTGCAGGGTGGAAAAGCCCAGGTCGGGGTGTTGTTCCACGGGGATGCCGCGGCCGTTGTCCTCCACGGTTACCGAGCCGTCGTTGTTAATGGTCACGGAAATTTCACTGGCGTAGCCGGCCATGGCTTCGTCAATTGAATTGTCGAGCACTTCATAAACCAAATGGTGCAGGCCGCGCGAGGTGGTGTCGGCAATGTACATGCTGGGCCGTTCGCGCACGTGCTCCAGATCGCTGAGATGTTCCAGGTCCTTGGCGCTGTAATCCGCATCGCCTGGGGTGCGATCCAGCCGGTAACCGCTGAGATCGGATGATTCCGGATGCTGTTGTGGAGCGTTCGACATATTTTCTTCGTTATTCTGGATTTATATTTCCCGTGCGGAAGCGGATGTTTTTTATTCTTTCGTCCGGCAGCAATTCTTGCAGGGCGGCAAGTATGTTGTGTTTTTGGTAGCCCAACTCTTGGATCAACGTGGAATTGGCCACATTGATCTCGAGCGTGCCGCGGCGGATCGATCCCACGCGGGTGTATTGCGCCGCCAGCGGACCGGCAGCCTGGCGCCACGCCGTCTCCAGGGCCGCGGCGCTTTGCACGCGGGCAAAACCGCGGCGGGCCATCAGTTCTGAAAGGAGGTTGCCGATTCTTTGCGGACTTTTGGGCATTTTTTATGGTTCACGGCTGAGTTTAAACATTCATTCATGGTTTTTGGTCGTGCGAGAGGGGCATGATAATGTAGGCGTAGCCGTCTTCGGTGGTGCACACCACGGCGGTTTCGGCGTCGCGGATTTCCATGATGATTGTCGTTTCTGCTCCAGGACGCGGAGAAAATCATTGAGGAAACGGGGATCCAACATCACCACGCGTTGCGGGCCGTCATAGGCGATGGGCAGTTCCACGTGCGACTCGCCGTATTCCGCGCCGTGTGCGGCCAAGACGATCTTACCTTGTTCAAAGGCAAATTCCACACCGCGTCGCTCTTCGCTGGTGACAATTGCCGCCTGGCGCACGGCGGCATGGAAGGGACCCACGGAAAGTTCAATTTTCGCGGTGGACTCTTGGCGGGGAAAGACGTCGCGCCACTTGGGAAAGCGTCCTTCGACCAAGCGGGTGTAGATGGTGGCCGCGTTGCTTTTTACCAAAACGTCGTTCTCGCGGGCCGCGATGAGGACGTTTTCGTCGCCGTTGCCGATTGCCCGTTCGATCAGTTGCATGGCGCGGGTGGGAATGATCGTCATTCGTTCGCCCAGGTGATGTCCGCCCACTGATTTTGCCGGCCCTTCCTGCCGGGCCAGGCGGCGGCCATCGGTGGCCACGGCCGTGATGCTGCCGGCCGAAAGTTCAATCAGCACTCCGCCCAAGGCGTAACGGCTGCTTTCGTTGTCGGTGGCGAAGATCGTGCGGCGGACGATTTCGCGGAAAAAGCGGGCCGGCAACTCGTGATACTTGGCCTCCTCAAAGGCAACTACGTTGGGGAATTCATCGGGATTTTCCGAAGGCAATTGGAATTCGCTGCGGTCGCCGCGGACCAGGGTTTTTTGGCCTTCGCTTTGCAGGCTGAGTTTTTCGTCGCTATTTTCCCGCAAGATCGAGCCGAAACGCGAAATCGGCAACACCACACTGCCCGGCTCTTCGATCACAAAGCCCGGCACGTCCATGCGGATGCCCACCTCCAGGTCGGTCCCCATGAGCATGGCCGACTCGGGCGTGACTTCGAGCTTGAGATTTTGCAAAATCGGTTTGGGACTGCGCGTGGGGGCCACACTAGCGGCCGTTTGGAAGGCATGTAATAGTTTCTCGCGTTCGCAAATAGCTTTCATTGCTGGTTGTACCTTTCTAATGGGGTACCAGTTGAGGGATTATATTGATGTT
This sequence comes from Pirellulales bacterium, assembly GCA_963820545.1. Classification (GTDB taxonomy): domain Bacteria; phylum Planctomycetota; class Planctomycetia; order Pirellulales; family Thermoguttaceae; genus CAWGAJ01. Next base: position 15,234 of record CAWGAJ010000001.1, read on the forward strand.
TATGTAAACTTGCTTGGTAGAGGATATTTTGCGTCATACCTGATGAGGTACAAGGATTACTGTTATTTTTATTTATATATTATCAGTAGTATTGGTAAGTGAGAGAGAATTGACGATATCTCCGGGGGATGTTTTTCTAACTCGGTGTCTTTATTAAAGTTAGCCATCAGTTCAAGAATTTAATCCAGGTGGGAAACTTGTGATAAAAATGTTATCTTCCGGTTGAGCTAGTGTTTGTGAGGGATATTATTTTCCAGCCATGTTCGCTGGGTGTTCATAGGTGCAGAGGCATGGACGGCAAAGCGACAATTTGTTTTCTGGTTTTCCACCAATGGCAAATTAAGTTGTATTTATTGAGGAAAAAAGTAATCAGTATTATAAACGGTTGTTTTTGCCCAGGATTTCCCGCGATAATTGCTCAACTTCATGGCGAGTGGCGGGATCGGTTTTCAATAGTTTATCCATTGTACGCCAGCCGTGCATCACCGTGGTATGATGGCGACCGCCGAAATATTGGCCGATCAGCTCGAAGCTGCATTTTATCAGGTTTCGGGCCAAGTAAATGGCTACGTTGCGGGCAGCGACCAGGGCTTGTTCGCGCGAGGGACTGCGGAGTTCGGAGAGTTTTAGACCAAAACGTTTTGCGCTGGCCAAGGCGATGGCGTGGAGGCTTGGTCCGCGCCGGCTGTTACGTTTGGCCAGCAGGGCACGAACGGCACCCACGTCGATGCTGTTGCCGTCGCGGCGGGCAGGCACTTCCAATTGAACCAAAGCACCCATCAGCTCCGATATGGTGCCAGGAAGTCCTTCGGCAAGGGTTTGCGCGGCTGGTCCCGGCAGGTCGATTTTCCGGGCCTCGGCCAGGCGCTGGAGGATCATAAAACGGGTGTTTTTTTCGGGTGGAGCAAGCGGTATCATTAGTCCGGCGCACAAGCGGCTTTGTAAAGTGGGTAGTATTCCCGTCATTTCTCCCGGCGCAGCCAGGGAAGTGACAATGACCCAAGATCCGCGGCTGATTAACTCATCCAAAGTGTGGAGAAACTCGTCTTGAACGCTGAGTTTTTCCGACTTGCGATTTACCAGGCGGCACGATGTCCTCGAAAACCAAGAGCCCGGCCTGACGATATTTTACGCGGAATTCCTCGACGGCCTGGGTTTCGATGGCGTCGGCCAGTTCGCGGGCGAAATCGACTGCCGCGACGCATTCCGCGCGTCGGCGATTGCGGGCTTTCCAGGCCGCGGCCATTCCCCAGGCGAGATGGGTTTTGCCCGTCCCGCTGGGACCGTAGAGCATGATCGGATTATAACCGTTGGGCCTTTCCTCAAGTACGTTGCGCACGGCCACCGGTACCAGGCGATTTTCCGGCCCGGCCAAAAAGTGGCTGGGCGCACCGCCGGCCAAACAGGTCTTTTGCTTGTCTTGTTGACAGGCGATCACTTGCCCCGGCAGGGGGATATCGACAATGGCGTCCACCATGACGGCTCCGTCCTCAAACAAACCGCCAAAAAGGCGGGAAAAACAGACCCAAATCCAAAGCGGTTATTTTACCGGGCGGGATAAAATTATACGAGGTGGTGGACAATAAAAAAATGAGGCAAAATCACGAGAAAAACAGGCTAAAAAAGAGACGTTTCAAGAAGCTAATTCAGGGGGTTGTAAGGTATTGATTCACATCCGCCAATGGTCTATTCTTAATTTGAGCGGCAATAGAGAAAAAAACATGGCAACTAATCTTTCGCCAGAGAACGAGCAATTCATTCAAAATGCCATCGCGGCAGGTATGTATCACAACCGCGAAGAGGTTTTGGACCGGGCTGTTGATCTTCTGAAAAGGCGAGAACAATTGATCCGTGATGTTAATCTTGGCATCGAGCAACTGGAAAATGGCCTAGGAGAAACCTTGGATATTGAGCAGATCAAAGCTTCTGTTCGTTCTGGATTGAAATAACTAATGGCTCGTCTGATAATTTCTTCCCTTGCCAAACGCAATCTTGTGGAGATCGGAATCTACATTACACAACAGAGTTGCCCGGATACTGCATGGCGCCCGCAATCATGAGGCGTTGCTTTGATTAAGTAAAAAATTACGAGACTGACGTTTCCGCAATCGCCTTGTGTAAGATAATAGGCATACTAGACCGATTCCGAGAAGTGTAAAAATGGATGGCTCGGGAGCCACGTTATCTATAGAAAGAAAAGCGCATGCGCCAGGAGCCATAGGATCCATAGAAGAAGTAAAGAAAAATACCTCAGCAGCGAATTCGATAGTATAATAACCGTCTGTTGAGAAAGCGGGAAAAGAATATCTATTCCAATCAATATCCAATGTAATATAAGTAACAGTACCAATGTCTGCTAAATAAATAAATTGATTATATTCATCATCTATACCCCTCAAACTACTCCAGCACCATGCAGATCCGCCACCTTCTCCATCACCAGAATTTACAGCACAACTCAGTTTATAATCAAAACCAAGTGATTCTCCGGCATTCGCAAAAAAAGTTTGATATAAATAAATTCCACCGGTAAAACTTTGGTTAAATTCAGTCATTAAAGTAACGAAATGGTTTTCAGGATTTAAGGAATCGGAATCAATCCACTTACCGCAATAACCACCATATCCAATACTCCATCCGTCGAATCCATTTTCAAAATCACCATTTATGATGTCGGCATACATTGATCCTGCACAAAGGATGATTGTTGAAGTCAAAATAGAGGTCGCTAATTTCATTGTTAATATCTCCTTAAATATCAACGCATAGCCCTGTAATAAAAGGCACTGAATCAACATCTATCAGCACTCGGGAATTTTGGGATCCGGAGCGGACGGAAAGAACCAAGACGAATAAAGGCCCACAAAAAAGCTCGACCTTTAATGGGCTATTTCGTCCTGGTAATGAATCGCTGCCTCGTAGAAGATCGTTGGAATTTTATTTTTAATAAACTAAATTGTGCGCCCCCCCCCGCGCTGAAGTCAATGATTTTTTGATGGTTTTGTCAATTTTCCACAAAATCCGTACTGGTGAGGGGGTTAAAAACGCAGAATGCAGTCCAGTAGGTCAGACACGCCGTGCCTGACATTATTTGGCGGGAATTCTTCATTCGATTGTCAGGTACGGGGTACCTGACCTACGGAGAGTGCAATTCTCGGCAGACGCGGATGATGCGGTTGATGGCCTCGTCGATTTCGTGTTCGGTGGTGGTCGGGCCGAGGCTGAATCGCAGGGAACTGGTTACTATTTCGTTAGGAAGGCCCATTGCCCGTAGTGTGGGGGAAAGCTCGGCCGAGCCGCTGGAACAGGCCGAGCCGATTGAACAGGCCACGCCGGCCATATCCAAGGCTACAAATAATACCTGGCCGTCCAGGCCTGGAAAGGCGATGTTGCTGGTCTGCGGCAGGCGGGCTACGGCGGCGCTGTGGATAATGATCTCGGGCAATGCGGCCTTCAGGCCATTTTCGAAACGGTCGCGCAGAGACTCCATGCGCCGGTAATGTGTATCTTGTTCTTTTTGCCAGTGTTCCAAGGCGGTTAACATGCCTACGGCCAAGGCGACTGATTCGGTGCCGGGGCGGATGCCGAACTGGTGATGCCCGCCGAATTGAAGGGGGACGATTGGCACGTCATGGCGGAGGATCAGGGCGCCTATGCCCAAGGGGCCTTGAAACTTGTGTGCGGCAAGGCTCATGGCAGCCACGCCTAAAGAGCGAAAACCGACGGGAATTTTGCCCACGGCCTGGACGGCATCGGTGTGGCAAAAAACGCCCGAGCGATTGCAGATTTGCGCCAGTTCGGCGATGGGTTGTAAAACGCCGGTTTCGTGATTGCCCAGGATTACGCTGACCAATCGGGTTTGTTCGCTAATCAGTGAGGGAAGGCTTTCCGGGAGGACTACACCATCGGATGTCACACTTAAGGTATCCAATCGCCAGCCCTGCTCGAGGAGATGTTCGGCGGGCTCGATTACACTTTGGTGTTCGACAGAGGAGATGACGATTTGTCCCGGTCCTTTTCCAGCAGCCTGGGAAATACCCAGGATGGCCAAGTTATTGGCCTCGGTGCCGCTGCCGGTAAAAAACAGGCGGTCGGGCTGCGGGCAGGTCAGGTCAGCACCGAGGATGGCGGCAATGCGTTCGCGGGCATCTTCTAGCACCTGATGGGCGTGCCGGCCGAGCTGATGTTGGCTGGCGGGATTGGCATATCGCTGGGCATAACATTGCACCATGGCCTCGACGACCTCGGGCCGGGCAGGAGTAGTGGCGTTATGGTCGAGGTAAATAGTCTTCATGTCAGAATTTTGGGCAATTTCGGCTAATTTGGCAATGGTTGCAACATCTAGGGAGGACGGCTTTTAAGTCCTTCCTGCCATTAAGGTTAATTGCTGTTGCTTAGAAATACCAAAAATTAGTATTATTCGCTGCTCATGTAAGTTTACCATAGGTGGACAATATATTATTTTCATCAGGGAGGTTTTGGGCCATGCGATCGACGCAATCGTCGGCGACCATTGCCTTTCGGGCCTTGGCGATGCTGGGCTTTGTGGCAGCCATTTCGTGGATTGCCTTTAGCGGCACAGTCATGCCGGAGAAGGCTCGAAAACTATGGGACACAGTTCGGCCAGTAATTTCCTCTGCCATTTCCACGGCAAGGGCGAAGATTATGACCGAGGCTCCGTCCAGTAATGCGAAGCCGCAAAGTTTTGCCGCCGTGCCTGGTCAAACCAGCAACGGCATTGCAAATCAGCCGGGACAATTAATCAAGGACGATCGAGCAGTTCTTTTACCGGCCCCTTCGTCGGGCAGCGGCGGCGAGCGATATATTCCGCCGCCATCAAATGTTGTGCCCGCCAACTACCAAAGTGCGGTGGAATCCGGGATCAACCGCCCTGGCTTTAAGGTTCAAAACGAGACCAATCCGTTTATCGCCATCCAAGACCGCCTGCGAGAGCTAGGCGCGTCTTATTATTTGCTGGAAACGTGGGGCAATCGGCGGCAGTTTTTCCGGTTTTATTGTCAGATGTCCATGGGCGGCAATGCCAGCTATACCCACTATTTCGAGGCCACAAATGCCGATCCCATGGGGGCGATGGCGGATGTTTTAGGCCAAGTCGAGGCCTGGCGTTCCGGCAACAACGGGATGCAATTAAAACCATAAGGCGAAAGACCTTCCCGGGCAGGGGCCGCGATTGTTCAATGTTTATGATGCTTTTTTTCTCTGGTCTTGCCAAAATGCCTGTTACAGGCTTAGGCTTAATCGAGGTAAAGCCGGGGCCAAGTGAGTTTCCGGGCGATTGATGAATCGATAAAGTCGGCTATGGCTATTATTAAGGCCAGTGTGGGTTGGAAATTGCGGAGCGTGGCTTCGCGCTATTGTGCGCGGGGACGCGTTACCGGATGGCATAATACCCATGCGGGCAATACCAGATTACTTCTCTGGGACACCTTCCCTGATGAACATGCCCCCGCCGGAGGCGGGGTAAGCGCCGGGATGAACGTCTGGCCGAACTGGAAGCGATACTTTTTCTCGCCTTAGAGCCCCTGGCTAGCCGAAAACTGGCACAGTTGGCGGGCTTGGCGGACGGCACCAAAGCGCGTACACTGGTCCGAACGCTGAATCGGTTGTACGATGTTCAAGGGAGTGCCTTTCGAGTTGAAGAAGTGGCGGGTGGATTTCAATTGATGACGCGAGCGAAATTCGCGCCTTGGTTAAGGCGCATACACGCCGCGTGGAGTGAAGTTCGCTTATCAACCCCGGCAATGGAAACCTTAGCCGTGGTGGCCTATCGCCAACCGATCCTGCGGGCGGAAATAGAAGCCATCCGCGGAGTGCAATCCGGCGAGGTGTTGCGACAACTGATCGAGCGCGACTTGGTGCGGATAGTAGGCCGTTCCCAGGAATTAGGCCGGCCATTATTATACGGAACAAGCAAACGGTTCTTGCAGATTTTTGGTTTAAAACATATCGAGGAACTTCCCCGACCGGAATTTTTGCGAAGTCCACAAACGACGGACGGAGAGCGCCAGTCTCAGGTTGGTTCCTCGAAGGATATCTCGAAACAACCCAATTATTTCCCTGAAGCGGAAGAGGAGACGAACGTGAAGACCCTCACCACTATCAAGGCTCGTCCGGAAGAGTTCATTACAGCGAGTACGCCCGGTTTAATAGAGCCAAAGCACTGCGCGAAGCCCAATCTTCAGAGTCCTCGCGGACAAGATGAAGACGAAGACGACTTAGATGAAGACGAGGATGAAGACGAAGAATTCGACAATGAATACGACGTGGACGACGACTTCGACGAACTCGACGAGGATGACGAGGAGGAAGAAGAGGAAGAAGAGGAAAAGGATGAAGACCTGGAAGAAGAACCTTGGGAAGAAGTCGAAGACGACGAGGATGAAGAAGAGTTAGAAGACGACGAAGACGAAGACTGGGACGACGAAGATTGGGACGACGACGAAGACGAAGACTGGGACGAGGATGAGGACGAAGACGAAGACAAGGACAAAGACGACAAAGCGTGAATAAAACAGCAAACTAGATTTTGTTGCGGAAATTCTCTGTAGTTTTTCGGCAATAACGCGTGCGTGCAAGCACGCACCCTACCTAAAATATTCGTGATTGCCGGGGCGTCGCGCTTCTGAGAAAGGCTCTGCCCGCGGGCCGGCGGAGAATGTAGAGCCAGAGCCCCCCGACCAGGATAAAAAACACCAGACTGATGTTTTGCGCGATGGTCAGGCCCGTGCCGAAAACAGCGGGCTCGTCGGTACGAAGGTTTTCTAGCAAAAACCGCGTGACGGCGGAGATGCTGATCATCAAAGCGAGCAGTTCCCCGTCGCGGCGGAAGAAACGTTCAACGGCCAAAAGCACGAGGCAGACGATAAGCGCGTCGATAGAGCTGTAGATCTGCGTGGGATGCACCGGCAGGCTGCGCTGGGGAACGTCGGCGGCAGGCAGTATGATGATCGTATTGTTGGATGTTTCTATCTTCAGCGGTTCTTTTTTTTGAAAACTGTCCAGTAAATACAGATAAGCTTCTCCGGCGGCGGAAACCTGCATGTTATTTAGTTTTTGCAAGCGGTCGCCGGGCTTCAGGCCCGCGCGCCGGCCGGAGAATGAGGATCGACGGCCAACAGGATAGGCGCGGAGTCGGGATTGTTGCTGAGCGTAAAACCATACATTTGGCCGCGCTCGACTTGGCTGTAATAGGCAAAGCTAGAGGATGGGAAAGTGATTGCCCAGGGCAGATTACAGACGCCGCCAAAACAGCAGCCGTTCATCAGACAGCCCAGCCGGCCGATGGCCAAACCCAAGACCATGCTGGGTGTGACCAGATCGGCCAAGGCCAAGAGCGGCAATTTGTATTGATAAGCGAAAGCCAGCAGCCCGGCCATGCCGGCAATAAAACCGCCGTAAACCGTCAATCCTCCTTGAGTGATATTGAGCACCGCGCCAAACAAGGCCCAGCCGCCTTGCATTTGATATACGGGCCAATACTGTGTGGGCCAGTATTGGATGACGTAAAACGCCCGGGCGGCGATGATTCCGGGAATGATCATCCACATGGCAAGCGTGTAGATCAGCTCGGGATCCAGTCCCGCGCGTTTTGCCCGCCAGAGGACAAGCGCCATGGCGGCCAGCACTCCCAGGAGCATCATCACTCCGAAGCCGTGGATCGGCAGCCCTTGCTGATCGCATAATGCGGGCACCATCCAGACAATCACCGCGGCGACGATCAGCAAGAGAGGAACGTATGACCAAGTATCCGCATTAAAGCCTTGGCGTGAAACCAAGTAGGCTAAAAGTCCCAGGCTGAAGACCGTCCAGATGGCCAATAAAAGCCCAACGCCAAATATCGGCAGTCCGGCAACGTTAAGCGGAATGTGAAATAAAGTTTGCCACATGACAGGACAAAGATAGGGATTAGGGGATAGGGATTAGGGATTAGTGGGTGGAAGATAAAACATAGTTAGACATCTTCAACAAAAACTATAGTAACTGTGTCCGAAATAACTTTGCCTTTGTGTTTATGTTCTGGGCCGTTGGGTATGAATACACCATCTCCAGAAGAATATACCTGGCTTTCATGGGCAAATTCTATTTCCATCTGCCCCTGCAAAACATAGCCGATGTGGCCTTTCTCGCACCAATGTGGCGGGAGATCTCTTGAATACTCAACCATCCTGAGTTGTTGACGTCCAAATTTATAAATCTTCTGCCGCAGGCCTCTGATTGGCGATTCCCAATCGATAGCTTCGAAATCGACTCTATAGTTGCTCATGATACTTTCCTCGTGAGGTCTAACATAGTTGTTATGGTTCCAGCAAGCAATTATCAATCAGTCGGGTGTTTTCGATTTTTACCGCCAGCGCGGCCAGGGTGCGCCCGGCGAGGATTTTTACGGGTTGCAGTGTTTCGGGATCGACCAGGGCAACGTAGTCGATGCGGGCGTCTGCGGCGCTAAGAATCACTTGCCTCATGCGGGCCATGATCGTTTCGGCGTTGCGTTCGCCTTGGGCTACAAGATTCTCTGCCAGTTGCAGGCATTTCCACAAGACCAGCGCTCGCTCGCGCCCCTCGGGGCTGAGATAGCGATTGCGCGAACTCATGGCCAAGCCGTCCGGCTCGCGCACGATCGGACAGACGCGAATCTCCACGGGCACTTTTAAATCATCGACCAAGCGGCGGATTACCAGCGCTTGCTGATAATCTTTCTGGCCGAAACAGGCAACATCGGGCTGGACGATGTTCAGCAGTTTAAGCACGACTGTGGCCACGCCGCGGAAATGGCCCGGCCGGCATTGGCCTTCCAGCGGTTCGGCCACTGCGCCCACTTCTACCCAAGTGCCATAGCCCGAGGGGTACATCTCCTCGTCGCCGGGAGCGAGTACGAAGTCGACATTGCAGCCGGCCAGGACGTCGAGATCGGCGTCTAGCGTGCGAGGATAGCGGGCAAAATCCTCCCGGGGTCCGAACTGGCTGGGATTTACGTAAATCGAGACCACCGTGCACGCGCAGTCGGCCTGGCCGGCGCGAACCAGGCTCAAATGACCCTCGTGCAAGGCGCCCATGGTGGGCAGCAGGGCGATCCGCTTGCCGGCTTTGCGCACGGCTGACAAAGCCGCACGCAGTTCAGCGATGGAAGCGATCAGAGTTGGTCGGGCGTTCATGGAGAGGGTTCAGGGTTCGGGGTTCAGGGTTCAGCTTTGAGTTATCGGTTTACAGTTAACAGTATTTATCCATTGGCAGCCTCCGTCCCCCTGTTTCCTGTCCGCTGTCCCCTATCCCCTTTCATTATGCCATTGCATGTATTGCCGCCAGAACTTCGTTGCGGGCCGAACCCGCGTCTGTACTGGTTAATTTAAGCACCGGGCCGAGGTCGGGTTGCATTGCCTGAGCGAGAATCGCTTGCCGGATGCGCTGGGCTTGGTCCGGATTCAAGTGTTGTTCACCGGGTCGCGCACGACGACGAATGCGATCCATCAGCACCTCGGCAGGTGCGTCCAAAAGCACGATCAACTTCGGCTGAACGACCTTTTGCCGGGCTTGCAGCCACAAGTGGTAATAGGAAGACCACTGCGATTCGCCAAGCCATATCCGTGCAAAAGCGGATGACTGATCGAACCAGAAATCGCTGATCGCCAGCCGATCACGGTCCGACCAAAATGGTGCTGCGCTTAAGAGCAACTCGGTCCGCCGCCGGAGAAATTCTAACTCCGTATTCCAGGCGTTACCAGCCCAATTGGCGTAAAAGGTTTCCAGGCGCTGCTGGTCAAGGGTTTCGGCAATCAAGCGAGCAGAGGTGCTTTCGCCCAAGGATTGGGCAAGATGCGTCTTGCCGGCGGCGATCGGTCCGGCAATGGCCACGTAAGGCAAAGCCGTATGGAGATGTGCCAGGAGCCGGGAAATGGTCCAGCCGATTGTGGGATGGCGCATTTCGCCGGCCACCTCGGCCGCCCCTTCCAACACAAACCTTCGCCAGGCCATGCGCGGATGCGGTAGCTCCAAGTTCGGCGTGGAGAGAACGATGTTTTCGTACAACAGCAGATCAAGATCCAGCGTGCGCGGTCCCCAAAATTCCTCGCGGCGGCGGCCATGTTGGGCCTCGATCTCTTGAAGCACTTCCCAGAGCGCCTCAGGCGATAAGGAACAATCGAGCACGCAAGCGGCGTTGAGAAAACTAGGCTGACCCGCCGGACCGCCAACAGGTTTTGTTTCGTGAAAGGAACTTACGGCGGCCAGTTGAATCCCCGGATGGCCGCGGAGATCGGCCAGTGCCTTATCGAATGTCTCGCGGCGATTTCCCAGGTTGGAACCCAGTCCAATCAGACAATGGGGCATGTTTTGTATGGGGAAAAAAAGGGGAGAAAGAAGTCGGACGATAGGGATCGGGAATCTGCAACAAGGGCAAGAATTTGAAGATTATGAATGATTATTGTCGCTTGTTTTTTCGATCCCTATCGCCTGAGTTCTGTTTTCGTACGATAAAAAAGATAACATGGGGGGGGCCATCCGGGCCGCGACCATCCGCCGCCGACTGTCGTTTCCTACGGTATCGCCCCCCACTGAAAAATCGACAGGCGCCGTCCGCGGTTGATTAACACAAACGCAAGACGGCAAGCGAACACTCACAGCCGTCATTGTCTGCGCAGCAAAACTGTTGTCAAGCAGTTTTTGCGATGAGTTTTGTTATTTCTGAATTTTTTTTGAATTTGGTCGGTGCCAGCGTGCGGAGTCGCCCTCCTGGGGCGATGGCTTTTCTTGCTGGGGAAGAGGCGTTAAAATTTCCTCCAGTGGGATCTCCGTCTGGTTGGGACCTCGATAATTCAGAGACTTGCCGTAAGTATCATGCCCGATGATGTTGTAGATATGACGATAATTATAAACCTCTGGATGATAATTTTTTACCATTGGATTCGGATAACTAGATATTCTCTTCACCAATCCACAGCCTAAAGAACAATTCCACCTCGGGCTGAATAGTCCATCTTCGTGATAGCAAAGCATGCAAGCTGATCCGGAGCTTACTTCGTATTGTTGCGGCATATCCTTCTGCTCTTGAATTACTTGTATTTCAACAGGATATGCAAGCGTTGGCGTACATCCTGCAAACATTGCCGCTAGAACTATGAATCTCATGGGCGATCCTTTGCAAAGCGCCTTAATTGCCCAGTTTACTGCAATTAGACCAAAAATGCAGAATCCAAGCAGAATCCAAATGGCCCAATCATTACTGAGGATCGGTCTTAAAAGCCCGGGTTTCAAGACAAACCGTTACATACGTGACGCCCGGATTAAACTGCCGATAAAATTTCTGGCTAATGGCAAGAGATCTCTTGATAATATAAGTTGTCTAAGTAAAATGAGAGGAATAATAAAAGTCAAACGCCTGAATCAGTGGAGGAAGTCCTGTGATGCATAATAGAGGAGTTGCATTGCTGGTGTGCATGATTGCCATTTGGGGCATGATGGTGTTCTTCACAATAAGTTCATACACCAACAAACTTGCATTTCGACCGGAGTTCTGCACCGACCTTGGTCAAGGCGTTAATGGGCCAAGGCAAACGCTTGGGCCTGATGCCGACAAAGCCCCCACGCTTGCACCGCCTCGGCATAACGTCCCATCTGTAGTGGATAACAACTTGCATGTCCCGTCAATTGGGCAGACAGTTTATGTGCAGGTTGAGAGCGACCATGCCGAGATCGAGGTAGGTTGGGCCCATTCTGAGTTGGTGGAGCGCTAAATTCTTTCCCGGCATAAGGCGGCAAAGCGGCCCAATACCTGGGCGGCAAGGCTCTGCAAGGCAGGTAATTCCTGGGGAGTTTTTTGGCGGATCTCTTGTGGGTCGATATAGTCTACCGTACTCAATTCCTTGCTGTTGACCGACTCTGTTAGCCAATCCTCGATCATTTCGGCCGTCATCTCGATGTGGAATTGCAGGCCGTATGCCGATGGTCCGATGCGGAATGCCTGATTACGGCAGAGCGGGCTTTGGGTAAGATGGACCGCGCCGGGCGGCAGATCAAAGGTGTCGCCGTGCCATTGGAAAACGGTCAATTTGGGACCGCAGTCGGCGAATAATCGGTCTTTGGCTGCTGCGGGAGTAAGTTCCAGCGGGTACCTGCCGATTCGTGGATGACATGGCGTAAAATGAGGACGTGCTTCATCGTGGAAAGATCCTAAAAGATGCAGCTTTATTTTATCACTCATGTGTAAAAAAAGGCATAAAGCCCAGGGGATGCAACCCCTGGGCTTAGGTCTATTGCCCAGCCCCCTTTTCCTATTTATCCCGAATTGTTAGTGTATTGTTTGTTCTGTGTTTATGCCAATCCCCAATCTCTAATATCTAATCCCTAACCAGTGACCCAACCACAGCGCATTACGCCCCGTACGTTAAAAGGATTTCGCGACTATCCGCCCGAGGCAATGATTCCTCGAGAGCGGCTGATTGATACTGCGCGGCGGGTGTATCGTTCATACGGATTCAGTCCCATCGACACCCCGGCCCTGGAATATCTGGAAATTCTCGCCGGCAAGGGCGGCGAAGAGACCGACAAGCAGCTTTACAAGTTCAAGGATCACGGCAGCCGCGAGGTCGGGCTGCGTTTCGATCTTACTGTGCCGTTGGCTCGCTTTGCCGCCCAGCATATTAATGAATTGGGCATTCCCTTTAAGCGATACCACATTGCTACGGTATGGCGGGGCGAGAATACGCAGCGCGGCCGCTATCGGGAGTTTATGCAGTGCGATTTCGACACCATCGGCACCCGGTCCATTGCCGCTGACATCGAAACCGCCCTGGTCATCCATGACCTGATGCTGGCAATCGGCTTTTCGGACTTTACAATCAAGCTGAATAACCGCATGGTGTTAACTGGTTTGTTGGACGAGCTCGATCTGGCCGACCGCGCCACGGCCGTGCTCCGCGTGCTGGATAAACTCGGCAAAATCGGGCCGGAGGCCGTGGCCGATGAATTGATTTCCGCTGCTGGCACGACCCTTGAGCAGGCCAAACAAATCCTACGGCTTTCAGAAATTAGCGGCAGCAATGATGAGATCTTGCGACAGGTGGAACCGCTGGTTTCGGGTAGCCAAATTGGACAGGAAGGCGTTGCCAAGCTCCGCGAGGTGCTTGCCGGCGTTGCGGCCGCCGGCGTGCCCGAGTCGCGCCTATGTTTGGATGTGTCTATTGCCCGAGGCTTGGATTATTATACTGGTACGGTGTTCGAAACGTACCTTGACGCCCTGCCGGGCATCGGCAGCGTGTGTTCGGGCGGCCGCTACGACAATCTGGCCGAGCAGTTCACTACCCAGGAATTGCCGGGCGTTGGAGCGTCGCTGGGATTGGATCGGCTGCTGGCGGCAATGGAAGAATTGGGCATGATCGAAAAAGTCGCCACGCCCGCGCCGGTGTTTATTCCGTTTTTTGATCCTTCCCGGCTGCACGACTATCTGAAACTGGCCGCGGCATTGTGCGCGGCAGGCATCGGTGTAGAAGTCTTTCCCGAGGCAAAAAAGCTCGGCCAGCAATTAAAATACGCCGACCGCCGGGGATTCCGCGTGGCCCTGATAGCCGGCGGCGACGAATTCGCCGCGGGCGTTTGTCAGGTAAAGGATTTGCAAAAGACCACGCAACAAGATGTGCCTCTGGAACCGGACGCCACAAGCATAATCAAGGCCCTGAAAGAAATACTGCAGCGGGAATAATGTACTTAGAGCTTCTAACAAAATGAAGAAAACGTACATTAAGTGTGCCACTGCTTGTTCACAAGCAGTGTGTTTTTCGGTGTTTCAAACGTCACTGCTAGCAAGCTAGCAGTGGCACACCGCATTTTGCATTGGGATATTAGGGGCGCATGATGGCCAACCGCGATAATCACTACGAAGCGGCGTTTGAGGAATATCTGCGCGGCCGCGGAGTCCCTTACGTGGCTGTGGACGAGGCCCGCCGGAGCGTGCTTTCAAACGGTGCATCGATTAAAAGCCTTGATTTTATCGTCTCCTCGCCGAGACAGATCGCCTGGCTGGTCGATGTCAAGGGCCGGCGATTTCCCTCGGGAGACGAGCAAAAACAGTATTGGAAAAATTGGTCCACGGCCGACGACCTGCGCAGTCTGGCCCAATGGGAGAAACTTTTTGGAGAGAATTTTCGCGGCTTGTTCGTGTTCGCCTACGACGTGCTGGGCAGCCGGGCGCCGCTGCCGGCGGAGGAGCTTTTTGAACATCGCGGAAAATTATATGGATTCGTGGCGGTGCCGCTGTCGGCATACATGGGCCATGCCCGGATGATTTCCCCGCGCTGGGACACGCTGGCCATGCCCACGGCCGAATTTCGCCGTCACGCCCGGCCGCTTGGAGAACTGCTGGGGCTAACGGCGGTTAATGCGGAATGAAGAATAGTTAATGGCGGAGGTAACTGGCACCTTTTTGTTTATCTGTGACTTTGATTCATTATTAAGAAAAGGATTAGTGGTCCAGTTTATTGAAGTCATTTTGAATTTATTTTGGCTTTCTTTTTTCATCAACAATTCTGGCTTGTGTAATCACTTCATGAGCTTTATAGAAAAGTGGCGAAAGGGGTAATCGATTATTTTCCAAATCATCTTCTTTTGCCTCGGCTGTGAAAATGCCATCAAAAGTGAGGAAATAGAACCGTGTGTGCCCCTTAATCGGCAAAGGAAACTCTGTGGTGGGCGTGGTTTGGGCAAGAAATTCAGGTGCGAAAGATAAAAATTCTTCACATGCCTTGCGCGGACCTTCGTGCTGACCAACACCAATTATGCCACCCCCGTTGCTGAAATAGAGACTAACCGTACCATCTGCAAGCGTCACGAGAGTGGCAACAGCCTCAGGATAACCGGATTCCATTAACACGCCCCAGACACCTTTTGAGTTTTTGGGGGTGAGTCCAATTTTTTCCGGATCCAATGTTAACACCTGTTGTCGTAGGTTTTGATATATTTCAGCAGTTTTGTAGACATTTTTGTCCGCCTTGCCGCATCCAAACCATCCCATTATTGATGACAAAATGCCCGCCATAATGATTCCCTTTTTCTTTTTATTATTCCCTTTTTTTCAAGAGGATGATAAGACTCATTATCAAGGTTTCTGTACATCCGAAGGAGTAAGTTGGTTGGCTGTTGTTTTTGTGTTTTCTAGAAGATTCTTAAAGACCTCCTGCGGGACGGCAAAGGCGGTGCCGTGGCGGGTGTTTTTGGGGAAAGATAGTTTTGGGGAAATGCTTTCCCATTTCTTCATGTCGGCGGAGGCCACTGCGCCGTAGCGGCCGCGGGTGTATTCATCGAAATACACGATCCATTGACCGTCGATTTTAATGGCCGTAGGACCTTCGACCCAGTCGGGAGAAATGGGCGCAGAGGAGTGGCCGTAGGGGCCTTCGGCGGAGTCGGCAAATGCGATGCGGATATTTTTCTTTGCCACGGGCAGTTTGGTTTCGTCCTTAAAGATCAGCACGTACTTGTCGCCCTCCTTGACCAGCGTGGCGTCGATTACGCTGAATCCATCGTCGTAGAACAACTTGGTATCGGAATAAGTTTGAAAATCCTTGGTCGTCACATAATAGATGCGATGATTTAATTTGCCGCCCTGGTGATCATCGCCGGTTGCGTCGGTTTCGGCAAAGCGGCCGGGAATGGTGGTGGCCCAGAAGATGAGGAATTTTTTGGTGGTGTCGTCATAAAAAATTTCCGGGGCCCAGCAGTTCAAGGCCTTTGCTTCCTGCCGCATGAGGGGAACATATTCCTGCTCGGACCAATGGATCAAGTCTTTTGAATGGGCGATGCCAATGCCCTTGTCCCACCAGCCCGTGGTCCAGGCCAGATGAAACGTGCCGTCCGGTCCCTGGCAGATGCAAGGATCGCGCATCAGTTTGCCGCCGATTTTGGGTTGCAAAAAGGACTTGTCGTTATTTAGCGGCGTCCATTTCAGGCCGTCTTGACTCTGGGCCAGGTGCAAACCGTCTTCGCCATTTCCTCTGAAGGAAGAGAAGAGGTAGTTTTTTGGAGTGGTCGGATCGGTTGGTCCCGTGCCTTCAGCCAGAAGGCCGGACATGAGGCTTAACGAGATCAGCAGAATTCCGCAGGGCAGGATGATCTTCATGGTATTTCCCAATGCTGAAAGGGGTTTGTAGGTGGTTTTCTGAAAATCGTAGCCTATTCGCTCATAGGCAACCTGTCAAGCAAAGGCCTACTCCTCTTGATTGTTTTTATCTGCCCCAACAGGATGACAATTGACATTCCTGCGCTGAATGGTTTATGCTGGGTGTTTAGCAATAACAATAAAACGATAATATATGATTTGATCATGAGGTTTATCCGATGCGAGGTCTGCGATCGATTTGGCGTGCCGTGGAATTTGCATTTTTGGGCTTGGCCGCATGGGTAGCCGGCGAGGCGATTGTTTTTGGCAAAGACGCCGAGGAATCGAGCACTACCGGTGCCGGGGCCTGGGTTTGGGCATACATGTTAGTGATATTAATAATTTCCCTGGGTTTGATCGTGGTCTGCAAATCCAGCGGCCGCCGCGATCGGGCCAAGCCGGAAGTATACGCCGAGGCGAAAACCCCGCCCAAAGAGTAGCAACAATCGCAGTGATTAAAGATTAGGGATTGGGGATTGGAGGGAGCCATGAGTGCGCCGCCGCCGTTTGTGCATTTACATTGTCATAGTCATTACAGTCTGTTGGACGGAGCCGGGAAGATCGCGGACCTGTTGCAGCGCGCCCAGTCCTTGAGGATGAACGCCTTGGCGCTTACGGATCACGGCAATTTGCACGGGGCGGTGAAATTTTATCAACAGGCAAAGGAACTGAATATCAATCCTATTCTGGGATTGGAGGCCTATATTGCGCCCGGCAGCCGGTTTCAAAGAGAAGCGGCGGGAACGAAAGAGGCCAGTTATCACCTTACGCTTTTGGCCCGCGACCGGGGGGGATTTCAGAATCTGATCAAGCTTTCTTCGGCGGCCTTTTTGGAAGGGTTTTACTTCCGGCCGCGGATCGACAAGGAACTGCTCGAAGCCCACAAAGAGGGCCTGATTTGCCTAAGCGGCTGTATTTCCAGCGAGCTTAACCGGCTGCTCTTAAGTGGCGGCGAGGCGAACCTGGAAAAGGCCCGACAGGTGGTGGCCTGGTTCCAAAAGGTTTTCGGCGAACAGTATTTCATCGAGATCCAGAACAACGGCATGGAAGCGCAGCGGGTCGCGCTGCGGGCGGCGGTCGATCTGGCCCGGCAAATGGGCGTGCCCACGGTGGCCACCAGCGACGTGCATTACGTGCGCCGCGAAGACGCCGAGGCCCAGGACATTCTCCTCTGTATCAACACCGGCAAGTTCCGCACCGACAGCAACCGCATGCGCATGGAGACCAAGGAATTTTATCTTCGTTCTGCGGAGGAGATGTACGCGGCGTTTCCGGGACAGGAAGACGCGGTGCGGCGGTCGCAGGAAATTGCCGATTCGGTGCACATCGATTTAGGCTTAGGCAAGCGGCATTTTCCGGTCTTTACGCCGCCGGAAGGCGAAAAGTCGGAGGATTATTTGCGCGAGTTGTGCCTGGCGGGGTTGCAGGAGCGCTATGCCCACAGGCCGGATCGCTGCCAAAATGGCGGGCTGGCCCCGGAGGTTCTCGGCCGCTTGGATCAAGAGCTAAGCGTGATCAACAAGCTGGGATTTGCCAACTATTTTCTGATTGTCTGGGATTTCGTGCGATTCGCGCGGTCGAAAAACATTCCCGCCACGGCGCGCGGCTCGGGGGTGGGTTCGCTGGTGTCTTACGCCTTGCACTTAAGTCACGTTTGCCCGTTGGATTTCGATCTCCTCTTTGAGCGTTTTCTGGACGAGAACCGGCGCGAGGCGCCGGACATTGACATCGATTTTTGCCAGCAGCGCCGCGGCGAGGTGATCCAGTACGTCAAAGACAAGTACGGCATAGCGAACGTGGCGCAGATTGGCACGTTTGGCACGTTGCAGGCCCGCGCGGCGATCCGCGACGTGGGCCGGGCGCTGGGGCTTTCCATTCCCCGCGTCGACGCCGTGGTGGCCTTGGTGCCCGATGAACTGAAAATCACCCTGGCCGAAGCCCTGGAAAAAAGCGAGCAACTGCGCAAGCTATACGACAGCGACCGAGACGTGCGCGAGCTGTTGAGTCTGGCCATGCAGGTTGAAGGTCTGGCGCGGAACGTGGGCACACACGCCGCCGCCGTGGTGATCGCCGACCGCCCGCTGACGGAATACGTCCCTTTGCAGCACGTGCAAAACAAGGAGGAAGTAATCACGCAATGGGCGATGGACGACGTGGAGCGCGCGGGATTGCTGAAGATGGATTTTCTGGGGCTGCGCAACCTGACCATTCTTTCCAAGGTAGTGGATTTGATCGCGCAGACTACCGGCAAACGCATCGATCCCTATCAGTTCCCCCTGGATGACAAGGAAACCTTCGAACTGCTTTGCCGCGGCGAGACCAAGGGCATTTTCCAATTGGAAAGCGGGGGGATTCGCGACCTCTTGCAGCGCATGAAGCCCGATGGTTTTCACGACATCATCGCCACCAACGCGCTTTATCGGCCCGGCCCGCTGGAAGGCGGCGTGGTCGAAGCCTACATCCAGGTGAAACGCGGACAGCAAAAGCCCGAGTATAAACATCCGGTAATGAAAGATGAGCTCCAAGAGACCCACGGCGTGATGGTCTATCAGGAGCAGGTGATGCGGATCATCAACCGCCTGGGCGGCATCGAACTGGCCAACGCCTATAGTTGCATCAAGGCGATCAGCAAAAAGAATCGAGCGAAGATCGCCAAGTACCGGGAGCAGTTCATCAGCGGCGCGCATGAAAAAGGCCTCTCGAAGAAAGAGGCGGGGGAATTGTTCTCCCTGGTGGAAAAATTCGCCGGCTACGGCTTTAACAAGAGTCATTCCACGGCCTATGCCCTGATCGCCTACATGACGGCGTATTTAAAGGCCCATTATCCCTTGGAATTCATGGCGGCGCTCCTCTCCAGCGACATTCCCGGGCGGAATTTCAAGAAAAAAGATACGCTGGTCGAGCACTTGGAAGACTGCCAGCGGATGAACATCGCCGTGCTCGCGCCGGACGTGAACGCCTCGGACGTGGATTTTTCCGTGTTCGAGGGGAAGATTCGCTTCGGACTTTCGGCCATCAAGGGCTGCGGCGGGGCGGCCTCGGGAGCGATCGTCAAGGAGCGCCACGCCCAAGGAGCGTTCCGCAGTCTGTTCGACTTCTGCGAGCGCCTGGATCCGGGCACGGTCAATCGCACGGCCGTGGAATCGCTCATCAAGGCCGGGGCCTTCGACTCGCTGGGGGCGAAGCGATCGCAACTGTTCGCCGCAATTGATCGGGCCCTGCAATCGGGGGCCGTGGCCGCGACCGACCGCCGCAGCGGTCAAAAAGGATTATTCGACGACCTGGAAGAGCCGGCGCAAACCGATACCGCTTTGCTGCCCGATCTACCCGACTGGGACGAAAAAGAAAAACTGGCCAGGGAAAAAGAAGTGCTGGGATTCTACTTGACCAGCCATCCGCTGGCCGAGCATCTCCCCACGCTGTCGGCCTACTGTTCGCACAGCACCGCGGCTGCCGCGGCGCTGGAAAATCGCGCCGAGGTAATGCTGGGCGGCATGCTTTCGGCCATCGCGGTGAAACTTTCCAAGCGGGCCGATCCCGGTCGACCCACACGCTACGCGATGTTCGACCTGGAAGACACCGCGGGCAGCATACGATGCATCTGCTGGCCGGATCTGTTCGTGCACTATGAACATCTCATCAAGCCCGAGGCGATCGTGGTGGTGCGCGGGACGGTCGATAAACGGCCCGGCACTGAAGAGGCGAATCTGATCGTCAACGAGATCATCCCGCTTGCCGAATTGCCCGCCCGATACACGCGCGGCGTGCAGATCCACCTGCTGGAAAAGCAACACGGACCGAAAAAACTCGAGCAACTTTACGAAATTCTTCGCGGCTACCCGGGCAAGGCCGAGTTGCAACTTTTGCTCTGCCTGGCCGACGGCAGCAAAGTGGCCTGCAACTGCGAGAATCTCTCGGTTGCGGTCAACGCCGAGATGCGCACGCGCGTGGACGATCTTTTAGGTCCCGGCTACTTCCGCCTGTTGACATCCACGCCTTCCTTCGGCCCCCGCAACGGCAATGGTAGGGGAAGGAGATAAGATCTTTTACTCTTCGCTCTTTTCCAATTCTTCGGCGTGTTTTTTGTCGGCGGCGGCTTTTTCGGGTGCTTTGAGTTTTTCGTAGGCCTGGGCGCGGAGGCGGAAGGCGGCGGGGTCGTGGGGCTCGAGTTGGATCGAGGCGGTCAGTTCTTCCACGGCCTGTTCGGGCTGGTCCAGTTGCAGTTGGCAGCGGCCGAGCCAGAGATGGACCTCGGCGTGGTCGGGCAGGTCGTCGGATTCCGCGCACATTTGTTTGAGCAGTAGAATCGCCTTCTGGTAACGGTGGCGGCGCCAGTAGCGTTCCACCGTGGCCCAATCGTGATCTCGCGCGTATGGACGCCAGGGATAAGAAGTTTTATCGGTGAAGTTCTGGAGCGCATCCTCGGGCCGGTCCCACCAATGGGTAAACCAGAGCGCGGGATCGGTGGGCAGCTTGTGCTTGGCGGCAAAGGGGAGGAACATCTCGACGTAGAACGCCCGGGTCTCTTGGGCGGCCATGACTTCGTACTTTACAATGCTGGCAACATACTTACGCTTGGAAACCGTGCCTTGGTCGGCTTCCTCGTGCAACTGGACAAAATGTTTTGCGTAATTGATGTTGTGCAATTCGAACACTGCGCCGGCCCAAAGTTCCTCGAAGGACTCGCGGTTGGCCCTGTTTTGGTCCGCTGGCGTAGCGGGGCTCGATGAGAATGCTGCCGTGCAGGTTGCCTTCGGGGGCGAGATGCTCAGCGTCGGAGTGCATTGGAGGAGTAGGCTCCCAATCGATGAGCGAGCCGAGATCTTCACCGGCGAATTTCCGCGCTGCCCAAGAGCGGAGGAAGGCGGTTTCATTGCCATATTGGGCCATGGCTGGACGATCTTCGAGCATCTTTTGTACCTGCTGATTACCGTATTTGAGCGCCTCGGGCGAAAGTTCTTTGTTCGACGCGGGCTGATAGGTTGTGCCCAGATCGTTGGGATTTAGCCGGATAGCGGTTTTCAGGTCGGCCAGTCCCTGATCGTAATCGCCCTTGCGCAGCAATGCCGTGCCGCGCAGGCCGTAATTTTTGGGTTCGTTCGGCTGGAGTTTGATGGCCTCGCTAAAGTCGGCGACGGCCTGATCCCAGGCTTTTTGTCTTAAGGCTTTCAGGCCGCGCTGGAAGGCGTTCTCGGCGTTTTCTGCATCGTCGGCCAGCGCTACGACGCCGGCAAGCACGATGAGGAATGCCATCGTGCAATACAGGGCCGGTTTATGCAATAAGTGGTTGAACATGGTCATCTGAAATTCAGGCTAATTATCCTTCATCAGGCAAAATCGGACAACCCGGAATTAGAAGTGTGAAAGGATTTGGCCTACAGCGTCCCAGCCGACGGGTGGTTGCCCGATGCGTGAAGAGGATTTATTATGATGCAAGCCTTTTATTAGAGGCGACAACATGGAAATAAACGACGAAATCAATCCCTGGCAGGGTATCTGGACATGGACATACGTGCCGTGGATTAGCGCTATCATTTACTGGTTGTCAGGCATAGGCGCGATCTTGATCGGTCTGCTGGCGCCGGTTGATTCCTACGCCTTCCGGGGAGGATTTTTGTTTCTGGGAATCGTGGCTGTGATTAGCGGTTTTATCCTGCCCAAGACCTTTCTCTCGATCTCTGCCGACAAAAAGGTGCTTACGAAAAGCTCTGGGCAGTGGCTTGGCTTTTGGGAGAAGGTCGATCGCATCCCGCTGGATACGATTATCTGTGTGATTCTACGTTGGAAGTATATAAAAACTAAAAAGGGCCCTGTTCAGGGCAAGACCATACGACTGCTTGCTCAGGATGCGGATGGGCGGGAGCACAATTTATTTCCCGGGGAATTCATGCCACCCTTTCCTGAAAAGTGCGGTCGGTCGCTGGCGGAGTTTTTTACAAGTGGAATTTCGAGTTGATGGCGAGAACTATTAGGAGGTGTTGTCACAGACCGACCTCTGGCAAATGAAAAAAGAGCTGCGTCCCCTTTTTCCTTCTAATAAAAAATCTGATGCATAATATTTTCGACTGCCGCGTCATATTATAATGAAGTCGTTTAGTGTGAGTTGCACTTACCTGTAGCGTGTAATCGCCTTGTTTTAGCGAGTTTTTTTAAGCGAAAAGACGCAACAGATAAATGTTACGCGCTCTAGTAAGGGTATCTTGGAGACTTTTTTATGTCCGATGATCAAGCTTTACTGGTGCGTTATGCCCGATCGCGCGATGCCGAGGCGTTTGCCCAACTTGTTCAACGATATTCCGCATTGGTCTTTTCGGTTGCTTTACGAGTGACGAGGAACGCGGCAACCGCCGAAGATGTAGCACAAGACTGTTTTCTGAGGCTTACTCGACAAGCCGCCACCATTCACGGTTCACTTCCCGCGTGGCTCCACCGAGTAGCCTTGAATCGTTCCCTGGACGTCAACCGCAACGAAGCCACGCGCAAACGCCACGAGGTAAAAACGTCAAAACCTGCTGATCCGGATTTCGATCCGACCTGGGACCAGATTGCGCCTCATGTGGATGCCGCATTGGCCAAACTGCCGGATGATCTCCGGGGGCCTCTGGTCCAGCATTTTCTTTTGGGTCGCACGCAAACTCAAGTCGCCCAGAACCTGGGCATCGATCAGGCCACGGTCTCCAGGCGAGTGCAGACTGGCATCGAAATGCTCCGAGGGCATTTAAAACACGCCGGAATAACATGCGGTACTGTCGCGTTATCAGCTCTTTTAGTCTCCAAGGCCACAGCAGCCGTTCCCGCTCAACTTTCCATCTCACTAATGAAAATTGCCGCGGCGGGATTGTCTAACTCAAAAAATTCAACATTTTTAACTTTTATGAAAGGATTATTTATGAAAAAATCTACATGCGCTATCACGATGGCATTGATCTTGGCATCCGTTGCAATTCCATTCATAGTTGCGAAAAGCGACCAAACCACCTCAGCCGTCAAAAAAGAAGACCTCCTTAAAGGCTTGGTTCTGCATTTCTCATTTGATAAAGCCGAAACCGATGGCAAGGTAATAGATGCCAGCGAGATGCAAAACAATGGAAAGGCTTCCGGCGTTAAGTGGACGGCAAACGGCAAAAAGGGCGGGGCTTATGAATTCAGTGCCGACGGCGATCAGATTGAAGTCGCAAACAACGACTCACTGAATCCCGAGCAAATTACCCTGTCCGCCTGGATCAAAACATCTTGCATCGATGCCAGATGGCGGCGGATATTCGACAAATCTTACAGCAAAGGTTATGCGCTGAGTATTGCCGGAGATTGGGAAAAGACTAAATGGCGCGGCAGGGCCAGCATGGAGATCGGCCCGGGAACGCACTTGAGTTTGAGCAAATCCGTGGTTGCTGATGGACAATGGCATCACCTGGTCGTCACTTGTGACGGAACCGAACAACGGCTTTACGTGGACGGCAAGCCTCAAGGCTGGGTGCTTCGTTGGAAAGAGCCCGGGCAAGTGGGAGCCACAGACTTCAACTTGGTGATTGGGTGCAATCGCTCCAATTTACAGGAAGATGATCTGGGCATCTCCTTCCGGGGTTTAATCGATGAGCCGATGATCTGGAATCGCGCGCTATCGCCCGAGGAAGTTGAATTCCTCTTTGAGTCGCAACGATAAATGAAAAAAGGGGACGCAGCTCTTTTTGTCTTGACAAATCGAGGGGGAAATGCTAACTTCCGTGCATGCCACGCATAGCTCGCATTGCTCCCGGCGGATTTGTGTACCATGCTTTGAATCGCGCGGTGGCGCGACTGCCTTTATTTGAAAAGGATGCGGATTACACGGCTTTCGAGCGGGTGTTGGTGGAAGCCCAAGAAAAGCATCCCACGCGAATTCTGGCTTACTGTTTGATGCCAAACCATTGGCATTTCCTGCTCTGGCCTCGGCAAGACGGTGAATTGACGGATTTCCTCCGTTGGCTGACTCATACGCACACCATGTGCTGGCACGCACACCATCACACCGGAGGGACGGGACATTTATACCAAGGGCGATTCAAAGCGTTTCCGGTGCAGGCCGACGAACATTTCTATGCGGTGGCGCGGTACGTCGAACGGAATCCAGTGCGTGCGGGTTTAGTCGAACGGGCGGAAAACTGGCAGTGGTCGAGTTCCCGTGTAAGACACAACGGGCCCGAAGAAATGCAACGCTTGCTGGCCAAGTGGCCAATGCCGCTGCCAAAGGATTGGTTGCGGATGCTCAATCGGGCTGAAACCGAAGCGGAATTGGCGGACGTGCGTCATGCCGTATGCCGCGGTTGCCCATGGGGAAGCCCGCGCTGGCAATCCAACGCAGCGATACGCCTTGGATTGGATTATACTTTGCGCCCTCGCGGCCGACCGAAAAAAGAGCTATGAATAAAAGAGCTGCGTCCCCTTTTTCCCGATAGATGTGGAAATTAATGGAGGGATAAACAATGGATTCTTTGGAATTCATCAACGCTAAAACAAGGGCAGCGTATAATCTGGCGGCACAGAAGTATCACGACCTCTTTCATAATGAAATGAATGAGAAAGAGTATGACCGCAAGCTCTTGGACTGTTTTGCCAGCAAATTCAATGCGGATGCGGTGATCTGTGATGCCGGCTGCGGGCCTTCAGGGCACATCGGCGGATATGTGTTCAATAAAGGCATTGAGGTGATCGGCGTCGACATATCGGACAAATGTATTGAATTGGCACGGCTTAATAATCCCAAGATGAAATTTGAACTTGGAGACATCTCCAAGTTGACATTCCCTGACGGTATCTTTGACGGAATAATATCATACTATTCAATAATCGATACTCCCAAGAAATATGTAACCCGAATCTTCAGTGAGTTTTATCGGGTATTAAAGCCAAATGGTTATCTGCTGGTCGCGGTTAAGGAGGGGACGACCGAAGGATATGACAACGATCTATTGGGAATAGAAACCGAAATATACTTTACACTGTTCACCGAAGAAGAGATTGCCCGTTACTTTGAACGGGCAGGATTTAGTATAGAATTCATGGAGAAACGGAATCCGTATAATTTTGAAATTAACATTAATAGAATATTTACCATTGGGAAAAAGAATGAATAAGGAATAAAAAAGGGTGCGCAGCTTTTTTCTCTCCGTTATTCGCCGCATTTTATGAGAAATTGATTTGATTAGAGGTTCTACATTTCGGGAAATTGTTAGCGGCCGGCGGCGGGGGGCGGCTGCCGCGCTGTTGCGCGGGCGCTCAGTCTGGCCGAAGCGCCTTATGCGATGGCCATGTTGTGGCGCAATCGGCGCTATGATCGCGGCGCGGCGGCGACTTATTGCGTAGGCGTGCCCGTGGTCAGCGTGGGCAATATCACCCTGGGCGGGACGGGCAAAACGCCGCTGGTGGAATGGATTGCCCGCTGGTATCGGCAACATCAGGTACGGGTAGCAATTGTCAGCCGCGGTTACCGGGCCGAAGAAGGCGGACGAAACGACGAAGCCCGAGAACTAGAAGAAAAACTCCCTGACGTGCCGCACGTGCAAAACGCCGATCGCGTGGCTGGCGCGAACTGCCGTGGAAGAATTGGAAACCCAGTTGATTGTCTTGGACGATGCCTTCCAGCATCGCCGCCTGGCGCGCGATTTGGATATTGTGTTGCTCGACGCCCTGGAGCCCTTTGGATTCGAGCATGTTTTTCCCCGGGGCACTTTGCGCGAGCCGCTTATCGGGTTGCGCCGGGCCGACGTAGTGATTCTTTCTCGCTCCGACATGCTCGAACCGTCCCGGCGCGAGGCCATTCGACGCCGCGTGCGGGGGTTGGCTCCGCGGTCGCTTTGGGCTCAGGGGCGACATGCCGCAAAAGAGTTGATTTGCGCCAGCGGCCGGCAGGCGCCGTTGGATTCGTTTAAAGGCCTGCCGGTGGCGGCGTTTTGCGGCTTGGGCAATCCAACGGCTTTTTGCCACAGCATTGAGTCATGCGGCTATGGTCTAGCCGATTTCAAGGAGTTTCCTGATCATCATTGTTACAGCAAAGCGGATTTGGAAGGCTTAGCCGCCTGGGCCGAGCGACTGGGCGTGGGGGCAGTGCTGTGCACGCACAAGGACTTGGTAAAAATCGGCCTGGATCGGCTGGGGGGGCTGCCCTTATGGGCAATGAGGGTGGAGTTTGATTTTCTTATCGGCCAAGAGGCCTTTGAATCCCATCTGCAAGCATTGCTAGCAAAAGTAGTTTAGCGACGACACTGTACGAGAAGAAACAAATCCTTCGGCAGAAGTGCCGCGGCGAAACAGCTAGCGGGTCAAGGGGCAATAAACAAGCCGGCAACTGCTCTTGGCCGAAAATTGCCGGGCGGCTATCCTTCGCGGCGAAATAAATGTGTTTGGCACGGGGCAGGTAAGCAGTACCCCTACTTAAAGTGTTTTAGGTACATGATGCAAAATCAAAAAGATACTGAATTACCCGATCCAGCCCAAATGGGTTTCGAGCCGTCGGATGACGGCCGGGTGTGGCTCGATTGCCGTTTTCGCGCCGCTCAGTCAGGCCGGATTGGCGGGCTTTGAGGATGTGATGGCCCGGGCCGACGGCCGCTGTAAAAAGTATCTCGAGGACCGGGAGGTTTGGCATTTTCGGATCCGGATTCCGGAGGAAAAATCGCGGGGTTTATATTTGAAGAAACATCACGTGCGCACATGGAAGAGCCGGCTGAGGGCGTTGTTGGGGATTCAGCCCGGCCCCTCCCCCGGCCGAGTCGAAGCGGCCAATGCCGCCGCGCTGACCACGGAGGGTATTGCGGTAATGCGCCTTTTGGCTTACGGCGAGAAACACCATGCCGATGGATTGCACGAATCCTTTGTGATTACCGAGGAACTGGAGAATTATACGGAATTGCATCATTATTTGCGACGGCGATTTGCCTCGCCCCGCGGTGGCCGCCGCTCGGCCCGCGATCATGATCTGCGGCGGCTGATCGGCGAAATTGCCTGCATTGTACGGCAGTTCCACGCCGCCGGTTACAATCATCGCGACTTGTACTGCCGCCATTTTTTTGTCAAGGACACGGGGGCCATGCAGCGGGAAATCCGCTTGATCGACCTGCAGCGCGTGCAGCGTCGCCGTTGGTTCCGCCGCCGGTGGATCGTAAAGGATTTGGCGCAGTTGGCGTGGTCGGCCCCGCTAAGTTGCATTCAACGCACGCACAAGCTGGCCTTCATCCGGGAGTATCTGGGCGTGGACAAACTGCGTTCCGCCGACAAACGCCTGATCCGCGCCGTGATCGCCAAACAACGGCGCATGGAACAGCGATTGGGCATGGAGAACAACTGAATCATTCGTTACTCGTCATTTCTATTGGGAGTAGTAAGGTGAGAATTGGACTGGTCATCAGTAAATTGGATCCGCAACGCGGGGCGCGGAAGTGTGGACCTTTGAATTTGCCAAGCGGCTGCTGGCGCCGGTCACGAGGTGCACATCGTTTCCACGGCCTTCGCGGAGTCGACGTTGGAGTTCCCTTTTATCCCGCATCATATCGAGGGAGGCCGGTCGCGGCTTGCCTTTGCCCAATCCGCCGAGGAGAGACTCAAGCATCTGGACTTGGACGTGATTCACGACATGGGCATGGGCTGGTATTGCGATGTGTTCCAATCGCACGGGGGAGCATGGCGCGCCTCGACCGATGCCAAAGCCCTCTCATTGCCGCCGCTGCTGTGCGCCTTGAAGCAAGCCACCATTCCCTGGCTGCCGCGGTACCGCGCTTTCCAGCGAATGGCGGCCCATCTGTTTTCCGATCCCCGCCGTATCGTGCTTTGCGTGTCGCAAATGGTGGCCGACGATTTTCTGCATTATCATGCCTTACGTTCCGAACAGATTCGCGTGGTTTATTACGGCGTGGATAGCGCGGCCTTTTCGCCGGTACAGCGCGGCCGCTTTCGCAAAGAAATCCGCCATCGTTACGGCGTGCGCGATGATGAAACGCTTTTTCTATTCGTGGGAAACGATTTTTATCGCAAAGGATTGACATATACCATCCGGGCATTGGAGATCCTGTTGCTCAAAGATCATGAGGTGCGCCTTTTAGTGGTCGGCGGAAAACCATATCGGCGACTGAACTATTTCATTCGCAGATCGCGGCTCCACGACAGGGTCAAGTTCACCGGTCTGGTTAACGATGTGGCTCCTTACTATGCCGCAGCCGATGCCTTCCTTTTGCCGACGTTGTATGATCCGTCCAGTCTTTCAGTGATGGAAGCCGCCGCCAGCGGATTGCCTTGTGTCACGACGCGGCGGAATGGCGCCAGCGAATTTTTCCGGCCCGGCGTGGATGGATACATTTTGGACAATCCCTGGGATGTCGAGCGGCTTGCCGAGTATATGCAAAGTTTGCTTGACGCCGGCACGCGGCAGCGCATGGGCGACGCGGCAAGACGAATAATGTTGCAACATACCCCGGACAAAAACTGTGATGAGATAGTAGCGATTTATGAGCAAGTCGCCCGGTTGCAGCCGGCATACGCTTGAGAAGATCAGGAGCCCAGCCTTGAAAATCGGTCTGGTGATGGATTTTTTTGATACGCGCCGCGGCGGTACGGAGTGGTGGACGTATCAGTACGCCGAGTATCTACTACGACAAGGTTATGAAGTCCACTTGGTGACTCAGGATTTATTTTATGACCCCGAGGCCCTGCCCATCGTACCGCATCGCTTAGGGCGGATTCGTTCGCCGCTGTGTCGGGCGGAAGCCGCCGCGGAAAAGCTGCGCTCGTTGAAGTTGGACCTGATCCACGACATGGGCACGGGCTGGTATTGTGACGTGTTTCAGCCGCACATCGGCTGTTGGACCGCGATTGCCCGGCAGAAGTTGCTCTGGGCGCCCTCTTGGCTGCGGCCCATAAAACGCCGCGTCGATCCCTGGTTACCGCATTATCGAGAACTGCAATTGCTGGCGGCCCGGCAGACGGCCGCCGAGAATCAGATTCTCTTGCGCATGGCGCACAAGGTTGCCCGGGAGTATGAGCAATATCACAATGTGCCGCCCAGCCGGATTCGTGTGATATACAACGGGGTCGACGTGAAGAGGTTTTCGCCCCGGCGGCGGGCGGAATTCCGCCAGTCCATGCGGCAGCGCCTGGGCATTGCGGACCATGTCGTGCTGGCGCTGGTCGTGGCGCATAATTTCCAGCGTAAAGGCGTGCCCACTTTGCTGCGCGCCTTGGAGCTTCTTGCTCCCAAAAAGTTGCCGTTACATGCCGTAATCGTGGGCGGCAAGCGTAGCCACTCCTGGCAGCGCAGCGCACAGGCCCGGCGTTTGCCGGCGACCTTTGTGGCGCGCAGCCCGATACGGTTCCCTACTACGCCGCGGCCGACATGTTCGTGCATCCGACTTTCTATGATAATTGCAGCCTGGCACTGTTGGAGGCGGCCGCCAGCGGACTGCCCTCAATTGTGAGCCGGGAGGATGGCGCGGCGGAATTGCTGAGCGACGGCGTCGAAGGCCTGGTGATTGACGATCCTGCCGACGCCGAGTGTCTGGCGGCACGGATGGAACTCTTGCTCGGCGCTTCGCTCCGCGAGCGGATGGGCGAAGCCGCCCGACGCTTGGCTGCCGAACATACCATGGAGCGCAATTGCGAAGAGATTATCGCCGTCTATAATCAATTAGCCCAGGCCCGCGGTCGAGCGGCCTGAGCGAAGAAGTTGAGTACGGCGATTTCGCCGTTGAGTAGATTTATTTTTGCACGATAAATCTCTTGCCCGTCTCCAGGGACACCGGCAGTTTGACTTGACCGCGCCTTAAAACAATTAGCGAGGTATCTGTTCCCCGCGGCAGATGGGCGCGATCTATTTCCGTGTATCCCATTTCCTTGATCCGGTTGATAAGATTCCAGGGGTTGCTCAAATTATTACGGCTGGTGGCAAGCAGAAGAATAACATCGGGTTTATGATCTTGCACCTTTTCCAGGATCGATGTTTCAGAGAGTTCTTTTATCAGTTGGATGGCGTTTACTTGGGCATAATAGGCCAAGACGGGGGTTATTCCTTCAGAGCCCAACAACACCGCCGCAGGCCCGAATTCTTCACGCACCCAAGCGGCCAACTCGACCTCGGCCGCGCGGCGCTCGAAAGGGCCGGAAAACGCCACTGCCCAACTCCCGCAGGCCACGATCAACGCCGGAGTAAAAACGGCCGCATGCTGTAA
The DNA here is from genome assembly GCA_963820545.1 of Pirellulales bacterium. Lineage (GTDB taxonomy): Bacteria > Planctomycetota > Planctomycetia > Pirellulales > Thermoguttaceae > CAWGAJ01. The sequence goes on from CAWGAJ010000001.1 coordinate 45,588, forward strand.
GATCGCCTTTACATTGAGCCATTCGGTCAACCAGAGAATTTTCTTCGATAAAGCCAGAAGTCCTAAAGCCGCAAACATCGCCGCCATGAGCACGATCGGCAAAAAATAACGTTCGCTCGACTCCTGGCCGCACCAGGTATAAATCCAGGCGGCCCCTAAGACAACCAGGGCCGTGTAAAAGAGCGGCTGGTGATCGCGCCTTGCCCACACGCGGGGCCATCCCCATAGCCCGCCCAACATCAGCAAGGCGAATAAGGGCGACAGGCTTTTGACTAAAGTAGGAACATATATGGCAATCATTCGGCTAAAGGTAATGCCTGCTTGCTGTTGAACCAACTGCCCGGACGTGGCAACCGGAGGGGAAGCAAGCAGGTTATTCCACCGATAGAAAAAACTCAACAGGGGATGGAAGCGGATGAATATCCACTGAGAGTGGTTCCGCAGCAAGGTGATGTTGATCAACAATAACAGCGTGGGAAAAACGATTACCGTTGCCGCCCAGCCGAGAGCAAGTTTTGTTTTATCTCGGCCGGAGATTAATGCCTTGTATCGCCAAAATGTCCACAAACACAGGGGGATCAAGAGGAATAGTCCCTCAAAACGCGTGAGCATGGCCAGCGTTGTCGATAAGCCCGCGGCAAAGGCAAGAACGATCCGCACCTCGGTCACCGCCCGCCATTGCAGGTACAACGATAAAGTAAAGAGGAACCAAAACGTCGGATCGCGCATTATTTCCGGGCTCCATTGAATGAAGATCGGATGCACCGCGTACAATAAACATGAAACCAAAGCCACCGTGTCGTCGAATTGGCGCCGGGCAAAGCCGTAAAGCGGCAGCACCACCAGGCTGGACATCAGCAAACCCCATAACATACCGCCTGTTTCCCAGCTTAATCCCAGGCGATAAAGGACCAACAAGATCATTGGGTAAATATTCAGCTTCATGCCCTCAAAAGCCTCCTGGTAATGACCTTCATGCAAAGCTTTCGCCAAGCGGATGTATAAAACTCCGTCGGGACAGACGCTACTGATTTGCAAACTGATCATTGCTCGGGGGATGAGGCAGAAAAGCATCAAGGCCGAGAGAACAAAAAAGCTGCAAGCATAATGCCGCCGTTGCGGTTCCGGGGCAATCAAGTAATTGGGATAAGTCGCGGGAAGATCGTGAAGATAAGCAACAAACTTTTGTAAGGCGTTTTTGAGAAAAGATAATCCCCGGCCGCTTGCGCGGATCTGGATTTCCGTTTGAGTGTTAGTGATCGATGAGGGCATATTTACACCTATCTTAGTAGAAAAGAAAAAGGGAGCGGATGATAACTGTTCCCGATCACAAACACAAGGTCATTTTAAGGGCATTTGCCCCCATTTAGATGGGGTCAGAGAAACAGTCAATCTACCTTAGCCACGGTGCCATTTGGGAGGCAGCACTTCATCTCTATGGCGTTCTTTTTAGAGTTTCCCCTTGGTGCTGGGGACGCCGCGCACTCGGGGATCGGGTTCAATGGCAAAGCGCAAGGCCCGGGCCGTGGCCTTGAAAATGGCCTCGGCAATGTGGTGGCTGTTGCGCCCGTGATGGACCACAATGTGCAAGTTGCACAGGGCGTTGGCGGCAAAGGCCTGCCAGAATTCGGCCACCAGTTCGCTGTCGAAATCGCCGATTTTAGACGCAGGAAATTCGGCCTTAAAAACCAGGAACGCGCGGCCGCCAAGATCCAAAGAGCTGCTGGCCAGGGTTTCTTCCATGGGAACCGTAAAATGTCCGAAGCGGTGGATGCCGGCCTTGTCGCCGAGGGCCTCCTTGACGGCCTGGCCCAGGCAGATGCCCACGTCTTCGACGGTATGATGTTGATCGACCCGCAGATCGCCCTGCACTTTGATGGAAAGGTCGATGGCGGCGTGTTTGGCCAAGAGCGTCAGCATGTGGTCCAAGAAGCCCGCGCCGGTGGCGATCTGGGCCGCGCCGCTGCCGTCGAGCGAGAGGGAGAGCTCGATCTCGGTTTCCGTTGTTTTGCGATGCACTCGTGCGCTGCGTGACATGGGAACAAGTGTTGGTTTGGTTAAACCAGAGTTTTCAGTTGATCCAAGAGGGCGGCGATTTCCTGCTGGCTGCCCACGCTAATACGCAAACCGTCGTCCCAGCCTGGATAGTCCATGTATCGGACCAGGATGCGGCGGCGTTTGAGTTCCTCATAAAATGACCGGACGGAACGACCGGGAAGGGTGTTCCAGGTGAAATTCGCCTGTGAATCGGGCGTTACAAACCCTAAGGCCCGCATTTCCCTTATAAGCTGTCGGCGTGTGGCAATGATCTTAGCGCGATTCTCCGTCAGCCACTTTTGGTCGCCGATGGCGGCGGCGGCCGCGGCAATCGATAATGCGTTGCAGTTGTAAGAGTCTTTCACTTTGACAAACTGTTCGATCAAGTGCGGCTGGGCCACAAGATATCCGAAGCGCAAGCCCGCCAAGGCGTACGACTTGCTCAGCGAACGCGAGACCATAATCTTCTCGCACTTCGCTACCAGGCCGAGGCAGTTGCTTTCGGCGAAGTCGACGTAGGCCTCGTCGACCAGGAGCGGACAGGGCAGGCGCTGGCCAATCTCTAAAACCTGCTCCGGCGCAATAACCGTGCCCGAAGGACTGTTCGGATTGGGCAAAAAAACCAGACGCGGACTGCCCTGAGAAGAAGAATATTGCACGGGCAGCGACCAATCGGCTTGAAAATGCAGCTCTTCGGATCGGGCGCCTTGAAGTTGGGCCAAGGTTTTATAGAGCACGTAGCTGGGATAAGGCAGGCGGAGCATTTGGCCCTGGCCGACCAATGTCCGGGTAAGGATGGTTAAAATATCGTCGCTGCCGTTGCCGCAGAGGATCCACTGGGGATCCACACCCAGCACTTCGCCTGCCCGGCGGCGGAACGTCTCGGCCATGGGATCGGGATATTTTTTTAACCGGCCGATGGTCTCTTGAATCGCAGTGGCCACCGCGGGCGACGGCGCGTAAGGATTTTCGTTGGTATTAAGCTTGATGTAGGCACTGTCCTGGGGCTGTTCGCCAGGCTCATAGCCGGACATCGCTTCGATCTCGGGTCTAAAAAAGGACACGGCAGTGGATAGTGGTTAGTGGTTTTGGTTTATTGATACTCAGGGAAATTATGTCATCATTTTTCATCGGAGCCGGGCCGTGTCGGCCCGGAATTGCCGGGGCGACACGCCCCGGCTCTGACTTTTCATACGGTATTCTTTTTCTAAGTCCCAGTAAACTTTGTTATTTAATTTTATCCCTCATCCTTACTTCCACGCTGGCCCGGTGGGCGGTCAGGCCTTCTTTGGCGGCTATGACTTGCACGTCGGGGGCGAGATTCATCAGGCCTTCGCGTGTAAAGTGGAGGATGCTGTTGGTTCGCAGGAAATTGTTGGCCGACAGCCCGCTGGCAAAGCGGGCAGTGCCGCTGGTGGGCAGCACGTGGGAGGGCCCGGCGGCGTAATCGCCCAAGGCCACGGGGGTGTAATTACCTAAGAATATCGCGCCGGCGTGACGGATTTTTTCGGCTAATTTTTCGGCATCGGCAGTGGCGATGTGGAGATGCTCGGGGGCGATTTCGTCGGTCAGGGCGCAGGCTTCGTCGGCATCGCGGGCAAGAATCACAGCGCCAAACTCTTCCAAACTTTGTCGGGCCAGATCGCCGCGCTCGACTTGTGATAGTAGCTTTTCCAAGGCCTCAACGGTTGCCTCAAGGACTTTTGGATTCCAACCGATCAATACGCTTGCCCCAGGCGCGTGCTCGGCCTGGGCCAGGAGATCAAAGGCCGTGTATTCCGGGCGGGTGGAATCGTCGACAATTACCACGACTTCGCTGGGGCCGGCAATGGAGTCGATATCCACTTCGCCGTAAACATATTTTTTCGCCAAGGCCACAAACAGATTGCCGGGACCGACGATTTTATCCACGCGCGGAATGCCTTCCACGCCGTAGGCCAAAGCGGCCACGGCCTGGGCGCCGCCGATCCGATAAACCTCGGTGATGCCCAACTCGTGACAAGTGGCAAGCATGTCGGAATTGTATGCGCCGAACTTGGTGGGCGGGGCGACCACGGCCAATTGTTTTACGCCGGCAACCTGGGCGGGCACGGCACACATCAACACGCTGGAAGGATACGCCGCCGCGCCGCCGGGTACGCAAATCCCCACCCGATCCAAAGGCCGGTAACGCTGCACCAGATATCCGCCCGGCCGATCGACACGCACATCTTTTTGGAGAAGCGCTTCTTGAAAAACGTGGATGTTTTCCCGCACGCGGCGAACGGCCTGCAAAAAATCCGCGTCGGCCTGGGCGTGGGCGCGCGCTAAATCCGACTGCGGTACGCGCACCGTCTCGGCGGTAAGTTGGACCTTGTCGATCCGGACAGTGTAATTGAGCACGGCGGCAAGGCCCTTTTCGGCCACGTCGCGGCAGATGCGCTCGACAACTTCGAGGGGCGAAAGCGGCTGGCCGAAGACATCGATCGTCCGCTGCCGGCCCGACTGGCTGACCACGTTGCCCCGCGGGCTGAGTTTTTCGCGCAATTGAGCCATTGCCGCGCGCACGTCGTCGCAACGGCTGTCAATACGGCGGATGTTCAGGGGCGGGGATGGCATGGAAGTGTATTGTTAGGACTGTGCTATGCGTAATATCTCTCAAGTGTAGACAGTCGAGACCTTTATTTTGTTCAGTTTCCTCTATAGAGGGAAGATCTGGGATGGAATTCAGGAACAAAAATGCCGCAATATGGGGGGCTATTTTTCCGGAGGCGAATCGGCCTGGGGCAATGGCAACAGATGGGGAATGCCGGCTTTGTCGATTTGCAGGACATGGGTTTTCAAGTCGACTTGCGCCGGGTTGTTGAAGGTCAGTTCCACAATCCAGCCGGTCCATACCTCAGGATCGGCGGGGAAGTAGTCGAAGACCATATTGCCCAAGCTGTAGACTATGGGGCGGCCTTTGTAAATGTCGATTGTTTGCGTGACGTGCTGATGAGCGCCGATTATCGCACTGGCTCCGGCGTCGATCAGGCGCCGCGACAATTCTTTCTGTTCGGCCGTTGGTTCGGGACGGTATTCTTTTCCCCAGTGCAAATAGGGTATCACGATCTGGGCGTGATGTTCTTCGTGCGCCGCTTTAATCGCCTTGAGAACATCGTCCTCATCCAACCAGGCGGTTCCCGGCTCATGCTCGCCAGCGGCGAAGGATTTTGGCGGAAACCGATTAAAGCCCAGCAAAGCGATGCGTAAGCCGTGGCGATTGAGGATCAAAGGCTGATAGGCCTCCTGGCGATTGGCTCCGCCGCCAAAATAGGGAAGATCGGCTTTTTTCAGCAAGGTCAATTGATCGAGAAAAGCTTCTTTCCCAAAGTCGCCGGAATGATTATTGGCTACGTTCACCGCGGTAAAGTATTTTTTCAACAGCGGAATGCTTTCCCGCGGACCACGGAAGGTGTAGGGTTTTAGCACTTGCTCGCCACCTTCGCCGACCACACACTCCAGGTTGCAAACAGCGATGTCGGCATTATGGAAAATCGCGGCGAATTCCTGGAAGGGATCGTTGCCGTGTACTATGGCGTGACCGGGTCCGCCGTCGAGCATCACATCGCCGGCAAACACAATACTTACAGTATCTTGCCGGCGATCGGTCGCCTGGCCCAAGTTCGGCCCAGCAACCGCCAGCAGCAAAAACCAGGTTATGATGGCGTTCCACCTGGCAACAAAGGGAGGTTTCAAATCTATCAATCGACGGCTCATGAACTGGCTGTGTGTGCTGATGGCGGGTGGAAAACGACTGGCGGATTCTATTTCGGCATATAGAAAAGTATAGGTTCGCCTTGTTCAGTTTTATCTTTACCCGGGGAAATTTAAAGGGGACGGATCGAAGGCGCCGCGCAGATAGCCCGAATCCAACTGCAAATTGCCTGACATTTTCGCGTGGGTATCGTACAATGGCTTTGGGGCTTGAAACGAATTTTTTTGGCTTTGCATCCCTCCGAGGGGTGGGTCTTTGACATTTATTATGTAACCGTGGTAGAGAAATTATTTTCCCTCACTTGCGTGACCTGCCATGCGCGAATCGCCGTTTATAGCACGGAAGCGATCGGCAAGATTTTTGAATGCCCAAAATGCCAGAGCATGGTCAATGTGCAGGCGCCGCCCGGATGGCAGCCACCAAAAACCTCTGAAAATCTCCCGGACGGATCTTCGCCGGGGCAGGCGTCTGCTTCAGCCATGGACAATTCATCCATGGGCGAGGCTTCAACGGGCTCCGAAGGGACGTTTTTCGGACTTGCACATTCTTGGTTCTGGCTCATTGCCGCAATGGCGGCCGCCGCGGTATTGTGCGTTGTGGCAGGGCTGGCGATTTATTTCAGCGGCAACCCGGATAATGCCGGCCCGGCGTCTATTCAGCGCCATGATAACACCTTGGCCCAACAAGCCGACAGTCCGGCGGAAGATACATCCAAAGACGTAGATTCGCAGGAATCAAAACAGAATATCGCGAGCAGTGAACCTGAACCGACAACCACGGCAGAATCAAAATCGGATGTCGAATCCGCTGTCGAAACCGCTGCTGAAAAAATCGCTGAGCCTACCTCTCCACCAAAAGCCCAGACGCCTGAGTCGAATACTCCCGCGGCAAAGCCCCCCGCGGCAAGTCCTTCTTTGGATGTGAATAAAGAGGCGGCCCAAAAGGTCCTCACGCAAAGCAAGCAGCCCATGCCGACGATTGCAGGCACAAGTAAGGTGGTCAAGCTGATAGCGCCCGAAAAAATAAACGTACAATCCCGTTTGGGCGAAGTGATTCCCGGCATGGAGTTCAGCGCGATGCCCTTTGGCCGGGCAATCGGTTTGCTAGCGGCCCTGAGCGGGCTGCCGATAACGCTCGATCCCGACGCCATGGAGCGTTTGGGTGTGACGCTCTATGATCCGATTACGGCGCGGATGACCGACGCCACGCTGGAAGAAATTCTTCAGCAAATAAGCGCCAAGCGGGGAATGGTTTTTGTGGAAGAAGACGGGCAGGTGGTAGTGACCAGCCCTGTTGAAGAACGTGAAGAACTTCGCCGCGTGCGATACACGGTTGCCGATCTTACCGGCGACGACAAAGCGGCAATGGAAAATCTCGCCGCTTTGGTGCAAAAGTTTGTCTATCCCGAGTCATGGCAGTCGGCCGGCGCACAGGGAACCATCGAAACCGATAAAACCGCGTTGGTCGTTGCGCAAACCAGTGCGGTGCACGATCAAATTCTGGTGTTTTGCGAAAAACTTCGTAGCGCCCGGGCCCGGCCGCTGAAAAGCAATCGCGATCCAAAACGTTTCGAGTTGACCACCCGGCTCCAGCAGGCCGACTCAGCGCTAAAACACAAGGTGAGCGCCAATTTTCATGAACCTGCCACATTGATGGACATTTTGGCGTATCTGGGCCAGCAGGCCGAGGTGGATATTCTCATTGATCGTCGGGTTTTGGCCGCTGCGGGAATGTCGGACAAAACGGAAATTTCTTTTGTTGTAGAAAAGCAGCCTTTGGCCGAGGCGCTAGTTGGATTGCTTGTTCCGTTGAAACTTGGCTATCGGGCAATCGACGCGCGCACGCTTCAGGTGACCAGCCAATCAGTGCTCGACGCCCGAGGGGAGCTGGAGTTTTATCCGCTCGGCAAGCAGTTGGGCAAAGACGTTTCTGGAGCGGACCTGATCGAGCAGGTCAAAAACGCCGTGGCCAAGGCCTCCTGGAACGGCTCCGGCCATGCGGCAGCGATCTATTTTGATCAGCCTTCCAATACTTTGATTGTCCTGCAATCGCAACCGGTGCAAGGGGCAATCCAAGTTTTATTAAGAGCGTCTAACAAAATGAAATTTATAAAAACCTAGAACAAATTAGGATACAACCAAGGGTTAAGAAAGCTTCATGGATATCATCGCGTCGTTCAAAGCGAACTCGCAAACGCCGAAATTGGTGGAGCCAACTGTTAGTGCGTTCGACAACCCAGCGGAAGACGCCCAAGCCGCTGCCATGTTCGGTATTGCGCTTTGCCAGCACCGGCACAATGCCCAACCGCCGCAAGCGTTTACGGTGAGGTTGCGAGTCGTAAGCACGGTCGCCTTGAACACGTTGAGGCCTTCGCCTTGGATGTCCGCGTTTGCCTCGTACCGGCGGAATGGCGTTTACCAGCGGCAGCAATTGCGTAACGTCGTGTGCATTGGCACCGGTCAACGTGGTTGCCAAGGGGATGCCGTTAGCATCCGTGAGGACATGGTGTTTCGAGCCGAATTTGCGGCGATCCGTGGGGTTTGGGCCAGTTTTTGCCCCCCAAAAACCGCCCGTATGGACGTGCTGTCGACAACTGCCCGAGACCAATCGATTTCGTCCGCCGCCTGCAAATGGTCGAGCAGTACCCGATGGATTTTGTCCCACACACCTAGCTTTTGCCAGCGACTCAATCGTCGCCAACAGGTCATTCCCGATCCGCATCCCATTTCTTGTGGTAGATATTCCCAGGGTATGCCTGTCTTCAACACGAACAGAATCCCTGTCAGAACATGGCGATGGGATAATGGTTTGCGTCCCGGATACCGGCAACGTCTTCGCTTTGGCGGTGGTAGTAACGGTTCGATCAATTTCCACAGTTCATCATCTAAAATTGGCTTTGCCATGGTCGTACCTCCTTGTACGGCCAGGGATTTTAGCAACTATAGGTAATACGTAAAAGTTCATTTTGTTAGACACTCTAAGTAAAACCATGGACCAAAAGTAATGCGCAGGCAATAACTTTGCAGTTTGTTACATCATATTCCACAGATGTTTTTCTCGTCTATGGGTCATATGATGAGACATCCGAGCAAACGGTTGAGATTACGAGACAACCGTAAGTGTGCCACTGGCTTTGCCAGTGCCTTCCCTGCAACTTCTCGAGGGACGACTCTTTCCGGGAAAACAGGAAGCATTGGCAGATCGAGATTCTGTGGTCATCGTGAAAGTGCCGCACGGTCTTTTGATGTGCCATTCTCCACGTCTACCCACAACACCATGGAACGTCAAGGAAGCCCAACGCACTGGCAAAGCCAGTGGCACACAATCTCAGCCACTTTCTCCAGTGCCACCCAGCCGTGGCCGATTCCAAACCTTTCGGTGATTGTTGATTGCATTCACAATATTCTCTGCTGCCTGCTTTGAACTTCCGCGTGCATCGAGGTACTTCTTAACTCGTAGATCATCTGGGACCGAACAGTCTCGCAAGAGAATCGGTAACACCACGATCGAACCTGTTTCCATTTCACGCTGGTAGGCAAGTCGAATCTCGTGCCGAACCCATTCAGATGCGATGGAATGTTCGCTTAGAAACACCAAGATGTAATTAACCTCTTTCAAGATTCCGTCTCGAATTCGATCAAGAATTGGTTCTCCCACTACGATGTCCTTTTCGTCCATCCACACAAGTAAGCCCTTTTGTTCTAGTGACCTTGCGATCAACTGGACTTTTTTCCTGTCTTTCGAAGAGTATGACATGAAGACTCGGTCAGCATCAATTTGCTGACGGCGGCGATCATTGGAAAGTGAGTCTGCAGCCTGCCAAACGAGCGAGCCCAGTGTGAGGGACGAGGTAATAGCAAGCCGAACGGCATCTGCCTTTTTACTTGATACGTCCATTCGCTTCTGCAAATCTGGAAGGTGTTGGGCGATGTACTGCCAGTGCGAATCAAGTTCAAGTGATAAGAGGTAATCTAGTCGCTTTGGAAGAATCGCGCCGAGGTCCACTTCGTATGTGTCCGCGATAGCGCGTTTCAACGCATCGAAATCAACCGTCACGGGATAGAAGCGTTCTGTATATGCGTATTGCGTCAAGAAATAGCCGTGGGACACAGCCGACAAAGTTACCGTGAATAAGAGGAGACTCTCGCGTGATGTGCGGACAGGCGAGGTTGTCAAAATGGACTTGGGCGGTGGTGGGAGTCCAATGGCGGGCGCATGCTTCTTGGCTTGGTCAAACGCCATATGGATCAATACCGAGCGCTGAGCAAACGGCTGAGTTTCAAGAAGCGGCTTTGGAAACTCAGCACAATACCGTTGATACAACTCATCGACCTCGCCTTGTGACAGCGGCATGTTATTATTCCATGAGTATGCTGACAGGTATTGGACCGCCGAAGTGCGATAAAACTTCACTGCATTTTCGCAGCCGAGCATGGCGTTGTCAACCTTGATGCCCCTTATACTGGCAAATGAGTTGTGACGGATCGCCAGCAGGGATATTTACAATCTTTAATATTCGAAAAGTGATGCAGAGGCCATCAATTAAAATGACTATCCCAACAGGCTCCTCTCACTATGGGATAAACCGCAACAAACGTTACCTCTCCCTCCGGGAGAGGGTTAGGGTGAGAGCTGTTGAATCTACAAGGCAAATTTTTAACAATAATAAAATCTTCCCCACGTTCTTCCCTTGCTTTTATTCCGCTTTACTGTCAAAATTAAGTTAGTGATAAGTTTTATCACGGGCTGGACGATATTTATAAACATGCGTACGAACCTGACCGCCTATTATTGGTTTTACTTTTATTTTGCCCGCGAAGGTCGCGGGGTCGGAGGCGGTTTGTAGTTCGCAAGCAAAAAACCTCAAAAGACCAAAACCCCGAGACCTTCCTAAGGTCGGCGGGGTTTTTTTGTTGGTGTAATGATTGCAAATTGAAAATTGCAAAATGCAAATTTCAAATTGCGGACGTGGAAGCGGTATGTTCCCAGGCATAGTCTGGGAACAAGGTAAAAAAAACAGATAACTGTTTACTGAAAACTGATAACGGGAGCTAATCAAAATGATCGTCGTTATGAAAAAGGGCGCTACTAAGGAGCAAATCGAACACATGATTAAGCGCGTGGAAGAGTTGGGGCTTAAGGCCCATCCGATTTATGGCACCGAGCGCACGGTGATCGCGGCCATTGGCGAGAAGCGCGACGAGCATCGTACTTCGCTGGAAAGCGGTCCGGGCGTGGCCGAGGTGGTGCCCATTCTGGCCCCGTACAAAGTCGCCAGCCGCGAGGTCAAGCCCGAGCCGACCGTGGTCCGCGCCGGCAGCCTGGTCGTAGGTAATTGTCACCTGGGCATGATCGCCGGTCCTTGTTCGGTGGAAAACGAGGAACAAACGCTTGCCACCGCCAAGGCGGTCAAGGCGGCGGGCGCCACGGCCTTGCGCGGCGGGGCGTTCAAGCCGCGGACCAGCCCGTACAGCTTCCAGGGACTTAAAGAAGAAGGTTTAAAATTCTCGCCGCCGCCCGGGAAGAGACCGGCCTGGCCGTGGTAACCGAGGTGATGTCGGAGCAAGACGTGGAACTGGTCGCGCGCTATGCCGACGTGCTCCAGATCGGCGCGGAACATGCAAAACTACCGGCTCTTGGAGGCGGCGGGCTATGAAGGCAAGCCGGTACTGCTAAAACGCAGTCCCAGCGCCACCATGGACGAGTTGCTCCTGGCCGCGGAATACATACTTAATGCGGGCAATCCCAGTGTGATGCTCTGCGAGCGCGGGATTCGCACCTTTGAGACGCACACGCGCTACACGCTTTCGCTTTCGGCCGTGCCGTATTTGCACGATCGCACGCATTTGCCGGTAGTGGTCGATCCCAGCCACGGCACGGGCCACGCGATGCTTGTGGCCCGCATGGCCGCCGCCGCGATTGCCGCCGGGGCCGATGGACTAATTATCGAAGTCCATCCAGACCCTGAAACCGCCTTAAGCGACGGCTATCAATCGCTGAACTTTGAAGAATTCGAGGCCCTCATGGAACTCTGCCGCCGCGTGGCCGAGGCCGTGGGGAAAGAGATCTAGAAGCAGGCTGACTTTATGCGCTCAGGATGACTTTATGTTCAGTTTCATGTAGATGCGGAGCATCTGTCCTACTTTCATGCAGGGATTGCGAAATGACTTAAAGGTTTGTATGTTATGCAGAAAGATCATTTCATAACGGTAGTTCTTGTGCTTGCCCAGCAGGGCAGGGTGCGACTGCGGAGACCGTGTCATGAGCACTCCCCCGGAGAAACCAAAAGGGCGGATCGATTCGTTGCTGGCGGACGAAGCATTATACACTGTGCGCGAGCCGGAAAAGCCGCGTGCCCTGCCGGATTTTGTGGAAAAGCACTTGCAGGCAGCCAAGCAGAAGCGCATCAGAGCGGCTGAAGAGCTGCCTCCTCGGCCCCGCTGGCCCATGCTGAGCGGCATCCTGACTTTCCCCTTCTATCTGAACACACTGGGCCCGTGGATGTTCATTACTTTGGGACTGATGGTCTTCGGCTGGCTGTTGATGTTCTGGATCGAGAACGGGGCTGTGATGGGGGCGAGCAGCGCGTACTATCTGGGACTTCCCCCATTAGCAGTCGGTCTGCTAACACTTGGTTATGCGGCGTCCTGTTGTTTTAGCATCATCGAGGGAACGTGCAGCGGTTGGGATAGCTTCGAAGTCTCGCCCGGGGGCGAATGGAAAGAGTGGGTCTGGAACTTTGCCCATATTATTGCGTTGCTGCTCCAGGCAGCCGTGGTCGGACTCGTGGTGAAGCTGGTGAGCTTTTCCGACTCCTGGCTGACGATGGCGGTGGGCACTTTCGCGGCTTTTCCCCTGGTGCTGCTGGGGGCCTTGGCGGGCAACGGCGCGTGGGTGCCAGTGGCGATCGGAATAATATTGCGGAGCCTTGTCCCCTTATGGTGGGCGTGGAGCCTGTTCTATCTGGAGACAGGCGTGATGATCGTGGGCTGCACTATACTGACAAAAGCAGGACTTGGGGGACAGGCGTACTGGCTGACGCCTTTGTACGCGGGGCCGCTTTTGGCGACGGTAATCATCATCTACGCCCGGCTGGCCGGCAGGCTCGCCGGATGCATCGCAGCGGCAACAACAAAAACTTTAACCAAAGGAGACGAAGATGAAAAACCGTAACGAAAAAATGTTGGCGTGGCTTGCCGTGATCGGCGCGATGCTCGCGATTAGCGGTTGCAGCGGCCCGGCAGTCGTGCCCGCGGAGTTTAAGCCCTACAAGGCCCAGGACGGATCATTCCTGATCCTCTCTCCGACCGGGTGGGAAGTGGAAAGCGGCGGCAAGGCCGGATATGCTTGGGCCAAGTTCACTTCCGGCAGCGCGGAAATCTCGGTCGACGCGAATTGGGTCGGTTCGATGATCGCCGACATCGCCAAGTCGGGATTCAATCCGATAGGAATCGACATCGCTGTGGAAGACCGCGCTCCGGTGGCCGCAGTCCACGAGCACGAGCGTCAGGGTTTTGAAGAAGGCGCGGGGGTTCAGGAAAAGCAACCGGTGGCCGTGCCCACCGGCCTAAGCGATGCGCGGAGATCGGAGTTTACTGGCACGCGCACCTTCGGGGGCTCGATCCACGGCTACCGCGTTACGGCCCTGAGCTCCGATAAGCGAATCCGCGTTGTCTGCCAGTGCTTGGAGTCGGAGTGGGAAGCGCTCAAACCCGCCTTCGACAAGGTTATCGAGAGCCTGGGAAGGGGGAAATAATAATTCTCGCGATCTTCATCTCCTAAGCGCTTATCCCACGCTCGTGATAAATTAGCCAGAAAACAAACGACACCACACACAGAGGCAAAAGCATGGTGGCGGCGGGATGGAGCAGTGTTAGCGGGCGTTCAATGTCGCCGCAGGCCAGCAGTGCAAGGGCCAGCCAGGTTAGTGTGGTCCAGAGGCGGTGCCTTTTTTCGGCAAAGCTGACCAGCACTGCCCAGGCGGCCGATGGAGCAATGATTCCATAGGTTAGTTGTTCGGAGCCGGGACCAAAAAGCAATTGCCAGGAGACCCAAGCCGATATAAGCAAGGTGAGGAAGTAGCCCTCGGTTTCATCAGCCCTCACCCTGGCCTTTTCCGAAGAAGAGAGGGGAGGATTTTCATTAGCCCTCAACCCGGCCCTCTCCCCGATCGACCATGCCGACCACGGCTGCGCCGCGGTGCCCGATGGTGCCCGGTGGTGCCCGGAGAGGGGAATTTTTTTGATGCGGCGGCGTTGATAACAGCACCAGAGGAGCGCAGAAAAGCCGACAGTAGTTGCAGCACATGATATCCCAGGTGCGAAACGGGCGGATAAAGATTTTCCCAGATGGTCCAGGCGTCGCGGAAGCCGGGCCAGCGGTTTTGTTGCGGACCGGTCAAGCTCGCATACCACTGTTGATATTGTTCCATAACCACACCCAGCGGCCGGGTGAAAAACGGCAGCAGGGCCAGTGCCATGGCGACAATCATAAATCGCCAGGAAAGTTGCTTGGGCCAAAAAGCCATAAAGAGTAGCACTGCCGCTAACGGCCAAATCTTAATGAACACGGGCAAGGCCAACAGGCACGAGGCCGTCCACCAGCGTTGATGGATGATGGCCACAGCAGCGAAGATCACCAGCGCCAGCAACAGCGAATTGCTTTGCCCGGACCAGATGCTCGACATCGATCCGATCGCCGTGAGAGCTAAAAAAGCCGCTTCGCGCCGCGGCGGCCCGGCGCCAGGCAACATTTCGCGCACCATCAGGCGCAAGGCCCAGACAGACATTGCCACGCTCAAGATGCCCCAGAGACTCGCTCCCAGCCAATCGGGCAGCAGTGCCAAGGGCGTAAACAAAATGGCGAAGGTGGGCGAATAGCGATAGATGTAGATTTTCAATTCGGGATATTCGGCGTGCAGCGGTTGATCCGCCCACCAGTGGCGCGAACCCCAGGCATACACCGGATAAACTGTGTGCTCTCCTCCCTGCACAATTGATTTCACGCATACTGCCGTTGCCAAGGCGATCCAAAGCCCGATCGCCAGGCGCAGCCAGCGAGTATTCTGCTTCAAATCAGCAGACTGCAAAGGAAATATTGGGGCGTTGTCCATAACGATAAAATTTAGAAAATATGTTGCGGCCTGGGTGGATGGTATGTAAATCATAGTATTTCGTCAAGAGTGTTCATTGCGGACGATATGCGGGGATGCTTGCGGGAAAAGTGAGTACAGACGACAATGCGTTTCCATGTCGTCGCCACCCGTAATGAATTTTGATACTCGAGAAGATCGGCCGCGCTACCAGCCGCTGGTGATCGTGCTGGGGGCGGTGAGTGCGGGCATTGTTATCGATTACTGCCGGCCGCAATCTCTGGCTTTCTGGTACGCGGCGGCTTTGGCCACGCTGGGCATCTGGTATCTGCTGGCAAGGCGGGGGCGTCCTCGGGCTGCCGCCGTTTTGCTGATGTTGACTCTGCTGGCCCTTGGCGCTGCATGGCACCATTTGCGCTGGAATCTGTTCGAGGAAAACGATCTGGGCAATTTTGCCCAAATAAAAGCCCAGCCGATCGCCCTGGAAGCGATATCTATAAGTGCGCCCAGGTCAATACTGTTGTCTGCACCGGGCAGGCTGCCGCGATGTCACTTTGAGATATCCACGTTAGCGGTGCGTGATGGCGACAATTGGAAGCCTGTTTCCGGCAGGGCAATAGTATATGTATTAGGCCAGATGCCGCTGGTCGAGGCGGGCGATCAGATCCGGATATTCGGCAGCTTTTGGGCACCGTCCGCGGCGCATAATCCCGGGGAGTTTGACCGTGCCGATTATTTGCGCGGACGTCGCGTCGCGCGATAATCGAAGCGGAGAAAGCGGCTTGCATTTCGATTATCCAGCCCGGTAGCCCCTGGAACCTTTCCCGCTGGCTGGAGCGCGTGCGCAGGGGCGGCAGCGAACTTATCCGGCGATATCTCGATCCGCGCCAGGCCGAACTTGCCGCGGCTGTTTTGCTGGGCGAGCGGGAACAGATCGATGCCCAGCGCAACGAGGCCTTTATGGCAACGGGAACGATCCACATTTTGTCGATTTCCGGTTTGCACGTGGGCATACTGGCGGGAGCGATGCTCTGGTTCTGCGGCGGTTTCCCGCGCCGCAGGTCTTGAGCCTGGTGCTGGTGACCTTGATCACCGTGCTATATGCCATGATGGTCGATGTCAATCCGCCGGTGGTGTGCGCGACGATTTTGGTATTGATAACCTGCTTGTCATTATATCTGGGGCGTCCGGCGCTGAGTTTCAATTCACTCGCCGCCGCGGCATTAGTGGTATTAGCCATAAATCCGTCCGATCTTTTTAGCGTTGGCGCACAGCTTTCGTTTCTTTCAGTAGCGGCCATTATGTGGGTCTGGCAGTATCGGGCGGCAATAGAACAGAAAGAGAAATACTTACAGAAAATGGCAGCCGAACAACTGGGCCTGATATCGCGATTCTTCTGGAAGTGGGGGCGTTATCTGTGGGACTTGATATTTATTGGCGCTGTGATCTGGGCGGTAACCCAACCGCTGGTGATGGCTCGATTCCATCTGTTTTCGCCCGTGGCCCTGGTGCTGAATGCCGTGCTCTGGTTGCCCATGACGGTGGGATTGCTTAGCGGCTTTGTTTTCTTGTTTCTCGCGGCGCTGCTGCCGCCGCTGGCCGTCGTGGCGGCCTGGTGTTGCAATTTAAACTTATGGCTTTTGGAAAAGGGGATAAGTTTTGCCGCTGCCGTACCAGGCAGTCACTTTTGGGTGCCGGGGCCGGAAAACTGGTGGTTGGCGGGATTTTATGGTGGAGTGTTTGCCTGGGCGGCTTTTCCCTGGATTCGTCCGCCGCGGCGCTGGTGTGTTGTGCTTTTGGCCGGCTGGACTGCGATAGGTTTTATCCCCGCACTGACGCGACACGATAGCAACCGTTTGCATTGTACTTTTTTATCGGTGGGGCACGGCAGCGCCGCGGTGTTGGAATTGCCCTCGGGCAAGACGCTGCTTTACGACGCGGGTCAGTTTGGTTCGCCCGAGCGGGCAGGGCGGATTATTGCGGATATGCTCTGGTCGCGAGGGATCACTCACCTTGACGCCGTGGTGCTCTCGCATCCGGACATCGACCATTACAACGCACTGCCGGAGGTAATGGAAAAATGCTCGGTGGGCGCGGTGTATGTTTCGCCGATGATGTTTGAAAAGGAGACATTGACCTTAGAGGCATTGAAATCAGCCCTGCGAAATGCCGGCGTGCCCGTGCGGGAAATAAGCGCCGGGGAGCGGCTAGAGAGCGGCGAGGATTGTCGTTTGGTAGTGTTGCATCCTCCCCGGCGCGGCGCCTCCGACAATGACAATGCCGACAGCCTGGTGCTGATGGTGGAATACCTTGGGCATCGTATTGTTTTGCCCGGCGATCTGGAATCGCCGGGACTCGAGGAACTGTTGGCCCAAAAGCCCATGCATTGCGACGTGCTTTTGGCCCCGCACCATGGCAGCCGCAGGAGCAACTCGCCGGGCTTGGCCGCGTGGTGCCGGCCCGATTGGGTAGTATTTAGCGGAGATGGCCGGTGGAGTCTCCCGGAGATAGACGCCACTTACCGGGCGGTGGGCAGCCGCACGATCCATACGTTTAAAAGCGGTGCTGTGGAAGCGACCATCGACAAGCAGGGCGCCACAGTTAAATCCTTTTTAAAAACAAAGACGGAACAATAAAGGCGGCAAAAAAAGTGACCGCCTATCTGTTTTGCAAATTGGCGGGGAGGGGCGGCACGTAACCTTTTTGGCCGCCTTCGTAGGAACTCATCTCGGCCCAAATTGGCAAGTGTGTGGAGATTTCCTGGGCCTGCTCGATAGTAAGATCGAATTCGCGCATCAGGTCCACGACTTCCGCGCGGCCGGTGAATTCGCTGGTGGCCCGGCGGTCGAAAAGGATGTTATCGACCAGTTGCGTGCCGCGCGTGGTGGTGGGGGCGTTAGTGATCACGGCGGTCATGCCTAAAAAATTGCCCAGGCGGCCGAGATGATTTTCGTCGGCCTGTAAATCGCCGAGGATAATGATGTCGTCTTCGTTGCGCTTGTCATCACGCAGTGTGCGATAAACGTCGGCCAGGAGATCCAACTCCAGGGCCGGTTGTTGGGGATTGGTTTCCACCGCCACCAAGGTGAAGGTGAAGGCTTGGGCGGGATCGAGTCCGCGCACGCGGAACGCGCCTACCAGCGGTTTATGGCGGAAGCGTCCCAACGGATCCTCCACAAAATGCAACATTGAGCGATCGATCTCCAGGGCGGTGCGATCGAACACAAAGGCGCTGTAATGTTCGATGCCGTCGCGCTGCTGCGTGGGACAAGTGGCGAAGTCGTATTGCCTTGCGCCGGCGGCGTTGATGCGTTCCATCAGGCGCACCAGCAGGCCTTGATTTTTCCCGCGCAGTCCCTCCAGGGCGATTAGTTCAAAGCGCGGCAGAAGCCGTTCCAATACGTCGCTAATGCGCAGGGTGTTGAGTTTGGTCTCATCCAATCCGTCAAGATTAAACGTGGCGATGCGAAACGTCGGTCGCACGGGCCGGCTAGGCGGCTCGAACGAGGCGCTGCCGGATGCGGCCATGTCCTGCCGGCCGCCGCGAGGCGTGATCTTCAGGTACGAAAATTTACCATTTTCGTAATAGGTTTCCACCTGGTAATTTACCACGAAGTAGCCGCCGAAACCGATCAGGGCAATCAGCAGTACTCCGAGAATCAGGCGTGCCATGGGTTGCTCCCTAAGCAAAAGCCGACAAAGGGTACCCGAATCCGGCGTTTCAAACTACACCACTTATGGAGGGTTTGCGATATTCAGTCCTTCTTAGCAGGTCGAGCGAGCAGATATAGGATCCGAAGTCTATAATTAGTCCCCTCTCCTCAGGGAGAGGATTAGGGTGGGGGTATTATCGTACAATTTGCTATACGCCCTCACCCCGACCCTCTCCCAAAAGGGAGAGGGGGGAGATATGGAAAGAATCTGCACAAAACAAGGTGAATCTTAGAAAAAAACCGGCTGCGGAGGGGATTTGCGTTACTGCTGTTTAAAAGGGGTGTTTATACTAAAGACAGAAAGTTTGGAATTATTCGGCCGAGTGTCGAAATGCCTTGTTCCCAGGCAGAGCCTGGGAACAAGAATAGAATACTTTGCCTGGGAACAAGACTGAATCGAGGTTTGCCTGTGGGTCATTGGATTTTACGCTCATTGATACTGATGCTTGTTTTTCAGGCGGGTTACACCTGCCGGGCGGAAGAGTTCGTACTGGTCAATGGCGGGCGCGTCTCGGGCGAACTGGTAAATCGCCGCGAGAATCCGCGAGAGCAATACGTGATTCAAACCTCCGGCGGAGGACGGATCACGCTGGCCGCATCGCAAGTTGAACAGGTGATGCCTGTCCGGGCGGATGAAGAAGAATATGGAAAGATTCGCCCCGGCTATCCCGATACGGTCGAGGGCCAATGGGCCTTGGCCGAATGGTGCCGCGAACACAAGCTGCCGGTTGAGCGCGAGACGCATCTGAAGCGGATTATCGAACTGGATCCCAACCATATTGAGGCGCGTCACGCCCTGGGTTACAGCCAGATCGAGGGGAAATGGGCAACCCAGGATGAACTGATGATCGAGCGGGGCTACAAACGCTACAAGGGGCGCTGGATGCTGCCGCAGCAGATCGAAATTTCGGAAAACAAAGATAAGCTGGAAAACGCCCGGCAGGAATGGTTTCAGAAGGTCAAACGGTGGCGGAGTTGGCTAGGATCGGATCGCGAGAGTCAGGCCCGGGAGAATTTCCAGAACATCGTTGATCCGGCGGCGATCAAGGTATTGGCGCAGGGCTTGCATGATGATCCGGCGGAGTTTGCCCGGCTGTTGTATATCAAGGCCCTGGGAAAGATCAATACACCCGAGTCCGCCAAGGTCCTGGCCGTTGCCTCGCTTGAAGATCCCGTGGAAGAACTCCGTTTGACGTGTCTGGATTTTCTCCAAGTGCAAAAGCGACCGGAGGTCATTGCGTACTACACGAGCCAGTTTGGATTACGGGCGAAAGACAATTCCACGGTCAATCTGGCCGGATTTGCGCTGGGACGGCTGAAAGATCCCGCGGCCGTCGGGCCGTTGGTGAACGCTTTGGTGACCACGCACACATTCAAAATCAGCAAACCCGGCGGCGATAACAGCATGACTACCACGTTCGGCAACGCCCCCGGCGCCGGCGGGCTCTCGATGGGCGGAGGACCGAAAATCATCGCCAAGCAGTTTTCCAATCAGGCGGTGCTCGACGCGCTGGTGGCCATCACCGGGCAGAACTTCGGCTTTGATCAGGCGGCCTGGCGTCACTGGTACGCGGAACAGAAAAAACCCGAATCCCTTGACGCCCGCCGGGATTGAATTCACCGGGCTTTTTTTAGTTTTACACTTTTTTGGGCTACTGAGACAAGTGATCGCAAGGCTTGATTTACCGATTTAGAGTCCGGAAAGATTTTAGCCAATTCGGCGTCAATCACTGCTACATTACTACCTTCCAGGAAACGTTTATAATACTTGCCGCGGACGCCTCTGCTGAAATCGTATTCTTTGAGCATTTCCGGCTCACGTTTATTTTTATGCACCTTCTTCATAATTCCTCTTTTGTTCTTCCTAATCAAGTTAGAATCCCTATCTCCTATTCCCTAATGCGGCCTTTGGCCGCACCCAAACCGCGACCACTGGTCGCGGCTTTACACGATGAACAAACTACTGTACTTGATGTGCAAAATGCGCTTAAACCTCAAACAAAGACTTTAACCCCGATCTCCTCATAATATTTATCATGTTACAGGAGCGGCCGGTTGGATTTTGGGCGCGCGGTTGCGGCGCCAGGGCCAGCGCAGATCGCGCACGGCGGAGAGGGCTACCCGGTCTTCCAGATTGGGGCGGAAGATTGTCAAGATCAAAAGCGGCAGGTACCAGGCGATGTACAAGCCGCCGTTGTTGGCGTGCCAGAATTGCGTGGCCAGCATCACGGCCGCGGAGCAACTCAAGAGGGTGCCGAGATTTTTTTGCGGCGGCCAGAGGGCCAGGCAGCAACACAAGGCGACAAAGGCTGTTAAGACGGTGATACGGAACTCTGCTCCCTGAAATTTCCAGAAGCCCGAGGACACTACCTCCAAAGGATTGCGGATGCCGAGCATCAGTTGCAGTTGCGGCCAGAATGTTTCCCACGTTCCCGTGCTAAGTGCCAGCCAGGTGATCGTGATCGTGAGGGCCAAAACCACGCCCAGCAAGAATCGCGCCGCGCCCCGACGCCAATAGAAACCGAACCACAACGGCAAAAGGTACCAGGGGTAATAAATAACACAGATGGCCATGCCTAAAAACAGACCGGCGATCATGGGGCGTCGATAGGCGACGATTGCCCAGACCAGCAGCGCGGCGGGAATAACGTGATCGACCTGTCCGGTCATCTGACTGGTGTAAAACGTGAGCAGGTAAAGAGTGGCCGTTGCCACGCCGGTATGGATATTATCGAAGTGCCAATATCCCACTAATACCATGGCGATGACCACAGCCAGATGGGCCAGTATCGCCGTGCTGGCGCGGTGGCTTGGATTACCTGCTGGCGATGGACCTCGGGTTGGGCGTTGTCGGCCGGGATTATAACCTTGCTGGAAAAGCTGGCAAAGTTATAGAAGAGCTTCAAACCCGGACTGGGCTTGGCCGGCGCTTCCTGCTTTACTAGATAGGATTCCAATCGTTCGGGCGGATTTTTAATGATGTTGGCCATCAAAAAGATCAGCAGGGCCGCGCCGGTAAAGGTCAGCCCGCTTAAAGAAAGGTTCGGCTCCAACAGCGGGCGGCGGACCATGATCGGATCGATCAACAAGCGGATCAAGAAAAAACCGCTAATCGCAAAGAGCCACACAAAGCCGGCTTGCACTTGCCCGGCGGCGTTATTCATCAGGCCGTAATACACCAGTAACAAGCCTGGTGAAATGCAGATCAAAGCGATCAGATCCAAGTTCCGCACGCTCCAAAAGCGGTGGAATTTGAAGTAGATGCCGATCATCAACAACGCCGACAAATACCCCCAGGTCGTCGGGTTGATTTTATAGTCGAATAGTATTTCCTGCATCTTATGCGTTAAGATACATGATCAGAGGGAGATTGCAACCCCCCCATGTTATAGAGGCAGGCGCCGCGCGGCCTCATCGGCCCAAGGGCTATCGGGCGCCAATGCCAAAAAACGCTCCCAGTGCTCAGCGGCGCGATCGGCTTGTCCGCTTTCGTCGAGCGTGCGCGCCAAGTGGTAATGGACGTCGGCATAGTCGGGATGGAAGCGGAGCGCGCCTTCGAAGGCCGCGACGGCCAAATCGCGCTGTCCGGTTTCGGCCAGCACGCAGCCGAGGTTCGCCCGGGCTTCGACATAGTCTTCGTCGAGTTCGATGGCCAGGTAATAGCGTTCCCTTGCCGCCGCGAGATCGCCCTGGCGGTAGAGCAACTCGGCCAGCAGGAAGCAAATTTCGGGCTTTGGCCCGCCGGCGGCCATGGCCGCGCGATACATCTCGGCCGCGGCCGACAATTGCCCGTCTTCTTCCAATTCAGCGGCCAAGGAGCACATTTGCTCGGGAGTGGAGGGGAGCGGTCGTTCGGGCGGGGCCTCGGTTTCGCAGGCCGCGAAGTCGAAGCGCATTTGCCCGCCCGGCTCGATCAGCCCGTCTCCCTGACGCAGCAAAATCTGCTTGCCTTCAATAATCACCGAAAGCTGTGCCAAGGGCCGCGCCACGCCGGGTAAATAGCGCGTTAAGGCATTAAGCTTTTTTTCGATGGCCGCGGGCGAGACGCCGGCCGCCAAAAGTTCCGCCAGGCGCCGCGCGGCGGCGACCTCTTGAAAGTCGAAGTAGGGCAGGCGGCGCACCTCGCGCACCGGCACGATCAATCCCCGCCGATGCCAACGGCGAATCACCGCCACCGGTACGCCCAAAAGTTCGGCCAGCATGGCCGGGGTGTAAAGCCGATGAATGTCCTGCTCGTGTTCGACCAGTCCCAGGCGCTGCCAGAGCTGCGTTTCGGTAATGATTTCCAGCGTGCCGTTTTCGGCCGCTTGGCGGGTAGTGTCGTCGAACCAATCGTCCTGTCCCTCGTCGGCCAAGGGAAGTTCTTCTTCGCCCACGACCACCAGATGGGCCGAGGCGTCGGGCCGTTCCAAGACCGTGGCGCCGTGGCGGCGGATCATCTGCCCGGCGTCCCGCCGGGACATGCTCGCCAGCTTGCCCGCAAACGCCACGCGCTTGCCCTGGAGAATGCCGTAGTCTTCGTCGATGTGGGTCATGATTTGAGAATTTAGAGAGAATACAATTACTCAAGATTATCGGATTCTAACAGTCGAGCGGCATGATGAACAGCTATCACAAAGATTGTTTCATCGTCGGTACGATATATAACCCGGTAATTGCCTTGGATTATTTGCCGGTAAGTGCGGGTATCATCCTCGGCAATATAGCTTCCTAGAAAAGGGTGATTTTTTAAAAGTTCGACCCTGTGGATTAATCGTTGTGCGAATCGTTGCGCGGTGATCGGCGCTTCTGTAGCGATGTAGGCCAAGAGCGATTCCAAGTCATTCAAGGCTTGGGGTGTCCATACTATTCGAGCCATGTTTGTAATCGTTTTTTGACTTCATCGTGTGGAATGCTTTTTCCCTCGGCAAGCTGTTTTTCCCCGTGTTCGATCTTATCGAGGAGATAAAGCTTCTCCAGTAGTGCGTCCATATCGACCTCTTCAGGGAAAGCGTCTATCACTTGCTTTATTTTTTGTTTCTGCATAAGTTTTATTCCATTGATAAATGTAAAACTTCCGCAAAACATACTAACCAATTAATATACTCGATATGAAGTAGAGATGTCAATTAGCAATCAATATATGTAGTTTTTAGCGCAAAAGATCGGGGCACAATTCGCAACTCGGCTTGTGCCCCGGCTTAATCTTCTGTTTTGCGGGCCATTTGGCGATGGATATTAGTGCGATAGCTAGGGCTTGATGTCCAGCGAAGGCACGGCCTTAAGCGGCGCGGACTCGTAATCCAATGGCTTTGGCGCGGGCGTCTCCGGTCCTAACGAGGGCGCTTGCTCGGCGCTGGGAGTATCAGCAGCGGCGTCGGAATTCGCTTTGGCCGGCGTTGGCTTTTGGGTGCTGACGGCCGGCGTTGTAGGGGAAAGGATCGTTTCCGGCTCGGTGACGCTCAGCGGCTCGCCGCAAGGACCGATCGGTTCGCGATAGCAAACCACCCGGGACACATTGTAGCTATACGTCACGGGAATCCGCTTTTCCACGCAATGCGCCACGCGGACCGACGCTTGCACGGGCATCATCTTGCAGACCTGATGCGGCACCTGCTCCACGCGCTCTTCGTAGACCATGCGGCAGGTGGTCACGGGAATTTTACGAACTTGCTGTTCGGTGATCCAGCGGCATACCTGCACGGGGATCTGCTGTTGGACGCGTTCCTCGACCGGGCGGAGCACCGTATAAGGCACCTTCTTGACCACTTCTTCCTGCGCTATGCGGCAGGTTTGATAAGGCACCTTGCGCACCACGCGCTCCTGCTCATAGCGCACGGTTTGCACGGGCACCTGGCGGGATTCGACCTGCGGCACTAAGTAAGTTTGCTGCACCTGTTGGGGCACAATATTGGGCTGCCAGACCTTTTGCACTTCGTAAGTGCCGCGGGGAACCTGCACCCAGTACAGACCGGGCCGCTGATAAACCGTCTGGCCCGTGGCCGGATCGACGGCGCAGGTTTCGGACATCCATCGCAGGCGCGTGGACATCACCGCCGGTTTCATCACCGTCTGATCGACAAAACCGCCTTGATCGACCATTTGCGTTTGGCAGAAGGTCTGCGGGCGCATTACCGTGTAGGTTTCGGTGCGACAGGATGTTTCGTACACTGGTCTTAAGACGGTATAAGTCTCTTCGCGTTCGGCGGTTTCATAGATGGGCCGGTTAACGATGTAGCGTTCCTCGCGTTCGGCCGTTTCCTGTAGATAGCGGATGCGCGTGTAACTGTTGTCGCGGATTTGCGTTTCCCAAACCGGCTTTTGTACGGTGTAAACCTCTTCACGCTCGCTGGTTTCGGTGATCGGTTTGGCTACCGTGTATCGTTGCTCGCGGACTTGCGTCTCCCAGATGGGCTTGTAGGTGGTTACGGGGCGCTCTTCGTACACGGTTTCGTATTCGATCTTGTACGCGGTCATTTGCCGCGGTTCGCAAATCGTTTTGTATACGATCCTATACTCTGGACCGCAAAGGCTTACCGTGGGTGCGGCCACAGTCGCTGCCGACGACGAGCAGCACGGCTGTCCCAATGCCGCCGTCGAGCAAGCAACGAATATCAGACTCAAGGCAAAACGGATAGAAGCGTTCATCTTATTAACCTTTTCGATATAGTAATTCCTTCTCCTGCAACTCTAGGTTGCAGCGATACTTAGGGATAATATATTGTAAATATATCCCTTCAAGATAGTCTGCCAGACAATGCCAGGGGCTGCAAATATCCAAAAGGCCCGCAAAGTTTAACATGGATTGCAACTCCAAGTTATGGCTATACTTAGAATAGCCGACTTTCTTTGAAGTTTTTTCTCCTCCGCGCCGCAGGCAAAAGCCGGATTTTTCTTTTAATCCAAGATGCGGCAAAGAGTTGCGACGCAAGTTTACGTAATCGTTATAATCGGCCCCTGATTAATTACGCGAAGTACTGTTGTTTTGTTCAGATATGCAGTGCGATGCAATATTGACTCATAATTGTGGAAAAAGACAATAAAAAAATTATATTCTCAGCGATGCTATTGTAGGTAGAAGGTATTTTATTGACTGTTTCGGGGAAGCGTTTATTAAGGATAGTCGTCATGAAAAAATGGAAGAAAATTCTCCTTTGGACGGGAATCGTCGCGGGGATACTAATTGTAGTCGTTATTGTTCTCCCTGCCGGTTATTCCTGGATTATAGGAAAACAAATCGAGCGAAAGCTCGCCGCGCTGCGGGAAGCAGGAGAGCCGATATGCCTGGCCGATCTTGCCCCAAAGCCCATTTTGCCGGAACAGAATGCCGCAACCTATCTTCTGAGAGCCAAAAACGAGATGGATGCCGCGGTAAATGGAATTTATCAGCTCAAAGGTTTTTCGGAAAATCGCTACGAAGCGGAGGAGATGAAAATAGTCCAAGACATTTTGCAGGCTTATCCTCAAGTGTATGCGCTGTTGCAGCAGGCTGCCGCGTGTCCGGATTTTGGATTCAGCTTGGATTTTACGCTGACTCCGCAAGAATTGTTGCAGCATAATATCGATAATATCCAGTTGCTGGTCTCTGTAAGGAGTTTCCTTGAGGCGCAAGCTTTGGAGTGGTTATTTCAAGGCAAAAACGACGAGGCGCTGCAAGCGGCCGTTCTGCTCCTGAAATTGGCTCGCCAAGTTGAGCGCGGGCCGCTGCTTTTTGTAAATTATTATATTAGCATTTCCATGGAAGCAGGGGCATTAGATTGTGCCCATAAAATTCTGCGGGCGGGACCTGTGAGCGAGCAGGCCAGAGAGGCCCTGGATGCGGAGCTGTCGCTTCACGGCTCGATGGATAAGTTGCAAATGGCGCTGAAAGCCGAACGCGCGTACAGTTTAGACTGTTTCCGACGCGAGCTGCCTCATGCTTGGATGTTGTCTAATCAATGGGAAATGTCCGTGCTGAATCTATTTGAGGAATTTTTGAACTATTCCTTGTACCCATATTCGGACTGGGCAGGTAATAACGATGCCATCGAAGAGAAATCCAAGTTGGCGCTTGGGGCGAACGTGATGGCGGAACTATTGCGGCCCGCACTTTGCGCGGCGCTAATCTCGTCCTATCGCTCGCAGGCCCTGATTCGTTCGCTCCGCATAATTAACGCCCTGCAAAGGAAAGTGCCGCCGGAAAGCGACGTCGTGCCGAGCATGGAGGAATTGGGTTTGCCTAAAGAAGTGGGCATTGATCCTTTTAACGGCAAGGCGCTGATTATCAAAAAGCAGCCCGAAGGATGGCTGGTGTATTCGGTGGGCGAGAACCTCCGGGATGACGGCGGGAATTTTGCGGAAAACCTCGATTGCGGTTTCGGGCCGAAAATTTCCGCGGCAGAACCAAAGGCGAAAGGGCCTGCTCAATAGGTCCGCGCGCGAGGAGTGCTGAGTATAACGCAAAATCTCTCGGCACAAGTGCCGAGGCTAAACGGGATTTATTCATTCTTTAGCCTTTACTCTTTTTTTCTTTCCGGCCCTTTGCCATAATATGCCGTATGCGTATTTTGGATTTGACCCTGTCAACGGCGGCCGAGAATCTGGCCCTTGATGAAGCGCTTTTGGAAGAGGCGGAAAACGCGGCACAACCGCAGGAAACGCTGCGCTTTTGGGAGCCGCGGCAAAACATGGTGGTCGTGGGCCGCTCGTCGCGCGTGGAGACGGAAGTGCACTGCGAGGTTTGCCGGGAAGTGGGGATTCCTATCTTGCGTCGCATTAGCGGCGGGGCGGCGATTATTACCGGGCCGGGCTGCTTGATGTATTCGCTGGTGCTCGGGTATCAAAACCAGCCGGGACTGAGGGCAATCAGTCAGGCGCACACGTTTGTGCTCGAGACCTTGGCAAAGGCTTTGCTGCCGCTAGTGTCGGGAGTGCATTATCAAGGAACCAGCGATATGGCCGTGGGTGATCGGAAATTTTCGGGCAACAGCATGCGCTGCCGGCGCGGGCATTTTTTATATCACGGCACGATTTTATACGACTTTGCGCTGGAACTGATCTCTCGATGTTTAAAAACTCCGCCGCGCATGCCTGATTATCGCGAGGGCCGCGATCACCATCGTTTCGTGGCGAATTTGCCGGCTGGGGCCGAAGCGATTCGCCGCGCACTGGCAACAGCCTGGAACGCCATCGAGCCGTGCGACGACTGGCCTCGGGAACTTACGGCCCGACTGGCCCGGGAAAAATACGGCAATGCCGAATGGAATGAATGAATTTTTGTTCCCAGGCGAAGCCTGGGAACAAGGTTTGGGTGAATAGCCTGACTACTGGAAAGACAACTCGCAGATGTCTCCGGCTTTGAGGTCGATACTCACGGTGTCATCGGTTTGGGGATTGAGTTTTACGACTTGTGCGCCGATTCGGGCCTGGGCGAATTTATGATTCTTTGGGGGCCGGATGATATGCTGTCCGTCCACGAGGGCTTTGATGGTTGCGGAGGTTGCCCGTTGGTCTTTCCATTGGATATCGACTTCCACGCCGCCGCGGCGCGCAATCCCCGCACATGGCCCGAGGGCCAGGCCTGGGTTGGCCAGGCGGGCAGAAGGGCGATCTCGCTAGCGTGACTTTGCAGCAGCATCTCGGCAATTGCCGCCGTGCCGCCGAAGTTGCCGTCGATCTGAAAGGGCGGATGGGTGTCGAACAGATTGGACAATGTCGATTTGCTCAGCAGGGCGAGCAGATTTTCGTGGGCCTTTTCGCCGTTTTCCAGACGGGCAAAGAAGTTGATGATCCACGCCCGGCTCCAGCCGGTATGTCCGCCGCCGTGTGCCAGGCGGTAGTCGAGCGATTTGCGGGCCGCGGCGGCCCACTCGGGCGTGCCGTGGACGGTAATCTGGCTTCCCGGATGCAAGGCAAACAAGTGCGAGATGTGTCTGTGGCCCGGATCGGCCTCGGGAAATTCTTGGGCCCATTCCATCAATCGGCCGTCGGGGGCGATCTGCGGTCCAAGCAGCTTTTCGCGGGCTTGGGCCGCCTGCTTTACCAGGTCATCGTCAACGCCCAAGATTTTCGAGGCCGCTAAAAAGTTGGTAAACAAGTCCCAGATGATCTGCTGGTCCATGGACGGTCCCATGGTGAGGCTTGCCTTTTTGCCGTCGGGCGCGATAAAGGCGTTTTCCGGCGAGGTGCTCGGCCCGGAGACCAATTTGCCAGTTTTGGGATCCTCGACGAGCCAGTCCAGATAGAATTCGACGGATTCTTTCATTACCGGATAGGCGCGTTTGAGAAATTCGCGATCGCCGGTAAAGGTGTAATGATCCCAGAGGTGGTGGACCAGCCATGCGCCGGCCGTGGGGAACAAGCCCCACGAGGGACGTTCGCCCGGCGAGGTGAAGCCCCAGACATTCGTGATTGCGTGCACCATCCAGCCTCGGGCGTTGTAATGGACTTTGGCGGTTTTGGCGCCGGGGGCGTGCAGGGAATCGATCAGCTCAAACAAAGGCGGGAAACATTCGGCGAGATTGGTCGCATCCACGGGCCAGTAGTTCATCTGCAAGTTGATGTTGACGTGATAATCGGCGTTCCAGGGCGTTTGGATGGTATCGGCCCAAAGGCCCTGTAAGTTGGCGGGCAGACTGCCAGGCCGGGAACTGCAAATCAGAAGGTATCGGCCATATTGGAAATATAGCGCCGGCAACTGTGGATCGATCGCTCCCTCTTGCAACGCCTTAAGGCGTTCATCGATGGGGCGATCGGCGGCAACGGTTTTGCCTAAATCCAACGCCACGCGGCGGAAAAGTTTCTGGTAATCGGCCAAATGTGATTTTAGCAGCTCGTCGTACGATTTCGCCGCCGCGGCGGAGAGTTGAACGGCGGTTTTTTCATCCGGCGGATCGCCGCGATAGTCCGGCGCTTGCAGTTTGTAATCGGTGGCCGCCGCGAGCAGCAGCGTGACGGCGTTGGCGCCCTCGACGCGCAAACTGTTATCGCCGGCACTGAGCTTTCCGCCGTCGCATATTGCGCGCATACGAACAAAGTATTTCATTCCCGAGTCTCCGTCTTTGCCGTCGCTAAGTTGGCCGTACATTATCAGGCCGTCGGCGCCATCGGGACGGGTTTCAAAACGTTCGGGCCGGGAAAGGGCGGCCGAAAAGCTGATTTTTCCGGGCTGGTTGCAGCCAATCCTTACGACTAACACTTGATCGACCGCGCTGGAAAAAACTTCGCGGGTGAAAACGGCGTCGCCCTGTCGATAACGCACTTTAGCCACGGCGGTATCGAGGTCCAGTTGGCGGCGATAGTCGCCGAAGTCCCGGGGGCCGTCGAATTTTAGCGTCAGATCGCCCAGTGTTTGGTATGAGCCGTAAGGGGTCTTTGCCGCTTTCCCCGATCCCGTGCCCACGGGTTTGCAAACCAACTTTTTGTTGGCCAAGTTGTTTGCCTCGGCATATTTTCCCGCGAAAAGTAATTCCCGGATTTTGGGCAGGGCCTCCAAGGCCTGGGGATTGTCGCTGTCGTAAGGGCTGCCAGACCAGAGGCTGATCTCGTTGAGTTGCAATCGTTCTTCTCCTACGCCGCCGAAAACCATACAGCCCAAACGCCCGTTGCCGATGGGCAAGGCTTCGAGCCATTGTTTGGCCGGTTGGGCGTACCAAAGCGTCAAATCGTCGGCGGCGTCGTTAGCCCTGGCAAGTTGGCCAAAGAGAACCAATACATCGAACGACAGACAAATGAACAATAAACCAAGGCGGGAGCGCTTTCTTTTCAGGAATAACCATGAGGCCATGTAAATTTCTCCTTGACAGGTAAATACATGCCGCGGGTTTATGCTTTTGCTTTTTGTTCGAAGAGGCTCCAGAGGAAGCCCAGGATCAGAATGCCTACTGACCAGAGGGCTTCGTAGGTGCGTTTTTCAATGGCATAGGAAAGGCTGGCGTAGAGCATAAACACGCTGGAAAGGCAAAACAATAGCGGGGTAAGTGGATACCAGGGCGTGCGAAACGGCCGGGGCTTTTCAGGCACTCGCCAGCGGAGCACATACAGAGCGAATCCAACCAGGAGGAAGAAAAACCAGAAGACCGGCGTGGTGAATTTGACCATGCTCTCGAAACCATTGGCCGAGAGGCCGAAGCCCACGGCCAAAGCCAATGTCACTGCCGACTGTGCGGCAAGCGAGCAAACGGGCGTGCCCCAGCGCGGACTCCAGGTTCCCAGCCAGCCAAAGCCCGGATGTTCACGGCCAAAGGCATAAGCGATACGCGCGCTGGTAAAGATCATGCCGTTAACGGCTCCCAGGGTCGAGATGCAAATCAAGAGGCTGATCATTCGGCCGCCTAGAGGGCCAAGTGCTTTTTCAAGCAGGTCGGCGGCGACGCCCTGAGAAGTTTGCACCGCCTGGAATCCTAACGCATGTACGAATGCCAGACTCACGAGGATATAAATTATCGTTACCGCAAAGGTGCCTAACAACAGTGCCCGGAGGATGTTTTTTTCCGGAGAGCGGACCTCGGCCCCGACGTAAGCCATCTCGTGCCAACCGCCGTAGATGAACAAAACCAGGATCATGGCCAGGCGGAGGTCTGGTTCGGCGGCAGAAACCGGATAAGCGATATTTTGCGGGGCGGCAAGCAAAAAACCCACCAGACACACGGCGGCAAGCCCCAGCACCTTTACGCTGGTCAGCAGGTTTTGCGTCCATTTTCCTTCACGCACGCCGAGGATATTGATCGCCGTCAGGACCACAATTGAGCCGACGGCGTAAATCATCAGGGAATATGGGCCATAGTCCAACGGCCAAAGCCTTTGGGCATATCGGGCAAAAACGTAGGCCACAGCGCCGATGGAGCCCGGGCGGACGATCCAGAGCTGCGACCAGGCAAAGACAAAGCCCATTTGTCGGCCAAAGGCCTGGGTAAGATAGATGTAATCGCCCCCCTCTTCCGGATATATGGTGGCCAGTTCGGCATAACAAAGGGTGCCAATCAGGCTTAAAATGCCGCCAAAAACCCACACGCCGAAAAACCATCCCGGCTGGGCGGCACATTGGGCAATGGCCGGTGTGGATTCATAGATGCCTGCCCCGATAATGATCCCCACAATAATGCAGGTCGAGTCGAACAGGGTGAGTTCCCGTCGGGGAGCCGCCGGCTGGGGTAAATGATCAGTTGGGCTGGCTTGTGACATGTGTTTAAAAATACAAGGGAGATACAATTTAGAGAAGGCCTTATATGGTCCCAATAAAATGGGACAAAATAATTATTCCTCCCTAAGACAACCCGGCAGCATGATTCGCGCCGGAAAGTTAAATTGGTATTTTGGATGGATTCAAAATATACGGAATAACCAGTCATGCCGCGCAAAGTAACCATTCCGCCCGACGAACCAGCGACGGCCGCAGGCGGCAAGCCCGGCGGATGGTGGCACGAGTCGGATGATGCCGCGCGCATAGTTTGCGATCTTTGTCCGCGGGGCTGCGTGTTGCGGCCGGGCGATCGGGGATTTTGTTTCGTGCGCGAGAACCAAGACGGGCAGATTGTTTCCACCACCTACGGGCGCAGCACCGGATTTTGTGTGGATCCCATCGAGAAAAAGCCGCTCAATCAGTTTTATCCGGGCACGGCGGTTTTGTCGTTTGGCACGGCGGGATGCAATCTGGGCTGCACCTTTTGCCAGAATTGGACCATGTCGCGATCGCGCAACGTGGAAGCCGCCTGCGAGAGCGCCGATCCGGAAACCATTGCCGCTGCCGCGGTGCAACTTGGCTGTCGCAGCGTGGCCTTTACCTACAATGATCCGATCATCTGGGCCGAGTATGCCATCGACACTGCCAAGGCCTGCCGGCGCCGGCGTAAAGACCGTTGCCGTCACGTCGGGCTACATCACGGAGGTTGCCCGCTCGTCATTCTTCGAAAACATGGACGCGGCGAATGTCGATCTGAAAGGATTTAGCGAGGATTTTTACCGCCATTACTGCGCGGGGCGATTGCAGCCGGTGTTGGATACGCTGCGCTGGCTTGCCCGGGAAAGTAACGTGTGGCTGGAAATCACCAACCTTATGATCCCTCAAGCCAACGACTCGCCCGGCGAAATTAAACGCATGTGTCAATGGATTATCGAGGAGTTGGGCCCTGACGTGCCGCTGCACTTTTCGGCATTTCATCCCGATTTCAAACTGACCGATCGCGTTTCCACGCCGCTGGCCACACTGCTTACGGCCTACGATATTGCCCGTCAAGCGGGATTGCGTTACGTTTATACAGGCAACGTCGTCGACCGCGAACACCAACACACATATTGTCCGAATTGCGGCCGTGTGGTTATTCAGCGAAGCGGTTATGATATAAGCGATTTTTCCATCCGTGCCGGCCGCTGCATGTTTTGCCAAGCGCCGATTGCCGGGCACTTTGATGATCTGCCCGGCCCCTGGGGCTCGCGCCGCCTGCCGGTTCGGATCGCCGATTTCGCGAAAAGGAATATTTAATAATGGAAACCTGTTTGTAGGACGGTTTTTAAAATTTGTTTGCAGGACGGTTTTCAAAACCGTCCTACTATGTTACTTGAAGGGAGTATTTAAGATGGCAGCCTCTCCAGAAAATCAGCCTGCAAAAAGTTCCCGCCCGGAACTAAAGCCGATGCTCAGCGCGGAAGAGGAACAGCGCTTGTTTCAGGCCACGGGGCGGCGCGTGGCGGCGGTGGTGCAGATGTTGCGTCCGGAGCGGTTCGAGTCGAGCATCAGCGATGTGGCCGATTTGCCGGTCTACGGCGCATTTGTGAGCCTGAAGCGCGAGGGCCGATTGCGTTCCTGCTGCGGTTATCTGACTCCCGGGTCCACGCTGGCCGAGGCCGTCAGCCACGCGGCCGATCGGGCCGCCAAGGACGATCCCCGTTTTCCGCCCATCGTCGCCGAGGAGTTGGATTATTTGGACATGGAAGTTTGGCTGTTGTGGGGAGAGGAAGAAGTGACTGCGCGGGAGAAGATCGGGTGCGCGAGGTGACGATCGGCAAACATGGTTTACAAATCTCGCGGGGCATGAATCGGGGGTTGTTATTGCCGGGCGTGGCGGTGGAACACAATTTTGACGCCCGAACTTTTTTGCAACAGACTTGTCTGAAGGCCGGATTGGCGCCGGACGCCTGGCTGAGCGACGAGACAACACTGCTGCGTTTCGAGGGTTATGCGATCCACGGCCGATTGTCCGCCTGCAAAGCGCCGGCGCCGGTCAAGGAGGAAAAAATTATTGATCGCCCGCCGGGCGTGGCCGGCACTTTTTATCCCGCCAAGCCCGCTGAAGTGAAAACGATGGTCGATCAGATGCTGGCCGAATCGTGTTCTCCGGAACCTTGGGCCGGGGCACTGGTTCCGCACGCGGGCTGGGTTTATTCAGGCCGCCTGGCCGCCCAGGTGTGGCAGCGTCTGAAGATTCCCCAACAGGTGGTGATTTTCTGCCCCAAGCATCGTGGCAGCGGGGCCCAATGGGCGGTGGCGCCGCATCGACGCTGGCTTTTCCCCGGCGGTCAACTGGATTCCGATCCTGAGCTGGCCGGGCGCTATGCGGGTATTGACCATCTGGAGTTGGACGCCGCGGCGCATCAGAGCGAACATGCCATTGAGGTGCATTTGCCGATTTTGGCCCGCTTGGCGCCGCAGGTTCGTGTGGTAGGCATAACCATCGGCGGACCGGACAGTCTCTCGGCCTTGCAACGGTTTGCCGCGCAAATGGCCGGCGTATTGCGCGGCTTGGACGAAATGCCGCTTTTGGTCGTCTCCAGCGATATGAACCACTTTGCCCACGACGCCGAAAATCGCCTTCTCGATCGCATCGCCTTGGACGCCATCGAGACGCTCGATCCCGCCCATGTGTTCCAAACCGTGCGCCTGCATCGGATCAGCATGTGCGGCTTGTATCCCTGCGTGATTGTGATGGAAACGCTGCGCCAACTGGGATTACTCAGCCGCGGCGAATTGGTGGGCTACGCCACCAGCGCCGATGCCAACGGCGGGGCGGATCGCGTGGTGGGCTACGCGGGAATGCTCTTTGGATAGGCGGCCGCTATCAAGCTATCAGAGATTTATATCTCAATCCCCAGCTTTGCCGCCCGGACGATCAAGCCCTGTCGGAAGTATTGGAAGCGATGCCGATAAGGCTTTTTGCGCGCCCATTGAAAGGTGCTATCGACCAGATCGGCCGGTAATAATCCTTTGCTGACTTTAGTTAGAACGTAATCGATAAAGCCGTTCTCTTCGATGGTGGTGGTTCGCAAGGCGGCTTTCATGGTGTCGGCGTCTAAACGGGACTTTTCCGCCCTGAGCGCTGTGGAGATGCTCGCCAAGACCAGCAGCGCCAGCAACACTATAATTATCATGTGGATTTTGCGCATAGTTCAACTCCCAGGCGTTTTGAAATCGTGATATTTTGTTTGGGGGATGCTTGTAGCGGAAATAATCCGCGGATGCAAGGGCGATTTTTCAGAGGTCGGAGGCCAGAGATCGGAGGTCAGGGGTCAGGGTTAAGGATTGGAGATAGAGCGAGTAATTGGCGATTAATCATAGGATTGTAACGATTTTCCCGATGCCTCAGCTCCCGATTACCTTTACCTTGACTCCTGATCCCAACCTTTAGTCCCTCTAATAAGTGGTTTGCTTGCACCTCCCGATTTTCCAAGCGAAAATGTTAATAGCATCGCTCAAGGGAGCTTCGTTGCATTTATTGCTATCGGATTGACGTCCCTTAACATTGCAGCCTTGCGACCGCACCGCGACACCCGATCCTTAAACCATTCTCTGGAGATGAGCCATGAAATACCATCTGCGCGGCTGGATATTATTTTTTATGATCTGGACCTGGTGGAGCTCGGTCGCAATTGCCGCTTCCGCTAGTTCTGATAAATCAGTTGCGGCTAAATCCGCCGCTGAAAAAACGACCCCGGATAAAACCGACGCGGATAAGCCCGCGACTGAAAAAGCAGACGCTGATAAAGTCGATAATGCCGCCGCGGATAAATCTGCCTCCGATAAATCGACTACAGATAAGTCGGCTGTGGATAAAACCGCAAAAGAAGAATCTACTCCCGCCGCGTCAACCTATACCGTGAAGCGCGAGCCGTTTAAGATCCAGCTTGAGTTGGAGGGCGTTTTTGAAAGCTCGGAGATGACTGAAATCGTTCTTCACCCCGAGGAATGGACCGCCTTCACCGTGATGGAAGCCGTCGAGCATGGGGCCCGGGTGAAGAAAGGCGACGTGCTGATCCGTTTTGACGCGGAGAAAATTGATAAGGCGATTGCCGATCTGCGCACGGAGCAGCAAATTGCCGAAGTGGCGCTTAGGCAGGCCGAAGATCAAGTAAGCGTCCTGGAGAAAACCACGCCTTTGGATCTCGAAGCCAGCCAGCGGGCCCAGCGGATCGCCGAGGAGGACCAGAAACGTTACTTTGAAACTGATCGGCCAATGACGCTCAAAACAGTGGAGAACTTCGTAAAATTCTCGCGGCAATACCTGGAATACTCGCGCGAGGAACTGGAACAACTGGAAAAAATGTATAAGGCCGACGATCTCACCGAAGAGACGGAAAAAATCGTGCTCAAGCGGGCCCGCGATAAAGTCGAGCGCACGGAATTCGAGTTGGAACTCAATGAATTCAACCGCGATATGGTAGTCAAGTTTGAAGTTCCCCGCATGGATGAGCAAATCAAGGAAACGGCGCAGCGCAAGAATTTAGCCTGGGCCAAGGATCGGGTCGAACTACCCCTGGCCCTGGAAAAGCAGCGGCGGGAAGCCCAGCGGCAAAAACTCCAGCTTGCCCGAGCCAAAGAGCGGCTGAAAACCCTTTTGGCCGATCAGAAGCTAATGATAATTTCGGCGCCCAGCGACGGATACGTTTACTACGGTCACTGCCAGCGGGGCAAATTCGCGGAGATCGCGCCCCTGGGCGAAATTCTCCTCCGCGGCGGAAATACAGCTCCGCATCATGTATTGATGACTATCGTTAAGCCCCGGCCGATATTCATCCATGCCACTGTGGCCGAGGAGCATTTGCAATATATGCATAAAGACCTAGAGGGTGTTGCCACTCCGACCGGCTATCCGGATATCAAGCTGGCTGTTACCGTGGACGAGACCAGTAGAGTACTTTAGCGCCCGGCAACTTCGACGTTCAACTGAGTCTGGACGTGGAGCAGCCTGACAAAGTTCTCATGCCCGGCATGGCCTGCAATATCAAGTTTGTGCCATACGTAAAAGTCGAGGCATTGACCCTGCCGCCCAAGGCCGTGATGGCCGACCCCCTGGACGATCAAAAACATTTTGTCTATCTGCAAACCAAGGACGGCAAAGCGGAAAAGCGCGAAGTGACGGTCGGCAAGCAGAACGACAAACAGGTGGAAATCCTCAAAGGGCTGTCCGCAGGCGACAAAGTGCTCCAAGAGGCCCCCAAAGACGACAAATAAAGGATGAAGGATGAGGGATGAAGGATGAATCAGTGGGCGGTGGGCGGTGGGCAGAGATGAATACCGAAAACTGATTGCTGATAACTGAAGACTGATTGCTGAAAACCATCTGTTATCTACCGGAACAGGAAAGCATCATGGGCAAGCGAATATGCTGGACGATATTTTTTGTACTGCTCGTCCTGCCGCTTTTTGCCGGTGAGGAGAAATCCTCCGTTGAAAGAACAGTGGTGGAAAGAACTTCACCGTTGGCGGAAATAGGCCCGCGGCCGCAGCCGGTATCCGCGCCTCCGGCGGGCGAGATCGACGCCGCCATTGGCCGGGGCGTGGAGTTCCTCTTGCGGCGGCAGAACAAAAACGGTTCTTGGGGTTCGGTGAAAATTTTCCGGCCGGCGGAAGATAACATGGGTGATCCAGTGCCTGGGGCGCATCATGCGTTCCGGGCGGCCGTTACATCGTTGTGCATTTGCGCGTTGATCGAGACCGGCGGCGAGCGCGCGGAGGTCGATCAGGCGTTGGATCGGGCCGAGTCGTGGCTTTTCCAGAATTTGCCGCATGTGCGCCGCGCCACGCCCGATGTATTTTATAATACCTGGACTCACGCGTACGCGATCCAAGCCTTGGTGCGGATGCTCGGCCGGAAGCCCGAGGATGCCCAGCGGGGCGAGAAGATCCGGGAACTTATCCGCCAGCAGATCGGGATGCTCGACCGTTACGAGGTGGTTGACGGGGGCTGGGCTTATTATGACTTCATTGCCGGCACGAAAAAACCCGCCGGATCATCCACCAGTTTTGTAACGGCCACGGTATTGGTGAGCTTGTGGGAGGCGAAGAACGTGGGCGAAGAGGCGCCGCAGCGGCTGATCGACCGCGGCAAGGCCTCGATCATGCGCCAGCGCAAGCCCGACTTTGCCTATGATTACAGCGAATATCTCAAGTATTATCCCCAGTTAGATATTAATCTGCCTGGCGGCAGTCTCGGCCGCTCGCAGGCGTGCAATGCTGCCATGCGCCTCTGGGGTGATCCGCAAGTCACCGATGCGATTCTGAAAACCTGGCTCAATCGGCTGTTCGCGCGCAACGGTTGGCTCGATATGGGGCGTAAGCGTCCTATCCCTCATGAATCATGGTTCCACGTGGCCGCATATTTCTTCTATTTTGGGCACTACTATGCCGCACGATGCATTGAACTATTACCCGAGGCTGATCGCCTGCCTTACCAGGACCAACTCGCTCATTTACTGTTGGCCGTGCAAGAAAAAGACGGCTCCTGGTGGGATTATCCCATGTATGATTATCACCAGCAATACGGCACGGCTTTTGCGCTGATGTCGCTGGCAAGATGCCGACATGGGACCGAGGCGAATAATATCGAGCCGCAAAAAACAAAGCTGTAAGCCAGTCGCTGTAGTGAATCTTGCCCAAGATTATACAAAGGCGGGAGAGAAACCCGAAGACGGCTTATTCCTCGAGGCGATTGATGAATTTACATCCCACCAAATACATTTGTTGATTGTTGTGCTGGACTTCTTTTGCGTAGACGACTTGGGCGACCATGATGGTTTGCATCGGCTTTTGCCCCAGCACGATAGCGAATTGCTGGCACCCTGGCGGCCGTTTTAAGAAGAACGAAATTCCGCCGCGAGAAATATCGTTGCATTCAACCTCCAGATAATCATCCGCGAGGGGAGGCAACGGGCTATGCATGGGCGCAATCCGCTGGGGACATGCATATTTTAATCGCGGGCTGGAACGCATAGCGATATACGCGGATTCGTCTAGAGGCTGCTGCTGGGAAAGGCTCGAACCGTTGCCGTCTTCCATTGCCGTGGAGATTCCGGTCTCACAGTTCGCAGGATTACCTGAATCTGGCATGGTAAACTCCGCTTTTACCGTATAAAAAAACGCGCCGCCGGTTAGTTCTTGTCGCTAATCGAGGGCAAATAAATCTATAGTTTTAAACGTTAATCGAAACAAATATATATAATAATAGACTATTAATCGTTCTTCTGCGGCAAAATATGGTGCCACTAAAGAGGGGAATGGCCCTAAAATATGGATCAATTAGCGTTTACCGCCACTGACGAGACCGGGACTTCTCGGCTAGGGGCCGCGCTGGCCGAGGCGTTGCCCGGGGGAACGGTCGTGGCGCTGTGCGGAACTTTGGGGGCCGGCAAGACCCGGCTGGTGCAGGCCGTGGCCCAGGCCTTGGGTATAGAGCGCCGCCAGGTAGTCAGCCCCACGTTTGTGCTCATTCAGGAGTATCACGGCCGGAAATCCCTGGTTCATATCGATGCCTATCGGCTCCACAATGAAGAAGAGTTCCTCGCGCTGGGTCCGGATGAATATTTTGAAAGTGAAGGCCTGGTGCTAATAGAATGGGCTGACCGTGTAGCTGGTTGCCTGCCGCGGGAAAGGGTGGACATCCACATTGCAGTAACCGGCGAAAGCCGACGGCAATTCGACATCACGGCGGTTGGTGAGAAGTACGCATTGGTGATCGCCAATCTAGCCGATAAACTTGGCTAGAAATTTTGGAAGGAATTGCATCCAGATTCTTCGCTTCGCTCAGAATGACGAATTACGCCAAGCGCAAGCCCTTGGGCAGCGATTCGCCGAAGACCAGGTCTTGCTCGTTTGTGTCGAGGCTGCCGCCGCGCTGGACGAGTTCGCGGAAGTGACTGGGGGCGCCGGCTGCGGCGAGAAAATCGGCGGCCTGGCAACGGAGTTTTTCGGGAAGATCGCGATAACGGTCGTCGGTTCGCCGGGCGATCTGCATCACGGCCAGGGGAGTTTCGGATTCACTGCCGGCAAGATCCATAAGACGCATGAGCCACTGCGAGGCCACAGCGGCCGGCGCCACGGCGTTAAGCGGGCCGTTGATGGGCACGCGCGTGCCGATCCGACCGATGGTCCAAATAATCGGCAGGCGCACCGGCGCGACCTTGCGCTTGGGCAGCAGGTCCAACAGTATTGTGCCCAGTTCGATTTTCAGCTCCACAGGCAGCATTTCCAACGCGCCGAGCAAGCGCCACATTTCGGCGGTATCGTGCGAGGCGAAACTCAGATCGCCGCTGCGTCCCTTGCCGGTGGTAAGTTGCCGATGCAGGCCGCGGATAGGACCCAAAAGCGGCTCGGCCAGGGCCTGCTGTTGACCGGCGCCCAATCCGCCGGAGATCCGCCGCCAGAGGATCCAGCCTTCTGCCCGAGAAGACGGAAAGGCGAATTTGCCTTGCAGCGCGATCCAGGTTTGGGCCACGCGCCAGTCGTCCACGGCCAAGCCAAAGCCCGGACGCAAGGCAAATCCCAGAAGGTTCAACCAGCGGGCTTCGTGCACCGGACTGCGGCGCCGGCCGGCTTCGAGTTCCATCAGCGCCTCCCATATTCGACGGCAAAGCGAGGTAGGCCAACCATTGCGGTTTGTTCCCGTGGCCACGGTCAAGCGCTTCATAAGTCCTTCTGGTTTGTCATGGCCGTCCGGAGCAAAGGCACCGCGGATAAGCGTTTCGCATTCTTGCCAGATGGTTTCATCGACAAAACCTTCTTGCTCAGCGGCCGAGCAGTGGGCGGCGATATCGGTTTGCGTGGCCGAACGCACGTCGAATTGCAGGCGCAACTCCGCCGGCCGCCGGTCTCGCTTAGCCAGAGGTCGAGCGTGCCAATCTCGGTGAGCCGGGCGTGCAGCGTCACGGAAACTGTTTTTGCTTCTCCTTTCTTTGGTGTTTTCAGCACGGTGCGGATCGGTGGCAGCGGGGTCATTCGTTCGCGGTCGAGAGAGACCAACTCGCCGGGCTTGTCGGTCAGTCGAGTGCTGGAAACAAACAAAGGAAACTCGACCGGTTCGGAAACCAGCAGATTAAATCGGCGATGGGCAAGTTCCACGTCTTGTCCAGGCTCGGCATTGGCCGGCACCAGGCAGATTGCCGACTCTTCATACCCTTCCGACTCTACACCTTCCACGCCGATGTAATACGTGCGAGCCAAGCCGGCGGCGATGGGCACGCCTTGACCGCGGCGGACCATGCCGTAGTAGGCCGCACCGCGGGCCACGGCCAAGTCGAGGCGGTCGTTATCCAAGACCACCGGCTGCCAGGGCGAGGCAATGCTGAACCAACTTTGGATGACCTCCAGCAGGCGCTGGCGCAAAAGCAACGATTCGAACACTCCGCCGTTAAAAAGCACAATGTCGGGCCGGGCAGGATCGTGATCAAGAGTCGATTCGCTTTCCTCCATCGCCACGTGGCGATGGGCGCACAAAAAAGCCGCTAGGTAGCGGGTAATGGCAGGATCAGGGGCAAAAGGCAGGCCGAATTCCTGAAAGCCCGATTGCCGGCTGGCCGGCTTGTCAGCCAATCCCACGCGAGGAAAAAAACCTTCGACTAATAAGTTTCGCACCTCCTCACCGGTTACTTCAACGTGTATGCCGCCGCCAATCAGGCGCGAGCCAGCGCCGGGCAGATTAACAGTGAGATTTTCCGGCGGTTCGGGGCCCAAGAGCGTTTCCTTGACTGCCCGGCAGGTGCGCACGAGTACCGCCCATTGACGAGGGTCTAACTTGGTATCAAGCCGCTTTTCGATATGCTGGGCCAAGGCCAGATCAAGATTGTCGCCGCCGAGGATCAGGTGATCGCCCACCGCCACGCGATGGAATTGGACCTTGCCGCCTTCGCCGCGGCGCACGCGAATCAGGGTAAAGTCGGACGTGCCGCCGCCGATATCGCAAACCAAAATTTTCTGGCCGGGTTCGACCAGCCGATCCCAATCGTCTTGATGGGCATAAATCCAGGCATAAAAAGCGGCCTGCGGTTCTTCGATCAGTACTATTCGGGGCAGACCGGCTAAGGCCGCCGCCTTGACGGTCAATTCCCGGGCAACTTCGTCGAAGGAAGCGGGCAGGGTGAGTACGAAATCTTGTTTTTCCAAAGGTTCGCTGAGGAATTTGGCGTTCCAAGCATGGCGCACATGGGCCAGATATCGGGCGCTTACTTGGACCGGCGAGAGGCGCTCGACGTCTTCGGCCCCGTGCCAGGGCAACAAAGGCACTAGGCGATCCACGCCTGAGTGACACAGCCACGACTTGGCCGAGTTGATCATTCGCCCCGGTGCAAACGTACCATGATCGCGCAAAAAAACCCACGATATAATCAGCCGCATCCTTGCTTTTTGAGTTATCACTTGTACGGCGTCTCCTCGCCCCTGACCTCTGACCTCTGACCTCTGAACCCTCCCACGGCATTTGCAAAGCCTCAGCGGGAAATTCCCCCGTGGCCGGCTGATAATGAAACGAAGGCAGCGTTTCCCGGGCTTCGATCTGTCCGGGGGCCACCAACTGCGGAAGGAGAAACGTCCGCACCTGCCACGGCGTCTGATGCGTATCCACGTAGCACACGGCGGAGTTCGTCGTGCCCAGATCGAAACCCACAACATATCGGCTGGGGCCGTTTTGTCTGCTCTCGCCGTGTTTCATGGTTATTCTGAACGTTTGGTCATTACTAGCCCGTGAGCGACAAAACATCTAGTCGCTCACAAATAGTGTTTAGTGAGCGACAAAAACCATTGACGATCACAGATAACAATCAAATAACCTTATGTCCTTTATTCCGTGTATGATCTAGTCCGCTTCTTTGCGCACGCTGAATTCGAGCTTCCATCGTTTTGGGATTTGGGTGCTAACACACCAAAGTTCCAATACGCCCAGTTCGGTAATGCGTGAATGAAAGCGCACGGGCACATAGGCGTCTTCGAGCGATTCGTCGGCGGGCAACATGGTCTCTAGCGAATCGGTTTCGGCCAGGTCATCCGGGGTCCAGGAGGAAAGCACGTTGCCGGGCCGGTCCTGGCGGCGCGTGGAAGAACTGAAAAAACGGAACTGGGCCGGCTGGCCGATAATAAGACCGATCTCCTCGCCTGGTACGTCAATTTCGCTGCCTTCTTCCATGCCGTAAGGGACCACGCACAGGGCCCTTAGCGGCGCGGGGCACCAGGGACAGCCAGTCCGGCGGTCTCGATGCCCACGTAGTACGATCTTGCCGTGCCGCCGCGGATACGCACTCCACCGCGCTGTTTGATCCAGCCGTAATAGGCCGCTCCGTTGGCAGCGGCGTGATCCAGGTCGTGCTCGCCTTCCAACAGTTGCGGCGGCTGGGGCGCGGCGAACCAATCACTAAGCACATCGAGCAGTCGGCGGCGGAGAACTTCGGCCTTGAACACCCCGCCGTTAAAAAGCACGTGGGTGGGCCGCACCGGATTGTTTTGATCTCTGCCCTGGGCCTGAAGGAACGCGGCAAGATGGCGCGTGACCGCAGTATCGGACTGATACGGCAGGCCGATTTCGCGGAAGCCGGAAATCAGTTGCCGTCCCGGGCGGTCGGATATCTGGCAACGAGGGAAGAAGCCGTCGACCAACAGATCGCTTATTACCCGGCGATCGACCTCGATCGACACTGTACCGCCGATCATTTTACGTCCACGGCCGAGTACGGCGATGCTGTGTTTTTCCGGGCCCTGGGGCGCAAGCAAAAATTCTTTGGCCGCCCGACAGGAGTGCCACAAGGCCACCGATTGCCAGGGATCAAGTTGCACGTCCTTTTCGGCAAAGAGTCCGGCCACGTAATGGGCCATGGCAAGGTCCATGTTGTCGCCGCCTACAAGCAGATGATTGCCCACGGCAATGCGTCGCAAGACAAGTTCGTTTTGTTCTTCGGCCACGCCGACCAGGGTAAGGTCGGTGGTGCCTCCGCCGACGTCGCAGACTAACAATGTATCGCCGACCTTAAGCAGGCGCCGCCAGCGATCGCCGGTGACTGCCAGCCAGGCATAGACGGCAGCCTGCGGTTCTTCCAACAGCACCAGGTCTTGCGGCAGCCCGGCCTGAAGGGCGGCCTCGCGCGTGAGTTCCCTGGCACTGGCATCGAACGAGGCCGGCACCGTAAGCACTACGGATTGCTCAGCCAGGGGTGCGTGGGGAAAGGCGGTTTCCCAGGCGGCAACCAGATGTTCCAGATAACGCTGCGATGCCGTAACCGGCGAGACCTTGGGCACGTCGGTCGGGGCGTTCCAAGGCAAAATCGGCTGCCGGCGGTCCACGCGGTTGTAACAGAGCCAGGACTTGGCCGCTTGCACGGTGCGGTCGGGCACTTCGGCGCCTTGTTTTCGTGCATATTCGCCGATAGCAA
Source organism: Pirellulales bacterium (assembly GCA_963820545.1). Taxonomy (GTDB): domain Bacteria; phylum Planctomycetota; class Planctomycetia; order Pirellulales; family Thermoguttaceae; genus CAWGAJ01. Next base: position 89,740 of record CAWGAJ010000001.1, read on the forward strand.
AATTCCGGCCGGCGGCCCAAGGCACGTCGAAGGCCCCGCCGCGGGCTTCATGCTCCAAGCCTAGATACAGAAACGAGGGCAACAGCATGCGCGACTCGACCGTTGCGGCCGCCACCAGTTGCGGAATCGGCAGAATGTTTACTTGAGGTTCATCGCTTTCCAGCGAGGCGTATGCCAGCACGCTGTTGGTCGTGCCCAGGTCGATGCCGATGCAATATTTATAGGGCATAGGGGATAGGGAATAGGTGATAGTGTTTAGTGGACGGTGGGCAGTGGATGGTGGACAGTGAATCGGGAATTCGGGATTTTGTGGATAACTTGTTTACATTTTTCACTGTCCACGGCCCACCGTCCACTGTCCACTGCTTCATCCTTCTTATTTGAGTTCCACTTCGGCCGGGGCAATTACCCGGGCGGAATCTTTACTGCCGAACCAGGCGGGCAATTCACATTTCGTTGCTTCCCAGCCGGGATGGACCAGGCGTCCGCGAAAGGGCGGTTCGCCTGTGACGTTGCCGGTCAAGCGGAACCGTCCGGCGTCGAAGCCGGCCGATACTTCCACTTCGCTGCCTTCATCTTGGGTCACGGCCGGTCGCAGATCAAACAGGCGTTTCAGTACGACGCCGCAATCGCGATGCACGTCGCGGGCCACGGCGCCGATTTGGGCGTCGCTGTAACCGGCCAACGACTCCTCGATAAAATCAATAAACCTGGCTTCGCGCTGGAGCGTGGCCAACAGTGTGATCGCCTCGTTGCGGGCCGGCGGTTTGGGGGCCGGAGGCGGCTGGGGTTGCGGCGGTGGTCTGGGCGGGGCGGCCGGTTGCAATGCGCCCAGTAATTGCCGAACCTTTTCGGCAATCGCCGCGTTAAATAACGTGAGGAAGAAAATACGGATAGCTAAAAAGATGCGATGCATAAAATTAGGGGCCAGTGGTTAGAGATCAGGGGCCGATGGGAAGGTGACAAAAAGTGTATTTAGGGGTGACCGGCTATTCGGTTTCTTTAGTTAACGATTCCGGGAGAACACTTTTAAGATCGGGATAAGTTTCAACAAGGCGCAGTATATCGGCGAGGTCCTTTTGGCGTTTGCTTTTACGGCGGGTTCCGTCTTGATAGGCCCAGAGTTTGCCTTGCAAGACATCTTCCTTGCGAGCGACGATCATTTCATACCCAAGAACGATTTTCTTTTCCGCTCTGGCAATAAATTCCTGATAACGTTCGTCGATTTGAATTTGGATTCGCAATTCCGAGCGGAGAGTGTGGAGATTAATGCTGTGCGGGCATCTTTCGATGCTGAATCCCTGCGTTTCGGCTTGGCGGCAAATCTCGTTGATGTTTTCGGCAATGACTACAATATCCAAATCGAGACTCACAACCGGTTCGACATAGGCATTGACGGCCAGTCCACCAACTACGGCATAAGATGTCTTGGTTTCACGAAGGATATCTAAGAGAAGCTGAACGACATCCTCTTTCCCGTGGCTTATCGCTTTGAGAAATTCCTTCGCGGTCATTATAGGCTGTAGGCTATAGACTATAGGCTTTAGGTTAATGGAAAGTAGTTAATGTAAATTCTGAACCCTGAACCCCGAACCCTGAATCCTTATTCTATTCCCACCGGTCCGCGGGGCGTTGTAAGATTTCGTTGATCACAATTGCCTGGCGTAGATTGTTGATGTTATTCAACAACATGGCGAGTCCGGCGCCGGCGGCGGGCAAGGCGGGGACTTCGTCCTGGAAGAATCCCGTGGGCAAGGAAGTGGGGGCGACGGCCGTTTCGCCGGGCCTGCCGGCCAGTTGACTGATGCCGTGGCCGAACACCGCTTGCAGGTGCTGTTCGATTTTGGTATCGGCCGCGGACACTTCGCCGCCGAGACTGGAGGCGCACTCGGCAAATTCCTTTTCATCGAGATATTTGCGCACGTGTTCGCTTACTTGTCCGCCCACGGGTCTCTCGTGGACCATCTCGGCCCTTAGGGGCTCTTCCTTTTTGGAAGGCGGCGGCGGAGGCGGCGCAACCCGGCGGGGAACATTGCCCGCCGCGGCTTCCTTTTGCTCCACTACACGGCGGAGAAAGGCCTCGATTTCGCTTTTGACGGATGTGGGCCCTTGCGCCTGTTGCGGCGGCGGCGGAGCAGGCGGACGTTGCGGACCGGCGGGCCGCTGCGGTGGTGCATATTCGCCACCAGTTTTCCGATCGCCGAACCCAAGACCACCAAAATGATCACCAGGATCTTGATCACTTCGCCGACGTCGACGGCCCCAAAGAGGAGCAGTGCGTTCATGCCGCGGTTCCTGTTTTCGCCACCGTGCCGATGCCGGCCTTGGCGATGGCCGTGCGCATGTCGGTATCGGCTTGAATGTTGCGAAGTTTATAAAATTCCATCAATCCCAATTGGCCGTTGCGGAAGGCGTCGGCGATGGCCTTGGGCACTTCGGCCTCGGCCTCGACCAGTTTTGCCCGATTTTCCTCGATCTGTGCGATATTTTCCTGTTCCTCGGCCACGGCCATGGCGCGGCGGCCTTCGGCCTTTGCCCGGGCCACGCGCATGTCGGCCTCGGCCTGGTCGGCTTGGAGCCGGGCGCCGATGTTCTCGCCCACGTTCAGGTCGGCAATGTCGATGGACACGATTTCAAAGGCGGTTTGCGAGTCGAGACGCCGGGCCAACACGGTTTTGGAAATGCGGTCGGGACTGGCCAGCACTTCCAGATGGGTCTTGGCCGTGCCAATGGCGCTGACGATGCCTTCGCCCACGCGGGCGACGATCGTCTCCTCGGTGGCCCCGCCGATCAACTGGCGCAAATTGGCGCGGACCGTCACGCGGGCCTTTGCTTTTAATTGGATGCCGTTTTGCGCCACGCCGTCGAGCGATTCTTTACCCAAGCCGCGCCCGGGACAGTCAATTACCTTGGGATTGACGCTGGTTTGCACGGCCTCGAGCACGCTCCGGCCGGCCAGATCGATGGCTGTTGCCAATTTGTAATCCAGATCGAATTTGGCCTTGTTGGCCGCGATCAAGGCGCGGATTACCAAGGGGACGTTTCCGCCGGCGAGATAATGGCCCTCCAGGGCCTTGGAAGTCACTCCCTGCTTGTCGCTGATCCCCGCCTGCACGGCCATGATCTTGCTGCGCACGATGACCTCGGGATTCACCTTGCGGAAGGTCATGCCCAAGAGGTCGAATATCCCGATGCCCGCGCCGGTCATCCAGGATTGAACCCACCAGCGAAAAAAGCGGGCAAAGATCACCATGACGAACAACAGGATAATGATGACGAGGATGATGCCGCCGATGAAGATGTACTGCAAGATATTCACAGCCGCGTCTTGCTGGGCAAAAAGGGTCATGGAACGCTCCTTTTTTTAATATCAAAAAGATCGCTTGTGGTTTTGCACTGCCCACAGTCAACTATCCACCGTCCACTGCATCCTATTTACCCGATTGGGGAAAACTGTCAAGCGGGCCGCTCCCCAAAGGGGTCTTCGATAATCGAGTCAATGGGGCGGCGCAAAGGGTTGATGTCGGTTTCCATGGGGGTATCCAATTCGATCGGGCGGACCACGACCTGCTTGCCGCGGACCTGAACGATTCGCACTTCCTGCCCGACTTCGATGGGCATGCCTTCGCTAACGGCGTCCACATTGCGACCGTCGATGACGACTACCCCGCTGGGCAAGAGCTTGCTTTTGGCCTTGGCGGTCCGCCCGACCAGGGCTTTAAGATGTTCTTTTCCGCGGTTTTCGGGCAGGACGTCCTCGCTGGTCGGGGCCGAGAGCAGCACGCGTTTGCCAAGGGCGGTGCGAGGCCAGTATTTGAAGGCCAAAATCACCACCGCCGGCATGCCGACCACGGCCAGGGCCAAGATCACAAAGCCCACTACCTGCCCATGCGGCCCCTGAAAGCCCAAGATTACCGCAGCAATGATAGAACCTAACGATAAGAAGGCCAAGAGACCCGCGGAGGTAAAAAATACCTCCATGATCGCCAGGCACATGCCCAAGACCAGCAGCAAGAAAGCCCAAATCCAATAATCCATTGCTGATACTCCAACTTTATTAACATTTTAGCAGATTTTAATCTTCCGTGCTAAGCGTCCCATCCCCCTCTAGAGAGGGCAGGGTGAGGGCGAGTTGTTGCCACCGTTTCCCCGCGTGGTTCCCAGCACGGTCGGCTTCTCGATTCTTGCTTATCTTGTTGAGAGTCATTTACGGCAAACTATTATAGTACTATAATACTTCTATGACCATTGCTGAATTGAGCATTCTCAGCCTGATTGTCGAGCGGCCTCGCCACGGATATGAGATCGAACAGATCATCGAACAGCGCGGCATGCGCGATTGGGCGGAAATCAGTTTTTCCTCGATTTACTATCTATTGCGACGACTAGAAACCCAAAAAAATGTACGCAGCCGTATACAGGCCGATGGTTCGGGCGGAGCGGCAAGACGTGTATACAGTGCCACGGCCGCGGGCGCAAAGCTTGGCGCAAGGAGGCGTTTGAGGCCTTGTCGCAACCGCGGCGGGCTTATGTCCCTTTTCTGGCGGGGCTTTTTAACCTGGCGCGCCTGCCCAGCGAGGCAAGACTGACGGCATTGCGGCAGTACTCAAAGAAATTGGCCGAGCGGTGTAATCTGGTGCAAGAGAATTGGCGCAAAGCCAAAATTCGGGGAGACATTCCCTGGCACGCGGAATTAATGTTCGATTACAGCCTCACCATGACTGAAGCGGAACTGAACTGGATCAAGCACTTGGTCGAATCGATGGCCAAAGGTAAAAAGGGAGACGGCAATGAGCAAAATATTACATAAGCTGCAGGAGATGAGCACGCTGCACTGTGTGACGGGCTCGATGCGGCGGGTGTACGATTTTCACGACTTCCCCATCAGCGAGGAAATGCTATTGGGGCTGGGAGCGGGGGTAGGTTTTGTTTATTGGCACATGAAGGGCACGACGCCATTTTTGGGCGGTCGGGCAAACGTCGGACGCGCGGACGAGGAGGGCCTGGAGCGGACCGCGGGCCGGCGGACTGGCGTGGCCGTTGAGGTGCTTAAATCCTCCAGCAGCGCCAAGGCGGAAAAGGCGCTGATTGAGGAACTTGCCAAAGGGCCGGTGATGATCCATGTGGATATGGGATTCTTGCCCTATCTGGGTCTGCCAGAGGGTTATCATTTCGGCGCGCATGTTGTGGTGCTGGCCGGATATGATGCCGACAAACGCCAAGTACTGGTGGCCGATCGCGATCAAGCGATGCATCAGGTATCGCTGGAGGACTTGGCCAAAGCCAGGGGCTCGAAGTTCAAGCCCTTCCCGCCGCGCAACGCCTTGTACAGTTTCGATTTTTCTAAAAAACATCTGCCCCAACAAGAGGACGTGCGCAAGGCGATCCGCGAAGTGGTTAAGGGAATGCTCAAACCGCCGATTAAGAATTTGGGCGTGGCCGGAATCCGCAAGGCCGCCGATCGCCTGATCGAGTGGCCGAAAATAATGGATGCCCGGCAGGTGAGACTCACCTGCTTTAATGCGTATATTTTCATCGATTACACCGGTGGCACCGGCGGCGGACTGTTTCGCTACATGTACGGCCGATTTTTAAAAGAGGCGGCGGGCATTGTGCGAGACGACCGCTTGGCCGAGGCGGGCCAAGAGATCCACATCATCGGCGATCGTTGGCAAGAGGCGGCTCAAGCACTCAAACAAGCAAGCGAAGACGCACAACTTGAGAAAAACCTCAAACAGGCCGCCGACATACTCCGCATTATCAGTCAGGAGGAAGAAACCGCCTGGAAACGCCTGCACGAGCTAGTGGGCTGAGTCGACTGCTCGCCGTCCATTATTGACAGACTAGACAGTCGGTCCGATGCGAGGTATTTTGAAGATACTATGCAATCGGATAAGCGAGGCTCGATCTCATCGACGCTCTTGGAATCGGTCAAGGCGCGGCGGCCGGATGCCTGGCGGCGGCTGGTCGATTTATATGGCCGGGTTGTGTATCGCTGGTGCCGCAAGTCGGGCCTCAAGGCGGAAGATGCGGCCGATGTAGTCCAGGAGGTATTTGCCGCTGTTGCGACGCATGTGGCCGATTTTAATCGTCAGCAACCGCGCAACAGCTTTACGGCCTGGTTATCGACCATCACGCGCAATAAGATCCGCGATCATTTTCGGCGGTGCGAAGGCCGTGCGCAGGCCACGGGCGGCACGCAGGCCCAAGAGCTCATGCAGGAGATTCCCCAGCCCGATCCTTCCACGGCGATGTTAGATAAAGAGGGACAGTCCCAATTTTGTTGCGCGAAAATTGGGGCAGTCCCTGATACGGCCGACTTGAGGGAGGCCGAAAAAATCCTTTCCCGACGGGCCATGGAACTGGTCAGGACCGAGTTTGAAAAGCGGACCTGGGAGGCGTGGTGGAAGACGGCCGTGGAAGGTCGACCGGCCGTTGACGTGGCTGCCGAGATGGGCATGTCGCTCTCGGCGGTTTACAAGGCCAAGTCCCGGGTTTTGCTCCGGCTGCGGCAAGAACTGGCCGGCTTGCACGGGGAAATTGCAAATTGAAAATTGCAAAATGCAAATTGCAACTTGAACAACCATAAACACTTACGAGAGGTATTTTTCACTCTGTATTTGATGTGTATCGTCGCTAGCGAGTGTGGTGTGGATTACCTACCCTTGCCCCACACCACTCGCCCCTTTGGTTATTGATGTCAAACCCCCGCGTTCTATCTTATAGGGGAAATTACCAATTTATGCAAAGGACACTCTATGGTTGCCACTGCATGTCCTACCCGGGAAGAGCTTAAAAATTATACCCTTGGTCGTTTGGCGGAAAAGGACTGGGAGTCGATAGCCGAGCACGTGGAATCGTGTGCGCAGTGCCAGGCGGCAATGGCCACGGTCGATGATGTTGCCGATACCTTTGTATCGCATCTCCGCGAACCCGCGCCCGCGGACTCTTTTTTAAATGAATCGCAGTGCGAAGCCGCAATTAATCGGGCACAGGATATCGCGGCGGGTGGCACTGGCGTCTCGCCAGTGCTGCCGGGGAAAAGCACGGGCAAGATGCCCGGGCCACTCGACGTAAAGGAGTTTGGTGAATATCAGATCTTGGAAGAACTGGGCCAGGGCGGCATGGGCGCGGTCTATAAGGCGCTGCACACAAAGCTCGATCGCATTGTGGCGATAAAAATTCTTACGCGCGGTAGGGCCGGCGACCAGCGGGCGATTGCCCGGTTTGAACGCGAAATGAAGGCCGTGGGGCGTTTCGACCATCCGCATATTGTTCGGGCGTACGACGCTCGCGAAATCAGCGGCGCGCCGGTGCTGGTGATGGAGTTTGTCGAGGGCATGGATCTGGGGCGACTGGTGCAGCGCTTAGGCCCGGTGCCGATCGCCGCTGCCTGCGAACTGGTGCGTCAGGCGGCCGTCGGATTGCAATACGTCCACGAGCACGGCCTGATCCACCGCGATCTAAAACCCTCGAATCTGATGCTCACGCCGCAAGGGATTGTAAAAATTCTCGACCTCGGGTTGGCCCGATTCCATTTCGACCAGGCCGAGGAAGAGATGACCAATTCGGGTCAGGCCATGGGCACGGTCGATTACATGGCCCCGGAACAGGCGTCCGACAGCCATGCCGTGGATATTCGGGCCGATATTTACAGCCTGGGTTGCACGCTTTATAAACTGCTGGCCGGTTGCGCTCCCTTCGAGGGAAGCCAATACAAGGGTACGTTCGAGAAAATGACGGCCCACGTTCAACAGGCCGTGCCGCCGATTGAAACACTTTTGCCGCAGATTCCCCGGGAATTAGCCGCTATTTTAGAAAAGATGCTTGCCAAGGATCCGGCTGCCCGATACGCCCAACCGTCCGAGTTGGTCGAGGCACTTACACCATTTTGTACTGGCGCCGCGCTGCCCGCGCTGTTAATCCGTGCTGCCGAAAGAGAAACAGACGGTCCCCTCTCCCTCCGGGAGAGGGCTAGGGTGAGGGCCGATAAAGTAGAAGTCGCAACACAGCCTGTTCTCTCATCGGCCTCCGCCCGGCGGCGATGGATTCTTGTCTCCGTTGGCCTGTTGATGCTTGGCCTCGGTCTCGGCTTCAGCCTGGGCATCATAGTGATGATCAAAAAGGATGGAAAAACAACCGCCTTTAAAGTCCCGGAGGGAGGCAACATTCAGGTGAACGATCAGGGCAAGGTCACGGTGGATATGAATAGTGGCGAGGACAAAGAGGCGCAAACCAGAAGACCAGTTCCGTTACGACCCGATCGGGCTTTGAAATCCATCGATAATCCTGTGATAAGCGCTACTGGGACGATTGAGCCCGAGGAAGTGGTTGATGTCTCGGCCCAGGTAAGCGGCCGGATCGTGAGTCTGGGCGACGATCCACGCGGGGCAACCGACCCGCGCTATAAGGGCAAGACGATTGATTTTAATACACCGGTCGAGGAAGGCACGGTTTTGGCGCGGATCGATGATACGTTGTACAAACTCCGCGTCGAGCAAATGGCAACTGAGAGCAAGGCGGCTCTGGACGAAGCCAAAGTCAATTTAGATCGCACGATAATCAAGTCGCCGGTCAAGGGTGTCATTATTGCTCGCCGGGTAAATGTCGGCCAAAACGTGGCACCCAATAGTTATGATGTCCCCAGCCTTTTCCTGATCGCCAAAGACCTGAAAAAAATGCAAGTCTGGGCCTCGGTTAATGAGGCCGATATCACACGGATTCATGAAGGAATAGCAGCGAATTTCACCGTGGATGCCTTTCCCAACGAGGTCTTCACTGGCAAGGTGACGCAAATTCGCCAGGATGCAACTCTTGTCCAAAATGCCGTTATCTATACCGTGGTTCTGTCCTTCGATAACTCCGACATGAAACTTTTGCCTTATATGACGGCGAATATCCGCTTTGAGATCGACAAGGCCCAGAATCCGCCGGGCACAGTCCCAAGTAGTTTAGTTGCAGATGAGGGCCAGAAACAGACAACGTTTGAACTAAACACGATTGATTTATCCAGGGCCGAAGGCAAGGCGGCTCTTCCGCCGGAGCCTTATACGATAGGCCCAGGAGACTCACTTGCGATTCGTGCTGTAGGGACGATATTAGAGCAGCCTATTGACGGCATTTATGTGGTCGAGCCAACAGGGACGGTTCCGTTGCCGCCGTCGTATGGCCGAGTCAAAGTCCAAGGTTTGTCTTTGGTAGAGGCCGAGAAAGCGATTCAAAAAAGTTTGGAAAATGTTTTAAGGGCGCCGGAAGTATCTGTCACGTTGGCGGGTTGGGTAGACCGTTCGAAGCCCCAGCCGCCCCCGCAACCGCATCGCATTGCCCCCGGCGACATCTTGGATATATGGGCCTTAGGAACGATATTAGATCAACCAATTCAGGGTCTATACGTGGTGGAGCCCGATGGGCAAGTAAGCCTCGGTCCGGCCTATGGACGAGTGAATTTGAAAGGCCAGACTTTCGAAGAGGCCGAAAAGACTGTAGTTCAACAACTGCAACAGATTCTGCGTGCGCCCGAGGTTTCGATAACTATGGGTGGTTGCGCAAGGAGCGAAAACCAACAGTCGAGGGGGAATTAAAAAAAGAACTAGAAAAAGCGAAGAAATCCATAGATGAACTACGAAAAGCGACAAAATCCTTAGAACCAAAGCCTTCTGCACGGCCTATGCCGCCCGCATCGGCGGAAAAGAATAAACGACCACCGAACATAATGAATCGGAATTTACAGCCAAAAGAAGAGCCCTGGAATATGAAGAAGGATTCTGAACTTTTACCGGGGTTGCCGCCTGAACAGACTACGCCGAAAGAGACCGCAGGCAGCGACAAAAACGAAAGCAAGTAAATTCTTCGCGTGTTCGTGGCTCTGTGGTGTACTGATTTGTAAGATATGCGGGAGGAGATTCTTCGCTCCGCTCAGAATGACAAGTCTGCAATTTGCAATTTGTTTTTTTGCAATTTTCAATTTGCAATCATCCCTAGTCCCGTGCTGCCCGCTCCCCGACCGACATTCTGTCGGTGCCCTACGCGCGGCTAAACCAGTAAGACGGCTTTAAAAGTCTTTCTACGAAACCGCTCGCCTGCAGCTCGCGGCTAAACTGATAACTGTTAACCCAGATCAACTTCGCGGACCAGGACGCGGTTGCCGCGGACCTCGACCACTTGGATGGTTTTGCCGCGTTCGATCATTTCGCCGTCGGCGATTACGTCGATAAGGGAATTGCCGAAGCGGGCCTTGCCGCCGGGCATAAGCGGCGTGGCAGTGATGCCTTGAGTGTCCATAAGATCTTGTAAATCGACAAGCAATTCGCGCTGGCTGATGCTATCTCTTTCCTCTTCGGCGGGCGGGGCCAGGATCATGCCGTGCAGGAGCGGCGTCTCGGGCAGCCATCTGCGCACCAGCAAGGCCGCGGCAAATAGACCCACGGCCGCGCCGCCCACAAGCAAAAACGACCGTTGCATCTGGGCGACTTGATATTCGTTGCGGGGCATGACCAAGACCTGGCTGGCCAGCACGAGCGACAAAACCACCATTGCTCCGCCGCCCAGGCCGAAGATGCCGAAACCGGGGATCACGAAGATTTCCAAAAGCAGGCAGCCCACGCCGCTCAAGAACATCAAGGAGATGAGCCAGCCGGGTGCGCCGTCCAGGAAACGGCTCCAGAAGAACAACACGAAACAGACCAAGGCCACGAACGCGCCGATGCCTAATCCAGGCGTGTGGAACTCAAAATATAGCGCAGCCGCGCCGATAAAAAGCAGCAGTATGGCTACGCCGTTGGAGCCCAGGGCCTCGATGAGCACGTCGGCCCAGCCGGGCTCGACCAGCGCCGGGTCGGTTTCCAGTCCATAAAATTGTTTCAATTCATCAAGATTCGCCACAACTTGCTGGGTCAGGCCCATTTCTTCGGCTTGTTTGCCGTTGAGTTTTAGCGGCACGTTGTGCGCGGTGACTTTCGGACCTTTTTGCCACTGCTCCGGATTGGCCTGCTGGGCGAGTTCCTCGTTGGAAAAATATTCCACCTCGGCCAACCGGGTGCAGCGATAAACCTCGAGTTTTGGATCGATCATGGCCGCCGCCAGCGACCAGGAGCGTCCTTTGCGCGGGGCCAGCGAGTCGCGGATGATCTGCCGCGCCAGATCAATGTCCTCTTTGGAGATTTCGAAAACGCCCGGTCCGCCCAGGACGGCCTTGGATTGCATCACCACCTGATCGCAGGCCAAGGCGATCAAGGCGGCGTCGGCGCGGGCTTCCTTGGGAATATACGCTACGGTGCGGACCTGGCTGGGATCGAGCGTCAGCAGATAATTCGCCAGGTTGATGCTGTCGGCCGGCGAGCCGCCGGGGCTCTCGATCCACAGGCAGATGAAATTCACCTCGTTGAGGCTGGTCTGGTCTTCGATCAGCTTTTGCACCTGGCGGACTTTATCGTTGTTGACCGGTCCTTTAAGATCGATGCGTCTCGCTTTCCAGGGTTTTTCCAGCCGGGGATCATCTTCGATTCCCAGCGGAAGCAAGTCCAAGGCCTGGGCAAGATCGCGTCGATTGTCGGCCAAATAGGAGACAAAGCCCAACTCCCGGGCCTTTTTGCTGGTTAGTTGCAGCGACTCGCCCGGTGGTTTGAACACTTCGGGCGTGAGGGCCGCTTGAGTTTTTTTCAGTTCGGCCAAACCCTCGCGGGTGACGTATTCGGTGCCCAACTCGGTTTTCACGGCCAGGATTTCCAAGGATGTGTCTAACAGACCGAGTGCTAAAGGCACGCTTAGCTTGCGGCGCCGGCCGGTAATTTCGCGATAAGCGGCGCGGGTCATTTCGCTGATGGGGCCCTTGCCAATGCCTGCCGGACCGATTACGGTCTCGGGGGCCATGATCACGTCGTCGCAAGCCAGGGCGACCAATACGGCATGGCCTTGGATTGATTGGGGTATATAGGCCACAATCTTGGCAGCGCCCAGTTCATCGCTGGTAAGAAAGTTGGCCAGTTCGTAACAGGCCCCAAAATTACTGTCGCGGCCGAAATTTTCCTGGCCGGCCGGAATATGAAACTCGAATATCAAGTAGGGCCGAACTTTTTCGGCAAAGGCCTTTTCCATGGCCCCATTGACAAACCGCTTTACCCGATTGACGGTCTGATCGTTAATTGGCAAAGACAGCCGGAAGGAAAAACCAAGATTTTTTTTGCCGCCCTCGGGCTGGGCGGCGGCGTTGGCGTCTTTTGCCGAGTCGTCTTCTTTGGCGGCGGCAGGATTGTCAAGATAACAAATAAGAACCGAACAGACGACAGCCGCCAGGCCGAAAAACCGGCGCCACCGCGGCATGTCAATTCCAATACACTGCCATGTCATAGGTTTAATCCCAGTAACCAAGTTGCAATCTAACCACTTAACCCGCATCCTTTTAGATTATAAGGTCAAGAATCCCAGCGTCAATTCAGCCGGGGGAGGGATGCTGAGCAGGAATGACCGCGGTTGCTTCAATAATGTTGTCCTAACCGGCCATTTTGCAGAAGTCTCGTAAATAACTATCGGACTTCGCCGGCGGGGCGACCGGCTTGTGTGGTCGCGGCGTCGTCGATAATCATCTTCCAACCGCGGGGCAGGGAGGTCTGGAAAGGATTGCCTTGGAAGAGCCGCAAAGGATCGTTGAGCACGATATCGAAGAATTCGTACGAGGTGCGGCTTTTGCCGTTGGGTTGATAGATTTGCAGGGCCTTGGGGGTCATGCCGGGCATGTTGAGCACTAACATTGCGCGGCGAAAGTTGGCCGCGTCGGCCTGGTAGCGCGGATAGGCCTCCAGCCAGATTTGATTTTGCTTGTCGGGCGGAGGGGTGATCAGGCGGATGAAATAGCGCTGGCGAATCTTTTGGGCTTCGGTGCCGAAGAGAAACGGCAGCGGACCGTCCACAATGGCCTTGCCCTGCATTTCCGGCGGCAATTTGTGCTCGACTAACTGCTTCTGCCGGGGAATGTACTGAAAAACCGACTTGCCGTCGCAAATCCAATGATCGGCGCGGTCTTCTTCGATGGGCGCCCACTTGCCCGCCGGGTTCTGCGTCTCGGTTACCTCGAAAACGCCCTTGTCCGGAGCGGCATACTTGAGATAGCCCTTTTCGGTGTAGGCCGGAGCGTTTGGGTCGCTGTTGGGTTTGGCGAATACCGGATCGTATTCCCAACGCACGAAACTGCAATCAAAAGTTTTTACCTCCTTGCCTTTCTGCTCCCAGGCCGTAAGCGCACGATCCAACTGAGCCTCTTCCTGCGGCGTGAGTTTAAATGGCGGGGGAGGCGGCGGCGGCGACTGCCGATCAATCGCCGGCGCAGGGCGACGCTGGAGCGTGGGAAGCTGAGGATTGACCGGTTGATCCGGCTGGTCTGCCGCGGGTGAAGTGCGAATGGGATTGGTCCGCGGCCAAGGTTCGCTCTGCGTCTGCGCCGAAAGCGAACTTGCGGCCAAACACAAAACAATTGCCGTTGTCCAGCTAAGTTGACGAAGCATGGGGTTCACTCCCAAAAGGGTTCAGTGGTCAGGGTTCAGACATGGCGAAAATCAGCCATTCGGACGGAGATTCTAACAGGAACTTTTCGCCGGCCCTAGAGCGAAAATGGCTGACAGGGGGGATAGTAGAGAGTGGACGGTGGACAGTGGGCAATGGACAGTGGGGCAATGGACAGTGAAATATTAGCCATTATTTGCTAATTTGGATAATTCGGGAATTATGGGTGGCATTGATCTTCCGACCTTCCCTCGCCCCTCATTCATTCTCCGATGATTTTTACCAGGACGCGTTTTGTGCGGCGGCCGTCGAACTCGCCGTAAAAGACTTGTTCCCACGGGCCGAAATCGAGTTTGCCCTTGGTGATGGCGATCACCACTTCCCGGCCCATGATCTGCCGCTTGTGATGGGCGTCGCCGTTGTCTTCGCCGGTGCGATTGTGATGATAGGCTTGCGGCGAGGGATCGAAGGGGCGAGTTTTTCCAGCCACGCCTTGTAATCTTCGTGCAGGCCTGGCTCGTCGTCGTTGATAAAGACCGAAGCCGTGATGTGCATGGCGTTGCAAAGCAGCAGCCCTTCTTGCACGCCGCTTTTTTTCACAGCCTCTTCCAGCCGGGCGGTGATGTTCACAAAATCCATGCGTTTCGGGACGTTGAAGGTCAGATATTCGGTGTGGGATTTCATGGGAAGAAAAGTTCAGAGTTCGGGGTTCAGACATAGCGGGCGGTGGACGGTGAAAGTAGCCCGCACATGCCGTGTGCGGGGCTGGCACACGGCGTGTGCCGCCTACAACCGTTTATTCTATCATTATTTTCAAAAGAAAAAACCCGCCGTGTATTCACGGCGGGCTAAATGTCGGCTAATTTACATTGTCCACTAGTTGTCGGCGGGGGCGGGCGCGGCGGCCGGGGCGGAGACGGTTTCGCCGCCATCGTGATAAACGCCGACGGTATCCACGCCGCTGCCGGTAAAATCGCCGGCAAAGGGTTGATCGCCGGGGCTGCCCAGTTCGAAGACCTTGTCGGTGGCGTCCATCGCATGATCATTATTGGTGTCGAGATAGAAGGTGCCGTTGCGGTACACGCCGAGTTTGCTGATGCCGTTGCCGGTCCAATCGCCCACCACGGGGAGATCGCCTTCCTGGCCGAATTCGACGACGATGTCGGCTGCGCTCCAGCGTCCGTCGCCGTCCATGTCGAGGAACCAGACGCCCTTGCGGAAGATGCCGATGGCATATACGCCGTCGCCGTTCCAGTCGCCGATCACAGGCCGATCGCCTTCGGTGCCGAACTGGAACACGTGGTCGATCAGATCGGAACGCATTTTGCCGGCCGAGGTGCGTTTCATGGAGCGCCAGCCGATGGTGGCGTCTTCTGGATCGGGTGGGATGTTTTTATAGCGGTTTTTGGGCGGGTTTTGCGCATCGGGCAAACCGGGATCGGCGGCCACGGCCCGGGTGTCGCCAATCCAGGTGGGGCCGAAAATGCCGATGTCGGTTTTGCCGTCGCCGTCCCAATCGCCGGTAACCGGATGATCGCCTTTCTGGCCGAGTTTCGCCCAGAGGTCGTTTTCATCCCAGACGCCGTTGCCGTTAAGATCCAAGAACCACAGGCCGTCGAGGAACACGCCGATCTTGGTCACGCCGTTGCCGTTCCAATCGCCGGTTATCGGGGTTGCGCCGTGCAGGCCGAAGTGATATTTTTTCACGGGCACGCCGTTGGCGTCGGCGATGATCCAGACGCCTTGATTCAACTTGGCGCCGGTCCAGGTTTCGGGATCGAAAATCTGCGATTGCTGATTGACGGCCAATTCGCCGTCTTTTTGCAGTTGCCGCGGTTGCCCGCCGTTGATGACGCTTAAATGCCAGGTATAGCCGGGCGGGCCGCCCGCTCCGCCCATGAGCGCCTGCGTCATTATGATCGGCGGGAAGACGTAAGGCACGCCGTAGTGCAGCGGATCGGGCGCGGGCGGCAAGCGCGGCGGCGGCGAATCCACAAACGGCGGCAGCGGATTGGGGAAAGGCGGCTTGTCGGGCGTCTCCTCGATTTTCACCACGCTGAAGTTGTTCTGCACCGCCGCATCGCCTGAATTAAGCGCGATCCTTACGATCGCGTCGCCCTGGGGATCCACGGCCAATGTGCTCAGCAAGGTGGCGTCAAGGTTCTGGTAACGATTAACCACGATGCCGCCTTTGCTGCCGGCGGTATCAACGCTGGGTATGTAACCAGCGGGCACCTGGGCAATGACCGCATAATCGCCGGGGGCCAGTCCGGTGAATTCGTAGTAACCGTCGGCGTTGGTCACCGTGGTGATGGGATTGCCGTAGGAGTCGAGGAGCGGGTAGCCGCTGCCGTCGCAGAGTTGCAATATCACGCCGGCCAGAGGCGTATCGTCCGGCGTTAGTATGCCATCGCGGAGCGAGAGTATGTTGGGCAGGGGATCGCCTTTTTTCACTTGGATCGCCGGTCCGTCCTGGAACACATAGCCCGAGATCGTTGCCGGCAACAGCTCGTAGAAATCGTAATTGACGGCGTTTACACCCGAGCCCAGACCGGCCGCGATAATGCGGTCGACGCCGTCGAGGCTGCCGCCGGCCGAGCCCACTTGATCGCCGCCCTCGAAATATCCCGGCGGCTGCACTTCTTCCACACCGTAGACGCCCGGATTCAGATTGGTGAAGGAATATTCGCCGTTCTGATTGGTTTGTGTGGAAGCGATTTGCGTGTGTGATTCGTCGAGCAAATAGACTGTTACGCCCGACAAGAGCGGCTCGCCTGAATCGAGCGCGCCGTTGTTATTGGTATCGACGAAAACGTGTCCGCTGATGCCGGCGGGCAACAATTCGCCGAAATTGTAGTATTTTGCATTTGTTCCGCCGGCCAGTGAAATGGATACGATCGAGTCGCCGGGATTTATGGCGGTGCCGCCCGCCGTGCCGGCTGTATCCAGTCCGTCGAGATATCCAGCCGGTTGATTTTCGGCCAGCCGGTACGTGCCCGGCATGAGATTATCGAAACTGTAGAATCCGTTGGAGTCGGTGGCGGCGGTCAATCCGGTGGGATTGCCATCGGCGTCGAGCAGATCGACGGTGGCACCGCTGATACCCGATTCCGTGGGATCGAAAACGCCGTCGTTGTTGGCGTCGAAGTAGACGTAACCGCTCAGCGAGGCGGGACGGGTTTCGCCGAAATTATTTTCGATGCTGTCGTTGCCGCCTTCAAGGCTAATGCCGCTCAGTACGTCCACACTGGTGACCACGCCGTGCGTCACGCCGCCGACCGTGCCCGGCGTGGCGCCCACGCTTAAATAGCCGTCGGGTTGGGTTTCCACGATTCGATAGGTGTCGGGCAAAACGTCGGTGAAGCTATAATAACCATTTGCATCTGTGATTGCGGTTTTGCCGGTGCTTGCGTAGTCGTTGTTCACAAATCTTAAAAGAGTCAACGTAACGCCGCCAATGCCCGGCTCGCTGGCCTCAAACTGATTGTTAAGATTGAGATCCTCGTAAACGTTGCCGGAAATGGTGATTGGCAACGGCTCTTGCTCCATCGATAGGCCCAGTCCGGCGGTATACACCGGCTCGGGTGTGTTGCCGGGCGGTATGTAGTTGTCGGGAGGAAGATTTAGCCCATACTTCACCGACAGGTCGTCGTAGGCGTCATGAAAGGTGCCGGCAACGGTGGTGGTCTGGTAATGGGGCGCGGTGAATACAGCGGTGAAATGCGAACCGTCGAACTCGGCGCCTTCCACGATGGGATCGGCGATTCCGCCGGGCCGCATTTCGTCGACATTGATCTTCAGCACAAGTCTCCCGTTCGCTTGAAAGTCGGTGCAGTGAATCGTCAGCAGGGTGCTGTTGTTACTCACCTCAGTGGTGACCGAACCGACGCCGACTTGCTCGACGATTGATAGCGGGACGCCGGCCAACGTTCCCTGCGGACCGCCCGGCGCGGTGTGAAAGAACATGTCTCCGTCGACGGGGCTTTTGGATGCGTCTTGCGGGATGCTGGCATCCTTGTGGGTATCGATGATGATGTCGGTCAACTGCGTGCCCGGCGCGCCTCCGTTCCAACTGAAATAAATCAGATTGCCGATGGTGTCGGTGCCGCTGTGAGGTTCATAATAAGCTGATCCAATGTTGATAGGAGTGATGCTTACCGACAACAATTGGCGCGATTCCATCTGCTCGAAGCGGCAATGCCGCCAGCGGCCGGTGCTTAGATCGCGCTTGGCGGCCCGGATGGGCCATGATTGATACAGCCGATTAAGTGCTTTCCGTAGCAAGCTCACGACAACCTCCCTGTCGGTTCTGATCGTAGTTTGAATAATGAACTAAGGCGCGTCTGATGCGGCGACTTTCGGGTTTATTGAGGATCGATACTTCTTACCGTTGCGAAATAGCTTGGTATTGATTGGCGATTTTCCAGGCGCGGGCCGTGGTGTCGAAACTGCCTGAAATCAAAGTTTCTTTTTTGGGGTTGTAGACCAAAGTACTGACAGTGCCCGTATGCCCGAGGAGTTGATTCTGTTCGGTGTTGTGGGCAAGATTCCAGAGGCGGATCGAGTTGTCCGTGCCGCCAGCGGCCAGCATTTTTTCGCCGCAGTAACACAGGGCCGTAACTTTTGTGGCCCTCTCGGGCAAGGCGGCCGATGTTTTGCCGGAAAGCGGGTCGATCAACAGGATCGACTGCTGATGTCCCGCGGCGGCCAATTGACGGCCGCTGGGCGAATAGGCCAAGGCGCAAATGCGCCGGGAAGAGGCTTGAATATCCGTCTGTCTGGCGCCGGTGGCCACGTTCCAGATACGAATCGTGCCCGAGCGCCCCGCGGCGGCCAGTTGCGTTCCATCGGGCGAAAAGGCCAAGGCGCAAGATCGCTGCCCGGCCCGTCCAGTTCGCGAGGCAGGCGTCCGTCGCTGGTGTAGAGCCTGACCTTGTCGTCAAAACCCGCCGAGGCCAGCAACTCGCCGTTGGGACTGTAAACCAAGGCGTGAATCGCCTGGGGTTGTTCGGGCAATTCACGAGGCATGGTCAGGGCGGTAATTTCCCAGATGCGGATGCGACGATCGTCGCCTGCCGTGGCCAGGGCCTTGCCGTCGGGGCGGAAGCAGACAGTCTTGATCCAATCGCGGTGCGCGGCGAGCCGATAAAGTACGCTGCCGTCGTCGAGGTTCCAAATGCGCAGCAGGTGATCGTCGCCCACGGTGGCCAGCATTTTTCCCGTGCTATCCACGGCCACGCCGGAAATGACCGGAATTTTTTCCGGCTTTGTGATGTTATTTAATTCGAGGATGCGGACGGAGATCTGCTCGTCGCTAGCATCGGCCGCCTGAGTGAAACCCACACAAACACTAAGGGACGCAAAAAAAAGCGTCGCCAAAAGACGCCATTTTGTCATAATTGTTCACCCAAAATTGAAATAAGTGCTGGTGCGCAGCAAAAATACCAAGACGCTATTTCATACTTCATCTATATCGACATTGGGTGAAGGTGACGTTTGGGAACTTTTTTTCCTGACAAAAAGACTGCACAAAATGGGAGAAACAAGATATGTGAGCAGAATATTCCGGCTTCGAGACAGAAAGATACATTTAAGATAATATTAGTTACAATGGAAGTAGAAAAGGAGAAGATGGGCGGACTTTACAGGCTGCGTTTCTTAGATTACTGGTTTAATAATCTAGGCCAGAATCTTTTCCGCAGCTAGTTCGCCACTGTGGATGCAGTCGGGAATCCCCACGCCATGATAAGCGTTGCCGGCCAGTTGCAGATGGGGAATCGAAGCCGCTCGGGCTTCAATGCCGGCAACTAAATCGAGATGGCCTACGTGATACTGCGGCATAGTAGCCGGCCAATGGGCGATGTCAATAAAAACAGGCTCGCCGTGGATATGGAGCAGTTTTTCAGTATGTTGACGCACCAGAGTTAAGAGTTGGTCATCGGGCATTTCGGCTAGTTCCGGCCGGCGTGAGCCGCCCACAAAAACCCGCAGTAATGTTTTTCCTTCCGGGCGCGATGGGCGTATTTCCGATTGCTGAAGCTAATGGCCAGAATCGGGCTCTGCTCGATGGCCGGCACCACCGCGCCCATGGCGTCCAGGTGATGGTCGATTTCAGGATCGTTGTAACCCAGAGAGACAACAGCGGTGCTGGAATGCTCGATCGAGGCCAGTTCGGCCGATAGACTGGCATCGATTTCAGCCAGCAGACTTGCTGCTACGTATGACGGCGTGGCAATAATCACGGCATCAAATATCCCTTCTCCATCAGGGAGAGGGTTAGGGTGAGGGCCATTTATCCGCACCCACCAATGGTTTTCAATTATTTCCAGCCGCTCGACCCGCGTGTTCAGCCGTACTGAACCAGCGGGCAGTCGCGCGGCCAGGGCCTCGACAAGGCTCGTCAGGCCGTCGCGCAAGGTGACGAACATGCTGTAGCGGGCACCGCTTTCGGAGCGTACTTGTGCAGGCAACTTCCTTTGCCGCCGCATGGCGCGGATGAGGCTGCCGTACTGGCGCTCCATTTCGCGAAAGCGGGGTAGCGTGGCCAGTAGGCTGAGTTTTTCCATATCGGCCGCGTAGACCGCGCTGACGAGCGGTTCGACCAGACGCAGAAAAACCTCGTTGCCCAAGCGGCGGCGCACGAACGCGGCCATGCTTTCGTCGGCCTCATCTTTGCGCGGGGGGACGAAATATTCGCACGCCGCGCGAAGTTTTCCCAGCGGACTCAAGAGCGGGGTGACTGCCAGGGGCCAGATTTGCGTGGGCGCCAACATTAGGAATCCCTCGGGCAGGCGGTGCAGGCGACCGTTACGGACCACGAAGGTGCGGCGGTAGGCGGGATTGGTCTGGATCAGTTGATCGGTTAGTCCCAGACGCTTGCAGAGGTCGACGCCCCAGAGGACCGTGGTGATGAAATTATCGGCGCTGCGTTCGACTTGAAAGCCTTGGCCGTGTACGGTGGAAATCACGCCGCCCAATCGCCCGGAGGCTTCAAAGAGCGTTATCGAGCATGCCGGATCGAGTTCATGCAAGCGATGTGCCGCCGCCAGTCCGGCAATGCCGCCGCCGATAACGGCGATGCGTCGCGAATTGATGGGTGTGTTTTCCACGGACGATTGCCTGGGTATAACCGGCGGCTGTTAGCCGCCGGTTATTAAGTTAGATATTTTTTTCAATCCCAATAGTTTACGATCTGCTTCATCTGGTGCCCAACCCTTCGCCACTGGCTAAAGCCACAGATGCAATCTGCCCTCGAGCATGTCGGGAAGGGCTTTTTGCACGTGCTGGCGAATTTGGTTGGAGTTATAGCGGGTGCTGAAATGGGCGGCGATGATCAGTTCGTTGTGGAACCGCTCGCGGCGCTCGATCAGGTCGTCCAAGTGCATGTGGCCGAACTTGTGAATTTTGTCCTTGTGATGGCGCTGGGCGACGAAAGTGACTTCTAAGATGAGCACCTCGGCCTCGAACATGGCCGGGCAGGCATCCAGGCCGTGGGGATTGCTGTCGCCTAAATACGCTACTTGTGGAATGCGCATTTCCTGGGTCACCTCGGTTCCGCTGAGGCGGAGATCGCGGATGGTTTCGCCGGGCAGACCGAAGAACTCGGGTTTGAGTTTGCGCCGCCGCTGCCAGACCACAAAACCCAAGGAAGGCACCGTATGCACCGTGGCCGACACTGTGACCACCTGCTCGCGCGACAGCTCGATTTCGTCGCCCGGCTTGATCGGCGCCAACGTGCAGGGCAAGCGGCCGCGATCCAAACGGCTGTAGAGGCGCAGGATTTTTTCCGTCGGCGCCAGGGCGTGTTCAGGCAGGTAGATCACGGGCGGTTCCATTTTCATCATGCGCCGCCGCGCCACGTACACCGGCAAGGAGACCAAGTGATCCATGTGGGTGTGCGAAACGAACCATGTGGGCGTGCCCATGAAAGACCACGGCTGGGCGCCCAGATCAAAGCCGATCTTTAGTTCGGGTATGCGCCAATACGTCTGCACCGCGGCGCGGGAGTAGCCCTCGATGGTAATGTCCTTGTGCGTGAGTGTTTTGACGGGCAAATTGTGGATCATGGCGCGGGGGGAGTTTTATAGGGCGTATAACAGAATGTATGGCTCAACTATATACGATCCGCGATTTACTATCTAGCACACCTGGATGAGGATAGCGTCCTAATTTGACTTTTTCCCTTATGGATTGCCTTGGAAATCAGATTGGTGATGCGATAGGCCGAGCCTATTGCTCGAGGTGCTGATTATGTAACGCCAGTAGCGGGCCATAATCACCGTGGTCAGCATCTTTGAGGGCTTTGATGTAGTCGGTGTGAAATGTTCAGGGCTTCTTCCCGGCACAACTCGGCTCGCGTAGTGATGCTACGATCCTTAAGATACGATGGGTCTATAGGCGTTTCGCCCGGAACTATCCGCCAAGCACTTATCTCGGGCTCCATAATCTGCGCCTCGATCCCGCCATTAGTTCATGAACTGTCTGCCTGACGATTTGCCTGTATGTATCAGGATCCACGGCTTGCGACTCAAGCGCGGATGTTCCCTGGACCATGCGCGCGATAATCTCGGCCTTGGCTTGAGCTTGCTGCTCAGTCAAGTCCTGTTCGTCGATGGTGTTTTTTATCTCGAAGTCCATTCCCAGCGCATGCGCAACTGACTTGAGGCTGGCAAATGTGGCATGTTCCTCCCCACCGCTTAGTATTCTGTTTACAGTAGGCAATGAAACACCACTGCGCCGCGCGAGAAGTGGACGACTAATCCCAAGGGCTTTACGCCGGCGTTCCAATTGTATGGCAATTCCAGATTGCGAACGTTTTGCAGTAGCCATGATTTACTCAAAAAAACAGATTTCACAGGTATTTAAGCCGCTTGTGGTCTCATAATATATTATTCGATGTTGTTATCGAAAAAGATACTCTAATTATTGATAAATATATCATAAATAAATAATATTGTCAAATAATATCGTATCTTATATGATATTTATATGGTTCATCCATTTGGTATATAACGAGTTATGGATACTTTCGATTAAGTAAACTCATTTTAAAGTAAGACAATACTTTGATGATGTGAATCTACTTTGCTCTATGTTGTTAAGGCTTTAGCGACGATTTGCCGCAATTGGCTCAAGAGCCCGGATTGGCGGCGGCCAGGAACGGTCCCTGATCGAGATGATAATCGCGGCCGTCGGGAGTGCAAATGGCCCCGCCTGCCTCGCGTATCAATAGTATTCCCGCCGCTACGTCCCAGATTTTTGTGGAGAACGTCCAAAC
The DNA here is from genome assembly GCA_963820545.1 of Pirellulales bacterium. GTDB lineage: Bacteria > Planctomycetota > Planctomycetia > Pirellulales > Thermoguttaceae > CAWGAJ01. Next base: position 112,511 of record CAWGAJ010000001.1, read on the forward strand.
CAGGTCGTAACGGCCGGCGGCAATATAACATAAGTTCAAGGCCGCGGAACCGGTGCGGTGAATGGCCTGACAATGGAAAACGGCTTGTGAATAAACCAGCAGATCGGGCGAATCTTGTCTCACGCCGGGCGGAACGCCCATCACGCCAAGGGCTTCGGACAATTCGGTGACTTTGCTGGTGTGGATCAATCGGCCATTGAGGCGAGCGCCTTGGCCCAGCGCGGCGGTAAAACACTCGCCATTGACGGGATTCAGCACAGCGCCGACCAACGGCTCATTGTTTCGTTCCAAGGCCAGCGAGACGGCATAATGGGGCACGCCGTGCACAAAATTAGTTGTGCCGTCCAACGGATCGATGATCCAGCGATAGGGCGAGCGCCGCAAGCGATCATTTGCAGCGGATCCGGTGTTAATATCCTCCTCGCCGATTATGCAGTGATCGGGAAAAACATTCCATATTGTCTGCGAGATGGCTTGCTGAGACGCCACATCGGCCTCTGTCACCAGATCGGCAGGCCCTTTTTCACGGACATCGAATTTACCGGCCAACTGCGCAATGGCGAGGCCCCCTCGGCGAACTGCCTTTTCACAAACCGCCAGATAATCCTGCAAAGGTTCCATGTGGCAAATACTGGCTGGAGTAATGCAATAAGAGTATAACAACAAAATCCAAAGAGTACCAAAATACTAATATATATCAATCCATCAAGGGCGCTGATTATGGAGACATTGGTAGAACATTTTATGGCGTCTGGGATTATAAAGATTCGTTGGTTGTAAGCAATGGCCGGAAAATTTCTGCGATTGAAAAAGAACTCCCAGTTTAGCGAGTTGTGCTTTCTCCGTTCCGAAGCCGGAGCTTCGGAACGAGTACAAAGGTCTCTGCACCCCTGGACAGAATAATAAAGCTTGGTATCATCAGAATAGATCGGCCTCTTCTCTGTTCCGACCCCGTCGTTTTGCTTTGTGGCGAGCGGCGGGGTTTATTATTTTTAGAGGCTAATCTTTTTTCGGCCGATCGAGATGGCCCGATTTGTTGATCGCGCGCAGCAAGCGCAAGCCCAGACCGATGCTCACCACGCAACCGGCCAAACCCATGGCCGAGAGATTTGGCAACAAGGGCGGCAGGTTGATCACCGGGGGCACATTGCGGCTTAAGAGCAGGGCCGAGCCGAGAAACAATGCGCTGGTTAACATGCCCAGCACCAGGCGGTTGACCGAAGGTTCCAGGCCGCGATGGTCGAGGTGGACATCGAATTTGCCGCTTTGGATTTGCTCGATAAGCTCGCTGATGCCGCGGGGAAGAAGGTCGATAACGCGTTCGATTTCGGCGATAAACCGTCGCATTTTCCGCAGGCGCCGCCGGGGAGAGAAGCGCCGCCAAAGGATTTTATTACGATAGGGCTGCATCATTTCCACCAGGCTGAACTTTGGACTGACTTGCCTGGCCGTGCCTTCCAAGGTGATCAGGGCCTTGATGAGCATGGCGATGCGCGCCGGCAGCATGATTTTATAACGGCGAATCACCTCGGTGATCTCACTGAGGCGCCGCTGAGATCGAACTGGTCGAGCGGTTGGCTGGCGTAGTGGGCCAAAAAGTCGGTTACATCGAGGGTTAGCGAGGAGCGATCCAAATCTATGGGGGCCTTTCCCACGCGGGTGATCAAGGAAGTCAGGTGCTCGGCGTCCTGATCGCCCAGGGCCAGCAGTATTTCGCCGATGTCTTCCAGCAAGCGTTCGTCGATCCGGCCGACCATGCCGAAATCCAACAGCCCGATCACCATATCATCCATCACCAGGATGTTGCCCGGATGGGGATCGGCATGATAGAAACCATGATCGAAGATCATTTTCAGGCAGATGGAGGCGCCGCGGTGGGCGATTACGTCCGGGACGGCGCCGGGCGGAGGCGATTGCGCCAACTGCGATAGTTTCACGCCCTCGACCAATTCCATGGTGAGCACGCGCTTGGTGGATAATTCGGGATGAGGACGGGGGATGTGCACCGTGGGATTGTCGCGGAAATCGTGGGCGAATTGTTGCAGATTGCGCAGTTCGCGGCCGAAATCCAATTCGCGCCGCATGGCCCGCTGAAATTCGGCGGCGATCGCCCGGGGTCGATAATTCTGATATTCGGGCACCATCTCGGCCAGTTGGGCCAGTCCGGCGAGGATCTCCATGTCCACGGCCACTTTTTTTTCTATATCCGTATGCAGCACCTTGACCACCACCTGTTCGCCCGAATGGAGCCGGGCGCGATGCACCTGGCCGATCGACGCCGAGGCCATGGCTGTTTGGTCGAATTCGGCAAAGAGTTTTTCCAGCGGCAGCTTTAGTTCCGCTTCGATTGTCTTGCGGACCGCCGCCGGCGGATCGGCGGGGGCGTTTGCCTGGAGTTGCTGCAACTCCTCGCTGAGCGTAATGCCCGTCACGTCGGGCCGGGTGCTGAGGAGTTGGCCCAGCTTGATGAACGTGGGACCCAATTCGGAAAGCGCCAGTCGCACGCGGGTTTCCCAGGGATGGCGCGCAATCGGCGTGCCGCCGGGCGCTTTTAACAGATCCTTGGCAAAATCCGGCCCCAACCGGCCGATCCAGGCGGCCAACTCGTATTTGCTGAGGACCGCGATAATTTCATACCAGCGGTTCAGATGGCGGTAGATTTGGGGGATCGATGGCATAATAGCGGGCGCAAGAAAGAGCTCTGTTTTCCTCTACTTTAATCTACCCTACGATTACAGGCTAGTGGGATGAAATATCCGGTTGCGCTAAACCCAAGGATTGCAACCCGTGGGCTTTATGACGTTCTTTTCCTGGGATTCAATAATCGCTATTACCCCAGCGATTAAACCAGGCTCGTTGGGAAAAAGGGAGTTTTTCTCGCTGTGCGCCGGGCTCGAGGGCCACGCCGATGGGCAAAAGAATGCGTACGATTTTGTCGGCGGGAGCGCCAATTAGTTCGGCAATTCGCACGGCGCGATTTTCGCTGCGCAAAGCGCCGTCCAGCCACACAGTGGCATAGCCTAAAGCGGTTATGGCCAGGAGCATGTTTTCCACGGCCGCGGCGCAATCTTCGGCGGCAAAGGAGAGACCGTTATAAACCGGGCGCGGATCGATTAGACAGACGATCATTGCCCGGGCAATTGCGCAGACCGGTTTATCGACAATCCGCGCAATTTGGGCCAGGAGTTGCGGATCGTCGACAATCACAAACGATACTACTTGTTCGTTTCTGGCCGAAGGCGCCCGAATGCCGGAGCGAACGATTTTCTCCAGATTGCTTCGCGGGATCGGAGCGTCGGTGAACGCACCGCGATAACTGTAACGTTTTTCAATGGCTTGGAAGAGGTCCATAAACTTATGATTATTTTTCCCCTGTGGGTTTGCAATAGGAAAGCGTGAGCAGTACGTAGCCGGTGACCAGGTTGGGATCGCCTTCCATCCAGCGAGTATCGTCATTGATCCAAGAACCATCGGGCCGTTGGCGGCGGATCAGTTCGTCGAGCAAATCGCGGCGCCAGTCGTGCTTCAGGCCTTTGTCGTCGATGAAATCGGGTTTGCCCGCCGCGTCCAGCGCCTTGGCAAGGGTGTGATAATAGTAATACAGTCCGGCACTGCCCAGGCCGGGATTGGATGTCAAATCGTAGTGCGTTTGCAGCCACCTGAGCGCGGCTTTCACCCGGGGATCGTCCGGCCCAAGGCCGGCGTAGATCATGCTTTTCAGGCCGGCGTAAGTCATCGAGCCATAGCTGCGCAGTCCGCCGTTGGGCAGAGGTCCGGCCTGACTGACGCCGCCGCTGGCCGGGGTGTAGTAGAAGCCGCCGTCGGGATTTTTGGCGGGGAAAGGCAGGGTGTTGTGTTCCGATTCGAGATTCTGACAGCGGGAGACAAAGATCAGCGCCTTTTTCACGGCCTCGTCGTCTGGCCCGTTGTCGGCGGCCTTCAGGGCGTCCATCAAAAAGTTGGTGTTCGACAGGTCGGGCCGTTTGTTTCTGCCGTAGCCGGCGCCGCCGTAGGCGGGATTGGCTTTGTCGATACCCATCTTTTCGTCCCATTGATTTTCTTTGAGAAATTTTCCAGCATTTTTGATGAGTTTATCGTATTGCCCGTCGCGATTGGCCTCTACGAAGCACATCAAGACCAGGCAGGTTTCGTAATTTTTGTAAAAGGTGTCTTTGGCATGGATGCCGCCGTCGGGCTGGACAAAGCCTTCCAAATATTTGAGACTTTTGGCCACGGCCGGATCATTGGGCCCGCGCCGTGACGCAAAATGCCGGCTGTGACCAGGGCGGTCACGCCGGGACCGACCTGGGCCGAGAAGGAGCCGTCGGGCGCTTGACCCTTGGTCAACAGGAATTGAATCGCCCGATCCACGGTCTGGCTATACGTCTGGGCATCGCTGGCTTTTTCTTCCGCGGCCGAAAGAGTCAAAACCAGTAGTCCACCCAGAATGAGAACTACAAACCATATTAAGTACCAAAAATAGAGTTTACATGCTTTCATGGTAAATCATTTGGGTGTAACCGGTCTTCCGCGTTGACGGAAGGGGTGAATTAGCTTGGAGTTAGCAAAAACTGATACTGACAAAAACGGCCTCCTTTGGGAAAACATTGTTGATGTACCGCAATGAATTTCCCAGGCAAGGAGGCCGAATCATGATGATGGCACAAAAAGCGAGTGGGAGCAAGCTCCCGGAGTTGTTGGAATCGATGGCCCAGTTGTTTCGGTTTGTGCAGCAAGCAGCGGAGGCGGGAAAACCCGTGCACGAGGTGGAGCGGGGGATTTGGCAACGTCTGCTGACCCTTGGGCGGCAAGCCCTGGAGGAGTTTTTCAGATTGCAAGGGACGGGTGACGTCGGCGAAACCTTCACGATGCCGGAAGGTCGCGAGTTGCAACGTTTGGAGGAACGGCATCCGCGGTGTTATCATTCGATTTTTGGGGAATTTACTTTGGAGAGAACGGCGTACGGAACGCGGGAAGGCCAACAGATCGAGGCCGTTCCTTTGGACGCTCGGTTGCAATTGCCCGAGAGCGTATATTCCTACGTTTTGCAGGATTCGGCGCAGGTCTTGGGCGTGGAACACGCCTTCGCCCGCGCGGCGGAGACATTGCAGCGGATCCTCGGCCTGACCGTGCCGGTGGACAGTCTGGAGCGGATGAACCGGCAGATGGCCGAAAGCGTAACGGACTTCCGCGAGTCCCTGCCGGCCCCGGCCGCCGCAGAGGAAGGGGAAATCTTGGTGGTCACGGCCGACAACAAGGGCGTGCCGATGCGACGTCCTGCCCGGGAACTTCCCGCCGGTTGCCGCCGCAAAAAAGGGGAAAAAGCCAACAAAAAACAGATGGCGGCGGTGGGCTGCGTGTACAGCGTCGATCCTAAATATCGCACGGCCGAAGCGGTGGTAGCCGCGTTGTTTCGCGAGCCAACGGCGGAAAAGGAAAAGTCGTCTCCCGAGCCGGTGGCGCAGCAGAAACGGCTTTGGGCGTGCTTGAGTGGCCAACACGAAGGCGAGTGGCGGGACGGCGAAGAAACGGTCTTCGCGTGGATCGTTCGCGAGGTGAAGGCCCGGCGGCGTCCCCGACAAAAAGTGGTTTGCCTGATGGACGGCCAGCGGTCGCTGTGGATCATGGGCCGCAAAGCCCTTCCGGGAGAAAAGCTCGTCGAGATCTTGGACCTGTTGCACGTGACGCCGCGATTGTGGGAGGCGGCTTACCTCTTCCACTGCGAAGGCAGCGACGAAGCGGCCGCCTTCGTTCGGGAGCGGTTGTTGAGAGTCCTCCAGGGCAAAGCCGGCGCCGTGATCGGCGGCCTGCGGCAAATGGCAACCAAACGGAGTTTGCGAGGCGCAAAACTTCAAAAGCTGCAAACACTCTGCAAGTACCTGCAAAAAAACCTGTCGCGGATGCGATACGACGAGTACCTGGCCGCCGGCTACCCAATCGCCAGCGGCGTGATTGAAGGCGCCTGCCGTTACGTGGTGAAAGACCGCATGGAACGGGCCGGAATGCGCTGGACCATCCCCGGCGCCCAAGCCATGCTCGACTTGCGGACCACATATGTCAACGGCCAATGGGAGGAGTTCCATAGTTATCGCATCGCCCAGGAAAAACGTCGGTTGTATTCCTACTGGAGAAAAATAAAAAACTTAAACTGGTCGCTCGTTGCCTAGCGGAAGACCGGTTACACCCAAATCATTTCGACAAGATGGCCGTGGGGAAGGATTAATAATACCTGGTTTAACGCCGAGACAGCAATGTGGCTGGAAAATGCCGCGAAACAGTTACAGAATCACGGCCAATATTTCGCTTTCGCATATAATGAGCAATTCCTCGCCGTTTATTTCCAATTCGGTGCCCGTGTAGTTGCCGAACAGCACGCGGTCGCCTTCGCTGACCTGATGAGCGCCCGGGCGCCGTCGGGCAACAAACGCCCATCGCCCACCGAGAGCACGCGGCCTTGCGCAGGTCTTTTTTGGGCGGTATCGGGCAATACGATGCCTCCGGAAGTTTTTTGTTCGGCCTCCAGTCGCTTTAATATGATTTGCTCGCCCAGGGGCACCAGTTTCATGTTTTTCTTCTCCGCAGAACCAGGGCCGCTACCAATTGACCGGCGCTTCTAAAATTTCATTTTTACATTTTGCTGAAAAGGCACAAGGGATCGAGAGAGAATAACAAGACCACAGCAGGGGTTGAAAATAACTCATTGTGATTATATCATCTTTTTTGTCACATTATATATATCATATCATATATCAAATTTCTTCTGCCGTTGCAGATAAGCTCGCGAGTGGGTAGTTTCTATCAATCCATAAAAAACATTTTTGATACTATTCCCTAGCGCTGCCTGACGGCCGCAACCAAAGAGCAGAGCCGGACTGTGTCAGTCCGGCTGATTTATAGTTTAACCGGGCCGACACGGCCCGGCTCTGAAACATGCGCGAAACGCGCTTAAACCTCAAACAAAGACTCTGGCCCCTCTCTTCATGTCTGCATTGTTGGAAGCCCAGAATGTAGTTCGACTGCAACCTCACGGTCAACGCCGGTTGTTGGAAAACATCTCCCTGACAATCCATGCCGGCGACCGGGTGGTGGTGGCGGGGCCTTCGGGTTCAGGCAAAACCCTGTTGCTCAGGGCATTGTCACTGCTCGATCCCATCGACAACGGCAAAATTCTCTGGCAAGGCTGTCCGATCCCTGCCCAAGCGATTCCGTCTTTCCGCCGATATGCGATCTATTTTCACCAGCGGCCCGCGCTGATTGCCGAGACGGTAGAAGCGGCTTTGTCTCTGCCCTTTAGCCTGGGTATTTATCGCCGACTGGCATTCAACAAGTCGTGGATCCTAGAACGGTTGGCTTTTTTAGGTTGGGGGGCGATTTTTTTAGAACAACAGATCGCCAATCTCTCCGGCGGTGAAAGACAAATCGTGGCCCTGCTCCGCGCATTGCAACTGAATCCCAATGTGCTTTTACTCGACGAGCCGACTTCCGCTTTGGATCCCAGAACAGGCGCTGCCGTGGAGGACTGGCTCAGCGCCTGGATTGAGGAACTGCCGGATGCGCGGGCTTTGATCTGGGTAACCCATGATGCCAACCAGGCAAAGCGCGTGGCCAATCGCTTGTTGTCTATGGAAAGCGGACGAATACAGGAGTAGATAGTAGAGGGAATTCACATGCCTGCCGATTATATTGACCTCAAGTTTTGGCAAGTTGCCGTTGCCACGGCATTGATACTGATTAGCGGCTTGATATCGCTGGCATTACAGTTGGGTTTGGAAAGGCGCATGCTCGTGGCCTCGATCCGCACCGTGGTGCAACTTTTGTTGATCGGAGTGATACTAAAATGGGTTTTCGCACCGGGAAGATCATGGTACGTGGTGGTGTTGATTATTGTGGTGATGACACTCATTGCCGGCATCTCGGCCGTGCGCCGTAGCGAACGCCGCTATAAAGGCGTCTGGCTGGACAGCGTGATTTCCATGTGGGCCAGCACCTGGCTGGTGGGCGCGGTGGCTCTTTTGGCCGTGATTCAAGTCCAACAAGGCGGGCACGCCTGGTATCACCCACAGTATTCCATTCCGCTTTTGGGCATGATTTTGGGAAACACGCTTAACGGCATCTCGCTGGGCCTGGACCGTTTTGGCGATGAATTGGCCGGGAAACGCGGGCAGGTGGAAACCCTGCTGGCCCTGGGCGCCATGCGCTGGGAGGCTGCCCGGGCCGCGATTCAAACCGCCGTGCGCACGGGAATGATTCCCACGATCAACTCGATGATGGTCGTGGGCCTGGTGAGTCTGCCGGGCATGATGACCGGCCAGATCATTGCCGGCATGGAACCCACCCAGGCGGTGATGTACCAGATTGTGATCATGTTCCTGATAGCGGCGGGCACCTCGCTGGGCACGGTAAGCGCAGTGCTGTTGGGTTATTTCCGTTTATTCACCGCCCGACACCAGTTCTTGCCCGACCGACTGGTGAAAAAAGGATGAAGAATGAATCAGCGGGTAGTGGACGGTGGGTGGTGGACAGTGAGAAATATGTTTAACCGCGACCGGGCGCTGACGGTGCCCGTTGGTGCCCGGTCGCGGCTAAACTTAATATTCCCTAGTCCCTATTTCCTGTCCCCTGTCCGCTGTTCCCCGTCCCCCTACCAGGAACCGGCTTTGCGGATGCCGGTGGAAGAGACGTCTTCGCGGAAGAGTTCCGGGGGGACTTCGCGGCAGATGTCGCGGAGGACGTCGGGCAGGTCGAGATCCTGCAGGCGCATGAATCCGGTGCCCAGGTCGCGGCCGAAGACCAGGAAGCGGCAGCCGCGCCCGGCGATGTATTCCAAGCAACTGCGACAGGCCGCCGGATTGTCGTGATAATAGCGATCCATGGCGATGCGGCGGAGCGTATCGGCGCCTACCAAAAAGGTCACGTCGGGAAACAATCGGGCTTTTTCCGCGTAGGTCGCGGCCCGGGTTAAGAGCACGGTCTGGTCCGGAGAGAACTGCCGCAGACGGCGGTCGATCTCGTAATAATCCAGCGGCGGTTTATCCGGATTGAGAATAGTGATCTCCATGGCCACGGGTTTTTTCAGCACTTCAGCGCCCACCTGGGCAATGCGGCGATGTCCGGCGTGCAAGGGATTGAAGGCCCCGGAAAGGATGGCCGAATTGGCCGCGGGGGTTTTGCCTTGGGAGACGATTTCCACTTTAGCTAACAATAAATCTTGCCACGCTTGAGGCGCCAGGTGCGCGACTGCTCCACCTTTTCGCCTTCGAGCAGATCCAGGGTCAAGCGGGAGTCCAGTCCGCAGCTTTCGGCCACGGCATTTAGCAGCAGCCTACCTGCCAGGCGTTCCTCTTCCGGCCGGCTGCGACGGTCTTTGAGCAATTCCAGCGACCAGGTGGCCGTGAGCTGGGCGGTTTGCAGGGCCACGTGTGCGCGGTGCGGTCCGAGCTTAGGCCGATCGCTGACCAAGCCGGCGGTGCAAGCAACACCGGCAAGGTCGGCAACACGGCCGGCCAAGCCAGCATCGGGCTGTCCCAACTTACGGGCGTGAAGAAAGGCAGCCATGGCCATGGCCCGGGCAGTACGCGGCGAACAGAACTCGTCGGGCCGGCTGCCCAGGAAGTCGATCATGGCCTCGGCGGAATAGGGCACGAAGGCTTCCAGCAATGTGCGCGATGCCCCGGGAACTTCCAGCAAATCGGCAATGGCTCGACTGCCGCCGCCGGTGGCAGCCAGCACGATCCGCGTGGGCGAGTCGTGAATCTGCTGGACGAGTTGATCGACTGAGAGTGCCATAAGTTACCATGCAGTTTACCGGTTGAAAGATCAGCAGCCAAGGTATATCGCTTGACAGGCACTTAGGCTCTGATTTTCTTTTTTCCTCGCCTTTTGCCCCTCACCCCTAGTGCGGCCTACGGCCGCAACCAGACCCGCGACCGACCAACCTTCGATTGGTGCCCGTCGCGGCTTTACAACATGCACGCAAAATGCACCTCTATATTAACACAAAGACACGAACCACTATTTTCTCCCGCTGTATGGGGGAATAAAAAACATTCCAATAACTTACTTTCCCCAGCGAATTACCCCTTAGACTGCCGCCGGTGAACAGGTTGCCGGTTCACAAGACAGCCAATAAAAACGTATGGGCCGAATATTTTTTAAGGAGGCACGAAACATGATTAAGAAAGTGATCTTTGCAGGTCTGGGTGGAGCGTTATTGTGTGTACTGTTTATTGGTCGAGATGTGCTCAGCTACGTTCGCACTTCCTTTGGATACGTGAAGCAATCGGTGCAAGAAGCCGTGCCCATTGAGTTCCAAATCGATCGCGCCCGAGGGCTGATCAAGGACTTGATTCCCGAGGTTCGCAAGAACATGCACGTGATCGCCAAGGAAGAGGTTGAAGTGCAGCGGCTGGAGGAGCAAATTGCCGATTTGGACTCGCGACTAGGCAAGGAAAAGGAACAGATTCTTAAGCTGAAAACGGATCTTTCCGTGGCCAAGGAAACATATCATTACGTGGGTAGAACTTACACGGCCAAGGAGGTTCGCGACGATCTGGCCAACCGTTTTGAGCGTTACAAGACGGCCGATACCACGCTGGCCAGTCTCAAGGAAATTCGCGAAGCGCGGCAAAAGAGCCTCCAGGCCGCCCGGCGGAAACTGGAAGGCATGTTGGCGGCAAAACGTCAATTGCAGGTGGAAATCGAGAACCTGGAAGCCCGACGCAGATGATTGCCGCTGCTCAGACAACGAGCAATTACCAGTTCGACGACAGCCGTTTGGGCCATGTCAAGGAATTGATCGCCAATTTGAAGACCCGCATGGCAGTGGCCGAAAAACTGGTTAATGCCGAGGTCGAATTTCCACGATGAGATTCCCCTGGACAAGCCGAATGCCGAGGACGTGGTGGAGCAAGTGACCGAATACTTTGCCCCGCCCGCAGCCGCGGCTCCCGTGAAAATGGCGGCGAACGAAAAATAAGTGGACAGTGGGCAGTGGACGGTGTTTAAGAGCCGGGGCGTGTCGCCTCGGCATTTCCGGGCCGACACGGCCCGGCTCCCATCCACTAACCGCCTCTTACTGTCCACAACACCCTATCCCCTATACTCTAACCCCTATTCATTGTTACGATGTTTACTTTGGCTGACAGATTTTGGGGATTGATAACCATGGACTTCGGCGGCGCATCCAAATCCGACAAGTTCATGTTATGGATCGATGCCGTGGGCGGCTATTGGGTATGCCTGGGCGATAAGATCACGATCGGGCAACCAGTGGGATCGGGAAACATCGACATACCCATCCTGGGCGACATCTCACCGCGTCACGCCCAGATTCACCGCGACGGGGAAGGTTACTTTATCGAAGCGATTCGGGAGGTGCGCGTGGATGGTCGGCCGGTGCGTCCCACGGCCTATTTAACCGACGGGTGCACGATTGAGTTGGGCGAAAGCGTGCGCCTGGTTTTCCGCCGGCCCCATGCCTTAAGCGCCACGGCACGGCTCGATTTTGCCAGCCGGCACCGCACCCAGCCTTCGGCCGACGGCGTGCTGCTGATGGCCGATTCGTGCATCTTGGGACCGAAACAGCACGATCACGTAATCTGCCGTCATTGGCCCAGGGAAGTAATTCTCTACCGCCACGACGAGGAATTATATTGCCGCACCACGGGGAACATGAAAATCGACGGCGTTTTATGCCCACAGCGGGGGCGAATTACACGCGATTCGCACGTTATGGGAGAGGGTTTTTCGCTGAAATTGGAGAGAGTGTGTTATTAAAGGGTTCAGGGTTCAGAGGTCAGAGGTCGGGGGTAAGAGGTTAGGGGTAAGCTAGGGACTAGAATTAAGTCGTTGGGGCGACAGTGGTACGGTCGCCCTGGGGTGTGATATAACTTCCACCCCAATAACCGGGTTAGGGATTCGGAATTCGTTGAGGATTCATAAGTTACATTCCAAAGTTTAAGGTAAGAACCGGGATGTTATAATAATTGGAGCAGGTTGAACGGCAGTCCGCTTCGACCTGTGAGCGTTCCTGCCATGAAAGAGATGGTCGCTGCCGTGAAGCCTAACGGACATCAAACGCCGAATTCTGCCGTTGCCGGACCGCCAGACGTTCCGTCAGGCGCATCTCCGCAGGCGGCGGGCAAATTCACTTATCCCGGCGGCTCGTCGCCGCTGGAAGGCTATACCATCAAGCGGGGCGTAGGGCAGGGCGGTTTCGGCGAGATCTATTACGCTTTAAGCGACGCCGGCAAGGAGGTCGCGCTGAAACTGATCCGCCGCAATCTGGACGTCGAACTGCGCGGCATCCGTCAATGCTTGAATTTGAAGCATCCCAATCTGATCGATCTTTACGACATCCGCCAGGACGCTCAAGGCGACACCTGGGTAGTGATGGAATACGTGAGCGGCATTTGTTTGCAAGACGCCGTGGAAAACAGTCCACAGGGAATGCCGGTCGATCAGGTGCTGGCCTGGATCCACGGCATTGGCGCCGCGGTGGCCTACTTGCACGACCATGGGATCGTGCATCGCGATCTTAAACCCGGCAATGTTTTCTCCAATGAAGGCGTGGTCAAGGTGGGCGACTACGGCCTGTCGAAATTCATCTCCTGTAGCCGCCGCAGCGGACACACCGAAAGCATCGGCACGGTCCACTACATGGCGCCCGAGGTGGCCAATGGACGTTACGGCAAGGAAATCGACGTTTATGCCATGGGAGTCATTCTCTACGAGATGCTCACCGGCCGGGTGCCCTTTGAAGGCGAGAGCGTGGGCGAGGTGCTGATGAAACACCTCACGGCCAAGCCCGACGTTTCCATGCTACCGGAACCGTTCCGCGGCGTGGTCGCCCGGGCGCTGGAAAAGGATCCAGTGCAGCGTTATCGATCCGCGGCCGAAATGCTGGCCGCTCTGCCGCAACCCACGCAAGCCCTGCCGGGCATGGGCCGCTTGCCGTCGGGCCAGCCTTACGCCGATATTCCCCCGGGAGCTGGTTATCACGATCATCTGGCCGAAACCATTGTTCCGGAGGAGGCCGACGACGAGGAACCGGTGCTGCGAACTATTAAGCAGGCCTGGACGGGCATGCGCAAGACTTGGCATGAAGCCGATCTGCCTCCCTTGGTGAAGCTCGGGCTGATGATCGGGGCTATATTCGTGCTGATGACCGGCGGCGGCATGATTTTTTCCGCCACCATTACGCTGTTCTTTGTGTATTGCTTCTATCGGTTAATTAGGGCGTTTGTTTTGGCGTGGCAGGGACCGAAAAAAAAGACCGCCTCTGGGGCCGTTGCGGCAAATCGACCGCAGTTCGCGCCTTTGCCTGAAGGCCAGGCCGGTGCATCACCAGGCGCTGTCGACGTCCAGGAGCAACGAAGGGAAGAATTGCGCGCGGCCCGAAAACGTTTTGAAAAAGTCGTGCCGACTTTGGTCTTGGGCACGCCCCGGGAACGATTCGCGGAACTCTTGGGTTCGCTGCTTTTAAGTCCCCTTGTGGCCGTGGCCATGACCGTGGTCATGGTGCTTGTGGGCTGTTATTTTAATAACACTTTTCCCCGGCCCGAGCAATGCGCTTGGCTACTAATGACCACCATCGCCGGCGCATGGATGGTGTTGATTCCGGCCAAGTTTTGGGAGGGCTCTTCCGGCGATCCGGCACTGCGGCGTTTCGTGATGATGATGCTGGGATTGGGCCTGGGCGGATTGGCTTACCTGATAGCCGCAGGTTTCCTGGTTAGCTTGCCCCCGTCCCCGCATTTTCGCACTCCCCACTATAATTTACCGCAGAATTTCTACAGTTTTGACGGCCGGCCCATGTTGATGGCCTATTTGGCCTGTTTCGGCTTGTTGTTCTGCTTGCTGCGATGGTGGCCCCAGGCCGATCCGCTGCGGAGGAAACGCCTCAGTGTTTGGACGCTGCTGGTTACGGTAACGATGGCCGGACTGATCGCCATGTTCTTGGATTTCCCCCAGCCCTGGCTGCCCATGGCAGCCGGCGCGATTTCGATTACCGTGCAACTTTCCAGCCCTTGGGTGCAACCGCGAAAGATAAGGGGGTGAATAATGTCGATGATAGACAGGAGCATAATAGTACCGGTTGTTTTCCTGCTGCTGTCGAGTGGATTAGTATTGATCATCTTGATGTTAGTCCATCCAAAAACCCGGCCCTGGGCAATCGCCTTGTTAATGGCCGGCTCGTTCTTCTTGTTTCTAAAAATCGGCGGAAGCTTTTTGCTGTATCGTTCTTCCACGAGGTATAACGAGCCATATTCAGGGACCATAGATACAATGACCATTCAGCAGAATCCGCTGGTTACGGTAAATACCAATGGAGTAAAAGTAGCAGCGGGAAATAACATGGTTTCCGTAGGTCCCAATGGGGTACAAATAGCAACGGGAAATAAGTTGCTTACGGTAAATCCCAATGGAACAAAAGAAATAATTACGAATGTTGAAAAAAATATCGCTTCTCGGCCTCAGCAATCCGCAGTGAACTTCCGTTTCAGCCCTCAATTTGTGCAGCATGTCCTCCTCCCCATTCCGCAGGTTACCTCGGTTGAGTCGCTGAAAAAGAAGATTGCCGCTCTGGAAGCGGCATTGAAAGACATCAAACAAGTGTTGGCTAAGACGTTGGATGAGGGGGCGGAGGAAAACATCTCCAAAGCACCGGAGGCGGCGGCGCCGGTAAATATCGCCGATGCCGCTGTGGTGACGACCATTGCCGCCGCGACCGAAAAGCCGGCTCAGGTTCAAGAAGCAGCGGCGAACAAATCTCCGGCAAATAAATCGACGGCTGACAATGCGTTGCCGATTACGGTTAATTTAACAACGCAGTTGATTGCAAAATATAGGCAGATTCTACAAAACAATCCCGATTCACCCGACGCTTATAACCTCTTGGGCAACGCGCTGATCGAAGCAGGCCGGTCCCGGGAGGCAATCGAATATTTAAAACGGGCCCTGGTGATCCAGCCTGTTTTCCATAAGGCGCACAACAACCTGGGCAAGGCCTTGCTGCAAACCGGCCGGCCACGGGAGGCGGTCGAATCTCTCCAGGAAGCCATTCGGCTCTGGCCTCCCTACACCGAAGCGCACTACAATCTGGGTAACGCATTGGTCGAACTGGGCCGAGTGAATGAGGCGATCGTGCAGTACAAGCAAGCGCTGCGCTACAGTAATGATGATTATCCCCAGGCCCGCAACAAACAGAATGCCTTGCTCAATCCCGCTGCTGTGCCGAAGCCCGAGTGGATTGGAAAGCCGCCGCGGCGCGTGGGCGATTCCTACGAGATGAGTCTCGCCACCGGCCCCTACACCACCCGGCTGGAATGCGATGCCAAAATTCCCGAGGTCCTGCAATCCGCCATGGATCAATTCGTGGAAGCGTATCTCGGACGCCCGGCAGTGGGTTGGGTGCGCCTGCCGTCCGAACAACTCCGCCAACTGGTTGCCGAAGAATGGGAAGAACACTTACAATCATCCGTGGGACCAATGACCCAAGTCCACCTGTTGGTAAATTTCGACCAGAAGGCAAAAAATTTCATCGATGAGGCAATGAGTTTAAGTAAATTCACCGAACGGGCGGTCGTCGCGGGTGTAGGATTAATAGGCCTTTGGTTGTTCTTGGGCTGGATTTGGGCCTATCTGAAATTGGACCTGACCACCAAAGGCGCCTATCGCAAACGCTTGCGGTTTATTTTTGGATTCGTCATACTAGTAGTGATATTATTAATGGTGCTGGTGGCTAGTTTGGCATAAACTGCGGCAGGGTGGCACGACCAATCGACCATGCCGACCATGCTTCGCATGGTGCCCGACGGTGCCGGTCGGTGCCCGTCTCGCCAGTGCTGCTAGGGAAATATACGGACACAATGCCCGCGCCACTCATCCGCGACCGACCAACCTTCGGTTGGTGCCCGTCGCGGCTTTACATATAATCCATTTTTTTCAATCCGCCGTGACCGCTTCCAGTGAAACCGATAATTTGTTGATCGATCGCATCCGGGCGGGCGAGTCCGACGCCTGGAACGAGTTGATCGCGCGATTCGAGGGCCGGCTGCTGGCGTTTGTGGAAAGCCGCACGAAACATCGCAACGTGGCCGAGGATCTGGTGCAAGAGACCTTCATCGGCTTTTTGACCAGCCTGCCGAATTACGATCGGCGGCGGTCGCTGGAGGGATATCTGTTTTCGATCGCCGCCCACAAGTTGATCGACTATTTGCGTCGCGAGGGCCGACGCCCGACCTTGCCGCTGGTTTCCGACTCCTCAAGCGGCAGCCAGTGGGAACCGGCCGGATCCGGGCGACCGGCCAGCAGCATCGCGCAGCCACGAACGCCGCCATTTGGAAGAAGATGCCTTAGTGGCGGTCTTAAGCGAACAGATCGATCATTGGCGCCGCCGCAATCAATGGGACAGGCTCAAATGTGCCGAATTGCTTTTCGTGCGCGGCTGGTCCAACAAACAAGTTGCCGATCGGCTGGACATTGCCGAACAAACGGTGGCCAATTACAAGTTCGAATGCATCGCCAAACTCCGCACCGCGATCCGCAAACAAGGTCTGCCCGAAGATGTGTTTCCGGAATTGTACGAATAAGTTTACAGTTAACAGTTTACAGTTGTCAGTTTAAACTGTTTACTGTGAACTGTAAACTGTGAACTTTTATTATGGAATCCGCGTTTATAGCCTGGCTTCGCGAACGCTTGCCGCCGCATCCCCTGCTGCGACTGGGGATCGGCGACGATGCGGCCGTGCTCGACATGGCCGGCGTGGACCAGTGCGTGATGACGGTCGATGCCTTGACAGATCACGTGGATTTTGAGCTCTCGCAAGTCGATCCCCGGCGCGCGGGCGCAAGGCGCTGGCCGTTAACCTCAGCGATTTGGCCGCGATGGCTGCCCGGCCCCTGGCCGGCGTGATCGCCTTGGTCCTGCCCAAACTCGGGGGCATGGAATTGGCGCAGGGGCTTTTCGAAGGCATGCTGCCCCTGGCCGAAAAATACAATCTGGCCCTTGCCGGCGGCGACACAAATAGTTGGGATGGGCCGCTAGTGGTTAGCATCACACTTTTAGGCCAACTCACCGATCGCGGGCCGCTCATGCGCAGCGGCGCCCGGCCGGGCGATCGGATTTTGGTTACGGGATCATTCGGCGGCAGCATTTTGGGCCGGCATTTTGATTTCGAGCCTCGAATCGAGGAAGCGCTGCTGCTTCACGAGCGTTACCAACTTCATGCGGGCATAGACGTAAGCGACGGCCTGTCGATCGACCTTTCCCGAATGGCCAAAGAAAGCGGATGTGGGTCGATTTTGCAAATCGACTCCGTTCCCATTTCCGACGATGCCCGCCGCTTGGCAGAACAAAGCGACGACAGCATTTCGCCGCTGGATCACGCCCTGGGCGACGGCGAGGATTTTGAACTGATTTTGGCCGTGCCGCCCGATGAGGCGAAAAGAATCCTGAACGATCAACCGCTGGAGGTGCAACTGACCGATATCGGCGAGTTCATTGCCGAGCCGGGCCTGTGGCAGCGCGAGGCAGAAGGCCCGCGCCGTGTGCTTGTTCCCCAAGGCTGGGAACATGAGATTGATTGAGAAAAGAAAGATTTCATTTCAGCCCAAAAGAGCTTATGGATTAGTACAGTTATTCAAGTGTTCTGTCCCGATTGCGAACCCATCGATGTATATCAAAATATGACCGATATTTTGCATATTCCTGAGCAGCAATTTTCTTATCGGCTTCAGATACAGGTAGTTTTTTCGCTCGAGGAAACGGTTTATCAAGAATTATGCCAACTTCCATCCATTTCAAGACAGTTCCATCCCGGGGAAGAATTTCGAAATGGCAACGATTGGGTATTTCTTCAATAGGTTGATATTGAGCACAAAGAGGAGAATTTCGAAAACACTCCATCTCATTAAGTGCTTTAAGATCAATTTTCGCTACATGGTAGTATTCTTCTCCACCCTGACCCTGATGCAGGGCAATGGAACATACTTTTGAATGAATGCAAGATACCAGATTAACGGATAAAGGCCCTCTCTGTCTATCAGCATATTTCCAATGTTTGGTGTTAATTTTAAATCCATATGTAGGATTATCATTGTCATCACCATCATATCGCTTAGAAATATGTTCGTCCTTTAGATTTCTAAAGAACGCACCTTGATATATGATATGGCCGAGAGCCATTTTTGGCGGAGTTTGTTGATCAATGCACCTTTGATACATGCCAGAAATGCTCATGGTTTGCCAAAGAATTGGCGAAATGAATCAATCACATCGAAGGCATTATAAATTATGCGAGTTTCCATTGCATTAGGTGCATTTAGGCCATCCTGATAAATGAGTTGATACACTTTAACTGATGGCCAGGGTACATCCAATGCCTCAACCATCCATTGCAACCTACCTTCAGGGACATACCAATCGATAATAACTCGCCCCATAGGTCCGGTCTCGATTTCTGCTTCTAAATCTTTTGCTTGAGGAACAGCAGCAATAGCGGCTCGAACTAGGAGTTCTGCGCTACTTACAGCACAAGGATTCGCTGCGACTTCATCTTCATTAGATTCGAATAACTTTGGCTTTTGATCCTCAAACCATTTAGACAAAGGTACTAACTTCGGTTTTGGTAGTTTACCAATCAAAAGCCGACTACGAGCTGCGGCAAGTTCACTTGTTTTTTCGAGTTGTTCCCAAATTTCAGAGATTTCTTTTATAGCATCTTTTGTGGACAACTGATCATATGCAAATCGAATAACGCGATCTACCTCTTTAATATGATCATTCCATCTTTGATATGGAATTGTTTGTATTTCATCTTTAATACCACGAGTCGACCATATTTTTATTTTTTCCCATTGCGATATATTCGATTGCGATATATTCGATAAATACTCTCCAGGTTTATACTCTGGCCAAAATGCTGCTATTAACTTTCCTTTTCCAGTTACTTCTTGTGATTTTTTAATTTGGTTAAATAAGGCATCCCTGTCCAGCGATACAAAATCCCCTTCCTCTTTAGGGGATTTGTAACTAAGCCGTACTAGCGAAGTGTATGGTGGTTCAGCAATGTTTCTGCTTATAACTGGATTCATTGATATTAATTCTCATCGATTGTTGCAGTTGTGTTAGGCATGGAAATAAATTTATCTTTAAGCATCTTCTTAATGACAGAAATCTTGTTCATGGCAAGTTGTGCTTTGGAACATAGATCTTTAACCTGCTCTTCGGTCAGACGGATCTCTATTCGCGAAGAGGTGTCATCAGGTTCATTGATATCCATCTTCAATGTTGATATTGGAATGGCACCCTCAATCTCCGAACGTGCTTCGTTAAAGATAGGTCGTATATCACAAATGAGTTGAAGATCTTCTAGATCTATGCCCGTCGCTTCTGAAAGTTGCTCTGCTTTATATTGGCGTGCAAGTGCAATTGGCTCAAAGGCTAATTTCTCTATTCTTTCAACTAGTTTGCTTTTATCGGTTTTAGAAAGTTTTTTTGGAGAAGCGATAATTGCGTCTCTTAATAAAACAACCGATTTTTCAAAAGGCTCGTCTGAATCGTGACGAAGTATTTTATGTATTCTCCAAATGAAATGAGAAACATCAGCGAAATGCCCATCAACTCCCAGTATGTTCAGAACTAAGTTATCTAGTGCCTTGCGATCTAGAAATGATTGACTTGTAGAAAGGGCATTTATCAATTCCTTAAACTTAGCGTCATCAATATTAATAATTTTTTCTGCATCCGAAAAAAAATCCTCGTCCTGAGCTAAATGTTCCGCTAAGACATGGAATGGTGGAAATGTAATATTTAATGTTGCTTTGGCCATTTTTTAAACTTATGGAAAGGATAGTATTGAATAATTCATAAAACTGTCGATCTCACTAAATTTGGATCGAAATTCTCTATAGATTCCTTAATTAAATCAAGGCAGCTTTGAATAACCAATCATAAATTGCATTGAAGTGGACTTTTCTTCTACGTTATTATGAAAAATAACGTTCAGCAAGCCACCCCCCTCTCCAGGTGTACACTTCCCTGGAAAAATGATATTATTTAGAGATTTTTCCGGCTATTTTACACATATTGTGAGAGTGTTTCGATCACCTCGCCTTGCGGGCCGCGGATCGTGACTTCCAGCGGCATCTGGCCGGGCAGGCTGTGCGTGGCGCAGCCGAAACAGGGATCATACGCGCGAAAGGCCATCTCGACCATGTTTAGAAGTCCTTCGCGGACCTGGCCCTTTTTGATCAGTCCTTGGGCGGCCTTTTTTACCGACATGCATATTGGGGCGTTGTTGTTGGTAGTGCCGACGATCAGGTTCACCTTGGTCAGGATGCCGCGCTCGTCGGTGACGTAATGGTGGGTGAGCGTGCCGCGCGGGGCTTCGACGCAGCCCACGCCCTCGGTAGGCGTTTGCGTGGGCAGCACGCGATATTCTTTGCCAGTTATCTGCGGATCAACGGCCAGTTCCACCCAGCGTTCGGCGGCGTAGAGCAGCTCCACGAGCCGGGCCCAGTGCGTGGCCAGGGTGTGGTTGATCGGCTTGCCGCCGAGAACCTCGTACATGCGTTTATATTCGACGTTGGCCAGGGGCGTGGCCATGCCGTCGGCCACATTGCAACGCGAAAGGGGCGTGGCCTTGTACACGCCGGAGTCTTCGCCGTCGACAAGACCTTTCCAGCCAATTTTCTTCAGATAAGGGAATTTCAAGTACGACCACGGCTCCACGCGCTCGGCCACATATTCCCGATACTGAGAGCAATCATACTTGGCGTGTTCCTTGCCGCTGGGACTTGTGACGCGGATTTTGCCATCATAGAAATTAGTAAAATTCTTGGCATCGACCATGCCCATGTTGTAGGTCTTATGGACGTAGAGGTCGCCGGTAACGAGCTTTACGTAATCGCTGTTTTTAAGCACCACGTCGTCGAATATTTTCAGCGAGAACTTGGCGAACTCGACGGCTTCGCGCCCGCGGGCTTCGATCTCCTTGCGTTGCTCTTCATTGATGCCACGGCTTACTCCGCCGGGCAGGCCCCAGTTGGGATGCACGCGCCGGCCGCCCATCATTTTGATGAGTTCGTGGCCATCGTGCCGCATCTTGAGTACATGTTTGGCCACGTCCATGCCCACCTTGGCCACCACACCTAGAATATTGCGTTGGGCAGGCGGGGCTTCGGGACCGACGACAAAGTCCGGTCCGCCCAGGGCGTAAAAGTGAGTCGTATGATCGGTGGCGTAGAAGATGCTATAAAAAAGCTCGCGGAGTTTTTTGGCCACCGGCGGCGGATCGACGTGGAACAGGGCGTCCAAGGCCTTGGTGGCTGCCATGTGATGGGCCTCGGGACAGACGCCGCAGATCCGGGCGGTGAGGTTGGGCATGTCTTCGGCCGGCCGGCCTAGGCAGAACTGCTCGAAACCGCGAAGTTCCGGAATCTGCAAGTAGGCGTTGGCCACGTCGCCTTGGTCGTCGAGGAAGATGTTGATCTTGCCGTGTCCTTCCAAGCGGGTGATGGGATCAATCGAGATGCGCTTCATCGATAAACGCTCCTGAAAGCTCCCGGCACAAGTGCCGGGGCTAAACTTGTTGTTTTAATATCTTTTTTGCGCGACCGACCAACCTTCGGTTGGTGCCCGTCGCGGCTTTATGCTTTATATGTAACCTTGTTCTTGCGACGCAACAGGCTCTTGGCCAGGCTGAAGCGATAGAACGTGCCAATCGGGTCGGGAATGCCTTGCTGGATGATGCGGTCGATTTCGTCCGGATCAGAGGAGTCGATCACCGAGGCCACGGCGCTGAAGCAGCCGGGCGCCGTAGTCTTTCACGCCGTCGTTGGGACCGTGGCAGCCGATACATGGTGAATTGACCTGCGGACAAAGCGCGCCGCAACCGGCCCGAGTGGCCAAGCCGCAGCACAATAAACCCTGTTCCAAAAGGCAAGTGGTTTCGTCGGGAATGATTTCCCAGGTGCGAAGGAATTTCTTGATCTTCTTTTCGTTGCGTTTGCGCGGGCATTCATCGCAGACCGTGGTGTTTACACCGATGACCGAACCCCTGGGCGGCAACTGGCCTTCGAGGATGGCCGTAATCGCCTTCCAGATGTTTTCCGCCTCAGGCGGGCAGCCGGGCAGATAATAATCCACCGCGACCGTCTGGTCCAGTGTTTTCAGGGTGTCGTAGAAGATCGGCAGATGCAGCGAACCTTCGGCCACGTTGGTTTCAGCCTGGGGACGCACGTCCTGTGGATTGACCGGAGCAGTCATCGAGCCTTCTTTATAAACCGCGTCGAAAATTTCCCGGCGATCGTTCATGTTGGCCAGGCCGGGAATGCAGCCTTCGTGGGCGCAGGAACCAAAGGCCACGAGCACCTTGGCCTTGCGCCGCAACAGTTGGGCCATGTATTCTTGCTCGCTGGTGCGGATGCCGCCGTTAAACAGGCAGACGTCGATCGATCCGTCGGGCATTTTTTCCACGTCGCGCACCTTGCCGTCGGTGGCGCAGGGCCAGAGCACAATGTCGAAAGCGGCGGCCACATCGAGGATTTTTTCGTCGATGGCCAGAACAGCGATTTCGCAGCCACCGCAGGAGGCGGCCCAGTATAATGCCAGTTTGCCCTTGGTTTTGGCGGCTGTTGCACTCATGATTTCACCTCCATGGCCTCTTCGTGTTCGTGGACGATTGCTGCAATCGCTTTAAGTCGTTCGCCGTCTTCTTGCCAATTGGCAGGCCAGTTGAGCGGACCGAGTTTGCGGATGTCCTCGACCAGTTTGTCGATGTGATTGGCCAGCAATTGCCCTTCGGCGGCCGAGGCCCAAACCAATCGCACTCGCTCCGGTTCCACGCCCAGCGCTTCCAGAGTGTGCTTGAGCATGTGGTAGCGCCGCATGGCTTTATAATTTTGTTCGATATAATGGCACTCGCCCGGATGACAGCCGGCGATCATCACGCCGTCGGCGCCCAGTGATAAGGCCTTAAGGACAAAAGTGGGATCAACCCGGCCGCTGCACATCACGCGGATGATGCGCACATTGGTGTCGTACTTGATTCGCGCCGTGCCGGCCAGGTCGGCCGCCCTGTAGGAACACCAGTTGCAAAGGAATCCCACAATTTTGGGTTCAAATGTTTCGTCGGACATTTTAGGATTCAGGGTTCAGTATTTGGTGGGCAGTTTAGCCGCGACCCGTAGGGGGAGCGGTAAGTTGTTATTCAATTTGCAATCGTCTCTTCCTTCTCAGCCGGTTTGGCGTCCCAGAGGATGCCATCGATCTCGGCAAAAATTTGTTGGTTATTAAAGTGTGCGCCGGTGATCACTCCGGCCGGGCAGGCGGCCACGCAGGTGCCGCATCCTTTGCATAAGGCGGTAATCACGCGGCTGACGTTTTTGGTTTCATCGTATTCGATGGCATTGAACGGGCACATGTTGTTGCAGATGCGGCAGCCCGAGCAGCCTTCTTCGTTGATCGAGGCTACGATCGGCTCGATCATCACGGTGCCCTTGGAAATCATACCTGCGATCCGGGCAGAGGCGGCCGCGCCTTGGGCTACCGAGGCGGGAATATCCTTCGGGCCCTGACACGCGCCGGCCACGAAAATGCCGTCGGTCATGGTGGCCACCGGATCGAGCTTGGGATGGCGTTCGGTGAACCAGCCCCGCATACTACAGGAGATGCCGCATTTGAGTCCCATTTCCTTGGCGTCGGCCTGCGGCTCCAATGCGCCCATGAGGATCACCATGTCGAAGGGCAATCTGCGCTGCCGGCCCATGAGCGTGTCTTCGCATTGCACGATCAGTTTGCCGGCCTCGGCAGGAGACCGGGCGGCGTCGGTCACTTCGGCCACCTTGCCGCGGATAAAGTGCATGCCCTCGGATAAAAGCCGCTGATAAAACTCTTCGTAATCTTTCTGGTTCGGGCGCATATCGATGTAAAACGAATATACTTCGGCGTTGGTCTTTTCCAGCACCAGGTGGCCGAATTTCAGCGCCGCCATGCAGCAGACCGCGGAACAATGCTCGTTGAAATTAACGTCGCGGGAGCCCACGCAGTGGATGATCGCCACCGACTGGGGCTCGGTCTTGCCGTCGCGGAGCACGATTTTGCCGTTGGTCGGCCCGGCGGCGTTGCAGAGGCGTTCGAATTCCATGTTCGTAAACACGTTGGCCAGGCGGTGGTAGCCGTATTGCGGAATGCGTTTGCAGTCGAACAACTCCCAGCCGGTGGCCAGAATGATGTTGCCCACGTCGAGTTCGATGATCTCGTCTTTTTGGTTGTAATCCACGGCGTCGGTGGGGCAGACCTTCGAGCAGACCTGACACTTGCCCCGGGTGAACCAGGTGCAGTTCTCGGTGTCGATAACCGGGGTTCGCGGCACGGCTTGAGGAAAAGGCGTGTATATCGCCTTGCGATAGCCCATGCCGGCCTCGAAAACGTTGTCGATAATTTTTCGGGGACATTTTTCCACGCAGATGCCGCAACCGGTGCATTTCACGGGATCGACGTAACGGGCTTTTTTGCGGATCTTGACTTTGAAATTGCCCACTGAGCCGCTGACTTCTTCCAACTCAGAATAAGTGTACAAGGTGACGTTTTCGTGCTGGCCGACTTCGGACATCTTTGGCGTCAGGATGCACGCCGAGCAATCCAACGTGGGGAATGTCTTGTCGAATTGGGCCATGTGCCCGCCGATGCTCGGCTCGCGTTCGACCAGGTAGACCGGATAACCGGCGTCGGCCAATTCCAAGGTGGCCTGCAAGCCGGCAATGCCGCCGCCGATGACCAACGTGGCCTTGTTCACCTTGACGAACATTTTTTCCAGCGGTTCCTGATACTTGACCCTTTCGGCCGCGGCCGCCACCAGGGCCTTGACCTTTTCCGTGCCCGCCTCCTTGCTCTTGGTGACCCAGGAGACATGCTCGCGCACGTTGGTCATCTGGCATAGATAGGGATTCAAACCCGCGTTCTGGCAGGCGCGACGAAAGGTCTTTTCATGCAGGTGCGGCGAGCAGGCAGCCACAACCACGCGTGTAAGACCTTCCTTCTTGATGTCGTCCTCGATCATCTGTTGACCGAGCGACGAACACATGAATTTGTAATCGTGCGCGACCACAACGTCTTTAATATTCTTGCCGGCCCACTTGGCGACCTCTTCCACGTCGACCATGCCGGCGATATTGCTCCCGCAATGACACACGTAAACGCCGATTTTCTCGGTCATGGCGTATCTCCGTGTTAATTCGTAGGGTGGGACATCGTCCCACCTTTATCATTGTTGCATCTTAATTTCAAAATGGTGGGACGCCGTCCCACCCTACATATTATGAGTTTTCAGTTATAGGTTAACAG
Organism: Pirellulales bacterium; assembly: GCA_963820545.1. Classification (GTDB taxonomy): domain Bacteria; phylum Planctomycetota; class Planctomycetia; order Pirellulales; family Thermoguttaceae; genus CAWGAJ01. The sequence continues at coordinate 137,859 of CAWGAJ010000001.1, forward strand.
TTTTCAGTTCAACATACACCACGGTTACTGTCCACCGCCCATTGTCCGGCGCCCACTTTATTGTGCCGCAGCGGCGGCTTTGCCGTTGAGTTTGGCATTGAGCACGGGCAGGGCGGCCACGATTTCTTTGCCGAATCCTAGCGTTTTCGGATCGATGCCGAAGGCCACACCCAACAATTGGGTGAAAAAAATGATCGGCATCTTGAAATTTAGGTGGAAAAAGCTGTTGACCCGGCTCTGGTAGGCGTCGAGGTTCAACTGGCACATGGGGCACATGCAGAGGATCATGTCGGCCTCGTATTCCACGGCGCTTTGCAGCAGGCGGCGGATGAGTTCAAAGGCCTGCGGTTCGCTGATCTGCGTCATGTGCCCGCCGCAGCAATGGGCCTTGACCGGATAGTCGACCACCTCGGCCCCCAACCACTTGAACAGTTCATCCATTTTCATGGGGTATTCAGTGTTATCAAAACCCTTGATAGGCCGCACCACCTGGCAGCCGTAATACGGTGCAATGCGCAAGCCGGTAAGCGGCTTGACGACCTTGTCGCGGAGGGCCGTCTCGCCGATGTCGGTGTAGATTATGTCGAGGATGTGCCGCACCCGCACCCGGCCGGGCTGGTAGTTTAATCCGCCGGCGGCCAAGGCCTGATTGATTTTGTCGTTCATCTCAGCATGTTCGCTCATCATCTGGTCGACCTTGGCAAGGTTCAGATAACAAGCGGCGCAGGGCGCCACAAGCTGGTCGAACTGCGAATCCACCAGCGCCAAATTCCTGGCGATCACCGCACAGGCGGTCAACTCATCCTGGGTAAAGTATTCGGTGGCGCCGCAACAATTCCAATCGTTAAGCTCCACCAGCTTGATACCCAACAAATCGGCAACCGCCCGGACCGACACGTCGTAGGCGGCGCTGCTGCACTCCAGCGAGCAACCGGGATAATAGGCGTATTTCATAAATAGTGGGTAGTGGTTAGTGGATAGTGGTTAGAAGGTTTCAGTTATCAGTAAATAGTTTTCAGTAAAAAAATTCAGCATTCAACATTCAGCATTCATTATTTAATTCATCTTTTCTCCCTCATCCTTCATCCTTTCCCAGTTCTCTGGCCTTGCTGATGATGGCATGTAATTGTTCTAGTTTTTTAATTTTCGTGGGCATCAATGACATGCGGCCGCGAGTGAACATCGATAGACCCATGGGTCCCATCTTGAGCATGGCCAGCGGCTTATTGAACAAATAGAATCGGCTGGCCAGTCCGAACTCGAAACTCCGCCCGTATTTGTCCAAAAGATTGGTGAAGGTTTTGGCCAGGGCCGGGGCGTCGGTGTCCTGGGCCATGCCCTCGGCAATGGAAAAACGCTTCAGGCTATAAATGATTTCCGTAATGGGGATATTTTGCGGACAACGGGTAGTGCAAAAGTAACACGACACGCAGGCCCAAATCGTATTAGCCTTAAGCACAACGTCGCGTTGGTCGGCATTTATCAAGGCGAACAGCGCCCGGGGCGTAAACTGCATGTCGGCCCCGCTGGGACACGATCCGCCGCAACTGCCGCATTGCAGGCAGTGCAAGAGGCGCTGGCCATTGGGCGTGGCCGCGATAACCTGAGCGAGAAAGGAACCTTCTTTGACGGCTGTTTCGTGTGCCATGATATCCTCCATCACACACAATGGGCGTGATCCACACTGCAAGACGAACAAGTTATTGGTGATCTTGGCGTATAATGTACATCTTGCCAAAACACATCATTTTAACAAAAAAGAGGCAGGCCGCAATTCTTCGAGCAACCTTCGTGCCCGGAATTGTGCCTTTTGGTAATAAAGTAAAAACATTAATAAAGATAATAAATTTAAGGAGAATATAAAGACATTTTTTGCTAAAAAATTAAAAAATTCCACGGAATTTCGCTGGTAGTCGCGGAAATCCGTGAGATGAGGTATGGTCTTGATGCATCTGGCAAATCGGAGTCTGGTATGAAAATACTCGTCCTTAATGGTAGTCCTCGGAAGAAGGGAAGCGTGGCCACGCTACTTAGAGCAGTAGTCGATGATCTGGCCGAAACTCATCAAGTCGAATGGATTGACGTTTACGATTTAAATATGCGGCCCTGTCTGGCCTGCATGAAGTGCCGGCCCGATGGAGAGTGCTGCTTTCCCGAGGATGATGCTCATCGGGTGGGTCGAAAGATCAAAGAAGCGGACGGATTGATTGTGGGAACTCCCACGCACTGGGGCAACATGTCGGCACAGATGAAGGTGCTTTTTGACCGCATTGTGCCAGTGTTCATAGGCGAACGATCCACTGGTATTCCGCTCCCGCGCCAGAAAGGCAAACCGGCAGTTATCGTGACAGCCTGCACTACGCCGTGGCCTTTGAATTTCTTGCTTTCCCAGAGCCGTGGAGCTGTTCGTGCGGTCAAGGAAATTCTACGCTACGGCGGCTATAAAATCTTAGGCACATTGGTAAAGCCGGGTAGCAAACGCAATCTTGAAATCTCCGTCAGACACATTCGAAAAGCCAAAAATATTGGAAAGAAGTTTGATAAGGGAAAAATGCCTGTGAGCTAACGCCAAACCTCGGCATACTTTATTGCTATTGACGAAGCTGCGTAAGATGGGTATTCTTCTGAGACAATTGAGGCAAAATGGGAGGCTGTTTGGGGCTAGATGCTTAGAACCAACCAGCCTCCTTTTTTTTATACTTCACAAATATAGCTCCATAACCTAATGTTGCCCTAAATGCGCGATTGCCTAGGCCGCCCGGGAGTTCGCTTCCGCCACTGACATATTATGTATAAAGATGGTTTTTTGATAAACGCCGGGAGTGCGGTTTGCTCACCATACTTGGCCAAAGAACAAACTCCTCAAGAGCCTTGCATTAGACAAGCTGTGAGCCATATCGTCCCCAAGAGAACCGATCTTGTGTTCGTGAGGCAATTGGAAGTGCGATTGCATGAGATCGTCCGTCTAAAACAGGAAATCGAGACAGGGAAACAGAAACTCGAGCTCTCAGAGACACGGTTTGCGGAGATAACCAATTCTCGCGGATACCATTTACTGCAATGGCTCTACAGGGTGAGGTTATTCTTGTTGCCGCGCGGAAGTCGTCGAGAGCATCTATGCCGCGTAGGCCTGCGGGCGCTGATGCGGCTTAAGCGTGCCGGCAGAGGCCATCGTCCAGATCTCGTTAGCAGATCATCCCTAGACACAAAAGAAGTGGTCGCAATGGCCGGTAGCTCGACGAGATCCACCATCCGGATTGATCCGACCGCAACCGACGCCGTGGAAACGCCGGTCTCTGAAGCCGAATCGCCGCTGGCAGCGTGCGGTCACTGTATTACGGAGGCTGATACCTTAGAAAAACATGAGCAGGGCTACTACTCACTGCTCGGATGGGCAAAAAAGGACGGTGAGGCCACAGATGAAAGATTGATCAAGCTGATCATTTTGTCGGCGGTTCATCGTTCGGGTTCAACACTCTTACAGCGCATCTGCAACGGCGCAGGGGGACGCTGATCTGGGGAGAACATGGCGGGATTCTTACGCATTTCGCCGATATCTACACAGGTGCGGCATATTTCTCCCTCGCGGCGAGCGATGAACGCGCAGAGTACTTTCGGCAGCAGGAAAATCCCAACCTGTGGATCGCCAGTATGTCTCCGGACCTGGAATACATTCAGTGTGCAGTGGTCAATTCAGCCCGGACATTGTTGAACACCCTGTACGGTCAGTATCGACAATCGCACGATATCATGGGCTTCAAAGAGGTCAGATATGGAGGCTGCGAATTGGAGTTGCTCCGCCGCTGCTACCCGGAGGCCGAGATCCTGCTGCTGGTGCGTCATCCATACAAAACGTGGAACAGTACTCCCCGCGACTGGTACGTTTCGCTCGATGCCTGGGCCGCCAACTGGGAAGAAAGAACGCGAGCCTACATACAGGCATCGATAAGCAATGCGCGTTGCCATCTGATCCGCCATGAAGACGTGGTCGCCCAGGAAGAGAAGGTTCTGAAAATACTCACGGATGTGGCCAAGGTTTCTCGGGAACAAATCAGCGATGTATTGGCGCACAAGATCGGTAGTTTTCACTACGGCATCGAAGAGTTTGAGCAGCAGGTGATCCGCGAACGTTGCCGCGAACCGATGCAAGCCTTAGGATACATTTAGTATCAAACAAAAGCAATTATCTCCGCCAGGTCGTCATCGAGACTTCCTGACTAGCGGGAAATTGCGGAAAGTACCGGAGGAGGGATTTGAACCCTCACAGCCCGAAGGCCACTGGATTTTGAGTCCATAATGAACATGCTTACAGTAGTCCGAAAATAGTCTAACGCTATATGTTGTGTAATATACACCATTCCGTCACCTTGCCGACAGGGTGCCGACGATAGTTTTATAGAGGTTTTTACAACACTTTTGACAACACTAGCCTTAACAGGCGTACAGTGATAAACTTTTAACAGGCTTGCCGGGAAGGCCGGCTGTACATCGGCCAAGAGTCCGAGTAATTGAACCATTTACCAATGAAAAAAGCAGTTGTGATGATTCAAAGTATTACGGGTCCGTAGGTTCCGTGTGTTCAACGCCGCTAGCCCGCTTGATCTCGTTCAATGGCTTTCCATCCTTGTTTTCCCACTCGATCCAACCATCGGCATTGCGACCAAGCACAATGGCGGCTGCACCGCTGGGTGACAAAAAGAGGTGATCCCGAGTAAACCGCAGATTGCCTTCTTCCTCAACAAGAATCCCGCTTTCACGCAGTTTCCTTTGCATTGGACCGACTGTTTCGATAGCAGAAGGTACAATGTCGAGGCGGGCAATGGAACCCTTCCTAACAACAAAGCCATCCTCTACGAAAGCTCCAGTCGCATCTGCATGCTTACCCCGGCAATAGAACACCTCGTTAGTTGACAGATCCGTTAAGGGGAGCGTTCCCCGCACCGGTGGAGGATCAATATTCTCTTCCGGCTCAAATACGGGATAACCAAGTATTGATACCAGGGTGCACAGGCTATTGAAAAAAACAGACATGCCCCCCTTCATTGAATCGATAATGGATGGCTCGTCAGGGTCTCTGCCGCTATGCACAACGAAGCTATTGATTTCCTTGGCCTTCTGAATACAGCGCCATTCTAGCCATTGGATATCATCATGGGTCAACCCATCTTCGGTCTTCGAGATTACCACAATCGCGGTCTTCCAGAAGTCCTTTGTACGGTTGTGATTGGAGAGGCGCTCCCAGGCAGTATCAGTCTGTCCAATATACACGGCAGGTTCTGCAGTCTCTTCCGATTTACCAAACAGCAGGTAGACTGCTAACCGATTCCACTCAGAGTGTTGCTCGGCCTCGCTTAGCTTGTTCCGGGGGATAAGGATCGCTTGCACGTCATGATGGGGTATCGAAGCGATCCGAATCCAAGGCGGTTCCCCGGCTAGTAAAGTAACGTGGATTAGTGTCTGCTGTGAATTCGTCATCTTCTACTCTCCAATGAGAAGTCTGTTAGGTCACTTTATACTAATGCTCAACAAAAAAAGGAGCGCCGGGAACCAAGGCCGCTCCAGGAACCCCGACCAAGGGGCGATTAGAACAGCACCCAGCCCGACGCTCCCATGCGGGAGCGTAGAACCAAGTAGCTGCTTCTAATCTTCATGAGCCTCCGTGGCTCAGGTTGGTCGTTTTCCTGGAAGCAGTAACTTGACGCCTACGCGTCACTTCAAGTTGTTCTCATAGCCGTGGCTCATGCACGGCCGTTGGCATTTTTGCTCCTCCAACTCGGTTTTCATATCCGACCGGCACGCTGCCGGTCACCATCTCCCCCTAATTTACCAAAAGTCGGCTTAAAAAACAATTCCGGCATATCAGCGGAGAAAGGCAAACAGGAGTTCAAAGAAGAGGAAATAGAAGTAGGGGGAGTTAGCGTTTTTTTTCGTACAGTGCGCGTAGTGAACAGGCATTTTCTTGTTGTCCTACAAAGGTTAGGCCAAACGTTACGCCACGTTGCCCCACGTTGGGCAATGGGCGAAGGGTTGGGCAAAGTTAGTCGCACACCAAAGTGACCGCAACACAGGGCAACGTGGGCAACAACGGTGCCTGCACCGGGTGCCCCCCAGGGGGTCTTTTCGGAATTCCGCATGCATTCAACTGGACATCCTTTCGGTAACTAGGTAATTGTGGGCTTGGCTGCAATGAAAAAGGGCTGATCCATTTACCTCCACTGCGACGAGTAGATGAGGTTCTGATTGACAAGATGGCATTTTCAGACTTTTTCTGCCCGAAGAGAATACGAATGAGACTCCTGTGGACATGTTGCGGAATTCGAACAATTTTCGGAATAAAAAACTAGGTTCTACCGTTCCCCTTAATCGGGTAAGGATGTGGGCAGTGTTTCTACAAATGCTTGGATTTCGTCTCGCACGCGCCGGTATATGGTAAATCGATCTTCGTCTGTTTTAACATCCATTGCCAGCCGCGGAGGATCGTCGAAACCAACATGTATGACTTTCGTCCGGCCGGGGAATACCGGGCAAGACTCTTGCGCATCTCCACAGACTGTCACTACATAATCGAAATTAATTTCAGACAATTCCGTGACAGTCTTAGAGCGTTGCTTGGAGATATCAATGCCGGCCTCCGCCATGACTTTGACAGCCAGTGGATTCAGGCCATGTGCCTTTATGCCAGCGGAATATGGCTCGATTATGTCGCCTTTAAGATAGTGCGCCCATCCTTCAGCCATTTGGCTGCGGCAGGAGTTACCAGAACAAAGAAATAGAATCTTTAACACTTCTGCGGATGATCTTCAAAGTTGCCTCTGCCGACTATTCGTATTTACATTATACGTAAAGCGGTTCAGGATTGTCATCTTGTGGAGGGCAAAAATCAGGGTCTATGAGTCCTTCGATCCAGCGCGGCGAGACCCACATGGATAATTCGCGATAAGGATGTTCCGTGGCGACTTCAATGGAAGATTCTTTGATAGACAATACACGGCATGGAATTGAATCTTTACTGCGCTGCCATGATCCGATGAAAGGGGCAACATTAACTAGCACCCGGTTTCCTTTTTGAATATTCATGTTTGTTCCTTTGGATTATGGTTAACAGACATAATCATTCGTCAGCTAGTAACACTAGCAACCTAATAATTCTAAACAGGCATGTCAATTATCCCCTATAAATCGTGGGGCAAAATAAATTTTCAAGTATCAATAAAAACTGAAGATTCGGCAGAATGGATAAACGAGAGCGTTTGAGAAAATGTTTACACCTGCTTGCAGACACACATTGTTATAGTAATGTTAGGAGAGTGTTAGTGCTTAAAACAATTTGCGGAAAACCGGTCTATTAGAAGACATCAATAAATATTTATTGAAATGTCGGGAATTATCGCCGCCGGCTGTTTGAAAACGATGAGACCCGGAATAGATACTCGTTAAATCAGTAAATCCTGATTTTTAGCGATTGTATTAGTGGTCACATACTTGCGGATATTGAGTCGGCGTGCGGACAGATACAAGGCGTCGCCGAGGATCTTGGGTGTGTCCGAAAAATGCAAGCGTTACACTGCTGCCTTCCCAGGGTTTGCTTAAACATGACCACAGGCGCGAGCCCCTGCCAAATGGTTCGAGATACAAAGGCTCTTTAAAGCTGCTGTGTGTGCGCCATGTTCCAATATCTGGTGACTTGATGCTTGAGAGCATGTCGGATATCGTAGCACTGGCTCCGGCAATTTCGACAAAGTGAATTCGCAATTTCCAGAGATTAAGATTTTTGGTTTCATTTTCGATGAAGGCTGCAACTACAGGGCTGTTTTCGCGAATGCCTTTGAGCAGTTGAAATTCAAGGTCGCCGAAACCAAAGTTGTGTTGGTACCGGTATTCAGGAAACTCGGAATGAAGAATCTCATACATCCGTTTTATCGCCATCCTTGCCAGGCCACTATTCAAGTTTTGCCGAATGACATCGACCAGATCGCTGATCGGCATTCTGTCTATTGCCGGCTCGACAGATTGCTGCGCGTTGAAAATCATTGCTGAATCTCCAACGAATAAAATTCTTGCTGCATATTCTTTCCAAAGAATCCTACGCCGGAATTGTTAGCGTTAGGTGAGGAAAAGGTTATTTCTCGATCAGTTCCGAAGAGCCGAGCGGCAAATAGATGAAGAAAGTGCTTCCCTCGCCAACGGTGCTTTCTACGCTTGCCCGTCCCCCATGCGCCTGGGCAATATGCTTGACGATAGCCAATCCCAGCCCGGTACCGCCGAGTTTTCGACTACGCGCTTTATCCACTCGATAAAAACGCTCGAAAATCCTCGGCAAGTGTTCCCTGCCGATCCCGCATCCATGGTCGCGCACTTGGATTACGACTCCTTCGTCGGTATTGTTCGCACTGAGGTGAATTGTCTGTCCGGGCGGGCTGTATTTGACAGCGTTGTCGAGAAGATTGATAATGGCTTGTTCCAGCAAAGGCGGGTTGATCGGCGCTTGGAGCGTCTCGTCGCAATTCAACTCTATCGGTATGTTTTTGTCCGAAGCCTTCATTTGGCAGACTTCGATTGCGGTATATAAAACATTCTTGATCGAACCCGGGGCAAGAACGATTTCCGCTTTTTCAGTTTCTTGTTCGATGCGCGATAACGTCAACAGATCCTCGATAATGGCATTCAGCCGGTCGGTTTGCGTCGCCACGATTTGCAGGAATCGCTGTAATTCGTCGGGATTGTTCATCGCACCATCCAACAGTGTTTCGACAAACCCTTTGATCGAAGTCACCGGCGTTCGAAGCTCGTGGGAAACGTTGGCGACAAAATCGCGGCGGACTTTTTCCAGTTTTTTCAGCCGGGTTACTTCATGCAATACCACAACCGCGCCCGCCTCTTTATCCTTGGCATCGCGCAAAATGGCGCCGTGGGCATGGAGATAACGCTCGCCGCCGCCGTTGTCGTGCAGTAGGATTTCATCTTCCTGGGGCTTTTGCGTGGCGAGCACATTGGTGACAAGTTGCTGGAGATTGAGATTCCGCACGACTTCTTGCAGCATCCGCCCCTGGGCCCGTGCTGGATCGACGCCGATAAATCGAGCGGCAGTCTGGTTCAGGCGGATCAGCCGTTCTTGAGTATCGACGGCCAGTACGCCCTCGATCATACTCGAAAGGATGGCCTCGCGTTCGTTACGCTGCTGAACGATGTCGCGTATTTTTTCGTCAAGTTCGGCGGCCATTTGGTTGAGGGTATCGGCAAGATCGCTGATCTCTTGGGAACCTGTAAGCGGTAATTTGTGCGTCAGGTTGCCCCGCGCAAATCGCTTTGCTCCGATGCGGAGATGTTCCAAGGGTCGGGTGATCCGGCGGGAGATCCATAAACTGATCGCCGCCATGAGAATGGCTACCATAAATCCGCCCATCGCAATGCGTAGCTGAATGGCGGCTACGGCTTGATCAACCACACTCATTGAAATCGAAGTCCGCAACACGCCGATGATCTTACCGTCATGCTTTAGAGAAACGGCTACATACATTCTGGATTCTTTAAGCGTGTAACTATAACGTTCTGATGAACCTGTGCGGCCAGCCAAGGCATTGATCACTTCGGGACGGTCGGCGTGATTGTCCATCTTTTGCGGCAATTCATCTGAATCGCCCACCACCTTGCCATCAGGGAGAATCAGTGTGATCCGAGTGGATGATTTTTGACCAAGCCTTTTGCATAGCGCATCGATCTGTTGATAATCGGGTTTTGCCATTTTCGATAGGAACAGGTCTTCGACCAAGAGTGCCCTGGCTTCCAAACCGGCTTTTGTCTGTTCTAAGTAGAATGTTCTCAGTGCCGAAGAAGCATACCAAGCAACCGCTGTCAGCGAGACCAGCATGATAAGCAGGTAGGCGGGATAAAGTTGCCAAAGCAGCCGTTTCTTGCGCATCATTATTCCTTTAATCGGTATCCCACGCCGCGAATGGTCTCGATGTGGTTTCCAGCCGAGCCTAGCTTCTTGCGCAGTCCGACGATTTGCACGTCGATTGATCGGTCGGTGACAATATAATCGCCGCCGTGAACTAGGTTGGCGATCTGGTAGCGGGTAAAAACCCAACCGGGTCGCTGGGCCAAAACGTGAAGGACGCGGAACTCGGTGGCCGTCAGTTCCACTGGCTGCTCGTCCACTAAAACCTCGTGCCGACCGGGATGGATCACCATGTTTTTGACTCGTAAGGTGGCGTTGTCATCAACAAGGATCGCCGTTTTCCTCCGCAATATAGCCCGGATTCGCGCAAGCAACACCCGGGGGCTAAAGGGCTTGGTGATATAATCGTCGGCTCCCAGTTCCAATCCCGCCACAACATCGGTCTCTTCGCCCTTGGCCGTAAGCATGACTATCGGAATGGATTGCGTGGCCATGTCACGCTTCAAATTGCGGCAGACCTCCAAACCGTCCATACCCGGCAGCATGAGATCCAAGACGATCAAATCCGGCACTTCCGTGCGGATTTTTTTCAGCCCCTCCTCTGCGGAACCGGCCAAAATCGCCTGATACCCTTGCTTGACGAGATTATAGCCGACAAGTTCTCGGATTTCTTCTTCGTCTTCAACGACCAGGATTTTTTCGCGTACCATTTTTGATACCGCCAGTTCAAGTTTACGAGGTCCAATATTTAATTCTAACATGTTATGTGACGTTTATGTAATATACCTGTATATAGTAAATTTAATCCTAATCAGCCGAATCGACCTGTTATATAATCCTCGGTTTCCTTCCGGTCGGGTTTAGTGAATAACTTTTCAGTCGGGCCGAACTCGACCAGCACGCCCTCATACAGGAAGGCCGCCCAATCCGACACCCTGGCGGCCTGTTGCATATTGTGTGTGACGATGATAATTGTGTATTCCCCGTGCAATTCTCCAATGAGATCTTCGATGCGGGTAGTTGAGCGTGGATCCAATGCCGAACAGGGTTCATCCATGAGAATGATCTCCGGATTGACCGCGATTGCCCGAGCGATGCAGAGTCTTTGATGCTGGCCGCCAGAAAGCCCCAATGCAGATTCATGCAGACGATCTTTAACTTCGTCCCAAAGTGCGGCCCGTCGCAGGCTTTTTTCCACCACTTCATCTAATATGCCTTTTTGACGAATACCAGCAATTCGCAGGCCGTAAGCGACATTTTCATAGATGGATTTTGGGAACGGCGTTGGTTTTTGGAACACCATCCCCACTCGGCGGCGAAGCTCGATAACGTCAACCGCTTTGTCGTTTATGTCCTGGCTGTCGAACTCGATCCGACCGGTTGTTCGCACGTTGTCGATCAAATCATTCATTCTGTTCAGGCAACGAAGCAGTGTCGATTTGCCACATCCCGATGGACCGATAAGGGCGGTTACCTCATGTCTGGGAAAATCCATGGTGATAGTTTTAAGAGCCTCGGTCTTGCCATAGTACAAGCAAACTTGCTCGGCACGAACAATCGGATCGGCTATTACCGGAATCGGTAAATTTTCTGTTACGGCAGGGTTGGAAACAGCCCCGGCGGCAGGCGGAAAATCTTCATTATTTTGGGCCATAGGCCGAGGCGGATGTGCCATGACATGTCTCTTGTTGATGGTCTTTAGCATATTATCATCATTGTCAAATGGAATTATTTTACATAGTTCGCGATTGGAAACGTGTTCTCATGCGGTTGCGGAGATAAATCGCAAAACTGCTCAGGCTTAGCACAATCAACAGCAGTAGGAGCGTTGTCACATAAACCATCGGTTTAGTGGCTTCAACGTTCGGCGATTTGCAGCTAATATCCAGAATGTGAAAACCCAGGTGCATGAATTGGCGGTCCAAATGAAGGAAAGGAAACGATCCGTCGAACGGCACTGGGGCGTTTTTCACCGCGCCGGTAATCATCAGCGGCGCCACTTCGCCCGCCGCGCGGGCCATGGCCAGAATAAAACCGGTCATCATGCCCGGAGAGGCCATAGGCACAAGTACGCGAACTAGGGTTTGAAACTTTGTGGATCCCAAGGCGTAAGAACCTTCGCGAATCCCCCGGGGTATTGTCCGCAATGCCTCCTCGGTCGAGACAATCACCACCGGAATTGTCAATAAACCAAGTGTCAGACTCGCCCAGATGATACAACCTTGGCCAAAAACCGGTTCTCCTGCGTCAATTCGTTCAGGAAAGAACCATCGATCCAGATGACCGCCAACAAGATAAATGAAGAAACCTAAACCAAATATTCCATAAACAATCGAAGGGATGCCGGCGAGATTATTTACCGCGATCCGCACCAAGCGGACCAAAAAACCTTCTTTTGCATATTCGCCCAGGTAGATGCCGGCCAGCACTCCTAGAGGAAAGCATGTAGCCGCCATCAGAAAAACCATTAGCACCGTGCCGAAAATGGCTGGAAACAATCCTCCATCCTGATTTGACTCGCGCGGATTGGTGGCCAATAAGTCCCATATTTTTGCACAATAGTGCGCCAACTTGCTGCCTATGCCCATTTGATTGGGACAGTAAAAGCAGACCATATCCATTAGTGCTATTGTTTTTTCGCGGCCAGAGGCGTCGGCAACGATTGCTGCATTTGCACGCACATCGGCTTCACGTTTTTCAATCGCGGTGGTAAGCCGGTCGGACTCTTTTTTTAAGCGTTCTTCCTTGGCCTGAAGTTCTGTGAGATGTTGGGTAAGTCGTTTTGCTTCCTTGGAGTCGTTGGAAGGGTCGGCGGCAAGGATTTGTTTCAATTGATAATTAATTCGTAATATTTCATACTTGACGTGATTTTTTAGTTCATTAGCTAAAGCTGCTTGTTCAGCTTGAATCGGCGCTACTTCTCGCGCAAACTTCTTTTGTGTGGAGGCAATAGCGGCAGCAAGTTGTTTTTGCATGGAGCCTTCATTGGAAATAGTGATGCTGGGCGTGAGTAATTTCCGCATAAAGCCGTAATAATTCATGTTTGTGAGCCGCTCGATAACAAACGCGTCTTCGGGATAGATCGTTGAGCGAATTGTTTTTACGTTGATCCAGCGGAAAGCCGGGCCATCTTCCATATTGCCCACCTTGAACTTGACGCTTTCAATGCCGGTATCGGCATTGATCTCCGTTTGTAATTCTTCGCCGAGAAGTTTTTTACCATCGGACAGTTCGACTTCGGCAATAGCATGCGGCCAGAAAACTCCCAGACCATTCCACAATACCACGGCTAACAGGGCCAACGTCAGCATGAGCGTTAGCGCCAGAGTTGCGCCTGTGGCCCAAACAAACGGCTCGCCTTGCCGCCAAAATCTACTCGCGCCGACCCGTGTTTAATAACGGCCGTAGCGTTTGCGCAGATGTTGGCGGACCAGTTCGGCCATCGTGTTCAGCAGGAATGTCAGGAGAAACAACAATACGGCACATAAAAATAATACTCGATATAGCGTTCCGTTGACCGGAGCTTCGGTAATTTCCACGGCGATATTCGCCGAGAGGGTGCGAAATCCGTTAAAAGGGCTTAGATCCAGAATCGGGGTATTGCCGGTGGCCATCAGCACGATCATCGTTTCGCCGACCGCCCGGCCGAAGCCAATCATCACCGCGGCGAAGATGCCCGGACTGGCCGAAGGTAAAATAATGCGCCACAGCGTTTGCCAGCGGCTTGCCCCCATCACTAGCGAAGCGGCCGTAAGATCATGCGGGATACTCGATAATGCATCTTCCGCGATCGAAAAAATGATGGGTATGATCGCGAATCCCAATCCGAATGCTACCACAAGACTGTTTAGCGGATCGTAAGGTTTTTCTGTGACATTAAAAAGCCACTGTTTGAAGCTGCCGTGAAACAGCAACACTTCCAGGGGACGTGCGATCCAGACGGCTAATGCAGCTCCAATCATAATGACCGGCATTAGAACTAAAAACTCGTATCCGTGTTCCAGACGTTTAGCCCAATCGAATTTTCGTATTTGCTGCCATAGAATCATGAAAAGGACAAATGTAATAGGAAGAGTCACCATGCCGGCAAAAACAGCCACGAGCCATTTTCCCATCAATGGCGCTAGCCAAAGAAGTATCAAAAAGCCGATCACCACAGATGGCACCGCCGCCATGATTTCGACAATCGGCTTGATGGTGCGTTTAAATCCCGGTGTCGTGAAATGGCTGACGTAAACTGCGCCGAACAGCGCCAGAGGCACGGCAAAACACATTGCATAAAGTGTTGATTTCAGAGTGCCAAAAATAATTGGCACCAGACTGAATTTCGGTTCATCGCCAGTTGTCTGCCATTTATAAGCAGGTTCAGTATATCCCTCGTAGTAGACCTTGCCGAAAAGCGTTACCAAGCTGATCTCTGGATGCGGGCAATCGATTTTCCAAACCACAAGATGGTTTTGATTGTTTAGACCGATCAAGGCGTTTCCACGAGGGGCGTAGCCGATCTTGGAAAGCGGCTCTCGCCCTGCCACTGTAAGCAAATGTTTTTCGCTTGTTGCGTAATCCAAATTTACCAATCCTTCACCGCCAAGACTTAAAAGCGATTTGTCGCGGCTTGATGGCAGGATATCATTTACAGGTTGATCGTGTTTGGAAAGCTTGTGAATAAGGCGAAGTTTCCGGGAATTTCCGTTGCGGATTTCAAACCAAGTTGTTACCTCGCCATTGGAATCACCCACCGCCAATGAAGCATCGCCAAAGACCATAGCCAATGACGTGATCGTGCGGTCGTCACGAAAGGCGCGAACAATCTCTGAATAATCGATCTGGCCATCACCCGTCAACTCCCAACGCACCAAGCAGCCGTTTGTAGTGCCTGCATAAAGCATCTTGCCCGTTCGATCCATGGTCATGGCGCTAATCGGCCCGGGAATGCCTTCCTCGATCAGCATTTGGAAGCTTTTGGTTTTTTTTCACCCAACAAGGTTTCATCGACTGATTTTTGGGTAATGGAAATCTTGTTGTCCGGCAGCAGTTTGACAAAGGTCGTGCTGCCTTCTTCGGATCGGCGCGCCAAGGCTTTTAGCGGCGTATCGTTTCTCTTGGCCGGCAATTCAGCCCTTATGTGAAGTGCATGCTTTACGCTCCGTCGTCCGGTTTCATCAAAATGAGGGTTTAGTTCGGCCTCGACTAACGAAATCGAACCGTCGGACCAGAGCAGCGAGTACATGGAATCGGCAAAACGTTCGACAAAACTGATGGTGTGTGACTTTGATCCGGCCGGAGGAGTCGCTTGCTCGTGTCCTAATACTTTGTAATCCCGATTATTACCAAGAAGATCGAAAAAAGTGAAATTTCCATCCTTGCCCAGAACGTAAGCGGTAAGCGAATCGTTGCCGGCACCCGGTCGAGTTCCACAAAATCCACGCCCAGCGACAAAACATCCTTTTCCGACAATCCAGCGGGCGACGGCGTTTCCGTTAGGATCTCCGCTCTTGCACCATGAAATAAAGGTACTGTAACTGAAACAATCAATAGCAAAATGGCAACGACACTGGCAATGATTGTGATTCCGGCCAAGGTAATCACCCATCGTGCGATTCTATCGTGTCGTTTTACCTTGCGGATCAAAGATTTATCAATTGTTTGCACGGTAGAAAATCGTTACTAAAAAAGTTTGAGTTGCTCTTCGACCAATTTCACGGGCAGAGGCCCAAAACCGTCCTTAAGGACGATCTCTTGTCCCTCTTTGGATAAAACGAATTTCAAGAATTCTCTCACGTGGGGTGGAAGCGGCTCTTGCGGTTTCTTCGCTACATAAATATATAAGGCTCGGCCCAGTGGATATTTCCCTGCCAGGGCGTTTGCAAACGTCGGCTCGACCAAAGGCGAATCGACTTTCTTTGCCAGCGGAATGGCGCGGACATCGGCGGTTTTGTATCCAATGCCTGAATAACCGATGGCTCCCTTGTCGTTTGCAACGCCGTTTACCACAGCGGCCGAGCCGGGCTGTTCTTTCACCGTATCTTTGAAATCACCCTTCAAGAGCGCATGTTCCTTGAAATAAGCATAAGTGCCGCTGACCGAATTTCGCCCATAAAGACTAATGGGCAAATCCTCCCATGATCCCGTTAGGCCGACTTGTCCCCATTTTGTGATCTCCGCATTTCCGCTTTTACGCGTTTGTGAAAAGATGCCATCGACTTGTTCAAGGGTAAGACCCTTTATTGGATTATCCTTATTTACATATACTGCCAGGCAATCAAGCGCCACACTTATCCGCGTAGGCTTAAAACCATGTTTCTTTTCAAAAGCCTCTAGTTCGGTGTCTTTCATGGCCCGGGACATCGGTCCCAGTTGCGCCGTGCCTTCGGTCAGTGCGGGCGGAGCGGTCGCCGAACCCTCGCCTTTCGTCTGAACCTTGACGTTGGGATATTCTTTTTGGAATGCCTCGGCCCAATATGTCATCAAGTTGTTCAGGGTGTCCGATCCCACGCTGTTCAGATTGCCGGAAATCCCCGAGACCTTTTCGTATGCTTTCACCTTGACCTCAACCCCGGCATCTGCTCCCCATAAGTTTGTTGTGATGGCAATGATTATCATCAGACCACAAAACTTCCCACAGCGAACATAATTTGACTGAAGCATTCTGTTCTCCTTCCTAAAAAAAGACTTAAGAAATCACGGGTTTGCACGGACAAAACAACCCATTCGCATAAATCACTTACTACCTAAAGAATCCTAACCCGGGTTTGTTAGGAAGGCGTGATCGCAATGTTAGGATTTTGTTAGCAAAAACTACTCTCGAACACATTCTTAGTTAGACATCCAAGGGAATCCATTTTGTTTAAAAATGACGTTACACAGTTGGAGGAGATGAGGAACTCGGAATTGCTAACCTGTTGAATCCCATCTCGTTATGAATATCGCAAGAAGAAAGCGCAGTCACGAAGAGGATTTTGAACATGGCGGGTTTAGACGATGGGATCCTTGTTGGTTCAAAGAACATCTATAGTTGTCAGTGTTTGCAGAATCTTTGTAGTAATCTCTTTCAGGGTAGTTTTCGTACTCAGTTCTAGAATCAAGTGATCGCAAATATTCGCTACCATCAAATTCATCCCGCGATCTTCGGAAGAGCGGAAGTCTGTCCGAAGTCCGATTACTATCTTCCCTTTTCCTTTAGCGTAACCTATCTCAACACAGGTCCCTGAATCCGAATCCGCTCCATCGAGTATGGCAACGACAGCAACGGAATCATCTATAGCAGATATTGAATAGTTAAACATCTTGCGGGAAAAGTCCGGCCCCTCCGCGATCTGAGAAGCGTATCTTTGGGGCAGTTCGACTTCCAGAGAAGGAGAATCTTGCTGCAAAGCATTCGCAAGCTCTTCATTGAATATTCGCTCAGCTAGTGTGAATAGCGGACCTGCAAGATATATCTTCATTAATTGTACTCCCGTAAAAATGCCATTCATCGTGTTCATAAATCCCGCGTTAATTAAAGAATCATGATATCCCCTTTATGTAAGGCTTTGATAAGGAATAGTTAGAATTCTGTTAGCGCGAGGTCGGGAAAAATTATTCTCGCGAGAATTCAGAATAATTAGTCAACAGGTTGCAATATCCATACTAACCAAACACTTACAAAGCTTTAAACAAATACTAGCCCACTGCTTATAGGCGCTTAACATTTCATTGGCAGGATGGATGTCTCGGAGGAGAAGCAGAGTCTCGACTTATGTACAGGTATTTCAATATTTAATTTTGCGCGGCGGCGAAGACAAGCCGTACTAAAGACACAAGGATAGAGACGGATCGTGCGGAGATCTCGTTAGAGGATGGAAAACTATGATCAGAAATAGGAAGCTGATTTACCGCGGGAATGGTTTCACGCTAGTCGAGTTGTTGGTGGTGATATCAATCATCGGCATATTGTGCTCATTGTTATTGCCCGCCGTGCAGGTTGCCCGAGAATCGGGCCGCCGTTTGCAGTGTTTGAATAATCTGAAACAAATCAATATGGGTTTGCAAAGCCATCTCGGCGATAAAAAAACTTTCCCTCCAGGCGCAACTAAGACCGCCATATCCTAACTACACTTCCTCATACGATCCTTGGGCAGAAGCGAATTCGACCTGGTCCAACATGAAAGGATACAGTTGGATGCTCGATCTTATGCCGTATATAGAACATGGTTCTATATATCAACATTGGGATTTTACCAAAAGCGTGGCCGGCAATATAAATCTTGCCGCCGCTGACATTAGCGTATTTTATTGCCCCTCCCGGAGAGTCGGCTTGCGCAGGGGAGACAACCAAATCATGTTCAACCCCTCGCTAACCTCCGGCGGCACCGACTACGGTGGTTGCATCGGAAGAATAAATGGCTGGGATAATACCTTATCTGGTTCGACCAATTCGCATACCTTCGTGCCGGGCCAGTACATATTTGACGTCTCAGGTTCCGATCCCAGCATGCACGGCAGGAAATGCGGTATATTCCTGCCGAACCACCGCACACAAATCAAGGACGTTAAAGATGGTTTGTCGCATACCATTATCATCGGCGAGCTTCAACGGCTACAGCCAAAAGCCGGAGAAACCGGTTATGACAAATGGAGCCACACCAGCAATGACGGATGGGCAGTGGCCGGTGTGGCAACATTATTCACTTGCGCAATCGCCGGCGAGGGGACCGATATAGGGCAACCCGGCGGCCTTAATAACGGCTTTTTCGAGGACGCCGGCAGCGAGCACCCGGGGATTGCGCAGTTTGGTTTCGCGGACGGCTCCGTCCGGTCCATTTCTGAAAACATCGATACCCAGTTGTATGCATATTTGGGCAGCATGGCCGACAAACAAATTGCCGCAATCCCGTTTGATTAATTTTTCATGCCCTTGCCCTATGAAAGGTACTTAATGACCGCGGAATACTTTCGCATTCATAAATGGACGTCTGCGACGACGGCCTTTGGCTTAGTAGTGTTGACCGCGATGACGACCGGTTGCGGAAGCGGAGATCGACCACCCTTAGGCCTTGTTCAAGGTCGAGTCACACTCGACGGCAAACCTCTGGCCAACGCCATAGTTCGCTTTCATCCGAGCACTCAAGGCCGTGAATCTTTCGGAGCGACCGCTAAAGACGGCCGATACGAACTGTGCTACATCCGCGATATAAAAGGGGCCAAAGTCGATCTACACAGGGTGTATATCGCCACGGGCGATACGAGCGTAGGTATTCCGGAAAAACTACCGGAAAAATATAACGTCAAGTCGGAACTGTGGCGTGAAGTGAAAAGCGGTGAAAACGAAATCGACTTCGATTTGAAATCGAAGTGACTTTCAATATTGAAATAAATGAAATACTAACTTTCGGTTCATCACCCTCTAACAATTGGAGCGCATATTTCAGTCATGCTTGATAGCCGGGCCAGCACCGAATCTTGGGTTTGATCCGATAACATGTCCAAGCGAGAAAGGCGAAACAATTCCCGGTGTTTCATCTTTATCGAATGGATCAGGAGTATTTTTGTGATGTTTGGAGGTGGGAAAAAAAGCGATTACGATCACCGAGAAACATGGGCCCTGTAAGGGCATAAATTGGGACATAAATGGATTTTCCAGAAGCTCCCAAGTCATTTTGCTCAGGATCATCGCCTTTCCTTCCCAATCCCGGCAATCAAGCGAAGTTAAATAATTCGTTTCCAGTCCGAACACCAACGAACAAATGTTTTGGACAGTTTGGGAACGAAGAAACTATACGACTACCAGTGTTACTCACGTTTGGTCACTTTTTTAGGAGGTGCAGAATGAAGCGAAGAAATATATTAATCAACTTTAGAATCGGCGGCTTGAAATGCTTGTTTGCTATTGTATTGCCTCTTGCTCTTATTAGTCATGCGCAGGCGGCAGTAGACCTGCTGGATTATTGGAATTTTAACAACGCAACAGCAGGGTCACCGGGCTCGTTTAATACTACTAATGTACATGGAGTGGAACTCTATGATTCGGGAACCAAGACGTTGTCTCCTTCATCAGGCGGTATTAAGGCCGCGGATTCACTCGTCGATTTCAACGGGCTCTACGGCGCCATGGGCACGAATTGGGGAACCTATAGCGGTATCGCCACCAACTCAATCCCCAGCCTTGATCAGGATACCACCAACCAGTCCTTTGCCGTTATAGGGACAGTACAAAATGATAAATACATTGATATCGTCCTGAATTCCACAGGTTACAAGGATCTCAGTATCTCGTTTGCTTCTCGATCCACTTCAACCGGTGTGGCCACGGAAACCTGGCAATACTCAACCAATTCGGGTACGACTTGGGACGCGCTATCGACGCTGGCCATGACCCGTGACAGTAATTGGTATCTGAAGGGTATCGATGGTTCTTCCGTCACCGCCACTGACGATCAAGCAGATCTCCGTTTCCGGGTGATATTTACCGGCGATAGTGGCTCATCGGGCACGCATCGCATCGATAACTTACAAATAAAAGGCATAACGCTCAGTACGGCCACCTTAACTTGGAATCCGTCCGTCGGCGCCAACACCTGGAATACGAATCCCTCGAACAACAACTGGTTAAACGGTTTATCGCCATCAGCGTACACCGCCGGCGACGTCGTCGAATTCACCAATTCCGGGCTTGCTAACGGGAGCACGATTAATGTGACCCCGTCGCTCGATCCCGGGGAAATGCACGTGAAAAACACTACGGGAACTTATACTTTCGCGGGCTCCACCCTAAGCGGCGGCGGTCCGTTGACCAAAACTGGCTCCGGCGCGGTCAACTTCGCCGTGGACAGTGCCGCAACTTATAGCGGAGATATTAGTATCTCGGCGGGAACTTTACAGGTGGATAATGATTACCAATTGACTTCCGGCAAATTGCAACTTAACGGAGGCGCCCTGCAAAGAACATCCAGCGGTTCTCTTACGTTCCACAAGGACATTAGTTTCACAAGTCCCAGCACGATTGACACCAACGGCGGCGATCTTGAACTAGCTGGCTATCTCACAAGCCCCTACAGCGGCGCTTCAACAATGACGTTGACCAAGGTCGGGTCGGGAATCCTGACATTAAGCCAGCCTGATGCCAATCCGCCGGGATATTTCCATGGCAATACGGAAATCCAGGCCGGCACGATACGCTTAAATGCGGTTAACGTCTCCGGCTATACGGCCATCGGAGATGGGAGTATCAGAGTTCGGGATGGAGGCATGCTCCAAATCGATAACATCACGAATTGGATTTATGGCAATTCAACGTATGGTGATTATAGTTATATAGATCTCTACAAGGGCTCCACATTACTTGGAACTGGCGCCAATGCCAGGATCAATGATCCCACGAAAACAACTGGAGACCTTTCCATAGTGATGAATGCCACGTCCGATCCGAGCAACATCGTCAATTTGAAAACCAGTGGCACCTCGGACGTTTTAACTATCAGCACTTCGTTGAAGCAGTTTTCTACAACAAGTAATTATACTGCGCCGACAAACGCCACGATTCGTGTTAGCGGACCCGGGCGAGTTGTGCTGCAAAGCGGCGGTATTTCTTCCAGATACACCTTCGGCGGCGATTGGCAACTCGACAGCGGCGTGCTGCAAATCGGTCCGGTCGAGCCTAATTACACGCCGCTGCCCGATCCCGGCTACAACGGCCCTCATGGCGAACCACTGAATGCCCTTGGTTTCAAAGTGCCGACTGGCGCCGTCACAGGCACCAATACCGATCCCGATCTGCCTAACGCCATAACTATCACCGGCGGCATTTTGGCCGTCGCGGTTGACGCTCCAAATACCAATCCCAGTAATACCGAACAACCGGTAAACTTCACGCCGAACTATCTCCGCAATCCTGTAATACTCGCTGGTGGTGCGATTGCCTCGACTGGTGAGGAAGTAACCTATAACGGTCTTGGTCAGCCTCAAGGCGTGCCTAACGGTAATCCAGTTGTTGCCAGATTGGGCGGCAATTTTACGGTAGCTTTGGGAACTTCCAAGGTATTGACCTACGATCCATCAAATACCTCGGCAGCCCGGACGGTCGAACTGGTCGGCGGCACACGAACAATAACCAATGACAGCCCCGCATTTAACGCAAATGATGTAATCACATATTCGACAAGTTGGATTGGAACTCTGCAAGTGGATGCCGGCGGAACGAGCGGCGGCAGTTTTAACATTAACCGTATCGGCGGGACTGTGTCGGTGACGCCAGGCGCGGAACTAGACATCCTTGCCGGCGCAACAGTTAATCTAAGTGGCGCCAATGCACTTTCCGATGGAACTGACAGTGTCAATATTGTAAACAACGGCGACTTTGACGTACTCAACGGTAATCATCAGGTTGGCGCCATCACAGGCAATGGGTCGGTCATGGTCGAAGATGATACCACTCTTGCCGTTCAAAGTATCATAACGGGTGGGATAAGAATCGGCCCAGGAGCCAAACTCATTATTATGCCAAGTACAGGAGGCCCCTTGGCGGGTGACACAAGTTTTACTGCTGTTCCAGAACCTTCGGCGCTGGTCTTACTAAGCCTGGCTGGCTTGGTCGGTTTATTCAGAATGTATTTCCGCATTAAACGGTAACGAATATTTCTCAATAACAACAGATTATAAGCAGTATCCCACCGAACCATCGAAATAAAATTCTCCGGTTAAACTTCGGTTCGGTGGGTTTTTTGTAGTGCATATTGAACGACCTGGAGGATATTTGGTTTCTGCCCGTCATGATTATCCACATAGGTGTGTAAGTTTTGAAAGCGTAAATCATGGTTCTGAAAATTTATTGCTAACAATATCTTCATCAATCTTTAACTTGCGGTTTCTAGAATTCAAGGCGTTTCGTGGTCTTGTGAAGATCATTTGTGTGCAGCATCCGGACAAGAATTATCGAAAAGATACAGAGATAACCATCCCCGCCGACAGTAGGTGAACCATCTTTAACCCATTCTGTGAGGCAGCGATATACGCTTTTTACAGAGATTTTACAGCCTTTGCTAAGTTGAAATATATTTTGGAGTGTATGCAGTTTACATACTTGGCGCTAATGGGCGCCGTGGTTAATTCGACGAAGCATTCTGTAACATCTTGGTATGTTGTTCGCGAGTTGCGTAAATCGTTTTAAGTCATCTTTTAGAGGAGCTCCATTATGAAGTTAAAGTACATTTGTTTAGTAATTATGTCAGCGACCATCAGTTACAACAATCCGTCGCTCCGTGCGGAACAGCTTTCCAGCACGTCGTTTACTGCCGGAAATCTTGTGGTTTATCGTGTAGGAGAGGGGCTGGTTTCCTTGACTAACTCTGCTACGGCTGTGTTCTTGGATGAATATACGCCCACCGGCACCTTGGTCCAATCCGTTGCTGTTCCGACAACCGACGGCAACCAATTAACAGACAGCGGAGTGGCTACATCGGACGGCGAAATCACCAGGTCGACCGACGGACAATATCTTGTTTTTACAGGCTATCGCACAGCGCTTGGCACAGCAGGCATTGCTTCCAGCAGTGCCGCGACTTATCCCCGTGTGGTAGGTTTGGTAAATGCCTCGGCAAATATGAGTTCACGCAGTCTAGGCTCTACCACTTTCAATTCAAACAATATTCGCAGCACCGCAAGTGTTGATGGCACCAGCATTTATGCAACCGGCGGAAACGGCGTATACAATTTTTCGTTTAGCGGATCGGGTGAAACCCAACTTGGAACATACAACACTCGACAAGCAAATATTTTTGCCAGTAGGCTTTATGTATCTTCGGGCTCTGGCACCAATACATTTAAGGGTGTTGATACTTTTAGTTCAGCACTTCCTACAAGTTCTGAGACGCTCACGCGACTGCCCGGTTTATCCGATACAACAGATCCCAGCACCTACGGCTTTTTCATGGCAGACTTGAGTCCGGCAGTCACCGGCGTGGATACGCTCTACATTGCCGATGACAGCACCGGAGTATTTACCAAGTTTTGTTTGGATAGTGGTTCATGGGTGTCTAAAGGCAGTATTGGAGTCGATGCCGATGATTATCGCGGATTGACTGGGGTTGTGTCCGGTGATTCGGTTACACTTTATGCCACTATAAAGGGAGGAAGTGCAGGTTCAGGCGGCGGTCAACTAGTCTCGCTGATGGATGCCAGCGGTTATGACGGGGCTTTCAGCGACACGCCAACCACATTGGCAACCGCCGCCAATTACGAAGCCTTCCGCGGCGTGGCCTTGGCGCCAATCGAAGTTCCGGAACCATCCGTCGTTGTGTTATTACTTATCGCCGCGCTAGGCCTTGTAGTCCGATTCAAACGCAAGACTTAGCCCCAAGGCGATTAACCATTTGTTGCATCATTGCGGTATTTCTTCTGTGTTGCTTCGGTTTAAGGCCGTCTGGAAACGGGCGGCCTTAGACTGAAGTTTTCAAATGTGCCATTTCGTATGTCATTGATGAAGATTCCAGGCAAAGAAACAATTGCTCTAAAAAAGGCCGGATTCCGAATTATGTCAACAATTAAAATTATCGTTAGGTCAATAAAAAAAGTTTGTGTTCCCAATTCATGCAGCATGATTGTTCTTGGGTGCTCGTTGAGCCTGGTTGCCGGAAGCGCCTTGGCAGACTATGAACCGCCCAATCCAGCGTATAACGCTCCAACGAGTTACTATGATTCAGCAACTGGAACGGGAACGGTGCTTAAAAATAACTTAAAAAACATAATCTCGACTGGTTTTCATGCACGAACCTATGGCGACGCCCGATACGCCTTTGCGATCCTTGATAAGGATCCCAACAATCCCAGCAACATTCTATTGGTCTACAACCGCGCATCAGTCCCCAGCGTTTGGGACGCCGGAGTGACTTACAACCGCGAGCACCTGTGGTGTGTCTCTTGGTTGGGAATGGATACACCCAGCAACGGATACTCAGGCGTGGCGAGCGACCTGTTCGTATTGCGTCCATGCAATCCTAGTCTCAACTCATCTCGATCGAACGATCCCTTCGGAACTGACAACAGCTCGGGCAGTTATGCGGAAAACGGCATTTATTGGTATCCTGGCGATGCGGATGCCGGCGAGGTGGCCCGCTCCTTGTTCTACATGGCCACGCGGTGGGCGGATAGCGGCTTGAATTTGGTCGAGCTCACTAGTATTCCCGGGTATGGGAGCATGCAAGGGGGCGACTTGTCATCATTGCTCAAATGGAACTATACACATGGAGTCGACAACTTCGAGCGCCGCCGTAATCAAGTCATTTATAGCTCCAGCCTGAATCCGACATATTATCAGGGAAACAGAAATCCTTATATCGATCACCCTGAATACGTCTGGACGATCTTCGGCGGAGGAAATAACAATTCCCGAATATATGTGGGATCAACCAATCCGTCGGACGGCTCTTCCTCGCTCGATGTATCGCTTGGCCGGGTAATTAAAAACGGGACTATTGCCACGTCAACCGTGGCCTGGAACAAAGTCGGCGTCAATCCCACCACCTTTGACATCACAACAAGTGGCGATGCAACGCTTGGCACGGGCTCGAACTATCTGCGGGCGGGCGCGGGACAATGCATCGATTACAACGCTCAAACCCGCAGTCTATTGGTGGGACTGTCTTCGTCCACCGCTACAACCGGATTAAAGACAGGAACCATAGTAATAGATAACACCGATTTAACCACCGGCGGCATGGGAATGGGATCGGCCGACGGGAACGATACTATTAACGTCTCGGCCAGCGTCTTGGATCATGCCACGCCGTCCTTCAGCGGAACTTTACAAACGACATTGACAATAGATTTTGGGATTATCGAGGCGAATACCGGCTTGCACGCGCTGCCGTTTAATATCCGCAACTTGATTTCAACGCCGTCGTTTACCGCGGGGTTAGATCTCGATAATATCAATGGAAGCGGCAACACCGCGAAATTGACCACTGATTTATCAAACTTTTCGGCTTTGGTCGCGGGCAACAATCGCAGTTTCCAAGCCGCTGTTGATACTTCAACTACAGGAACTTTCTCGGCCGTTTACACGCTCGGATGCTCCGACGAGGATTTGCCGGGGGCCAATGCTTTCGGTAGCCAGATTCTTACTCTCACCTTGCAGGGTCGATCATTATCCGCGCAATGGATCCATCAAGGAGACGGCAATTGGTCATCTTCCGCACACTGGGTGGGCGCTGTTCCGAGCGGCGCTGGCGCGGCGGCGAACTTTCGCACGGAAATATCGGCCAATACCAACGTCATTCTAGATACGCCTCAAACCGTGGGAAGCATCACTTTCGACAGCTCCCATCAATATACCATCTCCGGCTCAAACACCCTGACACTACAAAATGCCGGCGGCTCAACGATCCAGGCGCTGCAAGGAAGCCATAGCATCGCCTCACCCATCGATATCAAAAATAACCTGGAAATCGATGTAGCCTCTGCAGCGGCAATCGATCTGACCGGTGCAGTCAGCGATTCTTCAGGAAGTACGCTCACCAAAACCGGACTAGGTGCATTGAACATAAACAGTCTTACCGGCTTTGCGCCGGATTCGGTCATCACAGTGAGCGAGGGGACTTTCAATCTAGGCGGGCCTTCGGATAGCGGAGGACAAAGTGATGTGAATATCCAGAATGACGCCATGTTCGCCATTCTTGGAGGGCAACATGCTGTCGGCGCTATCAGCGGCGTCGGCACCACCGAGCTAATGGATAACAGCCAACTTGTCGTCACATCCATTGTTCAACACGGATTGGTAATCGGCGCAGGCGCGAAGTTGGCAGTGCAATCTTTCACCGATACTCCTTTAAGCGACGGTAATTTCACTAGTGTGCCCGAACCAAATACGCTCTGCCTCTTGTTTATAACCGCTGTCTTCTGGTTAGTCATCAATAAATCAAAATCTGAAAAATAGTCGAGGTTTAATTCATCTTAAACTCTAGACCATCCCCTCACTGATATTTAAGGAAAAAGTTATGCGTAAATATCTTATCGCGATAAGTGTCCTGATTATAATGTCAATGTATTTTACAGTCTCCGCTTATGCATATAACCAAGCCGGCCACATGGTTTCCGGCGCCATTGCATATATGGTTCTGAAAGAAAACAGCCCGGAAACTGTTGCCAAAACAGTTGCCATCTTAAAAACACATCCGGACTTCAACAAACGATGGAAGGATCTTTTCGATAAACTTTCCGCCGAGGATCAGGATCTTTACCTTTTCATGATGGCGGCGCGCTGGCCGGATGATATTCGGGGAGAGCGGATGTATGACCATCCCGAGTGGCATTACATCAATTTCCCCTTCAAGCCGGCCGGGCAACCCGATTCCGTTCAAGTGAAGCCCCCGGCTTATGAAAATATCCTCCGGGCCCTTGCGGACCAGATCTGCGAGGCGAAAAGTGATATCGAGGATTCGGAAAAGGCAATTACGCTATGCTGGGTCTTTCATCTCGTGGGCGATATTCATCTGCCGGTGCATAACATAACGCTCTTTACCACGGATTTTCCGGACGGCGATCGCGGAGCAACCAGGTTTTACATCAAACCCCGAGAACACTGCGCCCCGACCAGTCTGCATTATTTCTGGGATGATTTGATTATTCTCAGCGACGACTTCGAGATTGTCCATAAAAGAGCGATGGAACTTAAAGGTCGGCCGGATTATTCGCGCGACAAACTTACGGAACTGGCGGAAAAAAACATCGAAAACTGGGCCACCGCCGAAAGCTGCAAGTTGGCCAGAGACGTGGTCTATCTTCAGGGTAGGCTTGCGGGAAGCCCGGATAAAGAATCTGCTCCGATACTTCCCGCCGATTACGCCAAAAAGGCCAAGGAAATTGCCGAACGTCGAATCGTTCTATCCGGATATCGCCTGGCCGATATGTTAAAGGAATTATTGCACTAAATATAATTGATAGGATATCAATATGCAAAACAATATTCCTGAGAGTGATCATAGTTTTCCGCGATTATCTCTAATCGATGAATCTGATCTAGCCTCCTTCAATGGCATTGCTGTTGATCTAGAGGAGCATTGCGGAATTCAATTTTTATCTGCTCCAATGGAACAGATAAAAGCCAAATTATTCTGGGTGGATCGCCATCTTGCCGGGCAACTTTACCCGCCGGGGAGCATAATTATGTAATTATCGAGTCTGAACAACTCGCGCCGCAAACGCGCGATTGTAATTTATTACGGCCCAAACAGTGTGATTCGAACTGTCATATCCATACATACCCAAAGTGTCCCAGCCGGCAGCTACGGCGGAGTGATCGTCTAAATTAATCCTGGGTCCGCCGATGTTGGCATCAACCGCAATGATCCAGTTGCCTGCGGCATCCGTGGTGCAAAGCGCCGGGAAGCAGCTTTTGAGTTGATCGCTTGTAATATCCGTCGGGTCATAGCTTATTTGCAGGACGAACGGATCGGTATGGTTGGCCCCGATGTCGGTCATGCCCCAGATGTTGAGCACATCGCTTATAAGTGTCTCTTTCTCGGCCGATTCATTTCTGGCGGTCCAGCCCGTGGTGATTTCCTTGGTCAGAGCCCGGCCGCTGCCATCTTTCCAGACGCTACCGTTGACACCGCTGACGATCGTAGCAGAGGTGTTGCCGAAAGTATCGGACACAGTGCTATACGACCGGCCTTGGCCTATCAGGAACTGTTTGCCATTGAGGCTATAACCGAATGTCTCTTTCTTGACAAAGGTCAGCTTCGATGGCAAGGCCGAGATCGTAATCGCATCACCTGGCGGAGGATTGGAATCGGCCACAGGCGCAGTCGAGTAGTAGTTGACTATAACTCGCGGCCCGTCCACTGTCACAATGTAATATCCAAAAGTGTTTAGTTCCTGGGCAAGGGGGATCTCCCGCGTGGGTTGGTTTTTCTGCTCGTCGGGAGACGGTACGGCGGGACCATAAAACTTATAACTGTTGCCAACACAAATGATCTCATGCACCCTGGAATGCCCGTCGGGACTTGTCACAATCGCGCGATTATGCATGTGATCATGACCTCCGAAGAAATAACGAACGCCTGTGTCGTATAGACTACTCATAAATGCGTTCTGACCGGCCTGATTTTTTGAACTATCGCTGCCAAATAGAGTGTCGATGTGATGTTCTGTAATCAGTCCCTTGTGGGCGAATACAAAGGCGTGGCCGCCCTTAGGTTTGGCCTTGATGGCGGGATCGATCCAGCTTTGCTGGTCTTCTATAGAGGCGGCGAACTGGTCGATCAACACAAATCGGGCGTTGTTGTAATCGAATGTATAGCTCAAGCCGTTTGCTTTGCCTGGACTGTTAAAATTGGTCGCACCGAAAGTATTTATCGTTCCCTGTGTTTGCGGGAAGTCCTGTATGAACCTCGCAGCAGCATCCGACGAGGACTCGTGATTGCCGCGAAGCGGGAAGAATCCTATTCCGGCACTATATAAAGCTTGTGCCGCATCGGCGCGGGTGTCCATGCTGTTATGGGAATCGGATGGATATTTATCGACCAGGTCGCCGGTCTGAATAACAAATATAACTTTCGCGGCGATGAATTCGACATTGATCCTGTTGATAATGCCCGTGGCAACCGTATCCCGCCCATCCGTATCTCCTTTCCACTGAGTATCAGCCATCACGCCGAAACTCCAAGGCTCCGCCGAAGATCTTTCGGCATAAATCGCCAGCCCCACAACAAATGTGAAGAAGAAGATGCTTTTTAAATACCATAAATGTTTTTTCATATACCGCTCCAAACAATTTATTATCCGCTGGATAGAGAGCTTATTCCAAGCCGGGATTTTGTTGGGGTGACATTTGCACTGCCACCCCGTAATGCGTAGTTTTCCAGGGGCGGAAATACAACTTCCGCCCCAATATACGCGTTTTGGGATAGGCTCAGAATACCAAAAACACAAAAAGACGTCGCTCTTTGTGCTTTTGGTGAAATTATTTTTATGGCGATAATTTTATTGCTGTCGTTTTTTCCATAGCAAGACGCCGCCGGCAATCGCCGCAGTGACAATAAGCAAAAATGTGCTTGGTTCAGGAACGGCTTGAAATTCGGAATCAATTCCTAATGGACCTTCCGCTGAAGCACGGATAATTACTTTCGCGCCGCTGCCGATTGAGAGATGATTAAGTATAATGGAATTGGCCATTAATTCACCGTTGAGCAGATTGATTGCGCCGGATCCGGTAATTGTCCCCAAGGAGTTTGTTCCGCCAGTAATAGTGACACCTGCCCCACTGCCCATGGTCAGGCTGTTTTGGGTGATGGAAGTAGCCACCGTGAGATAACTATCGCTAAGCAAGTTAGTCGTACCTGTGCCCGTTATCACCCCTACCGTATGGGTTCCGTTTTTGATCTGGAACGTGCCGGTGGAATCGGTAGTAATGACTGAGTCAATGGATATCTGACCGGTTGAAATCAATGTCCCGAAATCGGGATCGCGCAATTCGGCCAATTCCAGGATTCCATCGTGAATCGTTGTCGCGCCGGTGTATGTGTTGACATTGCTAAGGGTCAACTTGCCTGTGCCGGCCTTTTCGAGACTGATCTTGTGCGACGTTCCGTCACTGATGACGCCGCCGAATGAGTTGTAGGGCGTAGTGGAACCGCTGACCTTGAGAATCGAATCGGCGGCGCCGTAGTTGGTGATACCAAAACCGGCCATCGCTGTGGCGTACTGGCCGTGCGACAGTGAATTGATCTGTTGGTTGTGGCCGTTGAGATCGATTTTGGGATTGCACGTGTCCATGACCGCACTGCCGGTGCCAAAAATCACGTCGGTTGTGATGGGCAGCGCGTTGTTCACGCCGATATAGACGGTGGCATCATGGTCGCCGTTGATCATCGTGGCGCCTGTATAGTCATTCTGGGCTTCGAGCCATAGATTACCGCTGCCCGTTCCAGTGGGTTGATTCGCGACATTGACATCGGAGTTGCCGGAGATCTTTTGGCTGATGTGAAGGTTATTGGGAACTGTTAACGGCGACTGGCTAGCGTCTCTCGTACCACCGATCGTGGTTACAAAGGGATGGGCCACATCAAGCGGGTCTTCCTGCGTGACATCGGACTTGGTGAAGGCGTTGTTTAAGCTATTCAAATGGATTTTGACATCCACGTAGATGGGATCGAGGTAACTGTTACTATTATTGTTGCTGATGACAATGCCGGACTTTTGGACCTGGACCTCGCCGGATCCGCTATATGGCACCGTGCCGTCGAAGTTTAGACGTGGGGGGTGGTTGGGATCGGAGGAATCCATGTCGAGAATGAGATTCCCGTTGAAGGTTCCGCCGTGGGACATGGTAATTTGGTCGTCGGTGTGGCCGAAGGTTACCGATCCTTCGCTGTTTATCGTCAATGAACCGGAACTGCCGAAAGAGACCCCGCCATTAAGCGCGAGATTTCCGCTATCGGCTTTGGTAATAGTTCCGTTGACACTGGTATGTCCGGACGTAGAGGAGTCGAATCCGTTTGTTTTAAACGTGCCGCCACTGGTTCCAACGGTAATAGCTCTGGAAGAAGCAAGACCCGAGGTGTTTGTTTGCAGTGTGCCACCATCAATAGTGAGCATACTGGTTGCAAAGCCCAAGCGGTTGTCGCCGCCATCGACAATCAGCGTTCCGCCGTTGATGGTGGTTCCGCCGTTATAACCATTGGATGCGGACAGTATGGCCGTGCCCGCGCTCGATTTGGTCAAAGAGCCGGCATTGATTGATCCGCCCGTGAAGGTGTATGTATTAGCGGCGTTCTTGATGTTCGTGGAGTTGGGGGCCACTCCGGCCGCGTCAACGGTGACAGTGCTATTGGCGGAGATATCGGAGAATATGGCGTTGTCGGTGTCCTTGTATTTGTTGGGATTGGGGTTCCCGCCCGTCCAATTGCTACCGGTCGTGTTCCAGGTGCCGTTTGTCGTGGCCCAAGTTACATTAACGCCTGGAGTAATGACAACGTCGTTCAAGATGGTTACCATGTCGAATCGCCAGTTGCCCTTGCCATCCTCCATTGGTGTGCCGCCTGGTATTTCATAGGCGGAGGTGCCCGATTTCCAAGCTGAGACCAGGCGTACGCCGAAATTGGGATCGTTGTTCACTCCCGATATGGAACTGAAGTCCAAGATGACTTGGTTTTTCCATGTGTTCCCCGTAGTAGATGTAATAAGTGACCCTTTATTGATCCAAGTAGATCCATCGATAGTGTATTGGGGTTGCATGTCGGCTACGCCTTTAGTGGTGCAGAACCAGTCGAACTGGAACTGGATGCCAGTGGAACCAGTGGTGTCAACATCAAACTCGGCGCCTTGCGTGTATTGATCGGCGCCTGACCACCAACCATTAGCATGGTCGCCTCCACCGCGAACACGCCACCAGTTAATAGTATCATCCGAAGGAGGTCCATCGGCATTAGTTATGTCACAATCTGGAGTTCCCATACCCAGGGAGGTGGCCGTACCCGTGCCGATCGAAGGCGCCGGGCTGTTGTTTGGTGTGCTACTCAAGTTGTTGAAGTCCCATTGGGTAACGATGGAGGCGGACGACTGACCAATCATTCCCTCTGAAATAACAATGCCCATCAAGCTCACAAAGAACAGTCTCATTGCATGTTTTATGAACATGTTCATATTTCTCCACCCTTTCTAAAAAAGTTATTCCATTGTCACAGATAAAATGTCCCATTCTCTGTTTTGCCCGGGCACTGGTGTCCGGAGTTTTCTCACTGAATGATTGTGCTACATACGATATTATTTTTCTAATGATAATTTTCTAATCAATGATGGTTAGTAAATAATAATATTTTTGTTAGGATTCAATGAATTCAGCCGGCCATTGTGCGCTGGGACGATATATCTCAATGCATACTAAGAGCAAAGTCGAATTGGTTATTGCCCGGGACGACTTCGGCTTCCAGAATTGTTTGAGCGTTATATCGCGCGGGGAGTCTTTGGCCCTTCGGTGCGGCGGGATCGGAAGCGCCCACGACTACGCGGTGTTTACCCACCTTTGCGCCCTGTATATCGCGGAGGTAGATCAAGTCATAACATCCTTGATCATCGGTTTCGGCATTCGATTGCCTGCCGCCATCGATGGGCTTGAAGCTCACTGTTACCCCGGCCAGGGGTTTGCCATCGAGTGTGATCCGACCGTGGACGTTGCCTAGTTCCGGCTGCTTGCCTTGCGAACAACCCAAAAAATGAATTAACAGAATCACACACAAGCACCCATAGCGCGGAATTGTTCCCGGCCCAATATGAGCTTGGAGTAAAAAAGGAACTTGTCGCATGACCATTGCTCCGAGTCGTCTCAGGCGGTTAATCTTGGGGCATCTCGGGCCTGCCGTCTGCTATGCTGCCAAGCCGGGGAAATAGGGAGTCGTTGTCTTTCGAGTCGATGTTTTCGTCGATGAATCGCACCGATCCGTCGCCCATGGAGAATTGCGCCCGCCGCGATGCTGACTGCCCGGCGACTCGAAGAACCAGTTGTTCATTCCGCCGGGATTTTTATGGACGGGGTCGGTCGTAGTATCGAATAGCGTGGCCACGCCGCCTAATGCCCAACCGTCGTAGCTCGTCTCCTTTCGCTCGATTGCACTATCATTACTTCTGGGCCGCAACCTTTGCAATTCTCCGATCATGAGCGTGTGAGATGTTCCATCCTTGATTTCCTTGAATTGCGTGGAGACGTTGGGCATAAAGATGCCCACGAGTTTCTCGGGCGGACCGAGCGAGTCACTGCTGGAAATATCATCAAAATGATGGTGCCATTCGAGATGGTTCTCCCATGCGTTCCACCGGCCGACGCAACCGCCGTAGTCCGTGCCGCCGGCCGTGAAACCCGGCAAAAGCATATATTTTGAGTCCCCGGGTCGTAGTCCCGATCGCCTACTCGGGCAGTAGAAAGCGGCAACATTATTGTTCGCGACTTGAACATTGCCTCGCACGCTCTTGTTGAAATCCCAGCGTTTGTAGAGCGGAAACTGTTCCATGTATGGCAGGATGAGCAGCATCCAACTTGTGCCGTGTTTGTTCTGACCCACCGCCAGGCTAGACGCTTCCGCCCAGCAATCGTATTCCGCGGTCGTGCCCACAACCGTACTGACGCGGCAAGCGGGCGGATAGGCCTTTTTCACATCGGTGTAACTAAGCAATGCCAAACCGATCTGCTTCAGATTATTGGCACATTGCATTCTCCGAGCCGACTCGCGTGTGGCTTGTATCGCTGGCAA
The DNA here is from genome assembly GCA_963820545.1 of Pirellulales bacterium. GTDB lineage: Bacteria > Planctomycetota > Planctomycetia > Pirellulales > Thermoguttaceae > CAWGAJ01. Next base: position 171,972 of record CAWGAJ010000001.1, read on the forward strand.
TAACAGGGTGATTAGAATGCCGATTATGGAGATGACAACCAGCAATTCAATTAATGTAAATCCTTTTTTTAACGGTTTTCCATACATGTATATTTGATCCTTATATTTGCATACACATAAAGGCGATATCCCCATAATTAAAAAAATTATACGCATAAATAAGTCTTATAAGAATGAAGAAACCAATAGCTGTCGGTTAATATTATGTTAATAATTTGTTAAATAAAATGTTATTTAACGCCTGTTTAAAAAACAGGATTGCAGTGCAATTTGACGCGGCGGTCGGTTCCGGCATCGCCGTGGGTAACACGCAGTCAATCATTTTGTTAACATATTTCTAACACTCATCTAACACCGCAAAATTTCCATAGAAGGGGAGGATTGTTGGAAGCCGTAGTGCGCTTTAACATTATGTACTTGTGTTCGAATAATCGGTTAATCGTATTGGGTCTGGAATGGATTTGACCTTTTTCTTCAGACGCATGCTCGGAATGAATCTGTGATATACGTCCGGAAACTGAGTTGCAATGACAGAAGAAGTCATTTCAAACCCACAGAAAGTCGCGGTCGCTTCCTCCGATAAATGGGGCAAAGGTCTTTCTCCAGGTAAGGCGACATACAAAGTTGCACAAAGTGTCCTGAAAACACGATTGACAACGGTCTGGCAATGGCTCCCTCTGGCCGCAGAGAAGAGTGATAAGAATGTTGAATATGTCCATCAATTGAGGATTGCAACTCGGCGGGCCGTCGAGGCATTGCGAGTGTTTTCCAACTTGATTCCCGAGAAAACAAACCAAGATATGCGGATGAGGCTCCGCAAGATACGCTTGGCGGCTGATGAAGCCCGCGATTGGGATATTCTTGCCAATCAATTCTTACAGGGCGTTGCGGACCTGGATGGCGGGATCGGGAAGAAGGTTTTAGAGCAGATTAGAGTGCGACGTCAAGGAGCCCAGCAATCCATCATGGCCATCTACCAGGAGCTTCAGGCCGAGAAGTTTTACGAGTGGATCGATAAATTGCTGGAAGATGTCTGCTCCCAGCGGCACAGGAAAGCCAAGCTCAAATTTAAACGACAAGCTCAACGATACTTGAAAACCGTGTTGAAAAAGTTCTTTAAGGCTGCCGATGCCGATTTGTCGAACGATGAAGCCCTCCACAATTTCCGTATCCGTACAAAAAAACTTCGCTACACAATGGAGATTGTTGCCATTGCTTTTGAGCCGGCTTTTCGCAAGCGGTTATACCCTCGCATGAGTCTGCTTCAGGAGTCTATGGGTATGGTCAACGATCATGCAACGGCAAAAGAGTTGTTCCGCGATTGGTTATTGAAATCCCAAGATCCTGAACAGAAGCTGTTTCTGGAAGGTTTTATTTTTGCCGAAACAAGGGCCCAGCAGGACCTGCGGCAGACTTTTCTAGCCATGTGGACGCCCAAGGAAGTGGCGCGGTTGCGGCGACAATTCAAGATGTACTGCGGGCTGCCGTAACATGCTCTTAGCGGCTCATTTCCCCGCGATAAATTTGTCGTCGTCCCCATTGTGGGACTGCGATCGCGAGACGATAATCTAAAGTGTGATGAAAGGAATCATTCCGCATAAAACTATCGGGGAGACTACATCTCCTTGGCAAGATGGTTTTTGCACGCTCGAAATAATGAATAACAGAAACATATTTAAGCATATCGGAATCTTAACCAGCGGTGGTGATTGTCCGGGATTAAATGCCGCAATCCGCAGCATCGGGAAAGCTGCACGAAATTCCTTCGGAATGGAGTTGATTGGTTTTTGCGATGGCTTTCGCGGTTTGGTTCACGACCGCACCATGATATTGGAGCAGGACATACTTTCCGGCATCCTAACCGATGGCGGGACAATCTTAGGCACCAGCCGAGACAAACCGCACCAGATGAGTATTGGCGGCGAGATCCGTGACATGACTGGCGCGATCCTCGATACCTATAAGCGCAATCATCTCGATGCACTAATATGCATTGGAGGCGGCGGTACACAAAAAAATGCCCTGCGCCTGAAAGAAGCAGGGCTCAACGTCGTTACGCTGCCGAAAACCATCGACAATGACATCACAGGTACTGATATCTCCATCGGTTTTGATACCGCTGTCGGCATCGCCACCGAGGCCATCGACCGACTCCATTCCACGGCCACCAGCCACCACCGGATCATCGTGGTCGAGGTCATGGGCCACCGGGCGGGATGGCTGGCGCTGGCTGCGGGCATCGCCGGCGGAGCCGATGTAATTCTTATCCCAGAAATCCCCTATGATCTGAACCGCGTAGCTGAGGCCATCCGCGATCGAGCACGGGCGGGAAAACATTTCAGTATCGTTGTTGTTGCCGAGGGAGCAATGTCAGTTGAAGATGTCAAGCTGGTTGAACAAATGCTCGATGAGAAAAAAACGGCAAATTCTAAAGCGGAAAAGAAAAAGGCTTCGGAACGGTTGAAGGAGTTGCACCAGAGCCATCTTGAACACACCGTGCGATTAACCCAACAACTCGAAACCCTGACCGGACAGGAGTCGCGGTTGACGATCCTTGGACATCTACAGCGCGGAGGCACGCCTTCCGCGGCGGATCGGTTACTTGCCACTCGTTTAGAAACACATTGTGCGGAGTTGCTCAGCCAAGGCGTCTGTGGTGTGATGATCGCCGCCCGGGGAGATTCTTTTGTCCCGGTGCCCCTCGAAAACGTAGCCGGAAAGAAAAATCTAATCCCCGCGGATCATCCCTTAATCCGCTCGGCCCGCTTGGTTGGCACCAGTTTCGGTTGTTGAATACGGATATTAACAGAAATTTAATATCTACTTAGTCATGCGGTAACATACCACGATGACAATACTCGCTGTGCCCGAAGGATAGCAAGGCCATCTTGGATGCAGGCTTGATATCAACTTTAATGAGGCAGCGATCACACACGTACAATAGCAGGCGAATCCAGGACCTCCCGCGAAAGTTATGCGGGATGCATATTATTCTGGACGCTAATCTCAGCATGTACTCTATTGGCCCGATTGCAACCGCATCATAACGTATCATGAAATAATATTACTAAAAAAATAATTACGATGATCATGGAATAAACTATGAACAATGATATACCAGAGGCGAGAAACGATTTTTCACAACTTCATCTATACATCGGACCAGATAACTCACCGTCAGATGAGATCCAAGTGGATCTAAACGAAGAAATCAGACATCTTGAAGAGCAAGCAGAAGTCGAAGCATATTGGGCGGGTCGTAATCTTGCCGAGCGACATTCCACCCGCTTGGCTGCTTGAATGTTTGCAAATTTGCGGGGGACATATTATGAAAATATCAAAGGCAAAAGCTCGTCTAGATAAATTACTAATTCGGGAAGGCTTCGACTGCAATAATCCCAATCCCGTCCAAGGTTTTCAGGCTTTTAAGGCATTTGCTCAAGAGACCGTGGAGTGTAAAGAAGAACTGTTTTTGTTCCAGTGCGGCATGTTCATCAATACCGATAAAAAGTTATTTCATTTGGCCTTTGTCCGTCAGTTCGTCATCGAAGATGCGGGAGCATACGATCAAAAGATTCAACTGCGAATAGACTTCACTTGCGAGCCAAACGCATCTTTGACACCGCTTTCAATAGTCCTTTGGGCGGAAGAATCCGCGAGCATGGAACTATATTTTAAGAAAATTGAGAATTCAACTGAGTATAGGACAGCAATAATTGAATCGGCGTGGGATTGCTTGGTGCATCAGAGAACGATTCCCCCTCCCATATATGTCCGAACACGCCCTTTGCCATTCCGCCGTTATTTGTCTGGACTACAAGCAGTTGTGGTCCACAGAAGCGCCTAACCTTAGTCGCTGGACGCCTCTAGCGGCGAGGTCTGTGAGACTGGCAGCTATCCACGAGATATTATTCTTCTTTTATTTAATAAGTATATATTGTCCTTGTTCTTAGAGAAAAATGGCTACGCAACTGACGACATAATGATTAGATTCTCACATGCCCCTTATCGATAGCCGGCTACTTGGGTCCTTGTATGAAACATGGGTATAACAATGGCGTTGAGCCGACTTCGTATAACTCAGCGGCTCATGCCAATCGTTACCGTCGTGGTTGTCGAGTAATCTCAACCGTTTGGTCGGACCTCTCATCAATCCACCCCATTCTCGGCACACCTCCACGATCCCGTCAAACGGTACCCGTGAGGATTCTGGGACGGAAGGAACATCGGCTGGCAGAGAAGAGTCGGTAGGTGCCCTATCAAGTGAAGGTTTTACAGAACGATGCTGAACCGGCTTCGGTGTGCGCCACTGACGCGCGTTGCGCGGGTTAAAGAACAACAGGGAATGTATCGGTCTTACAGACCCATCCGAGGGCTGGTGCGTCGAGGATTGCGCCTCGGGACTGTTCAAGGTGTTCTCGCCAGTGGTATAATGACCGCAATTGAGCAGAAGCTCATTCACGGGATGGGATCAGACTATGGGAATGAGTAGGAATTGGATCATCGCCGGGGTCGCCGCCGTTTGCTTTCTTACAGGTCTGGCGCTCTCACATCTGATTGAGCCTGGCGTCCGCGTCCAAAAAGTGACGCTCGCAGAAGAGACACCTGCGCTTGAGTTTCTTCCCGCAGGTCCAGGATCGCATCCGGTGGCACTGCTCGCCCACGGGGGCGCTGCCTCGAAAGAGACGCTCTTTCGCTACGGGGAGGCGCTCGCAGCCGCCGGATTTATTTGCTATAGCGTTGACCAACCGGGGCACGGAGCGTCGCCGCGAACACATACTTTTATGGATACCGTGCATACGCTGGAAGCAGTCGCACGCGAGGTCGGGCCGGTAGATGTTTTTGCAGGTCATTCGATGGGTGGCTATACGGGAGGCGAGGCAGTGCGGGAAGGGGGGATGGGACCGGGGCTTTTCATTGCGATTGGTTCCATACCGGTTCTGGGTGATCACGCCCCGCCGTTGCTTCTCCTGGCAGGCCGGTTCGAGGAAGCACGCTTCTTGGCATTGCTGAAAGCGCGAACGGACGCGCGTTTGGTGATTTCTCCCTGGTCCGATCATCTGCTTGAGGCGTTTGATCCTGTGCTGGTGAATGCAGCCGTCGAGGCAGCGTGCGCCGCAGTGCATAAGACGCCACCGGCGCCTCCCACTGCCTGGCGCTGGCGACTCCTTGGCGCGGTGCTGGCCATGCTGGCAGCGGGCAAGCTGGCCAGTTGTTTGACGGATTTGTTTCCGCAATTGGCCCGATTCCGTGGACTGTTTATCGGTGTCTTCATTGTTGCCGCATTCATGCTCACCCTCGGCGGCCGGTGGCTCGATGCGACCCCACACTTACGATTACAGTGCATCGCCATGCCTGTTATCTTCCTCCTGGCAATGATTGCCGGCAGGCTCCGCATCCCGCGATGGAGCTTCGCCGCCGCGCTTGGGGTCCTTGTGACGGTGATTGCGGTATGCTGGTTCAAGACGAGCCTGAGTTGGACGCTTGTAGTCGTGGCTTGCACTCTGCTCCTCACGCCTGCCCTGATTGCGGGAATTGTCATCGGTTGGGTTGCGGCCCGCCGCGGGTCCCGGCTGCAAGGCGACATCGCCATGGCCATCATCGTGGGTTTCGTCCCCTTCCAATGCTTTGAACCGCCGCGAACGGCTCCTCAAGCGCCGACACCGCATATAGCCATCAAGCTGGACGCAAAACTTCTCGACGCTTGTGTGGGCCAATACGAAATTGCGCCAAACCAGTTGTTTGGCACTGGAACGAAGGTGACTATTTGGCGAAATGGAGATCATTTAGTCTGGCAAGCTTTTGGAGGAAACGTAAGAGAGAGAGAAGGTGCTTTGGATCTTTATCCCGAATCGGAAACAAATTTCTTCCTCAAAATCAATGGCGCGCGAGTGACATTCATTAAGAATGATAAAGGCGAAGTGATGGCGTTAATTCACCATAAGGCGTGGCCGGATCTGCCGGATGGCGAGGGAAAGAAACTTAAAAGCAAATGATTGCGCCATTGGCAAAATTGATTGATTGGTCAGCTCTTCAGATGGCATACGTCGTTGCTCCGCTGAGACACGCGCCCAGGCCAAAATGGAAATTGGAGGAAGCGCTCGAATTTTTAAACGGACCGGACTTTATCCCCGCCGCAAGCGACCCGGCGCGGATTGAATTCGATGGGCCGCGGCATTTCACATTTCCCACGCCGCGACCCTGCGAGTTCATGGAGAACAATGTCGTTCACGGTCGTCTATACCGTTGCGCCCGGCGCTGGCAGGAACGACCAGTCATCATTCTACTCGATGGCAATCCTCCCGTTGCCTATAATACGGCCTTTCATTTGTTTGCCCGCCGGTTCAATCGTGCAGGGTTTAATGTGGCCACACTTGTCCCCCCATACAAACTTAAGCGCCGTCCGCGGCGAGCCACTGACGAGAATTGTCTGGAGTTCGCGCAGGCTATGTCGCAGAACGTCGCCGAGATTCGCGCGCTCACTGGCTGGCTCCTTGATGAAGGTTGCCCATCCGTGGGGCTTCAGGGTTTTTCGTTTGGGGGATGGCTTGCGGGATTGACTGCGTGCAGCGATGCGCGCATCGCCTGTGCCGTTCTGACTGTTCCCGGTGTGTGCATGAATTACTGCCAACCGGTCATCTGGCGGCGGGTTCGGAAAGCCTTCGAGGCTCTAAGGCCGGCACACCAAGCAATGGATACCACCCGGTTGAATCTGACTTTGTCCACGCCAGTCATCCCGAAAGAAAATATATTATTGATTGTAGGAATCCATGATTTGTTCGCGGAGGGCCAACCGTACGAGGAACTCTGGCAAAAGTGGCAGCAGCCTGAAATCTGGCGATTGCCTCATGGCCACGCCAGTGGGCAGTTGAGGCTGGGCTTGATGGGCCGCGTCCTTCGCTGGATGGCACCGAGGTTGGAAGCCGGTCGAAAAAACAACGCATGATTGCGCCGCTGGCAAAATTCATTGACTGGTATGCCCTTCAAGTCGCCGCGATGCTCCCGTCTATCCGAAAATGTGCCAGGGGCGATTCAACGTTGACCGCGCCTTGAGTTTATGAACGGTCTGGGTTATGCAATGATTATCACGTTTTTGGAGCCACTCGCCCGTCGGCGTGGCTCGGTTTTGGATCGTTAACCAGCGTCGGTCGCCCCCACGAATGGCACTTAGTTTTTGCTAAAGCCGTTGAGGATATCACGTTTGGCCTCCTGCCTTGATTTCATGAGACGATCATATCGTTTGGGGCGACGTTTTACTCGGCGAGGTTCAAACCGGCCGGGGCGATCGGCGACTCGGTGGATGGCGATGGCATCAAGTAGCTGGCGGTAGAGATCGATCCGAAATACAGAATCGTATCGTCCCTGGAGAGCAATCACCGGCTGGAATGCTTCCAGCGTTTGGATCGCCCCCTTGAAGCTAATTGATCGCGGGTCGAGGCCGTGTTTGATTGCCGCCTGAGCCATGATAGTGCGAATCAAATTGTAGGCCAGCACATGAGTCCAAATTTCCTTGCGAACCAGTTCCGGTGATTTACAACGCAGGATATCCATCTGCATACTCGTCTTAATCGATCGTAGATCGAGTTCGTTGTTCCAGCGTGCACGATACAAGAAGGCCAAGTCTTCCTTGGTGGTTTGTTCAGAATCAAGGATGGTCGTCACCACAATGATCGACTTCGTCCGAAATCCAGGCTCCTCAACGCGAATACGAGTCTCTCGGATCGTAAGGTACTCGGGAAGCGACTTGTACGTTTGCCAGTCAACTGACCGAATCGATGTTGGTTTGTACCAACGGACAATGTGATCTTCTTTGCCCAATCGTCTTCCACATCGGAAGTCCGCCTTGCGAGTGGCCTTGTTCAGCCGACTGACCGTATCAACACCACGCTGCTTGAGCAGCACCATTCCTGTCCAATTCGACATCAAACTGTCGGCCAGAAGGACATCGCCGCGGCGAAAGACATCCCACAATCTGCGGAGCAAACTGACTTCACCTTGTCCCTTGCCGGCATACCGACAGATGCCCAGATTGAGAATCGCTCCGCAGGAAAGAGACATGACCGCCGCGATCCGGGCGATCGGAAAGCCTATACCGGGCTTCTGGTTGTAAAGTTGCGGATAAGCTCGCTGGTTCGCTTCCGTATCAGGCATGCTCACTGTCGACCCATCGAACATCAATACGCGGCGCCCTTTCCACAGCCACCTCGGATCCACCTTCGAATCCAATGCTCGTCCGACTAAGCAAGCCACCGCGGAAAAGAACTTTTCCGGCAACCGTTTTCTGGCTTGGCAGTAAGCGCCTGTCGCCGCCGAGCACGCACTTTCTCCCCGCGAAATGCGATGTGCTACCAAGCGCGCCACCGCCGAACGACATGAATGGTCCGCGCTCAACACTTGGCCTAGGAAGACCCAGAGCGTGACCAGGGGCGAGTAGATCCTGTCCATCCAGAACGCCTGGATTGCTGTCAGTGCTTGCGAGACGATCTGCTCCGAAAGAACATTGGTGAAAGGCAGATCTCCGTCCTGAAGAAACTGCCGTCTCAAGAATCTGACCTGTTGTCGAAACCGTCCTTGGCTAAAATATCGCATCTTGAGGCCTCCTTGCCGTTGATGGGTTTGTTGCCAAAGAACCATCTACGCAAGAGAGGCCTTTTTGTCTATGTCATTTTGTGCAAAGGACTTGCCGAAAACTAAGTGCCATTCGTCGCCCCCACCGACGCAGCCAAGAGGCTCTGATCACGTCGAACCGCAGCCAGTTCTAGTAAACGTATGGCTGAACTGAGATGCCCCAACAAACCACCCCTTTTTCGGCACATGTCTACCATCCTGTCAAACGGTACTTGAGAAGATCAGCGCCACGATTTTCAACCATTATTAACATCCCCTTCGCCTAAAGAACCATCGATCCTGAGCATGGGTTCTGTCAAGTCGTCACCCTTATGTTTGCGTCGTCCAGTCTGATCGGTTGCAATGTGGCCACTACGAAGATCCGTGCCTGGATAACGAATCTCAGCACCGCATGCGCAGCGGACTTGGTGTTCGAACTCGAACAACGTGGCATCAAAATCGGCACCGCATCGCGGACAGGTAATAGCCATGATACGCTTAATGATACACTTACGGCGGTCGGAACGCCAAGAGGCTGCGCCAGCAGTTGAACAGCGTCTCCACGGATAGCACGCCATCGCTAATGCCGCGATTGTTCACCCCGGTGTAAGGGATACCCTGGGGAAGACATTGTGAGCATAGCTCCAACTGTCACCGGCCGTCATGGTCTCCGCCAGCCCAGGCGATTCCCGGCTGTCCCACAACACCACCCCTTTTTCGGCACGCCTCTACGATCCCGTCAAACGGTACCCGTGAGGATTCCGGGATAGCAGCAGCGTTTCCTAATGGAAAAGCATCAACAACTGATCCATCAAAGTAACGTTTTTCAGGGCAACAAATTCGGCTTCTCATCCTACTTCCTGTGACGTGTGGTTCGTTTAGAATGATACCTGTCGAAAACGGTCTATAGTATAAGTTAGTCAAAAAGGAGGACTCGTTGTGCCGAACCAACATATTCAACAACGCTTGGCCGGGATTCAGGGCATTCTGAACGGTGTCCATCAAGCCGGAGTGCTGATGTCTGCAGCAACGAAAGGGCAAGAGTGCGCTGCGTTTATCGACTCTTTCTTGTCACAGGTCATGCCTCCCTGGTATCGATTTGGGACAGGCGATGCGACAGATATTGGTGGAAATAGAAGCGGACAATTGGATGTAGTGGTTGAATATCCATTCGCACCTGGCCTACCGCTCGGCGTGGGCGCGTCACGCCTATATCTGGCAGAAGGGGTCGCTGCGGTCGTTGAAGTGAAGTCGGATGTTGCAGTTCAATGGCAGGAGGCTTTGAATACAGCCGGACAGTTGGCACACATTCAGCGACGCTTCGGTATGCAAATGGTCATGGGGAAGTCGCCTACTCCCGCGATACCGTTATTCTGTAAATAACGGTTGAAAAGTGTGGCGCTGATGGGTTGAAAAGTGTAGCGCTCGGGATGAAAGTTGGTTCTATTGTAACTCCAGGATAATGGGAAAGAAAGTAGTCTCCCCTGCCCTAGGGCAGGGCCGGTTGCAACGGTTAATTCTGTGGGGGCGATTGGTTTTCATCAGATGATTTTAGCGAGGATTCTGACACATTTTCAGGCGCTTTTTGGTCTTTTATTCGTTTGTCACCTGCACGGCGGCGGGCGTCTTTTAGCCGATAACTTTCGCCGCTGGACTCGAGGATATGACAGCGATGGGTCAACCGATCAAGCACGGCGCCGGTCAATCGCTCACTGCCGAGCACTTCCGGCCATTGTTCGAAGGGCAGGTTCGTGGTCACGATGATGCTCGTCCGTTCGTAGGCCGTGCTGATTACGTCGAAGAGCAATTCCGAGCCGAGCTTACTAGCCGGGACGTAGCCCAGCTCGTCGAGTATCAACAGGTCCAGCTTGGCGAGTTGGCTTCTCATACGCATTAACTGTCGTTCTTCGCGGACTTCCATCAGTTGTGTAATAAGCTCGGTGACCCGCCAGAAATGGACCTTTTTACCCTGCTGGCACGCGGCGATTCCCAATACGATGGCTAAATGCGTTTTTCCCGTGCCCGGATTGCCCACGAAGATCACCGATTCTCGGCGGTCGATATACTCGCCACGTAACAGTTCTCCGACCAGCATGCGGTTGATCGACGGCTGGGCCTCGAACTTGAAATCCTCCAACGTCTTTTGGTTGGGGAACCGTGCTGCCTTCAATCTTCTTTCTGCCGCCCGCTTTTCGCGCGTGATTAGCTCCAACTCGCTAAGTTGCAGTAGAAAGCCTAGATGATCGACGTTTTCCGTCCCACAGCGGGCGGCTATCTTCTCGCATTCGGCGTTGAAGGTCGGCAGCTTCAGCGCCTTGAGGTGATGTTTCAACAGCACCGTGCTTTTCGTTTCAAGCTTCTTCATGGCATGTCTCCCCGTGTCGCAGGGTGTCGTAAAGCGCCAATTTGGGCGGAGGAAGCACGCGGCCTTCGAGGTGCGGCCGGCCGTCCAGGCGGAAGTACTTGGCCGGCTCTTCGCGGCCGTCCTCAAGCAACAGGCGGATCGCCTCCACGGTCAAAGCGCCGATTTGTAGGGCGCGATTTACTGCCTCGGCAAGTTCGTCCAGTTTCCAGGACTCTAGCAGCCGAAGCACCTTGATGAATTCCCGGCGGCCTACGGATCCGAGTTCCCCTTCCAACCGCCTTCGTAACACGGAGAACCCCTCGGGCAGGTCCCACTCGTCAAAGGGCTTGCCGAAATCCAAGGCCCCGGGCTTGCGCTCCAATAGCGCCAGGTAATGCACCGGATCGTAATGCACGTTTTCCTTTTCCCAATTCCGGGCATGCTCGGCGACAACGCGATCCTGCACCACAAACCGCACCTTCTCGATGCCGCCTATGGCCGTTACCAGATGATAGGCGTATTGCGTGGGAACAGAATAGTCGTTACGGTCGAAACGGACCAGGGAAAGCGAATTGCATTGGCAAGGTTCCACGCGCCGCGCCTCGAAGGGCCACTGGGGCAAGGGGAGCATCGCTTGACGGTCCTCTGCCAATAACTCGGCCTTGGTCCCGTTCTTCCCGCGCAGCCGCCGGGCAAGATCTCGACGGCAGGCCTCGGCCAACTGTTCATTAAAGGCCTCGAAATCGTCGATTGCCGGGAGCGGAACCAAGAAGTTCCGCCGCGCGTAGCCCACCAGGTTCTCGGCGTGCCCCTTCTCATTCGGCCGGCGGACCAGGCAGAAGTGATGGTCGAAAAGATAATGGCTTTTAAGCCGCAGGAATTCCCGCGTAAAAATGCCGCCGCGTTTCCGGATCACTTTGGCCACGGCGATCTTGCTGTTGTCATAGCTGATCCGTTTTGGCACGGCATGGAAGAATTCAAATGCCCGGCGATGCCCCTCTTGAAACGTCTCCGTGCATTCCCTGGGAAAGATCTGGCAGAAAAAGGCGTCGCTAAACGGCAGCGTGATGACAAACAAGGCCGCCTTTTGCTGCCGGCCGCGATAGATCAACACAGCCGCGCCGAAATCGGCCTGGGCTTCCCCCGGCTTGTGTGTAAGCGGCATAAAGACTTCCGTCGACCGCTGTTTGAAGCGTCGCACTTCTTCCTGGACAACGGTATGTCCGCCCCTGTAGCCGTATTCGTCGCGGAGCCGCTCCAATATCCGCTTCGCCGTGTGCCGCTGTTTCTTCGGCGCCTTTTTATCAGCTTCGAGAATCTCGTGAATGATCGGCACAAACGGCCCAAGAACCGGCTTCTCTCGCTCCTTCCGCTTGCGGTAGCCAGGTGGCTCCTCGTGTGCCAATATCTTTTTTAGCGTGTCCCAATGTAGATCATAGACCTTGCAGGCCTCTCGCTTAGACAGCTCGCCAGTCAAAACCCGGCGACGCACTTCGCTCCAGAATTCCATGTTCGTGTACACTCTCGACTACCTCGCGGTGGGGTAAGATTTGTAACGGTTATACCGCTACAAGTCTTGCTTACCCTGCCGCGAGTAAGGTTAAGCGCGCCACGCTTTTCGACCGTTACCCAGGCCCCAATCAGCGCCACACTTTTCAACCGTTATTTACAATTCATCAGCTTCGCATACTGAGTATATATCACGAAGGTATGCCCATAAGTCGTTAGTCCCAATAGTAGTCTCAACAGCTTCGAAGACTGTTGCAAGGGACTCGCCCTTGTATGTCTCTCCTGCTTCTGCCGCCAGTAACTCGGCTAGTCTATTGCCCAATGGCAATGATTCCCCAAACTTGTTGCGTGCTCCTGATGAGAATCCAGCACCAGCAAATAAACAGACTTGCCCAATCTTTAGCTTGTTTGCCAAGAAGGCAAATTCGGGCTGCTTCCAGTCTATGATCATTAAAATTCTCCTTAGCTCATAAAATGGATTTCACTCCCTCAGCCCCTCCACAATCGAGCTAAATTGATCCAATGCCGTTTGCAGGTCGTCGGCGATTTCTTGGGCTAAAACATCGGGATCGGGCAGGTCGTCGGAATCTTCGAGGCTTTTGTCTTTGAGCCAGAATAGATCCAGGTTGATTTTGTCTCGCTTGATTAGTTCGTCGTAATCGTACACCCGCCAACGACCTTCAGGATTGGATTCACGCTGATTACGCAACTACCAGAGTGCAGCCACCTCCTTGTTGACAGCCTTTTCGATTCTCGAAATATCCGTGGAGCCACCGCTTGCCGCAGCGGCATGAGCTTCCTGTGAGAGTTCCACTAACCGCTTGTGCGTTGTGTTGTCTGGGGCGAATTTCGGAATGACTATATTTTCGACCGGGTGAGTGGAAATACAATTGTCAACAACATACCCAGAGATAATCACACACACCGGCTGACTGTTGAGCACTGCGGTTACATAATAGGCTTCTTCCGCTGTTTCCGTTGCCAGAAACATTACCTTATGCTCCGGCATCGGGATTTGCGATCCGCCAAACACAATGGCAGTTGCCTTCATTGTTGCCGAGACATCCATCCACGCAACTTTGTTCGCAGCCATCGTGTAATCCCCAACAGCATACATCGAATAGAATGGGTCTTTGTCGGGGTTGAAGAACTTGCGAAATGCTTTCCGTTCCCGCAGTTGCTCCTCGAACTTCTTCAGGTAGGCCCAAGTTAGGGGGTGCGTCTGTTGCATCCAGTTTTCTGAATATCCCCGCTGAGTTGATGGGTCTTGTACAAGAAGGATGTGCCCGCATGTCTCGTATTTCCAGCGGGCTACTGACCGCCCTCGGATCAAAGGGAAGAGCAAGTCTTCCTCAATTGGCATTTGCACCGGGGGACATTTGATCTTGCCAACATCGTGCATGTTGCAAATAAGAACTGTGCCATTAGGATATCGTTCCACAATCTTAACAAAATAGGCTCCATTTAGGCCCCCGCTATAAACGCCAGCGTGGCCCTCGTAAGAAGGTTTGTAGTTCGGCGGGGCGATAACCTTCTTGCACAGAGCGTATTGGCGGGCCGGAATGGTGAGCCAGGGAGAAAGACGCCCCTTCCCCACCGTTCCACGCAGCGGAGTGGCTGAATAGGATTGGCACTTCAATCGTGTCTCGGCTTCAGCCCAGGTAAACCCACCGGGAATGAAGCCTTTACTTGTCTTCTTCCAGACTACGTAATCCACCGGGTACTTGGTCTCGTTGTTCTCTGATCGCCCGGAACGTCACTGTACGGGTTTTGATTTTCATCCCAGGATGGGTCTGAAACGGTTGGAAGCTCGAAAAATCGTGGGCTGTCTTTACTGCAAAATGTTCCCTGTCGCCCAATTGAAACCGACGATAGCCTTCACCGGCCCCTGATGTCTTGAACAGCGAGATGTGAACAACAAAGGCAAGGACGCCCCCTTCCTTAATAAAGTGATCCATGACTGCATAGGTGAACAGAGCGGCGATGTCCTTCTTTCCCCCACCATGTCGGCTTTCGAGTCCTTTCAATGTGAACAGGCCATAGTGCTTGTATTCCCCCTCAGCAGCTTTTCGCCATTCAGGCGTTAGCGACTCCCAGTTGACGTGAGGTGGGTTGCCAACCACAAAATCGAAGTAATGGTCGAAGAACAGCGAAGCGTATCGATTTTGGATGAGCCTTGCCCACACACGGTTTTTGCCCTCTTCGTCCAGCTTCGCCATCGCATCGAAGAGGCTTCCCAGTGCTAGCCCCATCTTTCTGTCATCGCCATCAGTTAGTCCCAATTCCTTGATCGAGCAACTGACGAAAGAATCACGGCTGTGAGCGTCAACAATTGACCTGTGCAGCAAATTCATCAGATCGGAAACTTGGCGATTCTCGACAACCTGCTTAGGGATCTCGAAAGTCCCCACAGTCATTGGGAAAGGAATGGTGTCCTGCGTGAGCAGGCTTCTTTGCGTCGGCATTCTGCCGGGCAGCAGAACAGAGTCCGTCAAGTAGACTGGAATCTCAAAATCTTGTCCGCTAGCCCGATATCGAAGTAACGGCCCGAGTGCGAAAAGGTAGTTGGTGCGGGATGCAATTACCGCCAAGGGATTTAGGTCGAAACCGACAATGTTGTGTTGAATGAGGCTCATGGCCTCCCGTCTCTTATCGTTGCCCCCCCATTCAATAGAGCGGTCGGCCAACCATTGCCGGATTCGCTGGATAGCCATGATAAGGAAGGTGCCCGACCCGCATGACGGATCAAGAAAGGTTTTGTTCGGATCACCGTCGTAGCCAGCCAGAGCAATTGTGTGCTCTGCGAGCCAGTCTGGTGTGTAATACTCACCGAGAGCATGACGGACAGCCTCGGGAATTAAACCGTGGTAGAGGTCTTTGAGAAGGTCACGGGTACGCTCGGGTTTGAGATCGAAAGTTCCCATGTCGTAGTTGAGTAACCGCTGTACCATCTCCCACAAGACATCTTCGAGCTTCTCGCACCAAGCTTCGGTGTACCAGCCAAAGAAATCCTGTTCAATAACATTTCGGATGTTCTGCCGCTGAAGGATTTCTCCTGACTCAAGTTGCGAAAGCTCACGTTTGAGCCGCCGCTTCGTGAGATTGCCTACAAAAGTATCCCCCAATCCGCCCTGTGCAATAATCACCTCAGTTGCTAACATCTTCATCAGCATGGCATAATAGGTGTGGATGGCAAACAACACGGTAGGAAAATCCATCCCTTCGACTCGGTAGGCGGCTGTCAAAGCCTTTGACTCAGACCCCCGGTGGGTTCGCTGCAATTGCTCCGTCCCGTAAACGATGCCGAAAATACGACGCCATTCATCGTAGATGACGTTTGCCTTGGGGTGCTTACCCGAATCGACAAGCCGGGCCAGAACACCCACGATCTGCACAGCGAGTTCACTTTCTGGACCGAAGTCGGTGATGAGGTTCTCGGGTGAGAGGTCTTTCCGACTTGTCGCCCTGAGCCAGAGGAACAGCTTCTCGACCGTTTCTTCTGTCAGCCGGTCGATATCATTGTGCCACCTCTTGGCACGGCGGTGGATGAAAACCAGCGTCTCGCCATCGGTGGCTATTCCGACGTGCCCAGCGAGCCGCTCTTCCTCGTCTTGGGAGTAGCTAATTTCCTCCAGATCGAATAGAGTACGGTCGGCCACTTTCTGGGCTTTGCTTTTCTCGCCAAGGGCCAGCCCGGTCAGGTAGTCATATACTTGTCCGATAGCCTCATCACGCCTCTTCGCAGACCGCATACTGCGGGGTTTTTCATATTCAATCACCAGTCGTTGGTGAACGGCGTCGGCACGGCCTGTGAAGGTTGAAGTATTGATCGCCTTCTCGTACTTCGGCTGAGGAAGCTCAGGGAGTACCTCACGGAGAATCATCTCCATGCTTATCCGAAGGTCTTCCTCGGAAGAGCAACCTGCCACCGCCTGGGAGAGCTTATGTTCTATTTGATTAATGTCTAATGTAGATGAACCATTACCCATTCCTCAATCCTCCTTGGCTATGTTATGGGGAGTGTGCAATTGAAAAGTGCTTCTTAAATTCACACGAATGCACTCCTTCCTTACGATGTAAACTCCCCATTTCCTTTTCACAATTTGACAGCATTTCTCCAGAAATGAGCAGCCCGATCAAAAACGCCCCCAATTCCCGAACAGCAAAATCCCTATTTTACCATTATGGGGGGTTCTTACAAGTATCCCATCAATCCAACACCAACGATCCCAATCCTTCTCCAATCCCCCTTAAGAAAAGGCAGCAAAATTTTTGGCGACCTTTTTCTGCCGCTGCTTTTCCATCAAGAACATGCCCTGGAGTCCTCTGAAAGGCACCAAATTAAAAATCAGAGAGGAGGGGTAAAAACACTAGGGGCCGACGAGATCGGAAAAATACGATAAAATAAGTTTCTCTGAATCTACGTATCATCAAGAAAGAACTTCACTCTTCGAAATCAATCATAAGGAGAGTAGGCGTGCCATACTTCAACTTGACGGAAGAGAAGGTTTTGAGGTATCTGCATAAACGTTTCCTCGAAAACAAAGACTTTATTGTTGGGCCAGAAATAGCCTTTGCCAATAGAGTAACGCCTGAAGAACTCACACATATCGTAACAAGATTTTCAGGATTGGGCTTGCTGGAAGAAGTATCCCTAGATGGCACTTACCAGATACAAGGCAATATATGCGAATTCATCTCAGAACTAGATCAGCATCTAGCTAACTCCTCTAAGGTTAGTCAGAAGGATGTTCTTATCAGTTGGTCGAAGAAGCAGAGCCAAGAAATAGCATCTGTTTTCTATGAGTGGTTGCCCAAAGTAGTCCCTGGAATTAGACCGTGGATGTCCAGCAAGGACATCGATAAAGGGAAGCAGTGGTTCAGTGAATTACATGGCTTTCTGGGAGAGGCGACCTCGTGCGTCATTTGCGTGACTAAAGAAAATGTGCATTCACCTTGGATCTACTATGAGACTGGTGCGATTGCGACCAAGAAAGAGGATGTATTGGTATGCCCTTACCTTATTGGCATCGACACAAGCATGATCGCAGATGGACCGTTGGCACAGTTTCAATGTGCCGAAGCAACGAAGGAGGACACTCTGCTACTAATCAAGTCGCTGAATAAAGCAATTAGCACTCCGCAGGATGAAGTGTCACTAATCGGGAATTATGAATCGATATGGTCGGAGTTTGAGCAGGAATTGGCTCGGATATTGGAATCGGATGTGGCTGCCAAGTTGTCTGCGGAAGCTAGAAAGCTGCTTGTTACGGCAGCGTTTTCTGATGGACAAGTAATATACTGCCGATCTAGCTCTGGCTGCAATACACAGGCTGGTGGACAGATTCTTAATGAACCACATAACCCACGCTCCGAGGCTACGTGGAAGCAAGCAATCAAAGACCTTGTTGATTACGACCTTCTGGAACAACTTGGTTCTAAGGGTGAAGTGTTTGAGGTAACAGCGAAGGGTTATGAAGTAGCAGATGTGCTGCAAAAACGAGGAGAGTCGTAGCCCAAATCAAACCAATCTCTGACACACAAAGGTACTAATCCAAAAAATACATGCCGTGCAACCACTGCCTGGAGTAACCTGACGATCCCATGAAAATCCTCTTCCTCCACGGCTGGCAATCGACTCCAGGCGGCATTAAGCCGACCTATCTCAAGAACCACGGCCATGAAGTCTTGAATCCCGCTCTTCCCGACGACGATTTCGACTCACGGGGTCTACGATGGCGATGATACCGGGTGGCAGCATGGGGGTTGCGGGGCAGGTGAGCGAGGAGTAGCCTTACTTGGAGCCGTTCTTGCAGGTTCGTCCACCATTAGTTGTCGGAAACAGCCATGTCAATCAGTCCACATCTCGTTGAACAAGCTGCCAGCTTTCTGCAAAGCAGTTCAGCCACTCCGAAGCAAAAGCTCATCATCGGTGGCAAGTTGCTCTGGGCAGCCACGATGGTCTCGAAAGACTGGACGCCGGAACTGCTGGACCAGGCAAGGACGGCGTACAAGTTTCTCTTGAAGCACGGCAACATGAAGAGAACCTTGGAGCAGATGGACGAGAAGGATGCAAGCCGATGTCTCACACAATTTACAACAAATGTGACGCAACTGGCGACCGACATCGAGCAGGCCAGGAGCCAGCAACCACGACCACGCAAGTCGTAGAACTGCCGATACGCCATCCCACTTGCTTAACAACACAGTAACGGAGTACAATTCTTTTAACCAACAGATGACCAGTCGGCAATCGTAAGCCGAGCGGCGTCAGTTCAATCATTATCTCCAGGAAATGTACAAATGGCTGAAGGCATCATCAAAAGATTAACGGACAAGGGCTTTGGGTTTATAAATACGGGCAAGGAAAAAGACCTGTTTTTCCACTCAAAGAGCCTACAAGGTGTCAGTTTTGACGAACTCCATGAAGGACAAAAGGTGTCCTACACGGAAGGTCGAGGTCCGAAAGGCCCGTGTGCCGAGAACGTCAAGCCGCTATAGTTCCACTGGGACTTGCCGTATGGGCTTTTTTTCGGCTGTCATCAGTGTTAAGGAAAGATCGGAACAGAGTCCTCAGCAATCTTTTTAATGATATTCCGCTCGTTTTTGTTAAGTGGCGTCAGTGCTCCAGCCTGTGCCAATTTAAGTGCCATCTAGGAACAACTCCCAATGGCCGGGCGGAATCATGGCGGTGACTGGCAAATGTAGAGTAAACCGCAGTCCCAAGGCAGCCAAGTCGATTTCGTCGAAAGGCTCGTAGAATGTCTTCTTCCAGGGGCGTCTCTTGCCCTTCGGCCACTGTTGGTGGGCCATCGCCTTCAGGGCAAGGATGCCCATTCCAGTTTTCTTTGCCCGTTTATAAACTGATGGACCGAAGTTCGCCCCGATCCACGTTGGAAAACTCAGGGGAAACAAGATCGAGTCAAAGTCGAAGCGATCCAAAGCTGCGTGGGCCGCTTCCTCGCTATGTGCAGAGAAGCCGATATAGCGAACCTTGCCATCCTCCTTGGCTTTCAGAATTGTTTCCATCGCACCACCAGGGCCGAAAGCCTGCTCGACCTCCTCCACGTCGGTCAGCGCGTGAAGCTGGTACAGATCGAAGTGGTCAGTCTGAAGCAGCTTGAGCGACTCACTGAGTTCCTTCGCCGAACCAGCGGCATCCCGTTCAAGGGTTTTGCAGGCCAAAAAGCACTTGTGGCGGTAGGGCTTCAAGGCCGGGCCAAGTCGTCGCTGGGCGTTGCCGTAGAATGGGGCCACGTCGAAGTAATTCACACCTCGATCCACGGCCTCGGCAACGAAATTGGCTGCCTCCTTGGGTGACACATCCTTCACAACCATGCCACCGAAGCCGATGATTGAGAGTTTTTCCTTTGTGCGTCCGTACCGCTGCCTTGTAACTGGCTGCCAAGGGGTCTTCCCGCCTGTCAGTTTTTCCTTAGCAGCAAGGTAGGCGGGATCAAGTCCTGACAGGCTGTTGGTCGTGGCGAGAAAATTACGTCGTTGCATGGGCTACCTCCTTCGCCACTTATTGTATCAAAGCAGGAAAGCCTCTTGGAGAGAGACCTGCATGGCTTGGCCTTTACACCATCTCCACCAGATTGCGAGGTTCTTTACGATTCCTTGGGGTCTCCCGAATTGGTTGGCAGCGAGGACGAGGGGAAGTCTTTCCGAAAAGCAAACGAAGCGATTGTCTTGTCGATGGACCAGTTTCCGGCCCCAGCAATGATGAGAGCCAGGCTGATGGCGATGGTGAGCAGGTGATACTCGAATCCCTCGCCTGACTGTCGACCGAACCAGTTCATAAAGAAGCCATTCCGCCAATGGACAAGGGCGATGGCTCCGATCATATTGCACAAGATACCAAACGCTGCGATTCGAGTCAGGCATCCGACGATCAAGCCAATACTCCCCAGGGATTCGGCCAGGATCACAAGAACAGCGATGGCGACCGGGATGTGCATACCTTCGGTGAACTGATGATAAGCTCCAGCAAATCCAGGTCCACCAAACCAACCGAAGAGTTTTTGCATTCCGTGTGGGAACATCACAATTCCAAGCCCGAGACGCAAGATCAGACCAAACCACCCAGCGTTTGTGTCGAAGAGCCTTATCATTTTGAACTCCTTCTGTAAAGAACGCAGCCGCCAGAAAGGAAATCCCAAACCGATTACTCTCTTCATTATTCGCAATGTCTACTGTTCCGCCAACCCCAATGCCCTTTTTTTGCTCCTCGACAATCGCCTAACGGCAAGACGCCTGAGGCCACCTTGTATGCATCGATTCTGCGGAACATCCGTAAGGGCAAGGACGCCAAGTTCGTGATGGCCGATCAGGGAATCTTCGAACTGAATCGCTAATCTCCACCTGCGACGTTTCGCACGTCGTCGCCCACGACGCCCGCACGCGGGCGTCTTTCTCCTTGGTCGCCGTTCCTGGCCGACCATCCCCGATTCCCCGCCATGGGCCAAACTACGCGCCCACGGGGCCGACCGGCTGGATTGATAGCGAGCAGTTGAGGTAACTGTGATTCCCAACATTGTGGCTAGATGTGCTTTCCCAGTCTTGGTTGATATGGCTATTTAGCATTTCTCAAAACAATGCGAGATTAATTAATGGCCGGACTCCGAATTTAACGTCTTACCAAAATTAGAGTTGTGTAACCAGATTGCCTAATAACATTTAAAAATTCGATTAAATGAGGATTGTTCGTATAGTTAATATAAAGGATTTGTCTAACAAATGGCGGTATAATTGCTGGGATAGCCGACAGATCATCGTCCAAGCGCTGGGCGGGTGTATGTGGTTCTCTTTCACCTTCCATGTCATTCGCCCAGCGCCCCGGTGGAAAGGTGAAAGATCATGATAAAAACTTCTTCTCCTGTGGATCGGTTACGGCAAATCGCAGATGAAATACGAACTCTTCCACAAATTGCCGAAAAGCTAGGCCACAGTGATGCGGTGTGTACCGGAGGAGCGCTTATTGATGAGGCAATCAAGCTAGGGGCTTTTGCAGGTCCTGAATACGCTACACTTCGATCCCTCATCCTGCGAGCGAAGACTGCCTACCCTGATGATTGGTACTGGGTGGTGTGGGATGAAACCACAATTCACTTTACAAAAAAAGTCATGATTTGCAATAGTTGGGATAAGGTCTGCCCGCTGATTTCCGATGCAATCAAGGATGAGGCGGCAAAGGTACCGAGAGATACCAAGGCTATCGAGGTTAAATCATATCTCACAGACTGGCGGGCTATTCTTGTTGCCCTTCAATACAAAGACAACCGTGAGAACCAACGGAAAGTCCGCAAGCTGAACAAGGACTATGCTGGCCCCATCATCATTGGACAAAAAGGGGCTCAGCCGAAAGTAGAAAAGGCAGAGCTACTCGAATGGTGGAATGGGCTAGAACGGCAGTGGCAGGATTCCCAACAGCGACAAAGGGACGCTAAGGCAACGGTATCCAATCAGCACGACTTCGGTCGAACTGGTACCGTTGTTCCCGACATTGCCGGCGGGGTTCAGAAACGGCGGAGTGACTGGAAACAGGACGCAAAACGTAGCAAAACATAGCAAAACATTTACCAACCTCTCCACGGCGCGCTGCTCTCCATGAATTTATGGATCATGGGGAGTAACACGATGCCAACTCTACTTTACCCTGAAGAAATCGACCAAAAGTTAAACTGGCCCCTGGGGCGTGCCGAGCGGTTAGCCAAGCAACGGCGATTGCCTTACATCCTCTTGCCCGACGGTTCTCTAAGGTTCGATTGGGATGAAATTGAGCGTCTTATACTGCGCGTGCCGAGTACGCAGGAGGCCCGTCATGCGAATGCCTAAAGAACGCCCCGACACGCTCGGCCCAATTCGCGCTGATGAACTTATGCCAGTTCGCGTTATGGCGAAGCGGTTGGGGATGAACACGAAAAGCATTGCCCATGCGAAACGAGCGGGATTAAAAACGCAACGCTTTGGGCGTTTTGATTACGTCACGGGCCGATGGGTGTTGGATTTTTTTGAACGGTTAGCAAACGGCGAAAACGGCGGCGGGCGTGGTGGATGAATATGTGTGATACCCATGAAACATTTGGTTTTGTATGATCGGGGCCCGGTCGGCCTTGATTACATTCTTCGATCAGGCATAGGGTGCCCGGTCGGTCACGCGGTCCTTGGCCAGCGCTACAACCGGCTGCTACGGCTACAGGCCGATCTAAACCAGCTAAAATTCAAACACATGGAGTTATTCGCCTGATAAATTTTATCGGGGACGGCGGCTAGCTACCGCCAAGCGGGCCGACCGATGTGTGGTATCTTGCTTGATTGCTCCTCCACACAATGGGATCGGCCCGGCCCCGATCAAAAGGAGCAATCATCATGATTCGTAAAAGACTTCTACGTGCCGAATCTCCTGTCAGCCAAAACAAGTCTGAGAATAAGCCCGCCAATCTCTTCAACCGGCTGGTTCATTTCGTCGATAGCGGCGGGCTTACACAACTTGCCGGCAGCGAAATCAAAGTGATGTTGGTGCTCTACCGCTTCGCTGATTTTCAAACCGGAGACTGCTGGCCTTCTCTAGCAACAATCGCCAGGCTAACGGGGATGGACATCAGGAGCATCACCCGTGCGCTACAGGCGCTTGAAATTAAGGGGATCATTACCAAGGAGCAAAAGGGCAGAGGATGTAGGCGACCCACAATACGAAAACTTGTTTTTCAGGCTGAGGGAATTACGGGCGCCAGTGCCCAGGGAATTACGGGCAAAACCGAAGCAATTACGGGCGCCAGTGCCCCTGAATTACGGGCGCCAGTGCCCCATAAACACTCCAAGAACACTCCAAGAAGAACACACCACACGAACACTCCAGCGCGGAGTGGTGTGAATTCTCGCCCTACCGGGCATAGGAGTGGAGTAGGGAGTACGCGCCTAGAGAGAAAAAAGATTCGTCCTAGCCGCCTTAGGACGCGCCTGGAAAAAAAGAATGTTCGCCCTAGCGAATCCTCTGAGGAGAGCCGCCCGGCCCTAGATGATGATTCTCCGCATCTATCTTCGGAAGAATGCATAGTTGCCTCGCTTGCCGACTACGGCATTACAAAAGCGGGCCACAGCTTATTAAAAACAATGGGAGCCGCCTGGTGCAAGAAATTGGTCTGGCTGCTGTTTGAGAAATCCCACGGTGGCGAATTAAATGTTTCGCGTTTCGCCCGCTGGTGCGCCGGCCATCCGAACGAGGTTTGCTTCGATGGTGATTATCCAGAGGCGGATGATAGAGATGTTCCTGCTGAGGATTATCCTGAGTTAGATGAGAACTCGCCGGTGGAGGATTGGATTCATGAGTACGGCCCTGCTGATGGAGTGAGATTTAGAGACGCGTACATTGCGGACCCGGAGGGATGGTACAAGGCAGTTGACGACGACGATTACAGCAACGACCGCGACGATAGCCGCTAGGCCCCGGCCCGTTTTGCCCGCCGTGGCCGCCACGTTGCGCAGGGTCGTGCGATCACTGGTTTGTTAGACCCCGTTTTGGCCTATACGCGGCCAGGCCGCAACAAACGGCAACGTGTGTGACCTAGTGCCAAGAGGCAATGTTTTGCAAAGTACAGAACAGGGCAGCGTAGGGCTGAGAAAACGGAGGGGCGGTTTGGATATAGAATCCAGTGCCCTACCCATAGAATCCCCGTGAAAATAGGGATTTTTTGCTGGGTGTTGTTGAAACTGTTGTTAAATTGCCCTAAAAACCCACTAAGTAGAGTGGTCTTGGGGCCGGTTGCACCCCGGCTTGACTTGAGTGGAGGAAAATGCCGATAATAAAGGTGCTTAAAGTCGAAAGACACAATGAGGTTTCCCAATGTTCTTCTTTCAACAGAACATAGCACACGCCCCCGTTAGCCCGAGCCGAGTAGTAATACCGGCCGCGCGGTTTCATTGCCGCGTAAGCAGGACTTACGGGGGTCTGTGCTTTCTTGGGAGTATGTCTTATGAGTGACGAAATTCGCGTTAGGGTAACGTCCTACGGTCCGGGACGAAATTTAATGATGTACTACGTTGACCCAGTATCAGGGAAGCGTGTATCAAAATCGACCGGCACCACTGATCCGGGCGAAGCCGAAAGAGAAGCAGGGGAGTGGGAAAAGGAACTGAGAAGCGGGCTTTATCAGGCCCCAAGCAAAACCACCTGGCAGCAATTCAGGGAGCGATACGAAAAGGAACACCTTGCAACCCTTGCACCCGGCACGCAAATAACGGCGGGCGTATCGCTCGACTTGATCGAACGGAAGTTGAATCCCGACCGGCTGATTAAGTTGACAACGACAACCATAAGCAAGTTTCAAGCGAACTTGCGGGAAGAGGGCATGAAAGACACCACCCTTGCCCGGCACTTGCGGCATATCAAGGCCGCGTTATCGTGGGGCGTTAAAATGGGTTTACTTGCCAAGCGGCCCGATTTCATCATGCCTAAAAGAGTCAAAGGCCAAACCATGATGAAAGGCAGGCCCATTACGACCGAAGAGTATGAGCGTATGCTTACCGCTTGCGATAAGGTACGGCCGTATGACGCTGAAATCTGGAAACGGTTAATCACTGCTTTGTGGTTGTCGGGCTTGCGACTGTCCGAAGCAATGTCCTTAAGTTGGGACTTTGACGCCCCCTTTGCCGTCGATTTTTCCGGCCGTCGGCCCGTATTTATCATCCATGCTCAGGCCCACAAGGCCAAGCGGGATACTCTCCTGCCAATTACGCCGGACTTTGCTAAATGGTTGCTTGATACTTTCCCCGATGACCAGCGGCAAGGCAAGGTGTTGAAAATCAACACCCTCAAGGGCAAACCGTTTAATCGGCAAGAGGTGGGCCGGATGATTTCCGAAATCGGGGAAGAGGCCAAAGTGGTTGTGAACAAGGAAACCGAAAAGTATGGTTCCGCCCATGACTTACGGCGGGCATTTTGTACAAGATGGGCGTCCAAGGTGAAACCAGCAACACTACAACTACTTGCCCGTCATGCGGACATTGGCACCACGATGAAATACTACGTTGCTCAAGACGCGGCGGAAGTGGCCGATGAACTGTGGGCGGGATTCGCCCCGAAGGATGACAACAAAGGGCAGATTTACAACAGTTTCTACAACACTCAGCAAAAAACGGCGGAAAATAAAACCGCGTCAATCGACGCAACCTCTTGTCATTCTTTAAGTACCGGAGGAGGGATTTGAACCCTCACAGCCCGAAGGCCACTGGATTTTGAGTCCAGCGCGTCTGCCATTCCGCCACTCCGGCAAAGGTAGCATCTGCAAAATCTTGAGAGCCGGTAGGGCTGATTTTATTAACCACCACTGGGTTTAGCAAGTTGGCTGAACAAAACCCACCCCACTATCTGTGGGTAAAGGGGCTTTTATCACGATAATTGATCTGGCTGGCGACTTATTCAAACGACCGATAAACTGGGTTTTTTTATTGAACTATGGCCGGCCGTATTCCCTAGATGTACATTGTTCTGGTCTAAGGTTCTCTGAAGGACTCTTAACGGCAGAGTCTTGGAAGCCCTTCCGGAATTGCCTCGGCGTTCCCATAATGTGGTCTATGGGGATCGGGGAGAGTTGTTCCCGCGAATCCGCAGTTATCGAGAAAGGGCCAAACCATGAGAGAAGTCAGACTCCTGCCTCCGGATACATTCGGCCGGAAGTTCATTCCCGAGGAGTATTTGCCGCCGGGCAAGGATGAGTATTATCTGCGTAACGAGCAAGTGTCCAAACCCGCGGGCTATTGGCGTAACCTGCAAGCCGACGAGATTGAGGCCCTGGTCAAGAATGCCGTCACTTGCGACGACTGGGACAGCATCTTCGTCACTGATCCCTTCTCCCCGCACCTGATCAAGAACTGCGAGTTCTCCGGACTGGTGCGCATTGGCCGGCTCGAACACGTGATCCTCGAGCACCACGAACTCCAGGTTCCGGCCGGCATCACTAACAGCCAGATCATCTCCTGCGATCTGGGCAACAACGTGGCAATTCATAACGTCCGCTACCTGGCGCACTACATCATCGGCGACCAGGTGATCCTCTTGAACATCGACGAGATGAACACGACCAATCACGCCAAGTTCGGCAACGGGATCGTGAAAGAAGGCGAGCCCGAAGACGTGCGCATCTGGCTGGAACCGATGAACGAGGCCGGGGGCAGGGCGATCATGCCTTTCGACGGCATCATCCCCGGCGACGCCTACCTCTGGGCCCGCTACCGGGAAGACGCCCAATTGCAGAAGAAACTCGGCGAAATTACCCAACAGCAGTTCGACTCCCGGCGGGGCTTCTACGGTACCATCGGCGATAACTGTATCATCAAGAACTGCCAGATCATCAAGGATGTGAAGATCGGCGCGAGCT
Organism: Pirellulales bacterium; assembly: GCA_963820545.1. GTDB lineage: Bacteria > Planctomycetota > Planctomycetia > Pirellulales > Thermoguttaceae > CAWGAJ01. The sequence goes on from CAWGAJ010000001.1 coordinate 198,810, forward strand.
GTTATATAAAAGGCGCCAACAAACTTAAAAATCTAACGATCAACTCCAGCGAGGCGGAGCCCACCCAAATCGGCGAAGGCGTGGAGCTGGTCAACGGGATCATTGGGCTGGGTTGCCACATCTTTTATGGTTGCAAGGGCGTGCGCTTCGTGATGGGCAGCAACAGCAATCTCAAGTATGGGGCCCGGTTGATCCATTCTTTCCTGGGCGACAATTCCACCGTCTCCTGCTGTGAGCTGCTGAACAACCTCATCTTCCCGGCCCACGAGCAGCACCACAATAACTCGTTCCTCATCGCCAGCCTCCTGATGGGCCAGAGCAATCTGGCCGCAGGCGCCACTGTGGGATCCAATCACAACAGCAGGGCGAATGACGGCGAGATCCGCGCAGGCCGGGGTTTCTGGCCCGGACTATGCACCACGCTGAAACACTCCTGCCGCTTCGCGTCGTTCATTCTGCTGGCCAAAGGGGACTACCCGTGCGAGCTGAACGTCCCACTGCCCTTTGCCCTGCTGCGTGATGATCCTGCGCGGGATCGGCTGCAAATCATGCCGGCCTACTGGTGGCGCCACAACATGTATGCCCTGGCCCGCAACACTTGGAAGTTCCAGAACCGGGACAAACGCAAGTTCAAGGTTCAACACATCGAGTTCGATTATCTCGCGCCTGACACGGTGGAGGAGCTCTTCGATGCGCTCGAGCTGTTGGAACTCTGGACCGCGAAGGCCTATCTCCGCGGCAAGGCGAGAGCCTTGAGGACGGCAGCCGCGAGAAACTGATTGCCCTGGGCCGAGAGCTGCTCAACAATGAGGCGGAGAAGACTGCCCGGTTGGAAATCCTCGGCGAGCACGTGGAGGCCTCTCATCGCAAGGTGGTGATAGTTAAGGTCCGCGAGGGCTACCATGCATACCGGCAGATGTTGCACTATTATGCAGTCAAGAACCTCCTGGCCTACTTGCAATCCGAGCCGCGGGCAACGCTCCGCTCGATGCATGAGGCCCTTGCCGGCCCGCGACAGAGGCAGTGGGACAACCTGGGCGGCCAGTTAATCCCGCTTCCCGAGGTTATAAAGTTGATTTCCGGCATCAAGGCTGGCAAGCCCGGCTCCTGGCCCGAGATTCACCGCGCTTACGATGAACTCTGGGCGGCCTATCCCTTGGAGAAGCAGCGCCACGCATACGGAACTCTCCTGGCGTTGCTGGGAGTCGAAAGCCTGACGCCGGCATTGTGGCGAGCCGCGCTGGACGAAGCAATGCAGATTCAGGAGTACATCCGCGACCAGGTTTTCTTGACCCGGCAGAAGGACTACGAGAATCCCTTCCGGCGCGCGACCTATCGCAATGCGGAGGAGATGCGGGCGGTCGTGGGCACGGCCGAAGACAACAGTTTCGTCAAGCTCGTGCGCGGCGAGACCGAGACCTTTAGAAACGCCGTCTCTGCGGCGAAACAGCGGGAATGAAGCGTGCCACTGCTTGCAAGCAAGCAGTGAATTGATAACGGTTTAAGCTTCACACTGCTTGCAAGCAAGCAGTGGCACACTGTGTTTGAAGTCCTCTTATGAATAATGCGCCCTAGCCGGTGATCATCTCATTGCCAATTTTTCGGGCACGCTGGGGCTTGTCCAAATTGATTCCTGAGGCCATCCCGATCTCGACCAGCAGGTTCCAGCCAGCACAGAGATATACGTAGGGATTCATCTCGCCGGCCGACGGCGTGCGGATCGTGGGCAGGGGGGTCTCCCGGTCGGCAATCGCCACCACCGTCAGACCGACGCCTTTAATCAGCACCTCCTGGAACTTTTCGATCTCCGGATCAATCGGATCGACCACGAAAACCACGTCGCAGGGATCCATCACTTCCTCGATGCCGTGTACGGCGTAAGTGCCCTCGAGGTAGTCGGACTTCGGCGGGTGATTTCGTTGGTCTTGAGCGTCAGTTCCTCGGCCACGCCGTCGTTGTATCCGGCGAAGTAGATCGTCGAGGCGCCGAGGCACTTCTGCACGACGGCGGGATCGATGGCCATGGTCAAGGCCTGGGAAAGCTTGTCGGCCAGACCGGTCAGATCGCGACCTGGTCGCGGCCGGCGATGTGGCCGAGAATCGATTGATAGAACAGCGCCTGCTCGACCACGCTCTTGGTGGCGGCCACGGCCTGCTCCGAACCGCAAGTGAGGACGAAGGTTTTTTCGGCGGCCTCTTCCAGCAGCGTGCCTCGGTTGGCCGTCAGTCCGTAGCGCCGGCGATTTCCCTCGGCAGCGAGCTTCTTCATCAGCAGCACAACTTCTTTGGTCCGCCCGGAGTTTGACGCACAAAATACGGCGAACTTCGCGAGGTCGTACTGCGCTGCCTGTCGCGAGCCCTCGGTTATAACGACCAGGTCCAGGCCCCACTGCAGCGCCTTGCGAATGGCATTCTTAGCGGGAAAGATCCGGCTGGAGCCTTCGCCGGTGAGCAGCAGACGCCCGGCCGTCCGAATTTCCCGGGCCACTTGTGCCGTCTGGTTCGGGTCAAACCGCCGTACCACATCGACGGTTTCCAGCATTTCGCGCACCAGCGCATACTGCGAATATTTGGGATTTGTAAGATTCATGGCGTTTGCCTCGCGTTGAATGTTGTCTGGAGTCCTCCCCAAAGGAGTAAAAAAAGCCTGGCACTAATCTGCATTTATCACCAACGTGTAGGGTGGGTCAAGCAAACTGTTTTTATGGTGGGACTTCAGTCGCGGATTGAAATCTCGCCATCGTACAGGCTCTGAATTACATATTTATCAGTTTGCGTGGACCCACCAACAACTTGCGCGACCTCGTCCCACCCTACGGTGAGCCGATTCGCTTACCTCTCATTGTGTTCAAGTCCGGGGCCATTGCAAGGGGATCGCCTGGAAATCTGACAGCCAGTGGGGCCCTTGTCATCTTGTCTTTTCAGTCAAGAATAGCTACAAAAAAGCCATGCTAGTACTTCGTGATTTGGACCTTTTTCCCGACCAACTGCGGGGCGGCGCCGTGACGATCGGCAATTTCGACGGCGTGCATCTGGGTCATGCGCGGCTGGTGAAGCGGCTGGGGAAGTTGGCCCGAGAGATCGGCGGGCCGGCAATTGTGTTTACCTTCGCTCCGCCTCCGACCTGGATTCTGCGGCCTCAGGCGGCTCCTCAGCAGCTTATCTGGACCGAGCGCAAGCTGGAAATCCTGGGCGAACTCGGGGCCGACGCGGTGGTTGTTTATCCCACCGACCGCGCACTTTTGGAACTCGGTGCCCGGGAGTTTTTTGAGCGTATTGTACGCCAGCGGCTCGGCGCCCGGGCCATGGTCGAAGGGCCGAATTTTTTCTTCGGGCATAACCGCATGGGAACAGTGGAGGTGCTCCGGGAGTTGTGTGCGGCGTCGGGTTTGCGTCTGGAGGTTACGGCCGCGGTTGAAGTCAGCGGTCAGATTGTTTCCAGTTCAGCGATTCGCGGATTAGTGCTCGTGGGGCGCGTGGATGAGGCCGGGCAAATGCTGGGCCGAGTGTATCGCATCCGGGGCATTGTGGTTCGCGGGGCGGGCCGGGGAGCAAAGCTCGGTTATCCTACAGCCAATATCACGCAGATTGACACGCTCTTGCCATGCGACGGAATTTATGCCGGTCGCGCATGGGTGGATCAAACCGCCCACTCTGCGGCGATTAGCATTGGTTGCAATCCCACTTTTCACGAAACTGCCTTGAAAGTGGAGGTTTATTTACTCGATTTCCAAGGCGACCTTTATGATCGCCCTTTGCAGATTGACTTTCTCGCCCGTTTAAGGGAAACTAGACAATTTGCTTCTGTGGGCGCTTTAGTAGAGCAAATGGCCCTCGATGTGAGCGCTGTATGGTCCATTGCGGCGGAAGTAGGAAATGGAAAGGATGAGGGATGAAGGATGTAAACAGCGGTCAGCGGACAAGGATAAAGTCAGAAGTCAGAACGCAGAACTGAAAACTGACAACTTATAACTGAAAACTTTAAAATCCCATGCTAGATTGGTCACGCTTCGCGGAAATCGTTCACCGTCATCAGCGATTTGTGTTAACCACCCATATCCGGCCGGATGGCGATGCCTTGGGATGCGAGGCGGCCATGGCGGAGATTTTGGCAAGCCTGGGCAAGGACGTACTGATATGTAACGTTTTTGACGTTCCGCCTAATCTACGATTCATTGATTTAAAGAAGAAATTCAAGAAATTCGGTCTGGACATTGCGCCCGCGGAACTCGCGGACCGTGAGGTGCTCGTGATTCTCGACACCTCGGCCTGGGCGCAATTGGGCGAAATGGCTGACATTATCCGCTCGACAAAGGCGATCAAGATTGTGATCGATCATCACCTGAGCGAGGATGACCTAGGCGCGGAAGTCTTTAAGGATATCGAGGCCGAGGCCACCGGCCGACTGGTAATCGAGGCGGCGGACCGGTTAAAAGTTTTGCTCACACCGGAGATGGCCCGCGCAGTCTTTGTCGCCGTGGCCACCGATACGGGCTGGTTTCGCTTTTCCTCCACCTCGGCGGAGACGTTTCGTTTAGTCATGCGCCTGGTGGAAGGCGGGGCCAATCCCGATGAAATTTACAAACAGCTCTATGAAAACGACAGCCTGGCCCGATTGCGACTGATAGGCCGGTCCTTAAGCCGCGCGGAAACGGAACTCGACGGCCGACTGATTCATACGTATATTGATCGAGAAGATTTTCGCGCCACCGGCGCCATGCCCTCCGATAGCGAAGACATTATCAACCTGATGCTGGCCGTGGACGGAACAGAAGTGGCAGTGATCTTTGTGGAACAACAAAGCGGCGGATTTAAGGTCAGCCTGCGGAGCCGCTGCGAGGTTAATTGCGCGGAATTGGCCGAGCAGTTCGGCGGCGGCGGTCATCGCAAAGCGGCAGGGGCTTTTATCAATGAACCTTTAGAATCGGCACAAGCAAAAATGCTCGGCGCGATCCGCATGGCCATGAAAGCATAAGGGAAAAATCAATCGGTGGTTTCCGTCGCTTTATTTGTCATTTTATAACACGCTAAAAAGAAAGGAAAGACATCGATGAATCGCAAAGAATTTCTTAAAAGTTGTGCTTGCGGCTTATGCACATGCGCGGCCGCAAGCCTGTTTTCTCCGGCCGCTTTGCCGGCCGCTGAAGCCGCCACACCCCAGGATTGGCGGCTTCAATTTATCAACAAGCAATACACAAAGCTGCTGGAGCTTTTATCGGACCGGATCGACAAAAAAGTGTTTAATGAAATTTTAGTGGAACTCGGCCGTAATTGCTCAAACTCAATACCCTGGCTCAAACAATACCGCAACGATCCGGACGGCTATTTTAAGGAACTCAAAAAGTGGACGAACGAAGACGCGACCTATGACCGCGAGAAGGGCATAATTACAATCACCAGCGCTGAACAAACCACTTGTGGTTGTCCGTTGATCGGCCAAGGCCGCCCGCCGGCCATTGTCTGCAACTGTTCGCTGGGCAACCAACAACAGACTTTTGAAACAGTGCTGGGGAAAAAAGTCCGGGTGGAAATCAAAGAGTCGGTCTTGCGCGGCGGCAAACATTGCACATTCGAAATCCACGTCGGCAAAGAAGTGTAAGGTGTTAGCCCGAAGGGCTTTTTAATAAGGCAACCCCAGGTTGCCGTGCAGCGGCTAACTGGGGTTAAAATCGTCGAAAACGAATAAAATCCCCATGGGATTTTGTAATCTTACTCAACCCCTTCAGGGTTGACTTGCTCATATTGCACTCTTTCCTGAGGTAGCCGCTGCGCGACAACCCCAGGCTATAATATTGCTATCCTTTCAGGATAGAAATCTTTTTTTATGGTCGCTTAAATTCTCCCCTCGTATTTTTTTGGCTCCGGTTAGCTTGTCTAAGCAGGGAAAGGGGCCCGGGCATGCAAAGGCGGCAGGCATCCCTCTCGGCTTGTCCAATATCGCCAGTTGCGGTAATATGGATGGCATGGAAAAGTTATGGAAAATACAAGTCATTCACGGAGTGCATGACCTACTTGGCTGACTCCATTATTCCCTGGAGATACTCTAATGTTGGGTTTAATAGCTGAAATTGGGATGACAATTTTTGGTATTATTGCGTTGACTAGAGGAAAATTCTCCCTCACGCGGAATCGTGTGGTTAAAGGCATTCCAGCCTATGCGATTGGGATTATTCTAACGGCCACTTTTCCTGTGCTATTTTGTGCCGGATTCTTCGCTGGAATCGTAATGACAATCCTTGCACATGGACGGCAGCCTGATGTACAACAATTAAAAATGATAGGATTTTTTCTGGAAATTGGTTCGGTATTCGGCATTTTACTGATTGTTTCTTGCCATCGCTAGCCTTTCTTCCAAAAAAATTGAATAAAGGCGACAGGAATCATTTATGTCCGGTTCTATTGATAATCTACAGGATTCCACTCCCTTATCGCAGCGTCGAAGATTTCTGGGCAAATTACAGCTTTGTTGGCTGCAGCCGTGGCTTTGGCCACGCCGGCGGCGGTGGGGATTGTGGCGTTTTTGAATCCGCTCAGGCAAAAAAGTCAGGTCGGCGGTTATATCAAATTGGCGACCTTGGACGCATTGCCCGAGGACGGCACGCCGCGAAAATTTCCCGTGATTGCCGATCGCACAGACGCCTGGAATATTTTTCCCAGCGAGCCGATCGGCGCGGTTTATCTGCGCCGCATGGGCAAAGATCGGGTAGAGGCCTTTCAAGTAATCTGCCCCCATGCCGGTTGCTCGATCATGTTCGAGGCCGCTAAAGGCAACGGAAAATTTTATTGCCCCTGCCATGGCGCTAGTTTCGATCTGGCGGGCAAGCGACTCGACGCCGCTTCGTCCAGCCCGCGAGATATGGACCCTCTGGAAGCGGAAATTCGTGCGAATAATGAAGTGTGGGTTAAATTTCAGAAATTCTCCAGCGGGACCGCCAATAAAGTGGTTAGTGGATAGTGAAAACTGTAAACTGTGAACCAAAAACTGTATACTGTTAAACTATGAACTCCCTTCTTCGCTGGCTTAACGACCGAATGGGAATAAGCGACGCGCTCAGGAATCTGGCCAATACGCCCATAGTCGGCGGCGCCTGTTGGTGCAAAGCCGTGCCGGCGGTAATTTTGTTCGTTTTTTGCGTGCAGGCCATCACGGGCTTTTTCCTTTGGACGTACTACAGTCCCAGCACACAGACCGCCTGGGAAAGCGTGTACTATCTGCAATACGAAGTTGCCGGCGGCTGGCTCCTAAGGGCGATACATCATTATGCGGGCCAAACGCTGCTGGTGCTGGTGGGATTGTATTTATTGCAGTTGATCATTCGCGGTTGGTATCGTCCGCCGAGGGAAGCGGTTTATTGGACGGCGCTCTTTATGGGCCTGGCTGCGCTGGCGCTGATGTTGACCGGCGACCTGCTGGCCTGGAATCAGAACAGCTATGCCAGCACGCAAGTGCGCACCAAGTTTCTCCTGCTTTTGCCAGTGATTGGCCAGCAGCTCTACAAGATTGCCATTGGCGGTCCGGAGTTCGGCCATCTAACGCTGACCCGATTTTTAGCCCTGCACATCGGCGTGTTTGGGAGCGGATTCTTATTGCTGTTAGTCCTGAATCGGATTTTTGCCATACGAGCAAATATATTGGAAATAAAGGTGTCAGGAACCGTTTTTAATCACGGTTCAGTAAATTGTGGCACAAAAACGGTTCCTGACACCTTTATTTCCCAGGCATGGCGCAATGCAATCGCCAGTCTACTGGTGCTGGCGGTGATCTTGATTCTGGCCTTGCAACATGGTTTTTCGGGAGATCACGCGGGTGTAGCCATGGGGTTGCCTGCTGATCTCGATCCAGCAAATTACTATAGTGCCGCCCGGCCGGAATGGGCCTTTCGGGGGCTTTATGAATTTTCCCATCTCTTTCCCGGCGAAAAGGCGATTGTGCCGATCTTCATCGTGCCGAAGCTGATCTTTTTATACTTTTTACTGCTGCCGTTTATTGGGTGGATACGCATCGGTCATGTTTTCAATATTGCCGTGACTTTGTGCTTGCTGGTCTGCGTTGTTGTGCTTACGTATCGTTCGTATGCCAAGGACGCTGCTGACGCGGAACATCAAAGCGCCATTGCCGACGAACAACAACTGGCCGATCGCACCGTGGAGCTTGCCCGGGCAAAAGGTATTCCTGCTACCGGGGCTTTGACCCTGCTGCGCAATGATCCCAAGACCCAGGGGCCGAAGATATTTAAACAATATTGTGCCGGTTGCCACAATGCCGTGGATCGAAATGGACTGGGCATCAAAGCGGTGGAATCTTCCGCATCGAATTTGCACGGCTTTGCCACGAGAGATTGGATTGCCGGCTTGTTGAATCCAGAGACCATTCTCGGTCCCACTTATTGGGGCAATACAAAGTTGCGTAAAGGCGCCATGGCCAATTTTGTCAAGGAAAATCTCAGTAAATTGGATGCGGAGGAAAAGGAAAATTTGCGGAAGGTTGTTGCGGCACTTTCGGCCGAGGCCGATTTGCCGTCTGAGCGTGCGGCCAATCAGCGTGACGCGGAGATCATCAAAGAAGGGCAAAAATTGATCGTCGATTATTTCAGTTGCACCGACTGCCACAAGTATCACGACAAAGGCACATTAGGCACTGCGCCGGAACTTACCGGCTACGGCTCCGCGCAGTGGACAGCCGCGATGATCGGCAATCCCAAATCAAAACGGTTCTACGGCGCAAAGAATGATCGCATGCCGTCGTTTGCCGAAAGCGGCGATCTAAAAAAAGATATTCTTAGCGGCCATGCCATTGACATGATTATCGATTGGCTCCGCGGCAAGTAATTTGACTGCCAGATGACTAATTTGAGGCATTTTGTTTTGTTATATCCACCATATTGCCCAGCTTATCATCTTGCACTTCCATTGGCCGCTAGATCTTGCGAAATCTCTACAGTTTACCAGTTTACCGGTCGATTTTAAGAACACCATGTGGTGTCGACATTGTCAACAAGACGTGCCTGCGATCGCAGTCTCGGGCGAAAGGAAGTATTGCTGTCCGCGGTGTGGCGAGGGTATTGCCGTCGAAGGTCCAGGGGAGTCGGCGGCGGCAAAATCCACTTCTAAGCCGTCGGAATCAGTGCACGTTGAAGAAAGCCCCTTTTCCGACGATTGGGAGTTAGACGAGCAACTGCGGCACATTGGCCGGGTATTGCGGATTGATAAAACCCAGTACAAGCGCGAACAAAGCGGCTCGCAGCGCGAGGTTGCCCGGCTTGATCGTGCTCACCAGAAGATGGAATACTTTCACGCGCCAGCGGCAATTTCGGCCGCACGGGAGTGTCGCTCTAAATCACGTCCCGCCGCTGATGAAGTGACTTTTATGGGCGTGTTGGCCTGGCTGGTATTGTCGTTGGGAACGGCGGCGCTTATCTGCGGCGGCATTTTGTTGGCCTGGTCGATAGTGGCCGGACGCAGCGAGCTCTGGAAACTCGGCTTGCCGATTGCCGCAGGAGGCCAGATCGCCTTGCTCATTGGGCTGGTGCTGCAACTCGACCGGATTTGGCACGACAACCGTCGGGCAGTTGCCAAGCTTGACGATGAACTACAGGATTTGAAGGTAAACGCTACACATCTAGGCCCTATGCAAGGACCATCATCCGGGGTATTCCACTCTCATCTGGGCGGCGACGATGATCCTCAAGCCCTGCTCCGCGATCTGAAAAGCCGGTTGGATTTGCTGGCCATGAAGATCAGCGAACAAGAATGACGATTAAAAACCCCTACTTCGTCATTCAAAAACTGTATTAATACCCCATAAAGCGCTGCATGGCCCTTGGTCCGTAGAATTCCTCTGCGGGCTGAACCATCGGCGGATAAAAAGGATAAGGATAATACAGCGGCGGATACGGATTCCAGTAAAGATACGGAGCGCGTTGCCAATACGGGGCGTAGCCCGGGTATAAGGGCAGATAGGCGTCCGGATGCCGGTATGCTCCGCCCAGGTATGGAACATGGTCGGAGTATGATCGTGCAAATATGGGCGCGGTCCGCTCCGGCGCTGGCGGCGGATATAAATATTCTACCGCCAAGAGAATGTCGAACGCCGCCAGCCAGACGAGTGATGCTATCGAGGCGATCAGAAAACGTTTCATGGTCAATTCCCCATGTCGGCACGGCAAATCCCGCCTTATATATATAATTGTCTCGTTTGCTGGAGAAGGCAAGCGTTTTATTTTGGTAAATCTGATTGGTCACTGACCATCCTCTGGCAGGGCGCAAAAGGCTAATAAATGGCATAAAGCACTGGCAAGAGGCCGGTGGCACTCAGCCGCGATCTGTCATTCTGAGCGAAGCGAAGAATCTTATGAGCTTTCGGCTCGACTGACTTCGATGAGGTCTGTCGAATCGAACTCGGGGAAGTCAGCCATCAGCAGTCAGCTATCATCCAATGGCCTACAGCCGCCTATAGCCTGTGCCCGAGATCCTTCATTACGCTCAGGATGACGATTGGGCTTTTAAGATAGGCGCGATGTCTGTAGTCGCTGCTTGATCTCGCTGAGGCAATCTTCTTTTTTAACGCGCCATTGTTTAAGCGTATCGCGGTCGCGGATGGTGACCGTGCCGTCTTGCAGGGTTTGGCCATCGACGGTGATGCAGAAGGGCGTGCCGATCTCGTCCTGCCGGCGATAGCGGCGACCGACTGCACCCTTTTCGTCGTAGAACACGGTTAAGTGCGGTTTTAAGGCCGCGTAGATTTCCTGGGCAATATCGGGCATGCCGTCTTTCTTGACCAGGGGAAAGACCGCCGCCTTGATGGGCGCCAAACGGGGATGTAACTTGAGGAACACGCGCTTCACGGGCGCTCTGTTTTCGTCGGGCGCTTGGTCTTCGTTATAAGCTTCGCAGAGGAAGGCCAATGTGGCCCGATCAGTTCCGGCTGAAGGTTCGATCACGTGGGGGATAAATTTTTCGCGGGTTTGGTCGTCGAAATAGGATAAGTCTTTGCCGCTGCCGCGATAGCGGGGCTTGCCTTCGGCGTCGAGTTCCACGACCAGCGATTCTCCGGAGCGCACGAGTTTGCCTTCCATGTGACTGCGCAGATCGAAATCGCCGCGATGGGCCACGCCTTCCAATTCGCCGAATTCGCCCGGGGCGAGGAAGGGGAAGGCGTATTCGATGTCGGCCGTGCCGCAAGAATAGTGACTGAGCTCTTCCTTGGCGTGATCGCGGAGCCGGAGCCGCTGGCCGGCCAGGCCCAGGTCGAGGTACCACTGGTAACGGCGGTCGCGCCAGTATTTATACCAGCCCGGCGAAGTGGAGGGATGGCAGAAGAACTCGATTTCCATCTGTTCGAATTCGCGCGAGCGGAAGGTGAAATTGCGCGGGGTGATTTCATTGCGGAAACTCTTGCCGATCTGCGCAATGCCGAAGGGAATTTTCACGCGCGTACTATCCAGCACATTCTTGAAATTGACAAAGATGCCCTGGGCGGTTTCCGGCCGGAGAAATGTTTTGCTGTTTTCATCGCGCATGGCCCCGGTATAAGTTTCGAACATCAGATTGAACTCACGGGGCTCGGTGAGCGTGCCGAGAGTTTTGGCGTCGGGGCCGAGTACCTGAGATAAATTCTGGATTGTGGCAAGTAAAACCAGGGGGCCGTCCCAGAGGAGTTCGTCGGCATGTTTGCTGCGGAGATTGAAAAACTTCAGGGCTTTTTGTTGCGTTTCTTCGAGGCCTTCATTGCCCACGGCCTCTGTGGCCACGAAAATCCGTTGTCCCTTGCAGTTTACCCACCGGCCTTGAACCTGATCGTGACGATAGCGGCGTTTCGACTCGCGGCAGTCGACCAGATAGTCGTGGAACAGATCGTAATGGCCCGAGCACTTCCACACCTGGGGGTGCATGATGATGGTTGAGTCCAGGCCGGTCATCTCGTAAGGCGAAGGTGCGCCGGGCGGGATTTCCAGTTCGTTGTGGGCGGTGACCATGTTGCGCCACCAGGCTTCGCGGATGTTGCGCTTCAGTTCCACGCCCAGCGGTCCGTAATCCCAAAAGCCGTTTAAGCCGCCGTATATTTCGCTGGATTGAAAGAGAAAACCGCGCCGTTTGCAGAGCGCTACTAGTTGTTCCATTTCCATGATTGATCTAGTGGATAGTGGTTAGTAGATAGTGGTTAGTTCATTTAGCCGCGACCGGGCACCGACTTGATGTCGGTCGGGGAGCGTGAAAAAGATAACATAATGTAAAAGTTTACTCTACAAGTTGGATGCGGGAGGTTTTGGGATTGAATTGGGGGACATTCTGGAAGCGGTCGATATTGCGCCGCCGCCAGGATATCTTTCTCGAGTCCCAAGGCCACAAGGTTTTTGCCGCCCAGGCTTTTTTGCAGTTCGCCGGCTAGGCGCTCGGGTTCCGGTAGTTTTTCCGACGATCCTTGCGGTAATTTTAAAAGTATGCAACCATAAGTCCTGGGAGGCAATGGCTTGGGCATTGAATTTATAGGCGATACCCCCCTCGCGCTGGATGTTTTCCACCAACATGCCGGCCAAAAGGATATCGTCTTCGCTTAGTTGCCCGTCGGTGCCGGCACAAAGCAGATGAATGTGTTTTTGCCCGAGCAGTTTTTGTATTATTGCCGCGGCATTAACAAAAGCCCCGATCAAAATTGCTTTAGCATATCGGGCATGGAGCAAAGCGTGAGTTCCGTTGGTGCTGGTGAAAATAATAGTTTTGTCTTTTACCATCGCGGGTGTATACTCATCAGGAGAATTGCCCAGATCGAACTGATCGATCGGCAAGCCGTTGCGCTCGCCGCCGAGGACGACTTCGCCGCGCGCATATTGACCGGCGATCGAGCGGGCCTGGTCAATTTCCCGGCAAGGGATGACTGCTTTGGCTCCGGCCTGAAGCGCATAGATAATGGTAGTAGACGCCCGGAGCACATCAAGTATCACAACCGTGCCGTGAGCTAGTTCCTCCGGTTCGACAAATTTTGGCAGGCTGTAAACATTTATTCGCGGCGGCATGAGAGGTTCCTCGGGAATTGGCGGGAGAAAAGTTTGATTATACATGATAAAATGTCCAATTTGCAAACCCAACTTGAGAAAAATATTTAGACCATTCTGAGCGCAGCGAAGAATCTGGGCATTGAGGAATGTCGGCTAAAGGCAGAAGGCAAATGCAGGGGAGCTCCTTCGCTACGCTCAGGATGACATTGAGACGTATCCATGAGTTTTGACAAATCTTCCACAGCGCGTACAGCGGATGTTCGGCGAGATTGCCGGCCGGTATGATTTTCTCAATCATTTGCTCTCGCTGGGCATTGATCGAAGCTGGCGGCGGAGGACGGTGCGGCTGGTGCCGCCTGAGGAGGGGGCGGGGCCGATTCTCGATGTCTGCACCGGCACGGCCGATCTGGCCTTGGCCTATTGGCAAGCAAGTCGGCGCAGTGCGCGAAGCAGGCGTGGTGGGGGCCGATTTTTGTCTGCCGATGCTCGCCATCGGCCGGAAAAAATTGTCGCCGGGCCGGCTGCCGGGAGCGGGTGAAATTGATCGTGGCGGATACGTTACAATTGCCTTTTCCGGACGATGTGTTTCAAATCGTTTCGGTGGGCTTTGGACTGCGCAACCTCAGTGATCCGGACGCGGGACTAAGAGAGATGGTTCGGGTTTGCCGGCGGGGCGGACGCGTGGCCGTGCTGGAGTTTGCTTTGCCGCGCACTTGGCCCTGGAAAACGCTTTACAAATGCTATTTCCAGCGGGTATTGCCCTTAATCGGTCAATCCCTGGCACGAAACAGCCAAAAGGCGTACAATTATCTTCCCGCCAGCGTGGGCCTTTTCTATCAAGGCGAGGCCCTCGCCGGGCGGATGCGTGCCGCCGGATTAATCAAAGTGGTGTTTTATCCATTTACATTCGGCATTGCCACCTTGTACGTAGGATGGAAAGGGTAAAGGAACGTCATGAAACAGAACGTCGTGGTTGCCATTACCGGGGCCAGCGGAGTAACTTACGCCATCCGCTTATTAGAGGTGCTCTCGGCGGCCGGATGCGATGTGCACCTGACCATGAGCATGGCCGGGCAGGCCGTGCTTAAAAAGGAACTCGATCTGACCGTCGATTTGGAGAATTTCAGTCCCTCGATGCTCATGCTCGATACCGGGCAGAACCTCAAAGATCATCAAACTGCAAACCATCCGCGCCATGGCCGGGATTTCCAGCGATGCCAGCAACGTGTTGGCCGTGGGCTCGGGCGAAGAAGGGGATATTCCATTACCATCACTATCGCGATTATTTGGCGCCCATCGCCAGCGGCTCGTTTTTGACCGATGGGATGGTGATTTGCCCCTGTTCCGGCGGCACCCTGAGCTCAATCGTGCACGGCACGAGCGCAAATTTGATCCACCGCGCGGCCGAGGTGCACTTGAAGGAGCGCCGCAAGCTGATTTTGGTGCCGCGGGAGACGCCGCTTTCAATGGTGATGCTGGAAAACCTGCGCCGCGCCGCCGAGGCCGGAGCAATCATCCTCCCCGCCATGCCGGGCTTCTATCACGGCGTGAAATCCATCGGCGACCTGGTCGATTTCGTCGTGGCGCGGATTTGCGATCAGTTGGGGATCGAAAATTCATTGATCCAGCGATGGGGGTAATTAGTGGAGAGTGGATAAAAGGATGAAGGATGTGGGATGAAGGATGAATTAGGAACATAGAAGCCAGAACGCAAAACTATAAACTGTAAACTCATGACTGATTGCTGAAAACCGATTACCGATGGCTTGCGAGAAGACTTCTCACAGTTTTGCACTATCCACTAACCACTATCTATGATGTTCCGCCGTATATGCCAACTGCTGGAAATGATCCGCTTTAGCCATACGCTGTTTGCCTTGCCATTTGCGTTGTTGGCCGCGCTGATGGCCTGGACTCAAAATCGCGCAGTTCGCCGCCCGTGGCCTTTCGTTGGCTGGATCTTTTGGGCATTTTGAGCTGCATGGTTTTCGCGCGCAGCGCGGCAATGGCCTTTAATCGTCTGGCCGACCGGGAGTTGGATGCGCTGAATCCGCGCACGCAAAACCGACACCTGGTCAGCGGCGCGTTAAGCCTGGGAAGCGTGGCCTTGTTCACGGTGCTTTGCGCAGCGGGCTTTGTGGCGAGCACCTTGCTGTTTTTGCCGCATAATTGGCTGCCCTTGTACGCCGCTGTTCCCGTGTTGCTGTTTCTGCTGACCTATAGTTATTCAAAACGTTTTACGCTCTGGTCGCACTTTTGGCTGGGAGCGGCGTTGATGCTCGCGCCGCTGGCGGCTTGGGTGGCAATCCGCGCGGAGATCGCCTGGGCGCCGCTGGTGCTGGGCGGAGCCGTGCTGTTCTGGGTGGCGGGCTTTGATATTATCTACGCCTGCCAGGATTTCAATTTCGACGTGAAAATGCGACTGCATAGCATACCCGCGCGACTGGGCATTGTTGCCGGATTGCACATGGCTGCCTTTTGCCATTTAGTGACGGTAGTATTGCTCTTGCTGTTGCCGCTGGTATATCCCTACTTGGGTCGGATCTATTTGACCGGCGTGGCGGCCATTGCCGTGCTGCTGATTTACGAGCATCGCCTTGTCCGGCCTGACGATCTAACGCGGGTCAATCAGGCTTTTTTCCAGGTCAATGCCGTGGTCAGCGTAGGATTGTTGGTAATTGGGGCGGTGGATTTGGCGTGGCAACTATGTTAGAGCGCATTCGGAAGAAAGTTGAAGCCGGCAAGCGATTGACTGCGACGGAAGGAGAATACCTTTTTCAGCCGGAAGTCGATTTGCACGCGGTGGGCGAGTTGGCCGATATGGTGCGCCAAGGCAAAAATGGCAATTTTGCCTATTATAATCTTAATGCGCATTTGAATCCCACAAATATCTGCGCTTACCGCTGCCCATTGTGCGCTTATAGCCGGGACGAGGATGATGCGACGGCATATACGATGGATATCGACGAGGTTTTAAGGCACGGCCGGGAGGCGGCCGATACCGGTTGCACGGAAATACACCTTGTCGGCGGCGTGCATCCGGAAAAACCATATCAGTGGTATTTGGACATAATCCGGCAATTACATGCCGCGTTTGGGCGAATTCATCTGAAGGCCTGGACGGCCGTGGAGATTGACTGGTTTAGCCGGATTACAGGGCGTTCGATACAAGCGATTCTGGAAGAGATGCAAGCGACGGGTTTGGGCAGTCTGCCCGGCGGCGGAGCGGAAATTTTCGCTGCGGAAATCCGTGCGCGGATCTGCCCGCGCAAGGCCGATGCGCAAACCTGGCTGGCGGTGCATCGTATTGCGCATCAGATTGGTTTGCCTTCGAATGCCACTATGCTCTATGGTCATCTGGAAGGGGCCCAGCAGCGCATCGATCACCTGCTGCAATTGCGCCAACTCCAGGATCTTACCGGCGGGTTTCAGGCGTTTGTTCCCCTAGCCTTCCATCCGGAAAATACGCAACTGGCGCATTTGCGACGGCCGTCCGCGCTAGTGGATCTACGCGTGATCGCCGTCAGCCGGCTGATGCTGGATAATTTTCCGCACATCAAGGCCTATTGGATCTCGTTGGGCATCGGCGTCGCGCAGACGGCATTGGCTTATGGGGCCGACGATCTGGACGGCACTGTTTGCCGTGAACGCATCCACCATGCTGCCGGTTCGCAAACGCCCGAGGCATTGACGATCGACGAACTTGCGGCGCTGATTACAGAAGCTGGCCGCGAAGCGGTAGAGCGCGATTCTTTATACCGCAGTGTCAAACGAGATGGAGTATATTGGGAAGTAGTGGATTAAAAGGATGAAGGATGAGGGATGAAGGATGAAGGATGAAGATGGAAGGCGGCCGATAAAATTTATTTTTCATTTTTTATAAAATGCAACTTACCACGCGTTTTTACGAAGCGTTGCAATATGCGGCACAGTTACATGCGGAACAAGTGCGTAAAGTCGGCGGCCAGCCTTATGTGACGCATTTGCTGGCCGTGGCCGCGATAGTGTTGGATTATGGCGGCAACGAGGACGAGGCGATTGCCGCTTTGTTGCACGACGCCGTTGAAGATCAAGGCGGCGCGGCGCGGGGCGAGGAAATCCGTTGCCGCTTTGGGCCGGCAGTGGCGGCGATTGTCGAGGGTTGCACCGATGCCGACACGATTCCCAAGCCGCCATGGCAAGGGCGCAAAGAGGCCTTTTTGGCGCGGCTTGAACATGCTTCGGCCTCGATCCGGCTGGTCGTGGCGGCCGACAAACTGCATAACGTGCGTTGTTTATTGCGCGATCTGCGCCAGCAGGGCCAGGCAATTTGGAAACATTTTAAAGGCGGTCGAGAAAAAACCCTCTGGTACTACCGCGCGGTGGACGAAGCCCTTAAACGCTCAGGCACAACGCCGCTGGTTGAAGAACTGGATCGCGCGGTGACGGAATTGGAACGGATTGCGGCCGGCGGAAATTCCGGTCCACCTGCGGCGGGAAACATTGGATAGAATTTTTTGAGTCTGACCGCGACCGGGAAATTATTGGAAATTGGTCGTTTGATGGCTTGTCTCACGCGCCACGAGTTGTTGAGACGGTCTCTATTCCGCGGCATCCTCAATCGCGCAAACATAGGTGAACTATTGCCCGCACTCATCACCGCTTCTGACCTTGGCGACAGCCTCATTCAATCCTGCATAGCGATTGTAGTCAACGTTCGATTGATCCGTTAGAGTGAATAGTCCATGTGCGTCCTTTGGCGGCCAATAATTGTTCTTCAGGAGCAGCCCATAGTTCATCAAATTCTCTAATGTCGCGATGCCACGGACAGCGTAATGGATGATCGATGCCACCATATCCGCGATCTGCAATCCCTTTGACTCCGATGATTGTGGGTAGTGGAGATTGTCCCTGTAAATCTTGGCAAGGTCGAATTTGTCATCGTCCGTTGAATAATTCTTAATTAGTGGATGATCTTTGGTGTGGATCTTGGGGTCGATCATAATTGGGCTCTCTTGACTCCACTTCTGAAGCCACATAAGCATCATCATCTTGAAAACCTGCTCCTCGCAATTGTTGGGGCTCACTCGTACGGGATCGATCTCAAATCGCATTTTATCCCAACAGTCAAAATACTCTTTCCCTGACAGTAGGATGATCGTTTGCTCAAACGCTCGCTTGATGCAATAAGCAAGAGAACCGAGCCGAAGGCATTGATTATCGCTCAGATTCTTCAACTGATTCGCTAACAAATGCACCTCCCCTTTCAACGTGGCGTACAAACATTGTTCGGCCAACTCTCGCATTCGATGTACCATGTTGCCCCGAACATCATTCTTCGCCCGGTTCATAGACGCGATATCGAGCATCGCCGGCGTGACAACGATCTTCTTGTTGCCGGCGATCATTTGGGCGAATCGCCTTCGTTCGTCATATGTGAGCAGGTTCCCTTTTGGCTCCCCTTTTTTGAACGCTGATCGGGCGAGCGACTTGACGAACTGATCGAACTTAGCGAAGACCTCACCTTCCGCCGACTCCGGAATAGTGATACCGGCGACGATACCGACTCGTTGGACCCCGTCATCATCAGGCCGGAAATCGCCCGACTCATCGAAGTAGAAGTTCATAGAGTACGGCCCTGAGTGTCGTCAGGACTTCCCTATTCATGATTGCGGCGGCCCAGGATTGACGGATTCCTGGCGGCTCTACCTGCAACCGTTACCAATTGTCAATTGAAAGTCGGCCAAAAAACAAACTTGATCAATACTTACCACCGAGAAAGTAAGACCGAACCAGTGCGGTCTTGTTCTTCAGCATCTCCTTGCCTCTGAGAAGAAGCAAACCTTCCAAAAATGCTGGGCGGCCCTTCGAGTGTGTGATTAACCGCGTGAGTTCCTTGAGATCGAGGACGTGACAGAAATATCGCGTCGACATAAATACTTTGCTTAGGGCAAAGAAGACTGCCTTCCAGTCCACCTTGTGGTGCATATCGGAGATAAGCACAATGCCTTGGCCGACCTGAGTAGCTCTTTCACGTAAATTTAGCGGCTCGACCTGGCCATCCAATTCCGGTGGATCCACTTCGACAGGCGTGCCGTCAGTGGCACGATAAATTGTTTCCCCGGCGAGGAGGGTCTTGATGGCACCTTCCAACTGGCGAATCCCAACCATAATATTTTTCTGGATTGATCTCGCTCGCCGATCAGTCTCCCTCTTCAATCCCTCAGAAAATGCTGATGCGACCTTGTTCTGTATTACGAAGATGCCCTCGTTATCAACTTCCCGAATTCGAGATACAGCAAGTACATCGCACAGTTCGCGACGTTTCTTTCCTTCTCCCACACTGGGGTTACGGAACACGCCGAATGGGAAAAGCGAATCGAAAGCCTGAAACGTCAGGCGTTCAAGTTCGTTGCCCTCGTTTGGGTCATTGAGGGATATATCTCCACTACCGACGACATGTATCCTGAATATTTCCACCTTATCGAAAACCAAAGGCAGGGTACAGGAAGCCTTAATACTGGGGTCGGCGTTACCGTCCAGGAACTGCTCTACCGCATCGTTCGCTCTTTGTCGAAGTTGAAATCCCTGTTCTTCCGAGCAGAACTCTGCTGGCACTATACCGATAATGTCACTGGTCAGTTGAGGATCGAATTTGCATTCTGCCGAGAGCAGCGGTATGGAGTTCTCGTTGTGGATCTGTAGTGTGAAGCTGCCAGCCGCAAGCACAGGCGCAGGTCCGTGGCCTCTTTTTCACTTCGGCACGATCCGAAGAATGTACATGGTGCCACAGGATCGTCGTAAATCTTGAGACCGAACGTAGAAATCAGTTTGTCATCGATTTCAACAATCCAGGCAAGAAGCGACACTTCCGCTCCGGCCCGAATTTCTCGGATCAGGTTCATCGGCAATTTCGATACCAGCCAGAGGTGCGGGGCGTTCAGCGAGCGATCAATGAATACCCCACCAAGCTCTACACGCAAGCGATCTTGGATTTCCTGTGATGGCAAAAAGATCATCTCAAAGCCCTCGATGGTAATATGTGTTACCGTCCTCCATGCCCCGAGCCCACAACTTGTTGCACATGTTGATGATCGGATTCACCTTGCTATCCATGATCTGTTGGCCCGTTGGGCCGACACAAACATCGTTTTCCACCTTTCTTCCCCTGGGTGTTGCCAAGGACTGGGTGAAACAGGGGCCTTTGGCCCGTAAAAAATCGCAAAAAACTTTTTCAGGGATGGCTAATTAACATTTTCCGCACTGCGGAGCATGACCACGTAATCGAGCGTTTGGCCGGGGAGGTTTAGTTTTTCGCCGGGTTTGACCTCCCGGCTCCAAAGTTCGGCGTTGGCTCGGTTTAATTTATGATCGCGCCAAACGGCATCGGTCGCGGCGGATTTGAAACCGGCGGCGGCGAGCGATTTTCGCATCGCGTCGGCCGCGGTCTTAATTGTGTCGTCTGGTTTTTTCAAAGTAACGGTCTGATATTCCCCGGTCGAGAATAGGACAAAAACCGTCGCGCCTTTCGCCGCTGGATTTATGCTGAACTGAAGATCGGTTTTGAGCTTGGGGTCGCTCAACGAGCGCGTGGCGATCCAGGCCGCGCCTTCGACTTGCTTGGGCAGGATATCGAACGTGTTGTCCGATGAGCCGTCAACATCGGTGTAAACCGGCCCTTGCGCCTCGATGGGACGGTCGATAAAGACGGCGGGATTTTCGGCATTGGAGCTTTTCAAATCCTGCACCAGCGCATTAGGATCGGACTCGTCGGACTTCTGATAAACGATCATGCGGTCCGAATGTCCTTGGCCGTCGCTCAGCTCAATGACGTTTCGACCGGCCCTAAGCGGCGTTTTCCAGAAGAACACGTTCTCGACCGGTATGCCTAGCACTTTTGTAACCTTATCGCCTTTTTTCATCTCGGCGTCCGGTATGCGATAACTTCCGTTTGCGATTTTTTCCTGAGCGACTCCGTTCAAGGTCAGTTGCAATTCCTTGGCATTAGAGTAAGCCTTTATGCCGTTGTCCGGTGCAAAGGGCGCAGGAAGTGCTGCCGCCCGCAAAGGCGCACCACCGGCTTGGTAGGATTGAAGAACGCCTGAAACAAAAACGCAATGTCTTTCGGCATGCCCGCCAACGTAAGCAGCCCCTTGGTGTTGCGGTTCAGTTTGAACTTCAGGTTGTAGAACTCGCGGAAGTTCCACCACAAGAACATGGGGTGATTTTCCACCTCATTGCGGCAAACCGTCTGCAGCCGATACTCGGTGAACATTTCAGAGTATTCTTCAGGCTCGTATTTATCGACCGTCCACTTGATCGTGCCGTATGGAACGTGGTGCGTGATCCAGTCGCCCGAGCCTGTTTCGGCAACCATGTCATTGTGCGGCGATTTAGTGAAATCGGTATATGGGCCGCTGGTATACCAGCCGTCGTAGGTGTTGTAGGCGATAAAATCGCAGTTCTCCGCATGTTGATTACCTGTAGCGGCGTAAGTGACGAGCCGCGTGGGGTCCTCCTCCTGCCGAATCACACTGGCGTAGTGGCTGACTACGTCCAGAATGGTCTCATTGCCCGCGCTCCAAAAAAGGATGCTGGGATGGTTCCAGTTTTGCCGCACCATCTCGCATGTCAGTCGCTCGCCGTCGGGCGTGATGGTTTTTTCCTCGCCGCCCGGGTCTTTCCAAATTTGTCCCGCGTAGCCGTTCTCGGCCCACACCACAATGCCGCGCTCGTCGGCGATGTCGTATTCCAAATGGCTGTGCGGATAATGCGGCAGGCGGACCATGTTCCCGCCCATATCGGCCATCCACTGCCATTCGCGGCGCAGTTCTTCATCGCTCACGGCGTTCCAGACGTATTCGTTTTGGGCATGCTTGTTGACGCCGCGAAATTGCACTTCACGTCCGTTCAAGTAAAAGCGTTTATCTTTAAATTCTATAGTGCGGAAACCTACGCGCTCGGTCACGGCATCGGTGGAGTTTCCGCCGACGCTGATTTCGGTGCGAACGGTGTAGAGGTTCGGTTTGCCGATATCCCAGAGTATTGGATTTGCAATTTTTCCGGCGGCATTGATGGTTGCAGTTTCGCCTGCCGGAACGGATTGCTTAGCCTCGAACTCGGCACATGCCTTGCCGTTTGGATCGGTAACCGTTTGACGAACGACCACATCGGCGGGCGAGGAAAGCGGATTGCGAACTGCGGTCCGGGCGTTTAGATCGGCACTGGATTTTGTGATGTTGGCGGGCGTGAGATAAACGCCGCGCGAACCCATGTCGGGAAATATGTGCACCTCGCCGGTTTTCATAAGCCACGCCTTGCGGAACATACCGCCGTTGACGTAATAAAGCCCGGATCGCGAAAAGCAGTTCTTGGCCTCGCTCTCGCGGTTGCTTACACGCACGTCCAGCGTATTGGCCTGGCCGAACTTTAGCGCCGGCGTCAGGTCAAAGGCGGACGCCGAAAACGCCCCCTTGTGCCCGCCGATGTGCTGCCCGTTCACAAACACGTCTTTCACCGCAGCGGCCCCTTCCAGCACCAGATACACGCGCCGGTTCCGATCGGACTCGGTCGAAGTCAAGGTTTGACGATACCAACCGGCGGCGGCGTCGGGCAGGCCGGATTGGCGGAAGACGTGCGGAACTGAGACATCTTTCCATTGGGCCGCCTTAGGCGGTTGGATTTCGGCCGCGTTTGTTTCGGCATCTTCAGCGAACTGCCAGGCGGTCAAAGGAATCATCTCGCGCGGAGATGTCGTGGCTCGATCGGATGCCTTGGCTGAAGCGTATAACAATATAATAAGGCATGGGAGCAAAACAAGAAAACGGCGGCAAAGACTCATGACTGTTCCTCCGGTAGGTTTTGTTTTTCAGTCGCAAGTTCACACAAAGATGCTTACTCGGATGCTATATATAATAACTCTCCTTTCAGCCATTGGTAAGAGGCCATTTTTGGCCGAGAAACGGCTTCAGTTCGGCGTGGAGCGAGTTGGCATGCACCCTACAATAATCCGTAGTTGTGAGTTTTACGCGCCATTTAATAGCTTTGCGATAAAAAAAGCGATAACCACGCCCAAAACGGCGGCGATCATCAAGATCGCACCCGCGCAGGCTGGGCTTGGCACTACGATGTTGTGCTGTTTCGCCAAGGTTTCGACGGCGTCTTTTGCTTGCATCAGGTCTGCGCCGGTTTTTTCACGGTATAGTTTTATCGCTGCTATTTTTTGGCCAAGACATATCTTCCTTTAGTGAACAGACTTGGGCCAAATGTAGAAGCTAGATTAAATCGTTCAGGATTCTATCCGGCGGAGGGCAATTTTTATTACAGATTTATCCCGCACGTCAATTGGGAAAACTTGAAATAACCAAACGAGGCGAGATTTGTGCACACAACGTTCGGGCGATTGTAGCCAATTTGTCCAGACACATTGCCGATCGGGAATGCCGGACAATCGCCGAAAAGACCGGCTGGGACGGTAGTGTCTGTCAAGTTGCGCACATTTGAATTCAGGTAGTTCTTGGTTTGGTAGGGAATAGTTCCCTGCTCCCGTAGGGGAGCGGGAAATATTAATCTTGCATTCTGTAATAGTTTTTTACTTTTTATTGGGTCTCGGATTGATAGTTGTCCCATGGATGGCCCCAAATCGCCAAAATACCAGCCCGGATTAAAGAAATAGCGTCTTTTTCAGGGACGACTATCTACTGCCGCATTGGGCAGCGTCTGAGGCATTTCCACCGACAAACCATCCTTGATATTGACCGGCACGGACACGATCCGCGTTTCGGCTGGGTTGAGTCCTTCGCGGGCGGCTTTTAAGACGATCTCGCCCGGTGTTAGAGTCGAGCGGATCAGCACCCGATTTATGCCACATTCGGTATTCAGATATTTATTGTTGGTCGAGCTGGTAATGCCGCTGTTGTATCCGCCGCGCCAAATCGCCGGCCCTGTAAGCTCAAAATCCACGCGGGCTTCGTCGGTCGGACATCGAAGCCCCTGGGCATCGACAACCTCGAAGTCGATAAAAGCCACGTCCGAGCCGTCGGCCAACAGGCCCTTGGGACCGGTATGGACAGTCAATTTCAGCGCCTTGGCCGGTCCGGCGGTCGTCAATTCGTGCTTGCACACGACGTTGCCCTGTTTGATTCCCACGGCCTTAACCGTCCCGGGTTCAAAACTTACGTCTTTAAAAGCGTAAATATAATTGTTCTCGGGCCGGTTCGACTTGCCCTTTGATGCGCCGTTGACGAACAACTCGACCTCATCAACGTTATTGGCGGCGACGTACATAGTTTTTTTGGCGTCGGCCGGATAGGTCCAATGGCCGATGATGTGGATGTCGGGCCGCTGGTTCTGCATCACGCAATGCAGATAATAAATCTGCTTGGGCAGACGCACGGCATCGACCTTGCCACTGTTGCGGCAGACCTCGGAGCTGGCCTGGCGTCCGTGCTGATTACTGTCGGCGAATATAATCGAGGCGTAGCCGGACCATTTTGAACGGTTTGGATCGGTGTTTGTGATGATCTGGCTGTAATAATCGCTGTATCGCTTGGCGGCCGCCAGACAAAACGTTTCGGAATTCCATTTAAACGTATCTTGCGGCCCGGGCTTGAAACCGAAGTGCGGCGGCGAATAATCGTCCCAAAATCGGCGGCGCCTTCGTCGCGGAAATCCTCGGTTTCGATGATCGGGGCAAGGTCGCGGCGCTGGTGGCTATAGGCTCGAAACATCTTCGTCGGCTCGTTTAGGGCGTCGGTTTCGGGGCTCTGACCGATCATCACTCCAAAATATTCGGCAATGTCGGTGGTGTCCGGATCGTTCAATGTGCGGCAGCCCATCACACGGCCGCCGGCGGGATCCCACTCTTTGCGCAGATCGACCATTTGCCGCATGTGGTCCGCGCTAATGCCGTTGTTGCCTGCCTCCCAGAACAAGATGCTGGGATTGTTGCGATAGTAGATCATCGTATCGCGCATGACCTCCATGCGTTGTTCCCATTGGCGGCCGGCGGCATCTTTTTCCTTGTCGCCGCCTGGACAAATCTGCACGATGCCGAAGCGGTCGCAGGCCCTGACATTCTGTGCTTTTGGCGCTATGTGCATCCAACGCATGTAGTTGCCGTTGGAGTGGCGGATCAATTTGGCCGTAAAATCGTGCATCCAGTCGGGATACGCCCCGCCCACCGCGGCCCATTCGTCCACGCTGCGTTGAGCATAGCCTTTCAGATACACGAAGCGGTCGTTGATATAAACCCCTCCGGTCCCCGCGCCGCCTTTAAATGCCGTTTTGCGGAATCCGCTGCGTATTTTGTGGATATCGACCGTTTTGCCGTCGACGCTCAGGATGGAATAAACGTCGTATAGAATCGGTTCGTCCGGACTCCACCAACGCGCGTCGGTCAGTTTTCCGCCGGCCTTGAGGATCGCGGTTTCGCCGTCGACCATGTCGTAAGTCTCGCCCGGCAGCGATGCACGGACAAATCCCTCGGCATCGACCACGACCGCCGACAGTTCGACTGCCCGCTGATTGCCCGATTCGTTGCGGACCTGCGACTCAACTTCGATCGCGGCGGTCTTGGCAGGTATGTCAAAAGCGGATGCGTATACGTAGGCGCCCACGGTTTGCAGGTTCTCGTACAACGGCAACGTCTGATATACCTTGCCGGTGATGTGCAGTCGGATGTTGCGATTCAGCCCGCCGTAGTTGGGATTGAAATCCTTGCTCTCCCACTGGAAGACCGTGCCCGATGATTCTTCCTTGTAATTTGTGTCGTTGGTTAGCTTGACCGTGAGCACGTTTTCCTGGTCGCCGAACAGAACGGCGTCGGTGATATCGATGCCGCAAGGCGTCACTCCGTTTTCGTATTTTCCCACGGGCTTGCCGTTTACAAAAAACCGGGCCGCCTGACGCAGGCCTTCAAACTCGAGGAAAACTTTTTTGCCCTCGGCTTCGGCGGGCAGCTTGAAATGTTTGCGATAACACACCGGTCCCATGTATAAAGTCTTTTCGCCGCCGCGCGCGATTATTTCATCGAAGCTGTCAACGTCGTTATAAGTGTGCGGCGCGCTTACTACCGTCCATTTCGAATCGTCGAACAGCGGATTTTCAGCGCCGGGAGCATCTTCCTTGATAAACTTCCAATCGGGATTGAAGTTGTATGTTGTCCGAGGCGAAACGGGCGGAACGTATTTTTCGTCGGCCCGCGAAAAACCGCAAAAGAAGATTAATAGAAATGCTCCAAATAGGAACGATACAAAACCACCGACAGCTTTGCGACCACCCATCATAGAGGAAAGATCCTAATAGTTAGAAATCCGTAAATACTCAAAAAACGGATAACCCTGACAACTTGTTGTCAGGGCGGCGTAGGCGCAAGAGGCAAATTTTGCATATCCGTTGAAACAAAATATCTTTTGTGTTTTCCTCTTGTGCCTTCGGCACCCCGATAACAAATATCTATCGGAACCACCCGCGGACAAAATAACAAACCCGAAGATTGTCTAAACATATATCATGATCTTTTTCATATAATCTTTGTTTCTTTTATTCAACCTCCCATTATTCACACTATTTGCTTAACTTCTCAACAATAATACCGTTTATCAAAAGGCCTAAATCAGCAACTAATCCGGCTAACATTGTAACTAAACTGAACTTATACACAATCCAAAATCCAACCTCCCATAGTACACCTGCTCCAAGCCACCATAAGAAACCATATAATAATCCACTTTGACCAATCTTTGAACCTTTTGCAAGAAAAAATATTAAAACAAATGCAAATCCATGCAGAAATGAAAGTGGAATTGAAAAAACTAAATCAATTGAGCTAAAACCACTTGGTGGAGTTAAACCAAAAAACTGTATAAATAAACTGTAGACAATAATAGGGGAAATAAACGAGATAACCGAGACAATTAATACGCTGATAATGAATCTTTTCGTGTTCATCTTTTATTCACCTCACTTTCTTTATATTAAAATTTACTCGACCTTTTATCCGAACGGAATTCCGGGGACGCCATACATAATTATTGTGTTTGGGTTTTTTTGGTTCGGGTTTTTGCCGCCTTAAAACGCGGCCGTGTTTTTTCTCCAGGCGTTTTTGAAATTTATCTGCTCCGAGGACGCAGCCGGTGCGTTCATGTTCACGGAATAGTTTGGGTTCTGCTTCGCTCGTCGCCGTCTTAGAACACACCAGCCAATGTGCAGTGAGCGGCAAGCCAGTTGCCCGCTCGGGTCCTGTGCCGACGTTCGGAATGCATCATCTGGCCAGCCAGCCGCCATCCACCGCGATCGTGTACCCGTTTACATAATTCGATGCCTCTGAAGCAAGGAAAACCACGGCACCCTGCAGGTCTTCGGGCATACCCCAGCGCCCCGTCGGTATTCTGGCAAGGATATCAGCATTACGTTTTTCATCAGCGCAACGCCGCCGTGTTGTCGGTGGCCATATATCCCGGGGCTATGGCATTGCAACTGATCCCGTTGGGCCCCAGCTCGCAGGCCATGAGCCTCGTAAGCCCCATCACGGCGCTCTTCGATGACGTATAAGACGGAACCCTGATGCCACCCTGGAATGACAGCATCGAGGCGACACTGATGATCTTGCCGCCCTTGCCCTGCTTGACCATCTGCCGCGCGGAAGCCTGGCTAAGAAGAAACACGGCCTTGATGTTCAGGTTCATCACGTCATCCCAGTCCTTCTCGGGGAATTCCAGGAAATCGGCGCGCCTGATTATACCTGCATTGTTAACAAGAATATCCAGGCGGCCCAGGCCTGCCACGGTCTGGTCAACAATCTCCTGGGGCGCACCTGCGGCACAGAGGTCAAGCTGGATCGCAACCGCCTTCCGGCCAAGCTTGCTAATGATGCCAAGCGTCTCCGCACAATCGATCATGTCCACCACTGAAAGATCGGCGCCAGCCTCCGCCAGCGCAACCGCCATCCCCTGCCCCAAACCACGCGCAGCGCCGGTGACCACAGCCACCTTTCCATCCAGTTTGAACTTATCAAGTATCTTGCTCATACATTCTCATTCGTAATTGATTATTAAACATCGTCCAAAAACCCTTGAGCGGCCCCCAAAGGGGACAGTCCCATTTTCGCCGACCATGCAAGCATGGTGCCCGCGAAAATCGGGACAGTCCCCCGCCTATTTCATTCCCCCGACATCAACCTTGTCCATGTCATCAAACACCTGGTTTTCCCCGCCCATCGCCCAAACAAACTTGTACGAGCCCGTGCCCACGCCGGAATGAATCGACCACTCCGGCGAGAGAACAACCTGCATCTGCTTGACAATGACATGCCTGGTTTCGTCCGGCTCACCCAGCATGTGGAACACCAGGGCGTCCTTCGGCAGGTCGAAATAGCAGTAGACTTCGGTGCGGCGGTCGTGCGTATGCGGCGGGAACGTATTCCACACGCTTCCTTCGTGCAGTTCGGTAAAGCCCAAGACAAGCTGGCAGCTCTTGATCCCGCCGATGCGTATGTACTGGAAGATCGTCCGGCGATTGGCCTCTTTTGCCGACCCGAGATCTATCCGGTTGGCCTTATCCAGCCCCGCATGGGCCGTCGGATAATCCGCATGCGCCGGGTACGACACCAGGTAGAACATCGCAGGCGCCTTTGCCGAATCACTGGCAAACGACACAACCCGGCTGCCCCTTCCGATATAGACGCACTCGCGCGGAGCAACCTTATAAGTCGTCCCATCAACCATGACCGCTCCGGCCTCGCCCAGGTTGATCACCCCGGCCTCGCGGCGTTCGCAGAAGAAACCGCACGCCATCTCTTTGCCGCCTTCCAGCGCCAGAGCTTTGTCCAGCGGCACAATGCCCCCGACAACCGCGCGGTCCACATTGGTGTAGCAGAACTCCGCCCGACCCGGCTGAAACAGATCAGTCACAAGGAATTTCTCTCGAAGTTCATCAGACGTCATTCGCCGGTACGAATCCCGGTCAGCAGCTTGAATTGTCTTCATCTTCAACTTTCTCTATTTGTTAAACAAAATACGGCACAATCATTTCGCCTTGTTTTCTCGGTGCATTTTACCAGAAAAATCCTTACTGGTAAACTCTACTGAATCTCCACCTTCAGAGGCGACTTCAGCCTGGCAACGAAATCTTTTAGATAGCCATTCCAGGCCTCGCTGTCCTTAAAATCCAACCCCTTGCTCCATCCGGCACCGGCGTAATAGACGAAAGGTTCACCGGGCTTCGACTCGCACAGCACGAGCGCGTGGCCGTCGGCCTTCTTGAACTGGCCGCCGCTGGTGGCGGGCCAAACGAGGCCGACGGGGATGAAACCGGGGCCGTCGCCTTCGCTGAATTTTTCCCAGATGCTCGCCCAGTTGTCTTCGTGCGCGACGAGGCTGGCCTCGGAGTGAATGAACAAGCCTGCCGCCACGGTAACTGATTGATTGCCGGTGTCGTAGCGGCACTGAAAGCGGTTGAGGTTCGAGCCCAGATCGAGCGACACGCGTTTGACCTCGGAAACCTGGCGGCCACTGGCGTTCCACGGGGCGTATGTCAACTCGAACACGGCGCGAATCGGGCCTTCCGCGACGAGTTTCCATGTCTTGAAACACCGCGAGGCCCAGAGTTTGCCGTCCGACCAGATCGCCGCGCCGCCGCAACCGCGATTCGGCCCGGCGCGATAATTGTCGGCGGCCTTGCCGTCATCGTTGTGATAGTTCTCGCGTTTGTACATCGAATTGATGACCGGCTCGCGCACGTGTTTGCACCAGACGTCCACGCCGCTGCCGGTCTTGTCACCGTCCTGCTTCTGGAGGGCCGGGCCGTACATCCGAAACGCTATGCGGTCGTTTTCCCACGCAAAATCATCAAGCCTTTCAGGAACAAACCGTGCGGTCGTCGTCAGCGCCGGCGCCGGCAGTTTTGCCCGGTCAATGCCCGCGAATATCACGAAACTCTTCTTCTGCTTCGGCAGGAAGTCCGACTGGAATAACAGCTTTTCCGGCTGCCCGTCGCCATTCGCGTCCACAACCTGCGAGGTAATCCAGCGCGCTGCGCCACTTTCCATGACCGCCACATTCTCCGCCGTCACCTGGGGTAACTTCGCCTTCAGGTCCGCTATCGGAATCTCGACGGTTTCCTGCGTGCGCAGATTGTCCAGATCATTCCTCACGCTAATCGTGGTGTTCGGCACTTCGTGCAGCAACTGCATTCTGTACAATTCACTGCCAGCCAGCAGGAATGCGCCAACGCCGTATATTTCCGAAAGATTGGGATCAAATTTCTTTGGATCGGCTCCGATCGGCTGCACATGGGTCAGCTTGCCGTCTTCGGCCACACAGCCGACAAGACCGGCCCAGGCCTTTCTGATGACGGGGTCGAACTTCGCCCTGTCCAGCAGCCCCTGATTGACACCCCAAGTCATGGCGTAACAATAGAAAGCCGATCCGCTTGTTTCGGGATTGGGATAATTATCCGGATCGAGCAGGCTGGACCGCCACAAGCCGTCAGCTTGCTGGCAGGCAATCAGTTTTTCAGACATCTGCTGGAACTGCTCGATAAACCGCTTTCTTTCCGGATGGTCGGATGGAAGAATCTGCAACACGCGCACCAGCCCGCCCATCACCCAGCCATTGCCCCGGCTCCAGAAAACCTTCTTTCCATTGGTTTCTTTCTTGGCGAAATACGAATTGTCGCGGAAGTAGAGTCGCTCTTCCTTGTCAAAAAGGAAGTCGGAAGTGGCCCACCACTCCTGAATCATGAAATCGAGGTATTTTTTCTCACCGGTAACGGCATATAGCTCGATCCAGGCCGGAGGCCCCATGAACAGCGCATCGCACCACCACCAGCGCATGATTCCGGCAGGAATCCCTTCCGCCTTCGTTTTTTCCTCGACCGTCCCCTTCGACGGATTCGCGATGATGTAATCAAACCTTTCCCGCAACGGCGCAATCATTCCCGGGTCGCGGTAAAGCGAGTACATTTCGCAATACATCTGCCCAACGCAATAATCGTCGGCATGATAAACATTCTTTCCAGGCTTCCATTGATTCGTCCGGCCTGCCGATATCATGGCCTCGCGATACTTTGGATCAGCGGAAAGATCACTCAGCGCCATCATGCCGGCGTACAACACGCCAGAAGTCCAATCAGTTGGAGGATGTTTCGATGGATGAGCCAGTTGCCAGTCGGCCACCTTCTGCATTATTTCCAGCGTGGCCTCCCTGGTCGACTTGGGCACATCAGCCGCATTCAACGCCGGCATCGCCGCCAGCACGCCCACCATCACTACCATCATCGTCTTCATTTTGTATTTCATCTGGTCTTGCCTTTTTAGAATCCAAACTCTACTTCCTGCTGACTGGCAAACGGCGTCACTGATAGGAAGTCTGATCTCACGCGACGCCCCTGATCCTAGCGTGGACGCCGATCGCTGTCAATAAGTTGCCGGTCGCTTTCAGTAAATTTGCCCGAATCCGGCCACTTGGATCGCTGCCGAATCGCGAGATCATAGGTTCTCGATCTTCTTGTACTTCGGGACCAAGAACTTCATGACCGACCACGCGACGAGGTACGCCAGCGCGCACACGGCGAACATGATGACGTAGGCCGTTTTCATCTCGCCCTGTACGATCGTCGTCTGCATCTGCTTCAGCTGGGCGAACGCGTCGGGGTTGATCGCCTGGAGTTGGGTGGCCACCTCCTTCGGCAGGCTCCCGAACTCGACCAGATTCAGATCGATCGGTGTGCCGTGTTTGTTCTCCAACTTCAGGGCGAGGATCTGGTTGAGATAATCGCCCAACACACCGGCCTTGGCTTCGGTCCAGGTCTTGGCGATACCGCCCCAGCGGTAGGCGTCGAACAGCCAGCCACCTGACTTGTTGACCAAGATGCCACCGAAGCCGCCGAACATGCCGCCGATGCCGGTGACCGAGCCCACCGCCTTTTTCGGGAACATGTCCGAGACCGTCGTGAAGATGTTCGCCGACCATGCCTGGTGGGCGGAGGCGCCGATGCCGATCAGGATGACCGGAACCCAGAAGCTGATGTGTCCGAAGGGCTGCGCGAGCAGGACGACGAGCGGGAAGAAGGCGATGATCAACATCGCCCGCATACGGCCACTGTAGGGATCATAGCCCTTGTTGATGAAGTACATCGGGAACCATCCGCCACCGATGCTGCCGACGCAGGTCATCGTGTACAGAACGGCGATCGGAATCGAGACTTGGGTCCCCGTCATGCCGTACTGCGCCTTCAGGAAGGCCGGGAGCCAGAAGAGGAAGAACCACCAGACGCCATCGGTCATGAACTTGCCGAAGGCGAACGCCCACGTCTGTCGGTAGCCGAGCAGCTTGCACCACTGGACGAACCACGGAAGCTTGGGCTCGTTGGCGCCGCGCTGCCGCGGCCGCCACGAGTTGCTCGTCCA
The DNA here is from genome assembly GCA_963820545.1 of Pirellulales bacterium. GTDB lineage: Bacteria > Planctomycetota > Planctomycetia > Pirellulales > Thermoguttaceae > CAWGAJ01. The sequence goes on from CAWGAJ010000001.1 coordinate 231,191, forward strand.
TGTCGCTGTGGATGTAATCGTATTCGGCCTTGCCCAGCCGCTTCTGCTTCGAAGGCCGTTCGTACAGCCAGAACCAAAAGATCAGCCACAGGAACCCAATCGCGCCGACGATGATGAACGCCCCCTGCCAGCCCCATTGGTCGGCAAGCCACGGAACGGTTATGGGGGCCAAGATCGCGCCGACGTTGGTACCGGAATTGAAGATACCGGTCGCGAGCGCGCGTTCCTTCTTCGGGAACCACTCGGCAGTCGTCTTGATCGCGGCCGGGAAATTCCCCGCCTCGCCGAAGCCGAGCACAGCGCGCGCGAACATGAACCCGCCTGTCCCCCTGGCAATGGCGTGGAGAAGAGCGCCGACCGACCAGATGACCAGCGACCACGCGTAGCCCGATTTCGTGCCCAGCCAGTCGATGATGCGACCCGCGAAGAGCATTGAGACGGCGTAGACGAACTGGAACACCATGACGATGTTCGCGTAGTCCGTGTCGGTCCAGTTGAATTCGACCTCCAACTTGTCTTTCAGAAGGCTCAGGACCTGTCGGTCTAAGTAGTTGACGGTCGTGGCGAAGAAGAGCAGCGCACAAATGGTCCATCTGTATTTGCCGACTCTTTCGTTGATTTGGTTCAGCTTGTTCATCAGAGGTGATTAGTATAACATGAGAAACTGGTGAATCAAGGTGGGGCAGGAGTGGCCGCTCTTGGGAGCTTGCTGGTCAATCCAGAACATCTGTAGGGGAACTTCTCCGAGTTCAGGCATCTAGCGATTCGGCGAGCGCGCTGAGCAGCCGGCCTCCGTCCCCCTGCCAAGCGCTACCGTGCATGCAAGCGAGTGTCGTCGGCTTGACTGCCGCCAGGCGAGCCATGAGCGAACGGACATTCTTCGCGTGCGAATAGTAGTCCATCCGCTTTCGGCAGGCCTCGCTCGGCTCAAGGATGTCCGAAGAAGTAAGCGGGGGAAGATCGGCACCGCCTTGGGTGAACAGGTCGCCGCACAGAAGTGTGCGGTCTGTTCCTCCATTAGGTATCCACACTCCCATGCATGGGGCAGGTGCGGCGTGTCGAACCAGCCAGCGCGATGCCTGCCGAGTGAGAGCGTTTCGCCGTCGGCGAGAGCGCGTGCCGGCTTACCGAAGCAGTCACCATTGATCAATGCGTTGACTTGGCCGCACAACGGCGCCGCGTTCACAGCGAGGCTCAGGAACTCGGCCCGCGAGTCGCACTCGTCAGATTCATAGTGCGAAAAACCGATGAACCGCAGGTCTTTGACGTCTAGAACGCTGGAAATCGCTTCCTGGACCAGCGAGTGCATTCTCCTTGGCCCTGTGTGAAAGAGCAACGGCTGATCGTCTGTGAGCAAATACTGGTTGAATAAGAAGCCGCCTGGAATGTCGCTGACAGTCGTGCTGATCCGGTAGATTCCCTCGGCGACCTCATCTACACGAGTCCCGGCCTGTTTGTTGGTCACGCCCATGAGATTATCCTTTCAAGATTGATGTGGTTAACGACGTGGGGAAACAGTGCGCACGCGCACTCTCTCTTCGTCCGCCAAACTGACCCTATAACGTGATTTTCACTTCTGTCAGCATAGGCGGGCACACACCATGCCGCAAGTGGGGGCTGAGTGTTCCGTTTGGCGCGAACCTCTATGAAGTCAATAACCGTTCGTTTGCCACTACACTTCGGCGGCAGATACAAGTCCATCAACATCTTTAGCGGACGGGCTCCCATTTGCCATCTTGTGATTCAAAATGCCATCAACCCGTAATAGCGGAGATAGATGAGTCGAGACGTTCCCTTGGGACTGCCGGCTATCTCCGGGCCTTAATAAAATAATTCTATTTCTATTAAGAGGTTATGCAGACCATGGCCCTCACCCTGGCCCTCTCCCGGAGGGAGAGGGGACTTTTTATCAATAACTCCCGATGGGAGAGGGGACATAATTTTTATTTCTCGCGGGGCGTAGATCCTTCGCTGCGCTCAGGATGACTAATAGAAAAAATTCTCTTGAAATTGGGCCAGCGCCTATGGTAAGGTTTGGACATTAAGCGGGTGTCCGCAGGGCCTGAGTGATCAGGTATCCAAAAGAGCCCGGCGACGGAAGTTTTTTTCCGTGGCCGGGCTCTTTTTTTTGCGCAAGACAAGACAACCATGATTGCAGCCCATCTGGTGGAACAAATTGAACAATTGCTGGCCGAAGGCAAACTGAGCCAGCGCAAGATTGCCCGGCTTACCGGCGTGAGCCGGGGCACAATCGGGGCGATTGCCTTAGGAAAACGGCAACAGCGGCCAAGAAGGATATGTCTCTGGGAAGAAGAACCAGAAGTCCCGGCCAGTCCGCCGCAGCGGTGTCCGGATTGCGGCGGCATGGTGTACATGCCTTGCCGGCTGTGCCGCACGCAAAAGGCCATTGCCACGATGCCGGCGCTGCGGGCGTCGATGCTTGCTCGCCTGCATCAACAGATTGGGCCTTTGGGGCTCGGTTTGAAGCCGGTTCATCACGAGCGATATGAAGAAGTGCGTCGCTGGCGGCGCGAGCAATTGTATTTACAGTCAGGTGGGAGTGCCGTTCGGGAGAGCACTGCTGGAGATGGCGGGCACCGACCGAAGGTTGGTCAAGGCACATGCTCAGCACTGGCTGACAAGCAGCCAGTGGCACCCTATCGACAACAACAAGCAGCTAGCGGCACAGCAAAAGTCCTCCTTATGAATATAGGTTGATAAGATGAGCGAGAAGCGCAGCGGCATGTCAGCGATCAAAATCAAGCAGATTTCGCGGGTGATGGCGCCTTTTGGCGAGGCCCAGCAGAAGATTCGCGACGGCGATTTGCTGTTGTTCCGCCGCCGCGGAGCGATAGCCATCGCCGGTCGGGGCGAACATTGCCATGCGGCCAAAGCGGCCTGGTGGGATGGCGATTTATTTTGCTTGGAAGTGCAATGGTTTTATGGAGGTCGGGCGGTGACGCTTGCCAGTCAGGTAAAGCAGTATCCCGGGCGCATCGACGTCTATCAGACCAATCCGCGCAACCGCTGGCAGCATTACGATCGCGCTGGGGCCGTGCGTTTTATGCGCAGGCTGTGCGGATGCAATTACGGTTACATCGGGTTGCTTACGGCGGCGTTTTTGCACCTGCCGATAGTGCGGTGGTTCGTTCGACCCGATTTGGACGACAGCGCCGTGGACCGGCGACCGCCGTTTTGCTCTCAGGCCTGCGCCATGGCCGATCGCCTCGGCGGCGGAGTTGATCCGGTGCCGCACCTGGCCGATCGGCTGACCGAACCGGCCGATTTGGCCCGCTCGCCGTTTTACAAATACCGATTCACATTGATACCATGAGTTTAGCCCAGGCACTCGTGCCTGGGAAAATTTTCCGGCGGTCGTTGACCGCCGGCTATAGACATTACTTTTTTTAGGTTCAATTAACATTTAATAACACATAACATCAAGGAAACCCTAATCATGGCAAAAACGAAGCTTCCGATTTTGATTAACTGGATTATTACCCTGGGGGTAATTGTATTTTTAGCAAGTTGGGCGGCGTGTGTGTCGCAAGGGGCAATGACCGATTGCATCGACGCCACTTGCCGCATCACTGCCGCGGACGGCGGCGTGGGCAGCGGCTGCGTATTCGAGATCAGCCAAGGACGCGTGTATGTGATCACTGCCGCACACGTTGTGGGCAGTGATCGCACGGTGCGCTGCGAGTTTTGGCGAGGGGGACACCAATCGCAGGCGCTAGCGGGGGAGGTTATCTCCCGATCGGAAAGCGCGGATGCGGCCATTATCGCTTTGCCGGAGGCGGCCTTTAGTGGCCTTCTTCCCGCTGTTATTCCCGTGGCGCCATGTGATTACATTGTGCCGGCCGGGGCCACGCTGAGTTCGGTCGGCTGCGCCAACGGCACCTGGTCTACTGGTTGGAAAGGTCATGCATTGGGTTACAGTGGCGCGGATTTGCACTTTTTGCCTGTCCCGGCAAATGGCCGGAGCGGTTCGGCCATCTTCGACGCCGAGGGGAAAATGATTGTGGCCTTGCTGCGGGCGCGAACGGTCAACGATACGGAAGGTATTGCCACGCCGGTGCAGAGTTTGTATGGCGTTTTTGGAAAAGTTGAGCAGCAGGCGCAATGCCCGGGCGGGACGTGTCCGCAGCAATCAAGTCCGGCTCCGTATCTGCTGCCTTATCGGTATCGGGATCAATTCCGCAATCAGCCCGCCCCAGGCGGGCCGGCGCAGCCGTTGACGCCTTTGCCGGCCTGGCCAACGCTGCCGGCACCACAGACAATAACCCCGGCGCCGCCAAAGATTGATCTTGAACCCATCCTCAAGGCGCAGGATGAGACTAATCAGCGATTGTCTACAATTACGGAACTTCTGGCTAATAAATTCAATCCGCCCCAATCTGTAGAATCACAAAAGCCGGCGACTCCACCTGTGCCGACTCCTGCCCCAGTTGATGATGCAGCGCGCAAGGCCGCCGAGGAAGCCAAGGCGCAGGTAGCAAAAGTCGAGGAGGAAAACAAAACCATCCTCACGAAGTTTGGGAAGATTGATTCTATTTTTGAAAAATTCGGCGGCGATCCGGAAACATTGATTCAGCGGGCCATGGACCGCGTCAGTAAAGTGAAGGCGGAACTCGGCCCCAACGCCGAACCCGACGACGTTTTAAAAGGCTATCTCAAGGATCTGGCCAAGGAAAAGATCAAGGAGGGGCTGGCCGGCGGATTGTCATTTGACAAACTGATCTCGGTGGGCGGTGGCATTCCCGCGGTCTCATTGGCGATCTTTGGTTGCGTGATTGTCTGGAAGTTGGTCAACAACAAGCCGTTGGCGATTGAAAATCTCGCGCCTAATTCGTTTGCCGGGCGCGGAGCGGCGGAATTGAGAGAACATATTTCGGCCCTGGTGGAGCCGATCAAAAATCAGATCGACGCCAAACTCAATCAGATTACCGGTGTGGCCACGGAAGCCAAGGCCGCGGCCGAGGCCGCAAAAGCCGTCAGCCAGGTGGTTTCCGCACAGACAACGTCGCCCGCGACAACTAAGTAATGCCAAGAGGGGCAAAATAATTCCACTCATTTTGAAAGATGAATTATGAATGCCCAGGAATGGGAGATCATCATTGGCATGATGACAGCGGCGCTATTGGCGACCGGACCATGGATGTTCATGGTCCACGCCAAATTGGCGGTGCTGTCGACGCAAGTCGCGCGGTTGGAAACCAAGATGGACAGCATGGTCGATGCCGAGCAGAAACGGTTGCCGCAGTGCATCCAACACGAAATATCGTTGAAGGAAATGGAACGTCGCATGGAGATGTACGGATTGCAGATCGAGAATCTTTCGGAGCAGTTGCAGGATTAGGATTCAGGGTTGGGGGTTCAGGGTTCAGCACTCTCAACTCACCGTTTTGCACTAAGCTACAGCCTATAGCCGCTAATGACAAGATCCTTCGCTGTGCTCAGGATGAGGTTAAGGTGCTGGATGACGTTGAGGTGAATAAGGAGGGCGGATAATGCGGATTCGCGACCGGATCAAGGAGTTGCGGCGGGTACGGGCAAGCCAGTTGAGACCGAATCCACGGAATTGGCGGACCCATCCGGCGGCACAGCAAGACGCATTGCGAGGAATGCTGGCCGAAGTGGGTTACGCCGACGCGCTTTTGGTTCGAGAACTGCCCGATGGCTCCTTGGAATTGATCGACGGCCATCTTCGCGCGGAAATCACACCCGACGTGGAAGTGCCGGTGTTGATTCTCGATCTGGACGATGCCGAAGCGGCTAAACTGCTGGCCCTGCATGATCCTTTGGCGGAAATGGCGGAAACGAATGAAAAAATGCTGGCCGAGTTGATCGAGCACGTGGAAACCGAAAACGAAGCAATGCAAAATTTGCTCGGCCAGATGCTCGCTGATCCTGAATTATCGGGGGATGAAGATTCGGCGGATGAGCCCGGCCGAGGCGGGCGAGAAGTGGTCGTGCCCGAGGCGTTTCAGGTAGTGGTCGAGTGCCGTGATGAGGCGGAGCAGAAGATGGTTTTCGAACGGCTGAGCAGTGAGGGATACAAGTGTAAATTGCTGACGTTGTAAAGAGGATTCAGGGTTCGGGGTTCAGCACGGATCTTACTTCTTGACTCTCGATCCCTGATCTACTGAAAACTGTTTAATGATGACCGAAAACCACTATCGACTATTTATTATTCCCGCTCCCCGACCATGCCACGCATGGTGCCCGGTCGCGGCTAAACGACTCATCCACAATTTACTGTTTACAACAAATGCCGGTAGTTGAAATTACTGTTGAATGTCCGGTATACGATTCATTTCGCGTCCAACAGGTAGCGGGCATGTTCGACGTGCCGCTCAGTGTCAGGGCCGCGGAACGGTTCCGTGTGGGGATACCGGACGAGTTGCTGGAGATTGAAAGCGGAGGCCGGAGTGCGGAAGAAAGAGAGAACACGGCGGAAGGCAGAGGGCGCAAGGCGGAAGATGAACAATTTCATCCTTCATCCTTCATCCCTCATCCTTCTAAAGATTGGCGGATTGGTTTGATCGTCGGTCCCTCGGGAAGCGGAAAAAGCACGCTGGCGAAGAGGCTTTTTGGCAAGCATCTTTACCAGCGTAAAGAGTGGCCTGCGGATCGGGCAGTGATCGACGGCCTGGGCGATTTGCCCATCAAGCAGATTACAGGGACGTTCACGATGGTGGGATTTTCCTCGCCGCCGTCGTGGATTAAGCCCTACCAGGTGTTGAGCAACGGCGAGCAGTTTCGTTGCGACCTTGCCCGGGCAATAAGCCAGGCCGACGCCATCGCCGATAAGGCCGACAGCGACGGCACGGTTGGACAAGCCAACCGTGGCACGTATTGCGGCCTTGTGGCGTTCGACGAATTTACCAGCGTGGTGGATCGCAACGTGGCCCGGGTGATTTCCGCGGCGATTGCCAAGGGAATACATCACGGCCGGATCGGCTGCCGATTCGTCGCGGTGACGTGCCACTACGACGTGACGCAGTGGCTCCAGCCGGATTGGGTCATTGACATGGCGAGTTCCGCGTTTCAATGGAGGCGTCTTCGGCGACCGCCGATCAACCTTAAAATCGTTTGTTGCCGGCGTAGTGCGTGGCGGTTGTTTGCGCGCCATCACTATTTGAGCGGCGCATTGAGCAGCTTTGCGAAGTGTTATCTGGCTTTGTGGGAAGGCGTGCCGGTGGCGTTTTGCGCGACGGCGTCGCTGATCGGCGCAAGAACCGACGGCGAATCAGCCGCATTGTCACCTTGCCGGATTATCAAGGAATCGGCATCGGCATGGCCTTGGCCGAGACGGTGGCTGAAATGAACCGCCAGCAAGGTTATCGACTGAACATAACGGCCAGCCATCCGGCGGTGATCGCGCATTGCCGGCGTTCGCCGCTATGGCGGGCAGTATGTGTAAAAAAGACGGGCTCGCGGAATGCCGATCGATTTGTGAAAAACTACCGCGGCTCAGCGGGCCGGTCAGTGGTGTCGTTTGAATACATTGGCGCGCAATAAGGAAGGAGCAGTATTGTGGCGAAACGCGGGAGACCGCCGGTATTGGATGAGATGAAGCAGCGGGAAATCGTGGCGATTCTCTCGATGGGATGCAGCCGGCGAACCGCCGCGCATTACGTCGGCTGCGCGCACAGTACGATCCAGTACACGGCCGAACGCAATGATAAGTTCGCCGAAAAACTGGATCGCGCAGAGTCAGGCGGTGGTCACGCACATGAAGAACATCAATATGGCCGCCAAAAAGGCGCAATATTGGCGCGGCGGCCTGGGCCCTGGAGCGGCTCGATCCCGAGGAATTCGCCTCGCCCCATCCTGATACGATTACCCCTGAGCAGATATCACGGCTGATGGCGTATTTATCGCAAATTGTCGTGGAAGAAGTGCCGGTCAGCGCGTATCGCAAAAAGATCATGAAGCGCTTGGAAGATATTACCAAGATGGTCAGCGCAGTTGCGCCGGGGAAGCACGTAGGGGACGAGGCAGTATTAACGGACAAAAGTGAAACAATAAAAGAGAACATGTGATATACCATCGATGTTTACCCCCGGCACTTGCGCCGGGAGAATTATTCCGTAACTCGCGGCACCATTGCCGCGGCTAAACTTTAATTCTGCGATTGCCATGATTTCGCCGCACGCCATTATCACTGAATGTCGCATTACGCCAAATAATTTAGCGTGTTTGTTGCGGCAGTTTCATAACGAATTGGCTCGCCGGCACAGTCGGGCCAGGCGAGCGAGTCGCGCCGGCGGCGCGGCAAAAGATCTTTTGTCTTGGGGCGCGGAGCATCTGCCCGCACATTTCAGCCGTCCAGCCTCGAGAATGCACCGTTGGCTGGCCAGGAAGTTGGACGCCACGCCGAACGCGCGCGGGGTGAAGCTCAATTTGCTCGGGCCGCGCGGCGGGGCCAAGTCGACCATCGGCACGCTGGCCTTTCCCTTGCGCGAGGCCCTGGAAGGCCGCGAGCCGTATATCTGGATTGTTTCCGACACCAAGCATCAAGCCTGCGCACACCTGGAGAACATCAAAACGGAATTGCTGGAAAACACGCGGCTGGCCGAGAATTATCCGCAGGCGGCCGGGCGCGGAAAAGTATGGCGCGAGAACGCTATTGTGCTCAGGAACGGGGTGACCATCGAGGCCTTTGGCAGCGGGCAGCGGATTCGCGGGCGGCGGCGCCGCGAGCATCGGCCCACGCTGATTATTTGCGACGATTTGCAAAACGACGGCCACATTTGCTCGGCGGTGCAGCGCGAGCATTCGCGGACCTGGTTCCACGGCACGCTGATGAAGGCGGGCACGGCGCGAACGAACGTCGTCAACCTGGCCACGGCCCTGCACTGCGAGGCCCTGGCCATGCAGTTGCACGAAACGCCGGGCTGGACGTCGCGAATTTTCAAGGCCGTCGAGCGCTGGCCGGAAAACATGTCGCTCTGGCAGCAGTGGGAGGGGATCTACACGAATATATCCGATCCTCATTATCAGACCGCCGCGCGAAAATTTTATGAGCAACATCGTGATGACATGAATAAGGGGGCGGTCGTGCTGTGGCCCGAGCAAGAGGATCTCTACACGTTGATGTGTACGCGCATCGAGAGCGGGCGCACGGCGTTTGAACGCGAAAAGCAGAACTCGCCCCTCAATCCCGACTTGTGCGAATGGCCGGAATCGTACTTTGACGAATCGATTTGGTTCGAGGATTGGCCGGCGCAGTTGACGGTCAAGACCTTGGCGTTGGATCCCAGCAAGGGCGTCGATGCCCGGCGCGGCGATTTCTCGGCCTTGATTATGCTGGGCGTGGATCGGCAAGGATTGATCTACCTCGAAGCGGACCTGGCGCGGCGGCCCACGCCGCAAATCGTGGCCGACGGCGTGGAACTGTTTCGCCGCTTTCGACCGGACGTGTTCGGCGTGGAGGCCAATCAGTTTCAAGACCTGCTGGCGGGCGAGTTCGAAGCCGCGTTTCGCCGGCAAGGCATTTTGGGCGCTCGGCCTTGGCCGGTGGAAAATTCGACCAACAAACTGGTCCGCATCCGCCGCCTGGGCCCATATCTTTCCAGCCGGCGCTTGCGGTTTAAAAGCGGCAGTCCGGGCACGCGGCTGTTGGTCGAACAACTCCAGGCGTTTCCCGTGGGTGATTACGACGACGGCCCCGATGCGACTGAAATGGCGCTGCGCTTGGCGGCGGAGCTGCTCGCCGGGCGAAACGTCCGCGACGGGTTAGGCGACCGTTTGCCCGTGGGATGAAAATAAGGATGAAGGATGAGGGAGGAAGGATGAATAAAGCGGACAGGGGACAGTGGACAGGGATACAGATTTTTAAGAGACCGCTTGCGGTTTCGTACTGATCAATAAGGAACACAAATTATGCAAGATGTCAATCAAACTTCGCATGAGAGGATGAACAATAACGCATCCTCTCAGGGCAATAGCCGCTTAATGCACCTAGAGCGGCGGTTATTGGAGGCCTTCGACGAATTGTGGAACAGTTTTGTCGATCCGGCCGAGGCCCTTTACGACGTGGATGGGGTGCGTTGGAGTTCGCTGGGCGGCGGGCTGTCGCCGGGCGTGACGACGGGCGTTCCCTTCAGCGACGAGCAGCAGCTTGGGGAAATCCGCGCACAATGCCGGGCGCTGGCCGCGGGCAATGAATTCGCCATTAATGGTCATGAAAATCGCATCAGTTACATTGTGGGCAGCGGACACGCCTACCGTGCCGTGGCGAGAAAAGGCCAGATGCCGTCCGGCTCCTTATTAAGCGACGTGCAAGCCATTATCGACGAGTTCATATCGCTTAACCATTGGCACAAGCGGCAGCAAGAGATTGTCTGCCGCAAAGATCGCGACGGCGAGTGTTTTTTGCGATTCTTTCCCGCTCCCGACGGCACGATGCGCGTGCGTTTCGTCGAGCCGGACCAGGTGGCCGTGCCGGCCGATCGGGTTGGCGATCCGGCGGCGAGTTTTGGCGTGCAAACCGATGCGAACGACGTGGAAACGGTGATCGGTTACTGGGTCGACGGCCGGTTGATCGACGCCGCCGAGATCCAACATCGCAAGGCGAACGTAGACGCCAACGTGAAACGCGGCCTGCCGTTGTACTATCCGGTGCGGAAAAATCTCGCCGCGCGGAAAAACTGCTCCGCAACATGAGCGTGGTTTCGGAGATTCAATCGGCGATTGCCATTATTCGCAAGCACACCGCCGCCGCCAGCGCGGGACTGGAGCAATTCGTGGCCAATCAGGCCGACCTGAGTGTGACCAGTCAGGCCACGGGCCGGACCAGCCATTTCCGGCGATTTGCGCCGGGCACTATTCTCGACGCCATCTCGGGCACGGAATACGAGTTTCCCGCGGCGGGTATCGACGCCGGCCGATACGTGGCGGTCTTGCAGGCCGAGCTGAGGGCGATCGCCAGCCGGCTGGTCATGCCCGAGTTCATGCTTAGCAGCGACGCCTCGAACGCCAATTATTCGTCGACGATGGTGGCTGAAGGCCCGGCCGTGAAAATGTTCGAGCGTCTGCAACACGACATGCTGGAAGACGATCTGGAAGTGATGCGGCGCGTGGCGCTTCACGCGGTGGAAACGGGCCGGCTGCCAAGTGAAGCCTTGAACTTAGTGGATATCCGCGGCATTCCGCCTTCGCTGGCCGTGCGCGATCGGCTCAAGGATGCGCAGGCCGATCAGATCCTGGTGCGCAATCGGGCGATGTCGGTTGAGACCATGGCCCTGCGTCACGGTTTGGATCCGGAACATGAACTGCAATTGATCGCTGGTGAAAAAGAAGTGCCGGCGGTGGAGTGAGGCGGACACAAATCAGATAGATATTCTATTTGTTAAGAACAAAGATGTGGGGTGATATTTTTAAGGTGATGTTGTTGAAGTGCACAAGTAATTTTGCCGCAATGAGATGAGTTGCTCAGGTGTAGATGCATGTAAAATTTTGGGGGGTGGCCAAAAAGAAATCTTGCAATCGCGTTCCGCGAGATATATACATAAATCCACTATGACAACCGCTGCCTCACCCACCAACGCGAAGAAAGTGGCGCAGCTTGAAAAGGCGCTGGCGGAAATGTTGGCCGCGACACTGAAGCGAGGTTTCTTCGGCACCGCGGCGGTGGAAGTAAGCGTGCAAGACGGAACCATACAGCACATCCGCCGCAAGGTGGAACAAGTCGAAAAGTAGTGGACAGTGGGCGGTGGACAGTGGGCAGAACTGATAATTGAGAACTTATAATTTGATTTACGAAAGGACAGGCGATGATCGAAACGCTTCAAGAATATTGCGATTCGCGCGGCGTGCGGATGCGCGTCGATGGAGATCAAGGTGTGATTCGCGGGGTGAAGATCCTCGGGCTGCAATCGCGTAACGGACGCGGCTATTTGCCCGAGGCGCTCGTCCAGGCCGCTCGACTTTACGAGGACGCCAAGGTTAACGTAAACCATCCCAAGGGCCATCCGACGGCGCCGCGCGATTATCAAGATCGCATCGGCATGATCCGCAACGTGAGCACGCGGCCGGGCGAAGGCCTGTTTGCCGATTTTTATTTCAATCCCAAACACGCCTTGGCCGAGCAGCTTGCCTGGGACGCCGAACACGCTCCGGAGAACGTGGGTTTTTCACATAACGTCGAAGCGCGAACCGCGCGCCAAGGCGAGCAGATCGTCGTCGAGGCGATTACCCGGGTGCAAAGTGTCGACCTGGTAGCCGATCCGGCCACGACACGCGGCCTGTTTGAATCGGCCAGCAGCGAGAGCGACATTTTGCCGGTGGAAAAACCGCAGACGCTCACGCTAGAGGACTTAAAAAGGGATTATCCTGAGTTGGCCGAGCAACTCTGTCGCGAAATGCTGGCGGAGCAACAGTGTCTTGAGGCCGAAGTCCAGCGGCTTACGGCCTTGGAGGCGGCTCATCAAAAACACGATATTGTGCGGCGATTGTTGCGTCAGTTCAATCTCCCCGATCCGGAGAGCAATGATCCCCAAGAGAAGATTATCGTCAGCGAGCAATTCATGGACTTGCTGCTGGCGGCGGAAGACGAGAAAGCGATTCGAGATTTAATCGAGGAGCGAGCGCGAATCGTACAAACGTTGGCCGGCGCCGAGAGGGAGCGAAGTTTACTGGAATCGCGGAAGGCTTTCTGTAAGCCGTCGGTGAAGCCGTGTTCGCGCGACCAGTATGCGGCACAAGGCAGAGGTGAGCCGGATATGAAATCTTTTGTGGAAGCCATAACTTAAAGGATGAAGGATGAGGGATGAAGAATGAATTAAGAATGATGAATGCTGAATAATGAATTCAAAAAGCTGACGGCTGAGAGTTATAAGTTAAAAATGATAACTGAAAACTGACAATCATTAATGGAGAAAAACAATGACCGACAAGATGCGTTGGCGTTACGGCGACACGAATCCCGTAATCGCGGCCGTGGATGCGGCGACCGTGATTGAGATCGGCGACTTGATTTATCAAGAAACCGATGATGCCCGGCCCGCGTCGAGCCAAGCGGATCAGGAATCGGAAACCGCTAATCAGCAATTGTTTACCAGCAAATTTTTAGGCGTGGCCATGCAGCGCAGCCGGGCGGGCGAGACCGCCCCGATCCGCGTGGCCTCCACGGGCGTTTTCGAGTTTGATTGTCCCAGCGGAACGTTTGAACTGGGCGATCTGGTCGGCGCCGATGAGAACGCCGGCGGCACCGCCTTGCTCAATCAGCAAGCGACCAAAGTTGCGCAAAGCGCGTATGCCATCGGCCGGGTGGCCAAACGCGAAGCGGCCGACACGACCAGTGTGCTGGTGGATATTCGTTCCACAGTTATGACCGGCGGCGTGTGAGATTAGGGAATAGGGATTAGGGGATAGGGAATAGTAAACAGACCTCTGACCCCTGGCCTCTGACCTCTGTTTTTTTAACTGTCATTTACAAGGAGACCTTCATCGTGAGAGCGATCAAATATCGTGAATTGAAACGCATGTATGACCTCAGCGGCGCGGAAAAGACCGTGCGGCATTTACAAGAGGCCCTTGATCAGGGCCAGTTGCAGCCCGAGGATTTCAGTATTCGCGAAATCGCCGAGGCCACGCTGAGCCCCGAACGAGTGCGCCAGATGGATCCGCGCAGCGGCGGCGTAACGCTGTTGGAAACCGGCGAAGGCGTGGACGTGACGGCCTTTTCCAACATCACCGGGCAGGTGATCCGGTCGCGAATTCTCCAGGCTTACACGCAGGAGGCGTTTGTGGTATCCAAGCTCGTGGACACCATTCCCACGAGGCTCGACGGCGAGCGGATTCCCGGCATCGGGCGCGTGAGCGACGAAGTGGCCGAGGTCCGACCGGGCATGCCCTATCCTCATCTGGGATTTGGCGAGGATTACATTGAAACGCCGCAGACCACCAAGCGCGGTTTTATCGTGCCGGTGACCAAGGAAGCCATCTTTTTCGACCGCACCCATCTGATTCTCCAGCGGGCGGCGGAAGTCGGCGAAGTGCTGGGCTTGAACAAGGAAAAGCGGCTGATCGATCTGTTGATTGGAGTGACCAACAACTACAAGTGGAAGGGTGTGAGCTATAACACCTACAGCAGCACGGGCACGGGCGTCGCGCCCGACGGATCCTGGATCAACCAGATGACCCAGGAACTGGTGGATTGGACCGACGTGGACGCCGCCGAGCAACTCTTTGCCGACATCCTGGATCCCAACACGGGCGAACCGGTGTTGATCCAAGCCACGACCGTGCTGGTTATGCCAGCCTATCGCCACGCCGCTCATCGCGTGTTCAACGCGGCGGAAATCACTTATACGTCCACTGGTGAAAACATCGCCACCACGGCGGCCAATCCGCTGGGGCAGTACCGCGTGGTGGAAAGCCGGCTGGCTTACCGCCGGATTATTACTTCCGGCCAGACGGCCGAGGCGGCGAAAAAATGGTGGTTTATCGGCAACTTCCGCAAGGCCTTCGCCTATATGGAGAACTGGCCTATTACCGTAACGCAGTCGCCGGCCTTAAGCGAGGCCGAGTTCAACCAGGACATCGTCGTTCGCTTCAAAGCCAGCGAATGCGGCGCGGCCGCGGCGATCAATCCGCGCTATGCGGTGAAGAGCACCGGCACGGTCGGTGGAGGCGGCGGCTCGTAAGAAGTTGATTCAATATGATCCGGCCGCCGAAATATCAAGCGGCGGCCGGATAGAAAAAAATCACGCGAAAATCGCCTTTCCTCCCATGCCATCGACAACACTGCGAGTTTTTTCTTCATGCTGCGAACTAACTAAACGATGAGAAAGGATCTACAGATATGCCCGGCGGTATCTCCTTAGTGCCTGAAATCGCGCTGGATTCCACTCCGCAACTCGGCGGCGATTTGGATGGTAACGGTAAAAAAATAACCAATATCGGCAAAATAAGCGCCACCACAACGGATTTCGGAACGGTAGTCATTAGGCACAAAGACGGTACAACTACGGCATACAACTCTACAGCAGATACGGATGCAGCCCGAGGGACGGCACTGGTAGCAGCGGTTGCAGCGGCGGCAGCGGGCGATGTGATTATCATTTCTGCCCATACTTACGATCTGGGGGTTTATAACACCATTTTGCCGACTTCTGTAAATTTGTTTGGTGCAGGGATTGGAGCGACCATTATTAAATCCCAGGCCCCGCTTACAGGCTCGTCCGGAGTGGGGCCAATAATTGTGCCTGGTACAGCCAGTATAGTTAAGGACATGACTATTTGGGGTACGCTTACTGCCGCTGGGACAAGCACATATCAGGCCGCAATTGGTTATAACTGGCGAACGTCCAACGGTCCGCAAAATCCAATCCCGGCGAGTTTTACTACCTATAATCTCGAATGTATTGGCGACTATTCCGCCGCTTATTTTAGGGATGATGGAAGTGCGACAAATTCTCCTAGCGTTAAAATTTACAATTCTACATTCAGTGGCAAAGATTACTCTGTTTACAAATTAACGGGGACCGCCAACGACTTGATTGAATTTTACAATCCTATCATAAAAGTCGTGGGACCGAGTGCAGTCGGTGGTTCGGAGGGTCTGATAACGGGCAGCACGGCTTATGGCACAATAAGAGTTTTCGGCGGCCAGATTTCAGAGTCCGCCGGTGCAAGTCTGCATAAAGCCGTAGACAGCGGTTCGGCCAATGCCACGATTGAACTATATGGGGTCAAGCTTAGCAGCAGCGCCGGCGGCTATGATTTGGTGTCAAGTAACTCTAATAATCTCAAGATCAGCAGTTGTGTTTATGACCTAACAAAGGTCAGCGGCTCTCTGGGTTACTTAGACTACAACCTGAAGAAAGATCGGATCGTCATCGCCAGCCAAATTTCCGGCGTCTACGGCGATGCCGACAAGTGGGCTGGAGGCGGCCATGAAGATTCGGCATTGATACAAGCCGCTCTGGACGCGCTTGAAGCTGCGGGCGGAGGGATATTGATTGCTGATAAAGCT
Source organism: Pirellulales bacterium (assembly GCA_963820545.1). GTDB lineage: Bacteria > Planctomycetota > Planctomycetia > Pirellulales > Thermoguttaceae > CAWGAJ01. Next base: position 247,179 of record CAWGAJ010000001.1, read on the forward strand.
TTCAGAGTGAATTATCTGGTCCAAGCACGAAATGTAGGAATAATCGGATTGGGACAGCATACCGGATTCTATCAGTCTGATGGTATGAATTATCCTATAATCAGGAACAAGAATCGCTGCAAGTATTTCTTGTCGCACGTGGCGACCGCTCCTAGTCCAGCCACTACGGGAACATCTCTGACCGTAACTGCCGGTGACGGCCAGTATTTTGACCCCGCCGATGGCAGCACTACGTGGTTTTATGCTTTAGTTAGCGGTTGGAGTAAGGAGATCATCAAGGTCACTAATAAAAGCGGTGATACATTCACGATAGAGCGCGGGAAATATGGTTCGACGAAGGAAAGCATCGGTGTGGGCCATACCATAACTGAGTACCCGGTTGATGATAATATGGTTCTGGCGAATCTGTTTCTGAACTGCAATTGTTCAACCAAAGTTGAAGATGAAAACGAGTTGTATTTAGACCAAAGTATGCCGGGTCTATGGTGGAATGGAATTGCCGGAGTTCAGTATTTCGGGTTTCACAATTTGATAATTCAGAATGTGCAAATCATCAACGCCCATCAGTTTGCCGCGAATTTTTCTTATGGCGAGAAATTGCGAATTAATGGGCTTAAGTGTTATTGGACTGCTGGGAGCGGCAAAGATGGCTTTCATATCTGTGGCGGGCCGATGACGGACGTGATCGGCTATGATGGTTATTCAAATGGTGGCAACGACGGCCTTGCGATCAATCCCGCCGAACAAGTCGCTACCGGCATTCCGCCAACTTATGCTTATGCTTCTAACGGTAATTGTACTGGCTTTTACTGGGATGGATTCTTTTTCGATAGCGCATACTATGGCGTTCGATTATTAAGTTTCAGTGGTTATAACATCAGTGATGTAACGCTGAACAATTTCCACGGCTACGTTACTGATGGCCACACGATGCATATAGGTTGGGAAGGCAACCCCAATAATATTACCCTTGTCAGCCGATTGGTGAGAAATAATTGGACCGTGACTGGCGGCGGCACGCTTATTGAAACAGGGGCAACGGTCACGGATTGGGTCGAAGACGGCGGGCATATAAACGAAACGACCATCAATGGCGACGCCGGCACGGCGGTCTGGCGCATGCCCGATCGCGGAGACGGCAAAAAGACAGTTTTGGTCTATCTTGATGGATTCACCAAGTCGGGCCAGACGATTACTTATCCCGTAGCCTTCACTTACACGCCAGTGATAACGACAACATTAACAGGCACGTTTTCCTCGACGACGACGGTTTTGACTTTTACGACCACGACTCAAACGGGCTGGATAAAAGTAGAAGGATACTGAGGATTACACAATGGCTGGCGAGTTAAACCTCAAACATACTGCGTCGGGCGTTACGATTCTGGCCTTGATCCTCGGGCAGAATCGCACTACGCGCTGGAATGGGACCGCGTTGGTGGCGATTAGCAGCGTGTCTGACGCCAACTGGACCACGGGCATGATAACCTTGACGGAACAACAAACTTCCAACAACACCAGAACGGCAATTTATGTCGGCGATTTTCCCCTGGGAATCGCGACGCCCGGCGAGTACGTCGTGGAGTATTATCTCAGCACGGCCGCAACTCCGGGCAGCCCGAGCATCGGCGTGCAGGATATATGGTGGAAGGGGACAGCCTTAGCTACCATTCCCGCGATCCAAACCAAAACGGATAATTTGCCTGCCAGCCCTGCGGCGGTAGGCGACGCGATGACGCTTACTTCGGCCTACGATGCCGCGAAGACTGCCGCATCGCAAACAACCGTCAATGCCGTCAAAACGAAGACGGATAATTTGCCTGCCAGCCCTGCGGCGGTAGGCGACGCCATGACGCTTACCCAGGCGTATGACGCGGCAAAAACCGCGGCTCAGCCGGGAGCTGCAATGACCTTGACCAGCGCTTATAACGCGGCCAAGACCGCGGCTCAGGCCGGAGATGCCATGACTCTGACGCTCAGCGAACGCAATGCGATCGCTGCCGCATTGCTCGATCTTGCCAATGCCATCGACGGCAAAACGCTGCGCCAGGCCTTGCAGATTATCGCCGCCGTGACGGCGGGAAAAGTTTCGGGTGCGGGCTCCGGAACGGAAAGTTTTCGCAGTCTGAGTGATAGCACGACCCGGGTGGTCGTCGCGGCCGACGTTTTAGGAAATCGAACCAACGTTACATACCAATGAAACTAACATTTGCCGCCAAGACATTCAGCGCACGAACTTTCCGGTCCGTGACATGGGCGGGACCGGTGGTCTTGAAGCAATTTTACCCCATTTGTGCGGCGATGTTTGTCACCGGCGCCGCTGCGGGTCAACATTTTCATACTGGCGCTATTGTGGGGCAAAATTTTCATACCGGCGCTGTCGCGGGGAAGACTCATGACTGAAGCAATTGATATTTACGGCACGGCGTTTAAGAACGGATCAGCGACCATGATGGCCCGAATCGTCGGCGCAGATGGGGGAAATATCACCCAGGCTGATATCGCCACGATCCATTACTCTATCTATTTGCTCGACGATCAGGATCCCGATAGCCGGACTGCGGTCACGGGACACTCGCAAGTCACGCTGCCGGTATATCAGGTTATTTTCAACAGCCTCCAGACCGACGCCACTTGGACCGTGGATGCCATCGGTTATAACTTCCGACACGTGCTCGACGTGGCCAACCATCCGGCGTTTCCCTTCGCAGGGCGGAGATACTTGATCGAATATGTCCTGACTCCACTGAGCGGGCAGGTTATTCTTGTCCGCTACCGCATGAATGTAATTTGAGGTGTATTATGCCCAGCGATATCGAACAAATCTCCTTGATTAAAACGCAAACGCTCGCCCGGATCGCGGAAATCACCGCCGAGCCCAAGCCGACGTATCAAATCGACGGTCAAATGGTGGTTTGGGGCGATTACCTCAACCGCTTGCAAAAAACAGTCGATTGGTGCGACGCCCAACTGGCTACTCACGCGCCCGTCGAAGTGCAGTCGCAAGGATACACCTGAAAAACGCAGAACGCAAAACTAAGGATGAAGGATGAGGGATGAAGGATGAAAAAGCGGATTCCCTGACCTCCGATCCCCGACCTCTGACCTCTAATTCCCATGTCTGCTGACTTTGATCCCACCGCCGATTTCACTCAGATAACCGATAATACGGAAACGGTGACGCTCCTGCGCCGCGGGGTCACGCCGGGCAACGCGGGGACGGTGATCAATCATGCCCTGCGCCGCGCCGTGAAATTGGGCGAGTTGGCCGCCAGCAATCGCAATGAAGTGCGGCGATACGTTAATACCGATGGGCAATGCATTGCCGCCGACACCAACTGGCATCTGCCTGCGGCGGAACTGGACCAGCCGCCTTGCATCGGCGACGTGATCCTCGACGGCGACGGCCGACGGTGGACAATTCTCGAAATAACACTGATTATGCTGCGCACGCGCTGGCGGTGCTTTTCCCGTGATTTGTCGATCGCCCATGGCCTTGATGATACGGTCACCATTCTCCAGGCCGAGTATGCCAAAGGCGAGGGCGGCGCGGCTGAACCGACCTGGCGCATATGGCGCACGGGCGTGCGGGCGCGGATCCAGCCCGTGGCAGTAGAAATAGACGTCGAACATTCCGCCCAACAGGCGGTTTCTCGTTGTCGGATTTATTTGGAAGAAGATCTGCCGTTAGACCATACCCATCGCATCCAAAACGCCGCGGGAACGGTTTTCCAAATTACCGCGGTAACCGGCGACGCCCGGCTGGGTGAACTACAGACCATTGAGGCCGTGAAGGTGTAATTAACAATCGCAATAAACATATTTAGCCCCGGGTGAATACACCCGGGGCATACACCCGGGGCAAAGTTAAGTATTTTCCCCCTTTACCCGCCGTGTGTTCACGGCGGGCTAAATATCCCTGGAGATCGACCATGAACCTAGCTCAGGTGATTCACCAGCGTTGGGCCGCGGCGACGACGCTCAATGGCCTTTTGCCGGCGTCACGGGTATATACGGGGCTGAGTTTTGATCCGCAGCGCCCCTTTGCAGTCATTTCCAAGGAAAGCGAGCAGCCGCAGACTTATCACAGCGACGGCTCGGCCATCGACACCGTCGGCCTGCGGATCCAGGTTTTTCACGATAATTACGACGCCGGCGCCGAGATCGTGCAGCAAATCAAGACCGTCTTCGACCGTTCGGCGTTTGAACTTGCGGGCAGCGACAAAGTGCTGAACATCAAGCGGAGCAACGACTCGGAACAACAGAATAACGACGGGGCTTGGCAATTTATCATCGACGTCGATTGCACGGTATATCTTGCCGCGGGCGTTTGATCAGGGGACTGTCCCAATTTTCGCCCTGGGGACTGTCCCAATTTTCGCCCCAGCGAAAATGGGACTGTCCCCCTTGGCACAACCAAATTGACTGCAAATTGTAAATTGCAAAATGCAAATTTCAAATTGAACAACATCACAAAAAACCGCGACCGACCAATCGACCATGCCGACCAGGCTTCGCCTGGTGCCCGACGGTGCCCGTTAGTGTCCGTCGCGGCTTTACAAACCATAATCTGATCCCTAATATGGCTACACCGTTCAAAGAACTATCTGGTTCGCCGCGCGAGTCTTACGATTCCTACGGCATGAAGGCCGAGCGACGTTTGATCTGCGCTTGGGACTATCGCAACGCGCTGGTGCAAGAGATTTTGGGGCCTGGGTATCAGACCGGCGTGCTCACGCCGATTTCCTATCCCGGTGTTTCCACCGCACTGGCCGCGCAAGTACAGGTTGAACCGTTTATGGACGACATGCTCAAGCAAGAATTGGAAGAATTGACCGAAGGGCTGAACGCTTATCAGGGATTCGCCAAAGTCACGATCAAATACGAGACGTCAACGACTTAGGTGTCGGTATTCTTGGAGCGTTTTTTTCTTCTATAGATTGCATGGTTTTCCCAAAAAATGTATAATTGGCCTTTGCCATGGGTAAATCAATTCAATATTTCTTTTTATGGATTTCATCCTGACTTTCCGGTATTTTGTGTAACCAGAGCTGCATGGTTAAGATCAATGATCAATTCATTTTATAAGAAACTACAGCCGGTGCTAGTAGTAACGATGTACTTGATCGCATTCGCATCGGGATGGAACGTGATTTTTCGACCGGAGAATCTTGCGATCAATTTTCTTTATGTGATTTCTCTTTGTTTGATTATGACTTATTGGTGCGTGATTGATTCACGTATCAGGGGCTATCCGATTCTACATTCGTTCTACTTTATCATCATCTTTTTGTGGCCAGTCGCAGTACCTGTGTATCTTATCTGGTCACGTGGGTTCTGGGGATTAACGCTTGCCATTATTCATTTGATTGGGCTTTATTTAACTTGTGTTGTATCATATCACTTAGCTGGATACCTTGTCTATGGCGATGCTTGGCTCAGTCTTTTTATTTGATAAGATGGACTCTGATAAAGCCAATTATCGGTGCCGCCCCCTTTTCCGAACTTCTTCAGATTGTTATACATAATTTCATTCCGATTTTTCAATTAAGGATTTCAAACGATGTATGACAAACGAGAATTGATATCCCTGGTACGTGCGAAGGCATTGCGGTTTGGGGATTTTACTTTAGCTTCGGGAAAGAAGGCCACGTACTATCTTGACGGCAAACAAGTCACGCTCGATCCGTTCGGGGCGAAACTGGTGGCCGAGGGAATTTTGGAGCTCTTGGCTGAGGGAGGAATGCCCCAGGCCATCGGTGGAATGTCGATCGGGGCCGACCCTATTACTTCGTCGGTGGTGGTGATGTCGGCCGTGCACGGCACGCCGCTTGTCGGCTTTATGGTCCGCAAGCAGGCCAAGGGCCATGGCACGAATCAATATGTCGAAGGACCGGTTAAACCCGGCCAGAGCGTGGCCATTGTCGAAGACGTGGTCACCACCGGCGGCTCGTCGCTTGAGGCCATTGAAAAGGTAGAGGCATTTGGTCTTAAGGTGCAGCGGATCATCGCCATTATTGACCGTATGGAAGGCGGGGCAGAGGCGTTTGCAAAAAAGGGCTATAAATTTTCCAGCCTGCTCACGATCCGCGATTTCGGCCTCGAACCGCCCAAATAGATAGGTAGATGGTTTGTGGTAGATGGTAAAAAAAGTGGGCAGTTGACGGTGGCCAGCAATTAGGGTTCAGGGTTCAGAATTTACTTGAAACGGGTAGCTCCGATAGCCCAGTTGAGGCCGTCCGGGAATTGGTGCGGAAGAACCGTATATAATTCGCACTATCCATTACCTAAATTTCCTATTCCCTATCCCCTCATTCTCACGCCCGATCTCTTTCCAAGGTCACGTGGTTGCCGCGGGGATTAAAGCTGACGCGGGACATAAATGCGCGCATCAGCAGTACGCCGCGGCCGCCCGGGCAGTGGATGTGTGCGTCATCCGTGGGATCGGGCAGTGCCTGGGGATTGAATCCAGAGCCTTCATCCGTTATTTCCACCTGCACCCGACGCGGTGAAATGCGGCAGATAAAATGCACTTTTTTGCTGCGATCTTCCCCGTTGCCGTGCACAATGGCGTTGATCAGCGCTTCGTATGCGGCCAGGTGCACGCAGAAAATGTCGTGCTGATTCCAATGCTGAACTTCTAATTCCTTCAGCACGTCCTCCAGCACGCGTCTGCCGGCGCACGTATCGCTGGCGAACTGTTTTTCGCACTGCCAGGTCCAGGACTCATCGGACGTGGACATAAAGGTGGGCAAAATCATGGTGAGAATCATCTGAAGGTCGCCAGGGCGTCGGCTTCTTCTTCTTTGATATCAAACAGACGGTTCAACTTGGTGATGGCAAAAACCTCGTAAATTTCCGGACGGATATTCGACAGTTTCAATATGCCGCCATGGGCCTTTACTTTTTTGTCCAGAGTAATCAACTTGCCCAGGGCGGCGCTGGAAAGAAATTCCACCGCAGAAAAGTTCAGCAGCAACTTGCCGCGGTGGTCTTTTTCCACCAATTGGAACATTTCTTGTCCCAATTCCTGGATGTTAATGTCCTCCACGATTTTATGATCGCGAAATCGGACTATGGTAACATCGCCGACTTCCTTGACGTCTAATCGTCGGTATCCGCTCATGCCCGAAACTCCTTGGCAATATCTTGTGCTGTCTTGCCAATGTATGAGGTGTTAAAAATCGATGGCCACAACTTCCCTGAATAACTCAGCATCTTACTTATCTTATGGTTTCCCTACCGGGTGTCAAGCTGTTGGGCGAGGGTGTTCTCCTGGTCTTTGGGCCAAATCAAAGGGAAATAACAGCAGCCAGGAAGAGGTGAAAAAACCAAACACAGGGAGCTTAATCCATGATGTTTCTGGTCCACGTGTTGACGAAAAACAACAGCGAAAAAGGGCCTTCTCTCGGTCGCCTTTCCGCCGGCTTTTCTATAACTTGTTATGCCATAAGGAGCTTTATTATCAATCCCCCGGGCAAACCTCGCCGGGCACAACGTTTGCCCCTTCTGCTTATATCGCCCTTGATGAACAATAGCACTGCAAACCGGTGGCTTGATGAAAACCTCCGCCTGGTTCCCGATAGTATTCGCCTGCCTGGCCATCTTAGCCGGCCATGCCACCAGGCTGACTCCGCTTCAGGCATTAGCCCAGCAGCCCGGGGACGACGATCAAGAGAGCATTGTTGTGCATCTCGCCAGCGGTCGGGCCATGACCGCCAAACTCGACGCCCGAACCGACACCGCGCAACTCTGGCTGCGTTGGGAAAGTCCCAGGGCCGAACTCCTCCGCCCGATCCAATGGGATCGCGTTGTGACGGCGGAAATCAAAGGCCAAGAGATCTCCGGCAAACAGCTTTTCGAGTTGGTCGCGCAAATCCGCCAAGAGATTCCCACCCAGCCGGTTATCACTCCACTTGACAAGACTATTGTCATGCCAGGTTCGCCTGCGGCCGAAGCATTAACGGCTACTGCGTCTTATCCAAGTTCAGAAAAGAAGAAAACCCCGCCGGTGCGATCGCTGGCCATCGACGCAAAACCGGCCAACTGGGACAACAATGTCGAAACCGACGGCATGATGATTTGTATCGCCCCCAGGGATGATTACGGCGAAGTAATTCCCGTGCGCGGCACGCTCGATATCGAGCTGATGGCCGAGCACGCGGGCGTGGTAAAATTGCCTTATCCGTTTAGCCGTATCGCTCATTGGTCGCAAATGGTGCGGCCCGAAGATTTCCGGCCATTTGGGGCAGTCTATCGGCTGCCGTTCCAGGACGTCAGTCCGGAATTCAGCCGCAATCTCAGCCCGCACGGCGCGATTCATGCTACCCTAAGCGTGCCCGGTCAAGGCACATTCGAGGCCACCGACGACGCCCGCCTCCGTCCCTACAGCCTGATCCGCGACCGCCTGCAACAAACCACCGGGCAGAGATTCTTTCCCGAGGAAACCATCGGCCGGCCATGGTGAGAGGTAAATGGTTGGTGGTAGATGGCAGGTGGAAGGCGGGCGATGTGCAGTGATGAAAAGGGTTCAGGGTTCAGCACTCTAAACTGGGTAACAGGGATTCGGGGGTCGGGGATCTGAATGCCCGACCGCTTACGAGCCGGGTTTTTTCATCGCCCAGCTATGCAGAATCAGCACGCTGCCAATAGAGAGCAGCGACCAACCGAGCCACTCCGGCGGACGCCAGTTTTTTTGCGCCGGCGGCGTATCGCTTTGCAGCAGCGTCTGCGTGGTGGCGTTGACCGAAGCCATGGGATGACTCGTGCGTTCGGCTAAAAACTGGGTGAATTCCGGCGTAAGCACGAAGGTCTCGACCAGATTGCACTCCAGCCCGAGTAAGACCAGAACCAGTCCGAGAAAAAAATACTGATTGCGAGTTATATCCATCATGGCAAACTCCTCCTACCCTCAAAAACAACTCCGCTCCGTTGTGCCGCTTCTTTTCTGGTATCGAAACGCCTGGCGGGCCGACTTCATGCCTGGTTTTGGCGTAGCGTTTATAACGGGAGCCGCGTAGTAGATGAGCCGGTTATCGGGTTTGCGCCGGCTGGCGCGGTTTCGAGGACCAGGTAAAAAACCGGCGTGACGCTTGTTATTACCGCCAAATGTTAAAGCTATCGAGAAGTCGTCCGGCTTTGCAGGGCAATCACTTTTTTCAGCAAGGCATGGTATTGGGCGACCATGTCGGACCCGCTGAGGTTCGGACTGAGTATTAAGGTCGATTTGAGCAATTGTTCGGCCTGTTTTGCCTTTTCAGAAATCTGGTCTTGATCTTTTGTTTCGCAGGCCTGGCCGTACAATGCGGCGGCCAGGTTGTAAGTCACTTCATAGTATTCCGGCGGTTTCGTCATCATGCCCTGAAACGCGCCTCTCAGTTTCGTCCAATGGGTAATTGTTTCTTTATAATGCGCGGGATCTTTTTCCGACCAGGCCTGCAAAATGCGGCCTTGTTCCATGAGCGGTTCCAGGGCCCGGGGATTGGCGGCCGCTAGTTGCGCGGCTTGTTTGTTGGCCTCTTCATAATCGCCGTTTTTGGCGAGCAAGTCCACCAGCCGGACCCGCACCCAGGTCAGCGCCTTTCCCGTTGTCTTGGCGTATGCGGGGTCTTTTTCCGCCTGGTTCGCCACGCGGAGATAAAGCTCCCGGGCGGCATCATTCAAGCCCACTGCCAGGCACGTATCGGCGAGGAAAATCGTGCCCGGCAGGGAAAACTGCTTGCGCGGCTTGATTTTGGCAAGCAATTTTGCCAGCAATTGGCTGACGGCGCTTAATTTCTCCTGGGCTTGTTTCGCGGCGACTGTGTTCACGGTGCCGGCCACTGCCGACACTTCCGCTTCGGCTTGCTGGAGTTTTTTGCCGAGCATTTTGACCAGTTCCACCAGCGTGCCATTGACGGCGGGAACGTCCGGTCCCCCGTCGGCCAAAAACATGCCCATCTCGGTGGCTTGATCCAAATTGTTTTCGGCCAGGTACGCCCGCACCGCGCAGAGATACACGCGGGTGACGGTGTTATCCACGTTTTCCGGCGGGGAGTGTTTCACCGCGTCCATGAGCGGCAGCAACAAATTGATCGCTTCGTCCGTCTTGCCGCCCTCGAGTTTGATTTCGGCCAAAAGCAATTGGGTTTCGATCAAGTTGCGGGAAAGGGGCTTATCCAGGTCGCTCTTTTTCCGCTGGAGCTTCAGACTAGTGTCCAGGTATTTCAATGCCTTCTGGAGATCGGCCTCCATCTGCGAATTGTCCCGGCTTTCCTCGGGTTTTGCCTTTTCCGCCAGCCAGCGCCGCCAATACGTATCGGCGGCGAGCGAAAGCGCGTTGGGATAGCGGTCCGAGCGCGGATCGACCATCTCGAACACGGCCAGCGCTTCGTCGATTTTGCCTTGCGCCAAGCTGGCCTGGGCCAGCATCATGCGGGCCTCGTCGGCTTCGGGCTTGTCCGGCCAGTTATCTTCGATATGTTTGGCATACTTTTTCAGGCGATCCAGGGCCGCTGCTTTTTGCCCGACCGGAGCAACGAGGTACGAATTTAGCGCGGCCGAAACCACTAGCGAACCGGCCATGGGCGCCGAGGGAGTTTCTTTATGTTCAGCCATGACCTTTTCCGCCGTGGCAATACACTCTTCCCACTTGCCCGCGATCAACTGCGCGGGCCTGCATATAAATCGCGCTGGCCAACGACTCCCGCGCCTTCTGACGCTGCGCCTCATCGGTATTCGCCTTGTCGGCGAATTTCAAGGCCTGGGCGTAGTAGCCGGCTGCTTCATTCCATTGTTCGCCAAGGGCGGCGGCCTCGGCCAGGGCCAGGGCTTCTTCGAACGATCCCGGCTCCGCGCCTTTCACACCCGATTTGAGGTATTGGCGGCGCAGCAAAACCGCCTCTTGCTGATACGGACTATTGACTTGACTCATTTCCGCCAGCAGGCCAACGGCGCTGGAAACGAGCTTTGATCTTTCCGATCCGGCGGCGCTTTGCGCGGCGGCAAGTTGGGCCTTGGCCAGATCCAAGGCAATGCCTTGAAATCCTTCGGTCTGACTGAGCCGGGTTTTGCGATATTGCTGCACCCATTTACCGGCCTCCTCCAGGAATTGCAGCGGCGAGCGTTTGGCCAGAATCATCATGCGGAAATGCTCCACCTGGCTGAACAGCGCCTGCAATTCCGCGTCTTTTTGCGGCTGTCCCGGCTCGGGAGCATTGGCCAGCACTTCGTCGTATATATCCAGCGCCGTTTGTAAATCGCCCAGTTCTTCCGTGGTCTTGCCGTGCCACATGTGCGCCAGCAGGCCGACCATCTCCATGCGGTTGGCTTGGAAGATGGCGTCGAAGGCGGCGGCCGCCGTTTTCAGGGCCTGTTTCCGCTCCGGGCTGCCGGGATCCGGGTAAGTCTGGGCCAGATAGTAATCGATCAAGGCCTGCTGCAAGCGGATGTTCATCAGTTCCGCCTCGAGCTCCTGCTGCTGCTTGAGGATTTCCCGATCCTCTCGTTTCAGCGTGCGTTTCGGCGGCGCCGGCAGCGAGTCTAAGCGGGCCTGGTACTTTTTATCCATCTCTTTCAGCCGCACTCGCGCCTCCTCCAAGGCCGCCCGGGCAGCTTGGAATAATTTGGCCTTTTGCTCCTTTTCGCCGGAGTTGCGCCGCGCGGAGATTTTTCAGGGCCCGTTCCAGTGCGAAGTTGGCCCACAGGGCCTCGCCCTCAACCGCTTGCGCATGATGGGGATTTTCCCGGATAAACTTGGACAAGTGCCTTTCCGATTCACGTATCAATGACTCGGCGTCCTGGGCATTATAAGCGTTCTGCGCCGCTGCGCAAACTACGGCTCATTTCCAGGTCCCAGGTTTCGCGCAGCTCCTTGGGCACCTCGTCGTGCTCTTTGAGCGTCTTCAGATAATCCACGGCCACGTCGCCGTAGCCTTGCTCTTGCAGGGCGTGCAGAAACTCCAGCGGCCGAACTTCGTCGCCGTATGCGCACCCACAGCGGCCTCCGATAATCAGCACGCAGACTATGGCCCACAATCGAGCGGCTTTCATGATTACATCATATTGTCCGACTCATGGTGTTTGGAATCGGAATCGGCAAACTCAGTACCTTCCGGCAGTTCATTGGTCTTGGCTTTTGTGAGCCAGTCTTCCAGCCCCACGCCGCCCGGTTTTGCCGGCATTGTTGACGTGGTTTGTAATCTGCGGCGCGGTTTCCACAAAAGCAGTCCCCATCTTATTATTATATAAATCAAAAAAACCGCCAGCAAAATTAATCCCCATTGCCAGTCGGAACCCTGGGCTGAAGGTTTTTCAACGGGATGCCAAATCAGTCGGCCCACGAACAAGGGCGCTTGCAGCGCTATGTCGCGGGGCTTGGCCCCGGCTTCCTTGTAACCCTGCGTCTTGAAAAAATATCCTACCAAGGTGGCCTTTTCATACACCTCCGGTCCAATCGGCATTCCTTTGGGCAGGTCGATCACCACGCCCACGTAAAGCCATGACTTCGACTCGTTAGTCCATCCCCACACTTCGTAAAGAGTACGATTGTTGTGCGTGTATTTGAGAATGCGCCGTACGTTGAGTTTCAAGGCGAACAATTGCCCGCGATATTTGTCGGGCGCCTGATAAAATTGATTGAACACCGCGTCCTTTCGTGCGCGCTTTTGCATCTCAGCCAAGGATTGATTTTCCACCCATTGCAACAGGCGATTGTAAGCCGGCATTTCCTCGGGCTGGATTGAAAGCGCCCCATCCGCAACCGCCTGCAACTCTTCCTGGAGTGCTTCCTTCTCTTCGGAATCCTGGTCCGTGGCGCCGCCGGGCGCCGGCGTTGTTGTCTGGGAACTATTTGCATCCACTGGTTTGTTTGCCGCTGCCGGCCCTTTCTCCATGCGTTCCGGTGCATTCCGGATCTGATTTGTCGGCACTTCGGCGACCAGCCAAGTCCAGGTGTTTGGGTCCCCGCTGCGGCGGATCAGCAAAAACAGCACCCCCAGCATCATGATCATGGTCATGACTCGCATCAATTCATTCCCCTGGAACAGAGTTCGGGGCGATGCCGATCGGTGACGACTCATTTTTAATGGTTAGTGGAGAGTGGTTAGTGCAAAACCGCAGCTCGACTGAGCTCTCCGAAGTCAAGTGGTTTCTTATTCTGCATTCATCCTTCATCCCTCAGCCTTCATCCTTTACCCGCCGGGCAGTTCCACAAAGCTGAGTTTCGACAATCTTTGGCCGCCGGGCAGCTTAAGGTGCGTGCAAATGTCAACCACTTTCATTAGTGCGTCATAACGCAATTTGCCGCCCACCTGGATCAGCACCTGCTCGAAGGAATTGCCGGGATCGGCGAAAATCTGTTGCAGTCGCGCATCCAACGCCGAAAGATTTGCCACGCCGCTTTCGCCCACGCCCAAGGAACCGATCTCCCCCGACGCATCGGGAAAGACGCTGATGGTGAGCGTCTCCACGCCCTTGACGGGATTGGTGTTCGTGAAATCAGAGCCTACCTGTTCGGTGCCTTTGGTAACCGGTTGGGGCGGAGGCAAGCGGAGCGAAATCTGTCCTTCGATCGGGGCCGGCCGGAAGGTGAGAATGAAAAATGTGAGCAATTGGAAGGCCATATCGAGCATGGAGGCCATGTTCAACTCGACCTCGGATTGTTGTCGTTGATAGCGGCGGGGACGACGCATAACAGTATCTTTTTTGCGGATTTCCGGCACTAAGCCGGTTTATTTAAGGCCTTCAGGGCGAATTTGCGGTAGCCGTTGTCCTGGCAGGCTTTGATCACGCGATTGAGCAACTTAAACGGGGTGGACCGGTCGGCCCGGATCACTACCGTGGAAGGCAATTCGTCGCCGAACTTCAGGTCCGGATTTATGCGCCGCGCCCAAAGCAGCGTGGCCTGGGCCTCGCCGGCAATATACGTTTCGATATCCTTGGGGATCCCATAGATGATTAGTTTGCCGTCGCTGGTGACATTCAGGATCAACAGATCCTCTTGACCCTTGGTGTCCACGGGTCGCGCGGAACCAACCACCGGCAATTTGAGGCTCAGGTCCAAGGCCGCCGACTTGAAGTTGATCACCAACATGAAGAAAGTGATCAACTGGAAGACCATGTCCAAAATGGGCACGAGATTCGGCTCGGCCTTGGTTTTTTGCAATAGCGATGCAGACATGAATATTTTTCAATTGGCTATTACGCTTAGGCGGTCGTGGTATCGGTTGCGGGGGGCCTTTTGCTTCGCACCGCATGGGAAAACTGCCGCAGGAAATGGTCCGCGGCCACGGCGGTGGTAACCGAAATATGTGCCACCCGGTTGCGGAACAAGGCGAAAAAGTAAATCGCCGGCACAGCCAGCCCCACCCCTTCGAAGGTCAATATGAGCGATTTGGAAATCCCGCCGGCCACTTCGCTGGATTTCATTTGCACGTCCGAGCGGGCGATAACACTGAAGCATTCGATCATCCCCAGCAGGGTGCCCAGCAGCCCGATCATCGGCCCCAGCGTGCCGAGCACGGCCAACATGCTGATTTTCTTTTCCATTTCCACGGTCATGGCGTCGCCCACGCGCTCCATCGATTCGCGGGCTTCGGGCAGCCCGTTGGGCAACTCGGAAATGCCCGTGGTCAACAGGCGGCTGAAAAACGAGTCGTCCTCCTTGACCGTGTCGAAAACGCCCTTGAAATCGCGTTGCGCCAGGCGCTCTTCACAGCGACCGATAATCTCCGGCGGGATGGCCATGGGGATGCGCAACTCGAAAAACAGCCGCGCCACAGTGCTGACAAAATAGATGGAAAGCAACAAGATTACCAATCCGATAAATCCCGAAGATTCCACTATGTATGTAAACCACGACTTGGTTTCTTGCTTCTCGACGGTTTGGCTTTCCTCCGCCGCGGCGGGTTTCTGCGCCTTGTCCGCCGCCCAGGTCGGGCGCGAGGCCATGCTCACGGCCAAGAAAGTCCAGAGTACGAAAAACAGTAAAAACCAAGCACTGATTGCGCATCAAGCGCCGCTGAAATTCCATTTCCTCAGCTCCTCTTCTCTAGTTAAACAGCGGCCTTGCCGGGCCGCTTGCGGTTGTCTGGTAAAAACTCCATAAAAACAGGCATTCCTCGCCAAGCTAACATCTGTGTATTACTGAAGTTATCTCCATAGCCTCAATAATGTATTATCACCTTTATTGAAATAATGTCTACAATCCGCTTTGGAGATAAATAATGAGTCGGTGCTCGCCGTGCGGGAAAGGCCAGTTATAATGATTGCAACAGTTGATCCGGCAATTTAGCGCTTTTGACCGGTCCGCCGCGGCAATTTCTTCCCCGCGCTACTGATCGGCGGAAAACTTCCTCGGCCAACGCGGCGGGGCCAGAATGAGAACGATCAGCACGGCCAGCCCAAAAAGACAATAGGTCGTGATGATCACGGCCGGCGGCACCTCCCAAAACATGAACTCGTGAATCCAGCGCGATAAATGATCCCTGTTGGACGCCCTCGCCGGCCTTTTCGCGGAGCTTGTCTTCCCAGGAAGTCAACGGGCAATCCAGACGCAACAGCGATTCCACCACCACGCCGGCAATCATCAGAAAGTGGATCATGCGGAACCAGAAATTCCGCACCCACCGCCAACGAAGCGCGACCCCCAGCAAAATCGCCACCAGACCAAGGACGATAAAAAGGACGTACGCCAAATGGATTATTAGCACCAAGTCGGCGATAAAACGGTACGAGTTCATGGATTGGAGATTGGAATTTATAATTCCTGAAACGCCCTCGGCAAATAATCCACCAGATCGCGGGCGATCAGCGATACTTCGCCAAAGTGTTTTGCGGCCAGATCGCCGGCCAGTCCGTGCAGATGGCGCCAAGTCTGGCAGCGGCATAGGGCTCAAGATGTTGGCATAAAAGCGCGGTGATAAGCCCGGTCAATATATCGCCCGAGCCGCCCGTGGCCATGCCCGGGTTGCCCGTGGTATTGATCGCCTGCCGCTTGCCGTCGGTCACTAGCGTACCATCTCCTTTGAGCAGGATCACAATGCCGCATCGAGCGGCCAGATCCACAGCCGCTTGTTGCCGTTCTTCGCCTTCCAGTTTTTTACCGACCAGCCGGGCAAACTCGCCGGGATGCGGGGTCAAGATGCGCGGCCCGCCGGGCTTTGAAAGAATTTCAGGTTGCGTGGATAAGGCGTTTAGGGCGTCGGCGTCCACGACCATGGGTTTGGCGATTTTCCGATAAAGCCGGGCGACCAGTTGGTCCAACTCGGTCGAGCGTCCCAGCCCGGGCCCAACGGCCAAAACCGTGGCCGAGATCTCGTGTTCGATAATTTGCTCATAGGCTTTGATGCTTATTCTGCCCGCGGCATCGGCCGGCAAAGGCACGGTCATGTAGGAAGGCTCAAAACCAGCGATGGTTTCCAGGCAGACATCCGGCACGGCCAGCCTTACCAATCCCGCCCCGCCCCTAAGCGCCGCCATGCCGGCCAGCGCTGCCGCCCCGCTCATCCCTCGCGACCCGCCCACAATCAGCGCCGTGCCGAAATCGCCCTTATGCGCATCCGGACTGCGCGGCGCAAGTTTCGGCAACGGTTCGTTTGTGAATGTCGTCATGGGAAGAGCATATTTAATTTTTAAGCTGATGTCTGCACCACGGGCTGGCCGGGCTCGACGATCAGCACGTTTTTGCCGAACTCTTCGGCTTCTTCTTCGACTCGTCGGCCGCGGTCGTCGAGTTGCACATCGGCTTCGGCGGTCCGCTTTTTCGCCACTGTGAGCAGTTGATGATAGAGTTTTTCGCGATTGCCGTTGTTGATGCGGCTGACGGCTGTAGCCACTTCGCCGATGTAACGCAAGAACAAATTCCGCCGTTCGCCTTCGTGTCGGGTGCGTTGCCGGCGGCGGAGATACATGCCCAATTTGCGTCCCACGGCCTGCAAGGCTAGGCGGATTTCCTTTTGAATTTCCGGATACGAGGCGACGGCCTCTTTCGATTCGCTGGTAAACGGCACCCACACGCTGGCCATGTGGACCATCAGCGTGACCGGGCCGGCAGGCAGCGAGCCGCGCGACTGCGTTAGTCCGTACGCCCGCCAGTTGGTTTGGATCACGGTCTGCGTGATGGCGCAAGCGCCGGCCTGGAACTGTAGCGGCACGCGGTTGGCGTAGCGGAGGATGTTCATTGTCTGGCCGTCGCTGAGATTGACGTTTTGCAGGGCCTGATGGAGCTTGTCGATTTCAGCCGGCTTGAGATTGCCCGGCGAAACGCGAATCTTGGCGGCGGCTTTGTCCAGAATGCGGTCGGCGGCGTCGGCGCCCAGTCCTTGGAAGGTGGTGATCAGGAATTGGCGCAGCGTGCGCGTGTCGCTTTCATCGAGCAATTCCGCCAGCATGTCGCGCGAGACCCGATGCGCCATGGCGCGCCGCCGTAGGCCAGACCGACTTCGATGGCAAAGGGATTGCCCCGATAAACCGACGGCGGTCGCGTGGCCGCCGTGTAAAATTCGCCCGGCACCACCTGGTGCAGACCTTTGAGGATCAATTCCTCGCCGATGGGCGAAATGCAGTCGGTAGCCGGGGCGGGAATCTTCGTCTGCTGGATGGCCTGATAAAGCAGGTCGGCCTCATGCCGGCCGATCTTTTTCGGATGCGAGCGCGTGCCGATCTTGGCCGCCGCGCAAATCCTCCTGGCCACCGCGGGCGAAACCCGCGAAAACGACTTGATCAAAAACTGCGCGGTTGTCGGCGCCTTGGTCTCTTTGAGCATCCCCACCAAGCGGCCCAGTTCCACGCCGTAAGGATGCGGTTTGATTTCCTTGGGCTCCGGCGGAAGCACTTCGGCCACCCGCACATACTCGATTTTGGTGTCGTCGGGATCGACGTAATGGATCGCCACGTGCGGATTGGCAATGGCGGTTTGTTCGAGATATTCATCGACGCTGCCGCGGCCGCGCTGGTATTTGCCTTCCAGTTCGATGGTCACGCGCGTGCCGTGGTCCAAGTCGATCCATTCGATGCCATGTTTTTCGATGGCCTTTGCGTCGGCTGCACCGGGCGGAATTTCCACGCCCTCGCCGCGCCCGTTCAGGATTTCAGGTAAGTTGCGCTTGGTGTCGATCTGGATCTCATAATAATGGGCCGGCTCGCGCCTGGAAACCTTCGACATGATCTTGACCGGCTTGCCCGTGGTCAACAGCCCATACATCCCCGCCGCGCTGATGCCAATCCCTTGCTGACCGCGGCTCATGCGCAAGCGATGAAATTTTGATCCGTAGAGCAACTTGCCGAAAATCAGCGGAATGGTCTTTTTCAGGATTCCCGGCCCGTTGTCTTGCACGCCGACCTTGAACCGCTCGCCGTTTATGCGCTGGATATGGACCCAGATCTCAGGCAAGATGCCGGCCTCTTCGCAGGCGTCCAGGGCGTTGTCGACCGCCTCCTTGACCGTGGTGAGCAATGCCCGCCGCGGACTGTCGAAGCCCAACAGGTGGCGGTTTTTGGCGAAAAACTCGCTGACCGAAATATCCCGTTGGCTGGCGGCCATGGAATGGGCGGTTGCCCGGCGACGAGGCCGCTGGGATCTGCCACCGCTGCCATTGCCATTCGAGCCGGTAGGCGAGTTGGAATTTGTTGCAGGTAATTGCGTCGATTTCAAAGCGGCATCCACTGGCACACTAAAACTCCCTCAAGTGGGTTAATAAAAAATTGATTAGGTCATTAGCATGAAATGCCCTCACCCTAACCCTCTCCCAGTGGGGAGGGGGCTGCACTTGAACCATCTGCCAATGGGAGATGGGTCTGTACTTGGCGGATTATAACGATTATAGCGGCAACAGCCCACATGTCTTTCCTTGCTTTTTCTGCATATTGCGCCTTTTCGCTTTATCCCTTAAATAAAGATTCACCCGCAATACCGCTGCAAGCCGAGATTTTTATTGAGGCTTTAGGCAGTAGGATTTAGGCTGTAGGCCGGAGGTAGTGGAGAGTGAAGAGTGCTGAACCCTGAACCCTTGTTGCTGCCCACTCCGCCTTCGGCGGACCGTCCGCTGACCACTGTTTTCTAGCCCCTGACCTCTGACCCCTGACCTCTGAAATAAAGGAGTCCTTTTATGATACGCAGCCTGTTATGTGCGGTGATCATTTTTCTGACAATGTTGGCGGCTTTAAACTGCAATACCGCAGCGGTCCAGGCGGCCGGCCGAGAGAGTGCGCCGGGCGATTTGTTTTACAACTTCTATGTCCCGCCGGTCGGTTACCCGAGCGTCGGTGCGCAATTATATCCCAGCCCGCGACCCACGCCGCCGCTGGTCGGCTGGACCTATGTCACCTACCAGCCGCTAATGCCCCATGAATTCCTCTATCACCATCATCGCGTTTATAAGACCTATCATTACGATACTGGCCCCACACGAACTAGCGTGTGGTGGCACTGAGAATAGGGAATAGGGGATAGGCAATAGGGGATAGGGAAGAGTTGGGAAGCGAATTATTAAGGATACCTAAACAATGAAATACAAATTCACAATTGCTTTTATATCTCTGCTGTGTCTGGCGGCGGCCACACAAGCACTGGCGGGCGGATATGGTTCGCTTAAAGGCTGGAAAGCCTATCGCATGGCTCAGACTTATCCCTGGCACGGCGATTATTACGATGTGGCCTGGGGTATGCCCGTGGCCCTGGTCGTGCCGCCCACGGCCGAGAATCAAACCAAGATGGGCTGGGGCGTAGGCACAAGACGCATTGTGCCCATCGAACACCAATTCCAGCGCAATTATCCCGGGCCCGGCGTCTACAGCCGCGCCGGCTTCCTGCCCACGCCGCCTTGGCCCAGCGACACCGATCAATTCGGCGACTACTATATCCGCGGCCCGTGGTAAAGATAGAGGCAGGTTAGGACCGTGATCAAGCCCGTTCTCCAAGCCCTGGTTTTGGCCGATAACGTATATCAGGATAAGTCTACCGGGAAAATGATAATTGCCGGAACATTCAAGCAATTATTGTTTTCAAAATCTCATGAACATCCTGCCGAAAAACCTCCCGCCTCTGAAATATCGGCTGAAGGACAGCGCAGGCTGACGTGGCAGGAGGTTTGCCGATCCGGCTCGCCGCACGCTTATATTAGTCTAACGGGCGTGCATGGTTCAGTACCGCTGGAACTGCGTTACCTAGACTTATCTGATAATAAAGTATTATTGGCCACACAATTCACTGTCAATTGCCTGAACCCGTTGGAGACCATGGAATTTTCTTTAGTAATGCCGCCTCTGCCGATCCCCCACGCGGGAGTTTATTCCCTTGAACTTATCTCTAATAATGAACTCTTGGGATCGCTGCGAATAAACGCCGTCGATATTTCAGCATCTGAAAAGCAGGGCTAAGCCGCATTTCTCACGGTAGGGTGGGACGAGGTCGCACAAGTTATTGGTGGGTCTGCGCAAACTGATTAATATGAAATTTTCAGCCTGTAGGATGGCGAGCACTGAATCCGCGACCGAAGTCCCACCAAGAAAACTATTTGCTTGACCCACCCTACACGTTGGTGAGAAATGCGGATTAAGAAATCTCTTTAATTGCAGTGGACAGGGCCGGGATTGAACCGGCGACACCTGGATTTTCAGTCCAGTGCTCTACCAACTGAGCTACCTGTCCATAAATCTATAACTTCTTATTCTACAATCCGTTATAATCGGACCACTTTTTGTTTTTTAGGGATAAATATCCCTAAAACATTGGATTTATCCCTAAAGTCATGGTAAGATAGATAATAGAGGTGAAATATGAGAAAGCCTTATTATAAAAAACAATTACATGCGTGGTATTACAACCGTCCGGGTGATAACCGACCGATCCGCTTGTATTCGGAACCCACAAAAACGGCGGAAGGTGAAAAACTTGCATGGGCTGAGTATGGTAAAAAAACAGGTGATTGTCAACCTGTTACACTCGGCAACGATCCTACGTTTGCATTCATTGGGCATGAATACCTGGAAGCATTGCGGACGGGTGTAGGCCGAAAATCGGGCCGACCGGCAGCCGACAGTACAATCTATGCCAATGAGCGGGCTGTAAATGGCTTCTATGCGTTTATCGGCGAGAAAACAAAGGTGTCTGAGATTACGGGCTTACACGTCGATAAATGGCTTGCCAAAGAAGAGAAAAAATGGAAGGAAAATAAAAAGCAAAACAAAAAGGGCAAGGATTACACGCCAACACAAAGACACAATTTAGCCCGTGACCTAGTAACTTGTTTCCGGTGGGCACGTAAGAAGGGTTTGATACGTGTAAACCCAATTGATGGGTACGAAAAAGATACGCCCAACAAACGCGATAAGGCACTAGATAGCAAACAGTGGCAAACGATCCTTGATAGTGTTGACGGCTGTTTCAAAGACGTGCTTATTGCATTATATGAAACTGGTTGCCGTCCGCAAGAGTTGCGTATTATTGAAAATACAAACTTTGATCGGGGCGGTAAACGGTGGATAATTCCAAAAGAAAAGGCAAAAGGAAAAAAGAAAGATCGTATCATTGCCTTGACGCCTAGCATTGTGGAAATTTGTGAGCGATTAGCGGCTAAATACCCGGTCGGGTCAATCTTCCGCAACAGTAAAAATCGCTCCTGGACACACAACGCCCTTGACCTGCGTTTCACCCACTTGTCAGAGAAGGTAGGATTCAAAGTGATCCCTTATATGATCCGCCACACGTTTGCAAGTCGGGGCAAAGCCAATGGTATGGATTCATCGTCTGTTGCTACGTTAATGGGAAACTCGCCTGCAATGGTTGACGGTACTTATGCACACCCTGAACAGATTGATCCGAATTATTTACAAGGGCTATTGCAACAGGTGACACAATGAAAAATTTTGACGAAGAAACTTTCATAAATAATGTGGCATTAGGGACCGATCCATTAACCAGTGCGGCAAGTGCAATTAATGATAAGCCAGAAAAACCATCTAAGCCGGGTGTCGGCCCCCGTTTTTTCACTTGGCTTATTGTTTTCTATATCGTGATTCTGTGCATCTTGATTCTTTACCTCATTTTGGGGTAATTCTAAAAAAGCCCACCCATTGCAACCCGATTCTAAAAGACTATAATACGGGCAAAGGAGGGTGGGAGTATGTTACGCAAAGTCTTTCTTCTTTTCTTTTTGCTGGTAACTCCTATATCGGCCCGAACCTGGACCGATTCGACTGGTAAATTTTCTACTGACGCCACACTTGCCGATTGTCAAGGCGGTATTGCATACCTCCAAAAAGTCGATGGAAAAATTGTGGCGGTCTCGGTCACTAAACTAAGTAAGGCCGATCAAGATTTTCTTAAAACTACTCTTCCATCGGTCAGTATAATTTCGGGAAAGGTGGTCGGGGTAACGGACGGGGACACCATAACCGTTTTGGACGATACGAAAACTCAATATAAAATCCGTTTGGAAGGAATTGACGCCCCGGAAAGTGGTCAAGCCTACGGCACACAAGCGAAACAAGCATTAAGTGACAAAGTTTTTGACAAAGATGTAAAAATTGAATGGCGGAAAAAAGACCAGTATCAAAGAACATTAGGACACATTTTTGTTGATAATCATTGGATCAACAAAGAAATGATCGAAGAGGGGTGGGCTTGGCATTACAAAGAATTTTCAAAATCGGCTGTACTTGCTGACGCCGAGAAGCAAGCCCGAAACAATCAAGCAGGACTTTGGAAGGATTCAAACCCGATTGAACCGTGGGTATTTCGTAATCCGGCCTTAGCCGAATCCGATCCTTTTGAAACTAAAACCACTACACTTAAAACTAAAACCACTGAACCGCAAACAGCCGATGAAAAAGAGCAAATAGTTTACGTTACCAAAACAGGGAGCAAATATCATAGTGCCGGTTGCCGTTATCTTGCAAAAAGTAGTATCCCCATGCCTCTAAGTGAAGCGGTAAAACGGTACTCACCTTGTAGTGTCTGTAATCCTCCAAGACCGAAAGAAACAAAAACATCAAGTGAAACTCTTGTCACACCTCCCACCGCAAAAGAATCCTATACGCCTCCACCTGATACCTCAAGTGATAGGGTTCAAGTCAAGGGCTACTATCGCAAGGATGGAACCTACGTTAGACCCCATACCCGTAGTAAACCTAGTAAATGATTTTTCCAAGCAGCCATAGTATCAAACGTAAAAACCAATTAGGTTTTGCATACTGGGTATCAAGATATTTTTGTGCTTGCTGTTTGTATTCGTTATAGTTCATTAAAATTATTTAGTTGGTTTGGGCGGTTCTTCTTTACTTTTCTCTTTGCGTTGATCCTCTTCCTCTTTGCGGTCAATGTCATAATTGTATCTTTTTTCGAGACTGTAGTTGTATCTTTTATCAAGACTGTAATCGTATTTCGGATCAATATCCATTATTTTCCTTTCCATAAAAAATTGACGGGCAGCGTGGAGGGATTACTGCCCGTCTTTCCCTCGCTATACCATGAGCCAAGTTTCTGAAAACGCCCTACCTAGGAGCATTGTCAATTGGAGCACGTCGGGGTATAAAGCATTAACATCTAAATTTCCCGTTATCTTCCCCGCAAAATTCGGGCTGAGATAATACTGTAAGCCGGGAACTAAACCGTCCGAATCCTCTTCGATAACCGCATTCCATTGTTCCTTAGTGAACACACAAGGACCAGAGAAATTACAGACCCCGGATTGACTGGGCGGAATAATTTCTGTAGCCATAGCAATCACGCGACTCTTCTCTGGATAATCGGGATCGACATACGCAGGATAAATTGACAGACCATCGCGGCAAACGGGCATCCCTGGTAAAATTGTTGTATCGCTGGTATTCAATAATTTTTGTGTGAGAATGCCTAGACCTTTTGCGGAGTCTCCCTTGTCCCCTTTTTTCCCCGTGGAACCACCTGGACCTTGAGGGCCAGTTAAATGAGGCCCTAGGACCTTCCCATTAACCTCTAGTCTATCAAAGTCGCGTCCCTTCCCGAAACCGACCGTTAATTTTAGTGTCGGGATTACAGCATCCTTGCCCGGGGCACCATCTTTTGGAATTGGAAAATCGACGCCGGGCATAGGTGTTTTTCCATCGACTCCATCTTTCGGAATTGAAAAATCAATACCGGGAATTGGCGTCTTACCATCGACTCCATTTTTTGGGATCGGAAAATCAATACCGGGAATTGGCGTCTTACCATCGACACCATCTTTGGGAATTTTAAAATTATTTAATTTCTCCCAGATAGTTTGAATCTGAGACGATAATTTCTGGATTGCAGACCATATCGGGTCGGGTCCGAAATACTGACCGTCAACCGACATGGCATTTTTATCGAATTCATCTTGACTTAATTTTTTAACCATATTTATTTCTCTAAATAATTTGCTGCCTTACGGACAATGTGTGGATCATCTTTTAAGTATCCAATTCCACGATTACACTGATTACACAATAGACCTCTAAATTTACCTGTTTGATGATTGTGGTCTTTATGTGGAGTCTTTTGAAAAGGTTGGCCACAAATTGCACAGGAATTATTTTGTTGTTTTAGTATTAAATTGTATTGATCTTCCGTAAGATTGTATTTTTTAAGTTGACGTATTTGATTGTGTGCTTTACCTTTTGGTGTTTGATTGAATGCTCTCCTTTGGGCTCTATATTTTGGTGTTTGTTGGCGCACTTTTTTCTGGACCAATCTTTCTGGCGTTTGATCGTATGCTTTCCATTTTGGCAGTTGACGTTGTATTTTCAGATATTCTTTTCTAGTTTTACACCCGACTAAATGTTCAGGATTTATACAGCGTCTATTGCTACAAGTTGATATAACGAATTTAGCATTGACAAGAGAATGTCGAATCTTAGTAGCGGGTCTATTATGAATTATGCAATCATTCAATTTTGCCTCTCAAGTGGGTTGATATAAAAGATAGTCAAAGCACAGTTTTTAATTGTGCTTTGACTCAATAGTTGTTTACGGATGACTTATCCAAACTGGTCCACTTGCACCGCTTGCCCCAACTTGGAGAATGTAAAATCCCGGATCAGTTGGAGCCGGTGGTATATTGTCATTCAGCGGACCTGTCGGTCCAGTTGCACCCGTGACGCCCTTATCTATGGCCGCATTAGTTGGATTTGTGTAATTAAATTCAGACATTAGTTTTCTCCTCTGTTTAATGTGTTTGATTGTGACGTGTTAATTGTTCATTCAAACTAGAAAATCTAGCTTTGAATTTTTGCACAAAACTATCATCGGGTCCTAGGACACTGATAAGATAATTGGTTACTTTATCCACGCTTGTTATTCCGTCGGTTGCCGTCGGGTTTGCATCCTCTAAGCATGTTAATAACACGCGAAAAGGTTCGGCTTCGTATGCTGTTGAGTTTCTCAATTCTTTGAGTAAATGTGTGAATGCTGATGACATAGATTTCTCCTAATAAAAATAATAACAAGGGCCACCCAGCCACCGGTTCCAGAAAGTGGCCGGGTGTTCTGGGCGGTCAAACAATGACCTCTTTGCCCTTATTTGCTTCGGTAATTTGTTCATTCAATTTTGCGTCAGTTGCCAAGACCTCTGCCGTTTCGATTGTGTGTTGCGTTTTCAATGCTTCTAGCCTTTGCAAACGCTGGTCATATAATTTACTACTCTCCTTGTAATACAAGTCGGGATTCTCGGCTGCTATTACTTTTAATACGATCCTAGCGTCAATCTCATCCTGATTATTTTCAATTCCTTGTGCCGACAGTAAGCCCAACTCTGCCGACTCGATAGCCGATTTTATTTTCGGATTATTTTCGCGTTCATAATCCGCTAGACGTTGCTCCATGAGTCTATCAATCTGTGCTTCCCGTTCCTTCGCAGCCTTCTCTAGGCTTTTGATTGTTTCGGTCGGGCATCGGTTGCCGGGTCGATCATTCCGTAATCTTTCCGCAAGCACGATAGCGGGATAGTTTTTCGGCCGAATTAAATGCGGTGGTGTTTCACCTGCCGCAAGCCGTTTTGCTTCCGCCTCTGCTTGGACTAACTTGTCTCTTGCCTCTTTTTGCAACTGCCGATAATGAACCCGTTCATCGAAAGTTTTTCGAGTCCCGTCAGGGTGAAAAAATGCGGGGTCCAATTCCCCCGTTTCTGTTTTTTTCTGATTGCGAAAAGCAACCCGTTGCTCATACGTTAAGCCGTATGGTGTGCCGTCAGCCATTGTGGGTTGATCCGTGGGTAATCCGTTAATCATTGTTTTTTCCATGTTATTTCTCCGTGAGAATTAAATTTTACTGACAAAATTAAACCGTGTCAGTCTTTCGGTTGTTTGTAAGTTGCGGCTATAAATTCATATTCTTTGTGTTCCGCATCGGCAATACTTCGCTTAAAAGTTTTTTGGCCAATGTCTTTTACGTAATAATCTGTGCCCGATGCCAAACCATGTAGATGCAAAAGTCCAAAAACAAAAACAGGCTCTAAAATATCACGGTCAAAAGTCCAGTGATATTTTTTACATAAAGCAAGCATTTTTTCTAAAGCGACCATATTTTTTATTTCCTACCCGGCAATCAAACGTCCGAAAGCCGCCGATTGCCGGGGAACCATGTAAGTAATGAGGAAACTTACCGGCTCATTTATAAGTTGTCATGTGGTGTCGATTCAAACAGTGCAATATGGTACATAAGCATTTCACGAAAAACATCAACGAAATTTTCAACAGTAGCGTAAACATAATAATAGTTTTCAGCCGGTCTATCGTGATAACATTCTATGCAAATTTGTAATGGATCATCCCAGATTGGATACACTCGACAAAACATCGGTTTACCGAATTCATCCCAATTCAAACGGCACTCACCTGGACCGCCACCATCATTAAATAATAAGCCTTGATAGCCGTCATAACTTCTTAATACGTTTTTGAGCATACCCGCTGTTGCGGTATATTGCTCTTGCATCGTTTGTTGCGTCTGGCGTCTGGCTTGCTTTTCTTCCGCAATTACTTTGCGTGCCGTTTCTAATGCAATATCATCTTTTTCATGGTTCATATAATTCTCTTTGTAATTGGTCGGCAACCACCACCGCAGCCGTTGTCAATTACGTCTGATAAAATTTGTAGTCCCATGCAAGCATAAATCAGACAGTGAAATAGGTGGTCATTCATTCCCTCTATCATTCTGGCATTAAGAATCTGAGTCTTTAGTGTTGATTGTCCGATTAACGATTGTGGGATACGCAACTGTCCGCCTTTTATTTTCAGGTTGCAAAATTGAATCCAGTTTGATCTATTTGCCCGGAATTCATCACCCTTTTCGATTAGGTCCAGTCCGGGGGCACTTGCACTATATAGAACTCCGTTTGCAAATTTTCCATACGCCGTTTCACCGATTTTGTCTAATTCCTGTTTGATATAGACTGATTGATAGCCTAAATCCATTACACATTTATTAACTTGAAAAAGTTT
Source organism: Pirellulales bacterium (assembly GCA_963820545.1). Lineage (GTDB taxonomy): Bacteria > Planctomycetota > Planctomycetia > Pirellulales > Thermoguttaceae > CAWGAJ01. The sequence goes on from CAWGAJ010000001.1 coordinate 274,593, forward strand.
TGCAGCATCAAACGTCTGTTCAAAAATAGACTCGATTGGAAAACTACGCCAATGAATTACATGCCCGACCGTTTGGCTACAATTGCGGGGGATTTTTTGCCATTCAACTACCACAAGATATGTCGGTTGCCCACCATCAAGCCCGATAGTTCTAGGAACATCATCCGTATACGGCAATTTTATTTCATAGGGTACAGTTATTTTTTCCAAGTCCCCAGGGCTGGGGCGGGATGGATCGGGTTGATATGGCATTCCCAAAATCGAATTCCAAAATACTTTTTTTGCTACTTCGCTCATTCTAATCCCTCAAAATATGCCTTAACGATGCGTGGAGCATCCAAGACGGGTGACATTAGACCATTCACGCTAAATGACCGGGTACTAGATTGCTGGCATGGAACCCATACCCCAGTCCCAACCGGATCGGCCTTATCTCGATTTTTCAACCAGATTTTTTTTGTCTCATGGTCTAATTTTTTCCCGCAAGTCGGGCACTTAAAATAGGACCGATTGCAGTTAATATCATTTTTATTTTCCCCGCAAATTTCGATTGATTCGGGAAAAAGCATCGTGATAAATTTATGGCAACCGGGGCAACGGAAGAAATAGAATTCCTGGCTACCTTCCAGAAACCTTTTATGTATCCCTATGTCGGGTTCGGTTGGCGTGCCGGTATAGAAAACGTGAAACTCTTTTTGCCCTAGTCCGCGTGTCAATGCGTGCTGGATTGCTGCCTCCCCACACAAATCGACTTCATCAACAAACAACCACGGTAGCGGAATAGATGATAGATTGATAATGCTCTTGGCCCCGAATAAAGCTAAGGTTGCATCGCCCACAGACTTGAGTAATTTAGTATCGACGGTAAACAGATTTTTCAAAAACGGGGTGTGGGCAATCAAAGTAGAAAGATAAACTTGCCCTAACCGTTCGACCGACTTTTCAGACGGTTCAAGTAGACCGCAAGATTGATGCCGCACGGCAAGTATGTAAACAATCGCGGCTAAAAATAAAGAAGTACCGCCACTCTGGGCACTCTTTAATAATGCGACAGATTCATTCTGGAAAATTGCTTTCAGAATCTCAATTAAATACGGGTGATTAGCCAATGTCCAACACCCTGGAAAAGGTGGGGGCATATTTAGTTTATTGTGTTGCAAATAACTGTACGGATCGGGCAATAACATATTACCTCACAGGCGGGTTTATAAATGACTCTGGTAAACCTTGCTCTTGATTGATTCGATTGATTGCAATGTATTTTTCTAACTCTTCGATTGTTAAACTTAGATCAGGGGGAAAAGTCGGCGTCGGGGATGATAACAAAGTAGATCGGATCAGGTTTGCATCTTCACCCGTGAAATTAAATTCAGTGATTGCCCCCGATAGTAACTGTTGGTAGACATGTCTTTCGATATTCTCCCTTAAGACCGACCAGGCACATAAGCCGGGGATTAACTTGGCGAAAGTCTGTACGGCAACCGTAACGGTATCAGAATAAATCTCAATCAGTCTCTCAGCACTTAACGTCGGGCGTGCCGTTTGTTGATGCTGTTCTAACTCCGCTAGTTCATCTTGGGCTTTCAGATACATTTTTTGGTATTGTAATCTTTCGTTGCCCTCAGACTTTTTAATTTGTTTTTTTAGTTCTCTGATTTGTTTTTTCTTAGCTTCTATCATTGGCTTCCTCATATTTAATTTCAGGCCCGTCATAATCTTTATTTATGGACGGTCGATCATCACGGCGTCTTTGCCCGTTGGAAGAGTATCTAACAGAAATAGAATGGCCCCAAGATGATCCTGCCACCCAACACTCTTCACATTTTCCATCGTAATATGGTTTTACATCCTTACTTCCGCACACTAAGCAAATAGAATCTGGCATCTAGTCTCCGAATTGTTTATATGGTGGATCAAGCGGGGTATATTTTTAGGGGGTAAAAGTATGCTCCCCGCCCGATCCGTTTATTTTTAATTTAATGAGATAGGAGGTAAATAATTTGTGTCATCGTCTTGCCCATGATAGATTGCATATCGAGGACGTGACGGGTCTTTTGTAAGATCATTTTTCACTACATCTTGGAATGAGTATATATCTGAATACATATTATTATTTATTTTAATACCGCCAAACGGGATTGGGATTTCAACGGTGGCAACTACTTTATCGCCGTCTAGTAATTGATAACCGAATTCAAGACGCTTAATAATCCATCCGTTCTTTTCGGCAACAGGTTGAATTTCTTCCTTGATGTATTTAAGTAAAAATTTTCGGTAACGATAGACGGTTTTATACAGTTTACCTATTTCAAAAAAAATACAGTTCAAAAAATACAGTTTGTCAATTTCTTTGTCAGTCATTTTTTCTTAATAATCAGGATGATTCACGCATAAAACTTTGAATCTCTGCTTGCTATACATGAGAACTTCATGGGGTTTGCTTTTCCATTTTAGACATTTTCGGCGTAAATTAAATGTATGGAATGAGCAACTTTCCCCCTTGACGTATAGACAACAATAAATATGCCATGCCGAATGCCACCCATTCTCAAACCAATACACTCGTTTCCCATATCTATAATTAAATGTTTTTTCAAGCGAACCCGTTGCTTTATAACGGCGATAGGCAGTTGATAAACTGATTTTGGCTTCATCCCCCAATTGTGCATGAGCTTCCTTCATTGAATTACACGATACTACTTCCGGGATTTCATACTTTGCTTTTTTCTCTGGATTCTTTAATACTGCCTGTTCCAGGTCCATGCCCCGATGCCGTCTTTCTTTTAACACCTCATAAGACACGAAACATGCGTTTCTGTCTTCACTTAACTTTCGGAGTGACGGGTAAGTCTTTCCATGTAATTCAACTGGTATCATGCCACTTCCAAAATTTTTCCATCGACCACTTCATAATCATGGCATAGTTGCAAACCCACTATGTGGATTTTGCCCTGCCATATTCCGGCCTCAAAACCGAGGTTGCACAGTGACGCCAATAACACGTCGGCTGTCCACGGCTCGGTCGATTCTCGGTTTATGGCCGCTAGAATTTCGTCCAGGGCGGTCAATTGCCCGAATTCGGTCCGCTCATGGATAAAGTCAATCAGTTTCATTGTTCACCTCGTTTCATAATTCTTCTCTCTACTTCTATCTCTAGCTAATAAGGGGTTGTTTTTTTCAATAATTAAAATTATTTTTTCGATTTTTTCGTAAGTCCGCCTGATCTATCACCTTTACGTTCCTTGATGATTGCATTCCAGACGGATTTATTGAGGTATCCCACGGCTGTATGATGGTTATTTAATTTGTCAATGGCACCCGTAAGAGCAAGCATTGCCGCCTGGAATAGGTCATTAGGATCGACGCCGTAGGGATTCCCCTTTTTCATCACGGTATGGACCATCTTGGCAATGCGTTTTTGGAAACCGTCAAGCAACTCCTGACGTGCCCAATCCTTCTTATAGTCATGGGTAATACAGCCGGCCAGAAAGCGGACTTCAGGTGCAGTGAGACCGGGAGGCAGTTCAAAGGGAAGATCAAGGATTTGTCGCAAGATGCAAGAGGCAGTCTACACAGACTGTTTGCCCGACCTTGACGGGCACGGCCCCAAACGGGCAAGACGGCCCGAAAGAGTAAGTATATTGATTCAATTATCTATATCTATTATACATGATAAAATGGGAATGTCAAGTAAAATAGTTAAAATTGATTTTTAGCGTGTAAATAAAGTCTTGCGCCTAAACGGTAACAGGAATTCTCACGACAGTTTTAGTTTGACTTGTCATAAGTCTATGGCATGTCGCAGGTTATCATCAAACGGTAACAGGAATTCTCACATTTGTTGTTGAACTTGGGTTACTTTCTATATTAGAACAGGCTCATTTAAAAAATCAGTTCTCCGATATGGGAAATAAGAGAAGTTCAACAACAAATGTGAGAATTCCTGTTACTTTTTCGCGTAACTCCCTGATATATAAGGAGTTAGAATAATGACAAGTATAACTGTCGTGAGAATTCCTGTTACCGTTTTTACCATTAAACCACTTGCAGGCATCGCGGTTGCTCGCGGTTTTTCTTATTTCGCGGTTAAATTTTGCAAATAAAGTCAATTCAATCATTATAAACTAAGAAATGATTTTACATGACAAAGGTATTGATGATTGAAAAGAAGCCCCGGATCGACCGGCAAAAGTCCATTTATCCTTGACTTTTAAGGATAACAAGCCGGATTCTTTTTACAACTCTTTATCTATCAAAGACTTATGAATAGAAAGCAACTGGACTATTTGTCCAATGAAGCTATGATTCTGGCCCCATTTTAGGGAGGGTGGGTCAAATCAATTAAACGAATCAAAAGGGTTGTAACGATTGTAGGGGCGGGCTGTCCTTGGGTCAGATACAGTCAAAAAAACCGATTAAAAAAGACGCCAGAAACAGTGTAAAAAGAGCCATTTTTCGATCAAAATTGATTAAAAACAGCTATTTTTGTATAAAAAGCGCCAAAGAAGCCAGATTCTTTATGCTGTGCTCTATTTAATGTTTAATCTGGCCGTCTAGGATCGCTGTATACAGCGTCTTGCAGGTGGGGTCGATCCAATTTCCCTACCTTTTCATATTGGGCGTATTACGCTGTCTGGGATTGGTATAGGAATTGCATATCCTATGCCGGAACCGTGGAATATGTGGTTTTTGTTGAATTTAGGCAACCCAATGATGTTAAATCAGCACAGTAAAGTTACAATCGTCACAAACGTTACAACTGCAACACTAATAGTCAAAAGTACCAGAAAATGCAATGGAAACAGTTGACAAACGATGAAACAGTGGTATACTTAAGATAGAGTTACGATAGGAACTACACCCTGAGCATGGAGCCACAAAAACTGGAGACAGTGTTATGAGTAAGAAGAAAGTAAAAGCGGAGCCTGAGAGGCAGCCAACAAAGCTACTAGTAGTAGACGTGGTGCCAGCGAACTCAAGGCGGTATTCGCATTATCCGTTGAATGCGACAAAGGCGGAAAAGAAAATCATCGACGCCGAAAACATCCGAACTGATGACGCGGAAGCGTTGATCGACCCCGACATCTTGGAAGAACTGGACGGCGAACTCGACAGCATCGGTCAAGAGGCGATTGAACAGCAAACTGATTTGCTGTATGAAGCATTCGCTAAGGCTGGCATCGACAAACCGACTGAGAAGCAACTCCAAACGGTAGTCAACGGATTGAATTGTGAATATCCCGTCCCCTATTTTTGCGACATTTAACGGAGTCGCATGGGCGGGGTCTTGAAAAGATAGCCCCGCTCAATTTTTTAATAAGGTATTAAAGATGGAACCCCAGTATTTAACAATCAAGGAAATCGCGGAACAGTTGCATCTAGCAACTGTGACTATTTACCGTGCTATCGACGATGGAAGATTAAAAGCATTCAAGTTTGGCCGTGGCCGTGGTGGTTGGCGAGTCAACGTGGATGATTTTCGTAAGTGGGTGGAGAGTTGCACCCATGAGCAACAGCAAAGAACCCTTTTTGACAGTAACCCAGTAATGGAGGACACAAAACCAGAGTAAAGAATTATGTCAAGTCCAAGTCTTAAACGTGCAAACATAAGAAAAACCAAATACCCTAGTCATTATCACTATGAGTGCAAGGAATGTGGAACCGGATGGCTTATTTTACGTGATAAAAATGGGCATCGGCCACGGGGTTGGTGGAAGTGTCCAAACGGGTGTAACGATCAACAATAACAAGGTGAATGGATACCCTAAACCAGGTGCTACTATGTGTCAACAAATAATGAATGGCTTACGGTCAATGAGTATGCTGCAATGTGGGGCGTCTCTGCAAAGACCATCTATCGTCTAATAAACAAGACGCAATTGTCAGTGCAACGGATCGGCAGAGCAATTAGGATTCACTGTCAAACGATACCGATTGACAAACCACAGCCTCTTAGACGCCTTTGATTATCCCTGTTTATCCCTGGAATGGTGTCCAAAAGCGTCAAAAACAGGGTAAAAATCACGGTCTTTTACCGCGTCGAATCTGCCGATAGATAAGGACTTACATCAATTGCTTGATTCGATTTTCAGTCCAGTGCTCTACCAACTGAGCTACCTGTCCGTAACTCGTAAGACGACTTTTAAAGTCGTCCTACAGTAACCGTAAATCGTAAGACGACTTTTAAAGTCGTCCTACAGTAATATATAATCGCCAATCGGGAAACGCTCATAATAAAGGTAAGGCGAAAGCTTGTCAATTGGGGCATAACTCCATGCACGGCAACGCATTACTGCCGAAATAAAACGCCCGCCCAACACCCTTTCTATAAGCGTCATTTTTGTGCCAACCTCCGCAGCGGATGCAGGGGATTGCATTCTTTAGGCCTGGAGGGCCGAAGTAGTGTAGCCAGGGACGCAAGTCCCTGGGGAGAGTTTATAACCTACTGAAAAGCCCCGGAGGGGCGGCGTACATGAATCGTTTTCGGCATCCTATGTCGCCCTTTCAGGGCTGCATCCGAAGAATCAATACGTTCCGGTGGCTTACGCCACCGGCTACACAATATCGGCCCTCCGGGCCTAACGCAATTTTCCCCACACAACCCAACGTAAAAGGCTAGAGCAGTGCTCAGGATGATGTAGCGTCCGTTTAGCCCGGTCGCTTGCGACCGGTGAATTTTCCCCGGGAATATGCTCCGCTACACCATGTTGAACAGCGTTCTAAATAGTTACAAACAGTATATGCCCACCCCGATGAAAACTATATGCAACAAGCATTGCAACAGGTGGTAGGCGATCTATGAAAAAATTCGATCCCGAAACATTCATCAATCTGAGACTGCTTGGCGTCGATCCGGCAACCAGTATTGCAGCATCGCTTGAGGATAAACCGCCTGAGAAAAAACCGCCAAAGCCAATCCCTTATATTTCTCCCCTTCTAGTTGTCTTGATTGCAATTATTTTCATTCTACTTTGCTTGGGCAGATTCTAACCATGCCTAAAGGATTAGTCCCGTAAGCCTATTAGTGTAGTAATTTGCACGCAAGAATTCTTCTTGGGTTTCTTTTTACTTGACGAATTGAATTGACGAACGGCTAAAACTAATTCCTCTTTTGTGAGTGCCCGATACGCGAATACTTCATATCGGATATTCTTGCTGTTATCACGCAAGACGTTTTTAATGTTTGGAAGTTCCATTTTATGAAATTCCTTTCTTTTCGTCTTTTTAAGTCATACACATTGTATCAAGTTTGTATATTAGAGCAAATAGAAAAATCTGCCAGTCTCCACAGCCCGTCCTTGGTTTGCTTTCCCGCCTCCATATCTTAGCCTGGTCGAATGTGGTATAAAAGAGTAGGGGTAACAAGTATGGACAAAAAGAATACTATTCTTCTACCGCCGTTGCCGCAAACAACAATGCTGGGCAATCACAGCCCGTCTACAAAACCGTGGTATCGTTCTAAATGGTCTGTTTTTGCAGCAACACTCGTTCTATCCTTTTTAGCCGTAGTTGTGTTGCTCATCTTGTTTCATAATCGAGAAGATGAATGGACTCTAGTATCGCACAACCACCGTGAAATACTTGGAAAAATGAGCAAGGATGATCCCGATTTTTCCCGAGAGAAAACTCATTTTGTTGATACATACAATCGTTTTACTGGAAAAATAATTTACCGTGAAATCTGTCATTACGATGACAAACATGAACTTGTTTCGGTGGCCCAAGGCCCCATGAGTCCAGGGAATAACCCCCACGGTGAATGGCAACTTGTGCTTTTCAATCCTGATCGACTTGTGCGTATTTGGTATTGGTATGGTGAGACAATCACTGAGGCGGACTGGGTTAGTCGAAATAAAAATAAATGATTACTGTTCCCGCCTATTCCGATAAGAAGGCCCCACAGGCTAGACACAAGACAGAAAATCAGCGCAAGATGTTTTACTGACTCCAATCACCACGTCTATTTTACACTTTCTAAAAACCAGCCGCCGGTGGCAAATATATGCCGACTTCCGTACTCTATTCCCTTTAGATTAGAATAACTGGGGACTGTCCCAATTTTTGCGCAGCAAAAATGGGACTGTCCCCTTAACGGTGAAGATTAAACTTGGGAACTGTTACGTTTTTCGCGCAGCAAAATGCGACTCCCATTTTCGCGTAGTAAAAACCGACCATCACCTTCCAATGATCCTCTTCCACCCAAATTCTGAACCCTGAACCCCGAACCCTGAACCCTTTCGATATGTCCAATCCTTCCCCCGAAGAACTCGAAACCTGGGATCGCACACTCGTCTGGCACGCCTTTACGCAGATGGCCGAGTATGAGCCTCTGATCTTGGAACGTGCACAAGGCTGCGTGGTTTGGGATATTGACGGCCACGAGTATATCGACGGCATAAGCAGCCTGTGGTGCAATATCCATGGCCACCGGCATCCGAAGATCGACGCGGCCGTTCGCGCCCAGCTCGATCGCGTGGCGCACGTCACCTCGCTGGGCAGTTCTAATCCGACGACCATAAAACTGGCCAAGCGTCTGGTCGATCTTGCCCTGCCGGGCCTTTGTCACGTTTTCTTTTCCGACGACGGGGCCACGGCCGTCGAAGTGGCTATCAAAATGGCCCTGCAATACTGGCGGCAACGCAAAAATCCCCGGCCGGATAAAACCTGCTACCTGGCCCTGGGCGAGGCATATCACGGCGATACCTTAGGCAGCGTGAGCGTCGGCGGCGTGGAGCGCTTCCATGCCATGTTCAAGCCGCTGTTGTTCGAAACCCTGCGCGTACCCGTGCCCGATACGTATCGCACGCCAGGGGACTGTCCCAATTTTGGGGACTGTCCCAATTTTCACGCAGTGAAAATGGGACTGTCCCCTTCCAGTTCTAGTAGCATACAATTGTGCAAATATCACCTTGAAAAATTAGAAAAAGTTTTGGCCGAGCACCATGAGCGCATAGCAGCCATGGTGATCGAACCCTTGGTGCAAGCCGCGGCGGGCATGATCGTGCACCCGGCCGGATATCTGCGCGGCGTAAGAGAACTGACAAAAAAATACGACGTGCTGCTGATCGCCGATGAAGTCGCCGTGGCCTTCGGACGGACCGGCAAGATGTTCGCCTGCGAGCACGAATCTGTCACGCCCGATTTCCTCTGCCTGGCCAAGGGCATTACCGGCGGTTATCTGCCCTTGGCCGCCACGCTCACGACCGAAGAGATCTGGCAGGCTTTTTTGGGCACATACTCCGAGAGCAAAACTTTTTTCCACGGTCACACTTACAGCGGCAATCCCTTGGGCGCCGCCGCCGCTCTTGCCTGCCTGGATATCTTCGATGAAGAAAAAACCCTAGAACATCTAAAGCCCAAAATCGCCCGGCTGGCCGAGCATCTTACTCGCATCGCTCAACTGGCTCACGTGGGCCACGTGCGTCAATGCGGGCTGATCGGCGCAATCGAACTGGTCCGCGACAAAGCCGCCAAAGAGCCATACCCTTGGGAAGAAAAACGCGGCCTGCGCGTCTGCGATTATGCCCGCCGCGAAGGCGTGCTCTTGCGCCCGCTGGGCAACGTAATCGTCATCATGCCCCCGCTTTCCATTACCCTTGAGCAGTTGGATAGAATTCTAATCGCCGTGGAGCGAGGAATCGTGAACGAAATTGGAGATTAGTGGGCAGTGGATGGTGGACAGGAATTAACGCAGAAGTCAGAACGCGGAACGCAGAAGTCAGAACTGAAAACTGATTACTGAAAACAAAAAATCATCCACTATCTACCACAAACCACCTACTACCTACCATTTACCCCGAACCCTGAATCCTATTCCGCGTCGTAGTGTTCTTTTCGCGACAAACGTCGCAATCGCCAATACCGCCAAGCAATTGCTAATAAAAGTATGGGACCATAAAAAAGTACTTCCACCAGATAAATGCAAAAGGTGTCGAAATCCCAGGGTGGCGGAACATACGGCAAGGTGCGGAACCAGGGCATGGGCAAGGCTAGTCGGGCGGTGCTTAAAGGCCAAAATATTGTCACTCCCAAGCCATGGTTATAAAAGGAATCCATCAGCAGATGACTCAGCCAGGCCGCCGCGCCCCCGAAAATCACCGGCCAGGCGCCGATGCCCATTCGCGTTGACTTACACGTGCGCAACACCACGGCAAAGACAATAATTAAAGCCAGATTCACAAACAGGCTGTGACTGACTTCATAACGAATATGTCCCCAGCCGGGCAGATGCCAATCGGGCACAGTAGCCAGTCCAATAAATCCCGAAAGAAACGCCGCCTTCGCCCAACAACTCTGATAACGCGGCATGCAAACCACGCCCATGCTCATGCCGACCAAACTGTGTCCGATGGGAGTCATTAGATATGAGATAGGGGATATAGTCTTCGTCTTAGGTTTAAGCGCGTTTTCGCGCATGTTTTTATATTGCAAATTGACAATTGCAAATTTCAAATTGCAACTTGAACAACCATAACCACTTGCCCGACTTGTTACCTTACTTCGTACTATTAACTGAAAACTAAGAACCACCTACTACCTACCACCTACGATGAACTTTTTGGTTACGGCCGTAGGCCGCGCTAGGGGTAGACGGCAGTTAGTAGGTGGTTATTATTGAACCCCGAATCCTGAATCCTGAACCCCGAACCCTGAACCCTTTTCATTTAGAACCGCAGTTTTTCCGGCAGGAGGTTTTTCATGCGGTCGAACAGGCCGGTGCGATCGGGATTTTGGGCGGGCTGTTGTTCGCTTTCCGGCTGTTTAGTGCCGGGCTTCTCGGCCAGTTCGCCCTTGGATTTAAGCGGCGGCGAAGCATCCGTGGGCAAAGGGACGTTTTCCGCCAGGAAGCGCGGCCAATAGCCTTCCAGCAATTGCAGGCAATCGCCGATCTGGCCGCTTTGCAGTTTCACGTCGGCCAAGGAAATGATTTTCGAAAGCTCGACCATTTCCGCGCGGCTAAAGACGAGATCGAACATTTGCACGTCATCGATCCAAACCTCGCCGGGGCCCGTCAGATCGAACCGCGCCCGCAGCGCGGAAAGTCCTTCCCAGGGCAGATTGTCGACTTGGAAAATATATTGGGCCCACTGGCTGCCTAATTCGACGCTGCTGGGCGAACCATCGGGCATCCGGCCCACCGCGGCGAAACAATAATATTCTCGGCCGCCCAGTTTATCTTCCAGGGCCAGTCGAAGTTGCGGTTGTTGATGGGGATCCGCGATGCGTAGCCAAACGGACATCGACACCCGGCCCGTGGTCGGCGCGGGCAAGGGCCGGCTCTCCAGGCACGCCGCCGGACCATTGCTGGCCAGGCGCACCGACTGCTTGCCGCTGTGGGCCCGGGTGGGATCAAGCTGGATGGTCACTCCTTGCCGAGAGCTGGGGATCCAATCGGGAATCCCATTCCGGGCATCCGCCGGTTTTTCGAAATCGGGATTATCAAGCCCGTCCAACGGCGGCGGCATTCGCAGCGCGGCGGCCCGGGCTCCTAATTGATTTATCTCCGCCGCCAAGGCCGGGGCGATAGTTTTCGGCAAAGCGACTTGCGGCAGCGCGACCTGGATGTTCGGTTCGCTTAAGCGCGCGGCGACCAGGTCGTAAGGTTCCAGGCGGACTTCCCAATAGGCCTCGTTGTTGCTATCGGATCGCAGCGGAGCGATTCGCCGCGAACCGGTGAGTTCCTCGATGCGGCAGTCAGCTTGGGCTTTGATATTGATCCGCGCGGTGGCGGGAAAGGGGGCGTCGTTGACGGCATACAGATAGGTCCGGTTGGCATAGGTCCCCACGCGAAACGTCACCGGCTGTGACGACGTGCGCCGGTCGGCCACCTGCTGGAAACGCACCGCCGGCAAGGAGCGATAGGCCGCCGCCAAATCCCGCAGGGCCTCTTCCTGTCCCAGGCTGAGCTGCCAACCGCCGTCGAAGAGGACTTGGGCGTCGAGCGTGGCCAGGCTGTGGATGAAACGGCGGCGATTTTGCGATCCCGACTGCGAGGGCTGTAAAACCAACCAGGTATTACTCGGTTTGATCGGACTCTTCTGATCGAATGAGGGGATGTGCGTCTCCCGGGGCACGTGAAAAAACAGGCTGCCGGAAACCGGCAATTCTTGAAAATAATGATCTATGTCGGGCATCTGGCCGAGCTGTAATTCCAAGGCCTTGGCGGCGAGACTATCGCCGGACATCAGGCGCTCCGGACGCAAAAACACCAAATGCTGATTGGATTGATAATGCCGGGCGTCGAAACCCATGCGCAGCAGCAAATCGGCCATGGTGGTGCGCCGCGAGAGGCTGGGTTTCAACTCGGCCTCGGCCACGGGACCGGCGATCATCTCGGCCCCGGCCAGATACAAACGACTCTCGGGCCGCAAGGAAACCAACAGCTCTTGGGCCTGGGCGTAGAATTTGCTCAATCTAGCCGTGCGCCATTCCAGCCACAATCGCTGCTGAGCCTCTTGGCCCAGGAACGCCGCTGCGCGGCGAAACGCTGGGGTCCTTCGCCCGGCACGCGGATCTGCGTTTCCTGTTCGAACTGGGCGATGGTCTGATCGTCCAGGCCCCAATTCGCGCCGGGCAGTTGCGTGTAACCGTCGGCCGCCAAGTCGCACGGCCATTCCGGCAAATGACGGATGCTGGGCGTAACGTTCGGCGACCTCCGTAAAGACCCTTAACATCGCCTCTTGGACGCGTGGATTAAGCACGTTGTAATACGGCGCCAGCCCGCGCTCGGCGGAATGAGTTGCCCGCCACGAGTTTCCCTCCGCGCCGATCCACTCCAGCGCCTCGGCCTCCGCACCGCCCTGGCGACGAATAACTTCCAACTCCGGCAAAGGAGCGGCAAATTCCAGCGCAGGAATCAACTGCAATCTTTCGCGGTCAAACATGCGAAAGAGCATTTCCAGCACGTCCTTGCGCACGGGGTCCTGGGCCGAAGTGAAAAACACCCCCGTATCGTAACGCGGCGTGGGCTCCACGAGCGCACTGGGATAGATTGTGCTGCCGTCGGCCAACACGCTGAGCATCAAGCCGTTATAGCCCACATGCTGTAAATATTCGCTCAACCTCGTGCCGCCTTCGTAAAACGTATTCCAGTTGTCCAGCGTGCGCCCGCACCACTCGTCATAGGCTTCCGTGGCGGAAAAATTTTGGGGAAACAGCGGCCGGTCGAAATAGGCCGCCAACAGCCGTTGACTTTGCCGCGGCGGCAGCGGCGCGGCTTGCGGCAAACGCTCGCCGCCGGCCAGCACGCGAATCTTGCCGTACACGGCCGGCGCGGATCGCGGCCGTTAGTCATCAACACCAACGGTGCGCTGGTGCGCGGCCAGAAAATCAAACGATGCCGCAGCATGCGCGGGGCCTCGGTTTTTTCCAGCACCTCATTGTGCACGTCAATGCCCGAGTCTACTCCCACAGGCGCCAGCGCCCCGGCGGCATTCGCTTCGAGGATACTAATGCCCAGCGTTTGCGGCACGTCGCTGGGATATTCCACTTCCAGGATGTGCGGCCGACCCGGCTGACTGATGGGCAGCCAGTAGGCTTCCCAACTCACATCGGGCGAATCGACATTGGGATTCAACTGCACCAGATTGCCCAGACTGTGGGAATAGGGCTTCAAATTGTCGTTGCCCAGCGGACCTTTGCCCAGCGCCAAGACTTGGGCAGTTGCAACTGCGGCAACTGCGGCAGTTTGCCCAGCAGCTCCCACCAATGCGGATTGGCAGGATCGATTTCCACAATCGAGGAAAATTCGCGCTGTGCGCGGCTATTGGCCAGGGGACTGCGGGGATCCAATACCAGCACCTGCACCTTTCGCTCGACAATGGTTTTATTCCAACTCAAGGGACGCCGCACCGCTTCCGACCAGCCGGGATTGTTGATCACGCTTAGGATCACGTCATAAGCCCCTTCCTCGTCGGGCAAGGGCAATTCGAGGGGAATCGCGGCCTGCGCGCCGACTTGCACCTCATGCTGCGACGTCCACAATTCCTTCACGACGCCCGCCGGACACAATTGCACTTTCAGCCGCGCCTTTGTGCCCTCGGCAAGCGGGAGCAAATGCGGCTCGACCGTAAAGCGAAATTTCTCGCCGGGCGTAAAAACCAAACTATCTCGCGTTAAACCAACGCGCAATTGATCGCCCGGCGCGGATCGCCAAGAGCCGATTTCCTTGCCCGTCAAGGTCCTTGTTGACAAACTCTTGCACCACGTCGGCCAGCGGAATTTCCACGTTCAAGGGCCGATCAGGGGCATCAACGGCGGTTAATTGAATCATGCATCGCGCCGAGAGCGGCGCCGTCACGAGCACGTCGAACGCGTCGTACGCCCGGCTGCTCCGCTGCCGAATAATCAGGCGCTGATCCGTGCGCCCGCCTTGTTCGAGATACATCGAAGCCGGCTCGTTGGCTTCGATGCCCAGCGGTCTAAGTTCGGCAAAGCGACCTTCACTAAGCGTGACGACTCCTTGCCATTGTCGTTCCCGGCCCCCGCCCCAAGTAATGCGCAATCGCAATTCTTCCGCCCAGGTGACATAAGGAAGCAAGAAAATAAAAGCCAGAAACGCCCATCGGCGCAGCTTCTTCGCCGGCGCGCCGCCTTGTTCCCGGCGGTCCGCATGAAAGGCCATCGCGATGCTCTCGGACTTCCTTGTCCGACCATCGTCGTGCGCAAAGTGGCGGTTTCTGCAAGAGATAAGTTGTATGGGAACGTGCCTGCGCATACGCCACGCAGTCGATCAATCGCCAAGCGTCGGACAAACACGCACCCTATCAAGAGACAATAGGGCGGGGATTATATAGAGAAAAACCTTTATCCCACTACCCCAGCTTGGCCTGTTTTTCCCGGAAATGTGCCGAAACACAAAGATACAATAACCAGGAAAAGGCCATGGAAAGATAAAATGGAAAATATGGGATATCTGGAAAGATCTTCTGCCTAATCCAGCCCGTGGATCAGCACTTCACTCAAGGGAGGCAAATCAACGATGCTGCCGCTTTGTATGGCCTGTTCGTACCGGACCAGCGCGTCTTGCAGGTTTTCCACTACATCCAGGCAGCGCGATTGCACGTTATTGACTTCCCAGCGGTCGTCGGGTTTGGCGTACAACTCCGCTTCGCCCATAGTGCGAAGATACCACGCCGGCGTGCGCATTGCTCGCTCCCCTCCGTTGCCGGCAAGACACATTCGATCGCGCACCGCGGCGACATCCTCCCGCACCACGGGAATTAAACTTGCCGCCGTGGGCGAACCCTGCGCCGCTTTTATTTGCCACCACTGGGAGAGCGTTGCCCAGAGATCGGCCGGCTCGACCAGCGTCTGACTGCGCGCGGCAGCGCCCAGACCGTCGGGAAAACGCAGCAGCAAAGGCACTTGGACCAATTCGCCATAAAGGGCCTCGTCACACGGGCCGATGCGCCCATGCTCGCCCAAAGGAAAACCGCGCGAAGAAGTGACCGCCAGCAGCAGTTCCTCCCGGACCGTCAGGTCGTCCAGAAAATCCAAGAAAGCCTCCAGACAAGTGTCCAAAAGCGACACCTGCCCGGCGTAACATTGCGTGATGCCTAACAGTTCGTCCGGGTCGTAATTTTTCGCGAGAATTCGTTCGGGCACTTCGGCCCTATGGGGCGGGTTGGGATCGCCTCCGTCCTGATATGCCTGGCGAAAGGAAAGAGGCGCGTCCCACGTCGAGCCCAGTCCGGCCAGATGACACCACAACATAAACGGCTCGCGCGCCGATTGCAGATAATCGATTATTTGCAAAAAACAGCCGGCAAAATGCGTCTGCTCAATTTCCTTGGCAACCCGGCTTTGCCAAGGCGGATCGATCTCGACGATCGAGTCGAAATCGGCGGCCAGTGCATGACGCGCCACCAGCGGTTCGTCGGTCACCAGCGCCGTGGACACGCCCGACTCGCGCAAACACGCGGCCAGCGACGGCCGCTCCCCCGCCGAGCCCTGTGCACACAAAGCATGACAACCCTGCCAGTAGGAACGGTAAATTTTATTCAAGTCGGGCGAATCGAGCAGCGCCTGATCGAAAAGGAACGATTGGCTGGCCAGCCGGTCCACGGCCGGCGTTTCAATCCACGTATTGCCATAGGCCCCAAGATAGCCCGCGTGCAGCCGGTCAATAACCAGACATATCGCATTCATGCCGGCATTGTAACTAAAAAAAGCCGCGGGCGAAAGACGGAGGATGAAGAGAAGGATCAGGGATGAGGTGGGTATTGTTGTGGAAAATCAGCAACAAATGTTGATTAAAGGCATCGTGTTATCGGTACAACCAGTTTATTTATATCTTGTTTAGCCGCGGCACTTGTGTTGCGAGTCATGTAAAAAAATACCCGGCGCGAGTGCCGGGGCTAAACTTTAATGCCATGGAAATACTCGCTATCATTTTCGGCATTGCCGGCTTGATCTGGGCCGTTGTGCTGCTGCGTCGCGGCGGACTGTTGGCCGGCTGTTTGGCCACCATGTTGGCCGGCGCTTGCTTCAGCGTGGAATTTTTTAAAGTTGCCATCGGCCCGGTGCCGCTGACGGCCGATCGCATCTTGTTTCTTGCGCTCCTCGGCCAATATTTATTGTGGCGCCGCTGGGGCTGGGCCGATCCCAAACCCTTGGGCAAGCCGGAAATATTGCTCTGTCTGTTTGCGGGCATGATGCTCCTAAGCACGTTTTCCAGCGACTACACGGCCGCAAACTGGCAGCCGGTTTCGTGGCTGATTATCTACTACCTCATGCCGTTTGGTCTCTATTGGATCGTTCGAGACGCCCAGTTCAGCGAAAAAACCTTATGGTGCTTATTCCTCTGCTTGACCGCGTTTGGCGTATATTTGGCCATAACATCATTAACGGAATATTTTCAGGTTTGGGAACTGGTCTTTCCCACATATATCGCCGCCACGGCCGCCTTGGAGACGGCCGAGTTTGTCGGTCGGCGCGAGGACCGTTCCTCAATCCCATCAGCAACGGCATTGCCTTGTCGATATGCCTGGGAGCGGCCTTGATGATTTGGCCGCGTCTGAGCCGCCCCGGCAAATTGCTGCTCATTCCGCTGTATCTGCTATTTATGGCCGCGATTTACACTACCTTGACTCGCAGCGTATGGATGAGCTGCGTACTGACCCTGGCCCTGGTAATATGTTTGGCCTTGCCCTGGAACTGGCGTCTGCCGATTCTTAGCGCAGGCCTGCTGCTGGCCCTGCTGCTGGCCTTTACGCAATGGGATCAATTGGTGGCCTTCAAACGCGAGCGAAATCTCGACGCCGGCAATACCGCCGAATCGGTCCAGTTGCGCCCCGTCTTGGCCACTATCGCCTGGAAAATGTTTCTCGATCATCCGCTTTTCGGCTGCGGCTATTCGCAATACAAAACCGAACATCTCAA
This sequence comes from Pirellulales bacterium, assembly GCA_963820545.1. Lineage (GTDB taxonomy): Bacteria > Planctomycetota > Planctomycetia > Pirellulales > Thermoguttaceae > CAWGAJ01. Next base: position 291,975 of record CAWGAJ010000001.1, read on the forward strand.
CTATCTTTCCGACCGCTCCACAACCCTGGTGCTGGAAAAAGGCCGCGGCTATATTCCCCACAACGTGGTCTTTTCGCTCTTGACCGAGACGGGCCTGGTCGGCCTGGGCCTGTTTTTGGCGATAGTATATTTCTGGGCAGCCGACGCTTGGTGTCTCTGGCGAACGAAAACCATCCCGCTCGTGGCCCGGCAACAAGGCTTGCTCATGCTTGTCGTCTTGCAAGCCTATTTCCTGAACGGCATGTTCCACGACGTTTCCGCCGTGCCCATGGGCAACATGATTCTGTTCTTCCTGGCGGGAGTAACTGCCGGCTTGCGCCCCTGCCTGCAATCGGCTATCGCACCAAATGTAGGTCAGGCACCCCGTGCCTGACAGACATTAGGCTTGTTGTCAACGTCTCGTGTTGATACGATATCCACATGTCCGATTATCGACGCTATTTCGTGCCGGGCGGAACGTATTTCTTTACGGTTGTCACAGAAGGTAGAGCACAACTGTTTGATCTGAATTCCGCAAGGACTATACTTGGGAGCGTTATACGCCAATGTTTTCTTCGATATCCGGTTGACGTCGTTGCCATTGTGCTGCTACCGAATCACATACACGCATTGTGGACACTGCCTACTGGCAACGACAGGTACTCGCTGAGATGGCGATGGATCAAGCGCGAATTCACGCGGGCTTGGTTGGACCTAGGCGGCGTGGAGCAAAGCCGTCAATCCACACGTCTGATCGAACGCCGACGCGGTGTATGGCAACGTCGGTTTTGGGAGCATGCCATTCGGGATGAAGTAGATTTAGAAGCCCATTTCGATTACATCCATTATAATCCCGTTAAACATGGGCTTGTCCAACGACCGCGCGATTGGCCGTGGTCGAGTTTTCATCGCTGGGTCCAGGCTGGACATTATCATATCGATTGGGCAGCCGGACAGGACCTCGTGCAATTGCCCGGTGACGCAGGCGAATAAAGTGTCACAGCAATTGTCAGGCACGGGGTGCCTGACCTAGACTAGACTTGCGGTTGGCGTCGCTCATGATGTTGCCTTCCCCTTGTCAGGACAAGGTCGGCACGCCGAAGGAATGATTTCGGAGCTCAATGGCTGGCCTGCGTGTGCCCCTGTCAACGCTTCACCCGCGGCGTTACCGTCACCGGCGCATGACTCGAGGTCAAGATGGTTCGCTATTCCTTTCTTGTGCGGCTCTTTCATCCGCTACTCCATGCCGGTTTTGACCGGCGCTTTCCCTGACACCGCTTTACCCTTTTGAGACGTGTGTGTTTTTCAGTTCCTCCTTGTTTTACGCACTAAACGTATGACTAGTTCGACAAGTCCACTCCGTTCTAAAAATTCCGAATGTTCTCGTTGATTCAAGAACTTCGGTTTTTAGTGTATGTTTTTGGCATCAGAAAGGTGGTTCCCGGCAACTACAATGGGGAAACACCCAACCGGAAGCGGCCTCAATAAGAATTGTGGTCTAGGTTTGCATAGACGCGAGCAGGTTGGCGTCAGTAGTACTTAACGAGGAGACGGAAAATGAATGACAGTCTTAACACTTGGGGACTCTTGCGAAAACTGACATGGGAAGATGTGCTGCTCGTACTGGCCATCTTGCTTCTGGCTCGTTTGTTGATATCTTTTGCGCAGTGGCTACTCCGCCACGCTGCCGAAAAAGCGCCACCGCGCCTGCGTCTGACCATCCTTCGCGTGCTGCCGATTACCCGCCTCTCGATCAAGATCGGCGTCCTTATCGTGATTGTGCCGATCCTGGTTGAGCCGACATTTCGCAATGTCGTCGCCCTGCTTGGCAGCATCGGTCTTGCTCTGGCCTTCGCCCTGAAGGACTATGGAAGCAGTCTCGTTGCGGGAGTCGTAACGGTACTGGAAAACACCTACCAGCCGGGAGACTGGATCGAAGTGGACGGCGCTTACGGCGAAGTGAAATCCATCGATTCGCGGGCGGTACATCTTATGACGCCCGACGATACGGAAGTGATCATCCCGCACTCCCGGCTCTGGTCGGCCAGCATTTTCAATGCCAGCAGCGGCAACCGAAGTCTCCTTTGCGTGGCGGATTTCTATCTCCACCCCGACCACGAGGCTTTCGCGGTGCGGCGGCGGCTGACGGAAGTTGCCGTTTCCAGCTCGTACCGCAAACCGGATACGCCGGTTACGGTGATCGTCCTGGAAAAACCTTGGGGCACACACTACCGCGTGAAGGCCTACGTCAAAGAAAGCCGCGAACAGTTCCTTTTGATTACTGACTTGACGATCCGGGGCAAAGAGGCGCTTCGGGCGATGGATATCCAATTTGCACAAGCGCCTTTTGCAGAAATCGGAAAAATCTAAAGCGATATGGCCTACAGGCCATGATTCTTGGAAGGAATAAGAAATGAATCCATACATATTTTGGAGAGATTTCTATTCCGTATGCTGGTCCATCGAATTTTAGCTCTTTCTATTGTGGCTGCAACTCGTGAAATAAAAGCAGGTTATGAACTAAAGGTGTCAGGAACCGTTTTTAACTACAACTCGGCTGATTCTGACAAAAAAACGGTTCCTGACACCTTTATTCACCTCGGCTGATTCTGACAAAAAAACGGTTCCTGACACCTTTATTCACCTCTTTATTCACCTTTATTCTCATTGGATTTGCATGACTTGCTATCCTTTCCTATGTATATGCCTCCTCAGTAGTTTCATGGCCTCTTGCTTATTTTCCACTCTTCGATCCATTTTTGATCTTCCTCAGACAATTTATCTAATGGTACTTGAACCGAGGAACCGTCCCGTTTTGTCAACGTTGCTTTGCCAAACGCTATTCCGCTGAATTTTGCTTCGGTTTTGAATTTACCTGTTGAGTTGGTCCACACCCTAAACTCGGCGTGGGTCGCCTTGGGTTCGGGGACTGGTTCCGTGGATGGTGTTAAGGTTGTTTTCTTCGGTATGGGTGTTGTTGATGGACGATTGCCAAACGGTTCTATCATATCCCCGTTCCGTAAGTAAAAGAATTGTTCATTCCCCGTATTTCTGTTTCGTTCGTACTGTGCAACCTGTGCTTCTACCTGTTCATCACTCATGGGTATACTTGGCGGGATTCGGTCTCGGTTGTCCCAAAAGCCAATCATGCAGAAATCATCGTTGCCACCAAGTTCCACTATTGCCTGTTCATAGACATTCGGATCATATTTATATTGGGGATCAATCCATACTAATTGGAATTTCCCCTGATTTCGCACTTTTTGATAGTGCTTTGGTTCCGATGATAAATCCGTCTTTGCTTGTTGCGGATTAGGTTTGGTTTGTATGCTTACATTGGCCGTTGACTGGTAGCGGTTCGTTTGATTGCTAGTAACTTTTAAAATACCAGCGAAGAAAATAACAAGGCAAACAATGCAAACAACGGGTAAGGCAAGTCTTGCAAGAAGATTGCCGGAATAGCCGCAGGTTTGACAACGCCAACCACCAATCCTGATAGAAGCTAGAATCCACACGGGAAGCCAAAAGCCACAAAGGAAAAGCGTAACCAATGCGTGGGCAAGATGATTCGTACCCGGCCGTGCATGTAGAGTGTGCTTATTACATCTTCTACAAAACTTGCTTGTTTGATCCTGTGCCATGACTACCCCCGAGTAACAGATAAGCTATACTGTAGATTTTCTGTTATGATAATTGGTTTGTCAAGCACTCCCTTTTAACCACTTCCGCATAAAATTAGCAACTTTTTTCAGCCGATCATCGGATATTTTTTCTTCGATCAAAGATGCTTAGATTCAAAGTAAATTGAATCTTGTGTCTTGCTGGTTGTTAAATTTTTTTCTTCTTCCCACTACTGCTAAGATTTTCAAAAAAGCGATAGATTTCTTCAAACGTAGAATTCCGATCAAATCGTTTTAGGCTCTTTCCGTGGGTTGTTTTCTCACGGACCACAATCCCGCCCTTGTGGTCATAGGTCAAAGCATACCGATGACCATTAAAGTTTGCCCATGCCATGTTCGCTGTTTTACCAATGCGTTGATAAACTTGCAAAGAATTAGTGTCTATGTGGGCCATTGCCGCCGCATAAACTTTTGGATATACCTCAAACATATCTCCGGCATGATCCCCGGCGTTTTTGTATAAACCCCGTAAGTATTCTCCTGCTTCACAAATTGTAGTAATTGAACGAGCCATTTTTTAGCCCTCCAATATGCAGATTAACTAATTGAGTCAAGATTTGTATTATGGAATTTCCAAATTCTTTTGCATCCACTTGGCAAGGAGTATAGCGTCATCCGATGAAAGATTGAGTTTTTCAACGTATCGGCTGTAATGGTCGTTTGGGCGACATACACAGAACCTTCCTGTTTGCATTACACATAACAAGAGTAGATCAGTGTCAGTATTCCAGTATGTACCGAGAGAGGTTCCTTGTAAACGGTTAATCACCATATCAAGTCCTGTACCGTTTCCTAGGTCGTCAACCGTGCCAATAAATACTGTTTCCATAGCTTTTCTTCCTGGCATATTCTTTTCTCCTGTGAACAAAAGGCCGCCGCTTGACTTCCCCTGTCGGCTGATTAAGATGTACTTACGACACCTGCCGACACCTCTACGAATTTAAGTAAGTCAGCATCCCCGACAGGATTCGAACCTGTAACCTTCGGCTCCGGAGGCCGACGCTCTATCCGATTGGGCTACGGGGACGTGAATTTTCTACTGCCGTCCATATTATTTTTGTTTTGATGGACAACAGGCTCTGGCTGTAAATTTGCCCAGCACAACTGAATAACGCTACCGTTATTAATCTTTTATGTTGGGCTTAGGCGACTAAAAACAGAATATACCAGAACCCTTTATTACATCAATGGCAAGGCCAAGGCTGAAAGGGCAAAACTCTTGGCAACTTATTGTCAGTCAAGGGCTTTCGATGTTGAGGCGATAAGATCCAAACTCGCGATCTAAAGAGTCTCATTTTCTTCAAGAGGCGGCCCTTTTGAATTCACTCTTTAATGCCCATTGAAAGCCGGCCGCTCCCTGATTTTCAAGACTCTTTCGACGCCCCCCGATCTGTTTTCCGACTGATTGAATGGCCTTTATTGCGGACTTATAATAATTGCTATCGCACGCGGGGAGTATCTATCAATTTAGACCAAGGGGACCGCCTCACTGTTTTCGCGTGATTTTTTACTTGAACCTCTTACCATAGGGAGTTGCAGCCATGACAGTTTTAACATTCTTGCTGGGCCATTTGTATTATAGTCTTTTAGTGGGCCTTGTTGCCTTTGTCGTGATTCTGGTATTGCCATCCATCAGGATTATCGGTCCGATTGAGATTGGGCTGATCACAAAGCGATTCGCATGGAAAAAACTTCCGGATGACAACCCGATCGCCTTCCAAGGCGAAGCCGGCTATCAGGCCGATCTTTTGATGCCGGGCTGGCATTTCAAGTGCTGGGTGGTGTATGCGGTGGAAAAGCATCCTTGGGTTCAGGTGCGGGCCGGGGAGATCGGAGTGGTCGTGGCCCAGGTGGGCCGAGCGCTACCGATCGGCGCCAAGTCGGCCGAGTCGCTGAGCGAATTGAACCTGATCACCGATCTGCCGCGTGGCTCAAGGCCGGCGGACAAAAGGGCGTGCAGCGTCCGGTTTTGCCGCCCGGCAGTCTGATGCCGGTGCATCCGGTCGGTTTTCTGGTGATTACCCGCCAGCGCGTATACGGACTTCCCGTGGCACAGGAGTTTCAGCGCTTGCAGACCCACGGCAAGTTCACGTATCAGTCGTTTGGATTAGAAGAAGACCAGTTGCTGGTTAAGGTGCTCACGCCGCGCTCGACCGACGGCAAGGGGATTGTCGATACCTGCGGCATCGTCACGACGTTGGAAGGCCAGCCATTGCCGGCAGGGTCCATTGCCTGCCGACTGAGCGAGTTCGAAGACATCAAGCGCCTGGAAAGCGAAAACGCCACCGATCCAATCCTCATCGAGGCCTTGATCGGAGCGAAGTCTGTTGAGCACAACAACTACCAGGACTTCGACGCGTTCTTAAAGGCCGGCGGCAAGATCGGACTGCAGCACGACCCGCTGCTTTATGGAGCATACCTGCTCAATCCGTTCCTGGTACAGGTCGAGGAAGTGCCCATGCTAGTGGTCAAGCAAGGCGAGGTGGCGGTCATCAAGGCCTACGTGGGCCTGCCGACCCAAGACACCTCGGGCGCCGCTTTCAAGTTCGGCTCGATCGTCCGGCCGGGCCATCGCGGAATATGGCAGGAACCGCTCAGGACCGGCAAGTATGCCATCAACCCCCGCTGCTACGAGGCCGAGCACGTGCCCACGGCCATTCTCAGCCTCAACTGGTCCGAGGCGGTAAGCGCGGCCCACAAACTCGACGAGCGCCTCTCGCAGATCGAAGCCAAGAGCCGGGAAGGCTTTGTGTTCAAGATCGAACTGGTCGTGCAGATCCACGTGCCCGACACCACTGCCCCGCGCGTGATCAGCATGGTCGGCACGATTGCCAACCTGGTCAACGAGGTGTTGCAAGCGGCCGTGGGCAATCATTTCCGCGATAAACTGCAAAGCATGCCGGCAATCAAGTTTATCGAAACCCGCCAGCAGGTGCAGGAAAGCGCGCTGGAGCACATCCGCACTCAACTAAACCAGTACGAAGTGGAAACCCGCGGCGTATTTATCCAGGACGTGGTCCTGCCCGAAGCCTTGGTCCAGGTTCTCACGCAACGCGAGATCGCCAACCAGGAGAAGGCAACCTACAAGATGCAGCAGGAAGCCCAGCAATTACGCATCGACATGGAGAAAACCAAAGGCACGGCCGACATGCAGGCCCAGTTGGCCCAGGCCCAGGTGGGCGTGGAGATCGCCACGCAAACGGCCCAGGCCCGCAAAAAACAGGCCGATGGCGAGGCGACCTACATCGCCGAAACAGGCCGCGCCAAAGGGGCCGAGGTCGAGGCCGTGGGCCTGGCCCGCGCCAAAGGTTTCGAGGCCCAGGTCCGCGCACTAGGTCAGGGGCCGACGGCGGTCATCAACGTCACCACCGCCTTGGCCGAACGCGGCATGAAAATCGTGCCCGAGATCCTGGCCGTGGGCGGCGGCGCCACCCTGAACGGCGTGGGGGCATCGCTGATGAAATATCTGACTGACCAGATGTCCTCCCCGGCCAGCCCCAGCGCCCCGCCTACGCCCGCTGCCAAAGAAATAAAGTAGGTAAGTAGTAGTAGGTTATACTTTAGCATAATTTTTTTGCAAACACGATATTTTTATGCTGCAGCATAACCTACAGAACTATAGTTTGACATGATTTTTTGACATTAGTATAATGGTGGTCTATTATTCATTAAGGAATTTAACAACGATTCAGAGGGAGTATATATGTTAAAGAAAGCATTTCTGGATTACATCGGCTATCCGAGCAATTGGTACGTTTACGTGTCGGCCATTGGCTGGACCGCGTGGGTTATCTTCATGGTCGGGTATATCATCTGCACCAACCTACCCGCCGCGCCGGTTAAGTAATTTTCCGGTCAAATAATTTTAAAGCCGACATCAAAATAAATTAATTCGCGCGGATGCCACGGGCTGCTTGCCAGCCCGTGCCGACGAAGGAAAATCGAACAAGCGATGCACTGGCCGACAAGACAGGAGCCAACGGGCATCATGCGTAGCATGGTCGGCATGGTCGGTTGAACACCGATAGTTGGTCGTGCCACCCTTCGTCGGCTTTTAATCCCCAATCCCTTATCTAAAAAACCAGCCCCGCCGCAACTCTTTGCTACAGCGGGGCTTTGCAGTGTCGGGGCGACAAGATTCGAACTTGCGACCTTCTGAACCCCATTCAGACGCGCTAGCCAGACTGCGCCACGCCCCGAATTGGGTATGGGCTCATTATATCCCGTGACCACAAGTATGACAAATCAAGGCCGATTTTGCAACGGCCTTTTTATGGAGACTGTAGACTCTACTTTTCTTGGTGGGACTTCGGTCGCGGATTATATGCTCGCCATCGTACAGGCTGTAAATTACATATTTATCAGTTTGCGTGGATCCACCAACAACTTGCGCGACCTTGTCCCACCCTACTATGAGATATAGGCTGTAGGAGGGAGACTGGAGGGCGGAGGCCGGAGGTAGTAGACTGAACACTGTTAAATGTAAAGTGATTACTCCACTGAACTACTTTAACCGCAGAAACTTAGATTATGGATTCATTTATTGATCGGCTGGATGCCGCCGTCAGGCGTTTGAAAAATCCGGTGCTAGTGGGACTAGACCCGCGGATCGAATCACTGCCACCCCAGTTTCTGCCCGCCGTGGAGGCAAATAATCCGGCCCAGCAGGCCCAGGCGTATAAACATTTCTGCAAAGGGGTGCTTGATGTTGTGGCCCCGCTGGTCCCGGCGGTTAAGCCGCAAGCGGCCTTTTTCGAGCAGCTCGGCCCCAGCGGGATGCAAGCCCTAGCCGACACAATCGCTTACGCCCGGGAAAAAGGATTGCTCGTAATTCTGGACGGCAAGCGCAACGACATCGGCTCTACTGCCACGGCTTATGCCCAAGGTTATTTAGGCGTCGGCGCACAAAGCCCCTGGGGCGCTGATGCCTTGACCGTAAGTCCTTATCTTGGGGAAGACAGCCTGCAACCGTTTATCGACGTGGCCCGAGAGCGAGCGGCCGGGATATTTGTGTTGGTCAAAACCTCTAACCCGGGCGGCGGCATGATTCAGGATTTGGTGGCCGACGGCCGGCCGATATTTTCCCACGTGGCCGAATACGTGGAGCGAATGGCGCGGCAGACCAAGGGCCAGTGCGGTTATGGGATTGTCGGAGCGGTAGTTGGCGCGACTTATCCGCGGCAGTTAAGCGAACTGCGCACGGCCATGCCGCATACTTGGTTTCTGGTGCCCGGCTACGGCGCCCAAGGCGGATCGGCCGCCGACGCGGCCGGTGCCTTCGATGCCCAAGGAGGAGGCGCGATTATTAACAACTCTCGGGGCATTATCTTCGCCCATGCCATCAAACCGTACTCAGAACGGTTCGGCCCTTCACGTTGGCAAGAAGCCGTGGAAGCGGCTACACGCGATATGATTGCCAATCTTTGCGCGGAAACCCCGGCCGGAAGCTTATAGTTAGTTTTTCCTCCTCCGGGTTATTATCCTCGACACCATATTGGTATAGCTAATCGTCTTATGCCGGCAATTGGCAAGTTTATTTACAGGATTAAGCAAGCCCGCACTATTGACAATCTCATCCACAACCATTAAATTGATATCGCTTTGCTAATCAAAGAATACTCCGTTCATCAACATCGTTTTTGGCTGTATTTTCTGCCGCATTATTTGCATCTGGTGTGTTTGATAGGGCCAATTTGTAATTATCTCGGAAATAGTTTTTGTGGATAAACACTTAATATGAGGCGTTCGGCGTTTACGCTGGTTGAATTGCTGGTGGTGATTGCCATTATCGGCGTCTTAATCGCGCTGTTGTTGCCGGCTGTTCAGGCGGCCCGCGAGGTGGCCCGGCGCATGCACTGCTCCAATAATTTGAAGCAAATAGGCATGGCCATAGACAACTATGAGACGGTCAATAAAAAATTCCCGCCAGGGCGCAAAGGATGCGACGGGATTACAGATACGAGTACCAAAAATTCTGTTTCCTGTGCGTCTGATCCGGCAACAAAACGTCTGGGTTACAGCACTTTTGTTTTTATACTGCCCTACATGGAGCTACCGGGACTTTACAAAAACTTCGACTTGGACACGCTATGGATTACTGCTATTCCCTTGGATCCAAACAGCAAAAACGGCCGTGCTGTACAGCAGCGCCCGCAAGAATTTGTTTGTCCATCGGATTTATCGCCGGCATTATCCAGCCTCCATGGCGCCGATAATGACGATGCCGGCTTAGGCGCCACCGGAAGCTATGCGATGGTTTCCGGGACCCAGGGGCCGCCGGGTCACCCGTGGCAAATTAAAATCGACAACGATGGTCCTTTTATTTATAAAAAACAGTTTTCGCGCAAAGACATTGGCGACGGCGTTTCACATACCGTTTTTGTAGGCGAATTGAGAGACGGAATGTGCAAGTGGTCTGCGGGCCAGCGACATTCATCTCTGCGATCCACCGTCAATCCAATCAATACGCCTAAGGGGAAAGGCAGTGTGGATGATACCGATCCTAATAATATAATGAATGGCGCATTCGGAAGCCTGCACAAAGGCGGCGCTAATTTCGCCTTTGGCGATGGTCATGTGACTTATATCACTGATGAAATCGCCACGGCTGTTTATAGAGCCCTTGTCACACGCGCGGGAAAAGAAATACTCAGTATAGAATATTAAAAAATGAGGTTTATATTGATGAACCATTTACGCCGTATCAATATCTGTTGGTGCTTTCTCATCGTTTTTTCATTTTTCTGCATTAGCGGTTGCGGAGACGGCTTGCCGCGACGCGTGCCTGTTTCGGGCCGGGTCCTTATCGACGGCAAACCCTTGGAATACGGCACCGTGCAAGTTTTCCCCAATGGTCAACGGATGGCATACGGCACAATTGGCCCGGAAGGAAAGTTCACACTTACCACCTTTACCGAAAACGATGGCTGCATGTTGGGTAAACATCCTGTTGCAATACTTGCCTATACAAGTATTGGTTCGAATAAAATCCAATGGTTCGCTCCAAAAAAATACACCGCCCCGGCCACTTCCGGCTTGGAGATCGACGTTCCCGGTCCGCGCGACGACGTGGAAATCAATCTGACCTGGGACGGCGGCAAGCCCTATACCGAACAAAACTAAAGAATTTCGGGAAAAAAGAAATCACGATTCAAGCTCATTCTGAGTCTCCCAATGGCGGAAAGAAGCTCCTGACTTCGGCGGACTCAGGCTGACACGATCTACTTTTCTTCGCCCGAGCCGAGCCAGCGGCGCAGGGTGGGTTCGTAAACGTGTATTTCGCCGGGGGTGAAGAAAATATCTATTTCCCGACGCGCCGCTTCTGGCCCATCGGCGGCGTGGACGAGATTCATCTGTTGGCTGGTGCTGAAGTCGCCGCGGATCGTGCCCGGCTGGGCCCGTAAACCGTGTGTTGCCCCCACCATTTCGCGGACCACGCGGATCGCCTCCGGGCCCTCGACGATCATCGCCACCACGGGCGAGGCGGTAATAAAGGCCTCCAGTTGCGCATACCAATCCTTTTTCACGTGTTCGGCGTAGTGACGTCGGGCTAATTCAGGTGTAACCTGCATCAGCTTCATGGCGATAATGTTATAGCCTTTCTCTTCAAAGCAACTAATCACGCGGCCCATCAGCCGCCGTTGGACGCAATCGGGCTTTAGCAGTACCAAGGTCCGCTCCATGATAGTGTTCCTGATTAGAGATTAAGGGATAGGGGCGAGTATATTCCGTTTAGCCCGGGCACTCGTGCCCGGTGTTTGTTGGGCATAAAGCTGCGACGGGCACCAACCGAAGGTTGGTCGGTCGCGGTGCGGTTGAGGCCGTCAGGCCGTGCTAGGATTATAATAACTTCTTGATTTAACTCAAGTTGTCCGATCATTTTCCTTGACAGCAAAATACAAGCCTATATAAACCTTGGGATCGACTAGTGATCCCTGCCGGCGCTTGTTTTGCAGCCAGGTTTCGACCTGGGTAAGCGGCACCAGATGCGACGTGTATATCTTCCGAATCGTCGCCACCGCCAGCGGCAACTTTTTTTGCCTTCAAAGCAAGATACATTGTATAACGCTCATTAGTCAAACCGGGCGATGCGGGACCTTCGAGAAGTTGGTGCCAATTCTCAGAAACGCAGCCTGCTTCTTCCAGCAGTTCGCGCTGCGCAGCCTCGATCAAATCTTCTTCTTTTACGTCCGGGCCATCGCCCACCAGGCCCGCCGGCAATTCCACCACCCGAGCGCCTAAGGGCTGGCGATATTCTTCGATCAGCACCATTTGCCCGTCAACGGTGACGGCGACGATTACTACCGCCCCGGACGTATTGGTGCGTTCGGCCCATTCCCAGCGACCTCGGGCGACTAAGCGCACGTATTTGCCTTCGGCCAACACACGAAGTTTATTTTCTTTATCCATAAATTGGAAAACTTTTTTTATGAGTTCTTAGTATAATCATTTATCGCGCCGATTGTACCAACTGTGGCCTTCACCACTTGGATATAATCCCTAGGGTCCAGGATGATTTGCAAGCCGCGTATTCCCGCCGAGACGGCAACCGCGTCGAACCTTTCCATGCTCGCGTCCACAAATACCGGATAATCCTTTTTGCAGGCCAGTGTGGTAACGCCGCCGCGCATGTAGCCTGTCAAGGGTTGCACCTCTTTCAATTGCACCAGTTCCACGCGCTTGTCGCCGCTCAGTCGGGCCAGGGCCTTGAGATCCACTTCGGCATCGCCGGGGACCACGGCCAACAAGACCCCATTTTTATCGCCCCGGGCGACCAGCGTCTTAAATACCTGGGCCAGGGGAAATCCGATTCCTTGTGCGACCTTCTCGGCCCCCAGGTCGTCGGGGTCAACTTCATAGGAACGCGTCTCGTACTTGATGCCTAGTTTATCCAAAATCCGCGTGGCGTTGGTCTTCATGTTACACATTCAATAATCGTTCCAAAACATCCGCCGCAGCTTTGTGTTGGGATTGTAGATCGCTGAGGCTATCATGTTCTTTTTGGACCACTTCAGTCGGGGCACGGTCAATGAAGTTCTTGTTTTCCAGCTTCTTTTGCTTGGCCGCGATTAGGCCTTCAAGTTTTTCCATTTCCTGTTTTTTGCGGACGATTTCCGCCTCCACGTCGATCAATTCTGCCAGATCGACAAACACTTCCATGCCGGAAAGCGTGGTGTTTGCACTCAAGAGCGGCACGGTTACATCGGGTCCCCAGGCCGTGGCCCTTGCCCCAGCCATGGAAACAAAATAGGACTCCATCGGTCTGAGCAATTTGGCAGTGGCCGCGTCGCAGCGCACGGCGAAGTGGATCCGCTTTTTAGGCGGCACGTTCTGGCGCATGCGCACATCGCGAATCGCGCGTAAAACCTGCTGGAACTGGGCGAATTGGGCCTCGATTTCCGCGTCTTGCCGCCTGGCGTCGCACATTGGCCAGGGAGCGATCATGATGCTTTCTGCCGCCGCTTCCATGTTATCTATGCCGCGCTGGGGCGCCGCTTGTGCCAGGCGCTGCCAAACGTCTTCGGTCAAAAACGGGATCATCGGATGCAGCAATCTTAGCAGCGTATCGAGCGTATGGGCCAGCACGCGCTGGGCCATGCTTCGCTGCGACTCGTCTTGAAGCCGTCCCTTGACCATCTCCACGTAAAAACTGCAAAATTCATCCCAGGCGAAATCATAAAGCGCCCGGGCGGCATCAGCATAGCGATATTCGGCCAAGGCGTCGGTGACCGCTTTGGAGACGGTTGCCAGGCGGCTGAGAATCCATTTATCTTCCAGGCGCAGTTCATCATCACTTAGTTTGCCCGGCGCGTAGCCTTCGAGATTCATCAAGGCGAAGCGCGAGGCGTTCCAAAGTTTATTGCAGAAGTTGCGGGCCAGTTCAAAGCGGTCGCTCACGACCGCCCCGCGGGGCAAGGCCTTGTCGGCGGGTTTTTCCGCCCATTGCGTGGAAAAATCCTTGCCGCACTCCTTGCATTTCAAGCGCGGCTGGACGCGATTTTCCCTCGTCTGTTCCATGAGTTTGCCGCAATGCGGGCACTCGAACTCCACCGGCATGCGCACGTCTTGCGTTTCGGTCGTCAGGCAGGCCAATCCAAAGCGCAGCGAATCGGCGCCGAATTTTTCAATTACGTCCACCGGATCAACGCCATTGCCCTTGGATTTCGACATCCCTTCGCCGTAGTTGTCCAGAATTTTGGGATGGATATAGACCTCGTGAAAGGGAATCTGGCCCAGGTTTTGCAGACTGGTGAGCACCATGCGCGCCACCCAGAGCGTGATGATGTCGCGACTGGTTATGAGCACGCTGGTGGGATAGTAATACTTCAACTCGGGCGTTTGCTCCGGCCAGCCCAGCGTGGAATGCGGCCAAAGGGCCGAGCTGAACCAGGTATCCAATACGTCTTGCTCGCGCCGGAGTTTATGGCCGGGCACGGCGTCTTCTGTCAGATCTTGCTCTTCGGCGCAGATGAGCCACTGATCGTATTGCTCGTCGCGCTGCCAAACTACGTCGTTGTGTCCGGCAAAGGCCTTTTTCAATTCGGTCTTGCTTGCGGTCTTGCAATACCATATCGGAATTTGATGTCCCCACCAGAGTTGCCGGCCGATGGGCCAATCACGTTTTTCGCCGAGCCAGTCAAGATAACCTTTGGCGTAACGTTCAGGAATGATTTTCACTCGGCCGTCGGTCACGGCGTCCATGGCCGATTGGGCCAGTTCGTCCATCTTGACGAACCACTGATCGGTCAACAACGGCTCGATGGGCGTTTTCGAGCGGTCGCTGTGGGCAAGATCGATCAGTCGAACTTCGACTTTTTCCATCAGACCGAGTTTTTCCAGATCGGCCACCACATTTTCGCGGGCTTGCATCACGGTTTGATCGTGATACGGCCCGGCTTTTTCGTTTAATGTGCCGTCCACGTTTAGTATGTTAATCGCGCATCTCTAGATGCCGTTGCCACACATCGTAATCGTTTTGATCGTGCGCTGGGGTGATTTTCACACTGCCGGTACCCAACTCAGGCTTAGCCCACTCATCGGCAATAAGCGGGATCGGCCGATTCATAAGCGGCAACATCACCTGCCGACCCGAAAGGGCCATGTCGCGGAGTTTTTCCAGCGCCGGCAGCATTTCCTCGCGGCGGCAGCGGCACTTCGTCGATTTGTTCCTGGATTTGCGGTTTTTCTTTTGCCGGCGCTGCGGCCAGACGTTTTTGCAATTCCGCCTCGGCCTGTTTCAACGCCCCGGCAGGATCGGGATGCACGGCCACGGCCGTATCGCCCAGCATGGTCTCGGGCCGGGTGGTGGCCACGGTAACGTGCTTGGGTTCGCCCGGTTTTGGGTCGATAATGGGATAATTGATGTACCAGAAATGGCCCTCGACGGTTTCGTGGAACACTTCATCGTCGCTGACGGCTGTTTGTAGAAATGTGTCCCAATTGACCAGGCGCTTGCCGCGATAGATTTTACCGTCCTTAAACAGGCGAAAGAACGTCTCGCGCACTGCCCGGGCGCAAACCGCATCCAGCGTGAATCGCGTGCGCTGCCAATCGCAGCTACAGCCCATTTGCTTCAGTTGCCCGATAATGCGCCCTTCGTACTCGTTCTTCCACTGCCAAATGCGCGCGACTAATCCTTCCCGGCCGAGCTCGTGGCGCGATAGTTTTTCCTCCTGCAACAGCCGCCGTTCGACCACGGCCTGGGTGGCGATGCCGGCATGATCGGTGCCGGGCATCCAGAGGGTTTCAAAGCCTTGCATGCGCTTCTGGCGGATGAGGATGTCTTGCAGGGCGTTGTTCAGGGCATGACCCAGATGCAATGCACCAGTGACGTTCGGCGGCGGGATGACAATCGTATACGGTTTTTTGCGGGGATTCGGCTCGCTGTGGAAATATCCCTTCTCTTCCCAAAAGCGATACCATCGCTCCTGGGCCGAAACATGGTCGTATTGTTTGGGAAGGTTATCGAATGTGGTATTAGGGGACATCAAAAAAAACTGCTTCCTGTCAACGTAAAAAACTGCTTTCTGTCAACTGTTTTTTGGCTGTTTCAGGTCAAAAACCTAGCTGTTGCCAATCGTTTTCTTTTTCTTCATCTTTGCACAATTTATACTCAAAACTGTCGACCAGGGCGATCCAGCTTGCCTCGATGATATTTTCGCTCACGCCCACGGTGCCCCAGACGTCGTCTTCATCCTGGCTTTCGATAATCACGCGCACGCCGGCGGCCGTGGCGGCCTCGGAGTTGATTACCCGCACTTTATAATCGACCAGGTGCAATTTGGCTAGATTAGGAAAACTGCCGTTAAGGGCTTTTCGCATGGCGGCGTCCAGGGCATTGACCGGACCATCGCCTTCGGCCACCTCGTGCCGGATCACTGTCTCCGATGCGGATTTTCACCCTGGCCTCGGAGCGGATCTGGCCGTCGGCGTCGTTTTCGATGTTTACGTGATAGCTTAATCGCTCGAAATGCGGCCGGAACGTGCCCATGCACTTGCGCACCAGCAGGTCGAACGAGGCGTCGGCGGCCTCGAACTGGTATCCGGCGTTCTCCAGGGAAACCACCTTTGCCAGGATTTGATCCATGAGTTTCGAATCGGATGGGATATTATGCCGGGCGGTCAAGGCGGCGATATTCGACGCGGCCCGACAGTTCGCTCACCAAAATCCGGCGTTCATTGCCCACCAGTTGCGGATCGATGTGCTCGTAACTGGCCGTATTCCTGGCAATCCGCTGACGTGCATGCCGCCCTTATGGGCGAAAGCGCTCTTGCCCACAAACGGCTGATTCGCGCGGAAGTTCATGTTCACCATCTCGTAAACGAACCGCGAAAGCTCGGTCAGGTGGCTAATGCCGCCTGGTTCTGAGCACCTGATAACCTTGTTTCTTGAAGGCCAGATTGGCGATGACCGAAATCAGATCGACGTTGCCGCAGCGTTCGCCAAAGCCGTTGACCGTGCCCTGAACCTGCACTGCTCCCGCATCGACGGCGGCCAGCGAGTTGGCCACGGCCAGGTCGCAGTCGTTGTGCGCATGGATGCCCACCGGCACGGGCAAGGCAGCGACTGCCGCCCCGGTTATTGCGGCGATTTCCTCGGGCATGCTGCCGCCGTTGGTGTCGCAAAGCACGACCATTTTCGCACCGGCCCCCGCGGCGGCGAGGATCGCTTTGCAGGCGTATATCCGCGTCGGCCTTCCAGCCGTCGAAGAAATGTTCGGCGTCGAAAATCACCTCGCGCCCGGCGTTTTTCAGATAGGCCACGCTCTCGGCAATCATCTGCAGATTCTCCTCCAGCGTGGTCTGAATGACCTCGGTGACATGAAAGGCCGATGCCTTGCCCACCAGCGTGATCACCGCGGAGCTGCGAGTCGAGCAAAGCCCGCAGTGCCGGGATCGTCTTCCACTTTGACGCCCCGGCGCCGCGTCATGCCGAATGCGCAGACCTTCAGATGCTTGAGATCCAACTCGCGGACCCGCTGAAAGTATTGCGCGTCCTTTTCGTTCGACGCCGGATAGCCGCCCTCGATGAAATCAAAGCCGATGTCGTCCAGGCGCTTGGTCAGTTCCAGCTTGTCGAGCAGTGAAAAACTGATCCCCTCGGCCTGAGCGCCGTCGCGGAGCGTGGTATCGTAAATTTCAATGTGTGGCATAATCGCACCTTAGAGGTCGGAGGTCAGGGGTCAGGAATTAGCAGCAGATGGTTCATAGGAGGTGGTTTTCGGTTATCAGTTCTCAGTTTTCAGTTATGTGTTAATCTTTTTTCTCATCACTCCCTGACCTCTGACCTCTAGTTAATAAAAAAACCCCAAGGCCGTTTTGGCCTCAGGGCTTGGACTGATCGGTTATACACCGGAAGCCCTCAGGCCGCGTTACCCAATAATAATGACAACTACTACGCCCACAAAGACGTGTATTTTGCCAAATATCGGGTTTGCGACCAAGGTAAACATCTTCCGGCAGTTTGGTTAAATGTCCCCTCTCCCTCTGGGAGAGGGCCAGGGTGAGGGTGTTTAATTAAGGTCGTCCTTAATAGGCTTATCATTCAAATTTACGTGTTTATATGGCGACTGTCAACCGTGATACACCATTCTTTTGGTGGGGGGTATATTTCAAGTACCCTACATTGCCAGCAATAGTTTGCCGGGGTTTTGCAGCAGATCGATCACTTCGTTGAGGAAGCGGCCGGCCATGGCGCCGTCGACCAGGCGATGATCAAAGGAAAGGCTCAACGGCAGCATCAGGCGGATTTCGATTTTATCTTCGCGCACCACGGGCAGCCAGCGCGAGCGGCCTAAAAGCAGAATCGCCACTTCAGGATGATTGATGATCGGCGTGCTGTAAGTACCGCCGATTGCACCGAGATTGCTTATCGAAAATGTGCCGCCGCGCAGATCGTCCACGGTAAATGCCGCGCTGCGGGCCTTTTGGGCCAAGGCGTTCAGTTGCGAGGCGATGTGCGGGATGCTCAGCCGGTCCACGTTGCGCAAGGCTGGCACCACCAGTCCGCGCGGCGTATCGACCGCCACGCCGATATTAATGTATTGCTTGTAGATCACCTCTTCCTTCTCGTCGTCGATGCTGGCATTAAGCGCCGGGTGTTGCTGCAAGGCCATGGCCACGGCCTTAAGCACAAAGGGCATGGCCGTAAGTTTGATCCCTTCGCCAAGATATCCTTGCGGAATGTTTTTGCGAAGATGTTCCAAATCGGTCACATCGGCGTCGTCGAAATTCGTTACATGCGGGATGGTCGTATAAGATTTCACCATCTGGGCGGCAATTGTGCGGCGGATTTTGCTCATCTTGTCGCGGCGCACTGGCCCCCAATTGTCCGTGCCCGATTCACCTGGCGGTAAAACCCGCTGCGCAATACCTGCACCCGCCTGGGCCGCTGGGGGTTGTGCTTGCGGCATTGTCGCTGCGGCCTTAACGTCTTCGGGCGTGATCCTGTTGCGCACTCCACTGCCCGTTACTTGACGCAGATCGACCCCCAACTCCCGGGCCAGACGGCGCGCCGCCGGCCCGGCGGGAATCAGGTCTTCCCCGACCGGCACCTCAGGCGCAACGGCTTTGCCTGCGCTGGGTGCTGCTGCCGCTTGCGGTTTAGCAGTGTTTGATTGTGCGGCAACTGGCTCGGCCGACTTTGGCGCTACAGGGGCAGCGGGCACTTCCACTTCGGCCTCGATCGTCAATAGCGTCTGGCCGACCTTGATTGTCTCGCCCTTTTGCACGTGAATCTGGACTACTTTACCGGCGTACGGGCAGGGGATTTCCACGACGGCCTTATCGGTTTCCAGTTCCAAAACGCCGTCATTGGCCGCGATCACGTCGCCTTCGTGCACCAGTACATTGACGATGTCGCCGCTTTCCACGTTTTCGCCGAGTTCGGGAAGTTTGAATTCAATGCTCATGATCGGTGATTTAATTAACCTGTCTTATTTAGCCCCGGGTGCATACACCCGGGGCAACAATATATTATCAATACGTATTTACCCGCCGTGTATTCACGGCGGGCTAAATTAAAATATCCGAAATTTATACAAACATGGGATTTGGTTTATTTGGATCCAGCCCTAAGGTTGCGATGGCCGCAACGAGTTTTTCTTGAGGAAATTGCCCCTTTTCAACCAACTGGCAAAGTGCCGCCAAAGCGATGCTTTCGGCATCGACTTCAAAGAAGCGGCGCAATTCCTCGCGGGCCTCGCTGCGCCCGAAGCCGTCGGTGCCCAGCACTGTGTAATCCGGGCCGACCCAACGGGAAATGGCCAGCGGCACTGCACTGACATAATCCGAGGCGGCCACGATTGGCCCCGAGTCGCCCTCCATTGACTGGACAACGTATGGTACGCGAGGCGGCTCTTGCGCATGCAGGCGGTTCCAATGATCCACGTCACGGCCGTCTATGTAAAGTGCTTTATAACTCGTCACGCTGTACACCGTGCTGGAGACGCCGAATTGTTTTTCCAGCAGGTCTTGGGCCCTCAGTGCCTCGCGCAAGATGGCCCCGCTGCCGAACAGCCGCACTTTAGGCGCGTTCGGCCCCAGATCGCGCTGGGAGAGTTTATAAATCCCGCGGCAGATGCCTTCGGTCGAGCCCATGGGCAGGATGGGCATCTCGTAGTTTTCGTTCATCAACGTGATGTAATAGAAGACGTCCTGTTCTTCGTAAAACATGCGCCGGAGGCCATCGAGCACGATCACTGCCATTTCGTAGGCGTAGCAGGGATCGTACGCGCAGGTTCGGATAGGCCAGGGCAAACAGATGGCTGTTGCCGTCTTGATGTTGCAGGCCTTCGCCGGCCAGGGTGGTGCGACCGGCGGTGCCGCCCAGCACGAATCCGCGGCAGCGCATGTCGCCGGCCGCCCAGATCAGGTCGCCGATCCGCTGGAACCCGAACATCGAGTAATAGATGAAAAACGGGATCATGTTCATGCCGTGGCTGGAATGGGCGCTGCCGGCGGCGATGAACGACGACATCGAGCCGGCCTCGGTAATTCCTTCCTCGAGGATCTGGCCGTCTTTGGCTTCGCGATAATAAAGCACGTTGCCGGAATCGACCGGTTCGTAGAGCTGACCCACGTGCGAATAGATGCCCACCTGGCGGAAAAGCGACTCCATGCCGAACGTGCGGGCTTCGTCGGGCACGATGGGCACAATATAGCGGCCGATGTTCTTATCGCGCAGCAGGCGCGTCAGGAGCCTGACAAAGGCCATGGTGCTCGAAACCTCGCGCCCTTCGCTGCCGCCGAAAAACTCAGTGAACTCTTCCCAATTGGGCGGCTTGAGTTTCCTGGTGGGCGAGCGCCGCCGCGGCACAAAACCGGCCAGGGCCTTGCGGTGCTCGCGGAGATATACCATTTCCGGACTCTCTGGGGGCGGTTTGTAAAATTCCGCGTGGGCGGCCGCTTCGTCGGAAATGGGAATATCAAAGCGGCGGCGGAATTCGATCAGTTCCTCCTCGTTGAGTTTTTTCTGTTGATGCGTGACGTTGCGCCCTTCGCCGGCCTCGCCCAGGCCGTAACCTTTGATCGTATGCGCCAGGATCACCGTGGGAGCGCCGCGATGTTCCACGGCCGCTTTGTAGGCCGCGTAAACTTTGAGCGGATCGTGCCCGCCGCGGTTGAGTTTTACAATCTCCTCATCGCTTAAGTGGGCCACCATTTCTTTCAGGCGCGGATCAACGCCAAAAAAATGCTCGCGGATATAAGCCCCGGAACTGACCGTATATTTTTGGTACTGCCCATCGACAACCTCGCCCATGCGCCGGACCAAAAGGCCTTCTTTATCCTGGGCCAGAAGCGGGTCCCAGGCCGAGCCCCAAATCACTTTGATCACGTTCCAGCCCGCCCCGCGCAAGGCCCCTTCCAACTCCTGAATGATCTTGCCGTTGCCGCGCACCGGACCGTCGAGGCGCTGAAGGTTGCAATTGACCACAAAAATCAGGTTATCGAGCTGTTCGCGCGGCCAGGGTGATAGCCCCGAGGGTTTCGGGTTCGTCACACTCGCCGTCGCCTACAAAGGCCCAAACGCGCGAGGCCTCGGCGTCGGGCTTGATGCCCCGATCGACCAGATAGTGATTGAACCGCGCCTGGTAAATCGCCATGATGGGGCCTAGTCCCATGGAGACCGTGGGAAATTCCCAAAAATCGGGCATCAGCCAGGGATGCGGATACGATGACAAACCGGGCTGGGACTGCAATTCGCGGCGAAAGTTTTTCAGATGATCTTCGCTCAGTCGGCCCAGCAGAAACGCCCGGGCGTAAATCCCCGGGGCGGCGTGTCCCTGAAAATAAACCTGGTCGGGCGGCAGCGGCCCTTCCTTGCCGCGGATAAAGTGATTGAACGCCACCTCGTACAATGTGGCTGCCGAGGCATAGGTGGAAATGTGCCCGCCAATGCCTGCACTCTCCTTGTTCGCCCGCACTACCATGGCCATCGCATTCCAGCGGATGATGCTTTTTATTCGGCGTTCAATTTCGCGATCGCCGGGATATTCAGGCTGATCTTCCACGGGAATGGTATTGATATAAGGTGTGGTAGCCACGCCGGCATAACGCACATTGCGGGCAAAGGCACGATGCTTAAGCTGCGTCAAAAGATAAGCCGCGCGATTCGAGCCCCGCGCTGGAAATCACATAATCCAGGGCCTCGAGCCACTCCGACGTTTCCCGGGGATCGGCGTCTTCGGTAAGCAAGGGAAAAAGCCCGCCGGGCAGCGTGCCGTCGGGGAATTTTCCCGGTTTTGTCTGATCTTTCATAATCGTCCCCTCTCCCGCCAGGAGAGGGTTAGTATAATTGTCCCCTCTCCGGGCACCACGCAGTGGTCGGGGAGAGGGTTAGGGTGAGGGTGATAATCCTTGTTCCCAGGCTCTGCCGGGGAACGAGAAGTTTACAACTTATCTAGTTATGGGATAATTATGTCCGACTAATAAGGTTTTATAAACCCTGGTAATTTCTCATATTTTATTCACAAACTAATTTTTGACCATCGGCTTAAGGAGACAATTTGTGGCGGAACCGATCATCAGCGTTTCGGGATTGCGCGGCATTGTCGGCGAAACCCTTACTCCGGAGGTAGCCGTTCGCTATGCCGCGGCCTTTGCCGCCATTTTGCCGCCGGGCGATATTTTTATTGGCCGCGACAGCCGTCCGTCGGGCAAGATGCTTTCGCAGGCGATTCAAGCGGGGTTGCAGGCCTTGGGACGTAACACCATCGACGGCGGCATCCTGGCCACGCCAACCACCGGCGTGCAGCTTAGGGCCTGCCGGGCAGCCGGAGGCATCCAAATCACTGCCAGCCACAATCCGTCACAGTACAACGGGCTGAAATTGTTTTCTTCTGAAGGAAGAGTTATTCCCTCTGGATTAGGCCAAAAGGTGCTCGATCGCTATCGAGCGGCCTCGGCCAACCGCGCAAGCCGCGACAAACCAGGCGTTAGTTCCTCGTGCGAAGATTCACTGACGCCGCATCTATCGGCTATTTTGAATATCGTAGATGTATCTCGCATTCGCAAATGCCGCTTCCGCGTGCTCCTGGATGCCAACCATGGCGCCAGCGGCCCCCTGGGACGGCGATTGTTAGAGGAACTTGCCTGTCAGGTCACCATTCTTGGCGAAGAACCCAATGGACAGTTCGCCCATACGCCCGAACCCACGGCCGAAAATCTCGCCGGTGTGTTAAAGTCTGTTACCCAGTCCGGGGCCGATATCGGCTTCTGCCAGGATCCCGACGCCGACCGGCTGGGGATAATTGACGAAACCGGCCGCTACATCGGCGAGGAATACACCATGGTTCTTTGTGTGGACCATGTGCTGCGACAACGAAAAGGCCCGATTGTATCGAATTGTTCCAGCAGCCGGATGTCCGAGGATTTGGCCGACAAATATGGCGTGCCGTTTTATCGCGCGGCAGTGGGCGAAGCCAATGTTGTGGATGCCATGCTGGCCCACAATGCGATCTTCGGCGGCGAAGGCAACGGCGGGCCCATCGATCCGCGCGTGGTATTGGTCCGCGACAGTTTCGTGGGCATGGCACTGATTTTAGATGCCCTGGCCGCCCGGCAGATGAAGATCAGCCAACTGGCCGACGAACTGCCGCACTATGAAATTGTGAAAACAAAAATCGCTCTGCCGCCGGAAAAAATTCCCGTTGCCTTAGACACCTTGGAAAAACACTTCTCCGACGCCGTTGCTGATCGGCTGGACGGTCTGCGCCTGGATTGGCCCGGGCGCTGGCTTCTGGTGCGTGCCAGCAATACCGAGCCTATCGTTCGCGCCGTGGCCGAAGCCCCCACGGCAGCCGAAGCAGCCGAACTCTGTAAAACCGCAGCAGAAGTGCTGGCAAGAGTGTAGACATGAACCCTCTCGAAGTTCATCGTTTCTTGCCCAGCCGGTCTGATATCCGTGCAATCATCAATCAGCTTCGTCCACTCGGCGTCGGCGCTTCAGAGTTGCCTGACAGCGCTTTTGCGCAAGCCGGCGCTCTACCGAACCCAAGGTTGGTTTGGTGGGCCGTCGCGATTTGGGCGGTTTGGCCACGGCCAGCAACATGCGGCGGAGCTTTTCCAGACAATCGGCCAGATTGCGTGGGGCATCGCGAAACCGCTGGCTAACGATGAGCAAATCGCCCTGGCTTGTTATTTTTCCGCCGTACTTGGCCAAAAACCGACTGCGAACCTCCTCGGGCAGACTCGCGCTGTTGCGCACCGGCCAACGCAACGTGGCCTTGGTGCTGACTTTGTTGACGTTCTGCCCTCCGGGTCCGCCGCTGCGGGCATAGGTAATCGTGAACTCCCGCAGGGCAATTCGAAGCCGGGAGGTAACGATCAGTGTCTGGGACGATTTCATATAATGACCCGAATTGCTTTCCCGCCGCCCTTCAGTTATTTTAATGAACATCCGGGATTAAAACGATACCTGCTCAATGATCTAGCATGAGCTCTTTGCCCACAAAACATAGCGAAACCTGGTCCACGCAAATCGGCGTTATTATGGCCGTCACCGGCAGCGCCGTAGGATTGGGAAATTTTTTGCGTTTTCCCGGTTTGGCGGCAAAGTACGAAGGCGGGGTCTTCATGATCCCTTATTTTATCGCCTTTCTGCTCTTGGGCCTGCCGCTGGCCTGGGCCGAATGGGCCACCGGACGCTACGGCGGAGTGCGCGGATTCCATTCGGCGGCGGGCATTTATCGCACTATTCGCCGCGGCAAAATTTCCGCGTTTTTCGGGGCCCTGGCCCTGTTGGTGCCCGTGGGAATCTATATGTATTACGTCTTTATTGAGGCCTGGTGTCTGGCCTATGCCTGGTACATGATTACAGGCCAACTGGCTTTGGGGCCGGACAAGTCGCAGTATATCGATTTCTTTAACCGCTTTGTCGGCGCCGGCCAGAACGGTTCGCTTTTCAGCAGTCAGGCGATGGGCCCCCTGGTCTTTCTGCTGATTTGCATTGGGCTCAATCTTTATTTGGTTTATCACGGAATAACCAAGGGAATCGAATGGTGCTGTAGAATAGCCATGCCCGCTCTTGTGATCTGCGCCTTGTGGTACTGGCCCGGGTATTGACCTTGGGCACGCCTGACACGGCCCAGCCCGAACTCAACGTGCTTAATGGTTTGGGATTCATGTGGAATCCGCACACCCAAACACAGGGCTTTTTCCAAAGCCTGGCAAACGTGCAAATGTGGATGGAGGCGGCCGGGCAGATCTTTTTCACCTTGGGGGTCGGTTTTGGCATCATTATCAACTATTCCAGCTATCTCAGAAAAAATGACGACATCGCCTTAAGCGGTCTGACGAGTTGCGCGGGCAATGAATTTTGCGAAGTGGCCCTGGGCGGATTGATCACCATTCCGGCGGCGTTCGTGTTTCTGGGGGCAAGCACGGTGGCGCAAACCTCCACGTCGAGCTTCAATCTGGGCTTTAAAACCCTGCCCATGGTCTTCCAATACATGCCCCTGGGCCAACTGGCGGGAACGCTTTTTTTCTTTCTCCTGTTTTTGGCGGCGATAACCAGTTCGGTGGCCATGATCCAGCCGGCCATTGCCTTGCTGGAAGAAGGCTTGGGCCTGAGACGCCATGCATCGGTTGCGGTTTTGGGTTTAGTGACGATCCTCGGCACGGGCTTTGTCGTTTTCTACTCCCAAGATTTATTGGCACTAAATACGATCGACTTTTGGGTAGGCACTTTTTGTATTTATGTATTAGCCACTTTCCAGGCCATTTTTTTCGGCTGGGTGCTGGGCATTGATCGCGGCATGAAAGAGCTGGATCGCGGGGCGGACATTCGCATTCCCCGGTTTTTTGCCTTCGTAATCAAATACATTTCGCCTTTGTATTTACTGACGATATTTGTACTGTGGTTCCGGCAGCAAATAACCACGGAAAGCGAAAACCAGTTCCAAGCCATCCTCAGCAATCGCGTGGTGTTCTTGTCGGTGATCTTTATGATTCTGCTGGGCATTTTCTGGGGGCTTGTGGTGTGGCGCTCCGTGAAGGGCTGGCAAGAGGCCGAAAAAACCGTGCACAAGGAGCCTTCTTCATGACTATCGGCGGCTGGATCATCATGATTTTGTCAGTGGGATTTGTCACCGGGTTGTTCGCCTGGTCCATATTGCGCGTAATGCGTTCATCCCACGTAGAAAAATTCGAGCACGTCCAAGACGTGCCGTTTGTTGATCTGGAATAAAGGGATTGGGGATTAGGGATTAGATTCTTCGTTTGAGGTTTAATTGTATTTTGCGCATGTTGTAAAGCCGCGACCAGTGGTCGCGGTTTGATTGCGGCCGAAGGCCGCTTTAGGGATTGGGAATGCTCACAATATTCGTAGTATCCGACGCCACGGGCGGCACGGCGGAGCGCATGGCCCGTTCGGCATTGATCCAGTTCGAAAACGCACCGGTAACCTTAGTGCGCAGGCCGAATATTCGGACGCCCAAGAGGTTGCGTCTGGTTGTGGAGGAGGCAGCCGCGGGAGAGTCGCTAATTTTGCACACGCTGGTTTCCAACGAGTTGCGCCGCCTGATGGTCTCCGAAGCCCGCTTGCACCACGTGGATTCGCTGGACATGATGGGTCCGATCCTGGACCGCTTGGCCAGGCATTTGAAAATCACGCCGCAGGAAAAGCCCGGTTTGTTCCAGCAGTTGGTCGAGGCGCGGACCAGGGAAATCGAAGCCGTGTCTTTCGCCTTTCACCACGATGACGGCCAAAATCCAGCCGACCTGGAGCGTGCCGAAGTGGTCCTGGTGGGCGTATCGCGCACCATGAAAACGCCCACCATGTTGTATCTGGCTTATCGGGGTTGGTTCGCGGCCAATGTACCGCTGGTGCCCGGCGTGGCGCCGCCGAAATCGCTGCTCGCCCTGCCCCCCGAGCGCGTGTTCTGCCTGGTTGTGGCCCCCGACAAACTGCAACAAATGCGCCGCGCCAGGGCCGAAGAAGAATCCATCCCCCTGGAACCTTATATTTCGCTGGAGCAAATCCGCCGCGAACTGAACTATGCCGAGCAGTTATGCCGCAAACATAACTGGCAGCGGATCGATGTCACGGGCAAATCGGTCGAGGAAGCGGCCCGAGAAATAATTTTTATGCTCACCGAGGAAAATGAAAATCAAGCTGATGAAGATTAAACATTCGTGTAATTCTGAGCGAAGCGAAGAATCTCTTTTAAGCCGTCAGCCATCAGCAGTCAGCTTTCAGCCTATAACCTCTTACCTATAACCTCAAAATGAGATCCTTCGCTGCGTTCAGGATGACGTTTGGGCTTATAGGATAAGCGCAAAATTCCCTGGCCAAGGTGTCTTCGGGGGATTGTACGAATTGTAAAATAAGCTATTGTGTAAGAAGTTCAGTCCAGCATCGTGGCTGGACGACGTTGGTTCGTGGAATCTCGATCGGGGTAAGGAGATCATCATGCCAGTCAAGCGCTTAATGGAATTTCTCGACACGCAGCGTGTCAAGTATGTCACTATCAAACATTCGCCGGCTTATACCGCGCAGGAAATCGCCGCCTCGGCGCACGTGCGGGGCAAGGAGTTGGCTAAAACGGTGATGGTCAAGATCGACCAGCAGATGGCCATGGCCGTGTTGCCCGCCTCCTTGAAGGTCAATTTCGAGCGCCTCCAGGAACAGTCCGGCGCCGGCCAGGTGGAACTCGCCAGCGAGAAGGAATTCAAAGACATGTTCCCCGACTGCGAAATCGGGGCCATGCCGCCTTTCGGCAATCTCTACGGCCTGGAGGTTTACGCCTCCCACCGGCTGGCGGAAGATACGGAAATCGTTTTCAACGCCGGCTCACACATCGAGTTGATCCGCATGGCCTACAAGGATTTTGAGCGCCTGGTCAAGCCCAAGGTCGCCAACATCAGCTTCGGGGCGTAATTTCCGCTAGGCCTCAGTGTATGGCAAATACAATAGTAATCTCTTGTTTAGCCGCGAGCCATCGGCGAGCGGGTAAATAGTTCCCCTTACCAGTAACCAGTCCGGCGGAAATATATTTTCATCCAGATTACGAGATTCATAATGGAAAGCATCTATGCGATTATCATGGGCGCTGTGGAAGGGCTCACCGAGTTCTTGCCGATTTCTTCCACCGGCCACCTGATACTCACTCAACATTTGCTTGGTTTGGAAGCAAAGTGGGGAAAAGATGTCGTTGATGCGTTTGTAATTTTCATCCAACTCGGCGCCATTCTGGCCGTGGTGGCGGCCTATCCCCGCCGCTTCTTAAACTTGCTGCGGTTCCGCGAAAACCAGGGTTTTTCCGGCCTTCGCGGGATCGGCTTGTTGATAATCACTTCCCTCCCGGCCGCCTTGCTGGGACTGGTTGCGCAAATACATCCACGAAAAACTGTTCAATCCCACCACCGTGGCCGTTGCCCTGGCCGTCGGCGCCGGGTGGATCTTGCTGGTCGAACGTTTCCTCTCCCGGACGCAAAAAGAGGGCGTCGATTCGCTCAACTGGAAAGACGCCATGGCCGTGGGACTGTTTCAGTGCCTGTCGCTCTGGCCGGGCATGTCGCGCTCGGCCTCGACGATCCTGGGCGGCATGATGTCCGGCCTGGAGCGCAAGACCGCCACCGAATATTCTTTCTTCGCGGCGGTTCCCATCATGTTTGCGGCCACGTTTTACGAACTGTATAAGAGTTATAAATTCTTTAGCGCCGCGAATTTCGCCATGCTCGCCGTTGGTTTTATGGTTTCGTTCCTTTGCGCCTGGCTGGCGGTAAAATTTTTCATCCGCTTTCTCGGCCGGCACACGCTGGCGCCCTTTGGCTGGTATCGCTTGATCCTGGCCGGATTAGTTCTCTGGTGGCTGATTTTCTAACTGCCGAACGCCCGACAGTTCGCCGCGTACACCTGCTCAGCATCGACCTATCTCTTGAGATCGCCGGTCATCAAAGCTGCGCTTTCTACCGCGCTCGGAGTCATTTACGGCACGGGCGGCATGTAGTTGTTCAGCACGAGCCACCAGCGCGTGCAGTGGAAGAAGACGGGGGCGGCGAAGCAGATCGAGTCGATCCGGTCGAGCAGCCCGCCGTGACCTTCCACCAGGGTGCCGTAGTCTTTTACGCCGCGGTCGCGTTTGATGGCCGACATGGTCAGTCCGCCGGCAAAGCCCATCAGCGAGATCACCCCCGACATCACGCCCGCCATCCACCAACTGGCGCCGTGAAAGGGCGTGGCCCACCACAGCATCGAGCCGATCAACATCACGCTGGCCGTTCCGCCCAGCAGTCCTTCCCAGGTGCGGCTGGGATTGATCGCCGGCACGATCAGATGCTTGCTGTCGATCTGCGCCCAGAGATATTGCAGGGCGTCGCTCAGTTGCACCATGAGCACGAAGAAAAACAGCAGGCGCACTTTGCCGCCCACGTCCGGATTGCCGTTGGGCAAGTCGGGCAGCTTCAGCATCAGCAAGGCCGGCGCGTAGCTGAGGCAGTACACGCAAATCAACAAGCCGCACTGAATCTTGGCCGTGCGTTCCAGAAACCGCTTGAAATCGCCCGCCAAGGCGATTGCCACGGGAACGAACAAAAATCCGTATACCGGAATGACTACGCTATACAATCCGTAGCGTTCGATTCCCACCAGCAAGTACTGCAAGGGCGTAAAGATGAAGAACACGAAAAACAGCGTGCGGTGATCGCCCAAGCGCGTGGGCGTGAGCGTAATAAATTCCCTCAGCGCCCAGAAGGAAATCAGCCCGAACAGCACCACCGTGGCCGTCTGGCCGATGAAAAAAGCGGCAAACAGCACGGAGAACAGGATCCACCACGTCCGCACGCGGAGCCGAAAGGTTTCGATAATCGCCGGGTCCAATCCGCTCTCCTGCCGATGCTTGAGCATCTGCACGACTCCCATGGTAGCGCACAGCAGCAACAGCACGGCGCCCACCAGACCTATAGTTGGACCTTCATCAAACACGGCAAGTTATCCCCATAAAAGGTTTATAATTCTTTCAAACGCTTGACCGCTTCGCGCGTGCGGGCGAGGAACTTGTTTTTTGGTTCACCCGCTTCCAGCCACATGGGCGGGCCAAAGCTAATGCAAGTAAGCATGGGCACCGGCAGCACCTCGCCGCGGGGCAGAATGCGATTCATATTATCTATATGCACGGGTATCAATTCCAGATCGGGCCGTTTTTTGCACAGGTAATAAAGTCCGCTTTTGAACTCGCCGATCTCGCGCCCGTCGCTCCGTCCGCCCTCGGGAAACACGATCAGCGAATACTGGTGTCCAATCTCGCGGATCATCATGTCGACCGGGCTTTGATGGACCTTGATCTCCGTGCGATCGATCAGTATCGCGTTAAAAAGCTTGGTGGCGAAGTAGCGGCGGATGGGACCGGCCATCCAATAGTCCTTGGCAGCCACCGGCCGGGCCAGCAGCGCACGGCCTGCGGCAGTGACGACCAGATGACGATCGCATCCAGGTGACTCGTATGGTTGGCAAAATATACGCGCTGGCAGGTGTCGGGCTGGGAATCGATCCAGCGCGTGCTGGCCCCGCTGAGGAGCCGGGCTGACAATGCTAAAAAATCCCTGGTCAAATTGCCGTTCATAAATCCACTACCTGCCAGAATGACATCGTAGCGTGCCTTGTCTCCGGAGCCAATACCCCTTTTGTAGTGGAGAGTGGCGAGTGGCGAGTTTAACTCTCTACTTACCTTATACCGAATAGATACTCAGCGCCGGCCTTCGATGATGGGGATTTTAACTTCATGCCCGTCACCTTTGTTTCGTACAAATCGGCGATCAGATCCTGGTAGGCGCGGACCATTCTTTCCAACGACCAATGGGCGATCACATGTTCTCGGCCGGCGCGTCCCAGCAAAGCGGCATGGTCGGGATGGCAGAGCAGCTCCAGTGTTCGTTGGGCAAGTTCATACGCATCACCGGGCTGAACCAAATAGCCCGTCTTGCCGTCCAGAACCGTCTCCGGCACCGATCCCACCTGGGTCGCCACCACCGGTTTCTCACAGGCCATGGCCTCTAAAATCGACGTGGGATTGGCCTCCATGTGGGAACTCAGCAAAACCACATCCACCAGCGAAAGCACCTCGGCCACGTCGCGGCGAACGCCCAGAAACAAAACCGCCTCCCCAAGGCCCAATTCCCGGGCGAGCGATGCGAGTTTTTTCCGCTTAGGGCCGTCGCCGACCACCAGAAATTTCGTCGCCGGCAGGGCCTGATGGATTTTCTTTGCCGCCTGCAAAAATAATTCATGGTTTTTTTCCGGTCTTAATGCGGCCACAATGCCCACCACCGGCGATCCCGTCGTCAAGCAAAATTCTTCCTGCAAGGCCGGCACGGGCCAGCGAGGGTGAAATTTTTCCACGTCCACGCCGTTGGGAATGATCCGCACCTTTGCGCCGGACAACCTTCGTGTTCCGCCAGATATTGCCCGTGCGACTTGGCCACGCCGATAAAAGCGTCGGTTATCGGCGCCAGCAGCCGATTGAGCGGCTCCACTCGATCCGGCCAGCCCGTGGAATGCAATGCCGAGCAAATCACCGGCACGCCCGCCAAGTAGCCGGCCAGGCGTCCCCAAAACATCTTGTCGCCGGCGCCTACGGTAACCACGGCGTCGATTTGCCGCTTTCGCATTAGTCCGGCCAGACGCCCTAACGTCGCCAAGTCGTATTTGTGCCTCAGCAGTCCGGTGAAAGCGGGAATCTCTTGGGCCAGCGCCTCGCCCAAAGTATCGAAATATTTCAGGCAACATAATTCCGGCGCAAACGCGATCGGTCCATGCGCCGCACGAGATTGACCAACAAGGTTTCCATGCCGCCCACGGGCATGCTGGTGAGTACAAACATCACCCGCAATGGACCGCGATCAACAAGCGGAGTTATTCGACGTCGGCGAAATAACATGAAAGTGGAGAGTGGTTAGTGGAGAGTGGACAGTGTGAAGTTTAGCCGCGACCGGGCACCGACCGAAGGTTGGTCGGGGAGCGGGTTATTCGTAAAATGTTTAGCCGCGACCGGACACCGACGGGCACCGTGCGTAGCATGGTCGGTTGGTCGGGGAGCGGTTTCATTGGACGACTTTCAAAGTCATCTTACCGCACTCTCAAATATGGCATTGAAAAGCGTCTTCTGCCCAAGGTGGGATTATGCCTGATATGAAGGATGAAAGGGCTTAGTTGGCAAACGGATCCTCTTCGTCGGCCGGTTTGGTTTCGGCGGGCTTAGCGGCTGGCCTTGGCGGCGTGGGCTTTATGGCCGGGGTCGCCGGTAGGGGCTTCATGGGCTGAGTTTTCGGAATGGGCTTTACGTCAACCCCCATATTATTGCCGCCAGCGACTCCTTTGGTCTTTGCTTCTGTTTCCGTTTTCTCGGCAAAGGGATCTTCTCCGGCCCCAGCCTCCTTTTTCTCCGCTGCCGGTTCGCTTGCGGGTTCAGCGTCAAATCCTTCCTCTGCGCCGGCGGCTTTTTCTACTGTTGCAGGCTCAGCCGAGGATTCAGCTTCGCCTTCAGCGGCGGTTTCTTCGCTGGCTGGGGCGGCAATTGTTTCTGCGGATTCGCTAGCCGGCAACTGGGCGCTTTCGGCCTGGCGTTGTAAGACCCGCGCCTCTTCCCGGTGGATCGCCTCGTAGCGGGCTTTGCGCAACCTGGTCGCCTCTTCCAGTGCGGCCATGCGCGCCTGAACCCGATAAGCTTCCAATTGTTGCGCGCGCCATGCCTTGCACGCGCTCTAGTGCGCGAGCGACATTATAAAACTTGTTGACGTCTTTTATTTCTTCAGTGGCCCCTTTCTGAAAATCCATATTGGCTTCCGGCGCGCGGCCGAGTTTCAGATAAACCAGACCACGAAAATAGTATACCCGCGGATCGCGGCTGCCAGCGTCAGAAGCCGCGGTTAGTTTTTCATAGGCCTTAAGATAATCTCCGGAGAAGTACGCATGAACGCCGCTCCCATAGAGTTGCCCCAAAACAGCCTCTTGGGCCTGCAACGGCGCCGTGCAAAGCCCTGCCAGCCCTCCGACCAGCAAAACCATAGTCCGTAGCATATCCATTTACTCCTGTCCAAAACAGTAATGCCTTATCCAACGCTGCTTTTCCGCACTTTCTTCGATCCTAATTGCTTTGCATATAAATATCAAGCAATCGCTGTATCTTGTGCAAATTCAGTATGTATTTAAGGGAAATGATCCCCAAATGGCCATCCTGAAGAGGGGGTCGATATCCTTGACGTCTGCTCGTTATGCTATTTATACTAAAGACTGTAAGTGGCGGAACCTGCGCTGAATGGGAGTTTTGTCTGCCCGTCACCCCCAGAACAGCGGGAATTATTTCATGAATCTTAAGCTGATCGCCCGGACATGGCTTGCCATTGCGGCAGTAGTTCTACTTTGCCGGCCTTTAATAGCCGCCGACGCTGACCTCTCCACTGCCCAGGAACCGGAGGCGAATCAATCGGCCCTTGAGCCCGCCGATGCAGAATCTCAAGACAAACCGCCCGCGGAAAAAGCAACTGCTCCCTCAGCGGAAAAAACTTCCGCTTCACCCTTTGCCCCCGGGGTGATGATCACCATCCAGCCCGATCGCGACCTGCGCGATACCGTCAGTCAACACGACGTGGTGGAATTGTTGGCCGTGGACAAAAAATATGATTGGGCCAAAGATATATCATTCCGGCATGAAGTTTGGGCCTTGCAGTTCAGTTTTAAGCCCATGCGCATGATCTGGGTCGATGTGCCCCAGGCCAGCGGAAAGATGCAGCGCAAGCTGATTTGGTACATGGTCTATTCGGTTGCCAATACCGGCAAAGTCATGGCGCCTGTCAAAGATACTGCGCTTCCTTATGAAAACGCACTATCGAACAAGGAAAAGGTTTTCGAGATCAAGTTGGTCGACAAGCCCGTTCACTTTATACCCGAGTTCCTCTTGGAGGGCCACAACCGACTCAAAGAAGGCGAAGGCTTCATGAAGCCCTATCCCGATCGGGTAATTCCCGTGGCCGATGCGGCCATCCAATTGCGCGAAGGTTACGGCCAAAAGTTCCATACTTCCGTGGAAATGTGCCGCGATATTGCCGTTGGCCAGACCGTCTGGGGCGTGGCAACTTGGGAAGATCTTGATCCAACTATTGTGCGTTTCTCGGTCTACGTGACCGGCTTGACCAACGCCTATCGGTGGAAAGACACCCCCGGCGAGTACAAGGAGGGGGATGAAATCGGCAAAGGCCGCCGCCTGCTCCGCAAAACTCTTAAACTCAATTTCTGGCGGCCCGGGGACGAATATTTTGAACACGAGGAAGAAATCCGCTATGGCATCCCGGGCAGGGTTGACTACCAGTGGATTTATCGGTAAAAAGATAGATTCGCCCCAAAAATGCGTATGCCAATATTCGGGTGCCACTGGCGTCTCGCCAGTGCCGCCTGTAATAAACACGGGCAAAATGCCCGTGCCACCCAACCCAATAAATAAGGTTCAAAGTTTAGGATTTAATTGTCCAAGCAAGTTCTGAACCCCGAACCCTGAACCCTAAAGGAAATTCCCATGGCACATAAAAAAGGCCAAGGCTCCAGCCGAAACGGTCGCGATTCCAATGCCCAGCATCGCGGTGTGAAGCGCTTTGGCGGCCAACGTGTTCGGGCAGGCAATATTCTTGTTCGGCAAGTAGGCACCCGTTTTCATCCCGGCAAAGGCGTGGGCAAGGGAAACGATTACACCTTGTTCGCCCTGGTCGACGGCTATGTGAAATTCGATCGCGGCGGGCGCCGCGTCCACGTGCTCGAATCGCTATAAAGGATTCAGAGGTCAGGGTTCAGGGTGCAGAACCCGGATGGAAGAAAACATCTGAACCCTGAACCGCGAACCCTTGTTGCTGCCCACCGCCCACTAATCCCCAATCCCTTTTTTTATGACCGCAGTTATTTTAGACGGAAAGGCCTTGGCCGAACGCATCCGCGCGGAGATCACCGACGAGGTGGCCGCGCTCATTGCCGATAGCGCAATTACGCCCTGTCTGGCCGCGGTGCTGGTGGGCGACAATCCGGCCAGCCAGACTTACGTGCGCAACAAGCAAAAGGCCTGCCAGCAGGCCGGCATGGGCAGCGTGCTTCATCAGCTAAAGACCGAAACCACCACGGCCGAATTGCTCGCCCTGATCGACCGGCTCAATCGCGATCCCAAAGTCCACGGCATCTTGGTCCAACTCCCTTTGCCCAGACATATAAATAACTACCAGGCGCTCGAGGCGATCCATCCCACAAAAGACGTCGATGCGCTTCATCCCGAAAACGTGGGCCGAATCGTGCAAGGCCGGCCGAGGTTTTTGCCCTGCACTCCCCAGGGCATTCAACAACTGCTCATCTGCAACAACATCCCTATTGCCGGCGCCAACGTAGTTGTGTTGGGCCGCAGCGAGATCGTGGGCAAGCCCATGGCGATTATGCTCATGCAGCGCGGCCCGGGCGGCGACGCCACGGTCACCGTCTGCCACAGCCGCACGCGTAATCTGCCGCAGATCTGCCGCGCGGCCGACATCCTCATCGTGGCCATCGGCGAGGCAAAATTCCTCACCGCCGACATGGTCAAGCCCGGCGCCACGGTCATCGACGTGGGCATCAACCGCACGGAGGCCGGCCTGGTGGGCGACGTGGATTTCCAGGCCGTAAAAGAAGTTGCCGGCCACATTTCTCCCGTGCCCGGCGGCATAGGCCCGTTGACCATCGCCATGTTGCTTAAGAACACCCTCCAGGCAGCAAAATTGCAGACTCAAGCAAAGGATTTAGGGACGAGGGACGAGGGGACAGGAAGCAGAGGCCAAGCATCAGCGGGCAAAAAAATACCTTATACCTAAAGCGGTTGGGTGGCACGCCCTGAGGTACGAAGGGCGTGGCTGCAACAAGCCTTCGCGTGTCATTGCACTGTTTTGTGTTGGGGTGGAAGCGTGCTGTCGAGTTCGATTCGCACAGATCGAACGACCAGCGTTTACCACCACGCCCATCACTTCATTATGGGCGTGCCACACCATCGGTTTAACACCGGCAGTCTCGCTAGAGTTCTAGTAGCCCAGCGGGGAATTGACTAGCGTGCTGTAAATTTATAGGCTATTGGATGTTCCGATTGGTCGATTCGTCCGCGCCTAAGCGGGGTGGCAGGCCGAGGCAACGGAAACCGGGACGAAAGGACGGAAGAAAGAGAAACATGAATAAAGTATGTATGTCCCCGGAATTACCCGGAATTACGGACTAACATGAGCAAAGAGAATCATCTTCTCGACCATCTTCTCAATCCCTTTTATCGGGACGAGTCAAGCCGACTCATTTTACCAGGTAACCATATTCGTCTGCTTAAGAAATACAAGAGATGGACGGGCAATTGGCGCAACATCGCAGACTTTATTACCTACGCAGCACGATTGCCGATTACATGGTTTCCCGATGCAAACGTGGCTTTCAGAGAAGATACGGAAATGGTCTGGGATGCCCTGCGAATCGCGGCGATGGGTTCAAATACCGCTTCGACCGTGATAAGTGGTGTTGTAGAGTATGAGGTTAGCGAATGGCTTAAGGAGCCACGGCACCACAAAGACCGTGCCAATACAATTCGCACGGCACTCGAAGGCAGAACATGGATAAGTAGGTTCGGCCTGGGATTGAAATCACCGATTTATCCGGCGATCATGGGCTATACGTGTCTCTTGGGAGTTAGGCGTTCCCTGGCTCGGCCCTGCCCTGACGGGCTTACTCTTGTCAACACTGATCCCGCTGCAAAGTCGGATACTATTAATGCCATCAGAAACATAATTGGGGCTCGTGCTTTAGGGCTCGCCAAGAAGGGTCGTATCGATATAGAGAAGGAAGGATTCATCAATATTAGTGATGAACTGCATTGTTTGCTAGTAATTACATATGCACTTACTACGGGAAAAGAATCAGTTCTTCTTACCGCTGATGAGGATTTCATAGAGATTTTTTGGAAGGCACAGTGGTTCTTAGATACACATTATCGCGCTTGGCTTGCAGCAAAAATGGTCAAGGAAGGTAGATATGGACAGCCAGGAGAGGAATTAAAGGATACGAAAGGATTCTTCGATGGTCCTCTTGTACTTTATCGGCGACAGACATTGCACCTTCTGGAAGTGCTTCCTCCGATTTATCGCCCGGTGTGTGTACATGTCGTTTACGTAGCCCCTAATAACATGATTCACAAAGCTAGCTTCTGCTTCGAGCGTGAGATGGTGGGGCTGCTTGAGACACGCGCAAGAACTAACGGGCGGTGTACCGATCTGTTTGGTCAGGCCAATATCCACGTTGACCTTGGACCACTAAAGTCGTTGCTGAAAGGTTTGTATCTGGGCGTCGGGCGCGATGCCGGCGAGATGGTGGAGATAGCCGGTATTAAGACCTTTTTGGCGCGACTTGATCTGGAACACTCAATTTACTGCCAGGAACGAAGCGCACGCTAAATCTGCTGATATTTGGTCCATTTTCTCGAACCTGGGCGGCTTGGCCGCGAGAGGTAAATGAAGATTGTTGATCTTTCGCCATGCCCTCCCGGGACTGCGTCCCACCGATTCAAGAATTGGTGCCACCTGCTTTTAACCAAATTAAGACTACAATCTATCTGCTAGGGGAGGCAAAAAAATGAAACTTTTCGTAGAATGGTCGCGACCGGTTCCGCTAAAGGATGCAA
This sequence comes from Pirellulales bacterium, assembly GCA_963820545.1. Taxonomy (GTDB): domain Bacteria; phylum Planctomycetota; class Planctomycetia; order Pirellulales; family Thermoguttaceae; genus CAWGAJ01. The sequence continues at coordinate 329,284 of CAWGAJ010000001.1, forward strand.
CACGGCAGAACATGATCTACAGCGTGGCTCTGGACAGGCTTCCAAGTGCATCCGGCGTTTATGTTTTCGGGCGACGTTGGGGGAACCAATTTGAAGCGCTATACGTTGGCAAGGCGAACGGCATTCGCGGCCGTGTGAAGCATCAATTAAATAATCTGCGTCTCATGCAACATCTGAAAAATGCAAAAACCGGGAAACGCATCGTTCTCGCGGGCCGCTTTATCAGCAAGCCGGGACAGCAGCCAAAAATATCCCTACCCCTTATCGAACGGGCACTTATCCGTTATTTTTTGTCGGAGGGGCATGATCTTGTGAACAAGCAAGGCACGCGGCTTCGTCGCCACGAACTATTGTCCTCCGGTAAGCATCCAAAACGCTTCTTCCCTGCCCTAATGTATGTCGAGAAAGGAAAAGGCGGTTAGAAGTTTTAATACGCTGGTTGGCCCAGGTTCTCGAACCTGGGCGTCTAGGACGTGAGAAGCAGTACAAAGCACTGGTAAAGCCAGTGGCACACGTGCGGCAGACCGTGGCGATGGAAATCGGGGCCAAAGAAAGCGAAACCGGAATTAAGTATTGTGTCCCCGGAATTTCGGAATTTGTTGGTATTGTGTCCCCGGAATTGGCTCCCCGAAATTGGCGGAATTGGACCATAGGCATGAAAACGGTGAGTTGGAATTTAAATTGGACATTGAGTCTGGCTTTGGTTCTTGCATTGGC
>CAWGAJ010000001.1:335000-2776598 GCA_963820545.1 Pirellulales bacterium
CGCAATCCAATTCAAGCCATCCGTGAATATATCTTGTTTAACAATTCTCGCACCTGCCCTTAACCCTGATCTTTGACCTTTGGACGAGATCTCATCCACGTATAAAATGAGGGCTAGCAATTCCCATCAAAAATACATGAAAGAAGCTGGGGCCAGCAGCGCGGTAGTAATAAGAATACAACCAACAACAAACGAAATGCTTACAAACGGTACGTTTTGCAGTTGGTGTAAACGCTACCTCGTCATAAGATGAAAAAATCCAAAACGTTTATTATATCGTATACAAAGATTGCGTCAATCAAACTATAGTGGGGGATGATTGATAAAATCGATTATGCCAGTCAATGGCAGGGAGTTTTGAGACGATTAATTTGGCCCAACTGGCTTATAGCACAGTAATGCGGTGGTGAAATCCTAACTTATAATGCAGACTTGCCGGCCTTAGGCTGCATTCAAATCCGCCATCACCGATCATGGTCTTATAGCGTAATGAACACGCTGTGTTATTCGCCGGCCACCAGGCGCAGCGGCACTTGCATCAGTTTGCCGCCGCGGATAATGGTAAGCATGATCTGATCGCCGGGTCGTTTGGTTTCAATGAAGTCGAGGAAATCGTCGCCGGTGCGTACCGGTTTGCCGTCCACGGCGGTAATAATATCCGCGGCCGCCAAGTTGATTCTTTGTTCCTCAAATACCAATAATCCCTGGCGTTTTTGCTGGCGTTCGATTTTCGCGCCTTGCAAGCCGGCCTTCTCGGCCGGACCGCCGGGGACAACCGTCAGGATGCGCAATCCGCGGTCGGTCAGATTGACTAGTCCGATGCCCGAATCAGCGCGTATTACTTTACCGGTTTGGATCAACTGCGGCACAACGCGGGCAATGGTGTTCACCGGAATGGCAAAGCCCACGCCCGAGCTTTCGCCGGTCTTGCTGGCGATGGCGGTGTTCATGCCAATCATGCGTCCGTGGCTGTCCAAGAGCGGTCCGCCCGAGTTGCCTGGATTGATTGCGGCGTCGATCTGGATGATCGATTTGATCATGCGTTGCGTGCGCCGGGCAGGCAAGGAGCGGTTCAAGCTGGAAATAATGCCCGTGGTCAAGGTGCGTTCCAGGCCAAAGGGATTGCCAATGGCAAAAACCCTTTGCCCGACGAGCAAATTTGATGAACTGCCAAAGACTACCGGATAAAGCAAATCGGCCGGGGCATTGATCATAAGCACCGCCACGTCGGTAACAGGATCAACGCCGACCAAACGGGCCTCATAGTCCGTGCCGTCGAAGAGCGTGACCTGAATTTGCTTGGCGCCCTCGATGACGTGAAAATTGGTCAAGATATGTCCTTGGCGGTCGAGGACCGAACCGCTGCCTTCGCCTTCGGTAGGCACTTCGAATAATAAGAACCTGTCGGCGGAAACGCCTTTGGTATTAATATTGACCACACTGCGGTTGACGTTGTGGTAGACCATTACATTGACTTGCTCATCGGGAGTCAAATTCTGCAAATCCGCGGCAGTCAATTGGTTCGCCGCGGCCTGCGGCGAGGCGGAGATGGTCGCCGGCTCGCCTGGCTGCGCATTGTCTCTCGGCGGGGACCAAGGACTGGACTCTTGGGCAATGGATTGCTGTTCCACGGCCGGCCCGCCAAACCACATCACGGCCACAAATCCGCCGGCAATGCCGGAAAACAAACAAAGAAAAAATAATTTGCGCATGAGAATCACCAGTTACGATAGCGTTCCCACGCAGGAGCGTGGGAACGAGATGCCTTATGTATGGGAATAAGATGTCTTAGTTTTATTCAAATTCTAAAAAAACCTGGTTTTCTAACCACTAACCACTTAACCACTATTCACCAACCACTGCTCACTCTTCATCAATGGTTTCCGATTGATCGCTTAAATTGTGTATCTCATCGCGGAGCCGGGCGGCCTCTTCGAATTGCTCGGCGGCAACGGCTTCATCGAGTTTCTCTCGCAACAGCCGGATCTTGCTCTTGGGCCGCGCGGCGGCCGCCGCTTCCTCGCGCCGAGGATTTCGTCGCGCCAGCACTCCAGGCTAACCAACTCGATGCACTCCTCGGCGCGGTGGCTTTGGTTGTACTGGTCGAGGAAATCGCGAATGGCCTCGATGCCGGCTTCGATTACCCGCAGCCCTTCGGCAAAGGCCCTCTGGGCCAGAAGCGGCATGGCCACCGCCCGGGTGTGCATCATCTGCACGTACGGGCGCCACTGCTCGAACTGCATTTTTATCCGCTCGTCGCCCGCATAACTGCGGATAAAGGCAAAGAGCCGCAAGTTGCGCTGGGTGTCGCGCGCAGAGTTCGAACAGATCCAAATGCCAAAATCCCAAATAGCGGTGATAGTACTGCACGCCTTCGCGCCAGAGCTGGGCGCAGTCCTCGGGCGAAAGCAGGAACGGCGGGCCGTCGGGCTGGGCCTCGTCGTGGGAGCGCTGCTTGTGCTCATAATATTCCAGCCAGGACTCGCAACCTTCCGGCCGTAGGCCGTCGGGCCGGCCGTCCATTTCCATTTGCAGCAGGCCCAGGTCCACGCGGAGTTGGATCTTGCTCCGGCCGTCGTTGCCCGGCACGATACGGACCATTATCTCATCCGCTTCGTACTTCCACTCGTTTAACAGGTGAGAAATATCCTTAGGCATTCATATACCCCGCCGGATTATCATGGTAAATCCTCTAATTATCCATAGTTTACTCCCCAAAGCCATGAAATGGTAGATGAATCCCACATAGTCAATCTTAAAACAGTCATATTATTAAACATGTATGTCAGTCTGAGCGAAGCGAAGAATCTTGGTGCGGAAGAATACCAGCCGTGGGCCAAATGCCGATGCTGAGAAGATCCTTCGCTGCGCTCAGGATGACTTGGGTATCTGAGCCAGGCTCTGGGGTTAAAGTTTTGACTTTTCGCAAAAGGTACTATTTACCCAACACCACGATGGCCACGTCGGCGTTGAGGTTGGGATTATCGTAAACCTGATTATCGGATTGCGTGTCCAGGGCCACCTGTTCAAGAATATAGAATCCGTGTTGTTGGCAAAATACCTGAAAATCTTCGATGGAAAGGAAACGAATATTAGGCGTGTCATACCAATGGAAGGTTTCTAATCCGTAACCATGGGGCGCCCGGCCTTCGGTGGTGAGTTGATTGCGGTGGCAGCGGTAACCAAGATTGGGGAAACTGACAATACTTCGCCGCCCGACGCGGAGCATGTCGGCCAGCACGCGCGGTACGTCCATCACGGTTTGCAAGGTCTGCGAAAGCACGACAAAATCGAACTGGGCGTCGGCGAAGCCGGGCAGACCTTGGTTTAGATCGGCCTGTACCACGTCCAGTCCGCGGCGCACGCAGTCCAGAATGGCCTGCTCGTCCAGTTCCACGCCCATAACGCGGCCATGTCCGCGTTCGCGCAGGCGCGCCAATAATCCGCCGTTGCCGCAACCCAGGTCGAGCACGCTGGCCCCGGGCGGAATCAATTCCAGAATGGTATCGTAATCCAACCGATGAGAATGGAAAATGCTTTTGGGGCTGTGGGCACGCGACTCCTCGTCTTCAGAAATATGTCCCTCACCCTGACCCTCTCCGGGCACCAACCGAAGGTTGGTCGGGAGAGGGGAGTTTATGTCCAAGTTGGCCAAAAACGCGGCGATCAATTTGCCGTACATATTAATCTCGTGGGGCAAGAGAAAAGCGTCGTGGCCACAGTCGGTGTGCACGTTGCAATAACTGACCGGCTTGTCGCTGGCGATCAGGGCGTCGAGCATCTCGCGCGATTGGAACGGCGGAAAGAGCCAATCGCTGGTAAAGCTCATAATCAACCAGCGGCAACTTGCCGGCCGAAAGGCGGCGATCAACTTTTCTTTTGTGTCGCCCAGATCGAACAGATCCATGGCCATGGTCAAGGTAAGGTAGCTGTTGGCGTCAAAGCGTTCCACAAACCGATCGCCTTGATAAGCCAGGTAGGAACCGACGGAGAACTTCGTTTCAAATTGCGTCTGGATCTCATGGGGCGCCAGGCGCAGGGCGTCGAACTTCTGGGTCATTGCTTCGCGGGAGAGATAGGTAATGTGTCCCAGCATGTGCGCAATGGCCAGCCCTACCAGCGGACCGGGCCCTTGCTCATAGTATTGCCCGTTTTGATAGGCCAGATCGCGGATAATGGCGTTGCGGCCCACCACGTCGAAGGCCATGGCCTGGCTGGTCAGCCGTGCCGAGGCGGCGATGGGAATGGCGCCGGCCACTCGGTCGCCGTAGCGCGTGGCCCAACTAAGGACCATGTGGCCGCCCAGCGATGCGCCGATGATTGCCCGGAGCCGGCGGATGCCCAAGTGATCGATCAGGCGCCGCTGCACCTCGACGATATCGCCCACGGTGATGACGGGAAAATCGGTGGCGTAGCGCCGGCCGGTCTGGGGATTGATGCTGTTCGGTCCGGTGGTGCCTCGGCATCCGCCTAAAATGTTCGGGCAGATGACGAAGTAGCGATCGGTATCAATGGCCTTGCCCGGCCCGACCACAATGTCCCACCAGCCTGGATCATCGTTTTCATCATGCCGGGCTACATGCGAATCGCCGGAAAGGGCGTGACAAATCAGTACGGTATTGTCCCCTCTGGCGTTGAGTCGGCCATAGGTTTCGTAGGCCACATTCACCTGCGGCAAACATCCGCCGAGTTCCAATTCCAGGGATTCTGCGAAAGTTACATACTGTGTGTACCTGAGCGGCCGGGCATGACGAAGACTATCGCTGCTTTCAAAAAGATTGTCTTCCATAAAAGGTCAGAGGTCGGAGGTCAGGGGTCCTGGGCGAGAGATAAAAATATACGAAAACGCCTGCAGTTTCGCAGTCATAACCATCTACTATCTACTATATACTATCTACTCCCTACTCCTGCGAGGCCTTTAGTGCCTGGTCCAAGTCGGCCTTGATATCTTCCACGTCTTCCAGACCGACGCTGACGCGCACGTAGTCGTCGGTGATACCGGCGGCCTGGAGTTCCGCGGCGGTTTGTTGGCTGTGCGTGGTGCTGGCAGGATGGATGACCAGCGTCTTGGCGTTGCCGATATTGGCCAAATGCGAGGCCAATTTGACCGCTTCGATAAACTTCCGCGCAGCGGCGTGTCCGCCTTTGACGCCAAATCCCAAAATAGCGCCGCAGCCGCGGGGAAGATACTTTTTCGCCATTTTGTGATCCGGATGCGAAGCCAAGCCGGGATAGTTCACCCAGGCCACCAGCGGATGCGATTCCAAGAATTGGGCCACGGCCAGGGCGTTTTCACAATGTCGCGGCATGCGCAAGTGCAGGGTTTCCAGGCCTTGGAGGAAGAGGAAGGCGTTAAATGGGCTAAGTGCGCCGCCCAAATTGCGCAACCAATGCGTGCGGCAAGTAATGATGTAGCACAACTGCCCTACGGCTTGATGGAAGATCGTGCCATGATAGGAAGCATCGGGTTCGGTAAACTGCGGCCATTTTTTTGGTTCACGGGTCCAGTCGAAGTGGCCGCTGTCGACAATCGCCCCACCGATGCTTGTGCCGTGGCCGCCGATAAATTTCGTCAGGCTGTATACGGCAATGTCGATACCGTAATCAAAGGGCTTAAACAATACCGGCGTGAGCACGGTATTATCGCAGATCACCGGCAGGCCGTGTTTGTGGGCCACCTCGGCGAGGGCCTGGTAGTCGAGCACGTCGTTCTTGGGATTAGATAATGATTCGATATATACGGCCCGGGTGTGGGGACGAACGGCCCGAGCGATGTTCTGCGGATCAGTGGCATCGACAAAGGTTACGTCGATACCCAATCGCTTGAAGGTCTGGCCCAGCAGGGTGATGGTACCTCCATATAGCGCTGCCGCGGAGATAATGTGCCCGCCGGCATGGACCAGATTCCACAAAGCCACGGCAATCGCCTGCTGCCCGCTGGAGAGCGCCAAAGTGCCAATGCCGCCCTCCATAGCCGCCAGACGTTGTTCCAATACATCGGTGGTGGGATTCATCAAGCGGGTATAGATCCAACCCATTTCCTTCAGTGCGAAGAGGTTGGCGGCATGTTCGGTGCTCTTGAACACGTAACTGGTCGTCTGGTGGATGGGCATGGCCCGCGAGCCGGTATTGGGATCTGGTTGCTGACCGGCATGCAAAGCCAAAGTCCCTAGTCCTAATTGTCTTATTTCCGAGGGATCCATTTTGACATTTCCTATTTTACAAAACTCAGCGGATAAACTAACGTTATAAACCCCGCCACAATCAATTATATGAGGGTGTTCTGAAATTGCATGTTAAAAATATTTAGCCCCGGGTGAATACACCCGGGGCAGGGTAAAGTATTATCCTTTTTAGCCCGCCGTGTATTCACGGCGGGCTAAATATGAATCCCAAGCCGGCCGGAGGACTTAATCGTTGACGTAGGTTTCCAGAAATCGCGCCAGCTTATGGAAATCCGAGTTGGGTTCAATGTAACGGACCACGGTGACCAATGTGGTCGGATCGACCAACTGGGTAAAGGGCACGTAGTTCAGTTCCAATTGGCCGGAAACCGAGACCATCACGCCGTCGAGGCGCTTTTCCACCAAGGCCCGATAGGCCCCCACGCCAAGCTGACTGCCCAGCATGACGTCGAAGGCCAGCGGCCGGCGCAGCGGCTTTCGTAACCCAGTTGCAAGCCGGTGATTTTTCGCTTCTTGCCGGTCTGTTTGTCATATTCCTTGCCCACCAGATCGGCGAACAAGCGGCTAATGTTGAGCTTGGAAATAGCGATATGTCCGTGTTCGTCGCGGGGCACGCCTTCGATGTGTTTTTGGGGGAGATACTCAGCCAAACCTTCGGCCAGCACGATCACGCCGAATTCCTTGCCTTCGGCCTCTTCGCGCACGCGCATGGTGGCCACGATCCGCTTGACCACTTCATCCAGATCCATCACGCGGCGAAGCGTGGTTTTGCCCGTCTTCGGATCGGTCCTCTCTTCGCTCATCTCGAACTTACCGGTAATGTCCTCGACGCTGATCACCAGGCTGGCTTCGCCGGCAATGGCGGCGCCGTAGGACAGCCAACCGGCGCTGCGGCCCATGGTCTCGGCAATGTAGTAGGCGCGACCGGCCTCGGAATCGGCCAACAGATTACGAATCTCCTCGGCCAGGACGTCCACAGCCGTGAAATAACCGAAGGTGAAATCGATGCCCATGTAGTCGTTGTCGATGGTCTTGGGCAGATGGACCACGGGAATGCGTTTGCTGCCGGCGGGCAATTGTTCCTGGAAGAGCTTGAACTTGTTTGCCGATTTCAGGGTGTCGTCGCCGCCGATGGAAATCAAAGCGTCCACGCCGATGGAGATCAAGGCGTCGTAAACCGTTCTTAGCGGTTTGGTGCGCTGGGGATCCTTCAGATGTGAAGGATCGGAAACGTCCTTGCCCGGATTGGTCCGCGCCGTGCCGACCAAAATGCCCTGGCTGTTTCGGCTGCGTTTCAAAATTTGATGTGTAATACGGATATAGTCGCGGTTTTCCACCAGCGGACGGTCGGGACCGAACTCGACCAGGTGCGAATAGCCGTGCAGTACGCCGATCACATCGATGTTATTACGCAAAAAGGAAACCGCCGCGGTGGAAATCACGGCGTTGGCCGCGGGCGCCGGCCCGCCGGCGAACAATATCGCCGCGCGGTGGATGTTCGACGGCAACAATGGCGGCCTGGATAACGTGTCGCTCATTGTAAACTCCAATATTTCTAGTGGGCAGTGGTTAGCGGTTGGTGGTTAGTGCGAAACTGCAAGCGGTTGTGGGAAGTTTACAGTTTACAGTAATCAGTTTTCAGTTTTTTTATTCATCCTTCATCCCTCATCCTTCATCCTTCATTCACGTCGGCCAGGTGCGTTCGACAAACGTGGTATCTACTTGGGCGTTGACAAACGTCGAAGACTCGAGGATTTTCAAGTGCAGGGGGACAGTCGTCTTCACGCCTTCGATCCGTAATTCACTGAGCGCTCGTTTCATGCAACCGATGGCTTGCTCGCGCGTGGGCTGGTGGACGATCAATTTACCAAGTAACGAATCGTAATAGGGCGATACGGCATAGCCTTGGTGCGCGTGGGAATCGAACCGTACGCCGAATCCGCCGGGCGTCAGCCAGCGGGTAATTGTCCCCGGATTAGGCCGGAAACCTTTGTCCGGATCCTCGGCGTTGATGCGGCACTCGATGGCCACGCCGTGTTGAGGGATCTCCTGTTGCTCAAAGGGCATTGCCTCGCCCGAAGCCACCAAAATCTGCGCCTTAATCAAATCGATTCCCGTGACCATCTCGGTAACCGGATGTTCCACCTGGATGCGGGCGTTCATCTCGATAAAGTAGAAATTTCCTGGCCGGTCGATAATAAACTCCACCGTGCCGGCGTTGGTGTAATTGGCGGCCTTGACCAAGCGCACCGCAGCTTCGCACATGGCGTTGCGGGTTTCCGGGGGCAGGGAAGGCGCCGGACTTTCTTCGATCAGCTTTTGATGCCGCCGCTGCGTACTGCAGTCGCGCTCCCAGAGGTGCACCACGTTTCCGTGATTGTCGGCCAGTATTTGAACTTCCACGTGTCGGGGATGCTCAACGTATTTTTCCAGGTAGATTTCCGCGTTGCCGAAGGCGGCTTCGGCCTCGGCCTGGGCCTGCTGCAAGGCCGCGCAAGGCCAGATCGTTTACCGCCACGCGCATCCCCCGGCCGCCGCCGCCGGCCGAGGCCTTGATGACCAGCGGAAATCCCAGCTTGTGCGCCAAGGATATGGCCTGGGCTTCGTTTTCCACCAGCCCGTCGCTGCCGGGCACCGTGGGCACCTCGACTTCCTGGGCCAGCTTGCGAGCGGCATTCTTATCGCCCACCAAGGCCATGGCTTCATGCCTGGGACCGATGAACTGAATATCGCAACTCCGGCAGACGTCGGCAAAATGCGCATTCTCCGCTAAAAAGCCGTAGCCCGGATGAATGGCCTGCACGTTGCCGATCTCCGCGGCACTGATCACGCGGTCGATCTTCAAATAACTGTCCGCCGCTTTGGGCGGACCAATGCAATAGGCCTCGTCGGCCAGTTCCAAATAGGCCGCTCCCCGGTCCGCTTCGCTAAAAATGGCCACCGTTTCGATGCCTAATTCGCGGCAGGCACGAATGATCCGCAAGGCAATCTCACCGCGGTTGGCAATTAGTATTCGCTTGAACATCGTGGTTATTGTTATTCGCTCGTATCTACTTTGAACAACGGCTGACCAAATTCCACCGATTCGCCGTTTTCCACTAGCACTGCTACAATTTTGCCGGATACTTCGGCGGGGATCTGATTGAAGACCTTCATCGCCTCGACGATGCAGACCGTGGTTTCCGGCCCCACGTGATCGCCGACTTTAACGTAGGGCGGCGATTCGGGATCGGAAGCAGCGTAAAACGTGCCCACCATCGGGCTTTTGATAATCGCAAAGCGGCTGTCTGAAGATGGTTCTTTTGGCGATTCCGCAAGGGGCTCGGAGGATTTGCCGGGTATTGATCCCATGGGCCCGCCCATTATTCCCGGCACAATAATCCCCGCATTGGCCGTTGAGCTGGCACGCCGGAGTTGGATCCGCAATTCGCCCTGTTGGATGTCGATCTCCGTAAGATCGTGCTCTTTCATCAGTTCCACCAGACGGCGTATTTTACGAACGTCAAAAATATCGTGGGCAGACGCCGGAGTGGTCATCCCGTTTCTCCAGTTTGTTATATAATATTTTATTGGGTGTCATCTTAATAACGTCTTTAAGCCCATGGGTTGCAACCCGTGGGCTTATCTTAGTTTGGTACTCCTCATTATGACACTACTTACCTGAGTATCATTAGTTGAGAATTATATCCTCCAATTGCCTAGGCACATGGGTGAGGACTTCATGTCCGTTTCGAGTTACCAATATGTCGTCCTCGATTCGTATGCCACCCCAGCCGGGGATATAAATGCCCGGCTCCACGGTCACAATCATACCCGGCCTGAGCACGGTTTGATTTTTCACGGCCAGGCGCGGCGATTCGTGGATCAACAATCCCATGCCGTGTCCCAATCCATGACCAAATCGCCGCCCGTAACCGGCTTTGGCAATGATCCGCCGGGCAACGGCATCTACGTCCTGACAAACCACACCGGGTTTGATCGCCTGGATGGCCTTGGTTTGTGCCTCAAGGACGATTTGATAAATCCGGGCGAATTTGGGGGGGATTCTACCTGTCACTATCATTCGCGTCAAGTCGCTGCGATAAAGCCCCTCGTTTGCCCCCCAATCGATCAAGATAAAGTCGCTTTCTTCGACCCGATTGTTGCCCGGCACGGCATGGCACAATGCCGCCGCGGACCAACTGCTATAATCGACGGAAACGCGGCCCCCCTGGCCCCGAATAAGCGATATTGGTGCTCCAGATCATCGGCAACTTGCTTTTCGGTCATTTCCGGACGCAGCGACGCCCGGATGACCGTAAAGGCCTTTTCCGCCTGCAAAACCGCCCGGCGCGTCAAGGCAATTTCGTCTTTGTCTTTGATTTGTCGATACTTTTCCACCAGGCCCGCGGTGGAAACAATCGCCATCTGTGGTAGTTTATCGGAAATCTTGTCTTTCAAACCGACGGTCATCGAATCGGCCTCTACGCCCAGTCGTTGGATCGCCGAGGAACGCAATACGCGAATCGTCGCCTGTAATATGCTAACGCCCGGCCTGCGGATGTAGAGAGCCACATCGGGACATTCTTCACCCAATTGGGTGGTATATCGTGGATCGCTCAACAGTGTTTCGCCATCGTCGCGCACCAGCAGATAGCTATCGTCGCCCGTAAAGCCGGTAAGGTAAGTAACATTCGTAAAATCAGTGACCAAAAGCGCATCGACGCCTACCTTTTTCAACGCCTTGCGTAGCTTCTCGCGCCGAGTTTGATGATCCATTGAAGCCTCCTTTTATCACAAGGATGTATTGGATCAAACAAGGGACTAACTGGCAAGAGTGTTGACCGGTTGAACCTCGAATCCATCTTGCCGTGTTACAGAGCCGGGCCGTGTTACAGAGCCGGGCCGTGTCGGCCCGGTAGTAAAGGCAGAGAATGCAAAATTGACACCTCCCCTGACGTGGGATAGGATAGATGCATCTGGTAATAAACTAACCATCGAAATATAAGCCCAGGGGTTGCAACCCCTGGGCTTTGCAATCTCGATTGGTCGACCTTATATCAAACATTGATAATGATGAATCGCAATCACCTTTCTCAACTTGCCACGCGCCTTTTGTCCGGAGAACTTTCCCTGGAACAATTCTTGCATCAGGCGGTTGGGATTGCTCCGGTGGGCGAGGCCCAAGTGGACCTTGACCGCACGCGGCGATGCGGCTTTCCCGAAGTGATATTCGCCGAAGGGAAAACAGTAGACGCCATGGAGAAAATTTTCCAATCGCTCCTGGAGCACGGCGCGGACATCTTGGCCACGCGCATGTCGGCCGAACAAGCGGCAGAGTTACAAGTAAAATTTCCCGCCGCTCAATACAATCCCATCGGTCGAACGTTTCGCATCCCACAGTCAGATAAAGAAAACATTGCCGAAACCGCCAGTGCAGGCCGGGTAACGATCGTTACCGCCGGCACCAGCGATCTGCCCGTGGCCGAGGAGGCCCGGGAAACGGCCCTTTGGACAGGGGCCTCGGTGCGCATGATAGCCGACATAGGCGTGGCCGGCCCGCATCGACTCGGCGCCAACCTTTCGCAGTTGCAAGACGCCGATGCCGTGGTCGTGGTGGCCGGCATGGAAGGCGCGCTGCCCAGCGTGGTGGGCGGTTATGTGGCTTGCCCGGTGATCGCCGTGCCTACCAGCGTGGGCTATGGCGCCAGTTTTAGCGGTGTGGCGGCACTCTTGGGAATGCTCAACAGTTGCGCCGCCAATGTCACGGTGGTAAACATCGACGCCGGCTTCAAAGCCGGCTACGTCGCCGGATTGATCGCCAAAAACGCCGCCAAAGCGAGAAGCGGAGAGTGCAGATTGAAGGAGTGATAGTTTAAATCCCATTCTAAATGCGACAAGTACCACAGACTCTTCAGTTGAGTGCCACTGCTTGCTTGCCCAGCAGTGAAATTATAGAGTGTGATCACAACCAACATATACTAAAAGAATATGCCTTGCTGCATAAGTCGAAGCAAAGGGAATAATTTTCATGTTTCCATTCGTTACAAATATAATTGGTCAAACTGCGCCATCTTCTTACTCATGGGATTGGTGGGTCATGAATATTTGGGTTCCGATTAGCCCCATAATCACTACCATACTTACACTCCTAAGTGCTTGGTTACTTGCAAAAAGGACGGAGATTTATAGACGTCTTTCAAGGGGAGATCCATATGGTTTGGCTCTATGGTCACGGCAAATAGATCATTATCTATTAGTTTGTAAAACTGTTAGGCGCGCTTTAGACATAAATTATTGTTACTCCTGTATAAGGAATAAAGACGATCAGGAAAATCACAAGTCATTGATGGAATCCAGGGATAAAATAAACAAAAAGTTGGAATCCATTGGGGTCATCGTTGCAGTATTTCTTAGTCGCTCCTTCAATGAAGTTTACGTTGCTTTAATTCAGAAAATTTTTACTGAGTCAGAAGTTAGTTCGCCTTACAATGACGGGCAATCTAGAATAGAATTCAGAAATGAATGGCAAGCAGCCTGGAAGTTGTATAGCGATCTATTGGATGCAGCTCGTAATAGTGTAGGAACAGAACCATTGGATGAAAAAAGTCGAGAAGCATTTGGTAGTTTCTGGCCTAAGAACGAAGCACCACCTACCAAGAAAATTACGTGAACATTACAAATTCTGAGCGATGCCCACTCGACGTTTTACTTCTCCGGCTCAAAATCAACTACCACGATCTTGTCCAGATAGGGGCGCAGCAAGTTGCCAAACTCTTTGTGGGCGGGATGGGGTATATAAACCGCTCGGCCTTCCACGTTGCGGAAGGTCACTATAAAACAATGGCTAAAACCCTGGGAAAGGTTCTCCACGCTGACGTTCGTTCCCCATTCAAAATCAGCAATCTCGGGAATTTTTTTGGGCAGTTCACAAAAGGCGTCTTCTATCTGCTTTATCTGCTCCGCCGATGTGCCGTCCTTGAACTTAAGCAGAACCACATGCCGCAGTTTTCCGCCTGCGGCCTTCTTCGCCTCGGGTTCCACGGCCAGACTCGCGCCAATGATCGAGAAAACCACAACCGCAATAGTCAATCCGATAATTCTTGTACGATTCATGCCAGTACTCCTTATAAGGTAGATCCTCAATTTAGCCTGTCTCTTTGATTTCCGCAACGATAAGTTATATTTGACAAGTAGTACATTTTACCTCTATACTTCTTTCTCTAGTCGCATCTTTTGATTGTGCCGTCAAGATAATCAAACAGAGAATCCATTATATTGGTCGTTTTTACATTTGCCCCGGTAGCTCAGGGGATAGAGCACTGGTTTCCTAATTCAAAAGAGGCGAGTCTGTACACTAGCCGTAAAATGCGAGAAATACCGTAAATTACGATACCATTTTGATGTTTGCCACTTTGGCTTGTTCAGTGTACAAACGTGTAAAATCAGGTGTTTTGGGGTGTCAAGACACCAGTTATTTACTAAAAAAGGTGAGGACATGAAAGTCTTTCTACACACAAGAAGTTATGGGAAAGTCAATTGGACTAATGTAGGCCGAGAGTTCGGACGGCTACCTGTCGTTGGTGAATATGTGGCACTTGAAGATGACTCCCAACAAACTCTTTATCGAGTGTTGGTAGTTGTTCATTGCCCTATTGAAGATGCTGAGTATCAAGCGGAAGTATTTGCTGTAAAAATCAATCCAGATGATATGCACAAACAGACACTCAGTGATGCTTATATATTTCGCTGAGAGTTAAGCTAGGGCCTCTTGTGGATCGGCCACGGCCTCCGGCTCCAAGATCGTCGATGCCATTGCCCGGGCCTCCCTCCAGCGCCGCCGTGCCGCCGTGTAGAGAAGGCGGGAAACATACCTCCCAGCACGCTCATGGTCGCCTGCCATGATGACTGGCACGCCCTGGGCAATCCAGCCCAGGACCGATCCAATCGCCGCCGCCGGTGTCACCTGAGAGCGCCACTCGCCCTGTTCAAGGTCTCCCCAGGATGCCTCTATCACGATGGCACGGACCGGATAAGCCAAGAGCCTTTGGACCTCTCGGTCGAATCTATCGCGGTCCACGCCGATGCACGCTAGTAGATCGGATAGGCTCTTGCGTTCGATGGCCACAAGGCTTTCAAGCCCCTGGACCGAGTAGTCGCCCGTGGACAGCGTGCCGGGAACCGTTCGCAATGGAGATAGATCAAGGGGGCATTGCTCCCTGGTGTCGATGACGGCCGTCACCTGATCGGGTTTTAGCTCCGCTGGTAGTCTCATGCTGAAATCGGCCTTTTTACTCCCTTGCCCGCCAATTTGTCAAAATGGCAGCCCCAGGATTGCGCCTAATGCGTTATCTTGGGTCGGGTCGATGTTTGACACCTGCCTTTTTTCACCTCTTAAATCGCCGTGCTGGGCCGGCGGGTCATGGAAGGAACCGCCGGCCCTTGTCACGGCCCCCGGGTCACTACTCCGGGGCAGAAAGGAAGTGCCAATTAGTCAGTTGCGGCCAAGAGCGCCTCCGCAAAAGTACGCATGGCCGATTTTTCGATTTCATTGTCGGTCAAAGTTCGGACGATTAAGCCGGGAATATCGAGGGGCTGAAAATCTTGGGGCAGGTCAATCTTGGCCGACGTGGTGAACTTAGGCGGCTTTTCCAGTTCGGAAATCTCACGCTCGACTCGGGCGATTTCGGAGTGGTAATTGGTCATCGGGTCTACCGAAAATTTACCGCCGGCGTAGTCGGGCTGCGTAGCAAAGTGCGCCATGGTCCCCCGCACTTACAAGTCGGCGGCGCGCGTCATCAAGCATTTCGGCGCACCTTTTGAGCATGAAATAATTCTCTCGCCTTTGTAATCGGACAATCCAGTCGCGCAAATCGTTTGCCTTTTCGTTTGCCGAGTCCAGTTGTTTGCGCGTCGCGTCAACTAAGGCGAAAACAATGGCCCTGCAAATTTTTTCGACAGATTCGAGCTGCGCGACTGCTTGCCGCTGTGCAGCCGTTGCCTTTGGCAGATATTCGCAGTTCAATCGCCCGGCCTCGATAGTCGCCTGCTGGTCTGCAACTTTCGCCGCCGCTTCGCAAACATCGCTTTGAAAACCGACGGAAGATTTCCCGGCCGAGTTCAAAATCAAAAAATCATCTTGCTCGGTCTGCCCACCTTCCGCAATGCGGCGCACCAGGGCTTGATATTTTTCCTGGGCCGCCTGCAATTGGTTGTCAAGCGATTCGACTGCTTGGGAAATCGGGTTCATTGTTTCTGTTGACATTTTTTTCCTTTCGGGGGCTTATTGGCCAAGGAGTTTAAAACGAAATTCCTTGGGACCACTGTATTTATTTCGGTTATGGGAATTGGATTCGCAGACGCGGGATGATTCGAGGACGCGCTGTGTTGTAGTGTTAAATAAATTTGAAGGCATGAGCAATTTTCGCCGAAATTCACGCGATTCGCGCTGGTTCTCGGGCGGCCCGTGCTGCACGTTTTCCGGGAAGGTGTTTCGCGGCGTGACGTTTTTGCCCAGCAGTTTTTCGCGGAAGTCGCTGGCTTCGTTTTCTTCGTCATCGTCGGGCGGAAAATTGGAGTCATCGGCGAAATACGCCCGCGCCTCGGCGATTGAATCGAAATGCAAAATCGTTTCTTCGTCGCCAGCCTCCACGCCAAAGGCCGGATCATTGTTATCATTTTCGCTACTCATAAAACAGTTCCTTTCAATAAGTGGGAATTAAACGACCGTTGCGGTCGGTTGTTAGTCTTGTAATTTGCGGCCCTCGTTGGATCGGCGGGTGCCCTAGCGCCTCCAAACAAGTTGGCAAAATTTGCAGCAATGCAGATAGTCTGTCCCCATGCCCATGCTCATTTTCTGCCAGCTCAATTTTGTGGCCGTAAGATTTTTCGACCACACGTGCGGAATACAAATCTTGAATCAGCAAATCTGCCCCCGTGTCGCCTCTGTACAGTTCAATCGTACCGTCTCTGAAAACTTCCAGCAGTGCCGCCGCCTGCCGAGTTAAAACATTTCCAGTTTGATGCTGGCATTGGACTTTGAAACCGGCCGCTGTTAGTTCCTCAGCCGTCTTAATAAGCTGCCAGGGGTCACACGCGATAAACGGCGTCCAATAGTGTTTTGCCCACCGGACTATTTCATCGCGAGCATTGTTAAACTGACCGGCGGGGGAAAATCAATCACTCGGGCAATGCGGAGCTTTTGTTCGCGGTGGGAACCAGCAAGAACCACGATGCTTGCGTGGTGTCCGCTCACGGCGCCGTCAATCCCAAGCCCACAAATTAAGTGATTCTGCTTGTTGCGCTCCAGGAGCGGACCTTGATGCACGATGCTACGCTCAATTGAATCCGGTGGAAGTGCATCGCCGCCGGGCGTCACCCACTCGCCACGGTAAAGGCGCCTGAACCGTGCCGGCGGATTACGCCGCCGCGCTTCCTCTATGTCTTCCGGCGTTTGCCAAGCAGGCGTTTGTGTGACCTTAACAAAGTACCAACGAGGATCGTTACGGTATAACTCGCGCCAGCGCCACTGCCACGTCATAAGTTCGCCCGCGTTTGTGCAAAGCAGTCCAAAGGCGTCGGGCATTTTTGTAAAATTGTCTAACAAAGTTTGGGCGAAAGGCTCGCCTGTGATATGTGAAACCTCATTCAAAACCAATAAGTCGGGGCGGCTACCGTGAGAGGAACTAGCATCGGACGTGAGAATCTCGGCCACCGCGCCCGTGACGGTGTTAAGGATCGAATACGCCTGGACCTCGATCCGGTCGGCAATCCATGCGTTGGCCTTGATCCAATCCAGGGCGGATCGGCGCAGTTCACCCGCTTGCTTTTGATCGTCGGCACCACATTGGATTAGCACGTTCCACGGCGCGAATAAGAGCAACCACAAAATACTGAGCGCCGCCAACGTGTCTTTGCCCGCGCCCTTGACCATTTCCGCCCAAAGCCCGCGCTGGGGTGGCCGCTGCCGTCTTGCGATTGCCAAGAGGCACGGGGCAACCTGGATAAGAAAGTCCCTTTGGAAGTCGGCCATTATGTCGCTGAATTGCACACCGCCGGGCACAAGGAAAACGTCCTGGAAAAACGCCATCGGGTCGGCCGCGTATTGAACAAGGTCGGGTGTCACTGTCGCCATGTGAACATCTCCTCTGTCATAGCTCGACTCCCGCGCCGCCGTTGTAGAGTAAGTCCACCTCGGCCTGCGAGAGCGCCTTGTCGAAGATCATAAAATTGTCGTGCGTTTTGTTGTCGTAGTACGCTATGGAAGAGTCGTCTACGTTTACCGCGCCGAGATAGAATTTTTTCCCGCAGTTCCAGTTCGACATACTTGCGCCGTTTAACTGCTGCGTATCCTGCAAGACGCCATTAATGTATAGTTTCCCGACGATGTTGCCGCCCTGCTGCGAAACCGTGACTGCCCAGAATATCCATTGTGACTCGGTAAATCCGCCGCTTGCCGCAAGCAAAAGGTTTTTATTAGCCGGAAGCAGATACTCTAATTCCGTTAAGAATGAAGTAGGCTCCATATAAGGATTTTCAATAGTTATTAAGCATGACGATGTCGCCGAATTGTTTACACCGTAACCGCCGATATTGGGATTGTTTAAGTCCCAATAGAACCAATCCGCAATCGAAAAATCCCTAGAAAATGTGGTTTGAAAATTATTGTTTGTGTTGATGTAGTCGCTTGTGCCATCGAAGGACAGCGCCCCGCCCAGCTTGCCAGCGACGTGCATCAAGTTGGTGTTGCGTTGCGCCGTGCCGTTGGAGTAGCCCTTCGCGTCAAGCACGGTGGTGCTCGCCGCGTTGTCATCCAACTTGTAGTAAGCGACAAGGTGTTGGGCGAGGCCGACCAACAGCGGATTGGTCAATTGCGCCGCCCTTGTTATTCCCAAGCCGATTCCTATTTTTATAGCCATATCCAACAAACTCCAAATAAAAAACTCCGCTAAAAATCACGGCCGGGTAAGGCCGATGAAGTCGCGGAGTATCATTCAAAATTATGGCAGTATAGATGCTCATTGTCAAGTATCATTCTGTTTTTGTGGTTTTCAGTTCAGCCGTCATCACAGCGGCGGCAGCCGACACTTTGATGGTGGATAGTTAAGTCGAGCATGGTTATTTGTGAAACCTAGACTAGTTTTCCGTTTGCTTGGGCATGTAGTCTTTGAGGATCGTGCATACTTGCCGCTTAGCGGCTTCCAGTGTGGCAGATTCCTTTTTCTCCGCTGCTATCTGTGCATTGAATTTGCCAACGTCGATAATGCTATCAATGGCCTCTACCAGGATGCCTTGCAGGGTTTGGGGGTCGATGGCCTCCAGCTCATAGGCATATTTGCCGTGCTCTTTTTTGAACCGCTTGTAGTTCGCGGAGGTCTTTTTTGCCAGCATGTTTGGAGGCAGGTTAAGATCATCAATCTGCTTTTGGGTGACGGCAACTTGGATTAACTCCAGTTTGTAGTACGGGATGCCAAAATCATCCCTGAGACTTCGGCCGTAGCTGTGCGTAATTTCCTTGCCGTCGGGATCGTGGTCTGATAAACATAGCAGCACTAATTTATTTTTCCTCGTTTTCTTGAATCGCTGCGCCATGCGAACACGTTGTGGTAGACCGGCAAATCCCCGCGATATGGTGTAAGGGATGGTGTAGCCCATGACCGCTTTTCGCACGATGGACGCCACTGTGAGTTTCTCGGCGATAACCTCTATATGAAAAGGCTGATCGGCCATAAGGTCACGCCAATAATTACGGAATAGGGTATCAAGTTCTTCCGCGATAAATGGCTGGACATTCAGGTGTGTCGGCCATAATTGGGTCGGTCGGGTTTCATCGTCGATACAATCGAGCGGAATGAATCCGGCAAGGCGGGCCCGGACAAGCAGATCGTCCAGGTCTTGGTAAGACCGTCGATCATTGACATATACGCTCTCACGTTTGCCTGCGTGTCGCCGTACTTTGAGGTTAAGCATTTTGTAGTGGACCTGCCGCACAGATAACGGCCAATACTCGGTCAAATCTTCTATGACTTTTTTCGCCGCTTCCAAAAAAGGCTTCTTGGCTTCGGAAATCGCATATCGCTTTTTTTCCTTCTTGCGCAGCTCGACTTTATCAAGATCGTGCTCTAGCACCTGTTCTTGCCGTGCTTCGATCAAGGCTGTGTAGGCTACTTCAGGATCACAGTCGATTGCCGCCTCGCAGAGTTGCTCATCCGGCGTCTTGTGCCGCTGCCGGTTGTGCTCGCGGAGCAGTCTGACAAATTCGTCATTCAACTCCCAATACTCAAGACCGTTTTCACTCCGCCGGATCATGCGGCTTATGTTTGATACCCGGCACGGCACGGTTTTCAGTCCTGCCATTTTCGCCGCTGCAAGGCGCCGATGGCCACTTATGACATAGCCATCCAAGGAAATTTCCAGGGGGTTCAGGACGCCTTTTTCTCGGATGGATGCGACTAAGGCAATGAAGTCGGAATCGTCACGGTCAATGGGGCGGTATATCTCATTATTCTCCGGGCTGGGATAGATATTTTCGATCCTGCGCCGCACACTTCGGACTAGTCTGGGTTTTGTATTCATTACATCATCCCTGGACGCCGGGCGTCGCCACCGTGGCGTGATCTTGATCTTGGCCGGATAATTCCCCGTCGGCCTTGGACGTGGCCTCTGGCGTGCCCTGTGGCGTGCTTTGTGCCGCGTTGCCGCTGGCCGCTGCCCGCTGCCTTGTAGCGTCGAACGTCGCCCACGGGTCGGCCGTCGCGTTGGCCTTTATCCCGAGCCGTCCGATGCACCTGTTACGCTCAGCCGTTGCCCACGTCGCGGTCTTGAGTAGTGATAAAACCTCAGAGGCGGGAAGATCGGGGCCACGGGAAACATGATGTAAAGCAATGGCCGCCGTGACCTCATAGCGGCAAGCAAGGTTAATCTCGGCCGTGATGACCGGCGTTAGCTCGCCATGTTCCTTGACTGCGTGCGCCTCCAAGTCTTTGCGCAGGGTGTGAACATAGCCCTGGATATGCCGATACCGCTTCCCCAGTGCGGTCAAAACCATGCCACTACGCCGGGTTCTTCCGCCATGTCGAACCGCGTTCACATTGCCTTGTGGTGCTGCCATAATGGTCTTTGGAACCAGTGCTCTAAAAGGTTTGAATTGTTGTTAAACGCCTTAATTTATGGCATTTCTCGCATTACTTCCAAAACGTCAATTTTGCCTCTGACACCTGCCGCCGGGTGTCAAACCGGCTTTCTGTTATCATGCTGACTACACTATTCCATGAAATAATTCCCTTTGCCGCCTCTGGGGCTTTTTATTAGCGCTGCCAGCGCTGGCAGGGCTTTTAGTCTTTGGTATTAACCAAGTTACGACAGTCTGTTGTGATACTCCTAGCATGGCGCCAATCTCTGCACCAGGCTGTTGACCTTTTTGGTGATGCCAAGCTCGGCAAGGGTTGGGGGTACATTGAGTTGGAGTTCCTTTTTGGAACCCCGAGTACCTCCACCTCTTCTTCCGCGCGCTCCAGCCTGCTTTGGCGTCTTAGCCTGTACTTCACCCAGCTTGCGCTCGGCACGCAGACGGATAGCTGCAACCGCTTCCGCGTTCGTTGTCTGCCTGGCCGGTGGGGCGTCGCGGCCACGGATGCTTGGTGTAGTGTTTTCATGGTTATCTGAAACAGGTGAAGCATGTTTCATCCCATTGCGTATATATATTAATGTTTTCCTCGCGTGCTACGCGTGCGTTAGTCTGTCACATGTTTCACGTGTTTCACTCAATTGCTAAACCGAGTCCCCGGTAATACCGCCGGGGTCGGTTGAATACCCTATGCTGCTCATCCCTCAGAGAGGGAATAACTGCCCGCAAGGCACGGCCGAACCCGGCAGCGTCCTCGACATGGCCTTTGCCGTTGACATCAGCCCATTTCCGGTATGCGTTGTATAGGTCTTGCCGATCGACACTTTCGTTGTCACCCATCCGGCAGCAATCCCGAACAAATACCGAAACCGGGGAAGATAGTCCCTCCAATTCATCCAGGAGTTCGATCGAGGTGGAGGGCTGAACCATCCGACCGCGTTCACGCAGTCGCTTCCAGCCCTCGATAGCCCACAACAAAATGCCCGGCAACTCAGCAAGCAATTTTTTAGTCAGGGTTGTATCTTCTTTCCCTAAAAAACTGCGCGTAAGCCTGAGAATGATTAACCGACTCACTAGCGCGCCGCTAGAGTCATGCAGTCGCGGTAATTCATTAGTAAGAATCACAAACCGAGTCGGTAGCGTGCATGTAACAGGCTCCAAGTTCTTGCGGTCGATGGTCTGCGCGTCCTCTCCGCTTATTGACAGCAGGTGCTCCACTACGTTCGCGGTGTCGCTGCGCCCGCTCAGTCTGGCGTCAGAAATTATCGCCAGGCTCTTGCCGATCAAAGGCTGGAGTCCAAAATTCAGTCCCAAACTTGCCAATGTCGGCGCACAGGTATTTGCACGGCCGACAAGAGCGCGCTGCACACGGGCTATTGTACCTTTGCCACTGCGCCTTGGACCGATCAGCATGAAGATTTTTTCCTGGCTGGTATCTGGCGTGAGACCATATCCCGTCCACTCTTGGAGCGCGTCGATATTTTCGCCTTCCAAAGGATCGGGCCAGAGTTCATCATGCAGGAGTTGCAGCCACCGTGCCGGCGCGGGCGCGTCGGGATTGAAATTGTAATCGAGCGCCGACAACGTGAAAAACTTAGGCGTCAATGGCCAGGTCGCGGGCTGGCCGTCGATAAAAGATGGAAGATGAACCAGTGTATTTTTCGCGACTAAAATTTCATTCGGCGGCCACATCTCATTTTCACCTATCCACGCGGGCGGCTCTACAAATTGCGGCAGCCGACATTTTGCCTTGATAATATCCAGCACGTTGTTGGTCGAGGGCGCTGTCAGCCTGAAAAATGACTTATCCAGAAATTCGACCACGCGGCCGCGCACTTCACTTAATTGCAGTTCTTTATAAGCGCCGCCTGTCCAGTAATAAAAACTGCCGCGCCAGAATCGAAGACGATAAACGCCGTCAAGCTCTGTACTTTCCAAAAAGCGTTCGGCCTGCTTCCCGGGGTCAATGTCTTTTGCTGGCGCTCTTGTGTCTTCAGTATCGGCTGGCTGATTGTTACCGCCGCGGGCCGCTTGCTTTCTACTTTTTTTCGCTGTAGCATCCATTCCAATACCGTCATAAATATGTGAAAGTCCAGCCCGACTTAGATCGGCGCCGCGTAGCCCTGGGCGTGGGCGCTGTGGTGCGGCGCGCTTCAAAAATAGCAATGTCGGCTTCATCAATCAGAAAGCGCGGCTTACCGCCTTGGCGCGTGCTGGCGTCGATGGCACGCAACTCGCCGTTGCGTATCCACGTAATAATCTTGTGAGGATCGACGCCCCAGCGCCGTGCCAATATGGACGGGGTGACTTTCGTGCGGGCGAGTTTCGGGGCTGGGGTGGTGTCGATCATCGCGTGATCTCCTGCGCCTGACTTAAAGAAGGCTCATTACGCTTTTGCCGATCCAAACGATTAGCGGTGCGCAAGAGCACGCGCAGAGCTTTTTCTTCCGCCTCCATTTCATCCAGCCGTTGGCGGATTTCCTCCGCGTTCAGAGATTCGAGAACAGATATTGCATTTGTCATAGTGCTCAGCCTAGCACAATAACAAAATGCGGTAGTGGTCAGATTGTAGTCAAATTGTTTCCGACAAGGACCGGCTATTTCGCAAGCTCGATCGTGGTGCTATAGCCGCCTTGTCCTTTTCTTCCAGGCAGAGAAATGAATTTTTTGAGAGCGGGATACTTATTCTGGAGATTGGCGAGAACCTTTTGGGGATTAGAACAGCACCTTCTTAATATTTGCAGTGTTGTAGCCTTCTTCTCAATAAGCATTTTAATCAGGTCTTCTTCGTTTGCCTGCAAGGCAATAGGTTTGCCTTTCAAAATAAGGATTTTTCTTTCGGGATCGAACACACAAGCGGCCGGCGGTTGTTTTTTTCCGTCCAGCACAAACCGCCGCATGTCGCTTAATCCGGCCAACAACAGATCGAGTATGTTCAGACGCTTATCGAGGGTTTCTACATCAGGAAGAACTGTTTGATCCTTATTATTCACATGCCGCACAAACGCACGATGCACCTCTATATTCGAGAGATTCATAAACTCAGGCATCGGCGGGCAGGGGTCCATCCTGCGAAATAATAATTGAGCCTGATCGACGGCGTGATATGCAATTTGCGGGTCAACACCGGCAGGGTCATCATAAATTTCGCGGATAGTATTTATCTGGTCGTCAATTTCTGGCAGGTAATCAAGGTTACTCATTTTCATCTTCCTTTCCCGGGTGGTCGGCCGGTGCTTGCGGCGAAGATGTTTCCGCAAGCAACCGGCCAGCCTATGCGGTTTGCAATTCCGCTACCCGGCAATATCAATAGTTTACTTGTTTTCCTTGTTTTCAAAAAGCCATTTGTGGACGTGATCGACCACGGCCTTTAATCGGGCATCCTCGATTTTTTCCCTGTACAGCGTCGCCATATCCTCTTTGGCGTGTCCCATTATGTGATCGACGGCAATCTGGTCTTTGGCGTTGCCGCCCACGGTTTCAAACGTATGACGTAAGGAATAAAACCCAAGCCCGGGTCGATGGATTTTCAAGTCGCGGATGATCTTTGTAAATTCCTTTGTTACGGGATCATCCTGATACATCCGTCTTTCCGTCTCGCCGTTTTCCTCGTCGGGTTCAATGATGTTAAAACGGAACCAGCGCCCGCCGTATTTCGTAATGAACAGCAACCCGGCGTCGGCCTTGTCTTTCGGTTTGGGTCGCTTTTGCAGGGTTTCCTTGATAGCGGCCGCAGTCTCGGGCCAGAGCGGGCAGCGCCGGGCAATCCCGGTTTTTGGTCGCGGGTAGTCGATCCATCCCGCTTTTAGATCGACGGCCTTTATTGGCAAGTTTGATACGTCACTATTTCCAAACCCGCAATTTATTCCAAGTAGGATCATGGCCTTGAGCGGAACGCCGGCTGCGTCGATGATCTTCCTCAGTTCGTCGGCCTCGAACATCTTTGGGCCTTTCTTGGCACGGTTCAGGCGCAAAACCTTCCGGCTGGGCTTCTTGAATGTCGGCCCGAACCGGACTGGCTTGTCGATCAAGCCCGCTTCATATCCAAATTTGAACACACTCCGAACCCGTTGTATTGCATTGCCCAATCGGACCGGCCCCCACGCCTTAGCAAATATCTTGCGTAGGCGCTCAAAATCATCGCTGGCAAGATCGTCAACCAGCCGGTTGATACCGAATGCATCGCCGATCCGTTTGCAGGTGGAATACAATTCGGCGAACGTGCGCGGGCTTAGTTCGCAGGCGTCAACCAGGTGTCGCTTGCTGACCATGTAACGGTCAAGCAGTTCCCGTAGGGTCAAACCCTCTGGCTTTGTTCGCGGGGTGCGGCCGGCAAGCAGATCGTCTTTCTGTTCAAGCCAGCGTTCTAGGGCCGCGTCGCCGTGGGGATCGTCGGCCACTTTGCCAAAGTAAACGAAACGCCCCTTAACCTTTTTGCACCATCGGCCCGTATTGTGAGGAAACAGGGGGAAGTCGGGGCGCGGCTTTGTAGGCTTGCTTGATTCGGCGGTTTTGATAGGCTTAACCATAGCAACAGTTCCCGGGGGGTTAGTTGGTTCAAAAAATCGAAAAGGTGTCACTTTAGGTGTCTAAAGTATTATATCGCCATTCCAGGCACTGTCAATAAGTCATTATAAGAAAAGAGTTTAACGCCCCGGTAGCTCAGGGGATAGAGCACTGGTTTCCTAAACCAGTGGTCACAGGTTCGAATCCTGTCCGGGGTATTTTTTAAGGGGACAGGGGACAGGGAATAGCAGACAAGGGGCGAGGGGCCAGGGATAGCCAATATAATTTAGCACTGATTACATGTTAGAGTGGCAGTTAAACTGCCACCCCAACGCCAGTGAGCTATCCAGGAGAGAAAACAATGAAAATCTACACGCGCTCGGGCGATGGGGGCGAAACCGACCTGCCGGGCGGCGGTCGGGTGTGGAAGAATTCGCCTCGCTTGGACGCCTGCGGAACCATCGACGAACTAAATGCCATGCTCGGCCTAGTGCGGGCTGAACATTTGCCGGAAGACATCGACCGCCTATTGGAACGCTTGCAGAATGAGCTTTTCAATGCAGGAGGCGAACTGGCCGCGGTCGCCCCGGCCAAATCCCCTTGTCCAATTATCTCTCCGCGGCACGTTGAGGCAATTGAAGAGTCCATCGATCAATACGAGGCTGAGTTGCCGCCCTTAAAAGGCTTTATTTTACCGGGCGGAGTCCGCTCGGCCGCACTCTTACATGTTGCCCGGACAATATGCCGGCGGGCAGAGCGAAACCTGGTCGCCCTTGTCCAAACCGACAAACAGGCGGTTTCTCAGAGCATATTGGCATATATAAATCGTTTAAGCGACTTGCTCTTTGTTCTCGCGCGATTATTTAATGCCCAATCTGGAAAAGCTGACGTTTTCTGGAAAAAGTCTTAAGTACATGTCCTTTTTTGGACCCGTTTGCCCATTTTGCGGACAGCAAATGCATAATAAATGGGCGTCTTGATGCAAAAAACAGTTTAGCGCGCACATCTGCGGAATATTTCACAGTCCAATAACCGCAACATCTTACGATCTTTTCACCGGCGCTCCTTTTTAAGATTGGTATGTGGATTGCTATTTTTCATTTAATGCCGCAAAGTGCATTCTAACAAATCCCCGCAAATGATGCCAAAAACGCCTCGTCACTGAGGTTTTGTCAGGCTGCCCTATACACTTTTGTCAATCGAAAAGGTTACCCATGAAATCCTCAAAAAACATTTTTATGTTTATGATGGTCATCATATTGGCCAATTTGCTCCTTGCAGACAGTGCCGCGAAGGTGTTTGCCAGTGAAGAAACATCCGCTGGCCTCATCCAGGCAGCACCGCCTGCTGCAAGCCCAGTCCCTAAACTCGACTCCGGCGATAATGCCTGGATGCTAACCAGTTCGGCGCTGGTCTTGATGATGACCGGTCCTGGACTGGCCCTTTTCTATTGCGGACTGGTGCGAAAAAAGAACGTGCTAAGCGTAATGATGCAATGTGTGTTTTTGATGTGTCTGCTGACGGTGATTTGGGCGTTATGGGGATATACACTGAGTTTCGGCGGCGACGCCTTAAAATCCCCGCCTAAATGGATCGGCAACCTGGATCACTTATTCATGAAAGGAGTTCAAGCCGAGTGGATTAACGGCCAATCGGTAACGCCCCTGCATCCTGCCCTGACCATCCCCCGGCTGACACACATGCTCTTCCAGGGCATGTTTTTTATTATCACGCCGGCCTTGATTTGCGGGGCCTTTGCCGAACGCATGAAATTCAGCACGATGGTTGTGTTTATGATCCTCTGGGGCACCTTCGTTTACTGCCCTTTGTGTCATTGGGTTTGGGGAGGAGGGATCCTCATGTACGGCAGCGGCAACGCCGGCATTTCCGCGGGCGGGGCCTTGGATTTTGCCGGCGGCACGGTGGTGCATATCAGCTCCGGCGTGTCGGCGCTGGTCTGTGCCTTGTTGTTGGGTAAACGCCTGGGCTACGGGAGCGAACCCATGCCCCCGCACAACATGACATATACGGCCATTGGGGCCACGATGTTGTGGGTAGGGTGGTTTGGATTCAACGCCGGCAGCGCACTGGCCGCCAACGGTCTGGCTGCCAGCGCATTTTGCGCCACGCATTTTGCCGCGGCCACGGCAGGTTTGACGTGGGCTTTCATGGAATGGATTCTCCGCGGCAAGCCCACTGCCCTAGGTACGTGCTCGGGCATTGTGGCCGGCCTGGTATGCGTCACGCCTGCTGCGGGATTTGTGACGCCAATCTCCGCGATCCTGATGGGCCTGGCCGTGGGAGTGGTGTGTTATTTGGCCTGTACCGCCTTGAAGTCCCGCTTCGGTTACGACGATTCGCTGGATGTGTTCGGCGTACATGGAGTAGGCGGCACGCTCGGCGCCGTGCTTACCGGAGTCTTTGCCACCCGCGCCACCGGCGCATTTACCGACGGCAAACCCTTGGGATTACTGGAAGGCGGCCCTGTCCTGCTCTCCCAACTCATAGCCGTAATAATAACTTGGGTCCTGGCCATCACGGCCACGTTTGTGATTCTCAAGGTGCTCGACGCCCTGATGGGACTACGCGTTGACCGGGCGGCGGAAATCGAGGGTTTGGATCTCAGTCAACATGGCGAAGAAGGATACATTTTCATTTAAAACAAGATCTTCTTTCCACATGACAGGGCGCTATTATAACGCTAAAGACAAGGTTTTATCCTCTTTTCGTCCCTTGATATATGGACGTAAAATATATCAAACCCTATATTGGGATAATAGATAAGGTAAGTAATATTGAATAACCCGCCGAGGTTGACGGCGCCAATCAAGGAGTTGGCTAATGAAAAAGGTGGAAGCGATCATCCGGCATTTCAAGCTTGAAGACGTGAAAAATGCCCTTAGCGAACAAGGGATCGCGGGCATGACGATTGCCGAGGTGCGCGGTTTCGGCCGCCAAAAAGGACACACCGAAATGTATCGCGGCACCGAATATCAAGTGGATTTCGTGCCCAAGATCAAAATCGAGGTGGCCGTACCGGACTCGAAATTACAAGTAGTTCTGGACACGATCATGCGTTCCGCCCAGACCGGCCAGGTCGGCGACGGCAAGATGTTCGTCACCAACCTTGCCGAAGTCGTGCGCATCCGCACCGGCGAAACCGGCGAAAACGCGATCTGATAATCAGGGGCCAGAGGTCGGGGGTCAGGGAACAGGAAATAGTGGGCAGTCCGCCGCAGGCGGAGCGGGCGGTGGACAGTGGGCAGTGCGAAACCACAAGTGGTTTCGTTGGTTCATTCAGCATTCTGAATTCATCCCTCATCCTTCATCCTTTATAAATTGCCCCTAACCCCTCGCCCCTGACCCATGTCTTCCATACGCACCAACGTCGTCGCCGCCAAACAGCGGCTGGCCGAGGGATTTGAAGAGTTCAAGCGGTTGCATCAGGCGGGCGGCGGCGGCGAGGAGGTATGTGCCCAGATCGCCGCCTTGCGCGATGCGGTGTTGTCGGACCTGATTGCCGCGGCCCTTGCCGATCTCGGCGAGTCGGGCCCCAACGGATTACTCTCCCGCATTGCCCTGGTGGAGCACGGGGGTTATGGTCGGCGCGAGGTGGCCCCTTTTAGCGACGTGGATTTGATGATCCTGCATCCCGCGGACCTCGCCCGGCGCTTGGCCCCCTTTGCCGAGCGATTGTTGCGCGACGTATTCGACGCCGGCCTGGTACTCGGTCATAGCGTGCGCACGCCCGAGCAAGCCTGCCGCCTGGCCATGAGCGATCAGGAAATCTGCACGACCCTGGTCGATACGCGGTTGTTGCTGGGCGATGAGGGGATTTTCCATTATTTTCAACGGCTCTTTCGCCGGCAAGTTAACCGCCGCGCCAGATTTCTGCTGGCCGCGGTCGATCGCTCCCGGCTGGAAGAACGGCTCCGCTACGGCGAAACCGTGTTCCTGCTGGAGCCGGACATTAAACGTTCCAGCGGCACTTTGCGCGACATTCAGTTCATCCGCTGGATAGGTTTTATCCGTTACGGAACGTCCCCTCCCCACAAATTGGCCGAACTGGGCCTGCTCATTGAAGAAGACCTCAGCGCGCTTAGCCGGGCAAGGGAGTTTCTGTTGCGCCTGCGTAACGAGTTGCATTTTCACGCCGGCCAGGCAACGGAAGTGCTCAACCGCGCCGAACAAGTGCGGATTGCCGAGTTGCGCGGCTACGGGAAGCTGGCCGGTCTGCTGCCCGTGGAACAATTCATGCGCGATTATTTCCGCCACACCAAAGCCGTTAGCCACATCGCCACGCGATTTGCGGCACGGGCCAAGGCCCGCCAGCGCCTGGCCAGGCTGTTCACGGTGCTCTTGGGACACCACGTGGAGGAAGGCATCCACGTCGGTCCGGCGGGCTTGCTGGCCGGTCGCCGAAGGGCGGAGGCAATCGGCAGGGATTTAACCGCCATTATCCGCCTCGTCGATTTGGCCAATCTCTACGATAAGCCTATTGCCTTGGAGACCTGGGAGATCATCCGCCGTGAAGCGGTCCATCTTCCCCAGGCCCTTCCGCCGCCGGAGGCCTGCCGGCACTTCCTTTCCTTGCTCAGTCATCCCTTCCGGCTTGGACCCTTGCTGCGCGATCTGCACGACGCCGCTTTGCTGGAGCATTTTATTCCCCAGTTCAACCATGCCCGGGGCTTGTTGCAGTTTAATCTCTATCATAAATACACCGTGGATGAACATTGTTTGCGCGGTGGAGTGCGCCACGAGTTTCTGGTCCGACGCCGGGCCGCTGGGTCGAGTCTACCGGCCCCTGCGCCAGAAGTATCTCTTGCATCTGGCCCTGCTCTTGCACGACTTGGGCAAAGGCCGTTTGGAGGATCATCGCGAGGAGGCCGTAAAGATTGCCCTCGCGGTGGCGCAGCGCTTGGGCCTCAGCGCGCACGACGCCGAAGCCCTGCGTTTTTTGGTGCACAAGCACGAGTTGATGAACAACCTGGCCTTCCGCCGCGATACCGCGGACCAACAGCTTGCCGTCGATTTGGCCGTTCAGGTGGGCTCGCCCGACATGCTGCAAATGCTTTACGTTTTAACCGCCGCCGACCTCGGCGCCGTGGGTCCCGACGTTTGGGACAACTGGAAGGCGGAAATCATTACCGATCTGTATCATCGCACCATGCAACACCTGGCCGGCGACAGTCCCGCCACCACGCTGGAAGAACTTTTGTGCCAGCAGCGCGAGGCGGTCCGCGCCTGGCTGGGACCTGAGAGCAACCTTTCCTGGTACAGCCGCCACGTGGAAAAACTTCCGCCCGACTATCTCAGCGCCACTTCGCCCCAACAAGCCGCCGTTGACCTGCGCTTGCTTAAGGGGCTGGCAAAAAATGATGTGATTGCCGTCGGGCAATACCTTCCCGACACTGCGGTTTGCCAATACACGATTGCCACCTCGGAGGAAATCACCCCCGGCATTTTCCACAAGTTGACCGGCGCGCTCACCAGCCGCGGGCTGGCAATCCACTCGGCCCAGATTCACACGCTGGTCGACGGATCGGTGCTCGACCGCTTTTGGGTCCGCGATCCGGATTACGTTGGCCAGCCGCCCGCGGACCGCATCGAGCAGATTCAACAGGCACTGGTCCAATCCCTTAAAGCGTCCGGCGGTCAATCGCCCGCCTTCCGCCGCACCTGGCGCGTGGGAGCGCACCGTCCGGTCAAAGTCCCCGGCGTGCAAACCCGCGTCATCGCCGATAACAGCACTTCCGAGGCGTATACCATCCTCGATATCTTCGCCCACGACCGCACCGGACTGTTGTACGCCATTACGCGCACGCTTTTCGAATTAGGGCTCTCCGTTTCCCGGGCGAAAATCAGCACCTATCTGGACCAGGTGGTCGACGTGTTCTACGTGACCGATCAGCACAACCAAAAGATCGAGGACCAGCGCCGCTTGGATGAAATCTGCCGCCGCGTTCTGGAAGTCATCGCGGCCCTGGAAGAACCGGAAGAGAAGGGATTAGGGATTGGGGATTAGTTTAGCCCAGGCACTCGTGCCGGGAGCCTGACAGTCAAAACGCAGCCGGGTGCAATGCATTCCAAGGCGGGTGAGTAATTATCATCAAGCCCAGGGGTTGCAACCCCTGGGCTTATAAAATAGCTTTACCTTTTCTGCTATAATCATTGACACCTTAAGGAGTCATGAACATGAAAAAAATCTACGCGCGACGATTATGCCTGGCGGCAATTCTGGTCCTCGCATCGTATTTCACACTGTTCTTACCAGCAAAAGCGGCCGATTACGCCATCGGAGCCGACCTTTCCTTCCTTAAGCAGGCGGAGGAGCGAGGCACTGTGTTCAAGGACGCAGGGCAGGCCAAGCCGGGACTTCAGATCTTCAAGGATCATGGGTACAACTGGATCCGGCTCAGGCTCTTCCATACTCCGACGGACCTGCCGAACAATCTCGAATACACCATCGCGCTGGCAAAGGAGGCGCAGAAACTCGGATTGAAGATTCTCTTGAATTTCCATTACTCCGACACTTGGGCCGACCCCCAAAAACAGTTTATTCCCAAGGCCTGGAAAGATAAATCTCATAAGGAACTGGTCGAAGCGGTCGAGGAGTATACCAAAACCACGATCGCGGCGTTTCGCGAGGCCGACGTAATGCCCGATATGGTGCAGATCGGCAATGAAATCATCAACGGCATGATGTGGCCCGACGGCAAACTGCCCGACCATTGGGACAACTTCGCCGATCTGGTAAAGGCCGGAATCCGCGGCGTCGACGCCGGCCGCGCCGAAGGTAAACGCCCCAGGATCATGATCCACATCGACCAGGGCGCTAACAAAGACATTTGCCGGGCGTTCTTCGACAAGATGAATTCCTACGACGCCGACTACGACGTGATCGGGATATCCTACTATCCCTGGTGGCACGGCTCGCTGTTGGATCTTCGCGAAAACTTAAGTTTCCTGGCCGAGGAGTACCAGAAGGACATCCTGCTGGTGGAAGTGGCATATTGCTGGCGGCCCACGGAATATAAGACCAAAAGTCCGCCTTTCCCCGAGACTCCCGAGGGTCAAAGAGAATTCCTCGACGAAGTGAATCGCATCGTGTTGGGCACGCCTTATAACCGGGGAATCGGCATTTTCTGGTGGGAGCCCGCGGTCATGGGCGGCCTGCGAGACCGGGGCTTTTTCGACGACAG
This sequence comes from Pirellulales bacterium, assembly GCA_963820545.1. Lineage (GTDB taxonomy): Bacteria > Planctomycetota > Planctomycetia > Pirellulales > Thermoguttaceae > CAWGAJ01. The sequence goes on from CAWGAJ010000001.1 coordinate 366,998, forward strand.
CGGCAACGCCCTGCCCGTGATCACGGCGTTCGACAAGTTTACCAGGGGCAAGACCCACAAGCCATCGCCATAAAAATGTAGGACGACTTTGAAAGTCGTCCTACCATAAGAGAAAAAAATGAAAACCAAAAGTGCCTTTACAATTATCGTGGCAACGTTGCTTGCCGGATGGAACATCTTTGCCACGTCGGCGGCGGATGACAATTGGCCGCAGTTTCGCGGACCGGGCGCCCGCGGCGGGGCAGCGAATCCAAACCTGCCCGATCGCTGGTCCGATACGGAAAATGTCGCCTGGAAAACCGCTATTCCCGGGCGCGGCTGGTCGTCGCCGATCGTCTGGGGCAAGCGCGTGTTTCTTACCACGGCTATTGGCCCCGGCGATGCCGAACCGCCCAAAAAGGGTTTTTATATGGACTTCCAAGGTAAGGATTCATCCGGCACGGAAATACAGTGGAAGGTGCTTTGTCTCGATTTGACCTCCGGCAAACTGCTTTGGGAAAGGACAGTGCATCAAGGCCCGCCGCCTACGCCGATTCACCAAAAAAACTCTTTTGCCTCGGCCACCCCGGCGAGCGACGGTGAGCGCTTATATGCCTACTTTAACAACGTGGGCGTGTTCTGCCTCGATTTCAATGGCCGGCCCGTATGGTCCGAAATGCTGAAATCGCAGAAAACACGGATGGACTGGGGCCCCGGTGCATCGCCCGTTTTGTATAAGGATCGGCTTTACATTGTCAACGACAACGAAGAGCAGTCTTATCTTTTGGCACTTGACAAGCGCACCGGCAAGGAAGTTTGGCGCGTGGACCGCGACGAAAAAACCAACTGGTCCACGCTTTATGTATGGGAGAATCAGCAGCGCACCGAAATTATTACGCCCGGCACTGGTAAGACACGCTCCTACGACCTCGAAGGAAAGCTGCTTTGGTGGTTCACGGGCATGTCGGGCATCACCATTGCCACGCCCTATGCCGACCAGGGTTTGCTATATGTCAGTTCTGGTTTCACCGTGGACAAGCTCAGGCCGCTTTATGCGATTCGACCCGGCGGAGCAGATGATATTTCTCTTCAACCGGATCAAACCAGCAATACATTTATCGCCTGGTGCAACCGAACCAACGCGCCCTACAATCCCACCACGCTGCTCTACAACCGGCGCCTTTATGTGCTTCTCGACCGCGGTCAACTCAGCGCATTGGACCCGCAGACTGGCAAACCGTTTTACGATCGTCAAAAGCTGCCGTCAGGCCAGAATTTCACCTCTTCCCCGTGGGCGTACAACGACCGTGTGTTCTGCTTAAATGAAGACGGCGTGACCTTCGTCGTTCGGGCAGGCGATCAGTTCGAACTGCTGCAAACCAACAAGCTGGCCGACGACGACATGTGCATGGCCTCGCCCGCCATGGCCGGCGATCGTCTCCTGATCCGTACCTCAGCCCGTATTTACTGTATTCGTAAAGAAAGAGCAAAGGAGGCAACAACGAATTCAAGGTGATTGGTTATTATTTGTAGTCTTGGCTAACCGGGCAAGTATCCAGGACAAGACCGCCAGCACGCCGGGGATGTAGAAGAGAGGAAGACTTTCGATGGGGAGTTGTCCGGATATCAGATAGTTCAAGCAGTCGAAGGTGATTATTCCACCGAGAACTAACAGTCCGCCCAACAGTTCCCGACGCCAAATGACTGCAAGGTCAAAGATGGCAACAATTTCGGCGGCAAACATGGAACGCACGGTCCAATTCATCTTGGCGAAATTCGGCCCGCCGCCGCCCCATACGACTTCGCAGACAACGATTATCAGCACCGTGCCCAGCAATAAGGCCGCTGTCAGCCGGGCAGCCCAACGCAGGATAAAAGCGGTCCGTTGAAGCCGGGAGTAATTCGGGAATAATTCTTTTTTTATTGACTCTATCATTATATTTATCATCCTTCCTCATATAGTCCCAATTTGGGCCGAGTTTTTCGCCTATTTTTCGGGGCGTTATTTGTCTGGCAAGATAACGCAATAATGTTGCCGCAGGCAAAAAAATCCCTAAAAAGGCAATGCAGGGCGATAGATTATAGTGGGGAGCGTTTAGCCGTGTCTGCACATGCGGCGTTTTATGATCCGGCCAGCTTGCGGGAGTAAAGGATATTATGTTATTATCTTGTCTGGGAGGAGGGATATGATTGACAAGCAACTGTTGGAAATCATTGTCTGTCCGGTAAACCATCAACCGCTGCGGATTGCCGATCAATTACTGCTGGAGCAAATTAATCAAGCCATCGGCGCGGGCCAGGTGAAGGATCAGGCCGGCCGGAGTGTTTCAGAGTTGATCGAGGAGGGCTTGCTCCGCCAAGACGGCCGGATCCTCTACCCCATTCGCGACGGCATCCCAGTGCTCTTGGCCGACGAAGGCATACCGGTCCAGGCACAGTGGCACGTGAGTTAAGGCAAATAACGGTCATAAAGCCGCGACCGGTGGTCGCGGTTAGTGGCCCTGACCGGTGGTCGCGTTTTGTTTCAGTCGCAGGCCCCGTTAGGAAAATAGTGGAATATTGTTTTCCACCTTTAATCTCGAGGAGCGTGATCATGGCGGCAAAAACCATATTCAAAAAAATTATCGACCGCGAAATTCCCGCCCGCATCGTCTATGAAGACGATCTCTGCCTGGCCTTTGAAGACATTCATCCCCAAGCCCCCGCGCACTTGATCGTGATCCCCAAAAAAGAGATCCCCACGGTCAATCTTGTTTGTGCAGAGGACGAGGCGATAGTCGGGCACTTATTCAGCGCCATGCGTGCGATTGCGGCGAAATTGGGGCTTACCGGTGGATATCGGATCGTGACCAACTGCGGCCCCGACGCTGGCCAGGAAGTCTTGCACTTGCATTTCCACATGCTGGGCGGACGGCAATTCACCTGGCCCCCGGGGTAATATCAGGCCGGAGACCGGCTCTGGAAGGATGAGGGAGGAAGGATGAAGGATGAATAAAGCGGACAGCGGACAGGCAACTGGGGACAGGAGTAAAGTCAGAACGCAGAATGCAGAACGAAGAACGGATAACTGAAAACTGATTACTGTAAAGTCCAAAGGAACATGCGGCGGAAAAAGCGTTAATAATACTGTTACGTTTTTGCGCCGGGATATTGCTGTTGGCAACCGTGCCGATTTTTTTCCCGCACACTTTGATGTCGCAGATCAATGGGGAAATAGGCCTGGGCGAACTGCCCGATACGGCCATCATCGGCTATCTGACCCGCTCGCTTTCGGCACTTTATGCCTTCCATGGGGCACTGGCGCTTTATCTTTCCTTTGATATTCGCCGTTATCTGCCACTGATCAAATTCTTTGCCGCCGTGGCCGTGGTATTTGGGGCCCTGCTGCTTTCGCTGGATATTTACTTGGGCATGCCCCGAGCCTGGACCATTTGCGAAGGTCCCCTCATCATCGTCTTTTATTCCGTGATTTGGGGGTTTGCCGTTTGCGTGAAACGGCAAATTACGCCGGCCTCGGCAAAATAAAAGGGGACGCGGTTCGCTGGATAGCCACGTCCCTTTTTAATGCTCGAAGCCTGATTTTATTTTCGACGCCCAGCGGCCATGATCAGGCCCAAGGCGGCGATGCTCAATAATACCCAGGTGCTCGGTTCGGGCACGGGATTCAGATCCGTGAAAGTCTCGCCGGCCCCCAGCGGGCCGCTGCCCGCGGGTTTAATAATCAACTTGCAGCCCGGGCCGATGAAAATATGGCCCTGCACAATGGAGCTGGCTATCAACTCCGTGCCCGCTGGGCCGTTGATCGTGGTGCCGCCAATGCCGGTGATGGCGTCCACCACCTTTTTCCCATCCGAAATCAGCAGGGAACTGTCGTTGAGGATGTCCAGTGAGGTGCCGGTGACAGTATCGGTGAAGGGATCGGCCGAGCCGCCGGCCTCGAAGGTGCCACCGCTGATCTTCAAAAGCGTGCCGTTGACCGCAACGGGCGCGCCCTTTGAGCGTTTAATGGCCACCACGCCCGCTCCCACCTTTTCGGTCGTGCCGGACCAGGTGGTATATCCGGTGCCGTAAATCGTCCAGGTGTCCGGCGTCAGGTTGAACGAATACTGAGGCGGCACTGGATTGGGTATGGGATTGGCCACCTCGCCGTCGATCTTCACCGGTTTGGCTTGATTAGTATTATTAAAATTCACTTCGCCGCAAACATTATTCTGGCTGCTGGCATTAAAGACCACGCCGTCGTTTAGTTGCAGGACAAAGCCCGCTTCCTGCGGCAAGACGTTCAGAAGGTTGGCTTGTCCGCCGGTGGACATATAGACCGTCACGCCTTCGAAGGTCATGGCGCCGTTGCCCCGGCTGTAATCGCCGGGGGCCTCGGGATTAACCACTGAGGCCATGTTGCGCGACAAATGGACCACGTTGTTGGCGGGATTGGCGTCCAAGTCGCTGGCCTTGAATTGCACCGTACCGAGGATCTCGTTGGGCACAATCCCGTGGGTGCGGAACATGGCATTGTCATCCACGGTCACGATACTGGTGGTGCCTTTGAAGGACACGATGTTGCGGAATCCATAGGCCGGATCGCGGTCTGGAATCATGCCCAGCGGTACGAAAGTCAGTTCCAAGTTGCCGTTGTTGAAGATCACCGGTCCGCTGTCGTTATTGCTGTTAACAGGCAACTGGTTGACCTTCATCAGTCCGGCGGTGAGTTTCAATCCCCAGGCATTGGCACTGCCTGGATTTGGCAGAAATGCCGTACCACTGTAGACTAGTGTGCCGACGCCGTCTTTTTCCAGATAGCAGGTAGGCGCCCAAGAGAAGTCGAAATTCAGAAAAAGCGTGGCGGTAACATTTGCATCCACCTCGATTACGCTGCCGCAGTTTTTCACGGTATCGGGCGTGCCAGCGGTGTTGATCATGATGGATTTTTGGAAAGCGTAGCTAGTGCCGCCAGCGACAATGTGCAGGCGCCCGCCATTGAGGATGGCGATTGGTCCACCCGGATTCATTAGCGAAGCGGCGTTGAGTTGGAAGGGGTCGTTGACGATGATCTCACCGCCAGCGATGATCGTGCCGCCGGTATAGGAGTTGCCAGGTTGACCAGGAAGTTGCGGCGTTTGAGTCAAGTCGAGCTTGCTATTCTTGCCGGCCTTGTACAGGAGTACGGGAATACCCTGATTGTCGGTGATCTGGAAGGTAGTCGTCATGGTGCCTGTGCTGTACTCGCCGCCCAGGCCCAGTACGTTGACGATTGCAGGCACCAGCGGATTCAGATTGGAAGTGATTGGTGTTCCATACGTTCCCGGCACGCCGGTCACAGTGACGTTCCCGGTCCAGCCGATCACTCCGCCGTCGAGCGAGAGCGCGTTAATCAATGGAAAAGGACCACCCGGCTGTCCGCCTTGTGCAAGGTACCAGCCGAGATCCCAGTCCGTTGGATTACCGGGATTTTGAGGATTTCTGCCGGGATCCAAGAGCAACTGTCCCGGTCCAGTCCAAGTGTAGTTTCCCGCGCCTTCCCATGCGTAGTGATGTGGGCCGGGAGTGGCATACAGGCCGTTAGTGATGTTCAGATCATAGGTCCACAGATGAACCGCCGGCGTGCCCCAGACCGAACCCTGTTGCATTAATTGCAACGTGCCGGCGCAAATATCGGTCCTGCCGGTGTAAGTATTGTTGGCTCCTTGTCCTTGCGCGGTGGGATTCAAGGCGATTCGACCGGGCAACAGTGTGCCCGTGGTGCCCATCTCTAATTGGGTGCCCAGATTATAGTTGAACACCTGCGTGTCGATTTCGAGGGTTCCGCCGCCGCCGCCGAGGTAATACACATTGCTTCCGCCGCCAAAATTGCGAAATGGAATAATGGTAGCCGATGTGCTGGCATGTTTTAGCGGGTTGGGCTGCGGATCGAAAGTGGCGTCGCCGCCTTTGCTCGATCCCACGCGGAGGTAGGTAAGAATTTGTCCTCCTGCTACCCAAACGTTAGTATCAATGGTAAGTCCTCCCCCCAGGCCGTGATTCCACAAGTCGATATCTACTGCTCCGCATTGGCCGGAGACCCATTGGCCGGGGAGTACGGCGGCGGGAATAATGGGGAAGGGCGCCTGCGGCGCAAAGAATAAGTTGACGTTTGTGTTCCAGCCGATGCCCACGCCGGCATCCGGTGTGGTCAGGATAACGGAAGGCGCGATATGGGGAGTATTAGTAACCGATCCTAGGCTGAGCACGCCGGCAAGGACCTGGGGCGAGCTCGTCCACACCCCGTTGCCGTTGACGTTATCAACCACCAGCACGCCGTCGCCGCCTTTTCCCAACGGTATGACATTCACTTGATTTTCAGACTTTTCGTTTAGCATATCGACAAATACATAGTTGTGGGCCTCTTGCAGGCGATTGGCGCCGCTCACGTAGCGGCTACCGCCGCGCCCTTCGGTGAGGTTGCCGTTGTTGACGTGGACCCATTCCATGGCAATGGCGTTATTTTCCCAATCGAACACTCCCAGGCGGAGACTGAAGCCGTTGTTGGTGCGTCCGAATCGGCTGGTGGAACCGAAATTCATCATTCCGTTATAGTCCCTTACTCCGCCCATGAGGTATTGCAATACGTTTACCGTGGTATTAGAGTCCTGGCCAAGCACTTGGTAACTGCGATCGGTGAAGATAATGCCTCCGTGGGACCACACCCAGTTATTATAAATATTGCCGGGTAATTGCACGCCGCCGGGGCCGCCGCCGGTATTGTCCTGCAATCCCAGATAACTGGACGTTCCCAGCAAATCGATGGGAGTAGAGTTCATGCGTCCGAGATCGACCAGGTGCAAGGCATAGCCATCGTCGCCAGCGCCGGCAGAGTTAATAGTAATAATGTTATTGGGATTCATTCCGCCGAAGATGTTACTCGACGAGATCCACAGGCTGGTGCCGGCGCCGGTGCCGCTATAAAAAAAGGAATTCTTGTTCAGGTTGTTGATCTTTCCCGAAAACATCATTGATGAGTTGGAGCCGTTGCCTCCCAGCGCTCCGAGAACCACGGAAAGTGGGGCATTGATGGGATTGAGGATGTTCATGTTCACATCGGCGGTGAATTGGGGACCGGCGGTGAAATAGTCCGATCCGTAAGTGTCGCGCACGCCCTCGCCCATCTGAATAAATGATGCACCACCGGCAGGCTGATTCACCATGGTCAAGTCGCATGTATTGGGCGGTACTGGATTCACGCCTGGAGCGATGGTCGGATATGTAAAATCACTGAAGACCATTGCGCCCGCCGATTGCTGTCCGTTTAGTTCAATCTTTCCTTCGCCCAGATAGTTGAAGATGTTTTGAGCGTTGGCCGCAGGAGGACCGGCAGGCAACCAGTTTGCAGGAATCCTCCAATCGCGAGTTTGATTGGCCGGCGATTGGCCCGCGCCGGTCCAAGTATTGGCCTTCACTGTCCACGTAAATACAACAAGTGCAAGTGCCGTAAAAAAAACAGCCGTCAATCGCGGTCCATCCAGCGACCACACCCTGCCTCTTGCGCATTTTAGAGTTGGTTGCCATGCTTCCCTCCATTTAATTAAAAGGGTTTTTATTGCCTCTGGGATGATTATTGTTTTTCCGGGGATTTTCTACCGAGAAAAATGGGCTCCGCTTGGTCGCCCTAGATTCATTAACTATGCAAGAGTTTATAAGAAGCATCCTCACACGTCGTGGCACCAAATGCCCTGTTGACGGGCAGGGTGTTAAGGTTCAATTTTCTGCGGTTGCGCAAATGGCTTACTGGATATAGTGAAGGAGCAACAGAATGGAGTTGGATATGCAAAGATGCGCGTCTTAGATAATATCCACAGGCCGATGTTAGCGCTAAAAATTGACAGACAATAAAATAATATATTTATGGCTTAAAGCAATGCCGCTGACTGGTGGGAGGTTGCCCGGGCAGTAAATTGCAGGAGCACGCTGGCGGGTTCGTCGATGAATGTAATGAGTTTCAGATCCAGCCGGATGCCGTAGGGTAATAGTTGGGCGATTTTGATGCGCGATTGGGGCCCATCGAGTTGCGAAACAGTCAACTCCGGGGTCTGCGCAAAAGGCGGACAAAAGGCCACGTGAATGTTTCCCATCCGTTGACCCGGGGCAAAATCCAGGCGCAGCCAACCGGAAACCACCTCGCTGCCGTCAACAGCCATGGAGCGGACAAGTTGCTGGGTAACTTCTTTAGCAGGCTGATGGGGCGACGTTAAAAAGTCAGCAACAGCGGCAGACTCTGTTTTTGCCGGTCCGACATGCGGCAAGATCGGCTGGGCCGGATCAATCCGGTGGGATCGAAAAGAACCCTTTTTGCCCCTTAAGCGCGTGATCAATCGCGCGGCCCGCGCTCGCCATGCCCAAATCTCTTCGGCCCCAAGGAATAGCCAAAAAAAAGCCGTCGCCCAGGCGTTGGCGCCCGGCAGAGTAAGCGCCGCGGCAAAGATCAGAAGCGACGCCCCAAGAAAAATATCTAAAAGCATCTCGCCTTGCGAAGAGCCTTGTCGGGCAAAGGAGCCTCGCCATAGTGTCCGAATGCCCCAGACCCACATGCCCGCAAGCAAACCCGAAGGAATGAGCAAAACTGCCGATAAGGGATTCACCAGTGCGCCCGATAGGCGCCGCCAGGCAAATATCAAAGCGATTGAGATGAACAGCCCGGCAAAGGCGGCGATGATCCCCTGCCTCCATTGAGCCGCCGCCTGACCGAAGCGGAATGAGCCAATCGTTCGATTCCATTTCAGCGATGGTTCAATGGGCATGATAAAGAGGAGATAGGGAATAGGAAATAGTGTGAAACCGCAAGCGTTTTTTTGGTTTATTCAGCATTCATCATTTTTTCATCCTTCACTTTGCCGCTTTGGCCAACTCGGCCGCGCGATGGGTGCTTTCCCAGGTGAACTCGGGCTCGCTGCGGCCGAAATGTCCGCCCGCGGCTGTTTTGCGATAAATCGGCCGGCGCAAATCGAGATACTTGATAATCTTTCCCGGCGTGAGCGGGAACAGATCGCGAATAATTTTGCAAAGCTTTTGCTCATCCACCTTACCGGTGCCCTCGGTATCCACCAGCACGCTGACCGGATCGGAAACGCCGATGGCGTATGCCAGTTGCACTTCGCAGGATTCGGCCAGATTGGCGGCCACGATATTTTTCGCGATATGCCGGGCCATGTAGGTGGCCGAGCGATCGACTTTCGTGGGATCCTTGCCGCTAAAAGCCCCGCCGCCGTGCCGGGCCCAACCGCCGTAAGTATCGACGATAATTTTCCGGCCGGTCAATCCGCAGTCGCCGTGCGGACCGCCCACTTCAAATCGCCCCGTGGGATTGACGTGATAAATGATCTCGCCCTGGACTAAATGCGCTGGCAAAAGCGGCTTGACGATCTGCTCGATCACAAACCGGCGAATCTCTTTCTGGCTGACCTCCGGTGCGTGTTGGGTGGAAACCACTACCGTGTCGATGCGCCTGGGCTTGTTGTCTTCGTATTCCACGGTGACCTGGCTTTTTCCGTCAGGCCGCAGCCAGGACGCTTCGTTATTTTTTCGGGCCACAACCAGTCGATTGAGAATCTGATGGGCCAACTGGATGGGCAGCGGCATTAGTTCAGGGGTATGGTTGCAGGCATAGCCGAACATCAAGCCCTGGTCGCCGGCGCCGATTTCTTTTCCCTTGGCGGCATCTTCGTTCACGCCCATGGCGATGTCCGGGCTTTGCCGATCCAGCGAGAGCAGGATCGCGCAGGTATCGGCGCAAATGCCCATCCGATCGTCGGTGTAGCCCACCTCGCGGATCACCTGGCGCACAACTTCCGGATAATCTATCACGGCCTGAGTGGTAATCTCGCCGGCAACAAATGCCATGCCCGTGGTGACCAGCGTCTCGCAGGCCACGCGACTATAGGTATCTTTTGCCAATAAGGCGTCTAGAATGCCGTCGGAAATCTGGTCGGCCAACTTGTCGGGATGGCCCTGGCTTACCGCTTCGCTGGTAAATACGAATTTGCCTTTTGGCACGGAAAATCCTCCTTAGAAAAAAGTGTAACTGTCTGGCATTCTTGATGTTAATTCGGCAATTATAAACCATTTTGCCGGGCATTCGCAACCGGGCAATAGTCTTCCCATACCAAGAAAGTTGTGCGGAGGCATTGCGTACTTATTGTAAAGAACCAGTCCAATGGGGTATAGTGTTTTCTGTGTAATTGATACACTAGGCTATGCCTGGCGCAATTTCAGAAAGGAACATTGCCATGAACGATGTTTTTGAGAAAAGGATTAGGGCCGCGGCAGTCGCCGGATGGTGGACGTTGCTCGTGGCCGTGGTATTTCTTGTGATTCAGTGGATCGCTTACCTTATTATTATGTGTGCGCAACCAGCGTGGATTCAATCCGTGTGGGGGCCTGATATCAGTTGGGCGTACGTCCAGAATCTATGGTTTTGGATCGTGGCGATATTCAAGATGTGCGTCTGGCTGATGGCGCTTTTGGTCATCTGGCTGACGCTCTGGGCGCGGCAGTTGCGCAAACACCACGGCGGCTGATATATTTAACAATGAGGTGTACCATGAAACGAACGATTCTTTTTCTCGGCTTACTGGGAATAGCAAATGCATGGCTGATTTTGCCTGGCTTGCTGCTGGCCGATCAACCGCTCCCGCCTCCAACGATCAAGGAGGTATGGTCTCACAATAAACAGTACTGTGCGGTGATGGAACCGCGGCAGATGATTACGACTGTCTACCGCATCGATGCCGGAGACAAGCGGACCAAGGTCTGGGCGATGTTCGGTTGGTTCCGCGTGGCCGATCTTGCCAATGACGGCAACCACCTGGTCGTCGGCCATCCCGGCATTAATCTCATACCGCTGGACTTCGCCATGGACGACATAATGATCTACTTCTTTTGCCGCGGCGAATTGATCCGCACGGTTTCCCTGAGCGAGTTGGTGCCGGATAAAGCGGCGATGAGGCGGACCGCCTCGCACTTTCTCTGGGGAAGTTACCTGGGATTGGACGCCCAGGATCACTACACCGTGAAGACCGTGGAAGAGCGGGTGATCAGTTTCGATGTCAAAACCGGCAAGGCGTTGGAGCAGCCCGCCAAATAAAGATAGCAAGCCTCCCAGATTTTGATGAACCGACATCAATCGCTATTAAAATTCTCCTTTACCGACAATGATCAAACGAATACTTCTTCCCGCATGCGCCGTGGTGTTACTGGGCTGCTTCTGCCTGATACAACTCAAAGCAGCGGATATATTCCCGGGCGGAGATGAATTTTCTGTAACCATGCGCGTGGACGCCGCCAGTTCAAAAGGCAAGTTGCATCCTATCTGGCGTTTCTTCGGCGCCGACGAGCCGAACTACGCCTATATGAAAGACGGCAAAAAACTGCTCGCCGAGTTGGGCCGGCTCGGCCCGCCCACGGTTTATTTCCGCACGCACAACCTGCTTACCTCCGGCAACGGCACGCCGGCCTTGAAATGGGGTTCCACGGGTATTTATAGCGAGGATGCCCAAGGCAAACCGCTCTACAACTGGACGATTATCGACCGCATCTTCGACGCCTATCTTGAGCGCGGGCTGAAACCATACGTGCAAATCGGCTTTATGCCCAAGGATCTTTCCATCAAGCCCGAGCCCTATCAGCACCGCTGGACCCCCACTGCAAAATACGACGAGATCTACACCGGCTGGTCGTATCCGCCCAAGGACTACGACAAGTGGGCCGAGTTGGTCTATCAGTGGACCAACCACTGCAAGGAAAAATACGGGCAGGACCAGGTCCAGGCGTGGTATTGGGAGGTCTGGAACGAGCCGAACATTAGTTACTGGCGCGGCACGCGCGATGAGTTCTTTAAGCTGCACGATTACGCCATTGATGCCGTGCGCCGCACACTGCCCAAGGCTAAGGTGGGCGGACCGGATATGGCCGGCAGCGATCCGAAGTTCTTGCGTGCGTTCATTGAACATTGTCTGCATGGCATGAACTATGCAACCGGGAAGCAAGGCACGCCGCTGGATTTCATCTCATTTCATGCCAAGGGCCAGCCCAAATTTGTGGAAGGGCACGTGCAAATGGGCATCGCCGCTCAATTAAGAGACATCAACCAGGGGTTTGCCGTAATCGCCTCGTTCCCGGAGCTTAAGGACAAGCCCATCGTGATCGGCGAATCCGATCCCGACGGTTGCGCCGCGTGTCAGGGTCCGCAGCTCGGCTACCGCAACGGCACGATGTATTCCAGCTATACGGCCGCGAGCTTTGCCCGCAAATACGATCTGGCCGACAAGCACGGCGTGAATCTCGACGGCGCGCTTACCTGGGCGTTCGAGTTTGAAGACCAGCCGTACTTTGCCGGGTTCCGCGTACTGGCCACCAATGGTATTGACCTGCCGGTGCTCAATGTGTTTCGGATGTTCGCCAAAATGAGCGGCCGGCGCCTGGCGGTGGAAAGCGACTGCGCCGTGGCGCTAAGCACGATACTCAAAGAGGGGGTCCGCTCCCGGCCCGACGTCTCTGCGCTTGCCAGCCTTGATAAAAACCAACTCTGTATCCTTGTCTGGCATTATCACGACGATGATCTGCCCGGCCCTGTTGCGGCAGTGGAGGTGACGATAAACGCCTTACCGGTTGCCCAGGGAGCTGCGCGTTTGCGGCACTTCCGCATTGACGACCAGCACGGCAATGCCTTTGCAGCCTGGCAGCGCATGGGCTCGCCCCAGCAGCCCACCCCCGAGCAATACGCCCAATTAGAGCAGGCCGGAGGGCTGGAACTAATCGGTACAACAGAGACCGTCCCCATCGCCGACGGGGCCGCCGCCGTCCGTTTTAAGTTGCCGCGTCAAGCGGTCTCGCTCCTGGTACTGGAGTGGGACCGTCAAACCGCCGGGAAGTAACAGAATCCTCACGCCGCAAAGCACAAAAAAACGTGTGTAATTATGTGCATTTGCTCCGGATTTGTTATAATATCAAAAATTGCAAATTGAATAACAACTAAAAAGGAGAGAAGACATGATGAGATTGTTTCCCGCCGTCGCCGATGTTATCCGTGGAGTTTGCACTGGCTGGAGTTTCCCCATTCATCTGACCGTAGCCGCGCTCTTGGTGGCTGGTTTATTTTTGCCCGGCTTGGCACGGGCGAAGAGCCCGGAGAGGGAACGCCTTTCGTTTAATGCCGGCTGGCGGTTCATCAAAGGCGATCCAGCCGATGCCGCAGGAAAAGTTGATTACGCGAAAATTAAAGACTGGATCACGCAGACCAGCCAGGCTTTTATGAAGGAATCCAAGGAACAGAGTAAATCCGCAGGCGAGCCTGGCATAGATATTTCCTATATAAAAACTGACTTCGACGACAGTGCCTGGCGTCAGTTGGACCTGCCGCACGACTGGGGAATCGAAGGACCCTTCAAGCAGTCATTGCCCGGCAACACCGGCAAACTGCCTTGGTGGGGCGTGGCTTGGTATCGGAAGCACGTTACAATCCCGGCCGACGAGCAACAGAGCCGCTTCTTCCTCGATATCGACGGCGCCATGTCCCACGCCGCGGTCTGGCTGAACGGCCGCTTTGTCGGCGGCTGGCCTTATGGATATGCTTCTTTCCGCCTCGAACTCACGCCTTACATCAATTATGGCGGCAACAATGTACTGGCGATCCGCTTGTTCAACCCACCGAATTCTTCGCGTTGGTATCCCGGCGGCGGCATCTACCGCAACGTGTGGTTGGTGAAAACCGCGCCTATCCACGTGGGACATTGGGGTACATATATCACCACACCGAGGGTTTCCAGTTGCGCTGCCACCGTGAATGTGCGAGCAACCATCGACAACCAGTTTGCCACCGACGCGAAAGTGACCGCATCGACTCAGATCTATGAAATCGACGCCAAGGGATATCTGGGGGGCGCCCCGGTTGCCCATTCCGCGCCGGTGGGCGTCGCGCTGGCCGCCGGCAAGAGCGCAGTATGTGCCATGAAGATCAACATGGTTAATCCCAAACTCTGGGATCTGAAAAACCCCCAACTCTATATGGCCGTCACCGAAATCGTGCAAAACGGCAAGCTCGTCGACAGCTACAATACGATCTTCGGCATCCGCACGATCAAGTTCGATGTCGATAAAGGCTTCTTCCTCAACGGCGAGCTGGTGAGATTAAACGGCGTCTGCGACCATCACGATCTGGGACCGCTGGGCTCGGCCGTCAACGTCCGCGCCTTGGAGCGGCAGATCGAGATCCTCAAGGAAATGGGCTGTAACGCCATCCGCACCAGCCACAATCCGCCCGCGCCGGAACTGCTCTATCTTTGCGATCGCCTGGGCATGGTCGTGATGGACGAAGCCTTCGATTGCTGGAAACAAGGAAAGACTCCGAACGATTACCAAAAACTGTATCTCGATTGGCACGAAAAAGACCTCCGCGCCATGGTCCGCCGCGACCGCAATCATCCCTGCGTGATCCTCTGGAGCACCGGCAACGAGATCAACGAACAAAGCGTAAGAGAGCCCAAAGAACCAACAGAAACCAAAGATAAAAAAGAGACCAACGAGAAAAAAGAAAATCAGACCAAGGCGCAACAAGAAAAAGAGGCCAAAAAACAACTAGAAAAAGAGGCCAATCTGAAAAAAGAAAAAGAGGCCGCCGAGAAAAAAATGAAAGAGAACCTTCAGATGTCGGCGTATCATGCGCAAATCGTCCGCGAGCAAGACCCCACGCGGCCCGTCACCGCCGGCTGCAACCACCTTCAGGCGGGCTACAACGGTTTTCAGAATACGCTGGACGTCTTCGGTTATAATTACAAACCCGGCGAATACGGCAAATTCCGCGAAAAGAACCCGAAAAAACCGCTGTTCGGCAGCGAAACCGCTTCTTGCATCAGTTCGCGCGGAGAATACTTCTTCCCGGTGAGCGAAAAAAAAGACGAGGGCAAGGCCGATTTCCAGATGAGCTCCTACGATCTTTACGCGCCGCAATGGGCGACCACGCCGGATACGGAATTTAAAGGCCAGGATGAATTTCCCTTTGTGGCCGGCGAATTCGTCTGGACGGGCTTCGACTACCTCGGCGAGCCCACGCCCTACAACAACGACACGACCAACCTCTTGAACTTCACCGATCCGCAAGAAAAGGAGAAGATGGCGGAAGAGTTGGAAAAACTGGGCAATATCAAGGTGCCGTCGCGCAGTTCATACTTCGGCATCGTTGATTTGTGTGGTTTTAAGAAGGACCGGTTTTACATATACCAGGCCCGCTGGCGGCCCGATCTGCCCATGGTCCACATCCTGCCGCACTGGAACTGGCCCGAGCGGCTCGGTCAGGTCACGCCCGTGCACGTCTATACCTCCGGCAACGAAGCCGAGTTGTTCCTTAACGGCAAGTCGCTGGGCAAGAAGAAAAAGGAGCAGTATCAATACCGCCTCCGTTGGGACGACGTAAAATACGAGCCCGGCGAACTAAAAGCGGTAGCCTATAAGAACGGCAAACCCTGGGCCGAGGCAATCACCCGCACCACCGGTCCCGCGGCAAAGCTCACTTTGCAGGCCGACCGCAACCAGTTGCAGGCCGACGGCGCGGACCTTTCCTTCATCACCGTATCGGTTGTCGATAAAGACGGCCTGCTGGTACCGCGATCAAAGAATCGGCTTCGTTTCGAGATCCAAGGGCCCGGCGAAATCGCGGCCGTCGATAACGGCAACGCCACTTGCCACGAATCGTTCCAATCCAAGGAGTACAACGCCTACAACGGGCTGTGCCTGGTGATTGTGCGCACAAAGGCGGGCCAGGCCGGCAACATCACCGTTACAGCCCAATCCGACGGCATCGAAGGCGAGACCATCAACCTAATTAGCCGCTAGCCGAGTCTCGATAAACAATATCGGGTCAACTATTTAGCCGCGGCACTTGTACCGCGAGTCATACATTAGTTCATGCGCTACAAAGGATATTAAATCATGAAATCGACTTGTTTATCGTTTTTGTTGCTGACGGCGATCTTCGCCAACTTCGTTTCCGCCGCCGAACCGGCTGCCGCGCAATCCGAGCCGACCGGCAAAGTGGCTCCAAAGCCTCTCTTTCGCGATCCCGTACACGACGGCGCGGCCGATCCCTCGCTGTGCTTCAACCGCCAGGAGCAAAAATGGTTCATGCTCTACACCAACCGCCGCGCTAATCTGCCCGACGCCAAGGGCGTGTCCTGGGTGCACGGCACGCGCATCGGCATTGCCGAGTCGTCCGACAACGGCGCCACCTGGAAATACCGCGGCACGGCCGATATCGACTACGGCAAGGAAGATTACACCTATTGGGCGCCCGAGGTGCTTTATCACGACGGCGTCTATCACATGTATCTTTCCATCGTGCCGGGAATCTTCAACGATTGGAACGCCCCGCGCCACATCATCCACCTGACGAGCAACGATCTGCTCAAATGGAAATTCGAGGCCGAGTTGAAGCTGGCGTCCGACCGCGTGATCGACGCCTGCGTGATCCAACTTCCCGACAAAACCTGGCGCCTGTGGTACAAAAACGAAAATGATCATAGTTGGCTCTACTACGCCGACAGTCCCGACCTGTACAACTGGACCGATCGCGGCGTGGCCATCAAAGACCAGGCCGGCGAAGGCCCCAAGGTCTTTCGCTGGAAAGACTCTTATTGGTTGATTTCGGACGTCTGGCAAGGTCTGGCCCTCTATAAATCCGACGATTGTCTGAAGTGGGAGCGGCAGCAGCCCAATCTGCTTCGCCAGCCCGGACAAATCGCCACCGACAGAGAAAAAGGCCAGCACGCCGACGTGGTCCTCAGCGGCGACCGCGCATTCCTCTTTTATTTCACGCACCAGAGTGGCAAGGATGCCCAGCCCGACGATCCTTATACCAGCCGGCGCACCGTGATGCAGGTTGTCGAGCTTCAGTACAACGATGGCTGCATATCCTGTGACCGCGACAAACCAACACACGTTTTGCTGCAAGATCCAGACCATAAATCACAGTAAAGGAAGAGAACCATGTCTACGCATTACTTCCTCAAGATTTTTTCATTCGTTTGTTTCTGTCTTTTTTCGGCCTCCTTCTCCCGGGCAGAACCCTTGCCAAAATTCGCCGTCAAAGACGGACGCTACGTACTACTCGTCGATGAAAAGCCTTACATCGCCTTTGGCGCCCAAGTACACAACTCGAGCGGTTGGGCATCGACCATGGAAGAAGTCTGGCCGCAGCTCGAGGCCTTGCACGTCAACACGGTCGAGGTGCCCGTGTATTGGCAAGTCGTCGAGGCGCAGCCGGGAAAGTACGATTTCGAGGAAGTGGATCGCATTATCGAAGGCGCACGAGCGCGAAAGCTGCGTCTGATCCTGTTATGGTTCGCCACCTGGAAAAACGGCGCGATGAACTACGTGCCGGACTGGATCAAAACCGATCCGCAGCACTACCCGCGCGTGATCGATAAAAATGGCAAAGGAATCCTCAATCTCTCGCCGCACGGCAAGGCGAATCTCGCTGCCGATCGCCGGGCGTTTATCGAACTAATGAAACATCTCAAGCAGTTCGACGGCAACAAGCAAACCGTAATCATGGTCCAGGTGGAAAACGAGCCGGGTTTCCTGGGCTCGGTGCGCGATTACTCGGACGAAGCCAACCGGCTGTTTGCCTCGCCCGTGCCCGAAGTGCTGACTAAAGCTCTGAAACGCAAGCCGGGCACGTGGAAAGAAGTGTTCGGTCCCGACGCAGACGAATCCTTCTCCGCATATTCCATTGCCGCGTATATTAACGAGATAGCAAAGGCCGGCAAGGCTGTTTATCCACTTCCCTTATACGTAAATGTCTGGCTGCGCAAGGAACGCGCCTTGGAACGGCCCGGCGAAACGTATCCCAGCGGCGGTCCGACGTTTAACGTGCTCGATATCTGGAAGGCCGTCACGCCCGATATCGACCTGATCGCCCCGGACATCTATCACCCCGATTTCATCTCCTTCCAAAGAGACTGCAACTTTTATCGCCGGCCGGACAATCCGCTGTTTATTCCCGAGACACGCGGTGGCACGATCAACGCCCGATATCTTTTCTACGCGCTGGCCGATTATGGCACATTGGGATTTTCCCCCTTCGGCGTGGATCAGTTGGATGGCAGCCGCAAGATGCGCCGGATTTGACCGCCATGTCGATGAACTTTCGGCTGCTCGCCCCCGCGGCGCTCGCGCTTAGCGAACTGCAAACGGCCGGTAAATTGCATTGCGCCGTGGCCGAACACTTGCGCAATCGCGACGTGGTCCAGCTCGAACGTTACCAAGCGCAGGTCGATTTCAACCAGCCCATACGCCTGGGAACCCCTTTGCCCGACGGGCTGCCTGTAAACGCCGATGACCTGACCGGCCGCGCGCTAATCGGCGAACTCAGCCCGGACGAATTCCTTATCCTGGGCTTCGATTCGCACGTCCGTTTCATGTTGCGCGATCCCGATAAAAGGGCAGTCATCTATGTGCGCGTGGAAGAGGGACAATTCGACTCCGGCCTATGGAAAATGAAGCGACTCTGGAACGGCGACGAAATCGACTACGGCGTGCGATTGCCTCAGCAAGGCGCTATTCTCAAAGTAAAGCTGATGCCCGGTTACCAGCGCCAAAGCGAGTTCATCGACGGCGGATTGTAACACGAAGATGCCTGCGCCGCGGTTGAGATCAACAATTTTTGGCAATTATGGATGATTATTAAGATGCTCCATAAGATGATAACAAAGATTGCAAAAGTGATCTTGCCCGCAACGGCAATAATATTCGTCCTTGCCATCATGCCGGGATCGGCAAAAGCAGAGGCAACTCAAAAATCCCCGGCGGGCGAGAACCATTCCAGGAAAGATTCTTTCGCCGCGAACCGGCCGGCCGAAGATCGTGCGCCACTCGAACAAACTGAAAAATATACGGCCCGCGTACACGATCCCTCCACGATAGTTAAGTGCAAAGACGAGTATTGGCTTTTCTCGACGGGACGGGGAATCGCCTCGCATCACTCCAAGGATCTGGTGCATTGGCAACCCGGGCCGCACGTCTTCGACACATCGCCCGCCTGGACCACAAGCGCGGTGCCCGAGAACAGAGGTTTTTTTTGGGCCCCGGATGTTATCCATCTCCACAACCGATTCTTGCTTTATTACTCGGTTTCAAAATTTGGCCTAAATACCTCGGCGATTGGATTGGTCGCCAATCCCACGTTGGATCCGGCCGATTGCCATTATGCCTGGACCGACCAAGGCATTGTGATTCAATCGGCCAAGGACGACAATTTCAACACCATTGATCCCAGCGTGATCCAGGACGAGAAGGGCAACTTATGGCTCGCCTTCGGCTCGTTTTGGAGCGGCATCAAGCTGATCCAGCTCGATCCGTCCACGGGCAAGTGCCTGGCGCCCGACTCGCCCGTCTATTCGTTGGCCTATAATGAATCCATCGAAGCCGCGTGTCTCCACCGTCACGGCGACTATTATTATTTATTCGTAAATTGGGACATCTGCTGCCGCGGCACGGAGAGCACCTATAATATCCGCGTGGGGCGCAGCGCAAATATCACTGGTCCTTATCTCGACAAGGAAGGCCGGGACCTGCTGCAAAACGGCGGCACTTTGTTCCTCGAAACCAGCGGTTCATTCATTGGTCCCGGTCATGCCGGAATTCTCTCTGCTGATAAAACCGACTGGCTAAGTTACCACTATTACGATGGCGACCGGCACGGCGCCCCCACGCTTGCCATCCGCCGCCTACTTTGGGACGCCGACGGCTGGCCAATGATCGACAAATCACCGGATTCAAACCCTAAAATAAAAGTCCCCCCATGCAAAACACTAGCCTCATCGCGACCGCAATCCTCATCGGCATGTCATTTCTGCCGGCGAGTATCAAGGCCGACGACGCCCCGGCGCCTAAGCCCAAGGTGATCGGCTGGGCCGAAAAGCGCGTGGAAGAAAAGCTGGACCGGGCGATGATCGCCATTGCCCAGGACAAGGGAAAGGTCTATCTGGGATGGCGTCTGTTGAAAACCGACCCGGAAAACGTGGCCTTCAATGTTTATCGCTCCACTGCCGGCGGCGAAGCCGTAAAACTCAACGCCCAACCGCTAGGGACCACCACCGACTTCGTTGACGCGGCCGCGCCCTTGGATCGCGAAAATGCCTGGTGGGTGCGTCCGGTGGTGGATGGACGCGAACTGGAGCCCGCCGATCGCGCCACACTGCCCCCCAATCCGCCCGTCAGACAATACATTTCCATCAAACTGCAAGGCGATTACACGATCAACAAAGTAGGCATCGGCGATCTGGACGGCGATGGGAAATACGATTTCGTCGTCAAGCAGCCCGGGAGCAGCGTGGATCCGGGCAGCACGTGGCGCCCTAGCCCCGATACATACAAGATCGAAGCCTACAAAAGCGACGGCACGTTTCTCTGGCGCAAGGACCTGGGCTGGTCCATCGAGATGGGCGTCTGGTATTCGCCTTTCATCGTGTTCGACCTGGACGGCGACGGCAAGGCCGAGGTGGCTGTAAAAACCGGCGAAGGCGATCCGCGCGACAGCCAAGGCCACGTGCTTACCGGACCGGAATACTGCTCGATCTGGAACGGTCAGACCGGCGAGGAAATCGACCGCGTGGATTGGATCGCCCGCGGAAAAAGCAGCGACTGGGGCGACGAGAAAAACAACCGCGCCAGCCGACACCAGATCGGCGTGGCCTATCTCGACGGCAAAACTCCTTGCCTATTGGTGGTCCGCGGCCAATACACGATCATGAGGGTGGATGCCTTTCAATATCACGATAAAAAACTCCAGCAGGTCTGGAGCTGGTGCGGCGACGAGGAACAGCCGCCCTTTCGCGGCCAGGGCGCGCACACCCTGCACGCGGCCGACGTGGACGGCGACGGCCGGGATGAAGTCCTGCTGGGCTCCTGCGCGGTCGACGACAACGGCCAAGGCCTCTGGTCCACCGGCTTTGGACATCCCGACCGCTTTTTTGTCACCGACGTCGATCCTTCCCGTCCCGGCCTGGAGGTGCTTTATTGCATCGAACCCCGCCGTCAGCAAAACGGGGTCTGTCTTGTCGAGGCCCGTTCCGGAAAAGTCATCTGGGGAACCGAGCACCTGACCGAGCATATCTCACATTGCCTCTGCGCCGACATCGACGCGCACATCCCCGGCATGGAATGTTGGGCCACCACGGTCGAAGGAACCAAGACCCCCAAGGATCCGGCCATTCTTAATGCCCCCATGCGCTGGCTCTTTTCCTCCGCGGGCAAACTGCTAGCCGTGGACGATCAAATCCCGCCCTTGGACGGCTTGGTCTGGTGGGATGCCGATTCGCTGCGCGAACTGGAAAGCAAGCAAGAGGTCTCCAAATGGCATGGTCCGGTATTGACCAAGGGCATTGAAGGCAAGGTGCTGGCCTGGGCCGATATCCTGGGCGACTGGCGCGAGGAGATCATCACTTCTCTGCCCGGCGAGTTGCGCATCTACACCACTGTTATCCCGGCCGACCAGCGCCGCGTGTGTCTGATGCAGGATCCCATCTACCGGCTGGACGTGGCCCTTGCGGCCATGGGCTACCTGCAACCGCCCATGACTAGTTTCTTTCTTGGCGTCGATGCGGCCAATTCCCCTAACTCCCTCAGCGTGGAAAAACTACGCTGCGACTTGGCCGACAATCCGCTGGGCGTCGACTCGCCCCATCCGCGACTGAGCTGGATTTTACAATCCGAGCAAAACGGTCAATGCCAAACGGCCTATCAGATTCTGGCCGCTTCTTCGCTGGAGCTGCTTGCCAGCGACCACGCCGATCTTTGGGATAGCGGGCGCGTGGAATCCGACGAGACGATCCATATCCCTTATGCCGGCCAGGCGCTGAAGTCGTCACAGCAGGTTTTTTGGAAAGTGCGCGTCTGGGACAAGGACAATAAACCTTCGGCCTGGAGCGAACCGGCCCAATGGACCATGGGACTGCTGAGCGATGCCGATTGGCAGGCGCGCTGGATCGCCGCCGATGCCGACTGCCAGAGCTTGTTGCTCCGCCGCGAGTTCACGGTCAAGTCCGGGCTGAAGCGCACCGTGGCCCACGTCTGCGGCCTGGGCTATTACGAAATGACCATCAACGGGCGCAAGGCCGGCTATGATCTACTTACTCCCGGCTGGACGAAGTACGACAAAACATGCCTTTACGATACGCGCGACATCACCCGCTTGCTGAAAGAAGGCCGCAACGCCGTGGGCCTGCTGCTGGGCAATGGCATGTATAACGTGACGGGCGGCCGCTACGTGAAATTCAAAGGTTCCTATGGTCCGCTTAAGGCCATCGCGCATTTGCGCCTCGAATATGACGACGGCGCAGTAGAAATTATCGGCGCCGACGACTACTGGCGCACGCATCCCGGCCCGATCACGTTTTCCTGCGTCTTTGGCGGGGAGGATTATGATGCTTGCCTGGAATTACCCGCTTGGGACCAGCCGGATTTTGACGATCAAAATTGGACCGCCGCCAAGGTAGTGGATGGTCCAGGCGGAAAGTTACGCGGGCATTCATGCGCCGCGCCGCCGATTCGGGCCAATGAAACTCTACAGCCCGTAAGCGTAAAACAACTCAAACCCGGCGTGGCGCTTTACGACCTGGGCCAAAACGCGTCTATCATGCCGCGTCTGACGGTAAAAGGTCCGGCGGGTTCATCGATAAAAATAATTCCAGCCGAGTTATTGAAAAAAGACGGCACCGTGGACCGTACGTCCTGCGCCACGGCGCGGGACCGGCCTATTGGAAATACACGCTGTCGGGTCACGCCCCGGAAAGCTGGTTTTCCAAGTTTTTCTACCACGGCTGCCGCTATCTCCAGGTCGAATGTCAGCCGGCCGAGGCCGAAGGAGAATTGCCCCAGGTTCAGTCGCTTGCCGGCGTGGTGGTGCATTCCAACTCCGAGCCAATCGGCCAGTTCGAATGTTCCAGCGAGTTGTTCAACCGGATTCATCAGCTTGTGCGCTGGGCGCAGCGGAGCAACATGATGAGCATCTTGACTGATTGTCCGCATCGCGAACGCCTCGGCTGGCTCGAACAGTATCATCTCAACGGTCCCGCGCTCCGTTACGAGTTTGATCTGGCCCGCTTGTTCGCCAAAGGCGAAAACGACATGGCCGACTCGCAATTGCCCAATGGGCTTGTGCCCGACACTGCCCCGGAATACATGATTATGCCCAATGGCTTCCGCGATTCGCCGGAATGGGGCAGCGCTTTTGTGATTGTGCCCTGGCAGCAGTATCAGTGGACCGGCGACCTGGAACTGCTCCGCCGGCACTATGACAACATGAAACGCTACGTGGCCTATCTCGGCGTCCGGGCCAAGGATCACATCGTCGATTACGGACTGGGCGATTGGTACGACATCGGTCCCAAACCGCCCGGCGTGGCCCAGTTGACCCCCTTAGCGCTGACGGCCACGGCCTTCTACTACCAAGACGCCTGGATTCTGGCCCGCGCCGCCGAATTGCTGGGACAAACCGACGACGCGCGCCAATACAACGAACTTGCCGCCCAGATACGCCAGGCCTTTAACAAAAAATTCTACAACCCGGACACCGGCCAATACGCCACCGGCTCGCAGTGCGCGAATTCGATCCCCCTGGTAATGGACCTGGTTGCTCCGGAAAATCGCGCCGCCGTGCTCGACGCCATCGTCAAGGACGTGCGCGACCGGGGCAATGCCCTCAGCGCTGGCGACGTGGGCTATCGCTACCTGCTCCGCGCACTGGCCGACGGCGCGCGCCGACGTGGTTTTCGACATCAATAACCAGTCCGAGAAACCCGGTTACGGATATCAATTGAAAACAGGCGCGACCAGCCTGACCGAGGCCTGGGACGCCGGCGCGATGCTTCACAAAATCATTTCATGCTGGGACAGATTATGGAATGGTTTTATGCCGATCTGGCGGGCATTCGCGGCGATCCGGCCGGTCCGGGATTCAAAAAAATCATTATCCAACCCCAACTCGCCGGCGATTTAAAATGGGTCCGCGCAGACTTCAACTCCGTGCGCGGCAAAATCATCAGTCACTGGCAACGAGAGGGCGACAACCTTACGCTCAATGTAACCGTTCCGCCCAACACCACGGCAACCGTGTACGTGCCGACAACTAATACCGCGTCGGTGTCCGCGGCAACAGCGCGTGTACTTACGAAAGACGCCGCAGCCGCGCCCGTAAACAGCCAATATGCCGCTGATACTTCGGAAGTAAAATATCTTCGCGCGGAGAACGGCGCGGCGGTCTTCGCCGTAGCGCCGGGACGATATTCTTTCACGGCGCGCCTTAATAATCGCCCGGATTGACAAAAACAACTTCTTGATGTGAAAATGTCGCGTGTCTGTGATTTTACCTTTTACCCGCAATAATTGGAGACAGTGACATGCGCCCGACATTCGTGCGAAATCGTTCCTTGATAATTGCCGCCCTTTTTATTCTGGCATTGGTCGACGGAACACATGGTCCGTCCATCGATCAGATTGTCTTTGCGGTTGAAAAACAATTCGCCGACGACGAGCCGGCTTTTCTGCAATGGGCATTAAAACCGCCCATGGGCTGGAACAGTTGGGACTGCTTTGCCACCACCGTGACCGAAGCCCAAACCAAGGCCCAAGCCGATTACATGGCCGAAAAATTGGCCCGCTGCGGCTGGCAGTATATAGTTGTCGATATCCAATGGTATGAGCCGGGCGCAAAGAATTTTGATTATCGCAAGGACGCAAAACTCGTCATGGACGAGTGGGGGCGCTTGACGCCGGCCTTGAATCGCTTCCCTTCGGCCGCCGACGGCGTGGGCTTCAAGGCCCTGGCCGACTACGTACACGCCAAAGGATTAAAATTCGGCGTACATTTGCTCCGCGGCATTCCGCGCCAGGCAGTGGAAAATAACACTCCCATCAAGGGCACATCCTATCACGCGGCGGACATTGCCAACAAGAAAGACATTTGTCCCTGGAATCCCGACATGTACGGCGTGGACATGACCAAGCCCGGCGCCCAGGAGTATTACAATTCGGTCTTTGATCTGTTGGCCCAATGGGAAGTCGACTTCGTGAAGGTCGACGACATCAGCCGGCCCTATCAAAAACATAGCGCTGAGATCGAAGCCGTGCGCAAGGCGATCGATCAAACCAACCGGCCCATGGTCCTCAGCCTTTCGCCCGGCGAAACGCCCCGCGACGCCGGCGAGCACGTCGTGAGCCATGCCAATATGTGGCGCATCAGCGATGATTTTTGGGACGAGTGGCGGCGCTTGCTCGAACAATTCGCGCGTCTGGATAAATGGACCAGGTTCCGCGCTCCCGGCCATTGGCCCGACGCCGACATGCTGCCGCTGGGAATCGTGGGCCAGGGCCGCCGCACCAAGTTTACCCCCGACGAACAATACACGCTCATGACCCTCTGGTCCATTGCCCGTTCGCCGCTGATCTTCGGCGGCGACATGACCAAGATGGACGATTTCACGCTTTCGCTGCTTACCAACGAAGAAGTAATCGCCGTGAATCAAGACAGTAGCGGAAATCGCCAACTCTTCCGTCGCGACGGGCTTGTGGCCTGGGTCGCCGACGTGCCCAACTCGCCCGATAAATACCTTGCCGTGTTCAACACCTGTGATAATCCAGCCGGCAAAGAAAACAGCAGTAGGAGTTTGCCGGTACAGGTAAAACTCTCCGACCTCGGTCTGAGCGGCCCCTGCAAAATCCGTGATTTGTGGAAAAAAGCCGACATCGGCCAATATAATCCCTTTTTCGCCCCGGAGATCAACTGGCACGGCGCAGGACTTTACCGCGTTTCCGGTCCGCCACGCGCGGATTGACCGTCGGTTATGGATATTACTTATTGAGGCTCAAGAAATGCCGATGCCGAGGAGATCCTTTTCGCCGGAGGCGAACTCAGGATGACATTTGGGCTTGAGCATGCAGCTTTCGCCACCGCCAGGAGCGCACGGCGTAGAACAACACGGGGAGCAGGAGGTCGATCACTTCGTCGGCGACCAGGATTCCGCCCAGCACGGGCGCGGCCATGGGCGCATGATTTCCGCGCCGGTGCCGCTTGCCCAAAGCATGGGGGCCAGGCCGACAATGATGGTGCCTTCGGTAAGCAGTTTCGGCCTGAGCCGGTGGGCGGCCCCTTCGACGACTGCCTGGCGCAGTCGTGTCAGGCTGATGTTCGCCAGTCCGCCGGCGTTTTCTACCGCCTCGCGCAGATAGACCAGCATCACGATGCCGGTCTCCGAGGCCAGGCCAAAACAGGCGATAAAGCCCACCCACACGGCTACGCTGAAGTTGAAACCAAACAGCCATTGAAAAAATACGCCCCCGGCTACCGCGCCGGGAACAGCGAAGATCATCAACACCGCATCGGCCAGATCGTTGTAGGTGACGTAAAGAATCACAAAGATCAACAGCACCACCAGGGGAAAGATCACCTGGAGCGTCTGCCGAGCGCGGAGTTGATGTTCGAACTGTCCGCTCCATTCCAAATACATGCCTTGCGGCAGTTTGATTTTCTCGGCCACGGCCTGTTGGGCTTCCTCGACGAATCCCACGATATCGCGGTCGCGCACGTTCAGTTGCACGTATGCCCGCAACATGCCGTTCTCGCTTTTGATCATCGAGGGACCTTCCACGATCTTCACGTCCGCGACCATGGAAAGCGGCACTTGGGGCGCCGGGCCGGCACTGGCCGATCTTGTCGCAGGAGCGGACATGGTCCCTGTGCCCTGGTTGTTACTGCCCGTGCCGCCCATTCCCATACCGGCCCCACCCGATGGATTTTGTGACATTTCGCCGCCCGCGCTTACGAGCAGATTGCCCACCTGTTGTTCATCCTCGCGGAAAGCCCGGGCGTAACGGATGCGGATGGGAAATCGCTCGCGGCCTTCAACCGTCATGGAGATTATCTTGCCGCCCAGCGCGGTTTCCACCACGTCTTGAATATCGCCCACGCTTACCCCGTAGCGCGCGGCCTTTTCGCGGTCAATGTCGATCTCCAGATATCCTTTGCCGATGATTTGGTCGGGAAACACGTCCACGGCGCCGGGGATTTGGCGGAGCACGTCGGCGATCTGTCCGGCCACGCGCTGGATCTCGTCGAGGCTGTTTCCATAGACCTTCACGCCGATCATGGTTCGCACGCCGGTGGCCAGCATGTCCACGCGGTTGATGATCGGCTGGGTCCAGATGTTCGCCCAGCCCGGAACTTGAATTGCGGTGTCCATTTCTTTAAGCAGGTCGGCCTTGCTCTTCTGCCAGAGCAACACGTTCCGGCCAAATTCCTTTTCTGTCTCGGTACTTAAATCCTGGAGTTGCTTTTGGCTGGGTTCGTGCAAAAGTAGTCCGTCATAGTGTGCTTGTTTTAGAATTTCATCGGCGGCCTCTTGGCAGAAAAAAGTTCGCGGCAAAATCGAAAATCTCCCAGTTGAGTTTCTTCAGATGCGGCGCAAGTTGCTTCTCGAATTCCTGGTACTTTTTCAGTGTATAGTTCGCCATGCCGCGGTCGAAGCGGGCGGTGACTTCCATGGCCGCCTTGTTGAGCAGTTTATCACGCTCCTCTTTTGCGCCGCGGCGGATCCAAGAGCGGTCTTCCATCCGGGAAAGAATGTTTTCGGTTTGCTTCAAAGCATCGGCGAATTCCAGTTTGCGTTTGGGCCACAATTCCCGCGGTCGCAGGTTGACCACGGTTTCGATCATGTCCGGCGGTGAGGGATCGGTTGGCGTTCGGCGCGGCCGGCCTTGCCCACGACCAACTCCACCTCGGGAAACATTCTCAACAGCCTGTCTCGGGCCAACAGATCGTCGGTTGCCTGGGTAATCGACGCCCTGGGTACGGTAACAGGCATATCCAGTATGCTGCCCTCATCCAAAGGCGGAACGAATTCGCGACCCAAGCGGGTCATGTTTTGGTCGGCAACCAGGGCCACAATGATCAAAGCCGCCAGAAAACTTGTCCGGCCCAGCAAGTACAATCCGCCCAAAAATCGGCAGATGAACCTGGCGATGGGGAATAATGCCACAGCCAGTAAGATCCACGCCGCTGTTTGACCCCACCAGCTTTGCACCAATATATGCCAGACGGAATGCGGGGCGATCAACCACTCTGCGATCCGCTCCCATCCGGCCTTTGCAACATAAGCCAGAAAGATAGCCCAAAAAAATGCCATAATCTTCCTGCGGCGAGTGAAATCATCTTCATTTTCTCGATGCACGGACAAAAGTGTAGCCAAAGCGGCAATGAATAACACGCTTAGCGAAAGCGGCCGGCTGCCTATGGGAGTCAATCCCACGATGAAGATGACGCTGGTAAACAAGAAGATCGGCCAGGGATGGCTCAGCAGAAAATTGAGCACCGGCTTATAGATCTCGATAACACTGCGCACGATCCAGCTTTCCTCTTCGCTGCGCAGCCGGCCGCGCACGAAGATCGGCACCAGGGCAGGCACCAGGGTGATCGACAAAATCGCCACCCCGACCATGGCGAAAGTCTTGGTAAAGGCTAGGGGATGGAACATCCGGCCTTCCATTCCTCCCAGGGCAAAGACGGGGATAAAGCTAATTATCATGATTGCCACGGAAAAGAAGATCGGTCGGCCCACGGTCGTTAGCGCGGGCAGCGCCAGGTTGCGCGTGTCGCCGCTAACTTTTTGCGAACCGAAATGCTTGTAAAGATGGTGAGTGGCGTTTTCCACCATCACGATCGAGCTATCCACGAGCACGCCGATGGAAATCGCGATCCCCGAGAGCGACATGATGTTCGACGACACGTTAAAATAGCGCATGAGAATAAAAGAAAACAGCACGGACAGGGGCAGCGTAAGGCAAATCAGCAGCGAGCTGCGCAAATGCCAGAGGATCAAAATTACGGCCAGACTGGCCACGATCATTTCTTCGACGAGGGTGTGCGTGACCGTATCGATGGCCCTGTTGATCAGTTCCGTGCGCTCGTAAAACGGCACGATCCGCACGCCCGGGGGCAATCCGGCCTGAAGCTGCTGGATCTTCTCCTTGATTTTGCGCGTTACCTTCAGCGGGTTTTCTCCATAGCGCATCAGTACCACTCCGCCTACGGCCTCGTGGCCGTCTTTTTCCAGCGAACTGCGCCGATATGCCGATCCGAACTGAACGCTGGCAACATTCGATACGTAAACCGGGGTGCCAGTGACCGTTTTGATGACGATGTTTTCCAGGTCCTTAAGCGACCGCACCCAGCCCACGCTACGCACCAGAAATTCGGCGTTGGCCTTCTGAATCACCCGGCCTCCCACGGATGAATTAGCCCGCGCCACCGCCGAAAAAAGCTGTCCCAGGGTCACGTCATAAGCGCGGAGCTTGTTGGGGTCCACGTCGATCTGGTATTCAAGGGGATAACCGCCCACGGATGCCACTTCCGCCACGCCCGGAACGCCATAGAGCTGATAGCGCACGTACCAGTCCTGGATCGCGCAGCCGGCCCAGGTCGTAGCCCTCGCCCTCGACGGTGTACCAGAAAATCTGCCCCAAGGCCGTGGCGTCGGGCGCCAGGTACGGCGATACTCCCGGCGGCAGAAAGGTGCCGGCGATCGACAACCGCTCCAGCACTCTTTCCCGGGCAAAGTAAAAATCGACTTTGTCCTCGAAGATGATATTGATCATTGAGAAGCCGAACTCCGAGGTCGCCCGGATGGCCTTGATTCCCGCCAGGCCCTGAAGATTGACTGACAAGGGGTACGTCACCTGATCCTCGACTTCCTGCGGACTCCGGCCCGGCCAGTCGGCAAACACGATTACCTGGTTCTCGCTCAGGTCGGGAATGGCGTCCACGGGCGTGTTGATCAGCGAGTAGACGCCCACGGCAACCAGCACCACGGCCAGCATGATTACAATCAAGCGATGTTGCACCGAGTATTCGATGATTTTTTCAATCATTGTCGTATCCTCGATATACTGTTTTTTACGATGTGGTTATCGCACGCTGGTTAGTGATGAGTCGGCTCATTTCCCGCCTCGGCCCCGGCAATCTTTTTAAGGATTTCATCTGGATTCGCCGTGGCTTGCGCCTTACAAGCTTCGCAGCAAAGAAAAACAATCCGGCCTTTAATCTCTACCTTGTATGGAACTCCCGTTAAACCTAGGAGTTCGCCTGTTACGGGACAGACGCGTTGTTTAACAGCCAACTCGCGTTCAGCAGGCGAAAGTTTGGCAAGATTGGCGGCAATCGCCGCTGATT
Source organism: Pirellulales bacterium (assembly GCA_963820545.1). Lineage (GTDB taxonomy): Bacteria > Planctomycetota > Planctomycetia > Pirellulales > Thermoguttaceae > CAWGAJ01. The sequence goes on from CAWGAJ010000001.1 coordinate 397,215, forward strand.
CTTCTCTGCCTTGGGATTCAGACTCCTCATGGTTTTGCGCCCTCTGCTCCCCAGGCGCCGGCGCGATTGGCGCCGCACCAGGTTTAGTTGTTTCCGGCGTTTGTGAGTCTTTTTGCGGCCCGGCACTGGCGCCAAAATAGGCTGCGGCAGCGCCGGGATTCAGCCGCGTTTCCGCGTCCAAAAGGAAGGCCCCGGCCGTGGCGACCTTATTGCCCTCGGCCAGTCCGGCCACCACCGGGTAATAGTCTCCGCTCCGCGGCCCCAGTTCCACGGCCACGCCGTCGAATAGTCCCGGTTCGCGCTCCAGATACACTACCTTTTGCTTGCCCGTATCGATAACGGCGCTTACGGGCACTGCCAGAACTTCATCCGCCTTGGCCTGCACCATGTTCTTCGGCGTCTCTTTAGTGTTGTCTCTGGCGGCGAGAGTTCGAAATGGTTCGATCTGGATCATGGGCACGCGGATCTGCACCGTGGCGTACATCCCCGGGCGCAATTTGTAATCCGGATTCTGAATTTCCAGACGTACGCGCTGGGTTCTTGTTGCCTGGTTCAATTGCTTGTAGACCACCGATACGCGTCCGGCGAAGGCCTCGTTTGGATATGCCTCGGCAGTCGCCTGCACCTGTAGTCCTTCGCGCAAAAAGGCAATATCCTTTTCGTAGACGTCGGCCTCAAGCCAAACCACGCCCAGATCGGCAATTTCGTAGATCATCTGCCCTTCGGCAACGTGCTGTCCTTGCAAAATGTCTTTGGCAATCACATAGCCATGCTGTGGAGAGCGAATAAGCAGTCGCTCGTTGGCGTGGCGCGAGCGCTCGATAGCGGCGATTTCCTCGGTGGAAACTCCCAGCAAGCGGAGTTTTTCCCGGGCCGCCTCGGCGAGACTGCTCGACTTACCGCCCTCGGTTGCGATCAGCAATTCTTCGGCCGCCGAATACAGCTCTGGACTGTAAACCTCGGCCAAGGGAGTGCCTTTATCCACCTTGACCCAGGTTTGATCGACAAACAACTTTTCCACGTAGCCCGCCGTCCTAAGCACGATCTGCGATCGCCGCGTCTCGTCATACTCGATGTAGCCGACGGTGTTGATTTCCTTGACCAGGGGCAGACAGCGGATCTCGCTGGTATGAATCCCCGCCAGGGCAATGCGATACGGCGAGTATTGGGTGCGGCTCAGAACGCCCTCGGGGAGTCGCGCGGCAGGGGCTGCGCCCTTTTTGCGTTTCGCCAATGGCATGCCGCAGATCGGACAATCGCCCGGCTCTGCCCGCACCACTTGCGGATGCATTGGGCAGTAATATTCGATCGTTTCCTCACCCTTTGTAATCGCGGAATGCGGCGGTCTGGTCCATTTGTCCCAATAGTTCCTGATCGTGTCCCAGTAGCCGATGGTCAACCCAAGAGCTAACAAGAGAATAATGAACCGCAAGCGGATCTCCAGGATTTTCAATACCATCCACAGCGATTTCCAGATGGTTTTGCCTGGTTTTTCCGCAGACCTTTCTTGTGGTTTAAATTGATCATTCATGATTCTTTCCTCGGAAATATAAGAACCGGCAAAGCACTTCTATATGTTGTTCGATATCTTCACCATGCACAATGTACAATATAAATTAGCACGCAAACGTGCCGTGTGTTGTCGAAAATGTCAAAAACACAAGCGATTGATTTTAGCGCGCAGCGGTAGTGTGGCCTGCGATCAGATTTGCAAACAGATGTGTTGAGCCCGAAGCGTCAGGTCCGAGAGACAGAGATTTGCGGCGTCACTGTTGCCGCAATATTCACTGAGATGTATTGGAGCGGTGTCGAAGGACAGTGCCGCCGAGAGACACTTTGCCAAAAGATCGATTTGGGTGTTCGCACGTTCTCCAGACGCGATGCGATCGTTAGGCGTAGGGTTGGTGTTGCCACAGCACGCACGCATACATACGTTCGCGTCCGGTCCGCAGCAACCGCACGGACGCCTGACCGGGGCGGTCTTTTGGCAGTCAGATCCATTAACTTTAGAAAGCGTCGCGCAGAGGCAGGGATTTATGACACCCATGCTTAATATGAGTGCCATCGTGATCAATAAGCGTACTTTTGGCAAGAATATAAACATGTCAATATAATTATACGGATCTCCCCGCTAAATGGATTATATTTTTCTCGAATTCCAGAGACAAGGCAAAGCGTAGAACTAGGAACATCAAGCGCTATGCGACAATTCAACAGTAGTCGAGTTTGATGGATCGTAGCGTATATTACCGCAGATACATTATTATTTTAGTGGTTATTCTGGATGACGTGAGAATAGATCAATGGCACAAGAGAAAATAATGAATCGAAATGAGCCTTGCCTGTCTCGCAGAGCAACTGAGGTAAACTACCTTATGTTGTATTGCCCTGCAACGGGCGTGGGACAATGGCAGGAGTCGTATGTGGTGTAGGGAAGCGGCGGCTGAGGACAATAAGCGTAAGGTATACAACAGCCAGGCGGATAGCTGTGATACGCCCGGGCACAGCCAAAGCACATCGCCGTTAAAACAAGGGCGATCAGTATCCCAAGGACTTTTTTGGCGGCCATTTTTCTCTCCATTGTATTAATCTGATTAGATCATCTGCTGATGTCGCGATTTTCACTTTCCTATCCCCGGCGGCCTTGCTCCGCAGGCAGCAAGGGTGCGGATAACGTCGAATTACTGGAGGGCAGCTCCGGCGCGTGCGGAGAAGCTTCGGGGACTGGCAAGACTTCACCGCTGTTGATGATTTCTCTTCCTACGACCCGCTCCATGCTCGCCAGGGTCTGGCGAAGCTCGGCTTCCAGGCGATGGTAGGCAATGCGGAAGCGTAAAAGCTGGCGCCAGTTGTCGACTAATTGCAGAAAATCGGTATCGCCCGCCTGATAAGCGCTCACCGATACGCGTAGCGTTTGATCGGCCTTGGGAATAATGTTGTCGTGGAAGAGTTTGATCAGATCCTGTTGGCTGCTGGCTTGCACGAACAGGTCTTTCACCTCCTGCAAGGTGCCGTCGCGCAGCGAGTCATACTGCCGGGTGTCGGACACTGCCTGGGCTTCGGCTTCGCGCACGCCCGCGGCCAACCGTTTGCGATAGATCGGTACGTTCACCATCAATCCCATCCCCACGTCGTCGATGCCGTCGGCCGTGGGCGCAGTGGCTCCCGCGGTGGTCATCTTGGCCCAGTCCACGCTGAAATTAAAGTCCGGATAATATGCCAATCGGGCCAGTTCCACCTGGCGATGGTCGCGTTGGATCATGGCCAATTGGGCTTGCAGTTCCGGACGAGCCGTCACGGCAAGTTGGTTGAGGCGGTCCAAGTCCCGGGGAATCTCCTCGTAGGCAAGTTGTTCAAGCGCAGCCACGGGCGTATCGGGCGAAACGTGGAGCAATTGCCCCAACCGCGCCTGCGAGCTAGTGTACTGCTGCCGCAGACGGATCAGTTCATTGTCCAGATTAGCCACTTCAACCTGGGCGCGCAACACGTCTTGCTGGCTGACTTTGCCGGCTTTATAGCGCACTTCGGCAATCCGCGCCAGATCCAACAGCAGTCCCCGATCTTGTTCGGTAATGCGGCTCGCCAGTTGCAGGAAATACAACTCGTAGTAGGCGCGCTTTACCTGCTCGATAACCGCCAATTCGGCCGCTGCCAACTGAGCCCGCGCAGCGTTTGTTTCCGCCTCGGCGGCATCGGCTTTTGTCTGCAACTTGCCGAACCAGGGGACCTGCTGTGATGCCGCTATTGATACCGTGCCCCGGCCGGCCGCGGTCTGCGGCACTGCGGGATAAAAGGGGTAACCCATTACCGAGAGCATCGGATCATCCAGGCTCGCCGCCTGTGGCACGCGGCTGGCCAGTGCGTCCACGCGTTTTCGCGCGGATTGGATCTCCGGATTTTGTGCCAAAGCATACTGAATATATACTTCGACTGGTTGCGGTCCGGCGAGCATCTGGGCAACAGGCGGCACTGCCGCGATTGCCGGCGCGGGATTTTCTGCTGCCTGGACAGTGGCAGAGACTACGCCTACGTACTCCTGGTCGCGGACCTGCCGTGATGTGCGACATCCTCCTGCTATAATCGAAATTGTCAGGGCGCCATTAAGGATTGCCCAAACTCTCCAGGTCCACATTACTCTCTTGACTCCCCCCACTTCCCCTTTCGATTCACATCCTGGCCTTGTCCTGAACTACAAGACTATTAAAAAGGCCAATAATTACCCCTGGCATCACACAGAGACCCCCTCATAATCCCTATCGGCCAAAAGAAAAGCAAAATCAATAGAAACGGTATTATAGGTAAACTCGCAGTATCTCCACCGTGCTGCAAACAGCCGGCAGGATTTTATAGTCGTACCTCAAATACCTACCTCCTCCACCATTGCTCGGATCCTTATCTGCAACGGCTTCGATCTCCGGCATTAGAAAATCTAAGATCAATAAGATTTTCAGGATGAATAGACGGCCAGCGGTGTCGAAGGTTTGTGTGGATAACGGTTGCGTTGCTCGACCGAGGAGCTGAGTTCTTGGCGGCGGATGTTTACTTGCGGCGGGGCGGAGAAGCCGAGTTTCACCGTGTTGCGGTTGATAGATAGTACCTTTACTTCGATCCTCCGACTGATGCAGACAGTTTCACCGTTTTTTCTGGTTAGCACTAACATGTAACGTCTCCTAAAGCTGAAAAAAATATCTGCTATAAAAAGCGGCGTGGTGTGGGGCCGGCTAAGTTCCGGAGATGCAGATCGGACTGGCGCAGGTTACAGGGCATAACTACATCCAACTGATTGTTCAATTCCAAGACGCCCTCTAATCCCTCCAGAAGAGCTTGCGCCAACTGTTTCAGATAATAGCTGGGCACGCGCCCCCTCAGTGTGAGAACACCTTTGTGATAATCGCACGAAACATTCCTAAGTTCGAGGTAATTCGCATGTCGCAGCCACTGTTCGGCTGCTTTTTCCGTTTCCCAAGGCAGAGAGGCCCAAATTTCCGATCCTTCCCTCAGAGAAGCCGAATTTACATCCACTAATGACATGACATTTCTCCAAGACACTGTCAAATACAATGTTTAATCCGTAAAGAACACAGCGAATTGTAAACCGCATCCAAGCAGGGGACAAATCAGGACTATCACGAGCCGGGCATAGGGAAAACCCTGATCCTTGACGTGCGCACTAATATGTTATAACTAGCTCACTTAAATAAATGCGGCCCATTAGGATCTAAATCATGAGCACGACCGGCATCGACGTCATTGGCGAGGTGTCTTGGGGAACGCACTTCTGCCAATTCTACGAGACCGATCAGGATCTGATCGACATCCTCGTGCCGTATTTTCACGATGGATTACGGCAGAATGAATTCTGCATGTGGATTACTTCCCAGCCCTTGCAAGTCGACCAGGCCAAGGAGGCCTTGCGGCAGACGGTCCCCGACTTGGATGATTATCTTAATCGCGGCCAGATAGAAATTCTCGATTACAGCAAGTGGTACACGAGATCGGGAAAATTCCAGGCCGAGCGGGTTCTCCAAGGCTGGGTCGACAAAGAAAAGTACGCCCGCCAACGCGGATACGAAGGTCTTCGCCTGAGCGGCAATACCTTCTGGCTGGAAAAGCAAGATTGGAAGGATTTCAGCGATTATGAAGCGATCATAAACGACGTGATCGGCAACTACCGGATGATGGCCATCTGCACGTATTGCCTGGAGAAATGCGGGGCGTATGAACTGATCGACGTGGTCAGCAACCACCAGTTCGCGCTGATCAAGCGATCCGGCGCATGGAAGATTATCGAAAGCCCGCAGCAACGGAAGGTCAAAACCGCTTTGCAGGAAAGCGAGCACCGTTACCAATCGCTGGTGGAACTTTCTCCCTTGGCCATTGCCGTGCATTGCCACGGGGAATATGTATATGTCAATCCGTCCTGCGCGCGCCTCTTCGGCGCTTCCCGGCCCGAGGAACTCCTCGGCAAAAAAGTAATGGACCTGGTGCATCCCGACGATCGTCAAACGGTCGCCGAGCGCATCCGTCTCATCCAAAGCACCGGTAACATTACGCCGCTCAGCGACTCGAAGATTCTTCGGCTCGATGGCCAGCCGGTTTCGATCTCCGTTTCCGGGAAGGCGATCAATTTCGACGGCCGGCCTGCCATCCAGGTGGTGATGCAGGACAATACCGAACGCAAACGGGCCGAAGTAGCCCTGCGCCGGGCGCACGATTCGCTGGGCTTGCAGGTTCAGGAGCAGGCCGCCGATCTCGCCAAAGCCGTTGAAGCCTTGGAAAACGAGGCCCGCCGCCGCACCGCCATCCAGGAACTGGTGCAAGAACAGTCGCGACTTTTGGACGCCTTCTTCAAACACAATATCACACCGTTGGTATTTCTTGATCGGAATTTTAATTTCCTTCGCGTAAACGAGGCCTATGCCAAGGCCTGCGGCCGGAAGATCGAGGAGTACGAGGGCCATAATCATTTCGAATACTATCCCTCGGCCGAAAACGAAGCCATTTTCCGCCAGGTGGTGCAAGACAAGAAGCCTTATCAAGCCTTTGCCAAACCGTTTCAATTCCCCGATCATCCCGAATGGGGCGTTACTTACTGGGATTGGATCCTGACGCCTATCCTGGACCAAAAAGGAGAAGTCGATTTCCTCGTCTTCTCCCTGGAAGACCTCACCACGCGCGTGCAAACGGAAAAAGCCCTTGGGGAAAGCGAGAAACGATACCGTTCGCTTACCTTGGCCACCACCGAAATCGTATGGACCACCAATGCGGCAGGCGAGGTCGTGGAAGATTTGCCTTCTTGGCGCGCTTTTACCGGTCAGACCGAGGAGGAAAGCCAAGGCTGGGGATGGAGCACCGCGGTGCATCCGCAAGACCAACCTCGTGCCAAAGCCGTTTGGGCCGAAGCGGTCCATGAACGAAAACTTTATGAAAACGAATATCGCTTGCGCCGCCACGACGGCCAGTACCGGCATTTCTCCGTCCGGGGCGTCCCCGTTCTGGAAAATGACGGCAGGATTAGCGAATGGATCGGAACTTGCATTGACATTACCGAGAGCAAGCGCATGGAGGAAGAGTTGCGCACCACCTCGCTTTATGCCCGCGGTCTGCTCGAAGCCAGTCTCGATCCCCTGGTGACCATCAGCCCCAGCGGTCAAATCACCGATGTCAACGAGGCCACGGAACTGGTGACCGGCATTTCCCGGGACCAGTTGATCGGCAGCGTTTTCTCCAGATACTTTACCGATCCGAAAAAGGCCAGCGAAGGATACCAGGAGGTGCTCTCCCGGGGATATATGAAAGACTATCCGCTGACGATCCGTCACACTTCGGGACGCACCACCGACGTGCTTTACAACGCCACTGTATACCGCAATCCGTCGGGCGAAGTGCAGGGAGTCTTTGCCGCCGCGCGTGACATTACAGAACATAAAAGAATGGATATGGAATTGCACACGCTCCACGAGGCCCTCAGGCGCCGGGCAGCCCAGTTGCAAAACCTGGCCTCGGAACTCACGCTGGCCGAACAACGCGAACGCCGCCGCCTGGCGCAACTCCTCCACGATCACCTGCAACAACTTCTCTATGCCGCACGACTGAGCTTATCGACCTTCCGCCGCCGCGTACAAGACCAGGATTTGCAGAACATGATTCAACACGTCGATGCCTTGCTCGGTCAGTGCATCGACGAGTCCCGCTCGCTGACCATCGAGCTCAGCCCGCCGGTCCTATACGATGCCGGCCTGGCGCCGGCCCTGGAATGGCTCGCCCGGCAAATGCAGCAAAACTACAGACTTTCCGTGGCAGTCGATGCCGACGCCGAAGCTGAACCCGAAGCCGAAGACATCAAGGTCTTGCTCTTCCAATCGGTGCGCGAATTGCTTTTCAACGTGGTCAAGCACGCCAAGGCGCGTAGTGCCCGGGTCAAAATGTCCCAGGCGCCCGACCGGCAAATCCGCATTGACATTGTCGATAATGGCGTCGGGTTGAATTTGGATAAATTGCATACTCAAGACGTGTACGGCGTGGGCTTTGGTTTGTTCAGCATTCGGGAGCGATTGGAACAACTGGGAGGCCGACTGGAAATGCAGGCCGTTCCGGGAAAGGGAACCCACGTTTCGATCTTCGCCCCTCGCTATCGGCCGCCGCCGCCCGTCGCTGACGGTTCCTCAAGCCAACCTTCCGCCGACGTCGCGGTTTCCGCGGAGGAGGACGCCCCGGCAAAACCTATCACCAAGATTCGTGTTTTGCTGGCCGACGACCATACCCTCTTCCGCAAAGGACTGCTAGGCGTGCTCAATCAAGAACCGGACATTGAAGTGGTAGGCGAGGCGGCCGACGGGGAAATGGCCGTCGAGCTGACCAGTCAGCTTAATCCCGACGTGATATTGATGGACGTCACCATGCCGAACGTCGACGGTATTGAAGCCACCCGGCGCATCACCGCCGCACCACAGGGGGGGCGGGTCATCGGACTGTCCGCGCATAAGGAAGAAGATCTGGCCGAGGCGTTATATAAAGCCGGCGCAATATCTTATCTCTCCAAGGACGAACCCGCGGATCTATTAATCGCCACGATCCGCAACGTCATGTCCCAACCGGACGCCCCATAACCGTAAGCATGTCATATTGATGATGGCAATTGTTTTCATATATAATGCGGGATGGGCAAAATGAAATCAATTGCCATGAATCCATTAAACAAATCAATCCCTCTCTCAAAAAAACACAAGATTCTGATCGTTGACGATCATCCCATTGTCCGCCGCGGTCTGGCGGAACTGATCGCCTTTGAGCCCGATCTCGAAGTCTGCGGCGAGGCGGCCGATATGGCCGAAGCCCTGCAATGTGTGGAAACCTCCTGCCCCGACGCGGCCATTATCGACATCTCCTTGAAAAGCGGCCATGGCTTGGAACTCATCGAACAGATCAAGGCCGGCAACAAAGGAGTAAAGATGCTGGTATCCTCCATGCACGATGAATTGCTCTTTGCCGAGCGTTCGCTCCGCGCCGGTGCCTTGGGCTACATTCCCAAGCAGGAATCCACCGATCAATTACTCGATGCCATCCGCCAGGTGTTGCGCGGGGAGATTTATCTCACCCCGCGCATGGCTAACCGCCTGATGCATAACCTCGTCGGCAAATCCCTGGAAGGAGATCCCATCAAAAGGCTCTCCAATCGGGAACTGGAGGTTTTTGAAATGATCGGCCAAGGCCTGACTACCCAGCAAATCGCCCGAAAACTAAAACTTAGCGCCAAAACCATCGAAACCCATCGGGAAAAAATCAAGGTTAAATTGGACCTGAAAAACAGCGCGGAATTAAGCCGCCGCGCCGTGCAATGGGTACTGGAAAACTCCTGACGCGGCATGTCCGGTGTGAGAATAAATGAACGTTCTCGAACTGACCGCGATTGTCTGGCTGGCCTCGGTGGGGGCCGGTTTGCTGGGCTCACTGACGGGACTGGGCGGCGGCGTGGTGATTGTGCCTCTCTTGACGCTCGTCTTCGGCGTTGATATCCGCTACGCCATCGGCGCGTCTCTGGTGTCGGTTATCGCCACCTCTTCGGGAGCGGCGGCCGCCTATGTCAAAGAGGGATTCACGAATATCCGCCTGGGCATGTTTCTGGAAATCGCCACCACGTTGGGTGCCATCGTAGGCGCGTCGCTCGCCGCAAAACTATCCCCTCCAGCCGTAGCCGTGATCTTCGGGGTGGTGCTGATTGCCTCTGCATATTTCTCCCGCCGCCCCGGCCCGGAGCGTTCCCGCAGCCAACAACCCGATCCCTTGGCCGCATGGCTGCGATTAAATGACTCTTATCCCGGCCTGAACGGCCCCGTTTCTTATAATGTCCTTCGAATTCCGGCGGGTTTCGGCTTGATGTTCGTCGCCGGATCGCTTTCCGGATTGCTGGGCATCGGATCCGGGGCCCTGAAAGTCCTGGCCATGGATCGGGCCATGCAGATCCCCTTTAAGGTTTCCACTACGACCAGCAACTTTATGATCGGCGTGACCGCGGCAGCCAGCGCGGGCGTGTATCTTAATCGGGGATACATCGACCCCGGGCTGGCCATGCCCGTAATGCTGGGAGTCCTGCCTGGCGCCATGTGCGGCAGCTTCATCCTGGCTAAGACACAAACCAAGATGTTGCGCATCCTATTCAGCACGGTGATCCTGATCTTGGCAATCGAGATGATCTTCAGCGGTCTGACAGGAAGAATATAAGATGGACATCTCCGGCAAACAATCCGCTTCGCTGGAAAAGCGCATGGAAACCATTATCGGTAATCTTTTGCGCACCGGTGTGATCTTGGCGGGAATTGTAGTAGCGGCGGGAGCGGTAATTTATCTGGCACGCTATGGTGCGTCGCTGCCTTATTACCATATTTTCCGCGGCGAGCCTTCAGACTTATGCTCGGTAAAGGGCATTATCAAAGATGCCCTCCAGTTGCGGGCCCGGGGGATTATCCAGTTCGGTTTTTTGCTGCTCATCGCTACACCCATCATGCGCGTGGCAATCTCCTTTATTGCCTTTCTGCGCATGCACGACGGCAGATATGTCATCGTGACCTTGCTGGTACTGTGTTTTCTGACATATAGCCTGCTGATCGGTTCGCTTTGAACTGCCCGCGAAAAATGGAGCATCAGGAAATCTCCTAGCCCTTTTTCATCACTTTCCTGATTCGTAAATCCAGGCCATACGGTTTAATCTTGCGTATAAAACAATAGGCAACCATCGGCAGCTACCCGAAGGGCAAGATAAAGCAAGTGCATAATACCTGAAAGGACTGAACAATGGAGACTAATATCAACAGTCTCTGGATCAACAAGATTGGCGACCGCATCGTGGGGCTGGCGCGGCTTGTTCCTCATGGGCCGCACGAGGCGCGGCTGGTTTTCTTTCATATCGATCCGGAATGGCAGCACACAAAGGTTCCCGAAAACCTGATTCGCTCGATTTATAACTATTGCCAAGATCACGGCGGCATCCGCGTGATTCTGGCCTCACAAGTCGCCCCTCCCTGGATGCTGGCCTTACTTAAGCAATACGGCTTTCGCTGCACAAAGCCGGGAAAAACGCCCAAGACTTTCCTCGTTGCTAATTTCTAGGCGGTTAAATCAGGAAACACTTGACCCTCACGCGCCGCCAGAGGATCTAGGTCCACAAGGACTGACGCCGGTAGCAACAGATGGCCGATTCATGAATGTTACCGGAATCATTGTAATAAGGCCTGTTCCTGGTGTTGATTGGGATGGCGACATGCGCGAGCGCTGGTGTACCACCGGCTGGCTGTGTGCCGAGAGCAAGTTCCATCGCATCAAAGGCCATCGCCCCACGCCGCGTTTACTGAAAGCACTGGACCGTCTGGTTCTCGAAAAGGGACTTGACACCAACCGAAAGATCGCGTGATAATCGTCCGCAGAATCGCCGTTTTGCAAAAAGTCCAGTTATTAGAGAGAGAAATCAACTTCGCCCGAACGTTTCACAACTTGATCAGTAGGGCCGCAACCAATGGGGATCGACTCGCTGCTCCGCAATCATCCGGTGTTCTTGAGTCTGCTCTGCGCCTGGCTGGCGGCAGGCGTGCTGGCGTTCCTGGCCTTGTTACGCGTCCCCGCTCCGTACGGACGGTTTTCGCGGTCTGGTTGGGGGCCGGGCATTCCTCCTCGAATGGGCTGGTTCGTGATGGAGTCGCCGGGCGTCTTCATCTTCGCCGCGATGTTTATCCCTTGTCTTCCCCAGACGCCGGTGTTGGCGCTCTTCGGCGTCCTCTGGATAGGGCACTATATGTATCGGGGTATTCTCTATCCATTCCTGCTGCGCAGCACCACGGCCGTGAGCCTGTCCGTGGTGGTCGGCGCGATTGCCTTCCATTGTGCCAACGTTCCCCTGCAATGCTGGGAACTGTATCACTTGCAACCGGAACGTCCGCCGGCCTGGCTCTGGGATCCCCGCTTCCTGGTAGGGCTCGTCTTATTCGGCGGCGGTTTCATACTAGCCGTGACGTCGGACGCAACGCTTCGCCGTTTGCGCCAAACCGGAACAACGGTATGAGATTCCCCACGGCGGCGCCTTCGAGCTGGTTTCCTGTCCGAACTACCTGGGTGAGATTGTCGAGTGGACCGGCTGGGCGCTGATGACTTGGACCTGGTCGGGCCTGGTCTTCGCCCTTTGGGTGACCGCGAACTTGCTGCCCCGGGCCTTGGCACATCATCGCTGGTATCGGCAACAATTCTCCGAGTATCCTACCCGGCGAAAGGCCCTGATCCCCTACATTCTATAAGCGAGGCAAACTGCTCACCGCGTCAGCCCGCATGTCAGGCCGAAACCTTCGAAGCCCAGGAAGGTGAGAGTCGGAAGCGCCTGCTTCCGTCCAAAGCTGACCTTCATACGTGCCGCGGATAAAGAGTTGACCGCCCCCGGCGAACTGCCGGACCCACTGGGCGCCGATCTCCAATCCGCCACACCCAGCCACGTCATGGGCATCTGTCATCTCCACCGATGGTAGAACGGTAGTAGGAGGAGGAGGAAGAGGACTAACCTGACGGCTGAGGTCTTTCTTGCCGTACAACAACGCTCCGCGCCCGGCGCCCACGAATTCCAGCCCCCAGAATCCCATGGGCCGCCGCAGATCAACACCAACGCACGGACCGACTCCGTAGTACGTTCGCGACCAGGAGAGTTGCTGGGGGGGCGTGATGCCTCCGCTAGTTACCGAAGCCGACGAGTTTTGCACTACCGACGCATAACGCAGCCCCGCGCTGGCCTTTATGAGGAAGCTTCCCAGACGCAAGTCTTGCGTTCCCTCCAAGTCCAGGGTCTGCACGTCCAGTCCGCTGGAAATCGCCAGGGTGTCGCCAGGCAATGCAGCGGTAATGTAAGCAGGAAAGATGACCGTCATCGCCTGCGCCGTGAACACCGTCGTCCCGTCCGCCACGTAGGTGCTTGGTTGGGTGGAGTGGTCGAATCGCCAGTAGCTAGCGCGTACGCCCAGCCCGTCGCGCGGGAGTAGCCCAGCCAGACCCGCGGCGTGGCGTCGTAGGTGAAGTTGAAGCCCAGCAGGTCCGTTTGCCCGGTCAGTTGCGACGTCGAAGTCGCCTGGAAAGACTCTTTGTAATAAGGCTTGGCAAATACGATGGCGCCGCCGGCGTAAAATCCGCTGTCGTGGGAATATACGCACGGATCGGTAATGCACTCGCCGCAGGTCGCTTGGCTATCCAGGCGACTGCGTAAGGCGTCGATCTCCTGTTGCATTTGCGTTAGGCGCTGGTCAGTGGCATCGCCGGCAGGCGGGTAGGTCGTCGGCACAAAGGGCTGCTGTCCCAAGCTCGCCGCAACGGAAAACAAGACGCTGGTTGCCGCAAGTACATATAGGATCCGCATAGGTAACATGGTGCGCTCCATTTGATGAATATATTGATACAAATAGACACACATTCCTTTAGGGGGGCCATTAGACACTTTCGGCTGAACAAGGCAGTACAGTTAATTTTTTCGGAAAATTCCGCACAACCTTATTTCCCATTTTGGGCAAATTCTCAATATCCCCGTGAAATTGAGCTCTACACAAAGGGTGGTTTAGAAAGAACTTCTAAGGGGCTCTAACAAACTCCTCTGTCTCCGAGATAGATTGGGCAAGAGATGATATTGGTTTATGTTCATTTACCTTCCCCTGTCCATTCTTTTTTTAATCCCTGGGTGGAAATTTTTCCCTCTTTTTTCAGTTGCTGATATGTTTGCGTAATGAGTTTCTCATTGTCGGTCAACTGAAATTTTAAAAGTATTTTCTTGTCTTTTATTTTCCACCTACCGATTGCCACCGAGTTTCCAACCGCTCTCATGGAACCTATTAATGTTTCAGTGTCACTGGTACCGCCGCTACCCGCACCCGAAGCACGAATACAATATATGCAAAGAAATTTTGCATCCATACCTATTATTATTTCTTTTATTTTGTCGGGATTATCCCCGCACTTTAGAATCACTCCAGGTTGTTCCGGAACGAGCACCAAGTCTTTGAGGGTGCCGAATTTGTAAGCGATTTCCCGGGGCTTCGTCGCCCGGAGTTTCGCAATAATATCATTGAGTGCATCTCCCGCTGCTTTTGACAGACAAATGCCGCAGACCAAGAGCAGACACGCAATGACAACCGCTAATGTCTTTTTCATGGCAGTTTTACCTTTTTTGAGTCAAAATTTGCCTGTTTGTACTGGCGAAAAACAAAACCCTGGAAAACAAAAGTCTTTTATGCCTTTTAAACGCATGCCGCTACAGAATGTTTCGCAGAATTTCCACAATTATTGTCAAAAAAGAGCAATAATCGAGCTTAAAAAGACCATTTATTTTTATCTTTTTTATAATTGCCCGCTTTGATGACATTGGTTTCCTTTGCCACCACATAATCCGTCGGGCCGTGAAATACGGAATTTATTTTGACAACGTCCTTTGCTTGTTGCGCCGTATAAATCAAGATCCCGCGCTGGGGATTTTGCGGATTGAGCAAGGCGGAAATAAAGCGTAAATCCGTCCCGTCATAGACGTTATCCGCCACGACCCGCTTCGCCTCGATTTTGAAAGGGAATTTAGCCGCATTTTTTTTGAGCCAGAGATTGCCGTTGATCGTGCCGAAAATGATTAATGAATTATCCGCCAAATCCCGCTTGATTGCCTCCGCGTCCGTAATGATCGGCGTCTGGGGCAAAAACATCTGCTGATATTGACGGACAAATTCATGAATGTTATTTTTGATTTCAGGATCCTTTTCGTTTGTGGGAATGATGAGAATAATCGATTTGGGGTTTAGGCGTTATTACGTCATTAATAGTTCCTTCATAAGGAATAAAATAAAAATCTTTTCCCAAGTCTTGCCTGGACAAGTCCTCGAATACCTTGATCAGCTCCGGATAGAACTCCTCGAATGTTGTGTATTTATCTCTGTTGTTTTCATATTTTTTTAAGCTTTCACACAACGCGGGAACGTAAAAACATCCGGCTTTTCTTGCCTCTTGCAGCGAACTGTCTCCGCTTTCTTTACTCACTTTTAAATAGGAGTACCGCGTTGCTGAGCGCTCGGACAATATGCTCATTGACGCATATTTCCCAGGTAGGATATGCGTGCCTTCTCATTTGGCCTGAAATCGGCTCGAATAGTTTAGCGTATTTATCAATCTCCGTTTTGTATTTCGAGGTGAGGGGATTGACATAGGAGTGGCAAAACTCATGTACGATGGTTCCCAACACCCACGGATCGAATACCGGCAGGCCCTGCTCGTCAGTCTTCCATACGCCGATGATACTGTATAGTTCTTCCCTGCCATCCACGGCGCGGCAGCGTGCGCCGTAACAGTTACCCCCGTTGAGCATGGCCAGGGCCAGGGTGAAACTTGCTCCCGGGCGGGATCCAAAGTATTCGTCGAACCACTCCGGGTGTGCGTTTTTGTCCAAAAACTCCTCCATCCGCGCTTGAGTCGTTTCATAGAGCGAACGGTGGTCGTTAAAAAAATCATTAAAGCGCGTATCTTCCACAAACTGTCGGGCCGCGGCGAGAAATTCTCGAGCGCCTTCCGCCGACCAGCGGGCGTCCAGATTTTCCGGCCGCGGATCGAACGGCACCCGCTCATCGCATTTCTCCGTGTCCGTCAGGTGAACGGCCATGCTCATGCAAGCGTCATACGACACGCCGTGCTCTTTGCGCAGCTTTTGAGCCAGTTTTACGGCCGGATGCGTGCGGAACTCGCCGAAGTGCTTTTCCACGTCCTGGGTATACGAAGCGACCTTGCCCTGGCAGTATTCCGGATTGCCCGCCAGGCGAAAAATAATGCTCATCAATTCCACGCGGGGATCGACCACGACGCAAAGCGGCGACTGGCCGGCTGTCGCCTCGGCCGACTCCGCTGATGCCGCAACATTGTATTGAGACAATATCAGAACAAACACAAATGGAATGAACTTTTTCACGGCTTTACTCCTGTTTTTGTATGGTATTAAGGAATTAAAAGGTTTCAGGAACCGTTTTTTTTATTGAGCTTTGTTGAGCCAGGGTTAATAACGGTTCCTGACACCTTTTTTCACCCCTTTTTTCACCTTTTTTGGCCAATATATGGTTCCTTATATTGATTAACTATCTTAATCACTCCATTCCTATGAATTCTGCAGATCCACGAAACCGCTTCTCTTTAACATCTTAAACATTTGGGTTTCGTTATTTGTGGGAGTGGGACTTTTCGCCCATACTTTAAATAACCAGTCCAAATAATGCTTATGTCCTTCATTTTTCCAGTTCTCATTCAGAGCCAAATGAAGTTGATCATCATCGTATTTGCGCGTGATTTCATCCAGTTCCTCATTGGTTAACTTATGGTACTTCTCGTAATGGATGACTCCCGCGCCGTCTAGCCGTCCTTTCTGGTGGTCCGGTTCTTTAGTCGGGTATCCCAAAACCAGTGCGATCAAAGGAAAGCAGCGCGTCCGGGGCAAATCGAGTATTTTCCATATTCTTTCCATATCTCCCCGATGAATCCCATTTGTAAGCAGATAATCAATACCCAAGGATTTGGCGGCAATCGCGGCCGTTTGGGCTGCTATTGCCGCATTAATGCTTGCAGTGACAAAGCTCCCTATATTGTCTGTGTAATATAAGTATCCGAGGTGCTCGGCGCTGGCGTTCATCCGGGTATGATCAACGCAATACAGCAACATGCAACTTCCCTGATAAGTGCACACGTCTTTCATCTTTTGTCGATCTTTCACCACGATAATTGAATAGCTTTGCATGTTGGAGGCGTTGGCCGCGCGGATGCTGGATTGAAGAATAGCTTCGATCGTAGCATCGGGGATTTCTTTATCTGAAATAAAATTGCCGTGGATTGTTCTCAGGCTGCGGATTGTCCGGATGGTGTCGTTTGGCGGCGGCGCCAGTTTATCCGGCAGGTTGGCCGGCTTTTCCGCCGCAGGCAATTGCCGAAGTCCAGATTTCAACAGAAATAAACCGCCCCCGAGCAGTGCGCTCGTTTTCAAAAATATCCGCCGATGAAGGGAACGTTTCATCGAGGCGATTTCGGCCGAATCCTCAACAATGTTTGCAGTCGTGTGTGACATGCTTTTAATCTCCTTTTATTTGTTTTTTTCCGCTTTTGTATCCAGCAGTACGCCTGTGCCAGCGACGATTGCGGTTTTCGTTTTTGTCCATGCCATTGCTTTCAATGCTCTCTTGACGAATATTTAATTTGCGTTTTCCACTACGAGCATGTCGATCTCTTCGCGGCTGGGCACAAGTTCCAAACCAAGTTCCTCCAAAATTACTTTCTTCAAGGCATCGGTATTACGGTGTTCCCAATCCCCTGCGCCCCATCTGATACTGATATCAAATCGGCCAGCAAGGCCGGTTCGATCAACGACTGGAATCTCGAAATAGTTTTCGAGGAATCCGGCGAGGTTGGAAAGAGGCACATTGGTGTCAAGATAAAAACCTGCTCCATTGTTATTATTGACAGGAGAGTTGTTCGTGCTTGATCTTAATCCTCGGACGTTCCTGTTTTTCACGGTGAGAAGCAAGACATCGGTTTTCCGCTTTTCGGTTTTTGCCGTCAAATTGAATTGCCTTTCGATTTCCCGCCGCAAAGCCGCCCTGTTGTCCTCGGGCAGGTTGGCGATGAAGTCATAACGATCCTCGGGCATTTTAATCCCGAAAACCGTGCGATACTTGCTGGCGTCATAGGCTTGGGCAAACAGATTATTGAGTGATCGTGCCATGCCCAGCATCTTGCCATTATATATCTGGGTCCAGTCTGCGCTTGGGGAAAATATGGTGGGGACGATTTTGACCTGAGGCGACACTTGATCCAATATCCTGCCTGCGGCTTTGTAATCTTGGACTTGCCAGGGATAAGGCCGGCGTTCATAGATGATTATTGCAGCCACCAGCACACCCGCACCGACGACGATTGCGGTTTTCGCTTTTGGACCTGCCATAAACATCAATGCTTTCTTGTGAAGATTTCGTTTAGGTCATCACTACAACTGCTTTTAATTAATAGCCAATCGCGATTCCATCTAAGCTTCTTGGGTCAGCCGCTCCGTAGAATAGATTCTTCACGCTATCGACCTCGATGCACATCGTATTACAGATTCTCCAGTCAATGATTTCAACTTTGTGTCCCATCTTCTCCAGTAAATCTTTTGTGTCTCTTGTAACTCCATCCTTCTCAATGGATATCTGATCAGACAACCATTGACCAGAAACCCTTTTTGCAGATACTGCCTCGGCGAGATTAAGGTCAAAATCTATTAGGTTAATTAGTATCTGTACCATCGTAGACGGAATTGCCGGACCACCGGGCGCGCCAAGGACGTACTTCAATTTACCATCTTTCAGAATTATCGTCGGCGACATGCTTGAACGCGGTCGTTTTCCCGGCTCAATTCTGTCAGGCCTTCTTGTATTGTTGTTTTTCGGTTGCATATCGAATGACTGCATTTCGTTGCTGAGAAAAAAACCGGCGCCCTCAACTATCCCGTAAGAACCGAAATCACCGTCCAATGTGTACGTTAACGATACAGCATTCCCATTTGAATCGATTACCGAGAAATGTGTCGTTTCTTTTTTCTCATTGTCAGTTGGATCGTTTTCCGGTTTTTTTATAAATATATCATTGGCTAGATCCTTCACTATTTGATTTGCATATTCCTTGGAGATCAAACGTTCAACCGGTATGTCTTTGACAAAGGCGGGATCGCTGATATATTCCTCTCTGTCCTTATAAGACCATCTAAAAGCTTTTGAGAGCAAGTGCAGATATTCTGCGGAGTTATGTCCTAATTGTTTCAGATTGTATTTTTCCAAAACGTTTAATGCCTCAATGATAATAATCCCGCCACTACTCGGAGGCCCCATGGAATAGATGTCATATCCCCTGTAATTACCGTGAACGGGTTTCCGCTCAATAGCCTGATAATTCAGCAAATCCTGTTTGGTAATGAGTCCGTTATTTTCCTTTACATATTTCAAAATCAATTCCGCCGTCTCTCCATTGTAAAATTCATCTGCACCTCCTTTTTGAATTCTCTCGAGCGTTTTTGCAAGGTCCGGTTGCTTGAGTATGTGTCCTAACTCGTATGTGGAGCCATTCTCTTTTAGAAATACTTTCCTGGAGGAAGGATATTGCAGGAGGTACTTCTTCTCATTGATGATTTCTTTGGACAGTTTTTGGTGAAGAGGAAATCCGTCTTTGGAAAGTTTTATCGCGGGGGCGATCAAGTCCGCCCATGGTAAAGAACCAAACTTTTTATGCGCCAGCTCGAGTCCGGCAATAGTACCGGGCACCGGCGCGGCTTTTATGGTGTTGAACAATGAATAATCTATTTTCTTTCCGTCTTTTCCAAGGTATGAACCTTCTGAGGCGGACAGAGGCGCGGTTATGCGAAAATCAATTGTGGTAACGTTTCCATTCGGTTGATAATAAGCCAGGAATCCTCCTCCGCCGATATTTCCACAAGAGGGATAAGTTACGGACAAGGCAAAAGCCGTGGCAATAGCGGCATCCATTGCGTTCCCCCCGTTCTGAAGCACTTCGATTCCCACTTTTGCCGCGATTGGTTCCGTGCATACAACCATTCCATGTGCCGCGGAAACAGGCTCATAGACTTGTCCTTTAGCCTGACAACAGGCAACAATCAGACTGATTGACGAGATTAAAACTGCGGATGAACTTGAACATGCCATAACACTGATCCTTTCAATATGTGTTTACACTTGATATTCTTATTTGGTTGTCATAGATTGTGGACGGATAACATATTTCTTTCTCAATAATAGGACTTAGCGCCTTTTTCTAATGTGCGTTTTCCACCACGAGCATTTCGATCTCCTCGCGGCCGAGAACAAGTTCCAAACCAAGTTCCTCCAGAAGAACTTTCTTCAAGGCGTCGGGATTACGGTGTTCCCAATCCCGTGCCTGCCATCTGATGCTGATATCAAATCGGCCGACAAGGCCCGTTCGATCAATGACTGGAATCTCGAAATAGTATTCGAGGAATCCGGCAAGGTAGCGAAGAAGCACATTGGTGCCACGATAATAACCTGCTCCATTGTTAACATTGGTGCCAGAAGAATTGTTTGCGCTTGGTCTTAATCCCTGGGCGTTTCGGTTTTTTACAGTCAGCAGCAAGACATCGGTTTTCCGCTTTTCGGTTTTTGCCGTCAAATTGAATTGCCTTTCGATTTCCCGCCGCAAAGCTTCCTGGTTGCCCTCCGACAGGTTGGCGATGAAGTCATAACGATCCTCCGACGGTTTGGTCGCAAAAACCGTTCGATACTTGCTGGCGTCATAGGCAGCGGACAACAGAGTATTAATTGATTGTCCCATTCCCAGCATTTTGCCATTGCGCCCTGAATATCCATCGCTCGGGGGAAATATAGTGGGAACAATTTTGACCTGCGGCGACACCTGGTCCAATATATCGCCATCGGCATAGCCCCATTCATTTTTGACTTGCCAGGGATAAGGCCGGCGTGCATAAATCACCATAATAGTTATTGCAGCCAGCAGTAGACCCGCGCCGACGACGATTGCGGTTTTTGTTTTTGTCCATGCCATTAGTTTCAATGCTCCCCTGACGTATGTTTAATGTGCTTTTTCCACCACGAGCATTTCGATCTCCACGCGGCCGGGAACAAGTTCCAAACCAAGTTTATCCAAAAGGACTTTCTTTAAGGCCTCGAGATTACGGTGTTCCCAATCCCCTGCGCCCATCTGAGATTAATATCAAATCGGCCCTCAAGGCCCGTTCGATCCACGACTGGAATCTCAAAATAGCGTTCGAGGAACCAGTTGAGGTGGGAAAGAAGCACATTGGCGCCACGATAATAACCTGGTCCCGAATTAACACTGGTGCCAAAAGAATTGTTCGCGCTTGGTCTTAATCCCTGGGGGTTGCGGTTTTTTACAGTGAGCAGCAAGACATCGGTTTTCCGCTTTTCGGTTTTTGTCGTCAAATTGAATTGCCTTTCGATTTCCCGCCGCAAAGCTTCCTCATTGCCCTCCGACAGGTTGGCGATGAAGTCATAATGACCCTCCGGTGGTTTGGTCGCGAAAACCGTTCGACACTTGGTGATCTTATAGGCGGCGCGCAACAGAGTATAAATTGGTTGTCCCGTTCCCAGCATCTTGCCGTTGATCCCTGTATATCCTTGACCTTCGTTTGGGGAAAATATCGTGGGGACAATTTTGACCTGGGGCGGCACTTGATCCAGTATCCTGCCATCGGTATTTTGGACTTGCCAGGGATAAGGCCGGCGTGCATAAATCGCTATGATGGCTATTGCAGCCAGCAGTAGACCCGCGCCGACGACGATTGCGGTTTTCGTTTTTGTCAATGCCATTAGTTTCTATGCTCCCTTGATGAGGCTTAAGTATAGGCCGTCACGCTTGTCTCTTTGATGGCTGTTGCCGTAACAGATACGCCACTGGTTAGAGATATATATGGTAATTCGCCGGTAAGTTGAGAATCTTGATTATAAAATTGAAAGAAATTTAATCTCCTGCTTAGATCGTGTCCTGAAATTGTCCACTCTCCGGGCACCGCGCAGCGGTCGGTGTAAAAGGGAAGGGTAAAAGGTGTCATGGGTAAAAGGTGCATGGGTAAAAGGTGTCAGGAACCGTTTTTTTATTGAGATTTGTTGAGCCGGGGTTAATAACGGTTCCTGACACCTTTTGTCTGACCACCTTTTGTCTGACCCAATTTCTTGCACCAAGATGGGAAACCTGGTTAGAATTCCAGGTCCTCTTCCACGTGCAGGAGTTGCTTGACGTGCCAGCCAGCGTGTGTGTTATTAATTCTCCCCTCCCTCTCCGACGGATCCGCCTTGAGCATTGCTGTATCCACCACCCCCTAGACTGAAAGACGAGGAACCAATGTCAACCTTTGCCCCCTTCATCTTTTCGAGTTGGGCACTTTGATCCGAAGTAAGGATATCGAGCAGTTTAACGTCGAGTTCCTGAGCCATTTTTTTCCATTCTTCTCGACTTAAATTCTGCGAGCCTGTCATGACCTCTCGCTCCTTATTTTGGGACGCATCGAATAAAGGCTTCATTTTATCTTGTTGTTCACTGGTGATGTTCAGGGCCTTAATAACATCAGGGTTCGGACAAAGCCATGGGGCCTTGAGACTGAATCTGGAGTTCCTTCAGCCGCTCGAACTGTTTGGGCAGTAGGATCTTGCCTATCTTTTTCAGCAATTTATCCTGATTATTCTTCATCAATTCCAGCATTTTGGTCTGCCGCTTCTCGGGGCTGAGGTCCCGTGGTAACGAAGAAAAGCTATCTCTCAGGGCAGTCGACAATTCTTTTGACGATTCTTTTACTGCCTCGGCCACTTTAGTTTTTTGGTCGTCAACGAGTTGCAGTTCCTTTTGGACCTTCTCGTTGTTCAACAGAGCTCTTAG
Organism: Pirellulales bacterium; assembly: GCA_963820545.1. Lineage (GTDB taxonomy): Bacteria > Planctomycetota > Planctomycetia > Pirellulales > Thermoguttaceae > CAWGAJ01. The sequence goes on from CAWGAJ010000001.1 coordinate 419,655, forward strand.
TCCCATGGGTCCAGCGCCCAGAATCCTCCCCCTCCCATCATGCCTCCGCCTCCGCCCATCGTGCCCGTCGCCGGTCCGCTAGCGCCTCGGGCACCACCTGGATTTTGAGCCTGGAGTTCAGAAGTCAGCAGCGCTGTTCCTAAGAAGCTAATCAACACTAATAAACTATATTTTCGAGCCATCACTAAGTTCCTTTATATTAGGAAACAGGGAAAAGAAGATTTGTCACGAAAAACGATTCGCATAACATGATTTTCTTACCACGGAGGTGCTGAGGTCACGGAAATAAGTGAAGAATGATGAGTGAAGAGTGATGAATGTTGAGTTAAATGTGATTATTCTTCATTCCGCACTCAAAACTCTTTATTTTATTCTCCGTGTACTCCGTGCCTCCTTGGTTTTTTTAATGTGAAATACATAAAACGTCTATGCAAGGCTGTTTACTAAGGCAGGCATCGCGGTTAGAATTCCAGGTCATCTTCTTCTTCGCGGATGAGTTGCCCGATGCGGCGTTTGATAATCTCATCGCGTTTCTCGTTCCGCTTCTGGATGGTTTCGCGGATGCGGGCGAGTTCTTTTTCCAGGCGTTTGACTTCCAGTTCGCGATATTGCTGGCGCACGTCGAATTGCTCAACTGTCTTGTCTTGCAGTTGTTTTTTCAGCTTTGTCTGTTCCTCTTTGTCCTGGGTCTCATTGTATTTTTCCACGATCTCTTGTGCTTCTTCCTCGATTTTTTGTTCTTTTTCCCGGAGGGCCTGGACCTCAGGATCATCGGAATGCTGCCAATCCCAAGACCAGCCCGTTCCCGGGGTAGAGGGAAGAAAGGCTTGTCCATAACCGAATCCCCCCCCCGGGCGCCGGACCTCTATCTTCATTTTCTGAGCAGCCTTCCTCATCTCTTGGGCGGCCTTCCTCATCTCATCCTGGACCCTCCTCTGCACATCTTGGGCCCTCCTCATTTCTTCCTTGCTACCATACTGTATATCCGGTACTGTCGGCACCACTATCGGCATCGGATGCACTTCTGGTACTGTCGCAGTGACAATTACCGAGCTTTTCGTCTCGTCCGAGCTTGTGTCCGAACTTTTAGGTTTGTTCTGCGCCTGTGCCAGAACATAACCGGACGAAAATCCCCAAAGAATTGTCAAAACCATAAACAAACACACGAACATTTTTCGCGACGACATGTTAAATCTCCTTTGCTTTATGCTGGTGCGACAGTTCAACTGTCGCACCAACTAGAACGTGTAATTCCAAAACGTAAACATACTATTTTAAGGAAAATCCCTGTACAGGTCTTGGTTTAGTTGTTCGATGCGGGAATTTAATTCCTGCAACGTCAAATCGATTCCCCGGCTGGTATCCACGGGCGAGGTCGATTGCTTAAGTTGTTCAATGGCTGCCCCGACTTGTTGGAGTTTGTCGGCTTGTCTGTCCCGGCGATATTCCGGCAACTCGGCCAGCAATTCGGCCAAGCGAGACCGAACTTCAGCGATGGCATCAGGCGACGGATTGGAACCGTTGTGGGAAGACAACTTTGTTTCTAATTCTTCAAGTTTATATTGCAAGTCGGCAATACGTCTGGCGAATAATGTATCCTGGATGGCAGCCGGTTCGGCGCCATACTGCTTAGTAGACGGGGTGTTAGATTGTGAATCTATCGCTATTTCGGACGTCTTTGTGCCTGTAGACAACTCGTGCACACTCATAATCCAGCGCGTCAAGTGCGTCTTTCCCGTCATTTCGGTTGTTGTTAGAGCGGCAATCAACAGCAGTGCCGCCGAGGCAAGCCCAGGATGTCCGAATAAGAACACGTTTGGAAAGGCCTCCAAAACCACGCCATTGTCGGGCCGGAAATCGCGGCCGGGGATGTGCCGACGGTTGTTCAGTGTGTGTCAGCCAATCCTTCAGTAATTCGGCCACTTCGCCGGCACTTTGGAATCGCTCGACCGGATTTTTGGCGTGCAATTTTTCGATGATCCGCGCCAGCCAGGCGGGAATTTCGGGATTGATTTCCTGAATCGGTTGACATTCTCCCTCGCAAATCTGCCGCAACACGGCCATGGTCGTCTCGCGCGAAACGGCGAATGCCCGGTGCACAGGGCGTACATCACACTGCCCAGGCTGAACAGATCGGTGCGGTGATCGACATGCTCGCCGTTGGCCTGTTCCGGGGCCATGTATTCCGGCGTGCCGATGAGAAAACAACTCCGCGTAAAACTGGCGTCGTCGACTGCCCGGGCAAGGCCGAAATCGGTGATCAATACCCGCTCCACTCCATTTTCCAAAAGAATATTGGCAGGCTTGATGTCGCGATGCACCAGACCTTGGGCATGGGCGGCGGCCAGGCCGGAGGCAATCTGGATGCTGATGCGGAGAATTTCTTTAAGCTCCAACGGTCCGTCGCGATCAATACGCTCTTGTAGAGAAATGCCATCGACATACGGCATGACCAGGTAGGGCGTTTCGTTGGCCGAGTCCACCGCGTAAATGGCGATCACGTGTTCATGGACCACTGCCGCGGCCGCCTGGGCCTCGCGGGCAAACCGCTGCCGAGCGGCGGTGCTGTGCATCCACTGGGGAGCTAGTACCTTGATGGCCACGTGGCGATTCAAGGCGGAATCAAAGCCTTTTAGCACGATCCCCATGCCGCCCCGGCCAATGACTTTTATGATCTCATAAGGACCAAGCCGACCGAGTTTTGTCGGGTCGTCGGAAGGCGAAAGAAATCCCAATCGCAAACTTTCAGGGATGTCGGCGCTGATCTCGCTAGGTTTTGTGGCGTTAGCGGTGTTGGTCGAGGTCTCCAAGTTCACTACGGTGCTGAGCAACTGCTGAGCATCGCTCCACCAATCCGGACCGGCAGCCAGCGATTCCAGCTCCTTGCGGCAAACCGCGCAGGACTCCAGATGCCGAGCCAATTCATTTTGCGACTCCTGAGGCAGCCGATCATCCAAGAGTTGCCGGAGCAGTTCTGGATCGCATTGTGAACTGGATAAAACCATGGCCGATGCCATATTTATATAAGAGCTTTTAACAAAATGAATAAAAACCCACTAGAGTTATATTTTTTCCTCCAGGGTTTCGATCTTTTGCCTCAGTCGCGCCATCACTCGACTGCGAGCAATGTAAACAGCCCTACGGAAATAGCTAATTTCCGGGCCACATCCTGCACGGGTTGATTCTCCACACTGGTCAGCCAGAAAGCCTGCCAGGTAGTTTCACGGAACTCCTGGCGAATTTGTTCGGCGGCCCAAACAAACACCTGCCGTTTATATTCCCTGTCGAAAACGGCCGAATCTTCCTGGTGTGGATCGGGGTGCTCGGCCAGTAATCGTCGGATGTCGCTATTACCGCTGGCTGCCGGATGACGCCGCCGGTAGGCCAACCAGTTGATCATCAGGTTTCTTGCTATCCGGAACAACCAGCCTCGAAAGCTTCCTTGCTTAGGGTTCGGGATCCCACCGCTCGATGGCCGAGGCCACGGCCATGAATACTTCCTGGGTTAACTCCGCTGCGTCCGCATCTTGCAGATTCTGGTTTCGTGCCATCCGATAAATCAGCGGCTGATATATGCCATAAAACTCCTCCCAAGATTGTTGGTCTTGGAAATTACGGAGACGCACCAACAAACTTGGACGTGTCGTGGGGGTGTCGTCCATCGGGCGTGCTCCTATCTATACCACAAACCGAGTTTCAAAATCTTTCAGCAATTTGGCAAATTTGGCGGACTAAAGAAGATTTTCCTCGAAAATAAACAGTACTGGCAATAGATGGAGACCTTGTTTGATACGAATTACTCGAAATATCAGCACGTCGAGAAAATACCGAAAATACGGTGCTACCGTTAATCGCAGGATGCCGATACGTTTCATGTGCGCCAGCATTGTCGCTCTGTGCAGTCTCCTGCCCCGCAGTGGGGGAAGCGCAGGAAGCAAGATTCATGTTGTAGGAGCGAGATTCCATGCAAGTCAAAGTATATGTTCCCAAAATTATTGAGATTCCCAGCGAGTATCTGCCCGCACTGGCCAAGCGGGCCGCCGATAGCTTAGGCGATCGCGCAGCCGAGGTATCGGCCACCCGAGGGCACTTGGTTCGTCAGGCTGTCCAGGACGGTCTGTTGCGGGAGTTTGATCCCCTGATTGGCGAAGATGGAACCGTGGACTTGGTTTGCGATCCGGGCATAGAGATTCCGCTGGAGCTGGAAAACAAAACGCTCAGCTTGGCCGAACTGCTCGAAGCACTCCAATACAGGCGAACCTGGGCAGAGGTGAAATCGGCTTCTGAAGCAGCGTAATCCGCCGCCGGAACGTCCAGAATATGTGATCCGCATTCGCTTACCCGAAAGCAGGGCTTTAAAATCGCAGGAAGCATTGCTCGGCGGTGAATAACGTTACATATTATCGATCCAGTCTGCCGCTGCTTCCCCTTTATCTTCTTCGCAATCCAGAACAGGAATAAATGGCGCAACCAACCTCTCGCCGGTGCAAGCCCCAACTGCCTATGCGCACTTGCTCGCAAAACATCGACGTGAAATCCCTCTGCCAAGAGGAAAGGAATTTTCGCCAACTTTCCTTATCCCAGTCATTAGCAAAGGCTATGCCAAAACGCCGTCCGGACAGCGACTCTTGGCGTTTGGTCCACAGCGATGGCTCGACATGGGATTTCCTTGTGGGAGATAACACGGCAACCAATAAAATCGCCGCTTTGTGTGGTGTCGCCGCGGATGAACCAGCAACTCCCTTACGGCCGAAGATTATCATGCCCACATCCATGACCGACCTGGAAGAGCTGTTAAAAACCGACAAAGTATGCATGGTCAGCCGGCAATTTCGGCCTTCATCGACACCCACGAAGAATCAGGGCATTACCCTCCGCAACCTGATGTAAAGTTTGCCCAGTAAAAGCCCAAAGCGGCGGATTGGCGCAAGGCAGCGTCTATTTTCCCCGGTTGCTGTTTCGTTGCGCCCTGCGTGTCTCGATGAGAATCCCCATGGAAAATAATAATATTCCTACGAATGTCAGGGCGAGTAGAGTATGGAAGATGGCGACAGACATAATTGTAAGTCCAAAGGTGATTTGTCGCGGGGAAATGGTTTCTTTGTGTTGCGCAAAAACAACACTAATCCACATTTAAATTATATGATACCAGACTTGCTGATGTATGTCAGGGGGGGGTGGGCGTCTGGATTCACGTAACTGGGCATGTCATCGGCTGTTGATTCTTTCCTGCTCAATTTCTTTATTTGGGTTTTGTGTAACTGATTCAATCGAACAGGTCACCGTTTTTGTTAGAGTCTATGGAAATTTAGAGAAAAAGACCAAAATTACTAACAGGGGTATATACCCCTAGTTTTAGAGAAGATGAAATGAATTGAGGAGTTTGGCAAAGTTTTTGAGTCTCGGGCCTTTATCTGCTGTACATAAAAAGTGCATATATCTGTTCATTTGTTCTATTGACTAATGTACAGTATGTGATAACTTGTTCTACACAGCACATAGATACACCTTCTCGGTCAGTCTGTCTCTTTGCCACTAAACTTTGTATGGCGTTTTTTAATGCCGAGGCAATCTTTTTGGGCCCTTCGATATACAAGAGAAATAACCCGGTTTAACAATTTTCTTGTCAAGCGAATAAACATCAAGGAGCTGTCCTATGATTGCCAGTGATATTGTCCAGGAAATTCGTGAGCTGCTTGCCGAAGGCAGTTTATCTCAACGAGCAATTGCCGGTCGCATGGGTGTGAGCCGGGGAACGGTAAGTGCAATTGCCCAAGGAAAACGCCGCGATTGTCCGTCGCGGCTTTTCTCCCAGGAGATCCCTTTTATTTCGCCCGCTGGCCGTCCGGTTCGCTGTCCCGGGTGCGGAGGCTTGGCGCAGATGCCCTGCTTGGCATGTTACATCAATAAGTGGAAATACATCAGGCGCATGGCAATTTAGGTTCCGCGAAAGCAGGGTTGGTAATGATTTTGGCCTTGATGGCCGATCTGGTGCTGCTTTAGTCCACGTAATTTCCTTCCGCGAGCATGGACTGCAAATCGTCGGCTTGTCCGGGAGAATTGACGTACTTGGAGTAAGCCAATATGTCAATGAGCAGTTCCTGCATTCCCGTCGCGCCGCCCACGACATCAGGCACAATATCTTCAGTACCGTCTTCTAAGTGAAGCTGCAATTGGGAAATCTGGATCGCCAGTTGGCGGGCGGTATCTTCCAAACGTTCCCGAAAATGTTGCGGTTCGACGTTGATCTTCACCGCTGCTGCTTCTCCGGGTTCGACAAGACCCTTAGTAATGACCAGATTGCGGAACAAGCGCAACAAAGTTCCGCGGCTGATGGTGCCCGTGGGACAACCCTCTTTGACAATTACGACCCGCCGCATGGACACGCGGCAAAGAAATTCGTAAATTGTGCGGATCGGGGTATCTTCCTCGTAAGTGATGACATTGGGTCGCATCACATTGGACACCGGTTGCTGCCAGCAATGCAGCGACACCATGGCGGCCATGAGGTCTTTTTCCGAAAGCATGCCCGCCAGTTTGCCTTGGTCATCGACGACCGGCGTGGAATTAATGCGGGAACGAAGAAAGAATTCGGCGGCCTGGCCGATAGTTTCCTCTTTCCGCAGACACATAACCAGGGGAATCATGACGTGTCGCGCCAAGATGCCCTTGAACAAATCGGTTTCGTTGGTTACCAGTTCCAGCTCGCCGGCTTCATTGAGTTCCCCGTAGCGGACGACGCGGTCTCGGCCCGTCCGCTTTGCACACAGCAGCGCTTGGTCTGCTTGATCGACCAGGGCCTCCGGCGTATGCGTATCTTCGTATCGCTGCGATACGCCGAAGCTGCCGGTTACACGGATGTGTTTCTCGCCGATGGGGATCCGCAAGGCCACGATCTTCAAACGGACCCGCTCGGACCAAGCCGCCGCATCGTTTTCATTGGCATCCGGCAGCAAGATGCAGAATTCCTCGCCGCCGTACCGGCAGACGGAATCGCTCCGGCGACTGCTTTCCAGCAACAACTCGGCAATGCACTTTAATACGCCGTCTCCGGCAGGATGCCCGTGGACGTCGTTGACCCGTTTGAAAAAGTCCAAGTCCATCATCACGCAGGAAAGCGGCTGTTGGAAACGCTCTGCCCGGTACCATTCCTTTTTCAGAATCTCAAAAAAGGTCCCCTGGCTCATTAAACCCGTCAAGGGATCGATATGGACCATCGTGCTCAGCCGGCGTTCCAGTTCCAGCACTCTGGATCCCGCACGCAAGCGGGCGAGGAACTCTTCTTGATACACCGGCTTGCAAAGAAATTCATCGGCGCCCACTTCTAATCCCACGATCATCTCTTCCGATGCCGACTTCACCGTGAGAAACATGATGAAAACATAATGCGGCAAGGAAAGGCGCCGCACTCGACGGCAAAGCTCCAGGCCGTCCATATTAGGCATTTCCCAGTCAGTCACGAGGAAGTCCGGACAATCGGCCTCGATCATGGCCAACGCCTGCTGTCCATCAGAAGCCACGCGCACTGTATATCCGGCTTTCTCCAGCCAGCGGGAAAGCATGCGCAACATGGACGGGTCGTCATCGACGACAAGTACTTTGGCGTTGGTCGAGTTCACGTACATGGTAAATATTCTTCCGTCAAACGATGCTTCTCAAAAAATCGCTGAAAGTACTCCTGAAATTTTAACTAAACATCATTCGAGGAAACGACTTTTATGAAAAATAAACTCCTCTGTGGGCGACAACATTGGTAGATATTTCCAGGAACCGTCCCCATTGCTGAGAGGATCCTGGTATGTAAATATCCACATCTTTTTAAGATTAGCTTGCACCAATTATGGTCACGTGGTTTTTCCCCTAAAAAAACCAAAAAGCCATTCATAGTCCACAATTTCCGCGCCCTTAGTAGAACCGTTATAACTGTTTTACTAAATTTGGGTTACACGTTATATTAATATAGATTAGCCAACCACTAATCATTTGCGAAATGCCCCTGATAACGTTAAGGCACGAAATAGACTTCTTTTTGACATTCCTGGCATCTCACGAACACTACACAACAACACTTTGCAAGCCGTTTTCCCCGTGGCTGGGAAAAGCTATACTGAGCAAGCTCGAAAAGGGGATTTTTCTACTTACAGCCAGCTTATTAGCAGGCGCAATGTAATCTTCAAGGACTGAAAATTCCGTGAGCCAACCTTACACCATCGTCATCGGTCTGGAAGTGCACGTGCAGTTGCTCACCGAGAGCAAGATGTTTTGCGGTTGTAGCACCAGGTTCGGCGCGCCGCCGAACACTCAGACGTGTCCGGTGTGCATCGGCATGCCCGGCACGCTGCCGGTAATGAATCGCAAGGCCTTCGAATTGGCCTTGAAGACGGCCGTGGCCCTGAACTGCGAAATTCCCCGCTTCACCAAATGGGATCGGAAAAACTATTATTATCCCGACTTGCCCAAGGGCTATCAGATCAGCCAATTCGATCTGCCCTTAAGCGCCGAAGGCTATCTGACCATCAGCGATCCCAAAGGCCTCGTTGCCCCCAAGCGGATCGGCATTATCCGCGCCCATCTGGAGGAAGACGCCGGCAAAAGCATGCACGACGAGGTGGAAGGCAAGGCCGACAGCCGCATCGATCTGAACCGCGCCGGCACGCCGCTGTTGGAGATCGTCAGCAAGCCCGATCTGCGTTCCCCCGCCGAGGCCAAGGCCTATCTGACCGAGTTGAAACTGCTCTTAAACTACCTCGGCGTCTCCGACTGCAACATGCAAGAGGGCAGCCTGCGCGTGGACGCCAACATCAATCTGCACATCGACACGCCCCAGGGCAAAATCGCCACGCCCATCGTGGAAGTGAAAAACATGAATAGCTTCCGCGCAGTGGAGCGGGCATTGGCTTACGAAGCCCAGCGCCAAGATCAAGTCTGGCAAGAGACCGGCCACAAACTGGGCGACGTGCCCAAATCCACGCGCGGCTGGGACGAGGCCGGGCAAATCACCCGCGAACAACGCTCCAAGGAAGAATCCAGCGACTATCGCTACTTTCCCGAGCCGGACCTAGCCCCGGTCACGGTTGCCGCTGAGGAGATCGAGCAAATCCGCGCCTCGTTGGGCGAATTGCCCGCCGCAACTGCGCACCCGCCTGGAAAATACCTACGGCATCACGCCCTACGACAGCGACGTGCTGGTGAACCAGGGCCGGGCGCTGGTGGATTACTACATCGAACTGGCCGAGGCCTGCGGCGACGGCAAAATGGCCGGCAATTGGATGCAGCAAGACGTGCTCCGCACGCTCAACGAGCAGCAAATCGATATTTCTAAATATCCCCTGCGTCCCCGGGCATTGGCCGAACTATTAAAAGAAGTTCGCGCTGGCAAAATGGAGACCAGCCGCGGCCGCGAAGTGCTCGCCAAAATGCTCTCCACAGGCCTGTCGGTTGCCGAGGTGATAAAAGCACTAGGCATCCAACAAGTCGACGACACCGCCGTTGTCGAACTATGCCGCGAATTACTGGCGGCCAATCCTAAAATCGTCGCCGAAGTAAAAGAGGGCAAACCAAAAGGCATCGGCCAGCTCATCGGCCAGGCCAAGAAAAAAAATCCCAACGTCAATCCCAACCGCGTGCGCGAAATCTGCCTGGAATTGATTGAGAAAGGGATTGGAGATTAGTGAGCGATTGGATAAAAAGATAGCAAATCATCAAATTCAAATTATAATCAGCATTGGCATCTGTAGGAATTGATAAAAATGAAGATTATTGTTGACATCGGAACAAATGATGACATTCAGATTTCCGCATACTGCCTGACAACAGATAGCTGGCAAGATTATCTATCTTTTCTAGAAGAATCACGCACAGCATTCCATAAGGCAGATAAGCGAAAGGGGAATCGTGCTCTCAGAGCAGCAATTCTTTCTCTATTCTCACATCTGGAAGGGGTACTCAACAATATATGTAAGTACATTGGGGTCTGGGATAAAATCAAGAATAGACCAATTAGTTACCGTATCAACTACATAGACGGAGAAGCCAAGAAACATGCCACCATTCCAAATATAAATTTCCGTTTGGGTAAGTGCATGCGAGACGTTTTAACTCATCCCGGTATTGAAAAGGCATTCGAAATTGGTAGGAGCGTGGATGAGATTTCGGTTTATGAGGAACTCACTATAGAGTCCCTTGATGAAATCGGGGCCATGCTGGACAAATGGCTTTTATCGGTCTGATGTTCCTTGAAGATAGAAAGGTTTACTGATACAAAAAAGTAGTCGAAGAACTTGGAGCAGAACTTGGTAACATAAACAAAGTTGAGGAAGTGTAGTTAATATATTTAATAAAAAAACATAAGATTACACTGGCTGCTCACCATTTATTACTGAGCATTAAGTAGGCAACGGGCGTTCTGCTCTAAGATCACAATTTGTGACCTTAGACACGCGATCTTCAAGGTCGCAAAATGCGACCTTAAAGCGAGGACGACATGCCAAGTACCCGCCTTACGCAGTATGCCACTGCCGGCTTGTCCAGCAGTATATCTGCGGGGTAGAATGTCGGATAGGTAAAGAAAGTAACCGCACATGAATAAATGGAGTCATATATTCCTGAACCTATAAGGCTTGGGGAAATTTATACAGAAGGAAATAGTCTACCTTTGCTGGTTTATACAGACTTCATAATCATTTTCTAGCGCACTAAAAGGAAGGCACTTCATGAATATCAAGCGCGGGTTACTGGCCTCTCTGGCCATATATGTCTTCACAATTCTATGGAGCGGCTTTTATCATTTGATCCTGTTAAAGGGTTCGGAGTTGGAGATAAAGCATTTGTACCGGCCCGATATCAGTGAAAAGATGTGGTTGTCGTTGCTTGGAGCGTTGGGAATATCCATTCTATTTGTTATTGGTTATTCATTATGTGCGAGAAAGGGGACAATTGTCGAAGGCATTATCTATGGAGTGTGTTTCAGTATCTTGGCTGGCTTACTAGTGGATCTGAATCAATATGTCCTCTACCCGATACCAGCGTCACTGGTAATCAAGTGGTATATCGGGGGTCTTGTAGAATTTGCTATCGATGGCCTGTTAGTCAGTATAATTTATCCCGTAAAAAGGTCATGAAACAGGTCGCACGGGTGTCGTTGCTGTCTTGTCAAGTAGCGCATTCCCGTCCACTGTCCACTGTATTCATCCCTCTTTCTTATAGCCGCCAACCTCTTCCACCTTCTTCATTTCACACCCCGTTCACTGTTGGCCCGCCTCAGGTAAAATGGCGGCATGAGCGATTCACATCCTACGCCTGCTCAATTGCTAGCCCAGCCAGTGCAGTATCTTAAAGGCGTGGGGCCGGAACGCGCGGAATTGCTCCAGCAATTAGGGCTGAATATCGTGCGCGACGTGCTCTTCTATTTTCCCCGCGATTACCAGGACCTGACCGACCTGCGCGAGATCATGCACCTGGAAGAAGGCAAATTCCAGAGTGTGCGCGGCGTGGTCGAGGATATCGACCTGCACGTGGCCCAATCGGGCCGCACGGTGCTGGGCGTGTTGGTCCGCTGCCAAACCGGCCATTTGCGCGCCCTCTGGTTCAACCAACCGTTTATGCGCGAGAGATTTTCTCTCGGTCAAAAGGTGCTGGTCTCGGGCAAGCCCAAGTACGAAGGGCTTGTCTGGCGCATGAGTCATCCCCGCGTGGAAACCCTCGCCGAGGACGAAGAGGAACCGGTGGGAAAAATTCTTCCCGTCTATGCCCTTACCGAAGGTCTGCAGCAGTGGCATCTGCGCAAAATCGTGCCGCGGCGCTGGAGTCTTACGCCGATTTGCTCGACGAGGTCTTTCCGGCCGAATATCTTCAGGCCCACAATCTCTGGCCGATCAAGCAAGCGCTGATGGAAATTCATTTTCCCGACGATCAGGAGAGCCTCGGCTGGGCGCGGCGGCGATTTGTATATCAAGAGCTTTTTGTGTTGCAATTGGCCTTGGCCGTAAAGCGCCAAAGGCAGCACGACGAGCGTCGCGCCCGGCGCTGGAGGCCACAGCCAGGATCAACGCGCGGATTCGCCGCTTGTTTCCCTTTGAACTGACCGCGGGCCAGCAGCAGGCCATTGCCGAAATCAGCCGCGACATGGGCGCGACGCTGCCCATGAACCGACTACTGCAAGGCGAAGTGGGCAGCGGCAAGACCGTGGTGGCCGTCTATGCGATGTTGCTTGCCGTGGCCCATGGATATCAGGCGGTGCTCATGGCCCCTACTGAAGTCCTCGCCCGGCAACACTCCCAGACGCTGGATAAACTGCTTGCCGCCAGCCGTGTGCGCCGCGTCCAATTGACCGGCGGCCTGACCAGCACCAAGCGCAAAGAAATGCTGCAACTGATTGGCGCCGGCAAGGCGGATATCATCGTGGGCACCCAGGCCGTGATCCAGGAAGACGTTTCTTTTGCCCGGCTCGGGCTGGTGGTAATCGACGAGCAGCACAAGTTCGGCGTGCGCCAGCGGGCGATCTTGAAATACGCCGGGCCCGATCCGCATTACCTGGTGATGACCGCCACGCCCATCCCCCGCACCATGGCCCTGACGCTCTTCGGCGATCTGGACGTTTCCACGCTCCGCGACTGCCCGCCGGGCCGGCAAAAAGTGCATACCTATTTCGCCGATGAAAACCAGCGCGATAGCTGGTGGGAGTTTTTCCGCCGCAAACTCCGCGAAGGCCGGCAGGGATACGTGATCACGCCGCTGGTCGAGGAATCCGAGCAGATCTCGGTGGTTAACTTGCAGGAAGCGTACGAGTCGTTGGCCAACGGCGAGCTGGCCGATTTCCGCCTGGGCCTGATCCACGGGCGCATGCAGCCGGCCGAAAAAGACAAGATCATGGACGACTTCCACCGCGGCGAAATCCAAGTGCTGGTGTCCACCTCCGTGGTCGAGGTGGGCGTGGACGTGCCCAACGCCACGCTGATGGCCATCGAAAACGGCGAACGCTTCGGCCTGGCCCAACTCCATCAACTGCGCGGCGCATCAGCCGCGCCCGCTTTCCGGGCTTCTGCTGCGTGTTTGGCAATCCGCAAACCCCCGAAGCGGTCGAGAGACTAAAGGCCTTTGTTTCTTCCACCGACGGCTTTGAACTGGCCGAAACCGACTTCCGCCTGCGCGGCCCGGGCGAATTTTTCGGCACCAAACAACACGGCCTGCCGCCGCTTTTAATTGCCGACCTCTTGCGCGACGCCGACGTGCTGGCCGAAGCCCGGCGCGACGCCCAAACTCTCATCGCCGTTGATCCCGGCTTGTCTCACCCTCAACACGCCAAACTCCGCGCCATGATGCTCCGCCGCTACGGCAAGGCCCTAGACCTGGGCAACGTCGGCTGAAATAGGGTTCGGGGTTCAGCACTCTCCACTCTCCACTCTGCACTCTCCACTCATCTTCAGTCTCCGGTCTACAGTCTGCACGGCGGGCTTGTCCAGCATTGATGGTTACGATAGTATGGTCGGTATGGAAAAGCGGCTAGATGTGGAGGGATGTATGGGTCAAGGCAAATACGAAATCGGGCGCACTTACTATCAAATTGGTACTACCTCGCTTCTCGAAGGACCCAATCCGCCCTCAGTCGTTGTGATCGAGACCTGGTTCTATCAGGGGTACTTCAAGCTCGATTGGAATACCACCGACTGCGATATCCCCCACCATTTTTACGTGTTCCAGCCTTTTGTATCTCGTGAGAAAACCCTGGATTGGCCACCCGAACACGGATTGAAGATACCATCGCTCCGAGGAGTAGAGCTTTCGATGTTGACCTTTGATGAACTCATAAGTGAATTGCACCAAATAAAGAATGGCGGATGACAAAGCGTGGGCACCATGGTCAATCTTGCTTGGCTATGCTATGATTTTATTCAAGAATTCAAACATGTCCACGACAAGCGTGGACATTCCACCCGCCCATGCAAACATCAACAAACATGACAAAAATTCACATTCAATAATTCACTATTCACCTACTTTCCCATAAATAGGGAAAAAAGTATGAAGTTATATCATTATAAATATTTTTTATTAGCATTCTTGGCGGCAGATTTATTTGCCATCACATGCGAGTGCAATTCCGCGGAATCCCAAGGCGAGCGCCTGCTTACGGAAAGCGACATTCCCGCCAATACGCCGCCGGATGTGGCGGAGTTGATTAAAAAAACATTTTCTGATGATGCGGCCCAAAGAATTATCGCCGCCCACGAATTAGGCTTGCTCGGCGCACGCGCTGCCCCCGCGATCCCCTTTTTATTACAATTAATGGATAGTAAGAATCCAAAATCAGAAGGAGATTTATTCGAGCATGATCTTTATCGAAAATGCGATTCGTTTAATCCCTTTAGTGGCAACATTGCTGACGAGGATTATACGAGACCTGGTCTTGAAGCAGGCCGTGCCTTGCGTGAAATAGGCGATCCGGCATACAAAATACTATTGGATATACTTAAAGACAAAAATATTGATATTGAGAAAAGAAAAGATGCATCTTGGGTACTTATGGGAGTTTATCAACCGTCGATGAAGGAATTATTCATAAATATATTGGCAGATAAAACTGAAGACTTTTATATTAGAAATCATGCGGCAACTGGATTAGGTGCCATAGATGATGCCGAAGTAAGAAATCTATACTGCCGTATCATCCAGGATGAGAAAGACAACCAAGATATTCGCAGCAATATCCTTTCAGAGCTATGGAAAAGCGCTCGCATAGACGATAATTTAAAAAATGTCCTTCAAGCGATCTTCTATAACAAAAAGGAAGAACATCTTAGGGGTGAGGTAGGTTTCATACTGGCAAAGCACGCCGATGACGCCATGCTGGAGGAACTGAAAAATATCTTGGATGACAAGAATGAAAATGTTGACCATCGCAGGGATATCGCGGACGGGCTTGGAGAAAATCCCAGCCCAAAGGCCAAGGATATTTTGATTAACGAAATCAAGAAAAATGATCCGGATATGAATTACTATGTGCTAATGGCCTTGGGCACAAGCAAAGACACAGAAATTGAGGATGTGATTTTAAAATGCGCCGATTCCGGTGGAGATACAAGTAAAGGCGCAGAAAAAGTACTTCAAACGATCGATTTTTATAGAAGAAAAAACGCATTTATGGCACTGGCACACATTAATAGCCTGCGAGGATTAGAAAAAGTTGTTTCCATAATAGAAAACAAAAAAGAAGACGATGCCCTTCGCTGGGATGCAGTAAAGTCTTTGGAATTATTCGACAGAAAAGAGGCAACCGATATACTATTTGAAATACGAATCAGAAAAGACTTGGGCGCCGAACTTGATAAAGCCGCCTCTGGCGTGCTATTCTGTGGATATAAATATCGAAAAATAAACGAATATGTGGCCGAGAAATGGATCGAAGCATTGAACGACGATCGTACCCCGAAAAAAGATAGAGGCAATATAGTGCTTGCCATAGGATATACCAGTAAAGGTACGGAAAAAGTTTTTAAAAGCGCTGACAAAGGCGGCCACGGACGAAGACGCCGAAGTAAGAAAAAACGTGGCTTTCATCTTAGGCAAGATCGGTACAAAAGCGGAAATTCCCGCTCTAAAACAATTGGAGCAGGATAAAGATGCGGGAATTAAGGAGGAAGCGAAAAAGGCCATACAAAAGATTGAGAAAAGAAGCGCGGTTGCGCTGCAAGAAACCAGCGGGATGTCCTGGTCATGTGTTTCTCCAGTCCCGTAGGTTATGCGATGTTTTTTTCCATAGATTCAAGCATGTCCACGACAAGCGTGGACATGCCGCCCACCCGCCGCTAGTTGCCCGAGGACATTTCGGCCGGCGAAACTTCGTCGGTTGCGCCCAGACTGCCTGAAAGCGTCAGGCCTTCGATTGCCACACTGCTTTTGTGTAGTTCCAAAAGGCTCTCCAGATAAGCGATATTCACCCTGAAGTACGTCCTTTGCACGGTGAGAAGTTGCAAATACGGTATTTCGCCTTGGCGATAGCCCGAGGTTACCAAATCGAGCGATTCCTTTGAGCGGGGAAGCAGACTTGACGTGTATTTTTCCACCTGTTGGCGCGAGTTGTCGTATTTTTGGAACGCCGTTGCCAGGCGCTCCTGCAACATCAATTGCACGCGCTGCACCTCTTTCTCGGCGGCGATCAACTCGGCTTGCGCGGCAGATGTTTCCTTGATTGCGATCGAACAAGGGCAGCGGCAATCCCAGCGATACGCCGGCAATTGTGTTCTGCGTGGCGTTGTCGTATTTTAGACTTGCTTCGGTAAGCACGTCCGGCACGCGCCCGGCGCACTGGCGCTCAAAGGCATACCGGGCGCGATGCACTCCGGCTTGTGCCCGAGCCAGTTCAGGACTTTCGCTCATTAACCGGCATAATGCCTCATCCCAGGTGAACAGGGGCGGATTATCGAGTTGACCGCTTACATTATTAAGATCAAGATCGGGCGCGCCTGCCACGGCGGCAAGTTGCCTGGCCGCGGCCTGCGAGCGATTGCACGCGGTTTGCAGCCCGATTTCGGCCGAGTGCATCTCGATCTCGGCTTGAATCGTGTCCACGCGGCTTACTTCTTTGGCCTTTTGCAGGGCTTCAGCCGTTTTGAGCCCTTCCTGACCCACGCGGAGCAATTGTTCGTTCAGATCGACCGACATTTTGGCGATCAGCAATTCATAGAAACCCGTGCGCACATCGTTGAGCACCCGTTGGCGCTGCGCCTGCAAGAGGCACTGGGCTTGTCGAATCTCTTGCGCGGCAGCAGACATATTCAGTTGCAGCTTACCGGCGGTGATGATTTTCTGTCCCACAAACGCGCCCTGTTTGCCGGCTTTGCCCTGGTCGCCGATCTCATCTGCCTGATAGCCGATTTCCGGATTCGGCCACAAGCCTACTTGAATGTATTTTCCCCGCGCCGCATTAACTCGGGCCGCGGCCTGCGTCACAGTAGGATTATTTGCCAAGGCCAGGGACTCCAAGTCGGCCAGTGTAAATTGAGGCAACCCGCCCTGTGAATTTGGCGGCATGACAAACTGCTCGGAATTTGGCAACGCGGCATTGCCCACGCGGGGAAAAGGAGCTACCGGACAAGGCAGTATTGTCGCCGGTTGCCAGACCTGCGATGCTGGCGTCGACTGCGGCGTCAATGGCTGCTGGCCCAATGCCGGATCAGTCAATTGGATTGCAGCCCAGCTCAAGACTACTGATAAGATTACAACCCGCGACATGATCCACCTCTGGCATAATGGGGCGACACTATTGGTTTTATCGGCAAAATAAACTCTATCGAAGGCGTTAGTATTAGCGACTTGCATAAAAACATGTAACATATTGCAAAATAACAAGTTGCGCATAATAGAATCAATCCTATTCCCCCTTGCTTTTGTCATTTTTTCTATAAAAAACTACCTTTCACGGACTGCTCTGGTGTATTTTGCGTAAGTTAATAGAATCAATGACCCGATTAAATTTCCTAAGAGGAAAAATCTGTGCAACATTTAATCTCCATCATGATGAGCTTCCTGCTTGCCATTCACAGTTTGATTGGCTGCTGTTGGCATCATGCCCATCAGTGCCCCACGACTTATGGCAATTACACTAGCTCTTCGGATGCGATCGAAAAGCACTGTAATCACAATCAAATCTGTGCGAACCACGAGTCCTCGGGCAACCACACGCGGTCAAATTCCTGCCAAAGTCCTGCTTGTGTTTATGTAAAGCAGATTCAGGATAATGGTCGTACTCCATCGGCAACTACAGGCCCGTGGTTGGCATTATTCATCGTCCCGCCGGCAACCGTTGCTTCACCCACATTACCGATCGCCCTCCCTGACGATACTCTGGCCAAGTCTCTTCGGCTGCACCTGGTCCATCAAGTGCTTCTGATCTGAAGTTCTCTATCTTATTGCGGCACACAGGATTGTGGCGCTGCGCCTATTGCGATCCAATTGATTCCATCTTTTAAGGGTGATAACCGTGAAATTTTCCTCCATAAAACAGCTTTTACGCGGCAACGCGGCGTGGATTATTTTCTTCCTGATTGTCGTTGCGATCATTGCCGTCGGCACAAACACTGGGCGTCTGTCTTGGATCAGATACGCCGATGCGCATGATGATCATGAGCATGAAGTTGAAGCGGATAAAGAAGTCCATCAGGAAGAAAAACTTACTTACGATCACCAGCACAGCGAAGCCGAGGCCATTAAACTCGGCGCGCAGGCGCAAAAAAATATCGGCGTGCGCTTGACCAAGGTCGCCTTGCGCCAATTCGAGCGCACGATCAACGTGCCGGGGATGGTAGTGGAGCGTCCCGGCTGGACCACCCTGGAAGTCACCGCGCTGATGACCGGCATAGTCACGCGGATTCACGTCATTCAGGGCGAGGCTGTTTGTCCCGGGCAATCGCTGTTCGAGGTTCGGCTAACGCACGAGGACCTGCTCCAACAGCAGACCGAATTCCTCCGCATCGTCGAGGAACTTGACGTGATCTCCAGCGAATTAATCCGCCTGGAAAAAGTCGCCGCCGAGGGCGCGATCGCCGGCAAAACCCTGTTGGAGCGCAAGTACGAGCAGCAAAAACAACAAGCCGCCCTGCGCGCAGCGCCAAGCCTTGCTCTTGCACGGACTGACCAGCGGGCAGATCGAGAATATCGAAAAAAGCCGCACGTTGTTGGCGAGCCTGACCGTAGCTTCGCCTACGCGCGAAAACGGCGCGGACTGCAAGGAAACTAAAAACACGTACCAGGTTCAAGACCTTAAGGTTTCGCAGGGAACGCACGTAACGGCCGGAACCACGCTTTGCCGTTTGGTCGATCACGCCCAACTGTATATCGAAGGCAAGGCCTTTGAACAGGACGTGCAGGCCGTAAGCGCCGTGGCGGCCAAGGGCGCGAAACTCACGGCAATCCTGGGTGCCAAGACCGGCCCCGCTGCCGAAACCGTGGAAAACCTGAAGATCCTCTATCTGGACGACAAGGTCGATCCCGAGACGCGCACGTTCCGCTTTTACATCTCGCTGCCTAACGAGGTCATTCGCGAGGATACGGAGCCCGGCGGCCGCCGCTTCCTCTATTGGAAATTCAAACCGGGTGCAGCGCATGGAGATCAAAGTGCCCGTCGAAACTTGGACCGAGCGCATAGTTTTACCCTTGGAAGCCGTGGCCCAGGACGGCGCGGATTGCTATGTGTTTGAGTTCAACGGCGACCATTTCGACCGCCGCGCGGTCCACGTGGAGTATCGCGATCAGGATTACGTGGTTATTGCCAACGACGGCGCTCTCAGGCCCGGCGTGATGGTCGCCGAGTCGGCCGCGCATCAAATGCAGTTGGCCATGAAAAACAAAGCCGGCGGCGGTCCGGATCCCCATGCCGGACACAACCACTAAACTGCTAAAACCAATCATGCTCAACGCCATTATCCGTTTCGCGCTTCGTTTTCGGCTCTTGACCATGGCCGTGGCCCTGGTGGTGATGGTCTATGGAAGTTATGTGCTCTCCCGCCTGCCGATCGACGTATTTCCCGATCTGGACCGTCCCCGTGTGACCGTAATGACCGAAGCGCCCGGCTCAGCGCCCGAGGAGGTGGAGACGTTGGTCACATTTCCCCTCGAATCTGCGCTCAACGGTGCCACGGGCGTGCAGGCGGTGCGCAGTTCATCGGGCATTGGCCTCTCGGTGGTGCAGGTCGAGTTCGGCTGGGGCTCGGACATCTACATCGACCGGCAGATCGTGGCCGAAAAACTGGCCCTCATCGCCGACCGCTTGCCGCAAGGCGTCAAACCGCAGATGGGGCCGATATCCTCGGTCATGGGACAGATCATGATCATCGGCCTCTGGAGCGAAGGCGGCAAAACCAATCCCATCGAGGTGCGCACGCTTGCCGACTGGGTGCTGCGCCAGCGCCTGTTGACGATCCCCGGCATTGCCCAGGTCATCACCATGGGCGGCGGCCGCAAACAGTATCAGGTGCTGGTTAACGCCAATGCCCTCCGCTCCTACGGCGTCACACTGCACGATGTGGAAAAAGCCTTGGCAACCAGCAATTCAAACGCCACCGGCGGCTACCTCAACCGCGGCGCGCTGGAGTATCTGGTGCGCTCGCATAGGCCGGCTTCAGAACAGCGAAGATATCGAGAATGTGGTTGTCAAGGTTCAAGCCGACCGCCCGGTGCTCTTGCAGCAGGTTGCCCGGATCGTCGAGGCCCCGCAGGTCAAACGCGGCGATGCCGCCGTCAACGGCGCGCCGGCGGTAATGCTCACCATCACCAAGCAGCCCGGGGCGGATACGCGCTTGTTGACCGAGCAGATCGAAGCCGCCCTGGACGAACTAAAATCCACGCTGCCTGCGCGACATCCGCATTAATCCCCGCATCTATCAGCAGAAGGCCTTCATCGACCTGGGCATTCACAACATCGTCGTTGCCCTGCGCGACGGCAGCATCCTGGTCGTGCTGATCCTGTTTATCTTTCTCCTCAACTTCCGCACGACGTTTATCACGCTCACGGCCATTCCGCTTTCCATTGTGATCACGGCCCTGGTGTTTCGCTGGCTGGGCATGTCGATCAACACCATGACCCTGGGCGGGCTGGCCGTGGCCATCGGCGAATTGGTCGACGACGCCATCGTGGACGTGGAAAACATCTTCCGCCGCCTGCGCGAAAATCGCCGCGCTGCAAATCCCAAACCGGCCTTGCAAGTGGTCTATCAAGCCAGTTGCGAAGTGCGAAATTCCATCGTCTTCAGCACAATTCTGGTGGTGCTGGTTTTCATTCCGCTATTCGCCTTAAGCGGCATGGAAGGCCGCCTGTTTACCCCCCTGGCCGTAGCCTATATCGTCTCCATCTTAGCTTCGCTTTTGGTCTCGCTGACCATTACGCCCGTGCTCTCCTACTGGCTGCTGCCCCGGGCAAAAGCCGTGGATCGCCCGGAAGGCCGGCTGTTGCGATTCTTGAAATGGCTGGCCGGCTTTGCCATTGGGTTCAGCATTCGACATCCCTTGCCGGTGTTGGGCACGGTTGCCCTTGGCGTGCTCGCCAGCGCCTTGGCCGTGACGCGATTGGGCCGGGATTTTTTGCCGCCGTTTAACGAAGGCTGCCTGCAAATTAACGTCGTGCTGCCGCCGGGCAATTCGCTGGAAACATCGCAACGCATTGCCGGCATGGTGGAACAGCGGCTGAAGAACATCCAGGGCGTTTTGAACTTCGGTCGCCGTAGCGGCCGGGCCGAGTTGGACGAACACGCCGAAGGCGTCAATATGTCCGAAATCATTGTTACCTTGGATCCCCGGGCCAGCCGCACCCGGGAAGAAATCTTGGCGGATGTCCGTGAAGAGTTGACCCAAGTGCCCGGCGCGCTCGTGGCCGTGGAGCAGCCGCTGCAACACGTGATTTCGCAAATGCTTTCCGGCATCAAGGCCCAAGTGGGCATCAAACTCTACGGCGACAATCTCGACGTGCTGCGCACAAAGGCCGAGCAGATCAAAACCGCCATCCAAGACGTTCCCGGCGTGAAAGACCTGATGGTCGAACCGCAAATCGAAATCCCTCATCTTCGCATTGAACTAAACCGCCGGGCGTTGGCCGCCCACGGCATAAATGCGGACGAGGTGAATCAACTCGTCGAAACCGCCATGAACGGCCGCGTGCTCGGCGAACTGGTGCTGGGACAGCGGAAATTCGATTTGCTGTTGCGCCTCGACGATTCCTTTCGCAACGATCCCCAGGAACTGCATCGCATGACAATCGACCTGCCCGGGGGCGGCCGCGTGCCCTTAAGCGATCTGGCCGAAATCGTCGATTCCAGCGGCCCGAATACCATCAATCGCGAAAACGTGCGGCGGCGGATCATCGTGCAATGCAATACCGCCGGACGCGACCTGGGAAGCGTCGTGGCCGACATCCAGCAACGTCTGGCCCCTCTTCAGGCCGCGCTGCCTGCCGGCTACTTCATCCACTACGGCGGCCAGTTTGAAAGCCAACAATCGGCCACGCGCACCATCGGTCTTTTGAGCCTGGTTTCGCTCAGTTGCATGATCCTGGCGCTGTACACGCTCTTTGGTTCGTGGAACCTCAGCTTCCAGGTGCTGGCCGCCTTGCCCATGGCCGCCATCGGCGCGGTCGCCGCCCTGCTGGTGACCCGGCAATCGCTCACCGTTGCCAGCATGGTGGGATTTATCTCCCTGGCCGGCATCGCCTCGCGCAACGGCATCCTGCTCATCGCCCATTACTTGCACCTCATGGAACACGAAGGCGAAAACTTTAGTACGCAAATGATCCAGCGAGCCGGCAAAGAACGACTGGCTCCCATGCTCATGACGGCCCTCTGCGCCGGCATTGCCCTGATCCCGCTGGTCCTCTCGGCCGATAAACCCGGCAAGGAAATTCTTTATCCCGTGGCCACTGTCATCCTCGGTGGACTGATCAGTTCCACGCTGCTCGATTTTTTCGTGCGTCCCGCCCTTTTCTGGACCCTGGGCCGCCCCATCGCTTGCGTGGACATCCACGAGGGATTAGAATCATCGAAATATGGCAGAGACGAAAAGAGAGAAGAATGATATTGTCGGAAGGAGATCGGACCATGCTAAAAAGCGGAATCCTCAATCCCGGCCTGCTTAATTTGATTGCTCGCGTCCGGCACACCAACACCCTGGTGATCGCGGACCGCGGCTTTCCCTTCTGGCCGCAGATTGAGACGGTCGATATCTCGCTGGTCGACGACGTTCCCACGGTCCGGCAGGTGCTGGCGGCGATCCGCGACAACTTCGTTATCGGAGCGGCGTTTATGGCCGAGGAGTTTCTCCGCCGCAACGGCGAGCCGCTCCGCCGCGAATACGCCATGCTCGTCGAGCCCGTGGAGATACGCTTCGAGCCCCATCTGGACTTCAAGAAACGCGTTCCGCACGCCGTTGGTCTGATCCGCACCGCTGACACCACTCAATACGGCAACATCATCCTCGAATCGGCTTAGTCCTCATGCAGATGGAATCCCGCCGCAAGATCAGCGACATTATCAGCGCCATTCCCAACCGCATGGCCCTGGCCGGCGGTTGGATCGATCAGCCGTTCGTCTCCCAACACGATCCCTCGCCGCCCGGCTCAATGGTCGTGGTGGCCCTGGAGCCGAACTTCCGCTTCATGGACCGCGCCGGGTTTGCCACGGGCACACGCTACATTGCCATGCGTCTCTGGAACGGCCGGCTCCCGGACCGCGATCCGGCCGAGCTGGTCAAGGAGCTTTATGCCGCGGAAAACCACGGCAAGGCCGAGCCCTCCGGCTCGCAGGACATGATCGGGCTGATCTATCCGGGCATCAACCGCCTGGACTACGACTACCGTCACGAGGGCGGTATCTTTCCCCGGCACATCGAGTCCAACAACAATCCCCAGGTCGCGCGCTGGCTGGAGCGCGTGATCCACGTCCTGCCCGTTCAGCAGCGCCCGGAGGGTTATAATCCACTGGGCCAAAAGAACCTCGATCCGCAATGGATCCGCCGCCTGGGCCAATCGGGCAAGGACTGCTATGCGGCCATTGTTGAGCGCGACGTCTGGGCCTTGGGCACCTCGATGAACGAATGCATGAACTGCTGGCAAGCGATCCTGCCGCACGTGGTCCGGCATCCGGCGATCAACATCGATCTATTGGGTATCCTCCACTATTATCAAGCTAAATATCCAGGGGCCATGTACTCCGGCTGCGGCGGCGGATACCTGTTCGTCGCCTCTGAGGAGGAGGTGCCCGGGGCGCTGCGCATCCAGGTTCGCATTGAGCGGGAGAAGGTGGCATGAACGTCAGGCAGATCGTCGTCAGCGGCCACTTCGACGACATGCGTTCCCATCACGTGCGCCTGCTGCACGAGGCCTCGCGTCTGGGATCGCTGCGGATCCTACTCTGGTCGGATGAGGCAATCGCGCGGCTCGAGGGCCAACAGCCCAAGTTCCCTCTGGAGGAACGGAAGTACCTGTTGGAGGCGATCCGCTACGTGGACCAGGTTACCTTGGCCGATCCGTCCGACCGCCACACGCTGCCGCCGCTGGAAGGCGATGCGCCCGCCGCCTGGATCGTCGATCAGCTCGACCACGCACCGGCCAAACGCGACTACTGCCGCCGCTGCGCCATAGAGTACCGCGTTCTCCGTGAGGAAGACTTGCAGGGTTTTCCAGAACTGCCGCCGAACGACTCGGCCTGCTCAAGCCCACGCAAAAAGGTGATCGTCTCCGGCTGCTTCGATTGGTTCCACTCGGGCCACGTACGCTTCTTTGAGGAAGTGTCCGAGCTAGGCGATCTGTACGTAATCGTGGGCCACGACGCGAACATCCGACTGCTCAAGGGCGAAGGCCATCCGCTGTTTTCCCAGCAGCAGCGCCGCTACATGGTCCAGTCTGTCCGTTTCGTACATCAAGCCTTGATCTCCTCGGGCAGCGGCTGGTTGGACGCCCAGCCCGAGATCGAACGCATCAGGCCCGACATCTACGCCGTCAACGAGGACGGCGATCAGCCCGAGAAGCGCCAGTATTGTGAAGCCTGCGGTATCGAATATCTGGTGCTCCGGCGCCTGCCCAAGCAAGGCCTGCCGCTGCGGCAAAGCACCGACCTGCGCGGGTTCTGAACGAAATCAATTAGCACTTCCCCGGCAGCACTGCCGGGTGCTATCCGCCAAAAACGGACGCGATCGTAGCCATGCAGGTTCTTCTTATCCTTCACTCATGCCCACGACAAACGCGGGCACAAGAGGTGTTGTTGCTCCCCATCCCCGAATCTCTCTCCCCTCGTCTCTCGCCTCTCGCAGCCGCCAGAGCGATTCCCGCCAGGGTTAGATGCGGAACATATTGGGCGTCGGGGGCAATCAGTTGGGCCACTCTTGCGCCGCGCCGCCGGTGAGAAAGATTTGGGGGCGGGTGGCTGTGTCTTGGCGTTCGTTGCACTGCTTCTGTGGAAGCACTGGCACACCGCTAAGTTGTTCGATCAACTCTCGGATTGCGCCACCGTGCCCCAAAACAAGCCGGAGCGCAGGGCTGCTTCAGTCGACGTGCCCAAGGCCGGCGGCGGATCGGAAAATTCCGAGATGTCCATAAGCGGCAAAAGATCGGTGAACTGGTTGAGTGCCCGGGCAGAGATCGCCAATCCCGGCAGGATCGATCCGCCTAAAAAAGACCCGTCGGCCGAAACCAGATCCACGGTGATGGCCGTGCCCACGTCGACGATCACTGCCGGTCGGTCGGGCTGGCGCAGCCGATTGACGGCCACGGCATCGACCAGCCGATCTATGCCCACCATGTCCGGCCGCTCCAGCCGCACTGTCAAAGGCAGGTCGGCGGCCGAAAGCAAAGTTGCCTCATCATCGGGCCGATGTTCGTGTAACCAGTCGATGAGCCTGGTCGCGCCGGGCCGATTCACGCTGGCCAACACCCATGATAATTTCTGTTTCGACAAATCCTCAAACCAAGATACCAGCTCATCCAATTGCGGCGCGTCGCCTTCCAGCGCCAAGGTTCGCACTGGTTCGGGCAATGAATGGCCGACGATAGCGTCGAATACGCCGACTTTCAGGCGTGCATTGCCAATATCAACGGCTATAAGTGGGCTCGTTATGGCTGACATTGAAGTATTTAGCCCCGGGTGATTACACCCGGGGAGTTTGATCTTATCCATTTGCACTTTACCTACCGTGTATTCACGGCGGGCTAAATATCACTTATTTTACTGTATGACACTTCGCAATTCAAAAAAGTTACCACGCCTGCGGCTCGCCTTGCAGTTGCTTGGCGATTGCGCCGACCAGGTCATTAAGGCCTTGACCCGTTACGGCCGAAATCAACAGTACCTCTCGCTTCAGTTCATCTGCCAAACGTTGCCGGACTTCATTGGCCCCGGGCAGGTCGGCCTTGGTCACGGTGAGGATTTCCACGCGCCGGCCCAGTTCGGAATTATACTTTTCCAGCTCGACGCGGATTTGCCGATAATTGTCCAGCGGATCCGTGCCGTCAAGGGGCGTGGGCTCGACCAGATGCACGAGGATCCCGGCCCGCTCCACGTGGCGCAAGAACTCGTGTCCCAGGCCGGCGCCCTCGGCGGCGCCTTGGATCAGGCCGGGGATGTCGGCCATGATGAACGAATGATCGGCATCGATTTGCACGCGCCCCAGATACGGATGCTTGGTGGTAAACGGATACGGCGCGATCTCGGGCCGTGCGCGGGAAAGCCGGCTTAAGAGCGTGCTCTTGCCGGCATTGGGTCTGCCGATCAGTCCCACGTCGGCAATCACTTTCAGCTCCAACCGCAGCGTGCGAACCTCGCCGGGATCGCCCGGTGTATGTTGGCGCGGCGCGCGGTTAGTGGCCGATTTGAAACGGGTGTTGCCCTTGCCGCCTTTGCCCCCCGTGGCTACGGTCACGCGATCACCAGCCGCGGCCAGATCCTTGATCACGTGCCCGTGCTCCGCGTCGCACACCACCGTGCCGGGCGGAACAAGGATTATCAGATCTTCGGCCGAAGCGCCGTGGCAATTGGCATTACTGCCGGATTGGCCGTCCCGGGACTTCCAATGTTTGCGATGGACTAGTGCCGTGAGACTGTCGACGTCCTCTTGAGCCAGGAGGATCACGCTGCCGCCGTCGCCGCCGTCGCCGCCGTCCGGGCCGCCGCGCGGCACGAATTTTTCCCGGCGGAAGCTGACGCAACCGTCGCCCCCCTTGCCGGCCTCAACGCGGATTTCCACTTCATCGACAAACATCTTCAATATCTTTCAATAATAATCTTTTAGTGTATCGCGGCTTCTAGTGAAGTCAAAGCCTAGTACGGCGGAGTATTGTCATCCTGAGCGCAGCGAAGGATCCGGGCCGCCATATCTCTCAACCCGTGGTCGACATTCTCCTGCACGAAGATTCTTCGCTTCGCTCAGAGACTATAAATGATGGCCGGTCTTGTCCTCGGGCAAGGCCAATTGCCGTTGCAGTTGGCGAACTTGTTGTTCCAGTCCTTCCAGGTCGCGGCAAAATTCTCTTGCCCGGCGGCACTCGGTTTCCAAACCGGCGAACAATCCGGCAGTTGTGGAAGGCGATTGCCAGTTGGCAACCAGTTGATCGATTTCGCGGCGTAGTCCGCTGCGCAGGCGCCTGGTTAATGTTAATATCAGCAATAAGCACCAGAGCACTAACCAGAAGCCCGCCGTCAGATAAACCTCCAATCCCCACACCGGCGTCGGCTGGGACGCCAGCCAGGAATCGTAAAAGAAATTTTTCGCCAAGGGAAACAAAAGCCAGAGGAGCATCAATATCAGCAGCAGTTCATAACAGCCCCGGGTAAACCAGCCGGTATGACGCGCCGCCAGCCGGGCAACGAGCGATTCCAGATCGGCCGACGCGCGGGCAAGAAAACTTGTTCCGGCCGTCTCGGCCTCCGCGGCAACATTCGCCGCTGCAACGCTGCGCCGATCCACTCCGGCCTCGGTTGCATAGCCGTCGAGGATCAGCGCGGCTTTATGGATTTCAGCCTGATCCCAACAGCCTAGAACCGCTCGATCGATGCCCCGCTCGGCTTCGCGGCGTCGGCGTTGTTTTCGCCAGGCGTGTACTCCTTCGGCCGTGCCCCAGAGTGCAATTTGCGCCGGAGTGCGGGCCCGGAAAACCAAGGCGCCTAAGGCCCAAGTGCCCAAGCCTTGATAAATCCGCAATACCCAGGCGAAAGGGCCGGCTCCCCAGCGCGACGCGGTCCGTTCGAGCAACCTGTTTTCCCAAATTCGGCGGCTGGCCAACAGTTCGGCGTGCATTTGTTTGGCAAGCTGCGTAGCGAAAACGCCGCGCTGCTCCTCAGTGGCATTTAATAGTTGCTCGACCGCGGGCGCCGCTTCCTCGAGTCGCTTTTGGCAGCCGGCAAGCGTCTCGGCCAGCAGATCGAGAAAATTGGCCCGGCGGATGCGACTGCTTGCCGCCCCGGCCAGTTCGCTGAAGAGCAGATCGAGCAACTCGGCCAGTTCGCCCCGCGGCAGGCGGCCCGCTTGGGCCTCGGCCAAGGCGGCCAGCGAATCGACGAAGAAAAGGCGGCCCGTGGCATACTGATCGGCCAACACCGCACGCAATCTTCGCGCACGTCGTCGTCCACAACGGCATGCGTTTGCACAAAGACCAATCTCGCCCCGGCGGCCGCCGCGGCCAGTTCTTCCGCCACTCTGGCGCTGCGGTATTTTTGCTGCGTGGTGGTCACCAGCAGCACGTCGCAGTGAGGCAATATCTTTCGCAAACGAGCAAGATTATCCGGCGGTTCCCGGCTTACGGCGTCTTGGAGCGTTACTTCGGTTGTATCGGGATCGGGGCAATCCACCAGCACCAACTCGCGGAGCAGGGGCAGATCGCGTACGATCAACTCAATGCCCGCGGGATCGATGCCCAGCATTTCCGGAGTGATATTGGGACGGCAGATAAGCGCGGGCCGGCAAGTAGTGGGACGCTGACGTCCGACCTCTACAACCTCCGCCCCTAAAAGCGCATTAATCAGGGTGCTCTTGCCGGTTCCGCTTCCTCCCAGCACAGCCACGACCAATGGCGCCTCCCAGCGGATCCGCATTACTGCGACCCGTTGTTGCAGCCTCCGGACCACGGCCTGACAGGTTTGGGCCGGCTGCCAATCGGGCGCGGTTTGAGCCCAACGCTGGAGCCGGTCCGCCAGCGCATCGAGCTCGAAAAGCAGTTCTAATTGAGCCAGTTCCTCGTGAGGCATGACGAGACGCAAGGGGGTTGATTATCGGTATTTAATGAACATCATGCCAAAATAATCGGCGAACCGCAAGAATTCAGCCAGGTCTGATAACAGGGCTATTTGTGGAAAAGATGCGGGCGGAATCACTTAACGTAGCTAACTAAACTAACTTGCAGATCATCTCAGCAGGCACTTCGTAGCCGCTGACAGTCATTGGCCGTATGAGGTATTTCATTTTATTAGGCGCTCTTGGGAAATAGATTTCCAGGACAATTTTTGTGGGCCTGATCTGGATCCCATGAGATACCATCTATGGGTGGTACATTCTTCATTCTTTGAGTAATCTCGTACTGTTCACCGGATTATGGCGGGCATAAGTCTTTCCAATAGACAAGACTTTTAATCGCTCCCACGATGCCAATGTCTAAGTTTAAAAAATCGTAACTTATTGCTATATAGGCAGTTGTAACATCGCGATTACATACTGGGGATAATAATTCCGGCAAAAAAAGACTTAAACGAACAAGAAGGAGTTTCCAGTGGGGGAAGATTTGTGGAAAAAAATGATCGGGAAAAAAGGGGGATTTGCTTGCTATTTTACTCGTTCTGTTTATCATAAGGATTAGGTAAGTTTTACACGTAACTTAATAACCCCAAAATGGAGGCAGCGCTCGTGAACTCGTTTTTCTCTAGGCCCACTAGGCCATGCGCTAAGCATGCGCCGTTAGATGGCTCGTTTTATTGTTCTCCGTGGGTCATTGGGAAAGTGGCAACCATTTTCCTCGCTTTGCTCTTTATATCTCAGTGCACAGCATTTGGTGCCCACAAACTTCTTTACAGCAGTGCATTCAGCGGCTATGCAATGACTGCGGATGGATTTAACAAGTCGCTGTTGCCGGACATTTTTCCATCGGGTACTCCCAGCAATCCCACTGTCGCAGCCATTATTTCGGGTTGGGTATGGTGGGACAGCAATGACTCGAAAACCATCGACAATGCCGAACTAGGCATTCCTGGCGCACTTGTCAAGTTGTTTTCGCAAAGTAATCCGAATACATTAGTGGCCGCGGCGTGGACCAATTCCCAGGGAGCATACTCATTAACTGTGGCTCCGGGGAACTATTTCCTCCTGAACGCCACACCCTCGATCCAAGGGGAAAACTTGCTGATTGAAATACCCAATTCTCAAGTGCAAATCGATCCTAATTCGAATCGGTTTCTGTTGAATTTAACCAATGTGAATCAGGCACAGGAGCTTGACTTCGGCGAGCGGACTTTCCCCAGTTCGCTTATTTCCAAAAGTCTTTTTTTGACATCGAGTGATCCCCTGGTGCCAGCACCTGAACCAAGCGTTTGGCTGGAATTGTTCTCCGCCGGACTAATGGGACTGGGATATTTCATGTACAAAGGAAAACGGTCCACTAACCGCTAGCTGCGGAGAATTGTCCTTTCGTTAGGAAAGCTGCAAAAAAGTTGAAAGGGATGGAGCTTTTCCTCCATCCCTTTTTTCTTTTCAGAAGCGCTGCTGGAGCTTACGGTAATTTTAGAACCGTAGTTCCAAGCCGGCGTTGACGCCCAGCGCCCAGAAATTGCTGTTATATCCGGGGAAAGTGGGCAACGGCAAATGGGGCTTCGGCGTCGGCGGAAACTGCTGCGGATCGATGAACAGATCGATCTGATCGCCTGCCCGCCACACCGACGACCAGTAGAGCAGATTGTAGCCCACAAAGCCCCGCAACCGGGGAGACAGTTGGCAACTTAGTTCCATATTCAACTGGGGAATAACGGTGAATTGATCTTTGGTATACGTATTGATATTGCTGAGGGTGGCGTAAATGCCGTTATCATATGGAGTTGTTACGTTATTGACGGTCTGTTTTGTCAAGCCGTTGATGTAGGCAACCTGCCGCGTACTGCCCATGGCGATTTTCCCGATAATGTTCAGTCCCCAGCGGCCGCGGCGCAGTTCAGTGGCCAGACCGAATTCGCTGCCTTGGAATTCATTCCGGGTACGGAAGGTATCGGTAATATCAAAAAATGCCGCTGGGGCTGGAGTGCCTGTGGTATAATTTTCGTGAATCGACAGACGGTCGCCCAGGATGTAATACCGATACCCGACGAGTAAATCCGTGCGGCAGTAAAACATCGCGCAAGGATTACAAGAAAGGCCGCACTCCGCTCCGCTACAACCGCTATTTATATTATTACACGAACCACAAGCCGGCGTGCCGCAGTTATCGCAGCAGCACAGGTTAAAGCGCATCCAAACGCCGGTTGAACCTAAATAGTCGTCGGTGTCGACGGCAACCCGGTCGGCGTACTCAGCGGCGAGTTGGTTTTTATACAAGTCATAAAAAGGCCTGTCGACTTCTGTGGTGCTGGTGGTTGCCTGCTCGAAATGGTTTGACATCCCGCTCATGGTCAACCAGTCGGCCTCGACTCCCCAGCGATGACAGCGATCGAGCCAGCCGCCGAACGTCAGCCGTACGACCGAGCGTCCGCCAAGAAGAGCCGTCTGATCGCCATAAACGACATCCATATCGGCGGCAGGCGTGCCCGGAGGTCCCGCAATAACCAACGGCGGCAAATGCGTCCCGCTGGTCCACCACATCATCCAATCGGCCCGGATCCAGAACCGGCCCGGCGGACCGCACACCGACATTTCACAAATAGCCTCATTGCAAGGCTCTTCCGCCTCCTGAGTACTTTCCGGGGTAGGCTCAAGTGGCTCCTTTTCCCCCGGAGGTATTTGCTCAAACGTCGGTAGTTTTTCTCCGTTTTCCGCTTGCACTACCGCAAGGCAATCTGCGGCAAGAAGAGAATACGCCCAAACAAAGACAAGCCCCAAAATCAGCTTTCCGGCTCGACTAGCGGCCATAATCAATCCCCCCTCTGCGGATATTTAAAGCTTAACGGTTTTATCGGTTCTGAGGAAAGTAACGAAAGTTCCTCATTTACGGGATCGGCTGATTATGCCAACAGCATTAACTTTGAATGAAATTCCTAAAATGACGACAAAATAGCTTTAGTAAGAGAGTTAAACTTTGCTGGCAGTTGTTGTCACTATGGCGAATATAGGAATACTGGAAAAGAATCTATTAAACATCAAAATCTCTATGTGGTTCAAAACGGAGTATTTTTTTGGCAATCTTGCTTATCCGACTTTTTCAGCAAGATGGTTTCCCCAATTTTACTGCTTGCTCTAGTCTTTGTCGGCGCACTAAAATCAATAGTTTTCGACACAACGTTGTCTGCGCCTAGTTAATATGGATAACTCGGATATCCGCATTGATGGCGCCCGGGAACATAATCTCCGGGATGTGAACCTGGTGCTGCCGCGAAACCGGCTGATCTGCTTTACCGGAGTCAGCGGGTCGGGCAAAAGTTCATTGGCCTTTGACACACTCTATGCCGAGGGTCAAAGGCGATATGTGGAAAGTCTTTCCAGTTTCGCGCGGCAATTCTTGGGGCAGATGCCCAAGCCCGACGTGGATCGGATCGTGGGCCTAAGCCCCTCGATCTCTATTTCGCAAAAGACGGCCGGTCAAAGCCCCCGCTCGACAGTCGGCACGATTACCGAAATCTACGACTATCTGCGCGTGTTATACGCCCGGGTGGGTCAGGGACATTGTCCACAATGCCGACGCCCGATCACTGCCCAAACGCGGGAGCAAATCCTCGATCGCATCGGCACTTTGACTGGCGGCACGAAGTTCATGGTGCTGGCGCCTCTGATTCGCGCACAGAAAGGCGAATATCGCGACTTGTTCGAGGACTTGCAGAAACAAGGTTTTATCCGCGCGCGTGGACGGCCGCGTGGTTCGCCTGGGCGATGATTTGCGTCTGGATCGCCAGATGCGGCACAACATCGAGGTGCTAATCGACCGGTTGGTGGCCGGGCCCAAAATCCGTCCCCGTCTGGCCGAAACCGTAGAGCTTGCTTTGCACGTGGGAAAGGGCAACATTATCATCGCCCTGGAGGAAGAAAACATAGAACGCGGAACGCAGAACGCGGAACGCAGCAGGAATAGTGCTAAACCGCAAGCGGTTTCTTCAGCGCATTCAGCATTTGACCTTCATCCTTCGTCATTCATCCTTCATCCTTCCGACATCCATCTTTCCGCCCATTATGCCTGCACGCATTGTCGCCTGAGTTTCGAACCGCCCAGCCCGCAAATGTTCAGTTTCAACAGTCCCCAAGGGATGTGTACGCAGTGCGGCGGATTGGGGCAGATTTACACCTTTGATCCGGAAAAGTTGATCCCCGATCCTACGCGGTCCTTTCAACAGGGCTGTATCGATCTGGTGGGCAAGTGGCGGGGGATGGGGCGCTGGCAGCGGCATATCTACCGCGGCGTGGCCGAAACACTCCAGCGCAAATACGGCCTGGCGCCGGGCGCGGTTTTGGAAACCGCCTGGGAAGAACTCGAGCCCGCCTTGCAACACGCCTTGCTCTGGGGCATGGGCGACGAACATGTGACTTATACCTGGCGCAGCGGACCTTCAGGCTATAAGTGGGGCGG
Organism: Pirellulales bacterium; assembly: GCA_963820545.1. Lineage (GTDB taxonomy): Bacteria > Planctomycetota > Planctomycetia > Pirellulales > Thermoguttaceae > CAWGAJ01. Next base: position 452,869 of record CAWGAJ010000001.1, read on the forward strand.
CAAATTCGAAGGCCTCATTCCCAAATTGCTTTCCCAATATCGCACGACCAAAAGCCGACTGCAACGCCGCCAGTTGGAAAAGTACATGCGGATCTTAGGCTGCGGCGGATGTAACGGTGAGCGCCTGAACGACCAGGCCCGCTGCGTGACGTTGACCACGTGCTCGCCCCGCTTCCGCGACAAGCCCCAGCGCACGCTGCCCGAGGTCTGCGCTCTGGCCGCAACCGAGACGGAAGATTTCTTTAGTGTATTGGAGTTGGATCCCACCGGCCAGGCGATTGCCGCCGAGGCGATCAAGGAAATTCGCGGGCGCCTGCAATTCCTCAAGAATGTCGGACTCGATTATCTTACCCTCGACCGCACCGCGCCCACGCTTGCTGGCGGCGAGATGCAGCGCATTCGTCTGGCCGGTCAGATCGGCTGCGGGCTGGTGGGAGTACTCTACATTCTCGATGAACCTTCGATCGGTCTGCACTCCTGCGACAACGAGCGACTGCTTCACACGCTGGCCAACCTCCGCGATCAAGGCAACACCGTGGTCGTCGTGGAACACGACGAGGACACCATGCGCGCGGCCGATCACATCGTCGATTTCGGACCGGGCCCCGGCGTTCGCGGCGGCCGGATTGTCGCTGCCGGATCGCTGGAGCAGATCGTGGCCGAGCCGACCAGTGTTACCGGCCAATATCTTTCCCGCCGGCGGCGTATCGAAATTCCCGCCCATCGCCGACCCGGAAGCGGAAATAAACTCGTCGTGCGCGACGCCCGACACAACAATCTCCAGGGGATCGACGTGGAGATTCCCCTGGGCGTGTTCGTGTGCGTCACGGGCGTATCGGGCTCGGGCAAGAGTTCGCTGGTCAACGATATTTTGGTCGAGGCCCTGCGCCGCGATCTCAATCGCGGCATCGGCAATCCCGGTGCGCACGAGCGGATCGACGGCCTGGAATATCTTGATCGGATGATCGCCATCGATCAATCGCCCATCGGACGCACGCCACGGAGCAATCCGGCCACGTACATCAAGGTTTTCGATGAAATCCGCAAGCTCTACACGCAACTCCCCGAGTCCAAGGCTCGGGGGTACAAGCCCGGGCGCTTCAGCTTCAACGTCGAGGGCGGTCGCTGCGAAGCCTGCGATGGCAACGGTTCAAACCGCTTGGAAATGGATTTTCTGGCCGACATTTGGGTCACCTGTCCGGTCTGCGAGGGGCATCGTTTCAATCGCGAAACGCTGCAAATCCGCTTCAAAGGAAAATCCATCTCCCAGGTGCTGGAGATGGACATCCAGGAAGCGCTGATCCATTTCCAAAACATTCCCCCCATTGCCCACAAGCTGCAAACGCTGCACGATGTGGGGCTCGATTACATGAAACTTGGTCAGCCTTCGCCCACGCTTTCCGGCGGCGAGGCGCAGCGCATCAAACTCGCCAGGGAATTGGTGAAAACCAGTACCGGGCGCACGCTGTATCTGCTCGATGAGCCTACGACCGGTCTGCACTTCGCCGATATCGAGTTGCTGCTTAAGGTGCTGCACGGGTTTGTCGAGGCAGGCAACACAGTGCTGGTCGTGGAACACAATCTGGAAGTCATTAAAACAGCCGATTGGATCATCGACCTGGGACCCGAAGGAGGCAATGAGGGCGGAAAAATCGTGGCCCAGGGCAAGCCCGAGCAAGTGGCTAAAAATAAAAATTCATACACCGGTCAAGTGCTGGGGAATGTTTTTGACGGGGCGAGGGATGAGGGGCGAGGGGTGAGGGAGGAGGAACATGGGAAACGTTTAGCCCGGGCACTTGTGCCCGGTGAAGCACGAAAGGGTGCCACGAGCAATCGCTGGATCAAAGTCCGAGGCGCCAGGCAACACAACCTCAAGGGCATCGACGTCGATATAGCCCGCGATAAAATTACCGTCTGTTGCGGGCCCAGCGGCTCGGGCAAGAGTTCGCTGGCCATGGATACCATTTACGCCGAAGGCCAGCGCCGCTACGTGGAAAGCCTCAGCGCGTACGCCCGGCAGTTCGTGGCCCAGATGCAAAAACCCAAGCTCGACCATATCGAGGGTCTTTCCCCGGCGATCGCCATCGAGCAGAAGCACAGTGGGCATACGCCGCGGAGCACAGTGGGTACGGTGACGGAAATCTATGACTACCTGCGCATTCTCGTTTCCCGATTGGGAGTGCCATATTGTCCCGGCTGCGACGTGCCCGTGGGCTCTCAGTCGGCCGATGAAATCATCGCCAAGATCATGGATCATCCCGCCGGCGCCAAGCTGTATATCATGGCGCCGTGGGAAGTTCAGGTAGGCGAGCAATACGAAACGGTTTGGGATGATATGCGGGCGTCGGGCTATGTGCGGGTGCGGGTGGACGGACAGACTTATGAGCTCGATAATCCGCCCAGCATAGATCGCCGGCGCAAACACAACGTGGAGGTCATAATCGATCGCGTGAGTATCAGGCCCGAGGCCCGCTCGCGCATCGCCGGCAGCGTGGAAAATGCCTTGGCACTGGGCCAAGGCATGGTGCAAGTGGTCTATCCCCGCGATGATCTGCCCGAGACCGCCTGGCCCTCGGCGGTTCACAGCCAGCATTTTTCCTGCGAACGCTGCGGGCGGAGTTTCGAGCCGCTTGGGCCGCATAATTTTTCTTTCAACAGTCCGCTGGGATGGTGCCCGGCGTGCGAAGGCCTGGGCGTGCAGACCGGAACGAATCCCTCGCTGTTGCTCAGCGATCCCAAATTGACCCTTGCCCAGGGTGCAGTGGCCTTGTGGCCCAAGGTGCAATCGCCGCTGTTTGGCCCGATGCTGGAGACCTTCACTCAAGCTACCGGCATTCCGGCCGATGTGCCCTTTGAGCAGCTCGGCGGCAAACATCGGCGCTTGATCCTGCAAGGCACCGGCGAACAGTGGTTCGATGTCAGGGATCAGAGGTCAGAGGTCAGAGGTCAGGAAACAGGGGAAGTGTTTAGCCGCGACCCGAAGGGGAGCGGGTGTACTCTATTGAAGTTCCAATACAAGGGACTTTATCCGGCGCTGGAGGAGGCCAGCCGCGTTTCGCCGGCCTTGCGCCGAAGTTGGAACACCTGGTCGACGAAGTAGAATGCAGCGTTTGCGGCGGGAGCCGGTTGCGCGACGATGCCGCGTCCGTGCGTCTGCGCGGCCGGACAATCGACGAGCTCTGCCGCATGCCCCTTGGCAGGCTTTGGAAGGATTTTAAGTCGTGGCAACTCGCCGAGAACGAGCGAGAAATCGCCGGCGAGCTTAATCGGGAGATCATCAACCGGCTGCAATTTTTAGTCGATGTGGGTCTTGATTATCTCACGCTTGCCCGGCCCGCACCCACGCTATCCGGCGGCGAGATGCAGCGCATCCGCCTGGCCGCGCAGGTGGGCAGCGGACTGTGCGGCGTACTGTACGTACTCGATGAGCCCACGATCGGGCTGCATCCCCGCGATAACAAGCGCTTGCTCGATGCCCTGAAAAAACTTCGCGACCTGGGCAATACGCTCTTGGTGGTGGAACACGATCGCCAGGTGATCGCCAATGCCGATCAATTACTCGATTTCGGTCCCGGAGCAGGCCGGCAGGGCGGACAGATTGTCGCTTCGGGCACGGCCGAACAACTGGCCCGACGTCGCGCCTCGGTCACCGGACCGTATCTCTCCGGCAAAAAGGCGATTCCCGTTCCCACTAACCGCCGCCTGCCGTCAGTCAGAGATCAGAGGTCTGAGGTCAGAGGTCAGGGCCGAAGGGCACGGGACGAGGGACGCAAGTTTAGCCGCGACCGGGCACCGACGGGCACCATCGGGCACCGCGGCGCAGCCGTGGTCGGCATGGTCAGTCGGTCGGGGAGCGCGTGGAACGGCGATTGGCTCGCAATCCTGGGTGCGCGGCACAATAATCTCAAGAATATCAACGTGCGTATTCCCCTGGGCGCGTTGACCGTGGTCACCGGAACCAGCGGCTCGGGCAAGAGTTCGCTCATCGAGGACGTGCTCTATCAATCGCTTGCCCGCACTCTGCACCGCGCAAAGACTTTTCCCGGCGCCCACGATGCCATCCGTGGCATCGAGCAGATCAACAAGGTGATCCGCGTGGACCAGCAGCCGCTGGGCCAGACGCCCACCTCGAATCCGGCCACCTTCACCGGCGCATTCGATCTGATTCGTTCGCTCTATGCCCAATTACCCGAGGCGAAATTGCGCGGATACACGCCGCGGCGATTCAGTTTCAATGTGCCGGGCGGTCGCTGCGAAAAATGCGAGGGCAACCGCCAACTGCGCATCGAGATGCACTTTTTGCCTGACGTCTGGGTCGAGTGCGACACCTGTCAAGGACGCGGCTACAATCCCGAAACCCTGGCCGTGCTCTTTCACGGTCGGTCGATTGCCGACGTGCTCGACATGTCTTGCGGCGAAGCGGTGGAGTTGTTCAAAAACATCCCTAAAATCCGCCGTGTGCTCAGAACGCTCTGCGACGTGGGATTGGATTATCTCACGCTCGGCCAGCCCGCACCGACGCTCTCCGGCGGCGAGGCCCAACGCGTAAAACTGGCCGCCGAACTCGCCCGGCCCGACACCGGTAAAACTCTCTACATTCTCGATGAGCCGACCACTGGACTGCACTTTGATGATCTGGCCAAATTGCTCGAGGTACTCAACCGGCTGGTCGATCTGGGCAATACCGTGGTGGTGATTGAGCACAATCTCGATGTAATAAAGACGGCCGATTGGGTGATCGACCTGGGCCCCGAGGCCGGAGAGGAGGGCGGCTACCTTGTCGCCGCTGGCACGCCCGAAGAGATCGTCGCCCACACCCAAAATCATAAAGCCGCGACCGTTGGTCGCGGAAAACGTTTAGCCCGGGCACTTGTGCCCGGCGTGGGTGGCACTGGCACACAGTCAATGTATCGTTCCTATACTGGCGAGGCCTTGGCCCCGGTGTTGGCCGCCGGACCGCTGGTGAAGCGTAAGCTATTCGATTTTGCCGCCGAAATAGTCCAACGTCCCGGCGATCGCGATATTACCGATGTCGGGCGCGACGCCAAAATGCCCTGGGAAATCGACGGCCTTCACTGGCATACGGTCGATCGCGTGGGCCGCACCGGCAATCCCTGCCGCTGGGACGGCCGCATTCTGGCCGACGTGGTCCGGCGCATTGAACAACAATCCGATCTGTTCAGCCAGATTGATTGGAACTCCCGCTCGGTGGTGGAAATCAGCGGCCGGAAAAAATCCGACGGCTGGTTCTTCCACGCCATCACTGGCGAAGAGTGGCTGCTGAAAATGAAATTCCGCACTACGCGCAACACCTTCAAACATGACGATCTGGTCAAACAACTCGAACTGAAACCGCTTAACGACATGCCCGAGTTGCCACTCTACGGCACCCAGCCGCGGGTAAAATGCAAAAACCTACGCGGGCCGTGGCAGGAGATCGAACTGCGTGTTTATAGTTACCAGGAGATCGACCGCCCGGAATTTTGGTCTTTCCTTGATCGGGCCGTGGCGGGCTTTGCACGCTTCGCCAAGCGCGCGGAGCAGCAATCCAACATCTTGCAGCCCTGGAAACAACTCGGGCGCAAGTGGCACTTCTCCCGCCGCGGTTTTCCCCTGGGCAAAAATATCCTCTGGCAGGAAAAAGTGCTGGAAAAGCTGCTTGATCTCCTCACCACAACCGCGCCGGAAGGCCAAATTGTTTGGGAACATAAACAAGTAGTGCCGGTTTATGTCTCCGCGCAAAAAGAACCCTGGGCGGCAGTGCAAACCAAAAAACTCGATGCAGTATATCTGCACCTTTTCGGGCCAAAAGGCCGTTTTACCCTGGGCCAGATCACCGACCTAGGCCACGAACCGCAGGTGGAAGGCGAGCGCCCGGATTGCGACGTATTGCATCTGAAGTTCTGTAGCGTCCAAGATTTTGCCCGCGGCGACCTGGCGGGCTTTTTGAAAGAACACCTCAAAGCAGTGCGAGGAGAGAAATAATATTGCAAATTGCAGCACAATTAAAATAACGATCATTGGTTGTAAATTGGCAACAGCCGGCGGCTAACAGCCGCCGGAATTGCCCTGAGATTATCCTGGTTCCCACGCTCCGGCGGTCGTTGACCGCTGGCTAGCTCCCGGTGAGTATTATCTCATGTCAAATTCACTGATACCCGAGCGATTTCTCTTCCGTTTTTCCCTGCCGTGTTTGTATCGCGATTCGCTCTGGACCTCCGGCGGCGCGCAATTGGAGGAGCGTTTTTGCCTGCCGAATTTAAGCGAGTTGGAAGGGCGGCCGACAATCGCCCAGGTGCGCGCGGCGTGGAACAACTCGGGTTTGGCGTTTTTGGTCCGTGTGCAAGGCAAGCAACAAACGCCCTGGTGCCGGGCGGCCAAGCCCGAGGATTCCGACGGTTTCCAAGTCTGGATCGACACGCGCGACGTCCATAACGTGCACCGCGCCGGCCGGTTCTGTCATCGTTTTTTGTTTTTGCCCGCCGGGGCCGGCCCCAGACTCGACGAACCCGCGGCCCAGTGGCTAATGATCAATCGGGCCAAGGAACATCCCCGACCAATCACAGCCGAACAATTAAAGGTCCGTAGCAAAAAGCAAAAAGATGGTTATCTTTTAGAAGCATATATTCCCGGCGAGGCGCTCACCGGTTTCGATCCCCAGGAACACCCGCGGATCGGCTTTACATACGCGATAATTGACCGCGAGTTGGGCGAACAGACCCTCACCGTGGGCAGCCCCCTGCCGTACCAGGAAGATCCTAGCCTCTGGGCGACGCTGGAGTTAGTGCAGAATCAATAGTGGGCAGTGGGCCGTGGACAGTGGGCAGTGAGTAGTGGAGAGATTTTATTCATCTGGGGGTTGAATGAGTGCTAAAGTCTGACCGGTTTGAAGAATTTCATCCTCGGCGACTAATTTTTTGAAAAGGATTCCCTGAATCGGAGCGGGCAGATCGACCGTGGCCGCTCCGCAAAGCACTTCCACAAGCGGTTCGCCTTCTGACACATAAGCGCCCTGCTTTACCAACCACAAACTCAGCGTGATCGGTTGATCGTCAATGCCCAAATCTGGCAAAATCAATTCCCGCCACGGCATATCTTCCTTGTTCTCCGCTATTTATTAAATATCCGTCGGTTACAAATACTTTTGATAGGCGGCCACGGCCAGCGTGTCGCAACGTTCGTTCTCCGGGTGGCCGGCATGGGCGCGCACATGGGTAAATTTTATCTGGTGCTGCTGTATAAGTTCGTCCAGGCGCCGCCAGAGATCTTCGTTTTTGATGGTTTTTTTCCGGCCTCTTTCACTCCGCCGCCAGCCGTAGGACTTCCATTTGGGCAGCCACTCGGTCAGGCCTTTTCCCACGTACACGCTGTCGGTGATCAATTCGACCGAGGTAGGACGCTTGATTGCTTCCAGGCCACGGATTACGGCGGTAAGTTCCATGCGGTTGTTGGTGGTTTCGCGCTCGGCGCCGGAGCGTTCCAATTCTTTTCCCGAGCTGGGATGCCGTAATATAAACGCCCAGCCGCCCGGCCCGGGATTGCCGCTGCACGCGCCATCGGCGAAAAGCTGGACTTCAGGAATCGTGCCGGTTTTGGTTTTTGTCGGAGTCATCGTTCATCAAGCCGCGACCGTTGGTCGCGTTCGTTTTAGTAGTTATTCTGCGACCGGTGGTGGCGATATTGTGGCAATCATTCCGCGGCCGGCGGTCGCGGCTTAATGGGTTCTTACTCCGCCGTGTGGCGTTCGGCCCTGATGATTTCCAAGCGCGGTTTGGTAAATTCGGCAAAACCTTCGACCAGCGCGGCATCGGGCCGGGATTGTTCTGGCAAGGTCCACGGCAGGCGCACGGTAAAAATACTTCCTTTGCCCAGTTCGCTTTGCACGGAAATTTCCCCGCCTAACAGTTTGCACATTTCCTTGACGATGGAAAGGCCCAATCCGCTGCCGGAGTGTTCGCGGGTGATGGCCTCGCCCGTGGGCATGGCCGTGCGTCCTTGGCGAAATTTTTCAAAAATGGCCGGTTGATCTTCCTCGGCGATGCCCACGCCCGTGTCGCTGACCCTCAGCACCAGAAAATCCTTCTCGTCCCGCTCCACCGAAACAATGATCCAGCCGCCTTCGGGCGTGAACTTGATGGCGTTGGAGAGCAAGTTATTGAGGATCTGCTGCACGCGGGCCTGATCTTGGCGCATGGGCGGCAGATCGGGCTGAATATTGACTTGCAAATCGATGTTCTTCTTTTCCGACAAGGGGCGGGCCATGTCGCACTCGGCGCCAACCACCTGGCTGATGCGGAATTCGCTGATTCGCATATCCATCTTACCGCTTTCAATCTTGGCCAGGTCGAGGATGTCGTTAATCATATCCAACAGCGTGCGGCCCGAGTTCTGAATGTTCTGCACGTAACGCTTCTGTTTCTCATCCAGCGCGTCGATCGAGCCGAGTACTTCGCTGAAGCCCAGAATGCTATTCAAAGGCGTGCGCAATTCGTGGCTCATGGTGGCGAGGAAATCGCTTTTCAGCATGTTCAGTTCATAGAGCCGCATATTGACCTGGGCGAGTTCGTCGACTTTGACGTCGAGGTTGGCGTTGGCCTGGCGCAGTTCCTCTTGGATGGTGGTGAGGTGGCGCAACATGCGGTTGAAGGCCACGGCCAGTTCCTCGAATTCGTCACCGGTGTGGATCTCGGCGCGTTGCGAGATGTCGCCCCGGCTGATTGAATCGCTCACGTCCCGCAGATGCCTGAGCGGCTTGACGATCACGTAACGCACGATCAAGTACGAGGCGATCATCGCCAGCAGCACTGTAATGATTGCGGTGGCCAGCAAAATTGCCCGATTTATGTTTAGTTCGTGTTCGGTGGGACCATTAGGAATAATCACTTTGACAATAGCCAGTAAATCGCCGGGCGCTTGAGCGGTAACGCCGCCCAGGGCCAATCCCGTGCCCGTCAGGTCGACCCCTGATCCGCCCAGCGGCGCCCGATGGCACACCAGCAAACAGGACTCTTCCGCCCTAACCGGCTCATAATAAATATATTCCTCGTTGTTCTCGCTTAGCCGCTCTTCAAATTCCAGATTGCCGCTATCTGGCGAGGATTTGGGTCGATTCTTCTGAAATCGTTCCAGTAGCTTCCATTCGAAGTCGTCCCGCGGCGTGTAAGCGCGTTCGCTGCCGTTGGGACGGATAAATCGCCATTCGTACTTTTTTGTGCGGAGATCCTTGCTGATTTTTTGGATCAGGTCGAGATAACGTTTGCCGGGCAGATTCTCGATCCAGGGCGAGTTTTCGTCCTTTTTCTGCATGCTTTCGGTTTGTTCCCAGTGCCGGATGAGCATCACCTGATCTACCAGCAGCCGGCCCATAATCCGATTTTGCCGGTAGACCAGGTCTTCAGTCTGATAGCCGTACCACCAGAAACTGGCGGTAATCAAAAGCAGCAGGCACGCCCCGAACAGAAAGCGGCACTTCCGCTCCAGGCTGGTCTCGCCTAACATGCGTTTGATCGAACGATAAGACATGATTCCCGCATTCTAGGGATATTTAGTTATTTTTGCCAGTGGAAAAGTCTAGGATATTACCGCTCGCCTCCGGCTCGCGGCTAAACAAATTCCCAATCCCCAATCCCTTACCCCTGTCCCCTGTCCACTGTCCACTGCCCACTGCCCACCATCTACTATTTTCACATCATATCCCACGGATCCACGTCCACGATCCACTGCACGCCTTCGGGCTCTTTCAAAGCGGCAGTGGCTTGACGCACCGCGGCGCGGAGCTTGTCGCCTTCGGAACCCTGTACTTGAACCTGAAACCGATACATCCCCCGCAAGCGCGCAAAGGGAGCAGGGGCCGGACCCAACACCCGGGCTGCGGCGCCTGCATCCATCAGCGCTGCTTTCAACCGTTCGGCCAAAAAGCCGGCGAACTCGCAGGCGATCGGTTCCGAGGGGCCGCGAATCACCAGCCGGATCATGCTGGCATACGGCGGATAATGCAGCATCTGGCGCATAGGCAATTCTCCGGCGGCGAAGGCAACATAGTCGTGCCGGATGGCCGCTTGAATGGCCGGATGGTCGGGATTGTAGGTCTGCACCAGCACGTGGCCGCCCTTTTCACCTCGACCGGTTCTGCCCGCCACCTGAGTGACAAGGTGGAACGTGCGTTCGGCTGCGCGGAAATCGGGCAGATGCAACGCGGTGTCGGCATTGATCACGCCCACCAGCGTAACGTTGGGAAAATCCAAGCCCTTGGCGATCATCTGCGTGCCCAGCAAAATGCTTACCCTGCCTGCGCGGAACGCCGCCAGCGCCCGTTCGTGACTGCCTCGGGCCTGCATGGCGTCGGAATCCATGCGCAGACAAGTCGCCTGCGGAAATCGCGCGCGAACCTCCGCCTCCAGGCGCTGCGTGCCCAGTCCGCTGTAACGGATGCCCGAAAAATTGCAGGCCGGGCAGGCCGCGGGCGTGGGGATCTGGTAGTCGCAGAAATGGCAGAGCGCGATTTCCTGCGTGCGATGATGCGTCAGGGCAATGTCGCAGTGCGGGCAGCGCACCACGTGGCCGCAGGCCGGACATTGAATGTGCGTGGAAAATCCCCGCCGATTCAAGAGCAGAATCACTTGCCCGCCCGCCTCCAACGCCTTGCTAATGGCCGCGTGCAATTGTCGGCCTATGGCCCCGCGCGTGATGGCGCCCCGCGTTTTATCCACGCGCAGATCGATTGTGCCCACGGCGGGCAGGGGACGGTCGAAGATGCGGCGGGGCATTTCCACCAGCGCGTATTCGCCGCTCTGGGCGCGATGCCAGCTTTCCAGTGATGGCGTGGCCGAGCCTAAGACCAGCGGCACCGCTTCGGCCTTTGCCCGAAACAAGGCCACGTCCCGGGCGTGATAACGCGGAGCCGTCTCTTGCTTAAACGACGTTTCATGTTCTTCGTCCAATACAATCAGCCCCAAATGCGGCGTGGGAGCAAAGATCGCGCTCCGCGCGCCCACGACCACCGAGACCGACCCCTCGGCGATCCGTTGCCAATGCCAGTGACGCTCGGCGTCGCTCAGATGGCTGTGCAGCACGGCCACTTCGCCGAATCGCGAGCGGAAACGCTCCACCGTCTGCGGCGTGAGACTGATCTCCGGCACCAAGACGATCGCCTGGCGCCCGAAGCGGACCACCTCCTGTATGGCCTGAATGTACACTTCCGTCTTGCCACTGCCGGTAACGCCGTGGATCAAGATGGTGCGATGCTCGCGGGAATTCATGGCATCAAGGATAGTTACTAGCGCTTTATGCTGATCGGCGTTTAAGACCAGATGCTTTTCCCGCTTGATCGGCGCTGCCGCATAATGCGGCGTTTGTACGCGCTCAGATTGCGAGCGGATCAGTCCTCGGCGACGCAACGCGGTGATGGGCGTTTGGCCGCATTTAGCCGCCCGGGCAAGTTCCACTGCGGTCATTGGAGATTGTGCCCCCTCCAGTACCCTAAGCACCGCGGTCTGCTTGGGTGAGAGTTTTTCCTGTGATAACCGGCTTGCCGCCTGGGGATCAATGCTTAAAAAAGTGGTCAAGCGCGTGCCGGCGCTGCTCCGCACGCCGGATGGCAACACTGTCTCCAACACTGTCGCCCAAGGGCAGAGATAGTAATCGGCAATCCAGCGGGTCATGCGCAGCATGGGCGGCGAGAGCAAGGTTCTGTTATCGATAACCGCTTGAATTGCCTTCAGTTTCCGCGCACCTGTCGCACGGCTCTCCACGCGGATACAATATCCTAATACCGGCCGATTCGCCGGCCCCAGAGGCACGCGCACCCGGCGGCCCGGTTCGACCGCCTCGCAAAGCTCCGCAGGCACCACGTAATCGAACTCTTGATCCGGCCCGCTGGATAATACTACCGTGGCGATCAAACGCTGGGCCTGATCGTCCGCTTCCCAGGGCTCGGCTGAGCTCGCCGAAGTCGGCTCGGGCTCGTTTTCAAATAGACTGCGCTGGTGGGGCATGGGACAAGTTTACGGTTAACAGTTTACAGTAAACAGTTATCAGTTTATAGTATTTATCTTAAACTTGTCAGACCTATAATTACAGGGAAGGAAATGTAAACTCTCATGCGACTAGGAATTTTCGGCGGCACATTCGATCCGGTTCATTATGGACACCTGCTTTTGGCCGAGTGTTGTCGGGAACAATGCCGCCTGGACGCGGTTTGGTTCCTGCCCGCCTCGGTGCCGCCGCACAAACGCGACCGCCAGCTTACGCCCGCCCCCGAGCGCATCGAGATGCTCAATCTGGCCATTGCCGGCCATCCGGCGTTCTCGGTCTGTTCCTATGAAACCGATCGCGGCGGAATTAATTATAGCGTCGATACCCTTACACACATTCAAGAGGAAGATGCCGGTCGGGAACTGTTCTTCCTCATGGGCGAAGACATGCTCCTGGACTTGCCCTATTGGCGCCAGCCCGAGAGGGTTTGCGAGTTAGCGCTGCCGGTAGTCGTCCATCGCTCGGGCATGGCGCCTTTGGACTTTAATTGCTTAACCACTGTGACCGCGCCGCAGCGCATTGAAGAAATCCGCAACCATCAGGTAGAAATGCCCGAGATCGGCTTAAGCAGCAGCGAAATCCGTTGCCGCGTGGCCGCCGGAGAGAGTATCCGCTTTCAAACCCCCCGCGCCGTGGAAAAGTATATCGAAACGCACAGGCTTTATAAGGCTTGATTTTTTCTGGACTTTTACAACATAATATACTAGAATATTACATAACGTACGAAATATAAGATATGTAAGATATCAAGTAATTTCAAGGATAAAAAGATGACAGCTCTAAGCGTAACTGAAATTCGCGACAACCTTTCTGACGCCATTAACAGAGTGGCTTATCAAGGTGAGCGAATAATAGTCAGACGTTCTGGTCGAGATGTGGTTGCCTTGATCCCGATCAAAGACCTTGCTCTGCTTGAAAAGATCGAAGACCAAATAGATATAGAGGACGCGAAAAAAATCCTGGCTGGAACGAAAGAATGGATTCCGTATGAAAAACTCAGAAAAGAAATGGGACTATAGAATATCAGTTCTATTGCCCACATTCTCGCTAGGGCATCAATGATTTACCAGATCATAGTTTCTCCAGTTGCGGCAAAATCCTTAAAGTCTCTGCCGCGAGATATGAAAAAGCGTATCGACGCTAAATTATTTGCTTTGGCGAAAAAACCTCGCCCGCCAGACGCCAAGATTTTACACGGACAGCATGGGCTTTTACGGGTTCGGGTAGGTGATTATCGAATTATCTACAAGATAAAAGATGACCGGCTGTTAGTGTTGATTGTAAAGATAGGTCATCGAAAAGACATATATCGTCCGTAACTAAAAAGCTTACGCGCTTTTCCGCAGCGCAAGCAGTTCGCGCAGTTGATGCGGCATGGGAAATTCGAGCGCGGCGGGATCACGATTGAGCGTGTCGACAACTTGATCCAATTGTTCTTGTGGATCAAGGGCCAGATCGAGAAAAAAGATTTTTTTGCCCCGCAGCACGCAGCTTCCGCCGCTATTGCCTCCCAAAAATTCTTGCCGGATCTGGTAGCCTAAACGTGTAGCCAGATTCAGGCCGTGTTCGAGTAATTCCACCGTGTGCATCCCAGCTTCTCCAAATCGCCCACTTCCTTGTTCGTGGCGGATTATAGCGTCTTCCTCTTCAGTTGCCCAGCCGAGTTCGTCGATACGGTGAGCAAGGCTAACCTTTTATCCCGCTTAGAATTAAGAAGCAGAAGTTCCGTAAAACAGCAAGAACGCCGATTCTGGGACAAGCGGGAGAAAGAGGCGTTTTGTAATAAATTACAGCAATTAGGCATTTTAGTTAGACTTTGGAGCCGTACTTTACTATGAATGGCAACGACGATCAGACCCATCTTCACGAGCAGATCGAGATCCTCAAGCAACAGCTTGCCCAGGCACATCGGCTGACCGCCTTGGGTGAACTTGCCGGCACGACCACTCACGAATTCAACAACGTGCTCACGACAATATTGAATTACGCCAAGATGGGCGTGCGCCACAAAGACACTCCGACTCGGGATAAATGTTTTGAAAAAATCCTTACCGCCAGCAATCGCGCGGCGAAGATTACCAACACCATTTTGGGCATGGCCCGAAACCGTTCGGCCAGCCAGGAGCCGACAAATCTAAAACAATTGATCGAGGACACGCTGTTGTTGCTCGAGCGCGAAATGAATAAATATCGCGTGGTTGTGGAAAAACAACTGCAAGATGTGCCCCAGGCTTATGTCAACGGCAACCAGATTCAACAGGTATTAATGAATCTCTTGATCAATGCCCGACAGGCGATGCCCAACGGCGGGCGGCTTGTCATCAAGCTGCTTCACGACGTGGAAAACGACATGATCGACCTGGTGGTGCGCGACAACGGTTGCGGAATGCCGCCGGAAGTATTGCACAAAATTTTCGATTCTTTCTACACCACCAAAAAAGGTCCGGACGCCAGCGGCAAGGGCGGCACCGGCCTGGGACTTTCCATGTGCCGCGATATTATCGAAGCCCATCACGGCCGCATCCGCGTGGATAGCACTGTGGGCCGCGGCACAGCCTTTACGCTCAAACTGCCCACCGCTGCCAAGGCCGCGCCAAAACGCGCGCCGGTTTCTCACGCCCCCATCGCCGCCCCGATCTTTCCCGCTGCCCACTGCCCACCGTCCACGGTCCACTAGACGATTTTATAAACTGGAGGACAGGCATTTTTGCCTGTCTTTGCATAAACAGGCATTCTTGCCTGTCTTGCCGCGATAATCGAGTGAGCCGGTCAAGAATGTCCGGCCTCCTTTTTTTATGGCTGGCCGCTAATTCCCTTTGCGCTCGGGATAGACCACCAATTCTATGCGGCGGTTGCGCTGCTTGCCTTCTAGCGTGGCATTAGAAACTACCGGATGGTTTGAGCCGTGGCCGACGACAAACAATTGATCGCCCTGCAAACGCGTGCGGCTGACGAGCACATCGTAAACGGCCATTGCCCGGGCGACCGACAATTCGTGGTTGCTGCGCCATTGGCCGCCGGTGATCGGATCGTTGTCGGAATGGCCTTCCACGCCGATCGTCTGATCGGGATAACTCCGCATCAATTCGGTAGCCGCGCCGACGATTAATTCCGGTCCGCCGGGGCGGAGTCGGGCGCTGCCCGACTCGAACAGCCGATTGCCCGGCAATTCCACGCGAATCACGTCGCCGTCGCGACGCACGAAGACGTCGGGCAGATTGATCGCCGGCAGAGATTGCAGAAAACTGTTGTTGGGCGTGATGGTCACGCCGCCTTGACGTTGCATCGAGGCGGTCATGGTCTGAACTTTTTTATCGCTGTTTTCCTTTTCCGATCGGGTTTGGGCAAGTTGGCCCGTCACGCCGCGCAATTGATCGCGCAAGGCGGCCAACTGGTCTTCAAAAACCTTGGATTGCTGTCGGGTCTGGGCCAAGATTTGTCCCAATTCCTGATTATCCTTATCCAGCGCGTTGGCCCGATTCTGCAATTCTGTATTCTGTCGCGAGAGGGCCAATTGTTGTTGTTCGTACTGGTTCACTTTGCCCTTGAGCACCATGGGATTCTCGGCGCAGCCGGCCAGCACGACCAGCAAACTAACCCACAACCATGATCCACCAGGAAATCGTGGCATGGCGATAATCTCCTTCAGGGAGAGCAAATGCGAATGCAAACAGGCCTCCGACGGATAATATGCCTCCGATATGGGCATTTTCATCCGGGATCTACGGCGACAAGCAGGGCGGATAGTAGCAAGACCAATAGATGATGACAAGAGCAGTTGGAGTAAGTGGGCAGTGGTCGGTGGGCAGTGGGCAGTTAAAATGGCTAATTTCATGGAATGCCCCTGCCTATCACTCAAATGAGGGGTATGATCTATTCGTTGATAAAAAAACAACATTCTCGGTGATCTATAGTTTATTGACTACATCTGAATGCCATTTATGACGTAATCTTTGCCCACTGACTTCTGTCCACCGCCCACTGCCCACCGTCCACTAAAATGCCGCTTTTTGAAACAATAACCGATTTGGTCGAGGCAGCCGAAACGCTCCGCTGGCGCGCCTACGGAGTGATCGAAATGGCCGGCGGCCGCTTTCGCCAAGTTCGATTAAGACCGTTTCCCAAAATCATTTCCGCCCCAAAAATTGTTTTCTTCGGCCAGCAATTTCATAACCGCGCCAAAGGCGATCGGCTTTGGCTGTACTACAATCAGCCCCGGCGATTTTCCAATTTTTTGGTTCTGCGGTACGTGGTTTCCACGCGCCAGACAAGTTTGGGCTCTCTTGCCCGGGCGTTGGACGTGCTCGACTATATTGCCCGGCTGAAACAGAGCGACGCCCTGCTTTGCGATGCGGCCAACTGGCGTATCAGCACGAAACTCATGGCCCGTTGGGGCTGGACGCCCCACTGTCCTTCGCGCTGGCATCGCCATTACATCAAACGCTTTTACGGCACTTATCCCCCGCCGGCAAAATGGATAGCGGAGTTGTCATCACAGGACCAACCGATGTCAGCTTTCAGCCGGTAGGGTGTGTGAAACACACCGCTGAACCTATCCAGTCATCCTGAGTCCGCCGAAGGCGGAAAGGATCTTATCAGGCTGAAGGTGCGTTGCCCGCACCCTTATAAGATCGGCGATGCCGTTTTAAGGCCCGACCAAGCAACAATACCACTCCGGCGGCGGCTAAAAGAATTGCGGACGACGGTTCAGGCACGGGGTTAAAATGATGGTCTTCCTCTTCATCCTCCGGCGGTTCTTCAGGAACCGGATTGATCACCAGACACGCGCCGGGGCCGATCCATAAACCGCCTTGGTGAAAGTTATCGGCCGTCATTGATACTCCGGCGTCGATGATTGTTTTTCCGCTGCCGGTGATGTCGTGGACTGCGTGGGTGCCGGCGAGGATTTCGAATATCGCATCGTTGTCAACAACCTCTGACTGGTCGATTTGCCCATCGGCATCCAGGGCCAGCGTGCCTGCGCTGATAATGGTTGCTCCGGTGTAGGTGTTGGCGGCCCTGAGCGTCCAGGTTCCGGCGCCGTCTTTAATCAGTTGGATGGGATCGCTGCCGGTTTCGCCGCTGCCAATAGTGGAAAGCACTTCACCATTTCCGGCGCCCTGCAGGAAAAGACACAGTGTATTGCCAAGGCTGGTTGTTCCGGTAATCGAATACAAGGTAAGTTTGTCGGCATTTGACTGGATAACATATTGGTTACCGCCTGTAATGAGCAGAAGGTCCGCATTTACCGTGTTATTCCCGTTTAGATTGACTAAGTGGGCGGCTGCAATTCCCGCTTGACGTCCGGCCAAGGTGATCGGCATAGCTAAGGTCAATGGGCTAGCGCCGCCGTCGAGTTCGAGTCTGCCGGTGGAGGCAAAGCCTTCGATGGCGATCCCGCTAGTCAAGCCGAGTGCCTGGTCATTATTGATGCGCAATGCTCCAGTGCAACCCACGTTTGTGACGCCCGCGTAGTCATTATTTGAACCGCACAAAATAATAGTGCCGGAGCCGGTTTGCGAAATCCCGCCCGATCCGGTTATCCGGTTTGAAACCGTGAGCGTCCGGGCGGTGTTAAAATTCAAAGTGCCGGTATAGACATTAATCGTACCGGAACTGGGCAAACTGCCCGTGGCGTTCCCGTCGCCGATCTGCAACGTGCCTCCTTCGATCTGGGTTCCGCCTTCCCAGTTATTCCCGGTGCCGGTCAGAATTACAACTCCAGGGCTATTGTTCTTGATGATTTTACCGGGACCGGTGATATCGCCGCCAAGAACAAGATTGGTACTCGGTCGCAGCGTCACGTCGCCATTGACGGTAATGGCGCTGTTTATGGTATTCAGGTCGCCGCCGCCTTGGATGGCAGCGCCGTCATTGGCGATTATATTTCTGGCAAAGGGGGATGTAATTGCCGAAAAACCTAAGGCAGCGCCGCTATTGACGGTGATGTTTTTAGCGGCGTCGGCGGTCAAGGTACTGTTGCTTTGGATAGTTAGTACGCCCTCATTGATCGTGACATTGCCCAAGTTAGTCGCCCCGGTGGAGTTGATCACGATTTCGTTGGGTCCTTCCTTTGTCAGCTCGAAGCCGCCGCCGTTAAAGGAAGTGAAGAAATCGAACCGGCCCGTGCCGCCGACGACAGTGGGCCCGGTCATGGTAAAGGAGCTAATGGTGGCTTGGTTTTCCGCGCCCGTATTGATCAAGGCGCCTTTGTAGTCGGCGCCAACCGGGCCCGCGCCTTGAGCGCTTACAGCGCGGGCGCCGAGGGTATATCCATTAATATCCAAGGCCGCGCCGTTGTCTACGGCAACGGCGCTTGTAATAACAGTTGAGCCCAGGGCATTGGCGGCGCCCATGACCAGCATGCCGCCGCTGATCGTGACGGTTCCCGTCAGTCCGCTATTATCGCCGTTGAGTGTGAGCTTGCCCGCGCCTTGCTTTACCAAGTTGCCGGTGCCGCTGATTACATTAGTCAGCAGAAGATCATCCGGGCGATTGATCGCCAATGTGCCGGCATTAAGCACGTTTCCGGGGCCAAGCGTGCCGGCCCCGGGAGTCACGCCGTCGCCGATTTGCAGCGTGCCCTGGGCGATGGTGGTAACTCCGCCGTAATTGTTAATGTCGCTATTGGCGATAATCAACGTGCCTGTGCCGCTTTTGTTAAGTGTCACGAAAGTGGCTCCGTTAATACTACCGGAACCGATGAATGTGTAATTAGTCGAGGCATTCACGGTAACCGAACCCGGATACCATGCGCCCGAGATCTCCACTATGGGGCTGGCCGATCCGGAGTCATCGAAGGTCACATTGTCCAGGTCGTAGAAGTTTTGTTCGTCGGCGCCGGTGATGGTCCAGTTTGTCGTGCCGTTGGGGCCTCGATTCCAAACGCCGCCATGTTTGCCCGTCCAAGTGATGTTTTCCGCCGAGCCCCCAACGACAAGGTCGATTTCCTTTAGCGTGCTGTTGCCAGACAACGTGAAGGTTTGCCGGGTGACCATCTCGCCGCTGCCCACGCCGGAAAGGGCGACGTTGTCGAGGCTGCCGGAACAAGTCCCGCCGTAAGTAATCAGTTTATAATCGCCCCCGGTCAATTTGCCGTTATATAAATTGAAGACAAACGTGGTGGAGGCCGGACTCGAGGAGCCGAGGAGGGATAAATCCCCGGTGACGTTCAGCAGATCGTGGGCCCCGCTGGCACTGTTCGATAAGTCAAAATTCACTTTGCCGCCCGAGGTTAAACCCAAAGTCAGATTTTGAATATTCAGGGTATTTACCGTGTTATCGCCGCCCGGAGATATAATGCCGGCGGATCCGACCACCAGGGTTCCGGTGACCATGCCTGTGCCTTGTAATTTTTGCGTGGCGCATGACCCGAGGCCGTACCCGCCGGTGCCAAAACTGGTGACATCGAAGATGCCGCCGCCTTGGAGGTCTATCACCGGGCTGGTGCTGATCGAGGCCAATGAGTCCAAGGCCAGCGTGCCTTCATTAATAATAGTGCTGCCATTGTAGGTATTCGCGGCGCTCTTGATGGTCCAGGTTCCAGAGCCGCTTTTGATGAGATTGATAGCGGCGGGATTGGCGCCGCCGCCGATGGCGCCGGTCACTTCTCCGCTGCCGGCGCCTTGCAAGACCAGATTGCGCGGGGAAGTAAACGCGGCGTCGGCGTTGTTTTGGACGTTGCCGCTGATGGTTAATAAACCGGCGTCGGCTTGGATGACGTGTTGATCGCCGTCCTGGATGAGCGAGATGATTCCGCCTAAAGAATTATTGCCGCTCACATTAATAATATGGGGTATGTCGGCTGCCCAACGCCCGCCTAACACAACCGTGGCCCCTGAAGCCAATGCGTTAGCGCCGGTATCGAGTTTGAGCATACCGATGGAGGCGCCGCCGCTGATGGTGACAGTAGTAGAATTTCCCAGCGCATGACTGTTGGTTAAACGCAAACTGCCGCCATCGACGATAATCGGTCCGAGCAAACCGCTGTTGTCGCCGGACAAGGTAAGCGTACCGAGGTTGGCAAGCCGAATGCCGCCGGGGCTGCTAAGGCTGTTATAAGTGGCGGCGCTGCTGCCGGAAATGTTGCCCGAAATCGTAAAGTCTTTGCTGCTGTTGAACACTAACCGGCCGTTCCAATTATCGGCGTCGTAGGTCTGGTAACTAATTAAAATCGGTCCATTGCCAGGGAAGCTGCCGTTAGCGCCGCCGTCGCCGATCTGGAGGTCACCTTCGACAATGGTGGTTCCGCCGGTCCAGTTGTTTGCGGAGCCGGTCAAAAAGGCGAAACCGCCGCCGCTTTTAGTTAATCCTCCCGTGCCGACAATGTTGCCGCTAATGGTCATCCCCGTGCCGATAAAGGTGTTTAGCGTTCCGCCCTTCCCGGAGAGGTCGGCCGCAAGGGTGATCTCTCCGCCGTAGGTATTGGCCGTGCCGGCGCCATTGCTGGTTTGCAGAGTCCCGCCTTGGAGCGTCATCTTCTTGTTAAGCACATTCGTGGGGGTTAGCGCCCGCATGGTGAGAAAGGCGCCCGAGGTCACAGTGATCGTTTTGGAAGGGTCTCCCAAGTTAGTAGTTCCCTGAATGCCCAGTTCTCCGTTGCTGACGTTGATATCGCCCAGGTCCGTGTTGTCCAGATTGACCAGGAAGACTGAATTAGTTCCCACCTTGGAGAGTTTGTACCCGTTGCCGGCAAGCGCGGCGGGCGTGTTCACCGGATCATCGGTGCGGATGTCCCAGCGGGAGACGCCGCCGAAGGTCGCGTCATTGACCATGGTGACGAAGCGGAGGGCGTACTGCTGGTCCGTGCCGGAGTTATTGACGATGGCCCCGCCGCCTGATACGCCGCCGCCTTGGACGGCGATCACTTCGCAGTTCAGGTTTATAGCGTTGACGTCCAGTGTGGCGCCGTTGGCGATGGTCGTGCCGCCAATGTCATCGCCCAAGGCGGCGCTGTTGCCGGCCTTAAGCGTGCCCATGTTGATATTGGTAACGCCGCTGTAAGTATTTTCGCCGCTGAGATGAAGAATTCCCGCGCCTTGTTTTACCAATGCGCCCGTGCCGCTGATGACACCCTGTTGGCTGAAAACCACGCCGGCGTTAACCTGAATCGCGCTGGCCGCGTCGTCAAGTACGATCGGCCGCGCGGACGTGAAGCCGGCGGCCGCTTCGAGGGTTGCCGCGCCGATTGTCAATGCGCGGCTTTCGTCGCCGAGGTTGGCGTCCCCATTGATCACGATGCTCCCGCCGGTCAGTTTTGTCCCGCCGGTAAAATCGTTTACACCCGTGAGCACCAACTTTCCCGCGCCCTTTTTCTCCAGAATCGCGTCGCCGCTGATCTTGCCGCTCAGGCCATCGGCGCTGCTGTTAATTGTGTAATCGTGGCCGGCGCTGTTGTTTACCACCATCGTCAGCGGCCTTACCGGATCTGTTACGAATACTGTTCTTGCGCTGGCGGTGTCGTCAAAGAGGACCTGCTCGCCATCGTTGTAGTTATGCCATCCTTCCCGCCAGGCCGATGAGGGATAATCGCAATCCCATTGGTTGTCAGTCGCGCCTTTCCATGTCTTCAGCGGAGTGGCTATGTGCATTGTGGAAGTATAGACTATGGAATAAGAAAACTGATCTTGGTTGCCCGTGCGGTAAGGCGTGCTGCTTGTCGGTGAATATGTTTGAAAAGAAATAGTGCCTTTGCCGTCGGCGTCGATGTCGAAAGTCATTTTCCTTAGATATCCGTTGCCGCCATTAGGCAGGAACTGGTAGTCAGAAAGGACCTGGAGCACGCTCCGCGCAGAGCTGTCAGAAGAAACCAACCGGGTTGCTCCGCCGTCCCCGCCACAATAGTGGCCGCTGAGTACCATGAATATTTGGGAATTGTTTTTTACGAAGTTGTTCCAGATGTCATCGCCAACACTGCTTCTGTAACCGTTTAGGCCCAGATATTCGTGCGTGGAGATAATTACGGACTTGCCGGGATTGCTGTCGATTACGCCCTGCGCCCAAAGAAGCGTGTCGGGACTGGGAATGTAGTTGAGATTGATATGCAGGAAGTCGTACCCGCCGGCGGAAAAAATCTGCGCAAAGCTCAAATCGTGGAAGTCGTCGATGTACGTTTCCCCGCCTTGATGGAGGGTGTCGCCAAAGTAGTTCTTGCAATTGGTAACGCCTGTGCCGTAGGTGGCGTCCCAAAACAGGTCGTGATTGCCAAAGCATGTGCTGTAGGGAACAACATCATTGAGCCTGTTCATTGCCAAAACGGCGTTATTCCATTGCGGGATAGCGACCCCACAGTCAACAATGTCTCCC
Organism: Pirellulales bacterium; assembly: GCA_963820545.1. Classification (GTDB taxonomy): domain Bacteria; phylum Planctomycetota; class Planctomycetia; order Pirellulales; family Thermoguttaceae; genus CAWGAJ01. The sequence continues at coordinate 475,207 of CAWGAJ010000001.1, forward strand.
AAGTGGGTCACAAAAACAATATTCTCGGCGGTCTTGTTGTCGACAATCCACTGTGTTTGGGCGTTAAAAATACCTGGGTAGCTTGCACTGTAAAATTGCGTATCCGGCAAGGCAATCATCTCGAAGGTCGCCGATATGCCCACCTGTGCCGAAAAGGCGACTGCCGCGATGATCAAGAGAATGATTTTAAAAAACGGAAAAGAGATGGAAACATCTTTTCGACAGGCCAGCCGTTTCAATGTTTTGCCGGGCGCCATGTTCTTGCTTTCCAAAGGTATCGGCAACCAGATTGAAGAGCCAAGATGATTATAGCTAATCATTCCACATCATGTCAATTATTCTTCATTAAATTCTAAAACATGGCATAAATATAGGCCACCGCGGCCGCTCTGCTTTCAGCCATCAGCAACCTGCTTTCAGCAGTCGGCATTCTTCCGGCCTCCGGTCTCCCGCCTCCGGCCTTTCAGTGATTAAATCCACGCGCTTTCAGAATGAGTTGCAGCTTGCGTTCGTTAAGCCCTAGTTCCAGACCCACTGGATATTGGTGCGGGTTGACGAAGCGTTTAATACCGCTGTGGAAACTGTCCAGTTGCCCCTGCGTTCGCCGACGAATGGCTTCTAAATCAGGCGTTTCGTAAACCTGTTTTCCTTGGCGGAGGACGGGCGCTAAAAGATCCTCGTGGGCGGCGTCCCGGGGCATGACTTTGCGCCGGGTAACGTCGAAGGGATCGACCATCGTGCAATCAGCGCCGATGGGGTGTTCCTCGTCAAAAATCACGTCGCCCAGGCACTGGCCGTCGCAATGATAGCGCCGCACCTGCAAAACGCCCGGATTGGAAATTTTTCCCGCTTGTTCCGATAGCTTTAGTTTATATTCCCAGGGTCCGTTATTGCGTCGGATGGCGGACAGTTTATACACGCCGCCCAAGGCCGGGTCGTCGTGGGCCGTGACCAGCCTGGTTCCCACGCCCCAGGCGTCGATCTTCGCGCCCTGGTCTTTCAGGCTGGCGATAATGTTCTCGTCCAGATCGTTTGATGCCAAGATTGCGGCCTGGGGAAAACCGGCCTCGTCGAGAATGCGCCGCGACTCGACGCTCAGCCACGCCAGATCGCCTGAGTCCAGACGGACGCCGATCAATTCGTGTCCCTGACGGCGCAGCTCTTGTCCAATTTCGGCCGCATTGCGCACACCCTGAAGCGTATCATAGGTATCGACCAGGAACAGGCCGTTGTTGGGCATGGCCCGGGCATAAGCGCGAAAGGCCTCGATTTCATCATCAAAGCACATTACCCAACTATGCGCATGGGTTCCTTTGACCGGAATGCCGTAAATCCGCCCGGCCAGCACATTCGAAGTCGCCGCGCAGCCGCCGATGTATGCCGCCCGAGCGGCCGACAGCGCCCCGTCCATGCCCTGGGCCCGGCGCAGCCCGAATTCAATTATCGGCTCGCCCGCGGCGGCCGTTACCAGCGCGCGGCCTTGGTGGCCACGAGCGTCTGGAAGTTGATGATGTTCAGCAGCGCCGATTCCAGCAGTTGCGCCTGGAGCAACGGACCTTTCACTCGCAAAAGCGGCTCGAAGGGAAACAGCACCGTGCCTTCTGGCACGGCGTCCAGGTCGCAAACCAACCGCATGTTGCCCAGATAATCCAGAAAAGCCTCTTCAAAAAGTGGCTTTCCGTCGTTGCCGCAAAGCGTGGCCAGATAATCCAGATCAGACCGATCAAAATGCGATTGTTCCAGGTATTCCAGGACGGTTGCCAAACCCGCTGCCACGGCAAATCCGCCCCGAAAGGGATTTTGCCGGAAAAACAGATGAAATACCGCTTCCAGATCGTTCTTTCCCGTCTTCCAATAGCCATAAGCCATGCTTAGTTCATACAGATCGGTCAGCAATCCCAACCAAGGTTTATATAGTGCGGCAAGTGCATTCATGTTTTTTCTCCGGGATGGTTTCCCCGGAGGATAATAATAGCAACTTCATTCACACCCGAACACTCCAGGTCAGCCACTCAATAATGTTTAGCCCCGGCACTTGTGCCGGGAGAATCTTCTCAGGCAAACGCGTATAACACTAATACGTCAAAATTAATACTCCCCCTGGACAGCACCCAGTCCAAAACTGTAGAACAAAGATTGGACAAAATTGCAGGGCGCCATGGCCAAACTTGTTTGGCCGTGCAGTAATTGCAACATTGCCGGGGGTGCTCAATCATGAAAGTCGGACTCATCGGTTACCAAGGCTCGGGCAAAAGCACGCTGTTTCATTGGCTCACGGGCGTGGCGCCTGATCCGGCGCATAAACACGTCGGGCAAAGCGCAATGGCCTTGATTCCCGATCCCCGCCTGGAACAGATCGCCGCCATTTACCACTCTAAAAAAGTCACCCCGGCAGCGCTGGAAATCGTCGATACGCCCGGACTAAGCCGCAAACACGAAGGCAACGCCGCGCATGGCCCTGATTCGCGAGGCCGACTGTCTGGTTTTTGTAGTGGCCGCGTTCGTCGATACCGATCCGGTCGTTGACCTGCGCTCGTTCGACGAAGACCTGATGCTGGCCGACATGGAAATCCTCGCCGGACGGATCCATCGCTTGGAAGACTCGCTGAAAAAGCCCCTCTCCCGCCAGGAACACCAGGCCCTGGAACACGAGCACGATGTATTGAAGCTAGTGCTGGCGGCCCTCGAATCGGGCAAGCCCCTGCGCGAAGTGCAGATGACCGAAGAACAGCGCAAAGCCACGTGCGCCTTCCGCTTGTTCTGCGAAAAAACCCGGGTAGTGATCGTCAACACGGCCGACGACGAACAACGTCCCGAGCGCTTCACCCAATGGTCCAGCGATTTGGTGCCCGTGCTGGCCATTCCCGCCGGACTGGAATTGGAACTAGCGAAAATGACCGCCGAGGATCGCGCCGAGTTCGAACGCGAGATGAACCTGGTGGGCACCGACCGCGATCACTTCCTCCGCACGCTTTTAAAACTATTCGGTCGCTTCACGTTTTTCACGGTCAACGAGCGCGAAATCCGCTCCTGGCTCCTGCCCCAGGGCGGCACGGCCATCGAGGCCGCCGACATGATCCACACCGACCTTGCCCGGGGCTTTATCCGCGCCGAAGTAATGTCCGCCGCCGACCTGTTGCGCCTCGGCAACCTCCGCGACCTAAAAGCCCAGCATCTCCTGCACGAAGAGCACAAAGATTATAAGGTCAAAGAAGACGACATTATCTTTATCCGCTTTAGCGTTTAGGCTGGAGGCTTTAGGCCGGAGTTAGATAGGTCAGGCTTTGCCTGACAAAGAATCTGGCAGCCTTACGGCTTGGGGCCACCTTCCGACTCCGACTGGGGCATTTTCGGCGCCTCTTCCACCGGAACCTCTTTGACGCTCAAGTCGGCATAGATCACCTGATAGCTGGTGCCGTTCCTATTCTTGGCCCAGAGAATGGGCCGGTTCGGCGTATTGAGAGGGGCTACTAAGGAACAGAAGGCCGAAGCCAGGTTTTTGACCCAGAGAATGGGCCAGTTCGGCGTGTTGAGCTTGACATCTTTGCCCGCGTAGTGCCAGGCGTCTGGCGGCAGGGCATCCAGAACAGCGAGGGCTCCATCCAGCTTCATGGCAATATCGGTCGATAACTTCAACATTTCAGGAGAGTTGAGTAGGTCATGCACCCCGTGCATGACTTTTCATAAACATCTAGTAAAATCGTTTAACTTTCACTCATTCTAAACCACTAGGTTCGTTAGCCCACAATTGGCCAACATATACCTTAAACGAAATTATCAGGCACAGCGTGCCTGACCTACTCATCTGCGGCCTTAAAGCAGAATTACCGCCAAGGTAAAGTAGCACAGGATCGCGAAGATATCGGTGAAGGCCAGTGTAACGGGCCCGGCGGCGATCTTCAGGTCGAGCTTTACCGCGTGCAAAAACGCCGGCACGCTGAGGCCGAAGAAACACGCCGCACAAAGCGATAAAAAGATGCTCGTGCCGATACTCAGCGCCTCCAGGGCCGCTCCGCGCCAGAGCCAGACAATCGACCCGACCACTACGCCGCAGGCCGCGCCCAATAGCAAAGCCGTGCCGATCTCGCGCCTCAGCGCGCCAAGGTACCAGCCGAACGTCGGTTTTGTGGACCTGAGGGCCTGAATCGTAACGGTCATCGACTGAATGCTTACGCTCTCGCCCAGTCCCAGCATCAATACCAGAAAAAACGCCAGCACCAGGCTTTTGGTCAAAGTCATCTCGAATGCGCCGACCAAAAACGCGCAAATCGTGCCGCTAGCGATGGTGGCCACGAGCCAGGGGAAGCGAAACCGGAACGCCCGCAGCGGCGAGGCCGCAAATACCTGGAACGCGCGAAAGCCGATGGCCTCGAATACCTCGTCCACGCGCTCCCGTTCGGCAATATCAAACGCCTCTTCGGTGAACAGATTCACGTCGACCACGCCCAGGATTCTTTTTTCGTCATCGACCACTGGAAAGGCCAGCAACTTGTGCAACACAAAGTATTCGCAGGTCTCCAGCACCGTGGCCGTGTGAGGAATGGCCACTACTCGTTGGACCATGATATCCAAAAGGCGCTGTTGGGGCTGTGCGCCCAGCAGCCGGCGCGTGGGAATGACTCCCACCAGTCGGTCCCCTTCATCCACCACGTAGAAATAGTGGATCTCACCTTTGCCCACCTCGCGCTGACGAATTGCCTCCAGTGCCTCTTGCACAGTAAAGTCTTGCCGGAGCGTAATTACATCTTTTCGGACTTTGGCCAAGACGGGCTGGTCCAGATGTTCTTTTTTCGGTGCGTTTTGATTTTTTGCCTGGCGTGCCGGCACGTTGTCGCTCCGATAGATGTTTTAGGCGATGGATTATAGATTATAGGCTGATCGCTGACTGCTGATCGCTGAAGGCTATTATTATTCACTCTTTGGGCAGTTGTTCCAGGCGGCGACCGGCGCAGAACAGTCCCCAGCCCAGCACCACGACCATAAGTGCGATCGCCGCGCCCAGAAAAATCCAGTTATTCAGCAGTTTGCTGAGCATGAGGTTCGATTCTCCGGCGTACTTGGTGTTATCGGTCTGGGCGCCTAGCCGCGCTTCGATCGGTTGAAATCCCTTGCCCAGCGCGCCTAGCACGGCGGCCGCTTCGTACTTTGGCGCCTGAGCCGTTTCCGAGCCGTAGAATACTCGATAGGGTCCGCCCTCTTGGGTAAGGAACACCGCGCGATATACATTCCCCTCGGCCTTCACCGCCTTGATGTCCAGCGGCGGATTGTCTTCGTTGTCGATAACAATACGATACTTTTCCTCACGATGTTCGGGAAAGTCGATCACAAGCTTTTCGCGACTGAAGCCGCCCATTTGGAGCTTGGAGATGGTTGCGCCGCCGATTTCCTGCCACTCGGTCCTAGCGGGTTGCAGTCCTGCCCGACCGGGTACGGTCATTAACACCTGGACCAATGCCCGGCGAGAGAAATTTTTGTTAGGTGTTTCGAGACGGAAACTCGTAAGCGGCTCCTGCCGTGTATGGACCTCGATGATCGTCTGTTTCTTGTCGGAGTCTTGTTCGGCCCTAAAGTTCACGATTGTGTAATCCGCCTTCTTGGCCCGTTCCACGTGCTCGTGAACGGTATAATAAACCATATCGATCCGGTTGATCCTCAGCGCGCGGCTTTCAAGCGCGGTCCTTTCCACGCGCTCCGCCTCTTGATTGCCGCGCATGGTGCGCGTCAACTCCTTGTAGGGCGACTCGCGCTGGTCGGTCACGTCTTCGATGGTGATCTTAAACTGCCGGAAATTGTTGGCCGGCAGGGCCACGTCATAATTGTTTACGTCCATGTAGCGGGAATAGTCGAAAATCAGGCCCTCGTTTAACAGCGGCGTCCAATTATCTCCATCGTCTGATCCGGCCACCCGCACTATACGCTCGAAGTCCTTAAGCGGCGTGCTGAAGTTGAAACCCTCGGCCGCCGGCGAGTTCTTTGGCAAACGCAAGCGAATCTCAATGCCCTTGCCGGACTCCTTGAGACTCTTGATTTCCGTTTGTAATGTCTGGCGCATGCGCTCCTCGCGGCGCTCGAGCTGGGGCTCGATCTTATATGGCGTCTCGGCCGGGACGTCAGCCTTGGCAAAGCCGAAAATCCTCAGATCAGGCAAGCCGTCACGGGTGGCGGCATAGATGTCGCTGTCCAGCGTGAAGGCGATGATCTCCTCGGCCCGCGACGCCCCCAGTTTAGTTCCTTATAATAATGATACGGCACGGGCTCCGCCGCCGTCGCGGGCCAGGCAACGGCAAGCAACAGGCAGACCGCGATTGCAGGCGTCGGTTTCATGGCTTTTTCTCCTCTGGCAAGCCGGGAAGCTTTGTGAACACCTGCCGATACTTAAGGTAAATGAATGAAGCGCTTAAGACCAGCACGCCGAGTACAAAGAACGCGATGATCCGATAGATCGGGTCCAAGTGCTCCAGGTCTGAGAGGAACACTTTCACGGCCACCACCGTAAACAGGGTCAGGGCGGCGTAACGCAGGGCGCTGATGTCTTTCCAGATCCCTGGCAACAGCAGACCCAAGGCGAACAACGTCCAGAGGATCGACACGCCTCCCACGCGCAGTCCCGGCGCAAAGTGGTCCAGGAAGGTGTTGACTTCCAGTGTAAGGAAGATAAACAAGAGCCCCAGTCCCGCAGTGCCGAAAATCTTTGCGACGTCTTGCACGCGCTCGTCGCCTGCCAGCAGCCGGAAGGCAAAGTACAAAAATGTAATAATCGCCCCGAAATCGAGGAGCCTCATTCCGGCCTCGAGGAACGAGTAGTCGCCGGCGTAGATCAGCAAGCCGCCCACGCTCCAACTCGGCAGGTCGAACAGGAAAAGCTTCACGACCATCGCGCCTACCAGCAGCAGGCATACGCCCAAGAGCGCCGCGCTGCGCCGGAGCAGATATTCGTAAACAATGTATGCGCACAAGGCAATCCACAACAATGAAAGCATGGGCAGGCGCATCGGCGGGAACATGTAAAGCAACGTGCGGTTAAGCTCCAGGTGGAGGAACACAAAGAGCATGGCCGCCACGCCGATAATTGCCGCGAGCATTGCCCAGCGATCGCGGACCAATTCGGCCATGTCGTTTGCTTCTTCCACTGCCAGCGAGGATGCGCCCGGCGGCCGACGGAGCAGACGCAAGGCCCCGGCCAGCGACGCTATCGGCACGCCAAAGGCCGCGAATCGCTCCAGCATCTGCCAGAGATATACGCTCAATGTCGCGTCCATGCCCCGGCCGATATCATAAGCATACTGGCCGGGCAGATCGACAAAGCAGAACCGCCCGACCACGATCAAATACAGCACGTAGGCCGCGTGACGCAAAAATTCGCTTTTCAATTTTCCCGCGATCCACAAGATCATCAAGGCCTCAAGCGCCCAGCTTGCCGTGATCCACTGGCGCGAGAGAATTATCGGCATGGTAATCGCCAGGAAAAAAGCGGCCAGTCCAGTGAAAGAAAACAGCAGTTCGCGATCCAGCAGCCTGCGCACCAGGAAGAACCATACATGGGCCGTATAAAAGGCGGCCAGACCCAAAGTCACCACGGCAACCCAGCGGTAGCCAAACATCTGGTCGATCAGGCCGTAGCTCACGGCAAAGTAGATCCCCGCGTTGATCAGCAGCCCGATCGGCTCAAGCAGCGTCGACTTCGCGCGATTGACCAGGTTAAATAGGAAGACCATGGTCGAGTAGAGCACGAAAAAGGCGGTCAAAAACGGCATCACCTGCCAGAAGTTCTCTACCTTGTACTGAGCCATGGCCCCGAAGAACAAACCATAATTACAAATAAAACTCAGATAGCTCAACAGGTGCCAGTTCTTTTTGTAGCTCACACCCAGCACGCCGCAGCCCAATAGCAACATGTAGGAGAAAAGCCCCACAAAATCCACCACTCCGGTCGAGAGCATGATCGGCGTGCCGTAGCCGCCGATAATCCCCAACACCGCCACCAACATCGAATTGGCGCGCACGGCAATGCCGCCGGCGCAGATAGTGACAAAGATCATCAGCCCAAAGGCCGTGTACATGTTGATCAACTGATAAAAGTGGAAGGCGGCGAACACACTGAAATACAAGGTAGCGATGCCGCCGCCGATCAAGCCCTGTCCAAAGGCCTGATATTTTTTGCCCAGCATGTGCAGCCCGGCGCCAAGCATGGCTGCGCCGGCCAGGATCGAAAGCGCCACGCGTCCTATTGGCGAGATGTAGCCGTTGTCGATCGAATACTTCAAGAAGAAACCGATCGCCATTACCAGGATCACTACGCCGATGCGCAAGAGCCAGGTGCTGGCAATAGCAAACTCCAGCGATACGCCGGGTGAGCGATGCTCTTCGCCCACGATTATCCAGTTCCAGATCTTGCGCAAAATGTCCATGGCCGCGGCCTCGAAACGGCTGGGCTCGCGCAACGGCCGCTCTGGCGCAGACCAAAGCTTCGATAATTCCGACCAAGTTTCTATTACTTCCGGCTTTGCTTCCCCGGCCGGCTTCCCTGCCGGTGCCGGCTCCGCCACCACCTCGGCCATCACGACAGGCGCAGACACAGGTATAGGTGGGGTAATGATCTCGGCCACAGGCGGCGGTGCGGGTTTCTCTTCCGGTTGCGCCCCAGCCGCCTCTGCCTCGATAGGTTTTGGAGGAGCGATTTGCTCCACAACCTGCTCAACTAATTGCCGCGTCGCGCACAGGTCTTTTCGCAATGTGGCGAACTTTGCCCGGGCCTGCTCCGATGCTTCCTGCTGGTCACGTAGAATCCTGTTCACTCGGATCAGGAGTGCGATGGGTAAACCGAATACCAGCACCACAATCCCTCCGACGATGATTATTACAGGTAGGATATTGTCAAGGTACATGGCCGCACCTCTTTGAACAGAAGGTAAAAAATGGGATCCTATAAGATAGGCGACTTTCCCGGATTAATGTAACACCGTAGCCTTTCCGGCCGCATCTGGCAACTATATCCCCCCCCAAGATATATCAGACCCAAGCATTCTTACAATATTACTTTATATTTAGCCGTAAAAAGCGGTTTTCCAGGAGATGTTTATTGGGCCTGAGATAGAGAACGTCGTTAAGCCCACGGAATGCAACCCGTGGGCTTGGCACAGGTGCGTGGCCATGGCACCGGTGCATATCGCCAGTTTTTTCTCCTGACATTGGTTAATTAATCTTGAAGCCGACCGATATTTTAAATAGCATCTCCGCCGGACAGTTAATCACCAGGCCGTCCGGTTGTTGATGCCACTCGAGATCGTCTTTGCCGCCCAACAGGGAAACCGACTTGATCGGAGCCTCCAGTAGTTTTGCGTCAGTGCCCAGGGAGGCGATTTTTAGTTCCGTGCCTGGGGCGGGCACGGTCAGGCAATAAGCGTAGAGCGAACCGTCCTTGCCCACGGTAAAGCGGAAATCCTCCGGACCAAATGCAAAATCGGCCTGCCGTTTGCCAAGCTGACCTCCGGGAAGCGTTCTTAGTTTGCCGTTTTTGCCTTCGCCAAGTTTTACCCAGGCCTTGCTGCCGTAAATTCCCGGGCTGTTGATGGTCATCCACTGGCCCAGTTCCTTGAGCATGTTTTGGCTGCCCTCGTCCAGCGAACCGTCGGGCTGGAGGGATATGCAGACCATATAACAACCGTCGCGCGACACGCATTCCAACAGGTAGCGGACGATCGCCCCCGCATCGTAGGTGAAGTTCGGCGCGTAAAACCAATCGCCCACCGCATTCTCGCCGATCCAGGGTTGATCGGTTTTGATGTTGCGGGGGTAGTTGCCTTCAAACGTGTTCACGATGCCCTTGGTGGGCGGATGAAACTTGATGATGCTAAAGGTATCGACCTTTCCGCGCTTTTGCAGGGTGTGATTGTAGAAATAGGCGATGACGCGCTGCAGGGCGTCGGACTTGAATCCCGAGCCGCTTTTATCGCCGCTGAAAGGCTGGGTGGAGTTGCCGTCCGTATAGATGAAATCCGGATCGTAATTATCGATCACGTCCATGATGCGCAGCGCCCATTGGGTGGCATACCATTTGGCATACTCCTGATGCCGCGTGAAAATGCCTTTGTCCAGACACCATTCCAGCTTGTCGATGCCGGCGTATTCGCGCAGATTGATGGTATAGAGCAGGCGGGGATCATAGCCTTCCCACCACTTGCCCTTGCCGTCCTCTTTGGTGAGATGTCCGTCGTAGGGCACGCCCGCCTTGGGGCCAGATTTGTCGCTCTTGAAAGCCGATTGATACCACCACCAGGTGTATTCATGATGGAAGGCGACCCCATAGTGCATCCCGGCCTTCCGGGCCGCCTTGGACCATTCGCCGAGAAGGTCGCGTTTGGGTCCGAGATTGACCGAATTCCAGGGCTGGTATTTTGAATTCCAGTTGTCAAAATTGTCGTGGTGCACGCCCTGGATGATGAGAAATCGGGCGCCAGCGTCGTGGTAGGTTTCAACCAGCTTGGCAGGATCCAATTTGCTCGGATTCCAGGTGCGGAGTACGTCCTTGTAGCCGACCTCCGAAGGATGGCCGTAGTTCTTCAGGTGATTTTTGTAGGCCGGCGAGCCTTCCAGGTAGAGCCTGCGCGTACCAGTCGCCGCTCTGCCCGGCCGACTGCGGGCCAAAATGGACCCAAATGCCGAACTTGGCGTCGCGCAGCCAGGCGGGATCGCCGGGATAATTTTTGTCGATCGACTCCCAGGTCGGTTCATACGGGCCCGTGACAAATCGCTCATAACACACCGTATATGGTTGCAAATGGATCCGGAACCGCTTATGTTCCCACTCCAAGGCTTGATAGAGTTGCCGGATGGTTATCGGAAAGTCCATTTTCGTCTCCGGAAAATCTTTGGGATTCCCCAGCGGAATCGAGCCGGGCGCCGCCGGCTCCGGCACGGCCGGCATGGGCGGCAGTTCCTCCGCTCTCGCAGCAACGGCGGCAATTACAAAAAATCCCGTAATGGAAAGTACAGCGGCCAACCAAACTCGGAAAAGCTGTCGGGACAGAATCATAAGATTGCTCCTGATCTGAATGTTGTCTAATTTATGCAGACTAGACATTCTCTAATCCAGGGAGATACCAGTTTAACATTCTAGTCATTTTAAATCCATTATGCTTAGCCCTGGTGCCATGCTCCACGGCTTGCACGCCGCCCCAGGCCCCAGGGGCGCGGCGTTTGGGCTCTTGACAAAATTATTGTAAATGAGTAAACCTAGCGTCGGCTTGACAAGTTCCTTGCGTCCGGGCTTGATTGTGTATAATGGTGGATATGGAACCCAGGGAGAGAAACTCTAATGCTGCTACTCGCTGAAGAAGCTCGTCGATGGACGGTTTTCGACGCCGCCGAGCTTTACGAGGTGGCTAATTGGGGAAAAGGGTACTTCTCGGTCAACGAGCAAGGGCACGTCTGCGTGCATCCCACCAAGGACCCGCAGCGCTCAATCGACCTGATGCAATTGGTCGAACGGCTGCGAATTCGCGGCATCCAGCCCCCCGTGCTAGTCCGCTTTGGAGGGATTCTTCAGCATCGTTTGGGGGAGTTGCGCGGCTTTCCAGCAAGCCATCGAGGAGCACAATTATCAGGCCGGTTATCACTGCGTCTACCCGATCAAGGTCAATCAGCAGCGGCAGATCGTCGAGGAGGTCTTGCAGTTCGGCGCGCCCTATCAATTCGGGTTGGAGGTCGGGAGCAAGCCGGAACTGCTGGCGGTGATCGCCATGGCCTCCAACGACGTACCCATCGTCTGCAACGGTTTCAAGGACCAGAAGTTCATCGAGATGGCCCTCTTGGCGCAAAAGATCGGCCGCAAGATTTTTTTGGTCGTGGAAAAGTACACCGATTTGGAATTGATTCTCCGCTGCGCCAACGAGACCGGCGTGCGCCCGAACATCGGCATTCGGGTGAAATTGGCCACGCGGAGCAGCGGGCGCTGGCAGGCCTCTTCCGGCCATCGCGCAAAATTCGGCCTTTTCGTGAGTGAAATGCTCCGCGCGCTGGCCGAGCTCAAGGCCCACGGCATGGAAGACTGCCTCAAGCTATTGCACTTCCACATTGGCAGCCAGGTCACCAATATCCGCCACATCAAGGCTGCCCTGAACGAGGCTGCCCGGATCTACGTCGACCTGGTTCGCCAAGGAGCCGGGCTGTCCTATCTGGACGTGGGCGGCGGGCTGGGCGTCGATTACGACGGCTCGCAGACCGATTTCGAGTCCAGCGTCAATTACACCCTCCAGGAATACGCCAACGACGTGGTGTTCCATTTGCAAAGTGTCTGCGACGACGCCGGCGTGCCGCATCCAACTATTTTTTCCGAAAGCGGCCGGGCCACCGTGACCTACAACAGCGTGCTGGTGTTCAACGTGCTGGGAGTTTCCGACCGGGCCGAAAATTGCGTGCCGCAAAAACTCTCGGACGACGCCGAGCAGCCCTTGGTGGACCTCATGGACACCTACCAGCGCCTCAACGGCCGGAACATGATCGAATGCTATCACGACGCCCAGCAGGCCCTCGATACGGCGATGAGCCTGTTCAACGCCGGCTACCTGTCGTTGGTCCAGCGCTCCCAGGCCGAGAACCTGTACTGGGGAATCTGCCGGAAAATCGACCGGCTGTCGCGCCAGTTGGATTACGTGCCCGAAGAGTTGGAAGGCCTGGACGCGATGCTCAGCGAGACCTATTTCTGCAACTTCTCGCTGTTCCAGTCGCTGCCCGACAGTTGGGCCATCAAGCAGCTTTTTCCCATCATGCCCATCCACCGCCTCGACGAGCGCCCGCCCCATGCCGCCGTGCTGGGCGACATCACCTGCGACTCCGACGGCAAGATCGAGCGATTTATCGACCGCCGCGACATCAAGCGGACCTTGCCGCTGCACTCCATGGACAGCCATCCTTACTACCTCGGCGCGTTTTTGATCGGCGCCTACCAGGAGATCCTCGGCGATTTGCACAACCTGTTCGGCGATACCAACGCGGTCCACGTTAGCATGGGCACGGGCGACGACGTGATCGTGGAGACCATGATCAACGGCGATTCGGTGCGCGAAGTGCTCGAATACGTGGAATTCGACACGGCCGCCCTGGTCGACCGCCTGCGCACCGCCGTGGATCAGGCCATCCGCGAGAACCGCATCGACGATCGTCAGGCCGGCTGGCTGCTGCGTTTTTACCAGGCCAGCCTGGACGGCTACACATATCTGGAAGACGCCCACGACGTGGGACTGACGCCGCGAAGTCCCGCCGACGCTCAGGCGCAAGCACAAGCGTTCCAGGGTAATGGCCAGCCTCTTGAGAATCGCTAGGTGACCGATGGGCCATTCCAGTCTGTTTCAGCCGCCGTGGAATTTCCTGGGACTGCCCCGCGAAATGGCCGATCCTGCCCGGGCCCAGGCCTGGGTGCTGCCGATTCCCTATGAAGCGACCACGTCGTACGGGGCAGGCGCCCGGAACGGCCCGGCCGCGATCATCGCCGCCTCGCGCCAGGTGGAAAAGTTCGACCGGGAGTTCGACTGCGAGCCCTGCATGCGCCTGGGCATCCACACCATGGAACCGCTGGCGCCGGTGCGATGCTCGCCCGAAGCCATGGTGCAGTCGATCGAAGAGGCAGTCGCGGCTGTGCTGACCAATTCGCCGTCGCCGCGCCTGTTGGCGGTCTTGGGCGGGGAACACACGATTTCGGCGGGCGTGGCCCGGGGGCTGGCGCGGAAAATCTCGCCCAGCGAACTGGTGGCCGTGCAAATCGACGCCCATGCCGACTTGAATGATTCCTATGAGGAGTCTCCCTACAGTCACGCGTGCGCAGCCCGGCGCATTTTGGAAGTCTGCCCCCTCTTCCAGATCGGAATCCGCAATATTTCGGCCGTGGAAGAACAGTTCCGCCGGGGAAGCGATCGGGTGCGCACGATCTTCGCCGAGGAAATGAGTCCGGATAATAATTTTCTCGACGAGTTGGCCGAATTCGTCCGGGGGAAGAACGTCTATCTGACCATCGACCTGGATGGATTGGACCCGTCGATCATGCCGGCCGTCGGCACGCCCGAGCCCGGAGGGCTTTCCTGGGCGTGTATGTTGGATATCGTGCGCGTGATCCGCCGCCACTGCCAGCGCCTGCCGGTCTTTGATCTGGTCGAACTGGCCCCGATTCCCCTGCTCCCGGGCCCGGACTTCCTGGCCGCCAAACTGGCGTACAAGATTATTTCGTTGACCTTGATGGGATAAAAAGTGGACTGCAAAGGCAAAAAATCGCCCCAACACGATCAGTAATTTTCTCCAGATCACGGACGCCCGGGTCGATACCGGCGGCCTGTCAGGGGCCACGCCGCACGAGGCGGTAAGCTGGGGTAAGGTCGATCCCGACCGGGTGCCCGACGCTGTGGTCTGCTACTGCGATACCACCATCGCCCTGCCGATCATTACCTCGTATGCCATAACCCGCCACCCACCTCGCCAACCGCGACGACTTTACCAGGTCCGCCAGGAACTGATGGCCGAGCTGCAACAAGCCTACCTATCCCAGGCGCACCGCGTGCCGCATTGACCCGGTGCGAGGGCGAGGTGACGAAAAAGCCAATGAGAATAACGATTAAACCTGAGAGATCAATTATCAAAACGGCGAAGCCGCAAGGAGCAAAAAAACGTAAATATAATCCTCTTGTGCTTTCAGCACCCCGATTGAAGAACAATCGGGGCTACCCGCGGCAAGTAACAACTGATCAACTGCTAAACAAACCCGGCGACGGACGTAGCAACACAACGGTATTCCATGCCCGTTAATCGCCGGTCAACCAATATTTGCTTCTAAAATTCAGATAATTTCCCGTCTACACCAGTATTTTCACCGGTCACAAATTCCCATTGATCAATTGAACCTGGTTAAATCATGCGGAAGATCGAGCCTCGACATATAGCTTGAGTATTGCGACAGAAGTGAATCCGAGTAGCGTTCTCGCAAATGCGAGACCCGCTTTAAGCCAATATGCAATTGCCAGGGATCGCCTACTTTTCGTTCAATTGGCTCAATCTTGACCGAAAAGGGTGTTTCCAGTGGTAAACGAAGAAGTGACTTTAGAAGCTCGTCGCGGTTCTCACCTGCTGAAATAGCAGCCTGGTCAACAAGACTTACCACTTTTTGGGCGCGTTTCTTCAATAAGTCAAGGCGTTTTCTCCATGGCAGTGTAAGCAGGACTGGTGTTGGTTGTTCCGAGCTAATGCTGCATTTGCCCTCTGCATTCAGCACTGCCAGGTCGAGTACCCAGACCGGAATATGCAATGTCAGATTCATTGACGCGAACCACGCCTTCGTGGTGTCATCTTCATAATGGCACAATTCGAATTCATAATCCCTTGGGTGCTTACCCTGCTTTGACTTTGTGTGAGGATTCATACAGACCAGTGCTACAACTTGCTGGTCATCACGTATGTCGCACTTTCTTCGTCCACTTTTACGAACCATGAGATCACACGGTTGCCCCACTAAAAGATATTGTTCACCCGTTTCAGTCTTAAAAATGTCTCCACAATCTAACGGCAGGTAAAGGCGATTAAGATCATTGTCACTGTCATAAACCTCCCCTCGCTGCAACTCCTCCGCTATCTTCTTTACCTCAGCCGACACGCCACCTGTCTCAAGACCGCAGAGTGGATCAATTTCTAAAACTGCCTCGTGCAATTCCTGGTCCTCCCTTAACCGTGAACGCACACGCCGTTCCTGAGCAACACTAAAAATCCTTGCTAAAGTTTCAGGTGACCACGCACCTTCAATATCAGATGATCTGTAGACTATTCTTTCGAAGGCATCAACACCGAGTGTTTCTATCTTGCCAAGGGCATCCTTATGAGCAGCGAGCACAGCGGCTTTTAACTTGATCTTCAGTATACTAAACAGGCGAAAGAGCAGAGTTGTTTTAATCCGGTGAACGAATCGCTCATTCTCGTTAGCAGTCAGCCGCGATTTTGCGATAACTATCACAAAATCCATGATTTCGGGATATTCCTTGGCGATGTCTTTCTCCAATTCTTTTTCTGACGAATCGTCCGTCGCCTTGTGGGTCAATAAGGCATATGCGTACTTATACTTCGGTAACTGACTATGGATCGCCTCGATCAGTCTGCGACCTTCTTTCTCACCAGCTCCTTCAAGCCGAAAATCGTCATCAAACACAAATAGGGTCGGATTATTCTTCTCTTCCGCAATCAGGGTTTTGGATTGTGCCCGCCATTGAGCCAAACTCAATAACTTAATATCAGCGGCAGTACCGAGGATTTTAGAAAATTCGGTAGCCGCCTTTCTATCCTGTTCAGCGTTGCCATTCCCCTGCATTTCCTGTAGAGTATCAAAAACCCTCTGCAAATCTGTATCTTCGAGGCCATCAATAGCTGACGTCAGCCGCTGCTCACGGATTGTCTCATCGTCAGTCAATTTAATGTCACTGAAAACACCGGAGGCCGTAATTTGCGCAAACGTGAGATCCCGGCACACGCTGCCAATACGTTCGCGCGTGATGCCAAATCGGTCATCAACAAACACAACTCGCTTGATACCGATGGCGTCAAACAACTGTTGGACTTTAGAGGGATTGTTACTCATTGCCTTCCACGTTCATCATTTCTGAAAGGTCCAGTTCAAATGCGTAGTATCGTCCCTTCGCATTTCGTTCGGGATACAATCGAATCACTCCTCCTTCCGAACGCAGGAATTCCTGAACAACGAACAGTCCTAATCCTCTTCCATCTTTTCGAGTTGTCACAAATGGTTCAAACAGTGTCCCCTCGACAGACGGATCGATTCCTTGACCATTATCACTCACCCATACAGTCGGTGAACGGGTCTCAATAAGTATTTCGCCTTTATGGATGCGTCCTCGGCGAATATCTTCCCGCAGCCAGTATTGGCTGTTCAGGATTAGGTTGTCGAACACTTGGATCAGTTTTCCGCGATTCGTCCGAACATCAAATGATCCCCGGCTGAGTTGTTCGATCACAATCTTCAAATCGCCTTCGCGCCAACGTGACTCGTGGTACTCTTTGATTTCTGTAAGAAAGTCAACCAACGACATTATCTCGCGTTTCTCGCGGACGAATCGCAGCGCAGGATCGAGGTGTGCGAGTTGCTTCCGCAGGGCGTTGACCGCCGCGTCCACATGACGAGTGAATCCTTGGATATGCTCATCACTACCATTTCGACCTTTCAGGTATTGGCGAACTTCACCTACACGCTCTCCCAAACCGTCCGCAATATACGTGATTTCGTGTACAAGAGCCTCTGCAGTAAGACCTAACCCCATTGCTTCGTATGCTTGAGACAAACGGTCATGAAAGCGTTCAATTTGGGCTTGGAGTACAGCATGGCCGCGTTGAATCTCGGGTGATTCGCTAAGAATGCGCGACACTTCATCAAGAGCCACTTGAGCCTGGTCAACCAGTTTCTTTGCTTTTTTCATTGCTGAATCTACTTCTCGTGCCTCAGCACGGGAAGCAAACCCAGCCTTTTGGGCAACTTCCGAAGCCTTTTCAATTTCTTCCCCACAGTTTGCTACTTGAGTTGTCACGTCTGATACACGAGCTTGTGCTTTGGCTACTCGACCCAATTGTGTGCCAATCTTCTGAGCCAATTCGTCCGGACGCATATCTGAAGGGACATCTGCCTGCTCATGAAGATGCTCGTCACAAAATGAAATGGTCTGTCTACGTGCAAATTCAAGAGTCTCGTGAGTGAATTTTACAAATCGAGCAAGAATAATCTCGAAGTTTTCATAAGCCGGAGTTCGAACGAAGCCCTCACGATCGGTTGCCTCGCCTAAATTTAGATTATCTCGGGCTGAAATTGCAACAAAACCAATTGTATTCGCCGGCTTCAATCCATACCAAGACCCTCCAGAGGTCCATGCTTTGCCTAATTGCAAGAAGTCACTTCCCACGCGAATCCCAAATCCATCACGATACACCCGAACAGATGCCAACGATTTAATGTATTTTCGGAAATCTTTGGCCTTGCTGAATACGGACGGTTCGCGTTGTCGGCCCAGATCGAAAGTATCCACTTCTGCTCGAAAAGGTCCTGGATTTGCAAGATCGCCGTAAGCAAGCAGTATAAGCTTGTCTAATCCTTCGTATTTTACATTCTGGTCAAAACGGATGAACCAGTTGCCGCCTCCATAGCCATGCAATTGAAAAGCAGAGCTTTCTGCCGCTTTTAGCAGATATGTAAGGAGCTTTTTTCCATTATCATGCTCACATAACGTATTAAAAATTCTTTTTCTTTCCCCAGTAGGCTCTAACTCCTGCAGCTTTACTTTCCCTACTAATTTGATTACTTCTTTGTCAAATGCAAGTGAAAAGGTCGCATCGGCTTCATTCCTGATCTTCTTGGCTATTCTTGCTGGGTCGAGACCTACTCCATCAATTGTTACTGCAAGATCAAATTTCTCAATACTCTCGAAAGGAGAAATCAATTCAGCGAAATGTTCCTCCAAATTTGATTTTGCAGTATCTCCTTGCCATCGCTTAGCATCAACAAGCCCCGACAGCAATACGATTGTCCCTTGCCGGTTGCCATGTCCCTGTTTCTTCCGTAACTTAGGCCCAAGAATGGGCACTTCACTCAGTAAGTCATGTTTTGAGAATTCGCTCCAGCTAAACCCAATCTGGTATTCCGTATCGGAGTCTTTTGTACTTGAAATGATTTCTACGTTTTCCGCAATTCTCTGGGATCCAAGCCTTCCTAGACCTTTATCACCGAGAGGCACTCGTTTGTTCTGTCCAATTGTTCCACTGGATTTCAGACGCCGCTTAATGGAGTTAGAGACAACAAGCCATCCTTGCCGAATTGTGTTTTCATCCATTCCCGTGCCGTCATCTGAAATAATGACATAGCCCTTTGCCGTTGGAAAAAAAGTGTCAGCCAAAGCTTCCTTGGAGTCATCGGTTGTGTTGATTGTTACCGAAGCGTATGTGGCATTAGCATCGTAACAGTTTTTCACCAACTCAATTAGAGCCTGCAAGTCATCACTGATCAGTTCCGCACCAAGTTGGAACACAACAGAAGGATGAACATCAAATTGGAGTTCCTTATTTTTTCCCGGCATCAAGAACCTTCCTTCCTCATGATCAAGATACGTTCTCGGAGCATAGTCTGGCTGGTGTCGTTTCGCACTGCCATCCTTTTTGAGGGAATACGACGCTGAAGTAAGGCAACCGGTATACTTCCCCGGCTTTCAAGTAGTTCCGCCAGGATCCTGTGCATTGGAATAACGCGATTTCCTACTCTGCGCTCCCCCACTATCCACACCATGTATGCGTCTTTCCGAAGACGCTTCAGCACTGTAGTTAAGCACTTGTCCATGTCTCTCCAGAAAGCGGCAACACGGACAGATCGATCCCGTGGTTCATTGCGTAGATTCCGAATTACACGGCTCAAGCTCTCTGACTTTTCGCATACGTCTTTCACCGCACACAAAGCTCCAGATCTTGAACCGCCTAAGCTACGTGTATCTATGGAGTGTGTGTTAGATATGAGATTACAGGGAATACCAGATTCGATGTCATCAAGGTCTATCCACTGTAGGGGTAAGAATGCGTGCTGACCATAGGGAACCGTTGTTACATTGTCGCCATAAGGCGGAGATGTCACCAGGAGGTCTGCTGTAGAGCACTCGTTGGGCCTGCAATCACTGCCTGAGTCGCCCCATTCTACCTGGACAGTTCCTTGATAGAATCCTTGCCGAAGTCTACCAGCCGTTTTTAGAAGCTCTGCATTATCTTTGATCCGTTGCAGATTACGTTCTGTGATGCACGCAAACACGTCGAACGGGTCAACAGTCCGCTTTTCAATTTCTTCACTTGGTCGCACGTGAAGCTTGAAAGTCGAGGTGCGAGAGTTACTGGTCAACCGAACGGTTTCTGCAAGGATAACCCAAAAAAAACGCCGGCCCCATAGGCTCTCTTCGGCTCGAATAGCTCTTGCAAGCCTGGTAAGTTTGATTGCCACACCAGGCTTGAACCACTTTCGCCAAGCGGAGTATCTGCACTCCACTTCCCGACATCGGTCCGTTATTGTCCTCTCCTTAATTGAATACCAGATTCGGCGGAGGGCTTCGAAGAAGAACGGACCTGCTTTCACCCGACTGACCAATACTGCTAGCGGATTTAAGTCACATCCTTGGAAATCCAAACCTCGGATCATTGCTTCTGTGAGTACCGTCCCCGATCCGACGAATGGGTCATACACGCAACGGATGCTTTTGTCCACTTCCAATATGTCTTCGATCAAGCGGGATTGCATCTGCGGGACCATCATTGCGGGATATTGAAATATCCCATGACAATGGTCACGTACTGCATTTCGTCGAAAAGACCAATACTCGGGATCAATTCGTGTGCAGACTTCTAGCCTCTTGGCTAGATTCGAATCGATTTTTGTGATCTTGGTAACCATGAATCTTCATCTATTCCAACAATGCTTATCACGTCACTCATCACCGACAATGGATATATCGTCATAATTGTTTTTTCTGGACGGTCATCCAGACAATGTTTGTGCAATGAGGGAGTTGCCGGTCATAACTGCTTTTCTTGCAGTATGTTGTAATGCAAGCGCAAGATCTCAAAAACCCTCTGAATGACATTATATACGCCTATCTATACCCAACCATAGTATTGCTGATGCTTAATTCCTTTTGGTGGTTACATCGTTATTTCGGGGCATTCAGTATCAAATTCCTCGATTTTGTGCCAGAGCATCTAGGCTTTTTCGGTTAAGAAGATGAAACATGAATAACAAAAGCGGAAGATGTAAGTCATTGTGGGGAAAGGCCCTCACCCGCGCTCACCCTAACCCTCTCCCGGCGGGAGAGGGGACAAGAAAGGCAAAACGCCCAACGGCCGATTTACCGGCCTTGGGCGTTAACTGGTTTGGCTTCTACTTTCGTAGAAACTCGAAAAGCTCCCCGACAAGGGCTCGAACCTTGGACCTAGCGGTTAACAGCCGCTCGCTCTACCAACTGAGCTATCGGGGATTGTGATCTTTTAGTTTAATTACACTATTGGACTTTGACAAGAGGCCCCTCAGCGCCCCTGAATCATTTATCCACTCTTCACTATCTGATAGTTGTCCAGAGTTACCAATAATCGGTTATGGAGGACCTCTCCCGGGTCCATGAGTAACCGATTGTTGATAACTCTGCCACGCGGTAAGTTGAAGGAACGAAAAAAATACACACCGGAAGGTTACGAATGTCTCGCACAATCGGATTAACGATTTTGGATAGATTTTCGAGCCGGCCAGTGCGCCTTGGTTCGCCAACGAATCGCTCAGATAACGACGATGGCAACATCCGTCTTACTATCAGTTTTTCGGAGAACCAAGGCCAGCGTGTTCCCCAGCTATTTATTTCTTTCCAGGAACTCCCATGACGGCCGTGCAAAAGACGCGACTGGATATGATCCGCCGCTTTTACTACGCCCATCACTGCCGCGGCAACGTGGTGGAAAAGCGGCTGGCCGCCATCGCTGCAGCCGTGCCCTTGACCACGGATGAGGCCATCATCCACAGTGCGGTGTTCCAAGTGCAACTGTTGGCCCAGCAGTTGCGATCTTTGACCCCCTGATCGCGAAGATCGAAAAGCGGATCGCGGAACTGCTGAAGGAGCATCCCAACGCCTGTTTTTTTAACAAGCTGCCCGGCGCGGGCAAGGCCCTGGCGTCGCGGCTGTGGGCGGCCTTCGGCGCCGACCGGGAACGTTTCGCCTCGGCCGAGGAAGTACAGTGTTTCAGCGGCATCGCTCCGGTGACCAAACGCAGCGGTAAAAGCACCGCCGTGCATCGCCGCTACGCCAGCCCCAAGTTCCTCCGCCAAACGTTTCATGAGTTCACCGCCTGTTCCTTGGAAAAATCCGCCTGGGCCATCCCTTATCCTTCGTCCTATTTCCGCCCTTGTCTCTTATCCCGCAAAATCATTTCTACCAATAACGTCGATAGGCAGAGGAACTAAAATTCATAAATGGTCGAGGTTGAACAGGGAAAAACTCAACCCCCTTGATCTGGTGTCACGATGGTAACGATAAAGTAAGAGGGGATATCTGCGTGATTATTCAGGTAGTAAAATGGGAGAAATGTGCTATATAGTTAATATCGGCAAAAATATTCGGGGCAGAAGAATTTAACGATTCCGACGCTTCTGCCTGTTGTACGGAATTGGCATAAGACATAATTGTAGCTTCCTATTTCGCATTGGAGAGCATACTCGTGAATATCCTGCTGGCGACTAGCGAAGCAGTGCCGTTTGCCAAAACAGGCGGGTTGGCCGACGTCTGTGGAGCACTGCCCATTGAATTGGCCCGCCTTGGACATCGGCCGGCCGTGATTCTTCCTGCCTATCGTCATACGCGATACTGCGGGCAACAGATCGAAGCGCTGGGAATTGAATTTATCATTCCCATCGGCAGCAAGATGGTCACCGGGCATTTATTGCGCAGCAAGTTGCCCGACGCCGACGTGCCGGTTTACCTTGTGCAGCAAGATCAATATTACGACCGCGATCAGCTTTACTCGGTCGATGGCAAGGACTATATCGACAACTGCGAACGTTTTGTTTTTTTCAGCCGCGCGGTGCTGGAGGCGGTCCGCTTGCTTGATCTGGAACTGGACGTGATCCACTCCAACGACTGGCAGACGGGTTTGGTGCCCGCCTATCTGAAGATCGAATATCACAACTTGCCGCGCTATCAGCGCATCGCCAGCTTGTTCACGATTCACAATCTTTCTTATCAAGGCAAGTTCTGGCATTGGGACATGCTTTTGACCGGGCTGGATTGGAAGTATTTCAACTGGCACCAGATGGAGTTTCACGGCAATTTGAATATTTTGAAGACGGGCATGGTGTTTGCCGACTCACTGAGCACGGTCAGTCCGCGTTATGCCTTGGAAATTCAGAGCAATCCGCTGGGGTGCGGCTTGGAAGGGGTATTACAATACCGGCGCGACGTGCTATCGGGCATACTCAACGGCATCGATCCCCGCGAGTGGAATCCGGCCGCTGATCCGCATTTGGCGGCCAATTACGACGTCAACTCCGTTTCCCGCGGCAAGCCGCTTTGCAAGGCGGCGCTGCAAAGGGAATTAGGGCTGCCGCCGGAGCCCGACGTGCCGCTGGTGGGAATGATCGGCCGGCTGACCGAGCAAAAAGGCTTTGACCTGATCGCCGAAGTCATGCAGCGCTGGGTGCAGATCGCCGACGTGCAATGGGCGATATTGGGCACGGGCCAACCGAAGTATCACAAACTCCTGGAGGGTTTATCGCAGCGGTTTCCGCAAAAGGTCGCCGTGCGCTTGGAATTTTCCAATCCCCTGGCCCATCGCATCGAGGCCGGGGCCGACATCTTTCTCATGCCCAGCCGCTTCGAGCCCTGCGGACTGAATCAGCTTTACAGCCTGCGTTACGGCACGCTGCCGGTGATCCGCGCCACGGGCGGCCTGGCCGACACGATTGTGGGCTACGACGAACAAACCGCCAGCGCCGGTTTGGCCAATGGTTTCAGTTTCCAGGAATACAGTTCGCTGGCCTTAAGCGAAGTACTCACCCAGGCGTGCGACGTCTATCGCAAGCCGGAAGTCTGGAATCGTTTGATCACTACGGGCATGAAGCAAGATTGGTCGTGGACGCGGAGCGCGAAGCAATACATTGAATTATACAAAACGACCGTTGCTCGTTATCATCAGACGGCAAAGGCGACGTGAGCGCGGGGCAATGGTTTATAAGTGCACATTGACTTTGCCTCTGCTTTTCCCGCATACTAAAGGAACGGACTTGAATTTTCGTCCGGCTTGGCGGCCGGAGCGAAAGATCGGCAAGCAAATTTGAAGGACTGCCATGCACGAAGTCGCCTTGGCCTTTTATTGGCATCAGCATCAGCCGTACTATCCCGACGACATCGCCCAAGAGAACCCCATGCCCTGGGTGCGCCTGCATGGCACCAAGGACTATTGGGGCATGGCGATGCTGATCAGTGAAGTGCCCGAGCTATGTGCCACGATCAATCTGGTTCCCAGTCTGCTCCGCCAGATTTTGGCTTATACCGAGCTAGATCGGCAGGACGAGCATTTGCGCATTTCGCGTCTGCCGGCCGACGGCCTCGGCGAATCCGATATGTACTACCTGATGGACAATTTTTTTATGGTCCATCCTGAGCAAATGATTCGCCCTTTTCAGCGGTATTTTGATTTGTACAAAAAACGTGGATTATGGATCGACTCGGCCGATCACGCGGCAAACGTTTCAATAAGAAGGACATCATTGATCTGCAATGCTGGTCGAACCTGGTCTGGATCCACCCCCTGGCCTTTGAATTAGACGCCGATTTGGCCGAATTTCGCCGCAAGGGCCGCTTCTGGACGGAAAACGAAAAAGTCTGGCTTTTGCAGAAGCAAATGGACTTGCTCAAGCAGGTGATTCCCTTGCACCGCGAATTGCAGGATCGCGGGCAGGTGGAGTTGACGGCCTCGCCGTTTTATCACCCCATTTTGCCGTTGTTGCTGGACAAGCGGCTGGCGCGGCGGGCAATGCCGAACGTCGGCTTGCCGAAACATCTCGATGCTTTTGTCGAGGACGCCCGGGAACAGATCCGCCGCGCTATCGAATTGCACGAAAAACTCTTCGGCCGAAAACCGCGGGGCTTATGGCCCTCGGAAGGATCGGTTTGCCAGCCGATGATTCCCCTCCTGGCCGAAGCCGGCATCCAATGGATCGCTACCGACGAGGAAATTCTCTCCTCCTCCACCGACGGCTGGGTGTCGCGCGACAATAACGGTTACCTCCGCAATCCGGAAATGCTTTATCGGCCCTGCGCGTGGAAGAGCAAGGCAAACAATTGCAGATTATCTTTCGCGATCACGCCATGAGCGATCAGATCGGTTTCCACTATCAGCGCTATGGCGCGGAACACGCCGTGAACGATTTTATCGGCAAGATCGAGGCCATCGGCAGGGCCACCAGCGTGAACGTCGGCCACCGGCCCACGATGGTCAGCATTATTCTCGACGGCGAGAATTGCTGGGAATATTATCCCCGCAGCGGTGTGGACTTTTTGCGCGAATTGTATCGCCGCGTGGTGCAGCATCCGCGCATTAAAGCGGTGCGGGTGGGCGATTATCTGGCCCGCTATCCCGCCGGCGATAAACTTGGTAATTTGTTTCCCGGCAGTTGGATCCAGCACAACTTCGGCATCTGGATCGGTCATCCGGAGTGCAACAACGCCTGGGATCGGCTTTTTGAAACCCGCCGGCATCTCGCCGAGGTTGCCGCGAAAAAGAGCAAGCCGGCGGATATGGTTTCCCGGGCGTGGGAAGAAATCTATATTGCCCAAGGCAGTGATTGGTTTTGGTGGTTCGGCGACGTCAACACTTGCGCAAGAGCGCAATTCGATCGCCTCTTCCGCAAGCACTTGCAGAACGTCTACCTGCTGTTGGAGGAAGCCCCGCCTGCCGAACTGGCCAAACCCATCCTCCAAGGACATCGCCCCCCGCAGATTTATTCCGAGCCTACCGGTTTGTTGCGGGTGAAAGTAGATGGCCGGCGCACATATTTTGAATGGATCAACGCCGGGCATTATGTCTGCGGCGGATCGCGCGGCACGATGAGCAGGGTCACCGCCGGAATGATTTCCGATTTGTACTTCGGTTTTGATACCGAGCGGTTGCTGCTGCGCTTGGACGCCCGAGGCGGTCCTTTCCGCGAACAGACCAGGGAGATCGATGCCATCCGGGTGAAGTTCTTTAGTCCTGAAGGTTTCGTGCTGTTGGTGAAAAAACCCTCGCAGAAGAAGCCCAGCGTGCAATTGATGCAAAACGATGCGCCGGTTGTGGATCCGGGCCTAGAGGCTGCGGCCGATCTGCTTTTAGAACTGGCGATCCCCTTCCGCAGCCTGGGCCTGAAAACCGACGAGCGCATCCAGTTCTACGTGGAGCTGCTCAGCGAGGAGCAGTCGCTCGAACGCATCCCCCACGAAGGCGCTATCGAAACCGCCGTTCCCTCCCCGGATTACGAATTAATTATGTGGCAAGCGTAAAATAAACGCAGAACTAAGAACGCAGAACGCAGAATGAAGAATGAAGAACGAGAAATTGATAGTTTTATAGTTCTGCGTTCTGACTTCTGCGTTCTGAGTTCCCCCTGACCCCTGACCTCCGACCTCTGACCCCTGATACCTCAAATGCCTGATTTGCGAAAAGATCCGATTGTTGGCCGTTGGGTGATTATTGCCACCAGCCGCGGCGGCGCCCCCACGATTTCGATACTACGCCCCAGCGTCAGCGGGGCCGTTTTTGTCCGTTTTGTGAAGGCCACGAAGACAAGACGCCTAGTGAGATCATTGCCTATCGCCGGCCGGGCACGCAGAAGAATAGTGCGGGATGGCGCGTGCGGGTAATTCCCAATAAGTTTCCCGCACTGGAAATCGAAGGGCAGTTAAACAAGCGGGGCGAAGGTATTTATGACATGATGAACGGCGTCGGCGCCCACGAGGTAATTATCGAATCGCCCCGGCACTTGATCAGCACTTCCGAACTTTCGGAAGAACAGCTCCGCGAAGTGCTGTGGGTATATCGCGACCGGCTGGTGGACCTGAAAAAAGATTCACGCCTGGTGTACGGCATGATCTTTAAAAACGTAGGCGCGGCGGCAGGGGCCTCGTTAGAGCACACTCACAGCCAACTGATCGTCACGCCCATCGTGCCCATCAACGTTTGGGAAGAAATGACCGGTTCTTTGGAGTTTTACAATTATCGGGGCCGCTGCGTATACTGCGATATGATTCAACAGGAACTGGCCACCGAAAAACGGATTGTGCTGGATACGCCGGGATTTCTGGCTTTTTGTCCCTTTGCCAGCCGCTTTCCTTTTGAGACCTGGATCCTGCCGAAAAGTCACGCCAGTCATTACGAAAATATCCAAAAAAACGAAGTTGATGAGCTTTCGGGCGCGATGCGTCAGGTGATTGCCAAGATCGAGGCCGCGCTTGACCAACCCGCTTATAATTACATTGTTCATACGGCACCCTTTGACACGCAGGAGTTGGGACATTATCACTGGCATATAGAGATTATGCCGAGTTTGACGAAAACGGCCGGATTCGAATGGGGCACTGGTTTTTACATTAATCCCGTACCACCCGAACAGGCAGCGGCTTTTCTCCGCGAGGTTGAGATTGAAATTACGGAACTACAATGTATTCCTGCTAGGTAAACTGGACAAAACAGGGTACGGATGCCGATTAAGTAAGTGTTTCTGCCCTATATCCTCTCACGTTTAACATGCCATGCCCCCACGTATCCGCTTGATTCTCGCCCTGCATAACCATCAACCCGTGGGCAACTTCGACCACGTGTTTCAGCAGGCCTTTGCAGACAGCTACCGTCCTTTCCTGGAAGTTTTTAGCCGTTATGAATCGCTGAAGATATCGCTGCACATTAGCGGATCGCTGATGGAATGGCTTCAGGCCAATCAATCCGCGTATGTCGATCAGCTGGCCGAATTGGTCGACCGGCAGCGGATCGAAATCATCGGCGGCGCTTTTTACGAGCCGATTTTGGCAATGATTCCCATGCGCGACCGCATCGGGCAAATCCGCAGCTATACGCGCTGGCTGCAAAACCGCTTAGGCGCCACGGTCCGCGGGATGTGGATCCCGGAACGCGTCTGGGAGCAGTCTTTCACGCGCGATCTGGTCGACGCCGGAATCGAATACACCGTTCTTGACGATTTCCATTTCAAGGTTGCCGGGCTGAGCGATTCGCAGCTTAACGGGCATTTGATAAGCGAGGACGAAGGCCGCTCGTTGTCGGTGTTTCCGGGCAGCGAACGCCTGCGCTATTTGATCCCCTTCGCCGCGCCGGAGCAAACCATCGAATACCTGGCCAAGATGGCCGAAGAGCAACCAAACTCCATAGCCGTCTTCGGCGACGACGGCGAAAAATTCGGCACCTGGCCGGAAACAAAGAAACACGTTTACGAGGAGGGTTGGCTGGTCCGCTTTTTCGACACGTTGGCCAGCAACCAGGATTGGATTCAGGTAACCACGCTGGCCGAGGCTTTTGACAACGTCCCGCCGGTGGGAAAGATTTATCTGCCCGATTGCAGCTATCGGGAAATGACCGAATGGGCGCTGCCCGCCGAGCAGTTGGTCAATTACGAGCGGATCTCTTGCGAGATGCACAATCACCCCGACTGGCCGTTTATGCAGCGCAATATGCGCGGCGGTTTCTGGCGAAACTACAAAGTAAAATATCCCGAAGCCGACGAAATGTACTGCCGCATGATGATGGTCAGCCGTCGCTTGCAGGAAATGCTGGAGCTGGGCCTGGGCGGCGAGACGATCGAAACGCGCCCGGAGCGAACTTTATCGGGCGCAATGCAATTGCGCTTATTGGCACGGCGCGTTCGGCGGGCTGTATCTGCCACACCTGCGCAACGCGGTGTACAAGCACCTCATTTTCGCCGATAACCTTCTGGATAAAGTAGCCAACCGGCCGGAAACGTGGATCGAGGCCGCGGCCGAGGATTTCAACTTTGACGCCCGGCAAGAAGTCCGCCTGGCAAACAATAAGATCGTGGCCCTCTTGGCGCCCAGCCGCGGCGGCCAACTGACGGAGCTCGACGTGCGGCGGATCGAGCTAAATCTGCTGGCCACGCTCGCCCGCCGCATGGAAGCCTACCATCGCAAGGTGATCGCCGGCGGCAAACAGAACTCCGATCATGTCGCCAGCATCCACGATCGCGTGGTCTTCAAGCAGCCCGATCTCCACGAGCGCCTGCAATACGACGACCATCTGCGCAAGAGCCTGATCGATTTGTTCTATGATAACGAGACTACGCTGGAGGCGGTCCTTTCGGGCCAGGCGCCGCAGCGGGGCGATTTTGTCAACAGCGTGTATGAAGCCCGCATCCGCCGCAATCCCGACCGCATCCAGGTGCAACTCAGCCGCGATGGCACGGCCTGCGGCCTGCCCGTGCGCATTACCAAGGGACTGACGCTCGACGCCGGCAGCTCCACGCTGCAAGTGGCGTATCTCCTGGAAAACCTGCCGCCAGATCGTCCCTTGCATTTTGCCGTGGAACTGAATTTTGCCGGCCTGCCCGCCGGCGAAGAGGACCGCTACTTCTCCGACACGAGCGGCAAGCGCCTGGGTCAACTGGGCACGCGCTTGGATCTGGTCGATGCCTTTGGCCTCAGTCTGACCGACCAATGGCAAGGGATCGATGTGATCTTGAAAATGTCGCGCAAAACCCGCTTCTGGACCTTCCCCATCGAAACCGTGAGCCAATCTGAAGCCGGTTTCGAACTAGTGCATCAGTCCGTGGTGGTCCTGCCTCACTGGCTCGTCGAGGCCGACAAGGACGGGCGCTGGAGTGTGACCATGCAACTGGTCCTGGACACCAGCCGCGCCGAAAGCAAATTGCCCGCCGAAGTCGCCGCCGTAACGGACTAGCATAGTGGCATCCTCAGTCCGCCAAAGGCGGAAAGGATCTCAGCTCTGTTGGTTTGTGATCCATCTGTTGGAGCGACAACTGTACTGTCGCTCCCCTAATTCACAAAAAGCAAGCCGGGGTGGCAGTACAAGCCACCCTGATTTAGTGGTGATTAAATCCGACTGTTAGCCTTTTTTTTGAGGCCTGTGCCGGGTAGTATACCTATCCAAGTCCCGATTATTGATAGAATCACTGACCCGGTTGCCAGATAAATATGTAGTGCATTAACAGCACGAGATCCAGCTATTGCACCTGCCTGAGATGCATTAGCGGGATCCTGTGCCCCTGCAATCGCTCCGGCCACAGCCCCAGTTAAAAAACAAACTGCCATGTATATAACCACGAACCAAAGCAAGCCGAAAAATACTTGTTTACTCATATATTCCTACCCCCGATTGACTTCCTCTAAACAATTATATAGCACATTAATTTACTAATAGTGAACTGTCAGGACAAAAAGGGTAACACTGGGTGAGCTAACAAACGGTGTCAAGTCAAATGGAGCCAATCTATGGGCCGGTCAAAATTCCTTGCCTGATAAGGTATTATTGCCAGCACGGGCACGGTTGAGCGAGATTCGATTTCTTGACGGTTACTATGTATGCTGGGATCATCTCCGGGGGGGGCAGGATGGTTGAAAATGATGCCCGCGACTTTAAGACCATCGTACAGAGTTTGTGCCGCGTGCAGTGTAAGCAGCGTGTGATTGATTGTGCCCAGTGCATTACGGGCAACGATGATCAGCGGAAAGCCAAAATCGCGGGCCAGATCGACCACATAGTCGTTATCGCCTAAGGGCGAGAGTAGTCCGCCGGCGCCTTCTACCAGAACGATATCGGAACATGCCTGCCAGTAGTTCAGTCCGTCGCGCAATAGTTGTCGATTAATCTCTTTGCCTTCGGCCCGGGCGGCAAGGTGAGGCGCCAGTGGCGCTTGGAAACACTGCGGGCAAACATGGCTGAGCTCGCCTGGCTCGCCTGCGGCTTGCCATAGTAAAAGGGCGTCGTCGGAAATCAGTCGATCGCCTTCGCGGCGACATGCACTGGCAACGGGTTTATATACTCCCACTCGATACCCGGCAGCTTTCAACCGGTGCGCAATAAGTGCTCCCACGTAAGTCTTGCCGACGTTGGTATCGGTGCCGACGATGAACAGTCCGGGAATTTTTTGATCCATGGCATTCCGTCAGAAGGTGTAGGGTGTGTGAAACACACCTTTTGTACAAAGCATCCACGATTTTACTCAGAAAAGAATTAATTAACCAGGTAGCATATTGATGGTGCTACAGATCAGGATATTACCCGGGGATGCCCAGCGGTTCGGAAATGGGGGAGTCGGCGGGAGTTGTCTCGGGCGCTGTTCCAGAGAGCGAACCGCGCAATCGCCGCACAGCCGGCCACCAATTTTTATAAGCGTGCATTGTTGCCCGGCCGAGCAAACGCCGCGGCGCCACCACCACGCGGCCTATGGTATAAGCAGCCGGTCGCCAACGCGAGAGGGCTTCGGTCAGAGGCCCGAGACAGTCGACGGCCTGCCATTGCCCTTCTCCATGTAATCGTTCCAGAATATGCCAGAACATTACCTGGCCCGGGCTGAAAAGGGCGAACCGCGGATCGTAGCCGATCTTATGTGCGTAATACACCCCCTTGGCGCTGAAGCCGTACAAACTGGCAAGTACATGTCCTTCCAATTCCAGTGTGGCAACCTCCAATTGTCCCCATTCGGCCAACTGTTCCGCTTGGCAAAGAAAAAATTCGAACATGCCCGGAGTGCGTAAAACCGAACTGCCCAGATTGCCTTTCCAACTCCGATCCTCGACTTGAAAAACTTTTTCCAGCCAAGGTCTCACGTCTTGCGGATCAAGGTGCGACTGCATTTCGAAACAGACGTTGCCTTCGTCGCTCAAGCGGCGCACGGCCTTACTGGTGGCCTGACGATGGGCGCGGGAAAGATTTTTTAAGAAAAAATTCCAATCCTGGCCGATTTCGATGCGGGCCACCGAATATCGCTTGTGAGTCGCCCAAGGCATTGCCGTGCGAGCGCAGGCATGCATAAAGGCTTGCCAGCGCCATGCGTGCACCACCGTCTCATTGAGCCAGAGCCATTGCCAAGACAAGTTGCCGGCCGCGGCAAGAATGGCCTGCAATGCCGCGGCAGAGTCGGCTTCCGGGTCGAGCAGCAATTCCCCGCAGGACGACCACGGATTGTTCGGCAAACTGCCCACCCTCAGCACGCGCCAGCCTGTGCGACACCAAGGGCAGCGCCGCCGTCCAGCGGCCGTTTTCCTCCACTGCAAAGGCATGGAATTCGGCGCAGGCGCCAAATTGTTCCAGCCATTGGGCCAATAACTCCGCCCGGACTGTGGGCGGCGATATATCGCTCCGCCACCACAGATCGTCCCACTCATTAGCGGCAGAGCGCAATTCATCGACGCTAGTCAAATGGATAATTCGCCCATCAGCCATGGAAACGCTCCGGGGATTTTCCCTCAAACATAGCACTTTTTTCCGCTTAAGAGTGATGATAGAGTAAGGAATATATGGATTTTGCCGAGTTTTTTAGGCTCGTGGACCATTACCCAGAGGAGATTGAATATGTGTTCCGATAATCAATCCAGGCAGTCGCGCGACGCAGCGAATGAATCGAATACAACGGCAAGCCAGCCAGATGCCTTGTCCAAAGATTGCTCCGGGCGGCCGGTCTCGCACCGGCTGGTGTTTGCCGATAACCTGCCCTATGTGGCCATGATTCTATTGGGTTCGGTGATCTTTTGGATGGGTTTTGCGAGTGAATTCTGGCGCTGGTTTTTGGCGGGGGCTTATCTGGTTTACGGCGTGGCCGGTGCATTTTGGATCATGGTTTTTATCTGCCCTTATTGCCATTTTTATGATACCCGATTGTGCCCTTGCGGTTACGGCATCGTTGCTCCCTGGTTTCGCTCGAAGAAGGACGGCGCCGATTTTCCCAGACAGTTTAAAAAACACATTCCGGTGATCGTGCCTTTATGGTTCATCCCTTTGATTGCAGGCGTGATTTTGTTGCTGGGAGGTTTTAGCTGGATATTACTGGGACTGTTGATTGCCTTTGTGATCAACTCCCATCTGATCCTGCCCTATGTTTCCCGAAAATACGGCTGCGCAACGTGTCCACAGAAAGACACCTGTCCCTGGATGGGCTGCGGAAAATAATGTCATGCTGAGCGCAGCGAAGAATCTCTTTAGTTGGGGAACAAATCGCGATTTTTCCACGTTTCCACCCTGCCATCATGCCGGGGACCTGGTTGTTACTTTTCAAGCGTGCAGTATCCAGCCGTGGGATTTTAATAAAGCGGTTGGCACAATTTCAAGAGAAAAAAAGAAGAGGCGAGGAGTTAGAGATTAGG
Source organism: Pirellulales bacterium (assembly GCA_963820545.1). Taxonomy (GTDB): domain Bacteria; phylum Planctomycetota; class Planctomycetia; order Pirellulales; family Thermoguttaceae; genus CAWGAJ01. The sequence continues at coordinate 508,122 of CAWGAJ010000001.1, forward strand.
GGATAGGGAATAGGGGATAGTGGGCAGTAAAGAGCGGACAGTGGACAGTAAACCGTGAACTGTAAACTGTGAATGGTGAACTGTAAACCGTGAACATGTAATGTGTCTTGGTTTTCGAGCTAATACAAACCACATTCCACCTACTAATCCTCCCTTTACAAGATTCCGTTCAAAAAAGTAATCTATTGAATAAGGAAGTCACAGTAATTGGCAGAATGTGAAGGATAGAAGAGTATTTCTGAAAATGCCAGCAACAGTACCCAACACGAATCAACGGAAAAATAGAAGCCTTATCTCGAAACGATAAAACAATACAAATAGAGCCCAAAAACATCAAATCTGGCAAGTCTTGACCGCAAATTGTAACCCGTATAAAATCAGGGAGCATGGCAATGGGGGACTAATATTTGTATCAGTAAGGAAATCGTCATGTTTACTACTTCCTCTACCGGTACAAAACATGTTATTACACCCAATTCATCTACTCCTTGTAATAACTGTAATGAAAAGGTACCAAGAAATCGCACGATTTGTCCTCATTGTGCACTTCCAATGCTGTTTCCTAATGTGCGGATGGCACAAGAACCAACAGAGAAAGCGGAATTGGAGAAACGATTTCTCTCGGCAATTAACGAAGCCAAAAAACGTGGGTGTGAGTCAGAGTTAGAGGCGTTTTCAGACGCGTGCAAAACGAGCAAGGCAGTCTTTAATTGTAGTCTGGAAAAATTGCATCGCGAGATTGCGACCGGTACTGATATTTTCGAAACCTACTACGATCTAGAGCGTCTGCGCATTCGGTCGGAAACTCCAGATGGATCAGATTGGGAAAAACTTCGTCCCCAAGCAGAAATCGAACTGCTAGGTAGTGATCAACATAAAGACCTTTTATCCTACTCGCTGCTTTCCATTTTTGGGGATGGTCTTGCGACCTATGGCGAATGTACTATCCTTCTGAGGGAGTCCATGATCGCCCATAGATGTTCGTGTTTTGAGGAAAACACCGCGGTATTTTGGAAAAACAACAAAGAATTTCCGCCCGGGAAACGGAGCGATTGGGATAATCGGTATAAACTATGCGTGGCAAAACTAGGTGGCCAAATCGATAAAACAACGCAAGCCTCCGATTTTCCAAGAATACTTTTATGCAAGGGAAAGACATCATTGGACGACAATTTCATAGAGGCGCAAATATTTGGTCCGATGACCGCGCGGACGCTTCAGTCCGTCACTATTTGCTCGAAAGATCTGAGAAGTAAAAGGGGCTACTGGAAAGCGGTTAGGCTCAAACTTGAAGCAGTCGGTGTGACAGCGAGCGAAAAATGACTACACTACAGCCAGTTTTGATTTCCCCGAGCAGCCATGTTGCCGCATTTCTGTCACATGATCGCTCATCCGTATCCATTTTGAATGATTTCGGCGCTAATCAAGAAATCCCCACAGGCCGTTTTGTTCAAATGTACCCGGACTTCTCCGTTGTCAATGTCGCAACTGAAGAAGATGCGAAAAACGAGTTGGCACGACGCAGCCAAAACGCCATGTGTCTCGACATGGTTCTTTTTTTGTTCGATGCAGAGTTGCCTATTGATATTCGGCAGGAGATTTCCGAGGAACTTGAACCGCTTTTAGAAACAGTTGACAACCAACATTATGCATTGGATATTCTCTTGAGTAAGCCGCTTCCAAAATCGGCCGATACCGATGGCGCATTAGTTGCGAGTGAGAATAGCCCAAGAGTAAAGGATTTCGTTTCCTTGATTTCCAAATCTCAGGCGCTAGTTCGATCCGTTTACAATGCATGGTTGATTGTGGAGCAAGACCCATTGTTGCGACAGATTGCACGTGATCATTTTCTAGGAACGCTTATTCGTTGCGGTATATTTAGGCATCTTGTTTGCGATGTCAGAAATAAAAAATCATTAATAAGTCTTCAGGCTAAGGTAAGTCTCAATGACCAATTGAATCAACTGTTGTCTTCCACTCCTAGAATAATCTCAAAGTGGTTCGACCTGATTAAAAACGAGTTTACAGATACACCAGCAACGCATTATGCAGTCGAGAAAGGCGAAGTTTATTCCGAATCTGATGTAATCTTGCCTGAACAGATTACTCGAAAATTCTCTCAGCCCATTCCAGTTCACCCAGCCTATGAAGCAGCATTATCACAGATTGAGAGGATTGTTGGTTTATTCGCGATTGGTAAGGATCAGCCGGCTCGCTTGATCCTAGATCAATTGGTCACAGAAAACTTGCAATGCAAAGGGGGAGAAGTACTTGCTGTAAAGTCACTTTGTAATGTAGCTAAAAAAGTAGCGTCAAGAGGCAGAGAAGACATTTCTTCCCAATGCCTTTCTGAGGCATTGAAGTACCCTACTGGAATTGATCATGTATTATACTTCCAGATCGCAACTGACCTACGAGACATATGTCGATTTGACGATGCAATACAATGCTATGAAAAGGCCGAGAAACAAGTGGGAATAAACGATCAATCCCGTGAGAAAATCCGTGTTGCCAAGATCCATATACTGACTATAAAAGGTGAATATGATAAAGCTTTGAACGAATATCATGCTATAAATGATTTTAATCTAAAGCCGAGCGTGCTATGCTCGATAGCTGATCTATACAGAAAATTAGGACGGTATAAGGAATCTAGAGATTATTACCATACATGCCTAAACCTTGCACCAGAAACACATCGCGCGGTAGCTGGCTTGGCGGAAGTATGTAAACAAAAAGGCAAGTTTCACAAAGCTATCCAAATATATAATAAGATCATGCATGATTTTAAAGAATTGGATGAGGAATCAATTTTCATATACGAATTAGCACGCGGCATCTTTTCCGATTGGTTCGTCAGTATGATAAAGCCGAAGGCCTTTTATTAACACTATATAATATAGCCCCATACAATTCGAGTCTGAATATTCAACTGGCAACACTTTATGAAATTATCAACAATGTTGAAAAATCCCAATTACATCGCAGATATGTTAAAAAGGTGTCCAGCGATGGCATTCGACTCTCAATTCTGGAAAGCATTAGTAGACGACTGTGTGAAATACCCGAACCCTCACTAGAAACAAACGTTGAACAATTCGTGGAAAACATGTTGCCGGAAGATGTTGGGCTCGCTAGATGTACTAATGCATTTTTGAAGATTGCCAATTCACAACCTTCTGATACAATCGCGATGCTTGAAGAGGTCTCATTTGTCGATCGGATTGTCGAAGACCTTTCGTACATTCTCAGGTTTCATGCATTGGCAGTCAATAACCTTAATGCTCCATCAGATCAGCAACGTCGAATTTATATGATCGCGAAGCGCGGTGATAAGAGCTTGCGATATGCACTCGATTCTATTCGTCGAGGAGATTTTCACGGAGCAGAGAAATTCGAAGCGGATCTTTTGCTAAGAGCAGCATAAAGAACTTTGGGTAACAAGTGTAATCCAGGTGATGATGTCTTTCCAGCTAAGTAATCGGGCCTCTTCTGTCCTTCAAACCATTTGATCTCTCTAGTAATCCTTTCATCACCTCACTCTCTCACCGGGTAGGTTAACAGATAGAGGCTGTTAACCATTCTGTTACGCCAGATGGCGCTCTGCCCTCACCCCTTGCCCCTCTCCCGCGACCAACCTTTCCGCCGAAGGCGGAGTGCCTGACGAGGCTTTATGATATACAAGAAGGGGACAGTCCCATCTTTGTTGCACAAAAATTGGGACAGTCCCCAAATTCAAGTTCGGGCAAACACGACGTTTTTTATGCTGAAGCATAACCTACAGAACTGTTCATCTTGGAGTAGCGTATGGCATTTCAAAAAAATCACCGGCCGCAAGCGGCCGGGCTAAACCGACGGCGGGTGGCCTCGATAGCTTTTGCTATCGAGGTGCCAAAGGCACAAGAGGTTTTCAGTTCATTCATCCTTCATCCCTCATCCTTCATCCTTTTTGCCCCTCACCGCCTACTACCCACTTTTTATTTCCCCTGACCTCCGACCTCTGATCTCTGGCGAGTCGTCCAACAATTGCCCTTTTTCACGAAAAACAATTTCGAACAAAAATCGCCAAAAAACCCAAAAAAACAAATGTTGATAAACTTACTAGCGTGCACTTTTTTGTAGTGTGTTTACACCCATCGCCCGTTGCATCTCTTTACACCGCAACCACTTGCTTTTTACCGAAAACTTTAAACCAATAACTTACGACTTAATTCATTTTTCCCCAATAATTCCCTTTGAAAACTTTTGCGTTCGAAAATTCCAACTACATTATCTGTAAGTCACTTGCGCACCGCTTCACTGAAAACTCAAAACATATTTTTCTACTACTTAAGAGTGGGAAAAACCGTCGCCGCAACTCCTTATTTTCCAATCCCTTACGCCGCCCAATTTTGGCCGAAAAACAAGAATCCCTTATAGTAGACCGAAAATTCCAAAACCACCCTCCAAATAATCCCAATTATTGAAAACCAACCAGTCGCGCTTTTACAACATCCGCTCAAAAACGCGCTCAAATATCACCACAAAAACTCTTTTTCCCGCCGTGTATTCATGGCGGATTGGAAAAGAATCGTGGGGACTGTCCCAATTTTCGTGTCAGCGAAAATGGGACTGTCCCCTTTAGCCTGCATCGGCTTGTTGCTCAGGCCGCGCGCTCTAGCAAAGCTACTTCCTTGAAGTGAATTATCACGGTGCGAACATGGCCGTCGTGATCGACAAGTAGTTCCAGCGGTTCGGGAAGGGTTTTTACCATTTCCAGGAAAGCGTTTTCGTCGCCGATGTCATGGCCGGCAATTTGGTAGATGCGGTCGCCCGGTAGCAAGCCGGCCCGCGCGGCCGGCGAACCGGGAACCACATAAGTAAGGATGATCGTCCCCGGCTCGGCCTCGTCCACGCGCCAGGTAATGCCCAAGCGCAAGGGCCGACCGCTCAATTCCACGGATATTTCCGCGGGTTGTTCTTCGCCTTGGCGTTGCAGGGTCAGTTCCAGGGGACTTTCGGCGGTCATTACCGCACCGATGAGATCGTCATCAGAGTGGATCTCTCGACCGGCGCAGCGCAGAATGCGGTCGCCCGGTTTCAAGCCGGCCTTGTCGGCCGGCGAATTGGCCATAAGGCGAACCAAGCGCACGCCGCCCTCAGGCGCGGGTTTCGCATCCAGGGCCACGCCCAGCCGTTCAGCGGGCAAAGCGATTTGCCGGATCAGCGACTTTTCCGTCTCCGGCGTCTCTCTTCCGGCGGCCTTGCGATAAGGGATTTTCTCGTTGCTCTCGGCCAGCTCGTAGACCACGCCGAACAGCAAGCGTACGACCTTGCTTAACCCTTCCCCATTGATCAAATCGGCAGTGTCGCTGGGGCGATGGTAATGTTCGTGCAGTCCGGTGTGAAACATGAGCACGGGAATGCCATGTTCGAAGAAGGGATAATAATCGGCGGCGTGCTTCAAGCTCCAGGAAAAGCTGAGTTGCAGTCCCAGCTCTTCGTTCTGCCGGCTGATGAGTTGGCGCCAGCCGCAGCCGCTGCGCCAGCCAAAAACATAAACCTGATCGTCGCGCAAATGCCCGATCATGTCGAGATTAAAACTGGCGATAATTTTTTCCAAGGGCACGGTGGGATGGGAAACCCAATACTTTGAACCCAACATTCCCTTCTCTTCCGCGTCCCAGGTCGCCAACAAGATCGAGCGCTTCGGCGGCTCCGGCAGAAATCCGAAGGCCTGGGCCAATTCCAAGATGGCCGCCGTGCCGCTGGCATTATCGTCAGCGCCGGGATGTATCATGCCGTACGGTCCATAGCTGTTACGGCGATTGCCAAAACCCACGTGGTCGTAATGGGCGCCTACCACGATTACTTCGTCCTTTAATTGGGGATCGTTTCCCGGAATCATTCCCAAAACATTGCGATAATTGGGGGGCAGATCTTGTGTGAACGCGTCGCCTGTCCCCGCCGCACGAAGTTGGAGCCGGGCAAATTCCTGGGACAGATAAGCGGCAGCGGTTCGACCGCCGCGCGTGCCCGCCTCACGGCCTTCCATCTGCTTATCTGTGAGGTGTTGCACGTACCCCGTCAGATCCTCGCTGGTGATCGACTCTAATGCTACCCGATACGCCGCACTTTTTTCCGCCGCCCGAAGAGAAAGCCGAAAACTACAAGCAACTGCCAATACCAGTAAAACAAGCCGCAGGACTTTCAAGGTAATGAATCTCATGAAGGCATCTAGGAAATATATCGAGTTGGTGCTTTTCGGAGCTACTGCTAATTGCATCTTGGCATAAATCCCCTAGGGAATAAGTCGGATTTTGGCCAATGAGATTATTGATTGCCACAATATCTTGTGATAACTGATATTCCCGAAAAGATTGGCTTGATTGTTGTCGTTGACAAATCCGCTACATTCAGCTTCATTTTGACGGCCCGGAAAAAGTGACGTAGATTTACTTGAATATGCCCACCAGCCAAGCCTTCCCACCTTAATTCCGTCGGTCCTTGGGCCGAACCAGCCTTTAGCCATTTTCAAGAGTATGTTTGCCAGCGTATTAGAACGACCTCAAGCGGCGCCTGCGAAAATTAAAGTCCGCAAACGGAAAACTGTTCTGATCATCGACGATGATGAAGTCCTTTCCGACGTGCTTTCCCGCCGCTTGCAGCAGCAAGGTTTTGACGCGATAACGGCCGACTCGGGCCAGTGCGGCTTGGCCCGGGCGCGGACCGAACAGCCCTCGTTAATTCTCCTCGATCTGCGCCTGCCGGATGCCGACGGCATTACAATTTGCGAACAACTGGCCGACGATCTCGAAACCTGTTCTATTCCGGTCATCATCCTCACTGGCATGGAGCGGCCTGACATCCTGCGCCGCTGCCGCGCCGCCGGCTGCCACTTTTACTTGCGCAAGCCTTATGATCCCAATGCCCTCTTGATTCTCATCCGCCAAGCCATTGTAGACGCCCACGGCTGCGACGATTACGGCACATAACAAGGATGAAGGATAAAGGATGAGGGATGAATTAGAATGCTGAATGTTCAGTTTTGAAAAATCCAAAACTGACTTCTCGTGTTAAGGGAAAAATATGACTACTGTCATAGGTTTTGCAGGCGGTTTGTTTACTCGCGTCAAGTTGGAACAAAAAAACCCTCGGATTAAGGCAGCAATAATGGTAATCACGTATAGATAATTGATATGGAATATCTGCGAGTGGTATTCATACTTCATCCCTCATCCTTCATCCTTTAGATTACAGCCTCCAACCTGCTAATTCTTGATTTGCTCTGCTTCTTCCAAGGAAATCGGAGCATGTTTCTTTAAGTCGTTGATGATCTTCAACGTTTTTTCGCTCGGCTTAAACGGTTTGATCATCAAATCGGTGACATCCACAAATTCGGCATCGGGCGCCTGATATACGATCTCCCATTTTGAAACGATCGCATCCACGCCGGCCTGCTTAGCGATGGCCGGAATCTGGTCCTTGATGTGTTCGAGGATATCGTTTACCGGAGCCGTGCTGAAGACTCGCATGTGTGCTTTTTGTTGTCCCGCTTGACCCATTGCTTCCAATTCTTTGAGTTTCTTCTTGTTGCCTGCGGCCTTGGCTTTTTTATGTTCTTCCATTGGTTTTCGTATGCTTTGATTGAATTCTTCCGTCCCTCCATAAGCAACGGCAATCGCCCGAGAATCGAACGTACCTACTCGGAGCTTGGCATTCTCTGTTTTCGCCTCGGGATCGTCCGCGCGAACCATTGCGCAGATGACATAACTGCTGACAATCGCCAAAACCATAGCCACCATAGTCATTGCTGTTCTCATAATGCAGCCCTTTCTTTGGAAAATAGGATGGTGGATTAATTGCCCCTTTAAAGGGCGGGAAAAAAGCCGTTATATAACGTTCTGTTTGGCAAAAATCAGAAATATTCGCCTAAACTATGCAACTTGCCAATCGAAATCATTTACACCAAACTCCGCAATTCTCGGAATCAATACAAAACTCAAGATTGTCATATTCCTAACCGATAAATTCTATGAATGCGGTTACTGTCGAGCGGTGCGCCCTGCGCATGAGAGAAAACCGGCCAAAATAAGGCACTTGGGCATGAACCAACCGGACCAAATCCAAGCAAAAACCACGGAAATCCCAGACAAGACGTTGTCCGATCAAGGGAATCCCACGGCTGAGACTCTGTGCGCCGCGTCTTGCCGAAATATATAATTTTCAGTTGCCTGTGCTCGGTCGAATTCCCGATCTCGATGCTCCTCTGGCTTCGCATGGACACAAACACTCTTCAAAATCGCGGACCAAGAAAAAAACAACCGCCTCCGGCCGTTTATTAAGTCCTAGTCTGTCTTTAAAACTCCTCATGGGAATGGGAGCAATGCTTCTAGTGATGGCCGTTGCGCCTTATCTTGTGAGCGAGTTTACGGAAAATACCCAACCGCAGGCCGACGACGAGAATCGTCAGTCGTGGGAACCCTCTCCGCCTGTCCCCACGGCTGATGCGGCTCCTGTTTGGAAACCAGAAACTGCCCAATCACAATCTCCAGCGTCTGCGAAGTCTGCTATCTCCGCGGGCATATCTGGATCCACAACATTGCCGACATCTACTAATGTAACTTCCACGGACATGCCTCTTTCGAGCAAACTCAATACGGAGCCGGCCGGTTCAAGGCAAAGTTCCCCATGGCCTCGCGAGATGGAAGAAAAGGCCGAATTCTCTCCCTGGCCCAATCCTGCGCACCCCATAGTTGTCCAGTCCGAGCCTGGTAAAAATACGGAATCGCCAGCCGGGGTGCAGCCGTATTCGGGCAGCGTCGCCTCTGGGACAGTTTTTACCAATCGTCCGATGGCTCTGGGCGAGGCTCCGCCGGTGAGGATGGCTAATTCGCCGGTCAATCGCCCATTCGAACAAAAGGACTATCAGGCCGCTGTTGAGTGGGGAAGTCGGCCAAACCAGCCATATACGGCCGACCGCCGCAATATTACTTTACCTGGCGGATTTGTGCGCTTACCACCGCCGCAGGCGATAAATGCCTCCGGCGCTATACAGCCAGGTTCCCCCAACGAATCAAGCGGAGTGCAGTTTGAAGGTGTGATTGAAACACCTTCTGAGAGGAACGCTTATGAGCGCTTTCGACCAAGCATTCATTAAGGCCTATAAGCAACAAGGATCGGCATTAAAGTCGGTGTCTTTGGAAACCGTTCTCTCGGCGCCCGGGGCCAATGTCGAGGATGATCGGCCTGAAGTTTCCGCGGCATCGACTTTGGCCGAAACAAAACTAAGCGACGTAATGGCGGTTTTGGAAAAACACTCCGACAGAGTCGCGCATAGTCAAACCGTCGCGGAAGCGCCGTGTGCTGCGGCTGAAAAACAGGTTGCGGAAAAAAACGAAACGGAAACCACGGGGCAAGTTCCCCTGCCGGTGAAGCGAAAGACCGCGGACAAATCCCGGCAAAAAAGGCAGAAAAAGGCGGCTCCCGCGCCGACGCTTGAAGAATTGGATTTGCCCGAGGTGATTTATCGCCTGGACCCGCCCTCTCCGGCGGTTCCGCAGGCGCCTCGCACAACTTCTTTTACATCGTCTCCGTCGCGGGAAGAGGTTTCTCCGCAAAGTAGCCTGAACTTGCCGGCCGCGGAGCAGAGCGAACAGGCATTTAACGGTTTATCGACGCGGAGAGATGATGAACAAGCGACCATGCCAACCGATGCGCCGGCAATGGGATTCCATTCGCAAGCGACCATTCGCGTCTTTCAGCCGATGTTGCAGGTCGATCATCTCGCCTGGCCGAAGGTCTGTTACCGACTGGAGACGACGGCCGCTTTGGAGCTCAATCGTTTAACCGAAGCCTTACTTAATAAAAACCAACAGGGGATGAAACTATTAGCCGTCGGCGGCATACAACGCGGCGAAGGGGCTACCACGCTGGTGCTGTGTGCGGCGAGACGACTTGTAGCGCGGAGCGTAAAAACCGTGATCATCGACGCCGATCTGACTGAACCGCAACTTGCCAAACGTCTGGGGTTGCTGCCGCAATTAGGCTGGGAAGAAATCGCGGCGGGACGCCAGCCCGTGGAAGAAGTTCTCGTTGAATCAATAACCGATAATCTCGCGATCCTGCCGCTTTGCGGACCATTTGCCATTGCCGACATTTCCTACGCGGCACAACGGTTAATGGCGGAAAGCCTGAATACTCTGCGGAAGAATTATGATTTGGTATTGATGGATCTTGGGCCGCTGGAAAATCCGCGGTCTTTCGGCGACCTCACGGCCGGTGAATTGCACCGTGCCATCGACGCGGTGATACTGGTCCACAACGTCGGTAAAACTCCGGCCGCGGGTTTGTTGCCGGTGCAGCACTTTCTGGCTTCGGTAGGCGTGCCCGTCATCGGCGTGATTGAAAACTTTGTACGCGCTCCCTTTATGCCCCGCCCCACTGATTCCTGATCATGTACGAAACCTATTGGCAACTGCAAGAGAAGCCCTTTGAAAACTGTATCGATCCGCGGTTCTATTACCCCGGCGAATCGCCTCAGGCCGCGCTTTTGAAGTTGCGCTATGCCGTGGAAAACCGCCGCGGCGGAGCGCTTTTGGCGGGGGCATCGGGTACGGGCAAGACGCTCGTGGTGGCCATGCTCCGCAACATGCTTGACGAAAAGCATACTCCCTTCGTACATCTGATTTTTCCGCAAATGGATACCGCGGAGTTGCTGGGCTATATAGCCGACACCTTGGAAGGCGCGCCTTGCGCCGCAGCGAACCGCGGCGTGCAAACGAGTATCCAGCGGATTGAGCGGTTTTTGACGGAAAACAGCCGGGAAGGCCGACATGCCGTGATCGTCATCGACGAAGTCCATCTACTCACGCATGCGCAAACTTGGGAAGCTTTGCGCCTGCTTTTGAATTTCCAGTCCTCCGGACAGCCGTCGCTGACACTGCTGCTGGCCGGCCAGACGGCAATCTTGCCCATGCTCGACCGCATGCCGCATTTCGACGAGCGCCTGGGCGTAAAGTGCTTGTTGCGCCCCTTCAGCGAAGAGGAAACCGCCGCCTACGTGAACCATCGCTTGAGAACCGCGGGCGTAAAGCGTACGATCATCAATCCCGACGCCTTCACAACACTCTACGAACTTACCGGCGGCGTGGCGCGGCGAATCAACAGACTCTGCGATTTGGCCCTGCTGATCGGTTATGCCGAGGAACTTAAAACCATCGGCGTCGCGCATTTCGAGTCCGTCTGCCAAGAACTGGTGACAATTGCGCCGGAGTAAAAAGGATGAGGGATGCAGGATGAAAACAGCGGACAGGGAACAGGGATAAAGTCAGAACGCAGAACTGAAAACTGTAAACTCACATCAACTGCTTGGGGTTTCGCACTGCCCACCGTCCACAGCCCACCGACCACTAATCCCTATCCCCTATCCCTTTACCCCTTTTTTGATCCACTGCTTCATCTGGCAGCCTGCCAGCCAGATATTGTGGCGCAGTCGGGCGGCGGGGTGAGGAGGGACAAAGCGGATTTCCATGCTGGGCCGGGGCGTGGCGCGGAAATGGGCTTTATACGGCTCGTCGCCGCGGAGAAAATCGAAAATCCGATAGCCTTGCTCGATTGCCCGGCGAATGATCGCCAGGTTGAGCAGTTTTCCCGGCTGAAATTCCAGGGTCTCCGGTTCCACGCCGGCTTGATAGCCATAAAGCGCGCCGCCGCCGGTAAGATCATATTCTGCCGCGACCGGGCGGCCGTCCAGTTCCAGCAAGTAAAACTGCAATTGACCTTGTTTCATCAGTTGCGGCAACGCGCCGTGAAAAAAAGCCGTAAATCGCTCGGAGGCGAAACAGCCCGGCTCGCCCAATGAGCTGCGCCGCCGTTGATGCATGTCGACCAAAAGGTCCATTGCCCTGGGCAAGTCGTCCAGGCGCTCGATGACGCGCAAAACCGCCCGACCGCTCTCAAAATAATCATGCTCCAGGCGACGAATTTGCCGGCGGTAGCTGCGGGAAAGGGTGTTGAGGTATTCTTCCCAGGTGGCGGGCAAATCGAGCCGCCAGCAATTCGCTTTGCTTTGCCGATGTACCGTGCAGCCGCGTCCGGCCAGGCAATCGGTTAGTTGCTTAATGGCTTGATCTTCAAAATCCACGCCGGCCAGCGAGATCAAATCCCATTGCAGATATCCACCGGTCTTATGGACGGGAGCTTGCAGGAGAAAATCGGCAACGGCGCAAGCGACAGTATCTTCCATGCCGCGATGACAGAGCAGGCTGAGGTAATCGGAACAGACCTCGCCGGAGCCAAGCATGCGCAGGACGCGACCATGAGCGATTGAATAATCGCAATACCAAGGCGCGACGCCGATCAGAGTGTTTGCTTCGTCGAAGACGGCCAGCACAGCCAGTTGCGATTTGTGCCGAGGATCGTTTGTCAGGCCGTAACAGCGCCACCAATTCGACAGCCATGTCCAGCAGCGAAAGGGCACTCCGTCCGAAAGGCGATCCCAATCTTCCGCATAGGGCGCCAATTCTTCGAGACTTTTTAATAAGTGAATATGCATAAGATATTGTTGGCGTGACAGTTGAACTATCACTCCAACACGCCGATTTTCCAAAAGGGACAGTACCATCCGTCGAGGCGGATCGGGACAGGCCCGAGCATTATTGCCGGGAATTATTCAACTCTGGATTATAAGCGGTAAGATGCAAACCAGTTTTCCCGCGATTGTAAATCTCGAATGATGCTTGCCGGGAACATGTTGTTTTTTGGCAACATCCGGTGTACAGCCGGCAGCATGGATTAAGGTCTAAAAACCGATTGTGTAGTAACGACAAGGCCAAATTTGTCCTGTTGTAACGCCTTACCCGATTTTTCGGGCATTTTCCCGGTCTTGGCATTTCCTTTGCTTCCCAACTGTTAATAACCCGAGCCGAACGGTTTGGAAGGTGCGGCAGATATCTATTTGGAACATGTAAATCAAATAAGCGACTAATCGCAAAGCAAGAGATCGTTATGAATTACACCGTGAACGAGTTACATCATTCGCTGATCAGCCCCGGGGAACTCATCCATCTTTTGGCGGTCCGTTGGAGACTGTGGTTTGTGCCAGCTTTGATCGTGAGCCTGGGAGTGATGATCTATGCCCTGCTGCGTCCGGACACCTGGGAGGCGTCGCAGGCCTTGATAATTCGTAACGAAGCGGCAAACAACGATCGCGGGCCGGGCAAATTCACGCAGCCCGAGGAAATGAAAACCATTCAGGAAACGATTCTCGAGCTGGCCCGCAGCCGCGGCGTCCTGGAGGCCGTGTTGCAGCAGGTCGGACCGCCGCAAGATTGCGACTCTCCCCACAGTTGGCCCACAGACCGCGACATTCAAACGTTTCGCAAGGCGGTAAAACTCCTGCCGCCCAAAGGCGCTGAATTCGGCAAAACCGAGGTTTTTTATCTGACCGTTCGTGATTACGATCGCAGCCGGGCAATCGCGCTAAATGAAGCGCTGTGCGCCCAGTTGCAAATCCATTATCAGCAACTCCGCGACGACAAAGCCCGCAGCATGATCGAGGAACTCGACAAGACCGTGGCCTTGGCCAAGGCCGATCTGGCCGAGTCGACCGAGCGCCTGAGCGCCACGGAACAGGAAATTGGCGGCGATTTGGCCGAATTGCGTGCGATGCAGGATATCGGCGCCGGCGACAGCGCCTGCGCCGCAGCGCCGAGGAAATCCGCGCCCAGTTGCGCGAGGCGGGGACGGCCGCCAAGGCCAATGGGGAATTACTCGTGGTTTTGCGCGAGGCCCAAGACGATTCCGGCCGGCTGGTGGCCACTCCCAATCGGCTGCTGGAATCGCAGCCGGCGCTGAAAAAGCTAAAGGATGGTCTGGTGGATATGCAACTTGCCAATGCCAAATTAGAGGGCAAAATGACGGCTGAACATCCGCTGGTGAAGGCCGCGCGAGGCCGAGGAAGAAATCGGCCGCAATTTGCACGATGAACTGGCGCTGGCCATTCGCGGCATGGAGATTGAACTCCGCCTGGGCGCCGACCGGCAAGAACTCCTGGAAGAGCAACTCGCAGCGGTCAACCGGCGTCTCAGCCGGCTCGCTGAAATCCGCGCCGGTTATGAAACCCAAGCCGCTGAAAACCGCCATCGCACGGTGCTGGCGGAACGGGCCGAGCAGAATATCGCCGAGGCCCGGGCCGCGCTTGCCGGGGCAAAAGCCGCCAGCCTCATAAGCCGCATCGACCGGCCCGACACCGGCGCTAAACCCGTTGCTCCAAGTCAAACCGTAATCGCCCTGTCGGGGATCGCGGCCGGATTGATCGCCGGCTTGGGCGTGTTCTTTTTGGCCCTGCCGGCTAAAGTACAGCCTAACAACAATGAAAAAGGAGCCTCCCTATTTGATCGCTGCAGCCGGTTTCCCGATTTGCAACCTGCAAGGACTGTCCATGGTCGCAACGGACACAAGAGCCGGAACGGCAATGGGCATCTTTCCTTCAAAACCGCCCTGGAAAAAATCCATCTTAATGGGATATTCTAAACAATTCTTCCCTTCTCCTTCCGGGAGAAGGTTAGGATGAGGGTCTGAGAGCAAGGGTGAGGGATCAGAGGTCAGAGGTCAGGGATTGTTCAAGAATTGGGAATTTTTGGAAGGGTGATTTGGAATTTTCGTTCTACTATAAGGGATTCTTGTTTTTCGGCCAAAATTGGGCGGTGTAAGGGATTGGAAAATAAGAGGTTAGGACGACGGTTTTGGCCACTCTTAAGTAGTAGAAAAATAAGTTTTGCATTTTGAGGGAAGCGGTGGCGCAAGTGGATTACTGGATAAGCAGTTGGAATTTTTGGACAGAGAAACTTGCGCAGTGAATTATTGGGGAAAAATGAATTAAGTCGTAAGTTATTGGTTTAAATTTTACAGAAAAAAGCAACTGATTGCGGCGTAAAGAGATGCAACGAGCGATGGGGGTAAACACACCTAGAAAAAGTGCACGCAAGTAAGTTTATCAACATTTGTTTTTTGTGGTTTTTTGGCGATTTTTGTTCGAAATATGATTTCTTGAAAAAGGGCAATTGTTGGACGGAAGGAAGTGGTTAGTGGGCAGTGGGCGGTGGACAGTGGGCGGCAAAAAGGATGAAGGATGAGGGATGAAGGATGAATGAATTCAAAAGCACTTGTGCCTGCGGCACAACGATAGCGAAGGATATCGAGGTCACCCGTGCATGATTTTATTGCAAATTGACAACTGTAAATTTCAAATTGCAAATTGAACAAAAGTAAAAACTGCTGAGGGGAGGGTGATTAGTTGCTAATTGATTGGTGCGTTTTACACACCCTACGGGCTATCGTTTCTTTTTCTTACTAGAGGCAATTAGCGGGGTAGTAATTTTTTCATAGAGTGCGAAAAGGAATTCCACGCGCTGGCGCTCACTTATAAACGGTTGGCTGCGGTAGCATCGATCAACCGCGCGGTCCAGTTCGGTGTGGGCTTTTACCAGTTTCGGCGGCATGGCCAGTGGATCGTACAGATCGGCCAGCGTTGCGCCCTTTGACAAGTACTCCTCGCGCGCATCTAGTACGGCCTGCGCTGCCACCTCGACCGCTTTCCGCTGTTTGTCATTTAGCACTTTCGACCAGGGATAGTTGTTGTAAACGAGTTTTGCTGAATAACGATATCGCGACTCCAATCGCCCACAGACTTGTCGAACCCATGCCATGTGCATTGCTGATGAAAGTACTCCAAAATGGTAAAGCTTGGCATTAGGAAACACGAGAACAGCATCACTGGCTATGGTTCGCGGCGAAATAAAGCCCATCGGAATGTAGCGGCGCTTTTCGGACGAAACCCTAGGAATTAGCAAATAATACCCCTTAGGCATGTTCTCAACGTGAAACCGTGTGGGTTTTTCAGCCAACTTTTTTGTTGGCGCGCTCTTTCTGTTAATGCGAAATTTACGAACCGCCTCAACGCGTTTCATCGCTTCTGGAATCTGCCTAAGTTTTTCGGGTGGACAGTCACCTAGCCATAGACACCAACGCTCTAAGCCATTTATGAACTCATCAGAGCCAAGATAGAGGCGAAAGTATTTACGTGCTTTGGGTTCCACCTTGAGGAATTCCGCTTTTTGATCTGGTGTGAATAGATAGTTGCCATCATCAATTGGTTTATTGCCGACGCCGATTTCCGGAACGTCACAAAGTGGCTTCTGGCTGTTAACGATAGCTAGATCAGGCCCTTCGACGAGATATGGGCTTATATTCTTGACGATTGTCACAGTGGCTTGCTTATCTTGGCATTCATAAATTCGTTTATTTGTATTGTTGAAGGCGGCGAAGCCGATGATGACGACATGGACGTGTGCCTTACCGCGGGCTTCACTTTCCCAAGCGAAAGTGCGGTGAGCAAAGTGTATTTTGAGCCCATAACGCTGGAAAAGTGCATTCCAGAGCGTGCCGACCTGCTCACCTTGGCTGATGGAGTTCGTGGAGACAAAACCTACTGCAATCCTCGTGTTTTGGATGTATTGGGCCGCTTTAAAATACCAACCGGTTACATAGTCCAGCAAGCCACCATTCTTCCAATCGCCAAGGACTAAATCCATGTCGGCACGCTGTTCATTGGTCTGGTATTTGCCACCTACGAACGGTGGATTGCCGAGCACGTAGCTGCACTGTTCAGGCGGAATGATTTTCTTCCAGTCCAACTTGAGTGCGTTGCCGCAAACTATCGTTGGACTTTTCTTTAGTGGCAGACGCACGAAATATAGACCGAAGGCTTCAGAGAGCCTGATGTTCATCTGGTGATCCATCAGCCACATCGCCACTTCGGCGATTCGCGCGGGCCATTCGCTGATCTCGATGCCATAAAATGCATCGACATCGACCAGCGAGAGGTGTTGGATTTCCAGACGCTGCTGAATTGTGCCGTGCAGTGCCTTGAGCAGTTCGATTTCCAGCAAGCGGAGTTCCCGATAGGCGATGACCAAAAAGTTGCCACAGCCGCAAGCAGGGTCTAGGAAGCGGAGCCCGGCTATTTTTTGGTGGAACTGTTTGAGTTGATTCTTGTTGCCCTTGATGCGCTCGAATTCGGCCCGTAGATCGTCGAGAAACAGGGCGTGAATGACTTTTAATATATCGCGCTCGCTGGTATAGTGGCCGCCGATCTGTCGGCGCTCGCGGGGCTCCATAACACCTTGGAAAAGTGAACCAAAAATGGCGGGCGAAATGCGCGACCAGTAGAAACGCGTGCAAGCCAGCAAGCTATTGCGCATGGCGCGGTTGAAATCGGCAAAACCAAGCTTTTCGGCGAAAAGATCGCCATTAACATAGGGGAATGCGGCCAATGTTTCATCAAGATTCTTCTGGCGTTTCTCTAATGGAGTATTGAGCACGTCGAAAAGCCGTGCAAGGTGAAGTCCAAGATCAGATCCGTCCTCTTTAGTGCGATCCTTGATATAGAGCTGAAACGCATCACGTTCGAAGATTCCTGTGTCTTCGGCAAATAGACAGAACAAAACCCGCACCAGTAGTCGTTCAAGTTCATGGCCTTTGTAGCCGCCGTCTTCCAGGGCGTCGTGAAGATCGCTCATGATGCCCACGGCGCGGAGGTTGATCGGGTCCTGGTCCTTGAAACGATGCTGCTGATATCCTGGAATGAAAGCGAAATCGTGGATGTGATGATGCAGTTCGGAGAGCGAGAATTCGATCATGGCAGGCGCCGGCGGCGATTCCTCGTCTTGCTCATCCGGCTCTAGATCGTGCAATGCGATTCGCGCGAAGTCGGATACAATGACATAGCGGGGCACTTCATCAGTTCTGCCCGCACTCACGAGATTCTGGATATAGCGGAAGGCCTGCGACTCGGCTTTGCCGAGGTCCTTGCCGAGACTCTTATGCTCGACCAACAGCATCCCGCGCCAAAAGAGGTCGATATGGTCGTAATCGCCAGAGAGGTTTTTAACCGGTTCCTCGAACGCGGCCACGGTGCGGCGGCGGAGGCCGAAGACTTCGAAAAACTCGTTCCAAAACGTCTGTTTTTCGGCGCTCTCGCTTCTTACACCGGCCCATTCACGTGAAAAGCGGATGGCATTTTGGCGGATTTCGTTCCAGGAAATTGGCATATAAAGGCATCCTTTTCCGGCATTGGAGGCGTTGCCGATATTATACCCGCCATACGCGAGAGTCTAAAGACGTATTAAGGACAGAAAATTTTGTGCATTTCATGAGCCTTACAACAAGTGGTAGATGGCAACCGGGAGATGGGAATTTCAGTACGGAGTACGGGAATACAAAGTAAAATGAGATAAGGGATTAGTGGCGAGTGGGCGGTGCGAAACCGCAAGCGATAAAAACTTTCCCAGGCAGAGCATGGGAACGAGAAAAAAAGGATGAAGGATGAAGGATGAGGGATGAATGAACTGAAAACCTCTTGTGCCTTCGGCACATTGATAGCAAAAGCTATCTGAGGCTTGAGGAAAATATGAGGGTTCAGGGTTCAGAAAAAAAGTGTGCGGTCGTGTGGCAGGCCCAGAACGAAGTGATGGGCGTGTTGGAGATCAAAACACGCCCTTCGTTCCTCAGGGCGTGCCACCAGACCGATTATTTTTCCTGCGAGGTTTCCTCTGGGGGTTTGGGGGGCACGAGGCGGAAAGCGTCGTCGAACTGGAGCACCTTGAGATCCTTGCCGATGGGCAATTCGCGCAAAGCGGATTCGATTTTTGTCCGGTCGCCCACGATGATAACGGCTAAATTGGCGACTTTTAGATATTTTTTTGCCGCGGCGAGGATGTCGTCACTGGTTACGGCGTTGGTGGCGGGGAGCACGGTTTCGAAATAATTATCGGGCAGATGGAATTGCACGAGCGTTTCCAACTGGAAGGCCAGGGCCGAGGAGGTCTCAAAGCCCGCCGGAAAGCCGCGGGTAATGAATTTTTTGTTGAAATCGAGTTCGTCGCCGTCCACGGGTCGGCGGCCGGCGATGTCTTGCAGTTCGTTTACGATTTCCTTCAGGGCCGGCGCGGTAACGGCGGTTTGTACGCTGGTTGACGCGGTAAAAGTGCCTAAATCGCGGGTGCGCCAATCGAATCCGGACCGGGCACCATAGGTATATCCTTTGTCTTCACGAAGGTTCATGTTCAAGCGGCTGGCGAATTGTCCGCCATAGGCCGTGTTCATCACGGTAAGCGGAAAGTAATCGGGCGTTTTGCATCGGCGCCCACCAGTGCCACGGCAATGACCGACTGTACCGCCCCGGGCTTATCGACCAAGGTAATCGCCGCCGGTCGCAACTCGGGCGGCGCGAATTTTTTCTCAGCGTTTTTTTCCGTGGTTTTCCCGGCGGCGAAGACTTTTTCCAGTTCGCTTTTAATTTCTTCCAGGGTGGTATCGCCCACGACGATCAGCGTGGCCTGGTCCGGACAGGTCAAAGATTGATGGAATTTTTTCAGGTCCTGGCAGGCGATCGCTTTCAAGGTGTCCGCGGTGCCTTGGCTGGGTTGCCCGTAGGGATGATCGTATCCATACATGGTTTGGACGACCGCCAAGCCGGCCAAAGCCATGGGCTCGTTGCGGATTTGAGCCAGTCGGCCGAAGGCAATGTTCCGCTGCCGGTCGAGTTCGGCCTGCGGGAAGGTGGGATTCCGTACCACATCGCTAAAAATCTCCAAGGCTTTGCCCAGATGGCGTTTGAGTGTATATAATCTGACGGATGTGTCGTCCAAGCCCGCGCCGACGGAAAGACTTGCGCCGATATCGGCTAGTTCCTCGGAAATCTGTTCGGAGGTGCGTTTTTCGGTGCCTTCGTCCCAGACCTCGGCCGTGAGGGCGGCCAGACCGAGTTTTTCAGCGGTGTCGTCGGCCCTGCCAAACGGAAACGTAAGATGCACGCTCACCGCGGGCATCTCGTGATTTTCGACCACCATCAGATCCATTCCGTTGGAAAGTTTTGCCCGATGAATGAGGGGCGGCTGAAAGCGGGGCTCCGGTTCCGGCTTGGGCAGGGCGGAACGATCGGCGTCTTCCGGCGCCTGGGGCGATTCGGGCAGCAACGACTGTTTAATAGATTTTGCCAATTGCCGGCGGGCCTCGGCGGCCGGTTCGCGTGGATCGGGAGCGATTGTTGTTTCGGCACCGGGCGTGACTTCTAGAAGCACCTTGTTTGCGTTTAAATACTTTTTCGCCACGCGCTGGACGGCTTGCGCATCGACTTGGCGAAAACGGGCGAAGTCTTTGGTCACATAGCCCGGATCGCCGGTAAGCACGTTGTACATATTGAGTTGATCCGCGCGTCCGCCGGACTCGCTGATGCCTTCCAACGAGCGCACGATTGCGGTTTCGCGGCGGGCCACGGCGCGGGCAATTTCGGCCGGGCTGGGGGGCTCGGCTTGAATCTTCTGCAACTCCGCGTTCACCACGGCTTCCAACTCGCTTAGTTCCTTGCCGGGCCGTGCAGTGACGGCGATGACAAACATGCCGCCTATTTCCAGGGACCTTTGCGACGCCGATACATCTTGGGCGATCTGTTTGTCGCGCACCAGCCGGCGATAGAGCCTGGAAGTTTTGCCGCCTGCTAAAATGTCGGCAAGAATTTCCAGCTCGGCGTCATCCGCGGCGAAGGCGGGAACGCTGAGCCAGTTGAGATACAAGCGGGCCAGCCCCACGCGGTC
Source organism: Pirellulales bacterium (assembly GCA_963820545.1). Lineage (GTDB taxonomy): Bacteria > Planctomycetota > Planctomycetia > Pirellulales > Thermoguttaceae > CAWGAJ01. The sequence goes on from CAWGAJ010000001.1 coordinate 528,758, forward strand.
GGTCATGCGGATGCGTTTCGACTCCTTTAGTTCCGGAACCCGGGGCGGGAGCTTTTCCACCTTGGGACCAGGGGGAATCGGCCCGAAATACTTTTCCACCAGCCGTTTGGCCAGCGCGGGATCGAAATCGCCGGCGATGCACAAACTGGCGTTGCCGGGATGATAATAACGGCGGAAAAAGTCGGCCACGTCCTGGCGCGAGGCGGCATCTATGTCGGCCATGGAGCCGATCGTGATCCAACTGTAAGGATGATCGGGCGGCAGGAGGGCGGCTAAGATCGTCTCGGGCACCAGCCCGTAGGGACGATTCTCGTAACTTTGCCGCCGTTCGTTTTTCATCACGCTGCGTTGATTCTCCAGGCGCTCGGGCGTCATCGCGGGCAGCAGGAAGGCCAAGCGATCGGATTCCATCCACAAGGCAAGTTCCAGGAAATTCGAGGGCACGGTCTCCCAATAGTTCGTGCGGTCGCCGGAGGTCGAGCCGTTCACGCGCCCGCCGGCCTTTTGCAGGGGCAGAAAATAATCGTTATCGTAATGCTTCGATCCCTGAAACATCATGTGCTCGAAGAGATGCGCGAAACCCGTGCGCCGGGCTGTTCGTTCTTCGAGCCCACGTGATACCAGATGTTCACGCCGACGATGGGCGTGGAATGGTCTTCGTGCAAGATCACGTCCATGCCGTTGGGGAGGGTGTATTTCTCATAGGCGATTTTGGGGATGGAAGTATCGTTGGTTTCGGCTTTTACCGTACTAACGGCGCAGATGGCGAAGCAAAATAGCAACGATCTGATGAACAACGTTCTCATAACATGCTCCTTGCAGTTGAAGGCGGAAGCTTGGCGGGAAACGATAACTGATGCGGGAAAACCACGGCGGGAAAAATATAAAAGACCACGGTTGATCTTTTTACGCTGAATTATCCCAAATAGTTTGGAAAACTCCAGGTTGATACTATTTTTTTTCCTGCGGAAGGTCAAGACGAGCCGCTTTTCCCTGGAAGCCAATTGCCGGAGTTAATGGCCGTTCCCTTCTGGTGGTATGCATCAACCCAGCCGCGGGCTATCCGCCCAGTGTCCATCCGGCCCGAAATTCTTTAATCCGCCCCTGATAGAGGCCGATAATGGGATTAAGCGGCTTGATTTGAACAGTTTTATGGCATAAGATAGAGTGTCCGCGGCAAACTTGCGGAGTTCTGGAATGCAATTCACAGCTCTATTTTGTCTTCTTTGTTGTTGCGCGTGTTGCTGTCCGGTTTAAGACCGGACAGCCCGATCGCTTTCTTGCCTGGTGTCGCTTTTTACCTATCATTATTGCAGGGTGAAGGGTATTTCTTGGCGAGATATTCCTCACTAACCACCAACCACTAATCACTAAAATGGCCACTGACATTCACAAAAAAGAAAACCTGCCGGTGTTGACCGAGCGGATCGTGGATACGTATGCCGAGGTCGGCAGCATCAATCATTTGGGTCATTGTCCCTTGCCCAATTACGAAACGATCGTGGCCGTCACCGAGGATCTCAAGGAGATACTCTATCCCGGCTACCGGCAACGCGACGGTTTGCACTTGGGCAACGTGACGTATCACGTGGGCGACTTGATCGATCGGCTGCACGACACGCTCACGCAGCAGATCGCCCGGGCGCTGAGGCACGACGCTTCGAAAAATCCCGATTGCGATCCGCGCTCGACGCCGGATTTCGAGGCCCTGGGACAATGCAAGGCCGTGGCCTTTCTCCAGCAATTGCCGGACCTGAGGAAGGTGCTGGCCTTGGACGTGGAGGCCGCCTATGCCGGCGATCCGGCCTGCAAGTCGCTGGACGAAGTGATTTTCTGCTATCCCGGATTGGAGGCCATCACAGTTTATCGCCTGGCCCATCTCTTGCACGAGCAGCAAGTGCCGCTCATTCCGCGGATGATGACCGAATGGGCGCACAGCAAGACGGGCATCGACATCCATCCCGGCGCGAAGATCGGCAAGTACTTTTTCATCGACCACGGCACGGGCGTGGTGATCGGCGAAACCACGGAAATCGGCGAATGGGTAAAACTCTATCAAGGGGTCACCCTGGGCGCCTTGAGTTTCGCCACTGACAAGGAAGGCAACCTGGTGCGCGGCAAGAAACGTCATCCCACCATCGGAGACCGCGTAGTGATCTACGCCAACGCCACGATCCTGGGGGGCAACACGGTTATCGGACACGATGCGGTGATCGGATCGAGCGTGTGGCTTACGCGGTCCGTGGACCCGCATACCACGGTGAGCATGGAAAGCCCCAAATTGCACATGCACGGCGAACAATTCGAGCAAGCCAATTGGGTGATCTGAGTGATAAAGGATGAGCGATGAATGAAAATTATGAATGCTGAATGGATGAAATAAGGCTATTGGCCGGAGGTAGTGAAGAGTGGAGAATGTAGAATGCTGAACCCTGAATCCCGAACCCTGGGTGTTGCCCATTGGGCAGGGTCAGAAGACAGAACAAACCACTATCCACTCTTTGCTACTGCGGCCTCCGGCCTGCGATTGCCGGCCTACAGTCTCAGGTCTTTTGCATTCGTCCTTCCGTTCTAGCGTTTCTTCGTCGCTCACCCTTAGTTGCTTATATTCTCGCCTTGCATGAACTAGCAATTGTGGATACAAACCGTTCTGCTTGTCTCCGCAGACAACCAAGAGCGTCTTTTCTATTGTTCGGCGTTTAGCCAAAATGCCTATTTTACGTGTCTTGCAATCCGGACTATTCAGTGCTTCGGGCAAGATGTGCCTGTGCATCGGCTGGGTTGGATTATTGATCTTGCCTTTGTTTGGATGCAAGATCGACACGCAGCAGCAGCAAACCAAAACGGCAACCGATGATGGACCGCTGTTACCATCGCTTAAGCTCAACGATGATTTGTTCAAGTGGGTGAAGCCTTCGAACGACCGGGATTGGACGCCGGGCATGGAAGTGCCGGCCCGGGCGGACATCAGGGACGATAAGGTGGCGATTCACAACATCCGTTCGTGCCGCTACCGGACTTACGATGATTTCGACACCTACTACTACGACAAAACATTTGACCTTAACAAGCTGACTTCCGTGGATATGATCGTGGTGCCGTTTAACGACATGCCCAGCATTGCGCACACCATGCTCAGTTTTGGCTTCGAGGATCAGGACTACGTGGCGGTGTCGGTGGAAATCCGCCGGGAAAAAGGGGAAAAATATAGTCCTATCAAGGGTTTTTTTCGCCAATATGAACTGATCTACGTGGTAGCCGACGAGCGCGACGTGATTCCCAAAAACGCCAACCTTTATCCCAGCGAAGTGTATCTTTATCGCAGCACGGCTACCCCCGAACAAGCCCGGGAATTGTTCATCGACGTGATGCGGCGCGTGGACAAGCTGGCCGACCAGCCGGAGTTCTACAACACTGTGACGAACAACTGCACGACGAACATCCGCAACCACATCAATCATCTCAAGCCGGACCGGGTACCTTACGATTATCGCATACTTTTGCCGGGCTACTCCGACCGTCTGGCCTACGACCTGGGCTTGATCGTTGCCCAGGGCACATTTGAGCAGACCAAACAGCGCGCCCAGGTAAACTACCAGGCGTATCTATATCGCAACGAGCCGGATTTTTCCCAAAAAATAAGACGATAGGGGGGGCACCAAAACGATCCTTTCAGGTTGGCATTGTTATTTTCTTTTCAATCCTTATAATGACTATATGACAGCCATCCATGGGCGGGGCAGCCCTATTAACACAAGCCCTAACATCCGGGTGCCATGATGGCAACGCAAAGGGCACATCTTGAATTACACGCTGCCGCAGAAGAGGGACGACGATTTCGTCAATTTAATTTCGGGCAGTGGTTATTACTCTGCGGGGCGACTCTGGTAGGGCTGAGTGTCTCGGTCACGTTGTTCTGGTATCTATCCATACAAGAACATCAAATGGCCGAGACGCAATTCAAGCACGACGCCGAAAAAAAGGTGGAGGCGATCAAGCAGACCATTGCTAATCAGTTGAGTGTCATTGGCCTGCTGAAGAGTTTTTATGCCGGCTCGCTAGATGTGCAACAGGCCGAATTTAAGACTTTTTCTGCTTCCATATTGGAAGATCATCCTGATATTAAGTTGTTAGCCTGGATCCCACGAGTGCGGGCTGAGGAACGAGGCGTTCATGAAGCAGACGGAAAGGAAATGGGATTTCCCCAATACCAAATTCGCGAGTACGGCCAGGGAGGGTTTGTTTCGGCCGCCCGACGTGAACAATACTTTCCGCTTTTGTTTATCGAGCCCCGGGAGAAATATCAAGAGTTGCTGGGTTTCGATGTGGGCTCGCTGCCGGGGCATCTTGCCGCCATGCGTTCAGCCGAGACCGTTCCGGGACCCGCCATAGCTTACGCCAATCTACCCATGCTGAATAAAGGATTAGCATCGGTAATATATATTTACGAAGCGGCGCAAACAGAGCCAACCACTTCCAAGAGCGGGCCTGAACCTGCCGGCTATTCCGGCTTTATTTTAGGTGTGTATGAGGTACAGGCGATAATCGGCAAAGCCTTGGAATTGTTACATTCTACCGGCGTGGATATTTATTTGTTCGATATCTCTGATCCGCAAAAACCATTATCTATTATCGCCTTTCCTTCACGAATACGCGTCACGCCCCTACATGCGCTAGATGTGCCGCCTGGGGAAACCTTGTCAACCATATATTACAGGGAGAGCATTGCGGTGGCCGACCGGACCTGGTTGGCCTATTGCGTTCCCACCGATATTTATTTCCAGGGTAAAACAAGATGGGGGCCGCTGGCGGCGATGTTCGCGGGAATGCTGATTACCGGTCTGATCGTGGCTTATTTATTTTTACTTACCGGGCGCACTCAGCAGATCGAAAAACTTGTTACCGAGCGGACGAACGAATTAATTGTTAGCGAAAAACGTTTCCGCCTCTTGGTAGACAACGCCGCCGACGGCTTTTTCCTGATTGATGATGAAGGCCGCGTCCTCGACGTTAATCAGCGCGGCTGTGAGCTCTTGGGTTACAGCCGAGAAGAATTGCTAAAGATGTACGTGTTAGACTTCGAAGTCGGCTTCAAGCCGGAAGACCATCACGAACTGACTTGGAAACGATCGGCCGCCGATTTTCCGATAAATGTCGACGGCGTACATCGGCGCAAGGACGGCAGCACCTATCCCGCGGAAATACGCTTGAATTGCCTGGATACCGGCGGCAAGCGCTTGATTATGGCTGTTGTGAGGGACGTTACCGAGCGCAGGCAGGCCGAAGAAGCCCTGCGCAAAGAGCGACAATTTTTACGGCATCTGATCGACTTGCAGGAACGGGATCGTAAACTGATGGCCTACGAAATTCACGACGGTTTAGCGCAACAATTGACCGCCGCGGTGTTCAAATTGCAAAGTCTCAAGATGGCATTGGAGAAAGAAAATCCGGAGAAGACCAGGGAACTCCTCGACGATACGCTGCATCTGGTCCGGAAAAGCGTGGACGAAGCCCGGCGCTTGATCGGCGGTCTGCGGCCGCCAATTCTGGATGAGATGGGCATCATTGCGGCGATCGAGTATTTGATCGGCGAAATGAACCAAAGCGGCGGCCCGCAAATTGAGTTCGTGCACCAGGTGCAGTTTCACCGCCTGGCTTCACCGCTGGAGGTGGCGTTGTTCCGCATTGCCCAGGAAGGGCTGACCAACGCCTGCCGCTACAGCCAGAGCCCTAAAATCCGCGCGGAATTGAGCCAATTGAAAAACCGCGTGCGCTTGACAGTGCAAGATTGGGGCCTCGGCTTCGATCCGCAGCAAGTAAAAGGAGAATGTTTCGGCTTGCGCGGCATCCGCGAACGGGTGAGACTGCTCGGGGGCACAGCCGAGATCAATTCCGTACCCGGCAAAGGCACGGATATCACCGTGGAATTGCCCTTAAGCGAGGCGGATATTGATGATTACAACGACGAATCGGAGTGACGGCCGGCAGTCGTGATGGCGGCGGGAAAAGATGGGGGCCTCTTATCGCTCCGCCCGGTCCGGGCGGCACCCTGGCATAATGGATGCACTGTGTGGAGAGCGAAGGCGTGTTAGAGAGGCTTTGAATTTGCCCCAATAACACTGGAGACCTTCAAGGAGCAAATGTTTTTCTTCGCTAGTCAATATTTGATCGCAGCGGAGCGATTCCAGGGCAAGCGCCAACAATGTAATCGCGGTTATCCAAGGCCCCAGACAGAGCACCGGCACAAGGCCCAAAACGATCCATAATCCCCGCTGGATGCGGAAGCCCAGCAGCCGGGAAAAATGAAGGATCAAGGCCAGGGCGACCAGGTTGGCCGCCGTGGCCGAGAGCACGGCCGCGAGCAATCCGAGGCGCGGCAAGAGCAACACGTTAAGGGCAACGTTGATTGCCAATCCGGCCGCCAAGGCCAGTCCAATCAGGCCGCCTTTTTGCGGCCACCAGAGATATTGCTGGGCGACCATGGCCACGGCGAACCAGACGCAATAGGTCAGGGTCCAAGGCAGAACATGCAAGCCGCCGGCGAATTTTCCCTGGAAAGCCGTGGCAAACAGCCAGGGGGCGATGAACAACACCGCCGCCGACGCCGCTGTTAAAGCATAAGCGAGGAGTTTGAGGAAAAGATTCAGCGCGCGGCAACCAGGTCGCGCCGGCCGGATTCCCAATCGTGACACAAGTGCGGCAGCAACATCGTACCCAGCATCGACGCCAGGGAAACCAAGAGCAGCGGCACCACCCGGGAACTGTGGTAATCGCCCACCAGGGCCAAGGTCTCGCGGCTTGAACCGGGGGCAAAGTGGATGATCATATAACGATCGGCAAAACCGAATAGATTGGTAAGCAGATTGATCAGCAGAATCCAGGCCGCGAAGGGAACCAGCTTGGACCACAGCGCGCGGTGCGGCAAAGGCTCGGTAATTCGCGGCGAAGCCTTCCAGGCCGCGAGAATCCACCATGACACGCAGAGCACGCTAAGCAAACTTGCTCCGCTGTAGGCGATCACTGCGCTTACGGCGTTGCGCTGCCAAATCCACATCAGCCCGATTCCCAGCACGGCAAACAGCAGGCCGTTGAGAAACTCCATGGCCGCAGCCAGGCGCACGTTCTTTAAGGCAATGAACAGGCTGATGAAATAGTTGTAGGCCACTACGGCGATCAGACCGAGTGCGATCCATAAAATGAGTTGGATTTGTTGCGGCGAACCAAAGATCAAGTCGGAAAACCAACGACTGTTCAGAGCGATCAATGCCACGGCAGCCAAGGTGAGGAAAAGACAGGCCGCGGCAGTCCGACGGAGGAAGGGGCGGAGTTGCCCGCTCAGCCGATAATATTCGGCATAACGGCCGAAGGCGCCGGGCAAGGCCAGCACGGCCAGCGGTCCGGCCAGCATGAGAAACCCCAAAGCCATGTCCCACAGGCCCAACTCTCCGGCGTCGAGCCAGCGGCAGAAGAGAATGGCCCGAAAAAAGCCAATTGATCTCTGCACCGCGGTGAGCACAAGCAAAAACACTACGCCGTGGACCAGCGAATCGGCACGCCAGCCCTCAACGGCGCCGATCAATTCAGCATGTTCACTGGAGAGAGATTGCACGGGTGTGGGATTCATACACAACTCTACTCTCAGGCGGATTGCGATGGTAGCAAGACAAAAGCAAATCGCTTTTGGGACAGCGGCGACACAACCGGCATAATCGTCATCGCCGGATGGATGAGATGGTGGAAAAGATTAACTGGTTTTAATCGGCTTGCGAAACCGCAAGCGGTTTCTCTAACTTTGATTCCCTAGCGCGGCCTAACGGCCGCAACCAAACCGCGACCAATGGTCGCGGCTTTACATGATGCGCGCAAAATGCGATCAAACCTCCAGCCCCTGACCGCTGACCTCTAAAATCTCTTGGGCCAGGCGGCGATAATCTTCAGCGCCGTGGGAATCGGGGGCGTATTGGAAGATGGATTGGCCGAAACTGGGGGCTTCGGCCAGACGCACATTGCGGCGGATGCGGGTCTGGAAGGTTTGCGCATCGGCCCAGGGAGTTACTTGGCCGCGGGCGTTGCGGAAGAAATCATCCACGTCCTGGATTACTTCGGCGGCCAAACGGGTGTTGGATTCGTACATGCAAAGAATAATGCCGCTGAGTTTTAATTGGGGATTCAGTCGCGTGGCCACCAGGTCGATGGTTTCCAGCAGTTTGCCCAGGCCGTGCAGGGCGAGAAAATGCGGCTGGAGCGGAATGAAAACCTCGTTGACCGCGGCCAGGGCATTGAGCGTCAACAGGCCCAGCGAGGGCGGACAATCGACCAGCAGGAAATCGAAAGGCATCTGGTCCTCGCGGAGCTTTTCGCGAAGGATCGCTTCGCGCCCGGCCAGGCCCGCCAGTTCGATCTCGGCGGCGACCAGGTCCAGGCTGGAGGCGACGACCCAGAGATTTTCGGCGACCTGGCAACGGGCGTCGGCCAAGGGCGTGTTGCCGGTGAGGACCTCGTAAATCGAAGGTTGCTGGGGATGCGGATCGAGGCCGAAATGCAGCGTGGCGTGGGCCTGCGGATCGAGATCCACCAGGCAGACCCGCAAATCCGTGGCGGCCAGCGCGGCGCTCAGGTTTACGGCAGTGGTGGTTTTGCCCACGCCGCCTTTCTGGTTCATGATGGCGATCGACCGCATGAGAGAATTCACTCGCAGTGTAGCATTGGTGTTTTCCAGACTGCTAAATTTTACTGAGACGGGCGTCTATTTTACCAGAGAATACTTCAAGAGACAGGTCCGGCAGACTGTGAGCTACTTTGTTTCCAGTAACTTTTTCAGCAGATTTGCCACCAGCATGGGATTGTCGCTGCGGACCAAATGCTCGATCTGGTCGGCTGGATGCGGTAGTTAGGTGGCCTTCCCTGTGAGTAGATTACTCCGTTTACTGCAAGACTGAACTGTTTTGCATTTATCACACCCCGTTAGGCTTTTCTTAATGACGCAGCACTGAAAAACTTCGCAATTGCTTCCAGACCAACACCTAACTGCCGCCCCCTCACATTGCTGCTCCTGGTACCTCAGACACTTACTGCAATCCTTACCGCAAATTCCCCACAGTCTTAACTCTACAGGCTCAACTTTCTGAAGACAGCAATGACGGGCGAACTGTTTTGCTTCCAAGAGATGTGCCTCGGTAATCCGTTCAACATATTGGCTAACATCTTGGCGAAATCTATATTGCTCAGTCCCTACACACAAATTTAGCTTGCCAACTAACTGAATACCTGCCTGCCTCAGTCTTGCCTCCATATCAATCAGGGTAGCACCTAACATCCCATAATAAGTGCAGAATATGGCGACTTTCCCGGCCTTTATCCCTGCAATGAACTCCATCACCCGGGGATGCGGTTTTCTGAGCTCCGTGGGCGTCCCGATGATGACAATTTCCGCCTTGTTCGCCCGGCCAATTGCCTGGAAAAATAAAGCCCTTTCTATTTCAAGCTCCTCTTTGGTTCTCCTGCCCTTCTTCATGAGATTCAGTGGTAATGCCTCTGTCTGTATCTCTTGAGCCATTACCTCAGCAATCCTTTGGGTGTTACCCGTTTTTGAGTAATAAATAAGCACTGGCTTCATTGTACTCCCTTTCTCCCCGAGTGTTTTTCGCGGATTATGGTGGGACTTCGCTGCGCTTGTCCCACCCTACTACTTTGTTTCCAGCAGTTTTTTCAGTAGATTTGCCACCAGTAAGGGATTGTCGCTTTGGATTATGTGCTGAATCTGATTCTCGGGAATTTTGAGATTTTTCAGCAAGGCCGCAATCCGTTTCCAGAGGCGATCCTTGGCCTTGCCCTCGGCCAGATAGAGGTCGGACACGAGATCGCCTAGGCGCTGGAGCATGATGACGTTCTGATTCTGATAGTAATTTTTAATAACGCGATCTTGGTAGGTGGAACGTTTGGGCATGGGAGATTAGTGGGCAGTGGGCGGTGGACAGTGTGATGGCCGGGGTATGCAAGCGGTCGGGGGCGTGGTAGATTAAAGTTTTATTATAAGGCTAAATGAGATCCTTCGCTACGCTCAGGATGACTTGAATTTTTGGGAGGGGATCTAATATTTTTAGTCTTCCAATTTGCCTGTATTTCCCGTGAAACAAGTGATTGCCGTGGTCAAGCCGTTTTTGGTGGAGAAGGTGCTCGAGGCGCTCAAGCACGCACCGTTGGAGGCGTGTGAAGTGAGCGAGGTAAAGGGCTACAGCCGGCAAAAAAGCTACCTAGACGAATACCGCGGCAGCGAATATTCCAATGCCTTTCTGCCGAAAGTGGAAATCATCCTGTGGGTGGACGATCTGCGCGTGGACGAGGTGGTGCGAACCATTGTGGAAATAGCGCGCACGGGTCGGATGGGCGACGGCAAAATATTCATCCTGCCGGCAATGCAAGGCCCAGAGCAGCGCAGCGAGGAATGAGGTCTGCTGGATGAAGAAGTCAGGAATCTTCTTCATTGAATGTTTTTGGTTCTGCATTTTGGATTTTTTCCGCCGCATGCTCGAAGATATTCTCGAAGCGGCGGCGGGTTTGGCGGATGGCGTTCTCAAAGTCCATCATCAGGCCGTCGCTGCTGGGATAGCGGAGCAGAAAAGCGAGTTTGGCCAGTTCGGTGGGATCTTGGGGGAGCTGGTCGCGGGCGGTGGAGTTGAGCAGGCGGAGCCGGCCTTCGATGGTTCGCAAGAGGCGGTAACTGCCGTCGAAGAACTCATAATCATCGGCTGAAAGCAGGTCGGCGTTGTATATTGCGCACAAGGCCATTAAGGTATTCGGCGAGCGGATTTGAGGATTGATTCGTCCGTGTTGAAGCTGGAGCATTTGCACGAGGAATTCGATATCCACGATTCCGCCGGGCCCGCGTTTTAAATCGCCGGCCGCGGCCGTTTCTTCCAAGCGGCGGCGCATGTCGCGGATTTCCTCGGCGTCTTTGCGCCGCCAGCGCCGGCTGAAGGCCGCTTTGGCAACCGCGGCGTTGGCCAGGCGTTTGGCGCGGGGAGCCGTAAACCACGCGGGCCTTGCACAAGGCCTGACGTTCCCAAAGTTGACCGCCGCCCTCGAGAAAATAACGTACGAATTCCTGGAAAGTAGTGGTCAGCGCGCCGCTTTTGCCCGTGGGGCGCAAGCGGGCGTCGACCTCGTAAAGCCGGCCCTGGGCACCGAGTTGACCGGCGGTCTTAATGATCCGCTGCCCGAGTTCGCTGAAAAAGTGTTGATTGGTGGTGTTTTGCCGGAAGGGTTGATCGGGTTGGTGCGCGGTGTGGCCGTCGGCCTCGTAAAGGAAGATGATATCCAGATCGCTGTGATAGTTCATCTCCCGGCCGCCGAATTTGCCCATGCCCAGGATGACCCACTCGCAGGGCTTGCCGGCGCGGCGGCCCGCGGCGATCTGCGGCGTGCCAAAGCGCGCGACTAAGTGCTGGTATTCACGGACGGCGATTTGAATGAGGCAGGTTTGGGCGATGTCGCTGAGGGCGCCGGTAATGGCTTGGATGTCGTCCTTGCCGAGGATGTCGCGCACGCCCGCGCAGAGCTGCTGATCGTTTTTGAAACTGTGCAAAATGGGCTCGATGTTCTCCGCCCCGCGGCAAAGTTCGTCTAGAGTGTGCTCGAGCCATTCGTAATGGGGCAGTTTATCGAGTACAAGGCTATCCATCAGTCCGTCGATCATGCCCGGGTTGCTGATGAGAATGCCGGAAAGATAAGGGCTGTAGGCACAGAGATCGACATACAAGCGGAGACTGGGCGGGTTGAAACTAAAGAGTTCCCAGAGCACGCCCTTGCCGCCCAGGGAATCGCTCACCAGGCCCAGGTTGACCAGAGTGGAATCGGGATCGGCGGTGGCGGCGATGGCGGCCAGCAATTTGGGGGCGATGGCGGCCAAAAAATGGCGGCAACGCCGCGTGGAAAGAAAGCGGATTTTCTCCTCGGCCAAGGCCATGAGGTTGCGATGGGCTTGTTTAAGGTCGCGGAAGGGATATTTTCCTAGCACTTCCAGGATTCGCTCTTCGGGCGGATCGGGATCGAGCACCAGGTCCACCTCGGCGGCCGTGGTGTCGTCTTCATCGAAGGCATCGTGCAGCAGATGGTCGAGGATTTTACGATTTAGTTGCGTCTTGGCGCGGTAGTCGCTAAGGAAAGCCTCGCGCGCGGCTTTTCCGGCTTGTCGGCGTAATCCATGCGCAAGGCCAATTTGCGGAGCTCGTCGTTTTGCGGCAGAAGATGTGTTTGTAAATCGAACATGATTTGCAAGCGGTGCTCGATCTTGCGCAAAAAACTGTAATTTTCCTCCAGTAGCGAGCGTTCCTGGTTGGTCAGGCAGCCGACCTGTTCGAGTCGCGCTATGGCCTCAAGGGTGTTGGCCGTGCGGACCTCGGGGAGAGTGGCGCCGTTGAGCAACTGGAGGAATTGAATGACGAACTCCACGTCGCGGATGCCGCCGTGGCCGGTTTTCACGTTGCGCTCGTCGGCGCGGGCCTGGCGGGTTTGCTGCTCGATGCGCCGCTTGAGGGCTTTGATGCCGGCGATGTCGGTAGCGGTGAGGTAGCGGCGAAAGATCCAGGGCGTGAGGCGCTGGAGGAATTCTTCGCCCAATTCCCGCGAACCGGCGACCGGCCGGGCCTTGATCAGGGCCTGGCGCTCCCAGGTGCGACCGCGGAGATCGTAATAGTTCAGCGCGCTTTCCATGCTGATGACCATGGGTCCGCGCTCGCCCTCGGGGCGCAGGCGGAGATCAACGCGATACACGCTACCCAGTTCGGTGCGTTCGGTCGTCAGTCTGACGAGTTCCCGGGCCAATTGATCAAAAAATTCCTCATTGGTGATCGGTCGCTGGCCGTCGGTTTTGCCGTCGTAATCGTAAAGAAAGAGCAGATCGATGTCGCTGGAGTAATTCAGTTCCAGTCCGCCGAGTTTACCCATGGCCAAAACCACGAATCGAGCCGGCCGGCCATCGGGGCCCAGAGGAGTGCCGCGCTGGGCGAGGAGTTTTCGCCGCGCCGCGTGCAAGGCCGCCTCTAAAACGGCGTCGGCAAGGTATGAAATCTGATTAGTGACCGTCTTGAGACTCAGTTGGCGGATGATGTCGCCATAAGCAATGCGCAAGGTTTCGCGGCGTTTGAAACGTCGCAGCGCGGAGCACCGCCCGATCGTGCTCCAAGGCCGCCACCTCGGCGCTAATGTCGTCCACGAGCATCTGCCGCGCAACTGGGGCGCCTTCGCTAAGGCGGAGCAGATCGAAACCCTCGGGATCGGTAACCAAAAGATCGCTTAAATACTGACTGGCGGAAAGGATCTGTAAGAGCGTGGGCAAGGCCTCGCCGTCGCGCTCGAAGAGCGTGCCCATGGCCAACGGACTACGGGCAGCAAGAATGAAGCGTTCGAGATTGTTTAGCGCCATGTCGGGATCGGCGCAATCGGGCAAGTGCTGCCGAAGCTGCGTGCAGATCACCGCCAATAAATCGAGCGTAATGCCGGCCAAGGCCAGAGCCAATATATTTCCATGCCCGCGCTTCACATCCGCCAGGCCCAGACTCTTTAGCCAAGGCGCGGCGGCATTGGGATCGTCGAGATATTGGCGAAGCGTGGGAATGTCCATTTGCTAGGGGATAGGGAATAGGGTGTGTGGATTTGTTTACTCGTTCCCACGCTCTGCGTGGGAACGCCTTTACCGGACGCTCTGTGTCCGATGCGCTATTGCATATTTTATATCATTTCGCACTTCATGGTTTCTTTTCTTGCTCCCGACTGTGAAAGCCGATGCGGCGTTTTGGTTCTTCGGGGCGCTTCAGTCAACTTACCGATGACCTGGACGATGGTTTTGATCTGATCATGGCCACGCCGTGTTCAGTGAACGCCCAAGGCAGCTTCCGGCGACCGCCCCGGTCGGATTTTGATATCACAATTTGTGACATCAAAGCTATAACCTCTTGCCGTGTAAGCTGATACGCAAAGTCCTGCGGAAACCTATGGCTATAGTTCAAATTTCATAATTTTATTCACTGAAAACCGAGCCGAACAGTGTAAAGGCATCGACTTTTTCGATTGTTATCGGGAGGATTTGGCCGGTCAACTCGCGGGGGCCGTTGAAGACTACGATCCGGTCGCAGGCTGTGCGGCCTACTAGTTGGACGGTTGTTTCATCGGCGTTTTTTTTGCGGCTGACTTTGCTCGGGCCTTCCACGAGAATTTCCACAGTGCGGCCGAGAAAGGGCTGGTTTTCTTCGAGGCTGATGGCGTTTTGGATTGACAATAATTCGTTGTTGCGACGACGCTTGACCGCGTCGGGAACGTCGTCCGGGTAGAGTTCGGCGGCCTTTGTGCCTGGCCGGGGACTGTATTTGAAAATAAAACTATTTTTAAAGCGGGCTTGGCGCACCAGGTCCACGGTGTGCTGGAAATCCGCTTCGGTCTCGCCGCAGAAACCCACGATAAAATCGCTGGTTACGGCCGCCTCGGGGATTGTTTCGCGGATCCGCGCGAGCATTTCGCAATATTCCTCCACGGTATAGGCGCGCCGCATGCGCCGCAAAACTTCGTTCGAACCGCTCTGGGCCGGAATGTGCAGATATGGCGAGACCTTGGGTAGATCGCGGACCACCGCCAGTAGATCATCGGTCATGTGCCGGGGATAATTCGTGACAAACTTTAGGCGCCGGATGCCATTGATCTCATGTAGCCGGGCAAGTAAATCGGCAAGCCGAATCGTAGGGCCGTTTGTGCTATCGGTATAACTATTGACCGTCTGACCGATGAGGGTGACTTCCAGGCAGCCGTCGTGGGCCAGGCGGCGGACCTCTTCTTGGATTTCCTCGGCCGGGCGGCTCTGTTCGGGTCCGCGCACGCTGGGCACGATGCAATAGGAGCAAAACTTGTCGCAGCCGAACATGATGCGGACCAGCGCCTGGTGCGGCACGGCACGCGCGGCCGCCGTGCGACGGGGATCGTATTTTTGAAAGCTATTGCGTACGCTTGATCGGCTGCCGGAGTGGCGATCCAGGCTTACTTCTAAAATCCGGCCCGCACCGGCTTTCAATCGCTCTAGCAGGACCGGAAGTTGCTGCAACTGGCCCGGGCCGACGACCAAATCCACATGCGGCGCCCGCTGGAAAATCTGCTGTTGATCTTTCTGGGCCATGCAGCCTATGACACCAATGATTGTGCCGGGACGCTGCTCTTTGACGTGTTTCAACCGGCCCAAGGCGCTCAGGATTTTGTCCTCGGCGTGTTGGCGCACACTACAGGTGTTGAACAAGATGATATCGGCCTGGCGCGCGGAGAAGGCCAGTTCATAGCCCGCCGCGAGCAAGTCGGCGGCGACCAACTCGCTGTCGAGCACGTTCATTTGGCAGCCGACCGTCTCGATGTAAAGGCGATTCGACATATTTCAGTGGGCAGTGGACGGTGGACAGTGGACGGTGGATAGTGGTTATTGGTTAGAGATGGCATTTTTATTCATCCTTCATCCTTTCCTCCAGCCTCCGACCTCCAGCCTATATATGGCGCATTTCTTGGTAAGAAATGCCGGCTAGGCCGATCGCCGACTTCGCAGCCCGTTTTGGAGTTGCTTACGTTTCTCTTGTTGGGCTTGCTGGTTGAATTGTTCGATGACCTGATTGCGATGTCTGGTCATTAATCGAACCAGGGTCACGATCGCCAAGTAGGCGGCAACTACCAGCAAGGTCACGTCCCAACTATCCATGTTCCCCATGTCTTGGCCTCCTGACAAGATGGGTGACGGGTAAAAATTCCATTTTACCACAACTTAACGACTTACGGCGAGAGCAGTTTGGGAGCTAAAAGGATGAAGGATGAGGGCTGAAGGAGGAGTGCGTCGAGCGGACAAATAAGACCAATACTCAATTCCAAATTTCTTAAGTTGTGGCTAAAGTCAGCCAAACCAAGGCGTGCAAGAGGGTAAGAAAGAGGTTCGAATACCTTTTCCGAAAAGCTATTTTTGGTTTGGGAGTTAGTCGTTCTTTTTCAATGCCGACAATAGTAAGGCGATGCTAATTGCCGCACCGATTGCGATTGCGGCTACTGCTCCACCAATTCGAGAGGCTTGATATACGTTTCCGGTGCTGTGAGTGAGTATCAAGATGAGGTTAACGATTTGGGCTAATGAGTAGGGTGTAACCGGTCTTCCGCTAGGCAACGAGCGACCAGTTTAAGTTTTTTATTTTTCTCCAGTAGGAATACAACCGACGTTTTTCCTGGGCGATGCGATAACTATGGAACTCCTCCCATTGGCCGTTGACATACGTGGTCCGCAAGTCGAGCATGGCTTGGGCGCCGGGGATGGTCCAGCGCATTCCGGCCCGTTCCATGCGGTCTTTCACCACGTAACGGCAGGCGCCTTCAATCACGCCGCTGGCGATTGGGTAGCCGGCGGCCAGGTACTCGTCGTATCGCATCCGCGACAGGTTTTTTTGCAGGTACTTGCAGAGTGTTTGCAGCTTTTGAAGTTTTGCGCCTCGCAAACTCCGTTTGGTTGCCATTTGCCGCAGGCCGCCGATCACGGCGCCGGCTTTGCCCTGGAGGACTCTCAACAACCGCTCCCGAACGAAGGCGGCCGCTTCGTCGCTGCCTTCGCAGTGGAAGAGGTAAGCCGCCTCCCACAATCGCGGCGTCACGTGCAACAGGTCCAAGATCTCGACGAGCTTTTCTCCCGGAAGGGCTTTGCGGCCCATGATCCACAGCGACCGCTGGCCGTCCATCAGGCAAACCACTTTTTGTCGGGGACGCCGCCGGGCCTTCACCTCGCGAACGATCCACGCGAAGACCGTTTCTTCGCCGTCCCGCCACTCGCCTTCGTGTTGGCCACTCAAGCACGCCCAAAGCCGTTTCTGCTGCGCCACCGGCTCGGGAGACGACTTTTCCTTTTCCGCCGTTGGCTCGCGAAACAACGCGGCTACCACCGCTTCGGCCGTGCGATATTTAGGATCGACACTGTACACGCAGCCCACCGCCGCCATCTGTTTTTTGTTGGCTTTTTCCCCTTTTTTGCGGCGGCAACCGGCGGGAAGTTCCCGGGCAGGACGTCGCATCGGCACGCCCTTGTTGTCGGCCGTGACCACCAAGATTTCCCCTTCCTCTGCGGCGGCCGGGGCCGGCAGGGACTCGCGGAAGTCCGTTACGCTTTCGGCCATCTGCCGGTTCATCCGCTCCAGACTGTCCACCGGCACGGTCAGGCCGAGGATCCGCTGCAATGTCTCCGCCGCGCGGGCGAAGGCGTGTTCCACGCCCAAGACCTGCGCCCAATCCTGCAAAACGTAGGAATATACGCTCTCGGGCAATTGCAACCGAGCGTCCAAAGGAACGGCCTCGATCTGTTGGCCTTCCCGCGTTCCGTACGCCGTTCTCTCCAAAGTAAATTCCCCAAAAATCGAATGATAACACCGCGGATGCCGTTCCTCCAAACGTTGCAACTCGCGACCTTCCGGCATCGTGAAGGTTTCGCCGACGTCACCCGTCCCTTGCAATCTGAAAAACTCCTCCAGGGCTTGCCGCCCAAGGGTCAGCAGACGTTGCCAAATCCCCCGCTCCACCTCGTGCACGGGTTTTCCCGCCTCCGCTGCTTGCTGCACAAACCGAAACAACTGGGCCATCGATTCCAACAACTCCGGGAGCTTGCTCCCACTCGCTTTTTGTGCCATCATCATGATTCGGCCTCCTTGCCTGGGAAATTCATTGCGGTACATCAACAATGTTTTCCCAAAGGAGGCCGTTTTTGTCAGTATCAGTTTTTGCTAACTCCAAGCTAATTCACCCCTTCCGTCAACGCGGAAGACCGGTTACACCCAAATGAGTAGATTCCAGCAAGTACCCCGATGACGATTTTAACAACCTTCATGTTTCTCTCCTTGTATATTTGTTCGAACAATAATTATGGTGCCCGCTTGAACATGCAAAACCAGACGGTTTCCTTGGGCATAAACCCCCTGAGTATTGCATGGTTCAGGATTTTAATGTTGGATTTATCACTGTGGAGGCGCCTCTACGGAACGCCGTTTGGAGCCGCGGCTTGTTATTTTATAATCCCCAGGTGCGAGCAGACGATCAGTATTGCGAAGCCACCGGTGATCGCTATGCCGATGGTCAGACTTGCCATGGCGAGAGTCCTTGGCCAGCCTCTAGTTCCCCGTATTATATACATCGTCACTCCGGCAAATAAAACATTCACCAGGGGCACTAAACATAAGAGGAGTGCCAGCAGTGAGAGAATCTGTCCCCAGCCGGAAGCCTTGTAGCGGATCAATTTCTGCCGATCTGCTGGTGATTTATACTTTAACTTACTTAAAGAACATAAACAGGTAAATGATTCATGACATGCCGTACACTTGACCAATGTATTCCTTAATTTCATTACAGGGATGATAGACCACACCTTTAACACCTCTGTTGACTCAGACGTTTCCCCGGCAACGTTTTGGCGGCCACATGCAGGGCAATCAAAACGGATACCAGGCCCGCGGTTTTCGGTGGTAACAATAGTAGAAGGAACATACGCACACATCGCGAGTTATCCCTCTCTGATAATAGTAATTATTTCGTTGAGGAAAATACTCCCGGAGCGAGCTCCGGGGCTAAACATGAAGATATAGTGGTTTAAAATTCTTGTCAAATAAATTGCGGGGCAGGAAGAAAATAAGTGGACGGTGGGCAGTGGGCGGTGGACGGTGAGAAACCGCAGCTCAACTGGCATACTTTATTCCGCTGCGAAGCGGTCGCCGGGCTGGACGCGGTAGCCGCGGAGGAATTCGTCGCTGGACATCAGACGTTTGCCGACCGGCTGGATACTTTTAGGCGCCACGACTCCATTGCCGGCGGCGATGAGTAGGCGGTCGCCTTTGGCCTCCAAGACCGTGCCCGGCTGACTGCCTTCGACGTGGTCTTCGACCGTAATTGGTCCGAAGATCAAACGTAGAGGCGGGCCCTTTTGCCGGCGCCAGAAGGTATATGTCTTGGGCCAGGGCTCCATGGCTCGGACTTGGTTTTTGATGGCTGCGGCCGGCCGGGACCAATCGATAAGCCCATCGGTTTTTTTCAGTCTCGGGGCCTTGGAGGCCAAAGCGGGATCTTGCGCCAAGGCCTCCAAAGTGCCGGCTTCTAAGGCGTCGATCGTGCGGAGCACTAACCAAGCGCCCAATTCTGCCAGGCGTTTTTCCAAGTCCACCGCGGTTTCCTCGGGATCGATGGGCGTATCGACCTGGGCGATGCAGGGGCCGGCATCGACCTGGGGCGTCATGTGGATTACTGTCACGCCGGTTTTGATTTCGCCATGGTAAATCGCCCAGTTAATCGGCGCGGCGCCGCGATATTTGGGCAACAGCGAGGCGTGAAGATTGATGCCTCCTAAGCGGGCGGTGGCAAGCGACGGGGCCGCTAAAATCTGCCCGTAATCGCAGACTATCAACAAATCGGCACTGAAGCGGGAAAGCCGCCTTTGCGCTTCCGGAGAGTTGATATTATCCGGATCGAGAACTGGCGTGTGGTGCTGATGGGCAAGATTGCGCATGGGGCTGGGCGGCGCTGGTTGTTTCGCGGGTTGTAAACGAAGCGGCGCGGTGACCAGCGCCACAATCTGGTGGCGAGTTGTATATAGTTCCCGAAAGGTCGGCAGTGCAAAGGGCCCAGTGCCCATTAAGAGTAAACGCATGATACTATTTTGGCGCAAATTGGCGGGGATGCAAGAGATATTGCTAAGGGATCAGGGATTGGGGATTAGGGAAGAGGGATTGGGATTGGCAGGGGGAGGTGCGCGTGGGCTGGTAAACGGTTTTGCTTTATAGGATGACAACCAAGCATCAATTTGTTTAGCAAAATCCGACTGACCCTTGGAGCGGGCAAGGTCCAGGGCCTTTTGGGCGGCGGCGATGGCCTCCGAAGGTTGGTTAGTATAATCATAAATCCTTACCAAATTGGCATAGGCTCCCATGTGGTCGGGCTTAAGGCGCAGTGTCTGCAGGAAGTGTTTGATTGCCTCCTGTGGATGGCCTGCATTGACCAGGACGATGCCCAGGTTGTAGTGGGCCTTGGCAAAGTCGGGTTTAAGGCGCAAGGCCTCCTTGTAGTGAGGTATGGCCTCTTCTGGTCTTCCCGTCTTGGACAATGCGTTGCCCAGGTTATAGCGGCACTCGGCATAGTCAGGTTTAAGGCGCAAGGCCTGTTGGTAATGTTTGATGGCCTCCTGGGGCCGGCCTGTTTCCATCAGTGCAGCGCCCAGGTTGGCGTGGGCTTGGGCAAAGTCGGGATTAAAGCGGAGGGCCTGCTCGGAGTGGGCAATCGACTGTGAATATTGCCCAAGTGCATTCAAAGCGGAAGCCAGATTGCTATGGGCCAGCGCAGATGCCGGATTTTTTTCCAACGTTGCTTGATATAACGTGATCTGATCGCGATAAAGTCCGCTTTGCTGAAAGCTGAGAAACATGAGTGTGCCCGCCACCATAACCGCCACGGCGTTTGCCCCCCGGCGGATCAAACCCTGCGCCCGTACACACCAAACACTCCAACCCGACGCCGCCAGGGCGATCACTGCAATGATCGCAACGTGCTGATAATGATCGGCCACCAATGAGTACTTCATGAAACCCACGTCTATAAAGCCCAGCACCGGCACCAAAGATACGCAGAAAAAACCCCAGGCAAACAACAGTGGCCGACTCCAACCTTCTCTATATCGCCAGAGCACCGCCGAAACGACCAACGCCGTTGCCAACGGCAGCCACCATAACAAATTGCCGGCCTGAATGCGCCAATCCGGATAGATGAACACCAGGTTCAGGGGCAAAAGCGCCTTGTAAAGGTAGAACCACAGCACGCCGCCAGCGCCCAAGAGACGCTCTAAAATACCAGCGCTCCGATATGCTTCCCCCGTACCGTGTGTTTGGAACCACACATTCACTCCCGCCAGTACCACGGCAATTATAAAAAAAGGCATGGTCCGCACTATGTCCCATCGAGAGACAGAAGGGGACAGTCCCATTTTCGCCGACCATCGCTGCGCGATGGTGCCCGCGAAAATTGGGACAGTCCCCGTGCGCCGCCACCAGACGATCCCCAAGAGCAACAGCGGCATGACCGCCACCGATCCCTTGCTGAGCATCGCCAAGAGAAACGCCAAGAGGCTCAGCCAGTACCAACGGCCAGTCCGGGGCCTGGAGAAGTGATATGGCGACGGCGATAACACATCCGCCTTCAGATACCACAAAACCGACAAGAGGAAAAACAACATGGCAATCGTGTTCTTCTGCTGCGAGATCCAGGCCACTGACTCCACGTTCACCGGATGTACGGCAAAGATCAGGGCGGCTAAAAAGGCGCCGGGGATAGATAACTTTCGCAAGATGGTCCAAATCAGCAAGGAAGCGGCAATGTGTAAGATCAGGTTGGTGGCGTGGTAGCCGGCAGGATTCATTCCCCACAGGCGCCACTCGATCCAGAGCGACGTATTAGTCACGGGCCAGTAGTCGGCCGGCTGGGTGGTGCACCAGAATCGATACAGACCATCAGGGGCCATGATCAACGGATTGTCGATCAGCAGTTCGTCATCGAGAATGAAGCCGCCTGTCAAGGCTGGTAGATAAACGAGCAAAGCCACAACGACGATAAGTAGTCCGCCTGCCAGCGATTTGCAGCGTGGAGTCCAGCGGATCGAGGCATCCGGCGGCGTCTGGAGAGTGTGTTTCGGCGAAGATTTATTGCGCTTGGGCATGAAGAGAAACTGATTGAAGGGGTGTAAAAAGGGCAAAAGAACTGCGGGTAATTTTTTACAAGTAAATTATCTCTTCGCTAAGTTTTTGCTGGACAAGCAGCGGCTAAGGAGGTGGCTTCACCTGTTCAGCGCGGTAGGACGTCAACCAATCTTCAAGCTGTTTAGCCAGCGTGGTTTGGCCTTTGGAGCGGGCAAGCTCCAAAGCCTTTTGGGCGGCGGCGATGGCGTCAGTGGGTCGGTTTGTCTCGGCATAGGCCGCGGCCAAATTTGCATAGGCATCGGGGTAGTCGGGCTTAATGCGCAGGGCTTGCAGGAATTGTTCGATTGCCTGCTGTGCCCGGCCTATATTGACCAGGGCGATGCCTAGGTTGTTATGGGTCTCGGCGTCGTTGGGCTGAAAGCGCAGGGCCTGCTGGAAGTGTTCGATCGCCTCCTGTGTCCGGCCTACACTGGCTAAGGCAATGCCCAGATTGTTGAGGGCCTCGACGTAGTCGGGTTTCAGGCGCAAGGCCTGCTCAAAATGTTTGATCGCCTCCTGCGCCCGGCCCATGTTGATCAGGGCGTTGCCTAGGTTGTAATAGACCTCGGCGTAGTCGGGTTTGAGGCGCAGGGCCTGCTTATAGTGTTCGAATGCCTCGCGCGTCCGACCTACTTCGAGCAGAGCGGAGCCCATTTTGTTGTAGACGGGAGCGTAGTCGGGTTTGAGGCGCAGGGCCTGCTCGTAGTGTTTGATCGCCTCCAGGGGCAGGCCTGTTTTCGTCAATGCCAGCCCCAGGTTGTAGTGAGCCTCGGCTAAGTCGGGTTTTAGGCGCAGGGCCTGTGTGAGGTGTTTGATAGCCTCCTGTGTCCGGCCGACTTCGACCAAAGCGGAGCCCAGGTTGTTGTGGGCGGGGGCGTAGTCGGATTTCAGGCGCAGAGCCTGCTGGGCATGTTCGATCGCCGTGAGGTATTGCCCCAGCGCATTAAGAGCGCCAGCCAGATTGTTGTGGGCCTCAGCGAAGTCGGGATTGAGGTGCAGGGCCTGCTCAAAGTATTTGATCGCAGCTTGCACGCGGCCTGCTTCGAGCAGGACCGACCCCAGGTTGTTATGGACCCAAGAGCTGTCTGGATTTTTTTGCAGCGTGGCCTGATAGAGCGTGATGGCGTTACGATAGAGCCTGCTTTGCTGGCAGGCCAGCAATGTGAGTATAGCCACCACCACCACTGCCGCTACGTCCGCCGCCAAATGGGCCCGCCCCCGCAGCCGCTCGCGCCATCCGCACCAGCCCGCCGCCACCAGCGCCATCACACCAAGCAGGGCAAGATGCTGATAATGGTCGGAGACCAGGGAGTACTTCATGAAACCCACGTCGGTAAAGCCCAGCACCGGCAGGAGCGACACGCAGAAAAAACCCCAGGCAACCAAAAACGGGCGACCCCAGCTTTTTCTATAGCACCAGAGCACCGCCGTCAGGGCCACGGCGCCCACAAGCGGCAGCCACCACAGCAAATTGCCAACCTGGATGTGCCACTCGGGATAGACAAAACACAGGTTCAGGGGCAGCAGGGCCTTGTAAAGATAGAACCACAGCACGCCGCCGGCCCCCAAGAGGCGTTGGGCAAAACTGGCGGTGCGGATCACTTCTCCCGAGCCGTGCGTCTGGAACCACAGGTTTACTCCCGTCAGCACCACGGCAATTATAAAAAAAGGCATGGTCCGCACTATGTCCCATCGAGAGACAGAAGGGGGCAGTCCCATCCGCCAATGGCGGATTGGGACAGTCCCCATGCGGCGCCACCAGACGATCCCCAAGAGCAACAGCGGCAAAGGCGCCACTGATCCTTTGCTGAGCATTGCCAAGAGAAACGCCAAGAGGCTCAGCCAGTACCAGGGGCCTATAAGTGGCCCGCACACTCCGTGTGCGGGAGCGGCAGAGGGAGCGTGCCGGTTACGTTGGGCGTTATCGCTACAACTCGTTGAGAATTGTTTTAGATACCACAGGATCGACAAGAGGAAGAAGAACATGGCCAGCATATTTTTGCGTTGGGAGATCCAGGCCACCGACTCCACGTTCACGGGGTGGACGGCGAAGAGCAGGGTGGCCAAAAAGGCGCCGGGGATGGATAACTTCCGCAAGATGGCCCACATCAGCAGGGAGGCGGCAATGTGCAAGATCAGGTTGGTGAGGTGGTAGCCGGCGGGATTCATTCCCCACAGGCGCCATTCAAGCCAGAGCGTGGTATTGGTCACTGGCCAGTAGTCTTGCGATTCAGTGGTGCACCAGAAGCGAGACAGGCCATCAGGGGCCTGGATCAGCGGATTGTCGGTCAGCAGGAAAAGGTCGTCGAGGAGAAAGTCGCCTCTGAGGGCCGGAAGGTAGGCCAGCACAACGGCCACCAGGATCAGCGCTACTCCAGCCAGCGCTTGGAGACGCGGAGACGAGGGGATCGAGGCGACCGGCCGGGAATGGGGAGAGGGCTGCGGAGAAGAATTCTTGCTCTTGGACATGAGCGGACCGAGATAAAATTCATTGTTTTCTGTTTATTTTTCAGTATTTTGGGGACGGTACGATTTCAACCAATCTTCAAGCTGTTTAGCCAGCGTAGTTTGGCCCTTGGAGCGGGCAAGATCCAAAGCCTTTTGGGCGGCGGCGACGGCCTGGGAGGATCGCTGCGTCCGTGCATAGACCCTTGCCAAATTGGCATAGGCCATTGCATAGTCGGGTCTGAGCCGGGTTGCCTGCTCGTAGTGTTCGATTGCTTCTTCCAGCCGCCCTAAATTTACCAGGGTAGTGCCCAGGTTGTTGTGGGCCTCGGCGTAGTCGGGTTTGAGGCGGAGGGCCTGCTCGTGGTGTTTGATGGCCTCCTCGGCCCGGCCTATTTTTATCAGTGCAAGCCCCAGGTTGTTTTCCGCCAGGGCGTAGTCGGGTTTCAGGCGCAGGGCCTGCTCATAGTGTTTGATCGCCTCCTGTGTCTGGCCGATGTTAATCAGTGCGTTGGCCAAGTTGTAATGTGCCTCGGCGTGGTCGGGTTTAATGCGCAGGGCCTGCTCGTAGTGTTCGATGGCCTCCGGCGCCCGGCCGGTGTTGATAAGTGCGTTGGCCAGGTTGTAATGTGCCACGGCGAAGTCGGATTTAAGACGCAGGGCCTGCTCAAAGTGTTCGATAGCCTCTTGCGGTCGGCCTGCTTCCAGCAGTGCAAGCCCCAGGTTGTAAGATGTTTCGGGGGAGTCGGGTTTGAGGCGGAGGATTTCCTCGTAGTATTTGATCGCCTCTGTTGGCCGGCCTAGCTTGCCCAGGGCATTGCCCAAGTTGATTTGTGCCTCGGCATAGTCGGGTTTGAGTCGCAGGGCTTGTTGATAGTGCTTGATTGCCTGGGGCCGTTGCCCAATGGATTCCAAGGCGGCAGCCAGATTGTTGTGTGCCTCGGCGTAATTCGCATTTAACTTCAGGGCTTGCTCATAATGTTCGACGGCCTCCTGCGTGCGGCCTATTTTGGCAAGCGCGTTGCCGAGGTTGTTGTGCGCCTCGGCGTAGTTCGGATCCATTTTCAGGGCTTGCTCGTAGTGTTCGATCGCCTCTTGGATCCGGCCTAAATTGAAGAGGGTAAAACCCAGATTGTTGTGGGCCTGAGGGAAGTTGTGCTCGAGGCGCAGGGACTGTTCGTATTGCTTGATGGCCTCCTGCGTCCGGCCTGATTGGGCCAGAGCAATACCCAGATTGTTGTAGACCTCAGGAAAGTCGGGTTTAATGCGCAGGGCCTGCTTGTAGTACTTGATCGCTTCCTCCACCCGGCCTTCATCGAGGAGGATGGAACCCAGGTTGTTGTAGAGCAGACAACAGTCTGGATTTTTTTGCAGCGTCGCCCGATACAACGTGCCGGGGTCACGATAAATCCCACTTTGCTGCCACGTAAGCAGCGTGAGTGTGCCCGCCACTATCGCCGCCACAATGTCCGCCACCGAGCGGGCTCGGCCCTGTACGCGCTGGCGCCATAAGCTCCAGCCCGCCGCTGCCAGGGCGATCAGGCCAATGAAGGCAATGTGCTGATAATGATCGGAGACCAATGAGTACTTCATGAAACCCACGTCGGTAAAGCCCAGCACGGGCAGGAGCGACACGCAGAAAAAACCCCAGGCAAACAAAAGCGGCCTACTCCAGCCCCGTCGATATTGCCACAGTACACCGCTGAGGATCATTGCCGCCGCCAACGGCAACCACCAGAGCAAATTGCCGGCCTGGATGTTCCACTGTGGATAGACGAACACCAGGTTCAGGGGCAGCAGGGCCTTGTAAAGATAGAACCACAGCACGCCGCCGGCCCCCAAGAGGCGTTGGGCAAAACTGGCGGTGCGGATCACTTCACCCGAACCGTGCGTCTGGAACCACAGGTTTACGCCCGTCAGCACCACGGCAATTATAAAAAAAGGCATGGTCCGCACTATGTCCCATCGAGAGACAGAAGGGGACAGTCCCATTTTCGCTGAGGCGAAAATGGGGACAGTCCCCGTGCGCCGCCACCAGATGATCCCCAAGAGCAAGACCGGCATGACCGCCACCGATCCCTTGCTGAGCATCGCCAAGAGAAACGCCAAGAGGCTCAGCCAGTACCAACGGCCAGTCCGGGGCCTGGAGAAGTGATATGGCGACGGCGATAACACATCCGCCTTCAGATACCACAGAATCGACAAGAGAAAAAACAGGATCACCAACATGTTCTTGCGCTGCGAGATCCAGGCCACTGACTCTACGTTCACCGGATGGACGGCGAAGATCAGGGCGGCTAAAAAGGCGCCGGGGATGGACAACTTCCGCAAGCCGATCCAAATCAGCAAGGAGGCGGCAATGTGCAGGGCCAAATTGACGACGTGGTAGCCGATGGGATTCATTCCCCACAGGCGCCACTCGATCCAGAGTGTAGTATTGGTCATCGGCCAGTAGTCTTGCGGTTCGATGGTGAACCAGAAGCGATACAGGCCATCAGGAGCTTTGATGAGCGGATTATCGGTCAGCAGCAGGTTGTCGTCCAGGAGGAAGCCCCCCCTGAGGGCCGGCAGGTAGGCGAGAACAACGGCCACCATGATAAGCGCTGCTCCCGCCAGCGCCCGGAGGCGTGGAGCCGAGTCGATCAAGGCGTCCGGCCGGTCCTGGGGAGAGTGATTCGACGGAGGTTTATGGCATGTGGGCATGAGCAGGCCGAGATAAAGTGTTTTATTTGTGTCTATTTTACAGTATTTTGGGGTGGGTAAGATTTCAACCAATCTTCAAGCTGTTTAGCCAGCGTAGTTTGGCCCTTGGAGCGGGCAAGCTCCAAGGCCTTTTGGGCGGCCGCGATGGCCTCGGAGGTGCGGTTTGTTTTAGCATAGGTTTCCGCCAAACCGGCATATGCCTCGGCGTAGTCGGGATTCAGTCGCAGGGCCCGCTCGTAGTATTCGATCGCCTGGGGGTGTTGGCCTATCTCAACAAAAGCCGTAGCCAGGTTGTTGTGAAACTCGGCGGAGTCGGGATGAAGCCGCACGTTTTGCGCGAAGTGTTTGATTGCCTCCAGCGGCCGGCCTAATTTGATCAGGGTGTTGGCTAGGTTGTTGCGTGCCTCGGCGGAGTAGGGTTTAAGTCGCAGGGCCTGCTCGTAATGTTCGAGCGCCTCTAGCGGCCGGTCTGTGCTGATCAGTGCGCAAGCTAGATTGTAGTGGGCTTGATAGTAATCAGGCTTCAGGCGTAGGGTCTGTTCGTAGTGTTTGATCGCCTCTGCTATCAGGCCTACATTGACCTGGATGACGCCAAGGTTGTAATGGGCTATCCAACAGTCTGGATTTTTTTGCAGCGTGGCCTGATAGAGCGTGATGGCGTTACGATAGAGCCTGCTTTGCTGGCAGGCCAGAAATGTGAGTATAGCCACCGCCACAACCGCCGCTACGTCCGCCGCCAAATGGGCCCGCCCCCGCAGCCGCTCGCGCCATCCGCACCAGCCCGCCGCCACCAGCGTCATCACACCCAGCAGGGCAAGATGCTGATAATGGTCGGAGACCAGCGAGTACTTCATGAAACCCACGTCTGTAAAGCCCAGCACCGGCAGGAGCGACACGCAGAAAAAACCCCAGGCAAACAAAAGCGGCCTACTCCAGCCCCGTCGATATTGCCACAGTACACCGCTGAGGATCATTGCCGCCGCCAACGGCAACCACCAGAGCAAATTGCCGGCCTGGATGTTCCACTGTGGATAAACAAAAACTAGATTCAGCGGCAAAAGCGCCTTGTACAGGTAGAACCACACCACGCCGCCGGCCCCCAGGAGTCGCTCGGCAAGGCTCGCGGACCGGATCACTTTTCCCGAACCGTGCGTCTGGAACCAGAAGTTTACGCCCGTCAACACTACGGCCATCAGGAAAAACGGCGCGATCCGCGCCAGGTCCCACTTTGTCAGTGGCCGGCGCCACCAGATGATCCCCAGCAACAATATCGGCAACATCGCCACCGATCCTTTGCTAAGCATTGCCAGCAGAAACGCCGAAAAACTCAGCCAGTACCACCGGCCTTTCCCTGGGCAATATAGACCCTCTGGCGCCAAGCACGACGCCCGCTCGGCCAGAAGATACCACAGAATTGACAAGAGGAAGAACAACATCGCCAGCATATTTTTGCGTTGGGAGATCCAGGCCACCGACTCCACGTTCACGGGGTGGACGGCGAAGAGCAGGGTGGCCAAAAAGGCGCCGGGGATAGATAACTTCCGCAAGATGGCCCACATCAGCAGGGAGGCGGCCATGTGCAAGATCAGATTGGTGAGGTGGTAGCCGGTGGAATTCATTCCCCACAGGCGCCATTCAAGCCAGAGTGTGGTATTGGTCACTGGCCAGTAGTCTTGCGATCTGGTGGAGCACCAGAAGCGGTACAGGCCGTCAGGGGTTTTGATCAGTGGATTTTCGGTCAGCAGTCCGTCGTCGTCGATGAGAAAGTCGCCTCTGAGGGCCGGAAGGTAGGCCAGCACAACGGCCACCAGGATCAGCGCTACTCCCGCCAGCGCTTGGAGATGCGGAGTCGAGGGGATCGAGGGGACCGGCCGGGAATGGGGAGAGGGCTGCAGGGAAGAATTCTTGTATTGGGACATAAGCGGCCCGGAGGAAGGAGTCCTTTTTTCCTTTGCATTATGTGCGCAAGGATTCCAATTCCGCTAGTCGAGTGGCGATTTTATCATTGTCGGGAATAACGCCGCGATGCCGGTCGCCTTGAAATTCGTTTTCTAGATTCAAGAGAGCATCCTTGATCGAGGCCAACGCCGCCGGAGTCAGGCGATCGATAAACAAGATGCCGTCCAGGTGATCGTATTCGTGCTGCATTGCCCGGGCGAACAACCCGCTTAGTTCGTAATCGACTTGTTCTCCGGCCAGATTATAGGCGGAGAGGCGGATTTTTTCCGCGCGTTTTACGGGAGCGTAGATTTCCGGAAAGCTTAAGCAGCCTTCTTCGCCCTCGGCAGTTCCCCGGCGGCGGCGGATGAGGGGATTGATGAACACGAATTCCTCGGCCTGGGCGGGATCGGCCTCGAGATTCATGATAAAAAGACGATAGGGAAGATCGACCTGATTGGCAGCTAATCCAATGCCCTTGTGTTCGTACATCAAAGCGAACATTTCGCGGACAATTTTTCTCAATTCTCCGTCTACCCTGCGGAGTGGTTTGGATTTATATCGTAAGGTGGGGTGAGGGTATTTGACGATTTGCACGGGAGCCGGCTCCGTTTGGAATTGCTACATTTTAATTATATCGTCTCCTGCCGGTTAGTGCACATTCCGAAAATAAGCGGAAAGCGGGGATTCTGTAAGGATTTCGAGCGGCGGCGGATTTTTTTAAAAAAGATCAGAGCGCCTGATCCACGGTTTCAGCGGCGATAGGTCGGTCGACGAGGAAAATGCCCAGCAAGGTCAATATTACGCCGGAGATCAACCAGGAATTGGGCGGTTCGCGGAAAAAGACCATTCCTGCCAGAGCCGCCATGGCCACCTGCGAGGCGTTCAGCAGGTTGGCAGGGACCACGGCGGTCAAATGCAAACCCTTGGTAATTCCCATAAAACCCAGCAGATTGAAAACACCCGCCGCGAACATCCAGGAAAACTGTTCCGGCGTGGTGGCTGGCAATCCTGCAAATCCCTGGCGATGAAGAGAGATCGGCCCCATGGTGATCACGCCGATGCCGGTGATGATAAACATGAGCGTGCTTTGTCGGGCGGCGGCGTTCATGGTATGCCGGATGGCAATGCTGAGCGATGCAAAAGCCGCGCCGGCCACCGCAGCCGCCAACACGGCCTGGACCACCAGCAGCGTAGTAGCCGATGAGGGGTTAACGTCGGCGGCAAAAGGGCCGGGGATTTCGGCAATTATTTTGCCACTGGACTGGGTGCCGAGGCTGAGCAAAACAAGTGAAAGCAGCAGCAAGCCGACGGCGCACATCGAGCGCGGCGAAACCTTTTCGCCCAAGAGGATGCGTCCGAACACGGCGCTGCCGGTAATCATCGTACCAAAGACAACTGGGATAGTGACCGCCAGACCCACGATCCCCAACGCCCATTGCACGCCCAAGTTGCCCAGCAACTGATCTGCCAGCCCGGCGAGGATCAAAATCAACAGAATCTTAACCGGCGGCCATACGGGCCTGCCGCGCAGGGCTTGAAAGATCATCCACGGTCCCGCCGCCAGTACGGTAACCAGTTCCTTGATACATACGGCCCAGGTTGGATCGACATCAAGCGCGGAAACTTGACGCAAACAGATATTGCTGACCGTGTAACAAACGGCGGCAATGGCGCAACATACAGCACCCAGGGTTGCAGGTCGAAGCTTAATCATGAAGGTTTATGGATGCCTGCTAGAGGTGGCGTCAGCGGATATGGCAGGCGGATGAGCCCTGCTTTTCCAGATACTGCTGGTGATAATCTTCGGCCCGATAGAACGGCCCGGCCGGGGCGATCTCGGTGACAATGGTTTTTGGAATTTTTCCGCTTTTTTCCAGTTTTTCCCGCGAGGCCGCGGCCGCTGCTCGCTGCGCGGGGGTGTGGTAGAAAATGGCCGAACGGTATTGGCTGCCCACGTCGGGCCCTTGCCGATTGAGCGTGGTCGGATCGTGAATGCTCCAAAAGACATCGAGTAATTGTTCGTATGAAATTTGGGAGGGATCGTATTCGACCTGCACCACCTCGGCATGGCCGGTCTGGTCGGTGCAGACGTCTTGATAGGTGGGATTTTCCCAGCGCCGCCGGAGTATCCCGCGGTTGTGGCAATCACGCCGTTAAGTTTTCGGAAGGCGGCTTCCACGCCCCAGAAACAGCCGGCGGCAAAGGTGGCTTTTTTCATGGGATATGTCCTTATCAGAAACGGGCTTTTCAATGTGATGAGCGTACATTTATATCATACCCAACATATCTTATGCTAGGCACCACTACTGGCTTGTCCGAGAATGTCCAGGAATTGAAAGGCTGTTTTTTGTGTTTTTTTATCATCTGTTTAGCCGCGACCCGCAGGGGAGCGAGCAGATTTAATACGGTTAAATTACCATTATTTATCTCACTAATTCCCGGACAGCCTCTGCTTGTCCAGCAGTGTCGTTGGGATAGGATAGTCTGAATGGAAGAAAGTATTGAACAAAACCCGTTAACAGTTAACAATAACATTGCTAGAGAAGCTAGTAGCGGTACCAGCATCCCTCGATGGCCTCCCTTTCCCCTCCTATCTTTCTTGCTGCCATATTATACAGTTAGAACTTTTTGACCAAGTGAAGAAGATTAGCAATGGCAAAGAATATTTTCTCAGAATACTTAGCCAAACCAAAAGACTCTCGCGAGCATATACAACTCCGGGAGGAGTTGTGGTTAGGCGGTCCATCGCACATCTGTCGATACTACCTCAGCGTTCTTACCAAACGCGATTTCTTCGATGCGACTAATGATGATTTCTTGATGGCGGTACAAGAGTACCTTGTGAGTCATTCTTGCCCAGAAGCAATACAATTCTGCGTCAGTATGAATCACCTGATGTTCATTGTGCCATTTCTTAGGCAACAATGGGAATTGGCGGAGGGAACTCAACACGCAAAGCGGTTCTCGATGGAAGAACAAGCTTTGATCATGCTGGTGAATAATCCAAATATGAAGGACGAAAAAATCCGCGAAACCATAGGAACAACAGAAAAACAGATGAAACGGTGGTCAACATTCAAGGCAGCACGAGTGGCACAGATACATTACCAAAACCAAGTCAAAGGCTAGTGCTGATTTAGTCAACCAACACTTATTATTCGCGCGGGTACCATTGGTTGTCCAGGTGCATGACAATGAGCAACAGATAACAAGATATCTCATTATACTTCTTCAAGCGAAGAATTCCGCCACGGGAACGGAAAAGCCCGGAAGAAGATCATCGCCGGAAATCGTGTCTTCCAAAGTGAGAACCTGGGCGTTGCGGCGGTCGTGATAAACAGAGATGGTGCGCGAGATGGGATCGACCAGCCAAACCATGCGGCAACCGGCTTGGAGCCATTCTTGGATTTTGGCAAGCACTTCGCCTGCGCGATCGTTGGGCGAAAGCACTTCGACTGCCAAATCCGGCGGGCCGTCGAAAAATCCAACGGTTGGATTTTTAGGAGCACGGGCGGCACAGAGAAACGCCACGTCCGGCGCGGACCGTATCGGGATTATGACTGATCTGAAAACCGGCCTCGGCGGTCGTGACTATTCCGAGTTGGCGCTCTTCGACATACAAGCCCAATCGAACGCTGATCCGATTGGCGACTCGACCATGCTCAAGACCGGTAGGCGACATTTTAATAAGTTCTCCGCGGATCAACTCGCAGTGTTTCATTGCGGGCATCTGGAGCAATTGTTCGGCGGTGATAAGCGTTTCCATGATAGCCATGATGTAGTTTACTCTATTTCACGGAATGCTTATTGTCAATGGCGTGTGAAATGCCTCATTAAAGGGGGTTACTGTTGTTTATTTGTCATTCATCATTTTCTTCATCCTACATCGCCTTCTCTAATTCACGCGCGGGTCATCAGGCGCCCTTTTGATGTTAAGCATAGATTGCAAGAGGGATCGGCCGATATGGCGGGAAACGGTTTGCCAGAGTTCGCCGGGATGGAAAAACAAGAACTCGGCACTTCCGGGCGTGGTCAGCCAGGCGCCTTGGGCCAGTTCTTGATCGAGTTGTCCCGGTCCCCAGCCTGAATGGCCGACGAAAATTTTCAAGGCCGGATCGGGACGCATCACCAGGGCGTCGAGATTTTGTTTTGAAGCTGAAAAGAACACGCCGGGGATAATCTGCAATTCAGAAAGCAACTCTTCGCAATGCACGGCCATGAGCGGTCCGGGAACCGGTCCGCCCAAGTACACCGGCTGGGTGTTGGCGCAAGGACCTCCGCCCACTTCGCGCCAGAGATCCTGCACGCTCTTGCTGATAGGGCGGTTCACGATCACGCCCAGGGCGCCTTGTTGGGTATGCTGCACAAGCAGGACGACCGTCTTCATAAAATTCGGATCCAGCAAGTGCGGCGAGGCCACCAGCAAATGTCCGGAAAGTGAGCTCATAAAAAAACAGACCGGAAAATTATATCTTGCGCAAATTGCTCGGCTTGGCGGCGAAAACGAGCCGCTTGATTTTTTAGTGTTTTTTGTTTCGGTTTGCTTTTGCAAACCTGGGCGAGCCCTTCGTACTTTCGGGCCAAGGCCAGTTTGGTTTTGACCAAGTTTGCACATTCAGCATTTATAGCCACAGCAGGTCTCCTATAGAGAAATCGCGTGTGCAAGCACGCACCCTACTAGAAAATTCACCGGGCGCGACCACGCTGCGCATGGTGCCCGCCGGGCGCTACACTATCCTGAGCATCGCACTAGGAGAGGGAAACGTCCTCCGCTAATTGTTTCCCATTGTAGCAATTTACTACTGCTCGCCAAGGTTTTGATGTTTGAATTTGGTAACTGCATTTGTGCCTATTTTTAATATAATTGTTACTTCTGCTTTGCCGGCGAGTAATTTGATTTATCAACGGCATCACTCCACCTTGTGGGTGGGTGGTTTTTGGGTTTTTATGAACTAGAATAGACATCAGGACGGCAAATTGTCGTTCTCCGTGCGGCACGAATAAAAACGATGTACGCCGGAGGGCTAAAGTGCCGATATTCCTGGTAAACCATATTGATGTGATCGAGCCTCTCGCCAGCTATTCCGACGGAGGTGCCAACCCATTAGCGTGAGCCGAGATCATCGAAGGCTTGTGCAGTAGCACGCCTGATCTTCGCTCGTCTCGCAGCGACGCATCCAGTCGCAATCGGCGAGGGGTTTGATTCCTACGCCGCCGCATTACTTCGGGCAATGCGGCGGTTTTTTATGCGCTGGAAAAAATTCTGTGGGACGAAGTCCGTAGGTCAGGCTATGTCTGACTTGCGATCCGGCCAAAGTCAGGCGCAGGCCAAAGTCAGGCATAGGCCTACTATCTGCTTTTTTCGGCGTTGGGTTCGACAAAGCGCAGGCCTTCAAGCAGTTCCTGGTCGGCCAGGCCGAAACGCTTGGCGTATTTTTCTTCTATGGTGAACACACATCCCATCTGACGCCCCTCTGGATCGGCGAGGTGATAATAATTCCACAAAATAGGCAGATCCGCGGCCGTCCCCCGGGCCACAACCCGCAACACGCGGCGACTGGCCTGATCCACCGTCTGACCGGCTTCGACGAACTCCTTGAACTCTTTGGCCAGGGCCTGCTTAACGTCTTCCTGAAATTCTTCCAGCGAAACCAGTTTATCCGGCTTGCCTGGGGGCAATGAAGAAAGATTGCATTGGGCAATCAGTTCTCCCCGTTCGATTCTTCGCAACACCGCCGCGTCTGGCAGATCGCGATAAACGCGCCAGGAGCGATTGTGTACGATTTCCCAGCCGCCCTGTTGGGAGAAGTGGGATAAGCGCAGCAGTTGCGGCGTGGATTCCAGGGGCAAGTCCTTTAGGTCCGCTTGGCTTAAATGTTCGCTTTGCTTTGCGGGCAGAATGGTCATTTGCACTTGGGCCGTTGCATCGATGCCGTCGGAGACCGGACTGCTTTGCCGCTTTTCCTTGATCAGCATCCCCAACCAATCGATGCGTTTACGCATGAGATCAAAACGATAGCGGGCCTTGATTTCGATTTCGCTGGTTACGCCGTCGATCGCTCCCGCCACTTTTCCGGACATTTCGAAGCGGGCCACCTTATCGG
Organism: Pirellulales bacterium; assembly: GCA_963820545.1. Taxonomy (GTDB): domain Bacteria; phylum Planctomycetota; class Planctomycetia; order Pirellulales; family Thermoguttaceae; genus CAWGAJ01. The sequence goes on from CAWGAJ010000001.1 coordinate 563,706, forward strand.
TGACCTCTGTAAGCACGCTTTGCACGTCGGTTTGGCCGACTTCGTCCAGGTTCAAAAGCAGAGCCATTAACCGTTCCGAGTGTTTCCAGGAATCGCCCACGGCCATGGGCTGATCCGGTAAAAAACGATCCATCAGCAGACTGTTTCCTTGGTGTTCGATCAATTCCAATTCCGCATTGGTCAAAGTTCCGGCGGGCGAAAAAATCACTGACTTTTGCGGTGTAATCTCTACGGCGATTAAAGCGCGCTGGGGACGAAGAGCCGGTTTAAACTCGAGATCGCCGATTTTGATCGCCGCCTCGGTTTGATTGTAATAACGGATGGAACGGGAATGATCCTCGTCGTGGCGGGGAATGGCCAGGGTTTTTTCGGTATAATCAAGATTGCATGCCACGTTCATTTTTTCGCGTTGCTCTTTACGGTTGACGATATCGAATACCTCGCCGCCGACCTTCAACTGCACCGTCACGTGGTCGATTTGGCCCGGCCGGCGGCCGCTTTCAAAGGTGTGCTTTGGTTTGTCCACCGCGGCAGAGCCTAAACCCACTGAAACAGCCAAAAGACTAACGAAAAAGCGGAAAACAACCGTGGATTTCATTGCTAGGCCCTCATAACCGGCCATGTGATGTTGATAGGGGGGCTTAACTTTGGGCGGCAGTTTAACTTCTCAAAGGCCAATTTCCTATGGAGATATTCGGGCCTGAGAATTTCACCCTTGCTAGCGGATCCAGTTGGGTTATTTGGTAGCTTAGAAAGCAGCCAAAAAAGTTTTTACCCGCTGAGGAGTAAAGGATCCTCGTCAAAAGGTGCTAGATAGGATATTAGCGGAAATCAAGCGGTGCTTTGTGACCTATTCCGGGGCGAAATAATCAGAAAAACAGACATCAGGAAAATACTGATATCAGATCATTGATTATTAGGTTACATTTTGTGAGTTATGAAAATAACCAGGCAAAAAGAGTGAACTCAGGATGAGCTTAAACACACTATTATGCGTAATGACAAATAGATTTGACAAAAATATCTCCAACAGGCGAAGTATTCGCCTATAGAGGTATTAACAGTTCTAGTATAAGTAGGGTATAGTGCTAGCATATTCACCAGGTATACTTATAAATGAGAGAATAAACCCCACTTATGGAGGTTTTTTAAAAATAATTAAAAAGAACCTATTGATTTATGTCAATTATTCCTGTTAAATATCTACAAAGCAAATAAACATCTGCGCGGGAGGTGTAATAGGGGCAGCCAACGAAGGCAGCCAGGAATGACAGGAGTGAGTCCCGGCCGGCAGAGGATCTGTCGCGGGCAAGTACTGGGATTCGCAAAGGAGGCAAATCGTTATGCACACCAATTACTTAAATCCGGCTATTCGACAATTGCGCGATCAGCAGGTTCGCTTTGCGCCCCGCGAGAAAAAAATTGAACAGGTTGCCCAGGCCGAAAAGCTGCTGGGCGAGTTGGATCCGAGGCGCACCTACACATACGAGTATGTCTGCTATCGGATCACGAATTTCCGGCCCGAGTCGTTCCCCGACATGAAACTTTCGGGCAAAGAGGCCAGCCACGACTTGTATTTGTTCGTGGAAGATGTATCCGACGCGGCCGATGTCACGGCCGATACGGCGGGGGAAAGGGTGTTGACCGTGGAAGCATTGGCCAAGGAATTCAACGTTTCCACGAAGACGATTTCTCGTTGGCGTCTACAGGGGCTGGTAAGCAGACGGTTTGTGGTGGACGGGCGGAAGCGAGTGGGGTTTTTGCAGAGTTCCGTGGATCGGTTTGTGGAGCATAACCAGGAGCGGGTGCGGCGCGGATCGCATTTCAGCCAGTTGAGCGAGGAGGAGCGGGCGATGATCGTCGATCGCGCCCGGCGCCTGGCGCGGGCCGGGGCTTGTCCGGCCGACGTCACCAAACGGCTTGCTCAGAAAATGAACCGCAGCGCGGAAACCATCCGCTACACGCTGAAACAATTCGATCACGACCATCCTGATCTGGCGGTTTTTCCCGAAAGCCATGGGCCTTTGGGACTGGAAACCAAGCGGAAGATTTACCAGCAATATCACCGCGGCGAAGCGGTGGAGGTATTGGCCAAACGATTCGGCCGCACACGGACCAGCATCTATCGGATCATCGCGGAGATGCGGGCCAGACGGCTGATGGAACTGCCGCTGGAGTATATTCCCCACGATCTGTATCCCCGCATCAAATCACAAAAAAACGAGCAGCGGATTTTAGGCCCCTTGCCGCCCAGCGATCTGCCCGCCAAAAAGGCGCGGTTGCCCAGCGGCCTGCCCCCGTATTTGGCCAGTTTGTACGAAGTGCCGCTGTTGACGCGCCGGCAAGAGGCTCATCTGTTCCGCAAGATGAACTACCTGAAGTACAAAGCCCGCAAATTACGGGAAAAGCTCGATCCGGAACACCTCAAAAGCAGTTTGATGGAACAAATCGAACGGCTCTACGACGAGGCCGTTACGACCAAGAATCAGATTGTCCGGGCCAACCTCCGCCTGGTGGTCTCGATTGCCAAGCGGCACGTGGGTCCGACGGAGAATTTTTTCGAATTGGTGAGCGACGGCAATATGTCGCTGATGCGGGCGGTGGAAAAATTCGACTACTCCCGCGGCAACAAATTCAGCACCTACGCCAGTTGGGCGATCATGAAGAACTTCGCCCGCACCATTCCCGACGAACATCGCTACCACGACCGCTTCCGCACCAGTCAGAGCGAACTGTTTTCCTCGTCCGAAGATGCGCGTTCGGATCAGATCGAGCAGGAATCGGACCAGATGCAGCGGGAAAGCCAGATTGGAAAAATCCTCGGCTGCCTCGACGAGCGGGAACAAAAGATAATTGTCCGCCGCTTCGGCCTGCGGCGCGGCGAAGAACCCCTGACCCTGAAACAGGTGGGCGTGGAATTAGGCGTGACCAAAGAGCGGATTCGGCAGATTGAAGCCCGGCGCTGAGTAAACTGCGCAAAGCAGTGTCGGAAGAAAAGATCGAATACCCCGGCTAACCCGCATTTCTCATCGTAGGGTGGGACAAGGTCGCGCAAGTTGTTGGTGGGTCGCGCAAACTGATCAATATGTAATTTACAGCCTGTACGATGGCGAGCATATAATTCGCGACCGAAGTCTCACCAAGAAAACAATTTGCTTGACCCACCCTACACGTTGGTGAGAAATGCGGACTAAGAGCAGATCATAAAACTGAAATGCAGCCTTTGCCCCTAGTCGTCTCCCAAGAAGGAGAGGAGATAAATGTAAGTCGTCGCGGAATGCCGATGCTTGCACATCCCGCCCGGCGGATCGGGATTCGCGGTTCAAAAGCGCCGCGAATTTCAGTCTGCCGGGCGGGTTCGTTTTTATATTGAGTTATCTGATTGCCGGGCCATCTTCCGAAAGCAGTCTTATCAGGGCATTGTTCAAGAAAGGGATTTTTTGGAGGGTGGTTTTGGAATTTTCGTTCTACTATAGAGAGTTCTTGTTTTTTGGCCAAAATCGGGCGGTGTAAGGGATTGGAAAATAAGGAGTTACGGCGACGGTTTTGCCTACTCTTAAGTAGTAGGAAAAAATGTTTTGGGTTTTGAGTGAAGCAGTGCGCAAGTGGCTTGCAGAATAGGCGGTTGGAATTTTTGGACAGAGAAAATTTTGGAGGGAATTATTGGGGAAAAATGAATAAAGTCGTAAGTTGCAGGTTTAAAGTTTTCAGGAAAATGTAACTGGTTGCGGTGTAAAGAGATGGAAAGAGCGCTGGGGGTAAACACACTACAAAAAAGTGCGCGCTAGTAAGTTTATCAACATTTGTTTTTTGTGGTTTTTTGGCGATTTTTCAGACGTTTTTTGTGTCGTGAAAAAGGGCAATTGTTGGACGGTTGTGCAAGGGTTCAGGGTTCAGGGTTCGGGGTTCAGGGTTCAGGGTTCGGGGTTCAGGGTTCAGGGTTCAGGATTCAGCAAAAAAGTGGGCGGTGGGCAGTGGGCGGTGGACAGTGGGCGGTGGGCGGTGGGCGGTGTACAATCGGCAGAAATGCACTGCTCCAGCAGTGGCACTCGAGCGATTTTTGTTCGAAATGGGTTTTCTTGGAGAAAGGGAATTGTTAGACGTTGTTATGTCTATGGAGGGGGAATGTTTCAAGTGAAGGAAAAAAGTAACAGAAAAGATTTTAAGGGGATTTTATATGTATGGTTGTATAAATATACTAATATACATTAAAAAGTTTTAACAAAATGCACGTAAACAAATCTAGATTCTAAATATTCTTATGTTAAAGAGCAGATGAGATAAAGATACTGAGAAAATGATAAAAATAGTCACTCAACAAAGCAAATTCTTAGTTTGAATTTTATTATTATAGTTTTTGGCTTTATAATTTGACAAGTTAATGTATCATGCCAGAAACAAACATTAATCTTCGCATTAATATTCGTCGGCGTTACCGTCAATGTCCAATTGACTGTCCGATGTATCTAGATAACGTTATTGAGACACTCAGCGATTTCTTTGCTATATTCCATTCACTTCTCGAACAAGACAAAGTCTTCTGGTTTCGAGGCCATTCTAAATTAGATTTCACACTCGCTCCATTTGCATTAAGATACAATGATATAGAAAGCAGAGAACGGGCGCTGGGGCTGATTGCCGACATGAAACGGTTTTTAGAAATGAAACTAAATCGTCCACCAGCTACAGAAGATGATCTGGGATGGATGCAAGTTGCACAGCACTACGGATTACCAACACGGTTGCTTGACTGGACCCAAAATGCAGCGGTCGCACTATTCTTCGCTTGTTACAAACATTTTAAATTTGATGGACTAGTTGTCATCCTGAACCCAATTGAACTAAACCAGATAATTGATCCTAGTTCTCCTCGTGTATTCAACATGCAGAAAGATGCCGAAATCATCCGTCCTTACTTCAATCTAAATGGCCGACATGACTTGAAAGGTAAACGTACAATAGCTCTAAATCCTACATGGAATACGGAACGAATTGCATTGCAACAAGGAGCATTCACACTTCATGGATCGCGTAATTTTGAATTGGATCAAGATCAAGCCAGCTCCCTCTTATATGTTCCAATCCTACAAGAACATAAGGAGTCACTTCTTAATGAACTTGAAAGAGTTGGCATCGGCGAAATGTTTATTTTCCCGGAACCTGAGCACGTTTGCGCTCATCTACGACGGAAGGCAAAACTATAAGGTGGAGTATGGCTGATCATATACCATTCGTTACAAGTGTGGATGTCTGTGACCTGGTCAAAAAGTATTATCATGACTCAGAAATTATCCGTATACCACTAGATCGAGCTGAAAAGTTTATTCCACATTTGCCACATTCGGCAAAGGTGTGGATTGATCCGTGTGTAGACGGTCTAGACGATCTGGATAAACGAAGGAGTGAACCTGGTAGTAAAAACTCATGGTTCGAATTCATGAGCAAATTTACCAACTTCCAAATAATGGGCAGTCCAAACTTTATACAGAAACCAGTTGTGGCAGATGTCAATGAGTTTGTGAAGGCAGTGATGAATGAATGTGCTTCTCATAATCCGACGTGGATTACCATACCCCAGATTCCACTAACTAAGGATTCGGAGCGAAACAAAATTAATCGGGAACTAGCTAAGGCTACCAGGAAATGGAAAAGCAGTGCAGGTTTTAATGGACGACTAATTCTACCTCTAGTATTTACTCATCAAAATCAACTGAATCGCAAGACTGAGCGCAATCCTAAAGTCAGGGAAGCGGAACGTTGTTACGCTGAGGCACAGGCGGATGGATTCTGGGTTGTAGATAGTAGTATGCAGGATGACAACGGCTCAAAAACGCTTAGGAATATACGTTTTCCAGGCATAATAAACCTTCATGAAGAACTTAATAACCACATTTCAACAAAAATCAAGATAACCGGACCTTATTGGGGCCTGAACATAGTACTTTGGGCTAGAGGTTTGGTAGATTACCCAGCAATTGGTGTAGGTGCCGGATATCAATATTTTCTAGCAGGTCTAGCAGGTATCAAAAAGACCACAATCACAAGATTGGCATTATCTATGTTAAGACGTCGTGTGAATAACGAGCCACAACTCCAATCATGGATTAATTCATCTATTGCAGTACTCGCACCCTCACACCCAGCATACAATGAAATCAGCGATCTAAGAACACGTCTCACAGTACTAAAAGAACAAACCCGAGCAAAAGAACAAATAGCTAAATTCTATAAACAATGGTATAATATCATTGCATCAGTTCCTAAAGAGGGGCGTCTATGGCGCTTTTCCAAGATTTATCTTCCGCTTATGCTTTTGGGAGGTCTCTGCCAGCCATAGAAGGAGAAGGTACGGCTAGGCAACCAGAGGCTGTTGCTGAGTCGCTTATGCTTAGTTGTCTTTAAGACGGGTGCGCCAGAATTTTTCTACACAGTAGAATTGAACAGTCTCATCAATCCATGAAGTACCTCTACGACCTGGCACCAGGGCATAGCATTTTCTTTGTGTGATGCCAAGAAGGCCAACTCCATCATTAAAATAATTCACCCATCGTGATAGATTAGATATTACACGATGAGCAACATCCAATGGTAAGGCAACATAAGATTCATCTGCAAAACCTAAATTGTTGCGTGCTTGGCGCATCGCTTCATCGATTCGAGAGAGTTTCAATTCGACGGCAACCAGTCGATTATGTAGTGGCATCCATCCGTTCATTTTCTGTAACTTCCCACGCAATGTTCTAACAACAAAGTGATCGGCAATGAGACGGTCCACTTCTTTATATATGATATCTTCTGGAATGGACTGCACGCATTTAGAAATTAATTTATCTAGAGAAACAGATTTATGTTTATCAACATCGGGGATTAAAAGAAGTAAAAAAGATCGTGTGATAGAACTAACACTTTTTGTTTGTCGCAAACGAAGACGATGTGCAACGTGATTTTGATTGAAACTGATCCCAACCAAATCGCAGATACCCCATGGTGTAACAAACTCGGACTTTACGGCGAGGCCATTGACCTTCATCCATCGCGAAGTGCTTGCTACCATATTAGATTCACGACCGAACATCACCAGACCCTCATCCGTGCAGTAGAATGCATATAGATTACGTTCTTCATTACTTATCGAATTATATACAAATTAGATGCAAAAAATCTATGGCATTATCGAAATAATTAAAGATATTTCAGATGTATTAAAGTCATCCGGCGGATGTTATTTGCCGGCTATTTACAAATTGCCACCCACTATCCCCTAATCCCCATCCGCCTGCCATTGCGCGGTTGCCATGCTCATCGGCCGCGGCGGACCGTGGGCATGAGTCGGGGCGTTGGAGTTATTCTATCGGCATCAACATGGGCACACGAGCGGTGGACGGATAAAAAAAGGATGAGGGATGAAGGATGAAAAGGCACTGGCATAGCCAGTGGCACGCGCGCGACTTGGTTCATACTTGGTCATACGAAAGCCAGGTTTAGGATATATAATACACCTCTATAATTTCGCCAAGAGTTTATTGTAGTTGGCGTGTGATCCGATCCAGAACCACGTGATTGTATCGCCATCCAGTACACCGACTGCACGGTAACTGATGCCGACGCGGGCGGAGTACATGGGTGGGTCGGCAAACACGCGTTTGAAGTGTAAGCCGGGATGGGCCGTGTTCTGAAGAAACAATCGGTATGACTGCCTTGCTTGATGTTGGACGTGGCGCGGCAGCGAAGCAAAGAGTTGGCGAAACTGTCGCGTCGTGTAGGACCTCATAACTTGTCCGGATCCAGTTCCTGCGTCAACCCGGCTCTGTGTTCGGTGAGGGCCTGACGGGCAAGAATCGCCAATTTGTCAGCAGATGAAGCGATGGCACGATCAAACTCGTCTTCTTCACCCAATTCAGCAAGAAGACGAGACGCCAATAAGTCCTGTTCAGCCGACGAAAGCTTGCCTGCTTCGGTAAAAGCGCGTTCCAAAAGATTGGTCATAGCGCCACCTCCTAATTTCCAGCGGATGTAAACTTTGTTACTTCAGCCAGCCTTATTTAGTATACCCGCCCAATTGCTTACGGCAAAGCAAGATAAGAGGGGGGCAATCCTATTTTCACCGACCATGCCGACCACGGCTGCGCCACGGTGCCCGATGGTGCCCGGAAAATCGAAATAATCCCAAGAAAAAAAAGAATCCCGGCGGAGAAGTTAATCTTGGTACCCGCGCACTTTCGAGACGCAAGTGGCACACGAGCGTAGAAGCACTGGCGGGACGCCAGTGGCACACGTGGGAAATAAATAAATCATTTAGGGGGGGGTGGTCGGATTTTATTTTGGCCTTTGATTTCCAGAAAGGCAAAAAACCCTGCTGATGGGTGGTTTTTACGAAGATTTTTTCTGTTTGGCATTTCGGAAGACTTTTTTTTCAGAGCCGCCTTGCATGGATTCTTAGCCCGGTTATATTAAGAGGTTCGCATGGTAGGCTCCAGCGGCTAGCGTAGCTCAACCGGCAGAGCGGCTGATTTGTAATCAGCAGGTTGTGGGTTCAAGTCCCTCCGCTAGCTCGTAAGCGGAAACCCCTATGTAATTGCCCGGCAAACGGTGTTTTTTTTATACCGATAGCTGATCGGAAAACGACAGGAAATCAAGCGAATAAGGAAGGGGGGTTTCCCGAGCGGTCAAAGGGGTCAGACTGTAAATCTGATGGCAATGCCTTCGAAGGTTCAAATCCTTCACCCCCCATTTCCACACCACTAAAATCCAATTATTTTATTGCGGGTGTAGCTCAACGGTAGAGCCATAGCCTTCCAAGCTATTTACGAGGGTTCGACTCCCTCTACCCGCTTTGCGGGTGAGTGAAAGGGAGTCGAGCCAGCGAAGAAATACGAAAAGGATGAGAGGCGTTCCCAGGCAGAGCGTGGGAACGAGGTTATAAGGCACTGCTTGCAAGCAAGCAGTGGCACACGGACGAGGGGAACAAAGGCACTGGCAGAGCCAGTGGCACACGGACGAGAAAAAAAGGCACTGCTGGACAAGCCAGCAGTGGCACACGGACGAGAGAACAAAAGGCACTGCTGGACAAGCCAGCAGTGGCACACTAGGAAAAGTATAGGAGAAGATAGAGCCGAGTGCGTCGGTTTTTTGGGCGCGGCGGCGAAAAATGGGGGAGTCGAGAAACCTGGTTGGCTGCTGTAGCTCAGTTGGTAGAGCGCGTCCTTGGTAAGGACGAGGTCAAGGGTCCGAATCCCCTCAGCAGCTTTTTGTCGGCCGATGCGGAGCCGTACTTGCGGTAATAACATTGGTCGGGTTAACATATTCATATTTAAATAACACGCTTGATCCAACGTAGGGAGAAAGACAAAGAATGGCCAAGGAAGTATTTTCTCGAACCAAGCCCCACGTGAACGTGGGCACGATCGGCCACATTGACCACGGCAAGACCACGTTGACGGGGGCGATTTTGGGCGTTCAGAGCCGGAAGAAGCTTGCCAAGTTCAAGTCATACGGCGACATCGCCAAAGGCGGCACGGTGCGCGATGCCACGAAGACGCTGACCATCGCGGTGGCGCATGTGGAGTATGAGACCGAAAATCGTCATTACGCCCATATAGATTGTCCGGGCCATGCCGACTTCATCAAGAACATGATTACCGGCGCGGCCCAGATGGATGGGGCCATATTGGTGGTTTCGGCCGCTGACGGCCCCATGCCCCAGACCCGCGAACACGTGCTCTTGGCGCGCCAGGTGAACGTGCCGGCCTTGGTGGTGTTTCTGAACAAGATCGACCTGGTGGACGATCCGGAGTTGCTGGAACTGGTGGAACTGGAGCTGCGAGAATTGTTGACCAATTACGGTTTTCCCGGCGACCAGATTCCCATCATTCGCGGCGATTCGCTCGCGGCGTACAACAAACCCGATGATCCGGCGGCCACAAAGTGCATCGGCGAATTGCTGGATGCCATCGACAAAAACATACCCGAGCCGGTACGTGAGGTCGACAAGCCTTTCCTGATGGCCGTGGAAGACGTGTTTTCGATCGAAGGCCGCGGCACGGTGGCCACAGGCCGTATCGAGCGGGGCGTGATCAAGGTGGGCGAAGAAGTGGAGATCGTGGGATTCACGCCGGATTCGCGGAAGACGGTGGTCACGGGCGTGGAAATGTTCAACAAGACGCTGGATCGGGGCCAGGCCGGCGACAACGTGGGCTGCTTGTTGCGGGGCATCAAACGCGAGGAAATCGAGCGCGGTCAGGTGCTGGCGAGGCCCGGCACAATCACGCCGCATACGGAATTTGAGGCCGAAGTATACGTCTTGTCGAAGGACGAAGGCGGCCGGCATACGCCGTTTTTCAGCGGCTATCGGCCGCAGTTTTACTTCCGCACGACCGATGTGACAGGCACGGCCAACCTGCTGGGCGGCGCCGAAATGTGCATGCCCGGCGATAACGTCAAACTCAAAATCGATTTGATCTCGCCGATCGCCATGGACGCCAACGTGCGGTTTGCCATTCGCGAAGGCGGGCGAACGGTCGGTTCGGGCGTAGTAACCAAGGTGATCAAGTAACGTCCGGTTTTACGGCAGACATCCCAACCAGCAAACAGGGGTGTAGCTCAATTGGTAGAGCACTGGTCTCCAAAACCAGCGGTTGGGAGTTCGAGCCCCCCGCCCCTGCCATTGAATAACCCGAGAAGTCAAAACTAAACAGGCTTTGTCTTCCAGACGTGAATAAACAACCAACCGCGGCCCGGAGTCGCAAAGAAGAGATCAGTTACCAGTATTTAACTGAGAATATGAATTCTGAACCCTAATTAGTTTTGCCGGCCGTATTAGCGGCGAGGAGTGGCCTAACACGTGGGCGCCTTTCTTCAAGAGTTACTGAACGTCGGCATTTACAAGCGCAGCCAAGGACGCATCACGCGGCAGGTGACCTGCGCGGCGTTGTTAATCGCCGTTACGTTGGGTTTATTCCGCCTGCACCAAACACTGTTTGACAGATGGGGCATGACGGCGTTTGGATGGGCTTACTGGCTGCCGGGAATTTTACTGCTGGCCGGGTGGTGGGCGTCGTACCGCATCGTCAATTGGCCCAGCTTTGCGGACTTTCTGATTGCGGTGGAAGCGGAACTAAACAAGGTTTCCTGGCCTAGCCGGAGCGAATTGTTCAGGGCCTCCATGGTGGTGTTAATATGTATTATTGTCCTGGCCATTATCCTTTTTGGCTACGACTTAGTCTGGCAGTGGTTTTTCAGGGCTTTGCGCATTTTGTAGCAGCAGGATCGTATACGTGAGCAACGAGTCGAACAATCCGAGCGAGCCGATCGAGCAGCCGGCAGACCTTTCAGCAGAGGTTGCCTATGCCGCCGCGCCTGATGCCGCCGAACTGGCAGCCGAGGCGGAAGGGATGCCTGTATTGCCTGAACCGGCCGCAATGGAACAGGCGCCGAGCGATACCGCGCCTGCATTGGCTGAAGTAGCATCGCCTCCCGCGGTCGAAGCCCCGGCAGTAGAAACACCTCCAGGCGCGAGGCCTGAAGAAGCGGAGGCCAAGCCCGAGGAACCCAAGTCGGATAAGATGGATTGGTATATCCTTAAGGTGCAAAGCAACCGGGAAGAATCGATTCGGGAAGGATTGCTGCGTCGGGTGGCCGTTGCGGGGCTGGGACGTTTTTTCGGCGATGTGATCGTGCCCACCGAAAAAGTGACGGAATTCAAGGGCGGTAAAAAACGCGTTATTAAACGAAAACTCTACCCGGGCTACCTCGTGGTGCAGATGGAAATCAACGACGAAACGTGGTTTTTAGTGCGGGAGACGCCGGGCATCGGCGATTTTACGGGCGCGGCGGGCCGGCCTTCGCCCATGCTGCCGCACGAAGTGTCGCGGATCGTGGCCAAGGCCGAGGAAAAGAGCGAAAAGGCGCCAAAACTGAAGATTGGCTTCAGCGAAGGCGAGCGGGTAAAAATCAAGGAAGGCACCTTTGAAAACTTCGAAGGCGAAGTGGAAAGCATCGACCAGACCAACGGACAAGTAACGGTAATGATCAACATCTTTGGACGGAGCACGCCGGTGACGTTGGAATACTGGCAAATCGAGGTGTTGTAGGAAATAGGGGATAGGGAATAGGGGATAGGGAATAGTATTATGAAATAAAGTTTAGCCGCGAGCCGGAGGCGAGCGGAAATAGGGAATGCGACATAGAGATTAAACATAAAGCCGCGACCGCTGGTCGCGATTAATCAATTTTTAATTGACACTGATAAACATGGCCAAGCAATTAGTAGGGGAAGTGAAGTTTCAGGTTCCGGGAGGTCAGGCGACGCCGGCCCCGCCGGTGGGCACGTCGTTGGGGCGGTTTGGCATCAACCTGGGGCAATTCGTGCAGCAGTTTAACGAACGCACCAAAGACGCCGGAGGGATGCCCATCCCGGTGGTCGTGCGGGTATACAACGATCGGACGTTTGAGTTTATCATCAAGAGTCCTCCAGCCGCGGCCTTGTTAAAGAAGGCCGCGGGCATTGCCAAAGGCTCGGGCGTGCCCAATAAGGAAAAAGTGGGCAAAGTGAGCATCGCGCAGGTGGATGAAATTTGCCGCACGAAGATGGCCGACCTGAACGCCCGGGATATTGAACATGCCCGGAACATCGTGCTGGGCACCGCGCGCAGCATGGGATTGGAAGTGGAGGGATAAGATGGGCAAACAACCCAAACGCCTGGCGGCGATGCTGGAGAAATCGCCGGGAAAGAGACCACTGCCGCTAAAGGAAGCGGTGGAGTTGCTGAAGACATACAATACGAGAAAATTCGACCAGACCGTGGAGATTGTGATGCGCCTGGGAATCGATCCGGACCAGGCCGACCAGACCGTGCGCGGCTCGATCGTCTTGCCGCACGGCATCGGCAAGTCGCTGAGGGTGATCGTGTTTGCCAAGGGCGACAAGGCCGAGGAGGCCAAAGCGGCGGGGGCGGAAGAGGTGGGCGGAGCGGAACTGGCCGAGAAGATCAAGGGCGGTTGGACCGACTTTGACGTGTGCATTGCCGCTCCGGACATGATGGGCGTGGTGGGACCGTTGGGCAAGGTTTTGGGTCTGCGCGGGCTGATGCCCTCGCCGCGAGCAGGCACGGTTTCGCCTGAGGTGGGCAAAGTGGTGGGGGAATACAAAGCAGGCAAGGTGGAGTTCCGCAATGATAAGGGTGGTAATGTTCATGCCATCGTGGGAAAATTGAGTTTCGAGGCGGAAAAACTGGGCGAAAACATTTCCGCTTTTATTAATCACGTGTTGAATTTAAAACCCGGCACCATCAAAGGTCAATACATCAAAACCATCGCCATCAGCGCTACGATGAGTCCCAGCGTGCGGATCCAAGCGGGGTAGAGGAACGAAGATGAGCAAGTACGTAAAAAATTTAGTAGCGGCGCATCTCCACGAGCGCTTGAAAGAGGTCAACGAGGCGCTGTTGGTGAACATGATCGGACTGACGGCCAACGCCAACAACCGCCTGCGCGGCGAATTGGCCGGCAAGCAGATCCAGGTAATGGTGGTCAAGAATAGTCTGGCTACCCTGGCGACCGCCGGCACGCCGCTGGGCGCGATGTTTGCAGGACTGACGGGCACCTCGGCTATATGTTGGGGATGCGAAGATATCGTCAGCCTGGCAAAGGAGATTACCAGGCTTGCCAGGGATGAGAAGAACAAGCCCTTTGCGGCCCGCGGCGGGGTGATGGACGGCCAGCCCATAAGCGCAGATCAAGTAGCGATTGTGGCGCGCTGGCCCAGCCGGAGAGAACAGTTGTCCATTCTGGCGGGCCAAATCCTCAGTGCGGGCGCGAAACTGGCGAGCCAATTGACCGCCGTCGGCGGGAAACTGGCCAGCCAGATCGAAGAGAGGGTCGAGGGGTTAGGGGCGAGGAGCGAGGGAGGAGAGATTGCAAATTGAAAATTGCAAATTGCAAATTTCAAATTGCAGAGGAGTTTTGAGAAGTGGACGGTGGGCAGTGAGTTTAGCCCTGGCACGAGTGCCGCGGCTATTGAGAGTCAGAAAAAGAACGTCATAGAGGAAATCAGAGCCGGGGCGTGTCGCCCCGGCAATACCGGGCCGACACGGCCCGGCTCCGAGGAGCAAAAACGACATTATTTTCCTGAGTATCAATAAACTATCAATAAATAAAAATAAGACTTGATGAAGATTCCGGGAACGTTCCCGGAAAGCAAAACTATAAACATCGAGATTGTCATAACGTGTCGAGGCCGGTCGCCTGTACCGCGTCGCGACGCCAAAGGTGAGAAAGGACCGAGATTGTCATGGCGACAGACCAAGCAACCCGCCAGTATTCCGCAGCGACTGTCCAGATGGGTGATAAGATCGTGGCGTTAACCCTTAAGGAAGCCAAAGAGTTGAGCGACTATTTGGCCGAGGTCCACGGCATCGAGCCTGCGGCCGGCGGTGCGGTAATGATGGCGGCTCCTGCCGCGGGCGGCGAAGCCGGCGGCCCGGCAAAGCCGGCGGAAAAAAGCGAATTCGACGTAATCTTGGAAGGTTTCGGCGACAAGAAGATTGGCGTGATCAAGGTGGTCCGGGCAAATACCGGACTGGGCTTAAAGGAAGCCAAGGATCTCGTGGAGGGCTTGCCCGCCAAAATCAAGGAGGGACTCGCCAAAGAAGAGGCCGAGAAACTCAAGAAGGAACTGGAAGAAGCCGGCGGCACCGTCTCGATCAAGTGAGTTATTCGAGTATCGGAACGTCTTTTGTAATTAGGCCCCTCCCTTAAGAAGGGAGGGCTGGCTCGGGCGTAGTCGAAACCCGGCAGATTAGGGTGATGGTTGAACTTTGCCGATTTGCCCGCCGTTTAAGCCGGAGCTTCCGCGGTTTCAGCCGGGGACTCGCGGTTGGCGCTCAGAGTCTGCCGAAAAAACTCCCGCTTGCCCGGGAGGTTAAAGGGTATTACATGACTGAACGCGCCGTGGATTTTGTCGCCGCCTTCAAGCAGTACGAAGATAGGGCGAGAAGAGTGGCGTTTGCACTGGCGGGATGCCAGTGGCACACAAGCGCCGGCAGTGTAGAGGTCAAATTACCCGGCGAGAACCCCGCAGGGGGTTTCCGCGTAAAGGAGAATCTCAGGGAGGCAAAGCGGCGATATATCCCTGAATTTCGCTCTCAGTCGGACTGGCGAGTTGTCACAAAATTCCCACATCTTTTAGGAGGGTGAAAATCCATGGCGACCACGGCTCAACGACGACTCCAACCCAAAGAAATCCGTCGCTTCGGCAGTCACCGAGCCCCTTATATCATTCCCGATCTGACCCAGATCCAGACCAGCAGTTATCAGGCATTTTTGCAGCACGACACACCCTGGCAGAAGCGCAAGGATGAGGGGATCGAAGGAGTGTTGCGGGAAATTTTTCCCATCGAAAGTTATGATAAGACGCTGCGTCTGGAATACATCCGCTACGAATTGGGCAAACCGCGTTATGAACCCGACGAATGCCGCCAACTGCGTTTGACCTACGGCCGGCCTTTCAAGGTCTGGCTGCGGTTGACCAAGGAACAACCGATCGAGGAAGAGGTATATCTGGGCGACGTGCCCATCATGCTGGGGGGCGGCGAATTCATCATTAACGGCGCCGAGCGGGTGGTGGTCAATCAATTGCACCGCAGCCCCGGGGTGGACTTTGTGAGCGAAGTGGAAGGGACGGGCGAACGGCGCATGCATAGCTGCCGGATCATTCCGGAACGCGGCAGTTGGATCGAATTGAACGTCACGCGCAAGGAATGCCTTGCCGTGCGCATCGACCAGAGCGGGAAGTTTTCCATCATGACCCTGCTGAGGGCCATGGATGCGAAATATTCCGACGACGCCAATCTGCTGCGGGCATTTTATGAGACGGAAAGTGAAAAGATCGTCGATGGGCGCAGCGTGATAAAGATCGAAGGCAAACTTGCGATGGGCGACATTGTTTATCCGCACAATAGCCCCCGGGCGGGCGAAATCATTGTGGAGTGCGGCCAGAAGATCACCAAAAACACTGCGGAACAAATTTGCACCTCGGGATTAGCCCGAGTCGAGGTGATGGCCGACCCCAAGAATCCCTTGCTATTAAACGCCTTGGCCGACGACGCCACGGCCAGCCACCAAGAGGCTTTGTTGCGGATCTACCAACGATTGCGACCGGGCAACCCGCCGCAGTTGGAAAAGGCCAAGGCCCTGTTCCACGAGAAGTTTTACGACACGAACCGTTATCGGCTGGGCCGGGTAGGTCGTTTCCGCATCAATCGCAAACTGGGCCTGAATATCTCCGAAGACGAAATGACCCTGCGGCCGGAAGACATGATCGCCGCCATCAAATATCTGATCAAACTCCGCAACGGCGAGGCGGACGCCGAAGTCGACGACATCGACCACTTGGGCAACCGGCGTCTGCGGACCATCGAAGAGTTGGCCTGCGACGAGCTGCGCAAGGGTTTTCTCAAACTCCGCCGCACGGTTCAGGAGCGGATGAGCCTGAAGGACGTGGCCGACATGACTCCGCGCACGCTGGTCAACCCGAAGAGCATCTCGGCGGCGATCGAATATTTCTTTGGCCGGGGCGAATTGTCCCAGGTCGTGGACCAGACCAATCCGCTTTCGATGCTCACTCACGAGCGGCGACTTTCGGCGTTGGGTCCCGGCGGCTTGAACCGCAAACGGGCGGGCTTTGAGGTGCGCGACGTGCATATTTCGCACTACGGGCGGATCTGTCCCATCGAGACCCCGGAAGGCACGAACATCGGTTTGATATCCAGTTTGGCGATTTACGCCGGCGTGGATGGATACGGTTTTCTGGTCACGCCGTATCAGAAACTTTCCAAAGGCCATTTGACCGACGAAATCGAATGGCTGCGCGGATCAAGAGCACGAGGCGATTTTGGCCCCCGCCGACGCCAAGATTGAAAACGGCCGGCTGGCGGGCGAGACGATCATCGCCCGGCACCACGGCGATTTTTACATGATGCCCGCGGAGCAGGTGCAGTACATGGACGTGGCGCCCGCGCAAATGGTGGGCGTTTCGGCGGGTTTGATCCCTTTTCTGGAACACGACGACGCGAACCGGGCGCTGATGGGCTCGAACATGCAGCGTCAGGCCGTGCCCTTGCTGGTCACCGAACCGCCGCTGGTGGCCACCGGCTTGGAAATCGAGGCTGCCCAAAACTCGAGCATGATTGTCCGCGCCCAGCGCAAGGGGGTGGTGACCAAAGTCGACGCCGATCACATTGAACTTGGTCCGGACGTTTATAAGCTCCGCAAATTCGTGGGTCTTAACGAACGCACCTGCCAGAACCAAAAACCGATCGTGTCGGTGGGCGACAAAATCGAGAAAGGCCAGGTGCTGGCCGACGGGGCGGGCACCTACAAGGGCGAACTAGCGTTGGGGCGCAACGCCTTGGTGGCCTTCATGGCCTGGGACGGGTTCAATTTCGAGGACGCCATCATTATCAGCGAGGAACTGGTGGAGAACGACGTGTATACCTCGATCCACATCGAGGAGTTCGACATTGAAATCCGCGAGACCAAGCTGGGGCGCGAGGAGTTCACCCGCGACATTCCCAACGTGGGCGAAAAACAGTTGCGCAACTTGGACGAGAACGGCATTGTGCGCGTGGGCACTTATGTGCACTCCGGCGATATTCTGGTGGGCAAGGTTTCACCCAAGTCGAAGACCGAGCTGACGCCGGAGGAAAAACTGCTGCACGCGATTTTCGGCCGGGCAGGGGAGGACGTGAAAAACGATTCGCTGGAAGTGCCCTCGGGCGTGGAAGGGATCGTGATCGCCACGCAGAAGTTTTCCCGGCGGATGAGCCTCAACGAGGAAGAGCGGAAGAAGTTTGAAAGCGAGCTGAAAGAGGCCGAAGTCCAAGGCAACGCCCGCATCGCCGCCACCTTTGGCGAATTGATCAATCAAATCGAAGAGGTGCTGAAGAAAAAGATCACCGACGAGGACGGCAATCATCTGGTGGAAGGGCAGGAACACCGCTACGTGGCCGAACAAGCGCACCAGTTTAATATCGAGTCGCTGGATATCCGCAGTCCGCAGCGCCGCGCGGAAGTGGATAAAATCTACAAGAATTACTGGCCGGCCGTGGAAGCGGCAATCGACGCGCGTGATCGACAACTCAACTCGATGAAACGCGGCGACGAACTGCGGAGCGGCGTGCTGCAAATGGTCAAGGCGTACATCGCGGCGAAGCGCGTGATCTCGGTGGGCGATAAGATGGCCGGCCGACACGGGAACAAGGGCGTAATCGCCAAAATCCTTCCCAAGGAAGACATGCCCTATCTGGCCGACGGCACCCCGGTGCAAATCATGCTTAACCCGCTGGGCGTTCCCAGCCGTATGAACGTGGGCCAGATCCTGGAGACGCACTTGGGTTGGGCGGCTGCGGTGTTGGGATTCCAGGCCATCACGCCCATCTTCGACGGCGCGGATGAAGGCATAATTCATAACTGTCTGAAGGAAGCAGGTCTGCCGGAAAACGGTAAAACTCAACTTTACGACGGTCGCACCGGCGAGCCGTTCGAGCAAGAATCGACCGTGGGCTTCATCTACATGATGAAGTTGCACCACCTGGTCGACGACAAGGTCCATGCCCGCTCGACCGGCCCTTACTCGCTGATTACCCAACAACCGCTGGGCGGCAAGGCCCGCTTCGGCGGTCAGCGGTTCGGCGAAATGGAAGTCTGGGCGTTGGAAGCCTACGGGGCGGCCTATATCCTCCAGGAATTGTTGACCGTCAAGAGCGACGACGTGGAAGGGCGTACCAAGATTTACGAAGCCATGGTCAAGGGCGAAAACACGCTGGAAGCCGGCACCCCGGCCAGCTTCGACGTGTTGACGAACGAAATCCGCGGCCTGGCCCTGAATATGCAACTGGAAAAGGCGCGAGTGTAAAGAAAGGGGATAGGGAATAGGGGATAGGGGATAGGGAAGGAAAAAGAAAGCGTTTGCGATTAAATGTGTTCCCACGCGGAGCGTGGGAACAAGGGCAAGGATGAGGGATGAAAGATGAATAAAAGGGACAGCGGACAGGGAATAGCACTAACCACTCCGCCTTCGGCAGACCATTCACTGCCCACTAACTTAAAAATTAAAACTTATAACTGATTGCTCCCTCCTAACCCAAAGGAGAGTCCACAGTGAGTATCGGCGAACCAACATACGACCGGATTAACGATTACGCTTCGGTGAAGATCAGTCTTGCCCGGCCGCACGACATCCGGAGCTGGTCCTTCGGCGAAGTAAAGAAACCGGAGACGATTAACTACCGCACCTACCGCCCGGAAAAGGACGGCCTGTTCTGCGAACGGATTTTCGGTCCGGAAAAGGACTGGGAGTGTTCCTGCGGCAAGTACCGGGGGATGAAATACAAAGGGATGATCTGCGACCGTTGCGGGGTGAAAATCACCCACAGCCGCGTGCGGCGCAAACGGATGGGCCACATCGAACTGGCCGCGCCCGTGGTGCATATCTGGTTTTTCAAGGCCATGCCCAGCCGTTTGGGCGCCTTGCTGAACATGAAAACCACCAGCCTGGAAAAGGTGATCTACTTTCAGGATTACGTGGTGACCAAGTCGGTCGACACGCCGCTGAAGATGCAACAACTGCTGACTGAAGAGGAATACCGCGCGGCCCGGGCCCAGTATCCCGAAGGCTCTTTTGAGGCCGACATGGGCGCCGAGGCGGTCCGCAAGCTGTTGGTGGAGCTGGACTTGGTCAAGCTTTCCGTCGAGCTGCGCAGGAATTGATCGAAACCAACTCCAAGCAGAAGAAAAAGGACCTGATCAATCGTTTGAAGATCGTGGAAGCCATCCGCGACAGCGACAACCGGCCGGAGTGGATGGTGCTGGACGTGATCCCGGTGATTCCGCCGGACCTCAGGCCGCTGGTGCTCTTGGATTCGGGCAATTTCGCCACGAGCGACCTGAACGACCTTTATCGGCGGATCATCAACCGCAACAACCGCTTGAAGAAGCTGGTCGATCTGAACGCTCCGGAGGTGATCATCCGCAACGAGAAGCGGATGCTGCAACAATCGGTGGACGCGCTTTTCGACAACAACCGCTGCAAGCGTCCGGTGCTGGGTTCCAGCAACCGGCCGCTGAAATCGTTGACCGACATGATCAAGGGCAAGCAGGGGCGCTTCCGCGAGAACCTGTTGGGCAAGCGCGTGGACTATTCGGCGCGGAGCGTGATCGTGGTGGGCCCCAATCTGCGCTTGCACCAGTGCGGCTTGCCCAAGAAGATCGCCCTGGAATTGTACCAGCCGTTTATCATCCGGAGGCTGAAAGAATTGGGTCACGCCGATACGATCAAGAGCGCGAAAAAGATGCTGGAGCGCAAGGACGAGGAGGTGTGGGACATTCTGGAAGAAGTGATCCAGAACCACCCGGTGCTTTTGAACCGTGCGCCGACGTTGCACCGCATGGGGATCCAGGCGTTCGAGCCGGTGCTGGTGGAAGGCAACGCCATCAAGCTGCATCCGCTGGTATGCAAAGGCTTCAACGCGGACTTCGACGGCGACCAGATGGCCGTGCACTTGCCGCTGTCGATCGAGGCCCAAGTGGAGGCGCACACGCTGTTGATGTCGATCCACAATATTTTCAGTCCGGCCAACGGTTCGCCGATCATCAGCCCCTCGCAGGACGTGGTGATGGGCTGCTACTACATGACCTCGAGCCTGCCGGCGTGCAAGGGCGACGGCATGGAATTCTCCTCGACCGACGAGGTGGAATTGGCATACGCGCAGGGCAAAGTGGGCACTCATGCCGCCATCATGGTGCGCTTGCCGGCCGGCAGGATTGTCAAGGGCGAGCGGGGCGTAAAAGCCAACAACCGGGCGCAAACCACGGTGGGCCGCGTGCTGTTCAACACCATGCTGCCCGAGGGCATGCCGTTTTACAACACGCCGCTGCGCTCCAGCGACCTGGCCGGCGTGATCTCGGATTGCTACGAGGTGCTGGGGCGGCGGAAGACCATCGATCTGTTGGATCAGATGAATCAGTTGGGATTCCGGCAGAGCACGTTAAGCGGTCTTTCCTTCGCCACCGACGATTTGATCACGCCGCCCAGCAAGGCGAAGATCATTTCCAACGCGGAGAAGGAAGTAATCAAAAGCCAGAAACTATACCAGCGGGGGATCATCACCGAGGGCGAGCGTTACAACAAGGTGCTCGACTCCTGGACCCATGCGCGCGAACAGATCACCACCGAAATGATGGAGCAGTTGGAAAACGACCACCGGCTGCCGGGCTATGTAAATCCGATATTCTTGATGGCGCACTCCGGCGCCCGCGGCGGCGTGGAACAGATCCGTCAATTGGCCGGGATGCGCGGATTGATGGCCAAGCCTTCGGGCAAGATTATCGAAACGCCCATCAAGGCGAATTTCCGCGAAGGCCTGAGCGTGCTGGAATACTTCAGTTCGACGCACGGGGCGCGCAAGGGTCTGGCCGATACGGCCTTGAAGACGGCGGACTCGGGTTATCTGACCCGCAAACTGGCCGACGTGGCTCAAAACGTGGTGGTCACCGTGGACGACTGCGGCACCACGCAAGGCATTACCAAGGGCGTGATCTACCGCGGCGAAAAGGTGGAAGTGAGCCTGGTGGATTCGATCCGCGGGCGCGTAAGCCGCGCTGAATATCGTCAATCCGATCACCGACGAAGTGATCGTGCGGGAAAACGAGCTGATCACCACGGAAATCGCGCGGAAGATCGAGGCTTTGGGTTTGGAAAAGATCCAGGTCCGCAGTCCGATGACCTGCGATGCGACGTTGGGCGTATGCCAGTGTTGCTACGGGATGGACCTTTCCACGGGGAGCCTGGTGGAGAAGGGGATGGCGGTGGGCATCATAGGGGCCCAGAGCATCGGCGAGCCCGGCACGCAGTTAACGATGCGCACGTTTCACATCGGCGGCACGGCCGCCCGGGCCGTGGAAGAAAGTGAGATCCGCGCAAAGAAAGTCGGCATCGTGCAGTTTACGCGCATGAAAGTGGTGCGCAACGACGAAGGCAAGCAGGTGGTGCTCACCCGCAACGGAGAAATTCTGATTCTCGATCCCAAGGGCCGGGAATTGGAAAAATACGAAGTACCGGCCGGGGCGTTTCTGTTCATCGACGAGAACCAGGAAATAGAGGCGGGCACGTTGCTTTGCCAATGGGATCCGCACAGCATACCCATTCTCGCGGAAGTGAACGGAAAAGTGCGCTACGAGGACGTGATCGAGGGCGAGACGATGCGGCTGGAGAAAGATCCCAGCGGTCACGTGCGGATGTTGGTGATGGAACACAAAGGCGATTTGCACCCGCAAATCGTGCTGGAAGACGAGACGGGAAAAATTCTGGACTTTTATTATCTGCCGGAAAAGGCCCACGTGGAAGCGGGGGAAGGCAAAGTGGTTTCGGCGGGAACGCTGTTGGCCAAGACGCCGCGGGAAGTATCGGGCACGCAGGACATAACCGGCGGCTTGCCGCGGGTGACGGAAATTTTCGAGGCCCGCAAGCCCAAGGACCCGGCGGTGATTGCGGAGATCGACGGCGCCGTGGAAATCCTCGGCGAGAAACGCCGCGGCAAACGCACGATCGTGGTCCGCAGCGAAAGCGGCATCGAGCGCGAACATCTCGTCTCGCACGGCAAGCACCTGCGCGTGCACACGGGTTCGTTTGTGCGCGGGCGAGGCCCTGGTGGACGGACCGCTGGTGCCCCACGATATTCTTCGCATATCCGGCGAAGAAGCCGTGCAGCAATACCTGGTCCGCGAAATCCAAAACGTGTACCGCAGCCAGCGCGTGGAAATCAACGACAAGCACATTGAAATCATCGTTGCCCAGATGCTGCGCAAGCTCCGCGTGGAATCGGTAGGCGATACCGGATTGCTGCCCGGATCGGTAATGGACAAGTTTGAGTTCCGCGCGGTCAACGAAGACCTGGCGAAGTGCGTGAAGATCAGCGAAAAGGGCGACAGCAGTTTCGAGGCGGGAGCGATCGTTCCGGTCGGGGAGTTCGAGCAGACCAATACCCAGATCGAGGCCATCGGCGGCGAGCCGGCAAAAGGCGTTAAGCCCAAAATGGCCACTGCCAGCACGCAACTATTGGGCATCACCAAGGCGGCCGTGCAAAGTGCGAGCTTCATCTCGGCGGCCAGCTTCCAGGAGACCACCAAGGTGCTTACGGAAGCGGCCCTGGCGGGCAAGACCGACAATCTGGTGGGTTTGAAGGAAAATGTGATTCTCGGTCACCTGATTCCCGCCGGCACGGGATTCCGCACCTACCAGCAAGGCGAAATCCGCATCCGGCCGCAGGCCTTGGAAGGCTTGGAGCCGGAGAAAGAGGACGTGCTGGCCCGGCACTTCCCGCTGCTGGAAGGCGGGGAGATGGATATTCTGGAAGAACCGAATCTCGAAATTGAACCCCAAAACGACAGCGAGACGGGAAACGGCGAGCAAGAGACCCAACCCACGATCAGCCCGCTGGACAGCTTCTTTATCGGCAGCGACGACGAGTTGACGGATGAGGGCTAAACGCGGATTGATGATAAATGAAAGCAACCGCGGCAAAGGGTGAGGAGTTTACCCCCCATTGACAAGTATTTTTAATGTATAAAAATAAAGGATTCTAAAAAAATACCGAAAAAGCAGTTTAGAAACCAATGCCTACAATTAATCAATTAGTGCGAAAGCGGCGGCGGCAGCCGCGCAAGTTCAGCAAGGCGCCGGTGTTGGACAAGTGCCCGCAAAAACGGGGGGTGTGTTTGCAAGTCAAGACCATGACGCCCAAAAAGCCCAATTCGGCGTTGCGCAAGATCACGCGCGTGCGGCTTTCCAACGGGAAAGAAGTCACGGTGTATATCCCCGGCGAAGGGCACAGTCTGCAAGAGCACTCGATCGTGCTGGTGCGCGGCGGTCGGGTGCGCGACTTGCCCGGCGTGCGGTATCAAGTGGTGCGCGGGTCGCTGGATACGTTGGGCGTCGACGGGCGTAAACAATCGCGGAGCCGTTACGGAGCGAAAAAATCCTAATGGGACGTCAAACCGCCAGTAAGAAGATGCTCGCGCCGGATCCGAAGTACGGGTCCATATTGGCCGGCAAGTTCATCAATTCCATGATGTGGAGCGGCAAAAAGAGCGCGGCCGAGAGTGTTTTTTATCATGCTTTGGAGATGATCGCCGAGAAGATTGCCGACGCGGAACCGATCCAGGTTTTTACCCAGGCGGTGGAGAACGTGAAGCCGAACATCGAGGTGCGTTCGAAGCGTGTGGGCGGGGCCTCGTATCAGGTGCCCATGCAGGTGAGCAAGAACCGGCAACAATCGCTGGCCATTCGCTGGATTTTGCAGTCCTGCCGGGAGAAGAAGGGGCGTCCGATGCAGGAAAAACTGGCCACCGAACTGATGGCCGCCTACAAACGCGAAGGGGCTGCCATAACCAAACGGGAGAACGTACATCGCATGGCCGAGGCCAACAAGGCCTTTGCGCACTTCGCCTGGTAATAGCGCATTCTTTGCTCGCCGCGCCGGTCCCCCCCTTGCCGGTGCGGCATTTTTTTGCGCAAGTATATTGCAAATTGTAAATTGCAAAATGAAAATTGCGAATTGAACAAAGAGAGTAAGGATTGGGGATTAGGGATTAATGATTTATAGAATAAAGTGCGGAGCGTTCCCAGGCAGAGCCTGGGAACGAGGAAATAATGAAAATTGCAACTTGAACGAGAGGGGAAGTATGCCATCCGATCCATGGTCCACGGAGATTGACAAGTTTTTGGCGCTGGTACTGGCAAGCAAGTTGATTAGTTTCAAGAATTTAAGAGAGGCCTGCCGTGGGTTCGGGCATAAAGATGGAGCCAAATGGGATGATAACGATTTTGCCGCCCTTTGCGAGTACCTTGTGACCAGCAAGCGGTTGACGCTTTGGCAATGCAAGATGTTGTTAAATGGGCAGTACAGAGGTTTTTATTTAGATGAGTATGAACTTCTAGATTATGTGGGGAGTGAAGAAACCGAGAAAATATACCTGGCAGAGGATCGGACCACAAAACGTCATCTGCGATTACGAGTGACTCCGCCCATAATTACTCCCGGGAAAAGAAACAAACCCTATTATGAGGTTGAAGAAATATAAACAGCAATAATGCCTTTCGGCAACATGTAAAAAAATGAAAATTAAACGTAGGGATTAGTAATTTATAGAATAAAGTGCGGAGCGTTCCCAGGCAGAGCCTGGGAACGAGGAATTTTCGATTTGTAATAAAACCATGAGCGACCTTCAGCATCTTCGTAACATTGGCGTGATCGCGCATATCGATGCGGGCAAGACGACCGTCACCGAACGGATGCTGTATTACTGCGGTTTTAGCCATCGCCTCGGCGAGGTGGATAAGGGCACGACGGTCACGGATTACGATCCGGAGGAACAGGAGCGGGGGATTACGATCAATGCCGCCTGCGTGAGGTTCGATTGGGAAGTGAAAACCATTCTGCCCGGGGACGTGGCCTGCCCGAAGATCCAAATCAATTTGATCGACACGCCCGGGCACGTGGATTTTACCGCCGAAGTGGAGCGGAGCCTGCGCGTGCTCGACGGCGGGGTGGTGGTGTTCAGCGCGCGCGAGGGCGTGGAGGCCCAGAGCGAGACCGTCTGGCATCAGGCCGACAAGTATCGCGTACCCCGGCTGGCGTTTATCAACAAGATGGACCGCGAGGGAGCGGATTATTTCGGCACATTGGAGGAGATCCGCACGCGGTTGGATTGCCGGCCGGTGCCCTTGAATTTACCCATTGGCGCGGGCCCGCCGCACGTGAAAGAGGCCTTTGGGGGAATTATCGACCTGGTGGCCATGCGATCGCTTAGTTTTCCGGCCGGAAGCAAAGGCGCGGAGATCGTCGCGGGAGAGATTCCCGCGGAACTGCGCGATGAGGCCGAATTGTGGCGCGGGCAGATGCTCGATCAGCTTTCGCTGTATAGCGACGAACTGACCGAACTGATGCTGGGCGGAGAAGCGATACCCGCGGCGCTGGTGAACAAGGTGCTGCGCAAGGCCACGATACACAACATGATCGTGCCGGTGCTGTGCGGCTCGGCCTTGGACGGCATCGGGGTGCAGCCGCTGCTGGACGCCGTGGCCGCGTATTTGCCCAGCCCGGCCGACGTCCCGCCGGTGGAAGGCGTCTGTCCAAAAAAGAAAGACGCAAAAATAACGCGCAAGCCCGATCCGGACGAACCTTTCTGCGGCCTGGTTTTCAAGATCCAAGCCGACCGTCACGGCGATTTGCACTACCTGCGGGTTTATTCCGGCCACTTGAAGGCCAACAGCCGGGTTTACAATCCGGGCAAGGACAAGAAGGAAAACATTCCTCAATTGTGGCGGATTCAGGCCGATCGGCGCTCGCAGGTTGAGGCGGTTTCGGCCGGCGACATTATCGGCGTGATCGGCTTGCGCCACTCGGTGACCGGCGATACGCTCTGTGACGCGCACGAGCCGATTTTGCTGGAATCGATCAGCTTTCCGCAGACTGTAATTTCCATGGCCATTGAACCGGAGACTTCCACGGAGCGGAAAAAACTGGCCGACGTGCTGGAAATGATGAAGCGGCAAGATCCCACCTTCCGCGCCCGGGAAAATGAGGAGACCGGGCAGACGCTGATCAGCGGCATGGGCGAGTTGCACCTGGAAGTAATCAAACACCGGCTGCTGCGGGACTTCAAACTGAACGTGCGCGTGCACAAGCCCCGGGTGAGTTATCGCGAGACGATCGAGAAGGCGGTCGAAGTGACCGGCGAATGTCACCGCAATGTGGGCGGGCAGATGTTGACGGCCAAGGTGGATATACGCATGGAGCCGCTGGCCAAGGGTCTGAAGCCAGTGACCGTGACCGTGGCCCCGGGCATCAAGCTGCCCCAGCAGTATCTTAACGCCGTCAGCGAAGTTTTAAGCGAACAGGGCGAAGGAGGCGGCCTGTTGGGATTTCCGCTGATGCACGTGAAAATCACCGTGCTTTCGGGCCAGATTCACGAGACCGAATCGAATGAACTGGCTTTTCGCTACGCCGCGGCCGACGCCTTTATGAAGGCTTTGCGCGAGGCGGGCATCGTGCTTTTGGAGCCGATCATGCGCCTGGAGGTGACCGTGCCCGAGGAAAATCTGGGCGAGATCATGGGGGACTTGCAGCAGCGGCGGGCAATCATCGTACGGACCCACGTGCGCGGCAAAAACACGGTGATCGAGGCCCACGCCCCACTGGCCAGTTTGTTCGGCTATTCATCGGCCATGCGCGGCTTAAGCCAAGGCCGGGCAACCTGCACCATGGAGCCGCATTCTTACGGGCCGGCGCCGGCGGAAGTGCTGCAAGGCTTTATGTAAGCAATTGAAAATTGCAAAATGCAAATTGCAAATTGAACAACCAATCGCTGTGTGGTCCAGGAAACTTAGCCCCCACTTGCGGCCCAATGCTCGCCTGCCTATGCTGACAGAAGTGTAAATTAGGTTACACGGTAAGTAAGGCGGATAGTGAGTAAAGTACATGTCATTACTCAGTGATTTCTTCATCGCCACGCCAAACGAAGTTCAGGATGCCGATATTGCCCAGACGCCTGTGGGCAGGTTTCCAGGCTTGCTTGCTAAACGCACAGACGTTATAAAGATCGTGCAGCTTCAGTGCATCGTGGAAGGCTCGCTGTTCGACGACCATGTTGCTGGATTGGATGCCTTGTTCGTGCGCACCATGAGTGATGAAGGGACGTGGATTGTCAGAGTTCCTGATTCCTTGTTTGAGTTTCTCTACTCTGCCGAGGCCAATAGAATTCGCACAGTCGGTAAGCAGTGGGCAGAGACTGAGGAGTGGAGACTAGATAGAGGAAGCCCAGACGACATTATTCTTTTTCTCGATCAGATATGTCAGCTTGCTCGTATGGCAAAGAGCGCTGGGAAGGAGCTTTATGTTTGGATTTCTCTTTGAGGGTGAATATCCAATCATGCATTGAAGCGAACTTACGACTCGCTATTGCAGATAACCAATGGTAGGGTGGGACGGTGTCCCACCAATTTTTGTTTTTAATATTATTGTCGGGACGTTGTCCCAACCTTTACTTGGTGTTTTAGATGTATGGCATATGCATGATTCACCAAAATATGCGATCATGATATATTGGAGCGCTGATGATGAGGCATTTATTGCCGAAGTGCCGGAACTGCCCGGTTGCGCTGCTGATGGGCCAACCTATCAGGAGGCATTAAGCAATATATAGATCGTTATCCAAGAATGGCTCCAAACCGCAAAAGAATTGGGCCGGCCTATTCCGGAACCAAAAGGGCGATTGCTCTTTGCGTAATGGTTAATGAAAGTTTTGTAGTTTTGTAATTTTGTAGGTCATGCACTCTGTGCATGACAATTTGATGTTAAACTAAAATGCTCCTAATTGTCAGGCACGGTGTGCCTGACCTACTTAGCTAAAATGCTCCTAATTGTCAGGCACGGTGTGCCTGACCTACTTAGCTAATTGTCAGGCACGGTGTGCCTGACCTACTTAGCTGGAGAGAGCATGAGACACTGGCCGCCTAACATGGCGGCTGGACAACGGGAGGCTAGACAAAGTCTCGCGTATTACGGTTGATATCTTACCGCGGGTGGCTTGACAAATCCATACTCGACCGCGAAAATGGCGTGATACTCGACCGTATTTTCGCGGTCGAATACCTGTTAGGCGGCTTAAACTCATGATCGCGCCATTGGCAAAATTCATTGATTGGTCAGTTCTTCAGTTGGCATACGCCGTTGTTGGGCTGAGACATGCGCCCAGGCCAAAATGGAAATTGGAGGAAGCGCTCGAATTTCTAAACGGGCCGGACTTTATCCCCGCCGCAAGCAACGCGGCACAGATTGAATTTGATGGGCCGCGGCATTTCAGATTTCCCACGCCGCGCCCGAGCAAAGTCGAGGAGAACAACATCGTTTATGGCCGGCTCTATCGGTGTGCGGAACGCTGGCAGGAACGACCGGTGATCATTCTATTGGATGGCTATCCGGCCGTCGGTTATCATTCCGCGTTTCCATTGCTTGCCCGCCGGTTCAATCGGGCAGGATTCAACGTGGCCACATTGGTCGCTCCCTACAATCTTCAACGCCGTCCGCGCCGACCCATTGAAGAGAATTGTTTGGAGTTCGCGCGGGAGATGGCACAGAACGTCGCCGAGATTCGCGCGCTGACTGGCTGGCTGCTTGATGAAGGTTGCCCATCCGTGGGGCTTCTGAGTTTTTCGTTTGGGGGATGGGTTGCGGGATTGACTGCGTGCGGCGATGCACGCATCGCCGCGGTCGTTCTGACTATGCCCGCCGTGGCCTTCCGCATGTTCTCCTCTCCTCCAGTCGTCTGGCGGCGGGTTCGGGAAGCGCTCCAGGCTCTAAGGCCGGCACACGAAGCAATGGATACGACACGGTTAAATCTGATTTTATCCAAGCCAGTCATCCCGAAAGAGAATATATTGTTGATTGAAGGAATTTATGATTTGTTCGGGGATCCGCAACCTGTCGAGGAACCTCTGGCAAAAGTGGGAACAACCTGAAATCTGGCGATTGCCTCACGGTCACGTTAGTGCGCTGTTCGTGCCGGGCTTGACGGGGCGCGTGCTTCGCTGGCTGGCACCGAGGTTGGAAGCCGGTCGAAAAAACAACGCATGATTGCGCCCTGGCAAAATTCATTGATTGGTATTCCCTACAAGCCGTCTGGATGCTCACGGCTTTCCGAAAATGTGCCAGGGGCAATTCAACGTTGACCGCGCCTTGAGTTTATGAACGGTCTGGGTTATGCAATGATTATCACGTTTTCGGAGCCACTCGCCCGTCGGGGTGGTTCGGCTTTGGATCGTTAACCAGCGTCGGTCGCCCCCACCGGCGCGAAACGGCATCTTACTTGCGCACGTCGGTCACACCGACCGCCACCAGTCCCAGTAAATATATGGATGAGATGAGACGCTCCGAAAAAGGACCCCTTTTTCGGCACGCCTCTACAATCCCGTCAAACGGTGCCTGCGAGGAATCTGCGATGGAAGCAACATCCTCTAACGGAGAAGTACCCACGATCGGCCCATCAAAGGAACAAAAAAATGTTGAAAGAGAAAACGAACGCAAAATTGGCTTTTTTGTGTCGAAGTGGTAATATATGAAAGTAATTCGCAGCTCAATTCCAATCAATACCAGGGAGGTGATCATGTTAAGAAGATATGAAAATGCGGGCTGGTTCCACGGATTGGTCATTCCATTTGCTGCTTGGATGCTTTTTAGTCTCGCATCTTATGCCGAAGAACCTCAGCCTCAAGATGCATTGATTAAAGCGCGGATCGAGGCGGGCGAATTCGCGCCTGCTTTGGATATGGCCCGACGGGCTGCCGTAGTAGAACAACGCGATGCTTACTTAGCCCAAATTGCCATGGGGCAAGCCCAGGCTGGGATCCGTGAAGCCTCCGTTTACACGGCGGGAGAAATATCCGACGACCGGACCCGGTCGCAGGTTCTTTCGCGCGTGGCGGCCGAACCCTTGGGAGGACAAGGGGGCGGAACACAGGCCGACTTCCAAAGTCTTATCGATCTGATTACATCGACCGTGAAGCCCACATCCTGGGACAGCGTGGGCGGGCTGGGTTCAATCTCCCCTTTTCCCACGGGCGTTTACGTCAATCCACAGGGCGTACTCCAGCCGCTTTTAAAAGAGGAATCCGCCGGAGTTCTGGCGGCCTTGCATGTCTCAAGCGCGCCTAGGTCCCACCGGGAAAACGCGCGGAAAAGCTCGCCTCTGCGCAAGATTTCACTGCAACGGCTGGAGAAACAAGTGCAGTTGCGACTGGCGATGGGTGAACAACCAAGTGAAGTCATGCAGGTCCTGGCCGGCTTGCAGCGCATTAGATATGTCTTTGTGTATCCGGAGTCGGGCGACATCGTCCTGGCCGGGCCCGCCGGGAACTGGAAGATAGGCGATGAAAATATCATCGTTAGTACGGATTCCGAGCAACCGGTGGTGCGGCTCGACGACCTGGTAGTTATTCTTCGCCGCATGATAAGCGTTCCCGAAGCCACTTTCGGCTGCTTGATCGTTCCCAGGCAGGAATCCTTATCGCGATTCCAGGAGTTTATAAACCAATCCAATAAGCGGCCGCTACCCCCGGGACAACGAAAAACATGGTTGAAAAGTTTGCAGTCGCAGATGGGCGATCAGGACATCGAAGTCTATGGCCTCGATCCCCGCACGCGCGCCGCACGAGTGATGGTCGAGGCCGACTATCGCATGAAGCTTGTAGGAATGGGTCTGGAAGAAGGCGTTCCCGGCGTACAGAGTTATCTTGCCATGATCAAGATTCCACCCGGACAGGCTCCACCTCCGATGGCAGTGCTGCGCTGGTGGTTCACCATGAATTACGAAGCCATTGCGGCCGCGAAGGATCACCGCGCATTCGCCATAAGTGGACAAGGAGTGAAGGTTTTAAGCGAGAATGAACAGCTTTCGGTGGAAGGAAAACGGATTCACACAGGCGAGTCCGATGCCTTAACGCGACAGTTCGCACAAAGTTTCACCGAGAACTTCGAGGCCCTCTCGATCAAGTATCCCATTTACGGAGAACTGAGAAACATTTTCGACCTGGCGCTGGTCTGCTCTTTGATTCGCGAGGAAAACTTGGCCGCAAAGACCGGCTGGCACATGACTTGTTTTGCCGACCCGGATGCATATCAGGTCGAGCTTGGCCCGGCCCCAAAAACGGTGCAATCGGTTGTTAATTACCGCATTATCAACGGTATCATCGTGGCGGGCGTAAGCGGCGGAGTAACTGTTGATCCGGCCCGGCTGGTTTCTAGGCAAGCAGTGCGATTGGAAACCGACGGCGCCCTGGGCAACCGACGGTCCGCCGCCGTGCCAAAGCAACCGTCCGGGGGCGGAGATATATGGTGGTGGGATTAAATAAAGTACCGTATTAAGCCGCCACGAATGCAGAAAAAAATTCTAAAGGTGCTTTCTAGATGGAGCGGATTGTTTTTCGGATATTTGCGTGGGTATGTATTTGTTATTTATTGCTCCCGGCAGGCAATACATTGGCACAAAAGGCCGCCGCCACGGGGGAGATTGCGGCTGTCATAGACGATGAACCGATTTATGCCGAAGAGATAATCCGCCTGATGAACAAAGTCACCCGGGGCCGTGACGTTAATCCAGCCGTTTTGCCGTTGCTTCAAGCCCGAACACTACAGGAGATCATTGATCGCCGTCTTGTTCTGGCATACGCTCGTCGCATTAAATCCGCTCCGACAACGGAAGAGACTGATGCGGAACTTGACAAAATGAAATCCACACTGGCCTCGCGGCGGCAATCACTGGCCGACTATCTTAATAGCCAATCAATCACCGAAACTGACCTGAGGCGGCAAATCACCTGGAACATGGTATGGGAAAAATTTCTCGCCCAGTATATTACGGAACCAAGGTTGGAGTCATATTTTCAAGCCCATCACCGCGATTTTGACGGCACTACAGTATCTGTGAGCCATATCCTGTTGCGGACTGAAAAGAGCGACAATTCCCGTGTTTGGGACGACCTGTTCAAAAACGCTGCGGCGATTCGTGGGGAAATCATCTCGGGCAAGATTTCTTTCGCCGAGGCAGCGCGAAAGTATTCCGCCGGACCAAGCGCCAAGGACGGCGGTGAATTGGGTTCAATTCCCCGGCACGGAGTAATGGACGAGGCCTTTTCACGCGCCGCCTTTGAACTGGATATCGGGCGGGTGAGCGAGCCGGTGCGAACGCCCTTCGGCGTGCACCTGATATGCTGTAATGAAATCAAGCCCGGCGACAAGCGGTTAGACGACGTGCGTAAAAAATTGGAGGAAGGCCTGTCTCGTGAGCTTCTAGATAATTTAGCTCGAAAGCAAAATAATATCACACCCGTAAAGTACACGGGCAAGATGCCGTATCTCAAAGAAGGAACAGAAGAGCTTGTCATGCCGTAATGTTACAGCGGCACTCGGAAGGAATAGGCATTAAGATCATTTACTCCTTACACTTGTACAATGTAAATAACGGTTGAAAACTGTGGTGCTCGTGGGGACCGGCGTAACGGTCGAAAAGCGTGGCGCTCTTAACCTTACTCGCGGAAGGGTGAGCAGCCTATCTCACGAATTTATACCGTTTCTTCGGACATCCTATCAAAGGACCATATTCTGAAATAGCTATAAAGACGATGACCTAAAGGATTTGTTTCAGGATTCGGTATCAACCGGCTTGTTAACTTTTTGGGGATTGTTAACCAGAGATAATGAAGACGGTTGATTTTTTTCATGCCCTCTTGGGACTGCGTCCCACCGATTCAAGAATCGGTGCCACCCTGCGGGTGGTATGATCTCCGGCGGTAATATTGCGGCATAGCATGGACATCGGTGCGGTGTAGCATGGCTTCGCTCGCTGGCGATCCGTCGCAACTCATTTGCCAGTATGAGGCATCAAGGTTGACAACGCCATGCTCGGCTGTGAAAATGTGGTAAAGTTTTACCGCACTTCGGCGGTTGAATACCTGTTGGGCGAGAGCAAGAGGGAAAAGATGAATATTGAAATCATACTTTCGCTTCATAGGCATTGGGTGTGGGCGGATCGGATGAAGGAGTTGTTTGAGTATTATCTAAAGGAGGAAGGGCTTCCACAAGAGGAAAGCCTGAAACCGGATCAACCTTACATGTTGAGTAGCATGTTTACCTGCATGTTTTTGTGGTACGGCCTCCTTTATGTCACCTGTAACGGCATCGAAAAAGTGGGCAAAGTCAACATGGCGGACGTTTCACCAACCTTTAATGAGGTAAGAAAAACACTTTACCAATTTCGAAATGCTATGTTTCATATTCAACCTCAGTATTGGTCCCTAAAATTGATGGATATATTCAAAGATGAGAAAATCATAGAGCGGATTCGTGCGACACATGTTAGCGTTGGAACAT
This sequence comes from Pirellulales bacterium, assembly GCA_963820545.1. GTDB lineage: Bacteria > Planctomycetota > Planctomycetia > Pirellulales > Thermoguttaceae > CAWGAJ01. Next base: position 597,683 of record CAWGAJ010000001.1, read on the forward strand.
GGCTGGAGGCGCAATTGAAGCCATATGCGAATAGCACCCAACAATAAACTCAAGCGAACGCGAGGGATACGCGCCGCTGAACTTTGTCGTTAGGCGCTTCATTTTCTATGATTTATAGTGATAAATAACTTCTGCACATAGAAGGAAGCAATATGCAGACATGGTTTCTCTTATATACTTGGGTATTTTTTCGCAATCATTATTGGTCATTGGTGCATTTCTTGGGTTGTTAATACTCTCTGGTCAGCATCTGGTTGGTTAAAGAATAAAGAAGTACAGCCTTTTGCCTATACCCCTTCTCTTGTGGGTCTGGTAGAACGGGCTTTATACGTGGCGTCGCTTCAATTTGGACGATCAGAATTTATTGCTGTATGGTTAGCCATGAAAGTCGCGGGGCAGTGGAAAAAGTGGGAAGAGGGTGCGAATGTTGAGTCTGGAACTATACCTGGAAGAGCCTTTTACAACTTTTTCTTAATAGGTACGGGGTTTTCTATTGCCTATGCCTTTGTAGGATTTTTGATTATATCCAGTATCTCTACTGGCGAATATCTTAAAGCAATCATTCCTCCCACTGCTTTAATCGCCGGAACTGTCTTTTTTGTCATGTTAACAAAATATTATCAAAGAAAACACCATCGCAATGTTGCCAAGTCTAATAGTAAAAGTGCCTAACACCGGCTCCGGCGGGGTGGCACTGACGAAATGGCCTAAGAGTGTGTGCCACTGGCTTTGCCATTGTGTTGGGCGGGTAGACACTCCATCATGTAACGGGGATTAAAGCGGAAAATAGAACATCGGAAGACGGTACTGCAATGCTTCGATTTGATAATCATTCATAGTTTACGCGAAGAAGCCTTCTTCTGAAAATTTCCACACAAGCACTGGCAAAGCCAGTGGCACACTTGCATGGCTTCGGGAGTGTCGATCCGTCGCAACTTATTTGCCAGTATGAGGCATCAAGGTTGACAACGCCATGCTCGGCTGCGAAAATGCGGTAAAGTTTTACTGGACTTCGGCGGTCGAATACCTGTTAGGCCAAGCGAACACACATATGCCAGACGAGCATTCAGAAAAGACGGTCAGGGTTCTTGAAGAGATTCGTGACCTTCTGAAGGAAGGCACCGAAAACGCCAAGGCCGTTCGTCAGTTGCTTGACCATTCAGCCCAACGGCAGGCCGAAGTGCGGAAGGAGGCTGAGGCCCAAAGGGTGACTGACCGACGAAGGTTCTTAGTGTCGTTGGCTGCTGTCGTGGTTTTGGCCATCACTTTCTTCGTATTCATTCTTGTTACATTTATGCCAAGACAATGAGGATGTGGTCTAACAAGTGCTTTCCAGCGAACCGCCGCTATGCTTCTCCGCTCAGTGCGGAGCGGCAATTCAGACGCGCCCTTCACGCTCAACCCTGTTCGCCAGCAGCGGTCGCTGAGCTTGGATGTTAGCCTCCCTGTTGTTTCGTAATCTCAACTGTTTGCTCGGATGTCTCATCATTCGGCCGTTTTTCTGACAGTCAGACAGCGCGGGAGGCACTGAAGGCTCCGCTTTCAGTACTGCTTTTGTGACAAGACTTTTTGATTCAGAAATATGTCCCTCTCTTATATTTCTAATCACCAATCCCCTTACCAAAACCTAATTAACCCCTATCTTTTGGACTGCGCCGCCACCCAGCGGAAACTGCAAATGGAGTGGTCATCCTGAGCGAGGGACCGGCGATTTATTGGGACTCAGATAAACAGTGTCGTATGCGATAGCCTATGGCCAAACAACCACAACCGTGAATTACGGCATTTTCCGCCGGCTGTTAGCCGGCGGCTGCCGGACTTTATTTTCCTGAGACTCAATGGCCGAGGCAATTTGCTCATACTTCCACCACGATCCGTTGCACACCGATAAATTGCGATGGGTTGGGCAGTTTTTTTAGACCTCAAGACAAAGATCGATTGCTTCGCGCACTTGTTTCATAAGCGTGGTTGCTTGCTTTTTTGTTCCAAGCAATACAACAATTACTGTCGGAAAAACCGCGTTGGCGGGGGTTTTTCGCGGCATAATCGGCCTTTTCGCACCATCTATCGGGTGGATTTGTTTGCGGTCATAACGAACGTCGCTGTGATGCGAAATCTGCGGATTGAGGCGAATGACAGCCTTGTGTCGGGGGAAGTAAATTGTTTTCGCTTAAGGGCTTAGGATTGCCGAGTTACCCAGCAGGGAAATCAGCAGAAGTTGCGAGGTTCGTTTGTAAGGATTATTCACCCATGGGAAAAGACACCTATCGCGTGGTTACGCGGGGCGCGGACGGCCAGATCCGCATCCGCGATTACGACAATCGAGAGGCCTTGCTCAAGCGGCACGCGCAGATCGGCGTGGACGATTGCAGCACTGATCTGGGACTGCGCGGCCTGCCGGTGTTCCGTGGGCTGGTCGGTCCCATGCCCGAGGGAAAAAACATTATCCGCTACGAATCGCCCGAGGTCTTTGAAACACTCACCAAGGATTGGAGTTCGGCGAAAACCGCGCGCGGCGACGATCGCGAACTCACGCACCGCATACCATTGAGGGCGCCTTCCACCAGGCCGGAAATAGTTCTTCGCTTACGGCCAATAAAGAGACTGACGCGCTGGAAGGCATCAGTTGAGAATCCGCCTCTCGCTTACGGGTAGAAGGTGGAAGCAAAGCACAAAACGCTTTGCTTCCACGCCTTCTGCCATCTGCCCCATGGCTTCAGCACTCCTGGATGGGCCTATCGCGAGGATGAAGCCCTCCAAGTAGTGCCCACGCCGTAGCGAGGCGGGTCTTGGTTCAATCGGGCGATGCCGCCGATCGGCTCGCCGCTACTGACTGAACCAGGAAATCTAGCAACCAACGTTGGTGTCGCAGCCGGAGTAAGTTGCGGAGCCGGTTGGGAAACAGGTCCGCTAACCGCCACGCGGCTGACGACTTCTTCTGTAACGATCTTTTGTGTACTCACAGGCGCTTCGACTTTTTGAACTTCAGGCACCAGTCGCCGAGAGGTGACCGGAAGCTTGACTACTTGCGTTCGCTGTTGCCAGCAGGTTTCGGGAATCCACTCGGTCTCCAAATAAGGTTCCACAAAAGGATTCCAACGGCCGACCCAATAAGTTTCGGCACGATAGGTAGTTATCGGACACCAATAAACCTGGGTGACATCCTTGGTTTCAGTGTAATACTGTTCTTTGTAAACCGTCCGGGTGGTTTGCTGCGTCTTGGTTTCCCAAACCGGACGCTGAACGCTGCGACGGGTTTCCTGATAGGTGATGCCGTCTTGCTGGTAATATCGAACTTGGTCTGCTGCCGCGGAGGATATTAAAAATACCGACGTAACTACTGGAATGGCAATGAGTTGATGAATCGACATCAGCTTTATCCCCCCAAAAGCATCTATCTTTCCAGTCGTACGGCAACAGTAGTTGAATTCTGCCCCTTATCTCCTTTACTATCGGTTTTTTTGACTTAACCGGATTAGACAACCTGATTGTTACTCGGGGGAGGATAAGATTTAATCGAAATTGCTAGTCATGTAAACACCAATTTAAAAAATAAAAAAGATTCAGAGGCAGTTTGGATGAGCCTGATATTCAACTTTCGCGTGCTAGCAAGTCATTCTGGCGGGAATGGCGTTTGTCTAGTTTGCCAAAACGTCCCGGTTTACGCGCCAGGACGGATGTGGAGACAACAGCAGCCTTCGCCGCCGGGCTGCCAGGTGTCGGCCGAAAAGCGAAAACCGGCGGCCTCGAAGGTGCCGTCGTCGATGCTGGAGGCAATGCGGCAAAGCGTGGCGATTTCTTGCGGAGGCAGGCCGGCATTTTGCCAGGCATTTCGTAGAGGGCAGTCGTGGAATTTGATGTCCAAGCCGGCGGAGTCGGCGCGGATCACTTCGGGTTTGAACATGCGGCCTTCATCGGCAAGGCCGCTCAAAAAGGCCTGCTGCAAGCCGGGCAAATCCTGCGGTGCGTAGCGAGCGTATTTTTCTCGGCCCCTTTCGGCGCCGCGACGATAAATCGCCCGGGAAAGAATTTCTTCGTGCGCTGGGGGCCAAGCTCGTGCGCAACTCGTCGAAGATATAGTAATAAATCAAAGCGCGATTCTTGAAGGAATCGTAAAGCTGTTGGCGGAGAGTTTCTTCTGGCATGGGGATTAGGGGATCGGGAATCGGGGGAACAAGACAATGGAAATTATAATAGCGATTTCTACATGCCATGTCGAGAGAGTGTGTTCCCACGCCGGAGCGTGGGAACAAGACAATCTCAAATGGAGAATCTATTCCCAATTCATTGCTGGTTGGAAGAAGGCGGAAGGGATGCCGTCTGAGAGGTGGGGGTTTGGGCGTTTTGGTCGGTTCGGGCGAGCACGACCATATTGTCTGTGGCCAAAAAGCGCTGCTGCGCGCAAGCACGCGGAATTGGCCCGGATGTTGACGATCTATTTCCGCTTTATATTCATCCAAAGTGATGATATACGCCCGCGATTTATGCTCAAGAAATTGCTGTAACTGTTCGGGCGTGATGCAATATGGAACCGGATGCCCGGCATAATAAACCAGGCTCTGGCGGAAGAAACGGTAGGCACAAACAAAAGCAGGTTCGGAACTGTCGCGGCGGATCTCGGCAAAAAGTCGTTTGGCATTCTGATGCTGATCCACCCTCAAAGCGGCAAAGCCAAATATCGCGGTCAAAAAAAGCACCGAGGTACAGGTGAAGATGATTACCGCACGCTCGCGCTGATGCTGTTTGGCAGATATTAAACAGAAGTAACCGCCGATGACCAAAATCATTCCAACCAGGCCGATGAGCTCTTCGCCGGGAACATAAATCCGCGCCACAAAAGGAACAGCGACCATGATGCCAACGCCTACCAAGATGGTCGTAATCCAGGCATTCTTGATCCAGCCGGGTCCAACACGTACCGGCTGCGTGAGCCACGTTTCCAGAAAACAGCCGGTCAATAAGGCCAGGGCCGGATAGACGGGCAAGAGATAATGCGGCAACTTAGTGCTGCAAATCGACCAGAAGATAAAAGACGCGCCGAACCAACAAGCCAAAAGAATGTGGCTGTCGCGCCAGGGATGACGCTCGCGAATACGGCGCACGCTGTCAATCGCCGCGGGACCCAAAAACACCGACCAGGGGAAAAACCCGATCAAAACCGCGGGAATGTAATACCACACCGGTCCGCTGTGGCCAAAGGAAGGTTTCACAAACCGCTGTAAATTTTCCGTGCCCAAAAATTGCTTAAGCCACAAACCATCGGTCCGCATCGAAACCAAGATATACCAGGGCAAGGCCACAGCCAGGACAACAATTGCGCCTGTCACCGGGCGGAGTTGCCCCAGGCTTTTCAGGAAATTACTCGGACTAAACACCCGGACCACGGGCGCCATCTCAACTTCCAGTTCATTACGTTCCAAGCGTCGTTTGAATCCTCCGTTTGTTGGCGGCAGTTAACGATCATCAAAAACAAACCCATTGAGACCATCGGCAACAAGAACATAACCGGGCCCTTGGCCAAGATCGCGACACCGAGACTGGCGTAAAGAAGTGCAAACAGGCCGAATGCAAGGAGAGATTTATGGCAAATTGCAAATTGCGGAAGCGAAGGCTGCGGTTCACAATTTTGCCGTTCAATTGCTGAACCCTGAACCCTGAACCCTGAACCCTGAATCCTCAGCGCAGCGACGAAGCAAAGCACTGCCAGCGTGGTGACGAACGCCAAGGCCGAATCGGCCGTGGCTGCCCGGGCCGAAACGGTAAAGATGATCGAGGATGCAACAATTAAACCTGCCCAAAGCCCGACGCGGGGATTAAACAGCAGCCGGCCCAGGTGATACGTTAGCAATGCCGTGCCTGTGCCCAAAACCGCCGAAAAGAAACGTGCACCGAACTCGTTTTGCCCGAACAGCCCGAATCCGGCCATCATCAGCCAATACATAAGCGGCGGCTTGTCGGGAAACATCCGGCCATTGAACATGGGTACGACCCAGTCGCCGCGATCCATCATCTCCCGGGCACAGAGGCATAGGGCGTCTCGTCTTCGTCCCACAGCGAAGCAGCCCCCAGATAGGTAAAGAAAATGATCGTTGCAGCCGCGGCGATCCAAATTTGGTAACGCATATTCTGGGACATGAGTGTAGATTGTAATTGGGTGCTGAAGATTGATCATAAATCGCAGGATAATTCGACCTTGACAGAAGTCGTTTGGAAGTCTAAGGATTTCGCTACATTCAGCCAACAGCATTTTTCACTGAGGCAGATATTAGGGTATTTGAGATGTCTGTGCAAACTGTAGAGGATAAGCGAGCCTGCGATTCTGATCTGCTCATCAATGGATTAATATTGGAAAGGCCTTCGACGGGACTGCTTGGTCGGTTGACTGGCAAAGAGACGCTTTGTTGGCTGCTGATACCCTTGGGGCTAGTGATGGCAGGCCTGCTGGCCTTGAGCGTTGATAGTTGGCTGGCTCGATGGTGTTTGGAGAAAAAATGTCCTGAGTCGCTGGAGAATTTGTTTGGCGTCATGGAGCCCTTTGGCAATGGGATAGGCGTGGCAATGATTGGGATCACGATTTTTTGCCTGGATTCGGCCCGGCGCTGGGCGTTGCCGCGGGTGCTGGGCTGCGCTTATTTGGCGGGCCTGGCGGCCAATGGGCTGAAGCTGCTCTTGGTGCGAACGCGTCCGCATTCGTTTGACTTTCACGGCGGGGTGTTAAATACCTTCGGTCACTGGTTTCCCATGGCCAGCGCCGGCAGCGTGGGACAGAGTTTTCCCTCGGGGCATACCACTACTGCCGTGGCCCTGGCCGCGGTGCTGGCGTGGCTTTATCCGCGCGGGTGGTGGTTGTTTCCGACATTTGCAGTGATGGTGGGATGCAATCGGGTCGAGACGGGCGCACATTTCCTCAGCGACGTGTTTTGGGGCGCCGCCTTAGGCAGTTTTATAGCGATTTGCTTCCTGAAGATTGGCTTGTTGCCAGTGTGGCTCGATCGGATGGAAAGAAGGATGAAGTCAGAACGTAGAAGTCAGAAGGCAGAAGTCAGAAGGCAGAAGTAGCTTTTGCAAAACTAGTACGAAGTACGGAAAATACGAAACTAAATAAAATGTTGATAGTAGACGGGGGAAGGCCGCAGGCGAATCGCGACCAACGGTCGCGGCTTTATGACACAAACAAACCGCGACCGACCAATGACCATGCTACGCATGGTGCCCGTTGGTGCCCGTCGCGGCTTTACAAGATATGCAAATCTCAACACAAGGAATCTATTCCTTGTTCGCTGTTCCCTGTCCAGGCACTTCATACAGCCGATAACGGCCGACGGTTTTGTATGGCAGGCCGTCAAGGGCGGTGTAATTTTCGGCATAAGCAGCGCGCTTCTCGGGCAAAACGATGACTGTACCAGTAGGAACATTGGTCGGTTGATCGTAAAAGATCATTCCAATTTGTTGTTCTTTTAATCCTGATCGCAGGGCTGGATCGAGATAAAAGACCAGCGAGCCGAGGCGCTCTTCGGCCACCAGCAGTCGGACTGGCAGCCGGCCAAGATGATTGAAATATCCGGCAAGTGTTCGCGCGGTGAAGTTTTCGGCCACGGGCGGCAGGACCACGGTCAGGACCACGACAAATTGTAATGCGGTGGAAAGCGTGGAGGCGGCCAGCATTGTTCGCCATTGCTGTTTTTTAAAAAACACAAGCGGTATCAGAGTCGCGCCGCCTGCCAACACTGCGGCGAGCAAAACCGGCCAGGAAAAAGCGACCGCAAAGACCTTATGCACCACGAAAACCACCAGCGGCAAGACAATCGGCCCGGTGACCGAGGAGATAAAAAATGTGCGTAGCAGTGAACGTCGGGCATTTTCCGCGAGAGTGCCAGCGAGAAATTTTGTCCAGCCCACGGCCGCCAGGATAGCAATGGCTGGAAATACGGGCCAGATGTAGGTAACCAGTTTCGAATGCGCGGCCGAGAGAAAAACAGTACAGCCGATCAACCAGCAAAACAATAATGCCAAGGCGCCGCCCTTTGAAGGTTCGGCGTTTTGCATCATATCTTCTTTTTTCCCGCGTCGGGGGAGGGCGTCGGCGATGGTGATCGGCAGGTAACCGATCCAGGGCAGGCCGCCGCCGAAAAGAATCGGCAGATAATACCACCACGGGGCCTCGCCATGAATTTGCGTGGCGGTGGCAAGGCCGAAAAGATGGCGCTGGATGAGAAAATAGTACAAATAGCCCGGATGTTTGAGCTCCATGGAGAGATACCAGGTTGAAGAAACAAGTGCGGCCAGAACAAGCACTGTGAGGCCGCCCAGACAAATTGATACCCTCAGCCGTCGGGTAACGAGCACGTAGCCGCCATAGGTTACGGCGACCACGGCCACGCCGATCAGTCCCTTGGCGAGGATCGAGATGCCCAGCAATAAACCGCTTGCCGCGACATATCGCGCCGCGGCCCGGTTTGATTGGGCGCGATCGGACTGCCACAGAAAAAGTAGGGCCAGATTGATGCAGGGAATAATAGCCACGTCGTGCGATGCGGCCTGGGCCAGTGCCAGCGGGCAGAACCATTGTGCCGTAAAAAATTCCCGCCACCCAACCGGCAGTGCGGCCGAACATGCGCCGGCCGATAAGTCCCGTGGTCACAGCGCCCAAGAGGCCGAATATCAAGCCCGGCAGGCGGAGGGCCGCCTCGTTCATGCCGAACAGTCGCAGCGATAAAGCCTGGCACCAAAAATATAAAATCGGCTTGTCGAAAAACGGTTCGCCGAGGAAGTGAGGGGTTAACCAATCGCCTCGTTCGACCATCTCCTGGGCGATCGAGGCATGAAGGCCTTCATCGGGATCGAGCAAGGGGAAGCGGATCGTCAAGGGGAAGAGAAAGACAATAGCCGCCAGCACCGCGGCTAGAATGATCAGCCAGCGGTCGTCAGAATTTGTCGTTTTTATTGACATTTTCCGCTCCCCGACCAACCTTCGGTCGGTGCCCGGTCGCGGCTAAACGGGTGATGTATATCACTGCCGTTCCCACGCTGGAGCGTGGGAACGAGGTTAAGAAAATTATTTTGTCAATTGCCGGCAGATGGCGTGGGCCATTTCGCGCGTGCCCACGGCCGTGGGATCGTTGCGGTCGGGCTTGAGGTCGTAAGTGACGAACTTGCCCTCGGCGATCACGGCGGCCACGGCGGCTTCGAGCCGGTCGGCGGCCTGGGTTTCCTTGAGGTGGCGGAGCATGAGCATGGCCGAAAGAATCACTGCTGTGGGATTGACCTTGTTCAGTCCTTTATATTTGGGGGCGCTGCCGTGGGTGGCCTCGAAAATGGCGCAATCCGTGCCGATGTTCGCTCCGGGGGCCACGCCCAAGCCGCCCACCAATCCGGCGGCCAGGTCGCTGAGGATGTCGCCATATAGATTGGGCAGCACGATCACGTCGTAGAGTTCGGGCTTTTGGACCAACTGCATGCACATGTTATCGACGATGCGATCCTCGAATTCGACGTCGGGAAACTCTTGGGCAATTTTGCGAGCAGTGGCCAGAAACAGGCCGTCGGTGAATTTCATGATGTTGGCCTTGTGCACGGCCGTGACTTTCTTGCGATTGTTTTCCCGGGCGTACTGGAAGGCGTAGCGGACGATGCGTTCGGTTGCCGAGACGCTGATGGGCTTGATGGATACGCCGGTTTCGTCGCGGCCGGTTTTGATGCGGCGATCGGGCGAGATTTTGTTGATATAGTCGATCAGTTCGGCGGTGAGCGGCTTACCGGACTCGAATTCCACGCCGGCGTAGAGGTCCTCGGTGTTTTCGCGGATGATAACCAGGTCCAAGTTCTCATCGCTGAAATAACTCCGTACGCCGTGATAATATTTGCAGGGGCGGACGCAGGCGTAGAGGCCGAACTCTTGGCGCAGGTGCACGTTAATGCTGCGGAATCCAGTGCCCACGGGCGTGGTGATGGGGGCCTTAAGTGCACAGCGCGTGCGGCGGATGCTTTGCAAGGTGGCATCGGGCAGGGGGGTGCCGCATTTCTGCATCACGTCTATGCCGGCAAGCTGCACGTCCCAGCGGATTTTTACACCAGTTGCATCAACGCATTTTCGTGCCGCCTCGGCCAGTTCCGGACCGGTGCCATCGCCGGTAATCAAGGTAACATCATGTGACATAAGTAGTTGTGCCTAAAAAAACACAATAAAAATATAGTTATTTAAGCCTTAAGGTAGCAGATGGATTGTCGATGGTCAATGAAAGCAGGGTGCAACAGGCCGATGCGTTTTCAGGTGGATTATTATAGAAAATTGGAATCCCGGGCCTGCGGATTGCATCTATAATGGAGGAAGAGGCGTAATAATATAGGAATCTGGAAGCATTACCCATGTCCGGTGGAACTGTAACCCCCCCATTGCCGGCACAATCGCCGACGCCGACGGATCAGGCCATCGTGCCTCAGCCATCGCCGCTGGAGGCGTTGATCGAAGACCGCATCCGCAAAACTCGGCGTCAAGTTAAGGGGGTGGACATTGTCAGCGGGCTGATGACTTTGGCCATTGGCGCGCTGGTTTATCTTTTTGTCGCGGCCTTGATCGACCACTGGCTGGTTTCGGGCGGATTGGGATTTGGGGGGCGATTGCTGCTCTGGCTGATATTGGTTTTTGCCGCGGGGCTGTATTTTGTGAAATACCTCTGGCCAATGTTGGCGCTGCGGATCAATCCGGTGTTTGCCGCCCAGACGATCGAACAAAGTAGACCGACGTTTAAGAATAGTTTGATTAACTTTCTGCTTTTGCGCAACCGGCAGCAGGAAATGGCGCCGGTGATTTATCAGGCCTTGGAACAGCGGGCCGCCGCTGATGTAAAGGAAGTGCGGATCGAAGTGGCGGTGGATCGGAAGAGTATTTTGCAGTTGAGTTATTTATTGACCGCGGTGGTGGCCGTGATCTGCCTGTATTTGGCGATTTCGCCGAAAAGCCTGTTGACCTCGGCCGCGCGCGTGCTCTGGCCGTGGTCGAGCATCCACGCGCCCACACGCGTGAGCATCGAGAACGTGCAGCCGGGCAACGCCCGGGCGTTTCACGGCGATTTTGTCACGGTCACGGCCGACGTGCGGGGGCTAAACGAAGGCGAGGCGGTGCTGCTGCATTTCAGCACTGCCGACGGCGAGATCGTCGACCAGCGCGTTCCGTTGCTGCAGGAAGGCGAGGCTTATCGGCACCAGGGAAAATTACCGCCCGGCAGTCTGGGACTGCAACAAGATTATACGTACTTTATCAGCGCCGGCGATTTTCAGACGGACAAATATAAAATCGCGGTGGAAATTGCTCCCATCATTACCGTTGATAAGGTGGATTTTCATTATCCGTCCTACACTGGCATTCCCGATCGGACGATCGAGCGTGAGGGCGATATCCGGGCGATCGAAGGCACGCAAGTCACGATCCACGCCGGGGCGAACCAGCCCATCGAGTGGGCTGTAATCGATTTTTCCGGCAGCCGCCTGCCGGGCATTAGGATGAGGATCGAAGATCGTACGGCCAGCGGTCAATTCACGTTGCGACTGGATGGCGAGGACGCCACGCGCCCGGATTATCAAATCCGCTTTGTCGATAAATCCGGTCGGGAAAACCGCCGGCCGATCCGGCACAGCATCGAAGTGCTGCGCGATCTGCCGCCGGAGGCGCGAATCGTGGAGCCGCAAACAGAAGAAACGACCGTGGCCGAGGACGGCAAACTGGAAATCCGAATGCGGGCCGATGATCCGGATTTCGGGTTGCGCCGGGCGGCAATTTGCGCGGAAAAGGGAAAGCAGAGTCTAGCCATTGCTCCACTGCTGGACGCCAGGCCGCCTGAAAAGGCCGTTAGCGGCGAATTCCTGGGCAAGTACGAGTTCCGGCCCAGGAAACTAAAACTGAAGGCCGGCGACCGCGTGGCCTACTGGGCCGAGGCCGAAGACAACAAGGAACCTTCGCCCAATGTCACTGCATCAGGCAAACAATGGATAATCGTTATCGGGCCCGATAATGCGCAAGGGCAAGACGATCAACAACAATCCCAGAAACCCTCGGATGGCCAGCCGGGCGAAAAGGGCGACAAGAATCAGAAGGCTAATAAAGGCGAAAAGGGTGACACGAGCAGTAGTGGTGAGAAGAGCGACAAAGCCGACAAGGGCGAAAAAGACGACAAGGGTGAGAAGGGCCAGGAGGCTAATAAAACCGACAAGGACGAGAAGGGTGAGACGGGTGAAAAAGGTGAGAAGGGTGGGAAGGGCGAGAAAGGCGGGAGGGCCGATCAAGCGAAACAAGGAACACAAGCGGACTGGCAGCAATCCGCGGGCGATCAAGCGAAATCTGAAAAGAAAGGGGAATCGTCACAAGCCGGCCAACGCGGCGGGAAAGCCGATTCGGCCCAGCAGGGCCAAAAATCGCCGCAACCAGGAAGCAATCAGGCGCGGAATCCCACGAGCCCATCGACCCGGACGCCAATCCCGGCGACGCCATCCAGGAAATCCTCAAACAACGTCAAGAACAACAACAAAAAGGACAACAAAACCGGCAGACGGCCAACGCACAGCAGGGATATCAACCACAGTCCGCCGACCAGCAAAGCGGCGATCAGCAAGCGGGCAGTCAGCAAACCGGCGACCAACAAACAGGAAAACAACAGTCGGATAATCGGCAGACGGGAAATCAGCAGTCGGGCGAACAACAATCCGCCGCACAGCAGGCCGGCAAGCAACAACAAAGAGGCGAAAAGCAGACCGCTGGAGACCAACAACGAACCGGCGAAAAAAATATTTCGGCGGATAAACTCACCGGCGAAAAACAACTAGACGGCAGTAAACAGGCAAGCGATCAGCAAACAGCGGGAAAACCAGCCGGCGAGAAACAATCCGGCGAGAAACAATCCGGCGAGAAACAAGCGGGCAGTCAGCAAACCGGCGAAAAACAATCCGCGGAACAACAAACCGGCGAGAAACAAACAGGCGAAAAACAAACAGGCGAAAAACAAGCGGGCAAGAAACAAGGGGGAGAAAGACAGACATCCGCGGACAAGGAACCGACGGACAAGGGACAAATAGCGGGCAGCAAGGCGGGCGACGAGTCGAAAAACAAGCCAAACGAGGATCAGCAGTTTTCTCCACAGGGACAAAAACAGCCGGCGGAAACAGGACAAAATCAAAACAAACCACCGGAGCAAGGCGAGTCGCCGAGTATCAGTAAAAAGCCGTCTGACGCAAAAGGCGATGCGGCCGGAGAGCGTTCCGGCGGCGGCCAACAGGCTGGCGCAGAACAGGCACAAAAGAAGCCCGGCGAGGAAAGCGAAGGATCGCAAGCCGCGGGCGATCAGGGCACTGCACAGGCAGATCAACAGAAACAAGGAAAAAAGGCTGATCAGTCGGGCGAGGCGGCGCAAAACCAAAAGCCCGGCAGCAATGAGAGCGGACAAAAAGGCAGTCCTGATTCCAGCGGTCAGAAGCAGTCGGGCCAACAGGGCCTGGGCGCGAATAAACAACAATCGGCAGAATCTTCGGCCGGGCAGGCGCAAGGAAAACCGCCGGAAGGCAGGGAGGCCGATAAGCAGCTTGGTCAAGCACCGAGTGCGCAAGGGTCGGGTAGCACTCCCACGGGCGGCGGTCAACAAGGCGCGCAGTCTGATGTTGCCGAGCCGGTGGAAGCGGAACAGTCGGGCGCGGATAAAATCAATTTGGATTTCTGCGCAAACAAAGCGAACTGGCCTTGGAGTATCTCGAAGATCAACTGGCCAAGGAGCGGCCTGAACTGTTGGAGCGTCTGGGTTGGACGCGGGAACAAGGCGAGCGGTTTTTGAGTCGCTGGCAGGAAATGCGCAAAGCGGCTGGGGAAAAAGGGCCTCAGAGTGAGACGGCCAAGCGACAACTCGACGATGCGCTAAAGAGTCTGGGTCTGCGTCCCGGCGCTACATTCTTGGAGCACGGGGGCACCAAATCCGATCAAGTTCGCGACCTGCGCGACGCCGGCCGTTTTGCCCCGCCGGCGGATTGGGCCGAACAATTCCGCGAATATACGCGCGGCGTGGCTGAACAGGGCAGGGGACAGGGAGCAGAGGTCAGAGGTCAGGGGACAGGGGATAAGTAGTAGTGGGCGATGGGCAGTGGACGGTGGGCAGTGGGCGGTGGGACGATTTTGAAAATCGTCCTACGAGGATTATAGATCTTCAGTTGCCGATGCGGTAAATCAGGTCTCCAGGGGATTTTCCGCCGCCTTTCCATTCCACTGTTGCGCCGTCGTCTTTTAGATCGGGGCCGATGGAATATACAACGGGCTTGTCATTGAGGATTTTGTAGCGCATGGGCTTGTTGTCAAAGGGATCGAGGGGGATTTCTTTGAGTCCGGCCTCGGTTACGGCCGTAGTCAGGTCGGCGGGCAGTTCGTCGTGGACCAGGATGTAGCGGCGCACGGCGATCAGGCATTGCGTGCCGGCTAGACGGGCTTGCATGCGTGTTTGCGCAATGGCCGAAATAGCCGGAAGAAGTAATTCCGTCAACATAGTTTTATCGGCCTTTAGTTTGGGCACTTCCTTTTTATCAAATTCATCAATCGCGGATTTATCGTAAGGCTTGGCGGCTATGGCGAGTAATTTAGCGAATATACGATTCAACGCGGAAATTTCCTTGCGCCAGTTAATCTGCTTAAATCGTTCCTCTGTCAATTGAGTACCACCATATGATTTAACAAAAACATCGCGTTTGAACCGTCCGGTTTGCAGATCATTTAAAGTGTTGCGGAGCATGATGTATTCCATCTTCAGCCCTTCGGTAAGAGAGGGTTTTAAGAGGCGCTCTCGATCGGCGAGCAGTGCCAGAAGCTGGTCGCATTGTTCAGGTGTCAGGCTGCGCTGGGTGAGCGTATAATCAGTGATGGCCTCCAATGTTATGCCTTCCACGGCAAACGAGACCAATTGGCTGACAAATAACCCGCGGGGACGGAGATCGCGAGCGAGGCGGAGCGTTCGGGTGATCGCTTGTTCCGCTTCGGCGAAATCATCTTTGGCGCGGGCATGATAAATTTGCAGCACTTCCAGACGGGCGATTTGCCTGGCCGCCTGAAGGTGCGAAAGTATGGACTCAACGCGCATGCCGGTAAAAAAGACACACCGCTTTTTTTGTTGTGCCTGATCGATTTTATCCAGGGCCGGCTGGGCATCTTTTAAGACGCGTTCGATTTCGGTTATGGGGATAGATCCGGCCTTTAACTTTTCGTCATCGACCAGATTACTGATGTCATTCTGCAAGGTTTGGACTTGCGGGAGGCGGGCCTGCCATTGATCCGGCGGATAAACGAAATCCATTTCGCTGGAAACATCGGCGAAGGCCCAGAAATACAAGGGGGCGGCGTTATCGGGCGGGGCGGCGCGGCTTTCCAGGAATTTTTTCACGTCGAACGGTTCGTCCTTGTCCTTGCCTGCCCAAGCAGGGATGTCCAGTGTGGCATCGGGAAGCATTTGCGGTAAAGAAGGCGGTTCGGACTCGTTGGGTTCCTGCGCCGAAGTATTCCAACTCCCAATGAACGATGTGGCCAACGCAAGCAAGACAAAAAATGTTACGGTTAGTCGTCTGTCCGGGGAATTGAAAAGGGACATGGGTTTCTCTCTTATTTAGTGGGACGATTTTGAAAATCGTCCTACGAGGTTTAGAGATCTTCAGTTGCCGATGCGGTAAATCATATCTCCGGAAGAGTTTGGTCCTGGCCATTCCACTGTTGCGCCGTCGTCTTTTAGATCGGGGCCGACGGAATATACGACGGGCTTTTCATTGAGCATCTTGTAGCGCATGGGTTTGCTGTCAAAGGGATCAAGGGGGATTTCCTTGAGACCGGCTTCGGTTACGGCGGCAGCCAGGTCGGCGGGCGGTTTGTCGTGGACCAGGATATAGCGGCGCACGGCGATCAGGCATTGCATGCCTGCTACATGTGCTTGTGTGCGAGATTGAGCAATGAAGACGGCCGAAATTGCCGGAAGAAATAATGGTGTCAACAAATTTTTTTCGGCCTTTAGTTTGGGCAATTCCTTATTGTTAAATTCATCAAGCGCGGATTTATCGTAAGGCTTAGCGGCTATGGCGAGTAATTTAGCGAATGAACGATTTAATGCGGCAATTTCCTTGCGCCAGTTAATCTGTTTAAACTGTTCCTCTGTGATTTGCGTGCCGGCGAATATTTGAACGAGAAATTCGCGTTTGAAGCGTCCAGTTTGCATGTCATGGAAAGTGTTGCGCATCATGATGTATTCTATTTTCAGCCCTTCGCTTAGAGTGGGTTTTAAGAGACGCTCTCGATCGGCGAGCAGCGCCAGAAGCCGGTCGCATTGTTCGGGTGTCAGGCTGCGCTGGGTGAGCGTATAATTGGTGATTGCGTCCAAAATTATGCCTTCGATGGCATACGAGACCAATTGGCTGATAAAATTCCCGCGAGGACGGAGATCGCGAGCGAGGCGAAGCGTTCGGGTAATCGCTTGTTCCGCTTCAGCGAAATCATCTTTGGCCCGGGCATGGTAAATTTGCAGGATTTCCAGGCGGGCGATTTGCCTGGCCGCCTGAACATGCTCAAGTCGGGAATCAATGCGCATGCCGGTGATAAAAACGCAGCGCTTTTTTTGTTGTGCCTGATCGATTTTATCCTGGGTCGGCCGGGCGTCTTTCAAGACGCGTTCGATTTCGGTGATGGGGATTGATCCGGCCTTTAACTTTTCGTCATCGGCCAGGTTTCCGATGTCGTTCTGCAAGGCTTGGACTTGCGGGAGGCGGGCTTTCCACTGATCGGGCGGATAGACGAAGTTCATGTTGTTGGAAATGTCGGCAAGGGCCCAGAAATACAAGGGGGCGGCGTTGTCCGCCGGATCGACGGTGCGGTTTTCCAGGAATTTTTTCACGTCGAAGGGTTCGTCCTTGTCCTTTCCCGCCCAGGCGGGGATATCCAGCGTGGCATCGGGGAGCATTTGCGGTAAAGAAGGAGGTGCAGACTCGTTTGGTTCCTGCGCCGAAGTTTCCCAAGTCCCCAGGAACGATGTCGCCAACGCAAGTAAGACAAAAAACTTTACGGTTTGTTGCCTGGCCGGGAAATTGAAATGAAAGGAGGTTCCCTCTGCAATCAATCTTTTAGATTTAATGATCATGCGTTGTAATCCTCAAAAAAGTGTAGGAATGCCGATCAGAGATTGATTGTAAACAAAAATACCGGGGTGAGCAAGGAATAGCCCACCCCGGTGTAAACGAGGAAGTTCACGTTTCAGTGCCGTCTACTGCAAATCCAGGCCAATCAGGTATTCGTCCAGGGCTTTGCGCAGGCCGGCCTCTTGATCGACCAGGGCGGCGATCTGGCGCGGAGGTTTTCGATTTCCGTTTCCTGGTCGCTGAATTTTTTGACGTAATTTTTGTAGACATCGCTGTTGCGATCCAATTGGGACATGTTCTGGCGGATGCGGCTTTGGTCTTCGTTGATCTCGCGGATGCGCTGTTCGAGCTGCTGTTTCTTGGCGGTGAGTTGGCCCAATTCGGCCTTGCGCTTGACGATTTCTTTCAAGGCATCCTTGACCTTTTCGCCGACGACTTTGGCACTGATGTAGAACTGGATCGAGCCGTCGTCGAGGTTGTTAAGGGCAATGTGTTGGCTGTCAGTGCGTTCCTCTTCGACCAAGAGCGTGGCCGGTGCGCCCGGCTTGGCGTCCACAGCGAAGCGGTAGAGATCGCGGGTTTTTTCCGCGGGCTTTTCCGGCTTCATCAGCTTCCAAGCGGGATCGATGGGGTATTCGATCAAGACTTTTTTCTCGGCCTTGCCGGAATTTTTCACGGTGTACTCTTGCTGCGCACATACTTGCGCGTGGCGATCAGCGTGCCCTTGAGCAGGCGCACGTTGAGCAATTCTTCGGGCCGGCCCTTGGATTGCGGGGCCACTTCGGTATCGAGGTCCACGGCATAGCTTATGAGGCGCTGCGAGCCGGGCGGGAGGTCCTCGATCTTCGTGTCGCCGGCGTAACTTCCGTTGTCAAAGACCGTGATCGGTCCTTGCATCAGGTGCAAGGTGGTGGTGTTGGTGAATTGCAATCCACAGAGCGGATGCTTGGCCAAGACGTTTTGGTTATAGATGGAGACCTTTTCGCCCTTTACGTCGGCATTGACGATGGGCAACATGGCCGACTGCTGGCGCGGGAGGCTTACCGGCGTATCGATTGCATATTGGAAGAGGCTGCCGAGTTCGGCTGCCTGGGCCGCCTCTTGCACACCCTCGCGCAAATTCCAGGATTGTTCAGGAGTGGGCGATTCGGCGGGCTGCGATCCATAGAAACCGTCACCGGCATTTGCGTAAGCACGCGCGGGAGATGCGGGCTTCTGTTCTACTCCTCTTGTTTTTATCTTGGTTCCTAGCGTTGCGGCATGCATCTCCGCAGCCTCCGGGGAAGCAGAGAATTCGGTTTCTTTACGCTCTAAATCTTGGTTATACGTTTGCGGGCGGAGCGAGGCGTAGAGGTCCAATTGCACCTCCGGGCGAGGGACGTACAAGGGCTGATAGAGATCCATGACAAAGGAGATCGGGCGGCCGCTTACCAACGACAGATTCACGTTGCTCCAGTCTTCATCCGAGGCGTTTTCCACGATTGCCCAGCCTTGCAGCAGTGGCTTGTCATCGGAGAGCACGAGGCGGTAAGTGGTTTTCCAGATGGGCGTTTCCTGGATGTAGCCCACGCGCACGCGGCGCTGGCCCTTGCCGAGAAAACTTAGCTGGACGGCTTTTTTATCGGTATCGTGGGCCGAGGCCAGCAGGGCCAGGGCCTTGCGCAGGTCGGCGTCGAGTTTATCGTTGGTGAGGCGGAGCTTGGCAATCGATTCCATGGGCACGGCGCGGAGACCTTCGTCGGTGAGAAGGTTGAGGATTTCAATCTCGATAAAGGCGTTTTCGCCGACTTGTTTTTTATGGGTTTCCACGCCGAGGATCAGGCCGGCGATCTTATTGGGGGCTTCGAGTTCGACGCGCTCGCCGCGGACCTGCTGCAAGAGTTGGGCCAAGGTGGGATTGGCGGTTAGATCGATGGAGAAGGTTTTCAGCGTTTTGGTGATGGGGTCTTTGGAGCCGTAGTTGACCGTGGAAATCTTGCCGCCGTCGAGGTCCTGCACCACCATGCTTTTCAAGAGGTCGTTGATCTGATCGGTTTTGAACTTCAGCTCCACATTGGCGTTGCCGTCGACCTTACCGGAATGCTCGAAAAAGCCCACGCCGGAACTGAAGAGCACCACTCGTTTCAGGGGCAAATCGGCGGTTTTGGATTCTTCGGCCGGACATTGCACGGCGACGGCCAGGACCATCAACAAGGCCATTGAAGAGGAACGTTTCAGCATGGTGTGCTCCTTAAAAAATATAGAGGGGTTTATGCGGTTTTTTTGTTTGTCCGGCAGGTGGAAAAGCCGGTTTTCAATTAAAAATAATCTGCACAATTCTACGTTTTAGATGGAGGCGGAAGAAAAAAGTTCCATCCCCCCGCTTTGGTGGAATTAAATTTCGTGTCGTTGCCTGGGGAAAACCAGTGGAATAGACTAACACAATCGCTTTACCTATCAAGATACTCCGGGCACAAGTGCCCAGGCTAAACCATACACGCGACATAAGTTTTGACTATGAATAAACGAACGATAATTATGCGGAGCTTTGTGGAGAGACAACCATGAAAAAGGGTTTATTGCCGTTGTGGATTTTATGGTTTGCGGGGACGGTTTTGCTTGTGATCCGGCCTGTTGCGGCGGATGATTGGCCAGGCTGGCGCGGTGCGCAGCGCGACGGCATCTGCCGCGAAAAGGGCCTGCTAAAAGAGTGGCCGCAAGAAGGCCCCCCGCTGGCCTGGAAAACTAGCGGATTGGGCGAAGGTTTTAGCACTGTGGCCGTGGTGGGGAAGGTTATTTACACCCAGGGACATAAAGACGGCAAGCAGTGTGTCATGGCCCTGGACGCGGGCAATAAAGGCAAACTGATTTGGGAGTCTCGGTTTGCCCCGGTGAGCTTTGACGGCAATAAGCATCCCGGTTCCCGGGCCACGCCCAGCATCGAAGGCGATTGGCTTTACACCACCGGCATTTCCGGCGAGTTGGCGTGCCTGGACATTAAAGACGGGCGGATAATCTGGCAAAAGGATTTTGTGCAGGATTTCGGCGGCATTCGGCCGATGTGGGGATTTGCCGAATCGGTGCTGGTGGATGGTCCTTGGGTGATCTGCACACCCGGTGGTGAAAAAAATACCATTGTGGCACTAGACAAAACCAACGGCAATCAAGTGTGGGGCGCGGCTGTGGGCGATCCGGCTGGATACGCCTCGGTTATCAAGGCCACCATCGACGGTGTGAAGCAATACATCAACCTTACGGGCAAAGGCGTGATTGCGGTGCGGGCCGAAGACGGAAAATTTCTCTGGCGCTACGACGCCCCGGCAAGTAAAGTATCGAACATTTCCACCTGCATTGTTTCGGGCAAGTCGGTTTTTGGCGCCAGCGGTTACAATATCGGCGGCGGCCGGGCCGACATCAAACGCAACGGCGATGAGTTCGAAGCCAAAGAAATATTTCTCTCTAAACAGATGCAAAATCATCACGGCGGCATGGTGCTGGTGGACGGCATGATTTATGGATGCAGCAATCCGAAGGATCTTACTTGCCTGGACTTCAATACTGGAGAGATCAAGTGGTTTGAGAAAAGTTCGGGCAAGTGCTCGATTTTGTATGCCGAGGGCATGCTTTACTGCCGCGACGAGAACGGTCCGATCAGCCTGGTCGAGGCCACGCCCAAAGGTTTTAAACTTAAAGGCCGATTCGACCAGCCCGATCGCAGCGACCTGAACAGTTGGCCGCACCTGGTGATATCCGATGGCATGTTGTACGTGCGCGACCAGGACGTGCTTTTGTGCTACAATGTGCGGGAGAAGAAGTAGTGGACAGTGGACGGTGGACGGTGGGCAGTGGACGGTGGACAGTGTTTAAATTTTTTTAACACGAAAGGATGGGAGATGCCATGAAAAACTCAAATCGAACGATTGGCATGATAACGGGCTGCGTGGTGCTGATCAGTGTGTCCTGCGTCTTTGCGCAGGATTGGCCGCAGTGGCGAGGCCTCAAGCGGGACGATAAAGTGAGCGGGTTCGCCGCTCCGGCGACCTGGCCCAAGGAACTGACGCAAAAGTGGAAAATCACGGTGGGCCTGGGCGATGCCACGCCGGCCTTGGTGGGCGACAAACTTTATGTGTTTGCGCGGCAGGGCGATGATGAGATTATCATGTGTCTTAGTGCCGCCGACGGCAAGGAACTTTGGCAAAACAAGTATCCCACGATACCAGTGACCGGCGGGCCTGCCGGACATTCGGGGCCGAGAAGTTCGCCCACGGTGGCGGAGGGAAAGGTCGTCACGCTGGGCGTGGGCGGGATACTCTCCTGCCTGGACGCCGCCAGCGGCAAGCAGTTGTGGCGCAAGGACGAATTTCCCAAAGTCTGGCCGCAGTTCTACACGGCGATGTCGCCGATTATTGTCGACGGGCTGTGCATCGCGCAGATTGGCGGTAAAGACAACGGGGCGATCATGGCGTTTGACTTAAATTCCGGAGAGCTGAAGTGGAAATTGGCCGGCGAAGGCCCGGAATATGCCTCGCCCGTGCTGATGACCGTCGAGGGCACGAAACAGATCGTCACGCTAACGGAGAAAAGAGTGGTGGGCGTGGCCGTGGCCGATGGCAAGCTCTTGTGGCAAATACCATTCGAGCCTAAGGAAAGGACGTATAATATGGCCACGCCCATCGTCGATGGTCAGACGGTGATCTACACGGGCGCGGGCCGGGGCACCAAGGCAGTGAAGATCGAAAAACAAGGCGAGGAATTTACCGTCAAAGAGCTTTGGAGTGCGGAGCTGGCCACGACATTTAATACGCCGGTGCTCAAAGACGGGCTGGTGTATGGTATTTCCGAACGGGGGAAGATGTTCTGCCTTAACGCCCAAACCGGCCAAGAGGCCTGGAGCGGAACGGACAACGTGGGCCGCTTCGGATCGATTATCGACGCCGGTTCAGTGCTGGTGGCGCTGCCCGAAAAAACGGGATTGATCGTTTTCAAGCCCAGCGACAAGCAATACGAGGAGCTGGCCCGGTACAAGGTTTCCGACACGGCGATCTATGCGCATCCTGTAATCGCAGGGAAGCGGATCTTTGTGAAGGACCAAGATACCTTGACGCTGTGGACAGTCGAATAAGAATTTGATTGAACAAGAGTCTCTGGGGGAGCGGGGGAACAAGAGGTACTTGTTTCCAGACTAGTTTCTTGGGATAATCGAATAAAGGGGCTATTTGCGTTATAAGGAGTTGAGTTGCCGTGACAACAATGGTTCTCGATCCAAATTTGGAACAGCGCCTGCTCGAACAGCGTCGGGCATGGGGAGCGGATAAATTCGACGAAGTATGGGAAGGAGTATACATCATGGCGCCGTTGCCGAACGATGAGCATCAGAACTTGGCAGGCAAATTCTGTGCGATACTCATTGAGTTGTTGGGCTGGCAGGGGCTTGCGGATGTCCGCGCCGGTGTAAATCTTGCCGCAAGCGCCGCAGAGTGGACGGAAGATTTTCGTTGTCCCGACGTGGCGGTTTTTCTCCGCGATACACGGGCCGAGAACTGCGATACGCATTGGAGCGGAGCGGCGGATTTTCTCATCGAGATCACCAGCCCGGGCGACCGCACGCACGATAAAATCGCTTTTTACGAGCGGATTGGCGTGGAAGAGTTGCTGATCGTCAACCGGGAAGAATGGACACTTGAACTTTATCAAAGGCAAGACGGCCGCCTGCAAAAAAACGCGGAATCGCGCTTGCCCGAAAGCGCAACGCTTACCAGTCACAAAGTTCCGCTTACCTTCCGGCTTGTTCCTGGCGAAAAGCGCCCCTTGATTGAAGTCGCCTCGGTGGCCGACAACCGGCGGTGGTCAATTTAACAACCGCAAATAGGTATTTTTAAAAGGGGGATAAGTCGAATGTCATTAGAATTTATCAAACATGAAAAAATCAGCCTTCGACAACTTCCTCAATTTAATGAGGCCTGGTTACATGAACGCATAAGCGACGATCCATCCCTTCTGGGAATTGGCGATGTAAGGGTATTAGATCGGGAACGTCCGATTTCAGGAGCCGGGCGATTAGACTTGCTTCTCTTTGATGAAGACAACAATATACGATATGAGGTCGAGATCATGTTGGGGGCGACAGACCCAAGCCACATTATCCGAACAATCGAATATTGGGACTTAGAACGGCGACGTTATCCGGGCTACGATCATGTTGCAGTATTGATCGCTGAAGACATAACAACTAGATTTCTCAATGTAATGAATTTGTTTTCTGGTAATATTCCACTTATTGCTATCCAACTTGATGCACTACGTGTGGAAGAACATTTAGTACTGAACTTCGTTCATATTCTTGACCAAACCGACCTCCGTGTTGATGATACCGATGAGGATACAGGTGGTGGAGAAGTTGATCGTGATTATTGGAATCAGAAGGCAGGATCGGAACTGATGCATATTTGCGATGAAATACTCAATATGATTAACAATTTTGCGACCACAACTCAGGAACTAAACTATCTTCGTGGCTATATAGGATTGCGTTCAAATGGTGTGGTTCGTAATTTCATCTATCTGTCACCTAAACCAACAAAACGTTATGCACATTTAACTTTCTCGAACTCAAACGCAGAGCAGTGGAAGGAACGATTTGAGGAGGCTGGGGTACCTGTGAATATCAAACGAAAAGGTAGAGTGCGAATATCGGTAACACCCGATGAGTTTGCACAGAATAGGGACCTAATTCGACAGGCGGTTGAAGAGACCGTTAAGGAGTCTGAGGCTTAAGTTGGATTATGAGTAGAGAAATAGAAAAGGGTATGCATTGTCATTTTGCTTATCTAAATGGTATAATTGGATGAGTCACTGAGGTGATTTATGTCCTTGAACGTGACGCTCGATTTGCCGGCTGAGGTGGAGGAAAAGCTGCGCCGGGAGACTGCGAATCTCGACGCGGACGTCAAGGAGGCTTATGCCTTGGAGCTTTTCCGACGGGGGAAACTCAGCCATTGTGAACTTTCCCTGGTGCTGGGGCTAGATCGCTTTGAAACCGACGCTTATCTTAAGCGGCACAATGTTTTCGAAGGCTCGCTGACGATGGCCGATCTTCAATCCGACCGGCAGACACTGGATCGCGTGATGGGAAAGGCCCACTGATGCTTGTCGTTGCCGACAGCTCTCCGATGATCGTGCTTGTCCTAATCGGGCACATCAAAGTGCTACCAAAGCTCTTTGGACAGGTCGTCATCCCGCCGGAGGTTTCAGCGGAATTGCTTCGCTCCAACCGGCCACAGGCCGTGTACGATTTCATGGCTTCTCATCCCGCATGGCTTATTGAGCGGGCGCCGTCCGTCATAGAACCGATTCCCTCACTCCATGCCGGAGAGATTGCTGCAATCAGCCTTGCCAGAGAGTTAAAAGCTGATCTGCTGCTCATCGATGAAGTTCACGGACGCAAAGCCGCGGCCGAGCGTCATATTCCTTTCACTGGCACGATTGGAGTGCTTGAGTTGGCCGCCGATGAAGGGCTTCTCAACTTAAAGGATGCTTTTACACTGGTGAAAAAAACCGACTTTTGGATATCGAACGAACTTCTGGATGAGCGGCTCAAAATCTATCTGGCCAACAGAAAACAATAAAGGGAATGCATTTCATTTTACCAGCTCCGCAGTGAGCAGTTCCCACAGGGCTTCGAGGGATTGGGGGATTACGCGCACGGCGGCCAGGATGGGCATGAAGTGGGTGTCGCCGAGCCAGCGGGGGACAATGTGCCAATGCAGATGTCCGGGCAAGCCCGCCCCGGCGGCCTGACCTAAATTCAAGCCCACATTGAATCCCTGCGGGTTGAGCACCTTTTCCGAAACGGCGATCATTCGGCCCAGGGTTTGCATCAATTCCAGGTGCGTGGCATCGTCGATTTCGTTGAATTGGGCCAGATGCCGGCGGGGGGCAATCAGCAAATGGCCGTTGTTGTAGGGATAGAGATTGAGGACCACGATCGTCAGTGGGCTGCGATAGACGACCAATCGTTGGCGATCGTCGCCTTCGGGCACGCACTGGCAGAGGAAGCAATCTTTGTCGGCGTCGGGAAGCAGTTCCGGGGTTACATCCGTTCGGGCAGGGTGCTTTTCGCCGAGAATATAACCCATTCGCCAAGGCGCCCAAAGTTGTTCGTAATTCACGGATTTATCCCCCCCGCTGGCTAGTAATGGTTGTTTTGCGTTCGTCTATTCTTTATTTTGGTCGGATATAGGCGGTAAGATAGATAACGTATTCCTGAATATAACGTTTTTCAAGTTAAAGGAGTTGTGTCGACGAAACAGAATAAAGGGAAGATATACGGTTTTCAAGGATTTCTGCCAGGTGTATCCTTGGCCCCGAGTGTATTCACTTGGGGTTAAAATGTGTTTTTTTGAATAACAGATGAATGAAAGTGGGTAAATAATAAAGTTCGATTATGGATTTTCGTGTTGATTTAAATGTCTTCTGCGGACCGCTGGATTTGCTTTTGTACCTGGTGCGAAAGCACGAGGTGGAGATTGTCGACATTCCCATTGCCGAGATTACCGATCAGTATTTGCAATACATCGCGGTGCTGGAGCAGTTGGACGTCAACGCGGTGGGCGATTTCCTGGCCTTGGCCAGCACGCTCATCGAGATCAAGTCGCAGCAGGTGCTGCCGCGGAGCGACGAGATCGAGGAGCAGATCGACGATCCCCGGCAGGAACTAGTGCGGCGCTTGCTGGAGTATAAAAAATATCGCGATGCGGCCAGCATTTTGGAAGAGCAGAGCCGGGCTTGGCAAGAGCATTATCCGCGTTTTTCCAGCGACCTGCCCGGGCGCACGCGCGATCTGGCCGAGGAACCGATTGAAGAGGTGGAGTTGTGGGATCTGGTAAGCGCCTTCGGGCGCATCCTGCGCGAGACGGAAGCCTCCAAGCCTTCAAACATCATTTATGACGATACGCCGATTCACGTGTATATGGCCAGGATTCACGCGCGCCTGGTGAAGCACGGGCGAATGGCCTTCCGCAATATGTTCGAGCCGGGCATGCACAAGTCGACATTAATCGGCATTTTTCTGGCGGTTTTGGAACTGGTGCGCCATCGGCACGTGCGCGTGGAGCAGAATGCGCTGTTTGGTGAAATTTGGCTGGTGCTGGAGAAGAATGCCGCCGGCCCGCTGGATTTCTCGAATGCCGATAATTACGAACATGCGGGGAATAAAGAGTAGGGGCTAGAGACGAGGGGCGAGTGGTGAAAGGATAGAAGAAATTCCAAATTAAAAGTGCGGTAATGTTGTGTTGCGTAAAAAATAAGATTGAACACTAAAAAGATCATTAATTCAAAAAGCAATCGAAAGTGAACTTTCTAATCCATTATACCACAGGGTTCCCTTTTCTAATAAATCACGACCAATTAATCCCTGGATTCCTTGTGCCGATAAATCTGCTCCAATAGCTGGTCTAGTATTAAAAACTACAACAAATTGCGCTGAACCCATCGGTATTGCGATCGAAATATCATATTGATTGCATATATGTGGTGATGTACCAGTGGAGGGCGTATGAATAGGCGCAGTTCCGGTAGGTACTAAACCTAAATTATTAATTATTGTATTGTCAATAACTGTGCAACTTGCTCCTGTATCAATAAGCGCCCTAATTTCAATTGGTGGCGGAATATTTTGTCCTAATGCTTTCATAGCATCCATACGTGGTCTACTAATGCCAATCATTATGTTGACTATCGGACCATCAGGTCCAATTTGCGCTGTTAGGATTGGCATGGAACAAGATCGCGGGTAAAAGAGTGAATTTTGTCAATGCCTAATATTTGCTTGACTAAAAAAGGCTTCAGGCCAAACTCTTTATACCCGGCTTTCAGCGCATCTTCATAGGTGTCCCAAATTCCCACGACCCTGGTATCAGAGATAACAACAAAATGACCTTCGTTTTCACTTACGAGACGGTCTTTTTCTCTTTCGTATGTTTCTAGTTCCGTTTTTAAATAGTCATTATTTACCATAACACCGCTCCTCTACCTAAAGTGTGTAGCGCAAAAATTAATCGCGGCATGTTTTGCAGCGATTAATTGATAGTTCCGTTCTAATTCCCCATCTCGGCTAATCCTTGCCCTTTATCGACGGGCTTCTATATTGAAGTTTAGCAGAAAAAAAAGGGCAATGCCACCCCCAATTAGCGGCATTTGTATGCAGGAAAAACAAAGTAGTTTACCAAAAGTTTAACTAATAAATCAATAGAAATTCTTGGCCAGATTATTTTACGGCGGGAAGGCATTTTTAGTTCATCAAGCATTCGCTCAATAGCCAAAAGATCAAATTGCAGACTACTAAAAGCCCCTCACTTCCAACAGTATCTGGTCTCCCTTCCTCCAGCCTCCAGTCTACTTTTGCAAGATCTTTAGGAAGCGCTGGTAGGCATCGTTCCAGGCGGGGGTGTCGTGGGGTTCGTATTGTTCGACGTCGAAACTGCGGCGGATGACCTCGCGGGCTTGGGGTATGGAGGCCACGTCGCCAGCGGCTACGGCTTGCATCATCAGATTGCCGATGGCCGTGGCTTCGACCGGTCCGGCCACTACGCGGCGGGCACAGGCGTCGGCCGCGGCCTGGCAGAGTTGGCGATTTTTCGTGCCGCCGCCGACAATGTGGATCGTTTCGATGTGTGCGCCGGATAACTGCTCGCACATGCCCAACATATAGCGGAACTTCATGGCAATACTTTCCAAGGCACAGCGCAAGACAGCGCCTTTTTCCTCGGGCACGATCTGAGCGGTGCGGCGGCAATAGGCGCGGATGGCTGCGGGCATGTTGCCGGGGGCGAGGAAATCGGGGGCGTCGGGATCGACAAAAGATCTTAAGGGTGTCTGGGCCGCGGCGAGCCGGTTGAGATCTTCCCAAGAAAAATTATCGCCGGATTGGTTCCACACCCTACGGCATTCCTGCACTAACCACAGTCCGGCGATATTTTTCAGCAGGCGGCGTGGTTCCGCCCACGCCGCCTTCGTTGGTGAAGTTGAGTTTCAGCACCTGATCGGTAACGACCGGGCGCGGCGACTCGATGCCCATCAGGGCCCAAGTGCCCAGGCTGATATAGCACCAGTTGGGACGTTGGCCTAACTGTCCGGCGGCGGGCACGGCCATTACGGCGCTGGCCGTATCGTGCGTGCCGGGCAAAACCACTTGCGTGCGGCCCAGTCCGGTTTCGGCGGCGATGTTTTTCCTGAGCGGTCCCAGTACGGTCCCGGGCTGTGTAATCGGGCCAAATATTTTCGTGGGCAGGCCGAATTTTTGCAAAAGCGGCCAGGCCCAATCGCCCTGGACCGGATGATAGCACTGGCTGGTGCTGGCGTCGGTCATTTCGTTGGATTTCACGCCGGTCAATAACCAGTGGAACAAGTCAGGCATCAGCAAGATGGTTTCGGCCGCGTCCAGCAGGGGCGAATTGCCGAACTTCATGGCCAGGAGTTGAAAAAGCGTATTAAACTGCATGAATTGCAGTCCGGTGTGCTGAAAGATTTCTTCTCGGGGAACAAGGGAAAAGGCCTTTTCCATCATGCCGTTGGTGCGCTGGTCGCGGTAATGATATGGATTGCCGAGCAGTTCGTCGTGGCGGGCCAGGAGGGCAAAGTCCACGCCCCAGGTATCCACGCCGACGCTGACGATATTGCCGGTGGTTTTGCTGCTCCCGGCCCGGAGCCCTTGGCGGATCTGCGACCAGAGGTTCAAAAGATCCCAGTGCAGGTGTCCGGCGGCCTCGACCGGGCCGTTTTCGAAGCGGAAAACTTCTTCCAGGCGCAGGGATTTGCCGTCAAAATGGCCTAAAACACACCTGCCGCTGGAGGCACCCAGATCGACTGCCAGATAAGCCTTTTCCGCCATAGATGTCACTTGCCTTTATTAAAATGTCCAGTTGATAATGTGAATTTTAATTGTTGGCCATAATGCCTGAAGAAAAAACACTAGTCAAGTAGTGTGGATACCTGATAAATTCCATCAAAAAACTTGATATTGTTTAGGAACATGAGTATGATTGATTTTATGTAAGCATTAGCTGATAATATTATTGTGACCTTAGTAACTAAATAATCCTAATTAAATTCCCTAGTACGGTAATTATTATGAAGATTTCAGCAAAAACCGAATACGCCTGTATTGCCATGATGGAGCTGGCCTTTCATTATGGATCAGGCGAACCGGTGCGCATTCGTCGCATTGCCGAGCGGCACGACGTTCCGCCGCGATTTTTAGTACAAATTCTGCTGCAATTAAAGGGGGCGGGATTGGTGGCTAGTGTTCGCGGGGCGGCGGGGGGGTATCAACTGATAAAATCCCCGCAGGAAATTTCACTGGGCCAGATCATGGAAGTGATCGACGGTTCGCAGGAAGAAAAGGCGCAGGCAAGCAGCGCCTCGCCCGATTCGCCCGTGGTTAAAGTGTTAATGAAGACATGGAAAGACGTTGCCGCCATGGAAAGACAAATGCTGCAAGGCATATCCTTGGCTGAACTGCTGGAACGTGCCAAGGAACAAGACGAGCAGATGTATCATATATAAGGGTTCAGGGTTCAGGGGCCGGGGGCAGGAGTCAGGGGAGAGGAATTAATAATCTTGCAGGGAAATATGCGTGCCTTTTGCACGTATCTAAATGAAGGTTGCGGATCGGGGCAGCGCTCTCTATACTGTTGGCTTTACACGCATTGATTGACCCGCGAATAAAAGGGAGTGCTTATGAAGTCGCTGGTGCCTCCGCATGGCGGGCTAACTGAACCTGTTTGCCGGACAGTGTCTGATGATAAGATTTCTGCTTTTCTCGCCGAGGCCAAGAGGCTTGTGCAAGCGCCGGTCTCGGACGCCGATCTATCGACGGTGTATCGGTTTGGCGACGGGGGCTTAAGCCCGTTGACAGGGCCCATGGATTCGGCCACTTATAAGCGAGTGCTCGACGAGTCGGTGATCGAGCACAATGGAAAACTGTATGCCTGGACCATCCCTTTGTCGCTGCCAATAACGGCGGAATTGGCCAAGCGACTTAAGGTAGGGCAGAAAGTGGCTTTGGTCAATTCCGAGAAAGAGATCGTTGGCACGTTGGACATTACCGACATCTTTCTCTGGGATAAGATACATTATCTGCGGAGCGTGTATCTTACGGAGCGAACGGATCATCCCGGCGGCGACATGGTGCTTGTGGCCGACGTTGATAAAACGCATCTCTTAGGAGGAACCATAGAGGTCTTGCCGCAGCCGAAGCATCCGATATTCGGCAAGTACGTGCTTTCGCCGCGCGAGGTGCGCAAACTACTGGCCGAAAAAGGCTGGGAGCGCGTGGTCGCCTTTCAGACGCGCAATCCTTTGCATCGGGCCCATGAATATGCATTAGTCTGCGGATTGGAGACGCTGCTTAAGGCCGGCTGTAACGCCGGGGCGTGTTTGAATCCGCTGATAGGCGAAACCAAGGGCGACGACGTGCACGCCGACGTGCGCATGCATACCTACGAGGTCTTGATCGACCAACGCGCACTAGGCGACGGCGACAGCGATCCGGCGCTGTGGGGACCGCGTGGCGAATCCGTGCCCGATCGGGTCATCCTGCTGGGATTGGACATCAAGATGTTCTACGGCGGCCCAAAAGAAGCAGTGATGCACGCCATCTATCGGCAGAATTTCGGCTTCAGCGACATTATCATCGGGCGCAAACACGCCGACGCGCCTTATCACGACGGCACGGCCATCTGGGGCGATTTCGACGCCCAAGAGATCTTCAATAATCTCTGCGGCGATTTGAAAATCAGGCCGCTTAACGTGGGATTCGCCGCGTATTACGAGTCGATCGGGCGCGTGGACTTGATGGAAAATCATAAAGACGAGAAGCCGCTTTTTATCTCCGGCAAAGAGGTGCGCCGCTCACTGATGGCGGGCGAACCGGTCGATGCGCGGGTGATGCGCCAAAGCACCGCCGCCATCCTGAGCGCGGCCATGGCCGGAAATAGGGAATAGGGGATGGATGGGGATAGTGGGCAGTGGACGGTGGACAGTGGATAGTGTTTTATCTATTGCCGTGCGCCGACGGGCTTGGAAGCTGGCCTATTGGAACGGCGGGCTGTGGGCGATTGGCAATGGGCTGACCAGCTCGACGCTGATCATCTACTTGGCTTTGCAGTTGGGGGCGCCGAGGATTGGACTGGGAATCAGTCTGATCCTTGCCGCGCGCCACCTGCTGGGAGTGATGCGGCTGGGCACGCCGCTTTTGATCGGCCGGATTGCCGATCGGAAAGCATTTTGCCTGGGCACGTTTCTCTTGAGCGCTTTGATCCTCTTCTGCCTGCCGTTTGTGGCCGCGCCAGGGGTACTTGCCTCGGCCGAGATGTCGCTGGCGGCCTTGGTGATCCTCTGGTCCTTGCATCACTTGATGCAATACCTGGGTATGATTGCCCTATTTTCCTGGCTGGCCGACATTGCGCCGCTGAGGATTCGCGGGCGTTTTTTTGGTTTTCGCGAGCGTTGGCTGGTGGCGGGCGAGGCCGTGGCCGCCATTGGCTGCGGATTGTTCACCTAATGGTGGAACGCCACATACGACAAAGCGCTGCAATGGATCGGCTATGCGATATCGGCCGGCTTGGGGGCGTGGCTGATGGTCGCGGCATTAGTGCCACTTTTGCTGATGCCAGGGGCCGAAGCCGTTTTGAAAACACGAGCCATTATCGATTGGAAATCCATTGCAAGACCTTTTGCCGACAGGCGTTTTTTGCGATTGTTGTTGTTCGGTTGCTGGTTTTCGTTTTCCAA
Source organism: Pirellulales bacterium (assembly GCA_963820545.1). Classification (GTDB taxonomy): domain Bacteria; phylum Planctomycetota; class Planctomycetia; order Pirellulales; family Thermoguttaceae; genus CAWGAJ01. Next base: position 629,585 of record CAWGAJ010000001.1, read on the forward strand.
TGGGCTGACACAAACGGTGCAAACCACGTATCCGGCCCAGGTGTTGGGCGTGAGTTTGCTGGCCATGCTTGCGGTGCAAACAGGCATGAGACTAGGGCAGTTGAGCGTCAGTCCCGCGCTGGGGCGAATGGCCGACCGCGTGGGCAATTGGCCGGTGATGATGTGTTGCTTGATTTTAACGGCTCAAGGGCCGCTGTTTTACTTTTTCTCCACGCTGCAGGCGCCGTGGTGGTTCGTGGGGGCATGGATTGTGTGGATCGCTTACGCGGGATTGAATATAGGGCTGCCTAATCTGATGCTCAAGCTGTCACCCGGGCAGTCGAACACGCCGTACATCGCGGCTTATTTCACAGTGACTGGTCTTTGTTATGCGGCCAACACGATTTTGGGGGGCTGGCTTTTTGATTGCTATGGGCAGAGCACGTTCAGCTTTTTCGGCGGTGCGATAGATTACAACCAATGGATTTTCCTGATCGGCTGGGGAGCCCGATGTTTGGGGATTTTGGCCTTGCTGCTGGTGATTGAGCCGCGCACGCAAAAAATATAGTTGCGTGAGCAATTCATTGTTGCAGATAGAAGCCGACCTATTTCAATCCGTATTTTTCGGAAGACGTTTGAAATGGCGATTAACGATCAAAACCCAAATGATTACAGCGATAATAAAAAATGTCAGCAGTCCGAGAAACGTGGTCTTCGGCAATCGCACTGGATTCAACCTATTTGCCTGGACGATCGAAAAATGAAATCCGGCCAGAAAAACGACAAGCAGACAGTCGAACCAGAGCATCTGGCGGGCCATGTATTTGGCGGTTTCCGGCCGTCGCTGGGGCGCGAGCCAATAATCGCGCTGGGGAATGCTGATCCAGCTCTTGGGCAGAAACCGGCAGGCAAAGCCCAGAATGATCATCAACAGCAGCCCAGCAGAGCTAAAACCCACGAAAGATATCACATAAGACGATCTGCTCGTCCATTCGTCGGGCTGACCGCTAAAGTTGAAGCTTGTCGTAACACGCTCAGGCAAGTTCGACGACGATAAAAACATACAGACCAAGAACAATAAATAAAGATGCACGAGAATAATTGTGGGAATGAGTGTTTTCATGGCGTCTATTGAATCCGGGAATAAGACGGTACAAGCCAATATCTACTAATCGCTAATCCCTAATCCCCTTCGCTCCGCTGTCTGCTGTTTCCTGTTCGCCGTCGGCTATTTCTCGGCCTCGTTTTCGCACGGCCTCTTTAAGAATATATTCGATCTGGCCGTTGATGCTGCGCAGTTCCTGCTGGGCCCAGGCCTCCAGGGCTTCGTGCAAGTCGGGATTGAGCCTAAGCAGGAATGATTTGCGCGTTTTCATGTTGGAGTAATCAGTTCACAGTTATCAGGTTACAGTTTTTAAATTACACGTGCGTCAGGTTCCAAACTTACGTGGGCCTGTGCCGAGTCATTGCATGCTTGCTTCTCGATTCATTCGCTTGACATACATGGCACCTCCACGCTTGGCGAGCATTGCTCCCAGCTATCCATTAGATCGCCAGCATGGTTAGGCCGTTTGGATTTTTGCTGAGCTCTCATCGGATTGGACTCCAGGAGAGTTTCCACATCCAAAAACTCAGGCCGGCCAAGACGATAAGCGCCAACGCGCTTGGCCAAAGCGGAAACTGGTAGCCTCCGATGAATACTTCCGGACGGATCACTAGGCGGAGGAACTGGCCTAATCCCGCAAGTCCAAAGACTGTGCCCGCGACTCGCAAGCCAACAATCTGCGAATTCATGTCGTGTCCTTTCGTTTTCTTGGGTTATTGTTATTGAAAAAGTCCCAATTTTTACGTATACAGCGTGCCGGTATTGATGATCGGCTGGACCTCGGCCTCGCCGCAGAGGACCACCAGCAGGTTGCCGACCATGGTTGCCTTACGCTCCTCGTCGAGATTGACGATTCCTTTTTCGGCCAACTCTTGCAGGGCCATCTGGACCATGCTTACGGCGCCGTGGACGATTTTCTGGCGGGCGTCGATAATGGCCTCGGCCTGCTGGCGGCGGAGCATCACTTGGGCGATCTCGGGGGCGTAGGCCAAATGCGAGAGCCGGGCTTCCTCGATGAGCACGCCGGCCTTGCCTACGCGCTCTTGCAGTTCTTTTTGCAGTGCGAGGCATATTTCATCCACGCTGCTGCGGAGGGTGATCTCGTTCTCCGCGCCGTGGTCGTAGGCATAAGAATTGGCCAAATGGCGCACGGCCGATTCGCTTTGAATTTCCACATAGCCCTCGAACTTCTCGACGTCGAAACAGGCTTGGGCGGTATCTTCCACGCGCCAAACCACCACCACGGCTATTTCGATGGGATTGCCGCGCTTGTCGTTGACCTTCAGTTTTGGACCATTGAGGTTTCGGGATCGCAGCGAAATGAGGCGCATGGTGTAAAGCGGATTGGTCCAGAGAAATCCGCTGGTGCGCACCGTGCCCTGGTAGGCGCCAAAGAGAATCAACACCCGGGCTTCGTTAGGTTGAAGTGTGAAGAAACCGCCACTGATAAACAAGCCCAAGACAATGATGAGAATGCCCGAGATGAGCAAATACAAATTGGGCCAATATCTCAGCTTTTGCATGACATGGTAGACGGAAAAGCCAAAGGCAATTTCCAGAGCGATGCCGACTAAGAACACGGCAATGGTGACGACCAGCATCAGCCAGCCATCGAGGACGGTAATTGTATTTTCGCGTGTCATGTTAAAAAACCTCCCGGTTAAAATGTGGATGTTTGCGGACGTCTTATATCAAAATGATATCATATTGATATATATCGGTCAATATCAAAAGCAAGATTAGAGCGTAATGCCCTGCGGCATAAGGAGATAAAACAATGCCACCCAGATGGATTCATACTCGCTCGCCTGCGGCTTGCGGCTAAACGAGAAAGCCAAGTGCGGAAAACAGAGCCGCACCCAAAACCGCGACCACTGGTCACGTCTTTACAACTATTCCCCATCCTCTATTGCCCAAAGAATGACCCCGACGGGACCAATTGGGTCGTTTGCACGGGATAGCATAACTCGGCAAGTTGTCGCCCAACTCCGCAAGCCATAAAGGGTTAAGTCTCATTTTCCATGCTGGGCGGGATTGGGCGGCGGTGGGCAGGTGCGCATTTTGGTGCGCTCGATTGGTGCGCTTTACGGTGCGCCTATTTCCAATACTTACGTCAATCCATTTCTGACCTGCCTCTCCCGTTCGGAACCCGTTTTGATTTTTCTTGGGACCGGCTCTTAACCCGGTTCTAACCCCCTTTTGGTTTTTTGTCCAGAGCGCGGCGACTTGCTCGATCGAAGTCAGAATCCGTCAACCCGCAACTGGCAAAGTAACGGGCCGTGATCGGGGCGATGTTGCCGATCCATGCCGTTAATGCAGCGATTCGCCAACGGAGGCGGCAAACGACACTGGACCACGGTACCCATAGCTGTCAGCGAGTCCATTACCTGCCCGCTGCCGGGGCAACGTTTTGGCCAGATAGGTTGTCCACAAGCTTTGCTGGCCGACCCTCGGTTACACCGAAGAGGCTGAGAATCGGAAGGTCTCGGAAGCAGCCAGCAAGACAGCCCAAGAACTGCGAGAGAGAATCCAAGAAGAAATCAAGACACTGGGTAAACATCCCTGGGCCGGCGAATACTACGCGGGCAACGGCCTCGGCATGAATGTCTCCCTGAGCCTCGCTCCGAAAGCTGGATACGTTTACGAATGGCACGGCTGCTTGGGCTTGTACGATCGCAATTACGGCACCGTCGAGGAGAAAGACGGCACACTGCGGCTCTCCTTCACATTCGATCATCAGCGCGAAGGACATTTGGGGATTGCCGAACGACTTGTTCCCATTGCTTGGGGAGAGCGAGAATACCTAGTGCCCGCCAAGGAAATCGTTGGTTTTTGCAATGAGATCAACGAGGGTTCGGAGCCTCGCAAAGAGGTTCACGGCATGAGTCTGCTTCGCGTAGGAGACGAACAGAAAAAAGTCGCCGGCGTCCCGGCTGTGCCGAAGGCGTTTGAGCCGTACTTGCTCTCGAAACCGATCGAAACGGAAATCGTCGGCGTCGGAAAACCGACGACCACCTCAAGCGGGGGCGATGTAGACAAAGTCACAATCAGAGTCACGCTGAAACATGGAGCGAAGGCCGGCCTTCTGCCGGGAATGAGACTTCACGTAATCAGACCCGATGGTGTCTCCGATTCTATCGAACTGGAAAAAGTCGAGGAACAACAGTCAGTGGGAGTGCTTACCCGGTATCCCATCAAGGGGGTGGTGTGGGGCTTGCTTTCTTTGCTCGACAAGAATCCCAAGGTCGGCTGGAAACTTTCGACACGCTCGCCCTGATAATAGAAGGCACATCAGATTGGTGTCCAGTCGCCACGAGGCAACAACCGAGCCGACATGGCGTAGTTTTGTGGTTCTGGTTGACGCCGAAGCAACGGATTCTGAATTCGCTGGTCAGCCAGTACAAGGTGGCGCGCGAGACGGTAATCCGACGTGCGTTTTTCGCGTCCAGGATTCGGCTAGATTGCCCTCACCGTCCGCAAAGAGGGCAGAATCGACGTAAGTGGTTTTGACTCGTGCGCAACTGGTGCGCTTTTTGGTGCGCCAAAAACAAAAACCCTCGAATTCACGGGGAATTCGAGGGTAACAGTGACCCCGACGGGATTCGAACCCGTGTTGCAGGCGTGAAAGGCCTGTGTCCTAGGCCTCTAGACGACGGGGCCGTTTCAAAGGCGTCAAGAGCAAGACCCGTCTGTATAACTGGACACTACGGCATCCGTCAAGGGGGAGAAGAGAAAGCGCCAAAGAGCTTATGCCGTTTGATGAAAAACGGAAGTTCGCGAAAATTCAAGAAGAGACCGACAACGGGAAGAGGCTGTTGGGCAAGGGCCCAAATTAGAAGAAGAGTGTCTACTGGTTACCGCTTGTTCCGGCGGCATCGGTTTTTGCAGCCGATTTGTTCTCCGCGGCGAGTTCGTTGCGATGAATCGCATCGAAGACTTCGCGGCGGTGGACCGGCACTTCCTTCGGGGCCTCAACCCCAAGGCGGACTTTGTCCCCTCGAATCTCGACCACCACGATCGTAATGTCATCGTTGATGACAATACTTTCGTTCTTCTTGCGCGAAAGTACTAACATTACACGTTCCTTCGCTAACCCGATTATCCTCGTCTGCCCCCTCTATTGTCGGGATTATTGGGCGGTTGGATACAGATACCGCCATCATTGAACATTACGTCTTAATTATATGTTGTCAAGCGAATGGCGGGCCAGAGGCAATAATTTTTAGGGTTATTTTTGACAGAAATAACTCGCCGCCGGCGTTTTCGTCCATGCCGCCGGCTTCATTACAGATTGCCGTGCTCACAAAAGCGAGGAGAAGAATTAACGTAACATACTGCCAATTAAGATGTTATGCTAATATACAGATGGTTAATAGTTGATAGTAATTATTATAACTATCATGATTGTTTAGAAGATCTAAACCGTGACCTGAGGGCCGAAAACGGTGTAAAAACACCCGCCCTTAGAATATATATAGATAAAGCAAACTGGACATTTTTTTAGAGGAGCGGGCATTAGCGCCCTGACAGGCTTATCATCAAGGCGCTGCTGCCGACTTTTTTTGGTAAACGGGACTTTCCTCTGTCCAGCGGTTACTTTTATCGTAACTGTTTAGTTTTTTGGTAAAAAGAAAGAATGCGTTTGCGTAAGTTGTTTTGTGGCAAGAAAAATAGCCGATTGATTTCAATGATCGCACAAGCAATGAAAGCAAAACCTCCTAAATATCGATACAAACTCGGATTCTAAAAATTCTTCGCCAAAAAACTAAACAGTTACAAATAAAAATAAATGACTTTCAATTGGCGTAACTGATTGTCCGTTTTCGTTCGGGGGTTATAATCCATGTTTAGAAATTTGTTAGGGTTTTTACAATTTACAGGAAAATCTGCTTCTAGGTGATCAGTCCGAGGGTAATACATCCGTGCGACGCTGGCTGGGAAATGTTTTCGAGGCGGTGAAAACGGTGATTGCGGCCCTTTGGGTCTCGATCCGGTACTGGTTTCGTACCTATGATCCGCAGCGGCGGACGTTTACCGAGCATTACGAATATCCCGAACTGCCGCTGAAGATGGCGCCGCGTTTTCGCGGCTTTCATCGTTACGATTTAACAAGTTGCATAGCCTGCGAGCGGTGTGCCAGAGACTGTCCCGTGGGTTGTATTTATATCGGCAAAGAGCGAAGGCAGGCGCCGCGCAAGGGCTTTCAAATCACTAACTTTACCATTGATTACACCAAATGCATGCTCTGCGGGATATGCACTGAATCGTGCCCTGCGGATTGCATTTTTTTAGGCTCTTCATATGATTTGAGTTGTTTTAGCCGGAATGGCTGTATTGTGGATTTTTCGCGCCTGCCGTTGGAAGTGGCCTGGGGTCGAGCCACGTTGAATTCCACGGTTGTGGCGGCGGCGAAAGTCATTGAAAAGCCCGTCCACGGCGGGCCGAATTAGAGATTAGGCTTCGAAAACAGGTAGACAGCTTATGACTTCAAGGCGTGTTATGAAGCGGAAAAGTTTTTCCATCGAGGAAGCGAATGCCACGCTCCCCCTGGTCCGGGCAATCGTTGCCGACTGGGCGGAACTAGCGCGACGTGGGCGATCGGCAGCGACGTCTTTCTTTTTTGCTAGACGGGCGGAATCCAGACGAGCACGATTTGTATCAAGAGGAGCTGGTTCAAGTTCAAAAAGATCTGGAGAAAGACACCCGGCGATTACTCGACTATCGGGAAGAGTTGCGTTCATTGGGAGTGGAAGCGGAAAACGGAGAAGAGGGTTGTGTGCATTTTCCCACTGTCTTGGATGGTCGCAAGGCGCATCTTTGTTGGCGGCTTGGCGAAGGCGAAGTGCTTTATTGGCACCAGTCCCATGCCCACTGCCGAAAACGGCACTTATTGACGGCCGATAGCATACCAGGGGGGATAGATGAAGGATCAATGGAAGGACATTAAGAGCCTATCCTAAAACAGAATTTTAATAGACCCAAGTAGTATAAAATGCCCTCACCCTAACCCTCTCCCCGATCGACCATGCTACGCATGGTGCCCGGTGGTGCCCGGAGAGGGGACTTTTAGGATAGGCTCTAAGTCACCCTTATAACTCTTTCGTGAACTTGTTTCGCTTGTGTGCAAGCATAATCCCACATAAAAACCGCGCAATTAGCGGTGGGGCGATCGCCCCCGGCCACTTTCCATAAGGTGTGGACTTATTTAGAATAGTCACCTTCTGAACAGAGCTGTTATTCCTGGAAGGTGGAGTCTGCACGCCTCGATGACGCCAACCGCTATTGTGGCCTACCTGACGCTTTTTGTGACGGTGGGCGTGGTGTTCTTGTTCGTCGCACTGCTTTTGGGCAGATTGTTGCGGCCTTGCGCCCCTTCGTCGGCAAAGCTGGAAACATATGAGTGCGGCGAGCCGCCGGTCGGCACCAGTTTTGTCCAATACGATTTGCGGTTTTACGTGGTGGCCTTGCTGTTTATTGTCTTCGAGGTGGAATTGGCGTTCTTTTTTCCACCGGCGGTGGTGTTCGGCAAACTCACGCAGATCATGAGCCTTAGTTTCGGCTCTAGTGCGCCGGCAACCAAAGCGGCGCAAAATGCAAAGCAAAAAGAACTAAATCGGGCCGTGGTGGAAATATATCGGCAACTAGGTGTTGACCACCTGTTCCCGATCAGCCCTCACCCTAGCCCTCTCCCCGACCACTACGTGGTGCCCGGAGAGGGGACTAATGCTAGAGGCACTGAACAACAGCGGACTTTTTTGCCCGATGAGCAGCGTCAGGCCCTCGAAAACCAAATACGAAATTTGGCCTTAGCGGCGATGATCGACTTGGGCGTGTTTTTTGCCGTACTAATGGTCGGCTTTGCCTACCTGTGGAAACGCGGCGACTTGGACTGGGTGCGGGCAATAAAAGGATTCAGGGTTCAGGGAAGGATGAGGGATGAAGGATGAGGGATGAAAAAAACAGGGGACAGGGATAGTGGAACAAAGAAAGATGAAGGCTGATATCTGAAAACTGAATGCCTTAAACTGTGAACTGATAACTGTGAACTGAAAACTTGTTGCCGACTGCTGAAAGCTGATTGCTTAATACCTATGAATATTCACGAGATCCACGTACGGCTGAACCGGGAGTTCCAGCATTGGCTGGTCGGTCATAACTTTGAGGCGCTGGATCCGTGGATCGAAATCAAGGCGGAAGGGCTGCCCGAGATCGCCCGCTATCTGCGCGACGAGCCGGATTTGCGGTTTGACATGCTGCATTGCATCACGGCGGTGGATTATTTCGAACCTGACGCCAAGAAGGCGGCCCAGGTCCAGTGGCAGCCGCACCTGGAATTGATTTATCACCTGTCGAGCATGGCCCTTCGGCACCGCCTGGTGCTTAAGACCAGTGTGCCGCGCTGGCAGAACAATATCGAGGGCCAGTTGTCCGAGGTCCCCAGCCTTAGCGGCGTGTGGCGCACGGCCGAGTGGCACGAGCGCGAAGTGTACGACCTGATGGGCGTCGGTTTTTCAGGCCACGCCGATCTGCGGCGGATCCTTTGCCCGGCGGATTGGGTGGGCCATCCCTTGCGAAAGGATTACCAGATGCCGCTGGAATATCACGGGGTGCGTGCGAGGTAAAGCCATGACCAGCCAACAGCGGACAAACGAAATGCAGGAATTCGACCTGCGCACGGACGAGATGATCGTCAACATGGGTCCGCAGCATCCCAGCACGCACGGCGTGTTGCGCGTGGTGCTAAGGACCGACGGCGAAGTGGTTTCGGAGATCACGCCGCATATCGGATATCTGCATCGCTCAGCGGAGAAGATCGGCGAGAAACTCACGCCGCGGCAGTTTCTGCCCTACACCGATCGCTTGGATTACCTGGCCGGGATGAACATGAATCTGGGCTGGGCGCTGGCGGTGGAGAAGCTGATGGGATTGGAAGTGACCGAAAAGTGCCGGCACGTGCGGGTATTGGCCTGCGAGCTGAGCCGCATAGCCAGCCATTTGGTGGCGGCGTGCTGTTACGGATTGGACCTGGGGAGCTTCACGCCGTTTATGTGGGCGTTCAGAGAGCGGGAAATGATTCTGAATCTTTTTGAAGAGATCTGCGGGGCGCGGCTCACGTACAGTTACATTACCCTGGGCGGGGTGACGGCCGATATTCCGCCCGGCTTGCTGAAAAAGTGCGAAGAGTTCCTCGACCAGTTTGAGCCGGTAATTGATGAATTTCACGCGGTCTTGACCAGCAACGCGATTTTCATCCGCCGCACGGCGGGCGTGGGTGTGCTTTCGCCCGTAATGGCCGTCAACTACGGTTGTACGGGTCCGGTGTTGCGCGGCAGCGGGGTGGATTGGGACCTGCGCCGCGACGGCGAAGCGATCTATACAAGGATGTATGAGGATTATAAATATTCGGTAATCGCGCAGGTCAATGGGAAATATCCGCAAGATTATCCTTATCCGCCCGTGCCGGCCGAGGCCGTGCTGGGCGACTGCTGGCATCGGTTTTACGTGCGCATGCTGGAGGTGGTGCAATCGGTGCACCTTGTCCGGCAGGCAATGGAAAAATATTCGCAAGCGAAGGACGGCATCGGCGAGATAATTCCCTTGAAAAAGAAACTGCCGGCCGGAGAAGCATACCTGGAAACCGAAGCCCCTAAGGGCCAGATGGGTTTCATGATCATTAGCGACGGCAATGCGATTCCCTGGCGCATGCGCATCCGCAGCAGCAGTTTTTGTCATACCGCGGTGCTGCCGGAACTTTGCCGGGGTGTGCTGATTGCCGATATTCCGGCGATAGTCGGGTCCATGGATCTGGTGCTGGGGGAAATAGACAGATAAGGATGAAGGATGAGGGATGAAGGATGAATTAAAAACTCAGAACGCAGAACTCAAAATGCAGAACTGAAAACTGATTACTGACAACTGAAAACTTTAATGGCGGAATACCTTGCACAATACGTCTCGCCCTGGATAGCCTACTTGGCGATAGGTCTAGTGGCGAGTCTGTTGCTGTTGGCGCTGGTTCTGCTCTCGGCGTGCGTGTTTATCTGGATGGAGCGCAAGGTTTCGGCCCGGATCCAGGATCGGCTGGGACCGACGCGCGTGGGCGGGCGCTTTGGCTGGCTGCAACCGCCGGCCGACGGTATCAAACTGCTCTCGAAGGAAGACATTATTCCCGCCGCGGCCGATGGGATGCTGTTCCGAGCGGCCCCATATATCAGTTTCGTCACCATGTTCACCGTGTTCATGGCCTTGCCCTGGGCCAGCGACTGGGTGCCCATCCGCTTGGACGCGGCCGTGTTTTTCATCATCGCCGTTTCTGGATTGGAGGTTTTTGGGGTGATTTTGGGCGGATACGCCTCGGGCTCGAAATGGTCACTCTACGGGGCGATGCGCGAGGCGGCCCAGGTCATCAGTTACGAGATTCCCATGGGCCTTTGCGTGGTGGTTGTGGTGCTGGTGGCCGGGAGCATGGATTTGGTGGAGATCGGCAATCGGCAGTCGGGCTGGTTTTGGAACTGGCTTTTGTTCCACGATCCGTTTACGTTTGTGACATTTTGGATTTATCTCACCTGCGCGGTGGCCCATACCAATCGGGCGCCGTTCGATCTGCCCGAGGCCGAAAGCGAATTGGTGGCCGGTTTCATGACCGAGTATTCGGGCTTCCGTTGGGCAGTGTTTTTCATGGGCGAGTACGGGGCCATGCTGGCCGTAAGCGCGCTGGCCGCCGTGCTGTTCCTCGGTGGTTGGAACGGGCCGATTCCCATTGCCGGATTGCTCCATCTCACCCCCGAAACGAATATTTGGGCGGGATTGATGGGCAGTTGCTTAGGCGCGGGCAATCTGCTCATGAAGGCTTATGTGGGAGTCACTTTTATGATGTGGCTCCGCTGGACGCTGCCCAGATTGCGCATCGACCAAGTGATGACCACCTGTTTGAAATACTGCCTGCCGCTGGTTTCGGTGATGCTGGCCGGGGCAATGCTGTGGGCATTTATGTTTCCCGGTGGATTGTGCAACTTTATTTTTCCTTAAAATTATGTTCATAAAACGCTGAATATGGAAGCAATCAACTGGCACAGCTTTTTCTTTCTGCTTTTCGCCCTTATTGCCTGCGGGTTTGCCGTGGCAGTGGTGCTGACGGGAAACATCGTGCGCATGGCCAGTTATCTGATTGTGTCGCTGGGCGCGGTGGCGGGCTTGTTCTTCCTGGCCGGGGCCGATTTTCTCGGCGCCGTGCAGCTTATGGTGTACGTGGGGGGAACAATGGTCTTGCTGGTCTTTGGCGTGATGCTTACCGCGCGAGGGCCGTTTGTTTCCATGAAAACCGGCGGCGGCCAGTGGATTCTGGCCACGATCGTGGCCTTTGCGCTGTTGGCCATACTGCTGCAAACGGCGCTGAGCGTGGGCGATTGGAGCGGGCCAAAAACGGCTCAAGGGGCCGCGGGGCCTGAGCTCAGGCCCACTTCCGCTCGATTGGGATTGGGGCTGTTGGGAGTGCGAGTTGATCGACTGGAGAATCCCGATCCTGTGGCCCAGCGCGGGATGGCGGGATATTTGTTGGTATTTGAAATTATTTCGGTGCATTTGTTGGTCGTGCTCATAGGCGCGGCGTACTTGGCGCGGGCGAAACGCCGCGCTGAATGAAGAAAATATTAAATGGTGCGTTTCACGCACCCTACAAAGATGGACTTACTTACGCAACCCGTCGGACTGTCGCATTACTTGATCGTGAGCACAATTTTGTTTGTGTGCGGGATAGTTTGCATGGCCACCAAGCGCAACGCCTTGGGCGTGCTGATGGGAATTGAATTGGTGCTAAACGCGGCCAACCTGAACTTTGTGGCGATGGGCAGCTCGTTTATACGAGCCGATAGCAGTAACGCCCTGGGCCTTGACGGCCAGTTGATAGCCATGTTTGTTATCGTACTGGCCGCTGCTGAGGCTGCCGTGGCCTTGGCGATTGCACTGAATTATTACCACACACACGTGACGATCGACGTGGATAAAGCGGATGAATTGAAAGGATGAGGTATGAAGGATGAATTAATTGAACCATTGAGCATGACTAATATGAAGATCACTCCAGAAGTTGCCGCTGTACTCAAATCCTATGTGTATGTCTACATAGACCCTCGAACGAAGGAACCGTTTTATATCGGTAAAGGTCAAGGCGACAGGCTGTTTTCCCATTTATATGACGAATCCGAGACCGAAAAGACACGCAGAATTGATGATATCAGAAAGAACGGGGAAGAACCACACATTGACATTCTTCGTTATGGTCTCACCAATGAAGAAGCAGCACTGGTTGAGGCAGCCGCCATTGACCTACTCGGCAAAAACCGACTCACAAATCGTGTGGCAGGGCATCATGAGAAATCTTTTGGGCGTATCAATTCCAAGGAAATCATTAACATGCTCAAAGCCAAGAGTGTGAATGTCCGGCACAAGGCATTGCTTTTCACAATAAACAAGCTTTACCGCAGCGACATGACACCAGAAGAATTGTATGAAGCTACCCGAGGGATATGGCGTGTCGGTCGTCGGCGCGAAAATGCCGAATATGCAATGGCGGTGTATCAAGGGATTGTTCGAGAGGTTTACCGAATTCATAAATGGTACCCAGCAAGCACCAAATACCGGACTCGTGACATAACTGAGAAAAATTTGAGGGGCCGATGGGAATTCGAAGGCGAAGTAGCCGACGAAGATATACGTCGTGAGTATATACCATTCTCTGTTGGCAAAGGTGGACAGAATCCTGTCCGATATGAGAACTTATAAAGATGCCAAACAAACAAGTCCATTCGACGACTTTTTTCAGATGGCAATTTGAAGATAATTTATGATGTAATATGTATGTTAATCAGTTACTTCCGATTTTGCTGGGATTGGCGTGGCTGCTGCCGCTGGCCTCGTTTGTGCTGATCGTGTTGTTCGGACCGCTCATGGGCAAGGCCGGGCGCGGGGCGGGCTATTTGGCAACGCTGGCGATTTGTTCATCGTTTGTGCTCTCGGCAGCGGCTTTGACATTATGGATTATACAACATCCGTTGGCGGCGGGCGTTCATGTTCTGGGCGGCCACGGTGAAGCATCACTGCCGAGTGTATCGGCGATCGCCGGCGATTGGTATGCCCTGGGCGTGTTCGGTTCGCTGCGCGTGACAATCGGTTATTACATCGACGCGCTGACAATTGCCATGTTTTGCATGGTTTCACTGGTGGCCTCTTGCATCCACGTCTATTCGTTCGGCTACATGCACGAGGAATTGCACGAGGTGACCGATCTTTTGGTCACGCTCTCCAACGGCCAATTGCTGCGGCGGCGGGGACGATTCTGCCGTTTTTTTCAATATCTGTCGCTGTTTTGTTTCAGCATGTTGGGCCTGGTGCTTGCCGGCAATTTGGCCATGGTGTTTGTTTTTTGGGAACTGGTGGGGATTTGTTCGTACTTGTTGATTGGCTTCTACCACGAGCGCAAGAGCGCTTCGAATGCGGCAAATAAGGCGTTTATCGTGAACCGCGTGGGCAACTTCGGCATGATGATCGGACTGGCGGCGATCTGGACGGGCATGGGAACGTTTTCCTTCGGCGATTATCCGGTGCGCGATGCAATGGGAAAGACCAGAACCATGCCCGGCATCTTCAGCCAGGTGCGGCCGGAAAGCAATCAATACGTCCTGCGCGTTCCGGATGGAATGGTCAAGTTGGCTGCGCGCGATGAAATTGAAAAGATCGTTTTATCAATTGAAAAAGTACTGGCAAAGAAAACGGGCAGCGTGTCAAATCGGCGTTTGGCGAGCGAAAAGCAAAAACTAGTGGATTCCGCGCTCCAGGCGCAGGTCGGCGCATGGCGTCAAGCGGGATACGGGTATTGGCTGTTGGTGCTTGCGGGATTAGGGATCTTTTGCGGTTGCGTGGGCAAGAGCGCGCAGTTCCCTTTGCACGTGTGGCTGCCAGATGCAATGGAAGGCCCCACGCCCGTTAGCGCGCTGATTCACGCGGCCACGATGGTGGCCGCGGGCGTGTATCTGGTGGGCCGGTTTTATCCGGTGTTTACGCCCGAGGTGCTGCTTGTTATTGCTTTGATCGGCTGTATTACCCTGTTTTTGGCTGGCACCATGGCGCTGACGGCCACGGACATCAAGCGCGTATTGGCCTATTCAACGGTCAGTCAACTGGGTTACATGATGTTCGCCCTAGGCGTGGGCGGCTGGATTGCCGGATTGTTCCATCTGTTCACCCATGCCTTTTTCAAGGCCTTGTTGTTCCTCTGCTCCGGGTCGGTGATCCATGCCTGCGGCACCAACGAGATGCCGAAGATGGGCGGATTGCTCAAGAAAATGCCTTATACCGCCTGGACCATGCTTGTAGGCTGCCTGGCCATCTCCGGAGCAGGCGTGCCCACGGTCATCGGGCTGAGCGGTTATTATTCCAAAGATTATATCATTGCCCAGGCATTGGTCTTCAAGACGGCTAATCCCATGTATAGTTGGCTGTTTTGGATCGCCGTGGCCGGGGCGGGCATGACGGCGTTTTACATGTTCCGCCTGTGGTTCATGACGTTCATGGGCAAGGCGCGCGATGAGCATATTTATGAGCACGCCCACGAGTCGCCGCCGGCAATGGTCTGGCCGCTGGTGACACTGGCCGCACTGAGCATCGTGGCAGGTTGGAATCTAATTTATACAAACTTTGGATTGGAGCCATTGCTTAACCAGGCCGTACCTGCGGGAATAGCCGAGGGTACTGTCGCTGGCCAACTGTTGCCCCACGTCACCATGCCGGCGGAACATCTTTCGCACGGCGCACAAGTGCACCTGACTGCCACCATGATGGCCTTCTGTTCGGCCTTGGCCGGATTTGTTTTGGCCACGATGTTTTACGGCGTACGCACGTTGGATCCCAAGGACGTGCGGCGGAGTTTCGCCCTGCTTTATAGTTTGTTTTATCACAAGTGGTGGTTTGACGAGTTGTATCAGTTCGTGTTTGTACGTCCGGTACTGGTGCTTTCGCGTGGGGCGGCGACATTCGACAAAAAAGGCATCGATTGGGCGGCCGACAACCTTGCCCGGGCCGTGGCTGCCTGCGCGCGCTTGGACGACTGGATCGATCG
Source organism: Pirellulales bacterium (assembly GCA_963820545.1). Classification (GTDB taxonomy): domain Bacteria; phylum Planctomycetota; class Planctomycetia; order Pirellulales; family Thermoguttaceae; genus CAWGAJ01. Next base: position 644,782 of record CAWGAJ010000001.1, read on the forward strand.
GGTGTTCGTGGATCGGTTGATCGATCTGGCCGCTGGCGGCACTTATGCCGCGGGCATCTGGCTGCGGCGCGTGCAAACGGGAAATCTGCGGCAGTATATCATGCTTTTGGCCTTGGGCCTGATTGCCCTGTTTGTGGCGATAAATATGTATCAGAGTTACGCGCTGATGGGATGGTAAATGATGGGCGAGGAGAGACGAAAATGAGGAATGCGGAATATTAAATCAAGCCAAGCCCACGGGTTGCAACCCGTGGGCTTAACGACGTTATTTATCAGAGACCCAATAAACTTATTGAATCATGAACCCTTAAAAATAAGAGTTTTAATTTATGCCGTCGCTCAGCCAACTTAATCCGGCGATGTTTTTAACGCTGCTTCTTAGTGCGATCATTTTTTTGCCCAGCCTGGGTGCGCTGCTCTTGTGTTTCATGCCCGGCAGCCGGCAGATGGCGATCAAGCGGTTGTCGTTTGCCGTGACAATTGCGGTTTTTTTGCTGACGGTCTATATGGCCATACCCGCCGGCGATGAAAACGAGCTGGGGCGTTTTACCCTGGGCGTGTCGGGAATGCAAAACGTGGTCTGCCATCGCTGGATACCGGCTTTCCATATTTACTATTTCCTGGGCACTGATGGGATCAGCTTTCCGCTGGTGGTGCTGACTTCGTTTCTGAGCATGTTGGCCATGTGGGCGAGTTGGTCCATCAAGCAGCACGTCAAGGGGTATTGTATTTTGTTTTTGCTCTTGGAAACGGGCATGTTGGGCGTGTTTCTCTCGCTGGATTTCTTCCTTTTCTACGTGTTTTGGGAAGTGATGTTGCTGCCGATGTACTTTTTGATCGGCATTTGGGGCGGGCAGCGGCGCGAATATGCGGCCATCAAATTCTTTTTGTTTACCTTGGTGGGCAGCGTGCTGATTCTGGTGGCGATGTTGATGCTATATTTCTCCAGCGATTTGACGAAATTCGACAAGAATCAACTGGCGCTTTGCGACGCCGCCGCGGCCAGCGACATGCTCGGCAGTAACGCCAGGGGAGAGAAGGTTCATACGTTTGATATCCTGGCCTTGACCCGGATGGGACAGGAGACGTCGCTTTTTAGCCGACCGCTGTGGGGCGGCAAGTCGCTTTCCTGGTGGGCGTTCGTGCTGTTGTTTATCGGATTTGTGATTAAACTGCCGGCGGTGCCGGTGCACACCTGGCTGCCCGACGCGCACGTGGAGGCCCCCACGCCGATCTCCATGATCCTGGCCGGCGTGCTCTTGAAGATGGGCGGCTACGGCATCTTGCGATTCTGTTATCCCATCTGTCCGGATGCCGCCTTTGAGTTGGCCCCGGTGGTGTGCGGCATCGGGCTACTGAGCATGATTTACGGGGCATTGGCCTCGATGGCGCAAAAAGATTTCAAGCGATTAGTGGCTTATAGTTCCGTAAGCCACATGGGCTACGTGCTTTTGGGGATCGGCGTGTGCAGTGCCGCGGCCGGGAACAATTACATTTCGGATTACTGGCAGATGGGGATGAACGGGGCGATGTTCCAGATGATCGCCCACGGGCTGAGTTCGGCCGGCATGTTCTTTATGGTGGGCGTGCTCTACGACCGGGTGCATCATCGCAACCTCGATCAGTTCGGCGGCTTGTTTGCGCACATGCCGGTCTACAGCGGATTGGCAATGGGGATCTTTTTTGCCGCTTTGGGTCTGCCGGGGCTTTGCGGCTTTATCGGCGAGTTTTTCGTGGTCTTAGGCACGTGGAGTTACAGCGCCGCAATGGCAGTGATCGCCGCCTCGGTGGTGATTCTGACGGCGGGCTATATCCTGTGGACGATTCAGCGGGTCTATCTGGGCGCGGAGTACAAGGGTCCCCATGCCGAGGCGCTTTCGCCCATCACCCGGCGGGAAACGGCCATTGCCGCGCCGCTTTTGGCCTTTGCCATTATATTTGGCGTGTATCCGCGAGCCTTGTTCGATTACATGACGCCCAGCGTGAACAAGGTGGCCAAAGATTTGACTGGCTGGCTGGAGAAACAGTCCGAGAAGTCGGAGGGCACGTTGCCAAAAACACCTGCTGATGGCACGGGTTATTTTTAGACGTTCCCAGGCAGAGCCCGGGAACGAGGAGAAGAGAAAAGAAACGAAACGAAATAATCCGGCGGTCGTTGACCGCCGGCTAGGAGTTTTTATACGAGGATCAATAAATGAGAATCCGTGAGATTGTTGGTTGCTTTTTTCACAAATACATAAATCCCATTGGCATGATATCCATCCCGTGAGCTTTATTGAACTGGTTGAAAATCTGTTTGACGAAAAGCTAAACGCCGGCCAAACCTTGTGGTCGTCGCTGTGGGCGTTTCGGCCGGAGATCGTCTTGTGCATCACGATCGTGGCAATTCTTTTAATGCAGATCTTTTTCCCCAGATGGAAAGCCATTTCGTATTATCTGATGCTCCTGGGCACGGCGGTTGCGCTTTATTGCGTTACTGCCTGGAACAGGTTTCCCGAGGCGGTTTCGCAGGCCAAGCCGATCTTTGACGGGCTGTTGGTATATGACAGTTTTTCGGTTTTCATGCACGGGGTGCTGCTGTTCTTTGTGCTTTTATTTACCACGTTCACGCAGGTCTCGCGCGTGCCGGATGAGGCAGACAGGAGTGAGTTTTACGTGCTGGTGCTGGGGGCCGTGGTGGGGATGTTGTTGATGGTGTCGGCAAATCACCTGGTGATGATTGTGGTGGGCATGGAGATGGCCAGCGTGCCGTCTTACGTGCTGGCCGGTTTGCTGCGAAATCGGCCGCGGAGCAGCGAAGCCGCCTTGAAATACGCGGTGTACGGGGGAGGGGCCGCGGGGATCATGCTTTTTGGCATGAGCCTGCTGGCGGGCGTATTGGGTTCCGTGCATTTGCCTACCATGGCACAACGACTGGCCGAATTGCTGGAAAGCGGGGCGGGCGCCGATCGCGCTATGGTGCTGATCTTGGGCGGGCTGATGGTGATGGTGGGGGTGGGATTTAAACTGGCGGCCGTGCCCTTCCACTTCTGGGTCCCCGACGTGTTCGAAGGGGCCACGGCCGAAGTGGCGGCGTTCCTCTCGGTGGCTTCAAAAGCGGCGGCTATGGGACTGCTGGTCCGCCTGGCAATGGCGTTTTCCTTCCTGCCCGATCCGATCTTACTGAAGTTTCTGGCTCCCGTGCGGACTTATATCGGTCTGTTGATCGCGGTGTTGGCGGCCGTAACCTGCACCTTCGGCAATCTGGCCGCATACGGCCAGACGAACATCAAACGCCTGCTGGCCTACTCGACCATCGCCCACGCCGGATACATGATGATGCCCATTGCCGCGGCCGTGACAATGATCGGCGACAATCCCGAGGGGGCGCGCGAAGCCGTCGGGTCGCTGGCCGTGTACATCAGCATCTATTTGTTCATGAACCTGGCGGCTTTCGCGGGTGCGGCCTTTTTGCGCAACGCCACCGGCTCGGAGAATCTGGAAGATTACTCGGGCCTGGTGCGGCGCTCGCCGGGATTCACGGTCTGCATGGCGATCGTGATGTTCAGCCTCTTGGGATTGCCCCCCTTGAGCGGATTCGTCGCTAAAGTAACGATCTTCCTTTCGCTCATCGAGGCCAAATTGTTGGCGCTTTTGATGATCGGCGTACTGAACACGGTGTTGAGCTTGTTTTATTATCTTCGCGTGGTGAAAGTGATGGTACTGGGCGCGGAAAACGTAGATCGGCCTCTGCCGGCGATTTCGCTGACTGGCGTGCCCGGGTTTTACTTTGCCACGCTCACGGTTCCCGTGGTGGCATTGTTCTTCCTGTGGGGCGGATTGTCGGACTGGACCTATGCGGCTGTGGTATCGTTGTTGCATTGATTATGACTGATTTGCAGAAAACTTCAGGGGCGATAGAGGCGCATAGAGGCCCTGAGCGGGCTTTTGCGCCTGCTCTGTCGCGGACTGCCGGCGTACTTGATGGAAATGAAGCCCTGGACGCAGCCTGAGCAGGAATCGCTCAGCAAGGCGCTGGCCCACCTGGTTGACGACCGTCGGCTGTTCGCCGGTCGCGTGGCCCGGGCGATATTGGATTACGGCGGCGATCCCGATCCCGGGCCGTTCCCCTTGAAGTATACCGGGCTTAATGACGTATCTCTGAGATATCTGATTTATCAAGTGATCGAATCGCTCCATGAGGATATGGAGGTTTTACAGAGTATTTCGGCCCAACTTGAGGGCTTGCCGCGATTGCACGCACTTAGCGAAGAAATCCTCGGGAACACCAAGGGACACGCGGAAATACTGGGAAAAGTGTGCAGTGGACAGTGGACAGTGGATAGTGGTTAATGCGAAACCGCAAGCGGTTGTAGGAAGTTTATAGTTTACAGCTTTTGTATTTAGCATTCATTATTTTGAATTCGTCCTTCGTCCTTCATCCTTAATCACTGTCTACGGCACACCACCCACCGCCCACTAAAATGTTCTTCGACACCCATGCCCATCTTGATCTGGAAGAATTCGACGCTGATCGGGCGGCGGTAATCGAGCGGGCTCGAGAGGCAGGCGTGGCGCAGATTCTAAACGCGGGGATAAGTCTTGCCTCCAGCCGGGCGGCCGTGAAATTGGCGGAAGTTTATGCGGAAGTTTTCGCGGCGGTAGGCATTCATCCTAATTCCGCGGCCGAGGCCGGCCCGAATGATTGGGATCGGATAGTTGAGCTGGCCGATCAGGCGCGCGTGGCGGCCATCGGCGAAACCGGCTTGGATCGGTATCGCGATTTTACGCCTTTGTCATTACAGCAAGAGTATTTCGAGCGGCACCTGGGATTAGCACAAGAGCGGAATCTGCCGATTGTGATTCACTGCCGCGACGCTGCGGAGGATCTAATGCCCATGCTCCGCCGGGCCGTTGCCCGCAGGGCGCTAAAGGGAATCATGCATGCCTTTAGCGGCGACGCGCAGATGGCTCGAGAATGCGTGGAGCTGGGATTGTATATCAGCTTTGCGGGCAACGTGACTTTTTCAAACAAAAAATTTGAGGGGTTGCGGGCCGTGGCTTTGGCCGTGCCCGCGGAGCGACTGTTGATCGAAACCGATAGCCCTTACATTACTCCGGAACCACTTCGCGGCAGGCAGAAACGCAACGAGCCGGCCTGGGTCATTCACACGGCGCGTCGATTGGCGGCGTTAAGAGGCCTAGAACTGTCGGAGTTGGAGCAGCAAACCACGACAAACGCCCGGCGCCTGTTCGGGTTGCCATAAAGAATCCCCTCTTCCTTTGGGAGTGGGTTAGGTGCGGGGGCAACTCTAAAAATATATCCTGAAGCAAACAAAAAACATGATCTACTCGTATTACATCATCGTTCCGGGAGTCTGAGAGAAGACATATAAACCTTAGATTCACGAAAGGAGAAAAGAGATGAGGGAAACAATGATACTTTCATTACTGGCGATGGTCGTCAGCTCGCCCGCTTGGGCACAAACGCCCGGCGTGAATGAGGATAAACCCAAAATCGTGGTAAACGGCGAAGCAGTAGTCAATGTTCAGCCGGACAAGATCGTGATTACTTTTGGCGTGGAAACCAGGGATAGCGACATTATTGCGGCCAAACAGAAGAACAACGATATTATGAGAAAGGCTCTAACTGCGATAAAGGAATGCGGCATAGAGGAGAAAGACATCCAAACAGACTATCTTTCCATCGAACCAAGATGGAGGAACGATTACAACAAAGATGAGTTTCTGGGCTACTTTGTACGCAACACGTTAGTAGTGACTCTCAATGACACGAAAAAAGTGGAGGAATTAATCACCAAGGTCTTGCAGTCGGGCGTGAATTATATACATGGCATTAATTTTCAGACAACCGAGTTCAAGAAATATCGCGAGGAAGCCCGAGAGCTGGCGCTGCGGGCGGCACAGGAAAAGGCGGAAAAGATGGCGTCCGTGCTGGGGCAGACCATTGGCCTTCCGCTCCAGATCAGCGAGAACTACCCGGGGTCGCCTGGGCGTTATTATTCTAGCTGGTGGGGGGCGTCATGGGGACGAGATCCAGGCATGTCGCAAAACATAATCCAAGAGGCGCCGGGCAATACAGGTGAGATTTCCGACACCATAGCGCTGGGGAAGATCGCCATCCGAGCCAACGTGAGTGTGGTTTTTGAACTGAAACGATGATTGTCTAAGCAGCGCGTGAATAATGATCTTGCGACTGGCAACTTAAGTCGATAAACTCGACCTGTTAAATGTCAGCCTTGCTTGTTGCCACGCATTGGCGGACAAGCCCGCCGAAGGCGGATGGCGTCCCGCACTCGGCGTGAACATTTCCCCCGACTGAGAAGGACATGGATGCCATGAGCAAAGCGGGCAGTTTTTCCAAAGGGATCGTGATGGCCGGCGGGTCGGGAACGCGATTGTATCCAGTTACCCGCGCGGTGTGTAAGCAACTCTTGCCGGTTTATGACAAACCGATGATCTATTATCCGCTTTCGGTGCTGATGCTGGCGGGAATTCGCGACATATTACTGATTTCCACGGGCCAAGATAGCGAAAATTATCAACGCCTGCTGGGGAACGGCGGCCGGTGGGGGATTTCGATAAATTATGGCGTGCAGCCGGAACCGAAAGGATTGGCCCAGGCTTTCGTCATGGGACGAGAGTTTGTGGGCGACGAGCACGTGGCGCTGATTCTGGGGGATAACATTTTTTACGGGCAGGGATTTCAGGGTAGTCTGCTCCGCGCCGCCGAGAGGTCTAAAGGGGCCACCATTTTTGCTTATCCTGTAAAAGATCCGCAGCGCTACGGAGTGATCGAACTGGATGCAGAGGGCAGGGGGGTTTCGCTGGAAGAAAAACCCCAATCGCCCCGCTCTCACTACGCGGTGACGGGCTTGTATTTTTATGACAACCAGGTCGTCGAGATCGCTTCCGGGCTGAAACCTTCCGCGCGAGGCGAGTTGGAGATCACGGACATAAATCGTGCGTACCTCGAGCGCGGAGAACTGCACGTTGAACGTTTGGGGCGAGGATTTGCCTGGCTGGACACGGGCACGGAAACCGCGCTGCTTCAGGCGGCGAATTTTGTGCAAACCATCGAAGAACGCCAAGGACTAAAAATCGCCTGCCTCGAAGAGGTGGCCTTCCATAAAGGTTACATTAATGCTGAACAATTGCGGGAGTTGGCCGGGGAGTACAAGAATAGCTACGGACAATACTTGCTTGGTCTGCTGGAGCCAAAATTGCCGTTTCAGTAATCCAACGGTGATTTCGGCGGGGGGTGTGCAAAGCAGTATGGGCTTTTACCCACCATCAGGTTTACGGCCATCTAGGTGTGAAAACACCTAGTAAAATTCAGCCAGAGAACGACCAAATGCTTGACAGGTTGTTAAAAATTAATTAAAATAAAGGGAGTTTAACGCTTTTAGCGAGATTACTAATTATAAGAGATATGATAGTATAACCCGGGTAAAATTACCCAGGAGGCAGCGTTGCGAGTGCGTGTTCTGGTGGAACTGGCTTTATGCTGCGCGCTTGTTTTTTGCGCGTTAGAAAGGGTTGCTACGCGGGCCTTTGGAAGCATTGATTCCAACTCGCCAGTTTCCGAAAGCTATGTATGCGTTACGAATATTCAGCATGAGCCCGCTATTTGCTTATCTCTTTCCTCTTTTCCGGAAGCGTTGTCTCTTTATTGCCTACACGATTGTTGCGCTGCGCAGGGAATTTCCAAGCTAGCATGCAAATCTTCCGCGGTTGACATGAGATACGCTCAAGCCAACGGCAAGATGTTTATAACTCTGGTCACAAGAGATTCAAGAAAAATTATCCCCAACATTGCCTTAAGAGCAACATGAGAAACCATCCGCTCTTGTTCGGTGTAAAACGAACGAGAGAAGTTGGCGCAGTTTAGTATATCCTTTGCGGTTTTATCAGTGCTGATCAAGATCAGCAGGCATTGTTTAACAACTGGGCATAACGCCTAAGGAGGCAGCGGTGAGGTCGGAGAATTCTTTACGCGCTTTTACCGGAAGCGCGCTATCCAGGGTATGCGCATTTCTATTTATCGACAAAGTTACGATATTCACGGCCATTATGGTGCTGCTCTTGGCCGGCGAGTCTGATGCAACAATAATCGACTCGTTCGATGTCGGCAATGTTGGCGTTTTTGATCTTATGGACTATCCGGGGTCAACATACGTATCTTTCACGAATTCAGGACTGTACGAAAATGATGTACTGGGCGGTACCCGAGAGTCCCAGATGGAACTTTTTGCTGGCGGCGTGGCTTATGCCACAGTGAATTTAGCAAGCAGCGGAACCTTGGACTTTGCCGAAGGGACGGGCACTAAAGGCAAACTAACCATTACCTGGGATGGCGACACTTCAGCAGGCTTGAACCATGCGGATTTGACAGATGGAGGTTTCTCTAAGGGTTTGATTGTAGATATGAAAAGCATTGATCTGTCCATATTATTCCGCGTGGAAGTTTATACCGAAGCAAGCAAATACTCGTATTATGAAGACGTGATGCCAGGCGGAGCATCCGGTCCCCAATATCTGCCCTTTTCCATGATCGATCTCCACAAAGTCGGTGGTGGCGCCAGTTACAACGATGTAAGCGCCATCGTCTTTATTATCGATGGGTCTGGTACTCCTGGATATCCCGCTACGGATCTCAGTATCGATTATGTAGCCAGCGGAGTGCCCGAGCCAAATGCAGGTCTGTTGCTTCTTTCCGGAGGGATCGCTCTGGGGTTGGGTGCCTGGTGGAGAAAAAATAGTTTTTCAGGTCCAAGCTAGCAGAGGGCCTGCTTTTTTTGGCGAAAGTAATTAGCGGTTGACGTTGCAGATGGCAAGTCTTCTAAAAAGGGCTTGCCATCTTTTTATTTACCGCAACCACATAAATGGGTGGTTTGTGTTTTATTTCCCAGGAAAACCTGAAGGGGAGAGGTTTGGTTTGTGCGAAGCGGGGCGGCGACCCAAGGTTGGTCGCGGGCCGTTCCGGCAACCCGAACCAGTCCCCCTTTTGTTGTTCAAATTGCCAGAAAATGAACAGTTGCCATATATGATTCGTAAACATTTTTACGTGCTATAATGTAATGATGCCCCCCCTGAGGGCTTGTTTATATCTGGAATGTAACGTCTCGGTCAGTTTCCGATTTGCTTAAATAAGCGGAGTTTTCGTGGGTCGGCCCAGGGACTTTACTTCTCTGAGGGTTTATGAAGCGTGGTTAACAAACTCGGCCGAACAATTATGCGAATCATATTTGTCTTTTATTTGCTCTATTTGACCATTCTATTATTAAGTCAAGATCCTACGCGTTGGATTGGCACGCCGGGCAACATTCCTGATTTTTTCAGAATGGTAATGCCCATATCCCATTTGCTCAGTTTCAGCGTACTATCTCTCCTTACTTTTGCGGCATATTTGCCAGTACCACGGTGGGGCATGTTGGTTTTATTGGCGATCTATGGGGGAGCCACGGAGATTATCCAGGTGATGATTCCCCCCAGGCAGCCGGATTGGCTGGATTGGTTACAAGACTTAGGTGGAATTATTGTGGGTTTCTTTTTGTTTTGGCTTGTGGTCTTCTGCGCGAACAATACAGCGAGAAGAAGGCATTCAAGTAACCAGCTCATCTTAGATTGCGACTCAATATTTAAGCGAAAAACAATCAGGAAAATCCGTTGAAGTCATAAGAGAACGTTGTAACCCGGCGAGATTATTTTTTTGCCGGGGAGGGTGGCGAGAAATATTTTGTGATATAATAATTTTTTTGTATATCTTGGCGGGGCAACATTTTTTTAACGAGGTGAACTCGTGAGAACTCTAAATGTAAGATTGGCGATAATTTTGTTTGTAATCGTAGTTGTATTGGGCACGGGCGTTTATCTTCTGCACGGCTTTCAACAGAGGCGCAACGCGAACTTTTTTCTCGAACAAGCCGAACTTGCCAGTCAACGAGCCGAGGCCGCGGGGAAGGAGGATAAAAAGGAGGAGCAAGAGAAAGCAATCGCAGATCAGATAAAAAACCTGGAATGGTATCTGAGCCTGAGGCGAACTGATTTGGACGCTTTGGAAAAGCTGGGAATACTGCGTGCCGATAATTGCAAAGACGCGTCTACATTTCGACTGGCCTATGATCATCTCGACAGGGTGGTGCGGGGGGATCCCACGCGTAAAACAGCGCGACGAAAATTGGTCGAACTTGCCATGCAGGTTGCTCGTTTTTCCGAAGCCCGCGATCACTTAACCTACTTGCTTAAGGATTCACCAGACGATCCTGATTTGCTGAAACTGGCGGGCCTGTGTCAGGAGGGAATGGGCGAGGACGCAAATGCGGCGACGTCCTATGAAAAAGCCGTAGAATATTCGCCCAAGCAGATCGACATCTACCCGCGGCTGGCAAATGTATTGCGAGAGCGTTTGGAAAGGCCCAAAGAAGCTGACGAGTACATGCAAAAGATGATAGAAAACAATCCGGATTCGGTGGATGCGTATCGCCATTATGGGCGGTATCTGCGTGAGAATGGTTTGCATAATGAGGCCATGAAAGCCGTGGAAAAGGCTTTGGAATTGTTGCCGGACGACAAGGATGCGCTCTTGCTGGCGGCCGAGTGTGCAATTGATTTGGAGGATTTGGAGAAGGCCCGCAAATACGCCGAACACTGCATGGAATTGCACAAGGATTCGGTAGTGGTCTATACCGCCTTGGCCGACATCTTTATGCGTTCTCACGACCGGGAAAAAGCGCTGGAGATACTCGATCAGGGCTTGAAGGAGACCAAGAACGCCGCCCAGATCCTTTGGTTTAAGGCGAACTTGCTCATTGACGCGGGCGATCTGAAGGCGGCCGAGGCAAACCTGGAAAAACTGCGGAGCATGTCATATTCCCAGCCCTTGGTGGATTATATCGACGCGCGGCTGGCCTTTTCCCGCAAAGAGTGGCTTGAGGCGCGCCTTCGATTTGAAAAACTGCGTCCGGCGCTGCTGGCCAACTGGTCTCCTTTGGTCAAGCAGTTGGACTTTTGGCTGGGATATTGCTACGGACGATTAAATAACGTTGATCAGGAGATCATAGCCTATCAACGATCCTTGGCGGCCGATCCGTTTTACACTCCCGCGCGACAATTTCTCACCGATGCCCTGGTCAAGTCCGGGCGCGTGAGCGAGGCCACACAGGAATACGCCAAGTTGATCAGAATGAGAAGGATTCCTTCCAGCGGCTTGATTGTTTTTGCCAGCTTGCTGATTAGAAAGAATCTTGAACTGCCTGCCGATGAACGAAACTGGAAACAAGTGGAGGTTGTGCTCGACGACGCGGAGAAAAAAAACCCCGACGCGTTTCAGATTATTTTGCTGCGGACGGAAGTTTTTCACGCGCAAAATCGCAATGAGGAAGCGGAAAAACTGTTGCTAGCGGCGCGCGATAAGCATCCCAAACAAGTGGAATTATGGCGCGCATTGATCACCTTGTTGGCACTGGAAAAGAAATGGGATCAGGCGGAGAAGGCGCTCGGCGATTACGAGCAGCAATTGGGAGACAGCTCGGAGTTGCGTTTAACCCGGGCCGATTATTTATTGCAACGTTATGGGGCCAAGGCGGGAGAGGCCTTGAAAAAACTGGAAGAAAACATGGAGAATTTTTCCGCTACGGATCGAGTTCAGCTTTGGAACGGATTGCTAACCGGCGCCCGGCGGATAGGCAATCGAGAACTAGTGAATCATTATGTCGAATTGCTGGCGGAGAAGGACATAAACAACCTGGAGGTTCAATACTTACGATTGGAACAGGCGGCCAACAGCCAGGACATTTCCGCCTTGGAAAAGATCCTCAAGGATGTGGAAAAGATAGAAGGGCAAGGGCCTCTCTGGCTGCTCGGCCGAGCGCGGCTGTTAATGATCAAGGCCAAAGACGAGAATCCCGCGCTATTAGAAGAAGCCGAAAAGTGTCTCGTGCAAGCCCGGGAGATTCGCCCGTCCTGGTCGCTGGTTCCCCTGATATTGGGTTCCCTCTATGACAAGCAGAATAAACCGATTCGGGCGTTAACGAATTTCATGGAAGCCATCGACATGGGAGAACGCAATCCCCTGCTGGTGCGTCGCGCGGTGCAATTGCTGTTTCTGCAGCAGCGTTATGCGGATGCCGGCAAACTGCTCCGCCAGTTAGATAGCGAGCAAATTCCTTTCACGCCGGAATTGACCCGTTTGTGGGTGCGATTATTGATACAACAAGGCGAGTTCGACACGGCCGTGGAAAAGGCGCGCGAGGCGATTTCGGAAAAGTCCAACGATTACGACGAACATTTGTGGCTTGGGCAGATATTGGGGATTGCCGCGCGGCGCGAAGGGGGAAGAACGAGGCAATGACTATGAAGAGCTCAGCGCCGAGGCGGAAAAAAACCTGCGTTGCGCGGTGGAATTGAAAGGGGACACTGCGAAGACGTGGGTGTCTTTGGTGCAATTTCTCAGTTCGGGGAATAGAATGAGCGAGGCGGAGGAGGTCGTGGCTCAAGCCCGCGGTAAAATTCCCGCCGAAGAAGCCGCCAGCGCCTTGGCCCAATGCTATGAGGCCATCGAGAAGAATGATTTGGCGATGGAGCAATATAAACTTGCGCTAGCGGCAAAACCGGACGACCTGGTCGTAGTCCGCAGTGTGGCCGATTTTTATCAACGGATCGGCAAATCGATGGAAGCGGAGGCGCTTTTGAAACGGATCATCGACGGCAAGGTGTCAGGAGACGAGGCTGCGAAGTTTTGGGCGCGGCGGCAGTTGGCTTTGATCACCGCGGCCAAAGGGGGGCTGCTGAACATCGAAGCCGCCCGCGGTTTGATAGAGCAGAACTTGGCCATCGCCGGCGATTCGACGGACGATCTCCGCATCAAGGCGCGATTTGACGCCTTGGATCCTCGCCGCAGCCGGCGGGATGAAGCGATTAGTGTGTTGTCAAAGCTGATGGAAGGACAGCAAGCCACTACCGAGGACCGTTTTAGTCTGGCCTTGCTCTATCTCTCCACGGAAAAGCAAGCACAAACTCGGGCGTCAACCGCGGCAAAAACGAGTGAAGAGGAAACAGACTCGACCGCCTGGAACAAGGCCAGTCTTATTCTCCGCGGACTTATCGGCTCGCGCGGCAACGATCCGGTCTACATTGCGACCTATGTTAGGGCGCTTTTGGATCACGGGGAAGTGGCCAATGCCGAACTCTATATGAACAAGCTGCTTGAGGAATTTCCCAATTACGCCGCCACGATCACGCTTCAGGCGGAGATGTTGGTGCGGCGCAATCAGAACGAGGATGCACTTGAGTTATTGAAAAAATTCGTCGACACAAAAGACGCCGTACCCGCTGAGCGCTCCAGACGCATACGCATGATGGCGGAAGTCATGGAGAAATTGGCGGAGCGGATCAAGGGCGGGGACCAAAAAATAATGGCCGAACATTACCTGCGCACGGCGGAGATGTTTTACCGGCAATATACCGATGAACACCCCTCGCAAGCGATGGACTTGGTGATGTACTTCGTCCGCCAAAATCAATTTGAAGACGCCCTAGCGGTACTGGAACAATATTGGCAAAACAGCGATCCCATCAGCATCGGTCGGGTTTGCATGAATATCATCAATAACACGAAAGATTCTCCGGAAATCCAGGCGCGGGTGGAAAATGTTCTCAGCGGCGCAGAGCAAATATGCCCAACATCCCGGCATAACTTTGTCTGTCGGCGATATTCGCTTCGCACAGGGGCGTTATGGCGAAGCCGAAACCCAGTACCGTGAAATCCTGGAAAAGAATCCTGGACACGCCGTGGCACTTAATAACCTGGCCCTGACGCTGGCGCTGCAGGGCAAAAAACTGGATGAATCCTTGAGCCTGATCAACAAGGCAATCGAAATCGCCGGCCCCTTGGCTTCGATGAAGGATACCCGGGCAAGCGTGTATATCGCCCAGGGCAAGGCCGAGGAAGCCATCAACGATATCGAAGAAGCCATCGCCGATGCGCCGACCCCGGTGCGCTTGTTCCATCAAGCCCAAGCCCTGCTATTAGGCAATCAAAAGTATGCCGCGGTTTCCACCATGCAGCGGGCTATGAAAGCCGGGCTGAAAAAAGAAATGTTGCAGGATTTGGAATTCCCCGCTTTTGAAAAGCTGCAAAAACTCGCCAAGGACCTGGGGACGGCGTCGGAAGTGAAACAATAAGCGCCGCCAATGCTTATCAGGGCGGATGGTTGTTATCCCCGTAGGCCTTTGCCGGCATTTTTTGTGCCCTGATTGCCAGAAGCTTGATAAAACAAGGATTTTCGTGTACAATCAAGGTAGGAATAATGGGGGGGGTGGTTTGCGGTTTTTTTATAAAACTTTACGTCCGGCGCCATCCAGGGATAGCAACCATGTGGAAAACTGCGGGTGCGCACTTTGCCGTGGCTGTCGGCGGACTGCTCTGTGTGTGTGGTCTGGCTCTGGGGAGCGAAATAAACGACTATTCATCCACGCGCAACGATCGTTTTTATCCCAGCGTTCCGAGCACCAATACCAGCAGCAATTTCATTGGCCTCGGGTATGACTGGTCGGGCGTAGGCTGGATTACCACTGATTTCACGCAGGGTTTCGCCCTTCTCGGACCGCAGTTCTTTCTCTACGCCAATCATTATCCACCCGGCGTGGGCAGTACGCTACAGTTTGTTTCCGCCGACGGGCAGTACACCAATCCCTATACGGTGCAAAGCGTCTCGGGATCGTTGGCGGGCGATTTGGCCGTGGGGATGTTCAGCAATCCCATTCCCAAGTCCGATAACGTTCGCTACTATCCGATTTTATTTAAAGGCTATTCAGCCAGCGCTTACGTGGGTTATGATTTGTTAATGTACGGCTGGACCACAAGAATCGGCTGGAACAGAATTAATAGCGTACTCAACTATGATCCAATTTTTTATTACGATTTTCTTTTCGATACCACTACGCCTGATCGCGTCAAACTCATCATCGGCGACTCGGGCAGCCCTTCCTTCATCGTCACCGGCGTTAAAGGCGAAATGTACTTGGCCGGCGATCACTACGCCGTTTACAATGACGGCCACGGAGGCGTGGATAGCTGCCTGGCTTGTGAGCTGCCCATTATCAATGCTTACATGGCCAAAACGGGTTACCTGCCCTACGTCGTCACGCCCGTTACGGCGAGGTGGACCGGCGGCGGCTCAACCAACTCCTGGGGGAGAAGCGCCAATTGGTCCACGGGCACGGTTCCCGTGGATGTACTAGACGTCAACAATAAAGTCACCACTTGCGCCTCGGTGCTCTTCGACGGCGCAGACACATCACGTCTAACAGTCAGTCTCAACAACGATAGAACCGTCACCAGCATCACCTTTGCCGCCGCGGCCGGGGCCAATGCCTTCACGATTTCACAAGGCACATCGGGCACGTTGACCATTGGAGAGGCAGGCATAACCAATCGGGATGATGAAGTGCAAACCTTGACCTGCCCCATTGCGCTGCGGAGCTCGCAACGCTGGGACGTGGGCCAAGGCGGTCTCTTGGTAACCGGGACGGTCAATACGGGCACGGGTAATCTGCTGCTGGTCGAAGGCGACGGCAACGTCACGCTGAGCGGCACAATTTCCGGTTCCGGCGGGATCGCCAAGGACGGACTGGGAACGCTGCTGTTCAGCAGTAGCTCGGGCAATTCATACACGGGAAAGACATTCATCCACGGCGGCACGATCGCCCTTAGCCGCGACGACCATCTGGGAGCGGCGCCGAGTTCGACATTGGCCGATCAACTGACGATCAACGGGGGTTCGCTTCAGGCGAAGGAAACTTTTACTCTCAACATCAAGCGGGGCGTTACCTTGGGCACGCTAGGCGGTTCTATCGCCGTCGACTCCGGCAAAACGCTCACCGCAGACTCGATCATCGCCGGAGCAGGGGCCGGCTTGAGCAAAGCCGGCAGCGGAAACCTGAAACTGACCAATGCCAATACCTACTCCGGCGGCACCAAAATCAACAACGGCACTTTAATTCTCACCGGCAGCAACGGCGCGGCGGCGTCCTCGGCGGGATTTACCCTTTATTACGCCACAACCTTGCAACTGGATAACTCCGCCGCGAATAACGGCAACCGACTGGGCGATAGCGCTGCGCTGGGCCTGGCCGGCGGCACGCTGGCTTTCCAAGGCAACACTTCCGCCGCGTCCAGCGAAACAACCGGCACACTGACGCTCAACAGCGGAGTCTCGACCATTAATGTCGCCAGCGGCGCGGGCCAAGCGGCCACCCTCACCCTGGCAGGCCTGGTTCGTCAAAGCGGGGCCACGGTGAATTTCACCGGTTCGGGTCTGGGCGGCGGCGGCAATAATCCCAGCCTGATCATCACGGGTTTAACGAATAGCAACGGGATCATCGGCGGATATGCCACCGCCGGCGCAGGATTGGGCCGCGGTCGGACCAAACGGCGTCACGCCCCTGACCTCTTACCAAACTAGTCTCGATCCCAGTCTCTGGGCCAGCAGCGACAATGTAAAAATCACCGGGACATTGACGGCCGATATCGGCACGCA
The DNA here is from genome assembly GCA_963820545.1 of Pirellulales bacterium. Taxonomy (GTDB): domain Bacteria; phylum Planctomycetota; class Planctomycetia; order Pirellulales; family Thermoguttaceae; genus CAWGAJ01. The sequence goes on from CAWGAJ010000001.1 coordinate 661,323, forward strand.
GACCATCAATTCGCTTAATCTTAGCGTTGGCGGCACGATCGGCCAAACGTCCACAACCACGCTGACGCTTAGCAGCGGCGGAATTCTCAGCAACACCTCTTCGGCGGTGGATATTACCGGCGGAACAATTAGTGGCGGCGAACTTATCGTCCACAACGTGGGCAGCGGGGCGCTGAAGCATCAGTTCGATTATTTCCGGCAGTTCGCTGGTCAAAGCAGGGCAGGGCACTTTGATCCTCGCTAACACCAGCAATACCTATAGCGGAAACACCACGGTCAACGCCGGTACGCTGAAACTCGGCGCGGCGGGGGCCGTTCCCAGCGGATCGAATCTGACGGTGGGGGGAGGCGCCATTTTCGATTTGGCCGGCAATTCCCAGACCGTGGCTAATATCGCCATGGCCGACGGATCGATCAGCAACAGCGGCGCCGCGACCGCTTTGTCGCTGGGCGGCAATACCGGCACGGTCAGTTATACGGGAGTCTGCGCGGGCGGAGTGATTTCGGTAAATACCCTGAACCTTGCCAGCGGCACGGCGGCCTCCGCTGCCCACACGTTTACCGTCGCCGACGGAGAGGCCGCCGCGGATTTGACCGTCAGTTCGATCATCGCCGACGGCAGCACGTTTTCCCAGTCGCTAGTCAAAGCCGGCTCAGGCACTTTGACCCTCAGCGGCAGCAATATCTACACGGGCAGCACCTCGATCGTTACCGGCACTTTGGCCTTGGGGAACAACAATGTTATTCCCAGCGGATCAGCGGTGACAGTCAATGGCGGCACGCTGGCCGTGGACGGCTTCTCGAATACGGTCGGGGCCATAACCCTGCAAAATGGCAGTATCTCGGGCACTACCGGCGTGCTCAGCAGCTCTTCGTTTGACGTACGCAACGGAACCATCAGCGCAGTCCTCGGCGGCAGCGGGACTTTGACCAAAAGCACCTCGGGCACCGCCGTTCTCAGCACCTCAAGCAACTACAGCGGCGGAACAAATCTCAATGCCGGCGTGCTTTCGGTGGGCAGCAATAACCAGCTTGGCGCCACCAGCGGAGCACTGAACTTTAACGGCGGAATCCTGCAAATCGCCGGAACCGGCTTTACAAGTACTTCGCGGAGCATCACCTGGAATACGGGCGGCGGCGGCTTTGACATCGTCGATGAGACGAACAGCTTCACACTCAGCGGCACGCAGAACCTTGGAGGCAGCGGTCAGTTGACCAAGCAAGGTCAAGGCACGCTGGTCGTTAGCGGCACCGTGGGCAGCAGCAATGTCACGATTGAAGGCGGTATTTTACAAACCAGCGCCGCGAACCGTTTTGTTAATTCTCCCACCGTCAGCCTGCTGTACGATGATGCCGTTCTCGATTTCAACGGATATAACGATACCGTGGGAAATCTGGTACTTTCCGGCGGTATTGTCCAAACCGGCGGCGCTACCTTGACGCTCCAGGGAAATGTTACTTATAACCAGTCGATCTGGCCCGCCTGGATCACCGGCCTGCTGAATATCGACGGTTCCAGCCACGTGTTTGACGTGAGCCACGGTTCTTCGACCGATCTGACCATCCTCGCGAATATCTCCGGAACCAATGGGTCCATCAATAAGACCGGCGATGGAATTTTAACGCTCAGCGGCGACAACACCTACAGCGGCGGCACTACAGTTTCGGCGGGTACTCTATTGCTAGACAACTCATCCGCACTGGGTAGCACTTTGGCCAATATGACTGTGGTCAGCGGGGCATTACTAAACCTAAACGGCTATTCGGTGACGCTTGGTTCATTAAGCGGCCAAGGCACGGTTTCCGTTCCCGGCGGACAAATTACCGTTGGCGCTAATAACAGCAGCACCATTTTTAGCGGTACGATTTCGGGCAGCGGCCAGCTTACAAAGACAGGCGCCGGAATCCTAACTCTTAGTGGCGGCAACACTTATACCGGCACGACTACCATCAGCGGCGGAACGCTTCAGGTGGGCAGCGGAGGAGCCGCGGGCACTTTGGCGCAGGCGCGGTGACGGACAATGCCATACTTTCCTTTAACCGCAGCGATACTTATTCGGTAACCAATGCGATTAGCGGAACCGGCGGCCTGCAACAAATAGGCTCCAGCACCCTGATATTAACCGGTACCAATAGCTATACCGGCACGACTACCATCAGCGGCGGAACGCTTCAGGTGGGCAGCGGAGGAGCCGCGGGCACTTTGGGCACAGGCGCGGTGACGGACAATGCCATACTTTCCTTCAACCGCAGCAATACCATAACAGTAGCCAATGCGATTAGCGGAACCGGCGGCCTGCAACAAATAGGCAGCGGCACTTCGATTTTAACCGGCACCAACACTTATAACGGCGCGACTACCATCAGCAGCGGAACGCTTCAAGTGGGCAGCGGAGGAGCCGCGGGCACTTTGGCGCAGGCGCGGTGACGGACAATGCCCTACTTTCCTTTAACCGCAGCGATTCTTATTCGGTAACCAGTGCGATTAGCGGAACCGGCAGCCTGCGACAAATAGGCGGCGGCACTCTGACGCTAAGCGGCACCAATAGCTATACTGGCACGACAACCGTGGCCAGCGGTACGCTGAAACTAGCGAATGTTTCCGCCTTGGGGAGCACTGCCGGAGGCACTATCGTCCAAAACAGCGGCGCCTTGGACCTCAACGGCTTGTCCATTGGCACCGAAGCGCTGACCATCAACGGCAGCGGCGGCGGCAACGGAGCGCTGGTTAACAACAACGCCTCGACGGCCGCCGTTTACAATGGCGCGGTAACTTTGGGCAGCAGCGCCGCCATGGGCGGTTTGGGCGACACAACACTCAGCGGGTCGCTGAATTACGGGACTTTTGCCCTGACCAAAAATGGCACTGGGACCCTCGCGCTTACCGGCTCGCAGAGTTGGGGCAACGGCGCTTCGGCAACCGTACAAAGCGGCACGCTTACTTACCAGCAAGCCAGCGGTGCGATGACCAGCGTGGCCACGGGCACCGCCACCCTTAACATTGCCGCCAGTGCAGTGGTGAACGTCAATGCCAGTAACCATGATCCCTTTACCGACGATACTACGTCCACTAACCACGTCCAAATAGTTAATGATGCGGCCGGAGGGCTGAAGCTTACGGCGGGCATTTCTGCGGTGGCCGGCGTCAGCGGCACGGGCTCGACCAGCGTCTTGGACGGAGCAACCCTGATAACCAGTTATATTTGTCAAGGCGGCTTGTGGATCGGCTCGGGTGCGAAGTTGATTATTGCCCCCATTATCGAAGCCGGCGACCCGTTGGATTTACAGGCCGACGGCCTTAGCCCCCTGGGATCATCCTCATTATCCGCCGGCGATTTGACTGCCTTGCCTGGCTCGGCCACGGATGCCGGGGCAGCGCAGAACGGCAGTGTTAATTCCAGCGACCTGCCATCATCTACCGGCATTAATGCCCTGAATTCAGTGCCTGAGCCGAGTACGAATCTACTCCTCCTTCTGGGGGCCTTAAGTGGTATTGCGCGTTTCATCTGTAAACGTAAAGCATAAGCTCTTTTACTTTGCCGTTCTTTATTGGGTTGTACCAGACGCCAGAGGGGGCGGGTAATGATGGCTCAAGCTTGTTATTTAGAGCCTATCCGAAAACCAATTTTTATACCAATGTTAATTTAAATCAGCGCGTTACCGCGTGTTTACCCTGCGGGAAAACACGCTGGATTTTGCACTATGGATGCGCTGTTTCAGATTAGAAAGCTTATTATATGGCGAAATTACATAAGACAGCATAGTATTTTAGTGATTTTGCCCTCACCCTAACCCTCTCCCCGATCGACCATGCTACGCATGGTGCCCGGTGGTGCCTGGAGAGGGGACTTATCGGATAGACTCTAAATAATTCATAAAACTAGCTAAATATGCCAAGGTTCGATATATTAAAAGAAGAAGGCAAGGGCACGTGCTGTTAATATCCGGAGGAAGCCGATAATGTTTGGTTTATGCAAATATCGCCGTGCATTTACCATCGTGGAATTACTGGTGGTGATCTCGATAATCGGCGTATTGATTGGTCTTTTATTACCGGCGGTTCAGGCCGCCCGGGAAGCGGGGCGCCGTGCGCAGTGTGTGTCTAATATCAAGCAATTAGGCCTGGCCATGTTGAACTACGAAAGCAAGTTTGGCTATCTGCCGTATAATTGGGGTACAACGGGCCATAATGGTGGAGATACAGTTCGAGGCAATAGCTGGATTTCGATGATCCTGCCGGACATCGAAGAGGGGAATATCTATAAATTAATCAAATTCGGCGAAACCTTGGGCTATCAAGATCCCCCAGGTAAGTATCCGAACAAACAAGCGGCGAAACAGCCAATATCCGTGCTCATCTGTCCCTCAGATACGGGCACGGGGCTGATTGTCAACAGTATTATGTTGCCTGGTGAAGATGTAGGGGCCACCAACTACAAGGGCTGCGCCGGATCGAATTGGTTATATTCCGTTAATACCTCTACGCAAGCCTTAGAGGCCACGCCAGTAACAAGCACCAAGGGCAGAAACGCCAACAATTCCGACGGTCTAGATCATGGCAACGGGATTCTATGCAGGAACAACGTTGCCCAGGTTGCGGATAAAGATAATCAACGCATTAAGATGGACGATATTATATCTGGTGACGGCACATCGCACACTTTTGCCATTGGGGAGGCCGTTCCCAAGTATTGCGTCTACAATGCGTGGTATTGGTTCGACGGCACGACGGCCACTTGCGCGATCCCGCTGAATTACGTCAATCCGGCCGCCGCGATACCGCCTGATCCGACCGATCCGCAATATGTTTATTACACTTACATTTTTCGGAGCCAACATCCGGGCGGAGGTAATTTTTGCATGAGCGACGGCAGCGCCAGGTTTGTGAGCAACGATATCGCCATCACTATTTACCAAGCCCTGGCCACCATCAACGGGGCCGAGATCGTCAATGATACTCAATAAATCCGGCAAACTTCGGCCAGCTACGGTGTGTAAAAGCAGAAGATTTTACCTTAGCAAACGCTAAATACCACCGATAGCCCTAGTAGCGTTGGCGGCTCGTCCCAGGATCTGAAAGCTTTTAACAGTGTAGGCGCCTATCTGGGAGACACTGATCAGGCGATAAAGAGGATTGCCGACTTTGGAGATCATATTAGTGGCGGTAACCAGTCCGTCCTCGGCAATAAACACCCGATCGCCGGGCAAGATCTGGTAGTTTGTGGCGGTGGCAGCGCCCCGGGAAATAGCCAGGTAGTCGACCGGCAATATTTGATCGCAGCCCGCCTTGCCAGGCACCGGACGCGCTATCCAGACCCGCGTGCTAGACGCGTTGGAAAATCCTCCAATGGCGCCAATCGCGTCTAAGACCGTTTCTTTACCGGTGATGGACACGCGGACCACGTCCTCGCCCTGTGAAGATCCTTCCCGGACCACAAAGTACATTTTGCTGTTATACCCAATGACATCGACCGTTATCTGGATCGAATCGAAATACTGAGCAAGGTGCTTTTCGACGGCCTCGCGTACTTCGGCTAACGTTTTGCCCGCCACTTTCACCACGCCGTATTGCCGCAAGTTAATAATGCCGTCTTGCTGCACGAGATAGATGCCGGTGATTTGTTGCGTGCCTCCGGTGCGGATGAGCTGGATGGATACTTCCGGCTGACGAAGAATTTGTTGGAGATAATGCGTTACGACCGAGGTGGCCTCGTCGATGGTCATGCCGGTGATGCGAATCTTGCCGTAGATCGCCCCTAAATCCACCGTGCCTTCTTCTTCAACCACGTAATAATTATTGATGGGGGCGTCCAGCAGCGTTCCGGAGGCTCGAATCAACAATACGTCGTAGATTTCAATTCGATAGGGCTGCCGAGGAATCAGTTTGAGGACTTCGAGTTGTAAAACATCCGGCGGTTCTATCTGGTAAGCGGGCAGCGAAATCATCGACAACTCGCGCGGCGGCTCCAAATCGCCGGGCACGGGCGGCATCAAAGACTGGGCATAAAAATCAAATGACCGACAACCCGCCATCGTCAACAAAATACAAATCCCCAACCATGCCGCTAATATCCGGGAGCGATTTGAGTGGAAGAGCCTCCTCGCTGAGGAGCGGAATAGGATCGATATCAGTAAGAAATGTTGTTTAGCAACTGCCATCGGTGGACGGGGGATAATAGCTAATATGGGCAATTTGAGTCAAAGGCTAATGACTAGATAAAGCTTGCCAATTTTATCTACTCGTTGTTGTCGAAATAATCGGCAAAGTTAAACAAATACTTTGCCTTGTTTGCTAGACACCAGTTTTGACATGCAAAAAAGCCGTGCGTTCAATTGAATTGTCAATCCAGGAGGAATGGGTTGTCTGACTGGGCTTCGTGTCGGATTTCATCAACTGCTTCCTGGTGCAATGTCCCGGCAAAAAGTCGATTTGGAAGGTTGATTACCCAGCCGGGCACCGTACTGCAGTTTTTATAAGCGTGAACTACTCCGGGAGGAACGATAACAATTTGTTTGTTTGAGTGGCCGACAACGAATTTTGCCCGATTTCCCCAGGTTGGCGATGCTGCACGGATATCCCATAAATAAAGGGTGAAATCGCCCGGACCGAGAAAAACGAAGTAATCGGTTTGGAGGACATGTTCATGCGGACCTCGCACCGCGTCGGGAAGGGTTTGGCTGATGTAGGACATTACCGGCTGGATATCGGCGGGCAGTTCGTCTTGTCTGTAAATTTCCACCAGCCAGCCACGTTGGTCTTCGTGGAACCGCGGCGAAATAAACAGTACGCCGTGAATTGGGCCTTCTCGAAAAGAGACGGGGATTTTTCTGGCAGCGGGAAGATTAGTCGAACACATACCGGGCACTCCAGAGTGGTTCAAAGTTCATTGCGAAACAGGAAAGGTGAATTCTTGACATGGTAGTTAATAAGCGTAGGGTTACAAGTCCTGGTGGGGGTGAAACTAAATGCCGCCAAAGGCGTCCGTCAGTTCCGCGAAAAAATCCGCGAAGCCTAGCGAAGGCAAAGGATAAAGGAGGAAGGATAAAGCCTTACCTGCCGGGCAAAGAGACGGTAAAATAGTCGGCGTCCAAAGAGAGATTATGGTCATGGCCGGAAGAGCGATTCATGCCTTGGAATATCTCGCCCAGGCGGGAAAAAATCCGCCGCGGCCGGTGTGCGCGGTCTTTGGCGACGAGTTGTTTCTGCGACGGCAAGCGCTTGTGAAACTGCGGGAAACGGTGCTCGGCGGCGAAGAAGGGGATTTTTCTTTTACCGCCTTTGCCGGCGATAATAGCGATTTCCGCGACGTGTTGGCGGAGCTCTCCACGGTGGCCATGTTTGGCTCCGGCAAGCGTCTGGTGTTGGTGGAAGAGGCCGACGATTTTGTTTCTCGCTTTCGGTCGCAGTTGGAGGACTACGTTTCCCGGCCGAGCCGCTCGGGCGTGCTGGTATTGGATATCGACTCTTTGCCGGCCAACACCCGGCTGTACAAATTGATTGCCGCCGAAGGCCTGCTAATCGATTGCAGCGCTCCGGCCGAGGCCCGGCTGACTAAATGGCTGGTTGAGTGGGCCAAGCAGCGTCACAAGATACAACTTTCCGCGGCGGCCGCCGATGCACTGGTCGAACTGGCGGGTCCCGAACTGGGACTGCTGGATCAGGAAATCGCCAAACTGGCCACAAGTATCGGCGAGCAGAAGCGGATCACGCCCGAGATGGTCGGGCGCTACGTGGGCGGATGGCGCGTGAGAACCACCTGGGAAATGCTCGACGCCGCGTTAGACGGAAAAGTGCCCGAGGCCCTGCGCCAGCTCGACCGGCTGCTGGCCTCGGGCGAACAACCGGTGGGCATTTTGGGGCAAATTTCCGCTTCGCTGCGGCGGTTCGCCGCGGCCACGCGCTTGGTTCTGCAAGCCGAAGGCGCTGGCCGGCGCAGCGTACTTTCCCAGGCCTTGGAACAGGCCGGCGTCAAACCGTTCGTGCTGCAAAAGGCCGAACGGCAACTCCGCCGCCTGGGAAGGCAACGGGGCTGCCAACTCTACGAGTGGCTTTTAGAGGCCGATCTGGATTTGAAAGGCCAAAGCGCCATGCCGGCGCGTTTGATCCTCGAACGACTCGTTCTCCGATTGGCCGCACCGCAGGAGGCAGTGGGGCTTAAGAGGTAGCGTAGTTATCGCGTGCGTGCAAGCACCCTACGTTGGCGTTCCCAGGCAGAGCCTGGGAACGAGGTGTACTCTTACGGAATGTGTCATTTCACGCGGCGGAAATAGACAAACGCGAAAGCCGCGCCTGCCATGCCGAGCAACAGCAGCGTACTCGGCTCGGGAATCATATAGGCCTTAATGGAAAAGTCCGCCGTGTTGTCCCAGGTAGTTATGTCGGTCCAGTTCGTGCCATTGAAACTGTAGTAACTTTCGCCGGGGTTTGCCGTGGAAGCGGAATCATAACCTGAAACCATGTAATCAACGGCCTGGGGATAATCGCCGCCGTTAGTAATGTATAAGTAGACTGCAAAATCATCGTTGTTGCCCAGGGAAACGAGCGAGTCCAGGTCGACCACGTGGAAGCCCCAGTTGCTGATCGTGCCGGACTTGGAGGCCAATAATCCTGAGGGGCCGGTATTCCAGGTATCGTAGATCTTGATCTGGTAGCCGGCCGAGTCGGCTTGCGTATAAAAGCCGATCGACTTGAGCTGCTCGGCATCGGTGGTGCGGAAGACGTTGCAGGCGTAAGGCGTGTTGAGTTCCGATACATCGCCGAAATAGTCGTAATAATAGACTTTGCTGACCGTATTGGCAGGGTTGGTTTCAAACGATGTTCCATACTTTCCGCCATAGGCATCCTGGTAAGCGAGCCAGAAATAACCGTTTTGTCCCCAACCGTTGCCCCAACTGTTTTTAATGAGCCACGCGCCCGTGCCGCCGGCGGTCGCCTTGTTATCGTCCCAGCCCGCGATGGTGACGGCATGGCCGGTGCCGGATGAGCCGGGATTATAATATGTGTAGTTGCCGCTGTTATAATAACCACTGTCCCAGTACATAGACGTGTATAAGGCGCCTTTGGTCATGAGGGCATTTTTGATTTCCGCGTTGGTGTCGTAATAATTCGCGTCGCGGAGGAAGCGTTGGCGGGGGATATTCGTCGGGGCAGTGGCGCGGTCGTCACAGTCATGGTACAGATCGTCGGTCTCCGCTTCCGGTCCGGCTAGACGACTGAGGTAGGCATTGGAGATCCAGCTATGGCCGCCCGCACAAGGCCCCCAATCGAAACCGTGGCGGTTTTTCAAGTTGTTTTCGGAAAAGTTGCTTGCTGATCCGCCGGCGCGGAGCAAATCGCTTTCCATGGCGCCATAGGTGGCGAACGCCCAGCAACTACCGCAAGCGCCTTGGTCTTTGACGCTGGTCATGTAGTTTTGGCCGCCCACGTTTTGCAGGTCGTAGGTAGCGGGCGCCCCGAGGGGGTTTTCAGTCGCGCCTGATTGGGAATAAGAGGAAAGGTTAGTTCTTGCGCCGGTTAAGGCTCTGGAATAAGGATTGCTCTGGATAGTTTGCCCTTGGATAGCGTACGTTCCCCAGAGCACGACAAGGACCCCAAGTGCGAGTTTTTTATTCATAGATGCTCCCTTTGTAATGCATTCCAATCGCCTGCGGTTAGTTTGCGCTTGCGCAATACGAAACCTTTATTCAGCAGATCCAAAGCCCAGCGGAATTGCCGCCTTGCTCAGCTAGGGGGGCCCTCTGGATTTGCATCAGCCGATGGTGAGGGAAAATCACCTGAATCGCACGCTTTGCCGATTTCGGGAGGGAGGCAAATCACAAAGATTGGCTCGCCTTACAGAGAGCCCAGGCTAGAACGCACCTTCTCTGTCATCCCCGAGACGAAAGTGGAAGGAATGAAGTTATAAGGTGCTAACGCTGCCTCCAGCTTTTTAATGTGTATGCGAATAAAGTCACATTATCATATTTCATAAGCATGTCAAGTATGATTACTAATATTATTGTATAATATATTTGGGGGGGATATGGGGGTGGTAAAGACCTCTATAAAGACTTTTTCTTAATCCTGTCTTGCATAAAAAAGGCCTTTTCGGTAGCATCCCCCCTCTTCTACGGCTTATCTAAGAGATCAGAGGTCAGGGGTCAGAGATCAGAGGACGGCATTTGTTTATGAGCAGATTGTCGTTAGTGATCGGCCTAATGCTTTTTGGGATGATCCTCTGCGGCTGTGCTTCGTCGCCGTGGAATGGCCCCCAGGGATGGACAAATCCAACATCCGCCAAACCGAGCGCGGCCACGGCAACGCCGGCCCAGGCCAATGGCCAAAATCCGTCCAGCGCGCAATCCAATAGTGCATCGAATACTCAGGCGATGCAGGAAGTCATGGAGGAATTGCACAACTGGGCACGCTCGATCCCGCGGCCCAAAATAAATTGATGGAGGACCTCAGGCAAACCGATCCGGCCCTTTGGCCGTTGGTGATGCAACAATTCCGCGCCGCCGTTGCCTATCGACGCCGGGCGGCCGAACGTCAGGCAATGGCCGACGGGAACAATCTATCGACTAGCGGCAATCAGTCGACCGGCGGCAATCAGTTGGCCAGCGGCATCAAGCAAGCATTGGCGTCGAAAGACGCGGCATCGGCGATAAACTCTACATCAAATACGCCGCCTCCGGGACACTATTCGTCCACGGCAAACCATCCTGCCAATTCACAGGCGTCCCAACAATTGCCGGATGGACAGCAGCCAAAAGAAGCCGTCGATTCCGTGGTCAGCGCTTCGTATAATGCGGGCAGTTCGCCCGAGGCCGATTGGCGGGAACATCTGTCGGCGGCCATCCAGGCCATGGAAGGCTCTGCGCCAGGCGATACAAAGAGCCCGGAAGATTTGGCCCAGCAGGCGCGTTTGCACATGCTTTACATATTGGCCGACCAGCGTGATAAGGCGGTTAAACCAATTGCTAGCGCGGGCCCGCAATGCAGGAATTCTGGTCGAAGGAGCTTTATGGTTTGGCCATGCTCTTGGACTCTCAAGCAACATCGGCCGACACTCCGCGCTCGGCCGAGAGCAAGCAAGTCCTGGGCGAAGCCCTGTCGCGCTTAGGCGAAACGGCGCCGCTGGTGGTGCGCAACCTGGCGTTCTGCACTGGGGTGCAAAGCTACGGCTGTTACACGTCCTTTAAGAAAAACGAATTTACGCCCGAGCAGGAAGTGCTGCTCTATGCCGAGTTGGATAATTACGCGATCGAGTCTATGGCCAAGGGATTCCATACGGCGCTAAAGAGCAGCTATCAGATTTTCGATGCCAGCGGGCATCGCGTGGTGGAACAAACCTCCGCCACGACGGAGGAGTATTGTCAAAATCCACGGCGCGACTATTTCCTCATCTTCAATCTGCACATGCCGAAGCGCATCAATCCGGGCAAATATACCCTGCAACTGACGATCGAAGACGTGAAGAGCCAGAAGGTGGGGCAGTCGTCGATCGAATTTGCGATCAAAGAGGCGGAGAAATAAGTGGGCGGTGGACGGTGGACGGTGGGCGGTGCAGAGTGGAGAGGGTGTATATTGATAGCGAAGAAAAAGTAATGTCGCGGTGTAAAATTTAGCCCCGGCACTTGCGCCGGGAGTTTTTTTATTGCAACTAATTTCCGCTGCCTATTGTCCATTGACTAGCGCCCACATTATATTATTAGATTTCCAATTTCTACCATGATCCTGCCCAATGATCCGCCAAGATAAAGCCTTATCAGCTATTCGCTCGAACCAGGAGGGGGACAGTCCCATTTTCGCTACAAAAGCGGCTACAAAAGGGGACAGTCCCATTTTTGCTACGCAAAAATTGGGACAGTCCCCATACGTTGCTTTGCCGCTTTTGATCACTGGGCTGGCCGGGGTGCCGGGATTTAATGCGTGGCATTATTTTCACGCGCGATATCCGGGGCAGGTGATCGGCATGCGCCAGCAAGACAATCCGCGCATACAAGGGCAGGGCGTTGTTGCCTGTAATGCGGAAGATAGAGAAAGGCTTGCCCGGCTGTTCGACCGGTACCAGTTTCGTTCGGTGTTGGACTGCGCCGGCAATTGCGCCCTGAAACAATGTGAATGTGCCCCTGACATTGCCTGGCGGATCAATGTGGAAGGCGTGCGCAATTTGCTTTCGCAAACTGTTCCGCGCAGGGTGCGCTTGGTGCACCTGTCGTGCGATCTGGTGTTTTCGGGCCTGCGCGAGGGCGGTTACGCGGAAGAAGATCCGGTCGATCCCGTGACCGTCTACGGCAAGACCATGGCGGCGGCCGAGGAAATTATATTATCGGCCGATGCGCGGGCGTGCATTTTGCGGATTTCCTTGCCCATGGGTATTAGCGCGAACGGACACGCGGGGGCGATAGATTGGATCACTTCGCGATTTAAAAAAACGCGTCCAGCAACACTTTATTTCGACGAGATTCGCACGCCCACTTATACCGATTGCATGAATCTGTTATATGAACGGATGCTTGCCAACGGACTGAGCGGACTTTTTCACGCGGGCGGACCGCGGCGTCTGAGTTTGTATCAGATTGCGCAGATAATAAATCGCGTGGGCGGATATGATCCGAAATGCCTGATGGGCATTCCGCGGCGCGAAGCCGGCCCGATTCCGCCGCGGGCGGGAAACGTCTCGATGAATTCCGATAAGCTCACAAAGGCATTGGGTTACAATCCCTTTGATCCTTGGCCCTGTTGCGACAGCCTGATGCCTACCGGTCCTAAGTGGCATTACGAGCGACCGGACAACGAAGAGCACTCTCCGCAATATCTGCACCAAGTCCTTTGCCTGAATCCTTTCAAACAAGCGTAACCTTTATCGGCTAGTCAAGTTTAATGAACTAACTAAGCAAAAAGTCACTCACAATAACCTGTGGATGATCTAAAAGGACCCTTGTCTAGGGGGCTGTCCCCCCCAAGATTTTTCGTTGTTTTGCCCTTCCGTGGGTTGACAACAATTTTTCTCTCCATCAAAATAAAAAATAGAAATAACTCTGTTGTAATCACATGATGAGGCAGCGATAGCATCCAATAAAAAAATGATCTTCCGATTATTTCGGATATCATGGGATGCATTCTTAAATTGGCTCAAAGAGAAAAGCCATTCCAGTTTAACAAACATCGGAGATTCTCCGTCCAACAGCAAACCAACATTACATTCTTTTGCAATATGAGATTAGCAATGTACACGATTTCATCGCCCCGTCATTCCGCCTTGTTCGCCGTTCTTCTCAACGTAAGCATTTTCATTTCGCCTGCTGCCTCCGCCGAATTGATCACTGGGGTCACAATACACGATGTCTCCAGCAGCCTAGCGCATATAGGTGAAGCAGACCTTTTTGATCGCATGGCATCCTACACCGTTGATGGTTCCGGTTTGAATATTAACGGTCCGGGTACCCACTCATGTGGGCCCGATGGCACGATGTGGCTCAATGGTGGCATCAATTATGCTTATGGCTACAATGACACCGACCCACAGATCACGTGGGACCTGGGTGCCTTGTATAACATCGACACCATGCGGATCTGGAACTACAACGAATGGAGCGGTGTAGCGGGCCTTCTCACGGCACGCGGAATCCACACGACCGACGTGCTCTACTCCGCGGACGGTACCAATTATACTCTTCTGAATAATATCACCCTGAACCAGGCGCCCGGGAGCGACACGGTTGACTTCTCGCAAGTGGTTCCGCTGAACTTGGAGGCAGAGTTTATCCGTTTCCACAACATCACCGACTTTCCAGGCGCTGATACTGGGTTTGTCGGGCTTAGCGAAATCCAATTCAACGGCACTGCGGTTCCCGAACCATCCATCCTTGCCCTCATCGGCATGGGTGCTTTTGCTTTAATCATTTACGCTTGGCAACAGCGGAGGCGGTAAGCGTAGGATATCCAAACCAAATCGACCAACGAAGCAAACGAGACATCCTGGGGGTGGCTTTCCTCTTTAGGATGGCATTCCTTCGCACACATCCACTAGCGTCGAACGTAATCCCCGATGAGGTATTAATAATCCGGGATAGGAATAATGGCCAAAAGTCGGCTATTTTGAGAATTTTTTCGGGACAATTTCCTAACAAAACTTTTCTTCTCGCCCCCTAGCCGTATTTTTGCCTAAGGCTAAAATACTTTTTTCATTCCAGGCGATTAAAAAACATATTTAGCCCCAGGTGAATACACCCGGGGCAGGGTGAAGTATTTCCCCGCCGTGTATTCACGGCGGGCTAAATATGAACTTCGGGGACAAGGACGTTGACCGACATGAATAAAACACCACTGTATGATTGGCATGTGGCAAACGGGGGGCGGATGGTGGAATTCGCCGGTTTTTTGATGCCGGTTCAATACACTTCGATAATCGAGGAGCATCGGATTACGCGGAGCATCGCGGGCATGGCCGACATTTCGCACATGGGCCGGCTGCGCTTTGAAGGGCCCGGGGCAGCGGTTTTTCTGGCCGAATTGCTCACCCGGCGCGTGGCCGACATGGCGCTGGGACAAATTCGCTATTCGCTCGTGACCAACGAGCAGGGCGGCATCCTCGACGACGTGCTGGTGGGCTACTATCACAACGAATATGGCCAACCATTTTATCTGATGGTGGTCAATGCCTCGAACCATGAGAAAATCGTACGCTGGATCCATGGGCATCTCCCGCCCGAGCGGCCCGGCCAGGAAGTGATTTTTACCGACGTGAGCCGGCTGTGGGCGATGTTCGCCATTCAAGGTCCGCGCACGGTCGAGTTGATCCAGCCCTTTGTGGACGTGGATCTGCATGGCATGAAGTATTACCGTGGGGCTCAAGTTCGGCTGCTGGATCCTGCCGCGCAGCGGCAAGGAGGGATTATCAGCCGCACGGGCTATACGGGCGAAGACGGTTTTGAGCTGAGCATGGGCGCGGGCATCGCCCGGGGAATTTGGGAGGCCTTGTTAGAGGCGGGCAAACCGCTGGGCGTAGTACCGACGGGTCTTGGCGCGCGCGACACGTTACGCCTGGAAGCGGGCATGCCGCTTTATGGACATGAATTGAGCGAAGAGATCGATCCGTATCAGGCGGGATTGGGATTTGCCTGTCACCTGGTGGGTTATGATTTTCCCGGGCGCGACGCACTGCTGAAGATCGAGAAAGAGCCGCTGCGCATGACGCGGATCGGGCTGGAATTGTCTGAGCGGCGCGTGCCGCGCCAGGGTTATCGGATCCTGGCCGACGGGCGCCCGATCGGCGAAGTCACCAGCGGCACCTTTTCGCCCACGCTTAATAAACCGATTGCCATGGGCTATGTTCCCCCGGAATATACCGTGTTGGGCAGGGAATTGACGATCGACATCCGGGGTCATCTTGAGCCGGCGCGCGTGGCGGCTCTGCCGTTTTTCAATCGTAACAAGAAAGGGAATAAAACGTGAATCGAGAGCAACTTTTGTATACCAAAACGCACGAATGGGCGCACATCGAAGCCGATCCGAAAGGCGGGAAAATAGCCACGGTCGGGCTGACCGCCTTTGCGGTGGAAGCCTTGACCGATCTGGTGTTTGTTTCGCTGCCCGAGGTGGGCCGGCAGGTGAAGGCCGGCGAGCCTTTTGGCGAAATCGAGTCGGTCAAGGCCGTAAGCGATTTGAACAGCCCGGTGGACGGCCAAGTCACGGCCGTCAACGCCGAGGTGGCCAACAACCTGGAAATCGTTTCCAAAGAACCTTACGGGGCCGGCTGGCTGGTGAAAATCAAAATCAGCGGCGGAGCAAAGTTGGCCGACCTGGTGGACTTTGCCGCATATCAGAAACAATGCGCGGAAGAGCAACACTAAGAAAAAGGATGAGGGATGAAGGATGAATTAATATTCCACATGCTTCACTAATTCACATTCATCATTTATTGATCCTTATAAAATAATGTTGCAAGATCAGGGGCTAAACGATGAATATGACATTTTTATAT
The DNA here is from genome assembly GCA_963820545.1 of Pirellulales bacterium. Taxonomy (GTDB): domain Bacteria; phylum Planctomycetota; class Planctomycetia; order Pirellulales; family Thermoguttaceae; genus CAWGAJ01. The sequence continues at coordinate 677,291 of CAWGAJ010000001.1, forward strand.
GACATTCAACAGCATTAATCATTTAACAATAATCGCGCATGCCATTTATTCCCAATACTGCTGAAGATCAAGCGGCGATGCTGGAGGCGATTGAGGCGGCATCGCTGGAAGAACTGTTTGAGATGGTGCCGGCTGAACTGCGCTTCAAGGCGAATTGTGCGTGCCGCGGGCAATGGGCGAGTTGGAACTGAGCGCCCACATGATCGAGCTGGCCGGGCGCAATCTCTCGGCGGCCTGCGTGCCCTGCTTTCTGGGCGGCGGCAGTTACGATCATTTTATTCCCGCCGCGGTCGACGCCATTGCCGCGCGGGGCGAATTCTACACCTCATATACCCCGTATCAGGCCGAAGCCAGTCAAGGCAACCTGCAAGCCCTGTTCGAGTATCAGACGCTCATCACGCAATTGACCGGCATGGACGTGTCGAACTCGAGCCTCTACGACGGCGGCACGGCGGCGGTCGAGGCGGTGCTCATGGCCCTGGACGTAACGCGACGCGGCGGCCGGGTCGTGGTCGCCGAAAACGTGCATCCTGAGTTTCGCCAGATACTGAAAACCTATCTGGCTAATATGAAGACCGAAATCTTTACGCTGGATACTCCGCAGGGGACGATTTCGGCCGGTGATCTGGAAGCGGCCGTTAACGTTGATACGGCCTGCGTGCTAGTGCAGCAGCCGAATTTTTTCGGCTGTCTGGAAGAAGTGGAAAGGCTGGCGGAAATTACGCATAAGGCAGGCGCGTTATTTATAGTGGCAGTGGATCCGATCAGTCTGGGATTGCTCAAGCGGCCCGGGGATTATGGGGCGGATATCTGCGTGGCCGAAGGACAATCGCTGGGCAACACAATGGCCTATGGCGGGCCTTACCTGGGGATCATCGCCTGCCGCGAGCAGTTCCTCCGTCGCATTCCCGGTCGGCTGGTGGGGCAGACTGTGGATCGTCGCGGCAAGCGCTGCTGGGTGCTCACGCTGCAAACCCGGGAACAACACATCCGCCGCGAAAAGGCCACGAGCAATATCTGCACGAATCAAGGACTTATCGCGCTCAGGACGGCCGTGTACCTGGCCCTGATGGGACCGCAGGGCATGAGAAGCGCGGCCGAACTGTGCCTGCAAAAGGCCCGATATGCCTTGGAGCAATTGACTGCCGGCGGAAAATTGGCAAAGGTTTTTGAGCGGCCCACGTTCAAGGAATTCGTGGTGCGCGTAAACGACGGACGAGTGGAGAAATTGTTAGAAGCCGCCCGGCGCGAATACATTTTGGCCGGCGTGCCGCTGGGTAGATGGTATCCACAACTTGCCGATTGCCTGCTGGTGGCAGTGACGGAAAAAAGGACCAAGGAGGAAATTGACCGGTTGGTAAAGATCATAGGAACGTAATTTTTGTTCCCAGGCAGAGCCTGGGAACGAGGGATTAATTGACGCACTATCCGGCGGTCGTTGACCGCCGGCTATCTGGGTTTTATCATGCGAAATACACGAGCCACGGAATTGCTGTTCGAGTTGTCCAAGCCAGGTTGTGGGGCGGTGAGATTGCCGGAGTGCGACGTGCCGCGGCGGCCCGTGGAAGAATTGCTGCCGCCCGGTGTGCTTGGTTCCACGCCGCTTGGGCTGCCGGAACTTTCGGAGCCGGATGTGATCCGGCACTTTGTGAATTTGTCGACCTACAATATGTCGGTCGATACGCACTTTTATCCGCTGGGATCGTGTACGATGAAGTACAATCCCAAGCGGAACGAGCGTTTGGCGAACATGCCGGGCATGGTGGATTTGCATCCTTATCAGCCGGACTCGACGGTACAAGGGCTTTTGGCCCTGTTGCATCAGGCACAGCAGATGCTTGCCGAGATTGCCGGGCTGCCTGGGGTGTCTCTACAACCGGCGGCCGGGGCACACGGCGAATTGACGGCGCTTTTGGTGGCGGCGGCCTATTTCCGCGATATCGGCGAAAAACGCAGCATTGCGCTCATTCCCGACGGCGCCCACGGCACCAATCCGGCCAGCGCGGCCATGGCGGGCTTCAGTGTGGTACCGGTCAAGAGCAACGCCGAAGGTTTGGTGGATCTTGAAGACCTGGCGACAAAACTCGACGAGAAGACGGCCGTGCTGATGATCACCAATCCTAATACGCTGGGACTTTTTGACCGGAACATCGCCCGGATCGCCCGGATGGTGCACGACGCGGGCGGACTGGTGTATCTGGACGGCGCGAACATGAACGCCATTTTGGGCATCACGCGGCCGGGCGACTTCGGCGCGGATTTGATGCACTACAATCCGCACAAGACGTTTAGCGGTCCACACGGCGGCGGCGGACCGGGCGCAGGACCGATCGCCGCAAGTGAAAAACTTCGGCCGTATCTGCCGGCGCCGATTGTGGTCAAGGACGGCAAGGGCTATCGCCTGGATTACGATCGTCCCAAGTCGATCGGCCGGGTGCGGAGTTTTTTCGGCAACGTGGGCGTGCTGGTGCGCATGTATTGCTATATCCGCACGCACGGACCGGACGGGCTGAAGCGCGTGGCCGAAAACGCGGTGCTTAACGCCAACTATCTACTGGCAAAGGTCAAGCATTTTCTGCCCGTGCCCAACGGCGAGCGATGCATGCACGAGTTTGTGGCCTCGGCGGCAAAGCTGAAGGCGGAGAAGAACATCAGCGCCATGGATATTGCCAAACGTCTGCTGGATTATGGATATCACGCCCCGACGGTCTACTTTCCGCTGATCGTGCGCGAAGCGCTGATGATCGAACCGACAGAGACCGAGAACCGAGCGACGCTCGACGCCTTTGCCGAGACACTGTTCCGGATTACCGGGGAGCCGGCGGAGTTGCTCAAGGAAGCCCCGCACACCACGCCCGTCAGGCGCCCTGACGAAGTGCTGGCCGCGCGCAAGCCGATATTAAAGTGGCGAGTGGTTAGTGGTTAGTGGAGAGTGCGAAATCGCAAGCGATTGTATTCATCCTCCTAAATTATATGTTATGTCGTTTATTGATCGATCCAACGGCCTTGGGCGCGTGGAACATGGCGGTGGATGAAGCGCTGCTGGAATCGGCAGTGGCCGGGGGTGGAATTTCGTTGCGATTCTATGGTTGGCGGCAGCCGACGCTCTCGCTGGGATACTTTCAGCAGTACAGCGAGCGCTGGCAACATGCCGCCAGCCGGGACTGCCCAGTGGTGCGCCGCATCACCGGCGGAGGGGCCATTTTGCATGACAGAGAAATCACTTACAGCCTAGTTGTGCCGTCGGGCCATGGCCTGGCCATTAGACATTTTGAACTCTATGAAAATGTCCATGCAGCATTGATTACCGTGTTGGCCAAGCAGGGAATTTGCGCTACGTTATGCCGCGGCGAAGGCCGGGAAAAAGATCGCCGGCAGGCATTTCTTTGTTTCCAGCGGCGCGCGGCGGGCGATGTTTTGCTGGGCGATATCAAGATAGCCGGCAGCGCCCAGCGGCGCTGGCGCGGGGCCGTGTTGCAACATGGGGGCGTGCTGTTGGCTTGTTCTCCGGCCGCACCTGAGTTGGCTGGAGTGGCCGAAGCGACGGCAATCTGGCTTGACTTTGATCAATTGGCCGAGGCGTGGTCGGCCCAATTGGCTCAAAGGTTATCGGTACAGTGGCAGCCGGGAATGCTATCTGACCGGGAGCGACACCGGGCCGGTGAATTGGTCAATGAGAAATACGATGCTTTCCAATGGACAGAGCATCGCGCCCGGGGATGTTGCGGCAGCAACGAAGAGAAACCATAAATAGATGATAATGCGTCCCCCCTGATGGTACATATAAAAATGTTCCCAACCGCTCTATGGGGTGGAAAAATTTTGACACTTCGCCGATAACTTGTTACCATCCATATAAGGAGATCGATAAGAACTTGCCCGGCTTAGCAGCGCAGCGTAAGGTATACAGGTAGGGAAATTCATAGTAATAAATGATACTTGGGCTTTTCTTAAATATAGATTTTCGTTTTAATTATTAATAGTGAGCGGTTTTTTTCCGATGCGGCATTCAAGGGAAGGGCAATGGAAGTCAAACTCGTAGTAATCGGGGGAAAAAATCACGGGCGTGAGATTCCCATCGCGAAAGAAGAGTTTCTCATTGGCCGTGCCGAGGGTTGCCATTTACGTCCGGCCTGCGATCGCGTCAGTCGCAAGCATTGTGCGATCAGACTGCAGGAAGGCCGCGCAACGATTATCGACTTAAATAGCACCAACCATACCTTTATCAACAACGAACAAGTTGCCGGGGAGCAGGAGTTAAAAAACGGCGATCGACTCAAAGTCGGCATACTGGAGTTTGAAGTCCAGTTGTCGGTCAGCGTGGGCGGGAAGAAAAAGCCCAAGGTGCACTCGGTTCAAGAGGCGGCCGTACGAACCGCGCAGACGACCGCCACCAAAGAAGAAGATCTGGACATCAGCAATTGGATCAACGGAGAAGAAGAGTCATCCAAACCCGCTTCCCCGATCGATGATCTGTCCATAAAGGAAACCCGCACCATCGGACATAAACTGTCGGATACTACAACTGTTTTCGCGCCCCACATAGGGGGAGAAGAAAAAAAAGAGGAAAAGAAAAAGCCTCCCAAGGGAACTGGTCGTTCTGATTACACTAAAAAAGTGAGTGATGGAAACAGCCAAAGCGCGGCCAGCGACGCGCTGCGGCAATTCTTAAACCGTAAAAAACCATCCTGACATACCGCACCCAGAGAAACAAGTGTGAGAACATCAAAGCAAAGGAAAAAATCGGCCGCTCTGCTGGGCCTGGCCTTTGATAACGACGATGGGCAAACGCGGGTAACACGCGGAAAAAACTTTCTCCTTTGGGGTGGAAGTCAAGGCACTCACTCTTTTATGCAGGAAACAGCCGTTAAAATTAACGAACAACTCGACAAAAATGGTAAACGGCTGGAAGACATCTCTATAATCGAACTGCGCGATATCTGCCGCGAGGTAACCGAATCAATCGGCAGCTCTTGATTCTTTTAACCACAATGAGGGGAATTGTCGGTTAAATCAATTCTAGGGGCGGCTATGGTGATGGACTTTGCTTGCGCGTTCGGAAAAACTCGCATTTAGTATTATTTGCGCATTTGCGCACGATCGCTATAACGTTCTATTTTTTCTAATCGGTCAACTTTCGCCAGTCGTTTTTTCGATGACTTTATTCAACGCTGATGTACTCTTTCTCGTAGTGGAGTCATCCGATAAAGGGAGGGGTATAACCTCATGGTAAAGCACAAAAAACCGGCTCTTAAGTCGACCAAGGCCAAAAAAACTGGCACGCCGAAAAAACTTACCCAGCCACATGCTGAAAATCAGCGGACAAAGTGCCAAAAGAATGTAGAGTACGATCGCCGCATCAATGCTCTCGATCGTCGTATTGGTGTTGACCGCCGACAGAAGAACATCCCCGTTGCCATGGAACAACGAGTGTGCGAGCGCCGGGCAAAGGTCAATCGACGGCGGCAAATCGATCCGACGACCTGCGAGCGCGACTATACACACGAAGAAATCGAGTTCATGAACGCCATGGAAGAATATAAGCGCACCAGCGGACGGATGTTTCCCACCTGTAGCGAAGTATTAGAAGTGCTGCGAAAACTGGGCTATGAGAGGCGCCATATAACGTTTGTGCCTACTATGGACGACGCCACATTGAGTCCGGATATCAGCCCGCCGCTAAGCACGTTCTAAATCTCATCCCGAGAGCAGCGAAGGAGCTCATTTCTAGAGGTTATAGGCTGATGGCTGAGAGCTGAGGGCTTACAAGATTCAGAATGACTGCATATTCTTAGGATCGACACTTTGCGCCAGCATTGCTAGCAAAATATCCCTCTTGCAAGCCGCCGGGCGGATGGTTATCCTTCCACTCCTTGTTATTCCCTGCCCGCGCCCAGTGCGCACCGGAGGAATCTTTTCCATAAAATTATCTCCGCCAATGTGAGGCGCCAACGAAGTGTCTCAAATTACCATAGCAAACCGCTTTGGGTTTTGCCGAAGGTCTTTTCCGGGCATCGCTGATAATATATGCGGCAATGTCAGGAAAATGAGCAAAAGGCACGCGGCGGCGGCCTGGTTCGGTGTCGCCGGTTTGTTGCTGTTTATTGCCGGTTGCGGCGGGATCACGGCCTCGGGCAGAAACGCTGAAGGCGTGCGCATGTTCCAACAAGCGCAATATGATCAAGCCCTGCGTCAATTCCAGGAGGCCTCGTACGCCGATCCGACAAACGCCGATGCTTATTACAACCTGGCCGCCACTTACCATCGCTTAGGAAAGGTAAATAATCAGCAGGGTGATTTGGAAAAGGCCGAAACGTATTACAACCTTTGCCTGGATCGCAATCGTAATCATGCCGATTGCTACCGGGGACTGGCGGTGCTGCTGGCCGAACAGGGACGCACGCAAGAGGCCTTTCGCCTGGTTGAAGGTTGGGTAAGCCAACAGCCGGGCGCGGCCGACGCCAAAATCGAATTGGCCAGGATGTGCCAGGAATTCGGCGATTCCAATGCTGCAAAAGAACGCCTCGTGGAAGCCTTGACCATTCAGCCCGATAACGCCCGGGCGCTGGCCGCGCTGGGAAAACTCCGTGAGGATTCGGGCGATACGGCCCAGGCCTTGGCCAATTATCAGCGCTCGTTTTGGTACGACAGCCATCAACCGCAGGTGGCCTCGCGGATCTCCGCGCTGCAATCCACGCTGAATCCATACGTGGTGCCGCAGTCGCCAAACGCGCCATGGTCTCCGGCTACTCCGGGCGACCAAACGCAGATGGTCAACCGCGATCAGGCGCCGCTGCGGTAATAGGGTTCGGGGTTCGGGATTCGGGGTTCAGGGTTTGGGGTTCAGCACTCTTAAATTTGCCGCGTGCCACGATCCGCCTTCGGCTCGCCTGTGGCGGCCCCGGCTTAATCAGCAGATCAGGGTGAGTGAAACGCACCAATCTTCTTATTGCCTACATTCGGCGTGCTTCGCACACCCTACTTTCACTTGCCGCTCCCACTTGAACTCCCGGTGCGTCCCTGATATGCTCAGCAAAAGGTAGGATGGCAATAATGAAAGAACAAATAGACATTTCCCAAATCATTGAATCCCTGCGCCGGCAACTACCGCTGCTGAGAGAAAGGTATCGAGTTGAATCCTTGAGCGTGTTTGGCTCGTACCTCTGCCATGAACAACGCCCGGATAGTGATTTGGATGTGCTTGTCACATTTTACGAGCCGCCCTCGCTATTTAAATTCATCGAGTTGGAAAACTATCTTTCAGATCAGTTGGGCGTTAAGACAGACCTTGTAATGAGGGATGCGTTGAAACCACGCATTGGCCAACACATACTGAGTGAAGCGATAATGATATGACCTCAAAGCGCATCCATCTCGATTACTTTGAAGACATTGTTGACGCCACAGAGAAGATAGGGCAGTTTATTGAGGGAATGACATACGAGCAGTTTGCGAAAGATGCCAAGACCGTCTATGCGGTGATTCGCGCACTGGAGATGATTGGAGAAGCGGCGAAACAAGTTCCTACTTCTTTTAAGGAAGACCACCCCAATGTGTCCTGGAGAGAAGTGACGGGGATTCGAGATAAGTTAATTCATCATTATTTCGGTGTGAACTTGGAAGTTGTGTGGAAGACCGCGATTGAAGATATACCCGATTTAGGTTTGCAGATTCGCCGCATTTTGACCGATGTGGGTAGGCAGCCGTAAGTCTCGTTGGGTGCGTGAAACGCGGCAATTTTTTTATTGCTTACATTCGGCGTGCTTCGCACACCCTACTATCTGAGGGCGTCGCCGATGCTATCGCCTGCGGCCCGGGTGCAGAGGGCGCGAAAAAATTGATCGTCGAGATCTTGACTGATGAAGCGGACAGAGCCGTCGGCGGTGAGAAAATTTGTTCCCGTGGGATGCCGGCTGCTGAAATTGTGGGTATCATCCTCGCGCGAATTAGGCGTGTAAGCGCCGGTGCCCAAAACCATGCCCGGGCCGCAACCGTCGTTTGGCGGCGCGGCGATCCAAGTTCCAAAACCTAATGCTGTAGTACGTTCGCCCACGGCAAAGGTATGGCTCGTGCCGTCCTTGATGTCTTTAAATGTAACGGCACTGTTATGGTAGAACACGCCGTCGCTTGCGCATTGCTGTCCTATTGGAATTAGTTCACACTCGTGGATATTTTGCGTACCGAACACGCCCACGTAATTACTCACGGCTAATTCAAGCTGCGCGGGATCCTCCGGGTCCACGAAGGTTTGTTGAGTGAGATCGGAAGGGCAGCGGAACTCTTGAATTACCGTGAGCCGTGCAACTTGATTAACCGGATCGGAAAGGGGCAACTTATCGTGAATGAGATTTTTTGAAATCCCGCTAAGCTCGATAAACGGCAAGATCCGTGCTGCCCAACCCCAACCGGGTTCGCCCAGGGGATACGGCAGATGGTTTTGCGGATCGTAGGCGGTCCAGCCCGGCGGCAGTTTATTATTGGTGTTGTAATACAAATGCAGGGCCAGACCGATTTGCTTGAGATTATTGCCGCATGTCATGCGCCGGGCGGATTCCCGGGCGGCTTGAATGGCCGGTAATAATAAGGCAATCAAAACGCCGATGATGGCGATCACCACCAGCAGTTCCACGAGTGTAAAAGCATAACGGCGGAACATATTTTATCCTCCGATTAGAGGGAAATGATGGAATAAAAGTAAAAATTGCGTAATACGTCTCATTCATGTTTAGCCCGGTGCTGGCGCCGGGAGAATTATCTGTCAATAACAGGATGAAACCGATCGGACACTATATGAGCGTCCAATAAACGCGGCCCACAGGCAAACATGCGGCGGAGGGGAGATATCAGAATAATTGCCAGCGGCAATTAGACCTGAAACAGAGCGGCGGGAGGCGCCCGAGACTGATAAGTGGCGGAAAAACGGCTTTCCAACAGGGGAGAGCAGAATATTAATCTTTCGACAATAACGAGATACTCAGGCTGAGCACAAATTGTCAAAGGCAGCGGTTTAGCCTGGGCGAAATATTTACACACAGGACAATCGGCGGGATGGTGTATTCCCTCTGGATTTTGTTCCGTATGCAAAAGGGCGGGGGAATGATGGCCGTGGCAACCATCAAAGTCGGCAGCGGTTGGGGAGGGAACAACAAAATTGAGCGAATGGTAGCAGGAATGGTCCAGGCCGGGCAGGAAGTGCAGACCCTCGCCCAGCATCGCAATTAATGCGAATTGGACTGTGAAAATCCAAACAAAGCCGTTTCGAGTGACTTTTAACATAAAGCCTATTATATCCGTTTCTTTTTTTCGCAAGCAAGAGAATCCAGAGCGATACCCCCCCGTTACGGCTAATTGTGTGATTGTTTATTTAACCGTAAAATAAATAAGTGCGTGGAAAAAACGAATTGCTTGCGTACCCACGCTGGAGCATGGGAACGAGAGAAATGTAGGAGCGTGGGAACGAGATAATTAATATATTTCGGGGTGGCACAGGCGTCTCGCCAGTGCTTTTTACTGGTTTCCACGCCGGAGCATGGGAACGAGAGAAAAGTGAGATTCTTCGCTACGCTCAGAATGACGTGACATCCGTGTGGACGCGGAGCATCTGAGACTGCGTTCCCAGGCGGAGCCTGGGAACGAGGGAAATGTTGGAGCGTGGGAACGAGACGAAAACCACGGGCAAGATGCCCGTGCCACCCATTTTTCAATTTAGGAGGCTACGGATTTCGTTTATGAGCCAATTGCACGAAGAATGCGGCGTGGCCGCGATCTATCATTTGCCCGGCAGGGGCACAAGTCCCTTGTGTCCTGAACAGGGGCCCGAAGAGATATCGCGATTGATGCCCCGGATGTTGCTGGACATTCAGAATCGGGGGCAGCTTGCGGCCGGCATTACCACATATAATCCAAATCGGCAGCAACTCATCGACACCTACAAAGACGTGGGCGGCGTGAACGAGGTGTTTCGCCTCAGCCATCGCCACAAATATGAATCGATCATGCGGGAATACGTTGGCCGGGCGGCGATCGGTCACGTGCGATATGCCACCTGCGGGCTGGACGACCGCAGTTACGCCCAGCCTTTCGAACGGCACCACATCAAGAAACACAAATGGTTCAGTTTTGCTTTCAACGGGCAGTTGGCCAATTACCAGGAACTTCGCGAGGAATTGCTGGATAACGAGGACAATCATCTTTCCCGCGAAACCGACACCGAAATTTTCATGCATCAGATCTGCGCGGCGTTGTCCACGGATGTTCGACCGCCGCTGGTTAACGTGTGCCGGCATTTTGTGGGGAAATTCGACGGCGCCTACAGCATCGTTTTTATCGACGCCTTGGGAACGATGATGGTCGCCCGGGACCCGTTGGGAATCAAGCCCTTGTGTTACGCCGTGGAGGGGCCCTTGTTCGTCGCGGCGAGCGAAAGCGTGGCCTTGCTCAATTTGGGCATCACGCAGGAAAAAATCAAGCCGGTTCCGCCGGGACACGCGATTATCATTACCGACGGCCAGTTGGAAATCCAGCAGTTCGCAAGCAGCACTGCTGGGCAAGCCAGCAGTGGCACACGTGCGCATTGTTTCTTCGAGTGGATTTACTTTGCCAACGTGGCCAGCACGCTGGACGAGCGGAGCGTGTATTTGTCGCGCAAGGCGTTGGGTGAAGAGTTGGCCCGGCTGGAAACGCTGCCCATCGATTCCAGTACGGTGGTCGTGCCCGTGCCCGATACCAGCAAAGCAGCGGCCGACGCCATGGCCTACGCCTTGAAAATCCCCTGCGTGGAAGGCTTGATCCGCAACCGCTACAGCGGGCGCACGTTCATCGAAGGCAGTGGCGACCGGAAACGTAAAGCGGAAACCAAATATACGCCGTTGGGCGAAGTTCTCCAAGGCAAACGGGTAATATTGGTGGAGGATTCGATTGTGCGGGCCACGACACTGCGAGTGCTCTTGCGGCGGATCAAGCAAATGGGCCGGCCAAAAGAGATCCACGTGCGCGTGGCCTGCCCGCCGATTATCACACCCTGTTTTTACGGCATCGATATGTCTACGGTAAGCGAACTATTCGCGCCGAACTTCTTGCACGGCGAACCGCTTACGCCCGAGAGGGAAGCGGAAATGGCGGCCCATCTGGTGCACCGACTCGCTGCGCTATCTGCCCGTGGAGGCCATTGCCCGGGCAATCGGCCTGGATGCCGGCGAGCTGTGCCGCGCGTGCATCACCGGCGAATATCCAACGGCCTGCGGCCAGAAACTGGCCCAAGTGGCCTTGGAAAATTATCGCAAAAATATCACCGGCCGGACCTATGAAAGGGTAACGCAGGTGTCGCATTGACATTGAAAGGAAGTTCCCACAATAAAAAGTAGAATGTCCCCTTTATGCCCTGTTACCGGCAGTTATCCGACTCCCTGCGGGCAATATCTAGCCTAAATCGCCCTGGAAAATCATCGAAACAATGTTGCCGGCCGCACGTATTAAACCGCGTCGCCTGTGTCGTGTTGACAAAAAGTGAGAAAAGTAGGGCAATTATTGACGATCAAAAATAATTGCACTCCCCCTATCATATATCCTAAGATGTCATCTACATTCAATACTTAGAAATTACCAGAAAAAGTAGAATGTCCCCCTTTTTCTTTTTCTCCCTTTTTCTCCTTTTTTCTTCCAATTGGAGGGTGATACAATGAAAAAGTCAGTGATTTATTTTGTTGTTTTTGCATTAGCAATAATTTCAGGCTGCAATGAAAAACCCAAAACTGAAATGGAAAAAGTGGAGGCAGCTCCCCTAACAAAAGAAGAAAAAACACAAGAACTCTTAAACGAGTTCAAAAAAAATCCTGATGAGCCGAATATACGAAACGATCTCGTTAAAATTGGAGCACCGGTAATCAAACCACTTTACCGCATGTTACAAGATAAAGCATATAAAGTAACAAAAAAAAGTTATTTTATTGAAAAGAGCGATAAAACGTCTTTTATACCCGAACTGTGGGTACCTCCGACGTTGATGTGGCAGGTGCGTTACGGTGCAGTTGAGGTGTTAGATAGGATTGGTGGCGTAGATGTTCTTGAGCCACTTATTTACGCTATAAACGACCATCATATTCTAGTCGCCGAAAGAGCGGCTGAAGCATTGGGCAAAAGAAAAGAAAAAAGAGCCGTAGAGCCTCTTGTAGAAGCGATAAAAATTCATTGCTTCCCGGGTCTAGTAGATGCTCTGGGCAATATTGGCGACGAAAGAGCCGCAGAGCCACTGCGTGAACAATTAGCAAATAAAGAACACCTTAAGCATTTTATGGAGAATGAAATTATAGAGATATTTTTCCTCGACACTGACTTAGCAATAAAACATAATCCGAAGATTCGAAAGATTGAGTGGAAGGATGAAAGTTTGATGATCTGGTTTGAAAATTCTAATGAGCCATTTGGGATCAACAGGTTTGAACCAGGGACAGAAGTCAGAGATCGGCTGCAAAATTTAACCCTTAGATTGCTTGAGGTTAAAGACCGCGTTAAAGGTCGTCAAGAGAGCTATGATAGCCACATTAGAGAAGCTCTTGCTAAAATAGAGCAAGCCTCCTCGGATAAATGAAATTTATTTGGATCTAACCCCGCGAGGAATCGTAGGGCTGGGTGGCATGGCCAAACTTGTTTGGCCATGAAGTGATTGCCCTTCTTTGTGAGAACATGCCTAATTAAGCGTGGAGCATGGCACCCGTGCTCCAGCACTGAAGGGAATACTATGATAGGAAGTCAAACCTTTCAGAGCCTGAAACTCGGGTATACGTGGTGCTATTTGGTGAAGTGCTTTGAGGGCTATTTGCTCATCGATACATCGTACCCCAACTATTTTCATTCATTCCAGAAACAGATGGCGAAGATAGGGAGGGACATAGCGGAAATCAAGTACCTTCTCTTGACGCATCACCATGACGATCACGTTGGCTTTGCGGCGGAGCTAGTCAAGAAGACAGGGTGTCGAGTGATCGTTCATCGCGACGCGATCATGCCCTTAGGGCGAGGAAGATCGGAAGAAACAGAAGCAATTAAGCCGGTCAATCGCCGCGTGAAGTTGGTGTTTTCGCTTTTCGCCTTGTTCCATGGGGAGTTCGAGTTTCCACCTGTGACTGTTGGCGAAAAGGACATTGTGTTGTCAGGTGATGATTTCGATTTCTTGAAGAGCATAGGCGTTGACGGCCAGATCTTGTCTACCCCTGGTCATTACCGGGATTCCATCTCAGTCGTGCTATCCGATGGAAGCGCCTTTGTGGGAGACGCGGCGATGAACTTTTTGCGTTGGACTGGGATTAGGCACCGGCCGGTTTATGTTGAAGACATCGACGCAGTGTATGAAAGTTGGCAAAGGCTTCTTGAAGAAGGAGCGAGGGTCATTTACCCGGCCCATGGTAAGCCTTTTTCTGCTCAAGAGCTTGTGCGCCGGAGCCTGTAAACCGCCGCCATCCAACCAGTCAAAAAGGGAATGTAAAAGGGGACATTCTACTTTTTTAATTGACAAATCAGGTCTGATTTGGCAGAGGAGTTTCCAAAAATAGGAGTTGATAGATGAACTTTAAGACATGCGGCTTACTGATTCTGTTTACAGTTTTCCTCTACACTTCGGCCATTCAAGCCGAGCAGCACGGGCTGCAAGCGAATCATGAAAAAGAGATTACCAATTCGATCGGCATGAAACTGGTGTGGATTCCGGCCGGGGAATTTATGATGGGCGGTCAGGAGTCGGCCGAGGAATTGGTCAAGGCATTTGCCGCATACAAGCGGAAAGCGGATTTTTTCAAGGATGAATATCCTCAGCATCACGTACGCATTACCAAAGCGTTCTACATGGGAAAATACGAGGTGACCGTAGGACAGTTCCGCAGGTTCGTCGAAGACAGCGGCTACAAGACCGAGGCCGAAAAGGACGGTGAAGGCGGCTGGGGTTACAATCCCCAAACCGGCCAATGCGAGGGACGTAAAATACAATTCAACTGGCTTAATACCGGTTTCCCGCAAAGCGACGATCATCCGGTGGTTAATGTAACTTGGAACGACGCGGTGGCGTTCTGTCGATGGCTCAGTCGCAAGGAAGGCAAAACTTATGGTTTGCCCAGCGAAGCCCAGTGGGAATACGCCTGCCGGGCGGAAACCAGCAAGCGTTATCAGAACGGCGATGATCCGGAGGGCTTAATCAGGGTGGCTAACACACTGGACGCCAAAGGAAGGACCACGTTTCCACACGTTCAGGAATTGACATTCTTAGCGGATGAGAAACCGCAGTTCACGATTCCCGTGGGCGGCAAGGAGGCGAACCAATTCGGGCTGTACGACATGCACGGCAACGTGTGGGAGTGGTGCGCGGACTGGTACGATGCGGATTACTATTGGAAATCGCCCGTGGATGATCCGGCCGGTCCGGAGAGCGGCAATCGGCGCGTGCGGCGCGGCGGCGCGTGGAACAGTTTTCCACTTTGGGCCCGGGTCTCATTCCGCAATTGGAACACGCCGCAAAGCCGCTGCGTGAACCTGGGCTTGCGCGTGGTCGGAGAAATACCATAATAGTGGCGGGTAGCCCAACATTCCGGGATACTAAAAAACGAAAGAACAGTGGTGTGGCAGTCCCGCCACAATGATGGATTATCCTGATTTCATGGAGATCCTGGAGATTATAACTAGTTTTTCAGATGGTAATTTGTTAAACTTGAGATAGTAAGGGCAACCGAAAGGCATCTAACAACATTGAAAGAACTCCCCGGGCCGTAGACTTCCGGCAACGCATAGCGTCTTCCGGCAGTAGATGCATTTTTATCTTGTTAGAGGCTCATAACAGATCAACCATCCATCCCGCCTTGATTGGTTGACGTCGGCTTGTTTGTCCACAGCATGGCATCCTTAGATCCTTCATCCCCACGTGGCCCTAGTCGCAGCGGAACACCTGAAGTGTCAAGTTCATCGACTAATTTGAAACGCATGTCGCCCGCGGGCAACCCGGCGCCGATGGTGCACATTCAGTTGTCGCGGCGGATGTTAATCTTGCTGGCGATACTGTTGATAAGTCCCACGTTAATTCTGGCGGTGGTTTTGCTTTATCCGCAAGTTTTGCAGGCCACCAACAAGCCATTTGCTTCTCATTCCGACGAGAAAAACTCCCCACAAATCAGCGAGGGCAAACCCGGCCCTTGGGGACATTTACTCTACGCACATCTGATGATTGATATTCCGGACGAGTTCGTGGGCCTGCCGGCCCTGGAGCAGGCGCCGACGCGTTGGTTTTTCCGGGATTACAGTAAAGAGCAGGTAGTACAGTTGTTTAGATCCGCAGGCATTACGCAGGCCCAGATGGAGAAGTCTCTGCCGGATGGCGACTTGGCAAGCTGAAGCCAACGGCACCTGGGTGAGTCCCGGCGATGAATTGATCTTGGCGCTGAGTCCTGAAGCGCGGGCGAAGATTTATTCAGTCATTTTTTTATTTTCAGAAAACGCCGAGCAGTTGGATCTTTTGTGGTTCCGCCCGGAAACGCTGGATAAACAACTTAAGGAGAGCGGACTTTCGCAGTCCACGATCAAGCTGCTCAGAAGCCTGCTCTTTCAGAACGGAACCTCATTGTGGCTGTTTGCCGATAAAAATACGGCATTGCGGCAAATTGCGGACAATAGCGAGAAACTTCGTTTCATTAAGGCCGTCACCAGCAAGGCTACGCTGATGGTGAGGTTGAAAATCGAGGCTGATACCGATGTGGAGTCGCTGGCCAACTACTGGGGCGTGGGCGGCAAGCGCAAAGATATCCTGCCGTTGATGAATTCGTTACGGCACGTGGAAGGGGGCTGGAATCTGAACATCATCTACCTTGTGCCCAATTTTATTCGCACCCATTTATACACATATCCCTTCCCCTCCCCGCTGCCGAACGGCACGAAGCAAGACTGTTTTTGGTCGGCGTTTAACACCTTCAACTCCCCGCCGGACGATCGCCTGAGCGACATGCAGTACGTGCATCAAGTGCTGGAGAAGGAATACTACAGTATTTTACAGCCTTCGCAGTTGGGAGATATTGTCTTCGTAGCGGATTCAAATAACGTGGCCATGCACGTTGCCGTATATATTGCCGATGATATCGTCTTTACCAAGAATGGTTTCCATCACACGCAACCCTGGATTCTCATGCACATGAATGATATGATCGAGACCTATTCGGTGAGCAATCCGGCCGAAAAATCCTTGCAGGTGCTCTATTACCGGCGAAAGTCGTTGTAATAACTGGCCGCGGTTGTCAGCGAACAGCGGACAGAGCCCTCAAGGACGCCTTCATAGCTCACACCGCCACATCGAGGCCGGCGGAGTCGGGATTGGCTTGGATCATGGCGAATTTTTGCAGCCAATCCAAGCGGCGCATATCAGGACCGAGACGTTGTTGGCCGGCGGCTTCGTCAAGAGTATCGCCCAGCTCTTTCTGGGCTTTGCTCACTTTATCGGAGTAAAACTCCAAGAGATTGATCGGTTCATTCGCTTCCACGCCCTTTTTTTCCAAATCGCCGCGCACGGCCGAGAGTTCTTGATAATCTTTTTCCGAAAGCGCGCCGGCCTGGTAGAGTTTTTGAATCATCTGTGAAAAATCATCCGGCGAGATGCACGTGACATTATACTTCCGCAGGATTTCGGTGGAAGCCTTGCGTGTTGAGAGATTAGACTGGGCTTGCACCTGAACGGACTTAAGCGCGTTTTCGCCGGTCGCCGGCGAAGCTTCGTTATTTTTTCCCCACGTCGCGGGATCGGCCAGATTGGAAATAATATTGCTGATTTGCATGATTATACGCCCGATAATAAAAGTTCAGTGGTCATCCTGAGCGTAGCGAAGGATCTAATTTTGGGATTATGTAATAGGTCAGAGGTTATAGGCTGAAAGCTGAGTACCGATATCTGATAACTTAAAAGAGATTCTTCGCTGCGCTCAGAATGACAGGGATTAAATACGGTAAAAAAAGCCGTTAATGTCACAGCAAGCCGCGTGCCAACTCAGGGGATCGGATCAAAAAGCTAATATTATGACCAGAAGATTTTGTTGGATTGGAAGTTGTGGCAAAAGGGCTGATCAAGGCGGGGGAGGAGGGCAGGGCTTTAATACGGCAAATTTTGCCGGTTGAGGGGCACGAATCGCCGATTCTTTACCTGCGAGACCCGCTGAGGTTTGGTCACGTTTTGCGGAATTCAGCCCGATAGACCGGCTCGTTAAGCTGGCGCATGCGGCGTTCGAAATGCGTGCGGTAGTCCATGTCGTGCCGGGCCGGGGCCTGGGGAACCTCCAGCGGCCCTTGCAAAGCGGTACAGGCTGCGATTAGTTGCAAGGCGGCATAATAATACTCTTCCACGTCGGTCCAAAAGTGGAGCCTGGCGCCGGGCAAAAGCGTGCGCTGGAGGTCGCGGAGAAAGGGCTCGCGCATCAGGCGGCGTTTTTTGTGCCGTTTTTTCCACCAGGGATCGGGAAAGTATACGTGTATTGCTTGAAGAGAAGCGTCGGGCAGGAGTTCGGCAAAGATTCGGAGGGCATCGGCCTGGAGCACGATCGCGTTGGATAAGTTTCGCTTGGCCAGGGTGGCCGCGGCAAAGCGGGCGTATTTGGCGGCGATTTCGATGCCCAGGAAATCCGTTTCCGGGCGCGCCGCGGCGGCGCTCTGCAAGAAAAGTCCCTTGCCCGTTCCCACCTCGACCTCCAAGGGCGCTTGGCGTCCAAAGAGCAATGAAGCATCCCAGGGCCGGGGCAATTGCTCCCAGGTTTTTAATTGTTTTGTTAAATCCAGCGCGGGATCAACTTTTCGCAAAGAACGCCGGCCCATGGTTTATGGTGAAGATGAAGAAAGCGGACAGGAATGCAGGCAGAAGGCAGAAGTCAGAACGCAGAACTGATAACTCTATAAAACCGCTTGCGATTTAGCAAGTACAACTATCTACTATCTACTCCTTTCCCTATTCCCTACTTGGGCGATTCTCCGCCGGTGAGTTGATCGAGGGGCAGGGAGACGCCTTTGATGATCCCCTCGCAGACCAGGTTTTGATTGACAAAACACTGGAATTTGCAAGTCAATATGGAGCGGCGGAGTTTCAACAAGCGGCTGACAATGACGAAGCGATCGCCGGGCCGGACCACGCCGCGGAAGCGGACCTCTTCCAGGCCGCCGAAACCGATGATTCCTTCCATCAACTTGTGCTTGTGGCAGTAATAGGAGGCCACTTGGGCGGCGGCTTCGCACATGATCACGCCGGGCATGAGGGGCATGTTGGGCATGTGACCGCGGGCCCAGAACTCATCCGCTTTGAGATCCTTATAGCCCACGCAAATATTGCGCTGGCGGTCTTCATAGCAGATGGCCGTCAGGTGCTCCATTTCATGGCGCTGACGATTGTGGCGGCGAATTTCCTCGATATCGGCGACGACGTTGTTCAGATCGTATTCGGAGAATTCGAGGATCAGCGGTTTCATGTCTTCACCACCCAGCGTTTTTTTCGGCGGGCCTTGCTGTTGGCGGGTCGCTTGCCATGGTTGGCTTTTTTAATGACGCGATGCGGTTTAGCCATAATAAATCGGTTCCTATAAACTGTTTTGCTAACGAGTTACGAATTTTTAAGTTTACAATTTCTTTATATTCATGGGAAGATGGGTAAGTGCTTGTTATTGAGTGAGTTTTCAGCAGCAAGTTTTCTGGGAAACAAGATGTGCCAACCCCCACCAATGGATTAATGCAAGGGGCTATTGGCATAAAAATTCGGGCGTCCGTTCGAGGTATATCCACTAGCGCGGCCTTCGGTCGCAACCAACCGGATTTGGGATTGGGATCGGCACTGCTGGATCAATCAGCAGAGACATACGTGGGCTGATCGACTGTGATATCCAAAAAGTAAAAATAAGTTGTCTCCCCTTTTGCCATTTTGCCACTTAATGTTTTGGGCCTTGACTATCACTTGCTAATATCTGCCCCAGCCCGATTTATCTCTTTGCCTCCATCCAAGATCTGAAGCCGGAATTTCGATAGCTCTTTGGCCTTTGCAAAGTCGGCGTTAGCTCGTTTTTTGTCGCCCATTGCTTTGTATGCTTCGCCGCGCGAGATATACGCCTCGGAATTAAGCGGATTTAGTCGAATCGCCTCAGAATAGTCCGCAATTGCACGGTTCATGTCGTGCAGCACATAAGCTGCTGCTCCTGACAAATAAGCATCAACGTTTCCAGGATTAAAACTGATAACTTTATTAAAGTCCATGATAGCGGATATGGGATCTATTTAATCTCAATAGGCAATAACCGCGAGAGAGGCAGATTGCAGCCTGTTCTTTTTCTGTCTCCGCTTGTTTTTGCATCTGGTCCGCCAACTCGATCGCTTTCTCATTTTCACCTTTTCGGACCAGGGAATCGAGGATGATCCAGTCATGCTGACGTTCGTAAAAGTTCCAATATGGTCCCTTCGCGGTTGCAAACTGGAGTAGAATATTTTCACTGGGATCTGATCGTTGAGCAAGATACCACAATGGCGGATGGGTGGGCACGTGGTGCTCATTGGCCCAAGGCATGAACACGCGGATGTAGAAGGCCCGGATTTTTTCCGCGGCTTGAGACTCGTATTCGATAGTTTTACCTACAAATTCTTCTTTTGATAATTTGCCCTCGGCCGCTTCATCCCTAAGCTTCCAAAACTTTTTGCCATTGTTGATATTGTAAAGCTCAAATATCGCGTCTCGCCACATTTCCTCAAAAGACCGCTCTTTGCCCTTTTTAGGCCCCTGGATATGCTTCCCACTCACCCTAATAAATCCTGAACCATCTGGAGATGGCACATTATCGGCAGTAGAAAAAAGCGGCTCAGCAGGATCCCAGAATATCTTCTGATTCAAATCCTCGCTCGCGAATTTACGCGCAGCCCATTTATACAATAGTTCGGCCTTTTCTCCATACTGTTCCATGAAGGGTCGATCCCGGAGCATTTGTCGAACTTGCCGTTGGCCGTGCTGCAGATCCGCTTCTGCAATCGGCGTCTTGGAGGCTACCTCGAAAGTCGCGGCCGGATCAGCGGGATTCATACGAATCGCAATTTCAATATCCGCGACGCCCCGATCATAATTTCCGAAACAGATCCACATCACGCCGCGTGCCTCATAATAGCAGGGCGATTTCGGAGAAAGTTTGATGGCTTCATCTAAATAGCCGATAGCCTTTTCGTATTGCTGCTTTCTTGAAAAACAGTTTGCAAGGCCTAAATAAGCATTGGTTTCCTTAGGATCAAGGCGAATTGCTGTGGTGAAGTCCTCAATAGCCTTATTGATTTCTCCTCTCCAAACATGGAGAGCCCCTCGCTGCCGGTAAGCTTCATACGATTTTGTATCAAGTCGAATCACCTCATTGAAATCAGCCAATGACTTGTCCCATTCGCCTTTGTACGCATAGGCTATACCTCGGAGTGTTAACACGTCACTGTTTTTTTCACCAATGCGAAGTGCTTCGTTAAGATCGGCAATCTCGCGATCATATGCCCATTGTCGGTGCCAGATGACGCTCCGATTTCCATATGCTTTGATATATCTTGGATTAATCCGTATGGCTTCGTTCAAATCCGCGAGAGCACTATCTAAATTACCTTTCATAAGATAGGCATAACCACGATTATTGTATGTGAACTCATCCTTCAGATTGAGCCGCATGGCTTCATCGCAATCGGCAATCGCACGTTTGATATCTTTATTTTCAACATATAACGCGCCTCGGCTCCGAAAGGCTGTCGCCTCTGTCGGATTAATTTCGATTGCCTTAGTCACATCGGCAATTGCCAAATCCAGTTTGCCTAACTTCCAGTAGGCAAATCCCCGATAGTGGAAGGCCTCGGCGTTCTTCGGATTAGCGCGGATGGCGTCATTGAAATGAGCCAGCGCAGTGTTCCAATCGCCCGTGGTTAAAGCTTTATAGCCCAGGTCCGTGGGGCTTGTTGCCTCGTCGCCATGTGTCTGGGAAGCCATCAGACTAATAAACAGGGCGACGCTTATCCATTTCTTCCTTGAATAGAAAACTCCCATCGGTTTCTCCTGATGTTTGGGAGTGCATCTCTGGGCAACATATTAGAATTAGCGGTTGCCGGCATGCACCTCAAACCGACCGATATCGTTAATTATTTATCCGCAATGTCTCCAAAAAGTGGTGCCTGCTCAGCCTTAGTGCCTGGCAGATAGATCTAATGTGCCTTATGGCCGCCCTATGACGATCAATTGTAAAGATAAAAGCAGTTTATCCGAGCCGCTTGTACTCATGCAATACCAGAAAGATCGCGCCGGCAACAATCGATTATGGATTGGCTACGGGTATTGAGATAACCGTTTATAACTGACTTGCGTAGCGGTTCTGTTTTACGCCATGAATCGTCGCAAGGTCGGCCCAATGGACAGATTAGAAAAAATTATGCACTTCGTCTTCGCGACCAGGCCTGCTGGTCCTCGGCGGGCGGAGAGAGAGGAAAACGGAGTATTTCATCTTTGTCCGGTTCCTCGTGTTCCTGGTCCGAGGTCGGGGAAGTTCTTTCCCAAATTTCCGACAACGGCCGATCTTCTTGGGCAGTGAGGATTTGGGGGTAATCGGCATAATCGTCATGGCGGGAAGGAAGCGATCCGTATTCCGCGGCGGCGAACTGTTCGTGGGAGGGCTCGGCTTGTGTTATTACTTCCCGGCGATTTCGCGTGAGCCAGGTCAACATCGCCGGGAGCATAACCAGTGAGGTGAACAGGCAGCAGCCCATGCCGATCGTCAACACCCGGCCTAGACTTTGCAATCCCCGATGGTCGGCGAGCATCAACACCGCAAAGCCCACCATGGTGGTAAGCGTATTGAGCATCACGGCCACGGCCGTGGAGGGACTGATCCGGTACTTGCCTTGCTGACGGCGAAAATCGTAGATGATGTTTATGCCGTTATCCACGCCCATGCCCAGCATCAGCGGCAGGCTAATCATGTTCGCGGCATTCAAGGGAACATTCAAGAATCCCATAATTCCGAACAGTTGTAACATGCAAAGACCCAGGGGTAAAACCGCCAAGCAGGTATCGCGGAGGGTACCCAAGTTCAAAAAGATGAAAGGCAGAATCGTGCAGAGGGCAAACCAGGTGGCCTGCTCATAACTGCGTTTCATTTGCAAAGAGGCTTCGTAGATCTGCACGGGATTGCCCGTGATGTTTTTATCGATGCCGCGTAATTCGCGGACGAATTGTTCCATGGCGCTGATGTCCCAGATGTCGCCTTTGGCATAGATTTTCATCAGATGTTTGCCGTTGCGGCCGACAAAGCGCGCCACCAGGCTTTCGGGCAGATCGCCAAGTTGCGGCGGTTGAGGATTGGCCGCCGCGCGGAGGGCATACAAACGGGCCAAAAGATCCTGGGCCATGGATTGCTGGAATTCGGCCAGGCGTGCATAACACTCGGCCGGCGGAAGTTGCTGTAAAAGGACGCCAAGTCGTTGTAGTCGCTGCTGAAGGTCGGGATCTGGCGCGGCGCCAGACTGCCTGGCCTGAGTTCCGGCAAGCATTTGGCCGAATTCGTCTATTGAGGTCAGGGGGATCTGCGGCACTTGCTGGGGTAAATTCGCCAAACAGCGATTGATCCGCTCGATAACCAACTGTTTTTCGACAAGGCAAAGGGCCGACATCGAATCGTCAGGGGCCAGGATAGAGTCGATTTCGACGATATTATTCACCGCTGGCAAGCGGAGGAATTGTTTTTTCCGCTCCAGCAGGGTGCGCGGGTCGTCGGCGATGGAGATGGCAAAAGAAGCGCTTAGATCGCCCTCGCTGAGTATTTTCTGTTCCAAAGCCACGCTCTCCAGACCCGCGGCTTGGAGGTGCAACAAATTGTGGTCGTACCAGAGACAAGTCATGCCCAGCGACAAAAGAACCGTAATTGCCGTGCTCCCTGCCAGCACGCTTAAGGGGTGGTTGCAGATTGGTTTCAGCCAACGATGAAATTCCAGGGGCTGGGGCAAGATGCGGTTATTATTTTTATCGCTTAAGCAGATCAGGGCGGGCAAAACCGCCATTGCCGCCAGCCAACACAACAGCACTCCGCCGCCGGAGATCAGCCCCAACTCGGCAACCCCGATAAATTCAGTAAAGCCCGCCATGTAGAAGGAAGCCGCAGTGGCAATCATACCGATGGTAATGCCCGGGGCCACGGTCCGCGCCGTTTCCAACAAAGAATCCTCGATCGATTTGTTTGCTTCGCGGAGCTGCAAATAACGGGCGAGAATGTAAATTCCGTAGTTAATGCCCAGTCCGGTGAGAATCGCGCCAAAGGCGCTGCTGAGGATATTCAGGTGCCCGACGGTCAATACAGTATATCCCAGCGACCAGATCATGCCCAAAAACAAGGCGGCCATGGGCAGAAGCGCGTGGCGCAAGCCGCCAAAGCCCAAAAGCACCACCACGAGCACGCCCGCGATCGACAAGACCGTGGCAATGGTCATGGACGATTCGCTGGAGGACATTTCGTCGTGTTCAATGAGCGGCAGGCCCGTAAGCCCAATGGACATTTCCGGATGCCGGGATCGTGCCTGGTTTACCAGCCGGCGCAAGGAGTCGACGGCTTCTGTGTTGGCCACGAAGCTATCCTTGTTCGCGGCGGCGAAGCGGAGCAGAATAAAACCAATACGTCCTTCCTTGGCCAAGAGGTATTGGGATGTAGTCAGATCGCGACCCATTTTATCGGACATTTCGGGCCAGGGCGATTGATAGCCTTTTTGCCGGCCAAGGGCGAAAATAAGGCTGTCTAAAAAGCGGAGGATTTCCTTTTGGATTGCTTGCTGGAGGGCCTGGGCTTGTGGAGCTTGCCCTGCGGCGGATGGCGTGTATTGCAGCATCCGGCCCATTTCCGCAGCCATGTTGCCCAAGTTCAATTGGGTCCAGTTGCCGCGGAGCACGGGGGCAAACTTGTCGAGAAATTGTTCAATGCCGGCCAACTCCTCGGGTTTTAGATAAAACAGTCCCTTGGCGCGGACCTTTGTCAGGTCGATCTTGTGCAAGACCGTGTTCCAGAGGCGGGTTTCACGGAGCAGATCGGCCGCCAGTTCATCGAGCAGGGAGACGACTTTTTCCCGGCCGGCGCCTTCGACGACCACGATCACGTCTTCGGCGTCGCTGAACTCCTTGGTGTAGTCGAGCCAGAGGCGATTATATGCACTTTTGGGATTCAACAGATCCGCCCGACTGGTGCGAAAACCCAAGCGGGTTTGACAGAGATAGAGGGAAGCAATCGCCGCCAATACGCCGAGGGCCACTGTGGCCCGGGGAAATCGCAGGGCCAGGCTGGTGATGCACGTCAGCAAGTGCCCCAAGAGCGACAATTTTTCGTGCGGCATTCCTTGCGCGGACATGTATAACAATCTTTTTCGGTTGTAGTTCAGGGCAGAAGCTGGACGAGCGTCCGTAGCGCCTTGGCCATCCTGGCAAGAGTAGAAGAGGTTTCGTCCATGAATTTAATTTGCACCAACCCGGGCCGGTTTAGTATCAGACCGGCAAGGGTGGGGATTGTAACCAAGACGCCTTATAGGGACAAGAGGAGTTTGTTATGGATTGATAGTCGTAAGTCTAGATATGACAATAAGTTTAGACAATTGTCATCCTGAGCGGAGCGAATGATCTCGCTTGGTGCCATACCCGCGCTCGTCGTGGGCAGGCGTGAATTGTGATAAAACCCAAACATGGCCACGCAAGCGTGGCCATGGCACCTGGCAGCCGGCGCAAAAGGTAAAGGGTAAAAGGAAAAAAGGATAAAGGGTTCTACTTCCTCCGCCTCCAGCAAATCAAACCCGCTATCGCACCGCATACGAGCAAGGTAATGCTACCGGGCTCAGGAACATCTGCCACACTTGCCACGCGGAACCCGTACCAGCGGCGCCCGTTCGCCGGGTCCCAGGCCTCGCGGTCGGACGAGGCCAGGTAGCTCGCTCCGTCGAAGAACGACCCGCCACGCAAACCACGCGACGAATCGTTAAGGACGGACTCATTCCACTCCCAGACGTTACCGCCCTGGTCGAACGTCCCATAAGGGCTGGCAGAGTTCTGGAACTGGCCCACGAGCGTAGTGTACTTGCCCGAATCGATGGGGTAAACGTAAGGGGACGTGATATAGTTGGCGTTATTCCCGGAGGCGTCAGTCATGTCCTGACCTGGCGCCGAGTTGCTGCTGGTCGGATAGGCGAAGTAGTTGGCCGTGTTACCGTCGTTCTTGTGGTACGCCGCCTTGTACCATTCGTCTTCACTGGTCACCGCCCATTTCCAGTCGGCGTTGCGGACAATCGTGTTGTTGCTCATCCCATCCGCAGTCAGAGTGTACGCCCCGGTCTCTGTTGTGCCTGCACCCTGCGACCCTGTTGGCTGGCCATTGTGGAGCCAGTTGGCGAACCGGCAGGCGTTCCAGTAGCTCACATAGTTGACCGGCCGGTTGACGAACGCGGAATCCACTGTGTAGGTGTAGGGGTCCTCGACGGTTCCGCCGCCGCTCCGCGAGATCCCGCTGCCGTAGTCGGTCCGCCACATGGACGTGTTGTAGAGCGAGTACGTATCTACCCCGCCCACGGAGTTGAGGAACGCGGTGTACTGCGCGGCCGTGACCTCGTACTTGCCGATGTTGTAGGTGTAGCCAACCGCGCCACAGATGCGGTCGGGGCCATAACCACCGTAGCTCTCGCCGGACCATTCGCCGCTGTTGCCCGTGTTGCCCACGGGCACCAGGTCGATGGTTATCTCCGCCTGGGCAACAACCGCGGATGCCACGAAAACAATCATGAGAAATACGGTTTTCAATTTCTCGTTTGCTCCTTTGAGGGGCAGTGAAAATATTGGGTGTAATCTTGATTGTGGAGTAGATTGCCAACTTGCTCCACGAATCAAAAGGATGCGGCCTTTTATTGAAGGCGATTCAAGATATGATCCACGGGATTTTTGTGAGGAGTCTGTAAAAAAACCGCAGATCGAAAGCGCTGCCTCTGCTGGATGCAATAGGAAAGGAGTGTAATATCTACCTAATTTACTCCATCCCCAGCAATTGTCAATAGTTTTGATGTAGATTTAAGAAAATACGTACTGGGGTGGTGGATGGGGGGCAGAATGCAGTATGATTGGCAAGATGCAAGCAAAGATGCCGCCAACCATTTTAAGGACAACAAGTGTTTAACGTGAACGCGTAGAAAGGGTTGCTTAAAAAATACCCTGCAATGCTATGCGGCTACGGGACCTTAAATAATATATCATTTTTCCGAATGGATTTGGCCGGAGAGATGGGCATTGGATTCGGCCATCTGGCGGCAGGCTTGGGCAATGCCATCGGCGTCCAGGCGAAGATCGGCCAGCAGTTCCTTGCGCAGCCGTGTTCGATGAATTGGTCGGGAATGCCCAGGCGGCGCACGCGGCTGGCATCCAGATTGGCGTCGCAGGCAGTCTCTAAAACGGCGCTGCCGAATCCGCCCATCAGCACGCCTTCTTCGACGGTGACCACAAAAGGCCACTGGGAGATGGCGCGGAGGATGGTTTGCGTATCAAGCGGTTTGACAAAGCGGGCGTTGATCAGCCCGACGTCGAGTCCTTCCTCTGCCAGGCGATCGGCTGCTTCCACGCAGGCCGAAAGCAGCGAGCCGCAGGCGATGATCATCCCGTCGCGACCCCAGCGCAAGATTTCGGCCTTGCCCAGTTCGATTTTCGTTTGTGCGGAAGAAGACAAATCCATTTTCGCCGAGAAAGAAGGGGACAGTCCCATTTTCTCCGACCATGCTGATCGCATGGTGCCCGGAAAATTGGGACAGTCCCCATGGTCGATCGAGAGGGCGTCGGCCTTGGGATACCGAATGGCCGTGGGACAATCCAGACTAAGAGCAAGGTCCAACATGGGCGCGACCTCGCTGGCATCGCCCGGGGCCATGAGCACCAGGTTGGGAAACGAACGCAGATAAACCAGATCGAATACGCCATGGTGGGTGGGACCATCGGGGCCCACCAGGCCGGCGCGGTCCAAAAGCAGCGTAACGGGCAGATTCTGCAAGGTCAGCTCTTGGAAGATCTGGTCGTAGGAGCGCTGCATGAAGGTGCTGTAGATGGCCACCACGGGGCGGAGCCCGGCCTTGGCCAATCCGGCGGCAAAGGCGACGGCGTGCGATTCGCATATTCCCACGTCGAAGAAGCGGTCGGGAAAATCGTCGCGCAGGCGTTCGAGCATGGTCCCCTGGCACATGGCGGCGGTGATGGCCACCAGTTTGGGATTGGTTTTCATCTGCTCGTACAAGGCGTCGCTGAAGACGCGCGTATAGGACGGCAAGGAAGAGTTTTTGAACTCCAGCACCTCGCCGTTGCTGCTTTCAAAGGGGGCCGGGGCATGGAACGAAACGGGATCCTCGGCCGCCGGTTTGAAGCCGTGTCCCTTCTCGGTCACCACGTGCAGCAACACCGGGCCTTGGAATTCTTTGGCCATGGTCAGATATTTTTGTATCTGGCGGATATGATGACCGTCGACCGGGCCGATATAGTGGAAGCCCAGGTCTTCAAAGAACATACCGCCCAAGAGTCCGGCTTTGACCGCGTCTTTGACCTGGGAGAGAAATCGTTCGAGGGGATCGCCGATGACGGGCACGCGGTTGAGGAATTTTTGCACTTCGCCTTTCAGTCCGGTATAAAAGGGATTCAAGCGGAGGCGGTCGAGCGATTCGGCCAGGCCGCCCACGCGCGGGCAGATCGACATCTTGTTATCGTTAAGCACGACGATGAGATTTTTTTTCAGTCCGCCGGCGTTGTTCATGGCCTCGAAGACAATGCCGGAGGCGAAGGCCCCGTCGCCGATCACGGCGACGACGTGGCGGGGCGGTTCATCGGGCCGGAGGGCTTCGTCGCCCACGCGCAGCCCCAAGGCCGTGGACACGCTACAGCCGGCATGACCGGTCATAAACAAGTCGTAATCGCTTTCGGCCGGGTTGGGATAACCCATCAAGCCGCCTTTTGCCCGCATGGTGGGAAACTCGTCGTAGCGCCCGGTGAGCATCTTGTGGGCGTAAACCTGATGACCCGTGTCCCAAACCAGACGATCGCGGCTGAAATCGAAAGAGGTATGCAGCGCCAGGGTAAGTTCGACCACGCCCAGGTTAGTGGCGAAATGCGCGGTGCGGGTGCAGGCCAGCCGACAAATGGCTTGGCGCAGCTCCTCGGCCAACTGCTCAAGCTGTTTGAGGTTGAGTTTTTTCAGATCCTGCGGCGAATGAATAGTGGAAAGCAGTTTGTCCATTAGCGATTCCTTTTCAGGACATAATCAGCGAGTGCCGCCAATCCGGCGGCTCTGGCCCCCCAGGCGCGAGAACCCGGCACGCATTTTCTGTTAATTCTCGAGCATATTGGGCACTGTGGTCAAGACCGAGAATGGCGGGAAAAGTAAGTTTACCGTGCTGGGCATCCTTGGCCACCCGCTTGCCGAGTGATTGCTCGCTGCTCTGGACATCCAAGAGGTCGTCGATAATCTGGAATGCCAAGCCCAGCAGCCGGCCGTATTGGTCGAGAAGGGAAAGTTTTTCAGGGTGGGCGTTGGTTATTATACCGCCCAGTCGGAGGGAGGCCTGGATCAGGGCCCCGGTTTTGCGGCGGTGTATGGCTTCGAGCAGATCCGCTCCGCCCGAGGAGTGGCGGACGTCCATGTCGTCGGCCTGCCCTCCGACCAGATTGCACGGCCCGGCGGCCTCGGCCAGGGTGCTGCAACAGGCGGCGGCCAACGCCGGCGGTTGAATGTTTTTCGCCAACACCTCGAAGGCCAAGGCAAGTAAGGCATCGCCGGCCAGGATGGCAGTGGCCTCGTCAAAGGCCTTGTGGCAGGTGGGCCGGCCGCGACGGAGATCGTCGTCGTCCATGGCCGGCAGATCGTCGTGGATCAGCGAATAGGCGTGGACCATTTCCACGGCACAGGCCGCGGGCAGAGCAGCCTCGATCGAGCCGTCGCAGGCCTCGGTTGCCAGCAGAACCAGGATCGGACGCAGGCGTTTGCCGGGGGCTAAAAGGCTATATCGCAGGGCCTCTTTCAGGCGTGGAGGACATCCTTCGCCCAGGTCGGAGTAGCGTTCCAAAGCCGCCTCGATCAGCGGACGGAGCGTTTCGACATAATCATCCAGACAAGGGAGCGAAGTGTTTATCATAGGCCTGATGGAAATCCAAGCGAGATCAGCATGTAGGACGATTTTCAAAATCAGCATGTAAGACGGTTTTTAAAACCGTCTTACATTGTTTTGCCGCAATCCGAAGGGGAGCGGTCGTGCTTTATTAAATTTACGTATATTTTCTTGAGATAGTTCTACCGCTATACCCCCCATTTTAGAGCAGTTCCTGGCTGGAGTCCATGCCAGCGCGAGCCCAATGAGAGAGGGACAAGTGTTTCGTCAGGCTTGATTATAGGGCGCCAGGGCATTTTGCCTGTGCTATTCACCAGCAACCCTGGCAAGATGCCAGTGCCACCCAACATCAACCTGTCTACTACTCGGATTTTCGGCGCCGGGAGGGTTCTTTCAGGTCGGCAGTGGCGGTATCGTCGAAAGGTTTTGTGAGGGGATTGCCTGCGGCATCCACGCCGCTGAGGAGCTCAATGCGCCGCTCGGCCCGCTGCAATAATTCGTACGACTCGCGGAGCAATATGACTGCTTCTTCATAGCGATTAAGGGCCTCGTTGAGGCCGAGATCGCCCTCCTCCAGGAGGTGAACGATTTCCTCCAGACGCTTCAGGGATTGCTCGAAGCTGGGCTGATCTGTGGTTTGTTCTTTTGGTTTATTGGCCATAGTTTTCAGTTATCAGTTTTCAGTTATCAGTTTTCAGTTATCAGTTTTCAGTTTACAGTTTTCAGTTTTTTTAATTCATCATTCCTTGTTCCCACGCGGGAGCGTGGGAACAAGATTGAATGGTTTAATCATTCCCATTCGATTGTGGCCGGGGGTTTGCTGCTGATGTCGTAGACCACGCGATTGACGCCTTTGACCTCGTTAATGATGCGCGTGGAGATGCGGGCCAGAAGTTCGTAGGGCAGGTGGCACCAATCGGCGGTCATGAAATCTTCGCTGGCGATGGCGCGCACGGCGACCACGTCGGCGTAGGTGCGGGCGTCGCCCATTACGCCCACGCTCTGCACGGGCAAAAGCACGGCGAAAACTTGGGCGGTTTTGCGGTATAAACCGGCTTGTTTGATCTCGCTGACCACGATGTAATCGGCCTCGCGGAGCATGTCGAGCCGTTTTTTGGTGACCTCGCCCACGCAGCGCACGGCCAGTCCCGGGCCGGGGAAGGGGTGACGCCAGACGATGTCTTCGGGCAGGCCCAGTTTGGTGCCCAAGGTTCGGACTTCGTCTTTAAAAAGATCGCGGAGCGGCTCGATGAGTTCGAAGGCCAGGTCCTTGGGCAATCCGCCCACGTTGTGATGGAGTTTGATGGTAGCGGCCGGGCCGTCGGGCGTGCCGCCGCTTTCGATCACGTCGGGATAGAGCGTGCCTTGGGCGAGGAAACGGGCGTCGGGAATTTTTGCCGCCTCGTCGGCAAAGCAGTCGATGAAGGCATGGCCGATAAGGCGGCGCTTTTCTTGCGGATCAATAACGCCGGCCAGGGCGGAGAGAAATTTGTCTTCGGCCTTGACCACGTGCAGATCGGTTTGGAAATGATCGCTGAACTCCTTGATGACCGCTTCTACTTCGTTCTTGCGGAGCAGTCCGTTATCGACGAGGATGCAGGAAAGCCGGGGGCCAACGGCCTGGGAGAGCAGCGCGGCCGTGACCGCGGAATCCACGCCGCCGGAAAGACCGCAAATCACCCGACGTTGGCCCACGCGCTGGTGGAGGGCCTCGACTGTTTCGCGGGCGAAATCGCCCAACTTCCAGGCGCCCTTTGCGCGGCAGACGTTTTTGAGAAAGTTGTCGAGAATTTTACTGCCCTGCGGCGTGTGTGTCACCTCGGGATGGAACTGCAAGCCGTAAAAGGGCAAAGAGCGGTGCTTGATGGCGGCAAAGGGGCAGGTGTCGGTGGCGGCCAGAGCCAGGAAATCCCCGGATATGCGCGAAATCTGATCGCCGTGACTCATCCAGACTTCGGTTTCGGCGGAGAGGCCGCGGAAAAGTTCGTTTTCCTCGGTTACGCGGCAATGGGCCCGACCGTACTCCCGGGCCGGAGTGCTTTGCACGCGCCCGCCCAGGGCCTCGCAGAGCAACTGCATGCCGTAGCAAATGCCCAGCATGGGCAGGCCGAGACTGAAAATCGCCGGATCGCATTTTGGCGCCCCGGGTTCATAGACGCTGGCCGGTCCGCCGGAAAGGATGATTCCCTTGGGGGCCAGTTCTTTGATCCGGGCGGCAGGGATGTCGTGCCGGACGATCTCGCAATAGACGCGCTGCTGCCGAACCCGGCGGGCGATCAGTTGGGCGTACTGAGAGCCGAAATCCAAGACCAGTACTTTTTCGTCGGCGATTTTGCTCATCCACACGTCTCGGAGGAAAGCATATTATTGTAAAACGCCGATAAATCCAGGGCTAGTAGGGAGATAAGGCCGCGACCGTTGATCGCGGTTGTAGGAAGATAAGCCGTTTGCCACTTCCATTTCCGCGACCGGCGGTCGCGGCTTTATGGTAAGAAATGACACAACTCACTACTGTTTAAGACGTTATTGCCGTGCCCATTGTGAGATTTGTAGGTTAGCATTAAGATAAAAAAGACATATTGAAACGGTTGAAATCCGTCTGAGGAGCATCCGGTCGTGCTGATTCTTTTGACTAACGACGACGGGATTTACGCCCCCGGGCTGGCGGCCATGGCCCGGGAAATGCGCCTGATGGGCGAAGTAGTAGTGGTGGCGCCGGTAACTGAACAAAGCGGCGTGGGCCATTCGATCACTTATCTCACGCCCTTGATCGTCAAAGAGGTTTTTCATCACGATAGTGCCCAAGGCGAGCAGCGTTTGGGCTGGGCAGTGGAAGGCAGCCCGGCCGATTGCGTGAAGCTCGGCATTCACCAATTCTGTGAGCGCCAGCCCGATTTGGTCCTGAGCGGAATCAACAGCGGTCTGAACGCGGGCATTAACGTGTTGTACTCGGGCACGGCGGCGGCGGCGATCGAAGGGGCCTTTTACGGCATCACCAGCGTGGCGGTCTCGCTGGAGTACGACGAACACGCCCAGTTCGACAAGGCCGCCCGGCTGGCGCGGATGATCATCGAGCAAATTTTGCAGCAGAAAGGTCCTGGTCCGCAACTGTATAATTTAAATATTCCCACGGCGGCATTGGAGGGCGTGCCCGAAATCTGCGCCGTGCCCATGAACATCATCCGCTATGACGACAGTTTCCAGAAACGGACCGACCCTTGGGGCCGCGATTACTATTGGCTCACCGGCGGCCCGCCCACGGGCGCGGCCGGACACGAAACCGATCTGTCGACGCTGGCAAAAGGCAAAGTGGCTCTAACTCCCCTGGATTACAACATGACCCGGCAAGCGGTTTTGGCCGAAATGGAAAAATGGCAATTTCGTTTAGATAATAAAACCGGATAAAAACGAAAGGAAAAGATTATGCTCCCAAAACTAATCATCATCAGTTTGTTATTGGCTTTGGTCGCAGGGTGTAGCAGATCCACTTCGCAAAACAATGCGCAAACGCCGGCAGAAACTCAGGTGGCCGCTCAGGCCGCGCCGCAAGAGCAGACAAATTCTGCTCCACCCCCGCCTCCCCCGCCGCCGGAATCTTCTCTGGTCCAGGACACCCCGACCAAGACGCCGTCGAAACCTTCAGAGCGCGTTGCTCCCACGCCTCGACCGGGCATGACGTTGGAAAAGGCCGGCGTGGGCTCGGCGCACAAGGCCGCGGATACGGCCAAGGCATTATCACCACGCCGGTGGCCACATACTTCGCTGCACGGGAACGGATTATGTTTGAGATCACCATCCCCGACTGCATCCGCGCGTATAAGTTCGAACACGACTTCAAAGGACCTAAGACTCACGAAGAGTTCATGGAAAAAGTAATCAAAAAATACGGCATCCAACTGCCCCCTCTGCCCCCGGGCCATCAATATGTCTACGATCCAAAAAACGAACAGTTGCAGGTGGAAAAACCGCAGGAATGAGTGGGCAGCGGGTGGTGGACAGTGGGCGGTAAATTATGACAGCCATTTGTTAAAAAATCTCGATAAGAAGAACAACCATGAGTGAAAAAGCTCAATTCCACGTTTTAACGCCCGCAGGCGTGGTTCCACCCGACATTTTTGTCCTTGCCAACGAGCAGCCCAAAACTATCTTGGAAGGTTGCGTCCTTGTTGTTCACCAGGCAAGCGGCAGGCAGTTGACCGTGCATGGCACCAGGCTCATTCCGATTAATGACCCAGCCATTACGTCTCTCAGACAGAAGCACAGCGTGTGCCTGAAGTGTGGAAAAGTAGAAGGCATTGTGTTGGATAAAGTGGCTTGCCCTCACCACGGCGGAGCCAATTGCGGATTGCTGGAACCTAAATCCTGAAAAAGATCTCCAACAGCCACAACACGCAGGTAGCAACGATATCTATTTATTGGAATGATATTGGGTTCGAAAGGTTATTAAAGAAGCATATCAAAGACCTCTTACGGTTGCACCGCCCAGTTGTCCAGCCAGCCCAGTGGATTTATATTTATAGGAACAATCTGCCTTTGCCGTTTCTATGCAGATTATATAGGCATTGTAGGGATCCTGGGTGAATGGCATGCCTGATGTGAAACTCCGGCCGTTTTTACAGAGCGATCTGGACGTTGTCCGAGAGCTGATCCTTTCCACGATTGATGCGTGCTATTCCGGTGTCTACCCTCCGCGAACGATTGAGTTCTTCAAGCAGTATCACTCTGATGAGAATATCCTCGACAGGGCTGAAAAAGGACACACGATCATTAGTGAGTCCGAAGGCAAAGTGATCGCTACCGGGACGATTATCGAAAACCATATTTGTGCAGTGTTTGTTTTGCGCTCTATCCAGCATCGAGGACTGGGACGAATGATCATGCAAGCGCTGGAAGACAGGGCATTATCCGCAGGCTTTACAGAAATTACCCTGGAAGTATCACTGCCGTCGCGCGAGTTTTACGAGCGACTTGGTTACCGATTGATAGATGCTTCACTTGACGTTGGCGAGGGCCAGCGCCTCGATTACTGGACAGCGAGTAAACAACTAATCGCCGACAAATCTTAAACATCCCGCCATCATATTATGATCACCCTACAAATCGAAAAACCGGACAAGAGAGAGATTGCCGATCTCGTAAGTAAATTGGATGATTTCTTGAATTTACTTTATCCGCCCGAGTGTAATCATCTATTGGATATAAAAACATTAATGAAACCGGACATCATTTTTTTGACGGCGAAAGAGAGACATAAATACGTCGGTTGTGGAGCGATCCGGATAGTCAGGGGGCAATATGCCGAAATAAAGCGCATGTTTGTGTTGCCCGGCGAAAGAGGAAAAGGCTTCGGATACAAAATTTTGACCGAATTACAAAATATTGCACTGCGATTAGGATTAAACATCTTAAAATTGGAAACCGGCGTCAGGCAATCCGAGGCCCTTAAGCTCTACGAGAAATTCGGATTCTATAAAATATCCGCCTTTGGAGAATACAAACCAAGCGGAATGTGTTTGTTTTACGAAAAGCGCATCGGTTGATAAAAATGGTGCAAAAGTCAACTCAACACAGCCGGCTAGCACCGGCCGCTCGCCCTAATCGCTGATCCCTGTACCCTCTCTTCTGGAACAGGACTTGCGTTAGTATACGGCAGTCGTGTTTTACAGGTGGAAAAGCGGAAAAATGTAGTGTTTTTGATACATCAGACGTATTCACGTTGACGTTTTGCAACAGGTTTTGCTCCCATGAGATGGCATCCCATAGTTCTATTGATTTTGTCAGTTTTTGCGATAATCCCGAGGGCTAAGGCGAACTGCGATATCCCTGCTGAGATCACCATTGTATTGTGCAGTGCAGAGGAAGAGCCGTCCTGGATATTCCAGCCCTCTTATTTCAGTCACGATTCGAAAAGCGGCAAGCGTGTGGCCCAGTACGCGGCGGAACCGGTTTCGTACAGCCGGGACGATTCGACTTATTTAGAGAGCGGCTATCGACATAATCAACAAGTCCTCCGCAGCGCCGACGGCAGCGCCGATCGGCAGCACATTGTGCAGACCTGGGGCAAGGGCGAGCTGATCCGGCCTTATGGCGAATGGGAATTCCCTTACCGCGCCGGGGCCACGCCTTACGGACCGTGGGGAAATCCGCAGGGACCATGGACGCTGCCCTTCGATTCCTGGCAGAATCCCTACGGGTTGCTGCAACACTGGCCTAATCAGTCTTGGCAGAACGGGCCTAATCAGTCTGGACCGGGCGGCGGCGATTTTCACGGCGGGATGAGCGGGCACGGATCCGGGGCTGGATATGGATCTGGTTCAGGATATGGACCTGGTTCGGGATATCAATCTGGGGCCGGATATGGATCTGGCTCGGGATATGGATCTGGGGCCGGATATGGATCTGGCTCGGGATATGGATCTGGGTCAGGACATGGGGCCGGGCAAATGCCTTATGGTCCGCCGCAGGCGCATGGAATGGGTCCGGCAGGAGAAGATTAATTTTTCTCAAAAGCGCCATTTTGGCCCAAAAGCGTTTCAGAGAGAGAGGGGACATTTGGGATAGGCTCTTAAGGCGGCAGGGAGGAAGGTTTGTCTGTAGGCGGGGGATTTTTGGGAACTGACAGGTCCTTGCGGTAGGAATCCAACCATTTTTCAATCTGTCCGGCCAAATCAGCCCGCCCTTCGGAGCGGGCGATACTCAGGGCCTTCTCAGCCAAGGCGATGGCCTGGGCGGATTGGTTTGTTTTGGCGCAGATGAATGCCCAATTGTTATAGGCTTCGATGAAATCGGGTTTAATCTGTAGGGCCTCTTTGAAGTGTTCAATCGCCTCCTGCGGCCGGTTGAATTCGACTAATGCGATACCCAGATTGTTGTGGACTTCGGCCGATTTGGGCCGTAGTTTGACCGCCTCGCGGTAATATTCGACAGCCTGGGGCAAGCGGCCTGTTTTTTCATAGGCCTCGGCAAGGTTATTATGCGCATCGAAGTCGTTCGGCCGAAGCTTTATGGCCTTCAGGTAATATTCAATCGCCTCCACCGGCTGATTTGAATGGAGCAGGGAATCGCCCAGATTGTCGAGCAACACCCAACAATTCGGATTTTTTTCCAACGTTGCCCGATAGAGTGTGATGGAGTTGCGATACAGCCCGCTCTGCCGGCAGGCCAACAATGTCAGGGCACAGACTGCAACGACTGCAACGACGTCGGCCGTTCGACGAACGGTTCTCGACCCCCGCTGCCGCCAACAACTCCATCCCGCCGCTGTTAAAGCGATCATACCAATTATGGCTATATGCTGATAGCGGTCCGCCACTAGCGAAAAGCGCATAAAGCCCACGTCCGTAAAACCCAGGGCCGGCAGCAGTGCCGTGCAGAAAAATCCCCAGGCGAACAGCAGCGGCCGACTCCATCCTTGTCGATATTGCCACAGCAGCGCCGTAACAATTAAAACCGCCGCGAGCGGCAACCACCACAGCGGATCACCAGTTTGAATACTCCATTGGGGATAGACAAAGACCAGGTTCAGCGGGAAAAACGCCTTGTATAGGTAGAACCAAATCAGTGCGCCGGCGGCCAAGAGGCGTTCCAGGAAACCGGCGTCGCGGATTACTCTGTCTATGTCGTGCCTCTGGAACCAGATGTTTACCAGCGTCAAAATCGCGGCCACCGTGAAAAACGGCGCGGTCCGGGCTAGGTCCCAGCTAGAGACAGAAGGGGACAGTCCCATTTTCGCTGAGGCGAAAATCGGGACAGTCCCCGTGCGCCGCCACCAGATGATTCCCAACAGTAATGCCGGAAGTACCGCCACCGAACCTTTGCTGAGCATCGCCAGAATGAAGGCCGCGAAACTTAACCAGTAGAATAGGCAAGAAAAAGGGGACGCAGCTAATTTATGCGCAGCACCCTGCGGGCCGTTCCGGTAAATGAGCTGCGTCCCCTTTTTCTCCTCGAATTTTAGATAACACAGTACCGAGAGCAAAAAGAACAACATCGACAGGGTGTTTTTGCGTTGCGCGATCCAGGCCACCGACTCCACATTCACCGGATGCACCGCAAACAGCAATGCAGCGAAAAACGCGCCGGGAATGGACAGCCTTCGCAAGATGCGCCAAATCAATCCGCAGGCGGCGATGTGCAAGAGGAGGTTGACCACATGGTAGCCGGTGGTGTGCGTTCCCCACACTCGCCACTCGATCCAGAAGCTGGTATTGGTAATCGGCCAATAATCGGGCGTTTGCGTGGTGCACCACAGGCCATATAGTCCGTCGGCGGCCTGAATGAAATGGTTGCGCGTAATGAGCATTTCGTCATCCCAAATGAATCCGCCGCTTAAAGAGGGAAAGTAGCAGACAAAGACAAGCAGCGCTATCAAGGCCATTCCCGCCGGCAAACGCAACCGCCGTGCCGTGGCAACAAAGCCGTCCGACCGGGATTGCGAATCACGCCTGAGCGGAGTTTTTTTGCACTTGCGCATGCGCGGGCCGAGCTAAAAAATATATTAAATTATACCAATTATAATGCAAACCTGCGCGATTGATATATTTGGCGGTGCAGATGGTCTTCATTAGTTCGGAATTAACCACGGCACGCTGCCAAGCGTCGATGGCTTCTTCTAGTTCATCATAATTTGCGTACGTGTAATTTGACCAATAGTGGCTTTTCAAGTAGTACCAAAGATATTCGTACTCGGTCTGACGCACAGCCGTGGGACGAGAACCCCAACGCGCCCAAACATTCGTGGTCGAGCCTTGCTGAGCGAAACGAGACTCGTCTTGAAAAAAAACACGTAAACACCGGTCAGGATGGGCTGCCGCGATCTGCTTCAGTTTTTCGGAAAGCTGTTCTACAAATGTCACCTGGGACGCCGGATTAGCCTTATAATGACGCGGGCGTGGTCGTAGATAAGAATAATCCAACCTATATGCAAAAACGCATAGATGGACGGCAACTTCCGCCAAATTCCATGTTCTTGTGCCAGGATATGTTGCACATCAATGCCGCGTAGCGTGCATACGCCGTCTTCCGCCGTCGGCCCATCGTCAAGTCGCTCTTGAAGTTCCGCTTTTTGTACATCCGTCAGCGTCGTTTGCCGATCTCCTCCACGACAATCCTCCAACCCTTTCATTCCCTCTTTGTGGTAGCATTCTACCCAACTCTGAGCGGTGCGATAAGGAACCCCAACGACAATAGCCCTGCCATAGTAGAGAGAGAGGACTTTTGGGATAGGCTCTTAAGGCGGCAGGGAGGAAGATTTATCTGTAGGCGGGGGATTTTTGGGAACTGAAGGGTCCTTGCGGTAGGAATCCAACCAATCTTCAATCTGCTTGGCCAACGCGGTCTGCCCCCTGGAGCGGGCGATGTCCAGGGCCTTCTCAGCCAGGGCGATGGCCTGGGCGGATTGGTTTGTTTTGATGCAGACCGATGTCCAATTGTTATAGGCTTTGATGAAATCGGGATTAATCTGTAGGGCCTCTTTGAAGTGTTCAATCGCCTCCTGTGTTTGCCCCACCTTGTCCAAAGCCGTACCCAGATTGGTGTGGGCTTCGGCCGATTTGGGCCGTAGTTTGACCGCCTCGCGGTAATGCTCGACGGCCTGGGGCAAGCGGCCTGTTTTTTCGTAGGCCTCGCCCAGGTTATTATGCGCATCGAATAAGTTCGGCCGAAGCTTAATGGCCTTCAGGAAATATTCAATCGACTCCTCCGGCTGATTTGAATCGATCAGGGCGGAGCCCAGATTGTTGAGCAACACCCAACAATCCGGATTTTTTTCCAACGTTGCCCGATAGAGTGTGATGGAGTTGCGATACAGCCCGCTCTGCCGGCAGGTCAACAACGTCAGGGCACAGACTGCGACGACTGCCACGACGTCGGCCGTTCGACGAATGGTTCCCGACGCCCGCTGCCGCCAACAACTCCAACCCGCGGCCGTCAGAGCAACCGCGCCGATAACGGCGATGTGCTGATAATGGTCGGCCGCCAGGGAGAATTTCATGAAATTCACGTCCGTAAAACCCAGGGCCGGCAGCAGTGCCGTGCAGAAAAATCCCCAGGCGAACAGCAGCGGCCGACTCCATCCTTGTCGATATTGCCACAGCAGCGCCGTAACAATTAAAACCGCCGCGAGCGGCAACCACCACAGCGGATCACCAGTTTGAATACTCCATTGGGGATAGACAAAGACCAGGTTCAGCGGGAAAAACGCCTTGTATAGGTAGAACCAAATCAGTGCGCCGGCGGCCAAGAGGCGTTCCAGGAAACCGGCGTCGCGGATTACTCTGTCTATGTCGTGCCTCTGGAACCAGATGTTTACCAGCGTCAAAATCGCGGCCACCGTGAAAAACGGCGCGGTCCGGGCTAGGTCCCAGCTAGAGACAGAAGGGGACAGTCCCATTTTCGCTGAGGCGAAAATCGGGACAGTCCCCGTGCGCCGCCACCAGATGATTCCCAACAGTAATGCCGGAAGTACCGCCACCGAACCTTTGCTGAGCATCGCCAGAATGAAGGCCGCGAAACTTAACCAGTAGAATAGGCAAGAAAAAGGGGACGCAGCTAATTTATGCGCAGCACCCTGCGGGCCGTTCCGGTAAATGAGCTGCGTCCCCTTTTTCTCCTCGAATTTTAGATAACACAGAATCGACAGCAGGAAGAACAACATAGCCAGGGTGTTTTTGCGTTGTGAGATCCAGGCCACGGACTCCACATTCACCGGTTGCACCGCAAACAGCAATGCGGCGAAAAACGCGCCGGGAATGGACAGCCTTCGCAAGATGCGCCAAATCAATCCGCAGGCGGCGATGTGCAAGAGGAGGTTGACCACATGGTAGCCGGTGGCGTTCGTTCCCCACACTCGCCACTCGATCCAGAAGCTGGTATTGGTAATCGGCCAATAATCGGGCGTTTGCGTGGTGCACCACAGGTCATATAGTCCGTCGGCGGCCTGAATAAAACGGTTGCTCGTAATGAGCAGTTCGTCGTCCCAAATGAATCCGCCGCTTAAAGAGGGAAAGTAGCAGACAAAGACAAGCAGCGCTATTAAGGCCATTCCCGCCGGCAAACGCAACCGCCGTGCCGTGGCGATAAAGCCGTCCGACCGGGATTGCGAATCACGCCTGAGTGGAGTTTTTTTGCACTTGCGCATGCGCGGGCCGAGCTAAAAAAATATATTATATCAAATTTATTTTAAACCCGCTTGGTTGGCGAGAAGGGCGTGGACAGCCTATACCTTGTAGAACATTTTTACTATCAATATAGTGTTCAAAATGTCCTTGCGCCGGCTGACGCCGGCCGCTCGCCTAGATGTTTATCCGCTACACTGAAATGAGATGCGCTCTAGTTCCAGAATATTTACAGTTACTTAATTGCCCTCACCCCGACCACTGCGTGATGCCCGGAGAGGGGACTTTTGGGATAGGCTCTTAATGTGGCCGTGAGGCGGGATCGCCGGAAGGCGATGCACCCTGGCGGCCTGGCAGGTCCTTGCGGTAGGAATTCAACCAATCTTCAATCTGCTTGGCCAACGCGGTCTGCCCCCTGGAGCGGGCGATGTCCAGGGCCTTTTGGGCCGTGGCGATGGCCTGGGCAGGTCGATTTATTTTGACATAGGCTAACGCCAAATTGGAATAGGCATTGATGTAGTCAGGCCTGATCAGCAGTGCATGCTGGAAGTGTTCGATCGCCTCCTCTAGGCGCCTACCTTGCCCAGGGAGAGGCCCAGATTATTGTGGGCTTCGGCGGATTTTGGCCTCAGCCTGAGGACCTCTTGGTAATGTTCGATCGTCTCTGGCAACCGGCCTGTTTTTTCGTAGGCTTCGGCCAGGTTATTGTGTGGCTCGGGATCTTGTGGTCTGAGCCTGATGACTTGTTGATAATGTTTAATGGCCTCTGGAAATTGACCTTCGTTATACAATTCGGCGCCCAGATTGTTGTGAACCATCCAACAGTCTGGATTTTTTTCCAGCGTGGCCCGATAGAGCGTAATGGCGTTGCGATACAGTCCGCTCTGCTGCCAGGTCAAAACCATGAGTGTGGCCACGGCGATAGCCGCCACGGTGGTTGTCGCCCAACGGTCCGGTGCCCGCGCTCGCTGCTGCCAGCAACTCCAGCCCGCGGCCGCCAGGGCAATCGCGCCGATAACGGCGATGTACTGATAATGGTCGGCCACCAACGAGAATTTCATGAAGTACACGTCCGTAAAACCCATTACCGGCGCCAGCGCCACGCAGTAAAAACCCCAGGCGAACAGCAGGGGCCGGCTCCATCCCCGTCGATATTGCCAGAGCATCGCCGTAACGACCACGGCTGCCAACAGCGGCAGCCACCACAGGGGATTGCCTGTCTCGATATGCCACTGCGGATAGACGAATGCCAGATTCAGTGGCAAAAACGCCTTGTAAAGGTAGAACCACACCATCCCGCCGGCGCCCAGTAAGCGCTCGACGAAATCGGCAGAGCGGATTATTTCTCCCGTGCCGTGCGTCTGGAACCAGATATTCACTACGGCCAACACCGCGGCAATCGCGAAAAACGGCGCGGTGCGTATCAAATCCCAGCGAGAGACGGAAGGGGACAGTCCCATTTTCGCCGAGGCGAAAATTGGGACAGTCCCCGTGCGCCGCCCCGTGCGTTGCCACCAGACGATCCCCAAAAGCAGCGCCGGCAACACCGCCGCCGATCCCTTGCTGAGCATTGCCAGAATGAACGCCGCAAGACTTAACCAATAGAATAGTGGACGGTGGGCAGAGCAAGAAAAAGGGGACGCAGCTAATTTATGCGCAGCACCCTGCGGGCCGTTCCGGTAAATTAGCTGCGTCCCCTTTTTCTCCTCGAATTTTAGATAACACAGTACCGAGAGCAAAAAGAACAACATCGACAGGGTGTTTTTCCGCTGCGCAATCCACGCCACTGACTCCACGTTTACCGGGTGGACGGCGAAGATCATGGCCGCCAGCCATGCGCCGGGAATGGACAACTTGCGGAGGATGAACCAAATCAACAAGGCATCGGCAATGTGCAAGACCAGGTTAACCGCATGGTATCCGGTTATCTGTGTTCCCCAGAGGCGCCACTCGATCCAGAAGGTGGTATTGGTTATTGGCCAGTAATCGGCGGTTTTATTGGTGCACCATATTCCGTAGAGGCCGTCGGAGGCCTTGATAAAACGGTTACGCGCAATAAGCAATTCATCGTCCCAGATGAATCCGCCGCTGAGCGCGGGAAAGTATACTATAAAGACGGCAACGACAATTAATGCCATTGCCACCGGTAAGCGGAAGCGGAGCATCGTTGGGGCAAAGCTTCCCGTCCGATATTGGGGAGCGTGCCTGGGGGAAGATTTCTTGCGCTTGGTCATGCGCGGGCCGAGCTAAAAAGAGAGATCGTGTATCATAGTGCGATTACGCCATGCGAAATCACGCCCGACTGATAAATATAACCGCACGATAACAAATTGGAATGCGTATTACGCCTATCTCGGGTCGGTCCGTAAACGGCGTTACGGGATGATCGCTGCGCCGGCGACCCAGGCGCCGGCCTCGAACAAGCCGGCCCGAATGCTAAGCGGCAACGGATCGAGCATGTATGGCGCGCAACTGCCCGGCCGGTAGTAGCCCAGGGTGTACATGCACTCGTTGGGCACTTCGAGTCCCATTTTGTAAGGCAAGATGGGCACGGTGAGGAAGAAATGGGCGCCGGAGGCAAAGGGTTGCACCCAGGGGCCCAACATGTGTCCATAGCGTTCCAACTGCACTTCTTCGAAGTAGAGCGGTTTGTGGCACAATCCCGCTGCCGTCCAAGCGAAGGTGACAGGTGCCCAGGAGCGAGGCTGGAAGATATCGCCGCCCCAGGGACAATCCTGAGGCAGATCGCCGGAGGAGGGCGTAATGTTGGTGCTCAATTCAGAAATCTGCTTGAGGTCTTTGTGCGATGGGCAGCCCTCTTTCAATTCCGGTCCCCTGGCAGCCAAGGCCTGCTCCAAGGACTGCTCCAGATTATTTGGGCTAAGAGGAGCATTGGTCTTCAAGCT
Organism: Pirellulales bacterium; assembly: GCA_963820545.1. Lineage (GTDB taxonomy): Bacteria > Planctomycetota > Planctomycetia > Pirellulales > Thermoguttaceae > CAWGAJ01. The sequence goes on from CAWGAJ010000001.1 coordinate 720,450, forward strand.
TGGAGAACTGTTTTTAACCGGGGTGCTGGAAGAAGCGCCTTTCTTGGGTGTTGTTTGCCGAGGGAAGTTCGGCAAGGCGGTTCCGGCGTTTGGTTCGAGAGGCATGGTGGATAAAGATTCTTCGAGTTCCTGTGAAGACTCAGTCGACTGTGCCGACTTCTTATCGCCAAAGGGATTGTCGAATGCGCTTGGGGCGGTTTGCTGCGAATCCTTTGCCGGAGGCGCCGGGGTGCGTTGGGCGAGATGCTGTGTTTGCGTGACGTCGGCCTGCGCGCAAGAGATTGGGGACGATAAGGGAGCCATTTTAATTTGGCGCCGGAGGTGGTCGCGGCAGAAGAGGCTTTTTTGAGCGCGGAGTCGGCCGTGGCCAAACCCTCGTCATGGGCCCATAGGTCGCGGCTTGCCACCAGGCAACTTATCAAGGCCCAAGCGGCCAAGACCAGCAGTGTTTTGTATTTTCTCAGACATCCTTGGGGCGAACTAGTTACCGTCGCCTTCGGCGAACTCCGTACTGTAATTTGGCGCTTCCTGCGTAATAATGATGTCATGAGGATGACTCTCCCGTACACTGGCTGTGGTAACCTGGAGGAACCGGGCCTTGCCGCGGAGTTCCTCGATAGTTTTAGTTCCGCAATATCCCATTCCGGCTCGTAGTCCGCCTACGAGTTGATAAACAAACGGTCCCAAGGCGCCTTTGAAGGGCACCCGGCCTTCCACGCCCTCGGGAACCAGTTTGTCGGGCCCGCGAGCGCCGCCGCCTTGACGGTAGCGTTCGCTGGAACCTTGCACCATGGCTCCCAAGGAGCCCATGCCTCGATATACCTTGAAGGTTCTGCCCTGATACAGGATTTGGGCACCAGGGCTTTCTTGTAAACCGGCGAACAAACCTCCGATCATCACGGCGTTTGCCCCGGCGGCAATCGCTTTGGTGAAGTCGCCGGAGTAACGTATTCCCCCATCGGCAATGATGGGAATTTGTTGTTTTTCGGCAATTTGGGCGGCTTGCCAAATTGCGGTTATCTGCGGGACCCCGACGCCGGAAATTACCCGGGTGGTGCAAATCGAGCCTGGTCCGATGCCGACTTTAACGGCGTCGGCCCCGGCTTCAATCAGGTCTTTGCATCCCTGGGCAGTGGCCACGTTGCCCGCGACGACTTCGATGTCCCATTGTTTTTTGATTTCCTGTATGGTCTTAATCACGTTGAGTGAATGGCCGTGGGCACTATCGACCACGATAACGTCCACGCCTTTTCGGATCAGCCCTTCAACGCGATCGTAATTATGTACACCGACGGCAGCTCCAACCCTTAGCCTACCTTGTCCATCTTTGCAGGATTGCGGAAACCTCCGCATCATATCAATATCTTTGATTGTAATAAGACCCGTCAACCTAAAATCTTCGTCAACCAGCAAGAGCTTCTCTACTTTTTTTGTCATTAAAATCTTCTCAGCTTCCTCAAGCGTTACATTTCCCGTTGCGGTGACGAGGTTTTCCTTGGTCATTACCTCGGAAATGGGGAGATCGCCTTTTTCGAGGAAGCGGAGGTCGCGTCGGGTAAGAATGCCCACTAATCGGCCCGCAGAGGTAGTTATAGGGACCCCGGAAACGTTATATTGGGCCATAATCTCCCGGGCTCGATCTAATGTGGCGTCGGGAGGCAGGGTTTCGGGATTGAAAATAATCCCGTTGGCTGAGCGTTTGACCTTCTCGACCTCCTCGATTTGCCGCTCGATCGGCATGTTTTTGTGAATGACGCCTATCCCACCTTCGCGGGCCAGGGCAATGGCCATTTCGGCCTCGGTGACCGTGTCCATGGGGGAGCTGACCAGGGGGATGTTCAGGGAGATGCGCCGGGTAAGCCGGGTCGTAACATCGACTTCATTGGGAACGACGTCGCTCCAACGTGGTTCCAAAAGCACGTCGTCAAAGGTAAGGCCTTGATAATCACAGAATTTGTCTTGCATGACGACCGGTCCTCCACGGGAAAAGATGGGTATAAACCCAAAATAATAACGTAGGGGATAGGGAATAGGGAATAGGGGAGGGGAAAGAGATTGTGGATTAGGGATTGGAATTAAATCTCATGGCGAGCGGCGTGAGCCGGCTGAGGTCTTGAAAAGTATTTGATGAAGGCGTCAGAAGATAATTACAACCCCCACTATTTGGTGGATCACAACTGGCAAACTATTTCTCCAGAGAAGCGGTTTTACTGAATTCGGGTAAAAATTCAATTCTTGTGCGAGAAGGCATAAACAATTATGCAACCTGAGGCGAGTTTATGGGTTATGTCTGACTGCGTTAAAATAAAGCGTCTAAAGAAGATGCGCTAGGCTGGATAACCCTTGACTACCCTTTCCAGTCCGAATATCATCGAAATTAAGGGCTGATTTTGCCCTGATCTTCTCTTTTTGTAAGTGCAGTTTTTATTTGGCCATTAAAAAGCCTTATGAAGGCGGAAGACGTAGCCGGTTATTGAGCAATGGTGTAAGGCGTCATGAGTATTTGGAATAAGATTCTCATCGGCTTGATTGTTGTGGCCTCCTTGGCCTTCTTTTACCTTTCGGCCAGGATGTTAAAAACCCATAAATACTGGGGTGATCTGGCTGACAAATACGAGACGGCCATCCGCAATTTGCGCAAAGAAAACAAGAATCTAAAAGAAGGCGAGAAGAGCGGCGACGAATTAAAACCCGGCATCGAGCAAGTTCGCGCGGAATTGGATAAGTTGATCACCAATAGACACCGGGTCTGGTACAACTGCACTCCGACAGTCGATATCAATAAGCAGACCGGTGCATTATCGATAAAAGTGACCGTCGATCAACCTGATCCGCCGGGTATCAGGGATAGAATGATACTCGAGGTCTTTGAGGAAGCCGGGGTTCGGCAACAGGGACGCTACCTGGGTGAATTCAAAGTAAGGTCGGTTGCCGACAAGCAGGTGTCGCTGGAGCCGGCAGTGAAGCTTTTGCCGCGGGACGTGGAAAAATTATCCACCGCCAAACGCCTTTGGACAATGTACGATACCATGCCTGCCGATAATCACGAGATTTTTGCACAATGGAAGGACGAAGACAAAAAGGCCATGCTGCCCGCGGAGACGGTAGAGCAATACATCAAGAACGGTCAAGCGGCCGCCGAAGAGGAGCCTGCCGAGCACAAGGCCGAAGGGAAGTACGTCCGCCCCTTGCGCGATTACGCCGTTCTCTTCGGCGCTTATCGGCTGAAAATTACCGTCCTGATTGATCTGGAGCAGGCGGCGATGCGCGACCTGCAACTACTGGAGGACACGCTGGCCGACGCCAAGCGCCAAGTGCAGTTTTATCAGAAGCAAGTGACCGTTTTTCAGGGCATAGCGGCGAAATTCGCCCACCAGCGAGATGCCGTTAAGAGCCATCTGGAAAAATTACAGGAAAAACTCGGCGCGGCAAAAGAGGCCGCGGAAAAATTCTTTAAAAACAATAAGGCCATGGCCGGCCAGATCGCCAAGATCCAATTGGACGCGACCCGGCGCATCGATAAGCGCACCGGCGCCATGGCGCAATCTGCCAGCGGGGAAAAATAACGGAGTGGGCATCTACGACCGCGACTATTACCGCCGATCTCAGCCAGGATTTTCGCTGCGCATGCCGCAGTCGATGGTCGTTACGCTGATTATCATCAACGTGGCCTTGTACTTGATCGACGGTCTCTTGTTTCAAGAGAATCACGCGCTGACAAGAAAGCTCGCGCTCACCAGCGATACGCTCTGGTGGCCGAGGCTCTGGTGGCAATTTCTCACTTACGGTTTTGTGCACGATCCTCCGCCCGACTGGTTGCACATCACCGCCAACATGGTGCAACTGTGGTGGCTCGGCGCAATAGTCGAACGGGTTTACGGCAGCAAGGAATTTCTTCGAATTTACCTGGTGATGCTGCTTTTGGGTTCGATTTCATTTGCCTTGGGCTCCGCTTTTACCAATCCGGAGGAACCTTATAGACTCCTTGGGGCCTCGGGTGCGGTTTCGGGCGTGGTGATCCTCTTTGTGCTGAATTACCCCCATGAAACGCTGATGCTCTTTCCCATCCCCATTCCGGTCAAGGCCTGGGTAATCGGCGTGCTTTTTGTAGCGGGCAATCTTTTAGGGGCGATTTCGCAACAAGGCAAAGTGGCTTGGGGGGTGCACCTGGCGGGCATTGCCTTTGCCTGGATTTATTTCCAACAGCGTTGGAACCTGGGCCGCTTTTTTGAAAAAATCCTCCACATACCGAAATTCCTTTTGCGTCCCAAGTTTCGTATTCATGATCCCGATGAAGGATCGGCGGAGCCGGATTTATCGGCCGAGGTGGATCGCATTCTGGAAAAAATTTCCCGGGAAGGCGAAAACAGCCTCACGCGCAAAGAACGCCGCACCTTGGAAACCGCCAGCCGCCGCTATCAAAATAGGCGGTAGGTATAGTGGATAGTGGAGAGTGCTGAATCCTGAAACATAAATTAAGTGCTAAATCCTTAGCGCCGCTGTGGCCAACAATTTATGAACCGTGTTGTGTTCGGGCAACATGGGGCCTTAAATGCCTTCTGATCTGAAATCAGGCCGATCGCTCTAAGTTCTTGATATAAATATCATTACGGCAATGTTGATGCCCGCTCTGTCGGGGCCGCGAGGCTTCGGCATCTTCTTTGCATCATTTTATTTCCACGACAATCGATAGCGGGAGAGCCTTGGTCCCCTCAGGCTCTCCTGCCGGTTAGCTTTGTTTTTCTCGAAATCCTAATCCCTAACCCGGCTTTTGGCCGCAACAAAAAACGCGACCACCGGTCGCGGCTTTATGACATAACCAAAACGCGACCACCGGTCGCGACTATATGACTAATCCCCGACCTCTGCCCCCTGACCCCTATTGAAATGCACGCACGCGAATTGGTCGAACTGGCGGCAATTGTTTCTGCCCATGGACCCTTGCTGGTCGAGGGCGTGGAGCGACTATCGCCCAGTAGTTTGGAAGAGTATTGGACCGCCTCAAAAATCCGCTTCGACCGCTGGGGACACAGCCTGAGAACCTTTATTGCCCAGGCCGACGATTCCCAGTGGCATAAGGCGCATTGGCCTTATATGAGCGGCGTGTTGGAAGAGATCCTTACCGGCGAGGTCCTTGTGCGCGTGTGGACGGCCGTGCTGTGCGCCCACGATCGCCAACAAGGGGCCGAGGATGCCGATCCCATTGCCCGCAGCGTCATGAGCGGCCACATGGAGGCCCGACATCGCGTGCTGACGCTTTTGGTGCGCGGGCCGGGAGTGGAGGCCGAAGCCGCCGTGAAACTCAATCATTTGCGACGCCGCGTGGAACGCTGGACCGACATGTTGATCGGTTATCTGCTGGGACTGCACAACTCGCGCGAGTTTGCCGTCGATCAACGGCGGGCCCAGGAATTTTCCACGGATTTGCATTATCAATGCCGGCACCCGGGCGGACGCCATGCCTGGCCGCTGGTTTTGGCCTCCCTGCGCGCGTCGTTCCAACACGGCCTGACGCCCGCAAGTCCCAACGCCGATCTGAACGGGCGCATTGCCTCCAGCATCCTTTCCTGTTTCCCGGCCGAATTGTTCGACGCCACCGGCCTGTTCTGCTCGATGTGGCTGATGCGTCTGATCAATGCCGCCAACGACGCCCAGGGCATGATTGACCAACTGCTGGATACCGAACCTATCGCACCCGCCGCCAAGAAATCATTGAGCGCAAATCTTTCCTTCGAGCGCTTCCCGCGTTTCAAAAGATAATAAAGAGAGGTCAGTGGACGGTGGACAGTGGGCGGTGGGCAGTGATGAAAAGGGTTCAGGGTTCGGGGTTCAGGGTTCAGTACTTTTTATTCCGCGTTCTGCATTCGGCGTTCTGACTTAATCCCAGTCTCTTGTTTTTATTCATCCTTCATCCCTCATCCTTCATCCTTCGTTTACCACTCTCCGCTAAATTCCGCATTCCCAGGTCCCTTGCCCTACCGTTATGCAGCCGGCGCGGGTAAAATGCCCGTGCTACACATAGCATCAATACACGGCGAAGAAAAGGAGATAACCAATGCCCGATCTGTTCAAATTATGTGTAATGTTTGTAGTGGTTTGCCTTAATTGTTTTCTGCCCCTGGTGGCTTTGGCCCAGAACGAGGAAAATGCCAATGAGGAAGAAAAACTCGATGCGGCACAGACGGCCGAGATGGAGGAATTCGCCAAAGGTGTCTTTGGGGGCATCGGGGCGGCATTGGAAATAAAAGATGAAATGTTCGTGGTCAAAGAAGCGCTAGAGGGCACTCCTTCGGCCCGGGCCGGTCTGAGCGCGGGCACCGTGATCCTGGCCATAAACGACATCCCCACCAAAGGCATGAAGTTAGCCGACGTCGTGCGACTGATCCGCGGACCCGTGGGCACCAATGTGAAATTGGATATTCGCGATCCATCGGGCGAGGAGAAAGAAATCGAAATTACCAGAGAAAACATCGAATTCGCCAAGCCCATAGCCACAATGCCCAAGCCTTCGATGGGAATGGTTCGTTTAACGGTAATTAATTTTGAAACGCCAAAATCTCTGGTCAAAGCAGTGCGGAACCTCCAAGACCAAGGCGCAAAAGGACTGCTCCTTGACCTGCGCGCATCGCCGGGAGGCAGACTTGACGCCATCAAGCAAGTAGCGGAATTATTTCTACCGAAAGATGCGGGATTATGGCTTTATGAGGACAAAGAAGGCCAGAGAAAATTGGAAAAGGCCGCACCCTCGGCCGAGCGCATCACGCTGCCGCTGGTCGTGCTCATCGATAAAGAGACCGTGGGGACGGAACTCTTGGCGGCGGCCATCAAACGCAACAAACGCGGAGTGCTCGTCGGCCAGCGCACCTCGGGCAAGACCGCCTCGAAAAGAAAGATCGTTAATCCGGACGGCACTTCCACGCTGGTAAAGAACGCTACATTTCTGATGTATCCGAACAAACCCATTTCAGACGTCGGCGTTGAGCCGGACGTAGATCTCGGACCGAACGTTAGTTCCGAAGAGGTTCTGAATGCCGCCATCGGTGAACTGGATAAGAAACTCAACGCCGCCAAAAAAACAACGCCCGCCGGCAAGAAGCCCGGTAAAGAATAGTGGAGGAGGACAGACATTCGTGTCTGTTTTTAATTTGCACATTCCTGTCTGTATTTTAATTTATGAATTACTGTCTGCGGTCGCATAACATTCACGCCGACGGACAAGAATGTCCGTCCTCCTGATGACGGTCCGTTTTCCTGATGGCAGACAAGAATGTCTGCCCTCCTGTTCATGTGCCGGCGCGGGCGGCGCGGCGGCGGTCAATTTCTTTGAGGATGATTTTTCTGAGCCGGATTTGGGTGGGGGTGACTTCGACCAGCTCGTCCTCGGCGATGAATTCCAGGGCCTCTTCCAAGGTCAGGCGCCGAGGCGGTTTGAGCAGAATATTGCGATCGTGGCCCACGGCGCGCATGTTGGAGAGTTTCTTTTCCTTGGTGGGATTGACGTTCATATCGTCTTCGCGGCTGTTTTCGCCCACGATCATGCCTTCGTAAACTTCATCGCCGGGCGCGACGTGCAAAACCGCGCGCTGTTGCAAACTGTCGAGGCCGTAGGCCACTGCCCGGCCGGCGACCGTGGAGACCAAAACGCCCGAGGCGCGCCGGGAATCGATTCGGCCAGGGGTTTGTAGCACTCGTAGCGATGGTGCATGATGGCCGTGCCCTGGGTGGCATTGAGCAGCCGGGTTCTGAGGCCGATGAGTCCCCGGGCGGGAATGGAGAAGATCATAAACGAGTATTCGTTGTGCGTGGTCATTTCGGCCAACTGACCGCGGCGCTCGCCCACGAGTTCCATGACCGGCCCGGTACGGTCGGTGGGAACTTCGACCACCAGCGATTCGAAGGGCTCGTGCAAAGCGCCTTGGATTTCCTTGAAGATCACCTGCGGCTTGCCGATCGACAGCTCGTATAGTTCGCGGCGCATGATTTCGATCAAGACGGAAAGGTGCAGCACGCCCCGGCCGGCGACGGCGAACTGCTCGGTGCCGGCAATCGGCTCGACGCGCAGGGCGACGTTGCGTTCCAGCTCGCGCATCAGCCGTTCGCGCAGGTGGCGGCTGGTGAGATATTTTCCTTCGCGCCCGGCCAGGGGCGAGGTGTTTATGCCGAAGGTCATTTTCAGGGTAGGCTCGTCGACCTTCAGGCGGGGCAGGGCCCGGGGTTGCAGGGGATCGCTGATGGTATCGCCGATTTCCACGTTTTCCAGCCCCACCACCGCGCAGATGTCGCCGGCATCGACTTCGTGTACTTCCACACGGCCGAGATCTTGAAATAAGAACACCGATGCAATCTTCGCCGGCACGATCCGATCACCGCTTTGCATAAGCACGGCGTTTTGCCCTTTGCGGATGGTGCCCGAGCTGCACCCGGCCAATGGCGATGCGGCCGGTATAGTCGGACCAATCGAGCGTGGTGACCAGCATTTGCAGCGGATCGCCGATATCGACCTCCGGGCCGGGAATTTTCTCCAGGATCATTTCCATGAGCGGGCGGATGCTATCGCCCGGCCGGGCGTGATCGAACGTGGCAAAGCCAAGTTTCGAACTGGCGAAAATATAGGGGAAGTCGGCCAGGATGTCGTCGGCCCCCAGCGAGAGGAACAAATCGAGCACTTCGTTGACGACTTCTTGCGGGCGGGCGTCGGGGCGGTCGATCTTGTTGATGACCACGATGGGCGCAGCCCGCGCTGGAAGGCCTTGGAAAGCACGAAGCGGGTTTGCGGCATGGGGCCTTCGGCGGCGTCGACCAAAAGCAGGGCCCCGTCGGCCATGCCTACCACGCGCTCCACCTCGCCGCCGAAATCGGCGTGTCCGGGGGTGTCGATGATGTTGATTTTCACGCCTTGCCAAGGAATGGCGATATTCTTGGCGAGAATGGTAATGCCGCGTTCGCGCTCCAGTTCGTTGGAGTCGAGAATACAATCGCCGAGCAGTTGCGTTTCGCGAAAGCGACCGCTTTGGCGCAACATGCAGTCGACCAGCGTGGTTTTGCCGTGGTCGACGTGAGCGATAATGGCAACGTTGCGAATGTCATTGCGACGCATGATGGAAAAATGACGCCCAGGTATGATCCGGAACAAAAGAAACAAGAAATCTTACCACTTGGCAGTGGTGATGGTCAAGCCGCTTGTTTTTTTATGCGGGGAAAAAGAAGGGGACAGGTACCGTTTGTGTGAAACGGGGCGCCGTTTGCGTTCTTAGCGTTTGGCGTCGGCGGGTTTTTCGGCGGAGCGGGCGGTTTCGGGGAGCCACTTTTCGGTGAAGCGGGTGACGTAGTGCAGGCTGCTGGCCTCGCCGCGGAAACCGACCACGTGCTTGTCTACGTCCATTTGCTGGCCGATGATGCGCCCGGCGTCGATATCGAAGCGGACCACGCCGGTGGATTCGCTCTGCACGACTTTGGCCTCGATGGCCGGATCGGTTACAGGCGAGAGGATTTGCGTGGAAACGCGGATCGCGGCCACGCCGGTCTTGACGCTTTCGAGCTTGAATTGCTGGAGGGCCTTGATTTTTTTCACCCCGCCGGTCTCCAGGGGCACGTCGATATCGCAGGGAAAGGTCCAGACGTGGCCCACGGCGATGGGTTCTTCGGGCAGGGGGATGGTGATCGGGCCCTCGTTGGCCGCCATGCCTTTGGTGTTTTTGCGCTCGCGCTTAAGAATCTTGCCCTGGGCGTCCATGGTGATCATTGCAAGCGGCACGCCGACCGAAGCAGCGACGTCCTCAAAGCCCAGGGGCGGTTTGGCAGCGGTGCGGCTGTTATAGCGGACTTCCTCGCTGCCGGCGAGTTTCTGCCGCATATCGACCCACTCGACAAGATGTTCGAAGCTGGCCGTGCCGTCGGGATTGACCTGCTTTACCCGCCACACTTTCAGCGAATCGCTGATGGTTTCGGCTGTTTGGGTGGAGCCGGAAACAGAGGTGCGAATGCGCGTGCGATGTTCCACTTCCCAACGGAGCGTCTCGCCGGGATGGAAACAGTAACGCAGGGTGTATTTTTCCTCTTCTCCTTGTTCTGCCGAAGGGGACAGTCCCATTTTCGCTGCGCGAAAATCGGGACAGTCCCCTGCTTGGGCGGAATTAATCGCCAAAGCCAGAAAAGATAATCCGATGATAAAGGAGATGATTTTCATCATAATGGTATCCACTGATGATTTAAAAATTATTCTCAAGGTCTAAGGGGACAGTCCCATTTTCGCTGCGCGAAAATTGGGACAGTCCCCAGGCGAAAATCGGGACAGTCCCCAGGCGAAAATCGGGACAGTCCCCAGGCGAAAATTGGGACAGTCCCCAGGCGAAAATTGGGACAGTCCCCGATATTATTGTTTATTGAGTTTTAGTTGTCCGCTCCAGCCGAGTTTATCGCGCAGGGTGCGATAATAGCCGTGGCCCTTTCCGGTAATCAGTTTGAAGGTGGGGTTGGCTTTTTGCAGGCGAATACGGTCGCCGGGCTTTAGTGGGCAGAGCATTTTGCCGTCGACCACGGCTGCGGTGCCCGCGATTGGGGTGGGGAACTTCCAATTCATACAAGCGATCGGCGGTATCGACTACCGGCCGATTGGTGAGCGTATGCGGACTAATGGGCAGGATGACAAAGGCCTGCAAGGTCTGGCGGAGGATCGGTCCGCCGGCAGAGAGGCTGTGCGCGGTCGAGCCGACCGGAGTGCTGATGATCAAACCGTCGCAACTATAGGTGGTTGCCGGTTCCGCGTCGACGTAAAGATTGATATTAATGATCGAAAACGGTTTGCCGGCCAGCACGGCCACTTCGTTCAGTCCGAGTTGTTGCAAGCGGATTTCGCCATCCTGGATCAAGGAACATTCGAACATCAGATGTTCGGCCACTTGTAACGCGCCGGCCTGATAATCGCTGAGCACGGCGGCCAATTCCGCAGGAGATATGTTTGCCAAAAAACCTAGTTTTCCCAGATTTACCGCCACAATAGGCAATTGATTGTGGCCCATTTGCCGTGCTGCGCGGAGGATGGAGCCGTCGCCGCCCAGGACGATGGCCAGATCGGCCTCCGGGGCCGACATGTCTTCATTGCCGGTGAAATCGGCCTTGACCACGCTTACATATTTTTCGATTTCGCGCGCGGAGGCGCTGGGCTTCGGCGAGCACTTCCGGACGTCCCAGGGCCCCTAAGAGGATCGCTCGGAGGGGATTTTTCCGGGGCCGAGGATTTTTTGTATTGGCGTTCATAAATGCGACTAGTAATGAATTGTCATTTAGTTAATCGCATGATTTTGACAAACTCGGTTGACTAAGGTTCGCATACTAGCGAAGCAAAGGCCTTTTTGGCATGGTCCAAGAGGGATTGATATTCAGTGGTTTCGAGATCTTCGCCCAGCAGTTCGACGTCGTAAAATCCGTCGTAGCCGGCGGATTTCAGGGCGGCGACGATTTCGTGCAAGGGAACGAGGCCTTCGCCCAGCCGGCAGCGGTTTTGTTCGCCGTTGGGCGGTTGCCGGGCGTCGCCCAACTGCACGATGGCGATGTGCGGCGCGATTTCGGCAATGCGCCCGACAAGGCCGGGATCGAGGCCCAGATGATAGGTATCGAGCACGATTTTCACCTGGCGACTGGCGGCCTGATGGATCATCTCCAGGAGATCGTCAAGGGTATTTAAAAAGGTCCAATCGGCAGCGCAGCCCGGATGCATGGCTTCGAGGGCCAGGTTTACGCCCAACTCGGCGGCTTGTGGAGAGAGTTCTTTGAGGGCGTCTTGCAGCAGACGCCGAGCGTGGTTGTACGTATGTCCTGCCCGGGCGCCACTGTAAACCACCAAGGTATTGGTGCGGAGCGCGGCGGCGGCGTGCAAGGCCTCGAGGGCGTCGTCGATGCTTTCGCGAAAACTGCGCCCGTCACTGCCGGTAAATCCGCCTGCCCAGGACAAGTGCGAAACCCGCAGCCCGGTTTTTTTCAGCAATTTAATTGCTTTGCTCTGGCCGCAATCGGCGAGTTTTTGCCGCCACACGCCCAGGGCGGGAATTCCGGCGGCGGCATAATAAGACAAGTCCTCCTCGAAGGACCAGCGAAAGGTCGTCGTTTCGTTCATCGAGAGCATTGCCATGCGCGTACGCTCCTGATCCACCACCAAAGTTGGCCGTCAATCCAAAGCGGCAGTATGAGGAAATATCGGTTTTTTGTAAAGCCGACTCTGGCAGGGGAGCAATTCGCGCAAGCAAGGAAAAAGAGGAAAGCGGGAAAAGTGTGATTTTCGGAGAATTAGGGCTTATTCAGAAGATTTATGTCAACCTGAGTCCGCCGAAGGCGGAAAGAATCTACAAAGCTCTCAGCTATCAGCGGTCAGCTTTCAGCCGATCGTCTATAAGCTATAGCCTATAACCTCGATAAACGAGATCCTTTGCTGGCTCAGGATGAGTTTGGGATTATTGGGATAGGCGTTAGGGTTTTTTATCGGGCGCGGCCGGATTGGCTTGGCCCTTAAGGTCCCAGGCCACAAGCCAGCGGGAAGAATCGGGAACCAGGCCGAATTCGGAGCGGAGTCGTTTATCGAAATCGGGCATGTGTCCCCCGCCATAAAAGACGGCCAACTTTTTCTTTCCCGATGCGATTTCTTTGCGCAGCACTTCCAGGGCCGTTTTGTTGCGTTCACTGATGAGCGTGGATCCGTTGGGGCCATCCAAGGCGGTCAACATTCCGTCCATGGATTGAAACTGTTCGGCCATGATGCGTTTTAAGGCCAGCGCCCGATTCTTGTCGAACAGGGCGGTAAGCAATTGTACATCCGAGGCCATGGCGTTTTCGGGATCTCTGTTGGGCCATGGCGGCGGTGAACATGCGCATGAAGAGGGAAAACACGCTTTCACCCCGCTTGTTCATGGACTGGGCGAATTGGGCGGGAGACATATCGGCATGGATCATGTTCGGCCGGGTATAATCGATCATTTCCAGTTGGAATTGCAGTTCCAGGAGGTCTTTCAGGGCTTTCTGGATGAGGGAAACGATGCTGTCGGATTTTGCGCCGCCCTTGGGTATGCGCGTGCCTTCCGGAGCCAAGAGTTCGTAGAGCACGGCGTCGTAACCGGCAAATTCCCGATTGAGTTGCTCGTAATAACTTTTTTCGCCGATGTGCACCGCCGTTATCAAGTCCACAGTCGGCGTTTGCTGGTTGCGATCCTGGGGAACATAGCGCACAATGGCCGACTCAAAGGCGAGCGGTTGCTGTTTCTCGTCTCGGCGGAGACGGAGGAACTGAGAAGAGGCTTTTTGATCTTTAACGAGAGGAGGCTTTTCATCGGCCCGCCCAATCATTGTGCCGACGGAGAGCAAGCACAAAATCCTCACCCACATCGTCGGCCCAGAGCGTTTGATAAACATGCGAGCAATCCCTCTTTGTGGAGAAAAATTAAGAGCCGAGCCTAAAATAATTATAAAACGTCATTGCGAGCTTTCAGTGATCAGCAGTCAGCGATCAGTTGTCAGTTTTCAATTCTCAGTATAGTGTATTTTTAAGTTCCAAGTTTCAAGTCTAAAGTTTTTGTTTGGCGTTCTTGGTTCTGCGTTTTGACTTTATTTCTGTCCACTGTCCGCTGTAAGCTGTCCGCTTTATTCATCCTTATCGCCTTCATTCCTCATCGTTTTCCGATCCCCAAGCCCCCTGGTTGCGGCCACAGGCCGCGTTAGGCGTTAAGGCGTTTTAAACCAGATTATTCTACAAAAGTGTTCAAAAATGATACTCTTTGATGTTTTTAATTATCTTGGCATTTCAGGACGCTGATGGAGGGGGACCATGATCCAGATGGGGACACTATTGGCCATCTATGACTCCTATAAATACCCATAAACAGGCTATTAAAACAAAAACTTGTTGATCTTATCCTTGGCATCGGATTTAATGAGCGGCGGATGCGTTAATGTAACTCCTTATCTGATAATAGATTTCGTTATGCTAAAGCATAACCTACTGAGATTTGAAAAACTGTCGAATTTAGTTGGAATATACCACTTCTTGTTCTCACTTGACGTCAAAGAGCAGTCTAATCATGATAAGATAAGGGGACTAAATAACATAGGGAACTTTAGATACATTTCTAATTTGTTGGCATGTGTTTAGCTGAGAATAAACCGCACAGGGGTATTTTGTTTGACAGATCTGTAAAAATGGGATTACCTAAAAAAATACGTAATAGGCGTTTATGCAAAGTAGTTAGCATGGTGTTTCGTAAGTTGTAATGTTAATCCTGCTTTGGGGTAAGAAAAATCCATAGAGCGATAAAAACTGATTAAAACTGCAAGGGCAGTGCAGAGTTAGGAACTCATGCAAGACCTGAATTTGACGAACGAATCCATTGAAATTCAATGTTCCATCTCGGCGGCATTCGAGGATTGGCTTGCCCGGGCCGGCGGCTCATTGACCGTTTCCACCTATCAGGCGGGAAAGGTGGCGATGATCGGCTGGGACGGTCGCCAGGTCACGCTCTTGATGCGTGATTTTGATAAACCGATGGGCATGGCCGTGGCGGGAAAACGGCTGGTGTTGGCCACGCGAAATGACTTGTGTATTTTCGCCAATGCGACGCCGTTGGCTGATGAATATTTGGAAGATCAACCGGGGCGTTACGATGCCTTGTATTTACCCCGCGCGACTTATCACACGGGCGACCTTAATACTCACGATCTGGCGGTTACGGCCGAAGGAATAGTCTTGGCGGCAACGCGGTTTTCGTGTCTTGCTCGACTGAGTTTTGATTTTAATTTTGTTCCCCTGTGGAAGCCTCGTTTTGTAACCGATCTGGTGCCGGAGGACCGTTGTCATCTGAACGGTCTGGCGCTTTATGAAAATCGTCCGCGATACGTGACGGCTTTGGGCCAAACCGACACGGTCGGCGGGTGGCGGGAGAACAAGGCTGCGGGCGGCCTGGTGATCGACGTAACGAGGGAGGAGATTATTGCCGAGGGTCTGTCGATGCCGCATTCGCCGCGCTGGTACGAGGGGCGATTATGGGTGCTAAACTCCGGCACGGGCGAGTTGTTGACGATCGATCCGCAAAGCGGCCGGCAAGAGGCGGTGTGCGGGCTGCCGGGATATTTACGGGGCTTGTGTTTTATCGGGCCATACGCCGTGGTGGGCTTGTGCAAGATCAGGGAGAAGCACATTTTCGGCGGCCTGCCGGTGCAATCGCGATATGAAGAATTGCGTTGCGGTCTGGCGGTGGTGGATCTGCGGAGCGGCCGGGAAGCGGGATTTTTTGAGTTTACCCAGGGGTGTGAAGAGATTTACGACGTGGCTTTTTTGCCGGGTATTTACCGGCCGATGATTTTGAATTTGACAAAAGCCGCGGTGCGCCAGGCGATGACCAATCCCCAGTCGGCGTTCTGGCTGCGGCCCAGCCAGGAGATCCGCGAGGATGCGTCCGCAGCAGAAAAGATACAGGATCAGCAGAATGTAGACCACAATTCGGCCCTGGACGTGGCCGAACAAATGGCGCCTCTAGCGACAAAATGAGTTTCGGGCGCCGCGATATTATGCGAGGATAAAAAATCATGTCTTTATATCGAATGCCGAAATACCAGCGAGTTGGCAACACCTGGGAAAGCATCGTGGAGTTTTTCAACGGTGGAAAGCGGCGCCGCGCCAAGGGAGGTCGCCAGCGGCGGCTGATGATCGATCCTTTGGAAGAGCGGATGCTGCTTACGCTCACCGTGGGGAATCCCACCGACAATTTGGTCAACGCCGCCGTTCTCAATTTCATAGGGACGCTTCAAGGCCAAACCACGCCTACAACGCCTCAAGGAAGGAACTCGCAAGCAAACGTACAATTAGGCTCGCAATATACAGACTTTGGGCAAGCGGTGGCAATAGATCACAACGGCGATTTCGTGGTGGCTTGGACCCGCGTCGATCCGGTAATCGATAATCACGGCAACCTGGTGATTGATCCGACAACTTCCAGCTATATGACCGACGCGAACATCTACGCCCGCTATTACACCGACGAAGTGCAGCGGATCGTGTTGCCCGCTGCCGTCCTTAACGGAACCGCAAATCAACCTTACAGCTTCTCCCTGCTTTACGGCGGCAACGCGGTGCAGAAGATCAGTTTTTCCGCGGGGACGCCGGAGGGCGGAACCGCCACCAACATCGTGGGATACTTTTCCCTGAGCTATGGCAGTCAAACAACCAATCAAATTTTGTTTGACGAAACAAACTGGGCATCGCTTAATGCCACAGTAAATAACGCGCAACTGATGCAAAATGCGCTGCGGGCCTTGGGCGGCGTCTTGGCGGATGTGCAAGTGCAGGCGATCGATGCGCGCGATTATCTGGTGGTATTTGGCGATGCGTCGCAGGGCATGACTACAATGCCGCTGCTCACGATGACGAAACCCGCCTGGTCTTCGGGTTTCCTGCCGAGCGCCATTGTTAGTTGGCAACGGCAGCCGACGTTAATTGGAACGTCGAGCACCACCGGCGCGCCGACAATATTTATTCACCCCACTGATCCGTCGCAAACGGCCACGTCAATCGAGCAGGCTTTCGCGCAAACCGCCCAATCCCAAATGATCGGGGCGGTGAGCATCCGTGCTCCGGACTTGGTTGGCAATTACCTTTCGCCTTATCCCGAGGTCAAGGTCACGTCGGTAAGCACCGCGGACGATCCGCTGGGTTTGCGGACTTTCGATATTACTTTCGTGGGCGACTCGGGCAAACAGGACCAGCCGCTTTTAATGATGCACGACGCCAACGGCAATTCGCTTATACAGGATGCGCAGGGCAATCTGGTCGATCCGCTAGCCGACGGGACGGCGGTGAAAACGCTGAAACAGTGCAGTCCCGTGTTTCGGGTGAATCCCGAGGAACCGGACAATATTTATACACCCCTGCCGGACAAGTACAATCAGATCAATCCGGCGGTGGCCATGGACGCCGACGGCGATTTTGTAATTACCTGGGAAAGCGAAGTCCCGGATTCGGTCACTCCCGGCAGCAAAACCGACATTTTTGCGCGGCGTTTCACGCCGCAGGGATTGCTCGAGATACCCAACCTGGTGATTTCCAGCACCAACATATCGGTTGCGGAAACAGGCTCAAAAACCATTATGGTGAGTCTTGCCTCGCAGCCAACCGCACCGGTGACGGTAAACTTTGCCGAGCAGTCGGGAGGCGATGTGGACCTCACGCTTGACACGGATTCATCCATTTCGGGTAATCAGTCCACGCCGCTCTACTTTGACTCCACTAACTGGTACCTTACGCAGCCGATAACAATAAATGCGGCCGCGGATACTGCTAGTTCGGGTCCGGAAGTAAATGGAACGGCGAAATGGGACGTATCGGCGAACGGTTTTACCACGCAAACCATCACCGCCACCGAGGTCGATCGCCAGAGTTTTGTGATTACCAACAATCTCGGCCAAGTTGTTAATAATATCTCTGTTCCGGAAGGGGGCACAAACACTTTCTACCTCAAGCTGGGCGGCGATCCGGGCGGGAGTATTCGAGTGGGGGTCGCGTCTCTTGGGGGCGATCCAGACCTGACGCTTCCGTCGAATCCCACGCTACTTAACTTTGACTCCACCAACTGGAACACTGCGCAGACGGTAACGATCAAGGCGGCCGAGAACGCGGTTGAAAACCTGGACTACGTTAATGGGACCGCCTCCTTTAGTGTGAGCGCGACTACTAATTATGCCGTCCAGACGGTTACCGCAACCGAAGTCGATAACGACGTGCCCAGCCTGGTGCTTTCCACCAATACCGTATCGGTTATCGAAGGCGGGACAAACACGTTTGGCGTAAGTCTGGCCCAGGATCCGGGCAATAATGTTACCGTAAACGTCGAGAGGCGGGCGGACAGCGATAGAGACCTTTCCGACCCTGTCGCTAATGCCACAACCGGCATTAATGCGCTCACCTTTACCGGCGGCGCGGGCGGCACCTGGAACACGCTGCAGTTTGTAACAATCAATGCGGCCCAGGACGCCGATCACATCAATGGCACTTCATACTTTGATTTGTATGTTAATAACTCGCTTTATCCCCTTGAGACGGTTACTGCCAATGAGATCGATGTAGGGCAGTTTGTGATTAGCGACGCATTAGGGAATCCCCTCAATAGTTTAATGGTTCCTGAGGGGGGATCAGGCAGTTTTTACGTTAGACTTTCCGGCCCAATGGCATCGAATACAACTACGACGGTGGCCGTTTCACTACCGGTGTCCACCAATGCGAGCTTAACTGTCAATCAGAATACGCTCACTTTTACACCCAACAACTGGAATACGCGGCAGATGGTAACGGTAAGTGCGGCAGTGGACACTCCAAACGCAATTAATGGAACCGCGGTGGTTTACATAAATGCAGTGGGGTATCAGTCTCAGCATATCGCCGTAATGGAGCAGGATATTGATATATCGACCGCAGACCTGATCGTGGTTAACAGCGCATTGTTTATTCAAGATGGAGGGACAACTAGCTTTACCGTTCAGCTTGCCCACCAACCAACGCTGGTGAATGCGAGTGGTCAGATTATTCCCGTAGCTGTGTCGATCACCCGGCAGTTTGGCAGCGAAGCGGACATCACAGCTGTTCCCGGTACGCTTACTTTTAACGACCAGAATTGGAATACCCCGCAGACGGTAACGATCAACTCGAGCCGGGATGCCGATGGCAACGATGGAGTCGCACGTTTTAATTTATCAACGAACTCGACGGAGTTTCCCCCCACGGGTAACGTCACGGTGACCGTAATGGAGATCGATAATGATTTGCTCACGCTGAATCTTTCCACATCGGCAGTAACGGTTATCGAGGGAGGCATGGCAACCTTCACCGTCTCGCTTCCGGCCTCAGCCCCCGCCCCGGTAGCAGTGACAATTGCCAGGCAACTGGATGTTCCCGCGAGCAATCCGCTCGCGACCACGCCGACGCTGCCTTTGACTTTCACTCTTAATCCGGGCGGCAGCCAGCCGGTAACGCTCACGGCCGTGGATCCCGTGACTACGGATACCACCAATGACACGGCCAATTTTTACGTGTCCGCCCCGGGTTATACGGTACAGGCAGTAGCCGCAACCCAAATCGACACTAACGGCACGCCCGTAGTGGTTTCGTCCAGTAGCGTGTCGGTCGCCGAAGGCGGATATTCACTGTTAAAAGTGCATCTGGCCTACCAACCGCTCTCGAATATGACGGTGACTATTAACAAATCGCCGTTCGGCGATGTGGATTTGACTTTAAATGACACTGATCAGATAACTCCGGGCTATCAGAATACGCTTGTCTTTACACCCAGCAATTGGAACGTCCCGCAGACATTAATATTTTATGCGGCCGAGGACGGACCGCCCGCTGAGCCCGTCCCTATAAATGGATCGGCCAGTTTTGTGCTATCTTCCCAAATGGGCGCAACCGCTTTTGGGACGAGGACCGTGACGGTAAGAGAGGTTGATAACGATTTTGCTCCGCTGGTTGTTTCCACGGATTTCGTACCGGTTTTAGAGGGATCGTCAGGCATTTTCACGGTTGCACTTCCCAGCGCGCCACTATCGAATGTGACGGTGACCATCACGAGAGATCCCAGCAGCGACGCGGACCTCCATGCCGTTAGCACCACGCTCACACTTACTCCCACCAACTATAAACAGACGGTGGAGATCGTCGCGGATGCCGATGAGGACACGGTCAATGGAACGGCGACCTTTTTGGTGTCGGCGACCGGTTACCTGAGCCAGACGGTAACGGCAAGCGAGATCGACAAGTTATCGAGCGTGAGGCCGTTGGCGGCGCCCAGCGATCCGACGCTTTATCTTCCCAATCCCACTAGCGATCCTTATACCTTCCGGGTGAATACTTTTACCGCCAACGGTCAATTCGATCCGGCGGTGGCCATGGACGAGTACGGCAATTTTGTAATCTCCTGGACCAATGAAGGGCAATTCGTCAGCTACTATAACAACATCAGCGCCCGGCGATTTTCCCGCGACGGCACGCCGCAAATAAATCCAATTACGAATAACAAGATGGAATGGTCGGTGACCAATACCACGACAGTCGACAATGAGCTGTCGTATGCGGCCATGAGCGAGGACGGTCACTTTCTCATTACCTGGACGCGAGATAGCTACTCTCTGCCGCTTACACCGCCGTATGGGTATTATCTAGGCGGCGCAATTGAAGCCGTGTTGTATAATCTCGACGGCTCAATACTGGCCCCTGAGTTTAACGTGGGCGGGGGCGGCTATTCCACGGCGTCGTTCGATCGGTCCAATAATTTTATAATTGGATGGACAGAAGGCGACACAACTCCGCACGATACCATCGCTTATAACGTCAATCCCTCGAATACCTACGCCCGGATGTATGCCTTGCCGGATACTTTACTTCCCGGCGTACCCGTGCAAATCCGCTCGACGTTTCGCGTTAATAGCGCCGATCTTGGCAGTGATGGGACCACTGGCTCGGTGTCAAGATGGTCGGGGTCCCAAGGCTTAAGCCAGGTATCCTTGGACGCGGACGGCGACGTCACAGTCAGCTATGAGGGGATCGGCCCCGACATCTACCAAGACGTGACACTCAATGCCGATCTGACTATCGAACAGCAACTGGCCGCTTTATTCGCTACAAATACCAATGCCCAACTCGGGCGCATTCGCGCGCAGTTGGAGCAAGTTTACAGTGTGATCCGCGGCGAGGCCAATGGCATCATGTTCTCGCAGTTTAACACCGATCCGCAGCAAGCCAATAATAATCTGATGGTTGTCGATCGCGATTCGGTGGCGAATGCCGAGCGTGACGGTGATGATCAGCGAGTTTTCATCTTCCTGGATAGTCTAACCACAACCGGCACGTTCACCATACGACTCACCACGCCCGACGTGGCGAGAAATGTGGACATTCAAATCACACCCATCTACTTACCGAACAACGGCCCAATCGATGCCGCCCGAACCCAGGGAGCGATCGAGGACGCTATCCGCAACCAAACCAACCGCTTAGGCCTCAGTTGGGCAAGGGCCGATGGAAGCTCCGGCTCCGTGTCGGTTGTCGATATTACCTCTCAGATTGCCGGGCGTACCGGCACGTATTGGGATTTCTCAAATCTTGATACTGATGGAGTGACTTTTTGGCTTCGAAACCAAATTGCCAGCGGCAACCTACACCGCTTAGTATACGAGGTCGATTTCCAAGGCGATTCGCATGACAAGTCGGGTATAAGTTTGACGTTTGTCAGACATGATATGCAGTACAGCAATGCCGCTGGCGCAAGCCCCCTCCGATAGACCGATCGTGGCAAACGCCAACACTGGTAATCCCGGCACGCCGCAGCATGGCGCATCGATCGGCATGATGCCCAACGGCACTTTTGTCGTCGTCTGGACCCAAGATGATACATACACGAACCGAACAACAGGAAGTACAAGCGCACAATTACAATTAGCGAACTCAATGCCCGCCGTGGCGGGCCAGAACATCTATTTCCGCACCTTCACGGAAAGCACCGACACCGCCGGCCCGGAAGTGACCGACGTGCTTGCTCCGGACGGCTCGGTTTTGAATACCACAAATCCCCTTTATTTCGACTCCGGCGGACTAAAGTACATGGTCCTCGATTTCGACGAGGAGATGATGGCGGGCGATCCCACCACGAATCCCGACAGCATCCTGAATCCCGCTAATTTCATCCTCTCGCGCAACGGCGCCGCGATTGCCAATGGGGTCGTGAGCGTGCAATACGGCATGAACAAGGCGTACCAAGTGGGACTCAGCCCGCTGCCGACGAACAAGTGGGAGGCGGTTTTGACGCTGGATGCCAATAGCCTGCAATCCGGAAATCAGGCGTTGGGGACCGGCGTCTACACAATTCAGGTTCGCACGCCCCAGGCGGCGTCAACACAGACGTCAAGTACATCGGGCGTACGCGATCGGGCGGGCAATCCTTTAAATAGCAACGGCAATCTAAGCAACGGCGCCAGTTTTACCCGCCAATTTTCGGTGGTGGTAAGCGGGGTCGACAATTCCACGAGCCAAGATCCCGGCATTGGCGGCGGCACGGCTCAAAACGCTCATACCTACCCCGAATCGACCCGCGCGGTGGCCGTGGCGCCCAACGGCATTCAAATTGCCGTCTGGACGGCAACCTATACCGATTCCACGGGCGCCAGCTACGACCGCGTCTACTTCCGCCTCTACGACGATAACGGCGCACCCGCGGCGTTGCCATTATTGGTCAAGGACACCCTGGGAAATTACATTTACGCGCTGGATTCCAACAACAATCCCATAGTGATTGCCAACGTGGCTCCGGTAATGGCGGTTACTCCCCGATACGACAACGGCGAAGTGGGCTTTACCGCCGCCGACCTTTCCTTCCTCAACGATAATCAACGTTTCGCCACGGTGGCTTGCGACGGCGACGGCGATTTCGTGGTTACCTGGACCAACATCGACAGTGCTACCGGAAACGCCGGAAACGCCGACGTTTACGCGCGGCACTTCAACTCCATGGGGCTGTTGAAGGGCGTGTATTCCGATCCGGCCACGGGAAAATATGTGGTCATCGCCGATACACTCGCCATGATAGACTACGGTGATGCTTTCCAGGTAAACGACTATACGGTCAGGGACCAGAAGTGGTCCAAGGTGGCCATGGACTCGCAAGGCGACTTCATCATCACGTGGTCGAGTTACAACGAAGAGGACAGTCAAGGGGGCACGGGGTTTGGCGTGTACGCGAAGCGCTACAATTCGTCCGGTAGTGCCCTGGGCACGGAGTTCCGGGTGAATATCACGACCGCCGGCAATCAACAGAACTCCAGCGTGGCCTTGGCCGACAACGGGCGCTTTATGATCGTCTGGCAATCGGACCAAAACGGAGGTCAATACGATATCTTCGGTCGACTTTACCACCCCGACGGCACGCCGGGCGAGACCACGCTCACCGGAGAATATCAGCTCAATGTCACCACAAGCGGCAGTCAACTGTACCCCGACGTGGCGATCGATCCCAGCGGCGCCAACATCGTGGTCGTCTGGCAGAGCGCCGGCCAGGACGGCAGCGGTTGGGGTATTTATGAAACACGCTTCCAGGTTTTTGACTTTTCCACCGTTTATCCGTATCCTTACTTATTATTATTGCCCACCTCCTTTGCCGATCTGCTCGTGAATACTACGACCACGGGCGATCAAATGTACCCGTCGCTCTCCATGGCGCGAGACGGCACCTTTACAGTAGCATGGTGTGGCATCGGCAATCAATCGGTGCAAAGCGATACTTCCGGTTACGGCGTTTTTTATCAGCGGTTTGGCGTTTATGACCCGATAAATTTGCTTGAAAACCCCATTCAGGGCGAGATGCGCGCCAATACCGCCACCACGGGCAATCAATGGATTCCTTCGATAGGCACTGATGCCGTGGGCAACCTGGTTATTCTATATACCGGCGTGGGCGCTACGGCCGGATCGACCGATGTTTATAAACATCTCATTGGAATAGCGGTCGATACGATTGGACCGATCGTGACCGGCGTACTGCGTTTCGTGCCTACGGACCTTTCCGATCCTTCCAATCCTTCCAACCCTGCCAACCGCACTGCGTTGGTCGATGGCAATACCATACCCTCCACGGGAACGGACATCAGTCAACTGATTGTCCTTTTCGACGAAAA
This sequence comes from Pirellulales bacterium, assembly GCA_963820545.1. GTDB lineage: Bacteria > Planctomycetota > Planctomycetia > Pirellulales > Thermoguttaceae > CAWGAJ01. Next base: position 744,138 of record CAWGAJ010000001.1, read on the forward strand.
TCTCTCCATCCTGGGCGGTGTTACCGGCCAGCACAGCGTGATCAATCCGCAAAATTGGAAGCTCTATCTCAACAACAGTGAGATCGTCAGCGGCATCCAAAGCGTGACCTTCGGTTGGAATCCGCTTACCCGCAAGTACGAGGCCGTGCTTAACCTTGACGGCAATGGTCTCTCGGGCGGGGCCCCCGCCTTGCAAAGCGGCGACTATATTCTTGTGGTCAACGATCAGATTTGGGATGCGTCTTTGAATTTAGTTCCCCTCACGGGCCAATATATCGGCAATGCGTTGGACGGCGATTTAGACGGCCAACCCGGCACGCTCACCGCCACGCTGACGGGTCAGTCGGGCTACGCTTTCCACATCACCATTACTACTATCACCGCCACTACAAGTTCACTCGCGGAGTTTATGGTCAACAGCGCGGACACGGCCATTTATCAACAGAGCATCAGCACCCTGTATGGCAGTAATTTGGGTCTGGAAGAAACCCGCCGCGCCGTGGCCATTGACCATAGCGGAGATTTCGCCGTGGTTTGGACGAGCTTCGGGCAAGACGATACAAGCGATCCCAACGGCGCCGGTGTTTACATGCGGGTGTTTGACCGCAACAATAATCCGATTGGGGATTCATTATATGAAGACATTCAGGTCAATACAACTACTGCTGGCAATCAGCGCAACGCCTCGGTGGCCATGGACGCGGACGGCGATTTTGTGGTGGTGTGGGAAGGCCCGACCACAAGCCTCTACGGCAGCGGCTATGATATTTACGCGCGGCGTTTCGATTCCATGGGCAAGGCGTTAGGCGGCGAATTCCGGGTTAACAGCAATTACACCAATGATCAGCTCGATCCCGCGGTGGCCATGGATCCCTACGGCAACTTCGTGGTGGTCTGGACCACGGTCGGCCAACCTTACAGCTACTTCAACGATATTCACGGCCAATTGTTCGATTACAACGGCCAGCGGCTCGGCAACGAGTTCCGCGTCAATTCACAAAACATTCCCGGCACGGGCACCAGCCCGGCGCCGCCGAAGCCCATGCCACCGTGGCCATGGATTACAACGGCAATTTCGTGGTGGCCTGGGATCAGATTGTATACGAACATAACGGTTGGCCAACCAATTATTTCGTCTTCGCGCGGATGTTTGATAATCAAGGCAACGTGAGGGCCGTAAACGGAAACACCACGGAGTTCCAGGTAGACGCGAGCAACGCGAATTTCATGTCCGATTGGGAGCATTTACACCATCTCGTTCCCGGCATTTACGTTTGGCCCGCCAACGGCGGCAGTCCGGGCGGGAGGCCCGAGGAAACGCCGAAGGTCGCGCGTAATCCGCAGATTGCCATGGACGCCGCGGGCAATTTCATTATCGCTTGGGAAGCCAGCCAAGATAACGATATAAGAGAGACGCCCGTCGACGGGGTAGACAGCACGGGCATCTATTTCCGCCGCTTCAATGCCAACGGCACCGCGGCCATGCCTAACGATCATCAGGCCAATCTCACGCTCATGGCTTTGGATAACGACTCGCCCACGCATCCGACTTGGACTCTCGAGCAATCGGCGCCTTATGGCGGAGATCAGGTGAATGCCACGATCGCCATGGACGTGGATGGCGACTACGTCATTGCCTGGGACGGCAATGCGCGCAACCCAACCAGCTTTACCCGGAATTAGCGTACAGCAATCGAGATGACCAAGGCGTATTCGTGCGCACGTTCCACACCGGCGGGCCGACAAATGCCCCGGAATATACCAGCGAGCAGAAGCGCGTGAATCTGACCGGGGCCGGCGCAAAAGTTCCCCACGCTGGCCATGACCCCCGCCGGCGCGTACGTCGCCGTGTGGCAGGGCAACGGCGTGGGCGATCAAAACGGCATCTTCGCCCGGCGCTACACTACCACAACCGACAACGCCGGACCGATGGTGGCCGACTACCTCTTGCCAGGCGGCAGCCGCATCGATCCTAATAATCAGGTGATACAGACCCAATCGCTTTCCGCGATTACGGTCGTCTTTGACGAAGAGATGCTAGATACCGGTACAACCGGTCAAGACAGCGTGCGCAACCCGGCAAATTATCGCCTGATGAAAGACGGCGTGGAAGTGTCAGGCGCCATTAAGCGCATCGACTACAAGTTAGATTATGATGCAACTACTAATACCGGCACCAACAAGTATATCGCCACGATCACCTTCAACACTCCGCTGAGCGACGGGCATTACCAAATAATCGTGCGCAATTCGGTGCGCGACAAGGCCGGCAATCCCCTGCAAAGCACCGGGTTGAATCCCAACGGGGCAAACTCTTCCCGTTCATTCGACATCTCCACGCTGAGCAACACGGAGGTCCGCGTGAACGTCAATACGGCGGGCGAGCAAAGCACATCGGCCACTCAGCGCACCGTAGCCAGCGACGGCAGCGGACGTTCGGTGGTGGTGTGGATCAGTAGTGAGTCGGGCAAGCAAGGCGTGTATGCGAGGACGTACGACGCCTTGGGTAATCCGACAACTAATTATGATATTCCGGTCTCCGGGGTGGACACTAATGCGGCCAAGGCGGCCGTGGCCATGGACGGCAACGGGGATTGGGTGGTGACCTGGTCGAGCACCAAAGAGAGCACACCTTTAAATAACAGGAGTTGGGACGTCTATGCCCGGCGGTACGATGCAACAGGCGCGGTAAAGGCAATCAATGGTTTACTTGATCCGTCCTTGGTCAATGCTTCTTATACCGAAGACGTCCAGAGCAACTCCAATGTGGCCATGGACGCGGACGGCGACTTTGTGATCGTTTGGCAAAGCCTGGAACAGGACGGCAGCGGTTACGGCATTTATGCGCAGCGTTATAGCCCCTCGGGCGATCCATTGGGAGGGACCAACAAAGCGCAATTGATCACCCTTGTCGGCCGGCCCACGGGCAGCTTTGATTTGCATTGGGAAGGCGCCGGCAACACTGATAACAAGTCGATAACGATTAGCGGCGAGGCCAACGAGACGTTGAGACAGGCGATCCAAGACGCCATGGGAGCCCTGGGGGCTTCGGTGGACGTGACGGTCCTTACCTCCTCGGCCATTATGGTGCGTTTCAAGGACGATGACGGCAATAGAGACGTGCCGCAGATCACGGTGGTAAATCCCCACGTTACCGGCGATCCCGGCGCCGGATCACAGTTAGCACGCAGGTGCAGGGCGTATCCAGCGAAATCCAAGTCAACGATACCACGCTGGGCAATCAGATCGATCCTTCGGTGTCGATGAGTCTACAGGGCGATTTTGTGATAAGTTGGACCAGCTTTGGCCAGAACGGCGATGCCGCCTGGCAGTCGAACATTTACGCCAAGCAATTCACCTCGAATGATTATCTGCGCCAAACAATCCCCACGCCTACGAGCACCTTGATAAAGTCGACAATCATGCAGGATGCCCAGACGCGGGTGGTGACCAGCGACGATCCGGCCGGCCACGTGGTGCAACCAGGCACTGGATATGATGGGGTGGTGCAAATACTAGTGGATATGGGGGCGTTGGGCACAGGGTCAGGCTCTGGCACGCTGTTGCTGGATCGCACGCACGTGCTTACGGCCGCGCACGTTGTGGCCGACGCTACCGGACAGCTTGCCTCGAACAATATTTCGGTGCTGTTCAGCCTGGCTTCGGGCAATGTGACCATTGCGGCCGCACAAGTGATCATCAATCCCAACTACACGGGCAACCCATTCACCAGTCCCGACGTGGCAATAATTACCTTGGCGCAAGCCGCCCGCCGGTGTAACGGGTTTTGATATTTATCGCAACACCGACGAGATCGGCCGCGTCTTCGATTTGTACGGCTATGGATTGACCGGCACCGGCACGTCGGGCGAAATTCTCGGTACTACTGGCACCAAACGACACGGCGAGAACCGCTGGGAAGCCCTGCTCGACCAGATTGATTCCACGGAGAGCCACAATCTGCTGGTCTACGACTTCGATAACGGCAATCCGGCCAACGACGCTTTAGGCGCACTGTTAGGCATCCACGACACGGGATTAGGCCTTGCGGAAGCGAACAGCGCGCGCGGCGATTCCGGCGGTCCCAATTTCCTCGACGGGAAAATTGCCGGCATAGTGACGGGTGGCGCCGGCGTTCCGGCCACCGACGTGACGCCCATCACGGATTCCAGCTTTGGCGAAATCAGCTTTGATACGCGCGTCTCGGCCTACGCCACCTGGATCGATGCCGTTGTGGCCAGCGGCGGCGGTGCTGAATTTATCGTCAACCAAATTACCACCGGCATGCAACAATGGTCGTCGGTGGCCTTGGACGCGGACGGCGATTTCGTCGTCACCTGGACCAGCTACGGCCAAGACGGAGCGGGTAACGGTTACGGGGCGGGCGCGAACGGCCTGAACGGCGTTTATGCCCGCCGCTTCACTAGCGACGGGAATGCGTCCAGCGGCGATTTCAGAGTCAACACTACTACCGCCAACAACCAGCAGCATTCGAAAGCGGCGATGGATGCCGACGGCGATTTCGTGATCGCCTGGGAGAGCTTCCAGGATCGACCGTCAAGCAACTTACTCCCGGACTCGCCCAACAGCTACGGTATCTACGCCCAGCGCTATGCCAGCACCGCGAAGTTGGGTACGGCGGGATACCTCGGCGCCAACGGCGAGATGGGCAGCGAATTCCGGCTGAATACCACGACCGACGGCAACCAACGATATCCCTCGGTCTCCTTGGACGCCACCGGCGACCTGATCGCGGTGTGGAGCGGCAACGGCACGCAAACTAACAATGTGGACCCGCAAGGCGTGTTCATGCGGCGCTACAGCGCTACCAAGGACGTCGCCGGTCCTTTTGTGACGGATGTGCTTAGATACAGCAGCAATAACGGCGTAGGAACACTCACGCCGATCTATAACGATACAATACTTACCGGCTCGATTTTGACCTTCGTCATCTGCTTCGATGAGAACCTTTCCATAGACGGCGGTCCCGGCGGACTGCACAGCGTACAGAATCTCAGCAACTGGCAACTCGCTCAGAATGGCACAACGCTACTAAACGGCGTGGTTTCGGTAAAATTCGACGGCGTAAAGAACGATGCACACGTTTTTGATACGTCTTTACCGTTTAGCAACAAATACGAGGTTGTGGTGACTTTTGACCTGGACTCCACCGTCGATGGTAATCAGCCGCTCGGCCCGGGTCAATACACGCTCACTCTCCTGGACTATGTACAGGATGTCCTTCCTGCTCGAAACGCCTTGGATGGGAACCTTGATGGCACTCCCGGCGGTAACTTCGTATTTAGTTTTTCCATTCCCACGTCTGAGCAGATTGGTCCACAACTTCCTCCCACGACCACACCCGTCGGCCCTCCGCCCGCTACTTACACCGACAATCCGGTCAATACCACCAAGGTTGGCACGCAGGACAATCCCGCGGTGGCCTCGAACTCCAGCGGCGACCACGTAATAGTTTGGGTTAGCACGCCGACCACGGCCGGGGCCGACGTCATGTTCCAAAAGTACGATAGAAATGGTAAACTCGTGGGAACGGAGACCCTGGCGAGCTCGATATCCACCGGGGACCAGGTCGAACCCGACGTGGCCATGGATAACATGGGCAACTTCGTGGTCGTATGGTCCGGCTATGGCAGCGATGCTTCCGGCGTGGATGATTCCGGCGTCTGGGGACGACTCTTCGATACCACCGGCAAAGCGCTAGGCGATCAGTTCCGCATTAACCCGTCCATTGGAGGCGTCCAAGACATGCCCCGCGTAGCCATGGACGCCAACGGCGATTTCGTCGTCACTTGGAGCGGCTACAACGGCGTTGCCGCCCAGGAAACCGATAAAGACGGCGTTTACGCCAGACGTTATAATAAACTTGGGCAGGCATTGGGTAATGAATTTCTGGTCAACAGCTACACCAAGAACCGCCAGGATAACTCGGACGTTGCCATTGATACTAACGGCAACTTTGTGATTGTCTGGCAGAGCGACCAGCAGGACGGCGGTTCATGGGGAATCTACGGACAACGTTATAACTCCGCCGGCCTGGTCCTGGGCGGTGAGTTCCGCGTCAATAACTACACGTCGGATACACAATTCGATCCACACGTGGCCATGGATGCAGGCGGCGATTTTACCGTCAGTTGGACGAGTTTCAACCAGGACGGCAGCGGCTACGGCGTGTATGCCCGCAGGTACAATGCCGCCGGAGCGGCCTTGGACGCCAACGAGTTTCGCGTCAATCAGAACGCCTTGAATTGGCAATATCAATCGGCAGTGAGCTGCGACTACAACGGCGATTTCGTGGTTACCTGGACCACGTATGGTCAAGAAAGCGAGATCGTCCAGGATTACGGCATCTTCGCGCGGATGTACCGCGCCAATGGGTCCGACTGGCTGGATCCCAGCACCAATTTGCCCTTCGGCGAGTTCCGCATCAACGCCATTATCGTAGGCAACCAGGTCTCATCCGATGTGGCCATGGACTCCGACGGCGACTTTGTGGTGGCTTGGGTTGGCGCAGACAGCGATTCGACGGGGATCTATAGCCGCATCTTGGCCATTAACAGCGACACCTATACGCAGACGACCAGCCAATCAAGTACTGCTCAATACAACACCGGTACAACTAATACAACCCAAACTACCGCCAATCAAGCGCAGAGTTTCGTCTTAAGCGGTCCCACCTCGGGCACGTTCACTTCTGGTCAGGCGGTTCAGATCACCTGGACCGCAGGGGGCGTGCAATCCGGCAGCCTGATCAGTTTGTGTTATGACGAAGACACCAAGTGGGGTAACGGCAACGAACACTGGATCGAGATCGATCAGGTGTCGGCCATCAACAACGGCGGGACCTACACCTGGGATACGACGAAAGTGGCTTCGGGCACGTATTATATCAGCGGATACATGTGGGATAAGGGGGCGACGTTCACAAAATCGCATCTGACCACGTCGATCACGATTCCTGGGGCAACAACAACTGCCACTACCGCCAATCAAGCGCAGAGTTTCGTCTTAACCAGCCCCACCTCGGGCACGTTCACTTCTGGTCAGGCGGTTCAGATCGCCTGGACCGCAGGGGGCGTGAAAACCGGCAGCCTGATCAGTTTGTGTTATGACGAAGACACCAAGTGGGGTAACGGCAATGAACACTGGATCGAAATCGATCAGGTGTCGGCCGACAATAGCGGCGGGACCTACACCTGGGATACGACGAAAGTGGCTCCGGGCACGTATTACCTGGGCGGATACATGTGGGATAAGGGGGCGACGTTCACAAAATCGCATCTGACCACGTCGATCACGATTCCTGGGGCAACAACAACTGCCACTACCGCCAATCAAGCGCAGAGTTTCGTCTTAAGCGGTCCCACCTCGGGCACGTTCACTTCTGGTCAGGCGGTTCAGATCACCTGGACCGCAGGGGGCGTGCAATCCGGCAGCCTGATCAGTTTGTGTTATGACGAAGACACCAAGTGGGGTAACGGCAATGAACACTGGATCGAGATCGATCAGGTGTCGGCCATCAACAACGGCGGGACCTACACCTGGGATACGACGAAAGTGGCTCCGGGCACGTATTACATGGGCGGATACATGTGGGATAAGGGGGCGACGTTCACAAAATCGCATCTGACCACGTCGATCACGATTCCTGGGGCAACAACAACTGCCACTACCGCCAATCAAGCGCAGAGTTTCGTCTTAACCAGCCCCACCTCGGGCACGTTCACTTCTGGTCAGGCGGTTCAGATCGCCTGGACCGCAGGGGGCGTGAAAACCGGCAGCCTGATCAGTTTGTGTTATGACGAAGACACCAAGTGGGGTAACGGCAATGAACACTGGATCGAGATCGATCAGGTGTCGGCCGACAACAGCGGCGGGACCTACACCTGGGATACGACGAAAGTGGCTCCGGGCACGTATTACCTGGGCGGATACATGTGGGATAAGGGGGCGACGTTCACAAAATCGCATCTGACCACGTCGATCACGATTCCAGCGCAGAGTTTCGTCTTAACCGGTCCCACCTCGGGCACGTTCAGTCCTGGTCAGGCGGTTCAGATCACCTGGACCGCAGGGGGCGTGAAAACCGGCAGCCTGATCAGTTTGTGTTATGACGAAGACACCAAGTGGGGTAACGGCAATGAACACTGGATCGAGATTGATCAGGTGTCGGCCGTCAACAGCGGCGGGTCCTACACCTGGAATACGACGAAAGCGGCTCCGGGCACGTATTATATCAGCGGATACTTGTGGGATGGAGCAAATGCATTCAGCACTTCGCATTTATTTCAATCCATAAGCATCTCCTCTAGTGTATCCACAGATACGAAGTCCGGCACAAATCTGGCGATGAAGGCTGATGTCCAAGGGACGAAAGAAGATTTGTCGAATAAAGATTATGGCCTCAACGCTCTTGAGCTTAAAGCGTCGGATTCTTCAGCGGTGATCGCATTAGTGGATGCAATGAACGAGGACGATGCAGAAAAGGCTCTTGCATTAAGAAATAAGGTGGATGAGTTGGCGGCAATTGACCTGATCTTACAAGATCAAGACGCTTGGCTCGAAGGAGCTTCGAGCAAGAGCTGGGTTGCTGCTTAAGAAGATTAGATTGCGATTTAAATCGCTATCACAACACTTCCATCGTGTCTGCTCTAAATGTTCTAATCCGCATTTCTCACCAACGTGTAGGGTGGGTCAAGCAACCTGTTTTCTTGGTGGGACTTCGGTCGCGAATTATATGCTCGCCATCGTACAGGCTGTAAATTACATATTGATCAGTTTGCGTGGACCCACCAACAACTTGCGCGACCTTGTCCCACCCTACGATGAGAAATGCGGGCTAAATGACCACATTTGTGAGGGTGTGGTTATCTTTTTTGGACTATTTCTCGAGCGCCATACGGAGTGCACCACCCTTTTGCAGGGTATGGCGTGAAGACAAATCTGTATTGCACTTGTTTAACGCCACATAGTAGAATTCCGCCTTAAATTCTGAAAATACCGACATAAATGGGGGGATTTAATTCGCACAGTGTACCGACCGATGACTGCATACTTGGTGGGAGCAAGGCATTATTTGTTTTCATAAATAATCCATATATTTTTCAGCGGCTGAGGGGCAGGCCGCATTTTGGAATTACCGCCTGATTTTGTGTCTTACCATAAAAACATGAACTTTCCGGATATGGGACGGCGACTATGATAGACACAGAAAAAATAAAATACGATTTGTCTTCATCATCCTTAGCCGATATTTTTCCCGATCATATTGCGGCCGAGTCAGAAGAGGGGAATTTGGAGAACAAGGTAGCGGAAGAGAATAAAAAAAGTGAAATGTTAGAGGCCCAAATAGCCGTGCTGGAAGAGCAATTGCAATGGTTGCAGACGCAACTAGCAAACATAACTAGCAGCCGCTCATGGCGATTAGCGTTATTGTTGGGGAGCATTCGCAGGGTGCTGCTTCCCCCCGGCGGCCGACTGGAGAATTTTTTGCGTATCCTGTATCGGAATACGAAGAAACATCTCAGGGCGGCACGAAAGCGGCTAAAGCGCGTATCCTTTGCCAGTTCCGAGACAGTGGAGGTCAAGGGTTTGGTAAGCGTGGTTCTGCCGATATACAATCATGCGTATCTTGTCAGACCTTCGATAGAAAGCGTACTTGCGCAGACTTACCGGAATTTCGAGTTGATCATTGTCGACGATGGTTCCAGCGATGAAATAGAGGCAGTACTGTTGGATTACGTCGATCATCCTCAAGTCCGGATTCTGCGGCAGGCGAATCAGAAACTGCCCAAGGCCTTAAGCAATGGATTCCAGTTTGCCCGGGGAGAATATTGGACGTGGACTTCAGCCGACAACATGATGCATCCCGAGCAATTGCAGAAGCTGGTCTCCTTTTTACAAGCGCATCGGGACGCAGTAATGGTTTACGCGGATTACACGGTGATTAACGAGGATGGTCAACCACTTAGGGATCCCAGTTTTCGGCCGCACAATAGGCGCAGTCCCGACGATCCGGAAATCCATTTGCCGCACAACACAGAACCGTTGTGTAACGTTGCGGACAACTTTATTGGGCCGTGTTTTCTTTATCGCGGGTGGGTGGGGCGTCTTATGGGTGAATACGACCCTATCCTGGGGATAGAAGATTATGACTACTGGATGCGAATCAATTCGGCTTTTCGCATCATGCACCTGGACAGCGACAAAGCGCTTTACCGATACCGAGTTCACGACGACAGTCTGAGCGGTCGCGCCGTGCAACTAAAGATCTTCGAGCACGCCAGAAACCTAATGGTTTATCAGCGTAAGCGCGAGGAATATTATCAACGCCCCTGGACAATCTATGCCGACGAGGCGATATATTCGTGGCTGAAGAGGACGAAGACGGCCCCGCACCAGGTGATTCCTTGGTCCGGGCAGCAGGCATCATGTTCGAGTGGAGAGAAGAAGATGCTGATCGTCGAGGCCAGCAATTTGCCGACGGTTGCGGGAAACGCACTGCCCGACGATTTATGCGTCGTTGCCGTGTTTAACGGAGACATTTCCGCGGCATACCGATATCGCAATGAAATCCGGCGGACCCGGGCGGTATGTTTCAGTAAAGCTAAAAGCACATTACAACGGCTGGCCTTGCTCACACCGCAGGCGTTTCAGGTAGAATCCGCAAAGTCATTAGTGGAGTTAGCGGTTTGTTACGCGAATAACCGCATTTTTTACGCCAATACCCGTTCGTCCCAGGAACGTGCGCGGAGCGCGCCGCGCGTGTTTCAATCGGGGAGGCGGAGGCTTCACGTGCTGATGCAGGTCGACTCGTTCACCCAGGGCGGCATGGAAAACATGGTTATCGATATGGCGACCAGCTTGGATCGCCGATACTTTCAGACATCGATGCTGGTATTGGGGAGACACGGCGAGGCGGTATCCGATGCGCGGAGGCGCGGGATTCGCGTGCTAACCCTGCCGGCAACAAACCGCGAAGAGGCCTATGGGAATTTATTGGTGAAAGAGAAGATTGACCTAGTCAATACGCATTTTTCCTTATTTGGGGCGTCCATCACCTGCAAGCTGGGCATTCCCTTTGTGCAGACCATTCACGGCACGTATGTAGGCATAATGCCGAAGCAACGGGCCGCCTATCAAGCAAACGATCGGTTTACCTCCGCCTACGCTTGTGTTTCGCAAGCGGCCGCTTATTACTCGGACGTTAACTTGGGATTGTCGGTAGCAAAAATGGTGGTTATTCCCAACGGCATCAACACCGCGCGATTGAATAAGGCGATGAATGCCGATCAACGCGAGGACTTGCGGCGGCAACTAGGGCTGAGCCCAAAGAACTATGTATTTCTCAATGCCGGCAGCATTCAAGCGCCGAAAGGGCAGCTATTGTTGGTCAAAGCCTTTGCCGAAGTTTTTGCCGAGCATCCCGAGGCGAGGCTTGTTCTTTTGGGGAAAAGCGAGGATGCAAAGTACTTTGCCGAGATTAAACGTTTGATTACCCGCCGCGGGCTGGAAAAAGCGGTGATTCTGGCCGGACACCACAACGACGTGGGCTTATTCTATTGCCTAGCCGACGCATTTGTACTGCCCTCGCTTTGGGAAGGCTGGAGCTTGGCGTTAGCGGAAGCCATCTATTCTAATTTGCCCGTGATAGCCACAGCGGTCGGCAGTGCGCCGGATTTGTTGCCCGAGGTAGGCGGGCGTTTAATCCCCCCGCCATTTGAGTCGATCACGGATCTGGAGTATGAGACTCTTAGCGGGTATCTCACCCGGCATGATCCGCAGTTTTTAGGCAATCTGATAGAAGTCATGAAAGGCATATGCGTGGAGCGTCCCCGGCCGGAATTGCCGGATCATTTGCGTCGGGAAATGGACTGCAAAACCGCGTATCATACTTATGAGCAACTATATATGTGGTTGGTTCAAGGCGGCGATCCCAGCGCCGCCAGGGCTTGGTCCGGACCGTTTGCCGATTTATGGACAGAATTGAATAAAATTCATCAGTGCGCTGCATGACTGAAAAAGAGACTTATGAAACTAGCTGAAAATTTCGGTAAAATATGGGGACGGTTTGGTTTGCGCGGGAAAAAACCGCGGAATAATTCCTTTAGTTCATTACCTTGCTCGCCAAGCGACCATCCCGGCGTTTTTTTCCGGCAAGTTCCCAATAGTCAAGATTCGGTTTCCGGATACAAGATTCTCTGGGAAATCGCGCGAGACATCGCTGCCGTGGTTGGCAAGCAATTGTTTTCCTATGAAATACGACGTTATACTCCGTTAGGCGACGATCTCGATCCGGAAAGGCTCGCGTTCCTGGACATAATCTTACATCAACGAGACATGCTGCCGCCTTTGCCGGCTGGCGAGGAAGCAAAATGGCAGGAATTGTCTTTTTGGAGATGGGTTGCGGTGGAGGGTTATGATGGGATGGCGCCGCAGGAGTTTCCCATATATCAAAAACAATGGATGCTAGGCTGTTTTACCCGAACCGGCTGGGAGATTAACGACTTAGAAGAATGCGACTTGGTAGAGATCGGCTGCGGACCGCTGGGGATGATAGAGTATCTGCCGGGCAAACGCAAAGTGGGCTATGACCCGTTAAATGAAGAGTACGAGAGGTTGTTTTACCGCGTGCGTTCGGGCGGCGTGAAGTATGTCTCCGAGCTGGAACCGCTTTGTCAAACAGACCGCCAGGCCTTCGATTTCGCCATTTGCTTTAACGTGCTCGACCATACGACGCAACCCAGGCAACTCTTTGACATCTGTATGGATCTGCTCAAACCCGGGGGGAGATTCCTCTTCCAGGTAAACACGGTCAAGGAAGGCGAAACATTTCCCCAAGAGCATGCGCGCATGCACCCCTCGCCGTTGAAGGTCGAAGAGATCTGTAATTGGCTCGATGACTACAGCAGTGATTACCGGAAGGTGTACTGCGACGAGTTCTCGGAAATAAAAGAATATTTCTTCATGGCCTGGGGCCACAAAGACCGCGCTCCCCTGAGACGCGATGCGGAAGACACGCATACTCCTTTGCCGGCACACTCATGCAGAGACGAATTGCATATATGACGAACGGCTAATCATCCTTAAATGACAGATCTTTAATTATTTTTGGCGGAACAAAATCGCAGGCAGAGCGAAGCAAGGGTCCCTTCCGCTGTTGTCAAAGAACTGGATGGCGCCTTTGGAGAGGCGGGAGATATGCAAAGCGAACAAAGTGAACCAATTTATAATTTTCTGGGCAGCATGATCGTTTTTCATGGAGTGGTGCAGTTCGCGACGCTTTTCTTGAGCGCATTGAAGATTGCTTTGCACTTTCCGTTTCCGCAGTTGATTCTCCTTTTAGCTCTCGCGGCGGCATGTGGATTCTGGCGGAGGGGAAAATCGCCGGAGGAAACCGATGAAAATCAAACAAAACCGCAGACGCGACTGCCATATATGATTATCGTTTCCGCAGGGCTGATCTATGTCCTGCTATGTATAGTGGGGTATGTTGCCGAGGAAGTTACTTGGGATGGGAACGCATATCATCTCCCAGCCATCTATTTCTGGAATATGAAGGGTTACGTTCATTGGATCGATGATGAGTTGCCGCTCTCAATGTTCATGAACGGATACCCGAAGGCGGTCGAGTTGACGGCCTTTGTGATTACCCATGCATTTCATTCCGATGCGATTGTCAACGCGGTCAATATGCTGTTTTATCCCTTGGGTGTAATGGGGCTTGCCTATCTGGCGAAATCGCTGGGAGCTTCCCGGCCCTGGGCATGGTTTGCCGGTGCAGCCTGGCTTCTGATCCCCATCAACATTTTTCAAGCGGCAACGCTCTATGTAGATTGCAGCTTTGCATCTTGCATTATTGCGTTCCTTGCGGCAATGGTTCATGTGCTGCTGAATTTTCCAGCATCTTCATTCCGGGGGAAGTTGCGAGCGATGCTAATACTTGGGGCGGCGGGGGGGCTTGTCATAGGCGGCAAATCGTCGGGAATAACGATCGTGGGCTTGGGATTCCTGGCGGTAACTTTTGCATTTGCCTACCGTTGGGCCAGAGAGCGTGGCGCCGGTATTTTTACCGCCGTAATTATGCCCTTGTTGTGCGCAGCGACAGTCTCCTCAGCAGTGGGCGGATATTGGTATTTGCGCAACTATCTAGTAAAGGGGAGCCCTCTTTATCCAGCAGGTTTATCGATTGCCAATTATCGCATATTTCCCGGTCTAGAGATCGACCAATTCGTGGGATTCGAAGGTAACACTGCCCCGGAACTGCGTGGTCTGCCGGTATATATGAGAGTATTAAAAATATGGTTCCAGCATAGGGGTTGGGGGCCTGATTTTTTCTGTTGCGACACACGTGTAGGCGGTTTAGGTTACTTTTGGCCGGCAGCCTGTCTGCCGGCCGTGCCCGGGCTGTTGGCTTATCTTATGTATAAGCGCAAATGGAAAACCCTGGAAATTCTCCTGCTGTTATTGATCATAACGGGAGTGGCATTCTTGATTCAGCCGATGAACTGGTGGTCTCGTTTTACGGTTTGGATTTATGTGGTCGGATTGCCCTCGTTCGCAGCTCTCGCATCTGTTTTTTATATACGCCAGACTTCGTTCGCCGCCATTAACACGGAAGAATTTGGGGGAAATAAGCCACTCTTGAGACGAAGGCCATTCGGAGCGCGGATCCTGGGGGGGACGCCAAGCACATGGGCCTCGACCTGCATGCTTATTTTGGCGATTGAAGGATGGAATTGCTGCTTTTGGGCTTGCACCTGGGCGACATTTTCGCGTATTTCTGAAATTAAACAAATGATAGGATATCGTTACTCTCCCGGCAATCAAGTCCTCTGGCCGAAACTGCGGGGCACCGTTTTCGATGAGATTTTTTCCAGTGACGTCTCTTTGGCGATCTCCCAAATAGAATGGCACGCAGACACTAATTATCCTATTATCATGGGCGGATTATCCACGGCTAATAGTAAACGACAGATCGTGATGGTCAATAAAAATCCCAATAAGGAAACCATCGATAGTTTGATTGCGGAGGGTGTGCGCTATTTAATATGGGACGATACTAATCCGCTCCCCGATTTCCTTAAACAAGGTGGTTTTCCCCGGGAAAAAGCCGAAGTATTTTATGTATTTAAGCTGATGCCCGGCGAGCAGTCAGCTCGGGTAGATACCGGCCGCTCAATCAAATGAGCATCAGCCCAGGGCTGGTAATGTCTGGGTTAAGAAGAGAAAAAAGTGTCGTCAAGTTTTAGGGCTTTTTAGGGATGGCGGGATTATCGCCCCTGGGGAAAGAGCGTGCCGCCGTAAATTGCCGCGTCGCCGAGGATTTCCTCGATCCGCAACAATTGATTGTACTTGGCCATGCGGTCGGTGCGCGAGGCCGAACCGGTCTTGATCTGCCCGGTGCTGAGGGCCACGGCCAGATCGGCGATGGTGGCGTCTTCGGTTTCGCCGCTGCGATGGCTGGTCACGGTGGTATAGCCGTTGCGTTTGGCCAATTCAATGGCATCGATCGTCTCGGTAAGCGTGCCGATCTGGTTTAGCTTGATGAGGATGCTGTTGGCAATGCCTTCGTCGATGCCGCGCTTAAGCCGTTTGGTATTGGTAACGAAGAGGTCGTCGCCGACCAATTGAATTTTTTTGCCCAGGCGTTGGGTGAGCAATTTCCAGCCGTCCCAGTCGTCCTCGGCAAAGCCGTCTTCGATGGAGCAGATGGGATATTTATCCACCCAGCTTGCATACAAATCGACCAACTGTTCCGCGGTGATTTGCCGGCCATCGACTGAATATCGTTTATTCTCGGCGTTGTAGAATTCGGAAGCGGCGGGATCCAAGGCGATAAACACCTGTTTGCCCAACTCGTAGCCGGCCTGGCTCACGGCTTCGACGATCACTTCCAACGCCTCGCCGTTGCTTTTGAAATCCGGGGCGAAACCGCCTTCGTCGCCCACGTTGGTGGCCAACTTCTTCGACTGCAAAACTTTCTTGAGGTTATGAAAAACCTCGCAGCCGCAGCGGATGGCGTCGGAAAAGGAGGAGAAAGCCAGGGGCATGACCATGAACTCCTGCACGTCGACCTTATTGTCGGCGTGTTTGCCGCCGTTAAGGATGTTCATCATGGGGGCCGGCAGGATCCGCGCCTACGCCGCCGAGGTAACGAAACAGCGGCAAACCGGCGTGGATCGCCGCGGCATGGGCCACGGCCAAGGAAACGCCGAGGATCGCATTGGCGCCGAGGTTCTTTTTGTTTTCGCTGCCGTCGAGTTCGATCATGCGCTGATCCACGGCGACTTGATCCAGGGCGTCCATGCCGCAGAGTTCATCGGCGAGTTTGACGTTTACGTTATCGACGGCTTGTAAAACTCCCTTGCCGAGATATTTGGATTTGTCGCCGTCGCGGAGCTCCCAGGCCTCGTGCACGCCGGTGCTGGCGCCGCTGGGCACGGCCGCGCGGCCAGAGGAACCGTCGGCCAACTCCACGTCGACCTCGACGGTGGGATTGCCGCGGCTGTCGAGAATTTGTCGCCCGCGAATGTCCACAATTGTTGAACTCATTGGGTTTACATCTCCTATTAAAGTTTTTATAAAGAGGCTTTCAGCCCGATTTTAGTTCAAGGGGATATTGAAAAGGTATTATTTTGTCCCATTAAAAAGTATTTGTCTAGTCCGCCCCGCGCGGCAGTTTGACATAAAATGAAAATTATCATCCTCGGCGGTTGCTGATGTGGAATTGGATTTTGCTTGGTATCGGAACGCTTGTTGCCGGCACACTAGCAGCCGTAACCGGCTTTGGCGGGGCCGCTATCCTTTTGCCGCTATTGGTTGTTATCTTTGGGATTCGGGATGCCATTCCGATCCTGACGGTTGCTCAACTGATCGGCAATGGCAGCCGGGTTTGGTTCAACCGGAAGGAACTTGACTGGCAGGTGGTCAGGTGGTTCGCTCTCGGGTCGATTCCCGCCGCAATAGTCGGTAGTCTGTTATTCGCTTCCGCCCCGTTGTCTGCTTTGACCCGGCTGCTGGGGGCATTCCTGATAGGCGTTGTGATCTATCGTCATGTTAGAAAACGCGTTTACAAACTGCCCTTGCGAGGATTCGCCCCGTTAGGGGCCGTGGCTTCTTTCCTTTCGGCATTACTCGGCACTGTGGGGCCGCTTATGGCCCCTTTCTTTCTCGCCTACGGATTGATCAAAGGGGCATACATCGGGACCGAAGCCTTGGCTTCGCTACTGATGCACGTTGTCAAGATTATTGTGTATGGCGGAACTTCGCTCCTCACGGTCGGTAGCGTGGTTGTGGGGCTGACAATGGGTCTTGGGCTGATTGTCGGTTCTTACATTGGAACCCGCATTGTGCATCGCTTATCGGAGCGTGTTTTTGTGTTTCTAGTGGAAGCCACATTGGTTATTGCGGGATTGCGGTTTCTTATCGGCGGATAGGCAGCGTCATTCATCCTCAAACGCGTTCATGGAATCGGCGGTCCCGGCGAAGGCGGCTTCTAGTTGGGGAATTTCCTCGTCGGCAATTGGCGCATCGGGCAACAAGTGGCGGGGCAAAAAAGCGGCATTGGCAATCATGGTCGGAATAAGCGCGCTGGCAATGACCGCCGCGACAAGAAACGAGTATTGTTCCTTGGTCACAATGTCGTGAGTCAGGCCGTATAGGGCGGATATCGTGCCAAACGTCAACCCAGTAGACATCAGCAGGGTGTAATACCAGCGTTCATTACCGTCCTCTCGAAACATGCCAATAACGGGAAAAAGCCCGAAAATCTTGGACACGACTTTACCGCCAAAGAGTACTAGGAACACTAGCGGAGCGGACAATAGCGCAGGCATGGAAACCAAAGAACCCGCCCGGATGAAGTAGAAAGGCGTGAGGAAACCGATAGTCAGGGTTCGCAAGCGCCGGATATAAAAATGGTCCCGGCCAATGGTCTTGGCAAGCACCATTCCCGCAAGGTAGGCGGGCAATACCGCTTCGCTCCCCGCCCAGAGTGACAGAGCGCCCAATCCGCACAGAATAAGCAAAATCCATTTCGTCCTGATTGCGGCCGTTCGGTTTCCATACCAAGCGATCAGGCGCGATGTAATAAAAGGCAACAATAAGAGAGCAGCGGCGCACACGCCAACGAAAACCGCCGTCCGATAAGTGAACGGGGCGAATAATAATCCTAGGGCGATGACCGTGCCAAGATCATTGACGAAACATGCGCCGAGAATCCCTTTGCCAAATTCAGTCTTGTTGAAGCCGGATTCGAGCATCACGGCATAGACCACGGCCATTGACGTGGTGGAAAGGGCAATCCCGGCCAGCCAACTTGCCGAAAGGTCCCATCCCAAAACGAATCTTGCCAAGGCGGCACAACCCAGAAACGGCGTGATGAAGCCGAACATACCGACAACCATAACCTCGCGAAGCTTTGTTTTCATTGAGGCCGGATCAAGTTCCGCTCCAGCTAGGAATGTCAATAAAACCGCGCCCACGGAAGCAACGACCCGGAGCCATTCCTGATTCGCGCCCAGCCTATCAGGACTGATCGCAAAAGCGGCTCCTATCCCGACGCAAATCTCTACCAGGGCGATAGAGATTCTCAGGTGACTGGCCAACACAGCAGAGAGAACGGCAAGAGCCAGCCAAATTGAAGCAATTACATAGACTTGTTCCATTGGAGTCCCCGTATAAACAAAAAACCCTGCCTCTCGGCAGGGCTTGCTGATACAGATGATTAACCCCTGCCGTGAGGGTACGCGGCAGGAGTTATCAGCCCGATTCGGGCGGTTGTACGGGGAACTCCATCCCCTGACCTTCATATTTTCGACAAATCACACGTGGTTGTCAAGTGAACCTTTTTTTGCGATAACATTTCCATGGAAATTGCTGATAGCACCCAAAACCGGGCTTCTGTACAAGCATTGCCGGAAGACTTTCATTCCGTACAACCGGGGGGTGGGGTATGCTATCGCATTGAGGTGGCCTGGGGCGTCTGGCGCCGCTGGTACCTGAAGCGATTCCGTGGGGAATACGTGCGTTCAATGGCCCAGCGACGCCGCGGCAGTTGCGACGGCGCTCCTCATGAGATCCTTGATCCCCGAGACCTGAAATACTGCCGCAACCGCTGTGGGTGCGATTGGGATGAAGCGGACGATCAGTTTCGTTGGCGCGATCGCTTGCCTTTAGCGCGCTGGGGATTGGCCGAACTGCAAATAATGGGTTGGCCGCTTTTGATGCTTACCATCTTGGCGGCGGTATATGTTTGGTATCTGGCTTTTTTACCGGCGGTTTTATTGTGTTTGCTCTTGTACTTCTTTCGCGATCCGCCCAGGCGCGTGCCCACCCAGCCGGGGCTGATCGTTTCGCCGGCCGATGGCAAGATCACGGAAGTGGCCTATTTGGATGGCGAGGAATTCATTGGCGGGCGGGCGGTGCGGATCAGTATTTTCTTGTCGATTTTTAACGTGCATCTGAACCGGGCTCCTTTGGAGTCGCGGGTGATTGCCTTGCGATACCGGCCCGGTGAATTTTTCAACGCCTTTCGTTCCGAAAGCGCGGAGCGCAACGAAAACACATGGATCGCCCTGGAAGAAGAGTCGCCGCCACACCGGCGCTTGATCGTGCGGCAAATCTCCGGGGCCATTGCCCGGCGCATCGTCTGCAATCCGCGGCCCGGCGAGGTGCTTGACCGGGGTCAGAAATTTGGCATGATTAAGTTCGGCTCCCGGACGGAACTTATTCTCCCGGATACCCCAGACTTGAAACTCGAAGTGCAAGTGGGGGATCGGGTCAAGGCCGGCAGCAACGTGATCGGAAAATGGTCAACCAATAACCCCTAGATCGGATTGACGGTCGCAAGCAAATTGATTGCAAATTGCAAATTGAACAACAAATATACGCTTTCGCTTGTATATAGTTATATTTTTTGTGATATAGTGTACAAATTGCTGTAATTGAAGGCGCATGTTTTGGTGTAAGACAACAACCCCTAACTCCTAACGCGGCCTGAAGGCCGCAAGCAAAGAGCAGAGCCGGACTGTGTCTGTCCGGCTGATTTATAGTTTAACCGGGCCGACACGGCCCGGCTCTGAAACATGCGCAAAAATGCGCATCAGATATCAAGACAAAGACTCTAACCCCTTTCCCCTAACATGCGTCCTATCCGAACTGTATCCGTTTTTCCCACGCTTTTGACGCTGGGCAATCTGGTTTGCGGTTTTTTTGCGATCGTGGTGGCGGCACGGGTGGAAAAGCCGGAATCGATTTTTTGGAATTACGAGGACACCACTAACGTGATGATTAGCGGGTGTCTGATTTTTCTGGCGATGATTTTCGACGCCCTGGACGGTTACGTGGCCCGGCTTTCACACACGGCCAGCGACTTTGGCGCTCAATTAGACAGCCTTTGCGACGTGGTTACGTTCGGCATCGCCCCGGGATTTTTGCTGGTGAAGATGTGTCCCCGATTTGCGTATTTGCACAGTCACGCGGTTTGGGTAATTGCCGCTTCGTACGCCGCCTGCGCGGCGCTGAGGCTGGCGCGGTTCAACGTGGAAACCAGCGATGAGGACGAGCATTTACACTTTAACGGGCTGCCCAGTCCGGCGGCGGCAGGGGCAATCGCGGGATTTGCCATCATGTTTTATGCAGCTGCGGAGGGAAGTAAATCCCTTAAGATACGCTACTGAGATCGACGCCGTGTTGCAAACCATTTTGCCTTTTTACGCGGCGCTCTTGGCATTGTTGATGGTCTCGCGGATTTCCTATCCGCACATAGTTAACCAGGTGTTTCGCGGACAGCGGAGTTTTGCCCACGTGGTGGCGGTGATTTTTACCATCGTGGCCGTGATGGTGATCGGGGGATATTCCATCCCCATCATCTTTTTCGTTTTTGCCGTTTCCGGTCCCGTGCGCTAGTTTGGGGCAGAATAATGCATCGGCAACATCGAGATGAGTCGTTATTCTAAAGGAACGCAGTAATGTTTTCGGGAATTGTTGAAGCCTTGGGCACGGTGACCGAATTGCGCATGGAACCGCCGGGTTGCCGGATGATCATTCGCCAAGCGATAATCGCCGCCGAAACCAGGCCGGCCGACAGCATTTGCGTGAACGGGTGTTGTTTGACGGTAGTGGAACAAAACGGCGATACTTTTGGCTTCCAGGCCGGCCCGGAAACCCTCGCCCGGACCAACCTCGGCGAACTGGAGCCCGGCAGCCGAGTGAACCTAGAACGGGCGGTGCCCCTGAGCGGCCGATTGGGCGGACATTTTGTCAGCGGGCACATCGACGGCACAGGCACGCTGCTGGGGCGGGAAGATCACGGCGATTGGTCGAGCTTCTGGTTTTCGGTGCCGCGAAAACTGGCGCTGCAAATGGCCTCCAAAGGATCGATTGCCGTGGACGGCGTGAGCCTCACGATCGTCGAGAGCCAGCCGGACCGCTTCAGCGTGGCCCTGATCCCTTACACCTTGGCGGTGACCACGCTGGGTCCCTTGAGAGTGGGCGGTAAAGTGAATCTGGAAACCGACATCCTGGCAAAATACGTGCAACGGCTTTTTGAGGCCCAGAACTGGAAAATAGCGGAGAGTGGAGAGTGAAGAGTGGAGAGTGGAGAGTGGAGAGAGAAGAAACCGCCAGGCAAACTTTGACGTTTTTGAAGCGGCGTTTCCAGGAGGCGGGCATTCGGCCGCGCACCAAGTTCGGGCAGAATTTCTTAATCGATTTGAATTTACTGAACGTTTTGGTGGAAGCCGCCCAATTGACCGCTGACGACGTGGTGCTGGAGATCGGCACGGGCACCGGTTCGCTGACGGCGCTTGTGGCGCCTCGGGTGGCGGCAGTGGTTACCGTGGAAATCGATCCGCGGATGTTCCAACTTGCCGGCGAGCAACTGCACGCGCTGGGCAACGTTACCATGCTCCGGAGCGATGCGCTATGGAACAAAAATCGTTTTAACCCGGAAGTGCTGGACGCGGTAAAATCGCAGCTTAGGGCCGCTGGGAGACGGCGCTTTAAGCTGGTGGCCAATCTGCCTTATCACGTGGCCACGCCCGTGATTTGCAATCTCTTAGCCGAAGAACATCCGCCGCAGACCATGACGGTGACCATCCAGAAAGAACTGGCCCAGCGGATTACTGCCCGGCCGGGCTCAAAAGATTACTGCGCGCTGAGCATTTGGATTCAGAGTCAAACCCGGGCGGAGATTTTGCGGGAGTTGCCGCCCACGGTTTTTTGGCCACGGCCCAAGGTTTCCTCGGCCTTTTTGCGGATCGTCTTTGACCCGGGGCTGCGGAGCCGGCTGGGCGACGCGGTTTTTTTCCATGATTTTATTCGGGCGATTTTTTTGCATCGCCGCAAATTTCTCCGGTCCCAGTTGGCCACGGCCGTTAAAGGCCGTCTGGATAAAGCCTGCCTGGATGCAATCCTCAAGCGGCTGCTGCTGGCCCCCTCCTTGCGTGCAGAAGAGCTCGACGTGGAAACCATCATTTCCTTGAGCGAAGCCGTGCGCAGGGAGTTATCTGGTTGACGCCGCGTCCAGCGCTAATTAATATGAAGATTGTCCGGAAATAAAGGTTTATGCTCTTTGTCGAGGTCGCGGGCCATGAAGTTTATCGAAATGTCGGGAAAATCATTAATGCGCGTGCTCAACGCCGATGAACTGCATCCCGACGAACTCGCCAACTTGGGACTGTCCGAGGAAAGCGTGGTGCGCATTAATTGTCAAGGCGATATCGAGCTCCGCCGGGCCAATCGCTGGGACGTGATCGGCGGACTGCTGGGTGAATTTGAATCGCGCATCAAACGCGAAACCGGCCTGGAATGGGTGTGATAGAAGAGCCCCCGGCTTGGCGGCCGAGGCCTTGTTTAATGGGCAAGTCGCAAATCCTCGACGGTGGTGCGGAAGTGTTTGTACGCCTGGTGGCGGCCGCGGTCTTCAAAACCGTCGGGCGGCGCGTAAAACGTGCTGCTGGTGGGTTCGATTCCCATGCACTTCCGCCATTTTCTTTTTGCCGCCTGGCATCTTTTCTCATGCTTCATCCTCGACTTCGCCCGTTGAGCATTGCGCGTAAAAAGCGTCCGGTGTGGTTATCGGCTAGCGCGGCGATGTCTTCGGGCGTTCCGGTGGCGAGCACGTAGCCGCCGGCCAGACCGCCTTCGGGCCCCAGGTCGATGATCCAGTCGGCGGTCTTAATCACATCGAGATTGTGCTCGATAACGATGACTGTATTGCCGAGGTCGACCAATCGGCCCAAGACGGTAAGCAGCTTTTTGATGTCTTCGAAGTGCAGGCCGGTCGTGGGCTCGTCGAGGATGTAGAGGGTTTTACCGGTGTCCACGCGGCCCAGTTCGGCGGCCAGCTTCACGCGCTGCGCCTCGCCGCCGGAAAGCGTATTGGACGGCTGGCCCAGGGTCATGTATCCCAGGCCGACTTCCTCAAGGCTGGTGATCATCCGGGAGATGACGGGAAAATTCTGGAAAAATTCGGCTGCATCGTCGATACACATATCCAACACGTCGGCAATCGAGCGGTTGCGGTAACGGATTTCCAGCGTCTGCCGGTTGAAGCGCTTACCTTCGCACACCGGACAAGTCACGTACAGATCGGGCAGGAAGTTCATTTCAATCTTGCGCTGCCCTTGACCCTGGCACTCCTCGCAGCGTCCGCCCTTGACGTTGAAACTGAAGCGGCCCGACTTGTAGCCACGTTGCCGGGCGTCGCGCGTGTTGGCGAATACTTTGCGGATTTCGTCGAACACGCCGGTATATGTTGCCGGATTGCTCCGCGGCGTGCGCCCGATGGGCGACTGATCGATTTGTATTACCTTATCGATCCCCTTGGCGCCGCGCAGGCTTTTATGGGGGCCGGGTTTGGGGGCCATCCCGCCCAGGCGACGCACCAGCGCCCGGGCCAGAGTCTCGTTAAGCAAGGAACTTTTACCCGCCCCGCTCACGCCCGTAACGCACACCAACGCCGAAAGCGGAAATTCCACCGTGACATTCTTGAGATTGTTGGTGCACACGCCTTCAAGAATGATGGTGCGAGTTTTGGCCACGCGGCGGCGACTGGGGGGCAGAGCAATGTGCTGGCTGCCGGAAAGATACTGCCCGGTGAGCGAATCGGGACTGGCGGCCACATGTTCGGGAGGGCCTTGAGCAACGATCCGGCCGCCGTGTCGTCCCGCGCCAGGGCCCATGTCGATCAACCAATGGGCCTGGCGCATGATGGTCTCATCATGCTCCACGACCAGCACGGTATTGCCGCGGCGCTGCAAAACGCCCAGCGAATCGATCAACCGTTGATTGTCGCGGGGATGAAGACCGATGGAAGGTTCGTCGAGCACGTAGCACACGCCGACCAATCCCGAACCCAAGCCCGAGGCCAAGCGCACGCGCTGCAATTCGCCGCCGCTTAACGTGCCTGCCGCCCGATCGAGCGTTAAATAGGGCAAACCAACTTTGTCGAGAAAATCGAGCCGGGCCGTGATCTCGGCCAGCACCGGCTGGGCGACGGCCTGTTGGTTTTCCTCGAATCGCAGAGTGCCGAAAAACTCGTTGGCGGCGCTCACCGTCAGGGCGGTGATTTCATGGATCGACTTGTCGGCCACGCACACGGCCAGGGCTTCGGGCGCAAGCGGGCGCCGTTGCACTGATCGCAAATCACGTCTGCCCGAAACGTCTCCAGGCGCTGCCGCTTGGTTTCGCTTAAGGTGGTGACGTACTGTTTTTCCAGGAGCGTCAAGATGCCGGGAAATCGCTTGCCGTAGCCGAAGAGCAAGGCCTCGCGATCCTGGGCGGAAAGCCTTTCGAGGGGCGTGTTCCAGCGCAGGCCCAACTTTGTGAAAAAGGGGCGCAAGCGGCGCTGGTATTTTTGCATGGCGGCGGGCGTGGCGTCTTTCCAGGGCGCGATTGCCCCGGCGGCCAGCGACAAACTCCAGTCGGGCACCGCCAATTCCGGATCGAAGCCCGCGCGTACGCCCAGACCCTCGCACTTGGGACACGCTCCATAGGGACTATTGAAACTGAAGGTGCGCGGTTCTAACTCTTCGTAACTGATTTTACAATTTGGGCAGGCGTATTGGGTGCTGAACAGCCGGTCGCGCCACAGGCTGCGGCCGGGAGTTTTTTCCTCGCAAGCGGCCAGCACGGTTCCGTCGCCGTGGCGGACGGCCAGATTGATGGACTCGGCCAGGCGCTGGCGCACTCCTTCGCGGATCACCAGGCGGTCGATCACGGCTTCGATGTGATGCGACTTTTGCTGGGCGAGTTCCGGCGGCTCGTGCACGTCGATTACTACCCCGTCCACGCGCGCCCGGAGCAGTCCGGCCTTGCGGATCTCGTCGAAGACTTCTTTATGCCGTCCTTTGCGGCCGCGCACCAAGGGGGCCAAAATCATCATGCGCGTGCCGCTGGAGAAGTGCAAAAGGGTTTCCAGGATTTGCTCGGGCGATTGCTGGCGGATCGGTTCTCCGCAACGCCAGCACCTGGGCTCGCCCAAGCGGGCGAACAAGAGGCGGAGGTAATCGTAGATTTCGGTGACCGTGGCCACCGTGCTGCGCGGATTGTGGCTGCCGGCGCGCTGGTCAATGGAAATAGTGGGTTGCAGTCCCTCGATCAAATCCACGTCGGCCCGTTCCAATTGGTGCAAGAACTGCCGGGCGTAAACCGAAAGGCTTTCGATGTACTGTCGCTGTCCTTCGGCATAGAGCGTATCGAAGGCCAGCGAACTTTTGCCCGACCCGCTGGGACCGGTGATCACCACCAGCCGGTTGCGCGGGATGTCGACGTCGAGGTTTTGCAGATTGTGCATGCGCCCCGCGGAGGCGGATGCACTCCTCGACGTCCGGGCGGATTTCGCAAAGTTCCCGATTCATGCTGCGCCCAACTGTCTAGAATCCGGCATTATCAAACTACTTAGTTTATCAGAAAATACCGCTGTAGGCAAGCATTCCTAGTCATAAAGCCGCGACCGTTGGTCGCGATTGAAATAGAGAATTTTAGCCTAGCGGCTGCAACCCGGCGAACGCGTTGTTACGGTTTAAACAGCGGCTGCAATTCCAGCTTCTTTAGCGGCAATGCGGAGGAGGGACAAGATCCGATGGCCAGGTGCAGAAGGAGCGGTTCCGGCTCGAAAATCATGGTTTGCACCGTGAGCCGGCCCATATTGACTTCATGGAGTTTTTTGGCCACGTCATCCACGCCGAGAGTCTTCAGGGCTTGGCTCTTTTCGAGAATTCCATAGCGCCGGCACCAGGCGAACATGATCAGTTCCGGCGTGCGAAAGTGATTAGTGCAGATGCACAAGCCGTCGACGCTGTGCCGGACGGCCACGGTCTTGGGGGTCATTTCGATCACGGCGGCCTGGCGCCGATCGCAGACCGCCAGGTTCAAGAGTGTGGTGCGCTCGGTGGAGCGCAACAGCTTTTCGGCCTCTTCGACCGTGGAACATTCTTCGAGTATGCGGCGGAAGCAGAGCGCATACGGCACGCCCTTGGGATTGAAGATCGGCGCGCCGTCCTTGCTCAAAAAGACTTCGTGTACGGCCAAGGCCAGGCCGGCGTCGTTGATGCCCGAGATGCAGCCGAAAAATCCGGGAAACCCGATGGACGCAAAAGCATGTTTATCCCGGGGGCGATGCACGGTTACCAGACTATATTTATCGAGCATACCGAAGGTGTAAAAATCGAGATTGCGTCCGAAAAGCGGCCCACCCGTGTCGCTGCGCGAGGCTTCGACCATGAGCGAGGAGCAATTCAGCCCCCGGCGGTAGATGTCGACTAAGACGTTGCTCAGCAAGGCCACGTCCCAATCACGCCGGATGCCGGCCTGATCGGCGAAGGCCCGCATTTCTTCCCGATAATTCTCCGGAAACTGGGGCTTGAGGGCTTCGGCCAATTCCAGTAGTTTTTGCCAACGTTCCTCGCCGCGATTAACAAGTCGCAGCAACTTATTCGGGTAGTCGACAAGTTTAAGCGCCGCCTCGCCCGTGAGGGCTGCCTTTTGCCTGCCTATTTCTTGGGGAGTGCCGGAAACCACGAGCACCGGCAGATCGTTGATATAACGCAGTTCGCCGCCCTCGAATTTACCTTCCCGAAAGGGCCTTGCCTCGTCGGCCACGGCCGAGAAAGCCCAGATCAGCAAAAGAATTATTGCAAACTGCAAACTGCAAACTGCAAATTGTAAATTGCTGCAATCGCGGCCAGCGCGATCGCGGAGGGCGCGCCTGGGATTTTCTTTTTGCACAAAGCTGCTCATGGTAATAACATTATAACCGATAAAGGCAATGTTTGCGGGCAGCGGTCCACCTTGGCCGACTTCGGCCAAGAAGGGATTCGAGTACAGAGAGGCCGTGCTAATGCCTGGATCGGCGGCGGGATTGGCTTAGAAAAACCCAAAACCCAAGCGCCGACCGATTGCGCCAGGCAAACGGCTTAAGAAAAAAGGATCGAAAAGCGCCAACCGGGTGTCGGGCCGCAGCGGTTTTATTCTTCGTAACCGCCGCCACCGCCGCCGCGATGTCCGCCGCGATGTCCGCGTGGACCGCCGCGTCCGCCGCCACGACGCTGGACCTGATTCTCAGCCTCGTTGACCCGAATGGTCCGGCCATCCAATTGGGCGCCGTTCATCTCGTTAACGGCGTTTTGGATGCCTTCTTCACTGGCGAAGGTCACAAAACCGAAGCCACGGGAACGGCCGGTTTCCCGGTCGGTGATGACTTTGGCCTCGACAATCTCGCCATACTTCTCAAATGCTTGGTGCAACCCTTCGTCGGTCGTACCCCAACTCAACCCGCCAACAAACAATTTCTTACCCATCGAAAAAAACACTCCAATAAACACAAGGACACGGCGGACCGTGCCACAACTAGAAAAAACACGGGTCTCGGGGGTACTTTGACCCACGCTCCCCGAAGGCAGCCCCAATAGCCGCCATTGGTGTCGTGTAGCATAACACCTTTTAGGCTTCTTGCAAACCGTGGTCGCTAGGAATATTCTCTTGCCAATGGCAAACCTTTGCCTATACTAACACAAAATACGGCTACAGAGGGGTATCTAACGGGAAAAAAATCTTTTTCATTACCTGATTTATAGATTCAAAGCCATAATTTCAATGAATATCAACGTCACACACGGCAAATTGATTGCCTGTGCCAGATCCCAAATTTTGCTCCCTCGGGCTGGGAAATCAACGGAAAAATAATGTCCTTTGGATTAGGAAACGTGGTTTATGTCGAAGATCGTTCGTTTTTCAGTTTCGTTAGAGGATGACCTGCTGGAAAAATTCGATCGCTTTTGCCAGCAGGGACATTTTGCCACGCGCAGCGAAGCGATTCGCCAATTGCTCCGCGATCAGCTCACCCAGAACGCCTGGCAGTCTGATTGCAAAGACGCGGCCGGCACCTTGACTCTGGTTTATGACCACCACCGCCCGCAATTGCGCGATCATCTGACCGCCCTGCAACACGACAACACCGATCTGGTGATTTCCACCTTACACGCCCATCTGACGCACGATCTTTGCCTGGAAGTGATCGTGTTGCGCGGTCCTGCCAAACGCCTGCAAAAAATCGCCGCCAAATTGCGCGGACTAAAAGGAATTTTCAAAGGCGAACTGGTAATGGCCAGCGCGGAACATAGAGAATTTTAAATCACTACACTAGCAGGGTAGTTCGCATAGTCTGTAAAGCCGCGAAGGGCACCAACGGGCACCATGCGTAGCATGGTCATTGGTCGGTCGTGGTTTGGCGCATCTTTGCGACCGCGCTGGTAAGAGATCGTCACACCTTCATTTTCACCCGATTTATTCGATATTTTGTAAAAGAGATGAAACAGGATGTGAAGCAGAAACATTCTCGAACGACTCTGAATAATCGGCAAAAAAATTGACGGCTTGAGCATACTTAGCTGTTATCACCCTAGTCAGGACGTCGTCGTTCGCATTGGCTAATTGGCCGGTCATCGCCTCGACGTCTTCCCGCGAGGGGATTCTGGAAACGCATAAAAAAGTCCATTTCCCGCCATGATAAACATAAAAGCATTTCCATGAAATAGTGAGGGAACAACCTGGAAGAACATTAATGCTTTCTTTGAAGGCGATTGCGGCAATGTAGGGCGAACCGGCGGGATCGAGCAATTGCTTGTCGCTTTCCTTAGTGATCTGCTCCGCGGTCTTTTTATCCATCAGCGTGGAGAGCAGCTCGATTTTCGTAACGCGATCATCTATATCCGAAACGGTGACTTGCGGTCTGACTTCTTTGGCCTGGGGAATTTTTTCGGCGAGACTTTGCAGGGCGGGAGCCAATTCGGCTTGCAGTTTTTCCGCAAACCGGTCGACTTTGCCTCGCGCCGTGGCGGGAATCCACGGCAAGGGTGGCAGAGGCTCTTGGGCGTCGGCTTTCAAAAGCGCGGTTTGCAGACGGTTGAAACCGGAAAGGGCGTTAATATCATATTGATTAACCGGATGTTGATTATCCAGATTTTGCAGCAATTGCTGATATCCTTCCACCTCGACGGCAAACGCGTTATCCTTGAATCGCAGATGCGCCGTTGCCTCTCGCAGAGGAATCATTAAGGGAAATTCCGGGAAAAGATCGCGGTATTCCCAGAGCGGGCAGGTGATATCGATCCGGGAGATATCTTCCACTGGACCGGTCCAAACCCGGCCGAAAAACGAAATGGTCCAGGTACTGTTTTTGCAGCTCGCTCCCAACACGGGACAGGGTGATTCGGCGCTCGCCTCCGTGTAATACCGTGAAGGTCTGTAGAGGCTTCTTGTCCCGGCCGTATATGCGGCGTCGAATCGAAGGTTGTACCGCCCGGGGAGTTTTTTCTCGACCGCGGTTTGGCTTTGCGCGGCGAATTTCCGGAAGCGGCGTTCTTTTTCGGCCGCGCCGGTGCGCTGGCGCAAGGAGTCTTTATCCGCTTCGCTCCAGGAAATAAACGGCAGCGAGGCCATGAGCAAATCGGCTCCGTAGCGCCGCGCAGCCTCCGAGGAATCGCACGACTTTTGCATGCGCCAGGAATGGTCGGTATTTTCCTGGAGAAACTTGAAAATCGGTTTATAGAACGGGGAATCGGGCGGAAACTGCAATAGCGGCGTCGGATCGGCGTCCTTGGGGAGCCGCGGAATGGCTGCTAAAAGCAGGGCGTTTCGTGGCGCGGCGAAATCCGGCGCCCTGTTGGAAAGTTGTTGTTGATAAGCGAATAAATAGGGAAGTTCCGCGGCGAGTTTTTTCGCGTTTACGGTTTTTCCGCCTAAAAGGGCGTCCAATCGCCGGAAGGCCTCCTGCTCATGCCAATATCCGACAATCATCCAATAGAGGGCGAGAAGGCCCCAGACACTGATTGCGCAAAGCGAGAATATCGTCAACGCCAAACCCGCTTGTGCGAGTTTTTGGGCCCTGAAGATTCCGCCTTTCTTTTC
Source organism: Pirellulales bacterium (assembly GCA_963820545.1). GTDB lineage: Bacteria > Planctomycetota > Planctomycetia > Pirellulales > Thermoguttaceae > CAWGAJ01. Next base: position 774,570 of record CAWGAJ010000001.1, read on the forward strand.
CCCAACGCTTTCGGCGGGGTAAACGTCGGACCGCCGCTGGGGAGCGTTTGCTGTTCCCCCGGGTTTAGGCTCCTCTATACCTTCTTGAACTTGCACTCGCGCTTGCAAGCGCAAGTCGTAGCCGCAATTCACGCAGAGCACGGCCCGCGGGGCGAGGGTCTTTTGACAGCTTGGACAGCGCGGCGATTCAGCAGGAGCCAAGGAATAAACGTCCGCTTCGCCTGACGCTTTTGCCGGACTTGGCGCGCCGTCGGGACCGGCTTGCGTCCGTCTTTGCGATTCGATTGCCTTGCCCGCCGCTTGGATTATAAATTCCTCGCCGCATTTTGAACATTTGGCTTTTTCCCCGAAGAATTTATCTTCCACGGAAAAACGGGAATTGCACTTGTCGCATTGAGCAAGGATCTTCATGGTGGTATTCCTGAGCTGCGGAATGCAAAAGCCTTCACGGGGCATTGCTTAGGCTGTCATATACAACTTACTTGAAATCTTCCCAAGTAGAATATCCACCAGATGATTACATAGAGGGATTTGCCTGAATACTTTTCCAAAGTTCCGCGAATTTTTTGCGCACAAAAGGATTTAATTGTTCGCGGACATCCAAAGGCAGATTCAAGATGCGAATCAACTCCTGAACGTCGGATAAATCTTTCAGCCGTGCGGGATTGGTCATCCCGGAAGCAAGTTTCAGTTCGATCAAGGCGGACAAAGTCAGCCAGTGGATGCCGTCCTTTTCTACGGAAGTCGGCCCGGGTTCGGGAAAGGCCACCGGTTTCGGTTTATCGTCGCCGGGATAATCACCGCTAACGAGAAATTCAATGCGCACTCCGCTTTCCGCATCGCGTAGATTCTTGCTTCCCGAAAAGAGTGGAACGTATCCCAATCCTTCCAAATGGCGATGAATTTCCGGCAAATCTTCCCGGCGCACAAGAATATCCACGTCTTCCGTAAACCGCCGCACGCCGTGAAAAAACAACGCCATCCCGCCCGCCACGGCATAAGGAACATTTAACTCCTTGAGTCGCTGAGTAATCTTTTCCAAAGTAAGATAAACCGCACTTTTGCCTTCAAAGTGCATACTTCCCTCCCGCAATGCCCATTGCAGATCGCGGTCCAGATGTTGTTCGTAAGCAAGAGCCATGCTCTTAGAATAGACATGCCTTAATGTTCAGTCAATCCAGGATGGAAAATCACACTTTTTCCATTCCAAGCCCTTTGGCTTTACTTCTTAGGAAATCCCTATTCCCGACCTCCTATTCCCTAACTATTCAGCATCTTTTGCATCGCATCTTTTGCCGCGGCGAAGGCCTCGGCAAGTTTATCGGGCAATTTTCCGCCGGCTTGGGCCATGTCGGGGCGCCCGCCGCCGCTGCCGCCGACGATGCTCGACGCCGCACGCACCCAGGCCACCGCGTCGAGGCCTTTTGCGACCAGGTCCTTTGTCAGTCCGGCGATCAGGGTTACCTTCTTTTCTTCAGCCTGTGCATTGCCCAACATCACGGCGAGCGAAGCGTTCTTGCGGCGCAAGAGATCGATCATCTGCCGCAACTCGGCAGGACCGCCGGGCGTCTCGGCCGTAATCACCTTCACGCCCGCGATTTCCTCGGCCTGGGCCAGGAGTTGATCAATGCCCAGGCTTTCCGCCTTGGGAGCGGCGGCCTTCTTTTTCAATTCTCGGAGTTCTTTTACAATCGATTCCAACCTTTCCGGCAGACTTTCAGAGGGAACCTTTAGCGCAGAGGCCGAGCGGGCAAGTATGGTTTGCGTTCGCTGAATGAACTCCAAGGCCGCCCGGCCCGTGAGCGCGGTAATCCGCCTAGTGCCCGCCGCCACGCTTTCTTCGCCAATGATCTTAAACAATCCTACTTGTCCGGTATTGTCCAGGTGTGTGCCGCCGCACAGTTCTTTGCTGAAGGCGCCCATGGAGACCATGCGCACGACGTCGGGATATTTTTCTCCGAAAAGCATCATCGCACCCGACTTGCGGGCTTGTGCTATGGGCATGTTCTCCCAACGGACGGGCTCGCCGGAGAAGATTTTTTCGTTCACTTCGATTTCGAGCCGCTGCAATTCTTCCGTGCTGACGGCCGAGGGATTGGAAAAATCGAACCGCAAAAGGTCGTTATCCACTTTCGAGCCCTGCTGCATGGCATGTTCGCCCAGATGTTTGCGCAAGGCGTAGTGCAACAAGTGCGTGGCGGAGTGCGCCCGCCGGATGCCTTGCCGACGTGCGGCATCGATTCGGGCGATCACGGTCGCCCCCAGTTCCACTTGCCCTTCGCGCAGATGGCCGACGTGTAAGATAAATGCGCCTTCCACTTGGGCGTCGATCACCTCGAAGTGGAAATGCTCGCCGACGATTTCGCCCGCGTCGCCCACTTGTCCGCCCATCTCGCCGTAGAAAGGCGTCTTGTCGAGCACTAAGACGATGGGCCGCTCGTGGTCCACTTCATCGACTTTGTCGCAAAGATGTTCGTTGGCAATAATGCCCAAAACCTTGGCTCCCCGGACTTCGGCGGTTTCGTAGCCTAGGAAGGCGCTGCCGTGCACGGCCTTTTTCAACGCCTCCAGCGGATCGCGCTTGAAAACCTGAATTTTCTCCGCCGGACCGGAAATATCGCCGTGTTTTTTCATTTCCTCCTGGAAGCCCGACCAATCAAAGGTGAAATTCCGCTCCGCGGCCAGGATTTCGAACAGTTCGGGCGGGAAACCGTGGGTCTGAAACATGTCGGCGGCCTCGGCCCCGGCGACCATGCCGCGATGCTCGCTCCGCATCTGGTCGAAAATGCGTTCGATCCGATCCAAGCCCGCGTCGATGGTCGAAAGGAAGTTGGCCTCTTCCTTTTCGATCACGTTGGAGACCTTGGATATAGTCTCGGTCAGTTCGGGATAAGGTTGCTTCATCAAATCGGCCACCAGGCCCACGAGTTTGTGCAAAAACGGCTCGCGCATGCCCATCTGACGGCCGTCCAATACTGCCCGGCGCAGGAGCCGTTTGATCACGTACTTCTCTTTGTTCGGGCCGGGAATCACGTTCTCGTGAATCGCAAAAGTGCAGGCCCGAAGGTGATCGGCAATGCGGCGCAGTCGCCGGCCGTTCTCGGTTTCAGGCTCATAACGAACATGGCACACTTCGCCGGCCGCCTCGACCAGCGGACGCAAAATATCAATGTGAAAATTCGAATCCACGCCTTGCAAGACCGACGCCGTGCGCTCCAGGCCCATGCCGGTGTCGATATTGCGGCTGGGCAGCGGACGCAGATTGTCGGGCGGATCGCCCACCCGATTAAACTGCGTAAACACCAGGTTCCAAATCTCCACCTGGCCGAACTCGGTTTGATAATATATTTCGCTGCACGGTCCGCACACCCCGTCCGGCCCTTGACTGGGGGCATTGGCCGGCCAGAAATTTTCATCCTCGCCCAGTCGCTGCAACTTCTCGGGCGGAAGCTTGATCTCTTCCAGCCAGATTTTCGCCGCCTCGTCGTCGTCCAAGTAGATAGTGGCCGAGAGGCGGTCGGGATTGAGACGGAGCCACTTTTTGTCGGTTAAAAACTCCCAGGCCCAATTGATGGCCTCGCGCTTGAAATAATCGCCGAAACTGAAGTTGCCCAGCATCTCGAAAAAAGTGTGATGATAGGCCGTGCGCCCCACATTGTCGATATCGCCCGTGCGCAGACATTTCTGGCAGGTCGTGGCCCGGGTGAATTCCAGCTTGCAGCGGCCGAGAAAGTGGTCCTTAAACTGGTTCATCCCGGCCGGAGTAAACAGCACCGAAGGGTCCCATCGCGGCACCAGCACGTCGCTGGGCCGGCGCACGCAGCCCTTGGTCTCGAAAAAGGCCAGATATTTTTCGCGTAATTCGTTGGTATTCATGGGATTAGGTTCAATAAAGTTTTTTTAAAAGGGGATGCCCACAATCGAATCTCCTATCATACAGAGACAGTACTTAAGTGAAAAGCCGGGTGCCACTGCTGGCTTGTTTAGCAGTGCCGGTAGGAGTAGGATTGATTCTAAGGAATTAAAAGCACCAAAAGAGGCTTCTTTCTTAACATTACTGGGCAAGCCTGACTTGACACACAGCGAGTTTTCTATTTTTTGATGTCATGTAACTAAATGGAATTTGAGCATGGAAGGTCTAAAAGAACCATCACGCCCAACGGTAAAGCGTCTTTTTGCCTTATCCAGTAATAAATGTGCATTTCCAAGATGCAATACATCGTTGATTGATAAACAAAGCGGATCTGTCATTGGACAAATTTGCCATATTAAAGGAGAAAAACCAGAATCTTCTCGCTATGACCAACAGCAAACAAATGATGAAAGACATTCCTTCGAGAATTTGATACTGCTTTGTGGTCCTCATCACAAAGTCATAGATGATGATGAAACTGCATATACCGTTGAGCGACTCCTGGAGATGAAGCAAAGCCATGAATCTATGCACGCAGGTCATCAGGATGTCGATGAAGAAGAATCAGAAAAATTCACAACCGTAGCAATTTCTGAATGCAAAGTTGAAGGATCGATCTTCGTTACACAAGGACAAAATTATGGTCAAATTGCCCATTCCATTACGAACGTCTATGATTCTTCAAATCTAGGCAATGATGAGCTTATTCTTGATGGAAAGTTGACTACTGATGGACTTTTCAGAACAAAAGATTCCATATTACCTGGACTAATACTGACCATTATCTGCAAGGGAAAACGTACAGCCAGAATTCGCTCAGCGTGTCTACTTCTTGAGAATGCAGATATTATGGAGGCTTTACAAAAAGGATTCAACAACAATTTCGGTTACACACCTCTTGAAGGATCAACAGAGACTTATGTAATTGATTTAGAGCCACTATCACAAAAGAATCATGAACAAGGTTTCAAATTAGAACGCGATGAGGTATGCAAGTTCTTTATTCCACCCAATGTTGCTGCGCTTTATCCATTTGTCCAAGCAAAACCAGAACAAGTTACTGTGAATATAGTATTTTTTGATGACACTGAATTTGTGATACTTCGTGGAGAGATAATTTTGGCTGAAATTAAGGCCTTGCTTGAGGTTTTTCAGAAACAAGGAATTGTTCCAAAGGCTCCGATTCGGTTCAGTGTTCGTGTTAAATCAACTACAATGCCAGACTGGAGAAAGGCGGGAAAAACCAATCCTAATGAGATAAACTTGTCTCCTTTTGATGATTCAGCCAAGTAGTCAAGTAGATCAGGCACTCCATGCATGACTCTTGTCTGGTAATTAGGATTATTTTGCATTTTTTTAACATCGTGGGAAATAATATATAATACAATTAAGATCTAATTTTGAATTAATATTGATCCAGGTGCCGCATGAAATTTTATTCATTCGAAATCGTGATCGAAAAAGAGACTGAAGACGACGGGTATTATGCCCATAGTCCCACATTGCCCGGCTGCTTTAGTAACGGCAAGACGATTGAGGAGGCTAAAAAGAACATTCGCGAAGCAGTGCAGCAACACGTGGCGTCGTTGCTCGAACACGCCCAGCCCATCCCGATCTATTAAACCAGCGGGTTCACCACACACACCTTATCATAAACCGTGCCGGCGGGAAAATCTTCGGAATATATTTGCTCGCATTGGGCTTCTTCGGCAGCGGCTATGAGTATAGCATCCCAGAAATGTAGTTTATATCGCTCTATGAGTTCTACTCCTTGGCGGATCAGTTGGGGAGTTACTTGGACCACCTCAAGAGATTCTAAAATTATTAGCTCATGAATTACTGCCTCCACGGAATGGCGAAGTTTTGTGAGGGCGACAGAGGCAAATTCCTGTAATACTTGCGTGGAAATTACCCCTGCGCGGTGATGAATAATTGATCGCACAAGTTCATGGGCTTTGGCTTGCTTTTGCGGATCGCGTAAGTCGTAGACATAGACGAGGATGTTCGTATCCAAAAAAATTTTAGCCACGTTGTCCGCCTCGTTGGTAGATCTCCTCGCGATTGAATCGCCAGCCTTCCTCCGGATAACAAGCGTTTTTACGGACTAATTCATCGAACTGCTCAATCAATTTTTCTCGATCCTGGTTTTTTATCAATTCGACGAGATATTCACGAATAAGCTGGTTTATTGTCTTGTTATGCTCTTTGGCATAACTGCGGGCCTTGGCGATAACCTCTTCAGGGGCCGACAGGGTTATGTTTTTCATCATAATAATAGACCTCCTTTTATGTGTACACATAAGTGTACACATATTTTTGCGATTAGTCAAGTGTAACAACTTTATCTTGGCACCACAATCTGGGTTTATCTCTACAAAATCCCCATTTGTTTGCTAAGATAATCCAGCGCAAGGGGTAGTTGCACCAAGTCTTATTCATTAAAGACTAGGGCTTTTATGCACTTTACATAAAAGGGCACTTGCGGGAAAGAACGAGCCAACTTATACTGTTCATGCGTACAGATTAAGCAGAGCCGGACCGTGCCGGTCCGGCAGATTAACGATTCATTCTGGGCCGACACGGCCCGGCTCCGAAAAATATGGCTCCGAAAAATATGAAATTCTAACCAATTATTGAAAGAGCAAAAAATGGCCAAGAAACCAGCACAGTTAAGTAAAACAAACGTCAAACTAGCGGCCGACAAGGATGGCGGCGGTTCGATCTTCGATACCCATCCCGCGCTGAAGAACACGGTGGCGCAAATAGAAAAGGAATTCGGCGAAGGGGCCATCATGGCCTTGGGGGCCGGGCAAATCGGACCGATCGCCGGCATTCCCACCGGCAGCCTTTCGCTGGATATGGCCTTGGGCGGGCAAGGCGTTCCCTCCGGCCGCGTGGTGGAGATTTTTGGGCCCGAGGCCAGCGGCAAGACCACCTTGGCCCTGCATGTTATCGCCAGCGCCCAAAAGCGGGGCGGCATCGCGGCCTTCATCGACGCCGAACACGCCCTGGACCCAAGCTGGGCGAAAAAACTTGGCGTGGAGCTGGAAAACCTCCTGGTCAGCCAGCCCGGCTGCGGCGAAGAGGCCATGCACATCGCCGAACTGCTGATCCGCTCGAATGCCGTGGACGTGATCGTCATCGACTCGGTGGCCGCCCTGGTGCCCAGGAAAGAACTGGAAGGCGAAATCGGCGATCAACACATGGGCCTGCAAGCCCGGCTGATGAGCCAATCGATGCGGAAGCTTACCGGCGCCATTTCCAAAAGCAAGACCTCGGTGATCTTCATCAATCAGATTCGCGAAAAGATCGGCGTGATGTTCGGCAATCCCGAGACCACGCCCGGCGGCCGGGCCCTGAAATTCTACACCTCCTGCCGCATCGACGTGCGGCGGATCGGGCAGATCAAGGAAGGCGAGGAAGTGATTGGCCAGCGGGTGCGGGCGAAAGTGGTGAAAAACAAGGTCGCCCCGCCCTTCCGCACCGCGGAATTCGACATGATGCACGATCACGGCATCAGCTACGAAGGCGACATTCTCGACCTGGCCATGAGCAACAAGCTTGTCGCCGCACCGGCACCTGGTTCCGCTACGGCGAGATACAGCTCGGTCAAGGCCGGGAAAAAGCCCGCGAATTCTTGCGCGAGAATCCCCAACTGTGCGCGGAGCTGCGTGAAAAAATCCTCTCCCTCGGCGGACACGCCTCCACCGTCTCCGCCGGCGACGCGGAGGGGGTGGGAGAATAAAGGATGAAGGATGAGGGATGAAGGATGAATTAAACCGCTTGCGGTTTCGCACTTTCCTTTGTCCACCAACCACTTCTTCCGATTACCAATTACATCTTTTATGAAAAGTCTTGCCAATATTCTGCCGTTTGTCTTTCTCACCCTGTTGGGAACTGGGGTTTTTGTAGATGCCCAGGAGCCATCGAGCCTCGAAGCGGCAGCGGCTATTGAAAAGACCTTGGTCGACGTGATTGCCCGGACGGAAAATTCGGTGGTGGCCATCGCCCGGGTGCGCAAGGAACAAGCCGAAGAGACTTTTCACACGGAATTACGTCCCGATCCCTTTGGTCGCCGGTCGATTCTGCCTTCAGTTCCGCAGCCCACCGATCCGGATTATATTCCCAACGAGTATGGCACGGGCGTGGTCATCGACCGGCGCGGATTGATCTTAACTGCCTATCACGTGCTGGGCGAAGACAGCGAGTATTACGTCACCACGTCAGAGCGCAAAGTCTACAAGGCTTCGATTAAGGGCGCTGATCCGCGCAGCGACCTGGCCGTATTGGCCATCGAAGCCGGCGATCTGGTGCCGATCACTTTCGGCAACGCGGCCGAACTGAAAAAAGGACAGATCGTCATTTCGCTGGGCAATCCTTACGCCATTGCCCGCGATGGCCAGGTGAGCGCAGGTTGGGGTATTGTGTCGAATCTGGCGCGCAAGGCCCCGGCCGCGCCCAGCCAGTCCGATCCCGGCGGGAAAAAAACCTCCTTGCACCATTTTGGCAACCTGATCCAAACCGACGCCAAATTGAACCTGGGCACGAGCGGCGGCCCGCTGGTGAATCTCAAAGGCGAAATGGTCGGCCTGACAGTATCCCTGGCGGCCTTGGCGGGTTATGAAACCGCCGTGGGCTACGCCATTCCCGTGGACCAGACTTTCCGCCGTGCAGTGGAAGCCCTCAAGCAAGGGCGCGAAGTGCAGTACGGCTTCCTGGGCGTGCAACCAGCCAATCTATCGCCGCAAGAGGTGCTAAGAGGGATGCACGGCATCCGTGTGGCGCAGACGATTCCCGGCGCGCCTGCGGCAAAATTCGGACTGAACAGCGGCGACATCATTACCGCGGTGGATAACTCGCCCATCCACGACGCCGACTCGCTAATAATCAATGTAGGAAAACTCCCGGCCGAGGCCATCGTACACCTCAGCCTGATCCGCGATGGCCGCCCGCGCACCCTCGATATCAAATTGGCCAAGTACGCGGTGCGCGGCAATAAAATCATCACCGCGTCAGAGCCGCTTTGGCGCAGGATTGCGCGTCGAGTATCCCACGGCAATGCTCAACAGCGAAGGAGGCACAACCACCGGGCTGTCGTTTCCCAGCGAAGGCGTGGTCGCGGCCGAAGTGGCCGAAAACAGCCCGGCCTTTGGCGCCGGCGTGCGCCCGGGCATGATCATCACCCACGTCGGTCCCACGCCGGTCAACACGCCTAAAGAATTCGTCTCCGCCGTGGAAAGCGCATCTGGACCGGTCGACTTGCACATCGCCGACGACAAACAAAATCCCGTGCGCACCGTGGCGCCGGGCAAGTAAAAATCTTTTAGAAAACAGGACGCCCAAGAAGCAAGCCGGTAATTTGTGTGCTATCGCTTGTACACAAGCAGCTTTTTTGCGACATTTCACACGGCACTGCTTGCGAGCAAGCAGTGGCACACGCGCGCATCGCCGATGATAAACAGAATCCCGTGCGCACTATAGTGCCGGGCAAGTAAAGCTCTTTTTTATAAAACAGGTCGGCCACGAAGCAAGCCGGGAATTTGTGTGCCACTGCTTGATCACAAGCAGTTTTTTTTACGACATTTTACACGGCACTGCTTGCCAGCAAGCAGTGGCACACGCGCGTTTTTAATTAATTTTCCAACGCATACGAGATTGTTTTTCCGCTGGGCGACCAGGCCGGAGTATAGCTTTTTTTGCCCGGATCTTGTCCGGCGAGCCGTTGCGGCGGCTTTTTACCCGCCGGATCCAAGATATATATTTGCTTTTTTCTATCGCCTTCCATAGTCATCGCCAGCGCCAGCTTTTTGCTGTCCGGACTCCAAGTAAAACACGGTTCGAAGCTTTTCACTTTGGGTAGTTCCTTATTGGGAAGCAGGACTTTAAAGCCGCTGGCCTGACCTTTGCCATTGACGATGGCCAATTCGGAGCCGCCGCCGGGCAGCGCACCAATAAAACAAATCCACTGGCCGTCGGGCGACCAGACTATTCCCCAATAAATGCCGTTATACTCTTTTTTAAGTATCATGCGGCGCTGCTTGGTTTTCAAATCAAGGACGCAGATATTGTTGCCTGAAGTAAAAGCGATTTCATCTTTATCTTTCTTCGGCGACCAGTCCGAGCTCCAACCATTTTCATCGATCATCTGTTTATCCGAACCGTCGGCGTTCATGATCCATATTCTTCCGCTGGGATTACGTCTGCTATAGGTGATTCGTTTTCCGTCGGGCAACCAACTCGGCAAGGTGCCGTCACCCAGGTCTGTTGGCGAACTGCCGTCGGCATTGAGCACATAGACGTGGCTTTGGGGCCAATCATCGCCGATTAACATATTCCATGTATCCACGGCGATTTTTTTGCCGTCCGGCGACCAGTCGGAAGTGCCGAAGCCATATGCGGGCAGGGAGCCCAGCGGGTGTAAGTTGCTTCCGTCGATATTGACTAACATCAGCGGCCGGCCTTGAAACCGTTTAAGAACCAGATCCATGTCGCTATTGATTCCGCTAAAATCCTGGGGCCGGCCCTTGTCGGCGTAATTCAAACTTATTTTCAGGCTCTCACCGTTTAGTTCATAGATGCCCGACATGTCTTGATCCTTGTATTTCACGTCAATAATCGCGGGAGTTTGTTTCGGATCCGAAACGTAGGGTATTTCCGCGAATTTCTGATTGCCCTCCCAGGCCGTTATCGTTTCCTCCGAGATGCTGAAGCAGAAGGGGCCCTTATTGGTTTCGTTGGGCAATGTGGTTTTTTCCCCGTTCTCCCCTACTAAGCCGATCGACTCGGCCCGCCAGGCCCCGACAACAGCCTGCTTTTCATCCGTGCCGCTTTGGCTTCGACCGAGACTTACGCCAACTAGGACTAACAGCCCGGCGGCGGACAATCGAGCGAGATGAGATACGTGTCGCATGGCGATTCCTCCGGAATGAATGTAAGATTTAGAGCCTATCCCATAACCATTTCCAGAATAATTACAGTTGCTTAAATGCCCTCATCCCGACCCTCGCCCAGAGGGGGACGTTAGGCTCTTAGTATTTAGAAGCACATTATACCCTATTTTCCACCCAACTGTGCTGTGCTCAAGACCTCGTAGATTGGTCCGCCGCGCTCCAGCCGGCTGGAAAACACCGTGGCTTTTTCCACGCGCATTCGACCGGCGTTGAAATCGGCGTGTTGTTTAAGTAACTGGCCTAATTCGGCAACGTTTTTACCGCTCCGCGTGCGGCCGATCGTCAAATGGGTTTGAAAAAGCCGAACTTCGTCGCGATAGCCCAGCTCGGCCAGCTTTAGGGCCACGTGATCGTGCAACTCGGCCATCAGAGGGCTGCCTGCCTTGGCGCCGATCCAGAGCGTTCTTGGCCGATGAGAATGGGGAAACGCCCCTGCGGAGCCGATTTCCAATTCAAACGGCTGTACCTGGGCCGCTCCCAGTTCCACGGCCTTGCACACGGCGACAATCTCTTGCTGGGGCACCTCGCCCAGGAATTGCAGCGTCAGATGCAGGTTGTGAGGCTCGACCCATTTCACGTCGGCCCCGGCGGCCCGGAGAATGCCGATTAATTCCTCTGCCCGAGAGCGAACGGCGGAATCAATCTCCACGGCGATAAATGTGCGGGTCATTTTAGAGGTCGGAGGTCAGGGGTCAGAGGTCAGGGATTGCGAAACCGCAAGCGGTTTCATATAAGTCTTCGGTTATCAGTAATCAGTTTTCATCCTCCGGCCTACAGCCTTGTCTATAGCCTAAAAGCTGAGCATCCTTTTATACTCAATCATACGTTTATCGAGGTCTTCGCGGGTGATGGTTTTCAGGCGGTCGAGACTGAAATCCTCGACGGTAAAGCTGGCCACGAGAATGCCGTAGGCCATGGCTTCTTTAAGGGTTTTTGGAGCGAAATTGTCCTGTTCGGCCAGATAGCCCATCATGCCCCCGGCAAAACTATCGCCGGCGCCGGTGGGATCGATTACGTCGGGCGTGGGATAGGCGGGCAGGACGTACGTTTCATGCTCGCTGAAGAACATTGCGCCGTGTTCGCCTTTCTTGATCACCACGAACCTGGGCCCCAACTCGCGGGCCGCATGGCCCGCCTCGACCAGGTTTTCCGTGCCGGTAAGCAGCTTGGCCTCGCTGTCGTTGAGGACCAGCCCGTCCACGCGCCTAAGCAGCGTGCGCAATTCATTCGGCTCGTTGCGGATCCAAAGGTCCATTGTATCGGCCACTACCAACGAGGCGCCCGGGCATTGCTCGAGCACTTTCAATTGCAGCTTTGTCGATCCATTTGCCAAAAACAGAAACTTGCAGCGGCGATAACTTTCCGGCAGCACCGGATCGAACTGATCCATCACGTTTAATTTAATATCCAGCGTTTCCCGATCGTTCATATTGGCCAGATACTTGCCCTGCCAGCGGAATGTCTTGCCGCCGCGAATGATCTGCAAACCAGTGGTATCGATGCCTCGGGCCTTAAGCAAATTGGTGTGTTCGATGGGCCAATCTTCGCCGATCACTCCAGCCAAGCGCACAGTGGTGAAATAACTGGCCGCATAAGAAAAGTACACCGCCGAACCGCCCAACACGTTCTCCCGCGATTTTGTAGGCGTGACAACGCTATCCAAAGCCACTGAGCCCACAACTACCAACGGCATAAAGAGGTTCCTTGATCGGGGATCGGGGTTCGGGGTTCAGGGTTCGGCGGTCTGCGATTTTTCAATCTTCGCCCAGGTATCTTTCAACGTTACGGTGCGATTGAAGATCAGTTTTTTGGGCGTTGAGTCGCTATCGACGCAAAAATATCCCAGCCTTTCAAACTGGAACCGGTCGCCTGGGGCGGCGGTTTTCAGACTCGGCTCGACGTAACATTCCGGCAATAGTTCCAATGAATGCGGGTTCAAATTGGCGTGATAATCCAATCCCGGGGTGACGTCGTCCGGGTTGGGCTTGGTAAAGAGCGAGTTGTATAGCCGGACCTCGGCCTTTAGTGCGTGGGCGGCCGAAACCCAATGGATCGTGCCTTTTACTTTTCGGCCGTCGGGCGTATTGCCGCCGCGAGTCTGGGGATCATAAGTGCAATGTACTTCCTTCACCTCTCCGGTCTGTGGATCCTTGACCACGCCCACGCAACGCACTAGATAACCCCAACGCAGACGCACTTCCTGGCCGGGCGCCAGGCGATAGTATTTTTTGGGCGGGATTTCGCGGAAATCGTCCCGCTCGATGTAAAGCACTTTCGAGAAGGGCACGGTGCGAGTGCCCATCGAAGCGTCTTCCGGATTATTGACTGCCTCCATATCTTCCACCAGGTCCTCCGGATAATTGTCGATCACCAACTTAAGCGGATTGAGCACGGCCATTACCCGCGGCGACCGCTGGTTAAGGTCCTCGCGCAGGCAATGCTCCAGAAGTTCGATCTCGATCACGCCGTCGAACTTGGCCACGCCGATCCGCTTGCAGAAATTCCGGATGGCCTCGGGCGTGTAGCCACGACGGCGTAGACCGCAGATGGTGGGCATGCGCGGATCGTCCCAGCCGCGCACGTGTCCCTCTTTGACCAGTTCCAGCAGGCGCCGCTTGCTCATCATTGTGTAAGTCAGGTTCAGCCGGGCAAACTCGATCTGCTGCGGGGCGTAAATGCCCAGCGCCTTGACGTACCAGTCGTACAAGGGGCGGTGGTTCTCAAATTCCAGGGTGCAGATGGAATGCGTGATGCGTTCGATGGAGTCCGATTGTCCGTGGGTGAAGTCGTACATCGGATAGATGCACCATTTATCGCCGCTGCGGTGATGCGAAGCGTGCAGAATGCGGTACATTACCGGATCGCGCATGTTGAGGTTGGGCGAGGCCATGTCGATTTTCGCGCGCAGGGTGCGCGAGCCGTCGGGGAATTCGCCTGCGCATGCGTTCGAACAAATCCAGGTTCTCATCCACTGAACGATCGCGATAAGGACTGTTCTGGCCCGGTTCAGTCAGCGTGCCGCGGTACTCGCGCATTTGGTCGGCAGTAAGATCGCAGACGTACGCCTTGGCGGCCTTGATAAGCTGGAGGGCCCACTCGTAAAGCTGATCGAAATAGTCCGAGGCGTAATACAGCCGATCCTCCCAATCGAAGCCCAGCCAGCGCACGTCCTCCATGATCGAATCCACATATTCCACGTCTTCCTTGCAGGGATTAGTGTCGTCGAAACGCAGATTGCACAGCCCGCCGTAGTCTTCGGCAATGCCGAAATTCAGGCAGATCGACTTGGCGTGTCCGATGTGCAGATAACCGTTCGGCTCGGGCGGAAATCGCGTGTGCACGCGCCCGCCGTATTTGTTGGTCCTCAGGTCTTCGTTGATGATTTCACGAATGAAGTCGGTAGCCTCGGGGATATTTTTCGTGCTCATTGAATTTACCATATTCTTTTAACAGAATATTTATCAAATGCCGTGTCATTGCTTAACATGGGAATATTATCCACAATTGCTTGAGCAATTAACAACCGGTCGAAAGGATCGCGGTGATGGAAAGGTAATGTACAAACAATCGCGGCATGTTGAATGGTTATTGGCAGAATCGAGAATTCGTTCTTTGTTAATTCTTGTTCGATAAAATCTGCAAACGGTTGATTGAGCAGATACTTACCCAAACTAATCTTAATTGCAATTTCCCAATAACTCGCCGGACTGACAAAAATAGCATTACTAGAATCGGCGATGATAGATTTAGCATTCCTGCTAAGTTTTTCGTCGTTTAACAGGAACCAGAGCAAGGCGTGGGTGTCCAAAAGCAATTTCACGGCATGTACTCTCGAAAATCTTCCAAGTGAGAGTCATCATCTTCGACAATGGTCAATTTTCCGATAGCCGAACCCGGTTGACGGGATTTATTAGCCGGTGCCGGTTCAGCGACCAAGCGTGCGACAGGTCTATTTCGTTGAATAATTACTAATTCCTCGCCGGGTTTTAATTTGGATATCCACGCAACCAAACGGGCTTGAGCATCTTCAATGGTTGTTGTGGGCATAGGGATTTCTCCATAAATAGTATCAACACCAGGACTACTATATTTTATCGGATTTCGATTCTAGTGCAATTCTAGCTGATAAGAACATATTTCAAGGACTGGAGTCCTTTTCAGAGATAAATGATTTAATAAGTGCCACGTTAATATCAGGGCGAAGAATCGCAGCAGTGTCATAAACTCCAAGACCTTTGGCTTTGTGCGTCAAGGCAACTCTCAATGGGTGTATTAAATCACCGATTTTTATGCCTTCAGAAGCAACGAAATCGCGAAGTTGTTTTTCTATTGTGGCGGCATCGAACGGTTTAATCGTCGGAATTATTTCACACCATTTTTTCAGCAGTTCAACGGTGCCCGACTTACTTAATACTTTTTCCCTGATGCCAGGCTCAAACGGCAATTTATATAAATCCTCATCCTTCAAAAAAAATTCAGGGAAGAAAAGAATATCGCCGGCGACCTTGATTCGATCACCCGCCGCCTGAATAACCGCTTTAACTTTTGAAATTTCCTTTGAAGTAGGATTCGATACCAAGTATCCTGCTTTTTGCAGATATGGTATCATTATCGGTACCATTTCATCCAGCGGCACGGTCTGAAAATGACGCTCCTCGAATGCCATTAGTTTTTTGGGGTCGAAACTGGCCGGGGCCTTATTGACCCGCTCCAGCGAAAAAAATTTGATTAGATCATCACGAGTAAAATCCTCAGTTTTGTCGTCCAGCGACCAGCCCAAAAGCGCCAGGTAGTTGATGATCGCCTCGGGCACATATCCCACGGTCTTGTAGAAATCGACAATCACCGGATTGAACGAATCGGCTTCTACCGTATGCCCGATGGCCTGGGCGATCTTCCGGCCGTGCTCCAGCAGTGCGGCGAAATCGCGATTCTTGAGATACTTATCCAACTTTCGCTTGCTCAACTTGGTTTTGCTGCCCGGCTCGGCCACGAAGGGCAGATGGGCGTACTGCGGCAGCGCATAGCCCAGCGCCTGAAGCATGAAAATCTGCCGCGGGGTGTTGGAAAGATGCTCCTCGGCGCGGATCACGTGCGTGATCTGAAAATCATGATCGTCGACCACGTTGGCCAGGTGATACAGGCACGCGCCGTCCGCGCGCTGGATGACGTGGTCCTGTTCCTGCTCCCATTGGAATTCCACTTGGCCGCGGATCAAATCGTTTATTACCAGCGCGCCTTGGCGGGGCATTTTCAGGCGGACTACGCTTTGCCGCCCCTGCGACTCGAAGCGGGCCTGATCGGCCGCGGTCTGGGCCATGAATCGGCGGCTGTAGACGAACGACTGCTTTTCGGCCAAGGCGGCGTCGCGTTCGGCTTGGACTTCTACAGGCGTGGCGTAATCGCGATAGGCATGACCGCCGGCCAGTAATTGCTCCACCGCGACTTGATAGCGATCTGCCCGCTGCGATTGATAATAAGGCGCATGCGGACCGCCCACGTCCGGGCCTTCGTCCCAGTCGATGCCCAGCCAGCGCAGACCTTCCAGAATCGGCGATAAGGCCTCGGCGACGTTTCGCTCCTGGTCCGTGTCGTCGATGCGGAGAATAAACTGCCCGCCATGTTGCCGGGCGTACAGCCAGCAGAACAGCGCGGTGCGAACCCCGCCGATATGAAGATATCCAGTCGGACTAGGGGCAAATCGAGTGCGAACCATCAGTGAGGGGATAGGGGATAGGAGATAGGGGATAGTCAATTATCTTGTTTCCACGCTCCGGCGTGGGGACATACGTTTTCAACGCGCCACATCAAAGAGACTATTTATACACCATCTACCACCTAGCATCTACCACCTACTCTCTCCCCTCGCCCCTTATTTCATTTCCATGGTTCCCCCTGCCGGCGCTGGCGTTCCAATCGTTCGCGCAGCAGGCGTTCCCGCAGGGCCTTTTTCTCCTGCTTTGTCAGCTTACGCGTCACCGGGGCCAGGGGTTGGCTCTGGCCAAAAGAGGCGGGCGCACTGGGACTTGAGCTAATCGGCACGGTGGCGGTGGAACGTCGCAGCATCGGCTGCGGCGTGTTGGCGGGCGAGTCTACTCGCCTCCACTCATTAGTGGTGGTTGTGGAATTCGCCTCGATAGCTTCAGTAGATTCCGCAGCCAATTTTGGTTCCCGCCGCGGCAAAAGTCCTTGGGCATCGAGGATCACATGTCGGGCATTAAGGACCATCGACACCAGCAGCATCAAATGGCCGTACATTATCGCATCGGCCTTGATCATTATCGCCCGAGCGTCGCCGTCAATCCTTACTAAGTCCAGTTGCATGGCAACGGCCACTAGATAACTTGCCGCGGCCAAGACAAAAGTCACCATGGAGAGCCAACAGGGACGCATGTCCAACAAGAGGCGCAATCCCAAGACGCCAAAGAGCAAAGCATAGGGAATGATCCACCAAAGGGCGCCATCGCCCCAAAGCTGGGTTTTAGTTATCTGGATCATAATCTGTTTAAAGCTGTCATGCAGATTGACGGCAAGATCCGTGGCGCAAAAAAACCAGCCCACGGCGGCCCAAAGCCAAATCCTGTACCGCCCGTGATAATCGTCAGACTTATGACGGCGAATGGAATATACTAATCCCGCCGCTGCGGCGGCAGCCAACAATGACAAACTAGAGAAACCAGCCGCACAAACTCCCCTGGTGCGTCAAATCAAAAGCCGGGAATTGCCCATTTGGCATGGGCAACGTCAGTCTGGACTGCCACCCATACAAAAAATTTATTCCGGCGATAATCGCCAGCCCTGCGATCAACCAGAGGGTAATGAATGGTAAACGCCGGGGCACGAGATCGATCAGGCGCATCTGTTCTTCCAGGAAAGAGTCGTCGCCGTAAGGTTCCGCTTTATCGGTGGCTGAAAGATCATGGGAGGCGCCTGAGCAAACAGGCTTCGCACCCCCGCTAGAAATATCTTCGGTCAATAAGCGGCGACGCCGATCGTCGCGCTGAACTCCACTTTGAAACGAACTGTAAGCTTGTAGAGACACGGCCGTTGATTGAACCCCACACGAAGCTCCCTAAAGCAATATCCGCTTGGCAGTTACGGACATTTTCTTCAGTCATAACAAAACAAGAACCCGCGCTTTTATTTCCATCGACAATTAGACACTTCTTTGTCTATTTAACTCCCTGCCAATCCCCCTGTTGTCTCAATTTACTTATATTATGCACATTATCTATATTTTAGGGCACTGCTCATTATGGTGTAGCATATCGCATCACTAGATAATTCACCGGACGCAAGCGTCCGGGCTAAACGGATGCTACACCCTCCTGAGCATCACTCTAAAAAAGTCGCCTGCAAGTAGCCCCTGAAATTCATAAGCCGATTTGACCGCAACCAAACCGCGACCGACCAACCTTCGGTTGGTGCCCGTCGCGGCTTTATGACACCACCGGATTGCGTAACACGCCGAGTTTTTCGATTTCCACCTCAACCACGTCGCCGGGCTGGAGAAACACCGGCGGTTTGCGGGCGAAACCCACGCCCGGCGGCGTGCCCGTGAAAATCAAATCGCCCGGTGTGAGCGTGCACACGTCTGAGACGTATGAAACCAGATAGTCGATGGGAAAGATTAACTGTGCAGTGCTCGATTTCTGCATTACCTGGCCGTTCAGGCGGAGTTGGATTTGCAGATTGTGGGGCTGGGGAATTTCATCGGGAGTGAAGATGGCCGGTCCAAAAGGCGCAAAGCTGTCGAACGACTTGCCGAGGAGCCATTGCCCTCCTGGTTTTCGCATTTGCCAGTCGCGGGCCGAAACGTCGTTGCCGCAGCAATAGCCGGCCACGTGTTGCAGGGCTTGCTGGCGGGAAATGTGCCGTCCGCCAGGACCGATGACCACGACCAGTTCCGCTTCGAAATCCACTTCCCGACTGACGCGGGGCAGTACGATTGGTTGACCATGGCCGCAAACCGCCGAGGAAAATTTACAGAAAAACACTGGTTCGGCCGGGGGTTGCACGCCTGTTTCCCGCGCGTGATCGGCGTAATTCAGTCCAATGCAGATAATCTTTTCGGGCTGCGGAACCGGCGGCGCCGGTCGTAATTTGTCGAGCGGAATTGGCTGGCCCACGGCCAAGGCTGCTGCGGCCCGGCGCATACCCTCCGGCCCTTGGGCCAACAAGGCTTTAATGCAGGCAGGCACGCCGGGATCGGCAAGATTCAGGTCCACATATTCGCTGTTGCGCAAGCCTGCCACGCGCGGACCGCTGGGACTGTGATAACTAATCAGACGCATAGCGACCTGCTGCTTAGTGTTTGGGGAATGATCAATTCAGGTCTCAATTTGAAAATAATTTATCTTTCCGCACAAGAGGTAGGGTTTCGTGGGGAAGAAAGTCAAATGCCGGTTTTTTTGCGTACTTTTATGAACCTTGGGGCGTTAATTTTGCAGCATTGTTGCACTTTTGCCACGCGGCGTCGCCGGAGCGGGCCTGGAGGGCATAATATCGCGTTTTGCCGGGCGATTTATTTTTGACCTAAGTCCAGGTATGACCTAGGTTTTATAGATGGAGCACATCTGAAGAGGAAAACCGGTTGCATTTTAGCGTAGGATTCGCCCTGCTCACGATCGAGTGCGGGGAAGGTCTTGCCCCGTCTAAGCGAGCAAGACGCCCCGGCGCGGCTTATCAGGCATGGGGCGGGATTTAGACCGTGGAATTCGCGGATGTTGTTTGTCAAGCGGGCAAAACATCGTTTGAGATATTGACAGAGAATAGGCACCCATGACAAATGCTTCCGAACCTGAAGTGCAAGTCCACGTCACGCCCGCATCAGACAACGTCGTTGCGCCTCAGCCGGCCGAAGGCGCGGTTCAGGTCGACCATCGGTTGACGGAACTCCACGGCCTGCTGCGCGATCTGGAGGCAGTCAGCTCCTCGAATTACACGCTGCCGCCGGTCTTGAGCAAGTCGGAAGACAATCAGTTGATCCAGGTGCGGCTGGGGATTGCCAGCAGTTTGTTTATCGCCCTGCAATGCAAACATGCGGCCACGGCCGGGCATTCCTTGCGGGTGGCGCTAACTTGTTCATCCTGGACGTTGCACCTCGGCTTGGCCGATTTTTTCCGCGATGCGATTGAAGTCGCGGCCTTATTGCATGACGTGGGAGTGGTCGGGGCGCCGGACCAAATCCTGCTCAATCCCGGCAAGCTCAACGCCGACGAAATGGCCTTGATGTTGCGGGCTCGCAGGGCCAGTGCGGATATCCTCAAACATAGCTGCTCTTCGCCCGAGGTCTTGGAGATCGTGGAAAACGTCTCGGCTTGGTACGACGGCAGCCGGGAAGGTTTTTTGCTTCGCGGCGCCGATATTCCCTACGGCGCACGAATGATCGCCATTGTGGAGGCCTTCGACGCCATGACCACGGATCACGTCTATCGGCCCGCCCGTTCGCAGGAAAGCGCCCTGGCCGAATTGTTCGAATGCGCCGGCACGCAATTCGATCCCGAACTGGTCCGGCTATTCGCCGACTTCCACGGCGGCGATCAAGCAGTTCTGCGTCAAGAAGTGGCGCGGCGCTGGCTGGGCAAGCTCGATCTCCAAGAGGTCAATTCCTACTGGTCATCGAAGACCGTGGAAAGCTCTGCGGATGGCGCGAAAATCGACGATTTGTTCGAGGCCAAATTGCTGGAGAGCATGTACGACGCCGTATTGTTCATCGACGCCGCCGGCCGAATCGCGCATTGGAACCGGGGCGCGGAACGGCTTACCGGAATCACCGCCGGCAGCATTCGCGGGCGGCTCTGGCATCCCGAATTGCTGCAAATGAGCGACGAAAAAGGCCGGCACATCAGCGAGGGGGATTGCCCCCTGAAAGCGGCACTGCAATCGGGCGTTCAATCCTTGAGGCGGTCGACAATCAGCGGACGCGCCGGCCGCCGGGTGGCCGTCGATACACATGCCATTCCCGTGAGCAGAAAGGACGGCGTGACGCTCGGCGCCATTATTGTCTTCCACGACGCCTCCTGCGAATCGACCCTCGAACAGCGCTGCCTGAACCTCTACGAGAAGGCCACCAAGGATTCCTTGACCCAGGTGGCCAACCGGGCGGAATTCGACCGCGTCCACGAGATGTTCGTGGAAGTGCATCAGCAAAGGCAAATGCCTTGCAGCCTGATTATTTGCGATTTGGATCGCTTCAAGCAGGTGAACGACACGTACGGGCATCAAGCGGGCGACGAGGCCATCAAGTGCCTGGCCGCGCTGTTGAAAAGTTCTTGCCGGCCGGGCGATCTGGTGGCGCGTTACGGGGGCGAAGAGTTCGTGATCCTCTGCATCGACTGCGACAACGCCGCGGCCACGCTCCGCGCCGAAGGGATCCGCAAAACCCTCTGGCAAATGCCGCACATGAAAATGGGCAGCCGTCCCATCACCGCCAGTTTTGGAGTGACCGAAATTCAACCCGGCGATACGCCCGAAACCATGCTGCGCCGCGCCGATCGCGCGCTTTTGCAGGCCAAGGCAAAGGGCCGCAACTGCGTGGTGCAATTAGGCGCCGGATCGCAGGGAACGCAGCGGCAAAAAAAAGCAAAATTACTCCGCCACGCGTCCCCTTCGGCCGAGAAATTCAAATTACTGGAAAAGAAGCTGGTTACCGCCGTGCCCATCAAAATGGCCCTGGAAAAGCTCCGCGGTTTCATGGCCGACCACAACGCCAAAATTACCGCGGTTGACGGCAATCATCTTTGCCTGAAGATCGAAGAGCATCACACCAGCCGGTTCCGTCGGCTGACCGACCGCCCCGCCGCCTTCCTCATCGATCTGAAGATCGAGGAAGAACGCTCGCAAAGCAACACCACCGAGCCTCGCGTCAACCCCTTGGTGCGCACGAAAATCTGCGTGGTCATTACCCCGGAAAACACCCGCAATCGACGCCGCAACGACGTTCTCAACCATGCCCACGAACTGTTCATTAGTCTTCGCGCTTATTTAATGGCCAGCGAAGAAGAGGCCCCTTCGTCGGAAAGAGTTTGGTACCGCGTGGGCCGCATCCTTTTGCCCTGGCTCTGCAAAAAGTGAGTTTATCATGGCACGCATCGGATCCGCAATTTCGGGAATCGAACGCCGACTGCTGGACAGTCTTGCCCTGGCAAACGCGGAAATTACGCTCAGCAATTTACGCATGGCTACGGGCCATAAAATAAACTATCCCGCCGACGACCCTTCGGCCTTTGCCACCCTCAGCGGTCTGCAAGCGCAACTCAGCACTGTCGGCGCGTCGTTGACGAACGTCACTGCCGCCGGCAGCCTGGTCAGTCAAACCCAAACCGCGCTGAGCGGCATGAGCACGCAACTCAACACGATCCGTACCGAGTTGCTCAAAGACACGGACCCGCTGCACCCGCTTACTCCCGCCCAACGGGCGGAATCGCAGGCCAAAATCGACACCGCCATCGATCAGATCAATTCGCTGGCCGGCACGAGCATCAACGGCAAAACGCCGCTTTCCGGTTCGGCCGATTATGTATATTCCGGCCGTAACAACAGTCAAGTAACCGATATCATCGTGCACAGCAAGCCTCAATCGGATGCCACCATTTCCGGCAGTGTCACCAGCACGGCAACGCAAGCCCAACTCACCTATACGGGGTCGGCTGGACAAGTTACCGCTGCTGCCACCTTCACTTTAACCGGCCAACGCGGAAGCGTGACCGTTACAGTTACGGCGGGCGAGGCGCTCAACGACGTAGCTACTTTCATCAATAACAATAGCTACAAGACGGGCATTACCGCCGCGGTGGACGGGGGTGATCCGAATAAACTAAACTTTACCAGCGTCGATTACGGCTCGAGTGCCAAGGTCAACGTGGATGTCACCAGCGGCACATTTGTGGTTTCCGGCGGGGGACACGTCACGGGCACAAATGCAGCGGCGGTAATCAATGGAATAACTATCGGCAGCAGTTCCGGCAACGTAAACGGGAACCGTTTTTCGGTCAACAACAATGGATTGACCTTTGAGGTAGAATTCCAACCAAGCTTCACGGGAACTTTCGATACAATTACCGTGGCAGGCAATGCCTTGTCGTTCGCTTTGACCACGGAAATCAGCAACAGAGCCACCTTGGCTATTCCTCCCGTGTATGCCGCCAATCTCGGCGGGCCCAGCGGCCGACTCGATGAACTTTATTCGGGCGGCCCGCTGTCCGGGCTGGACACGAAGACCGCTCAGGCCATCCGCGTGGTCGACGAAGCCCTGGGCAAAGTGACGCGCGTTAATGGGACCGTCAATGGTTTTTACAATGCCGCCATTACCTCTTCTTCCAATTTGCTTAGTGAGATGCAAACAAAATTGGGAGAATACATCGACGATATCGATAAAACGAACGATACCGAAGAAACCACAAAAAAAGATTACTACCAAGCCCTGGCCGATAACGCCGTCTCCGGCCTGACCATCATCAACCAACAGCGCATGAATATCTGCGCATGCTCCAAGACATTGCCGGCTTGCTCTAACGCCAAGTCTCACAAAAATAATTGCCGGACAATCCTCTTTTAAAAAGACCAAACGTCATCCAGACTCGAAATGTCATCCTTCGCTTTCAGCACCAATGCGATAAATCCAACCGTTACTACCCCATTTTGTGGTCACTAATCCAAGACCTAAAATGCCATTTTTTGCTGAACCAAGACAATAGATTACACAATCACGATTTTATTAGTGAACATTAGCCGGCGCTCCAGCAAAAGTGTCTTATTTGTGTGGGCGCAGTCCTAATCCCAAACCTAAGTAAGTATTTATGTCTATGTTATTTGACATTATTAATTGCCCTGGGATAATTAAATAGAAAGACGATCCTTGGCACACTGAGGTTCGTAATGAATATAGAGCACTAGAAAGCCTGCTGCCCGTTGGTCTGTGATTTGTCATAAACTTTGATGTTTTAGTAGCGGATAAACCCAAGCCCGAAGAATAATTGAAACCAGTTATTGTGAAATGTGTTGATAAAGCTTTTACCATGAAAAAATAATGATGTTTTTTGCATTCGCAGTTCGTCGCGTAGTGTGTGGCGCGGCGGACCTAGTGAGTGCATTCTTTGCTCCCCCCGGTAGCAGCCGCACCTTGATATGAAGTCGAGGTGCGGCGTTTTTTTTAGGGTTCGGGGTGGGGGGAGATACTTTTTTGGCAATCGGTTTACTTTAGCCGTTTTCGCGCCCAACGATATGTCAGCAGTAAGAAGGCGGTGACGAGGAGGACGAGAGTCGATGGCTCGGGCACGCCGGCGATTGCATAGATATCCGGCGCATCACCGGCAGTTGCTCGAATAATAAGTTTTGCGCCGCTGCCGATATATATTCCGCCCTGGCGGATGGATGAGACGGTCAGAGTAGCGCCATCGTCCACTCGTGTGGACCCGTTTCCATCAATAGCGCCGAGCTGATGCGCGCCGTTGACTGCCTCGAACGTCGCCGAGGCGGCAGTAAAAATATCCAAATCGGTCTTGTTCACACTCGTGGTCTGCAAAACGGCCTTGCCCGACTCGACATCAATAAGCGACGTGCCGCCGGCGTTGATTCCGCCGGAAAAAATCAGCGTGCCGCCGCTGACAGTGGTGTTGCCGCTATAAGTTTCCGCGACGCTAAGCGTCAGCGTACCGGAGCCGACTTTATTCAGCCCGCCCGTGCCGCTGAGAATACCGAAAAGCGTAACCGCATAGCCTGCGGTGTCGATGTTCGCATTGCCGCCGTCGCCGGTCAGTGTCATGGGCAACGAAGTGGAAAAACTTCCGCTCGCCTGTATTGTCCCGCCGCCGAAATTAAACGCGGCCGCGCCGGAACCTTTGCTGAGTGATTTTAGAATTAGCGTTCCACTGTTGAGGTTATATGTGCCGCTGGAGCCGGAATTGAAGCCTAGATAAAGATTCGATGAGATTGTATTTGTGCCGCCAGTTTGTATGAAGGTTCCCGTGCCGGAGCGGCCGATATACTGGATAGACGCGGACAACGGTCCCGTGCCGCTCAGATTGTATGTGCCGGTGGAGCCGGAATTGTAGCCAAGATAAAGATACGATGAAATGGAATTCGTGCCGCCGGTTTGTGTAAATACACCCGTGCCTGTGGAACCAACATATTGATAACGCACGTTAAGCGATCCGCCGTCCATTCTGGAAATTGAGTCATTTACAGAGAGATTTCCGCTTCTCAGATTTACACTGCCTGTGCCCGAAATGGTTAATCCGCCATTGAGATTGATGTCATAACCGGAAGTGGCGGAGAGTGATCCTTGGCAATTGACATGATCGTCGATCGAGCCGATGCCGTAAATACTATAAGCGGATGAAATATCCAATACAGAACCGGCCTGGTGGATGATGCCCGAATTATTGATGGTTGCAAAATACTCCCCCGCATTGTGGCCACTGGGCACAATAAGCAACGAATGGGCGTCGATATTAAGGGTGGCATTTCCCGCAGTTGCTTGTATGGTACCGGTCAGATTAAGGATTGAAGAAGACATATTGATTACGGCCGTACTACTCGACAAATTCCAAACTCCCTGATTCTCGAGGCCGCCATTGATGTTTAACGTGCCGGCGCTAAGATTATATGTTCCACTGGTGCCAATTTTGGTGTAAGTGGCGGAATTCGTGCCGCCGGTTTGTGTAAAGGTTCCCGTGCCGGATTCGCCGAGATACTCAGAGCTGGCGGACAACTGTCCCGAACCGCTCAGATTGTATGTGCCGGTGGAGCCGGTAGTAAATCCAAGCCGGAGAGCATTTGAGATTGTATTCGTGCCGCCGGTTTGGGTGAAGTTTCCCGTGCCGTAGAAGCCGATCTCCTCATTGTTGGCGGACAACTTTCCCGAACCACTAAGATTATAAGTGCCAGTGGAGCCGGAATTGAGTCCCAGATAGAAAGAATTGGAGCTTTTATTAGTTCCACCGGTCTGTATGAAGGTACCCGTGCCGTATTTGCCAATATACTGAGTGGTCGCGGACAATTGTCCTGAACCACTCAGATTGTAAGTACCGGTGGAGTCGGTAGTAAATCCGAGACAGAGAGCATTTGAGATTGTATTCGTGCCGCCTGAATGTGTGAACATTACCGTACTCGTGCCGGAGCAGCCGAGAAATTCGTCGTACGCCGACAACTTTCCCGAACCACTCAGATTGTATGTACCGGTGGAGCCGGTAGTATATCCGAGATAGAGTTCAGATGAGATTGTATTCGTTCCGCCGGTATGTATAAATGTTCCCGAGCCGGAGTTGCCGATAAACTCGTAGCTAGCAGACAATTGACCCGTACCACTCAGATTATAAGTGCCACTGGATCCGGACCAGGAGCCCAGATAGAGACAATTAAAGATTGCATGAGTTCCGCCTGTCTGTGTGAACGTTCCCGTGCTGTAGTGTCCAACAAATTCATTAGTAGCGGACAACTGCCCCGTATTGCCCAGATTATAAGCGCCGCTGGAGCCCGACAAGATGCCAACATAGAGATCATTAGTGGAATGGATTCCGCTGGTCTGCGTGAATGTTCCCGTGCCAGACAAGCCGATATAGGAAGTTCCCGATACGGTTAAACTGCCGCTATACATTGCAACCGTTCCTGTGTTAATCCCGGTGGTGGATGCGCCAAGTAAAAGATGTTGGCAGACTGCTCCTGATTGTGTAATGTTTGCCGTGCCGCCGTTTTGGATGTAAGCTAAGTCGCTGGACGTCGGTTTGGCGCTGTCCTGCCAGTTAGCGGCGGTGGACCAATCACCAGAAGAGACATTCCAAAAACAATTAGCCGCCTTGGCGAAAGACAAATTCACCAGCAGTAGTGCGATTGTTAGCGAGCAAATTATTCCCGCACGATAGATCAAGTTCCGACTGTGTTTTTTCTGCCGTGGCATGATATGGCTCGTGAATCAGAGATTGAAATTACTGGAGTGACGTTGTGCCGTCCTAAGATGCCGCCCTTAAAAAGTGAGAAATACCGCGCCGGGTAATAGGAGATTATTATAATACATACACAGGTGGAGTCAATAGGCCCCATCGGGGGAGATTGGGGCGCGGATTTCTCATTAAGAAGTGAAGGGTGAAGGGGACAGTCCCATTTTTGCTGTGCAAAAATTGGAGAAGTGAAGGGGACAGTCCCATTTTTGCTGTGCAAAAATTGGGACAGTCCCCATACAATCTTGCCCTTACGCATGACAATAGCCACAATGTCTGGGCATGGGAATAAACGAGCCTTCAGATTTGAATACAGGAGGAGCAAGATCGCTCACGGCGGTTGATCTGGCGCGGGATTTTGGTCCTCGTGCGGCGGCCGGCAGGCGATGCGTGGCCAAACTTTACGCAATTTTTCGGGCAGGTCATCCTGCGCTGGCCAGTTGGAAGCTGTGTTTTGGCAGAATCTGGGGGGCTGATTGGCAGCGGTCCACAAAGGCGTTGCAGGCCCTGGCTCATAAAATGGCGATCGACTGTGAGGAGTTTAAGCCCGATGCCTTTTTGTTTGCCCTGCAAACCTATTATGCGCGCTTGTTGGAAATATTGGTAAGGCGATTTTGCCCGTTCAAAAAGAGCGATTTTTCGCTTGAGCCGTTTTCCGGGCGTCTGTGGGATGATGATGCTCAATTGGCTGCGGAAGGGGAACGATTATCGGCCGCCATGGAAGAATATCGGTCTTTACCGATTGATTCAGGTCCGGGCTTAAGCGGCGATTTACTGAAGGCATTATATCAAGAGTTGTTTCCCCGGCGGTTGCGGCGTCAACTGGGCGAATTTTATACGCCCGACTGGCTGGCCGGGCATGTGCTCGATCAAGTCGGCTTCGACGGCCAAGGACCATGGCGATTGCTTGATCCGGCTTGCGGATCGGGCACGTTTTTGCTGATGGCCATCAAACGGATTCGCAGCGCCTGGGACGCATCGCCGTTGGATGATGCGACGACTTCTGCAAAAAGCGAACTATGCCGGCGGATTCTCTGGCAGGTTGTGGGCATAGACCTGAATCCCTTGGCCGTAATGACCGCTCGGGCGAACTATCTGCTTGCCATCTACGACCTGCTTCCTTTGACAGGTCCGTGGGAGATTCCCGTTTATCTTGGCGACTCGATCCTGGATGTTCCGCCGCTTGAGGCCTTGCGCGAAGAACAGTTCGACGTTGTGGCGGGCAACCCTCCCTGGATTGCCTGGGACAATCTGCCGGTCGATTATCGTGAAGCGACCAAACCGTTATGGGAACATTATGGATTGTTTTCGCTGTCGGGCAAGGATGGGCGGCACGGCGGCGGCAAGAAAGACCTTTCGATGTTGATGCTTTATGCCGTGGCCGATCGGTATCTTAAATCGGGCGGCCGTTTGGGGTTTGTCATTACGCAAACGCTCTTTCAGACCAAGGGGGCCGGCGATGGATTCCGCCTATTTCGGCTGGGGCCGGAAGGGCCGTGGCTGAATGTGCGGCGCGTTGACGATCTGGTTTCGCTGCGTCCTTTTGATGATGCCGCCAATTGGACGAGCACGGTGGTGCTGAAAAAGGGAGAGCCCACGCAATATCCGGTGCCTTATCTGAAATGGCGGACGGTTAAACAACCGGACCGGTCGGAGAAAATAGTTCTGACCCCTTTTTTTGCGCGGCCGATTGAGAGGCTTCGGCCGGGATCGCCTTGGTTTTTAGAACCGGAAGGATTCCAGGGGCAAGTGGACAAATTGATCGGTCCCTCGGATTATGAGGCCCATCTTGGCGCAAACACCGGTGGGGCAAACGGCATTTATTGGCTGGAAGTGCTGGGCGAGGCCCGACGGCGGAGTGCGCGTGCGCAATATTGCTGACAAAGGCAAAACGGCGGCGGAGGTGGTGGAAAAAGTCATCGAACCGGATCTGCTCTTTCCGCTTTTGCGTTGGCAGGATATTGCTCCTTATGCCGCCCAGCCGCGTTTTTATCTTCTTCTGGCCCAGGATTGCGACAAACGCACGGGCATTGATGAATTATTAATGCGGCAAAAATATCCGCGCACTTTGGCGTACCTGGAGCATTTCGAGCGACAATTAAAGGGGCGGGCGGCTTATCGGCGGTACCAGCAGGGTCGGCCGTTTTATTCGATGTATAACGTCGGTCCTTATACAACCGCGCCGATTAAAGTAGTATGGCGGCGAATGGACCGGCGCATCAGCGCGGCGGTGACCGCGTGCCGGCGACGAACCACTCTTGGGCCGCCGGGCGGTTGATTCCCCAAGAAACTTGCGTGATGATTGCCTGCCAATCGCTTAAGGAAGCCCATTATCTTTGTGCGGCACTAAATAGTTCGCTGGTGAATTATCTAGTCCGATCGCACAGCGTGCAAGGCGGCAAGGGATTTGGCACGCCGAGCATTTTGACATATTTGAATCTGCGCCGCTTCGATCCGGCAGACAACATTCACAATGAATTGGCGGCGTGCAGCGAAACGGCACATCAAGCAATCGGCCCGGAGATAGAACGCCGCATCGATAGGTTGGTTGCGGAGCTGTACGCTGTTGCCTCTGATATGGCAGAACGTTTTTTTTGACCTGCGCAAGTATATAGATAAGTCAAGCGTTTTCCACAATGTGGGTGTGATAATCGGCATTGTTGAGGTATTCCAGGACCTTGGTCGCACCTTCCCAGATTTCGTGCATGAACTGCTCGCGCAGGGCCAGGCGGATGACACTCTTTTGTTCTTTGGTGAGCGACCCGTAGCCGGTGATTTTTTCGCAGATGCGGTCGTCACCTTCGATAATAGCGGGCAAGGCCCAGCGCGAAGGAAGTTGATAAGTGGCGATTCCCCGCAAGCGCAGGCCCTCGTCGCCGCTCGTCATTTTCAATTCGACGAGTACAAAATTGCCTTGATTGGGGACTTGATCTTGATTGCGGGCGGCGCTGATCATGCCGGCAGTGGTTTTAAGCATCCAGCCTTTGCCGTCGTTCGCCCAGGTGGCGATGATATGGGCAGAATCGCAGATCCAATAGCGATTATGCCTGTCGAGCCGCTTGAGCACGTGTTGCGAGGGCAAGGATTCCTTGTTACCGATAAGTCCTAATTGGGCGGCATCGGGCTCATCAAGGGGGATCGACGGCGACTGGTCAGCCTGTTCGGGGGCAGTAATAAAGATGGGCTGCCCGCATTTCGGACAGAGGCGAGTCTGGCCGACGAGCTTCTCCTTGGCGTTTAGCTTGCTACCGCAGCTAGAACATATAATACGAATCATAGGTACTTTTTCTCCCCTATGTTTCCGTGCCCTTGCCGTCACAATGTAATTGATTAATGATATGTAGTCAAGAAATAAATATATTTTCCATTCTGAGAGGCTCCATCCAGACAAGCAAGTTTACCGATGAATCTACAATAAGCATACCAAAGCTGTAAGAGATTGACCATAGGCCAACCCGCAAAAACCCCGCAATATCGCCAATTGCATGGGGATTAACAATGGATGATTCTTACCCCATAGACGGGATTGGTTGCATAGTTGGAAATTAAAAATAGAATAGTTCTCTAACTAATGAAGTCGTGGCGTTCAGTAGTGTTATCACGGATTAGGGAGTGTAAGCACTGTGCATCTGGATCACCTACCCGGTACGTTCTTTGGGCCATCTAACCTGGTGGAGTTATTGCGTCACCGCGCGCGTTGCCAGTCGGACGAGATTGCTTTCACGTATCTAGTCGATGGCGAGAACGAGCAAATTCACTTGACTTATCGGGAATTAGATCGGCAAGCCCGGGCAATCGGGGCCTGGCTGGAGGCCCAAGACTTGGCCGGTGAACGGGCCTTGCTGCTGTATCCGCCGGGATTGGAATTTATTGTCGCCTTTTTCGGTTGTTTGTACGGCGGTGTGATTGCCGTGCCCGTCTATCCCCCGCGGCGAAACCGCTCGCTGGCCCGGATCCAGGCGATTGCCGACGATGCCGATGCCAAGGTGGCCTTGACCACCGATGCGGTGCTTAGTCGAGTCGAGTCGCTGATTGACGATACCCCCCATCTGAAAAGCTTGACCTGGCTGGCCACCTGCCATGTTCCGCCGGGCATGGAGGAAAAATGGGACATGCCCGACGTTCACGGCGATACACTGGCATTTTTGCAATACACTTCAGGTTCGACCGGCACGCCTAAAGGAGTTGTACTGAATCATGCGAATTTGGTGCACAACTCCGCGCTGATTGCCTATGCCTTCGAGCACACGCGTTCCGACAAAGGGGTGTTTTGGCTGCCCAGTTACCACGACATGGGCCTGATCGGCGGCATCCTTCAGCCATTGTACGTGGGCCGGCCGAGCATCCTCATGTCGCCGATGAGTTTTTTGCAGAAGCCATATCGTTGGCTGTCGGCGATTTCGCGGTTTCGCGGATCAACCAACGGCGGGCCTAATTTCGCCTACGATCTTTGCGTGCGGAAAATTACCCCGGAACAGCGCAAGACGCTGGACCTCAGCAGTTGGAAAGTGGCCTTTAACGGGGCCGAGCCGGTGCATGCGCAAACGATCGAGGACTTTTGCGAGGCCTTTGAGCCCTGCGGATTTCGGCGCGAGGCGTTTTATCCTTGTTTTGGTTTGGCCGAGGCCACATTGATCGTTTCCGGCGGTTACGCCTGTGAGCAGCCGGTGCTAAGGAGTTTTGACGCGGACGCACTTGCCCGGGGACAAGTACTTGACGCCGATCCGGAAGATGAGAGGGCAAAGACGCTGGTAGGGTGCGGTAAGAATTTGCCCGACCAGAAAATTGTGATAGTCGATCCGGAGTCCCTCACTCCCTGCGCTGCCGGGCGAATCGGCGAGATTTGGGTGCGCGGTCCGAGCGTGGCTCAAGGATATTGGCAACAGCCGGAGGCCACGGCGGCCACATTCCAGGCCCGCCTGGCCAAGACGGGCGAGGGGCCGTTCCTGCGCACCGGCGATTTAGGATTTATGCTGGAGGGCGAGTTATATGTAACCGGTCGGGTGAAGGATTTGATAATTGTCCACGGCGTGAATCATTATCCCCAGGACATAGAGCGGACAATGCAGCAGAGTCACGCCCGCTTGCGACCCGACTGCGGAGCGGCCTTTACCGTCGAGACAAACGGCAAAGAAGAATTAGTGGTCGTGCAGGAAATCGAGCGGCGCAAACAGGGCGATTGCCGGGTGGTTTTTCAGGCCATTCGCCGCGCGGTGGCGGCGGAACACGATTTGGCTTTGGATGCCATCGTGCTGATCAAGGCGGGCAGCATTTCCAAGACTTCCAGCGGCAAAATTCAACGACACGCCTGCCGTAACGCCTACCTGGTGGGAACCCTGGAGGAGGTGGCCCGCTGGGGCGCGGCGGATGATTCCCGGCCCGGGGCGGTTGCTTCGCCCCTTGTCGAGGGCGATCAATTGGCAGAACAGCCCGCATCGGGGGAATCGGGGAAAAGCCCGCTGAGACCGGTTGTTTCGGCGGCTGCTCGAAAAACGGCCAGCAAAGCGCCGCGGAAAAACGCGTTACGCAAATCGTCTTGGAAGAAATCCTCCTGCGTGGCTAAGGAACGGGCGCAGGGCTTGACCCTGGACACGCCGATTGTGGAAACCGGCATGGATTCGCTGGAACGGATGGAGATCGTCAACTCGCTGGAAGAACGTTTTGGCGGACGTTTTCCCGAAGAAGTATTGCCGGAAATGGAAACCACGCGCCAGGTGGTGGCGGCGGTGATCAAATATCTCGGCAGCGAACCGCGGCCCAGAACCGCCCGGCCCGTGGATTGGGAAACCTCGCCGGCCAATTATCGCCTGGAACAATTTCCCGAATATCTGAAACTGCGGCGGAATCTGGACTTGATGGAACACGCGGAGTTGGGCAATCCCTTCTTTTCAGTTCACGAGGGGATTACGAACAATCGGGCGCATATCGACGGTCGGGAAGTAATTAGTTATTCCAGTTATAACTATATATGCATGTCAGGCGATCCGGTCGTGTCGGCCGCAGCCAAAGAGGCCGTGGATCGTTTCGGCACCAGCGTTTCGGCCAGCCGGCTGGTTTCGGGACAAAAAACCATCCATCTGGAACTGGAAAAGAGCATCGCCGAATTCGTGGGCACGGCAGACGCGGTGGTGATGGTGGGCGGTCACGCCACGAATGTGACGGTGATCGGGCATCTTTTCGGACCGGGTGACTTGATTCTCCACGACGGCCTGGCCCATAACAGCATCCTGGAAGGAGCGATCCTTTCCGGTGCCCGGCGCCGGCCGTTCGCGCATAATGACTGGCAAGAGGCCGATCGTTTGCTGGCTCAATACCGGCACGAATACCGCCGCGTGCTGCTGGCCATCGAGGGCGTGTACAGTATGGACGGCGACATTCCCGAGCTGCCCAATTTCATCGAGGTCAAAAAGCGGCACCGGACTTTGCTGATGATCGATGAGGCGCACTCGATGGGCGTGCTCGGCCAGACGGGTCGCGGCATCGGCGAATACTATAATGTCGATCGCCGCGACGTGGATATCTGGATGGGCACGTTGAGCAAGTCGTTCGGCAGTTGCGGGGGTTATATTGCCGGATGTAAAGCGCTGGTGGATTATCTTCGCTACACCGCGCCCGGTTTCGTGTTCGCCGCCGGCATGTCGCCGCCGGCCGCGGCTGCGGCCTTGGCGGCCATTCGGCTGCTTCAGAACGAACCGCAGCGACTGGTCCGATTACACGAAAATTCGGCGTTGTTCCTTAATCTCTGCAAACAGGGGGGACTGAATACCGGCACCAGCAAGAATTCGCCGATAATTCCCGTCATCTTGGGCAATTCCACACACTGTTTGCTGCTTTCCCGGGCCATGCTGGCCCGCGGAGTGGACGTTAAGCCAATTCTTCATCCGGCAGTAGAGGAAAAGGCCTCCCGACTGCGGTATTTCATCACCTCGCGGCACACTGCCGAGGAATTGCACTACACCGTGGAGGCCATGGCCGAAGAGTTGGGAAAGATCGATCCGGCATATTTACGCCATTAGTCGAGCGGTTATCGGTTCACGTCGATACCGATGGTCACGCCGTTCATGAATACGGTTTGCCGGTTTTGATCGCGGAGGATGCCCATATAGAAGTTCTCGTTGGGATTGAGCGTGTAGTCGATCATGCTGGAGGCCCGGGCCATGTTGTCCAAAAAGATGCCGGTCCACCCAGCCCGGAAGGATACCGAGCGGGTAATCTGGTAGCGGAAATCCAATCGTAATTCGACGCCGGGCGTCCATTGGTGGATATAAGCGGTATTACTAATGTTAGTCGGCCCCATCACTAATGGTTCGCCTGTTCCGCCCGGCGGAGTCAACTGCGAGCCGAGCCGGCCGGTTTGATGAATATTCTGGCAATTCAAACCGGCGAGAAAGCGGCCTTCGCCGGAAAGCATCCAGCGACCGCGTTTTTGGAAATACCGTGCGCCTAGTTGGCCGCCGATAATGTGGTTTTGCGCTTTCGTGCTCCAGAAGCTGGCATCGAGAATGCCGCCGGTGCCGATGACCACGAAGGTGTCGTCGAACTCCATATATCGCGGGCCAACGAACCATTCGAAGAAACCACCGTTATGGAGTTGCTCCGACCGGCCCATATAATTTAGTTCCACGCTCCAGGTGGAAACATTATCCTGCACCAAGAGGGTATCAAAAGTTAGCGGCAACGGCTTGATAACATCCACCGGCGGAGTCCGGTCTGGCTCACGATGCCGTCTAAAAGATGAATGGCATTGGGACCGAAAGTGGCCTCGTCAAAAACCATATCCACGTTGTTCTGGATGAAGATCTGCGAGAGGTCTTGCATTTGATACAGGCTCAGCATCCAGCCGTGATTATCGGTTATGCGTCCAAGCTCAATGCGGTTGCCCAGCGTAAAGTCGGCGTTCAATGGGCCGGTATTAGCTTCATTGTGTTGGTCTATAACGAGATTCGGGTTCGTCGTTTGGTTGTAGCCGGCGCGATATCTTAATTGAGGGGTAACATTCGGATTACCGATTTCCGCGAACTTGGGCACGGAAATACTCCAATAAAGTATGTCATAGGCAAAGAAAAAGCCTTCGTTAGGTTGGGGGCCTTTGCCAAAGGCGCTAACGTCGGCTGGGGCAAAAAGTTGCATACCCTGGAGTCCTTGCCCGAACGCCGAACTGCCCACCAATAAAATCAACAGCCCTACGGCAATGCGTGAAAATGTGCGGTTTAACAACATAGTTAGTTCCCACCTCGATATGCGCCTAAAGGACCAGACGCCGCGACCCTCCTGCGCGGAGAGCCCTAGTACCGGTTGTGACGATAATATCGGTCAGGCCGGTCACGGTAGTTGAGTAAGAAAGGAAAAGCTTGCCGGAAATATTGAAGACAAGGGCATTTGCCGAGCGGTTATTGGCAAAATGGAGAAATTGGGGTGCTTGGCGCGAGACGCCGCAACAAGGCAGTCAACTAAAGGCTGCAACAAATGGCGATACGAAAAAGCTTATGCATTTAATACTAGAAAGCTTATGCATTTAATACTAGCAACAATGTCCCAAGCTTAATGGAGATTGAAATTCGGTATAATCAGTTCGCCCACCATGAAAAATGCGGATCTAATTAGTATCGACGGTTCCCAAGGCGAAGGCGGCGGACAGGTATTACGCACATGCCTGGCATTGTCGCTGGTAACCGGCAAAGCATTTCGCATCGAGAACATCCGCGCCGGCGTCCGCGCCCGGGCTTGTTGCCGCAACATTTAACAGCGGTTCGGGCGGCAGCCGAGATCGGGCAAGCCCAGGTCCAGGGCGCGGCAAGAGGGGCGAAAAATCTTTCTTTTCTGCCCGGTGAAATTCGACCAGGAGAATATCATCTTTCCGTAGGCACGGCCGGAAGCACGACATTGGTTTTACAGACCATTCTGCCGGCACTGTTGTTGGCCGCGAAGCCCTCGACTTTGATCTTGGAAGGAGGCACGCATAATCCCTGGGCGCCGCCGTTTGAGTTCCTTAAACGGAGTTTTTTACCGCTTATAAATCGCCTGGGGCCAAAGGTCGAGGCCGTGCTGGAGCGTGCGGGTTTTTTCCCTGTCGGCGGCGGCCGGATTCGCGTGGATATCGAGCCTCAAGGGGATTGGCAATCTCTTGAATTAATCAACCGGGGCGACATCCGCCGTTGTATGGCCCAGGCAGTTGTGGCGCGTCTGCCGCTTTCCATTGCCCAGCGCGAAATTAAAACCATTCAAGAGGAATTGCACTGGCCGGAAGAGGTGCTTACCGCGGAAACGATCGATTCGGCGGGACCGGGCAACGTAGTGACAATTGAGCTCGAAAGCGAACAGATCACCGAAGTATTCACCGGTTTTGGACGCAAAGGGACGCCGGCCGAGACAGTAGCCTTGGAAGTAGTCCGTGAAGCCCAACGATATATCAAGGCCGGTGCTCCCGTGGGCGAGCACCTTGCAGATCAGCTTCTCATTCCCATGCTGCTGGCCGGCAAGGGGTCTTTTCGCACCCTAAAGCCGTCATTGCACACGCTTACCAATCTGGAGATTATCCGCCGCTTTGTGGATTTTCAATTGGACCTGGAAGAAATAGGCGCCGATGTGTGGCAGATTGCCTTGTTGATTGAAAGAATCAATCATCTCGGCGCGTAAAAAAGGGACGGTGTCTGGCCCGGACACCGTCCCTGAAATCGTGGTAGCGGGCAAGCCGCGAAGAAGTTTATCCAGATCGGGAAATTACAGTGCAGTCTCTTGGGGAGGTTGTTCAGTTTTTTCCGCGGGCTGATTGGGCTGATTTTGCTCGGGCGTTTTATCGCCATGTTGCCAGCGGCGCAATTCCCGCTGAAGTCGTTCGATGCGGCGGTTCATTTCTTCGAGGCGTTTATCGAGCCTTTTTTCGAGATCGGGCATTTGCGGCAGATGAACGCCGGGGGCGCCGGGCGTCTGGTTGCCAAAAAATTCCGGCATAGGCGGCATGCGGGGCATCTCGGGCACGATGATATTCGGCATCCACGAACCGGCGCCCATGGTCAGGCCCAGCATCCGTTTCACATGGGGCTGGACTTTTTCGGGCAATTTGTCCAGTTCCTTTTCGGTGACTTGCCATTTTTCGTTGTCCATGGTGACGGTGATCTCGGCGGGTTTGTCGCCGGTCTTGGAGATTGTGATCGACATGTTGCCGGGCAAGGGCGGATAGGCCGGCGCGCCTGGAGGCAGAATCACGCCCGGTTTCATTAACTGAAAGCGCGTGCCGGGTCGCATATGCTCCAGCCACTTTTGCAGTGCTTCGAAATCGTACGGTTGGGGCATAGCAGGCTGAGAAGGCACTTCCTCCGGACGCTTGACCGGCGTGACGGCGATGGTTTTGGTCTGTCCTTCGTGGATGATTTCCAACTTCATTTCCTGGTCTTTGGCCGCTTCCACGGCTTTGGGCAGATCGGATAGTTTATAAAGTGTTTTCCCATCGACCTTCAAGATTATATCATTCTCAGCAAGGCCGACCTTGGCGGCGGGACTGTCGGGTATCACGCTTTGGACAATAAAGCCTTCATTTTCCGGCAAACGCAGATGCAGTCTTAATAATGGCGGCGCAGAACGAATAGCCAGACCCAGCCAATACTCGGGAAGATGATCGGGCGGCGATTCTTCGGTTGCCAAAAGCGCCTGATCGAGCACTTCCCCACCCCCGGCGGCATTGGCGGAAAAAGGAAATAGCATCATCAAGGCGATGCCGCTGAGCCAGAATACTTTTTTCATGTCATACTCCTTTCAAAAATAGGTTATGTTAATACGCTTGATTTCCCACATATTTAAGTTCAACCTGATCCACCGGCACGACTAGCCGACGCCCGTCTTTAAGCGGCATTGGCATAAAAGCCTCTTGTGTATGTACCTGATATCCGTTGCGGCGTAGGGCCTGTAAAACTTGGGGAGGAATGGCGCTGGGCAGGTTTTGCAGCCACTGTTCGTCGATGCGATCGCGTTCCAGGGCGGGCAGTTGGACGACTTGGCTGGGATCGGTCGAGCCGGCCGGAGTCAAGCTCACCATCTGCCAGGGCGGGGAGCCGGTTTGCGGTGCTGAAAGTATTGTTGCCGGTTGCTGATCGGTCTTGCCGGCCAATTGGTTGAAAGGATCGGGTGAATGACGGCCCGATTGTTGCCACCATACGCCTGCTCCTAAGACCAGCAAAAAACTTGCGGCCATGGCCATAAGCGTGCCCAAAGGGCCAAAAGGCGAGGCCTTTCGCTGTGTCGTTTGCGCGACCTGCAAAGGCGCGGCAAGCACGTTTTGCCGAAGATTGCCCAATTCCTTTTTCCAGGACTGGGATTCCAGGAAGGCCAAGGCGCAACGGCGCCAGCCGTCCGGCTCCTGGTCGAGCGAGGCCAGCAATTGGTGACGTTCCGTTTCGGTCAGTTCGCCGTCCACCAGGCGGTCGAACATTTCAGGGGTAGGTGAAAGGTGGTTCATGGTAGATAGTTTACAGTTAACAGTTTTCAGTTTTTATTTTGCATAGGCTTCCACTACGTCGAGGGCGGCCAATTCGCTGCGCATTCGTTGACGCGCCCGATGCAGTCGCGCTTCCACTGCGCTGGTACTGATGCCCAGGTGTTCGGCCAGATCGCGGTAACTCCAGTCTTCGGTATATTTCAGCAGTAAAATTTCGGCATCGCGGCGGTTAAGTCGTTTGAGGGCCGTGCGCACCATTTGGCGCCGCTCCTCGGTAAGCAGCCAACTTAAGGGGTCCATCTGCCGGTTGTCTCCTTGGGCGGGACGGAAACGTTGGGCATAGCGATCGATCAGCTTTCGCTGCCGTCCTTGCTTGCGGCGATACAAGAGCGTTTGCATCACCGCCAAGCGATACAACCAAGGAGCAACCTTTTGAGGATCATTCAGTGGGGCTTTTTGCCGCACTGCGGCCAGTGACACTTCCTGCAGCACTTCATCAACTGCCTGGGGCTCGCCCAATCGCGCATAAATCACCGTGCGCAGCCAACGATCGTGCTGAGCCAGGACACACGGCCAGTCGATGGCCAATACGCCTCTCGGCGGGCAAAGGCCGGCGTGAACCTCAGGCTTTCGATGAGGATTAGGTTGCGTCATGGCCATAATAGTTGTTTCCGCATCATAAATAATCCTACGGGATTTCGCGGAAATGTGATGCAAGTACTTATTCTATCATAGCTTACAGCAAGATTGAAAAAATCGGCACAAAAACGGAAAACAGATTAATCAGGCTTGGAAAGGCGATCTCTTAGAGGGCTGCCGGACTTCCCGGGCATAAAAACTGGGGGTAGACTGAGCAGAGAATTTTGTCATCATTGGTTCTAATAATATGCCTATAAAATATTCTACGCACCAGCCATTGGACTGGATCGAGGAACAAATTGATATCCTCCATGAGCAGGGACTGCACCGTCGACTCTCGACCCGCACAGGCACCCAGTCGGTGAAAATAATTTTCGAGGGGCAGGAGGTAATCAACTTCGGCAGCAACGACTATCTGGCGCTGGCGGCCGATCAGCGTCTGACGGCGGCCGTCGCAGCGGCTTTGTACAATTACGGTTGGGGTAGCGGAGCCAGCCCACTTTTGACCGGACATGCCGAATTGCACCGCGTTCTGGAACAACGCTTGGCCGAGTTCGAGGGGACCGAGGCGGCCTTGGTTTTCACTTCGGGATATGCCGCGAACGCCGGCACGGTGGCGGCTTTGGCGGCCGTGGGCGACGTGGTGTTTACCGATCGCAAGAATCACGCCAGTCTGATCGACGGCTGCCGGCTTTCACACGCCGATGTTCGCGTTTATCCCCATGCCGACTGGCAAATGCTCGACCGTTTGCTTTCCAAAACGGCCAATTATCGCCGCCGCCTGATTGTTAGCGATGGATTATTCAGCATGGACGGCGATTTGGCTCCGCTTGGCGAGTTGGCCCAATTGGCCGAGCGACATGGGGCGATGCTCTTGGTCGACGAAGCCCATGCCACCGGCGTGTTCGGATCGCAGGGCAGGGGAGTGACGGAACATCTGGGATTGGAAGATCGCGTGCAGGTGCGGGTGGGGACCTTGAGCAAGGCCCTGGGATGCGTGGGCGGATTCGTGGCCGGCAGCCGGGTGCTAATCGAGTGGCTGGTGACTCGCGCCCGGCCTTATATTTTTTCCACTGCGGCCCCGGCCGTGTGCGCGGCAGCGGCAATGGCGGCGTTGGATATTGTTAAAAGCGAACCCCGGCGCGGTGCGGAACTGCTGGCCAGGGCAGCCGGTCTTCGCAACCAGTTAATGGCGCAGGGATGGAATATTGGTCATTCGGCAAGTCAGATTATTCCCATCATTGTCGGTCAGCCGTCGCGTGCCGTGGCACTATC
Source organism: Pirellulales bacterium (assembly GCA_963820545.1). Lineage (GTDB taxonomy): Bacteria > Planctomycetota > Planctomycetia > Pirellulales > Thermoguttaceae > CAWGAJ01. The sequence goes on from CAWGAJ010000001.1 coordinate 814,716, forward strand.
CGACGCCTTGCGCGAGCAGGGACTATATGTGCCGGCCATCCGGCCGCCGACCGTGCCCGAGGGCGAGGCCTGCCTCAGGATCAGCCTTACCTGGGCACATACGGATGAGATGATTGCACAATTGTTGGAAACATTAGCAATACAAAAAAGCAGTGACATTTACGCTTCATCAAAATAAATATAATTACACTCGCGGCACAAGTGCCGCGGCTAAACATTACCTAACGCGGCCTGACGGCCGCAACCAAACCGCGACCAACGGTCGCGGCTTTATGATATACTGAACAAACTATGGTACTTGATGCGCAAAACGCACTCAAACCTCGACACAAAGAATCTATCCCCTATTCCCTATCTCCTAATCCCTTTGAAAAATGCATCTTGCATATAGTTCCAATGCGTATCTGAATTATTCGATCGAGGAAACCATCGCTCGAATTGCCGATTTAGGTTATAAAGGTCTGGAAGTTTTGGCCGACGTGCCTCATGCCTGGCCGGCGGGCATGTTGGCGGAAAGCAAACACGCGATCCGTGAATGTTTGGAAGAGCACGGGCTGGCGATTTCGAACGTCAACGGTTTTATGATGAACGCCGTGGCCGATCCGCGTCAGTCGTATTGGCATCCTTCCTGGATCGAACCGGACCGCGATTATCGGGCGATCCGCCGCGAACATACCAAACGGGCGTTGTATCTGGCCAAGGAACTGGATGCGCCGTCGATCCAGACCGAGCCGGGCGGCCCGCTGGGGCCGGGCCAATCGTGGCGTGCGGCGGCGGATATTTTTTATGACGCCATCATGCCCTGCGTGGAACTGGCCGAAAACCTGAAGGTGTTCTTGCTTATCGAGCCGGAACCGGGATTGATGATCGAGACCTTCGAGCAGTATTTGGAATTTGCCGAGCGCGTGGACTCGCCCTGGGTAGGCTTGAACTTCGATATCGGACACGCCTTTTGCGTGGGCCAGGATCCGCAGCACTGGATCGGGCGCATGGCCGTGCACACGAAACATTATCATCTAGAAGATATCGCCGCCGACCGGCAACACGCGCACCTGATTCCCGGCCGCGGAGCGATCGACTTTCATGCCGTTTTACAGGAAATCGTCAAGAGCGGCTACGACCGTTGGCTCACGGTGGAATTGTATCCGTACATTGATAATCCCGACGAAGCCGGTAGGGAAGCCATGGAGTTTTTGAAAAACGTGCTACGGGAAAATGATGAAGGAGAAAGGATGAAGGATGAGGGATGAAGGATGAAAAAGACTATATTGATTCGCGCGAGGGCGCCACGCTGGGCGATTATTTGGAGCTGATGCGATTGCCCAACGTCTTTACGGCGATGGCCGGAGCGGCCCTGGGTTTTTTATTCGTGCGCGAGCCGATCACGGCAACTGACGCCTGGTTGCTGGTTTTTTTACTGGCCTCATCAAGTCTGCTGTATGTTGCGGGCGTGGTCCTAAACGACGTGTTCGACATGGAACTCGACGCGCAGCAACGGCCCGACCGGCCGTTGCCCTCCGGCCGAATTTCGCTTCGCCGAGCGTGGTGGTTCGGCTGGCAATTGTTATTTGCCGGGGCGGGATTGGGCTGGATAGCAGCTTTTATAATGGGCAACATCATGCCGGGCGCGATAGTAATCATGCTGGTCACATGTATCTTGATTTATGACGCCGGATTAAAGTCCACCGTAATGGGACCGATTCTGATGGCGCCTGCCGCATGTTCAACGTGCTTTTGGGGATGAGCGTGGCAGACGTGCCATTTGCAGCCGAACATTGGGCCGTGGCCGGGGCGATTGGTCTCTACATCGCCGGCGTGACCTGGTTCGCCCGGACTGAAACCGACCGCAGCGCCAGGCTTCCGCTGGTACTGTCTACGGTTATTATGATGTTGGCCATCGTCTTGCTGGGTGCGCTGACACACTTGTCCGACCGGATCATCCCTCTCATGCAACAGGAACCGGGTCGTTGGTATTTGCTGATGTTGTTCTTAGGATTACTGATTGGTTGGCGATGTATGCGGGCGATCATTGTGCCTACTCCGGCCCAGGTGCAAGCCGCGGTGGCCCAGAGCATCCTTTCGCTCGTTATCCTCGATGCCGCTGTATGCTATGCCGTGCGGGGCGTATTTTGGGCGGTAATGATCCTGCTTTTTCTGTTGCCCGCCATGTTTTTAGGTAAATGGGTCGAATTAACGTAAGAAAAAACCGCTTGCGGTTTTGCACTGTATACGCGCTCGCCGACCAACCTTCGGTTGGTGCCCGCTCGCGGCTAAACTTACTATCTCCTAGCGCGGCCTGACGGCTGCAACCAAACCGCGACCGACCAACCTTCGGTTGGTGCCCGTCGCGGCTTTACATACTGAACAAACTACTGTACTTGATACGCGCAAAATGCGCTTAAACCTCAAACAAAGACTCTATCCCCTGTCTTCTAATTATGTTTCTCGGCTACAACACCAATGGCATGGCGGAGCATGACCTTTTCGATGCGGTCAGGCTTTTGGCCCGGCTCGGCTATCGCGGCGTGGCAATTACGATTGATCGGCAAGCACTCTCGCCGTATGAGAAAGCAACTCGGCGGCAAATAATCCAGTTGAAAAGCATGTTGACGGATTTAGGACTGCGTTCGGTGATCGAGACCGGCGCGGGATTCCTGCTTGATCCGCACCTGAAGCACGAGCCGACGCTGGTTTCGCTTGATGCGCGGCGACGGATCGAATTCTACAAGTATGCCATCGACTGCGCTGTGCAATTAGGCAGCGATTGCGTGTCGCTTTGGTCGGGCGCGGTGCGCGACGGCATTTCCCGCGATGAAGCCATGCGAAGGCTGGTTGCAGGATTACGGGAAGTGCTCGCTTACGCGGAAAGACAGGGGGTCGTAATCGCCTTTGAGCCCGAGCCGGGCATGTTGATCGATTCGCTAGAGCGATACGAGGGTTTATCAAAAAAAATCGACGCGCCGCATTTGCGGCTTACGCTGGACATCGGTCACTTGCAGTGTCAAGGCGAAACGCCGATTGCCGAGATTATCCGGCGCTGGGCGACGCGCCTGGCCAACGTGCACATCGACGACATGAAGACCGGCGTGCACGAGCATTTAATGTTCGGCGAGGGAGAAATCGATTTTCCGCCGGTGTTGACAGCGCTAGCCCAATCGGGTTATGGCGGCGGAGTGTATGTGGAGTTAAACCGTCACAGCCAAGAGGGCGCTCGGGCGGCGGAAAAAGCCATGGCGTTTTTAAGCCGCTTAATGCCGGAGCTAAGCAAATAGACGGAAGTCCATGTAATCCCATGGGGTGATTAAAAACATATCCTTAATGCAAATTTTATCTATTGCGAATAATCGTTATCTCGAAAAAATAAGTGCGCCTATGGAGCATTTGGTGTTTTGCGGCTTGTCAAAAAAATAAAAACGTGATAAGATGCACTGCATGGTCCTCTACCATGTTCGTGCTGTCGATGCAATTATTTTGGTGAGCCGATATTGTTTGCCCGTTGGGCGCCTGATAAAAAGACACTGGCCGCGTGTATAGTCGCTGATCAGCCAAGGCTGACAGTGAATCACACAACCTGGTGTCCAGGCCGCCCGCCTTTACAAATGACGGGCTCTCAAATGAGCATCACCACGGCATTACGGTGGAGGATCTTTTTTTTAGGGGATAGGGAATGGGGGATAGGGGATAGAGATTATTGAAGACCGCAATGTACACAACAAATATCATGAGCGATCTTGCCCCGGAAATTGCCGCCAAACGCGACCGCTTAGTGGAGTTGCTGCGCGGTTATGGCAGTTGTGCCGTGGCCTTTTCCGGCGGATTGGACAGCACGGTGCTGGCCAAGGCCGCGCAACTGGCGCTGGGAGATCGCGCGGTGGCGGTTACGGGCCTTAGCGCCGCTCTGGCGGGCCGGGACCTGGAAGAAGCAAAAGTGCTTGCCCGGCTGATCGGCATCCGCCACGAAATCATGGAAACCGGCGAATTAGCGATTCCCCAGTATCGAGCCAACAAATCCGACCGCTGCTACCATTGCAAGAGGGAATTGTTCACGCGGATGGAGCGATTAACGCAACGCTTGTCCGTGGCCGTGATAGCCGACGGCAGCAACCGGGACGATCAGGGCGAACATCGGCCTGGACTGCGCGCCGCCAAAGAACAAAAAGTAAAAAGTCCCTTGGCCGAGTGTGGTTTTAGCAAAGCCGAGATCCGCGCCCTGGCCGAGGATTGGCAATTGCCCGCCTGGGACAAGCCCGCCGCGCCCTGCCTGAGCAGCCGCATTGCCTACGGGGAAGAGGTCACGGCGGAGCGACTGGCGATGATCGAGCAGGCGGAAGGCTTCTTGCGCGATCGGGATTTCAAGCCGCTGAGGGTGCGCTACCACCGCGGCGATGTCGCCCGCATCGAGGCGCTCGATAGACGCACTGCCGCGATTTATTGATCCGCAATTCCGCCGCGAACTGATCGAGTATTTCAAGTCGCTGGGATTTAAATACATTTCGCTCGATCTGGAAGGATTTCGCAGCGGCAGCCTGAACGCCGTGTTGCCCGGGGAGAGTTTACAGATACAGGATTAGCAGAACGACCAGTAAAATAAGAGTGATCGCCGCGCCGCCAATCCAGGCGTACAAGGTCCATGGCGGCTTTTTGCGGTGATGGTGTTTAAAGGTGCTGTAAAGTATCGGCGAGGGCAGCGTTTCTGTAGACGATGCCGGTAGTTGCAGTTGGCTGAGATCGACATTAAGCCGCGGCGGCAGCAGTTCATCCTCGATTGTTTTGGGCAGCGGCGCATTCTTTTTACCGATGGCGGAATCGGATCGCTTGGCGCCTGGCGGCCGATTGGTTAAGACCGAACCCTTGCTGGTGGGCAGATTCATAGCGGGCGAGGTGTCGGTGGCGGCGGCATCGGGGTTGCGCACCTGGGTCGCGCCGCGGGGATGCGTGGATTCGGCCACGGTTCGCTGCCCCTTGGGCAATGGTTTTGGGGCGGGGTGCGGCGAGGTCGGCTGCGCGGCGCGGGTTTCCGCTCCGCCGGCGGGGACGTTCTCTTGTTGCCCCGACTTCAGTCCGCTGCCGGTATCGGAATCGACTTTCTCGCCGCGGGATTTTAACCAATTGGTCAAGGCGTAGGAAACATCGACCATCGACTGATAACGCTGATCGGGTCTTTTGCCCATCATCTTCAGGCAGATATCGATTAATTCTTTAGGGGCATCGGGACGATCTTTAAAGATGCTCGGCGGCATCTGTTTTTGGTGCATCATCAGGCGCTGGGGCAAGGTTCCCTCGGGAAAGGGCGGATGGCCGGTCAAGAGAAAATACAAGGAACAGCCGAGACTATAGATATCCGCCCGGGCGTCCACGCCATGGCTGTCCAAGGCCTGCTCGGGGGCAAGATAGTCGGCCGTGCCCAAGACGTTTTCGTCGTAGGCCACGGTGAGCGAGGCGTGTTCTTCGCCGGTGAAGCGGGCCAAGCCCAGATCGAGCACTTTGACCACGTTTTTCTGATCGACCAGCAGATTGGCGGGTTTGACGTCGCGATGGATCAAGCCCGCCTTATGAGCATGAGCCAATCCATCGGCGGCCTGCCGGATATAGTTGGCGGCGATATTATAGTCCAAGGGACCGAGATCTTTGACGATCTGTTGCAGATCGCGGCCTTCGACATATTCCATCACCAGGTAGTGGATATTGCCGTCGTTGTCCACGTCGTAGGCGCGGACGATATTGCGATGATCGAGTTTAGCCGCGGCTTGGCCCTCGCGCTGGAATCGGGCCAGATAGGAGGAGTCTTCCACGCGGTTTTTGGGCAAGACCTTTATAGCCACCCGACGTTGCATTAGCACGTGCTCGGCCAGATACACGCTGCTCATCCCCCCGGTGCCAAGAAGGCCGAGGAGCTTGTATTTACCCAGAAAAAAACCTTTGTGGCGGCCTTCGAGGATGTTTTCGCTTTGCCAACGGGTCAGCAGGCCGGCTTCGACAAACTTATTGGCGACAAGCTGGGTGTCGGTGGGCAGCGATCCGCCCGACTCGTTTTGCAGGCTGGCAAGGAAAGCGTTGAGCTGATCCTTTTCAATCAGTCTGCTGCGCCGAACCAAATCTAGAAGTGAGTCAACAGTCAAAATGGTCATTCCCTAAGTACACAATACCTCTGTTTATAAATATTGTGCATATATTCCCACAACTTTAATAATACCACGAAGCAAGGTGAATTACCAGATCGTAGGCTTTTTCTCGTGTTTCGCACCTGTTCCCCTTTTGTTAGAGCAATTTAGGGAAATTAGACCGGTTTTCGCCGCTGGAAGAAGTGCCTGGTTTTTTCCACGGCATCGGCGAGTTTATCGATTTCTTCAAGGGTATTGTAGAGGTAAAAACTCGCCCGGGCACTGGCTGTAATGCCATATCGCTTATGCAAGGGCATGGTACAGTGGTGGCCGGCCCGGATGGCAATGCCCTGGCGGTCGAGGATTTGGGCCACGTCATGGGCATGGATATCCTTGAGAACGAAACTGACAATGCCGCCTTTATGCGCTGGCGCGGGGCCGAGGATTCGTAGGCCCTCGATTGCCCCCAGTAGCTCATGCGCCTGTTGAGTTAAGAGCCGCTCGTGCCGGCCGATGGCCTCCAGGCCAAGGGGATTGATGTAGTCGATTGCCGCGCCCAGGGCAATGGCGGCGACGATCGGCGGGGTGCCGGCCTCGAATTTTTGCGGCAGATCGCCGGGCTTGAAATGATCGAGCTCCACCAGCCGGATCATCCCGCCCCCGCCGAGGAACGGCGGCATGGCCTCGAGCAATTCCCGCTTCCCGTAAAGCACGCCCACGCCCGAGGGCCCTAATATCTTGTGACCGCTGAATGCCAAAAAATCGCAATCCAGGGCCGCCACGTCGGTCTTTTGATGGGGGACGCTTTGGGCACCGTCGATCAGCACCATCGCGTGGATGTCGTGGGCGCGGCGGATGATCTCGGCAATCGGATTGATCGTGCCCAGCACGTTGGATACGGCAGTAACCGAAACCAGTTTGGTGCGCTTAGTTAGCAGTTGATCGAGGTCGTCGAGCTTTAGCCGGCCGTCGTCGGTAAGCGGAATGTGACGGAGCACGGCCCCGGTCCTTTCGGCCAATTGCTGCCAAGGGACGAGATTGGAATGATGCTCCATTTCAGTAAGCAAAATTTCGTCGCCGGCGCGGATATTGGCGTCGCCCCAAGTTCGGGCAACGAGATTGATCGAGCTGGTGGCGCCGCAAGTAAAAATTATCTCTTCCACAGTCGATGCGTTAATAAACGCCCGGACTTTTTCCCGGGCGGCGGCGTAAAGGTCGTCGGCCTCCTGAGCCAACTGATGGATGCCGCGCTGGACGTTGGCATAGTGATGTTCGTAGACGTCGACGATAGTCTGTATGACCTGACGCGGCCGTTGGCTGGTGGCGGCGTTATCGAGATAGACCAGCGGCCGGCCGTCGTGCACCAGGCGGCTGAGAATAGGGAAATCCGGCCGATAAAGATTTGGATCAAGAGTGGGAGGATTTATAGCCGTCGTCATGAAGCTCTAAGCAAGTATTGTGCGATTAATTTTTAATGCAAATTTCAAAATGCAAATTGAAGAACGTCAAATACCAATCCCCAATCCCTAATTCCCAATCCCTTTGTTTATTACCGGCAAAGAGCTTTTGTTCAGCGGTGCATAAATCGCCGCCTGCAATACCCGCCAGGAAAGCAAACAACATTTTTGACGATTGGGCGTCAAGCGGGCGCCGAACAGTCGCAGCATGTCTTTGGCGGTGAATTTTTTCACTTCGTCGACGTGCTTGCCGTTGAATTTTTCCGCCAACATGGAGGCGGCCGCCTGACTGATGCAGCAGCCGTCGCCGTTGAAGTAGACCTCCTTCATCGCGCCCTGGTCGTCGATTTGCAATTCCATGCGGATCACGTCGCCGCAGAGCGGATTGTTATCCTCATGCGCATGGGTGCATTGGGGACACTGCCCGCGATGAAAGGGATCCTCGTAATGATCGAGGATGTGATCCTGATATAATTGATCCTCTGGGAGGGACATGGCATGTTCGGTGGGATAATAGTGCAAAGTGTCTTATTAACAGTCTACGTTCAAAGACTATACACGGCAAGATATCGCCGGGTGGTTAAACTATGCGTAAAATAGCTTTTTTTAACAATCCAGCAGTTTGGCCGTTGCCAGCCAACGGAGTTCGCTGGCGCCTAGTTCAATCGGGCCGTCGAAACGAACGGCGGCGATGGCCCCTTTGGCAAAGCGTATCACAGCGTCGCCCTGGCCGATCAAGGTCGCGGTTATTCGACAGACGTCGGGCGAATGGCCGATCCAGGCGATTTGCCGGTGTTCCTTGGCTTGCTCGGCGGTCCAAGTAAGCAGGCTTTCCTGGTCGCCGCCGGGCAGAAGTTCTTCGCGGTCGATTACTTGTGGCTGGTTGATCAGGCCCTCAGCGAGAATTTGCGCGGTCTGTCGGCAGCGGACCATGGGACTGGTGGCAATAAGCGAGGGTTCCAGACCGCGCTGGTGGAGAATATCGACCATAGCGGCAAAACGTTTGCGCCCTTCTTTTGTCAAGGGGCGTTGGGTGTCGTCCGGCCAGTTTGGATCGCCGTACTGTCCTGCCCAGGCGTGACGAATGATGTAAAGGTCCATGATAGTTGTTCCTGTTGTTTACAGTTCACAGTTTACTGTTTACTGTTCACTGTTTACTGTTTACTAAATTCTATTTCACCCGCCATAGTATATCATCGTCAATCCCCAATTCGCGTTGGGCGGGGGCAATGGCGGTTTTGAAACGCCGGGCGTCTTGGGGATAGCCGGCCGTGGGCGCAAGCCCGGGAACGAGGGAACACCAGAATTCGTTGAACGCCTGCATGGCCAATTCGCGGAGATATTTCGAAGCCATCGAAGCCAAGGCCGCGGGCAAAAAGCGCTCGGCCTTGGCGCGGAAACGAAACTCCACGCGCCGCTCATTTGGCCCAAAACGATAAACGCTCTCTTGCCGGCCTTCGCCGCGGACTTCGATCAGCCAATCGGGAAAGCGGCCGGACAGAAGCGCTCCGTAACGGTTGCGTCCGCCGTGCTTGTCGCAGAGTACGGCAATCGGCCCGCATTCCAGTGCGCGCATCTCTTGTTCGACCAGTTGCAAGGTCAGATGCGAGAGCAGGGCGCCTTTGGAGATATGAGTCCGAAGCAGGTTATTGAACTCTTGGGGAAAAACCGTGCGACTGCGCAAAGAAAGCAAGCGCACGCCCTGGTCCGAGAACGACTGGCGCAACCGCGTTGCTTGTCCGGACCAATCAAGGGCCCTGCCGTCGCCGGGCAGTGTAGCATCGTAATGCTGCAACCAGGGACAGGCGTTAAATTCATCCGCTGGCTGTGTTGTAAGGGTGCTCCAGACTTCGCGCCACGAGCGCGGTTGCTTTCCCAGCAGCGTCCAGGCGGCCCACAGGCCGCGTTCCAAGTGGCGTAGATCCTTGCCGGAATTGTAGAGGAGTTTTGAATCGGCAATGACCACGCGCGGCAAGGCGACTTTTTCCGCCTTCCCAAGCGAGCCGGCTACCACGTGCCCTAGCCGGTCGAAGAGGTCCTCGCTGCGCGTGCCGTCAGGCACTTGCCAAACGGAGGCCGAAATCACTAGCGGCCCTAGATTCGGCCCGTATCCGGCTTCGTCGGTTCCAATCAGATAGCCCATGCCCTTAACATATCAAGTTCCATATTACAGTGCCAGAGGTTGTGGATTATCGGTAGGGTAATAGGTTAAAATAAACCGAGTTGTTTTTTTATTTCATCGCATATGGCATAAATCTGGCTTTGATTGCGCAATCTGGTCTTAACGTGACTGACGAGATTTCACCTCTGCGCGTTGTTCGACTTACGCCGCCGGGTCGCGGAGCAGTGGCGACTGTTTTAGTCGAAGGCCCGGGCGCCGCTGACTTGGTTGAGTCGCTGGTCCACACCAAGTCGGGCCGGGCATGGGCGGATTTTCCTGATGATCGTCTGGTGGTAGGACATTTTGCCGAGAAAAACGGCGAAGAAATCGTCGTTCGCCGCCGCTCGCCCAGGGCGGTCGAAATGCATTGTCACGGCGGATACGCGGCCGCGGCAATGATCGAAGAAACCTTAAGGCACAAGGGTTGCCAGACGGTTTACTGGCGGCAGTGGCTTGTTGAAAGTCAAGGAGATCCGATTGCCGCCGCGGCGCTAGCGGCACTGGCCGACGCCCCGACCGAAAGGACCGCGGCCATATTGTTGGACCAATATCACGGCGCATTGCGACGCGCATTCGAGGAGATTCAGCAGGCCATCGACGAGAAAAATTTTGCCGCTGCCCAGCGGCAGGTGGATGCCCTTTTGACTTATATCCCCTTGGGTTTACATCTCACCAAACCGTGGCGCGTGGTGGTGGCTGGTTTGCCCAATGCCGGCAAAAGCAGCCTTATCAATGCCCTGGTCGGTTATCAGCGGTCGATTGTTCATCATGTGCCCGGCACTACCCGGGATGCGGTGACCGCGCTGACGGCCATGGACGGCTGGCCCGTGGAACTCTGCGACACGGCCGGATTGCAGGCCAAAGCCGAGGGGATCGAAAAAGCCGGCGTGGAATTGGCCTGGCAACGGATCAACGATGCCGATTTGGCGGTTTTGGTTTTTGATCTGAGCGTGGACTGGTCGGCGTGGGCGGACTTGCTGGCAAAAACCTTTCCCCATGCCCTGTTGGTGCATAACAAGGTCGATCTTAATTGCACCCCAGGTAATCGTCCTTTAGGTCTTCTCACAAGCGCTCTGGCAGGCACGGGAATAGATACTCTTGTGGGGAGGATTGCAGAGCGACTGGCGCCTAAGGCTCCGTCGCCAGGGGCGGCCGTGCCTTTTACCGCGGAGCAAATCGAAGAAGTACAAAAGTATGCGGGTTATGTAACTTGACTTCCTTAAGAATATATCGTTTGATCTATAACCAATCCCTAATCCCCAATCCCTTTGATTGCGGCCGTCAGGCCGCGTGAGGAGCCAATAATGTATTTCCGATCTTGGAGATGGGCTGTCAATGCCGTTATGATCCTTGTGTTAAGCGGCATTTCCTCCACGGCCTTGGGGCGCGACGTGACGTTCTTCGTGGTGGCCGATCTCCACTATGGTCAGGATCAAGCACCCAGCAACGAGCAACCCAACAAAGACGTCATCGCCCTGATGAACAATCTGCCCGGCGTTGCCTTGCCGATTGCCGATTTCGGCAATGTGGCCTCTCCCCGAGGCGTGCTCGCCGCCGGCGATCTGACCGATAGCGGCACCACAATCAACTTCACCGGTTACGGCGGACCGCTTCATTTATATGACGGTTTTGTCGACGATTATTCGGTCAAGGGCGGCACGGGAGTACATCTCCACTTCCCGGCCTACGAAGGTTGCGGCAATCACGACGTGCAAAAACAGAGCATTGTGGTGATTGACGGCATTGTCGGCCGAAACAAACAACGCGGCACGCCGGCGAACGTTTCCGGCGATGGTCTGCACTACTCCTGGGATTGGGACGACGTGCATTTCGTCAATCTCAATCTTTATGCCGGCGGTCCGGGCGATGCCCGCGACAGCCTGGGCTTCCTCCAGATCGATCTGGCTGACCGAGTCGGCGCCAGTAAAAGGCCGATAATTATTATGCAGCACTATGGTTTCGACAACTTCAGTATTTATAACGACGGCCATCCCCCTTGGTGGACCCAGGCAGAGCGCGACGCTTTTTACAACGTAATCAAGAATTACAACGTCAAGGCAATATTCACCGGCCACGAGCACCGTTGCGAGCGGATCTATTGGAACGGCATTCCGGATTTTGTTGCGCCCCGAGCCAAGGGCGACAAAGGCACCGACGGGATTTATGTGGTTCGCCTGTTGGACGACAAGATGATCGTTGCCCAACGACGCCTCAATGGCACGTGGGGCAACGTCTGGACCGAAGCCCTCACGCCGCCTGAACCAACGAGGCACACTCTCATGATAACAGCCGGGGTGTGCATTCTTTTATTTCTGCTGTTAGTTTTGCGGCGGCGGCGCGTCGTGAATGCGCCGGAGCCTGGTAAGCCAATCGTATCTGGCTAATTCCCCAGGTGTGATTGTGCTGTTTAGTCAGCCTTGGTAGTCAGATTGTGTTTCGCGCCGACAAAAGCGGCTTCTTCTAACGCCACTCTTTCTTGAATGATGTGCGTCAGCCACTAATGCAGGCTGGTTCTTCGATGCAATCGGGCCAGAAAAGCCGCTCTCGCGGCAAGGTCGGCGGGAATAGATAAAGCAGCCGGCTTGGTTCTCCGCACGCGAATGGGTTTTTCCCAGGCAGAATTATCATCGGCTTGTGATATCACAAGCCGGTCAATGTCTTTTTCGGATGGTTTCTTTTTCATTGAATCTCAAGAAAAACATCCTAAAGGAAGAAGCAAGATAAACAATATCACATTTCTCAAACTTCCCAAATTATCCAAGCTCCGCGAATTTCTTTGTTTGAAAAGTTATAATAATAGTAAACATATTTATTGTTTCGGGTATTTTGGCCTACGCAAGGGCGAATTTATACAATATTCATCTAGACTTGATTTGCCGATCATCGGTACACTTCCGCCTTCTTTTCTCGGTTTTTTGCTCGTCGCGGTTCAAGGAGGAACGCCTAATGCGGTTCATATCACTACGCTGGATCGAACCGATAGCTCTATCGGCGGTGTTTTTTATTGCGCTTACCTATAACATGATTCAAGCCGATGAGACCCAAACATCGGTGTCGGAACAGGGAGGGTCGAGCGTGCTCAAAGTCAAAGAACCATCTGCCGACTCTGCGACGAGCGAGAGCGAGAGAGCCGCATCTAGTATGCCACTGAAGGAGTCGAGCGATACTTCTCCGCCGGCAAAAGGCAAAACATCTCCGCAGCCTCAGGCGGCGGTTCGTGATGGGGGCGGCGCGGAAAAAACTTCTTCACTCCAGCAGCCGCAAAGAGTGTTGGAGCAGCCGACTCTGAAAAATGTCCTGCCCGGGCAAATCGCGGGTGAAGGCGACTCGAAAGTCGGAGAGAGCTATGCCTTGAAAGATCAGGCCTCGGCGCCTATCGAAAACGCGGAATTGAAACCAATACCCAGTGCCGACCAGTCCGGTCCCGTGGCCTTGGAGGCGGCTAGTTTCAAGGGCGTGACCCCCGGCACAACGACCATCGACGAGGTGGAGAAGGCTTGGGGCCCGCCGAAGGAGATTTTCAAGCAAAACAACATGATGATGCAGCTTTATTCAGTCGAGCCGTTTGAGCGGGTGGAAGTCAGTTACCGGCAAGACATCGTGTCTTCCATAGTGATCCGTTTTGAGAAGCCTTTTCCGGTGAACGCAATTGCCCAGCAATTGGATATGGCCGCGATCACCCCGGTGCTGGTATCGAACGAGATGGGTGAAGTTCTCGGTCAGGTGTATCCGGAACGGGGCGTGCTCTTCGCCTTTGAACCGAGCCAAGATAACGGCAAACCCTCAATGAAAGTCGTACATATTATTCTCGAGCCGCTCAATGCCGAGCCGTTCATTCTGCGCGGAGACCGAACTGGATAAGCGCTGTGATTTGAGTTTACGCGACTTGGAAGAGGCCTTAAATCTGCAAGCGACCAACGCGCGGACGCAATGGCTGCTAAGTCGGGCGTTCTTGGCCATGGATCAGTTAGAGAAGGCCGAAGCGGCCAGCGCCGAAGCCGTTCGCCTGGAGCCGGCCAATCCGCGTTATCGGATCACGCGGGCACAGATTCTCGGTCAAATGGGCCGTTTACAGGCGGCCATTGCCGAAGCGGAAAAAGCCCTGGAAACAAGCAAAGACCTGGCCCACGTCCAAGCCCGGACGCTGAATTTATTGGGCGATCTGGTTGCTTCCGGAGCCAATCCGGATTATCGAAAGGCCATCAAGTATCATACGCAGGCAGTGCAGATTGCGGATTCGCTGGCGAACGATCCCCATCCGGCGATTCGACTGGCGGCCAAAGAGACGCTGATCGACGCCCATCTGGGGGCGGTACACGACATCGCCTGGGGCGATTACAAAGAAAAAGAGACGGCCATAAACAAGTGGCTGGAACGGGCCGCGGTTTTTGCCGAGGATTTTGTAAAAAATGAAGGCGGGTCCGAGGAACAGAAATTTCACGTTTGTACCCGCGCTGTCGGCCTGCGTGGGGGTACGCGGCAAGATCAATCCCCAGCCTTGGATCCAAGAGGCCCAAAGCAAAGGGAAAGAATTGATCGATGCGGCTACCGATCCCGTGCAAAAAGCCCGCTATCAATGGGACCTGGGCATGGCGCTTTATGATGCCGTACAAATCTATCAAATGCGTTCCGATCACGATACGGCCCAAAAATACGCCGAAGCCGCCGTGGAGTACCTGGAACAAGGATATCAGCGCAAACAAAGCCTTACCGGCGCGTACGTTCTGGGCCGGCTTTACTTCCGGCTGGGAGCGATTCAAGCCATCCGCAATCAATATCATGAACAGGCGGTAGTATGGTTTGAAAAAGCCGCTCCCCTGCTGATGAAGTCGCTTCCTCCCGAGGCCGCGGCCGACTTGGGGCGGCAGGGCGAAATTTTTATCAGTATGGGCGTTTCCTATTGGGAGACGAAACAACAGGCGAAAGCCCTGAAACTGACGCAACATGGCATTGCGCTTTTGGAAAAGGCCCACCAGCAAGGATTGATCGAGCAATCGGCGCTGGTAATACCTTACAGCAATCTTGCCGCCATGCACCGCCAACTCGGCTCGATTGAGGACGCCGATCGCTATCAGAAAATGGCCGCCAAGATTAAAGATTCACAAGTAAAATAAAGCGGCGGTTTTTCCACCGGCCTTTATGCTTATTTCAAGCCCACGGATTGTAATCCGTGGGCTTTATTAAATTTCCGCCCCTGTTTTTTCGTTGGGGTGCTGAATATACTGAGGGGAAGAGGAAAATCATGAGTGCCACGCTCGATCGAACCGCATCGCCGGCTTACGACATCGCCGCGTACAGATCACTGCCAAACAACGAGCTCACCGCGCGGATCCAGCAGGTCCGCTCCGCCCTGGGTTCGCGATTGTTGATCCTCGGACATCATTATCAGCGAGACGAAGTGATCGCTTTAAGCGACCTGCGCGGCGATAGTTATCAGCTTGCCTCCTTGGCCGCCTCGCACGAGACGTGCCGGGCGATCGCCTTTTGCGGCGTGCACTTTATGGCCGAAACGGCCGACATCCTCGCCAACCGGCCGGAGCGTCTGGCGCGCGCGGCGGCGAGCGTGTCAAAGTGATCTTGCCCGACCTGGGCGCCGGCTGCTCGCTGGCCGACATGGCCAATATCGAGCAAGTAGAAAATTGCTGGCGCCAGCTTGGCGAGGTGATCGATACCGGCGACCTCATGCCGATTACATACGTGAATTCGGCGGCCAGTCTGAAGGCCTTTTGCGGCCGGCACGGCGGAATCGTGTGCACCTCGGCCAACGCCCGGGCGGCCTTGCAGTGGGCCTTTGCCCGCCGCGGCCGCGTGCTCTTCTTTCCCGATCAGCACCTAGGACGAAATACCGCCAAGGCCATGGGCATTCCCCTGGAAGCGATGCCGCTTTGGGATCCGCGCAAAGACGAATTCGGCGGCAACACGCCCGAGATAATTTGGCAAAGCCGAGTGATCCTCTGGCAAGGCGATTGCAGCGTGCATCAGCGTTTCCTGCCCCGGCACGTGCAAGAATTTCGGCAAAAATACCCAGGCATCAAAATTCTGGTCCATCCCGAGTGCTCGATGGAAGTGGTTGACGCGGCCGACGTGGTGGGCTCGACCGGCGCATCATCCGCACGGTGGAAGAGGCCGCGCCGGGCACGAAATGGGCCATCGGCACGGAACTACATCTTGTTAATCGACTCAAACAACAACATCCCGAACAAGAAATCCACGTTCTTTCGACCATGTCGTGTATCTGCGCGACCATGTCTCTGATCGACTTGCCCCATCTCTGCTGGGTGCTGGAAAACCTCACCGCCGGCACGCCCGTGAACGTTATCCAGGTCGATCCCGAAACCAGTCGCTGGGCACTAGAGGCGCTGAAGCGCATGCTGGAAGTGAAGTAATGATCTGGGTGAGGCGATGTTCTACTTTTTCGGCTCGGTTTCCTCGGGGAGAGGAGGAATATTGGGGGTAAGATCGGGCAAGGGGGCGGTTTCTGGGGATTTTTCGGGCGTGGCTGCGCCTGGCGGTGCAAAGGGCGGGGCCTCGTTTGCGCCGCCCTCGTCGCGGAGCACAAGTTTATTGCCATCGGGCAAAGTCACTTCGATCATCACGATTTCCCACTGGCCGCTGATCATGCGGGCTTTGACATAGGCCTTGCCTTTGCCCTTTGGCCCGGCCAGGTCCCAACGCAGATCGGCGCTGCCCCTATTGTCTTCCACATTGAGTTCGCCGGAGGGCGTCCAGGAGTCGTCGCGTATGGGTAGGCCAAGGGCCTCTTGGACCTGCTGGTTGGCTTGGATCTTTGCCATGGTCATCTTATAAGGTTCGACATATCGTTTTCCAATGAATTTCATCACGGCCGCCCCACCCCATAAAATCAAAATTACCAAGACCAACAGTGGGATACACCATTTCCAGTTCCGCGACCACCAGTCGCGAGGTTTTTGCTCTTGGGCGTTTAAATCACGACCAAGGTTGTCCGTATTGATATTATCGAAACTCATGATAATTGCTCCGTATCGACAAAATTAAGGTACTCCGGTTCGATGTCGTACCAGGATTGATCGGCGCCTTGGAATTGGACCAGTGCCCGGCCGTTGCAAGTGATGGTTACGACCCGGGCGGGCACATTGGCCCAGGGGGCCAACTCCGGGCGCAAAGGCTCGACCATCACCGTCCGGCCAGTGTAGGCTTCCTTCAGCTTTGCAAGTTCTTCGGGCGTCATAGAATAGTTTTCAGTTATCAGTTTTCAGTAACCAGTTATTATTCTATTGGTGGAGCGGGGATCTGAATAGTTTACATCTGCCGGCCAGGGGGGCAAAGGGTTATTTTTGTCTGGATTTTAAGTATTGCAGGTAGGCGTCGAGGAAGTCTTGGATGTGACCATCGAGCACGTCATGGAAATTGGCGGCGGTATGCCCGGTGCGGGCGTCTTTGATCCGCTGCTCAGGATGGAGGAAATAACTGCGGATTTGCGAGCCGAAGCCGACCTTGGGCATGTTATTGTATTTAGCGGCCTGTTGGGCCTCGCGTTTTTCTTCTTCCAGGCGGGCCAGGCGGCGCGGAGCATTTTTATCGCAATGGCCCGGTTCTTATGCTGGCTGCGCTCGTTTTGACACTGCACCACGATGCCCGTGGGAAGATGGGTCAAACGGATGGCGCTGGAGGTCTTGTTCACATGCTGCCCGCCGGCGCCGCTGGCCCGAAACACGTCCTCGCGCACGTCTTCGTCGCGGATTTCGATGTTGATCTGATCGGAGACCTCGGGCGAGACGTCCACGGCCGCGAAACTGGTCTGCCGTTTGCCTTCGGCGTTATAGGGGCTGATGCGCACCAGACGATGGATGCCGCTTTCGCCTTTGAGATACCCGTAGGCCATTGGTCCGCGCACGGCGACGGTGGCGCTGTTGATGCCCGCTTGCTCGTTGTCCTGCCGGTCGAGCAACTCCACCTGGTAATCGTTGTCCTTGGCCCAGTTAAGATACATGCGCAGCAGCATTTCGGCCCAATCGTTGGCGTCGGTGCCGCCGTCGCGGGCGTTGATCGTCAACAGTGCGGAGTTGGCGTCGAAGGGACCGTCGAGCAGGGCGTTGATTTCCAGCGTTTCGAGGATCTTTTCCAGGCGCTTAAGTTCGCCCGCGACTTCGGCGACCAGGCTTTCATCTTCCTGGGCCATTTCCACCAGCGCGGCAAGATCATCGGCGGCCTTGATGGCCTCTTCTAGGGGTTTGAGAACGGCCTTCAGCCCTTTCAGTTGGGCGACGGTCTGTTGGGCCTTTTCCTGATTATTCCAGAAGTCGGGCGCGGAAAGCTGCTCCTCGATAGCTTGGACTTTCGCCCGCTTGCCGTCGAAGTCAAAGAGAATCTCGCAGTTGGAGAATGTGCTCTTGGATGTTTTCGGCCCGATCGATCAGTTCGCGTTCCATAAAATACAAGTCTATTTGCTTGCAATCGAATCAATAATCCCTTTTAATGCTACTTGATAGTGGTCGAAAAGACAATCCCAGAACATGCCCACGACAAGCGTGGGCATGGCACCCACAAATCGGATCCCTAATCCCTATTAGTATGTCCCGAGTTGTTTTAGCCATGTCCGGCGGGGTGGATAGCAGCGTAGCGGCCTGGCTGTTGCGCCAAGAGGGACATGAAATCGTGGGAGTATTCATGCGGCACGGGCAGGAAGCCGAGATTGAAGGCTCGATAAATCCATTAGCGCTAAGAAAACAGGGGTGCTGCACCATGGCCGACGCCCGGGATGCCCGGCGCGTGGCCGAGATGCTGGGAATACCGTTTTATGTGGTGAATTTCGAGCGGGAATTCGCCCGGATCGTGGATTATTTCGTGGCCCAGTATACATCCGGCCGCACGCCGAATCCCTGTATTGTATGCAATACCTGGTTGAAGTTCGGTAAACTTTTCGAGTATGCCGACAGCATCGGTGCAGAGTTTGTTGCCACCGGCCATTACGCCCGACTGGAAAGGCAAGAAGATGGACAAATCGCCCTCTGCCGTGGTCGGGATGAATCGAAAGACCAATCGTATGTGCTGTTTGGTGTTAATCGTGACCTTTTAGGCCGATTGAAGTTTCCCCTGGGCGTTTATCGCAAGGATGAAATCCGCCGCATGGCCTCGGACTTAGGTTTGCGAGTGGCTGCAAAGCGCGACAGCCAGGAAATATGCTTTATTGCCGACCAAGATCACGCGCGTTTCATTCGACAGCGTCCCGACCACAGGGATTCATCCGGTGAGATTGTGACCTCTGATGGCAAAGTGGTGGGAAGACACGACGGTTTGGAACAGTTTACCATTGGTCAGCGCAAAGGGCTGAAAATAGCGTTTGGTCAACCACGTTATGTGATAAGAATCGAAGCGGATACGCGGCGCGTGGTGATCGGCAAATGGGAGGAACTGGCCCGGAACGAATTGACCGCCACCGAGGTCAATTGGTTGGTAAAAGAGGAGATTTGGGGCCGTCCCCTGCATTGCCAAGTAAAGATACGCTATCGCAGTCGGGCAGTGCCCGCCGTTGTGGAGGCAAAAGGGGCGGATCGTTTCTGGGCGGAGTTCCTCGAACCCTGTTATGGAGTCGCATCAGGCCAAGCCGTGGTTTGCTACCAAGAGGATCGCCTATTGGGGGGAGGCTGGATTGAATGATTTTCAGGAGGTGGAATTTGCGTTCATTTTCCGGATGGCCGACTAGAAACACGTTAAAAACCCTGAAATATTGGCGATATGTGCGGTTCTAACGTGTTCTGATAATATAAACACATTATGCTGTATAAAATAGATACTGGCCGCTAATAGTACTTATTGGGCTGATTAAGAGGGATATTGATGCTTTTTAATTACTTTTGTGAGAACCAGTTGACAAATCGCTAAAACTGATTAAGTTGGATTAATAGTGAGAGGCATTATATTCGGCGATTATCAAATCGCTATAAAGTAGGTTTTTTGGCCACCGATTTGATGGAGCATGTTTCGGTTGTGGAGCAAGGATTTGCATTTCCTTTAACAACGTGATACGCATTTTTTAAATTACGGAGGCAGCGAGTAGCGGGTTCGTCGCGAATGATCGGGCAAGTCCGCGGTGGTCTGATAGGCATTTATTTGCCATTGATCAGTGCGTTGGGTCTTTTCCCGCCAACAATCAATGTTGGTCAGGTCCGATCGAATTTCGTGCCGATCCGGCTCTAAATCAAGGCCCTATGGGAGTAATCCCATGCGGTCAGGAGAGTTTGCACCATGGGTGTGACTGCTAGACCGGAAGTCGGCATTCCTGAGATTGTGGGCGCCTCCTGGGCCATTCTGGATGTCATCAAGCTGATCGACAAGGTTGCAGTAAGCGACTGTTGCGTGCTGATCGAGGGAGAGTGCGGTACGGGCAAGGAACTGATGGCCCGACGTCTGTGTGCAAAAAGCCCGCGGAGAGATAAAGCTTTCATTCCTGTAAACTGCGCGGGTATCAGCGAAACACTCTTTGAAAGCCAGTTTTTTGGGCATGTTCGCGGCGCGTTTACAGGCGCTGAGCAAAGCATGTTGGGCTTGGTGCGTACAGCCGATGGTGGGACATTATTTCTCGACGAGGTGGGGGAAATACCCAGGAATCAGCAGCCCAAACTGCTGCGGGTGATTCAGGAGCAGGAGGTAATGCCCATTGGCAAACCCATTCCCGTCAAGGTTAATACCCGGTTTATCGCCGGCACAAACCGTAACCTCCGCGAGATGGTCAGGCAGGGAAAATTCCGGCAAGATTTATATTACCGTTTGAACATTGTCCGCATTGAGGTGCCGCCGCTGCGGGAGCGATTGGAGGACGTGCCGTTGTTGTTGGATCATTTCGCCGCCCATTACGCCCGGCATTACAGGCGGAAGGAGATTCACATTTCTCCGGCTGTGCGCACATTGCTGATGGGCTATTATTGGCCGGGAAACGTGCGCGAACTGGCGGCTTGGGTCGAGCGCTTGTACGCCACAGGCTTGGATGCGGAAGTCCTGCTCGAAGCGCTGCTGCTCGAGTCGGAGCAAAAGCAGGAGAGATTGCCGATCGACGGCATGAGCCTGCGTCAATTGGAGCGTTGTGCCCTTGAGCAGGCCATGGACCAGACCGATTTCAATCAACGCAAGGCGGCCCGCTTGCTGAAAGTTCATCGCGCAACGCTGGCCCGCAAACTGAAAAAACACGGGCTGAAGTAGACCGTAGGCAGTTTGAAACCGCGACTCGACTGAGCTCGCCAAAGTCCGCAGGCCAGCGGTTTTTTCCCAGCTATCAGCTTTTAGCCGTCAGCTATCAGCGTTTCATATCCACCCTTTCGCATTCTGCGTTTTGTGTTCTTAGAGGTAGGGTGCGAGCACCCACTCTACAGAGACTTTCCGCAACAAAATCTAGGTATCAGCATTCAACCCTCAGCATTAAGTTCACAGTTTACAGTTATCAGTTCTACGTTCTGAGTTTTGCGTACTTAGAGTGTCTAACAAAATGAACTTTTACGTATTACCTATAGTTGCTAAAATCCCTGGCCGTACAAGGAGGTACGACCATGGCAAAGCCAATTTTAGATGATGAACTGTGGAAATTGATCGAACCGTTACTACCACCGCCAAAGCGAAGACGTTGCCGGTATCCGGGACGCAAACCATTATCCCATCGCCATGTTCTGACAGGGATTCTGTTCGTGTTGAAGACAGGCATACCCTGGGAATATCTACCACAAGAAATGGGATGCGGATCGGGAATGACCTGTTGGCGACGATTGAGTCGCTGGCAAAAGCTAGGTGTGTGGGACAAAATCCATCGGGTACTGCTCGACCATTTGCAGGCGGCGGACGAAATCGATTGGTCTCGGGCAGTTGTCGACAGCACGTCCATACGGGCGGTTTTTGGGGGGCAAAAACTGGCCCAAACCCCACGGATCGCCGCAAATTCGGCTCGAAACACCATGTCCTCACGGATGCTAACGGCATCCCCTTGGCAACCACGTTGACCGGTGCCAATGCACACGACGTTACGCAATTGCTGCCGCTGGTAAACGCCATTCCGCCGGTACGAGGCAAACGCGGACATCCAAGGCGAAGGCCTCAACGTGTTCAAGGCGACCGTGCTTACGACTCGCAACCTCACCGTAAACGCTTGCGGCGGTTGGGCATTGTGCCGGTGCTGGCAAAGTGCAATACCGAACATGGCAGCGGCTTGGGCGTCTTCCGCTGGGTTGTCGAACGCACTAACAGTTGGCTCCACCAATTTCGGCGTTTGCGAGTTCGCTTTGAACGACGCGATGATATCCATGAAGCTTTCTTAACCCTTGGTTGTATCCTAATTTGTTCTAGGTTTTTATAAATTTCATTTTGTTAGACGCTCTTAGTTTCTCTACCCCATAGCGCGGCCTGTGGCCGCAACCAAACCGCGACCGACCAACCTTCGGTTGGTGCCCGTCGCGGCTTTACATACTGAACAAACTACTGTACTTGATGCGCAAAACGCGCTTAAACCTCAAACAAAGACTCTTCTCTACATGGGTCGCGCTTTGAGGCCGGGGCTGGCCGCGCTTTGCGACCCTATTTCTGTGCATCTTTATCGGCGTGATGACGGCACTCTATCTGTAACTTCCAGCCACATCACAACTTGCCAACATATTTCTTTCATTTGCGATTTAGGCACGGTGCTTGCCTTATCAGAAGCGGGGCGTAATTTGCGTGCCAAGTTGCCATAAGGGCGAAGCTTAGCGGCAAATTGACAAGATGAGGTCAAGCCGTGAGAAAACCGACCAAGTTACCAACGAGGTCCGGGATGATACTTTTTTATCCCAGCCGTTTGCTGAGGGACCAGATTAGCGACTGGTCCGGCGCCACGGGGGATGCCGGACCGTTGTTTCATTTGAGCGGGATATTTTCGGCGTTCGCCGGCAGGTGCGCAAGGCGGAAGTGGCGGTGATTGACGCCAGCGAAGATCCGGCACAGGCCGTTGACGTATTTCTCCAGGCCGTGGGCATGCTGGGAATCGGCGCCGTGGCGGTTTACGTCGAGAAGACGCATGAGGACCTGGAATTGTTTGTTCGCATGATGGGCGCGCTGTTACTGCTGGGGCCGATGAGCATGGAAGAATGGGAAAGCTTTTTAGATCACAGGTTTCCGGCACTTATTCCGCTGGATGCGTCTAGCGCCGGCATACGTCAAAAGAAGCGTGAAATTCTGCCGAACGTCGGAGAAGCCGCGGGCAATAAAGTCGTTTTTTACAGACCGCTTGCCGGTTAACGCCGGAGTGACCAAATAACCCAAGGAATGGAATTGTCATGCAAACGATCATCAAACAACTGCGCGAACTGGGCATTGAGGAATTGCTGGCTATCAGCGAAGCGATAGACCTGGAATTGGGAAGTCGCCTGGAGCGCGGGGAGGAAATTCCCGATTCCGCGCGGCGGCGGGCCGTGATGCGCGAGCAAAGTTATCGCAAATCCACGGGTTCTTCGGCGCCGCCCGTTCGCGCAACCGGTCTGAAAGAACGCCGCAAGCGCCGTGATGCGGCTTGATTGAACACGGCGGAAGATGCGGTTTTAGCGGGTGTGGAGGTTTTCACAGCGATTGTGAAGGTGAAAGGGTATCGTATGAAACGGCTGATGGGAATATCAAGTTGCTGTTTGGCGGTTTATATTTTGTTTAACGGCGAAATAAGCCGCGCTGACTTTTTCTTATGGGCCGCGGCGAAAAGAATCGCCACTCCGTCCGCGGCGAAAGAGCATTCGTCAGTCTCCAATGTTGAAGAGGCATCGAAAGCGGATACAACGGGCGTTGAGAAACCCAGTCACGACGATCGGTTACCAAACCAGATTGCCGAAAGCAACGGCTTTTTCACACCTGACGTCTCTCCGCCCCCAATGAACTTGGGTGACGCGTCTGCCGAGCTGGAGAGCGAGACGGAAAAATCCGAATCGCCGTTCAGGCATCTTTTGTTTGTCGTTTTAGCCATTGGCGTGGGCGGATTCGTGATGATCATGGCGGGGATTGTGCAACTATGGCGGCGGCAAAGACTTAAACAAATTCGCTTGTTTTCCCCGGCCGAAATCAGCGGGCTGCCTTTTCCGGTCGTGGCCGCAGCGGATGACGAACTGCGCGAAGGCGAAAAGCAAGCGGAATCGCGGCAGGACGAGGGAAAGGAAAAAACTGCACGGCGTCGTGTGGCATAAAGGTGGAAGGAAATGCTTTTTAACTAACGTTGTTTTTACTTCAAAGAAAGAGAGGTAGCAGATGAACGCAATTCTCAAACGACTACAACAACTTAGCGATGATGAATTGCTGATCGTGAGTGAGGCCATCGACTTGGAGCTAGAGCATCGGCTGCGGCGGGAGGAGGGGATTCCCGATTCGGCACGACGTCGGGCAGTGCAGCGCCAGAAGAGCTATCGTCACTCGCTGGGATCGGGCGCTCTGCCGGTGAGGATGGCGGGTTTGAAAGAACCTCAACGCCGCCGACGTGCGGCTTAAGCAACCAGGGGAATGGCTGCCGCAACTGGGCATGCACCCTTCCCCGACAACTTGTAGTACACCGGGATGTTTCGATTGCCTATATGGCAGTTTAGTCAAGAGAATTGAAAGGATTAACCATGGATAATCACCTCCTAAAGACTAATGACACTACTCCGCAACTTCGCGTCGTTCAAGATGCGGATCAGGCGCCAATCGCGGAAGAGCCAGTGAATCTGGAAGAAGAACGAAAAAAGCTTGAGGAACAAGCCGAGACCGAAGATTTTTGGGCAGGACGCAATCTTGCCGGACGGAATTCCGCGCAAGGCGGCATAATTACACGGCAGTGGTGTCATGGTCCAAAACAAGCCGCGGATAAAGCGACTTTTAAATCGAAAATGAACCTCGTGCTGCGACTATGCTAATTGAGTTTGTTGCTGCCAGAGGAGTATTGGTATTGTTTGGCAATACACTGAGGGCGAGAGTATATCTATCACTCAAACAAGCAACACTTTTTTAATACACGTGACAGAAATGTGTTTAATGGATCGCGGATCGGCATCCACAGATAGCAATGATTTATCGACTTTCGAAATTCTGATAACGGCCAAGAAGGAGGCAGCGAAACATTGATTACGAGTCACCGGGGGAAACTCTATTTAATCGGTGGCAAAAAACTGTGTGGGCGGGCTAGGCCTGACAAAACTGTTGGAGTTTTTTTAAGTCTTTGTTTTTTAACAAGGGTTTTTTTCACACCGGCAAAGGCGGAATAAATTTTCCGCCCTTCCAAAACAAGGAGAAACAAGAATGGAAAAGTCACTTTTCCACAGAATGGAATTAACAACAAAAATCGTTACCACGGTTGCAACAGTATTATTGATGATGTGCGCTCAGGCGGGCGTAAAAAACGCCCATGGAAGCGGCGAAAGATGCCGCTGACTATTTGGTCAACATCCAATTGAGCAATGGCGGTTGGGCCTGGTATAACAGTGGAACCGTTGCTGACAATATCACCGGAGCGACGGGCATTGGCTTGGTGAGATATTATAACGTTGCCGGCGGAGCATCGTACCTGACCGCCGCGCAAAACGCCGGCGATTACCTGCAAAACTATGCTGTGTTTGATCCGCCCAAGCAGGCCAAGACCTGGTTCGCCTCATTTGATTCATACTACTGTTGGCAGCTTGGTGGCGCCTGGAGCAATCTTGCCGCCACGGAGTTCTTTGACGAGCTATCCGCCGGAACCTATGGAAACAGCAATCGTGATACCGCTAATTGGATCGCCACTGTTAACACCGATCGCAGTGGCGCGTATATCAATATGAGGCCCTGGGAATTTTCCACGATTGCCGTGACCGCCAATAATATCGGCAACTCGGGGCAGGAAGGATTGTTCAAGCAAGCCATCCTGGACGGTCTCAACACCCTCGGCGGCACCGACGACTGGTTAGGTGGCGTAGCAGGTGCAGTGCGTGGACTCGCCTTGGATGGGGTGACCAGCTTCACGTCCATCATAAGCCCCAACAATTCCAGCATCAACGGCATTAACAACTTGGCAGACCTGGCTAATTACCTTGCTGGGAAGCAGAACGCCGACGGCTCGTGGTATTGGGGCGAACATTACACTTCAACACCACCCGAGGACTACAAGGATGTGCAAGTCACGGCCTATGCAATTCTCGCACTAGAGGCCGCAGACCAGTGTCTAGGCATCACGGACTACTATGACGAGATTGCCAAAGGCCAAGAATGGCTGGTGACCATGCAGGTAGGCAGCGGCACCTATGCCGGCGCCTTCTTAGATTATCCAGGCTCTACCCAGACGACCTATTGCAACGAGATTGCCGGCGAGGTCCTCGCGGCGCTGGTTGCCGTCCCCGAGCCGGGCACGCTGACGCTGCTGGCCTTGGGCGGATTGACCGCGCTGGCGGCGACGTGGGTTCGTCGTCGACGATAAATTAAAAAACCCCCACAGGCTGGCAACTTGCGGGCTTAATTTTAATAGAACTTGTTATAAAAACCTAATTGGGGTGGCAGTTTAACTGCCATCCCAACTATTCTGTCATAAAAAAGTAGTCTGCACACTCCGTGTGCGGGAACGGCACATGGAGTGTGCCGCTACGTTTTCAGGCTTAGTTCATGTACGGCATCGACCAGGGCAATGACGTTTTCCACGGGCGTTTGCGGGAGCACGCCGTGGCCGAGGTTGAAAATATGTCCGGGCCGTCCGGCCGCTTGAGCGAGGATTTCCTTGGCTTGCCGGCGAATCTCGGCCGGAGTGCTGAAAAGAACGGCGGGATCGAGGTTGCCTTGAATGGCCGTGTGGTGGCCAATTGTATGCCAGGCATCGTCCAAACGGATTCGCCAATCAACACCAAGCACCAGATTATTTCTTTCAGAGCGCGTTCGTCCCGGCCGCATCAAGGCAGGATGCCCGCGCTCCATGCTTTGCTCTAAGGTCTTAATATACGGAAGTAGGGCCGGATTGCCCGTGGCAAAATGGATTACCGGCACTTCGGGCGGAATAGATGCAATCACGGCTTGGGTATGTGGTAAAACGTATCGGCGATAATCGTCTACACCCAGGCAGCCGACCCAACTATCGAACAGTTGTACGAGTTGCACGCCGGCGGCGATCTGAGCGTTCAGATACAGTCCTATAGCCCTGGCAAGACGACTTAACAGCGAGTTCCAGGCGCCCATGTCGCTATACATAAGAGTTTTGGTCAAGCGATAATCGCGACTCGATCTGCCTTCGATGGCATAAGCAGCCAAGGTAAATGGCGCTCCGGCAAAGCCGATAAGCGGCAATGACTGGGGTAATCCGGCCCGGGTTTTTCGAACGGCCTCCATCACAAATTCCAATTCATCGACGTTTTCCAATTCCTGCAAGCGATCCACGTCGGCGGCGGATCGCAGGGGATTGGCAAGCAAAGGGCCTTTGGCGGCGGTGAACTGAAGCCGAATTCCCATTGGTTCCAGGATCAGGAGCAGGTCGGAAAACAAGATGGCGGCGTCGACCTTCAAGCGCTCGACGGCCTTGAGCATAATCTCAGCGCAGAGATCGGGTGTTTTGCACAATTGCAGGAATGATATCCGGCGGCGTATTGCCCGATATTCGGCCATGTAGCGGCCGGCCTGGCGCATCAACCAGACGGGCGTGAAATCGGTCGCCTCGCACCGGGCGGCCCGCATGATTGGGCTGTCGTACCATGACGGTTGCATAGATGAGTAGGTGGAAGGTGATAGATAGTAGGTATCTTAAAACTTAACCATTATACAATTACCTACTACCTACTACATACTACCTAGTAAAAAAACAGGTCTGCCCGGGATCAATCCCGAGCAGACCTGCTGAATAGGCAGCAAATTTTTTATAAGTTAATCGTGCGTCTTAGTTGCTAGCGACGCTGCGGCTGGCTTGATAAAGGCCGCGGTTAATCGAAGCCGAGGGGTCGGCTTTTGGAGCTTTGGGCAAAGGGGCTGCCTCGCCAGCGGCCGGGGCCTTGGCCGGAGTCGTTTCTGGCGTGGCCGGAGCCGCACCACCGCAACCACCGCAACCACAGGCTTGTTCGCAGCAGGCGGGACCGCATTCGGCTTTGCAGCCGCATTTCTTGCAGCAGAACAGGTTGTCTAACAGATCAAGCACCGGTCGGCAGCAACGCTTGCAGCACTTGTCGCAAGTCGGTTCGCAGCAAGCCGGCTTTTCGCAGCAAGCGGGCTTTTCACAGCCGCCGCACTTTTCGCAGCAGGCTGGCTTCTCACAGCACTTCACTCGGCAGCATTTCTTGCAGCATGGTTTTTCGCAGCAAGCCGGCTTTTCACAGCAAGCTGGTTTTTCGCAGCAGGCTGGCTTTTCGCAGCATGCCGGATGGCAGGCTTTCACCGGGCAGCAGGGCTCGGGGCAGCATGCCTTGGCCGCTTCGCAGCAACCAGTATTGCAGCAGGAACGCTCGCATTCGAATAGATCCTTAATTCCACAAAACAGGTCACGAACCGGGGTGGCTCGGCAGCAGGGCTTGCAGCACTTCTCGCAAGTCGGTTCGCAGCAAGCGGGTTTCGCACAGCAAGCGGGCTTCGCACAGCAAGCGGGTTCTGGGCAACAAGCCTTCGCTGGTTCACAGCAGGCAGCCTTGGCACAGGCATTGCACTCGCCGCAGCCACCGCAATTGTTCAGCCCTAACATGCGATCGAGGAGTTCGAAACCAAACCCCTGGCTGCAAAGGGCTACGCTCACTAAGAGCGCCACAAAAATTGTCTTGCTTTTCATTGAGCAACAACTCCTTTACACAGAACCGGGGATATTGATAATCCCCACAGACGACCATTAACCGAAGCGTCATAGCTAGTGACGTCTCATGGCTGTTGTGGGTTTTCCCTAGGTTGAAAACCAACTACAGCTTGATTAAGGAGGTCGCGGGTGGGAGGTTTGAGTCGAATCCCGCAGTTCATACGGTGTACTGCGCCAGGGCCGTCGAGCCATTCCTTGGCTCGAAACATACCCGATCCGGTTGCCTGACGCACCCTCAACGCGTATCGCCTTGACACGCGTAAATTGTCTTGGGTCTGAATACCGTATCGGCTGCCCGAATAACTTGCCTTGAGCGAACGAAAGGTATTTCCAGTAAAGAGTTTACCTCTCGTATTGCGCAAACATTAGCACCTGCGAAAAGCAGTAAAACCTTGCCGATTATAAGGGCATTTGCCTGACTGTTTTACCGACATCCAACTTAGCAAATCAGAATATTTTTCCCAACCAGAACGGTTTACTGAGCCGTTTTTTCAGCAAACATTGTTTCATCCCCATGCAGCTAAAAGTTCTGCGGTGGTCCATACGGGGAAGGTTTGGTAAGATTTAATGGCCAGAGTGGCCTTCAACTATCACTAAAAAAAGGCCCAGCCCAGGGCTGTCCCGCTAAAAAGAAGAATTTTCCCATCCGCTTAACAAATAGTTTTTCCCATGATCCTGCTTATAGATAATTACGATTCTTTTACTTACAACCTGGTGCAGCGGCTTGGAGAGATCGATCCCACGCTAGACTTGGAAGTCTATCGGAACGACAAGATAACACTGGAGCAGATTGAAGAAATGCGGCCCACGCATTTGATCATCTCGCCCGGCCCTTGCACACCTAATGAAGCCGGTATCTCGGTGCCGTGCGTGAAGAAATTTGCGGGCAAGATTCCGCTTTTGGGCGTGTGTTTAGGGCACCAATCGATCGGCCAGGCCTTTGGGGCCAAGATCGTGCGTTGCGGAAGATTAATGCACGGCAAAACCGACCAGATTCATCACGACAATCAGGGATTGCTTAAAGATCTGCCCAATCCCTTTACGGCCACGCGGTATCACAGCCTGGTGATTCAGCCCGACACGCTCTCGGACCAGTTCATCGTCAATGCCTGGAGCAGCGCCCCGGATGGAACGCGCGAGATTATGGGCATCCGCCACAAAAAGTTCGCCTTGTTTGGCTTGCAGTACCATCCGGAAAGTTTTCTTACCGACTGCGGCACGACGATCCTCGAGCGCTTTTTGAAGATTGAAAAATGAGTGTCGCTGCGCGAGGAACACTACAGATACAAAGTTTTCATGGTTATAATCAAGTCGATTTTATGCTTCCCATGTTTTTAGAGGTCCCAACAATACTCCTCTCCCTCTGGGAGAGGCTGGGTGAGGGAAAATCATCATGCTGAGTTTTCCGCCTTCACCCCAACCCTCACCCCGATCGACCATGCTGCGCATGGTGCCCGGTGGCGCCCGGAGAGGGGAGGTTTTGTTAGAGTTTCTTAAAACTTCAACCTTTATATATGCATTCATCGGAGGAGTGCTGCTTTGGGCCGCCTTGCCGCCGGTGGATCTCTGGCCTCTGGCGTGGATCGCGCCTGTGGCCTGGGTGATGCTGATTCGAGGCAAGGAACTCGACGGCCGCAGGCCGTACGCCATCTTGACGTTGGTCGGCTTTCTATTTTGGCTGGCCGCACTTCATTGGCTGCGACTCCCATATTGGATAGTTGCTTTCGGCTGGGTAGCGCTTGCTTTTTATTTTGCTTTTTACTTGCCGGTGTTTATCGGGCTAAGCCGCGTGGCGGTACATCAACTCCGCGTGCCGGTGATTTTGGCCGCGCCGATCGTCTGGACTGGCCTGGAACTTGCCCGCGCACATCTCTTGACCGGCATGACCATGGCTAGCCTGGGCCATACGCAGTATCGCTGGGTGCAATTGATCCAAATCAGCGACCTGGCCGGCGCGTACGGAGTTAGTTTCGTGGTGATATTCGTGGCCGCGTGCATCGCCCGGGCGCTGCCATCTGAAAGTAATCCTCGTGCGATTTGGCCCATTTGGCCGGCCTTGGCGATTTTGGCCGCCGTATTGGGATATGGTTATTTGCGGACCGCCAATAATGATACAACTCCAGGCGCAAGGATTGCACTTATTCAGGGCTCTATCGATTCCACGATCAGCGGCGGCGAAGAACAGCGCGATATTTTATTCACACACTATTTGGACCTTTCCCGCCAGGCAGTCGACAAATTTGGACAAGTGGATCTGATCGTCTGGCCGGAGACATATTTTGTTTGTCCGCTTGTCACCGCCGATGAGGATGCCGGCACAAAAGACCCGCAGTTGCAGGCGGAGGGCTATACCATCGAACAATTTCGCGAGCGCTTGCGGCTCTGGGCCGACGCCGCCCAAGAGGCCTTCAGGGATACCGCCGAGCAACTCCGTCGCCTTTACTGGTCGGGCTCGATACTTGGCATTACACCGCCGAAGGCGTGGAGAGATTTAATTCGGCCGCGTATATCTCGGCCTCGGGCAAATTGCTGGGCCGTTACGACAAGATGCATCTGGTCGTGTTCGGCGAGTATATTCCCTTTGCCGATTATTTAACGTGGTTATACAAATTCACGCCACTAAGCATGGGCACCACCGCCGGCACTCAACCAGTCGCTTTTCAAGTTCGCGATATTCGTATTGCGCCGAACATCTGCTACGAAAGCGTCTTGGCGCACGTGATTCGTCGTCAGATCAAGATCCTGCAAGCCCAGGGCCGGGAACCGGACGTACTCATTAAATCTGACCAATGACGGCTGGTTTTGGGGATCCAGCGAATTGGATATGCACCTGGCGTGCGCGGTGTTCCGGGCGGTGGAGTTCCGCAAGCCGTTTTTGATTGCCGCCAACACTGGTTTTTCCGCCTGGATCGACGGCGATGGCCGCATCATCGAACAAGGACCGCGTCGCAGTACGGCTACGATACTTGCCGAGGTCCGCATTGATCGGCGTAAAAGCTGGTATCTATATTATGGCGATTGGCCGGCCGGAATCTGCCTGGTCTGTTGTGGAGTATTTGCCGTGGCTGGCTGTGGGAAGCGATTCTATCAGGATCGTTGATGAAGGCAGAAAATTTAAACAAACTCCCCCCATATTGTGTATGCATTTATTTGTTAACTAAACCAGATTATCGAATTCTGAGCAATGAAACTCTGGATTTGGCTTGTACTCTTATCCCCAGGTGAGAGGGGAGGTGTGTTAGGGCAATTCCGCGAGATATGCCAGAAAAATTGATAAAGCTGCTAAAACCAACAAATAACCATCGTTTCTCGATAAGAACCGCTTGCATATTCGTGTTCTATGTCCCAAATTAGCTAGTTTATGGTCGTTTTGATTGACATGTGAATTTAGGCGAAGTTATACTAATTTTATGAACCTAATAGGAAAAATTCTGACAGTAATAATCTTTATTTTGAGCCTGGTCTTCATGACCATGGTATTGGCAATTTACGCCACGCATAAAAATTGGCGCGATGTCGTCCTAACGCCCCAGGAGCAGGTCACCGCGACCAAACCTCTGGGATTAAAATTTGTCCTGCAAGAAGAAAGGGAGCGAAACCAAAAGCTCAAAGACGAGTTGGAGAAACTGACTCAGGAAAAGGACAGGGAACTGGAGGCAAAGATACAGGCGCTGGCCAAGCTGGAAAACGAAAACTCGTTGATGAAGGAGCAGATCAAGGAACTCCAGCAATCGGTAACGAAATTAGACGATTCCCAGCGCAAGGCGGTGGCGGCCTTAAAGGCCACCCAAGAGGAGTCGGCCAAGTTCCGCACCGAGGTCGAGGGATTGCGCGGCGATGCCGAAAAGGCCCAAAAAGATCGCGACGCGCATTTCCGAGAAGTTGTCCGCATCACCGACGAAATGCACCAGATGGTCAACGATCTAAACGAGCTTAAAAACCGCAATACCACCTTGTCGGCCGATCTGGCCAAGGCCCGGGAGGTACTGCGGCATTTCGATTTAAATGAGAATACTGACATCTTGGGCGTTCCGCCGCGCGTGGACGGCGTGGTGTTGGCCGTACTGGGCGGCGGATTATTGGAAATTTCCATCGGCGCCGACTCCGGCCTGCAAAAAGGTCACAAGCTGGACGTGTATCGCGTGGCACCCGCGGGAAATAAATACGTCGGCCGGATCGAAGTGCTAAAAACCGCTCCCAACAAGGCGGTCTGCAAAATCGATCCCAAATTCCAACAAAGCGAAGTACAGGAAGGTGACCGTGTCGCTTCCAAGCTCGATTAAAAAATCCGGCGGCTCTTATCGCCGACCTCAGCCGGATCTCTACACCCTGCTGCTGGTGATCGCATTGTTGGCAATCATCGTGGCCATCGTCTTTTTGTGTCTCCACATGCAGACCTATAACTTCCAGTTCAAAGGCGGCCCGCCAGTGGGAATGATCGCCGCTCAAATTGGAGTTTGGGTATCTAGATCCGCTGTTTAATCCCCAGGGATTCAGGATTCAGGGTTCAGGGTTCGGGGTTCAGGATTAGTAGGACGGATTTGAAATCCGTCTTACAGAGGATCGGGGAATGGGAATCGGGATTGCTTTAGAAAAGGGAATTGTTTGCCGGGGGTTTTGGAATTTTCGGTCTACTATAGGGAGTTCTTGTTTTTCGGCCGAAATTGGGCGGTGTAAGGGATTGAAAAATAAGGAGTTATGACGACGGTTTTGCCCACTCTTAAGTAGTAGGAAAATAAGTTTTGCGTTTTGAGGGAAGCGGTGCGCAAGTGGCTTGTGGAATAAGTAGTTGGAATTTTTGGACAAGTAATTTTTCAAAGGGAATTATTGGGGAAAAATGAATTAAGTCGTAAGTTGCTGGTTTAAAGTTTTCAGTAAAATGTAACTAGTTGTGTTATAAAGAAATACAAAGGGCGATGGGGGTAAACACACTACAAAAAAGTGCGCCTAGTAAGTTGATCATCATTTGTTTTTTGTGGTTTTTGGGCGAATTTTGTTCGAAATATGATTTCTTGAAAATGGGTATTTGTTGGACGGGATATACCCAGAGGTCGGATGTCAGGGGTCAGGGAAATAAAAAAGTGGGCGGTGGACGGTGGACAGAGAAACACTGCTGGGCAAGCCAGAGAGGCCGTCCGGGAATTAAAAAAGTCGTAAGTTCATTTACAGTCAGGTGTTTCTTTACTTATGCTAGCACCACAAGTTTTATTAAAAATCGGTCAATTATAATAACCTCGGAAAACACGTATCCCTTGTGATTGAATTCCCGGACAGCCTCGGGCAAGCCAGAAGAAGTGACACCCGCGCACCTTCAGTCCTGTATTAGCAAACTACCAACCTCATCAAGTCTTCTACATAAGGCTTGTGTTGAACCAAATTCAATCTGC
The DNA here is from genome assembly GCA_963820545.1 of Pirellulales bacterium. Lineage (GTDB taxonomy): Bacteria > Planctomycetota > Planctomycetia > Pirellulales > Thermoguttaceae > CAWGAJ01. The sequence continues at coordinate 848,552 of CAWGAJ010000001.1, forward strand.
CACATGGCTTTACACCCATCTGAATACAATTTCGCATTATATTCCTTGGGTGCAGCAATTATTACGCGCACATCTGGATGCATATAGCAAAACAATGCTGAGCCAAGAGCCTGCATTTTCGACCCTATCGGTGCCAGAGTGAGACGATAACTCTCGGCCAGTGTCTGATAGAGATCATGAAGTGCTCTCAATGTCTCACGGTAATCAAAAGTGCTCACTTCATGCTGTGGCATTTTCTCATCAATGCCATTTATCTGGCGCATCGCACCGAGTCTCCAATGGTCTTGGGAAAGATGGGGTATCCCCAATATCCAATGCACTTTATTATCAGCACTTCTCAACAAATAATGATCAACTAAATTAAGAACCGCTTTACTCCGTTCTGGTTTAAAGCAGGGAAATACAATCACGGCATCAGGTAAAGGATCAAGGTGCTGACCAGGATAGTCCACGCTGATCTCGACATTACCTACACCTCGTTCGAGACCCATGACATCTTTTGTTTCCGAGATACTTAGCGATTCATCTAACTCAGATCGTGTGGGGTGATATAGTGCAGCTTCGCTGTAAACAATACGAAGATCAACATCATACTCCAGTAATATTTTTATAAGTTTCATAATCATTCGGTTCGCAGAAGAACTTATGTCCAAAGTAATCGCTGGTTTCCGATCCTTCGCCTCCGCTATGAGGAGTTCCATGAGATTTCGTATGATATTTGATGACTCGGGATAGTCTGCATCAATCCGTTTCAAAACAGTAGACATCTTTGTCAAATGCTGATTGAGTTGTGGGAAATTAACTGCATTATCATCACGATTAGTACTATATTCAAAATATGATGCATATCTTGACCTATACCCAGCATCTGCTAACACGGTAGGGATGGATAAACATCTTGGTTCAAATCCAAGGGCACACACAAACAAATCATCAGGATTACTTCCTATGAATGTTGTAATATCCATGTTCTGAATTTCGGGTAGTGACGATACAATATCAGCAATATACGACTTAATAATTCTTACCATTCAATGTCCTCCAATTAAGTCTTTATCTCTAATCGTGTAAATCCAACAATAAGTTCTGATTATGACCACTATTACTTCTACGCTTTGGCCATTTCGCCCATACTTGTTGGCATGCGCTGTTAGGATCCGTAAGAAAGTATTTCAGCCAATCTATTTTTTCCTTTACCGCATTATTCTTTGTAAGCGAAGCTCCAAAGTGAGGCAAATAAATGCGGCGTAGTTGCCAACGCAATGTGGTAACATTACCGTGGCGGGAAAGGCCCGGCTCCATTTCGATGAAAACTGCCCTTCTAATGAGTTCCTTAGCCAATTTCTGTTGCTCTTCGCTAAGAAAATCAACCGTAGCACCAGGAAGCTGATCAAGTTCGATCCGGGGACATTGTGTCGGGACTTGTGCACCACCTTTTTTTGCCACTTACCTTCCTCAAGAATATTTCGTACAAGATTGCCAAAGGCATTTACGATATTATACATCTCGGGGCCATAAGGAAAATGATGAAGAATGTTTTCGAACAGTTCACGTGACGCACTTCTTATGGCCTCATGCTGATCACTTAGTGATACAGTATTAATCGTAACAGCGGTTACGCCACCAAGCTCAAAAATTTTACGATATAGAAATAGCAATGTTGACACATCGCCTGAGCATATACTTGCAATACACTCTAAACCATGATACAGATCGGCTATTCTCCCCTTCGGCTTTTCGGCCAAAGCACGTCCTAAAGAACCTTCCTCCCATCTAGAATGACCGATTAAATCCTCGCACGTGCCACTATAGTTTGCTGCCCTTAACCGGTTGTCAAGGAGTTCCTTTGCGAAAGATATTGTTTGGGCAACTTGATCTGAATCATCTAAGGCTATATACTCCCGTCCACAATCTATCTCTATCATTTCTCGCGTTATGTCAACAGTTGCACGGCGAGAATCAACAAGCACTGCTCCGTGCTTCTCTGACGATAGTTTGAATACATGAGATGGACGGCGTTCCCATATTACTTGGTTCAATATCACCTGTACAGGCTCAGGTAACCGATGGACTGAGAAGTCATCTAACAGGAATGTAATTCGCTTTCGTGCATAAAATGGTACATTCTGCACCAATAGCGTGGTAAAGTCTCCAAGAAATGTCTCAGGGAGCGGACTGGAAATGGGTTTGCCACGTAACATTGCACAGTGAGTTTCAAACATCTCGGCTTCAATGCCTTCGAGTGCCTGTGTGAGGCGCGAAACACCTTGAACACGTGGGCGCATAGTATGTCCCAAAGAGGTCTCAATATAATCACAGATCACCTTCTCTTGTGCCGGTCCCAAACTAAATGAGATTAAGTGGTCTTTTCTTTGATATATCATTATTAAAGTCTGAATAATTTCACGAGATACAAGTAGATTGAAGTAATGAACGATTTCTTTGCGGAAGCGATCAGCAAGGGCTTGGGTAGTAATCCATCCAAGCCTATTTTGCAGGTCACTGCTACATGACACATAGAAGCCAGCAATCTGAAGGGTATCGATATCAGAAAAGTCTTTGTGAAGATGAGCCTTCAAACTAAGCCAACGGAATATGGTTGACTTCCCGCAACCGCGAGGGCCACTAACAAGGCAAGGATCAGGGCCTTCGACTTTAGACAGCCACGGACATGAACGAGCAAAAATTTCAACAAGCACACGATCATCAGATATATGCTCGGCAGATATGAACTCAAAAGGAGAAGTTAACGCCAATGGTCGTTCAGAGCGCAGTGAGTTTGCACGAGTATATGCAAGATCAAATTGTTGTACAATTTGGGAAGAATCACGAAGTGCTATGTTATGATCTTCATCGATCATAGATTGTATGAGCTTTAATGATTCAGAAAGGAAGCGCCTATCGCGCACCAATAGACTCTTGCGGCTATGCAGAACATTCCATATGAGTACAAGGTGTTCAACGAAATGCAGATGGTCATCCTTGGGTTTCAATCGAGTCGAATCTAAAGGTTTCATACTGCCGGTGTCGATGATTCGTATTATCCATTCCGAAGATAGATCCGCCTTTTGCGGTCGAGCAAGCATCACATTTTTTGCGTGCATATCATCATGTTTCAGATTGTTTGCCTTAAGAGCATTGAGCGCATTACACAAAGTTCGCACATAAGTCAAAAAGAAAGACGTTGTGACCAAATCCTTATAGTGTAAGAGAAAATCATCAAGTGTTTCGCCGTCAATCCACTCCTCCACAATACCAACGAACTTATGATCGTAATCATCCGTAAACTTAACTTCACAAAGACCGGCATCGGTGAAGCGTGCAAATACTGAATACTGTTCGAGTATAGAGGCACGGGACAATTCCTGTAAATAAGATCTGCCGCTATAATCATCAAGAATGCATAACTTCAGTGCACGCAACCGACTGAATTCATCTCTGACTTTCCATACCGCGCCTTTGAAGCCAGCAGCCACAGGACTATCAGGTGTGTATTTCTTTCCGTTTACCCAAACCTCGCATGGGAGGAGAGTCACATCGAGAAGTCTTGAACGCAGTTCTTCACTGATTGCAATTCGTTCGGGCATGTTTTATCCTCCAAGTCTAGTCGGATCTAAAGGCAGGCCAGATTCTATATACTTCTCGATCGAAATCTCGATACTGAGGCATACGTTCCGCTCTGGACATCAGCCATCTGTCCGCATAGATCTGGAAAAGGTGCTGAGCAGGCCAGTTGTAAAACCGTGGACGTTTTATTTCCCCTCGCAGAAAATTTAATGTATCATGGCCAAGCGGAGCCACAAAAATCTCACGGCGTATACCATGATAGATCAGATTAGTCGAAAGGCCGATCCCAGAGAGGCATTTCTTGATAACCTCTCGCTTGTTTCTGAAACCATCTCCCCAAGCCTCGTGTTTTGCCGTGGGCTCGCAATGTTTCTCCACGTAGGTCCGAATCTTGTCATATACACCATTGGAGAAGTGAAAATCGCCGGACCCCTGGGTAAAGCCAACACTGGTCCAATATTCATATCCATTTATGCGAATTCGATTGTAAATGGAAGATCGCCCGAGTGCAGATGTGGTCGTAACCAAAGCCAAGTACGGGGGTCTCATTTCCTTTCTGATGAGCGATTCTTGGCCATTGTATTTCTTACGGAAGGCATTCCTGACTTCGTTGCTACATACGAGCATCGCCACGAGCTTACCGCCTAGCAAGAAGGAATAAGGCGGAACTGCGCCAAGAACATAGGCGTCCATGACGTGATAAAGCCGCTCTGCCTTTGCATCATTATCCCATCCAATCCAGTTGTCTCTTGCCTTCATGGCATAAACGGGATCGCCTAATCCGAAGAGTCCAATTAATTTGCCATTACTCTCGTCAAACACAAGAAACCGTAAGCGCCGCCCATAACCGGAAGAAACAGGGATGCTCCAATGGAGACAGGCATAGCGGAATAGAAGTTCATGTTCGGAATTTCGCTGTACAAGAATGAGTTTTGGAGAGATATTACGAGGCACGACCTCCCAGCCGTTAGCAATGTATTCGAGCAGTTCGTCCTCGTAGCATTTGACACCAGGCCCTGACTTCTCCAGCTTTTTTTTGACCGACATCTTATTCAGGGAGCGATAGTCGTCCTTGGATAAATCCTCCGGCATTTGAATTACACCCTTCTTTATCGAGTATCCTTGTTTCCGTAGAGAACGGATAATAGCTTTTCTTAGATACTTAGCAGAAGGAATGGCCATGATTGTATCCACTCACCTATAATCACTGACATCTTGCTTTAGTTTATCTAATCCCAGCCTGCAAGCAAGCCGTAGTTAGGCATTTTGCATATGTTCCGGCGGATGTTATCCGCCGGCTTTTTTCTGTCGCCCTTTCAGGGCTTTTTTTGTTTGAGGGGGCTTCATGTTCCCAGGGCGATGAAATGACAGGGGGCAGAGTTCAGGGTTCAGGGATCAGGGACGTTGCGAAACCGCGAGCGGTAGGGCGTTCCCACGCGGAGCGTGGGAACGAGGAAAAAAATAGTGGACAGTGGACGGTGGTCGGTGGGCAGTGCCATCACCTGAACACAAAGGGGACAGGCACCTGGGGAGCCAGTCAGCACGAGATTCTTTCCGCCTTCGGCGGACTCAGAATGACATTTGGCACAACCGGCGGCAGGTTTGCCGCCGGCTATTCCCAAAAACGCGACCGACCAACCTTCGGTTGGTGCCCGTCGCGGCTTTACAAAATGCAATCGAACCGCGATGACCAACCTTCGGTCGGTGCCCGTCGCGGCTTTATGTTGAGAAACGTTGGGCGCAATCGGCTGGGCTAGATGAAAACACTATTCCCAATCCACTAACCACTATCCACTAACCACTAATCTCTATCCCCCGGTTCCTGATTTGGTTTGGGGATTGGCGTAACGTTTGGCGCGTTCTTCGGGAGTGCCCATCAGGTCTTCGGCATACTCGTCCAAGACAAAGACCTCCACGCGGGAGTTGTAGATCTGTTGAGAGGAGTCGACTTCGAGTGAGTAGGGCTCATAGGCGCCTCCCTGGCTGAGCCGCATTCGCTCCGGCTCAATCCCTTCCTGCACGAGGAATTTCATCACGGCTTGGCAGCGGGCATAAGACAATTGCCAGGGGTCTTTTGCGGAGATTTGCGGCGCGGGAGAACTTCTGGTGGCGTGGCCGCGGATCTCGATTTTCTGCGGTTTACCGCGAAGTTCGAGCACCAGTTGCATCAGCCGCTCTTTGGCCGCTTCGTCGAGCGCACTCGATCCCTCGGCAAAGAGGAGCATGGTTCCCATGTAGCGGCGGTCGCCGTTGTGAACCACGAAGAGACTGGGTTTTTTCGCATAGAACTCCTGTAGATATTTGTTGGGCGACTGGTTGGCTTCCTTGTCGGCCGAATTGCGGGTGAACCACGTGACTCGCTGACGTTCGACGCCGATGGCGCTGCCGCTTTTGCTGGAAGGCAACATTGAAGGGCCGGGCGGTTGACCGGGCTTATTTGCCGGCAAGAAGGGTGGACCGCCCGCACTTTTCAGCGAGTTGCTCATCGGATTCTGGAAGTACTGGGCGATGGCCTGTTTGACCGCATTGTTCTGGGCGGTGATCCACATTACGAGAAAAAACGCCATCATCGCGGTGACAAAATCCGCGTAGGCCACTTTCCATGATCCGCCGCCTTTGCCTGCCATGAGGGACTATCCTTGCTGATGGTTATCGTGTGGGGTTATGTGCAAAGCAGTGAAGGTTGAAAAAACTCATGTATCGAGACGTCGGGGGGCGATATCTCGGTCGATTGCCGCAAGCCTGTTTCAGCGGCGCCGCCAAACAGGTTGCGGATCAGGAGGTATCCACTTGTCTGAGCCACTCATCCATTTCCTCACGGCTGGGCCGGAATTCGATCACCACGCCGCGCCGCGCCTGTTCGAGGGCCACCTTGGGAGACAGATCGCCGACGAATCCCGGCATGGTGGAAGCAATGATGTGCAGAAAGCTGACTTCCGAGATGCCGAGGAATTCCATGCGCATGGCCAGGGGAGCGAAAAAACCATAGGATAACAGGATTCCCAGGAAAGTTCCCACCAGCGCGGCGCTACTTTTTCGCCAATTTCTTCGACGGGACCGTCGATGGCGCTCATGGTGACCACGATTCCCAGCACGGCCGCCACGATGCCAAAACCAGGCAGCGCATCGGCCGTTTTTGTCATCACGCCCGCCGGCGCGTGATGCTCCTCTTCAATGAGTTTGATATCCGCTTCCAGGAGGCCCGGCAGTTGTTCGGGCTTCACGGTTCCATCCACAATGGGTGTCAACGCGCCGGTGAGGAAAGACATGGCATGCTGGTTGCTCGTGAATTTCGGGTATTTGCTGAAGATCGCGCTGGCAGGCGGATCGATAAGATGCGATTCCAAAGCCATGAGTCCGTCGCGGCGGGCCAGCCGAAACAATTCATAGAGCATCTTAAACAGGTCTTCATACGCGCGCTTGTTGTACGGGGTTCCTTTCACGCATTGCACGAGGCCGCGGACTATGTCCACCAGAACTTTCTTGGGCGACATCACAATCAGAGCGCCGATTGCCGCGCCGAAGATGACTACTAGCTCGGCTGGTTGGATTAGTGCGGGGATCTTTCCTCCGGCCAACGTGAAGCCTCCCAGCACCGCCCCGATGACAATAATGCAGCCGATAATAACAATCATGTTCGAATCTCAATCAAAGGAGATGATAATCGGTGGGGCTTGATTTGAAGCGCTACTTTGCTAGAGGGTCGTCAAACGTGAATCGATGGGCGGCACGGGCGTTTGCCCGCGCTTTTCCCGGCATCGCTGGCCAGACGCCAGCGCCGCCCCAACCGAGATGCCAGTACCACCCAACTCTTCATTTCAACTTTGAAGAAGCTCTAGATCTCTAGGGATATATAGCATGAGGATATATAGCATGAGAGATATATAGCATTGTAGAGATCTTCCGCGGATGCCGAAAAATATTGACGAACAACGCGGGTTTGTCGATTCTGCAGGTAGTATTAGCTCTGCGGCGCGGAGAGATGCTGATTGCGCAGTTTATGCGGCTGAGGCGGAGCGTGTTTTCAGGCTTATGCAGCGTATCCGCCCTATTCAACTTTTTGTGCGCTTTGGCGCAGATCGAGAATGAGCACGGACTTTGGCGGCAAGTCGAGGCGCAAAGTGTCGCCCTCGATCTTGGCGCCGGTGAATGGTTCGGGATGCACCGTATTGGGCGCGTCGAAGGTGTTGTGCGAGTTCATCTCCGGCGCGGTGAGAATCCGACCGGTGACAGTGTTCGGCGCAATGCCGGCGAGTTTACACGTCAGCGGCAGGGGTTCGCGCGGGTTTGTATTCACCAGCGAGAGATACACCGCGCCTGATTTCTCATCGCGCGAGGCCGAAGCGCTTAGGGCGGGAATCGAATTGGAGCCGAGCTTGTAATCGGGCGTCTGCAACTCCAGCGGCAGGAACGTGCCGCCTTGATGCACCTTGAACATCTCGAAGACGTGATAGGTCGGCGTCAAGAGCATCTTTTCCTTGTCGGTAAGGATCATCGCCTGGAGCACATTGATCATCTGCGCGATGTTCGCCATTGCCACGCGGTCGGCATGGCGGTGGAAGATGTGGAAGTTAAGCGCGGCCACCAAGGCGTCGCGGAGCGTGCTCTGCTGGTAGAGGAAGCCGGGATTGGTGCCGGGCTCGACGTCGTACCACGCGCCCCACTCGTCCACGATCAGGCCCACGCGCTTTTGCGGGTCGTACTTGTCCATGATCTCGGCATGTTTCGTGATGAGGTTGTCCATTTCCAGCGTGCGGCGCAGCGTGGCGTGCCAGCGGGCCTCGTCGAACTGGGTGGCCGAGCCTTTCTTTTGCCAATTTCCGGTAGGGAGCGTGTAGTAGTGCAGCGACAGACCGTTCATCTGCTTGCCGGCCATGTTCATCAAGACCTCGGTCCAGTTGTAATTGCTGTCGCTGGCCCCGCAGGCGATGCGATAGATGCTGTTGCCCGGATAGTTTTTTACAAAGGTGTTGTAGCGGCGGAATTGATCGGCATAGTATTCAGGACGCATGTTGCCGCCGCAGCCCCAACTTTCGTTGCCCACGCCGAAATACTTCAACTTCCACGGCTTGTCGCGTCCGTTCTGGCGGCGGAGATTGGCCATGGGCGAATCGGCGTCGGAGGTCATGTATTCCACCCACTGCATCATTTCCTCGACCGTGCCGCTGCCCACGTTGCCGCAAACGTTAGGTTCGGCGCCGATCTGCTCGCAAAAGTCCAGGAACTCGTGCGTGCCAAAGTGATTGTTCTCCACCACTCCGCCCCAATGGGTGTTGATGAGCTTGGGGCGCTTTTCGCGCGGGCCGATGCCGTCTTTCCAGTGATACTCGTCGGCAAAGCACCCGCCCGGCCAGCGCAACACGGGCACGTTAAGCGCCTTCAGCGCAGAGACGACGTCGTTGCGGATGCCGCGCGTATTGGGGATGGTCGAATCCTCGCCCACCCAAATGCCCTCGTAAATACAGCGGCCCAGGTGCTCGGAAAACTGGCCGTAGATGTTGCGGTTGATCACCGTCCCGGGCTGGTCGGCGTGGAGCGTGAGCGCGGCCGACGGCTTTTCCGCGGCCGGAGCCGTTTGTTCGGCTGTAACCTTTTGCTCGGGTGGAGCGGTATCCTCGGCCCACGTGGTTACAGCGCCAAGACCGATCAAGATGCCCAGCGCCACAGAGATGGAAATGATTTTTGTTGTTTTCATGGTAGAAAATTCTCCGTATGTGATTTAAGCGCTCTTGTAAAGCCGCGACCAGTGGTCACGGTACACCTCGTTTCCACGCCGGAGCATGGGAACAAGAGAATGTAAACATTTTAATAGAAAAGCCAGAGGTAGTAAATATACCCCATGAATCGGGGAACAGGGAACAGTGGACAGGGAATAGTGGACGGTGGGCAGTGGGCGGTGGACAGCAATAAGGGTTCGGGGTTCAGGATTCAGGGTTCGGGGTTCAGGACTCTTCACTAACCACTAACTTGTAGCCAGATCCTTCGCCGTGCTCAGGATGACAATTAGCTGCGATCGGGATGACAGTGGGCAGTTTCAACGTTTCATTTTCTTGTTCCCACGGAGGACCATGGGAAGAAGGCAAAAAAGCAGTGGATTTCGCCGGGTTTTTCAGTGTTTAAGCGGCGGAAAAGAATTACGTCTGTAATGCTGTCATAACATCCATTATTAAAAGGACTTGCGCCAAGGCAAAGTTTGCGTTGGCCCATTGTAGAAATAGGTTTGGATCGGTATATTTAGAGCCTGTCCTAAAACGTGTGAAATCCAGGTATTTTAATAGGTTTTCACAAAGGTGTTGGGAGAGTGAATTACCCTCACGCTAACCCTTTCCCGGAGGGAGAGGGGACGTTTGGGAAATGTTGTTGTAATCATTTCTGGTGAAAGGACTCGCGTTGTTTACCGACTCAAATCTTCCTCCTGATCTACCAGACCCAGGGAGCGTTCCTCCCAGCGAACAGCCGGTCGAAGGAGTGACAGCGGGCGAGGGCGCAATGCCCATGGGACGGCTGCTGGAAATGCCCATCGAGGAGGAGCTCAAAGGGAGCTACCTGACGTACGCGATGAGTGTGATCGTCAGCCGCGCGCTGCCCGACGTGCGCGACGGGTTAAAACCTTCGCAGCGGCGCATTCTGGTGGCGATGAATGATCTGAATATCGGCCCCGGCGCATCGCGGGTGAAGTGCGCCAAAATCTCCGGCGACACCAGCGGCAACTATCATCCGCACGGCGAAATGGTGATCTATCCCACGCTGGTGCGCATGGCCCAGGAATGGAACATGCGTTACGTGCTGATCGACAAGCAGGGGAATTTTGGTTCCATCGCCGGTTTGCCGCCCGCGGCCATGCGTTACACCGAGGCGCGGCTTTCGTCCATTGCCGCGCTGATGCTGGAAGATTTGAAACTCGACACCGTGGATTTCACGCCCACGTACGACGAGCGGCGGACCGAACCGGTGGTGCTGCCGTCGAGATTTCCCAACCTGCTGGTCAACGGGTCCAACGGCATCGCGGTGGGTATGGCCACTTCGATTCCGCCGCACAATTTGGGCGAAATCTGCGACGCACTGATCAAAGTAATCGACGAGCCTGAAGTATCGATCGACGAGCTGTTGGAAATCGTGCCCGGCCCGGATTTTCCCACCGGCGGCGTGGTCTGCGGCCAGGCAGGGATCCGCCGCGGCTATTATACCGGCCGGGGCACCATCGTGGTCCGCGCCGCGCGGCGATCGAGGAGCACAACAATCGTTTTCGGATCGTGGTCAGCGAGATTCCCTTCCAGCAATCGCGCGATCGGATCGAGGAACGCATTGCCGAGGCGGTCAACGAGGACAAGATTCCCGGCATCTCGGGCTGCCGGAACGAGAGCGATCTGGACGAGCCGGTCCGTCTGGTGTTGGATCTGAAGCGGGACGCCGATCCGGAAATAGTACTGAACCAGCTTTATCAGTTCACGCCGCTGCAAGACAGCGTTTCGATCATTTTTTTGGCCCTGGTCGACGGCAAGCCGCGGGTGCTGAACCTCAAGGAACTTTTGGAAGAATTTTTGCGGCATCGGGAAATTGTCATCCGCCGCCGCACGCAATTTCTGCTTTTCCGGGCGAAACAGCGCAAACACACGGTGGAAGGACTGCTTTTGGCGCATGCCAACATCGACGTGGTAATCCGCGTGATTCGCGATTCGGCCACGCAGGCCGAGGCCAAGCAGGGACTGGTGGAGATCCAAACGCCCGCCGCTTTGCTTTGCCGCGCCTTGGGCGAGGCAGGCTACGCCGTGTTCACGGCCGAGCGCGGTCGGAGCGAACACTACAGACTCACGCCGGTGCAGGCCGACTCGATTTTGAAAATGACCCTCGGCCAGTTGGTCAACTTGGAGCAAAAAAAATTGGCCGACGAGCACCGCAACTTGCTGGCCGAAATCGCCGAATACAATCGCATCCTTTCCGATCGCAAAAACATCCTCAACCTGATCCGGGAGGAACTGCGCGACATCAAGCGCAAGCACGATGAACCGCGGCGCACGGAAATCAGCGGCGAAGAGATCGGCAACATCAACCTGGAAGACCTGATCGCGGAAGAGATGATGGTGGTTTCCATCAGCAGCAACGGCTACATCAAGCGCACGCCGGTTTCGGCCTATCGCGCCCAGCGCCGCGGGGGCAAGGGGCTGACCGGCGCGAAAACCGAGGAAGAAGATCCGATTCAGCATCTCTTCGTGGCCAGCACGCATGCTTATCTGCTTTTCTTCACCAACAAAGGAAAGGTATATTGGCGCAAGGTGTACGATCTGCCGCAGCTTGCCCGCGACAGCCGCGGCCGGGCAGTGGTAAACCTGCTGAATCTGGCCGAAGGGGAGCAGATCGCCGATTGCCGCGCGGTAAAGGATTTTGACCGGCCCGATCATTTTCTGGTGATGGCCACCGCGCGGGGATTGGTGAAGAAGACGTCGCTGGGGGCCTACCGCCGGCCGATGAAAAGCGGCATTATCGCCATAAAACTCCGCGAGCGCGATGAACTAGTCGACGTGGTGGTGGCCAAGCCCGGCGATGAGCTGGTCCTGGCCACGGCCAAGGGGATGGCCATCCGGTTCAAACAATCCGACGCCCGAGCCGTGGGCCGCAACTCCAGCGGCGTAAAGGGAATCAAACTTACGGCCGGCGACGCGGTGGTGGGCATGGTGGTGGCCAATCCGCAGGCCACGCTGCTGACGGTCTGCCCAAGGGTTACGGCAAACGCACGCCCTTTGGGCCGAATTTGTCGATTGATCTGGCCGAGGAAGAAGAGATGCCGGTCGATGAGAACGAATTGGAGGAAGAAGCGCTCGCCCCCGAAGTAGCACCATCTGAAGCTGAAGGCGAAGATGAAGAAATCTCTTCGCAGCATTGCTACCGCACGCAGCGGCGCGGCGGCAAGGGCCTGCGCGACGTGAAAACCACCGAGCGCAATGGTCCGGCCATAGGCATCGTCAGCGTGCGCGACGAGGACGAGTTGTTCATGATCACCGCCCGGGGTAAGATCCAACGCATACCCGCCGCCGACATCGGCATCATCGGCCGCAACACGCAGGGCGTGAGGATCATGAGCCTCGACGAAGACGACAAGCTAGTGGCGGTCAAACGCGTGCCCAAGGAAGAAAACGGTCAGCAGGAAGGGTAGGGGAGAGTGAATAGGGCATAGGGGATAGGAAACATTGTTTATTGAGAGTCAGAAAAAGAATGTCATAGAGGAAATCAGAGCCGGGGCGTGTCGCCCCGGCAATACCGGGCCGACACGGCCCGGCTCCGAGGAGCAAAAACGACATTATTTTCCTGAGTATCAATAGCTCCGGCACTTGTGCCGGGCGTACAGGTTTAACCACGACCGGGCACCGACAGGCACCATCGGGCACCACGCGCAGCATGGTCGGTTGGTCGGGGAGCTTTCAAAAATGAAAAATAATCCCTTGCCCCGGCTAGATACGTCCGCGGAATTGCGCGAAAGGCTGCTGCCTTATTGCCGGCTGAAGAGCGGCGAAATCTGGCGGGATCCGCAGGGCAATCACCGGATCGGCTGTTTGGACGCCGCGGATGCGGACGCGGTGGCCGAATTGACACACGGCTCTCGGCCCACGCTGGCCATTCATGATCCGCCCTATAATATTGTTGCCTTCCAGCATCGTGATATCGGCGAATATATCAATTGGTGCCGGGGCTGGGTGCGGAATACGCACGACGTTTTAGCCCCTGACGCCTCGCTCTACGTCTGGCTGGGCGCCGACCAGAATGCAGGCTTTCAGCCCCTGGCCGACTTCATGCTGATGATGCGTGGCGAGCAGTTTGCGCCGCGCAGCTTTATTACCATGCGCAATCAGCGCGGCTACGGCACGCAAAAAAACTGGATGGCCGTGCGCCAGGAATTGCTGTATTACGTCAAGGGGCGGCCGGTCTTCAACGTCCAGGCCGAATACACCGAGATTCCTAAAATCCTGCGCGGTTATTACAAGCAGGTCGGCGGAGTGATGACGGAAAATCAGGAGCGCGGCAAGGCCGAGACCATCCGCGCCGGAAACGTGTGGGTCGACGTGCAACAGGTTTTTTATCGCCTGGAGGAGAACGTTTCCGGATGCTACGCCCAAAAGCCCTTAAAAAGCAGCGAGCGCATCATCCGTGCAAGCTCCGAGGCGGGCGACGCGGTCCTCGATCTTTTCGCCCATTCGGGCACCACCCTGCTGGCCGCCGAGATGCATAATCGCTCGTGTCTTACGGCCGACGTCGATCCCGTATTTTGCGAGATTGCGATTCGCCGCCTGGAGCACTTCCGCCGCACGGGCAAATTAGGCTGGCAAAACGGACATCCTTTTGAAAAAGAACTACCCGATTATACTAATAATTTATCACAGAATAAGTCTATGAGTTCAGACAACTCTTTTTCACAGCATATATTATTTTGATGGTTATTTATGGAACACCTTCAAAGTGAACTTGATCTCCTAATAGAAAGTTTGTCTGACAAGGAAGAAATTCGTTCAAAGTTGGAATCACTTATTTCTGTTTATCCTTTCAATGAATATGAATTCATTATCTCCCATCTTTTGGCAAAAGATGTATTATCATTAGATCAATATCTGGAGTTGCGTGACAACTATATTTCTAGAAATCTATATCTTTATATATTCGAAATCAGTGCTCCACGCACATTCGGTGAGGCATGGGCACAAGGGCATCTGAAAGAACTGATTCCTGATCTTGTGAAGCCTTCTAAGAAACTTGATCCTAATTATGCTGGTCAATACGACTTTTTACTTGAGAATAAAATACGTATTGAGGTTAAAGCTTCTAGAGCTGTTGATTCTTCAATGGAAGCTCCTCTTTATGTTAAAGCATTATCTTCGGATTCATCTAAACCTTTTTGGATGAACTTTCAACAGATAAAACCACGTTGCTGTGACATCATTGTATGGATCGCTGTTTGGCGTGACATTATTCGTTATTGGGTCTTCTCATCATACGAAATTGAGCACAATCCCCATTACTCATCTGGACAACATCGTGGAAATGTTGGCGAAGGGCAATTGCACGTATGGGATTACAACATAAACGATTTTAATTCATTTGAAGTAAAATCAGATAAATTGAAAGATGCGATTAGAGATGCTTATAAACGTCAGCAAATAAAGACAAAACAAAGTTAATCTGTTTCAGATTATATTTTGAGGATTTATCGACATGAAAATCGTTGTTATCGGCACGGGGTACGTAGGACTGGTCACGGGCACGTGTTTGGCCGAAACCGGCAACAACGTGGTCTGCGTGGATTGCGACCGGAAGAAAATCGACCTTTTGAACCGCGGCCACATTCCCATTTACGAGCCGGGGCTGGCCGAACTGGTGGCCCGCAACATGAGCGCCGGGCGATTGCACTTTACCACTGATCAGACCTCCGCGGTGAGCAAGGCGCAGATCGTGTTTTTGGCCGTGGGCACGCCGCCGTCGGAAGACGGGCTGGTGGATCTTTCCGCGCTTTGGGCGGTGGTGGACGGCATTGCCGGGCACTTGGACAAATCTTGTATCGTGGTCTGCAAGAGCACCGCGCCGGTAGGCACCAACGCGAAAATCGCCGCCCGCCTGAAAAAACTCTCCGGACACGATATCGAGGTGGCCAGCAATCCGGAATTTCTCAAGGAAGGGGCGGCCATCGAGGATTTCATGAAACCCGACCGGGTGGTCGTCGGCGCCCGCCGGCCCGAGGTGGCCGAAGTGCTCAAGGACCTCTATCAGCCCTATCTCCGCACCGAAAAGCCCTTGTTGATCATGACGCCCGAAAGCGCCGAGATGACCAAGTATGCGGCCAACGCCCTGCTCTCGACAAAGATCAGTTTTATCAACGAAATAGCGAACATCTGCGAGCGGGCCGGGGCGGATATCAACGACGTGCGCCGCGGCATCGGTTTTGACAATCGCATTGGCTTCGCCTTCCTTTTTCCCGGGGCGGGCTTCGGGGGCAGTTGTTTTCCCAAAGACATGCGCGCCTGGCGGCCGCGGCCCGCGCGCTGGGCGTCGAGCCGCGGATCCTCGACGCGGTCCATGCCGTAAACGAGCGTCAGAAAAACCTCCTGGCCGATAAGATCGAGGAACATTTTGGCGATAATCTGCGGAATAAGGCGATTGCCGTCTGGGGCCTGGCCTTCAAGCCCGGCACCGACGACATCCGCGAGGCGCCC
This sequence comes from Pirellulales bacterium, assembly GCA_963820545.1. Lineage (GTDB taxonomy): Bacteria > Planctomycetota > Planctomycetia > Pirellulales > Thermoguttaceae > CAWGAJ01. The sequence goes on from CAWGAJ010000001.1 coordinate 864,313, forward strand.
GCGCTGGCGCTGATCGAGCGACTCCTGGAAAAAGGCGTGAAACTCCGCGTGCATGATCCCGTGGCCATGGAAAACGTGCGCCGCGCTTACGGCGAGAAACTGGTCTACTGCGACCGGCGCGACGACGCCCTGATTGGCGCCGACGCCCTGGCCATTGTCACCGAGTGGAAGCAGTTCGTGCATCCCAACCTCGAGGAATTGATCAAGCTCATGCGCAAGCCCGTGATCTTCGACGGGCGCAACCTCTACAATCCCGAGCGCATGCGCGAGGCCGGATTCACCTACTACAGCATCGGCCGGCCGGTGGTTAGGGCCTAATGCAGAGTGGGCAGTGGACAGTGGGCAGTGGATAGAGTTCAGGGTTCAGCGCTCTTCAGTCTCCACTTTTTAGTTGTTGTCATTCTGAGCGCAGCGAAGAATCTAGTACTGGGAATGGGGGAGCGGACCTCTGGTGACATTTCCGCGACTAAAGATTTACGTCGGTATTGTTTTTAACCGTCGGGACACTCATATTTGCCCCAGAATCCGCTAAGAACCATTCACTTCGATTTGATTAGACCGTATGATACAGGCTTATGACAGGTTCTATCATGCATCTGGCAGCCATCGACAATCTGGAAGCTTACTTGTCTAAGTTTGGGCTGACGGCCTTTAGATATGGTCAGAAAGAGGTCATCTCGACCGTGCTTGCCGGGCAGGATTGTTTGTGCGTGATGCCCACCGGCGGCGGGAAAAGTCTGTGTTATCAACTGCCCGCGATCGTACTCGAGGGGCTTTCGCTCATCGTTTCGCCGCTGATCGCGCTGATGAAAAATCAAGTCGATCAACTCCAGGCCTTGGGACTGCCGGTTACGTTTATCAACAGCACGATTTCGCTGGCCGAGCAGAACGACAGGCTGACGCGCATGGCGGCCGGCGAATATCGAATTGTGTACGTGGTGCCCGAACGATTTCGCAGCGGGCGATTTATCGACGCCGTGCGCACGGCGGGAGTCAAACTGCTGGCGGTCGACGAGGCGCACTGCATCAGTCAATGGGGTCACGATTTCCGCCCCGATTATGCCCGGCTGGGTTATTTCCGGCAGATTCTCGGCAATCCCGTAACCATCGCACTAACCGCCACGGCCACCGACAACGTGAGGCGCGACATCATCGAGCAACTCGATCTCAGCGAGCCGCGAACCTTCATCACCGGTTTTGCCCGGCCTAATCTTTTTTACGAAGTGCTTCAGCCGCGCGGCGAGACGGAAAAAGCCGAGAAGCTTTTGCAGTTTCTCCGCGAAACGCCCGGCCCGGGCATTATTTATACCTCCACCCGAAAACGCGCCGAAGACCTTGCTGAACTGCTCAAAGCTCAATCCCAGCGGCGGATTGCGGTCTATCATGCCGGCATGTTGCCCGATCAACGCCGAGAGGCTCAAGACGCGTTTATGGAAGGCCGCGCGGAAATCATCGTGGCCACAAACGCCTTTGGCATGGGCATCGATAAGGCCGACGTGCGCTCGGTGGTCCACTACAACGTGCCGGGCAGCCTGGAAGCGTATTATCAAGAGGCCGGTCGGGCGGGCCGCGACGGATTGCCCGCGCGCTGCCTGATGCTTTATAACGCCGCGGACCTTTACATTCAAAGATATTTCATCGACAGCGCATATCCCGACCGGGAATATGTCGTCCATGTCTACAATTTCCTGTGCGGCTTGGACGAGGATCCCATTGAGCTGACGCAACAGCAGGTCAAAGAAGCCCTGGATTTATCTTTGAGCGACGAAGGCGTGGGCAACTGCGAACAACTGTTGGAAGGGGCCGGAGTCTTGGAACGGCTCACATCTTCGCAAAATCTGGCCTCGGTGCGCATCGACAGCGACTTGCCCACGCTGGTCGATCTATTGCCCAAGCAGGCCAAAGTGCAGCGCAAAGTGTCTGCGCGGTCGAGCGTCTGGTAGGCCAGCGCCGCCAGGAACTGATACCGTTTCGCCCAAACCATTTGCAATTTGACGATGAAATAGATCAGCCCTCGATTATGCACGCCTTGCACGAGCTGAACCGGTTGAAGGTATTTAGCTACGTGCCTGCGTTTCACGGCCGGGCGATCCGCATGATCCGCCGCGACTTGCCCTTCGATAAACTCGACATCGATTTCGAAGCAGTGGAGCGCCGCAAGTCATCGGAATTGCAGAAACTCAACCAGATAGTGTCTTTTACCTTAAGCGGATTGTGCCGCCAGGGGGAAATTTTACGATATTTCGGCGAGCAAAATCCACAGCGCTGCGGGCATTGCGATAACTGCCGGCAACATCCAATCGGAAAAAGCCCTCACCCTCGGGCACCACGTCAGTGGTCGCTCCCGAAGGGAGAGGGGACTTCTGAGATAAGCTCTGTAGGAATCCCCAGCGGCAAATTGCTCGAAGCCGTGCGCATGATCCTCAGCGGAGTGGCACGCACCCAAGCCCGCTTTGCCTGCGGAAAAAACGTCATAGCCGAAATGCTGTGCGGCTCTGAAAATGCAAAGATAAAAAAACTTGGCCTGGACCGGTTAAGTACGTTCAGTCTGTTGAAACATCTAACACAGATGGAAGTCGTCAGACTGATCGACGCGCTGATCTCACTGGGCTGTTTGCAGCAGGTGGAAATTATAAAGTTTAGGCCGGTAGTGCAATTAACCGAGTTCGGCGACGAAGTAATGAAAGGCAAAAAACCGCTTAAAAATCCCTTGCCGATCCCGGAATACCTCTCTAAAAAAATTCGCGGTGAAAAGATAACCCTCGTTCAGTCAATAACATCAAAAAAACAATCTATTCCAACGGTTCCGCGGGAAAACGACGCCGAATTGCGCGACGCCTTAAAGAGTTGTGCACTGGAGATTGCCGAGGAGGCCAGCATTCCAGCTTATTGTATTTTTCACAACAGCACCTTGAATGAACTAGTATGCCTGCGCCCGCGCACGAGGGCCGAATTGCTGGAAATTAAAGGCATTGGCCCGGCAAAAGTGAAACAATTCGGCCAAACCATACTGGAAATAATTGCGGAATATACATTGTCGCTGGAAAGTGAACCTAGCGTCGTCAAATTCGATCAGATTGAAGATTAATTAGTCGGGACCCCATTGTTCCAGAAAGACATCCAGGCCAATGGGCGAAGCCGCGATGTAAACCAGATATATCATAATGCCGATTGATATTGACCAATTTATAGCGATTAGATTTAGAGCTTATCCTAAAACCAGTGTTTGTCTCCAAGTAGTATAAATTCGTAAATTGCAATTCGGGGGACACAATACGGAAATTCGGGGGACACAATACTTAATTCTTGCATTTCCTTGAATCCCTAACCTGCCATGATCGGAGCTTATCTCCCAATCTGTCAATAATTAGGTATTGTGTCCCCCGAATTTGCCCTGTCCCCCGAATTTGCCCGAATTTGCAGGGATTATTGGAGACCAGACCAAATAGCCCTCGCCATCGAGTGCGGGAGTAAAAATGTGCGTTGTGTTCATAACAATTGCATCAAAAAATGCCTCCGACTGGATGTCGTCCTGGGGAAGTTCTGTGTATAATGAACACACACCTGTCGCCCAATGGTGTTCTGATTCACGAATCGCGCATTCTATCGAGTCCGGGCTACCAGCGTTTTCACTGGTCAAGATGTGATAGACCTCGTCCCCGAAAAGCAAGATTTGGGACTCCCTCGGGAAATCCACAACAGCTTTGCGCGTGGCAGCCCAGTTTTCACACAGCACGATGGCTTCTTTCGATTTCAGCAAATACTTATCGAGAAATGGAATTAGTCCCCACATTGGGCCATCCATCCATGAGATAGATTCCGAACCAGGCAGATTGTATTTGCCTCCGCAATAGGTTGCATATTCATAAAGGCAGTCCGCATCTAAATCGAGCGATTCGAAGGCAATCAATAGCATCGGCCCGCTCGCCTCGGAAAAGCGCTGCAAGAGTTTCTTACTTAATGTGTGCTCCGGTGCGCCCATCTCCATATTTTTCAGCACTTGCCTCTTCGCTTTAGGATCGTTGTCCGAAAGCGGATAATATTTCCACATCATATAAACTTATCTCTCTGCAATTAAATGTAATTGTATTCAAAGATGGGAACTGTATTCCGGTATTCCGGGGACAGTATTCCGGCATATTCCGGGACGGCATATTCCGGGGACACCATATTCCGGGGACACAATACTTAATTATTGCATTTCCTTGTTCACGCGGGTTCCACTGCTGGCTTGCCCAATATTGTATTTCTGTCGATTGTACACCGCCCACCGTTCACCGCCCACTGCTCACCGCATAGGCTTTAGACTTTAGGCTGGAGGCTGGAGGATATTGAATATTGCTGAACCCTGAACCCTTGTTATTGCACACCGTCCACTTTCCTTCAGTCTATAGTCTCCAGCCTACAGCCTAGTCGTCCAACAAATGCCCTTCTCCACGAAACTAAAAACGACTGAAAAATCGCCAAAAAACCACAAAAAACAAATGATGATCAACTTACTAGCGTGCACTTTTTCTAGGTGTGTTTACACCTCGCGCCCGTTGCATCTCTTTACACTTCAACCAGTTATTTTTTACTGAAAACTTTAAACCAATAACTTACGACTTTATTCATTTTTCCCCAATAATTCACTGCGTAAGTTTCTCTGTCCAAAAATTCCAACTGCTTATCCAGTAATCCACTTGCGCAACGTTTCACCGAAAAACCAAAACATATTTTTCTACTACTTAAGAGTGGGCAAAACCGTCGTCATAACATCTTATTTTCCAATCCCTTATACCGCTCCATTTTGGCCAAAAAACAAGAACTCTCTATAGTAGACCGAAAATTCCAAAACCCCCCTCCAAATAATCCTCTTTCTTGAACAATAAGCGTTCCCAGGCAGAGCATGGGAACGAGGTGCGTGGCCTGTGCCGAACCCTGAACCCTTGATAGATCCTTCGCTTTGCTCAGGATGACTCTTTGCTCAGGATGACTCTTTGCTCAGGATGACTCCAATTCCCAATCTCCTGTAAGACGGTTTTCAAAACCGTCCTACCAATCACTAATCCCTAATCTCCGGACACACCCGCTCGCCTTTGGCTCGCGGCTAAACTTACTGACCTCTAACCTCTAATCTCTCTAGCAGCGTTTCAACTTCGCGGAAGGCTGGCGATTGAGGCACTTCGGCGCCTTGGCGGAGTTCGACGAGCAAATCGCCGAGGAGTTCGCTTTCGAGCCAGTTGGCGAGCCACCCGGCGCGCTGTTGTGCATAGCGGGATTGGAGGCGGAGGAACAATCGGCCGGCGGCGCGGCTAACGCCTTCGCTGGTGGTGGAGACCAGGGCTTCGCCGCCGCCGGTGATGCCGCCGGTGATGGCCGCCTCGGTGGCCAATTGACCGGCGGTATGTCCGGCCGCATGGACCGCGGCCTGGCCCACGATATCGCCGGCAAAGTGCAGGCCGGTAAAAAACAGGCCAACGGTGATTGCCGGCCGGGCCATGGCCAGCAGGTGGTCGAGCGACTGCAGGAAGCGGACCGCGCGGGGATTGGCCTGGCGCCAGGCCTCGAGTTCGGCGTGGAGGAAAGAGCGATAGTGTTCGTCAACAGCGGGCAGATGATCGTGAGCCTCTTGGACGCTAAGCAGCAATTCGGCCCGGGCGCGGCCGCCTAAGAGCTTTAGCAAGCGCGGCGCAGGGTGTCGTTGCCGATTTGCGAGAGCCGGTCGAGTTCGTCGAGCAGTTCTTTCACCGCGGCGACGATTGCCGCTCGTTCCTGCTGCTGGAAGGCGATCAGGGGATCGACGTTCGGTCCGGCAAAGGCGTCCCAGGCCGTGCGCACGGGCCAGGTAACGCCGCGGCCCAGCACACGATAAAAGCCGTGAATGTGCCGCGACCAGGGCTGGCGCTGATCGTTCCACCAGGCGCTGATTTCCTCGACCAGGATGCTGGGCGGCAGGGTGGGCCAATCCACGCGGGCCAGCTCCGAAGCGGAAAGGGTTTTTGCCGCGGCGGCGAAATCGCCCGCTGCCGCGCGGATGCGCTGCAAATAGGCCGGCGCGCCATGTTGGGGATCGAGAATGCGGCGGATTGCGCCGCGGAAGGTGCGGATCTTGATCTCATCGAAGCGGAGGGCGGCCAAATCGTTGCGCAGGTCCACGGGCTGGTCCAGTGGCCGGCGGCCGTCGTGGCCCACGCAATAAAAGGGCAGACGCAACTCATCGGCGGCGCGACGGTCGTATGGGACAATGTAAACCAACTCCGGATTGAAAAAGGGGACTGGCACCTCGCTACGCACAGAGCCAGTCCCCTTTTTCACGTCGATCTCAGCGCGGAAGGTGGCCAGCCAGCGGGGCCAATAATCGGCGTCGGCGGCAAGATCGCACTGGTTGAAGAGCACGAGAATGGGTTTGTCGGCCTCGGCGGCGGCCCGGAAAAACTGTTTTATTGCGGCGTCGTTGTACTTTTGCTGGGTGAGCACGGCCAGCAAAACGTCGGCCGCCTGACGAATGGCCTTGGCGCGGGACCAATTAACCACTACGTCGGAATCCACGTCGGGGGCGTCCAAGAGCAGCAGGCGGGGCGGCATGCGCGGGCCGGTGCGCCAAAACAGTCGATTTTCCGGGCTATCGGTCAAGGGATCGTCGGGCGATTGCCAGGCGTGCAACTGGAAGGGCTCGAAGAGGCGTTGCAAGAGGGCCGGATCGTCCAGTCCCGGGGGCACCAGACAAACCGGATGCTTTGTGCCGGCGGCCAGGGGCGTGACGGCACTGGCGTTTTCGCCGGCCAGATGATTGAAGATCGCCGACTTGCCGATGTTGGTGCCGCCGATAATCGCCACCACCAGAAGCGGCGGCAGATCCAATTGGGGCAGAAGTTTGTTGGTCAAGAGGGCGAACCATTCTTCTTTTCGCGGCGCGGCGACGCCGAGCGACGAAGCCGCCGGCTCCAAAGCGCCGAGGGCGCGATTCAGTCCTTGAAGACGAGCAGCGAAAGATTGGTAATCGTAAGACATGGATTGAATATATTGCTCCAGGCGCCGATATCATGCGGCTGCCAGCACCACTGCCACGGCCTGACCGTGCTGGGCGTGGCTGAGAATTATCACGATAGGTTGTTCCAGCGGTTGCGCCTGACCGTAAACAACGCGAATGGGACAGAGCGGATCGGGCACGCGGTAGTTCAAGGTGGGCGGGATCAGGCGATGCTTCAAGATCAAGACTCCGATGACCAACTCTACCGCGCCGCAGCCGGCGCCGAGATGTCCAAAATAGCTTTTCGGGGCAGTGACGGCCACGTTGCCGAGGATATCGCGGATGGCGCGGGCCTCGCGCTGGTCATCGCGGATGGTGCTAATGCCATGGGCCACCACGCAACCGATATCCTGGGGGCCGATGCCCGTCTCGCGTAGCGCAACTTGGAGCGCCTGGCGAATGGAGACGCCCTGCAAGACGCGGCCGTTGCCGGTGGGTTCAAACGCCGCGCCGAAGCCGAGCACGCGGGCCAAGAGGGGAACGCCGCGCGCTTGGGCGTGCACTTTGTCTTCCAAGACAATGGCCGCGGCGCCTTCGCCGTTGACCATGCCGTCGCGAGTGGCGTCGAAAGGCCGGCAAGCGCCGGCGGGATCATCGCCCCGCCGCGACAACTCGGAGGCCCCGCTGCGAAACAAAAACGTGGGATGGATGCGCGAGCCGGTGCCGCCGGCGATCATGGCGTCGGCGGATTGGCGGTCGATCACGCGCACGGCTTCGGCCGCCGCCGAGAGGCTGGAGACGTCGCCGAGGGTGAGGGTATTGTTCGGTCCCCGGGCGTCCTGGGCAATGCCGATGTGACAGGCGGGCATGTTGGGCAGATATTTGAGCATCCAGAGGGGAAAGATTTCGGTCATTGCCGCCTCGCCCCAACGGTGGAAATCGAATTTACCATTGACCAGGCAATGGCGATAAGCCGAAAACAACTCGTGTAGTTCGCAGGGCATCAGATCGGCGCCAAACACGATGCCCAGGCGCTCGGGGTCGATGGGGCACTCGTGATGGCGCGCCTCGGTGCAGGCCATTTCGGCGGCGGCAAAAGCCAGTTGAATATCGCGGCTCATGACCTTGAGGCTTTTGCGCTGGCGGACGTAAGCCTTGGGGTCGAAATCGATCACCTCGCCGCCGAAAGCGGTGATTTCGCAATTTTCAAAGAGGTTTAACGGCCGCACGCCGCTGCGGCCTTGGCAGAGCGAGGCCCAAAACGTCTCCTGGCCAACGCCGATGGGGCTTACCACACCTACACCCGAAACGATTATTTCCTTTTTTAGCGCCATAATACTGTGTTAAATCGTTGTCGATCCGCCTTTTCCCCGAAACTTATTATCCTAACTTTAGCGCTAATAATCGACAAGATGCCACTTCAAGCGGGGGAAATGAGAGCCGATCCCTAAAACATTTCGGTCATTGTGAGCGAAGCGAAGAATCTTGGTGCGCGTTCCAACACCTACTTGGTCAAGTCATACCACTTGACCAGCACGACCGGCGCGTCGATCTTCTCATCGCGGTGGGTGTGCAAATCGGAAAAATAACTCGCTTTTCCGGCGGCTGAAGCCGCCGCGCGAAAGGAAAAGGGCAAAAGGGATAAAGGATAAAGGTTAAGCGTTGCGCCTCCAAAAATATAGCAAAATCATCAAAGCGATCCCAAACAACATAACAAGGCTGCCGGGCTCAGGAACACTTACCACGCGGAACCCAAAATAGGCGTATTCCTCGCCCGCCGGGTAGTAGTAGAAGCGGTAGGAGGCAAGCAGGTAGCTCGAGTAGTAGTGGAACGACCCACCACGCATTCCACGCGACGAACCGTACAGGACGGACTCGTTCCACTCCCAAACGTTGCCGCCCTGGTCGAATGTGCCATACGGGCTAGGGGAGTTCTGGAACTCGCCCACAAGCGTCGTGTACTTGCCGGAATCGATGGGGTACGGCGTTCCGTAATAGTTGGCGTTGTTGCCCGAGACATCGGCCATGTCCCGGCCCGGGGCAGTGTCACTGCTCGTCGGGTAGTCCCAGTAACCGGCATTGGTGCCGCCGCCCTTGTAGTATGCCGCCTTGTACCACTCATCCTCGCTGGTGATCGCCCATTTCCAGTCGGCCTTGCGGCTGATCGCCTGCAGATCCTCGTTCGTCGTTGCGCCGTTGAGGTAGTACGCCCCGTCCTCGGTGGTCGATAGATCCTGTGCGCCAATCGGCTGACCATTGTGCAGCCAGTTGGCAAACCGCGCCGCGTCGCCCCAGGAAACGTAGTTCACCGGCCGGTTGGCAAAGTCGGCCGCCACCGTGTAGGAGTAAGGATTGCCGACCGTTCCGCCGCCACTCGCGCGATCCCGCTGCTGTAGCTGGTATCCGACATCCCGCTGTTGTACAGCGCGTAGGTATCCACGCCGCCCACGGCGTTGAGGAACGCGGTGTACTGCCCGGCCGTCACTTCGTACTTGCCGATGTTGTAGGTGTAGCCGACGGCCCCGCAGAATCGATCCGGCCCAAAGCCGCCGTAGCTCTCGCCGGACCATTCGCCCGTGTTGTTCGGATCGCCGACGGGCACAACGTCGATCGTCACTGCTTGTGCGATCCCGGCGGCCAAGACCATCGCCACCGCCAGAACAAGCCAATTCAATTTCAGTTTGTGGTACATTATAGATTTTCTCCTTGCTCGGGGTGAAATATTTGAAACTCGAAACACTGCCGATCATCGCTTTCGGGCGCGGGCATCTTGCTCGCCTGATTGCGGCCGGGACGGCCGTGCTCCTATACATGCAGCCGCCACCACAGCAAACCGGCAACGGCGCTAACAAGCAATAACGTGATGCTGCCGGGCTCAGGAACACTTGCCACGCGAAAACCGATAGAGCCGTCCTCGTACGTCGGGTAGCCCATGTACGTGGAGGTCGAGGCCATGAAGTCCGATCCGTCGCCTAACGACCCGCCACGCAACCCACGCGCCGAACCGTCGTACGAGACGGACTCGTTCCACTGCCAGACATCGCCGCCCTGATCGAATGTGCCGTACGGCCCAGGCGATGCCGCAAAGTACCCGACTGTAGTCAGTAAGCTCGTCGGATCGGTGAAGCCGCCGTTGCCTGTGTGATCGTAATCGTAAAAGTTGGCGTTGTTCGTTCCGGTCGTGGAAAGCACGTTGATAGGCGCGGTGTTATTCCGTGTCGGGTAGAGCCAGTAGCCCGCGCTGGTGCCGCTGCCCTTGTAATACGCCGCCTTGTACCACTCATCCTCCGATGGAATGAAGTAGGTCGCAGTGGCGTTGCGGGTTATCGCCATCAAGGCGGAATTCGTGGTTGCGCCGTTAAGCATGTACGCCCCGGTTTCCGTCGTGCCCGTCCCCTCAGACCCGACGGGCTGGCCGTGTTGCAGCCAGTTGCAGAAGCGGGCGGCGTCGCCCCAAGAGACATCGAATATCGGCACGTTGCCATCCCCCATGAGCGAGTAGATGTAGCTACCCGCGCTGCCGCTTCGGGTGATGCCGAGGTTCACGCCAAAGTATTTTGGAAAGACCGTGGCCATGTCATTGCTGTACAAGCCGTAGGAATCCGAGGTTTTGGCCACGGCATTGAGGAACTGGCAATACTGCGCGGTCGTCACGTCATACTTGCCCATCTGGTATGTGTAGCCCACCGCGCCATGAAAGCCTAATCCGGCCGCGTTGCCCGGGTCGCCAACGGTAACAAATTCCAGACTCGTTTGCCCATCGGGCATGTTAAATACATTTGCCCCACGTGTGATTCCAAAGGTCGAGACCAGCACAACCGCCGCCAGAATTATCCAATTCACTTTGTGACACATGGCAGGTTGTCTCCTCGTTTCAGTTGAAAAAATGTTGGTACTCGTAATGCCGATGATAAAACGACCAAGGTCCACGATCGACTCGCTGCGCAGGACGACAGGCGGCGGATCACAAACAAGTGGAAAACACCCAGCCCAAGAATGGCCCGCGGCAAGGTGATGGCTTGCACGGCGAGCAACGGGGGCTAGGTATGCTGACGCTGCCTCAGTACGGCCCAGGGGCTTGAAAGTACGCGTCATACTATCATGCCGTAGTGCCCTTTGCAAGGGGCTGGATGGCTCTCGGACGGAGAATCTCGGCGGATTTGCCACACCACCGGAACTGCGGCGGCATTGGCACTAGACCGCATTTCTTAGCAACGTGTAGGGTGGGTCAAGCAACCTGTTTTCTTGGTGGGACTTCGGTCGCGAATTATATGCTTGCCATCGTACAGGCTGTAAATTACATATTGATCAGTTTGCGCGGACCCACCAACAACTTGCGCGACCTTGTCCCACCCTACGATTAGAAATGCGGACTGGATGGCGGTTTCGGGCTTTTTCCGGCCGGAGCGGTATGGGACCGGGGCGGCGTGCGAGATTGCCACCGGCCTGAAGGCCGTATTTCTCGGGTCTTGCACCTAGTTTTCTTGGTGGGACTTCGGTCGCGAATTAGATGCGCGCCATCGTACAGGCTGTAAATTACATATTGATCAGTTTGCGCGGACCCACCAACAACTTGCGCGACCTTGTCCCACCCTACGATGAGAAATGCGGGCTAGAACCGGAAGAGCCGACAAATTGCTATTTGAAAAAGAAGAATAGCAAGCGGAAGACGTCCATACCCAGCACGAAGAGCATCAATCCGATTAAGAAGGCAAAGCCCAGCACCGAAAGCCCGATTTGCACCCGTTCATTGGCCGGTTTGCCGCGGATGGCCTCGTAAGTCAGGAAAATAAGATGCCCTCCGTCGAGCAGCGGAATTGGCAAGAGATTTAGTATGGCCAGGTTCGCGCTTAAGAGGGTTAAAAACAGCAGCAAGGTGGCCAGGCCTCTTTTCGCGGCTTGACCGGCCATGACGGCAATGGAGATGGGACCGCTTAACTCCTTGACGGAGATCTGCGAGCCGAGTTTGCGCAACACGCGCACCACCAAGGTCAACGATTCCCAAGTTTCCTCGCCTCCTAGACTAACGGCTTGAGCAAGAGATTTGGCCTTTCTGAGCCTGGTTTCCGGTTCAAAAATAAAGCCCCGATTGGGATTGAACCAGTCGGAAACCTCTTCCATGCTCAGCTTGACTTGACGATCGTTATTGAGCACAAGTTCCACCATGCTCGAAGGATAACACTTTTGCAGTTCATAAAAAAAGAAAGGCCAGTTGGATTTATTTTCTTGGAAAGACAAAGTCAGTTGCCTTTGGATAATTTTTTCCTGAATTTTACTGGGATCGGGAGGAAAGATCGTGGCTTGACGAATCGTTTCGCCCGGTTGGATGCCGGCCTTTTCCGCGGGACTGCCGGGGAGCACCTGATCGACGCGGTTCAGCACCCGGTAGGCGATACCCAACTCCGGCGCGGAAAGCGGATTGTTTTCCATCAATGGTTGCTCGTACCAATCCACGTGACGCAGTGTGATGGGGATGTCGAGGGGCGTCGCTAATCCTTCGCGGTCGATGGTAAAGGTGAGTGTCTGGCCGGCACGACGCCGCAATTGATCGGGCAGTCGCAGGGGATCGCCCGGCGAATTGCCGTCGATCTTCAGAATCCGGTCATGGGCCTTGATTCCGGCGGCGGCGGCGGGCGAGCCTTCCTGGACGGCCACGATCTCGCCCATGGTCATTACCAAGCCCAGGGTGCGCATGGGCTGGGGCGGCAGGGAGACTTCGAGCAGCTTGGAGGTTGACAGGCCGTCGCGTTTGCGGCCTTCGGCCGAGAGCGTGCATTCCACCATTAATTGCAGGGTTTTGTCGGGATGTTCGGCCAGGCAGGCATTGAGTTGCTTAGAGTTTTGCACGGTCAGTCCGTCAACCATCACGATGCGGTCGCCATTTTGCAGGGCCGGCTTTGCCTGGGCGGCCGCCGAGCCGGGCAAAAAAGGGGGAATATCCTGGGGAAGAGTTTTTGCCAGAGTCGGAATGTGTGAACTGAGCACGCCGATGGTGGGACGTCCGCGGATGGCATCCGGATGAATAAGGAATTTTATCGGCTCTTTCACATCGGGCCGTTTAACCAGCAAGGTTACGCCGTTGTCGATATCGCCCGTGGTCACGTATTTCAGCAGATCTTCAAAACGTTCGGCTTTTTTTGCGGAGATTTCCTGGATTTGATCTCCCGGCCGTAAGCCTGCGCACAAGCGGCTTCACCGGGCATGACATCGCCCACGGCGCAAGTGGTCTGCTCCACGCCGATGTAATATGCCCAGATGGCCATGAGAAAAGCGAAGAAGACGTTCATGATCACACCGGCGGAGATAATCGCCATGCGCTGGGGCACGCTTTTGGCCAGATAACTGCGCGGATCGTAAAGGGCCTTTTCGGCCGCGGCGAGATCGAATTGTTGCGCTGCTTGAGGGAGATTGTCCTGGACGGGCAGGGCGGCAGGGGCGTTTTTTGCATCCTCTTGGTGTTTGGCCCGTTCGATCTCGGCACGGATCTGACTGGGATTATCTTCCTGTCCCAGCATTTTCACGTATCCGCCCCAGGGGAGAATGCCAATTCCGTATTCGGTTTCACCGCAGCGGAATTTACAGAGCTTCAGGCCGCCGATATCAAAGCCGAGGTAAAATTTATCGCACTTTACCCCGCACAATTTGGCGACGATGAAATGCCCCAGTTCGTGAACGAAAAGCACGAATCCGATGGCGATGCCCACAACAAAAATCAATCCTATCAAGTTCAACGACGATATTAATAAGTACAACAACGCAACACCTCCTGCCGAGCCCATTGATCCAACCGCAGCAGTTGATCCAAGGTTGGCTGGGGATCGTAAGCATGGTTTTGTAAAATTTTTTCACAAGTGGGAACAATTTGATTAAAGGCCAGTCGGCCTTGGAGGAAGGCGGCCACGGCCGCCTCGTTGGCGCCGTTTAAGACCGCCCCGGCCGTGCCTCCGGCCCGGGCAACCTCCAATCCCAGGCGCAAGGCCGGGAAGCGTTGGAAATCCGGCGGTTCAAAATGCAGTTCCAGCGATTCTCTCCAATCCATTTTCGCCGCCATTCCCTCGCGGCGCTCAGGCCAGGTCAAGGCGTACTGAATGGGCAGCTTCATATCGGGCAGGCTCATCTGCGCAATCACGGCTCCATCAATGTATTCTACCATGGAATGCACGACGGATTGGGGATGAATCAGGACGCTAATTTGTTCCGGGCCAAGATCGAAGAGCCAGCGGGCTTCGATGATTTCCAGGGCCTTGTTCATTAAAGTGGCCGAATCGATGGTGATTTTTGGGCCCATGGCCCAGGTAGGATGATCCAAGGCATCGGCCACGGTGACTTGGGCCAGTTGTGCGGGGCTGTGGTTAAGGAATGGACCTCCACTGGCCGTGAGAATCACGCGGCGAACTTCCTCGCGTCGCCCGGCGAGCAAAACCTGAAAAACAGCGCTATGCTCGCTATCCACCGGCAAAATTTGGGCGTGTTTTTCCTGGGCAAGTTGGGTAACCAGCGGGCCAGCCAGCACCAGGCTTTCTTTATTAGCGAGGGCCACGGTCTTTCCCGCCTCTAATGCCGCCCAAGTCCCCCGCAATCCGGCGCTGCCCACGATGGCCGAAACAACAACGTCAATCTCCGCGGCGGCAACTATCCTGGCAACGGCTTCGGGGCCAATGAGCAACTCCACGTCGGCAGGCAAGGCCGACCAATCTTGGCGGGCCGCGGCCTGAGGATCGGTTACCACAATCCAATGCGGTCGGACCATTAATGTCTGCTGCAGCAGCAAAGTAGTATTTACATGTGCGGTCAAGGCCAGTACTCGAAGCATACCCCCTGAGGCCCCCACCACCTCCAACGTACTACGACCGATGCTCCCAGTTGAACCCAGCACGGCCACACGTCTTGGGCGGTCTATAGTGGTTTTTTTCATGGCAGCGATTTAGAGGAGCTCTTTCGGCACATATCACCATTTCAATAGTTACAACTACCATCATAAGGATAATCGTTCCATTGTAAAAACAACCGCTCCAGGCGGCAACCACGATGAGCACTACATTTTTATTACTCCGGAAAAGCCGTTTTTACATGAGTATGCTATGATTTTGATGCAATCTAATTTATTAAAAGCGTATTATATATAAAGTGAAATATGGGAAACCGAGCCTCAAAAGCAAATCGGGCTATGTACTCGTTGCCAGTACGCCGCACCCCTCATCTGGGCAGAAAGATCTTTTACACTGTGCTCATCATGATTACGGGCGCGGTGATTTTCTTTGGTCTGGCGGATTATGACAACCGGGTGGAAATCCAAATCATGGATCTTTGGAAACTCATCGATAAAGGATCAACTGATACAAATACCAAAGCCACCATTGATGTGCGCGAAGTAGTCAAAGGCCACCAAAGAATTTCCCGCTATTCCCAACTGGACAACCTCCGCATCGGTCCGAGTGAGATCAGCGGCACGGTCACCAGACAAATCATCGAGCCGGATTATCGAGCGCACCCTGCCGGAAACCAACATCGCCTTCCATACCCTCCGCTTCGGTCTGGAAAACGACAGTAATGCCCTGTTCGACCTGTTGAAGAAAAAAGGATTCTCCAATGTCCGCGCCGAGAAGGCCCCCAGCATCTGGCAGAGCCTCTTGCCGATGCTCGTCTTCATGCTCCCGATCTTTTTGATTATTTTTTATTTGATGCGGAAACAGGGAGGAGCCGGCTTGGCAAAGGCCTTCAGCCGCAGCCGGGGCAAGCTCTACGCCCAAGAGGACATTGGCATAACTTTTAACAACGTGGCGGGCATCGACGAAGCCGTGGATGAACTGCGCGAAGTAATCGATTTTCTCAAGTCGCCGGAAAAATACCAGGTACTCGGCGGCAGGATTCCCAAGGGCGTGCTGCTGGTGGGTCCGCCGGGCACGGGCAAGACGCTATTGGCCAAGGCCATTGCGGGCGAGGCGGGCGTGCCTTTTTTCAGTCTATCCGGTTCCGACTTTGTGGAGATGTTCGTGGGCGTGGGCGCCGCGCGAGTGCGCGACATGTTCCAGCAAGCCCAGGCCAAGGCCCCCTGCATTATCTTCATCGATGAATTGGACGCGCTGGGCAAGGTGCGGGGGACCAGCATCGTCGGCAGTCACGACGAGCGGGAACAAACGCTCAACGCCCTGTTGGCGGAGATGGACGGTTTCAGTTCCAACAACGGCGTGATCGTCATGGCCGCCACCAACCGTCCGGAAACGCTCGACCCGGCACTGTTGCGTCCGGGGCGCTTCGATCGCCACGTGCTGGTCGATCGGCCCGACATTCTTGGCCGGGAAAAGATTTTGCAGGTCCACGTACAAAGGGTCAAACTGGCCAAAGCGGTGGATCTGAAAGAAGTCGCCCGGATCACCTCGGGCTTTGTGGGCGCCGATCTGGCCAACCTAGTCAACGAGGCGGCATTATTGGCCGCCCGGGCCAATAAATCCGCCGTAACCATGCAGGAGTTCAACGAAGGCGTGGAACGGGTAACCGCCGGATTGGAAAAACGCCAACGCGTAATGCACGCCGACGAAAAACAGCGGGTGGCCTATCACGAAAGCGCCCACGCTTTGGTGGCCTACTGCCTGCCCGACACCGATCCGGTGCACAAGGTGTCGATCATTCCCCGCGGCCTGGCCGCGCTGGACCATACCATGCAACGTCCCGAGGGCGACCGCTATCTGCTGACGCAAAACGAATTGCTCTCCCGCATTCAAGTGCTGCTGGCCGGGACCGTGGCCGAGGAAATGATTTTCGACGACGTTTCCACCAACGCACACGGCGACCTGGAGCGGGCCACTGAAATCGCGCGGAGCATGGTAATGGACTACGGCATGAGCCGCTTGGGCCGGATCACGTATCGGGAAAATCGCCGTGCGCAGTATTTGCACGGTGCCGATGATTTTGCCCGCGAGCGGGGTCACAGCGAGCAGACCGCCCGGGAAATCGACGAGGAAATTCGCAATATCATCAACCAATCGCTAGATAAAGTCCGCCACGTGCTGGAACAACACCGCCCAGTGCTTAAGGCGCTGGCCGAACGGCTGATAGAAAAAGAGGTAATCGATACGGTGGAGTTGAAAGAACTATTCCAAATGAATTCTCCCAGTCTCACGATCGTACCGGGCACCAGCGAAACGGCCAAACGCCGCGTGGTGGAAGAAACGCCGCTGCCCGAGGCAAAAGCTAATCCCTAGTAGTCAATCCCTAGAGATTAGGTTGACACTTATCGCTCTGATTATAATATCATTATTCCATGCTTTCTTTTATAATATCTATTGTTCTTTCATGGGGAAGGAACCGAACTTACGGATAATTATGGAAGACCGAGCACCAGAATCGAATCGACCTAAGCGCCCGCCGCCGGAACGCAAAACCCCTCCGATGGGTACCAATATTATTTGGTATTTGCTGGCCTTGGGCGTGGGCACGCTTTTCTTCGTCAGCCTAATGGGTTCCGAGAACCAAGTGCAAATTTCCTACGTGGATCTTTGGAAACTCATCGAGCAAGGCACGTGGCAGATAAATCCCCAGGCAGCCATCCAGGTAAGCGAAGGACAGAAGGGCAAGGAAGTAGTCTATCGGTATTCGAAACTGGACAATCTCCGTATCGGTCCGCAGGAAATTATCGGCATGGTAACCAGGCAAATCATCGAGCCGAAAGAACAACGCGCTAAGCCCGAAGAGAATGTGGTCTTTCACAGTCCTTGTCTAGGTCTGGAAAGCGCGAACAAGGATCTGTTCCTCTTGGCGAAAGATAAAGGTTTTCAGAGCGTCAACGGCGACAAACCACCCAGCGGCTGGCGGAATCTGATGCAAATGTTTTTGGTGATGCTGCTGATTATGGTCATTTTCTTCTTCATGATGCGGAGACTGGGCGGGGCGGGCTCGGCAATGGCCTTCGGACGCAGCCGGGGCAAGCTCTACGCCCAAGAGGACATCGGCATTACTTTTAACGACGTGGCGGGCATCGAGGAAGCCGTGGATGAAGTGCGCGAAGTGGTGGACTTTCTCAAGTCGCCGGAAAAATACCAGGTACTCGGCGGCAGGATTCCCAAGGGCGTGCTGCTGGTGGGTCCGCCGGGCACGGGCAAGACGCTATTGGCCAAGGCCATTGCGGGCGAGGCGGGCGTGCCTTTTTTCAGTCTATCCGGTTCCGACTTTGTGGAGATGTTCGTGGGCGTGGGCGCCGCGCGAGTCCGCGACATGTTCCAGCAAGCACAGGCCAAGGCCCCCTGCATTGTCTTCATCGATGAATTGGACGCGCTGGGCAAGACCCGGGGGACCAGTATCGTCGGCGGGCACGACGAGCGGGAACAAACGCTCAACGCCCTGTTGGTGGAGATGGACGGTTTCAGTTCCAACAGCGGCGTGATCGTCATGGCCGCCACCAACCGTCCGGAAACGCTCGACCCGGCACTGTTGCGTCCGGGGCGTTTCGATCGCCACGTGCTGGTCGATCGGCCCGACATTCTTGGCCGGGAAAAGATTTTGCAGGTCCACGTGCAAAGGGTCAAACTGGACAAAGCGGTGGATCTGAAAGAAGTCGCCCGGATCACCTCGGGCTTTGTGGGCGCCGATCTGGCCAACCTGGTCAACGAGGCGGCATTATTGGCCGCCCGGGCGAACAAATCCACTGTTACCATGCAAGAGTTCAACGAAGGCGTGGAACGGGTGACCGCCGGATTGGAAAAGCGTCAACGCGTAATGCACGCCGACGAAAAGCAGCGCATCGCCTATCACGAAAGCGCCCACGCTTTGGTGGCCTACTGCCTGCCCAACACCGATCCGGTGCACAAGGTATCAATTATTCCCCGCGGCCTGGCCGCCTTGGGCTACACCATGCAACGTCCCGAGGGCGATCGCTATCTGCTGACGCAAAACGAATTGCTCTCCCGCATCCAAGTGCTGCTGGCCGGGACCGTGGCCGAGGAAATGATCTTCGACGACGTTTCCACCGGCGCACAGAACGACCTGGAGCGGGCCACTGAAATCGCGCGGAGCATGGTAATGGACTACGGCATGAGCCGCTTGGGCCGGATCACGTATCGGGAAAATCGCCGTGCGCAGTATTTGCTTGGCGCCGATGATTTTGCTCGCGACCGGGGTCACAGCGAGCAGACCGCCCGGGAAATCGACGAGGAAATCCGCAATATCATCAACCAATCGCTGGATAAAGTCCGCCACGTGCTGGAACAACGCCGCCCGGCGCTGGTGGCAATGGCCGCACGACTGATCGAAAAGGAAGTAATCGACACAGCGGAATTGAAAGAGCTGGTTGAATCGAACTCGCTCAGCCCGATGATCGTGCCGGGCACCAACGGAATACCCAAACGCCAGGTGGTGGAAGAAACGCCGCTGCCCGAGGCAAAAGCAGATAGTGGATAGGGGATTGGGAAACCGCAAGCGGTTGGAAGTTCCCACGCAGGAGCATGGGAACGAGAAAAGCCGCTTCCCTACGGGTCGCGGCTAAACAAACTCTCCCCTATCCACTCTCCCCTATCCACTCTCCACTATCTGCTACATTCCCCGATTGACCACGCTCTCTAAGTTCCGGTACAATTGTCACTTTAGGTCAAGAAGACATTTTTTCTCGCTTAAGGACAATGGATCAGCTTGAAATTCAGCGGGTGGCGACGCGTCGGCAGCAGAAGCAGTTTTTGGAATTTCCCTGGACTTTGTATCGGGGCGATCCTAATTGGATTCCACCGCTGCGTGGCAATCAGCGGGAGTTGGTGGGCTATAAGCCTCATCCGTTTTACGCGTGCAACGCGGTGCAAACGTTTCTCGCCCTGCGGGGCGGCGAAGTTTGCGGCCGGATCGGGGCGATTCTCAATCAAGGGCACAACGTCCAATACCATGAGCGCCGCGGTTTTTTTGGCTTTTTCGAGTGCCGCGACGACCAAGAAGCCGCCAACGGCCTTTTCGGCGCGGTTCGTCAATGGTTCGCCGACCAAGACATCTATCAACTCCGCGGGCCGACGAATCCTTCGCTGAATTACGAGTTGGGCCTGTTGATCGACGGTTTCGACACGCCGCCGACCTTCATGATGACCTACAATCCGCCATATTACGAACGGTTAATCGAAAATTATGGCTTTCGTAAAACCCAAGACCTCTACGCCTTTTGGGGTCATTTAGATATGCTTCCAGCGATCGGCGCCAAATTAGGCCCCATTGCCGAGCAGATTATCGAACGATACAACGTCAAGCTCCGCTCACTGAACACCTCGCGTTTCATGGAAGACGTAAAATTATTCCTCTCGCTTTACAATCGTTCGCTGGTGAACACCTGGGGATTCGTGCCCATGACGCCCGGCGAAGTGGAGCACATGGCCTCTGCACTGCGCTACCTGATCGTTCCCGAAATGACCATCATCGCCGAAATCGAGGGCCAAGTGGCGGGCGCGTCATTCGGCTTGCCCGACTACAACCCGCGCATCAAGGAAATCGACGGCCGACTGTTCCCCTTCGGTTTTATTCATCTTCTGCGCAATAAAAAAGCCCTCAAAAAAATCCGCCTGATCAGCACCAACGTGATTCCAGAATATCAGCGTTACGGCGTGGGCCTGGTGCTGATGTACGGTCTGGTTCCCAAGACGCTCCAATGGGGACTGCAAGAGGCTGAATTCTCCTGGGTTTTGGAATCCAATTCGCTCTCCTACGGCAGTCTGAAAAAAGGCGGGGCAAAAATCACGAAAACATATCGGTTGTATGATTATGAGGGATCAGAGGTCAGAGGTGAGAGGTCAGAGGAGGGTTCAGGGGTCAGGGTTCAGGGTTCAGTGGCGAGCGGCCGGTGTGAGCCGGCTGAGGGGGCGTTGGAAATTCGAGAAGTGCGCACTGGCGGGGATTTAGACCAATTCATTCGCGTGCCGTGGGGCATATATGAAGGCGATCCGCATTGGATCCCGCCCTTGATCTTCGACGTGAAGGAATTTCTCAATCGCCGTAAGCATCCCTTTTACCTTCATGGCGAAGCCGCTCAATTCGTGGCCTTGCGCGGCGGTCGGGCAGAGGGACGAATCCTGGTCAGCGACGATCCCAACTATAACTCCCAGCATGATTCCAATCTCGGTTGCTTCGGCATGTTCGAATGCGTGGAGGACCGTGAAACGGCGCATGCCTTGCTGGATGCGGCCGCCGGTTGGCTCTGCGCCAGAGGACGCGCCGGGATCATGGGTCCCATCGACTATTCCACCAATTATCCCTGCGGACTGTTGGTCGATGGATTCGATACACCGCCGCGGGTAATGATGAATCACAACCGCATCTACTATTCCGCGCTGTTGGAATCCTGGGGCTTAAAGAAGGCGAAAGATCTTTATGCCTGGTGGTTTGTCGCTCAGCATAACCTGATCGAGCGCTGGCGGCCGCGCATGGAGCGAATCTCCCAGCGCAGCGGCGTCACCGTACGACATTTCCGCAATGAAGATTTTGACGCCGAAGTGGCCCGCTGCCGGGAAGTCTACAACTCCACGATGAGCGATAATTGGGGATTCGTCAGACTCACCGACGCCGAATTCCGCCATCTTGCCAAACGCCTGCGCAAGATCGCCCAGGCGGAACAAGTGCTACTGGCGGAAATCAACGGCAAACCCGTGGGCTTCTCGGTCACCGTCCCCGATCTGAACGAAGCAATTCGCCCCTTAAACGGCCGACTGACCACCTGGGGATTGCCCTGGGGATTGTGGCGCCTATCGCGGCGCTTGCGACATATTTCCACCGCGCGGATGATTATCCTCGACGTGCTCGAAGGCTATCGCCGCCGCGGAGTGGCCGAAGCGCTCATTTTGCACACCCTGGATTACGGAAAAAACGTGCTTAACTATACCGGCGCAGAACTGAGTTGGACCCTGGAAGACAACGACCTGATCAACCACACGATTGAAACCGTCGGTGGAAAACGTTACAAAACGTATCGAATATATCAGAAAGGGATTGGGGATTAGTGGACAGTGGACGGTGGGCAGTGGGCGATGGACGGTGGGCGGTGGAGGTATAAATGACGAAAGGGGTGAGGGATTTTTCGGGGATGAGTAAAGTGATGTTTCATTGATGTTTAGTCCCGCGGTCGTGCCGAGAGGATTCAACCGCGGCACAAGTGCCGGGGCTAAAGTTCGGAGAGAAGAATTTATCGATAAAACAAGGCGATTGATTGAACTTTGTCGTGGAAGAAAACGTAATAACCTGTGAGGCATGGAGAAATAGCCGGCTGCCCTGCTGAGACCACAAAATGAATCTTGCCAAAAAAACCATGAGGATACTCATTGCTTTTTCTCCGGCACTCTCGCTGTGGTGCGCGTTGGTCTCTCCGGCGGCGGCGGGCGGAGGGCCGGAAAACGTTTTTCTGGTAGTCAATCCCCAAAGTCCCGCTTCGCTGGCCATTGCCAATCATTACATCCAACTGCGGCAGATTCCGCCGGGAAACGTGTTTTATTTGCCTTGGAATCCACAACAGGTTGATGCAACCGTCATCGCTACCTTCCGCGCCGCGATACTCAGTCCCATCATCGACGCCATACGTCAGCGGCGGCTCATGGGGCAAATCGACTACATTGTCTATTCCAGCGATTTTCCCTGGAGAATTTTCTACAATACCGATCTGGATAAGTTTAAGGACTTGCTTGCTCCAGTCCGCGACTCGTCATCCGATAAGGATGATAAAAATCCCTCTTCGCCGCGCGACAAGCCAGTCATCTTTCCCCAAAGCATTCCCACGGCCTCGCTCAGCGGCTTGACTTACCTCTGGCAATCGGTTCTCAAAGAGGAAGTGGATTATTTGGATTTACACGCCAACCGTTACATTCGTTTACCCATTGCCGAACAGGAAGACAAACCGACGCTTGGTTTCCACAGCGCCTGGCAATTCGGCCGGCGCGGCGAACTGGTGCAGGCGCAAGGAAAAAGTTACATGCTTTCCGTGATGCTGGGCGTGACTTGGGGCCGAGGCAACAGCGTGGAAGAAGTTTTGCAATATCTTAAACGCAGCGCAACCGCCGACGGCATTCATCCCCCCGGCACCATTTACTTCGTAAAAAATAGCGATATCCGCTCTACCGTCCGGCACGACCTTTTCCCCGATGCGGTAAAAAAGCTGGAAAAACTCGGGGTTTCGGCGCAAATCATCAAAGGCATCGTACCTCTTAATAAAAACGACGTCCAAGGAGCAGTCATGGGCACGGGCGATTTCGATTGGAAGGCCTCGGGGAGCACGATCCTGCCCGGCGCCATTTGCGATAACTTCACCAGTTACGGCGGCGTGATGTTTCTCAATATCCAACAAACTCCGCTGAGCGAATTCCTGCGGTATGGAGCAGCCGGCACGTGCGGCACCGTGGATGAACCTTTTCGCATTTTAGAGAAATTTCCCCTTCCCATGCTTCAGGTTCACTACGCGCGGGGCTGCACGATGGCCGAGGCTTTTTATCAATCTATTTTCGGGCCGTATCAAATCCTGATTGTCGGCGATCCGCTCTGTCGCCCCTGGGCGAACATCCCCAAAGTAAGCGTTTCCGGCGTGAAACCCAACTACACGGTGAAGGGAACAATAATTCTCACGCCCACGGGCAGCACGCCGTCGGGCCAGAAAATCGACCATTTTGAGCTATTTGTCAATGGTTCCCGCGCCACGCATTGCAAGCCCGGCGAAACACTGACGCTGGACACCACCTTGCTGCCCGACGGCAACCACGAATTGCGCGTCGTCGCCGTGGAAGCCGGATTGATCCAATCGCAAGGCCGCGTGATCATTCCCATTGTCACCGACAACCATGAGCGAAAAATCGCGGTTAACGTTGCTTCCCCGGGCGTAATCCGGCCCGATAATCCTCTGCTTATTAACGTTAACTCGCCCGGCTCGAGTAGCTTCAGCGTTTTACAAAACAGCCGCATCGTGGGTCGATTGTCCGGGGAAAAAGGCCAGATAAAAATTGAAGCCGCCGACCTTGGCGCCGGCCCGGTCCGCCTGCAGGTCATTGGACTTGGCCGAGAAGGGCCGCGGACCCATGTCGTTTCCCCGCCCATCGATGTAAGGGTTGAAATTCCGGAAAAAAAAGAAGTCGCGGAACCAAAATAATTACAGCTTTAACCCTGCCGCCCGTGCCGGAACTATGCGGCGACGACAATTCGAGCCTCTCTGACATGCACGAGCACTATATGCAACTTGCCTTGGAAGAAGCCCAACAGGCACTGCGGGAAGAGGAAGTGCCCATCGGTGCGATCATTGTGCATCAAGAGCGGGTCATTGCCCGGGCACACAACCAGCGGGAACAACTGCGTGATCCCACAGCGCATGCCGAAATGATCGCCATCACCCAGGCAGCCCAGTCGTTGAATTCCTGGCGTTTGGAAGGTTGCAGGCTTTACGTCACCCTGGAACCCTGCCCGATGTGTGCCGGCGCGATCCTGCAGGCCCGCATTCCCGCGCTGGTCTATGGGACTGGCGATCCCAAGGCCGGCGCGGTCCACGCGTTATACCATTTGCTCGACGATCCGCGGATGAATCACCGTTGCGAAGTCATCGCCCATATTCTGGCCGAGCCTTGCGCGGAAATTCTCAGCCGCTTTTTTGAGGCCCAACGTCGCATGGGCAAAAAATAAATCCGCCCCCTATTGCATTCTCTGGCGACAAGAACCTAAAATATATTTATTATCTATTTAACCCAGCGTGAATACACGGCGGGTTAATGATAGGGAACATGTATTACGTCTGTCGATCCCGGGAGTTCTGTCATGTCTCTCTCGGTTTCGCAAAAGGATATTGTTCGCCGTTCGGCTCCGGCCGAAGGGCAGGGAAGGGCAGCGGATCAAAATACGTTCTCTTCTTTCCCTGTGGCCGCAGCCCAAGCTGAGTTGTCTTCGTCGAAAATCCCTGCTGCTGCGAAGCCGCGGAGTTTGGCGATTGAGCGCTGGCTTTGCGGATGTCTGCTAAAGGCATTCGGCGAACCGCCCGTGCGCCTGGTCTTATGGGATGGCGAAGAGATCGGGACCAGCAACGTCCCGCCGGTCGCCCGGGTAATTATCCGCGACCGACCCACGTTATGGCGTCTGATTCTCGATCCCGAATTCCAGTTCGGGGAGGCCTACAGCCAAGAGAAACTGGAGGTCAGCGGCGACCTGGGCGGATGCTTGGAAGCAATTTACCGCTGCCGATTTCAGTCCGGCACGGCCCCGAGTTTAGTACGTAAAACATGCAACCGCCTGTGGCACGCCGGACGATCCAACTCGATTGGCGCCGCGCGGGAAAACATCCATCAACATTATGACATGGGTAACGATTTTTATCGGCTCTGGCTGGATGAGGAGATGATCTACAGTTGCGCCTATTTCGACCGCGAAAATATGACCTTGGAAGAAGCACAGCGGGCCAAGTTGGATTACGTGTGCCGCAAGCTGTGGCTTCGGCCGGGCGAAAGCGTGGTGGACGTGGGGGGCGGCTGGGGCGGATTGGCCATCCACATGGCAAAGCACTATGGCGTGAATGTCACGGCATATAATATCTCCCGAGAACAGAACCATTTGGCGCGCCGCCGCGCACGCGCCGAAGGACTAGAAGACCGAGTGCAATTCATCGAAGACGATTACCGCAACATCACGGGACAATTCGACGCCCTGGTGTCCCTGGGCATGTTGGAGCACGTGGGCCAAGGCCGCTATGGCCAGTTCGGGCGCATGGCCGATCGCTGCCTGGCCCCCCACGGCCGGGCACTGATTCAAAGCATCGGCCAGAGCCGGCCCGGTCAGACCAATCCCTGGATCGAGCGGCACATATTCCCCGGCGGTTACATCCCCACGCTGCGTGAAATGCAGGAGATTGTCGAACCGTTTGGCTTTTCCGTTCTCGACGTGGAAAATCTCCGCCTGCACTATGCCCGGACGCTCACAGATTGGCTGAAGCGTTTCGAGGCCTCGGCCGAGAGCGTGCGAAAAATGTTCGACGAGCGATTCGTGCGCATGTGGCGTTTTTATCTTTCCGGCTCCTGGGCGGCCTTTACCAGCGGGGCGATTGAACTGTTCCAATTCCTCTTTGCCCGCCCCAACTTAAATGCCATCCCCTGGACGCGCAAGCACCTCTTTATAGGGGATAGGCGATAGGGAACGAAGGATGCGGGATGAATTAGTGGGCAGTGCGGAACCACAACTCTCTAAGTAAGAGCCTAGCGCGGCCTGACGGCCACAACCAAACCGCGACCGACCAACCTTCGGTTGGTGCCCGTCGCGGCTTTACATACTGAACAAACTACTGTACTTGATGCGCACAAAACGCGCTTAAACCTCAAACAAAGACTCTATCCCAAAACCATTCCCAGAATAATTGCAGTTTAATCGTAGCCCGTCAAGAGTTCGCCAATTTCGCAAGCTTTCGCGAATTACTTGATCGTTAAATCTCTATCTTTCAGCATTTCCCCAGTCCGATTGGCCGAAGAAAGAGAAGGAGGGACTTTCTAGGGACTACCGGCTAACGCCGGGCACTCGCCCTTTGGGCGAGTTAATTAAAAGGAGCAAATAGCCATGCGAGGGTTCTGTTGGGCTTCCACTGTGGTGCTCTTATTACTGGTGGAAACGACAATTGCGGCTGATTCAGGATGTGGTTGCAACGGCACCGATGGCGGAAGCTATCGGGCTTATCGCGGACCGGCTTGTTATTGCCCGCCGGGCTTTGCTTCAGAGCCGGGATGCTGTGTATGTCCGCCTTCGGCCTGCGATAACGCCTGGGAAGGCTATTGCCAGGAGAAAGCAAGATGGCAGGCGTTTTTCTACACTGTAGGCGTGCCAAAAGCACATTGTGGAAGTTGCAGTATGGTCCCGGCGGCACTTCCGTCTCATTGTTGTCCGGCGGTTCAAGGGGAAATTGAGGCACAGCCCACGCCCGCCGACAGATCAACTAGTCCGCAGCCTATGTCTAGTCCCGCGCCAGCGGAGAGCAAGGCCGCCTGGAAATAGATAAATCCCTGGATTCGCTAGAGCGCTGCTCACCATGGTGTAGCGTATCGCATCCCTAAAGAATTCACCGGACGCAAGCGTCCGGGCTAAACGGACGCTACACCCTCCTGAGCATCGCTCTAAGCATTCAGGTTAGTGCACCCGTTGGCCGGGTTTAGCGCCTTTGTCGGGTGAAAGCAGGTAAATTTCGTCTTCGCCGCCGCCGGCGGCAACGATCATGCCTTCGCTCAGGCCGAACTTCATTTGCCGGGGAGCGAGATTAGCAGCGCAGATCACCAGGCGGCCCAGGAGGGTTTCCGGCTTATAGACGCCCTTGATGCCGGCAAACACCGTGCGGCGATGATCGCCGCCCAGGCTGAGCGTGAGTTTTAGGAGTTTTTGTGCGCCAGGTACGTCTTCGGCTGCTAAAATACGGGCAACGCGGAGATCAAGTTTGGCGAATTCATTGAAGCTGATCGTTGCTGCCAGGGGCTCGGCCAGGAGCGGGGTATTGCCGTCGAGATCGGTTGCCGAAGCTGAACCAGCAGGGGCATGATGTGCGTGGTTTGTTTCTTCGCCGGCTTCGGTGCTGGCGGCCACCATGGCATCGACGTGTTTGCGATCGACGCGTTGCATTAAGTGCTCGAATTGGCCGATGGGTTTGGCCAGGAGCGGCTGTTGCGATTGTTCCCAAGCGACTATGGGATCATTGAATAATTTTCCTACCTGGCGGGCCAGACGCGGAAGCACGGGCGCCAGGTACACGGCTAATTGGCGGAAGAGGTTCATGCCAATGGTGCACACGTCGCGGAGCTCAGCGGTTTTGCCGGGATCCTTGCGGAGGTTCCAGGGAGCGCGCTGTTCGACGAATTGGTTGGCCCGATCGCCGGCGGCGAGAATTATTCGCGTGGCCTTGGCAAAGTCGCCTTCCTCATAGGCTTCGGCGATGGGCACTGCATCGGCGGCGGCTTGAGCGAACAGTCCGCCGTCGTCGGGATAGGTTGCCGAGAGTCCGGTCTCTTGGGCAAAGCGCGCGGTGCGGCTGGCAAGATTGATAATATTGCCCACCATGTCGGCATTTACTTTGGCCACAAATTCGTCGAAATTCAAATCCAGATCGTCTACGCGGGAGGTCAATTTCGCAGCGTAATAATAGCGCAAATAGGCGGGATCGAGATGTTCGAGGTAGGTCGACGCGCGGATGAACGTGCCCTTGCTTTTCGACATTTTCTCGCCGTTGACGGTCAAGAAGCCGTGGATGTGGATCTTCCTGGGCAAGCTGAAAGCGGCGGTCCTGAGCATGGCCGGCCAGAAAAGGGTATGGAAATAGGTGATGTCCTTGCCGATAAAGTGATGGATTTCGCTTTCCTCGCTGCGCCACCAATCGGCGAGTTTTTCCCCATGTTGGTCGCACCACTGCTGGGTCGAGCCGATGTAGCCGATGGGCGCGTCGAACCACACGTACCAGTAATTGCCCGGGCTGTCGGGAATCTCAAAACCGAAATACGGCGCCGGGCGGGAAACGTCCCAATCCCTGAGGGGCTCGTTGAGAAAATGGCCGGCAAGATAATGGGAAACTTCGCTTTGCAGGCTGCCGCTGCGCTGGGTCCATTGGTCCAGAAAATCGTGCAGTTTTTCGATGTTAATAAACAAATGGTTGGCCGTGCGGAACTCGGGCGTGGCGCCGGAAAGGGTGCTGATCGGATCGATCAAGTCGGTGGGATTGTAATGCGCGCCGCACTTATCGCAACTATCGCCGTACTGGTCGGGCGATTTGCACTTGGGACAGGTTCCCTTGACAAAGCGATCGGCCAGGAAGGTGCCCGCCATCAAGTCGTAAAGCTGCGAGACCTTCTGCCGGCTGACAAGATCGGCCTTGCGGATCGCGGTCCAGATTTCCAGACACAAGGCCCGATTCTCCGGGCTGTGAGTGCTGCCGTAGTTGTCGAATTCGATGTCGAATCCGGAGAAATCGCGGATGTGCGCCTCGCGCATGCTGGCGATCAGCTCTTCCTCGCGGATGCCTTCTTGCTTGGCCCGAATCATGATCGCCGTACCATGGGTATCATCGGCACAAATATAAATGCAGCGATGGCCGCGGAGCTTCTGGAAGCGGACCCAGATATCAGTCTGTAGGTACTCGACCAGATGTCCAATATGGATATGGCCGTTCGCATAAGGAAGAGCACTGGTGATGAGTATCTTTCGCATAAGCAAACTTTCTCCTCGAGTTGTTACATTGTAATCGACATTTAAACTCTCAGCGAGGGCGACTTTCTGATAATGAGTATTAAGATATTTTCGGGTATAAAACTTGAATGTCACAGGTTTTCGGCCAGAATCAGAGAATTCATTTACAATAATAGGTGAATTCAAGATTTCCCGCCAGAAGAGGGATTCAGATGAGGACCATGATAGGCCCGGACCGAGAACATATTCGGCGAATCAAGGAGCAAGTCCGTTCGCACAAGCAAAAAAGTCATCCTGCGTCGGCCAATGGCGGAAAGGATCTCCCGGAGATTAGCCCGTGGTCGGTAGCCTACGTTGCCATGAATTAAGATTCTTCGCTGCGCTCAGAATGACAGGTATAAAGTTGGGGCAACAGTTAAACTGCCGCCCCAACTCACTGGTTATTTTCTGTATGGATCAGCAATTCCTAGCGCGGCCTGACGGCTGCAACCAAACCGCGACCGACCAACCTTCGGTTGGTGCCCGTCGCGGCTTTACATACTGAACAAACTACTGTACTTGATGTGCGCAAAACGCACTTAAACCTCAAACAAAGACTCTAATTCTCAATCTCCAATCCCTTTAGATGTCATAATACAAGCAGAACTCGTAGGGATGGGGTCGCAACTGCATGGCTTGCACTTCGTTGGCGTGTTTATACCAGATCCAGGTGTCGATTACGTCGGGCGTAAACACGTCGCCGCGCAAGAGGAACTCATGGTCGGCGCGGAGAGCCTTCAGAGCGTCTTCCAATGATCCGGGCGTATGCGGCACCTTTTCCAGTTCCTCGGGTTCGAGGTCGTAAATGTCCTTGTCGAGCGGCCCGCCCGGATCGATTTTGTTCTGAATCCCATCGATCATCGCCATCAAGATCGCCGCGAAGGAGAGGTACGGGTTGCAGCTCGGATCGGGACAGCGGAACTCCAAGCGCTTGGCTTTAGGGTTTGGGCTATACATGGGAATACGAACACAAGCGGAACGGTTGCGTTGCGAATAGGCCAGATTAACCGGGGCCTCGAAACCGGGCACCAATCGCTTGTAACTGTTGGTCGTGGGACAAGCAAAGCCGAGGATGGCCGGGGCGTGCTTCAGCAGACCGCCGATGGCATAGATGGCCATGTCGCTCAGTCCGGCATAACCGCTGCCGGCAAAAAGGTTCTCGCCGCCCTTCCAGATCGAGGCATGGGTGTGCATGCCCGAACCGTTGTCGCCAAACAGCGGCTTGGGCATGAAAGTGACGGTCTTGTTGTACTTTTTCGCCACATTCTTCACAATGTACTTGTACATCATCACCTTGTCGGCAATAGTGACCAAGGTATCGAATTTCAGATCGATTTCGGCCTGGCCGGCGGTGCCGACTTCGTGATGCTGGGCCTCGATGCTCAATCCGCACTCGACCATGGTTTGCATCATTTCATTGCGGAGGTCCATCATCTGATCGGCCGGAGGAACCGGGAAATAACCTTCTTTGTAGCGGAGCTTGTAACCGAGGTTGGGCTTTTCCTCGCGCCCGCGGTTCCACTGACCTTCGATGCTGTCGATGAAATAGAAGCCGCAATTAGAGGCCTGTTCGTAGCGGACGTCGTCGAAAATAAAGAACTCGCATTCCGGGCCCATGTAACAGGTGTCGCCAATGCCGGTGCTCTTTAAATAATTGACCGATTTGCGGGCGACGTTGCGGGGATCACGGGTGTAATCCTCGCGAGTAATGGGATCTTGAATGTTGCAGATCATCGAGAGTGTGGGAATCACACAGAAGGGATCCAACGTAGCGGTTTCGGGCTGGGGAACCACGAGCATGTCGCTTTCGTTGATCGCCTGCCAGCCGCGAATGCTGGAGCCGTCGAATCCCAGACCGTCTTCAAACACGTCTTCGTCGAGTTTGTCCACGGGAATGGTGAAATGCTGCCAGAGACCGGGAAAGTCCATAAAGCGTAAATCCACCGCTTTGACATTTTTTTCCCGGCACAAAGCTAAAACTTCTTTCGGAGTCACTATAATCTTCTCCTTTCAGGGGGATATATAACGTTATCTGGTGTTGATATCGTACGCTTAGTATCTCGCCGCCAATTTTTTTGTTGTGGTTGATTTGCGTACTGTAAATTACTTGCAGTTATTTGCAAAGAAGGTGCCAGCTTAATCTTAACTATAGAGCTGTAATAGCCATAAGTTCTTATAAAAAATGATCTTATAGCCGATAGCCATTTTTTCTTTGATTTGGCAGGGAAATTATTTTTTGCACATTAATTGTGCAATTGATGACTTCAGCAGTGGCAAAAAGCCAATTTTGGCACTTTAAGTAATTTGGGTGTAACCGGTCTTCCGCTAGGCAACGAGCGACCAGTTTAAGTTTTTTATTTTTCTCCAGTAGGAATACAACCGACGTTTTTCCTGGGCGATGCGATAACTATGGAACTCCTCCCATTGGCCGTTGACATATGTGGTCCGCAAGTCGAGCATGGCTTGGGCGCCGGGGATGGTCCAGCGCATTCCGGCCCGTTCCATGCGGTCTTTCACCACGTAACGGCAGGCGCCTTCAATCACGCCGCTGGCGATTGGGTAGCCGGCGGCCAGGTACTCGTCGTATCGCATCCGCGACAGGTTTTTTTGCAGGTACTTGCAGAGTGTTTGCAGCTTTTGAAGTTTTGCGCCTCGCAAACTCCGTTTGGTTGCCATTTGCCGCAGGCCGCCGATCACGGCGCCGGCTTTGCCCTGGAGGACTCTCAACAACCGCTCCCGAACGAAGGCGGCCGCTTCGTCGCTGCCTTCGCAGTGGAAGAGGTAAGCCGCCTCCCACAATCGCGGCGTCACGTGCAACAGGTCCAAGATCTCGACGAGCTTTTCTCCCGGAAGGGCTTTGCGGCCCATGATCCACAGCGACCGCTGGCCGTCCATCAGGCAAACCACTTTTTGTCGGGGACGCCGCCGGGCCTTCACCTCGCGAACGATCCACGCGAAGACCGTTTCTTCGCCGTCCCGCCACTCGCCTTCGTGTTGGCCACTCAAGCACGCCCAAAGCCGTTTCTGCTGCGCCACCGGCTCGGGAGACGACTTTTCCTTTTCCGCCGTTGGCTCGCGAAACAACGCGGCTACCACCGCTTCGGCCGTGCGATATTTAGGATCGACGCTGTACACGCAGCCCACCGCCGCCATCTGTTTTTTGTTGGCTTTTTCCCCTTTTTTGCGGCGGCAACCGGCGGGAAGTTCCCGGGCAGGACGTCGCATCGGCACGCCCTTGTTGTCGGCCGTGACCACCAAGATTTCCCCTTCCTCTGCGGCGGCCGGGGCCGGCAGGGACTCGCGGAAGTCCGTTACGCTTTCGGCCATCTGCCGGTTCATCCGCTCCAGACTGTCCACCGGCACGGTCAGGCCGAGGATCCGCTGCAATGTCTCCGCCGCGCGGGCGAAGGCGTGTTCCACGCCCAAGACCTGCGCCCAATCCTGCAAAACGTAGGAATATACGCTCTCGGGCAATTGCAACCGAGCGTCCAAAGGAACGGCCTCGATCTGTTGGCCTTCCCGCGTTCCGTACGCCGTTCTCTCCAAAGTAAATTCCCCAAAAATCGAATGATAACACCGCGGATGCCGTTCCTCCAAACGTTGCAACTCGCGACCTTCCGGCATCGTGAAGGTTTCGCCGACGTCACCCGTCCCTTGCAATCTGAAAAACTCCTCCAGGGCTTGCCGCCCAAGGGTCAGCAGACGTTGCCAAATCCCCCGCTCCACCTCGTGCACGGGTTTTCCCGCCTCCGCTGCTTGCTGCACAAACCGAAACAACTGGGCCATCGATTCCAACAACTCCGGGAGCTTGCTCCCACTCGCTTTTTGTGCCATCATCATGATTCGGCCTCCTTGCCTGGGAAATTCATTGCGGTACATCAACAATGTTTTCCCAAAGGAGGCCGTTTTTGTCAGTATCAGTTTTTGCTAACTCCAAGCTAATTCACCCCTTCCGTCAACGCGGAAGACCGGTTACACCCAAGTAATTTAAGAGTTTTGGAGAGAAATATTTCTGTGGTTGTCTCTACTGATCATCTATATTCCACTTATACCTTTTCCAAACGCCCCTGGCAAAGCAACAGGATTTGATCGGTAATTTTTTCTCGAAACTCCCGATCGTGCGACACAAGAATCAATGCTTGCGGCAAAGGGCGGAGGACTTCTAACAAGCGTTGGGTGGATTGTTCGTCCAGGGCGCTAGTGGGTTCGTCGAGCAGGAGGATCTCGGGTTGCATGGCCAGCACCGTGGCCAAGGCGACCAGGCGTTTTTCGCCACTGGAAAGTTGATAAGTAATGCGATGTTCATAGCCGGCCAGCCCAAGTTGGTCGAGTGTTTGTGCGACGATTTGGCGCACCTCATCGCGACTGAAACCTAGATTTAACGGGCCGAAGGCAACATCTTCGGCAACGGTGGGGCAGAAAAGTTGGTCATCGGAATCTTGAAACAGCAGTCCGATGCGGCAACGGACTTCGTAAAAATCGGTTTCCGTTCGCCTTTGCTTGCCGAAAATTTCGATGTCGCCCCGATTAGGGCGCAGCAGGCCGACGATCAAGTGCAGCAATGTGGTCTTGCCGCTGCCGTTGGCGCCGAGAAGCGCGATCCGCTCATTGGGATCTAACCGAAAACTGCAACCGCTGAGCACCGGACGATCGGGCGAATAAGAAAAATCCACGTCGCGGAAATTTATCAACGGCTCGATCATAGCCACTCCGCGGCAAGCATAGTCAAAAGGAGAAGGACCGAACATAGGCACAAAATCAGATCGCGAGGATGGAAAGCGAAATGATCGAGCAAATAGAACCTTCCCTGAAAACCGCGGCATTTCATGGCGGCCAAGATTCGCCCGGAGCGATCATAACTCCGGACTAGCAACATACCCAACAGAAATCCGAAGCTGTGATAGGCGTGCCGATCCATGCGCGGCCGAAAACCGCGCACCTTCATCGCCGCGCAGACGCAGATATTCTTTATGAAGAATATCCAAATAACGCACGGTGAACAGAAATAAGTGCGACAGTTTATGGGGCAGGCATAAATGGCTCAATGCGTGTCCCAGGGTGTTGACCTCCAGCGTGCCTAATAGCGCGAGAATTGCCAGCACAATCGCGTTCCCTTTGATGGCGATTTTACCGGCCAAGAGAAATCCTTCGCGCGTAAAACAAAAAGGGCCGATCGCGGCAAGGGATTTGCCGGGCAAAGAAAGCGGCAGCAAGATCACGAGTAGAAGCATGATGACATTCAGAGGAAGCAGCCTTTTTATAAAAGTTCTCACCGAGATGCCGGAAAACAATCCGGCCAAGGTTGCCGCCGCTAAAGCGATTCCCAAGGCGGTAAAACGATTGAGCATGGCGGCGGTGAGCGAAAAAAACACTGCCGCCACGATGCGCGCCCGGGGATCTGCTCGACTAATATAGTCCCAGGTATGCACAATACGGACAGGTTGGATGACGGAAGACATATTTTGTTTAGGCCCGGGTGAATATACCCGGGGTGGGGTGGAATATTTTCCCTCTTTCCCCGCCGTGTATTCACGGCGGGCTAAATATAAATCTCGGGACAACCTCGGTTATTGCCTCGCTTGCCTGACTTTTTGCAGCAAGCCACGGTAATAATATGCGCAAGCCACGCCGACAATCCCCACGATAAAGCCGATACCACCGAGGATGTCTCGAAAGCGGAGACGATGCTCATAATCGTTAAGTTGCTCTTGTAGGGCGTCGACATCGGCATGAATTTCCGCCAACATTGTCTGTTGAAGTCTTGTATCGGCGGCTGCGGCATCCGCTGGGGAACTATGCAAATGTTGATGATCGCTTTCATGATCTGATTTTGCCGGCTGAGAGACGGCGGAAGTTCCCGGAGCGGGTAGATTCGCGGGCAGCACGCTGGCGGAAATTGTGTACTGGCCGCCGTGGCCGTCGCCGGCATCGACCAAGAGGCGATAGTCGCAGCGAAAGCGGGCTTCCAGGGTGAATTTTCCTTGCTGGTCGGTCTTGGACCGGCCGATTTCTTTGCCCGAGGGATCAAAGGCCGTCACCGCGCAGTTTTTGGCCGGCGTGCCGTCGTGGTAATGGGCCTTGCCTTGGATGGTTTTGCCCTCCACGGAAGCAAAAACGTCCATGCTGTGGGCGTAGAGGGACAAGGGAGAGAAAAAAATTAAGAGAATGATTGCAAATTGAAAATTGCAAATTGAAAATTGCAAATTGCTGAATTTAATCATAATTGATTGACCTTTATCGGAATGCAATCGTGCCTGCAAATCCGCAAGCGGTTTTTTTCAATTATCAGACGTACCAGGTTCAAGTGCGGGGACAAGGCGGGGAGCGTCGAGCAGTTCCGGGCGGACCTTCCGGATAAACACCACCACGCCAGCGGTGACAAAACCTTCAACCAGGGCTGAAGGCAAATGCACGGCCAGCAACAAAGCAGCAAGTGGAGCGAATCCCTTGCCGGCGAAAAGCAAGACCCCTGTGGTTATCAGCGCCCCGATAATCAGGGCCGTGGCCCCACACGCAAAGGCCATGACGAAAACAATCCGTTCGCTGTGTGCCGACACGGCACGGCGGAATAAGTAGAAGCAAACCACTGCCGGCAAGGCCATAATCGTGGTGTTCAAGCCCAAGGTTGTCACTCCGCCGATGGAGAAAAACGCCGCTTGGAGAATTAATGCCATCAAAACGGCGGGAAAGGCCGCCCATCCCAGCACCAATCCCAAAAGACCGCTTAACACGAGGTGCACGGAACTGGGACCCAACGGCACTTGAATGAGTGAGGCCACAAAAAACGCGGCACTCAGCAATCCTGCTTGGGGTAAGCGTTCGGGCTCGAGTTTGCGCAGGCCGATGGCCGTGCCCGCCGCCGCGACTATTGCCCCGGCCACTAATATTTCCTGGCCGTGCGGCGTGACCGACAAAATGCCTTCGTAAATATGCATATTATTAGGGATCAGGGATCAGGGGTCAGGGTAATACAATTTTTAATATTGTAACACCATAATAATGGTTTGTCGAGATGGTTGGCAAGAGAAGTGAAAGAGGGTGGCCGCGGCAAAACAACGTAGGACGGTTTTGAAAGCCATCCTACAAACTCGTATGGGCTAATCGACCGTGCCGTGATTGAGGCAATCGATCAACTGGCGCAGACGGCCGTAGCTGCGGCGATCGAACTGGAAGAAAAGGCGGGGAAGATCGGCCAGTTCGGGATCGTCGTGTTCCTCGGGCAGGGCTTCGCCGACCTGGAAACGCCCTTCCGTAAGAATGTCGGCAAAGCGCGTGTTGATCATTTCCAGCAAGGCCTCGTTGGGCCGCTTGTTAAGCCGGAGAACCAGATTCGAACGGACGTAGCGGAGGCTATGATACACGCGATAGAATTGCAGAATTTCCGCCACGGCCTGGTCGACATTGTCGGTAAGTTTGTAGAGCGAGAGATCATCCGGACCGATCATTCCTCGGCCGAGCAGTTGCTTTTCCACAAACTCTTGAAAACTGGCCCAATAGTTGCCGCCCGGTTCGTCCAGCAAGACAATGGGCATCATGTCGTGTTTGCCGGTCTGCAAGAGGGTGAGCACTTCCAGTCCTTCATCGAGGGTTCCAAAACCTCCGGGGAGCAGACAAAAGGCATCGGTCTCTTTGACGAACATCAGTTTCCGCGTGAAAAAGTATTTCATGTGCACCAGTTTGGGGTCGCCGGCGATGATGGGATTGGCCGTTTGCTCGAAAGGGAGCAAAATATTTAAACCCATGGCGTGATCTCGGCCGGCCCCCACGTGTCCGGCCTCCATGATTCCACTGGATGCGCCGGTGATGACAAACCACTGATGCTGGGCCATCTTCTGACCAAAGGCGACCGCTTGAGTATAGGCGGGATGCTCGGGAATTGTGCGAGAGGAACCAAACACAGTCACCTTGCGGTGGCGCCGATAGGCGCAAACACCTTGAAGGCGTAACGCAATTCCTTGAGCGTGCGGTTGAGAATTTTCAGATCGCCGCGGCTGGGATGGTCGCCGGCAAGCTTATCGGTCGATTCTCTAATGCGCTGGATCAATTCGGCCACCCGTTGCGATGCCGGGGGGGCATCGCCTATATTCTCAGAAGAGTGAGTTTTATTTTCACCCTCGATTGGCGATAAATGATGGGGAGGAATTCCTTCGTTCACGTGCAATTCAACAGGTTTAGGGTACTAAACTTATTTCTCAACAATAATCAATGAGGGCGTCTTTAAATTACATGCTTTAAAAAATAAACATATATTTAGCCCCGAGTGAATACACCCGGGGCAAAGCAAAGAATTTTCCAGCGTTCCCCGCCGTGTATTCACGGCGGGCTAAATATGAATCCTTGGACAACCTCAAATAATCAATTGGTATTTTCCGCCGACAACTTATATTATAACTTCTCCAGATTAACAACTTTGCCATAAAAAAATGGCAAGAAAACAAAAACAGCCCGGGGGCTGGGGGCCGGGCCGCTTAAGTTGCTGAATTAATGGTATTATTAAGCTAATTGTCAGGCCGATGGACGACGGTAATGTTGGTAAGCTAGCAAGACTTCGTAAAGATCCATGGAAATGGTTACCTCGTCGTCGGCAAAGTCTCTCAGCCAGGTACGCTGGGATTGGACGGCGTCAGACAAGAGCGGAATAACCTCCATGAGGGGTACGGTTACAGTCTCTCGATGTATTTCTGTAGTATTTCCCTTGGCAGTTTCTTCCTGCGGACCGTAATAAACACGTAGATGGCAAGCATTCATGGCACAATATCCTTCCGTGGTGTGCCCACCCTGTCTGTTTCAGGTTATATCGGCAGGAGGTATCTTGCGGGTTTGATCTTTTTGGAGGAAAATACCGGTTTTACCCGCCAGCGATGCTGGCGCGATGGTGCATGGAAAACCGATCATTGTCAAAATGCGGTTTTTCGAGAAAAGCGAGACATTCCGGAATTTCTTGTAGCAGGCGGCTCCCCTCTCAGGAGACGGCTCCGGTTATGGGATGTTTCCTTCCTCCCATCGGAGATCGAAACTATTACCGCAATTCCCAGTTTAGTTTTCAAGAATCACGGCAAGTCTCCAATAGCGTGGACTGCGTATGGCCAGCACGGTAACAATTGATTTGCGACAGATAACTCGCGGTTTGGACATTCCGCTGCGACAAGTACAAGCAACGGTGGAGTTGCTGGATGAAGGCAATACTGTTGCCTTCATCACCCGATATCGCAAGGATCAAACCGGCGGTTTGGACGAAGAGCAGATTCGGCAGATTCAGGACCGCCTGACAAAAATGCGGCTCTTGGCCGAACGCAAGCAGACTATCTTACGGTCCATCGAGTCGCAAGGAAAACTGACGGAAAAACTCACCAAGCAGATCCTGTCGGCAGCGACCACTAAACGCCTGGAAGATCTGTATCTACCCTATAAACCCAAAAAGCAAACCCTGGCCACTAACGCCCGCAGCCGGGGTCTGGAAGGATTGGCCCAGGAAATTATTGAAGCCAATCCCCTCTGCGCCGACCTGGATGCGCGGGCAAAAGACTATGCCAATCCCGATCGCCAGGTTCCTACCGCGGCCGATGCCTTATTGGGCGCGGGACATATTATAGCCGAACAATTCAGCGAGCAGGCCGAATTGCGGCAGCGGCTGCGTGAAATCCTGCAGCGCACGGGAGTGATTGTCACCACGCGGATCGCCTCCGAGTCGAATACTCCCCCGGCAAAAACCGACAAGCCGAATTTGGACGTAGTTGCCGCGGCAACCACAATTACTGCTTTGCGCCATGCGCCTGCCGAGGCCGTACATTCGGCCGTTACGCAAAGTGGCGCTAATGTGGCGAACCTCAAGCCGGTACTCTCGGCGGAGGCTGGTTTTCCGGATATTTCCGCAGATCAACAGCTAAAATCCTCGACAATCCAGTCGGGATCATCGCCCCAGGGCGTGCATGTGGCCGATTCGGCGACCGCGGCCGCGCCCCCTGGCGTCAATGCACCTCCGCCGTCAGAAGCGATCTTCTCTTTGCCGGCAGCCGGACCGCATGAAGCCGAGTCGTCGCTGGCCCTGATGGAGCCAACTGAAGTACCCAGCGCCGTGGCTTCGGCTACTTCGCTGGAATCTTTCCCAGCCGCGCCCTCTTTAGATGGAATCACTCTGGAAACCTCGGCGCCGGCGGAGAGTGCGCTGGCTGGTTCTTTGTCCGCCGAGAGTATGGTTGTCTCGTCACCGGAGGCCTCATCTGGATCCGCATTGCATACGGCTTCGACGGCCGACAAGATCGGTCCCACGCTCTCGCTTGCCCAACGCAAACAATCAGCGCGGGAAAAGGCCAAAAAGCTGCACTGGGCCAAACGGGAACTGAAGAAGAAAAAACTAGAAGAGAAACGGATCAAGTCATTCCGCGACTACTTTGATTACCGCGAGGAAATCAAAAAGATTCCGCCGCATCGCATTCTGGCCATCAATCGCGGAGATCGGGCGAAGATTTTGCGGGTGAAGATAGAGACCGATCTCCAGGCGATGGTCAACAGCATGGAAGAATTTCTCGTGCCGCCCAACCACCCTCACGGCGATTACCTGCGCGGCTGCGCCCGGGACGCCTTATCGCGCCTGATCCTGCCCAGCCTGGAGCGCGAGGTCCGCCGGGAAATGACCGATCGCGCCGAAGCCCATGCCGTGGGCGTGTTCGCCAAGAACCTGCGCAATCTCTTGTTGCACCACCCGGTGCACAATCATCGCATTTTGGCCGTGGATCCGGGCTATAAAAGCGGCTGCAAAGCGGCGTCTTTGGATCAGTTCGGCAACCTTTTGGAACATGCCGTGATTTACCTGATTGGCAAGCCCGAGCGTCGCGAACAGGCGCGCACAAAGTTGTGGAACTGATTAATAAACATCAACTTACGGTGGTGGCCATCGGCAACGGCACGGCCTGCCGGGAAACGGAAAAATTCATTGCCGAGGTAATCGGCAACGACCTGAAAGAGCAGAACGTGGCGTATGTGATCGTCAATGAAGCCGGGGCGAGCGTGTATTCCACCAGCCGCATTGGACGGGAAGAATTACCCGACTACGACGCCAGTTTGCGGGGCGCAATCTCCATTGGACGCCGCCTGCAAGATCCTTTAAGCGAGCTGGTGAAAATCGATCCGGCCAATATCGGCGTCGGTCTCTATCAGCACGACGTGAAGGCCAAGCATCTGCGGACCACACTCGATGAAGTCGTGGCATCTTGCGTAAACTATGTGGGAGTGGACGTGAACACCGCCAGCCCGGCGCTGTTGCGGTACGTTTCCGGATTGAATCAATTGACTGCTCACCGCTTGTACGAATACCGCCGCGAGCACGGGCCGTTTCTGAATCGCGAACAACTGCGCCAGGTTCCGGGCCTCGGCGAGGCGACTTTCGTGCAGGCGGCCGGCTTTTTAAAGATATCCGCTGGCGATAACCCCCTGGACGCCACCTGGATCCATCCGGAAAGCTATGCGGCGGCAAATCGAGTCCTGGAGCGACTAAATTGCACGTCCCACGACCTGACCGACAAAACCACCACCACCGCCCTGGCCGAACGCGTGGCACAGGTCGAGTTGGAAACCATGGCCAAGGAATTAGAAGTCGGCTTCCTGACGCTGAAAGACATTTTGGCGCAACTTGCCCGCCCCGGGCGTGATCCGCGCGAAGACCTGCCGCCGCCGGTGTTCAAACACGGCGTGCTGAAACTGGAGGATCTGTCGCAGGGCATGGAATTGACCGGCACGGTGCTGAACGTCGTCGATTTCGGCTGTTTTGTCGATATCGGCATGCACGACAGCGGTCTGGTGCACGTCAGTCACCTGGCCGACCGTTACGTGCGCGATCCGCACGAAGTGGTGACCGTGGGCGACGTGGTAAAGGTATGGGTCCTTTCGGTGGACAAGGAACGGCGGCGCGTGTCGCTCAGCATGGTGCAGCCGGGCACGGAGCGGCCGCGTCCCCCGCGCCACGAGCGCAAGCCCGCGCAGGGGGAAAAACCTAAACGCGAAAAAGCCGAGCTGGCCAAAGCAGAGGGAGCAAAGCCTGAGGCAACTAAATCGGACCGAGCCGCCGAGCAAACAAGACCGGCGCGGGGTACATTTCCGCCTCGCGATCGAGATCAACAGCATCAGCCGCCGCGGGGCGAACGACCGCCTCGTCCCCAGGGACAGCGCGATTCGGGAA
Source organism: Pirellulales bacterium (assembly GCA_963820545.1). GTDB lineage: Bacteria > Planctomycetota > Planctomycetia > Pirellulales > Thermoguttaceae > CAWGAJ01. The sequence continues at coordinate 905,598 of CAWGAJ010000001.1, forward strand.
AACGCACCGAGCAACGCCAAGATCAGTCGTCGCGCGCCCGGGGGTATGCGCCGCATCCACCCAAGTTCCGGTCCAAACCCATCGTGCCCATCACCGACGCCATGAAGGAAGGCAAGGAGCCCATGCGCACGTTTGGCGATTTGAAGCAATTTTACGAACAAAAAAACATATTGCCGGAAAAAACGCAAAAACCCCCCGAGCAACCGCCCGAAGCGAAGGAGGAAAAGCCGCCCGCGTTAAGCGGAGAACCGCCGTCGGACGACAATCTCACAACAGCCGTCGATAACGAAGCCGAAATAATGATCGACAAAGAGCAAGCCGACTTGCCCAGCGTGGAACAAGCACCGCAGAACCAGGCACAGCCCGAGCAAAATGTCGAAGCGGAACCTCGGGGTGAAGATGTTTAACCGCAGAACAAGCACCGCCTTTCGCGGGAAAAACCTCCTTTATTGTTTCTAGTAAAAAGCGTTTGTCGACTTTCCTTCTGCATTGTATGTTATGCATTGGCTATCATGGAATTTCAGCAACGGTTGCAAAAGGCGATTGAAAAAGGACAAGAGGCGAGTCGCGCCAAGGTGCTGGCCGAACGCGACCGGGTTTTAAACGATAAGGAACTGCAGCGCCTGCATGCCCAATATCGCTTAGAACTGTGCGAACACATCGAACGCTGCCTGGGACAGGTGGCCAAGGAGTTTCCCGGCTTTCAGTTGGAAAGCATCGTGGACGAGCGGGGCTGGGGCGCGGCCATCCACCGCGACGACCTGCTGCTGAATTCCTCGGCAAGATTGAACAGTTACAGCCGGCTGGAAATGTTTATCCGCCCATTCTCCTCCGCCCAGATCTTGGAGTTAACGGCCAAAGGCACCATTCAAAACCGCGAGCTCTTCAATCGCTCGCAATATCATCGCCTCGCCGAAACAGATCTGGCGCCGTTCATGGAAATGATCGACAACTGGACATTGGAATTCGCCGAACACTTTGCGGCAAAAAGCTGAAGCCAATCGCCGCCAGACGCAGATAGAACTTGTTTTATTACTTATAGCCGGTAAAATACGTTAGTTCGCATTTCTCACCAACGTGTAGGGTGGGTCAAGCAAACTGTTTTCTTGGTGGGACTTCGGTCGCGGATTGAATGCTTGCCATCGTACAGACTGTAAATTACAGATTAGTCAGTTTGCGCAGACCCACCAACAACTTGCGCGACCTTGTCCCACCCTACGGTGAGAAATGCGGGTTAGAGTCGTTCTGCTCATGAGATAATGGTCAAGGAGGCGGGGTGATGACGAACGAAAACCCGACCATCTTTACTGTCGGTCACTCTAATCACACCCTCGAAGCGTTTCTGGCTTTATTGAAGCGTCACGGTATCGAGGCTGTTGTCGACGTGCGTTCACATCCTTATGGTCGGCTGGAGTATTTCAATCGTGAGTTTATTTCGGCCGCGCTAAAGGCGTCAGAAATTGAATACATATTCATGGGCCAAGAGTTGGGCGCCCGCCGTGAAGAGCAGGAGTGCTATGAGGAGGGCAGGGCGCTTTACGAGAAGATTGCCAAGATGCCCGCATTCCAAGAAGGTCTATCGCGATTGTATCAGCGTGCCAAAATGCGTCGTGTGGCCATCATGTGCGCCGAAAAGGAACCTCTGGATTGTCACCGGACGATTCTTATCTGTCGTCACCTGCGAGATTTTGGCTTGCAGATCAAGCACATTTTGGCCGACGGCAACCTTGAAGATCATGTATCCACCGAAAAACGACTGGTTTCCAAGATGGGCATCACGCACATGCTCGAACCAAACTTGACGGATGAAGAAATCATTGCTCTTGCTTATGATTATCGTGCTTATGAAATAGCTTTCCGCTACGACTACGAGGAAATGCCGCAATGATCGACGCCGCAGAAATGGATACTTCAATCCCCATTACGCTTTTCACGGTCGGATTCACGGGAAAGTCGGCTGAGGAGTTCTTTGAAAAGCTGAAACAGGCCGGAGTGCGGCGCGTGGTGGATATCCGCCTGAATAATGTCTCCCAGTTAGCGGGTTTCACCAAGAAACGGGACCTGGAATACTTCTTGCGCACCATCGCTGATATTAACTATGTTCATGAACCCGAGTTCGCTCCGACAAAAGAAATTTTAAATGACTTCAAGAAGAAGCGGATCGAATGGAGCCAGTACGAGAGCCGCTATCTTAGTCTTCTTAAAGAACGTGAGCCGGCCAAACGCTTTAAAACTGAAGATTTTGATCATACATGTCTACTTTGCAGTGAACCCACACCGGAACACTGCCACCGGCGACTGGCCGCTGAATATCTCCGGGACGAATGGGGAAACGTGATCATACACCATCTTTGATTGTGGGAGGGGCTAATGACCCGGTTGATCTGCCTGGCAAACTCCCGGCGAGACGGCGGCCGATGTATTGCCGGAATCGACATTGATTCGGGCCAGTGGATTCGACCCATTCCACCCGGAGGAGGCGCGATTCCAGAAGAAAAAACCCTTTTAGGCAGCAGATTACTTGCCCCCTTGGACGTCATCGAGCTGGAACTTGAAGCGCCCACCTTTACCACTCGCTTTCAATGCGAAAACCGCCAATTGCGAAACTGGCATTGGCAACTGGCGGGACGGGTCAATGCGGGAGATATGCTAAAGTATTGCAGTAAGGAAGGGATCGTACTTCATAGTCCTGTAAAAATTGTCGAGCCGGCTGAAATGGAACGATTGCCTCCCGAGAAATGGACTTCCCTGGAACTTATCCATGCGACAAACGTAACCTTTGAGCCGGACCCGCGCACAACACTCCGCTGGCAAGCCAGATTTTCATCGGGCCGGTCCGGACCAACGTATTGCCTGACTATCACCGATCCTGAAGCAACAGTTCGCCTGAACAAGAAAGATAGAATCAAATCCGAATGCCTGTTGACGGTCAGCCTCACCGAGCCAAAAGAATTCAAGGAGTACAGCAAGCCGGAACTATGCTATAAGCTCGTGGCGGCGGTGATCGAGTTGTAGTCCAAGTGTCATCCCGAGCGCAGCGAAGGCTACTCGCCGTTGGAATCGGACTCGCGTTGTCTCTCCGTTTTGCCGATATATTGCTCGGAATGCGCGGCGTGGAGCTTCCAGTTGGCAGCATATTGAGCGGCTATCACCCGATCGTGGATGAGCAGCAGGTTCTCGGCGTTGCCCTGTTCGGCCTGCTTGGTAAAATTGAACGAGCCGGTGATCACCACTTGGTCGTCAACGATCATGATTTTATTATGAGCGATGGGGTGTTCACAGTCGATCAGCACCGGGATGCCGGCGTGTTGCAGAAAGTCGGCCGAGGAATATTGCGCGGTCTTGTGGCTGCGGTCCAGAATGACTTCCACATGCACGCCCCTTTTATGGGCGTCGACAATGGCCTTGGCAATCGGAGCGGAGGTGAAACTATAGGCCTGGACAAAAATGCTCGACCGTGCGGCTTCGATTTCCCTGACAATGGCCTGGGTGCAACCTCCCTCGGGTGAAAAGTAGACCTCAAGAGGCGGTAACGGCCGGGGAGTAAAATCGCAACCCGCCAGCAATATAACCAACAAACACGCCGGATGGATTGAAAATCGTTTCATGGAAGTTTTTCCCGTGAATGAAATCAATTGATGTTTACATCGCCCTTATTTATATTTGTTTCAGGCTTTTGTTAAAAGAGTATTTCCATGCAGTCTCTTACTCTTACGCGGGAACAATCGCGGCGCGTGGATCGGCTGGCGAGGGAGAAATTCGGGGTCTCGGGCTTAATTTTAATGGAAAATGCCGGCCGAGGCGTTGCTGACGTGCTCTGTAACCTGGGGATCGCCGGAGCGGTGATTATTTGTTGCGGCAAAGGCAACAATGCCGGCGACGGTTTTGTAATCGCCCGGCATCTGGACTTGCGCGGCCATCCGGTTCGGGTGCTGCTTTGGGCCGAACCTAGCGAATTGACCGGCGAGGCGGAGGTTAATTTACAGGTTCTGAAAAGAACCACTGTGCCTGTGGAAATTTTCGGCAATCGCCACGATCCGGAACGTCTTGCTAAACTGTTGGCCGATGCGGCCTGGATTGTCGATGCCCTGTTAGGCACCGGCGCCCGGGGTGAGCCGCGTCCGCCGCTGGATGCGGTGATCGATCAACTCAATGCGGCCCCTGCGCCGAAGTTGGCCGTGGATTTGCCCAGCGGCTTGGACTGCGACACGGGCATTGGCGCCCGGCATACGATTCGCGCTGCCCAGACGTGCACTTTCGTGGCGGCCAAGCCGGGTTTCTTTATCAACGACGGCGAGCAATTCGTGGGCCGACTGCATGTCCTGGATATAGGCGCGCCGCGGCAGGTGATCGAATTAGCGATGGCCGAGCGGCAAGGAGAATAGATAGAGATAAGGATAAGTGGGCGGTGGGAAACCGTAAGCGGTTTTATGAAGTTCAAATTACCGGGAGTTGCTGACGTCCAAGGGGTGCCACTATTGAGGCACATAGTGCCTTGGACGCCAGCATCGCCGGACGCCGTCCCCCCAAAGTGTCGTTGGCGACGATCGGCTCTGGTTGAGATTACTCACGCAATCTCAACGCATTTGTATCGCTACCTAACGACTTGCGGCAAAAATCCATTCGCAGAAGCAGCTTGCCTATTATTGCTATGTTATATCACAGAGTAATAACGATTGTTTGTCGCCGGGACGATCAACGTTGAGACTGTTTAGGCGCTTCCTGGCTATTAAAAGACTTCATGGCCGCGGCTTCCCGAGAGAGCTTAAATTCAGGTCCTGCTTGGTAGTATTGCACGTCATCTGTCAGGTAATAGGGGCTGGGCAAGGTCTGGCCGCCGACATCAACTTGGCAGCCGGTCACTCCAAGGGCCATTAAGGCTCCTAGGGAAAGCAACACGGCCCTCCAGGGGTGACGTTGCTTCTTAATACCTGTCATGAGCGACCTCCATAAAATCTTTGATATTTTATCAAAGTTGCCTATATTCCCTGGTCGTTTCTGCTTACGGAATCATTCCCGTCGATACAATCGGTACCATCGTTATCGACAAGATAACAGGATGACTTTAACACTAGTGGCGGTTAAGCAAAAACCGTTAAACAGGGGTATTTCGTGTTCGACACACATTTCTAAGCGTACTATTCCCTGTTTTATTGGCGTAATATGATAGTATGGCGGAATTTAAAGATCGTTCCGCCTTTCAATGTGGAATAAACGCCGAGTTGAGCGAGAGTATGATCGGAGCGACTATGGTTGGGCGAAATTGTGCCATGGAGAGCGATAGCTTAAGGAAGGCAAAATGGCGGTTTTTCGGCTGGGCTTTGATATTATTTTGGCTGTCCCTTGATACTTTGCCAGTTTGGGCCCAGCTTGCCGAGCGCCGATATCCCAGCTTGAGTTATTTTGCGGCTTTTACGGAATTCTATGCCGGCGATTACAAGAACGCCTTAACTCGTTTTCAGGCCGAAGCCCGCGGTGCGATGAAGACTCCACAAACGCGCTGGATCGACTCGATCTGTTACGAGACCATGGTCGGCGAATGCTTTTACCAGATGGGAATGCTGGAAAGGGCCTTGGAGCATTATAACGCGGCGTTGGAGATCTATATTGCTTATTACGACTGGATGACCCGCGTGCAATTCCAACCGATTCGCTTGGGGGCGCAAGAAAACCCCTTCCCTGGGGCACCAGCACCCGGCAGTCGCAACTGGGGTATTATCCTTCTTCGATGTTAATTACCGAAGGACGAATTAATAACAACGAGACGATCAAGCAAGGCGGCGTGGTGCAGCAAGCAGTGTCTTATTCCGTTCAGCCTCAAGAGATTGTTCGTTGCACCACGTTGGCGATCCGTCGCCGTGCGGAGTTATTAGGCCCCTTGTGCAAATACGATCCCTTAACGGAGAGGCTGCTGGCCGCCCTGAGCCGGCCGGTGGGACCGCCCAATCACTGGTCGGAAGCCTGGGGAGATATTCAGCGCGGCTTGGCATTCATCGCGGTTGGGAAAGAGAGTCAGGGCGTGAACTATTTGCAGCGCTCGGTGGTGGCTGCCGGCCAGTTCGACCATCCTCTGACCAGCGTCGCGCTAGTGGAATTGGGGCGGATTAAGTTGTTACACGGCGAGTATCAGGAGGCGGCCAAATTTTTCGAAGAGGCCACTTATGCAGCGGTCGAATATCCCGATGCCGGCGTTTTGGAAGAAGCCTTTCACTATGGGGCGTTGACCTATCTAGTTGGCAACAGCAAGGGTTTTTTTGCGCCCTTGGGCGCGGCGTGGCAATGGACAAAAGCCAAAGACCTGCAGCAGTTCCGCGTATCGTTGGCGCTTAGTGCCGCGGAGAACTACGCCGTGTTGGGGCAAAACCGGGATGCCGCCGCCATGCTCGACGACGCCCGGACAATAATCGGCCGAAAGAAAATGACCGCCGTCGTCCTCGCCGGACGTTTGAGCTATTTAAGTGCCCTGGTTTCCTTCCAGCAACAAAAGATCAAGGAAGCGCAGGCCGATTTCGCCGCGGCGATAAGTATCATGCAGCAGTCATCGCGGTGGCTGTTCCAGATTGCGCTGCTCGACAAGTTTTATGCCGGCGGCGGCCTTACACCGCGTGCAGCAATGGATTTGTACAGCGAAGTCCTGCGCGATCCGCTACCGGGCGATTGGGCCTTAGATCCCCTGGAGACGTTTGCGGTGCTGATCACGCCGCATCCTTTGTCCTACGACTGCTGGTTCGAAGTCGCCATGGAACGGCGGGAGCATGAAGCGGCCTGCGAAATAGCCGATCGGGCGCGACGGCATCGTTTTTTCTGTTCGCTGCCCATGGGCGGTCGCTTGGAGTCGCTGCGCTGGGTGCTGGAAGCCCCGGTGGAAGCGCTCAATCAACAATCGCAATTACTGCGAAAAGATTTGTTGACGCGCTGGCCGCAATACGCCGAGCTTGCCGAGCAAGGGCGGGCGATTCGCGGGAAAATAGCCGCTTTGCCACTTGTGCCTAAGGATCAGGAGACGTGGAAAGAGCAGTCCAAGGGCATGGCAGAACTGTCGTCGCTCGGCATGAAGCAGGAAGCGATCTTACGGGAAATCGCCCTGCGTCGCGAGCCGGCCGGGATGATCTTTCCGCCCTTGCGAACCACGGCGGAGGTGAAAAAGTCCCTACCCGACGGACACGCCATCCTGATTTTCTACGCTACTAGTCGCCGGCTGTACGGTTTTCTGATGAGTAATACCAATTACAGTTATTGGGAACTTGAAGCGCCGCAGACCATCGCGCGACAGATGATGACTTTATTGCGCGAAATGGGCCAGTATCAGCAAAACCACGAACTGAACCTGAAGGATCTCAACGGTTCAAAATGGAGCGGCTCGGCGGCGAAATTTCTGGAAACGTTGTTGAAGAGTTCACGGGCCGATTTTAGCAAGCCCTTCGACGAACTGGTGATCGTTCCCGACGGCGTGTTGTGGTACTTGCCGTTCGAGGCGCTCACGGTCAACGTGGATGGCCAATTGCAGCCGCTGATCTCGCGGTTCCGGATGCGCTACGCTCCCACCATGTCCCTGGCCACGGCAACGTACCAGCGGCAACTCAAGCCCGCCGCCAACACGGCAGTGGTGGTGGGAAAGCTCTTTCCGCGCGACGATGAAGCCGTGGCCAAAGAGGCCTTCCAGCAGTTGGCCGCCGCGCTGCCCGGCGCCGAGGCCCTCAAATCGCCTTGGCCGGGACCTGGGGCCGTATATAAAGTCTTCTTCGACCGGCTGATAGTGCTCGACGATCTGGCGATTAATGAACAAGATCCTTATGGCTGGACTCCGCTCAGCGGAGAGCGCGTCAAGGCCGGCGGCACGCTGGCCGACTGGCTGGCGCTGCCTTGGGGAAGTCCCGCGGAAATCATCCTGCCCGGTTATCATACCGCCGCCGAAGACGCGCTGAAGCGACCCGCGCACGGCATGCCGGGCAACGAGGTGTTTCTTTCGGTATGCGGCTTGATGTCCACGGGGACGCGAACGGTTCTTTTGAGCCGCTGGCGGAGCGGGGGCCAATCGAGTTTCAACTTGGTGCGGGAATTCGCGCAGGAGTTGCCGCACACCTCGCCCGCCGACGCCTGGCAACGCGCGGTGATGCTGCAAAGGATTACACCCTTAAGCCTCGATGCCGAACCGCGCGTGAAAAGCGCCCCCAGCGAGGAGAATATCAAAGCCAATCATCCATTTTTTTGGGCGGGTTATCTGCTCGTCGATAGCGGCGAAGTCCCGCAAAAAATCCTGGCCAAGCCCCAGGAAAAAGGGTTAAAACCCGAAAATCCGGCTGCTCCGGCCGAGAAACGCGGGGAAATGCAAAAGCCGCAGGAAAAGCCCCAGGATCCGGTCCAGTCCGATCTCAAGGCCCAGGAGAAATGAACTATCGCAATCGATGTAAAAAATCAATTTGTTCGGCAAGATACCGGCTCCAGTCTCCACAATTACTGATAATGGCAGCCAACCAGCGGAGGCTGTCCCAGGATTCATATTTAGCCCGCCGTGAATACACGGCGGGCAAAGAGAAAAAAAAGACTTCAACCTACCCCGGGTGTGTTCACCCGGGGCTAAATATGTTTATTTTCAGCATTTAATTTCAGACACCCTCAATCACCTTCCTTCTCAACGGAGAGCGGATGTTATATAATTGCCAAGTTAAAGACTTTAAACAATACAGGGAGATTTTCAGATGTTTTTTCTTCGCCAAAACATAAGCACGGCTTTGATTCTGGCCGTTGTGTTTTCCGTGACCACGGTCTGGGCCGAAAATGAAGGACAAGAAGATCTCGATAAGGCCGCCGAAGCCAAACTCTCGGCCGGGACCATCAGCGACCTGGGCGAGGTGATCCGACTAATCGAGAGCGCCCTGCAAAAGGGGCTGGACGAGTCGAACGCCGCGTTTGCCAAGAAACTCTTGGCCTCGGCCTTTATCCAGCGGGGTACGGCGGTGACACAGACGATCTTCAAGAGTCCGACGCCCGATCCGCGCTGGCCGCAATACCGGCAGTTTGCCTTATCCGACCTAGAGAAGGCGATCAAATTAGATCCCAAACAGCCCCAGGTGTTGATCCTGATTACTCAACTGAATCTGCTCCCCGAAGGCGATGAGAAACGGGCCAGGGAAGCCATTAATCGAAGCCATTGAAGATGCCAGCGACGATCCCCAAGTTCAGGCAAAGGCCCTGGTCATGCGGGCGGGGATGGAGAAAGACCTGGAGAAACGTTTGCCCGATCTGGACGAGGCGGTGCGTCTGGCGCCAAAAGATGCCGACCCGGTGCGTTCCCGCGGTTTGGTCCTGGCCGATCTGCAAAAGTACGACGAATCCCTGGAGGATCTGAACAAGGCTCTCGAACTGGATGGCAATCATGCACCCACTTTCGAGGCAAAAGCGATCGTGCTCACGCGCATGAAAAAATACGACGAAGCCTTGGAGGTCTTAGAGCAGGTGCAAAAGCTGGCTCCCAATGCCATCGCCCCCTGGCTGCAAAAAACACACATTCATTCCTTGCAAAAGAAACTCGACCTGGCAATCGAGGACCTCAACCACGCGGCGGCGATTGACGTGGGCAATGTGAGCGTGATTTTGCTGCGATCTTCGCTGTATCAAGAAAAAGGCGACAAGGAAAAGGCCCTGGCCGACGCCGAAGAAGCGCTCCGCTTGCGACCCAAGTTTCCGCTGGCCATTCGCACTTACGCTTCGCTCCTGGCCGAGATGGGCAAATTCGACAAAGCCCTAGAGGAATTGGTCAGACTGCGGGCACTGGACCCGAACGATCCCCTTTCGACCATGCAATTGGCCCAGGTCCACGTGAGACAAAAACGCTCTTCTAAAGCCATCGAAGTGTATAGCGAATTTCTCAAACAACATCCCAACGATCCCAACATCCTCCGCGCCCGCGCCGACGCCTACTTGAACATCGGCAAACAAGCCGAAGCCATCGCCGATTATGAAAGCGCCTACAAGGAGTTGCCCAAGGATCCGGGACTGCTGAACAACTTTGCCTGGGTGTTGGCCACATCTCCGGAGGAAAAACTCCGCGACGGCCCGCGGGCCGTGAAACTGGCCACCGAGTCCTGCGAACAGACCGAATACAAGCAAGCGCATATCCTCAGCACGCTCGCGGCGGCCTATGCGGAAACCGGCGACTTCGATACCGCGCTGAAGTGGTCCGCCAAGGCCGTGGAAATCGGCAGCCAAGAACACGGCGAGGAATTGAAAAAAGAATTAGAAAGCTATCAGGCCCGTAAACCGTGGCGCGAACTGCTTTCGGAGAAGGAGCCCGGTCCGGAAGAGGATCAAGCGGAAAAAACCCAGGAAAAGTCGGGCGGCGACAATCAACCCGCGCATAGCGGGGAAAAAGCTGCTCAATCCCCGGCCGATTCACCCCGGGCCGAGGAGTCAGCCATAAAAATCCTGCAACCATTTAACGGCAAAACTCTCAACGGCTGGACCGTAAAACAACCGGTGGAACAAAGCAATTGGACCACCGGCGTTGCGCAAATCGATCCGCAAAATCCCGCCGGCTTGATTGCTTCATTTGCCGGAAATCAACCGGGCGAACTGATTAACCTGGAAAGCGGCGGGGTGGATATTTATACCGTGCCAAAATACGGCGATTGCGCCATCGAGCTGGAGTTCATGGTCCCCAAAGGATCGAACTCCGGCGTCTATGTAATGGGCGAATACGAAATACAAATTCTCGATAGCTTCGGCAAGACGACCCTCGGACCGAGCGATCTGGGCGCGATCTACGGCGTCGCTGCGCCCAAGGTCAATGCGGCCAAGGCCCCGGGAGAATGGCAATCATTAGCAATCGAATTTCAGGCCCCCCGTTTCGCCGAGGGGCAAAAAACCGCCAACGCCCGTTTTATTAAAGTAACGCTCAACGACCAGGTGATTCACGAGAATCTGGAAATGAAAGGTCCCACGCCCGGCGGCTTGACCGGCAAAGAAGCGGCCGAAGGACCGCTCTTGTTCCAGGGCAGTCACGGGCCGGCGGCTTATCGGAATATCAAAATCACAACTGCGCCTCATTAGAGAAAAGGGGTCAGAACTATTTTTCAGACATGAAGTACTGGGAACTATATTGGGTATCGAAAAATAGTTCTGACCCCTTTTCTCCCCTTTTTTCCCTTATAAGCCATGGACTGGAATCCGTTAATTAATTTTCTGCGGTCTGATCCGTTGATTGTATTGGCTATTGTGCTGGCGGGCTTTTTAATCATTATGGTGGGGCACATCTGCTTGTACAATAGTTGCTTATTGGCGATCTGCCCAAAGATCAAGGAATATGACACTCGGTTGATCGCCGGCACTTCCTTTAGAGCCTGGCTGCTCATGCTGACGATGCTTTACCGCCGGGTAATTGTGGACGCGGAACGCAAGGAGGTGATTATTCTGCGGCGCTTGTTTTGGATTTTCAATAAAACCAGAACTATTCCCTTCGATCAGATCCAGGAGATCGCTTACAATTATGAAGATTGGGGACCGTATACAAGTCTGGGATTCACCGGCAGTTCCAAGGATTGTTTCTCCGTAAAGCTGCGTCTCTTGAATGACGAGGAAGTGCCTTTGTTCAACTTTGTCGGGGAAGGCTCATTTAAAACCGGCTTATTAAATCCGCTACTTTCCCTGCGCTGGATCATTATGAAGATAACATTTGCCTTTTGCGGAAGGCAGGAAGAGCTTTCGCTTAATTTCGTCGATCGCTTAGAGAAGTTGATCGGTGTGAGAGTATCGCCCTAACTGCATTTCTCACTGTAGGGTGTGACAAGGTCGCGCAAGTTGTTGGTGGGTCGGCGCAAACTGATCAATATGTAATTTACAGCCTGTACGATGGCGAGCATATAATCCGCGACCGAAGTCCCACCACGAAAACAGTTTGCTTGACCCACCCTACACGTTGGTGAGCAATGCGCCCTAATTGTCGATGCTATTCAGGCATGATCTCGGCGTTATCTTTATCTTTCTCTTTGGGCGGCGTGTAGGGCAGGGGAGAATCGGTGCGGAAAATGGGCAAGTAGCGGTAATAGACTTCCAGCGTCAGCGCGTTAAAGGCGGTAATCATGATCCGGCCGCCGCGGTCGCCCCAGGCGTCGGCGGAGGGCGTCAAGGGATCCCAACTTCCCGTGGCGCAACCTTGCTTTTCCTGACTCTCGATGAGAACGCGGCGCATTTTGCGGTTCCAGGCATCCCATTCCGGTCCGCCGAAGTTATGCATGGCCAGCGTGGCGTAGTACCAATAGTATGAATTGCGGTACAACTTGTCGTCGGGGAGATTTTCCAGGATGTATTGCTTGCCTTCGAGCATGGCGGGATCGTTGCGGTCGATGCCCAGGTACTGCGTGCAGAGCATGCCAATGGCAGTCCGGGCGGGAGTCACATGGTCGTAGGGTTGATAAGAAAACAGGCCGAGATGTTCGCCTTTGGCGACGGAGCGGAGGAATTTTTTCGAGTTATCGAAGATCAAGGAGTTGACGGGCAGTCCGGCCAAGATGCCGCTTTTTAGGGCCATGATTTGCCAGCCGGTAACCGAAATATCGCCGGGATCGCCGGGCACATAGCGCCAGCCGCCGGTGCTTTCGTTTTCGGCGCGTTCGATATAGGCCACGGCCTTTCGCGCGGCTTGTCCGATATTTTCATCCCTGGTCATGCCGTATGCTTCGCAGAGGGCCAAGGCGGCCAGACCCTGGGCATACATGGGCTGCATGGAGTTGCCGGCGAGATTGCCGTCGGGCGTCTGCTGTTTGACGAGCCAGGAGAGTCCTTTGGAGATGGTCTGTTGATAAAGACCTTTGGATTTATGAGTTTGCCCGGCGGCCAAAAAGGGCAGTAAGGCCATGGCGGTTGCCGCCTCGTCGGAACGAATCAGCCCCGGTCCGGAGCAGACGCCGTTTTTGCATTGACTGCGATGATCCAGGCTCCATTTGCCATAAGCGGTTTGGTGGCGATGGAGCCAATTGAGCGCTGCGCCCACGGCGCGTTCGGAGGCCTTGGTGCCGCCAAAGGCGCCGACCAAGGCTTCGCGATGGCCGCGGCCGCGGCTGCCAAAACCTTCGCCTTGACCGCCCACGCCGGGCTTATCGCCCAATCCCGACCCCACGCCCACGCCGCCCCGGCCCGCCGGACCAGGAAGGTTCATGGCGCTCGGTCCGCCTAGTCCGCCTAGTTGAGGGCCTTTCTGATCAGTGGCCGATCCGCCTCCGGCTTCGACGAACTCGGGCGAATCGTCGTAATAAAGGGCCGTTTGCGAGGCAAACGGCTTGGCCTCATACATACTGAGTGTATCGGTGTTTAGCTCGGTGGGCTCCAAGGGAGCGTCGCCCACTTCAAAACGCGAGAATTCCGGCGGCGGGCTGGTTTCGGTTTGGGAGGCGCTGAACGTCGGCGCCACGTCGTTGCGATCAATGACGATGCCGGGAGTCGCAATTGATATCAAACCCAGTACGATGAGCGCTAAGGCGTGAAACGCCGCTGAACCCAAATACCACTGACCGGTCTCGCGGAAATAATCTTTACCAGCGATTAGCGTGTCTTTCAGGTTCCAGGTGAAGATGAGCGTGGCGATGCCCGTTAGTGTTTTGGCGCACTTCCGGGCAAAGCGGCGAATCGCAAGCAAAATGGCGGAAAAGATTGTGAAAAACAAGGGCGACCTCATGGGCAAATATATCCGCTAAATTCTAGTATAAAACGGATATTGCTTATTCGCAATTGCTTGAATCCACCCGACAGCAGGGTAAGCGAAAGTCATTTATTCAGTTTCCACTTTCTATGTATTATAGCGCATTTCAATTATGTGTAGGGGGAAATACAGCGTGCCACGGGCATCTTGCCCGTGCTTTTTACCGGCACTGGCGAGATGCCAGTGCCACACAAACCGGAAATAAAACAGATCGCCGGCAATTAGGCATATCTCTCGCACAGGGACAGTCCAAAGAACTCGATGCCCGGCTTCCCTAAACCCGGCTGGGCCAGTTTTTCGCTTGGATTTTCCTTGATAGGATTGATTTCTAGGGGGGGGTACCTACCAAAAATTATTGACAAGATCATGCAATAAGTATGATAATTACTTTTTTGCGGGATGTGGAAATCGCTCATCCAACTCTAGGTTTATAGGCAGCGTTCGTACCTCATAGCCTGACACTCTGATATTCCGCTCTGACATCGGGTGTTTTGGGGTACTTTCTGACATGGCTCGCAGCGGGCCGACCCAAGAAGCAAACGCCGGAGATGCCCTGGTTTTTTGGTGCTTGTTTCTACTGCTTTCACAAAAAAATATATAGCAATTGAGGAGATTTTACAATGAATCGACATCTATGTTTTATGGCCGTAATTATCACGTGCGTATTGGCCTGCGGCGCAGCACAAGCGATCACATATAATATCACTAACCTGGGCACACTCGGCGGAACATACAGCGAGGCCCTTGGCATCAACGCCAGCGGGCAGGTCGTGGGCAGTGCGGAAACCGCATCGGGCTACATCCATGCCTTTCTCTACAGCGGCGGGGCCATACAGGACCTGGGCACACTCGGTGGAACATATAGCGGGGCCCACGGCATCAACGCCAGCGGGCAGGTCGTGGGCAGTTCCTACACCGCATCTGACGACTACCGTGCCTTTCTCTATAACGGCGGGGCCATGCAGGGCCTGGGCACACTCGGCGGAACATACAGCGATGCCTCCGGCATCAACGCCATGGGGCAGGTCGTGGGCTATGCAGACACAGCCTTGGGCAACCAACATGCCTTTCTCTATAGCGGCGGGTCCATGCAAGACCTGGGCACACTCAGCGGATCATGGAGCGAGGCCTACGGCATCAACGCCAGTGGGCAGGTCGTGGGCTGGTCGGACTCCGCAGCGGGCGCCGGGCATGCCTTTCTCTATAGCGGCGGGTCCATGCATGACCTGGGCACATTGGGCGGATTTTCTAGCGAGGCTTTGGGCATCAACATCAGTGGGCAGGTCGTGGGCACTTCATACACCACGTCGGGCTATGAACATGCCTTTCTCTACAGCGGCGGGACCATGCACGACCTGGGCACACTCGGCGGATCATACAGCAAGGCCTATGGGATTAACGCCAGCGGGCAGGTCGTGGGCTGGGCGTACACCGCATCGGGCTTTGAACATGCCTTTCTCTACAGCGGCGGCTCGATGACTGATCTAAACACCAAGATTGCTCCCGGCTCGGGATGGGAACTCTGGGAGGCGACTGGGATCAACGATTCCGGGCAAATTATTGGGTACGGCGTTATCGGTGGTTACGGGCATGCCTTCCTGCTTACGCCCGTGCCCGAGCCCTCTACGCTTGCGCTCCTAGGTGTCGGCGGGATTGGTTTGCTGGCCTTGGGCAGTTTCCCATGGAGAAGGCGAACTTGTAAGAACTTCTAACAAAATGAAGAAAATGTCCATTATGTGTGCCACGACCAACCTTCGGTCGGTGCCCTGTTCACAAGCAGTGTTTTTTTCGGCGTTTCAAACGGCACTGCTTGCAAGCAAGCAGTGGCACACATCATTTTATTAGAAGCCCTAAGTAAGGAATATGGTATTTGCCAATATCAATTGGTTTTATGCAATAAGACTCCCAATCTCTATTTCGAAAGGCGGGAGCGGTAAGAATTCAATTTGTCTTCAAACTGCCTGGCCTGCGCTGTCAGGCCCTTGGATCTGGCGATATCCAAAGCCTTCTGGGCAGTGGCCAGTGCCTTGTCGGCTTGGCTTGTTTTGGCATAAGCCGACATTAAATTGTCATAGGCGTCGAGATAGTCGGGATTGAGTTGAACGGCCGCGGTGAAAGCGGCGATCGCCTCTTCCAGCCGGTTTGCTTTGACCAAGGCCACGCCCAGATTGTTGTAGGCTTCGGCATAGTTAGGATCCAGGCGCATGGCTTGTTGGAAATGTAGGATCGCTTCCTGTGTCCGGCCTGCTTGGAACAAGACCACGCCCAGGTTGTTGTAGGCCTCGGGAAAGTAAGGCTTTAGGCGGAGGACCTGTTGGCAATGTTCCATGGCCTCCTCGAGTCGGCCCGCACTGACTAGGAAGAGGCCCAGGTTTTGGTGGGCATCCGGGTAATCGGGATTAAGGCGCAAGGCTTGTTGGAAATGTTCCATCGCCTTATGGGGCTGGCCGGCTTGGAGTAATGCCATGCCCAGGTTATTGTGGGCCATCCAACATGCTGGATTTTTTTCCAGGGTTGCCTGATACAGCGTAAGGGCGTCGGCGTAGAGCCTGCTTTGCCGCCAGGTCAGCAGCGTGAGCGCAAATAGCACAATAACCGCCGCAGCGTTGGCCGCCGATTGGATTTGCCGCCGCGACCGCTGGCGCCAAACGCTCCAGCCCGCCGCCGCCAAGGCGATCACCCCGATAACGGCTATGTGCTGATAGCGGTCGGCCACCAACGAAAACCGCATGAAACCCACGTCCGTAAAGCCTAGCACCGGCAGCAGCGCTATACAGAAAAATCCCCAGGCCAACAAAAACGGCCGACCCCAGGTTTCTCTATACCTCCACAACATTGCCGTAACGACCAGGGCTGCCAAAAGCGGCAGCCACCACAGTAAATTACCGGACTGAATGTGCCACTGCGGATACACTAAACACAGGTCCAGCGGCAAAAGGGCCTTGTAAAGGTAGAACCACACCACGCCGCCGGCCCCCAGCAGACGCTCGGCAAAACCAGCGTTGCGGATCACTTCTCCTGTGCCGTGTGTTTGGAACCACACGTTCACGGCCGCCAAGACCATGGCAATCAGGAAAAACGGCGCAAGCTTTAGCAGATCACTTCGCGATACGGAAGGGGACAGTCCCATCCGCCAATGGCGGATTGGGACAGAGACCAAAGGGGACAGTCCCATTTTCGCTGAGGCGAAAATCGGGACAGTCCCCAGACGCTGCCCAGTCCCCGTGCGGAGCCACCAGACGATCAACAACAGTAACAATGGCAAGATCGCCACCGATCCCTTGCTGAGCATCGCCAACACGAACGCCAACAGGCTCAGCCAATAAAATAGTGGACGGTGGACAGTAGACGGTGGACAGTGGATGGAAGATGTTGAGGAGTGATGATAAGTAAGGGACGAAGGAATCTCGAATATTAAATAACACAGTATGGACAACAGAAAGAACAACATTGCCAGCAGATTTTTGCGCGAGGAGATCCAGGCCACTGACTCCACGTTCACGGGATGCACGGCAAAGAGCATCGCCGCCAAGAAAGCGCCGGGAATGGCCAACTTGCGTAAAATAATCCAAATCAGCAACGAGGCGGCAATATGCAAGATCAGGTTGGTGACGTGATAACCGGTAGAGTTCATCCCCCAGAGGCGCCACTCCAGCCAGAGTGAAGTATTGCTCACCGGCCAATAGTCTGCGACTGCGGTGGTACACCAAAAATGATAGAGACCGTCCGCGGCCTTGATATACCTGTTGTCTGTCAGAAGCTTGTTGTCGTCGAGGACGAATCCGCCGCTTAAAGAGGGGAGGTAAGCAAAGAAGGCGGCCAGGGCGATGAGCGCTACTCCTGCCAGCACGCCCAGCCACAGCGCCGGCGATGCAAAGGTTCCCGGCCGGATCTGGGAAGAATGCTGCGGGGAAGATTTTTTGCGATTGGACATGAGAAAGCCTGGGTTAGTTTATCGTATTTTGTTGGCGGTTAGAATTCAACCAATCTTCAAGCTGCTTAACCTGCGCTGTCCGGCCCTGAGAGCGGGCCAGATCCAAGGCCTTTTGGACCGCGGCAATGGCCTGGGAGGGTCGATTTGTCTGGGCATAGGCTAAGGCCAAATTGTAATATGCGTCGATAAAGTTGGGCCTAAGGCGGAGGGCATTTTCGTAATGTACGATCGCCTCCTGCGGCCGACCGGTAGCATACAATGCGATGCCCAGGTTGTTGTGGGCCTCGGGAAAGTAGGGTTTGGAACTCAGGGCTTTCTGATAATGATCGATGGCCTCCTGCGGCCGACCCGCATTGCTCAGTGCGGCGCCCAAGTTGTTGTGGGCCTCGGGAAAGGAGGGTTTCAGGCGGAGGGCTATCTGGTAATGTTCAACCGCTTCCTGCGAGCGATCTATTTTAACCAGCAGTGCGCCCAGGTTGTTGTGGGCCTCGGGATAGGAGGGATTAAGGCGCAGGGATTTGGCGTAGTGGTCGATGGCCTCAGTAAGTCGGCCTTGATCATCCAGGACATTGCCCAGGTTGTTGTGCACCAACCAAGAATCCGGATTCTTTTCCAATGTAACCTGATAGAGCGTCATGGCGTCACGGTACAGCCCACTTTGCTGCCAAGTCAGAAAGATGAGTGCAGCCGCTGCCATGAAGATGACAATCGTTGCCGCCCAGCGGGCTGGTCTCCGTGCTCGCCGATGCCAAACGCTCCAGCCCGCCGCTGCCAGGGCAACCACGCCAATTATGGCTATGTGCTGATAGCGGTCGGCCACCAGCGAATGTTCCATGAAACCCACGTCCGTAAAGCCCAGCACCGGCGCCAGCGCCACGCAGAAAAATCCCCAAGCAAATAAAAACGGCCGGCTCCAACTTGCGCTATAGAACCACACCACCGTGGTAACTACTAATGCCGCCATAAGCGGCAGCCACCAGAGCAATTTGCCGGACTCGATGTGCCACTGCGGATAGATAAAAACCAGGTCCAGCGGCAAAAGCGCCTTGTAAAGGTAGAACCACACTACGCCGCCAGCCGCCAGCAGACGCTCGGCAAAACCGGCGTTGCGGATCACTTCTCCTGTGCCGTGTGTTTGGAACCACACGTTCACGGCCGCCAATACTATGGCAATCAGGAAAAAGGGCGCAAGCTTTAGCAGATCCCATCGCGAGACAAAAGGGGACAGTCCCATTTTCGCTGAGGCGAAAATTGGGACAGTCCCCGTGCGCCGCCACCAGACGATCAACAACAATAACAATGGCAAGATCGCCACCGATCCCTTGCTGAGCATCGCCAACACGAACGCCAACAGGCTCAGCCAATAAAATAGTGGACGGTGGACAGTGGACGGTGGACAGTGGATGGAAGATGTTGAGGAGTGATGATAAGTAAGGGACGAAGGAATCTCGAATATTAAATAACACAGTATGGACAACAGAAAGAACAACATTGCCAGCAGATTTTTGCGCGAGGAGATCCAGGCCACTGACTCCACGTTCACGGGATGCACGGCAAAGAGCATCGCCGCCAAGAAAGCGCCGGGAATGGCCAACTTGCGTAAAATGATCCAAATCAGCAACGAGGCGGCAATATGCAAGATCAGGTTGGTGACGTGATAACCGGTAGAGTTCATCCCCCAGAGGCGCCACTCCAGCCACAGCGAAGTATTGCTCACCGGCCAATAGTCTAGCGCTTGTGTGGTGCACCAAAATTGATAGAGACCGTCCGCGGCCTTGATATACCTGTTGTCTGTCAGAAGCTTGTCGTCGTCGAGGACGAATGCGCCGCATAAAGAGGGGAGGTAAGCAAAGAAAGCGGCCAGGGCGATGAGCGCTACTCCTGCCAGTACGCCCAGCCACAGCGCCGAGGAGACAGAAGTTCCAGAGCGGGCCTCGGGAGCCTGTTTATTGGGTGATTTCATGCTCTGGGGCATCCGTGGGCCGAGTTAAAAGAGTAAAAGTGTTTTATCTTGTGTTTATTTTACAAGATTTTGGGCGAATTGCTCTTAGAGCCTATCCCAAAACAGAATTATAATAGACCCAAGTAGTATAAAATGCCCTCACCCTAACCATCTCCCAAAGGGAGAGGGGACTTTTAGGATAGGCTCTTAGTCACTATATTCCTTAATTCTAATCCTCAATCCCCAATCCCTAATTTGAGAGGCTGGCACGGTAAGCATTCAACCAATCTTCAACCTGCTTGGCCAGCGCTCTTTGGTCGCTGGAGCGGGCGAGGTCCAAGGCCTTCTGGGCCGCGACAATGGCATCGGAGGATTGGCGTAGTGCAGAATAAGTCAATGCCAAATTAAAATAGACCACGGTAAAGTCGGGCTTCAGACGCAGAACAATCTGAAAATGTTCGAGCGCCTCCTGGGGTCGACCTGCTTGGGCCAAGATGATACCCAAGTTGTTATGGGCATCAATATAATCGGGTTTGAGACGCAAGGCTTGCCGGTAATGTTCGATCGCCTCCTGCACGTCGCCGGTTTTGCCCAGGTCGATGCCCAGGTTGTTATGTGCCTCGGCGTAGTTCGGATTAATCTTCAGGGCTTGCCGGTAATGTTCAATCGCTTCCCGGGGGCGGCCTAATTTATCCATGGCAACACCCAGGTTGTGGCGGGCCAAGACATAGTCGGGATTAAAGCGGAGGGCCTGCTCGAAGTATTTGACCGCCTCCTCCACCCGGCCTGCTTTCATCACCCCAGAACCCATGTTGTTGTAAGCCAGCCAACAGCCCGGATTCCTGTCGATGGTTGTTTGATAGAGCGTTTGGACGTCCTTGTACATCCGACTTTGTTGCCAGGTTAGATACATTAAAAGGCAAACCAACACCGCCGCGATAATAACGGCCGATTGCCTTGCCCGCTGATGCCAGTAGCTCCAGCAGGCAGCCGCCAGAGCAATCACGCCAATGATGGCGATGTGCTGATAGTGGTCGGCTACCAAGGAATATTTCATGAAGTACACGTCTGTCAGCCCCATCACCGGCAGCAAAGCCACACAGAAAAAACCCCAGGCAAACATGAGCGGCCGACTCCAGTCTTCTCTATAGCGCCACAACACCGCTGTAATGGCCAACGCCGCCGCAAGCGGCAGCCACCACAGCGGATTGGCGGCCTTAATGTGCCACTGGGGATAGATGAAAATAAGGTTCAGCGGCAAAAGGGCCTTGTAAAGATAGAACCAGACCACGCCGCCGGCCCCCAGCAGACGCTCGCCAAAACCAATGCTCCGGAACTCTTCACCCGAACCGTGCGTCTGGAACCACACGTTCACTCCCGTCAGCACCGCGGCCACCAGGAAAAACGGCGCGGTCCGCACCAGGTCCCATCGAGAGACAGAAGGGGACAGTCCCATTTTCGCCGACCATCGCTGCGCGATGGTGCCCGCGAAAATTGGGACAGTCCCCGTGCGGAGCCACCAGACGATCCCCAAGAGCAACAGCGGCAAAACCGCCACCGAACCCTTGCTGAGCATCGCCAATACAAAGGCCAACAGGCTCAAGCAGTACCAACGGTCTATAATTAGACCGCAGACTTCGCGTGCGGGAGCGGCACAGGGAGTGTGCCTGCTACGTTGAGCGTTATCGCAACAACTCGAGGAGAATTGTTTCAGATACCACAGAATCGATAACAGAAAGAAGAACATCGCCAGGGTGTTTTTCCGCTGCGCAATCCAGGCCACCGACTGCACGTTCACCGGATGCACGGCAAAAATCAAGGCCGCCAAAAAGGCGCCGGGAAGGGACAACTTGCGCAAGATCAGCCAAATCAGCAATGCTGCGGCGATGTGCAGGACCAAGTTGGCGACGTGGTAAGCGGTCGAGTTCATCCCCCACAGGCGCCACTCGATCCAGAACGTGGAATTGGTCAGCGGCCAGTAGTCTACGGCTTCGGTGGTGCACCATATTCGGTAGAGGCCGTCGGAGGCACGAATAAGGCGGTTGTTTGTCACCAGCCCATCATCGACCCAGAGGAATCCGCCGCTGAGTGAAGGAAAGTAAGCGAGAAAGGCAGTTACAGCGATTATCGCCACTCCTGCCAGCACGCGCAGCGGCTGTGCCGATGAGAGAGAGGTTCCCGGCCGGGCCTGGTAAGGGTTTTTATTAGATGGTTCCATAGACTTGGTCATGCTCGGGCCGAGATAACAGAAGTAATACCGTTTAGTTTGTGCTTACCAATAACCAATAGCATTCGGATATCCCCCTTTGCCCCCACCGTGGCACGGATTTTGTGGAATCTTTTCAAAATTGTTGATAATTTCGGAGGGGAGCGGTAATTATGTAAAATATCATATGTTATATTACGTATCAATTAGAGGCAGCGTTCTTACAGCGAAAATAGTTACGTCAATAAAATAACGTTTTGGGAGTAGACAACAATCATAGGAGGAGAAATCGATGAGAACAAACGTGGGTTTGTGGATTGACCATAGGAAGGCTGTTATCGTCGCTGTTACAGACAAAGGGGAAGAGATAGGACTGATAATATCGAAGGTTGAAAAACAGCGCCGCCGTTCTGGTGATTCACCTCTTAAGGGACCCCATGAACCACAGCAAGTACCGGCAGAGGATAGCCTCCAGAGAGCGTTTACGGGACATCTCAACATTTACTACGATGCGGTAATTGCGTCTATTCATGATGCAGAATCTATTCTGATATTTGGTCCTGGTGAGGCAAAGGGCGAACTGAAACAACGTCTTGAAAGAAACAACCTCGGTGGACGTATCGTAGGTATTGAAACAGTTGACAAGATGACGGATCGTCAGATTGCGACGAAAGTTCGACAGCGCTTTCCAAAATAGCGTTCGGCAATAGGATCGACATGGAACCACCTAGTATTATTTGTCATGTTGGGCGCCGCTGCGGGCTTGCCTAACAGTGTGTTCCTGTGCGCCGTCCGCTGTCCCCCTGTCCTCTGCATAGGCTGGAGACTGGAGGGTAGTGGAGAGTGGAGAGCGGAGAACACTGAAGCCATAAAAGTAAGAATCCATCTACTACGAACTACCTACCATCTACTCCGAACCCCGCTTCCAGAATCCCGATTCCTGATCTCTAATTCTCTAATCATCTAATCATCAGGCTTCTTCATAAAGCGGTGCTCGAAGGACATGTAAAAGAAGACACCGATATCGGGGGCATCATTTGAAATGCCCACGGGCAGCCCTAGGCCGAGGACCCATTGCGTATCGCCTTTTGTGTAAGGCGCCCAGCGGAATCCCGGCGAAATCACGCTTAGAAATTGCGCTTCTTGCTCACCTAAGTAATCCACTTCATCGGTCCAGAGATTGGTTTGTTCGAGCATCAGGTGGAAGTTGGGCCGGAGGAAGTAAATGGCGCTGGCGGCGATGTTGCACGAGTCGCGGATGCGTCCGATAAAGGGCAATTGATTATTTATACCCCCGGTCACGCCGGGAACCTCCGTTAGTCCTGCATTGAAATTAAACTCCCAGTGTTTGCAGGTCTTACTGAAAGGAAAATTGAGCTGATAACCGAGCTTGCCATTGCCCAGTCCTTTTTCGGGATCGCCGGAGGGGAAAATTAGGCTGAAGCGTGGAGTGCAGGCGACAAAATCGCCCTTTTGGTCATTGAGGAGTTGGTAGCGGTAGTTGAGGAGAATATCGCATAGTCCGCCGCCTTCGGCCCCGCTGTCGCCGGGTACTTCGTCGTCGTAGCGGGTGAATGGTATGGTGTAGGAAATTTGATGGCGTTCCGAGAAAATCGGCCACTCTTGAGTGAAGATAAAGTCGAAAGTGCGGCGGGCATCGGAGCCATGTTCCCAGGCCGGCACCCAGTTGAAAATGTGCTGCACTACGCCCGGCTCCTGATTGTAGGCCTCTTCGACCAGAAAGGAGTTATCAGTTATCTTAACCTCTTGGTCTTCCTGCGAAAAAACACCAGTGGGCACAAGAAGTAATAAGGTTAGTATCAGTCCTAACAGCCAGGCAAAACGTATGGGCTGGAGAAATTGAGACATGCGGGACCTTTTTGGGGCAAGTGAAAATGAGTTGATTTTTCTGGCGATGCGTGCTTGGCCCCCATGCCATTTTAGGCATCCTTAAAATATATCGGCATTAGCGACATGGCGGGTAATGATAGTTATCAGGGCGATTTTGCGGAAATTCACTCACTTGCCACGGTGGAAAATCTTGATACCATAAGGCGATAAAGAAAGTCAATAATGTCTTGCCTGCGGCTTCATGAAGGAACTTTGCTGTGTCGATCAAAGACGTACTTTATAACGAGGACTGTATTGCCGGGCTGAGGAAAATTAACGACGGCGAGGTTGATCTGGGCTTTGCCGATCCGCCGTTTAACATTGGCTACGAGTACGATGAATACCAAGACTCCCTGGAGAGCGAAAAATACCTGGCTTGGAGCCGGCAATGGCTCGGCGAGGTGGTCCGGGTGCTCAAGCCCAACGGCACTTTTTGGCTGGCCATCGGCGACGAATACGCGGCCGAGCTGAAGGTGACGCTCACCAAAGAGCTTAAAATGACCTGTCGCAGTTGGATCGTATGGTATTACACTTTCGGCGTAAATTGCAAGGAGAATTTCAGCCGTTCGCACACCCATTTGTTTTATATGGTCAAGGATCCGAAGTCGTTTACTTTCCATACCGACTCGCCGGCCCTGCGCGTGCCATCGGCCCGGCAATTGGTCTACGGCGATAAGCGGGCGAATCCCAGAGGCCGGCTGCCGGATAATACCTGGATCCTGCGCCCCCAAGATGCCGCCGAGGCATTCAAACCTATCGAAGATACCTGGTATTACTCCCGGGTTTGCGGCACGTTTAAGGAACGCACGGGCTGGCATACCTGCCAAATGCCCGAGCGACTGCTGGGACGGATTATCGAAGCCTGTAGCAACCCGGGCGATCTGGTCCTCGATCCGTTTGCCGGCAGCGGGACCACCTTGGCCGTGGCGAAAAAGCTGGGCCGATATTATTTGGGCTTTGAATTATCAAAGCAGTACGCTGAGCAGACAAAACTCCGGTTGGCTTCGATCGAGACAGGCGATCCGCTGGAAGGCGTAGCCGATCCCGTGGCAAGCGCCCCCAGCACGGCCGAGGGCCGCCGCTTGGATCAGGTAAACAAGACTAAACAACGCCGTTTTACACGAAAAACCACCTCACAGTGATTCCATGAAATTCGCTATATGTAACGAGACCTTCCAGGATTGGCCGTTGGAAAAGGCCTTTGATTTTGCGGCCGATTGCGGTTACACAGGCGTGGAGCTCGCGCCGTTTACCTTGGCGGAAAATGCAAGGCAAATTACCGCAGAAAAGCGGGCCGAGGTTCGCAGCCTGGCAGATCGGGCCGGATTGGAGGTAGTCGGCCTGCACTGGCTGCTGGCCAAGACCGAGGGTCTGCATCTAACTAGTCCCGAGACGGAGGTGCGGCGCAAAACGGCTGATTACCTTATGGAACTTGCCCGGCTGTGCGCCGATCTGGGCGGCCGATTGATGGTCTTTGGCTCGCCAAAACAACGCTGTCTTCTGCCGGGAGTTACCCATGCCTCGGCCATGGATTACGCCGCGGAAGTATTCCAACAGATCTTGCCTGTTTTGGGACAAACAGAGGTAGTGCTGGCTTTGGAGCCCTTGGGACCGGAAGAAACCGACTTTTTGCAAACGGCGGCGGAAACCGCGGGACTGATCGAGCGGATCGGCTCGCCGCATATCCGGTTGCACCTGGATTGCAAGTCAATGTCAACCGAGTCGATACCGATTCCTGAGTTAATTGCTCGATATGGCGCCTTATTGGCCCATTTTCATGCCAACGATCCCAACCGCCAAGGGCCGGGCTTTGGCCGCTTGGACTTTCTGCCCATTCTCGAAGCATTAGGTAAAATCGATTATCGTGGCTGGGTCTCGGTCGAAGTCTTCGACTACACGCCCGGCATCGAGCGCCTGGCCCGCGATAGTATCAGCTATTTGCAGCAGTGCCTGGATAAATTGGCACATGAAGGGCGAGAGGCGAGGAAGCCGTGATTTTGGTGGTTGTAGATCACTGCTTCATGAAGGCGCTTGCTGGCGTCCGTTTTTTCTGCTTATCACTTTTCCGAACGCGGAGTTGGCCGGAGGCTCTTTTTTGGCAATCGTTTTTTGGTTCTATCTACTAAACGATTTTGGTCGGCGTGTTCCAGGCGCTGAAGCGTCTTGACCATCCGATCTAAATCGTAATTGTGTTGTTTGGCAAACTCATCGCGATTGCGCCAAACGTCTGCTAAAATTTCATTCTTTATAGTACCCGATCTCCATGATTTCCATAGGGGTGCAAATTTCCGGACATTGGGGAGTTCCTTAAGGAGCTGTAGGAGTCTTATCTCGCCCGATGATATCTTGCCGCTGGGATTAGCCGAAAGTAATTTATCCCACTGTTTTTTGCAGACTGTATTTTTGGGAAAATACAGCCGGTTTTCAGGGGATAATTTTTTATACAAGTTGCAATTTCTATACGGTCAGGTCCAGTTACCGACTTTCCTAGAACTGCCAATTTGGCAGGCCAGGGGAATTTATTATCAACTGAGAAAATCATAATTACAACACTTGTCTTGTAAGGGATGGCAATAATTTCAAACATGTTCCGAATGACCAATTAGGAGTAAGGAGGACACGCTCAGCGGCAACTATTCGTAAGATGAAACTGTGGAAGACGTTCTGTAAATATACTGATGTTCACTATCTAGATTTTAGGGCCATCGTGTTGGATAGGCATGAGAGTTGCACTTAGAAAGAATATCGTCCGAGGCCAATAGAGACAAAACCGCCCCCCCTACGGTATTAAAACTACGTTTTTTTCGGAAAAACTTGTAGAATTAAGGTCGTAGGAAAGGTTTCTCGTCATTTGGTAAACGGATACCAGCTTAATTTTTAGCTGGTTCGAACCCTTTTCTGCATGGAATCGTAGAGATGTATAACGGCACGATTGAACACCTTCAGCCGTCCGCAAATAACGCCCTAAGCGGCGTGAGCGACGAAGAGCTATTGCTAGACTATCGCTCACGATTGGCCCGGCCGGCGTTTGAAGAACTGGTACGCCGCTACGAAAAGGAGTTGTACGGTTACTTACGTCACTACCTTGGCGACGCGGAGATGGCCGAGGACGTGTTTCAACAGACGTTCCTCCAGGTGCATCTGAAGTGCGATCAGTTCGAGGAAGGCCGGAAAGTGCGACCTTGGTTGTATACGGTGGCCACGAATCAGGCCATCGATTATCAACGGCGCAACCGGCGGCATCGGATAGCCAGCCTGGACCGTCGCCTGGAGCGGGGCATGGAGGGAGAAACTGGGACCCTGGTGGAATTAATCGACAGCGAGGAGACGGGGCCCAGAGAAGAGGCGGAATCAGCCGAACAATACGATCAATTACGAGAGGCCATCGAAGAATTACCGGAGCAAATGCAGCAAGTGGTGCTGTTAGTATATTTCCAAGGACTAAAATACCGCGAGGCCGCCGATATATTGGCGATTCCCGTGGGAACTGTAAAAAGCCGGCTTCACGCCGCAATACAGAAATTAAGCGAGACGCTAAACCACATAAACTTGCCAAAATGATTTGATGATTGAGAGGGGCAGTCCCTTTCGAGGAACCAGCCTGATATGACCGACTCCGATCGAGAACAACTACTTGGTTACCTGTTAGGCGCTTTGGATGAAGAGGAGCAGCCGGTAGTTGACGCGCAACTGGCGAGCGATCCGGAGTATCGCCGGGAGTTGTCGGCGTTGCGTCGGCAAGTGGAGCGGTTGTCGGCATTGCGTGGCGATTTTTCTCCGCCGCCCGGGCTGGCCGAGCGAACCTGCCGCTTTGTGGCCGAGCATCTGGCCACACCGCAGACGATTGCTACGGGCACGGGTTTGAGCCCCGAGGCGGCTCCACCCAGTTGGATCAGCCGGCTGACTAAATTGGACCTAGTCATGGCGGCTACGGTGCTGGCGGCAGCGGCTTTGTTGATTTTTCCCGCCATTCAAAACAGCCGCTTTACCGCGCGTCGCGCCGTCTGCCAGGATAACATGCGCGAACTGAGCGCGGCACTGGCCCAATACAGTCAAAGCAACGGCGGATTTTTCCCCGTCATACCTTCGCAAGGCAAGTTGGCCGCAGCCGGAATTTACGCCCCGGTCTTATTCCAAAACAAGTTGATCACCGATTCCAACCGTTTTCTCTGTCCCGACTCGCGTTTGGCCGCTAAACGCAACACCTTTCACATTCCCACCTATAGCGAGTTGGAACTGACGCCGCCCGCCCAGCTCGTTAACATGCGTCCGACGCTCGGCGGCAGCTACGGCTACAATCTCGGCTATACGCGCGACGGCATCTACCATCCCACGAAAAATCTTTATCGCAATAATTTTGCAATTTTGTCCGACGCGCCCAGCGATCGGCCGGACCATCAAAGCGAAAATCACGGCGGCTGGGGACAAAACGTGCTCTTTGAGAACGGCGGCGTGAAATATTTGCTTTCGTCCAAGCCCGCGGACTCGATTGACGACATCTTCACCAACGACGCGGGACAAGTCGCCGCTGGGTTGCATCAGAACGATTCGGTCATTGGCGCCAGCAATGCAGCGCCGATTATTTATGTAAATCGTTAAAACTCCTTTTTTGAAAAAACCAGAGTAGCCTTTACAACTGATAACACACCTCTTGAGTGAGCCGTGGGAATAATTCCAGGCCCGATTAGTCGCCCAAGGAGGATTTGGACTGATTAGGCAAAGGATTATTCCCGCGGTTTTTTTGCAACTTATCTGGCTTTGCTGGTTTTGAGCATTAACATCAGCTTGACGGTTGGGCAAATTAGGTCGGTTTGCCGAGACGGTCGGCAAGCCGCATCACTGTTAATGCCGATTCTAATCACAGCAGAAGAGTGTTGGTACGCGTGAGGGTGAGTAAATGTACAAAACCATTTTATTCAGTGCGCTTTTGTTGGCCGTCGCAATAGGCGGACCAATCACCATGTTTCGCTCCTCGGATTTCTGGCGCGATTTACGCGCGGGGACGATTTGGGGAAAATCATCGGCTAAATCCGGGGAAACGAGCGAGGCGGCCGAGGCCGTGAAGTCGGCCGAAAAAGCGTCCGACGCTAACCTGCTGGTCCCACATTCGCCCACATTATCATTAGAAGGATCGCCCACCCCGACTCTCAGCGAAGTATTGCGATTCGATGTGTTGCCGGCCTGGGTGCTACAGCGCTGGCCGCGGGTGTCCACTGACCTGGCCCATTTGCAACTGCAAGGTTATCGCGTACCCTTGGTTACCGGCACCAGCGAAAGCGACGTGGCCGGCTCGCTGACCTACTATTTCAACTCTGCCCAGCAAGTGCAACAGATCACGCTTAAAGCAACCACCGGCGACCCGCGGACGTTGATTGGGCTGTTGAGCAGCCGCTATGGGTATGTGCGCCGGCCGAACAACGATCCCAGCCGATTGGTCTTCGAAGCAGTCAATGATTCCGGCAAACCACTAGGCTCGATGATCGTCCAATCGGCGCCCGTGGTGCGGATGTACGATCCCCACCATCGTTATAACATTGAACTGACCATGGATCGGCCGAAGTAGGGTTCAGGGTTCGGGGTTCAGAATCTATGTAATTTTTCTGAGCATTTTGCGCAACTTGTAAAGTTGCAACCAAAGGAACTCTAACAAAATCAGGGCAGCCGTATGAAAACCCGACCGCCCTGAATCGTTCTGTTGGAATCAGGCAAGACGTCAACCTGGATCGAATCCCTTTTGCCAATCCTGCTTCCCCAGTCCCGAATCTCAAGCCTGGTTTATAATAAGCCCGGGGGTTTTATCCCCCGGGCTTATGAATAATCCGTATGTTTAACTTGCTATCTCTCAGAAATTATACGCGAGTGTAAGGAAAGCTCCGTGGAGGATCAGGTCGCCGTTTCTGTCGATGTCGGCAATGGCAGGAATATCGACAGTGTAGAAGGGTATTTGGGCGTCGGCCAGACCAATGCTCGAGACCGCCACCACGCGGTATCCCGCCCGGGCGCTCCACTGATTGGCAAAACGCCAATCAAAGCCTACGTCCATTTGGGTAAGGAACGAGACGGTATTGGTCGAGGAGTCAACTGGATACGTTCCGGTCACACCGCTGGTAGGATCGGGTCTGCCATTCTCGCCACTGCCCACGTAAGCCTGAAAATAATTGTTAATGTGGTTGTTATAGATGCCGAACTTAGGCGTGAGATAAAAGCGAAGATTAGCGCCCATGTTATATCCCAAATCGAAGCCGATTTGCGGACCGATGAGGTTGTTGGTAATCAGATCGCTGAAGTAAGCCTCGTATCTACCGTCGCTTTCACCGAAGTAGTGATCCTCCATCACCGATCCAAAACGCCATGATTCTTGGAAACGGAAATAGCGTATGCCAAGCGACCAGCCCAAGTCCCAACGCGAGTCGCAACCGTATGTCCATTGCCCGCGCACTAAGTTGACCTCGACGTTGTGCACCTCATCCCTGCGCCAGAGACGGTGTTCGGCCGCTTCCCCAGTAACGCCACCGGCAGGCCCGCCGCCAAACCAAATTTGGGCTTGCTCCCAACTCGATGTACCTCGAAAATAAAACTGGTTATATTGTACCTGCAAGGGTGTGCCAACCGTACCGCCTGGTACTGTATGACTTACATAGCTTTGGAATTCATCCAAGGTCCAATAAGAGGCTTCTATTGCCCAATAGCCGGGATTGCAGCCGCAGCAGAATCGTCGGCCGATGCGTACCTCGCCGCCCCAACGCCAACTAAACTCATCGTTGGGAAAATCATTGTGCGTTTGGTTGCCGATTTCATAAGTTATGTAAACCTTGTTAGGCCGGTCGCGGGTCATCACCAACGCCGAGAGCGAGGCATACCAGAGGCAAGGCTCGGCACAGCCATAATTGCAGTTGCCGCAGGCTGACTGATCGTAGCGGTTGACATAGGGTTGATACATGCCGCATTGACCATTATAGGGCGGGTAACCTTCAGAACCAGTGGCGCAGCCATAAGCGCCTTGACCTTGTTCGGCAAGCATCTGGCTCATCACTCCCGGCGATTGTTGAATGCCGGGCGCAGGGATTGGTTCGGGCAGGACGGGCTGCGCGGGCGGGGTCGGGCCGGCAGGCGCCATTTGCGGTACAGGCATGGCCGGCTGCGCAAACAAAGGCTGAGTTGCGCCCGACTGATCGGCGGCGGCCGTATAATACATGGGTCGGGAATAAGTGGGTGTGCGATATTGCGAACCCATTTGCCCATAAGTCGCTACGGGCCTGGCCGGCAAGGGCTGCATTTGCTGAGCTGCGTAAGGCTGCATTTGCTGGGCTGCGTAAGGCTGCACTGGCTGAGCCGCATAGGTTTGCATTGGTTGAGCCTGATAGGCTTGCATTGGTTGCTGCATGGGCTGCTGAGCAACATAACTTGCCGGTGCGGAATAACTTCCGGGAGTAGTCGAATAACTGTCGTATGGAGCCACGTTTGCCGCTGGTTGCGACATCTTGATGGTGTCAGGCGACCCATACAATCCATATTGCCCCATAGCTACGGTGGCAGTACCGGCCACCATGAATAAACATAAGCATATTCGGAAGAGTTTCATGTATAGACTCCTTTCCCTGGGACGTGCCGAATCCGTCTTCTCGTTAAAATCCATCGTCTCGGAAATAGCATTGAATTCGACTAAATACCAGCGAGCGAGCCATTTTCAAGCAGAAGCGCGATAGCGCATTGATGTGCCCCTAAAATCTTCTTTCGATACCCCAACTTGACCTGTTGGCATAATCGGAAAAGCTCAACACTGTGTGATAGGTAAAATCGCCCTATCCTCGATGGGTAGGTCAGGGTAAAATTGCGATATTGAATACTTTGTTTGCGATTTTTCCTTTAACGCAACTCATTACGGGATAATATGTTACGTTACTTGACCGCCGGCGAATCGCACGGCAAAGCGATTGTGGCCTTGGTGGATGGCTTTCCTGCCGGGGTGCAATTGAACACTGAATTGATCGACGCTGAACTCCGCCGTCGACAAGGGGGCTATGGCCGCGGCGGCCGGCAAAGCTTGGAATGCGATCATGTAGAGGTTCTAAGTGGCGTATGGCGGGGCATCACGCTGGGCAGCCCTATTGCCTTGATGATGCCGAATAACGATTACAAAATCGACCGCATGGATGATCTGGAACGGCCGCGACCAGGGCACGGCGATCTGAGCGGTTCGATCAAGTACCTGAGTTCGATCCGCGCGATCCTGGAACGGGCCAGCGCACGGGAAACCACCGGACGGGTTGCCGCCGGCGCCTTGGCCAAGCAATTGTTGACGCCTTTCGGCATTAGCGTGTTCGGGTATGTGGTGCAGGTGGGACCGATCGACATTCAATCAAAGCCGGGCACCTTGGAGGAACAACTCGCCCTGCGGGAGAAGAGCGAACTGTATTCGCTCAATCCGGATCAAGACGAGGAGATCAAGGCCCTTATCGACCAGACACGCAAGGGCGGCAACACGCTGGGCGGCGTAATCGAGATCCGCGTTGAAGGCGTGCCGTTCGGCTTGGGTTCGCACGCGCAATGGGATAAGAAACTGGACGGCCGGTTGAGCCAGGCGTTGATGTCGGTACAGGCGATCAAGGGCGTGGAGATCGGCATGGGATTCGGCATGTCGAGTCGACCGGGATCCGAGGTCCACGACCCGATCCATTACGATCCCAAACTAGCCGACACGCCCACGCTGGGCTTCACCAGGCCCACGAATAACGCCGGCGGTCTGGAGGCGGGCATGACCAATTCGCAGCCCATCGTGATCCGCGCGGCGAAAAAACCGATCAGCACGCTTGCTCGGCCGCTGGAATCGGTCAATCTGAAAACGATGCTGCCCGAGGCCGCGGCGTACGAACGCAGCGACGTGTGCGCCGTTGCCGCGGCCAGTTGCATTTTGGAAAATGTAACCGCTTTTGAAATCGCCC
The DNA here is from genome assembly GCA_963820545.1 of Pirellulales bacterium. Taxonomy (GTDB): domain Bacteria; phylum Planctomycetota; class Planctomycetia; order Pirellulales; family Thermoguttaceae; genus CAWGAJ01. Next base: position 938,205 of record CAWGAJ010000001.1, read on the forward strand.
GGGCAATGGTGGACAAATTCGGCGGCGACAGTCTGGAAGAAATGCAGGCACGCTACAAACTGTTTTACGAATTAGCAAAAAAGAAATTGACGATAAATGCTGGATGATGAAGAGTGGACAGTGGGCGGTGGAAGGTGGGCAGTGAAAAACTGCCGATTGCATTGATCATTCAAAAAGGCGGACAAGGATGTTCCGGTTGCACGACAAAACGCGGCGGCGGATTTGCTTGGCGTGTTTTTTTCTGCTCTGCGCGGCGCCTACTTTGGGGGCAGGAATATGGTGCTTGATGCGCCATCTACCCTGGACGGCTCAAAGCGAAGCCGAACGGCTGGGCAGTCAGCTCGGGCTGGAAGTCCGGCTCGGCGGCCTGAAATATCTGCGGCCGGGCGTGGTGCTCTATGAAGGTTTTGAATTGGCCGATCCGGAAACCAGCCAACTGTTGCTTCGCTGCCGGCTGCTTGAGGTTCAAGGACGAAAAATCTTCGACTCTCAAGGCAATGGCAAACCGCTGCTGGCGCTAACGGCCTGGCAACCGGAAATCGAAATCAGCGGATTGAACCAGTTGGGAGGACTTTTGCAGCGCATCATGCACAAACAAACCGGCTGCTATGCCGATGATCTGCGCATCACGGCCGGGGAATTGACGTTGCAAGCCGGCGCCAACTCGCAAACGCTCGGCAATGTGGAGGGCACTCTGGACAATCTGCCCGGCGGCGTGCAGGCCATGGTGTCGTTTCGCCTGGCGGGCAAGGACACGCTTGAGCCCATAAAGATTCGCGTAGTGCGCAACCGGCAAAGCGCGCCGCCGGTAAGCGGTTTTGAGGTGCACACCGGCGGCGGCGAAGTGGCTTGCGAACTGCTGGCGCGGGACTTCCTGAACTTGGCGCACTTGGTCCGCAGTGCCGATTTCGCGGTTATCTTTGGGCCAATCAAGATTCCAGCGGCGCGAGATTGAATAATTGGACGGGCGAACTGACCGGCCAGTTTTTGGGCGTGGATTTGGGCCGGCTGGTGAGCGATAATTTTCCGCATAAACTCAGCGGCACGGCCGACGTGACGATCCAAGCCGCCCGTTTTCGTCACGGCCGGCTGGAAGAAGCCAGCGGCACCGTGGCCGGCGGACCGGGCGTGATCAGCCGTTCGCTGTTGGAAGCAGCGGTAAAGCATCTGGGACTTTTCAGCGACGCCGACCTGGCCTTGCTGGGCGATCAAGTGGCTTATGATCAATTGGCCATGGCCCTGTCTCTGGATAATCGGGGATTAAAGATTGAAGGACGATGCTCCTCCACGCAGCGGGGCATCATCATGACTAATCGGCAATTGGGTTTGGTGAGCGAACCCATGACCCAACCACAGCCGGTCACGGCGCTTATTCAAACCTTAGTGCCCGAGAGCACGGTACAAGTGCCCGCCACCAATCAAACCGATTGGCTGGTGGGTCATCTGCCCATGCCCGAAGCGGCTGCTCCGGCGGCGCGCGAGGCCGCTTTGCCCGCTCCGCATCTGCGGCTGAGGCAATAGTAGCATCTCAGACCAGTTGGGTGGCACGGGCATTTTGCCCGTGCTTTTTCACGGTCGTGTGGCACGGCCATCTTTTCCCTGTTTTTTCAGGCTTCCCTATGGTTGCAGTAATGCCCCATATATGTTAAAATAATCTAAACTTAAAAACTTCTAATAAAACCCTATTCTGATACAGGCAGCGGGGCGTCTTTCAGATATTTCTGCCATCCAATCTAAGTGGCAGGGTTTGTCTGCTTTTTCAATTCAAACGCTTATCAGGAGATAAGCATAATTACTCATAGTATTTTTCCAATTATATTTCGCAGGGAATGAACATGTTTAACAAACTCTTTATCATGGGCTTTTTAGCGGCGGCAATGCCGATCTTTAGCGGCATTGCGGCCCAAGCGGTCACAATCGACCTGGTGACCGTGGGCAACCCGGGCAATGCACCCGACACTCGGTACTACGGCCGATCCATGGGCGCGGTGCCCTACGTATACTCTATGGGCAAGTATGAGATCACCACCGGTCAGTATTGTGAATTCCTCAATGCCGTGGCTGCCACGGACACATACGGGCTATATAACTCGTATATGTCTATATCTGGAGCTGGAAGCTGCATGATTCGGCAATTAGGCAATTCAGACAGCTATACCTATCTGGTGGATGCCAATGGCGATGGCCTGGTGGATGCGAACTGGGTGAACCGGCCGGTAAACTTAGTTTGCTGGGGCGATGCAGCGCGTTTTTGCAACTGGCTGTACAATGGCCAGCCCAGCGGATTGCAGGACCTTTCGACTACCGAGGACGGCTCATATTTCCTTAACGGCGCGACGAGCTATGAAGCCTTGATAGCGGTGACGCGCAAAGCGAATGCCGGATGGGTGATCCCGACCGAAAACGAATGGTACAAGGCCGCCTACCACAAAAACGACGGCGTGACGGGAAATTACTGGGACTATCCGACTGGCACAAACTCGGTACCGAGCAACAAAGTGTTGAATCCCGACCCGGGTAACAATGCGAACTACGCTTTTGCTATTGGCCTTCCGTATAACAGGACACCTATAGGCGAGTTCGAGAACTCCGAGAGTCCATACGGCACGTTCGATCAGGGCGGCAACGTTTGGGAATGGACCGAAGGGATTGTTTTTTATGAGTCCCATGGCAATGAGCGTGTATTCCGCGGAGGGTCGTATGCAAATGATCCATCTGCACTTGTGCGCAAATTATTGCGCCCTTGATAACCCGACGGACGAAAACAATCTATGCGGTTTCCGCATTGCATACGTTCCCGAACCTGGAGCGATTACAGTGTTTCTTGGCGGTGGGATTACATTCGGTCTGATTTGGTTTCTACGGCATCGGAAAATATAGTTTTTTGAACCTATTCATAGGAATTGCATTTACCTTCTTATTATCTTAGAGGCAGCGTTCACGACTTAACCTAAGCGATTATCAGTAGTCGATAGCCCGGATGGTTCTCAGGTACAGCCGCTAGTCTATCCAATCTAATTTGTCACGTTGGATAACGCGACCAAGCCGACCTTGCTCCGCATGGTGCCCGATGGTGATCGTCGGCGCCCGGCTTTAAAGCCAGTTCGGTGAGTTTACACGGGCAAGATAGTGCTATTTTATATTAACGGACTCAGGTTTTTTTTTACCGAAGGGAATGAACATGTTTAACAACCTCTTTATCATGGGCTTTTTAGCGGCGGCAATGCCGATCTTTAGCGGCATTGCGGCCCAAGCGGTCACAATCGACCTGGTGACCGTGGGCAACCCGGGCAATGCACCCGACACTCGGTACTACGGCCGATCCATGGGCGCGGTGCCCTACGTATACTCTATGGGCAAGTATGAGATCACCACCGGTCAGTATTGTGAATTCCTCAACGCCGTGGCTGCCACGGACACATACGGGCTATATAACTCGTACATGTCTATATCTGGAGCTGGAAGATGCATGATTCGACAATTGGGCAGTTCAGGCAACTATACCTATCTGGTGGATGCCAATGGCGATGGCCAGGTGGATGCGGACTGGGTGAACCGGCCGGTAAACTTAGTTTGCTGGGGCGATGCAGCGCGTTTTTGCAACTGGCTATACAATGGCCAGCCCAGCGGATTGCAGGACCTTTCGACCACCGAGGACGGCTCATATTTCCTTAACGGCGCGACGAGCTATGAGGCCTTGATAGCGGTGACGCGCAAAGCGAATGCCGGATGGGTGATCCCGACCGAAAACGAGTGGTACAAGGCCGCCTACCACAAAAACGACGGCGTGACTGGGCATTACTGGGACTATCCGACTGGCACAAACTCGGTACCGAGTTGCTTGATTGTGAATCCCGACCCGGGCAACAATGCGAACTTCTCTGGCCTGGGTGGCCCCACGATTGGCGGCCCATACTGGAGAACAGAGGTAGGCGAGTTCGAGAACTCCGAGAGTCCATACGGCACGTTCGATCAGGGCGGCAACGTTTGGGAATGGACCGAAGGCATTGTTTTTCGCGAATCCCAGGGCAATGAGCGTGTATTGCGCGGAGGGTCGGAACAAGATGACTCATCTGCACTTGCCGCATACTACTACGCCATTGATTACCCGACGGATGAAAGCACTCTATTCGGATTCCGCGTTGCATACGTTCCCGAACCTGGTGCGATTACAGTGTTTCTTGGCGGTGGGATTACATTCGGTCTGATTTGGTTACTACGGCATCGGAAAATATAGTTTTTTGAACCTATTCAATAATATCTTGCCTGCGTTATTACACAGCGGCACTGACCAAACGCCAGTAGAACCCAACATGCATGGAATCGTGTAACGACGTTCCCACGCAGGAGCGTGAGAACGAGGGAAAGGCAGGAGCATGGGAACGAGGGAAAATATTCCGGCGGTCGTTGACCGCCGGCTATCTCGGAAAGAGCCTTTAGTACGCTATGGACACGCTCAGCTTGCCCGTGCTATTTCATAGCGGCACTGGCAAGACGCCAGTGGCACACAAAAGCACCTCAGCCGGCTGACGCTGGCCGGTCGCCTGAGTGGATTTCCAGGTTGTATCGCAAGGCGGCGGCGATGACAAAGAGCCAATTGACGAGCACGGCCGTGCCGACTTCAAATTGTCCGCCGGCACCGGAGGCGTAAGAATGCAATCCGCTGCCGAGGAAGAAGTTCACGCCATACCAGGCCATCAGAATGGCCGTGGCCCCCAGCACCGAACCGATTGCCAGGCCGAAATTGCCCGTCCAACCCGCATATCGGCCGTGCAGGACCGCCACGTAGACCAAAAGCGACACCAAGGCCCAAACTTCCTTGGCGTCCCAACCCCAAAAACGTCCCCAGGCCACGTCGGCCCAAAGGGCGCCGAGGATCGTGCCCGCGGCCAACAAGAGCACGGCCACTTGCGTGGCTTTGTAAATAAAATTTGCCAGAGTTTCGCAGATTTCGGGCGGAAGGTGCGCGGGAGAGGGGAGATCCGCATCGCGATAATGTCCTAGAAGATAATATCCCAAGGCAATGTTGCCCAATCCCCAGGCCAATGCGCCGGCGCCGTAACTGGCCGTGATCGTCAGCACGTGGACAAAGAGCCAGAAATTGTCGCGGAGTATGGGACGCGGCGAGGCCAGGCCGCGGCGCATTATTTCAGGCGGGGCAAAATAGGCGATCAAAGCCACTAAAAAACACACTGCCGCGCCGACCAAGACAAAGGCCTTTCGGTCCAGGACCCGGCCGAGCGGTTCGCGCCAGCCTGGAGCGAACAGCATATATGGAATAGTAAACAGACTGATTGCCATTGCCGGGATAAGTCGGGGTAAATAATAAAGTCCCATAAGCAACACGCTCCAACCCACAAGCCAAACCATTAGACTGCCGATCGTGGGCAGCGACTCGCCTAGATTGGTTTTCGGCAAGAGGTTGAAATATCCCTGGCCGGGTCGGCCGGGCAGAATGATCAGTTTGGTGAAGAGCCAGTAAGTTATCCCAACGCGGAACACCAGATTAGACCAGCGAACTTTATCTATCCAAGAATGCTCGTCCTGTAATGTCTGGTTGATATTGGCTTTTATTCGCTGCGCAATGTAATTGATTTTTTTGGGCAAAGAGGTTAATCCCCAGGCAAGGTGCCAGCCCGGCCAGGTGATCGGCAAAAGGGCAAACCAAAGTCCCAAGACCGCCACGCAGAGGGCCACGAACAAGGTGGTTTCGAACATGCCGGTCAAGGGCACAAGACCGGTGATGTACCCGCGCAAGGCAAAACCGCAGATCGTGATCGCTTGTCCGGCCGCGAGCACGGCCACGCCCAGCCAAAAAAACGGTTTGCGAAACATGCCCACGGCCAAGGCCAAAAAGCCCAGGGCGATCAGACTTAACAACCAGGACCAGAAAAACGGATCGAGCGAATTGTAAAAAACCTCCATCCGGGAAAAACCTCTACTCGGATATGCGGTGGCGACCAGGAGATTGTCGTCGCGATGCAGGATGGGCAATTTGTCGCGCAGCGGCTCGACCTGGGCGGCGAACTCGCGCAGGGACAAGGCAAATTGGTTCATAGCGGCTTGAAATTCCTCGGGCCGCCGGGGATTGTCGCGATCCGTGTACGCGGCGGCAAGCCGGTTAAACGACTGGCGAATGTTGCGCAAGGCGGCTTGGGGATAAGATCGCATTAGAGTCTCGGAACCGAAAAGCAGCGTTTGCAGACTAAGCCAAGGTTGGGCATCGTCCTCGGGCGTGCGATTTTCTTCCAACGCGCCGGCATTAAGCGCGGGAACCAGGCGCAATTGATCGCCGTCGTCGTACAAGGCGGCGTGCATTTCGTAGGCCTCGTGCATCAAATCGGCGGCCAGAGAAGCGAGAACTTTGTCGCCCTTTTTTAGAAGTTCTTTTGCCAGTTTATCGGCGGCGTCATGGAACAAGCCCACGGGCGGCTCGATCTTTTCCAAAGCGAATTGATCGCCATGGGCCGCGACGATCAATTGCCGGAGGGATTCGTCAAGAACTTTGCTGGTCTGGCTTATTGTGTCGTCCAACTTGAAATCATGGAAGCGCTGCAAATCTAAGGCGAGTTTTTCCCAGGCGTCGGCGGCGGTGCTTAAGCGCTCGTAAAAACGCCGCGGCTTTTCCCGGGATGCTTGGGGAGAATAGATCAGGGCGCGATAGCGCACATAAGCCTCGATCAGTTCTTTCACGCCCTTGTCCACGCCAAGGGGCTTGAACTTATCGCCTTCGGCCTTTGCCCGGACTTGCAACTCGGCCCAGCGCCGGCCAAGTTCCGGGCAGTTTTCCACTTGCTGGGGCGAGACGTATCGCAAGCGGCGGCCTTGCCCATCAAGGAGCGGCAAGTTGAGCACTTCCTGGCGGAGTTGTTCATGTTCGGCTTTTAAGAACGGCACGCGCTGCCACTTCTCCGGCTCGACTAACCAACTGAGCAGCAGTTCCTCGGGAATGAATTTGCGCGGGGCGCCTTGGGGGAACAATTTCTGGGCCTCGGCATATTCTGGAGGACTGGGATCTTCGTCTAAAGGGGTGTCGGCCAACGCGAGCGTGGGATGGGTCCGGCCGCAGATGGTCTCGATGGTCTGCCGGGCAAAGGTGTCCAGGGGCATGAGCCGGCCGGCGTCAGAAACGGGCAGATTGCGCCAGACGGTCCAGTCCAGGGCGTCTTTTTCCGCGGCAAAGGCAAAGTCCAGGGCCGTTAGGAACAAAAAAAGGATCAACGAAATTATTCGCAGCAAGTTATGCATTATTTGAATCGCGCACGAAATATTTTCGCAGGGAGTATACAATGGCGATGCCCAGGATGATCAACAGGCTGCCGGTGTATTTTAATGCCCGGCCGGGATCGTGGGATACGGTTAAAACGGAAAGATATATCTGATCGCGCGAACGATCATCGCCGGCCAGGGATTGAAATTGCGGGCTGCCGGGTTTCCAGGGGCCGTCGAAACTGGATTGGAACAATCGCCAAGTGCGGCCGCTTTGCGGATCGGTAAAATCCACCGGGGCATTGAGCGTGATGAAGACGTTTTTTTGCAAGGCGTTGTGGGGTGCATGGCGATCAACAAAGTCAACCAGGCTGGAATAATGCGAGGACATGCCGCTGCCCGGATCGAGTTTGGCCTGGAACTTGCGCAGATAAACCGAAAAACCCAAATCGACGGCATCCTGCGGCATAGTAACGGTCACGCGGCGGGCGGGCGACTCGACCACGTGCCGGGCAAGGGTTTTGGGCGACTGTTCACTGGCGCCGACAAGCCAGAACTCATCGGTCGCATCATCGACCGTCAGGCGCAATTGGACGGCATTTTCTCCGGCTTTTTCCTGATTCTTGTCAAAGGGCAGGGGCTCTAATCGCCAATCGGGCTGGGGGCTGGAAATCAAGGATTCCAGGCTGACGCGAATTGCCGCGGACGTGTTTTCAAAGGCCACGATGCTTGTGCCGAGCGAATCTTTGCCGCTTTGCATGTTGGGCCAAGGGCCAATTGCTTTGAGGATTGAGGACTGCCATTGGCGATAATAGAGTTTGCCGTCCCGGCCCTGGATGATGTCGAGCCGGGGGGCACGGGCGTCGAGCAGGGCTTCGGGGCTGGGTTGGTTTTCTTCCTCGTTGATGTATTCCGCCGGGGCCGGAAACCAATATGTGCCGAAGACGCCGTCTTTGTAATCCTGGCGGTTAAATGCCGGCAGGGAAGCGTAAAGTGTCATAGATTGCGGCGGTCCGCTGGGATTGTGAATCTGTAACTCGACGCCGGGCAGGCGCATGCCCATGGTTTGAGGATGCAAGGCGATTAGTTCCACTTTAAAGCCGGTATTGCCCAGGGGAAGGCGCGATTTATCGCGCAACTTTTCCAGGGAAAAATGATGGGACTGGCCCTGGGCATAAAGCACCACTTCTCCGCTAGGATCCAAGGGTTCTTGGGGAGCGCTGTGGAGGAAGGCGTGGGTTTCGGCCGCGCAAGAGGCCAGCCAAAAAAGGATCCTCTGCCCGCCGGGCAATTTCAAGCGATCGCCAATGCCGCCGGGGCGGTCGGAGACATGAGAATCGGCAGGGGGCGCAACGGCCAGTTCCAATCGCAGGGGCTGTTGCTCGGCAACGTCGATGGGCAATGCCGGTTCCACTTGGAGCATGATCCGCGGAATGGACAGTTGCCGGCAGCGGCTGTAGTAGTTCAAGGCCTCCAGACAAAGGCCGTTGCGATCGAGAAGTTTTCCCTGGCTGCGTCGGGCCAAGCGCCAAGGAAGCCAGAATAATTTGGTTTGATAGTCGTCCCAATTGAATGGTCCGCCGGCAAAGGGAAGATGCAAGGTTTGCAGGGCGTTTTCGTGGTTATCGGCGGATGAGGAATTTTTGGGAGCGATCTGGATGACAATCTGCTGGGAGTCTTGGTAGGCTCGGGCGGACGAACGACCTTCGACAACGGGCAAGCGGGCTTCGATCCCGCCGCGCCAACTCAACAAACAACCCGCCATTAACACTAAAATCCCCAGATGCGTAATCACAAAGCCAACCTGGCGGCGCTGCCAGGGGAAACGGACCAGAGCGGCAAAAAGGACATTCAATGCCAAGAATATATTAATCGCCAAAAACCAGCGGGTTTCATAAATCGCGAAATGCACGGCGGACGTGCCGTAGGAACTTTCCAAAAACGAGGCCCAGGCAATCAGGCCCGCGTACAAGGCGATTAAAACCACGGCCAAGCGCAGCGAGGCCAATAAGCGGACAAGGCCCAAAAACATGCGCGGGAGCAGGGGAGAGGCAATGGAACTGGCGGGCGTGATGGACATGCAAGGAAGGACGTGGTCGGGATGCCGGATTAACGCACGGTATGGGTGTCGGAAGCGCCTGTTTGCTGGCGATCTTTCTCTGGGGGCGGTTGAACGCGATCGCGCGCCAAGGTTTTGAATTGTTTAAACAACTCGGCATGTTCGCGTTCGTAATTGGTCAGTTGGCGGCGATCCAAGTCGGCTTGCTTTTTCAGCAGGGCGACTTCTTCCTCGGCTTGGATCAAGTTGTTTTCCAGGTTGCGGTCGTGGTTTTTGAGATTCTCGATTTCGGCCAACTGGGCGTGATTTTGCTGGGAGAGGACGCGATTTTGGGTTTGCGCCTCGTTAAGATTTGTCTTGCTAGTAAAGAGACAGCCGGAGAATAGAGCGATTTGGCCGCAGATCAGAGAAACCTGCCAGAGTCTTGGGCCCATCATGATTCGACTCCTTTCGAATCGCCGGATTTAATAATCCCAGGGATGGCAATCCCCGGGCTTGAAGATCTTTTACTTTTCGAACAAGCCGATAATCGTATCCATCAGCCAGGTATTGACGCTGCCGGCCGATTCCCAGCTCCACATGTTGCGCAAGAGATCGTATATCATGGCGCCACAAAAAAGCAGGAAGAAAACGCAAAGCGAGAGGAAGACAATATTCCAAACGGTGTAAGGCGCTTCGGCCAATGCGGAGGGAGCGATAGCCGCGCCTTCGGCCAGTGCGCCGGCGGTCATTCCCAAGCCGTGGACTCTCGAGGATGAGGGTCCTAAAGAAACGCCGGTCTCCAGATCGAAGGCAGGTCCGACGCCTACGCCCTCATCGAGCATGGCGCCCATTCCCTGTTCTCGGGCGACCATGGTGGCGGCCTCATCGCTTTCGCTGTCCAAGGCAATGACTTGCGAGCCGGTTTCCGAATCCTCGGCTTCCGGGGTTTCTTCCATGGGAGTGAGGAGGAAGTCGTCATCGGCTTTCAGGGCCGGGCCGGACTTGGAACTTTCGACCAGTTGCAGGGTATCCTCATCGCCCAATTCCAACGATTGTCCGCTGGCGCCGGGCCCCAATTCCATGGGCGATTCCAAAGAGAGGCCGCTGTCGGCGGGATCGACCAGGGAAATGCCGCTGTCGCCGCTAAGCGTAATGCCGCTCGCCGAACTGCCGCCGCCGAGAACTACATCATCGTCATCCAGAGGTTTTGTCCCGATTTTCACGGAGGAAACGTCGGTGGGAGAATCGGAGGTGGGCTTTTTATTGGCGTCCAAACCGATGTCGCTCTCGGCCAAGGTAAGGTCTTCCTCCAAGGCCAGATCGAGTTCTTCAAACTTTGCGGCCCGGGAATCCACTTGCGCCTTGCCGATGGGCGGAGTGGCCGATTTGGCGTCGAGGTCGATTTTGCTCTCGCCCAGTTTGATATCGCTTTCGGCGCGGCGGGGAGCCTCTTCCATGCCAATCACGGTTCCCGAAGTGCCTATGCCCGATTGACCCAACTCCACTTCGCTAAGCAAGACTTGGTCGCTTTCCTCGGGCGCCGTAACCGCCTGGGCTTTTAGCTCGCCGGCAACCCGTTCGATTTCCTCGGCCTTGAATTTCCAGTCGGCGCCGTCGCGATAGCCGTGTAACTGGCGGTGCTCGAGCATCTGCCGCACGTCATCCTCGGTTTTGCCGAGAATTTGCGCGGCTTCTTTGACGTTGTAATATTTTTGGGCCATTGCAATCCGTATTCCAACAAATGGGGATGGTTAGTTCCCAAAACGGCCACACCCTTGCCACGCCGCCGGGAACCGCGACCTTCACTGCTCTAACAATGTTTTTATCTCCTGTGGCAAAGGAGCCTCGTTGTTATGATAACTCATCTGCAAGTCCCAAGTAATGTTGCGCACGCTTTTAAGCGCGATTTTGCCCGTGCCCGGGTCGATCCGATATACGCTGATTACCCGTATTCTCGGTTCGACTACCGCCAGCAATTGCCCTTTATCGCCGGGAATCGGTACGACCAAAAGGTCGCTACCAGCGCTGGTCGATAATCCCGACTGCATGCGTTGGGCCAAAACATCGTTGCGCTGGCCAAAACCGCCCAACGCCGCCACAACTAATACCGGAACCGCAAGAAGCCCCAAGACAGCCATTTTCATAACACACCTTAATTTTAAGGGTTAGGGAAGCTGGGGCTCCTACCTTTTTATTCTAGAAGCACCATTTTCCGTTGCAAGTAAAAAATATGCCAAAGGGGGGATTGTGGGCCGAACAACACGTATTATGGGTGGTTTGCGATTGTTTATTAGAAAAGATTCTTGCGGAATATCAGCCTATTGACATGATCCTTGGACATTTTCTCCAGATTGACATTCAAGCTTGGCGAGTTTATCGCCAGGACTAGCCCCATGCAAGGTCAGCTAGTCGAAATATTTTATATAACTAAAATTATTATGATGGTTCCACCAGCCCATTTTATGATCGGATTGCTCCTGAGCGGCGGATTGGATAGTTGCATTTTACTTAAGCACCTGACAAGCCAAGGGCGGCGCGTGCAGCCGTTTTATATTCGCTCGCAGTTGCGGTGGGAGAAGGCGGAACTCCGCGCGGCGCGGGCCTTTTTAAGTGCTTTAAAGGACACAAATATTGAGCGGCTAGTAGTCTTGGAGATGCCGCTAAAGGACCTTTACGGCAACCACTGGAGCACCATCGGGCAAGGCGTGCCTGACAATAAAAGCGCTGATGATGCCGTGTACCTGCCCGGACGCAATGCATTGCTTATAATTAAGGCACTGCTGTGGTGTCGTTTGCAGGGGATCGAACAACTCGCCTTGGCAGTGCTGGGCTCGAATCCCTTTGGCGACGCCACGGATGGGTTTTTTGCCGATTTCGAATCTGCTTTGGATCGAGCCATCGGCGGCAGGGTGCGGGTAGTGCGTCCATTTGCCCAACTCGACAAGCAACAGGTAATGCAAATCGGCCGCGACTTGCCACTGGAACTGACGTTCTCCTGTATTGCGCCGATAAACGGTCTGCACTGCGGAGCGTGCAACAAGTGCGGCGAAAGGCAAAAGGCCTTTGGAATGATTAATGTAGAGGATCCAACGTATTATGTTAAAAAGGATGAAGGATGAAGGATGAATAAAACACAAATCTCCCTTCGCCCCTCATCCTTCATCCTTACACCTATGTTTCGCGTTTCCCGAGAAATCGACTTTTGTTACGGCCATAGGCTGTTAAACTATCCGGGCAAGTGCCGGCATTTGCACGGACATAACGGCCGCGTGATTATCACCATTGAAACCCCTTCACTGGATGAACGGGGAATGGTGCTGGATTTCGATGAGATCAAAAAGGTGGTCAGCCGCTGGATCGACGAAAATCTCGATCACCGCATGATTCTCAACCGCGATGATCCGGCCGTGCCAATCCTGCAAAAGCTGGGCGAGCCGCTCTATCTATTGGATGTAAATCCCACGGCCGAAAACATCGCTAAGCTGATCGCCGATCAGGCCGCCGGCCAGGGCATTCCCATAGCGGAAGTCCGGCTCTGGGAAACACCGCACTGCTTTGCCACGTATTGTCCAGAAAAAAAGTAATGACAATTTCAGCACAGTGGAGATCCTTCGCTGCGCTCAGGATGACGTCAAGAAAAAATAACAGTCCGGGCAACCGAATGGGATCGGCACCGGACTGTTTCCCCCCCTGGGAATGTCTTTTGTTCGGCGTCGCTTTTTGCGACACCAGAGTTATCGGAAATCTTTGCCTGTGACTTTGGCAAACTTTGCCGATTAGCGGGAATGAACTGATCGGGCGAGGATTTTTGGCTGGTAGAACTGCGTTGCATCATTCTCAAACGGCGAGCAAGCTCGCCGGCTAAACGGCAGTTGTTTTCCATTCTTTTCAAACATCCCACATTCACATTTTTCGTATTTCGGCTCATAAAGTTTGACGATTAAGTCGATTTTGAGGAGGCCCCATTAAGTCTCTATCCATGTTATTTAAAGGAATCTGACAGTGATGAAGATCAGTAATTTGCTGCGAAATATTTTTGGTTCTCCTCTGTTGTGGGGGATTATGGGATCAATAGGTTTTTATGGGCTGATTTACGGCGGCCCATTAGATATGCCGTTGGTCAGGCGTTACTTTACCGGTCATCCGGTGGAATACATGGAAACGGTTTTGTTTTCCATTGGTCTGGCTGCGTTGATACTGAAGGGCTTTGATATCGTAAGCCAGCGATTTGGATTATCGGAATCGATTTTGGGACAGAGGTCGCAAGCGGCCGAAACGCTCGAGACCTGCCATGGCCTTTTGCGTCGCCTGGATCAACTGCCGCCGCGGCGAAGCGAGGAGTTTTTTTGCCGCCGCTTGCGGGCCGCGCTGGAACACGTTCGCAGGCGCGGCACGGCCGATACGCTCAACGACGAGTTGAAGTATCTATCGGACATGGACGCCTCGCGATTGCACGCCGGTTTGGGATTATTCAGGGTGATCGTGTGGGCGATTCCGATCCTGGGTTTTCTGGGAACGGTGGTGGGCATCACCATGGCCTTAAACAGCGTGGATCTGAAGTCGCCCGACCAATCGATGCTGCAAGTGCTTAACGGATTGGGCCTGAAATTCGACACCACGGCCCTGGCCTTGTCGCTGTCGATGGTATTGATGTTTGTACACTTTTTCGTGGACCGATCGTCCAATAGTTTTTTAGAGCAGCTTGATCGCCGCGCGGAAGAGGAGTTGGCCGGCAGATTCCAGCAGGTTTCTTCCGCCCCCGAGGGCCAATTGCTTGCCGTGCGGCGCATGGCCGAAACAATGATCCAAATGACCGAGCGGCTGGTGCAACGACAGGCCGAATTGTGGCAGGGATCGATGGAAGTCGCCGCCGCGCTGGGCGCAGATGTCGAAAAGCGGCGGCGAACAACTGCAACACTCGCTGGCCGGCGCGTTGGCCGAGGGCCTGAAAATCCATGCCCAGCACTTGACCGCGGGTGAACAGGCTTTTATTCAAGCCAATCGGCAGCATTGGGAGAAGACGCTGCTAGCGCAATCGCAGAGCATGCAGAACCTGGCCGCGTTGCAGGCCACGGTCACCCGGCAGGCCGAGGTGCTGGAGCGAACCGTGGCCGCGGTGGGCGAAGTGGCGCGGCTGGAAGAGGCGTTGAATCGTAATTTAAGCGCGCTGGCCGGGGCCACGCACTTCGAGCAGACCGTCACCAGCCTGGCGGCGGCGATCAACTTGCTCCACGCCCGGTTGGCCGATATGCCGGCGCCGACGGCCATCAAGCTTGATCCCAATCGACGGGCAGTTCAGGCGGCATGAAATTCAACATTCATAATCAACGCCGACGCCAGCGCGAGGCCGCACCGAGCATCTCGCTGTTTCCCTTTCTGGCGGTATTGATCTGCACGATGGGGGCGCTGGTCCCGCTTTTGTTCGCCATCACCCGGCAAGCCCGAGTACAGGCCGCACAGACCGCCGCGAGCAAAATCGCCGAAAAGAAAAACGAGATCCAATCGGAATGCGAAATGGCCGAGTGGCGGATCGAGCAGTTGAATATTTCCCGGGAAAAAACCAATGCACAAGTGGCCGACGCCCGGCTGGAATTGGGTCATCTGGAAGATCACTCACGACGTTTGCGCGAGGAAATCCCCCGACTAGAGCAAAACGTGACCGACTTGGATAAGCTGGGCAGCGACGACAACCGGCAATACGCGGAACAAGCCGCGGAGTTGGAAAAACTTCGCGTCCGGATCGGCATGGCGCGGCAACAAGTGGCCGACACCCGGGCCGATGCGCTCTCACGAAATAGAACCTACGCCGTGGTGCCTTACGAGGGGCCAAATCAGACACACCGGCGTCCGATTTACCTGGAATGCCGCGCCGATGCCGTGGTGTTGCAGCCCGAGGGGATCCGCTTCGTGGAAGCCGATTTTGAGGGTCCCATGGGGCCGGGCAATGCGCTGGCCGTCGCACTGAGGGCGACGCGCGAATATCTGTTGAGCAAGCGGGATTTTGATCCGCAGCGCGACGGCGAACCGTATCCGCTGCTTTTAGTCCGGCCGGACGGCATTGCGGCCTATTACGCGGCCCGGGCGGCATTGCAATCGTGGGCCACGGAATTCGGCTATGAACTTATCGACGCGGATTGGAAGCTGGCTTATCAGGCGGCCGACACGCAATTGGCCGAAATAGTGCGCCAAGTGGTGGCTTCGGCCCGGGTGCGCCAGGAACGTTTGATCGCCGCCGCCCCCGCGGCTTATGCAAAAGAACCCCGGGAGACTTATCGAGCGTCGTCCACACGCGGCGGTTTTGTGCGTGAAGGCGGCTCGGACAACGACGAAAGAGAGGAAAGAGGGGAATCTGGTTTCCAACCGCGCCCACACTCCGGCCGGATCGGCGGCAGGCGCGGTTCTTGGGGAGATTCCGGGGATGAAGGCGGTTCAACGGGCTCGACAGAAGCCGAACAAGTGGCGTCATTATACGGAAATGCGGGCGGAGGTACTCCGGATACAGTTGGACAGGCGGGAGCGTCCGTAAGCAGCGGCGCTGGCGCATTTACCAGCGGTGGCGGAGGGATTGGCAACGCGTCTGGGCAAGGCACAACGGCTGGAGCTTATGGAGCCGGCAGTGGTAATGCAGGCGGTGGTGTTGGGGGCGGTGCTAACGTCAGCAGCATTAATGCAGGCAGTAGTAATGTGGGAAGCGGTAATTTGGGCAGCGGTTATGCCGGCAGTGGTTATGCCGGGAGCGGCCAAGGCAATGTCCTTAGGGAGGCCACTGATGGCGTCGCTGGCACAAACGGCATGAGAAACATTGGAGCAGGCAGTTCTGATATGATGGGTATCGCTTCCAACGGTAGTCGCCCCGCAGCAGCAGGGCAGGGCGCATCTAACGGGCCGAAATTGCCCGAGAATTACAATACAGTGGACGGGGGGCAGCGGACGGGAGACAGCGGACAGCAGACAGCGAACAGCGGACAAGGGAACAGCGGACATGGTGCAGCGTATAGTGGACAGCGAACAGGGGACAGCGGACAAGGGATAGCAGAGAGGGGATCTGGTGGGCCGGCCAAGTTGCCCGAAGGCTACATTGTCGGTCAGCCGCCCAGCGAACAACCTCAGGGGGAACAACCTTCACAAGCAACTGACCAAGAAACGATGGTTAAACGCGCGATGCCGCTTCGGCCCGGCGAATGGCAACCGCACGAAAGACCGCCCCTAAACAAACCGCCCGATGAAAAAGCGGAGGAAAAAAAGACCGACAGACAAGCAAAAGACAAGCATCAAAGAAGTCTGGCGGCGAAACGCGGTCGGGATTGGGGACTGCCCGATGCCGCCGGCGGCTCGGTGCCGATCACGCGTCCAATCAGGATAGAGTGCCGCGCGGATCAATTGGTCATCGTGCCTGAAGAGGGACTCTCCGGCGGCAAGACCATTCCGCTGGGAAATCGCACGAGCGGCTCGATCGAGGCTTTTATTTCTGCTATCTGGGAGCACATGGAAACATGGGGCATCGCCGGGCGCGGGATGTATTGGCGCCCTGTCTTGAATGTGTATGTGGCTCCCGGCGCCGAGCAACGTTTTGCCGATTTACAGATGCTGTTGGAGGGGAGCGGTTTGAAGATTGAGAGGAAGTAAGTGGGCGGTGGACAGTGGGCAGTGGACAGTGGACGGTGGGCAGAAGAAGAAATAATTAATATTATTTAGGCAAGGAGTCGGAGATGGTGGTAAGGAATTTTAGGGATTTGATTGTTTGGCAGAAAGCGATGGATTATGCCGTAGAAATATATAAAGTAACTTCATGTTTTCCCAAAGAGGAAATCTTTGGATTACGTGCACAATTAAGAGATGCTTCTTCTTCAATTCCCGCCAATATTTCCGAAGGACAAGGTCGCAACACCACGAAAGAATTTCGACATTACCTTTCCATTGCTCACGGTTCTCTTTGTGAATCGCAGACCCACATCCTCTTAGCAGAACGCTTAAAATATTTGTCGCATGATGTGACGAATAGGTTGATAGAACGTGGCGAGGAAATCGCACGACTTCTCAACGGTTTAAAAAATTCTCTAAAACGTAAAGCCAAACCCAAAACATAAATTCAACTTTCAAACTTTTTTACTGTCCACCGTCCACTGCCCACTGTCCACTGATTAATATGGCGCGTCGCATCGAAGAACATACTGAAGCCGTGAATCCCGATTCCTTTCTGGATATCGTGGCCAGCGTGGTGAGCATCATGATTATCATGGTGGTAATGGAAGGATCGCGGATCAAGAACGCGCCGGTGACGGCAGCCATGGCGGGCGGTGCGCTTACGACCGAATTGGAGAAAAATCTTACCAATGAGCAATCGCTGAAAAGCGACATTCTGAAATCGGCCGAAGAGATCCAGCAGCTTAAGCGGGAAGCGGCCGCGCGCTGTTTACAGCGCGACATGCTGGCCACGGCGGTTTCGGCCTTGAAACAGAAAATTGAGACGCACCGCGGACAATTGGATGGGCAAAAACGCCAGCGGTTCGATTTGGGGCGGGACATGTCGGATGCTCGTTTCCAATTGGATCAACTTGCCCAAGAACGAAGACAAGCGGAAGCAACGGAAGCGGCGCCGATCGTGGTGGAAAATTATCCTACGCCCATCAGCCGGCTGGTCGATAGCAACGAAGCACATTTCCAAATACACGGCGGATTAATTATTCACATTCCGTTAACGGAACTGCTGGAACAATTCCAATCGGACGCCCGCCGCAAGGCGTATAAACTGATGGAATTGCCCGAAATAACCGAGACCATTGGACCGGTGGACGGATTCCGCTTGAAATACACCCTGGAACGTCACGATATCACGCCCGAAGAAGCAAAAGCGACCGGCCGGTTGGGCAGTTACGTGCAGTTGCATAAATGGACCCTGATTCCCGTGGCCGACGCCATAGGCGAACCGATCGACGTGGCTTTAAGCGAGGGATCGGCTTTCCGTAAGGCACTGGCCAAACTTCATCCCGGCCGGCACACTGTCACAGTTTGGATCTATGAAGACAGTTTCGATGCCTTCCGGCAGATCCGCAAGGAAATGTATCGCCTGGGCTTTGCCACTGCTGCTCGCCCCTTGCCGTTCGGCCAGCCCATTGGCGGCTCGCCCGAGGGCAGCAAATCGGCGGCGCAATGAAAGGGATGAAGGATGAGGGATGAAGGATGAATTAATTTATTACTTACGTTTTATTGTATTGTTTACAACCGAAGAAAAAGCAATCAATTCTTTAGTCTCTTAATGTAAATCAGCAAGGTTGTTTCATTTTTGTAAGTCTTGATGATTTTGTAATTGACTCTTAAAGAACTCTCAAATGAATGAGGAATGAATTCCCCTTATAGACATTTTCCGACCTTCATCCTTCATCCCTCATCCTTCATCCTTAATTTTCTTCAGTCGTTTGGGTCGCCATCGTAAGGAAAGAGCCCATTAGCATTGGTTGCATTGCTATAAGGGCTGGATAAAGGCCACATCCCGGAGGAATAAAACGGGTAACCATAAAAGAACGAGTCGTAGCTATCGGGCTCGAAGGGGAAAGACACGTGCGGCGAGTCGAATGCCGCATAGGGATCGCGATAGGGCGTTTTCTCAGCTTTATATTGCCAGACCCGATCGCCGGTCTGGGGATTGTTGGTATAGGGAGCCTGGTTGAAGATCCAACCACCGGAATCTTCCGCGTCTTGCCTGGAATTGATGGCTTGGCCCTGTAGCCAGGCATAACCGGGCAGGGAAGATACCGAAAACAGAATTCCCAAGAACACCAGGAACATGAGCAATCGCAACCTAGGGCAAAGAAATTTGATACAGGCTAAAATGTTCATGGCATTTCTCTTGAATTACTACTTTCTCAATAAAGTATAGTTCAAAAACTAAGATCTCCTGACACCTGTGGGATTGATTCGTCCACATCCAAGTCAAAGTTTTTTGGGACCTTTTCAATACCCCCCTTATGGTAAGATAATTTAGAAGTCAGGACCGCTAACCCAGGTGATTTTCTAGACTTATATCATTCAATTAGCGGCGGTTATCCTCTTCTCGATAGGCGCCCTCAGGGCTGGCCACAAAATGATCCTGGACCGGTTGCCAGCCATAGCTTCTCGGATTGAACCAGATCGCCAAAAGCGGCGTACTTGAATGTAGAGCACGTTGAAAAAAAGAAACGCTGAGGGATTTTCATCAAATTTCACAGAAACTTATCTGGCAAGCGGGGGACGTTAGCCCCCGGTATGAGACGAGGTGGGAAACCAGGTCTTCAGACGGAGACGTCATCCGCCTATACCACCAAACAAAAAAATCCGGGGGCTGGCGTCCCCTGCTTGTTAGTCTCGGGCTTGTTAAATGACGGGCGGCGGTAATCGACAAGGAGTAAACCATGGACGGGCGAGAGTCCGATCCGGTTCAACTGTATCTGGCACAGATGGGAAGCGTCCCCCTTTTAACGCGCGGGGAAGAGAGACGTATTGCCCTAAGGATAGAAAAAACTCGCTACGAGTTCCGCCGCTCATTGCTGGCCACGGACTTTATGCTTCGCGCGTGCGTGGAGATATTGCACAAGATACTCAGGGGCAAGATGCGACTGGAAGTGGTGATGGAAAAGCCGATTTCCAGTTTTCAGCAACGGCAGCGGATTTTGGCCGTATTAGCCCCTAATTTGCGGACGCTGAGCCATTTAATCCAACAAGATCGCCGCGACTTTGCCTTGGTAATCGACAAGCGTCAAGCGCTTAATCGCCGGCGAAAGGCCTGGCGACGATTGATGTTCCGCCGCATGAAGGCGGGGCGATTGGTAGAAGAAACGCCGCTGCGCCGGCAGTATCTCCAGCCGATGTTGGAAAAACTAAAGCAAATCGGCCGGGAGCTGGAAGAGCTTTATACGCAAGCGACCGGTCCAGTTTTACCCGCCGATTCCGACCGGGCCGCCCAACAGCGCCAGCGGCTGTTTAAACTCATCCGCATCACACTGGAAACGCCCCGCAGCCTGCGGCGACGGATTGGCAAAATCGTACAATTGCAGCGGCAATACGAGGCCGCGCAGCGCGATCTTTCTGCGGCCAATCTCCGCCTGGTGGTATCGATTGCCAAACGCTATCGGAACCGGGGGCTGAGTTTTCTGGATTTGATTCAAGAGGGCAACACCGGTTTGATGCGGGGGGTCGATAAGTTCGACCCCGGCCGGGGATTCAAGTTTTCCACTTACGCGACGTGGTGGATCCGTCAGGCCATCACGCGGGCGATTGCCGATCACAGCCGCACGATCCGCGTGCCGGTCCACATGCAAAGCACCGCCGAAAAGGTGATGGCGGCCGGCCAGCGCCTGGCCCAACAGCACAAACGCCCGCCGCGCCTGGAAGAGATGGCGCAAGAAACGGGCGTTTCGCTGGCGGTTACCGATCGGGCTTTGCAGGTCAATCGCCGTCCGGTATCGTTGGATGAACAATTCGGCGGTGATGAAAATTACTTGGGCGAATTGGTTCCCGACGCGCACCGCGAGGATCCGCTTGCGGGCCTGCAACATTCCTTGTTAAAGGCGGGCATCAACGATGTTTTACAATCGCTTAACTATCGCGAGCGGGAGATCATCCGCCTGCGTTTCGGCCTTTCGGACGGATACTCGTACACGCTTTCGGAGATCGGCAGGATCTTTTCGGTGACCCGCGAACGCATCAGGCAGATCGAGGGAGTTGCCTTGCACAAGCTGCAACAACCTACTTGCGCGAAACGCCTGGCCGGTTTTCTCGAGTATTCCGAGCCTGTAAGAATAGAACAGTCCCAGCCGGTCGGGACGTAATCTCCCCTCGACAAGCGCCGCCGGCATCTGGGCGAAGAATCTGGGTTATGTTACATCATCCGGCCTCATAAACACATTGACGCGATGAAGAGGATTTACGCCTGAAAACAGGGAAAAATTGCTCTTCCGTTATAAAGCTCCGGCTGTACACTTGTTATTTACCACCGATGCACAACTTGAGAATTTTTTTGACCAGAACACCACGACAAAGCCAACCAACTCCTGCTCATTGGGGGGTGATTGTTATATATCTTCGGAATGTTTGGCAGACCGAGAAAACCAGGAAAGATAGCCGGCTGTTCGGCAACGATTTTTTAAGAGAGGAAGAGGCACTGTTTATCATTGTTGTTTGTGAAATTCATAGGTTGTGAAGGGATTTTAATGCCCTCACCCTGACTCTCTCCCCGATCGACCATGCCGACCACGGCTGCGCCGCGGTGCCCGATGGTGCCCGGCGGTACCCGGAGAGGGAATTTTTTAAATGGGAGACAATTCATGCAGGTCGACGTCCATCAAATCAAAAGTCGCGTGGTTGAGCAGTCCGAGGCGGTGCACCGTCTGCTGGCCGAACTGAGCAAGACCATCGTGGGCCAAAAGGAGATGATTTCCCGACTGCTGGTGGGACTGCTCTGCGAGGGTCACATTCTTTTGGAAGGCGTGCCGGGCCTGGCCAAGACCACGGCTGTCAAATCGCTGGCCCAGGCACTGGCGACCGATTTTCGCCGCATCCAGTTCACGCCCGATCTACTTCCGGCGGATTTGATCGGCACAATGATTTACGTCCCTGCCGAGGCCCAATTCCGCACGCGCAAGGGGCCGATCTTCGCCAACTTCATATTGGCCGATGAGATCAATCGGGCGCCGTCGAAGGTGCAGTCGGCGCTATTGGAGGCGATGCAAGAGCGGCAAGTCACCATCGGCGATCACACCTTTCCGCTGCCGGGACTTTTTCTGGTCATGGCCACGCAGAACCCGATCGAACAGGAGGGCACCTATCCGCTGCCCGAGGCCCAGGTGGACCGCTTCATGCTGAAGGTGAAAATCACCTATCCGCAGGCCGACGAGGAACGCAAGATTCTGGACATGTCGCTGGACGGCAGCCCTTGGACGATCAAGCCGGTGCTGCAACCCGGCAACATCAAGGCCATGCAGGACGTGGTCAAACTGATCTACATCGACGATCAAGTAAAGCAATATATTTTGAACCTGGCCCGCTCCACGCGCGATCCGGCCGCTTTCGGCATGAAGCCCCTTAAACCGCTGATCGAATATGGCGCTTCGCCGCGGGCGTCGATTTACTTGGGCCTGGGTGCGCGGGCCATGGCCTTTTTGCAAGGACGCGGCTACGTCACGCCGCAAGATGTAAAAGACATTGCCTACGACGTGCTCCGCCACCGCATTATCCTCACTTATGAGGCCGAGGCCGAACAAATTACCAGCGAAGACGTGATTAAAACCATTCTCAACACCGTACCGGTGCCCTAAGGAGGGAATAGGGGCGAGGGATGAGAGGAGAGATTGTAAATTGAAAATTGCAAATTGAAAATTTCAAATTGCAGACGGCTTTTTGTTATGTATTTTTTTGGGTATTCCCCTGATCCCTGAGCTCTGACCCCTAGTTTATGCCTGAACAGAACGTCACGGACATTTTGAAGAAGGTGCAGCGGATTCAGATCGTGGCCAATCGCACGGTCAACGATCTGATGGCGGGCCAGTATAAGAGCGTATTCCGCGGCCGGGGCATCGAGTTCGACGAGGTGCGCGAATATCAACCCGGCGACGACATCCGCACGATCGACTGGAACGTCACTGCCCGGACCGGCACGCCTTATATCAAACGTTTTTGCGAGGAGCGGGAATTGACCGTGCTCATGCTGGTTGACGTTTCGGCCTCGGGAATCTTCGGTTCCGGCAGGCAGTCGAAAATGGATCTGATGGTGGAAGTGGCCGCGATGTTGATGTTTTCAGCGCTAAAGAACAACGACAAAGTGGGGTTGATCACCTTTTGCGACAAGGTGATCGACTACTTTCCGCCGCGTAAAGGCAAAGGCAACGTGCTGAAACTGATCCGCCAGTTGGTATCGGCCACGCCCGTGCGGCGGGGAACAAATCTGGCCGTGGCGCTGGACTACCTGAACCGGGTGCAAAAACGCCGCGGGGTGGTGTTCTTGATGAGCGATTTTTTGGCGCCTTCGGCCCGGCATACAATGACGGTGGCCAACAAGCGGCACGACTTGATCGCCGTGACCACCAGCGATCCGCACGAGCGAGCCCTGCCGGACGTGGGCTTCATCACCCTCAGGGACGCCGAAACAGGAGAGCTCGTGGAACTGGACACGCGTCACGCCCAGGTGCGACAGTTGTTCAAAGCCCATGCTTCCGAGCGGGCCGATACACTGGGGGACGCCCTGAAAAAAGCCGGCGTGGACCAACTCCGCATCCAGACCGACGAGGATTATCAAAAAAGCTTCCGCCGGTTCTTCCACATGCGCGAGAGGAGGTTCCGGTGATGCGTTTTATTGCAAATTGCAAATTGCATATTGCAAATTGTAAATTGCGGACTGTAAAGCCACGACGGGCACCAACGGGCACCATCGGGCACCGACGCGCAGCGTTGGTCGGCATGGTCGATTGGTCGGTCGCGGTAATCGTAATGGGAATATGGTTTTTTAGCGGAGGATGCGGAGAGAAACTACAGGATCTTCAATCTTCATCAGCGGAGAAAAATCCCGCTCGTTCGGTGGTCGAGCGCGGGCCGGTCAAGGTGACTGCCGAGGTTCAGCCGGCCAAGGCCAGACTCTCGGACGAGCCGGTACTGACGTTAACCATTGAATATGAAGCGGGCGTGGAGGTGGAAAAGCCGCCTTTCGGCCAAGCGTTGGGCAGTTTTGTGATCCGTGATTTTCACCAGCCGCTGCCCAAGACTCGCAACGGCCGAGAAATCATCGAGCAAGCATATACCCTGGAGCCGACCGCGACGGGCAGGCTATTGATCGATCCGATCAACGTCACCTTTATTGATCTGCGGCCCAACGGCGATGAGAAGACGCACACCATCCAGACCGAGGCCTTGACGGTCGAAATCGGCTCGTTGGTGGGCGAAAATGTGCCTTCGCTGGAAAATCTTCGGCCCGCAGTGGGACCTTTGGCTTTGCCCGGACATCGGCAGATACTGGCGTGGTCGCTTGTTGCCGCGGGCGTGATCCTGGCATTTGTCGGGTGGTGGTTGTGGCGTCGCTCCAGGCGAGAAAAAATTGAAACGGCAGTGGTTCTCTCTGCGGAGGAACTAGCGCTAATGGAGCTGGAAAAACTTGCGCGATCCGGCTTGGCCGAGACGGACGTGAAGCAATTCTACGTGGAACTGACCGGTATTGTGCGGCGTTACATCGAACGGACTACTGGGATCCGCGCACCAGAAGAAACCACCGAGGAATTTTTGCGCGAAATCAGCCAAACGAACAGTTTCCAGGGCGAGACGAGCGAGCGGCTGCGGAATTTTTTGGAGTCGGCCGATTTGGTGAAATTCGCCGCCCATCGGCCGCGAAATGAAGATATCGAGGAGAGTATGTCGCGGGCGAGGATATTTATCGGGCAAAAAACCCAAGAACCGGCAGGCGAAGCGGCGGAGGCAATGGCATGATGGGATTCCGCTTTCAGGATCCTTTGTGGCTTTTGCTGTTGATCCCATTGGTTTTGGGAGGCGTGTGGATTATGCACCGCCGCCGCAGCGCCGCGGTGTTATATTCCAGCGCGGAGTTGCTGAAAAAACTGCCGGTCACTTGGGCGCAGCAGGTGAAACGCCATTTGCCTTGGGTATTTATCGGCGGACTGGCCTTGCTGTGCATTGCCATGGCGCGGCCGCAGCATGGCAAAGAGGAATTCCGCATCCATGCCGAGGGGATCGCCATCGAGATGGTCGTGGATCGATCGGGCTCGATGCAGGCCATGGATTTTGAGCTCGATAACAAACGGGCCAATCGGCTGGCGGTGGTGAAAAAGGTTTTTCGCGATTTTGTCAGCGGCGAAGGCGGCCTGCCAGGCCGGCCGGACGATTTGATCGGAGTGGTGGATTTCGGCGGATTTGCCGAGGCCAAATGCCCGTTGACGTTCGACCACGGTGCGCTGTTGCAAGTGCTCGACGAAGTGAAAATTCCCCAGCCGATCACGGATGCGCAGGGCAATATAATCAATGCCCGGCTGTTAAACGAGGAATTATCCACGGCCATCGGCGATGCGTTGTCGCTGGCCGTCGAGCGCTTAAAACCCATCAAGGCCAAAAGCAAGATTATCATCCTCTTAAGCGACGGCGAAAGCAACGCTGGCGTGGTCGATCCGGCCGAGGCGGCCCAGGCGGCCAAGGCATACGGAATCAAAATATACAGCATCGGCATTGGCACTACCGGCGTTGTTCCGGTGCCCCAGGGAGAAGACGCTTTTGGGCGTCAAGTATTCGTGCCGCAAATGGTCCGACTCGACGAGCGGACGTTGAAAATGATCGCCGACGCCACCGGCGGCAAATACTATAACGCCCAAGATACCGAGACACTGCGAAAGATTTACGCGGATATCGATCGTTTGGAAAAAACAACCAGCGAAGGCCGCTTGTACACCGAATATCGCGAACTGTTCCTTTACCCCTTGTTCCCGGGTTTGGCACTGGTGCTGTTGGAAATGGTATTAGCATGTACGAGGTTTCGATCGTTACCGTAAGGTATTTTACCGCTCCCCGACCGACATCAAGTCGGCGCCCGGTCGCGGCTATTGATGGTCATAAAAGCAATGTTGCATGAAAAGTCAGAGCCGGGGCGTGACGCCCCGGCAATTCCGGGCCGACACGGCCCGGCTCCGACGAAAATGACGACATTATTTTCCTGAGTATCAATAAACAAAATTCAACTAAACACTAACCACCGTCCACTGCCCACTAATAATGAACTTCGATCATCCTGCCATACTGCTGCTGTTGTGGCTATTGGCCTTAGTGGCGGGTTTGCTGATTTATGCCGAGCGCAGCGCGCGGCGGCGGCCAGACGATTTGTCGCCCAAGGGATGTTGGGACGATTGATGCCGCCGCTAATAAAATCGCGTCCGTGGACAAAGTGGACGCTGGTGCTGTTGGGATTGGCGGCGATTATCGTGGCCGGGGCCCGGCCGCGCTTCGGGGTGTATTTTGAGAAGGTGGTGCAGCGCGGAGTGGATTGCTTTATCTGCCTTGACGTTTCCCGATCGATGTTGGCCGAAGACGTGGCCCCCAACCGGCTGGAGCGGGCGAAATCCGATATCCGCGACCTGCTGAAAAAACTCGCCGGCGACCACGTGGGGCTGATTGTTTTCGCCGGCAAGCCGGCGATCAAAGTGCCGCTGACGACCGACGAAGGATTTCTGCGCACGGCGCTGGACGAGGTAGACACGCGGAGCGCGCCGCGGGGCGGCACGCTTATAGGCGACGCCCTGCGCAAGGCCATGGAAGCCATGCCTCCCCGGGCCGATCAAGACCAGATTATCGTGCTTCTGACCGACGGCGAGGACCAGGAATCCTACGCCGCGGAGGCCGCCAAACAGGCCGCCGCGCGGGGCATAAAAATATTCACCGTGGGCCTGGGCGATTCCATTGAAGGCGCACGCATTCCCATCCGCAGCGACTCGGGCGGGCTGACGTACTTGAAAGACGAAAACAAAGAGCATTGGTCAAAAACAAATCAGGACTTGTTAAAACAAATTGCCCTCAGCACAGGCGGCGCACATATTCCCGCCGGCACCAAAACATACGATCTGGGACAAATCTACGAAGATCATCTGGCCAACCTCGCCCGGGGCGAAGAACAGGAAAAACTCAAACAAAAACGCTTTCGCGATCAGTATCAAATCTTTCTTGGATTGGGGATCGCCTTAATACTTGTTCAGCGGATGATTCCGATTTACGGCCGGAATAACGGCCGGCGGAGCGAGTTATGAAGATTGCAAAATGCAAATCAAATATTGCAAATTGTAAATTGCAAATTGCAAATTGCAAATTGCGGATAATGCCGGCGATTAAAATTTGTTTAGCCGCGACCCGTAGGGGAGCGTTAACGGCCTTATTTGTGGCATTATGCAATTCTGCATTGGCGGCGGGATCGAGCGAGGCGGTTGGTAAGGTGCGCGAGGGGATTGCGCAGTTTGAAGGCGGCGATTTCAAGGCCGCGGCCGAGGCATTTTCCGCGGCCGACGAAGCGCTGCCCAAGGAGCTTCGCATCGCCTTTGATCGCGGCTGCGCTTACGCGGCAGGAGGCGAATATGACAAGGCCGTGGAACAGTTCCAGAAAGCGGCGGCCGCCACGGATTATAAGTTAGCCGCATTGGCTCAATATAATCTTGGCAGCGTGGCAGTGGCCAAGGCCCAGGCTCAAGCGGGCAAAAAGCCCGAGGAGGCCGTGGGCGAGAGCCGGACCGCCATTTTGGAATCGCTGGCCCAGGCGGCCAGGCATTATCGCGATTGCCTAGGCATCGCTCCGGAAAATTCCGACGCCCGATATAATCTGGAAACCATTCGCCTGTGGGTCAAACACATCCAAGACGTGTGGCGCAAGCGCGACCGGCAAAAGCGCCGCGATGAAATGAACCTTTTACAATACTTGGAATGGTGGGAAACCCAACAGCGGTCGTTACGGCAAACCAGCAAGGAACTCGATGCCCAAAAATCCTCTCCGCAACAGCGCGAAGCAATTCGGGCGGCGGAAAACCATGAGCGCGACTTGAGCGAGGAAATAGGACCTCTGAAAGCCAAGATTGCTGCCGCGTCGGGGGCATCCCAGCAGCCCGGCAATACCGCGGCAGCACAGTTAAGCGGAGATGCGCAAAAAGCGGTGGAACTGCTTTCCCGACTGGCCGACCAAGTTGGTCAGACCATGAACAAAGCGGCGGATTCGCTGGGCAGCGGGAATCTGGCGGAGGCATATAAGTCGCAAACCGAGGCCGTGGAAATGATCGATCAAATCTTTATGGCCGTCTCGCCATACGCCAACCTGGTGCAACGGGGAATTGATCGGCAAGAGGAATTGATCAATCAAGAGGCGGAAAATTCCGAGGGGGCCGAGGAGGCCTGGAATGAGCGGTTCATTGCCCGATATGGACGGATTCTGTCGGCCAAGGCGCGGCTGGAACTGGAACAATTAGAGTCGAAGCCGGGTGTCAAGCAGCAGCCTCAGGCGCAGCCCCAGGCAGAAGATGACGCGCAATCCGACGACAATAATAAGTCCCCGCCGGAGAAGACTCAGACTGGCGCGGACGACCGTTCCGCGGCCGACCAACAGCAGCGCGATATGAAAGAGGCGCTTAAAATGGGCATCACCTCGGCGCCGAAGGTGGAAAAACTGGCCGAGGAGGCGGCCGTATTTTTGGAAGAGAACAATCACCCCGAGGCCTTGCCTAACCAACAAGAAGCCCTCAAACTGCTCAAAGACATGCTGCCCAAGCAACAACAAGAGAGAAAGGACCAAGAAAACAAAGAGCAAAAAAATAAGGATCAAAAAAACAAGGAACAAGAGAAGAAGAATCAAGAGCAAAAGGATCAGGACAAGAAGGATCAAAATAAAAAAGATCAGCAGCAAAATCAGCAACAGCAGCAAGAGCAACAGAAAAAACAAGAGCAACAAAATAGAGACCAAGAAACAACAAAAGCAGGCACACAAGGAGCGCGATCCCAGCAAGGAGCAGGCCGAAGCGGTATTAAACCGTGCCCGGCAGCGCCGGGAACAATATCGGGAAGTAGAGAAGACCCTGGAAGGATATCTCTATCGGCCGGAAAAGGTGGATAAAGATTGGTAATGACAATCATGCGGCAGCGAAACATTTCAATACGATTTTTTATTGCGGCGCTGACAATAGTCTGGCCGGCGGCAATGTGTGGGGCCGCAGGCGAAAAGCCCGAGCTTATCGTGGAAATGGATCGCCAACGGATTTACGAAGGCGAGTCGGTGTTGTATCGGGTCACGCTCAATAACGTGCAGAATCCGCGGCAACCGGACTTGTCGGGCTTTGATGATTTTCTGATCACTCCTCTAGGCGAACAATCGCTCAACTTTCAACAGGTAATAACCATTAACGGCCGGACCACGGAGATCATTCGTCGCGGCCGGCAATATAACTATCAGTTGACGCCCAAGAGGGCAGGGGAGCTGACTATTCCCGGGCCCACGGCCGAGGTTGACGGCCAGCAGCTTCGCGGCCGGGAAATGTCGCTTCGTGTGACGGCCCCCGAGCAGCAAGACGTGGTGCGCATGGAAATCACGGCCGAGCCGAAGTCGGTTTATCCGCTGCAACCCTTTACGGTGATCCTTTCCATCGCGGTCAAGGAACTGCCCGCGCCTTATAGCGATGAAAATCCCGTGGCCGTGCAGACCTCGCCGCCGGCATTACAAATTCCCTGGGTTGACGATAATAGCCTACCGGACGGCCTGCAACCCAAGCTGGATTGGCGTCACTGGCTGGGGCCCTTGGAGAGCAGCCGCGGAGGAGGTTTTGCCGTAAACAACATCGGCAGCGATTCGGTGTTTGCTATTTTTGAAAATCGGCGCACGGCGTTTATGCCCGAGGCGAAAAAAATCCGCTTGCCGGACAAGTCAGGAGAAATGACCGGCTATCGGCAATTCCAGTTCAAGCGGACTTTCATCGCCAAGAAGGTGGGGCAGTACAGTTTTGGACCGGTCACGCTGAAAGGGATATTTGCCGCGGGTCCTGATCCAGTCAAGGGGGCATTGAGTGAAGATATTTATGCCGTGGCAAAGACCCTGTTGGTAAACATCAAGGACGTGCCCGAAGAAGGCCGGCCAGATAACTACATAGGCGCGATCGGGCGGTTTAAATTCGGCGCCGATCTAATGCCGCGCCGGGCAAAAACCGGCGATCCGATGACTCTAACCCTGACCCTGAGCGGAGAAGGCACCTTGGCCAGCGTGGCTGCGCCCGATTTAACACAAAATCCTCAAGTTGCGAAAAACTTCAAAATCTACGAAGCCACCGAGCAGACTAAAGGCAACCAGCGACAATTTACTTATAGTTTGCGTCCGCTGGAGGCGGGCATTGGAGAATTTCCGGCCTTGACGGTTTCATATTTCGACGTGCAAGAGGAAAAATACGTCACTCTATCTACGCCGCCGATGGCAATTGATATTGAAAAGGCCGACAAACTGGCCAGCCGGGAAATTATCGGCGCGGCCAGTGCTTGGCCGATAGGACGCGGGGAGTTGGAGATGCGCGCGGAGGGGATCTTTGCGAACATCACCGATTTGGGCCAATTGAAAAATGAATCGATCCGGCCCCTGCATTGGCTGGGAGGCTTGGGCATTTTTTCAGGAATATATGCGGCGGTGGCCTTTGCCGCGGCGCGCATCCGACGTCTAAATAGCGACATGGCCAGACAAAGGCGCCGCTGGGCGCCCGGCAAGGCCCGCCGCTTGCTTGGCGAGGCAATGCAAGAGTTATCGGCCGATCACGTGCGCAAAGGCGCGGATCGACTGGAGTCGGCAGTGGTGGGACTGGTTGCCGATTGGAATGATCTGCCAGAGGCCGGCATGACTTCGGCCGAGGCCTGCCGGCAACTCCAGTCGCTGGAGATCGACGGCGCGGCGCTCTCTCGCATAAGCCAGTTTTTGGAGAAATGCGAAGCCATCCACTACGGGGCAACCTCCCAGGCAGGCGAAGCCCTGCACAGCGAGGCAAAACCGATTTTGGAAGCGGCGATCAGAGCGCTCAAGAGGTCAGGGGTCAGAGGTCAGGGGTCAGAGGTTAGGGAATAGTAAAATGAAGGAACGCGGAAGGCAAAACGCGGCTCGATCACTTGTTCCCAGGCTCAGCCTGGGAACACAATGTGCCAGAGGCTCTGCCTCCTTGGGCGTTCCCAGGCGGAGCCTGGGAACGAGTATCACCGTCTACAATTTGCAATTTGCAATCCTCTTTATCTGTTTGCTTGTTCTTTCCGGATGTGCGGGCAGCCTCGATTCGCAAATGGTGCATAAGTTTCAGGCCGCGCAAAAGGCCTTTGATCGGGCAACGAAGCCGGAAGATTTTGTGAAGGTGGCCTCGATGTATGAGGAGATGATCGACGAGGGGGCGGTTTGCGGGGCAGTGTTCTACAATCAGGGCAATGCCTGGATGAATGCCAAGCAGCCGGGCCGGGCAATCGCCGCGTACCGCCAGGCCGAGCGATACCGCCCTCGCGATCCGTATCTGGAGGCCAATTTGCAGAATGCCTTGGGACGAGGGGTGTTGCAGTGGCGGCCGGTAATCGAAACCGTTCTGTTTTGGCAGAATTGGCTGAGCTATCCGGAAAAAATTTATGTTGCGGCCGCGGCCGCGGCGCTGACGTTCTGCTTTGCCACGATTACGCTGTGGGCAGCGCAACGGCGGCTTTGGCAGCGGCTGCTGCTGGCAGGCGCTGCGGTTACGATACTGCTAGTGATTTCGGCCGGCTACGATTGGCGCCGGTTTGATTACGTGGTTCACGGCGTGATCACCGAAACAGATGTGATCGCGCAAGGGCAACGGGGAAACTTACGAGCCGGCTTTTAGCGAAAAGCTTTCCGAGGGCACGGAATTCCGTCTGCTGGAGCGCCGCGGCGATTGGCTATTGATCCGCCTTGCTGGCGGCCAAGAGGGCTGGATCGCGGAACGGGCGGCAGTGACGTATTGAGGTTATGGGTCATAGGCTATAGGCTGCAGGCAAAATATGCCTCACCAGAGGGGTTAGATGAAAAATGCTTGAGGTTTTCGCCGATTTGCCAATAATAGAAAAGAGGGGCCGGTTAAGGGCTTGGATAGGTAGTTTCTGCTGTGGAAACTCCGTGTAGGGTGGGTGTTTGTACACGCGCGGCCCATTTTGCATGGGGAATCGCGTGCGTGCAAGCACGCACCCTACGTTTCGCAACAGAAACCAGGTAGATATTAGGCAGCCGACTGCCGGGAGCAAAAACAAGTGAACGGGAAATATGCCAACCGAAAAGAACATGACGGCTTTACGCTGATGGAGATGCTGGTGGTGATATTGATCATCGCCATCCTGGCCGGGTTGATTTCGACTGCCGCCATTCAGGCTCGAAAACGCACCAAGGCGGCCGCCATCGGTATGGAGATCAAACAACTTTCCCTGGCCCTGGGCAACTACAAGACGCAGTTCGGCGAATATCCGCCGGATTTCAGCGATTCTTCAGATACCGGCAAGTTAGCGATATTGCGGCATCTATCCAGGGCGTTTCCGCGCTTTGTAATCACCGGAAGCACAGTTGCCCAACAATGGCAGAATTTACGGGACGAAATATTTACTACTACGAATAATGCCGTAGACATTATTAATGGAATTACTCTTGATCCCAGCACGGCGCTGCGATTCTGGCTGGGCGGAATGCCCGATGCCCAAGGGCGACCAATTGGATTCAGCCAGGATCCGGCCCATCCTTTTGACAATACCTCAACTAGTCGAATCGGACCGTTTTTCGAATTCGATCCTGCGCGTCTTCCAAGCCAACCACCTAGCGAGTTAGGCAAATATTATCCGCCCGGAGTGCCTGCTGGAAGCGGAATGCCGTACGTCTATTTCCACGCGGAACAAGGACAGCCGCAGCCAAAACGAGAATATTATAATCTGAGTTATTCAGGAAATACTCCCGTATATACATTTAAGCCTCTAGATTCCCTAGATCCCAAACCATACAAACCCTATTGGGATCAGCGGAACATGGGCTGGGTAAATCCGGATTCGTTCCAAATTCTTTGCTGCGGACTGGACGGCAAATTCGGGAAGGAAAATGTATATCCAACCGGTATTATACAGAAACCAATCACAGATCCGACCCTTCCTGCTGACGTTTTAGCTGCTCTGAATACTAATATTATTCGAACAATCGACAACCCAGGTAATTTCGATCACCTTGACGATCAGACGAATTTCACTAGCGGGACAATCGGCGACGACATACCGTAAGACAGGAGATAGGGAATCAGATGACAGCGGGCAGGGGATAAGGGGTCAAGGGGTGGCTGCGATCTCCCATTTGCCTTAGGGGAGGGCGAGAGAGTTTCTGTCCAGACATTGCCCCACGTGCCATTAAGGCGTCGCTGCGCAACGATCATCTTGTTTTCGAGTATGCGCACGGCGTAAAAGCCGTCGGTGCCTTTGTCGCCTCGTGCTTTGGGAGTGACGAAATCCGGAATGCCGTGCCAGAGTATGCGCTCGGAGAGATGAGCGTGGCCTGTGAATATCGCAGTGATATTGTATGTTTTGACGGCGTTGTAAAATGCATCGCGTTCGGCCTGAGACCACCAAGGGGGGTTGTTGTCAGTGGAGACGCTTATTTTGTCGAAACCGTAATGCTGCACGATGATGACAGGCCTGGCACTTAGGCCGACACGGTCGGCCAGATCGGTTTGGAGGAAGGAAAGGCTCTCGCGGGCATCGCCCGATCCGCCGGCATAAATATTGAGATTGATGAAATGAACATCGTCCCAATCCCAGGAGTAGTGCAGGCCGTTGCTGGAGGTAATTACAGATGTGCCGCGTTTGGTGTTGCGGGCAACAATAGCTTTGAGCACTGCCTCGCCGGGCTGATTTTTCAGATCGTGGTTGCCGTAGCCTTCGTAAACCGGGTAATGAAGGTGGACCCCAGCGCCACCTTTGACGGGGTAATCGTCGATTAAACCATCATACAAATGCTTACCCGAAGAATTGCCGTCGTATTGGATACCCGTGCCTTTCTCGGTAAGGTCGCCTGCCACAAGCACGCCGCGCGGCGGGGGAACAGAACCGAAAGGCGACTCTGGAAAGACAGTGCCGGGCAGGTTGTTCATCGCAGCAATGGCATTTTTGTTGCCTTGCTCGTTGTTCGTGGATTGCTCCTGGCCGTAGTGGAGATCGGCGGCAACGAAAAACGTCACATCCCGCCCGAGAGCGACGTTGGCAATGCCGATAATAACCAGGATGATAAACGTATTGGCACGCAAAGTCCAAGCGCGGATGTGCATTATAAGTTCCTTATATTCCTCAAGACATCAAGAGAGAAATCAATGAGGAAAATTGCGAATTGCAGACAGTGGACAGCGGGCCATGCGAAACCGCAAGCGGTTTTATGGTTTTAATCAGTATTCATCATTCCCCATTCATTCCTCGTTCAATTTTACTTTCTCGCTCCCCTTCGGGTCGCGGCTAAACTATAATCCCTCGCCCCTCGTCCTTCATTATTCCACGGTGACGCTTTTGGCCAGGTTGCGGGGTTTGTCGATGTCGCAGCCGCGGGCCACGGCAATGTGATAGGCCAGCAGTTGCAGAGGAATGACCGTAACAAAGGGCTGGAATATTTCGTCCACTTCGGGGATTTCGATCACGTCGTCGGCCAAACGGCCTACTTCGCGATCGCCATGGCAAACCACGGCGATGACCGGGCCACCCCGGGCCTTGATCTCCTCCACGTTCGACATTACCTTCTCGTACATTTGGCCCCGCGGCATGAGGAACACGCTGGGCGTGATTTCGTCGACCAGGGCGATCGGGCCGTGTTTCATTTCGGCGGAAGGGTATCCCTCGGCATGGATGTAGCTGATTTCCTTGAGCTTCAGGGCTCCTTCCAGGGCAGTGGGGAAGTTGAACTGCCGGCCGAGGTAGAGAAAGTTATTGCAAGCGGCGTACTTTTCGCGATTTTTTGCACGGCCTCATTACACTCCAAGGCTTCGCGGACCTTCTGGGGTAGTTGTTCGAGTTGCTCGATGATCTTCATGCCGGCCGAAAAGCTGAGGTGGCGCAAGCGGCCGAAATACAGCGCCAGCATGGCCAGCACCGTACACTGCGAGGTAAAGGCCTTGGTCGAGGCCACGCCGATTTCGGGTCCGGCGCGGAGATACACGCCGCCGTCGCTTTCCTGGGCGATGGTGCTACCCACCACGTTGCAGATGCCGAGGGTGGGGCAGCCTTTGCGTTTCATTTCCCGCAGGGCGGCGAGGGTATCGTGCGTCTCGCCGCTTTGGGTGATGGCAAACACCAGGGTGTTGTTGTCCAGGGGTGGATTGCGGTAGCGGAGTTCGCTGGCGTATTCCACTTCGACGGGCAAGCGGGCCAAGGCCTCGATCTGATATTCGCCCACCAATGCCGCGTGCCAACTGGTGCCGCAGGCGGTCAAGAGAATGCGATTGATTGCGCGGAGTTGTTGGGGCGTGAGATTCAGTCCGCCGAAGCGGGCCGTGGCGGCGTCGTAATCCAAGCGGCCGCGCATGGCATTGCGGATGGACTCGGGCTGCTCGAAGATTTCCTTGAGCATGTAATGTTTGTAGTCGCCTCTGTCGATGGCTCCGGCTTCGATCTCCAGCACCTGGACGCTGTGGTTGATGTGTCCCAGATCGCGATGGATGATGCGCAGGCTGTCGGCGGTGAGGACCGCCAATTCATGATCGGCCATATAAACGATTTTGTCGGTGTAGCCGGCCAGGGGCGATCCGTCGCTGGCCAAGAAATGTTCGCCGTCGCCCACGCCGATAATCAGCGGACTGCCCAGACGAGCGGCAAAAATAACCTCGGGCCAATCGCGGAACAGAATCGCCAGCCCGTAGGTGCCCTGAAGTTGCGCCAACGCCGTTTGTACCGCCGACACCAGGGGCTGGTAGTGCACTGCCGCCATGTCGCCGTTTGTTTTTTGTTTCTGCAAGCAACTATCTATCAGATGCGCGATCACCTCGGTGTCGGTGGCGGTAGTGAATTTATAGCCTTCGTTCTCCAGTCGCTGTTTAAGGGGCTTGAAATTTTCGATCACCCCATTGTGAACCAGAGCCAAGGCGCCGTTGCCTCCTTTATGAGGATGGGCATTGACGTCGGTAGGCGCGCCGTGCGTGGCCCAACGGGTATGGCCAATGCCCACGGAACCGCTTAATGGATTTTGTTGGAGGAGAGTCTCTAAAACCTCTATCCGGCCCTTGGTTTTCACCACCCTTAACTTTCCAGCGCCATCGATGGCGGCCACACCGGCACTATCGTAGCCGCGGTATTCCAAGCGGTGCAGGCCGCTGACGAGAAACTCCACTGCCTCGCGTGGTCCAATGTATCCGACTATGCCGCACATAAGCGCCTTCTTTGCAACTAGAGAATGTTGTTAAGTCTGAAATATATTAAAGGCAATCCCAGGTATGATTAATGGGCCTATTGTAGCATATTCGACCAGGGGCAAAACGCCGATAGTAAGTCAATAATCAGAGGATGAGGGAATTTTTCCGGATAGAACTTAACTTAAAGGCCTATAATATGTTACGATATTGGAGATTTTTATGCAACAGGGTTATATATTTGTAACAAAATACTCTTCATGATCGATTAGGAAATAAAGCATGCCGCTTCTCAAAGAAGAGCCCAGCCTTTTTCCGGAAAATCTTTTAGCGGATTGCCTTGGGGAAACGACGGATCGTCGCTGGTGGGTGATTTATACCAAGGCCCGACAAGAAAAGGCGCTTTCGCGCGAGTTGTTTGCCTCGGGAATACCGTTTTACTTGCCGTTGATAAAGAATACCAGGGTTACCAGAGGGCGGAAACGGATATCTTATATCCCGCTTTTTTCCGGATATATTTTTCTCTTTGCGACCGATGCGGAACGGCTCCGAAGCATGACCACTAATCGGATCTCGCGGATTCTCAGCGTAAATGATGCGGCGCAGTTGGTCTTTGATTTGGGTCAACTCCGGCGCCTGATTGCCTCTGATGCGCCGCTAAGCGTGGAACGTCGGCTGGCGCCGGGCGATCGCGTGCGCATTAAGCAAGGCCCGCTAATGGGATTGGAAGGAACAGTTTTGGTCCGCCGCGGAGTAACGCGCCTTTTAGTCAGTGTAAATTTTCTGCAACAAGGGGCCTCGGTCGAAGTAGACGATTATCTGTTGGAAGGCGTGGGCTGAAAAGCGGAAGGATGAGGGATGAAGGATGAGGGATGAATAAAACAATGCGTCTGCTTGCGGTTTCGCACTGCCCACTGTCAACTGTCCACTCCGCCTTCGGCGGACTGTCCACTCTTTACTTATATCGCACCTAAGTCCAGCGGCAACACTGTTTTGCGGTTTTCACGATACCACTGGCTACATTCCGAAAAACTCGGCGATGCAGTGAACCACTCGCTTTTGTTCTTCGGTCGTCAGTTCGGGGAAGATGGGCAGGGCCAGCACTTCTCGGGCGGCGCGGTCGGTTTCCGGCAGATCGCCGGGCCGGTAGCCCAAAGAGCGGAAACATTCCTGCTCGTGCAGTCCCAGGGGATAATAAATTTCGGTGCCGATTTTCGCTTGAGTGAGAAATTCCCGTAACTGGTCGCGGCGGCCGTCGGGCACGCGGATGACATACTGATTCCAGACGTGACGGACGTGGGGGAGGGATTGGGGCAGCGTTAAGAGGCCGTCCAATCCGGCCGCGGCGAAGAGTTCTCCATAGCGGGCGGCATTGGCCTGGCGAAGCTCGGTCCAATGGTCGAGATATGGGAATTTGACGTTTAATACAGCGGCCTGGAAAGAATCGAGCCGGCTGTTGATGCCCACCATCTTGTGATAATATCGCGGATTCATGCCGTGGCCGCGCAAGAGGCGGAGCCGTTCGGCGAGTTGGTCGTCGTTGGTGGTCAACATGCCGCCGTCGCCGACGCCGCCGAGGTTCTTTGTGGGATAGAAGCTAAAGCAACCGATGGTCCCAATCGAACCTGCCCGACGGTCCTCCCACTCGGCGCCAATGGACTGGGCAACGTCTTCAATTACCGGCAGTTTGGCCGCATCGGCAATGCGGTTGATGGCGTTCATAGCGGCGCATTGTCCGAAAAGATGCACGGGAATAATGGCCTTTGTGGCCGGAGTAATCAGCCGCGGGATCTGTAAAGGATCGATGTTGAAGGAGTCGGACTCAATGTCGGCAAATACGGGCTTGGCGCCTAAGCGGGTCGCGGCACTGGCCGTTGCGAAAAAAGTGAAACTGGGCATGATGACTTCGTCGCCCGGGCCCATATCGAAGGCCATCAGGGCCAACAACAAGGCGTCGCTGCCCGAGGCGCAGCCAATGGCATGTTTTACGCGGCAATAGGCGGCGATGGCCTGTTCCAGATTCTTTACTTCCGGACCAAGGATAAATGCTCCGCTCTGGCATACCCGGCGGATGGAGGCAGTGATTTCATCTAAAAGAGGAAGGTGTTGACGGCCTAGATCCAAAAGCGGAACTGGCTTTTCTTCAGTGGTCTTTTTCGGCGGATCTTTGATGGTGTTTTCCATGTTGCGTTTTAAGAAATTTAAGAGAGCGATATTTCCTCGTTCCCACGCGGGAGCGTGGGAACGAGTGTTATAAACTGAGAGGACAAACTACAGGCCATATTTATATTAAAATGGGCAATTTGGCACAAGGGGAAAATCGCTTATGGTAAAAAGAAGGGACAATTACCGTTTGTGTTAAACACCCTACGGGCCGCTGCGCGGCAAACGGCGCCAGTCCCCAATGCTCAGGGCTTGAGAGTGACCCAGCGTACAAGCTGATTGATAAGCAGTTTGCCGTCCCAGGGTGATTCGTAGTTGTTCATCAGTCCGGGACGGACGCAACGGGCCACGCCGGCCCCGGTGGCGGCTTCGGCAAAGGCGATGGCCTCGTTTTGATCGCCAAAGGCAAGGCCCACGGTTTGCACTTTGGGCGACAAGAGCGGAATCACTTGTTGCCAGGACTCCACCTCGGTCAAAAAGATGGTGCGCGATTGCACGGCCTCTTTCAGGGAAACCTCTCGATCCAGACACACGGTCCAGTTGGCGCCGTCGGGCGAGGCGATGATGTCTTTTGCTTCATCCAAGGCCCAGGCGGCGCGGACATTGACGATCCGCATGGTGGTGTAAGGATCAAGGCCGGGCTTGGGCGGGAGTTTGGCAAGATGCCGGGCAAACAGTTCGCCCACTTCCCGGAGTGAAAGACGCGAGTTGCGCTCGATAAAAAACGTCTGCGGGGCCGAGCAGGCCCGCTGGTCAAAGATGGCAATATCGCGCACAAAGGCGGCAATGGTTTCGTCCAGCTTTTCGGGCGGGGATTGAATTTTCCGGCGGTCGATCAGGCCGATGGAATATTTTGGGCCAAAGATGATTTCGCTCGTATGTTCGCGGCGGGGCAGGGCAGAGATGGCCTGAATGGCCTCGGCGCCGCCCCAGATGATTTTCACATCGGCGGCCAGAGACATTTGTTCGTTCAGTTGGCGATTGTGATAATCGAACCAGACCACGGCCACGGCCTCCAAGAGATCGGCGCCGCGCAGACCGGCCGCTTGAGATTCGGCCAAGACGGCCAGCAGATGATCGGTTCCTTCAGGCTCGGGATAAGCGAGTTTCAGCAGGCAAACATTTTTTGCCAAAAGGGCCGGAACCAGCGAAAACATAGGCAACGTGGCCACATTGCCGGCCATCCACATGGCAACCAGGCCCTGGGGTTTGGCCGCCAAAAAGTTGCGACCAAGGGGAACAAAGCCATCGAGATAGGCCGGATTGCCGTTAAGATTCAATTCCAATAACTGTCGCAGGTTGTTGCTGCCCAGCCAGGCCGAAAGGAACATGCAACCTTCCAATGACTTGGTGCGCGAATCGCGGAGCAAGCGGGTGGCAAAATCGGCGAAGAGATTGACGAGGGTATCGACGGGAATTTTTGCCAAATGATTGCGCCGGCGACTGAGCGACTCGACAATCGGCAGCAGCGAATCGCCAGCCGGTTGTATGCCTTCAGCAGTAATTCGCAATATGGTCATCGGATTTCCCTCGCTTGGGCAAAAATGTCGCCGCAGCCGCGGGCTTCGGCCTGCTCAATGCGTTTGGTAAAGCGGAAGTAATTGCCCAGCCGGCCGCAAGGGCAGTCGTCCACGCCAATCAATACGCCTTGATCCTCGGTGATCAGCGCCTGTCCTGGATAACTTGTGGGCAGGACACTGAGAACCTCGATGATGCCAGACTCGCCAATGGCAACCGGCTGAAGGGAATAGGGACGGCGGATCACTACGTCGGCAAAGGCCGGGGCGTGTTTGTTTCCCGCATCGCAATCGACAAAGACCGTGCCTACCTGCTCGATCATGCCGTAAAAATCGAGAATCGCATGGGGCGGGCAACCCAAAACGTCGCTGGTTCGCCGGGTAAACTCTTCTTTGGAAACTGCCTGGGCCGTGAGTTTTTTCCATCCGCCTGAATGCAAAAGATGTGCCGCGATGTGTGGAATTTAACACCCCGACGTTCGGCTTCCTCGACGAAGCGGGTCCAAACAATATAGGTAAATCCAAACAATAAAATCGGCTCTTGTGAATGCTTTTGGAAAAAATCCTCAATGCGCGGCCAATCGGTTTCCAGATCGCCGTTGGGCCGGGTGTCCATGCCGTAAACAGTCAGCAAAGCGAAATTCCCCACCCCACGAATGGCCGCGCCTCGGGCAGAAAGCGTATCGCCCGCGCCGGCCGATTCTGCGGCATCCAGGACCAAATAGGGCCGACGCTGTGCGCCGAGATGCTCTTTGAGGATCGAGGCCAGGGCCCGGGATTGCCGAAAGGCCGTGGTCTTGTCGATAACGATCCGGCTGGGCTGCTGGCCGCTGGTGGAAGAAGAAAGCAACTGGCGAACGATTTTTTCCGGCGGCACAGAAACAAGCAGAAAGTGTTTGAACATGGATACCGGCAGCGGCGGCACATCGGCCAAGGTTTGCCAGTCGGCGGGAGATCGACCGAGACGTTTTAAAAAAAGATCATAGGGAGGGCAATGCCGGGCAATTTTCGGACACAGTTGGCGGAGGATCGACGTCAAGGCGGCATCCTTTTCGGCCTGGCGCATGGTGTATTGCCGACCGCGGATCAAGGCGTTGACTTGCTGTTCGAGGACGTTTGACTGATTTGGGTGTGATGACATGAATTATATTTTTAAACGCTCGCCGGTGGCTCGCGGCTAAACGATA
This sequence comes from Pirellulales bacterium, assembly GCA_963820545.1. GTDB lineage: Bacteria > Planctomycetota > Planctomycetia > Pirellulales > Thermoguttaceae > CAWGAJ01. The sequence goes on from CAWGAJ010000001.1 coordinate 979,180, forward strand.
AAATATTAGTGCGTTCTCAGGTGGAGCCTGGGAACGAGGATATTTCCATAATTATACCGAACCGGCCGACATTTTACGCAATACTTCTTTGGCCACTTTGCCGCTGGTGGTTTTGGGCAATTGGGGGAGGAATTCCACGTATTCGGGCACTTTGTAATTCGGTAAGCGCCGCAGGCAATAGAGGCGCACGTCCTCAACGGTTAATTGGCCGGGTTTGACCGTGATCAAATACGCCTTGACCGCCTCGCCCCAGATCTCATCGGGCACGCCGATCACCGCTGCTTCGACCACCTCGGGCATTTCGCTGAGGACTTCCTCGATCTCCTTGGGACTGACGCGGTTGCCCATGGCCTTGATAAAATCGCGGGAGCGCTCGACGATATAAATATCTCCGTCCTGGTCGACGCGGGCCATGTCGCCGGTGAAAAGCCGTCTGTTCCGAAAAAAACGCTTGGTTTCCTCCGTATCGTTCCAATAGCCCAAGGTGATGTTTTCGCCGGAAGCGACGATTTCGCCGACTTCGTCGCTGCCGGGCCGGACCGGCGTGCCGTCGGGTTTGAGCACTTCCAGTCGCGTGCCGGGCAGACCCTTGCCGATCGAGCCGAGTTTGTCGTCCAACCGTTCGGGCAGCAGGTAACTTAAGCGGGCCGTGGCCTCGGTCTGTCCATACATGATAAACATCCGGACCTGGGGGAATGCCCGCCGGATCTCTTGAATAAAAGGATTGGGCAACTTGCCGCCGGCCTGCTGCAACCAGCGGAGTGATGGAAACGTGCGCTGGGCAAAGCGGGTTTTGCGCAGGAGGATTTGGTATGTGGAGGGAACGCCGGCAAAGCCCGTGCAGTTTTTTTCCGCCATTTCATCCAGAACTTTTTCGGGAAACATGAAGCGGTTGTTCAGTACCAGCGAGGCCCCGGCCATTAGATGCGTGTGCAAGAGCGACGTGCCGTAGCAATAGTAAAAGGGGAGCACGGTCATGGTCCGGTCGGCGGGGGTAAGGTCAATGTATTGGATGATGTCGTGAGTGTTGCATTCGATGTTGCGATGGGTGACCATCACGCCTTTGGATTCACCGGTCGATCCTGAGGTGAGCATAATTGCGGCAAGATCGCGGCGGGGATCGACGGGTGGAAATTTACTTGAGAGATCCGATGGGACTGGCAAGGCGGCAGTTTCGTCTTCCAGGACAATGCCCAGGCTTTGGACTATTGGTTCCACGCGCGGCCGAAAGCGGGCGGAAACCAGCAGCCGCTTCATGTCCGTCGCGGCGGCTATCTGCTTTAGGGTTTTTTCGCTGCAATCAATGGGAAAGGGCACCACGCACAGGCCGGCGCGAATTACGCCCAGATAGGCGGCAATGAAAAAGGGGCTGTTTTCGGCCAGCAGTCCCACGCGATCGCCCGGAGTCAAAGGTGTTTGAATAAGCCGCCCGGCCCAAGCATACGCTGCCGCGTGGAGCTGGCCGTGGGTGAGAACCTTGGCGCCGAACCAGATCGCGGGTTGGTTCGGCCGGCCGCCGGCGAGAATTTTTGCGGCGATATTTTGCTCCTGCCGGATCACTCGGCAACGCCTTTTGCGGCAAGAATTTCCAGGATTTTCGCCGGCGAACTCATTTCCATGATCTCATCCACTTCAAAGTGTTGGTTGAATTCTTGCTCCAGGCACATCACCAGATTCATGTGGCCGATGGAATCCCAATTGGGAACCTCCTCGGGCGCGAGGGTTGTGGCAAAGCGATCTTTTTCCAGCCCGAAGGTTTTTTCAAACACATTCGCCAAGCGTTCGACCAGCGGCATTATTTCTCCTTATAGTCGATTAAATTAAAAAAACACTCCCCGGCACGAGCGCCGAGACTAAACATTATTTTAACGGTTTGATCGTTGATAAACAACTTAACCATCCAGACGACGGATTTCCGCCAACATTACTGGCAGCGTATCTTCGCAGCGCCGCGGGCGGACGCCGGCGGTTTGATCGGTTTTCATCCAAGGCAAACGAGGCACATGGAACTTAAGCAGCGGCGATCGCGCGGAGTAATATTGGCAGAGCGTTTCGCCGGCCGATTTGGCGGCGATGTACTCTTCCCGACCGTTTTCAGGCGCGTCGATAAGCGTGGTCGAGGGATAAAAGATTTTTAATGCGCTGGGCGTCCAGGATAAAAGCGATTCCAAAAGCCGGCCAAAACCCGTAATGTAAAATTCACAAAACCGAGTGAACCGTTCGCTGGAAAATGATTTGCCTGGAGAGGCGGAACCGATATGCGGAGTGGCGAAGTAGAAGAGGTGCGTGGGTCGCCAATCTTGGAGCAGTTCGGGCCAGCAAGGGGATGAAGGACATGTGACATCGAAGGGAAAACAGCGGCATTTATCGGGCAAGCCGCCAATTTCGTTCGCAACTCGCTGGGCATCGCTTTTGCCAAGATGGTAGGTGATGGCAACTTGACCGTTGCCGGCGGCAATGAGTTTAGCGGTAAGTTCGCCCAGTCCGCGCGATCCGCCGACGATCAGGGCTCGTACATGCTGGAATTCAGCGGGCTGGACTTTTTGCGAGACTTCGCCAAAAGCAGGTTGCTCGACGGGCGAAGGACGATAAAACGCGGATAATTCGCCTTGCAAGCCGTAACTTTCCACAGCCAATCGAATCGTGGAAAATCGCTTGTCGCTGCGATCGGCGCAAAAGCGCATCTCCAGCGATTCGCTCTTGCGCTGGAAATGCAGATCGAGCGAGTGAAAAATAGTGTGCAAGCCCGGGCAGTCCATGCCGGTAAGGCGCGTGGTGGCCAGGATTTCGGCCGTTTGCAGGGGGGGAATTTTGCGCGCCAGGCTGGGAAACATGGCCCGCAGTTCGACGAGATTCAGATAAAGCGGCGTGGAGCCTTGTCCCTGGGCGGCTGCGGCGAAAGAAAGTTCCCGGCACGAGGAAGGCGGAGTTGCGTCGGGCAAGGCCGCCGACCAATTTTCGACATTTTCATGGGCATAGAACTCAACCAGCAAATGGCACTGATTCCCTGATGCGCGGATTTCAAAACTGTTGTCGCCCACTGCGTGAATTGTCATCTGAAACGGCTGTCCCAAAGATAAGGGCTGGTTGAAAACCGTTTTAAATGCTTAACAACGCGCGGCAACGGCTGGTCTTCGAGAAGTTTATCCAAGGCGTACAACACAAGATGCACGCCGTGAACCACGGGACCGCCGAAGAGCAGTCGCCGGCTGTAGAGGGGATCCAAATGCAGGGGGTTGAAATCGCCCGACAGAGAAGCGAATCGCCGCTGATCCTCCAGATCATAACGCTTCATGATCAATCGAAACTGACCAGGGTGACGCGATCGTGCTCGCCCACAACCGCTTGACCGGAGAACATGCCGAAAGGCTGCTGTTGCTGGGAATGCGGCAACACCAAGGTGCCGTACTGGAACAAGGTGGGATGATGCCGGTCTTTGTGATAACTGAGCGCGCGTTGCCAGAGATCGCCGTCGCGGCTGAGATAAAGCGCGCTTTCCTTGGTCAACTGATAGGGACTGGGCTCGACACAGGTGGAGATGGCGAGCACCGGTCCGAAGGTGGTGGCGTACAAAGAACTGCCTTCGACCTCCTGGATTTTGCGAATTTGCCCGCTGCGTTTATCCATGCGGATGATATAATTGCGTTCGATTTCGGAATCGGTGCCGTAAATCAGCTCGTCTTGTTGAACGATAGCCGCCATGACCCGCGATTTCTGATCGCCGCGGCGGACCCATTCGATGGTTTTCAGATCGCGGGAGAGGGCGCCGATTCCAGGTTGTGCATCGTAATCTCCGACCAAGACCCAGTAATGATTCAGATAGGGATCATAAATTAAGTTATGCACGTGGCGAATGCTTCCGCGGGGAAATTTATAACAGACCTCAAAGGTCCTCCCGCCGTCTTCGGAGACATAAATAAACACTTCCAGTTTTTTATAACTGTCGCCGTATTCGCCGAACAGCACGCGCTGGCCGTCGAGGCAAATATGCATGGGGCGCGAGCCGCGTTTAATGCGGAAAACTTGGGTCATTTGCACGTCGTTTGGTTCGGCGCGATAGATATCCTCGCGGGCCACGGCGATGCGTGTGCCGTCGTCCATGATGCGTAGGACGCTGATGTTGTACCGCAAGAGTCTTGCGGCTAAAGAGAAGCGGGCCAAGGCGGGTTTGATTCCCGACTGGGGAATGGCACAGTCGAGTTGCCACGTGGCGCCGCCGTCATCGGAGCGGAAAATATTGTATAACCGAGAAATATACAACCGGCCTCGGCGGTCGATATACAAGGCTCTGCCGGGGACCTGGCCGCGGACTTGCACGGGAATGGCGATGTTCGTCATGCTCACTTCCTTAAAGATATCGACCCGATGGCATAATATGGATAATGCGAATTTTTGTTGCGTTCCAGGAAATAATCGAGTACCTCGCGGCTGCGGGCCCAGTCGACGCGGACGCTGCCCACCATGCTTTCGCGCACAATTCCCGCGCGGACCAGATCGCGAAACGTTTTGCGCACGCAAATGCAATACATGCCGTACTCCGCACGGCGCTGGCGCACAACATATAATTCGTCCCGACTGTTAATGCGGACCAAATAACGCCGCTGCTGAAAAAAATCTTTTATGGGCCAATCCTGATCGCGAACTTCCTCGGCAGTGTGGATCAAGGTCATGCTGTTTTGCAAAGGAACTCCGATACTAATGACCAGGCCGTTTTTCTGGGAAAAGCGATAATAACCCGAATAGACGCCCTGGGGCAAAGGTTCGTCCCGATTGAGATTATCGCGTAACAATTCCTCGGCCAAAGGTCCGTAAGCCGCCAGGGAATTAAAGGGATGCTGGCTGCGTAAAACGCCTTTTCGGCGCCAAAATAACTCGTTGGCCAGGCCCACCGAACAAGGCGTGGTTAGCGGATCGTAAGAGATGACCGCTTCGCGCTGGGCGGGGCTCGATAAAGCGTCCTGGACTTGATAATAAGCATGGGCGGGCATGACCAGGGTGCCCGTCGGTCCGACCAGATCCAGCAAATCGTTCACCAAGTTGTTTGCCGTTGTCAAAAAACCGCCGGGGGCAGGGCACGGGCCGGTTCCTCGGACAACTGTAAATCGGAGACGGCAGTGTGGGCCATGACCAGCGCCCCCTTGTCAACGCCGATCTCGCGCAGGAATTGAGTTAATTCCCGCCGGGAGGCCGTTTGACGCGTGGGCTTGTTGTGCCAGCGTAAAGGGGCGATCTTTTTCCGCAGCCAAGCAGAACTCCAATACAACCGCTTGGCCAACAGTTCGCCCGCAATCAGGATGCCATCGGCCCAGACGGGCATGGGCATTCGCGAAATCTCAGTCAATCTTTCTCTCGGACGAGTAGAATTCAAAATTAATTATTACCAGATAATGGAACCATTTTTTCACGATAAACCACTCCTAACCATAATCCTCCAGCCAGCAGGGGAAGCAAGATGAGGATCAGCCGCGATCCCGCGGCGGGCCAACGCCCCGCCCAAACCAGGAAAGCAAGGAACCTAAGCGAAGCGCCCCGCCGGCCAGGCGCATTACGCAACTCACGCCGCGGAGCAATTCAGCAAGCGATCCGGCCGCAGACAAATCCAGGGGCTGGAAATCGGGCAACTTTTGTCTTGAGGCGCTGGGCAGGTCGGTGGTTCGCAGGGGGATGTTTTGCGCCAATAATTGCCCAAGCAGGGCTTGACCCAAAAATCCCTTTGCACCGTTCAGCAACACGCAGGTCATGTGATTTTTTATTTTTTCGTGGATTGCAGGGGAGTCGGGATGGGATTCGCCATGCGGGCGATAACGTCCTCGAACGTCTGGATAATCTGGTCTAAGCCGTATTTTTTTTCGACCGCGGCGCGGGCGCGTTGTCCGAGTGCAGGCAGGTTGTCACGGTGCGCGTAGGCTTCGCGGAGGCGCTCGGCGAATTGATTTACGTCGCGCGGGGGAACCACCCAGCCAACTTGCTCTTCTTCGATCAGCCGGGCGAGTTCACTGCCGGCTTCGGTGACGGCAAGGATCGGTTTCCCCGCGGCAAGGATGTTATAAAGCCGGCTGGGCACCGAGACGCCGTACATTTGGGGGACGAAAATGCTCAATGCCACGTCGCAGGCGTTAAGGAAAACCGGCGACTGCTCGCGGGGGCGGGGCGGCAAAACGGTAAAATTCGTTAAGCCGAATTCGCTGATCAGCTTTTTCAACAAAGCCACGCGCGCCCCGGAACCGATCACGAGAAAATGCACCTCCGGCAGATCGGCCAGGAGTTTGCCGGCCCGGGCGAGCAACTCCACGTCGTGAACCGGTCCCATGTTTCCGGCATTTTGCACCACGAATTTTTCCAATAAGCCGAGTTCGCGAAGTAAAGGATTGGCATTGCGCGGCGTGGGCACGATTTCCTCGAGGTCGGCCCAATTGGTAACCACGTGGACGTCCTCGGGTTTCTTGCCGCGCTTGCGGCGGATGACTTCCTGCATGTCGCGCCCGAGGACCGCGATCTGATCCACCTTCTGGCAAAGCAGTTTCATCAATGCGCCCCAGATCCGGGCGATAAGGGAGTGCGGCTTCAACATTCCGGCGGCGATGGTAATTTCGGGATATACATCTTGTACCGAAAGCAGACATGATGCGCCCTTGAGACGACAGGCGGCGGCCACGAAAAACGGCAACACCGGCGGATTGGTAACCACCAGCACGCAATCGCCGCGGCGGAGAAGCCAGAGCGAGCCGAGAAACAACGAACAACTGATGGTCAGCAGATTCAGCAGCCGTTTCCACAAAACGTCTTTGTCCAACCGAGTCGACCAGGTGCGATGAATTTCCACTCCCCGGCGGATTACAAACGCGGGAAGCTTTTGTTCCCGGGCGATGTAGCGCGGCTGGCCGCAGAGCACGCTCACCTTATGGCCCCGAGACGCCAATTTCTCGGCCAAGCGGGTGAGGAGGTATCCAGTCGAGGTTTCCTCGGGATAATACAGTTCGGAAATAAACCAGATTTGACCGCGGGTCATGAAAGGGCCCTGGATGCTTTATTAAGCGAATGCAGATGCTTGGCAGCACATGGAAAAAAATACAAGCGGACTTTTACCGGCGCCGTTGCCAGGCAAAACTACATGAATCTTAATTTTTTAGATTTCCTGGAGTTGCTGTTGGATACTGGGCACGTTCAGCTTGGCGCAGAGTTCTTTGACCGTGGCCAAGGTCCGGTCGCAGGGAGGCTGGGCCTCAAAAGGCTTTACCCGTACGCCCAATTGGAACCGATCGCTGATCATTTTGACCAAGTCGTATTTATTCACCTGATTGGAGAAGACGTGGAACAGGCCGTGCTGGTACCAATCGTTGCGGAGGATGGCGTCTACGATCTTGGCATACTGGTTGGTCGTGATTCCGTTCCACAAGTGGTTGGTAAAGCCGTTGGCTTCCTTGCCGGCCTGGGACTTGACCCAGGCAATCAGGCTGGCGCCCTTGTGGATTTCCTCGCCGATGATGCTGGTGCGGATAAGCATGCAGTTTTCGGGCTCGCCGAGGGATTTTGATTTACCGTAGTCGTCAAGGGCGTCGTGGAGCGAGTGCTCGGTATAGTTGCCGTCCCTGCCCGAGAACACGCAGTCGGTGGTGATGTGGAATAGTCGCGTGCCGCGTTGTTGGCAGAAATCGGCCAATTGCCAGGGCAAGAGGGAATTGATGCGGATGGCATTGACGACGTTGCCCTTCATGAAGGGTTTGATCACGCCGATGCAATTGATCAGGACGTCGCACTGGGGGATGGCCTCCAGCGGGTGGACGAGCGGATCGAAGGCGAAGCGGCGTTTGCCAAAAGCGACTTTCTCATTGCGATAAGAAAGGAGAACCTGGTCGTCGCCATATAGCTGGACAAAGTATTTTCCCACGGCATTGCCCAACATGCCGGTGCTGCCTAAAACTATGATTTTCATCGGTAATCCTTTTGCCAAATATCCCATTTATTGTAAGGAAAGCGGATATCGTCGCCCCGGGTTTCTTCCATCGTGGCCGTGGAGAAGAAAATGATAACGGTATTATCCCGGAGGTTCATAAAGCCGTTGGCATGGTTGGGTGGAACCCAGAGGACTTTGGGCGTGTCGGCGGCGAGGACGAACTTGGAGATTTTTTCGGTCTCCAAATGCACCGTGCCCACCAGCGCCGCGCCGCTGGCCACGTAGACATACTTGCCTTCTTTGCGATGGCCGTGCCATGCGCGGATGAATCCTTGCTCGTGGTTTTCCACCTGATAGAAACGCTTAACGCCGGCGAAGTCGAACTCGTTGACGAAAGAGACGGAGCCGCGATCGTCGACGGCCTTGCCGCCGTTAAGAATTGTGGGTTCGTCGGGCATCATAACTTGGTGTGCCTTTCGTTGATATAGTGGGCGTTGTAGTAGATGGGATTGTTTATGTCCTTGATGCGATGTTCTTTGATGACCATGTGCATTTCGCGAATACCTTCGCTCATGTTGTGTTTTGGTTCCCAGCCGAGGCCGCGGTAGGCATCGGACTTTACCCGATAGTTTCGCAGATCCTCGAATTTCAGGTCTTGGTAAATGACTTTCGTGCCGGGGACGATCTTTTTGATTTCCTCGGCGATTTCGCGGATGCGATAGTTTTCGGTGTGCAGATTGAAGAGACCATTGACCTGATGCTTCAAGCCGAAGAGCGTGGCTTCGGCAACGTCGCGCACGTGCAGCAGCGGCCGCCACTGATCGCCGCCGAAAACGGTGAGCGGTTCGCCCAGGGCGGCCTTTTGGGTGAGGATGTTGGTCACCAGGTCGAGGCGGATGCGGGAGTGTTCATCGCTCAGCCCATAGAGCGTGCCCAGCCGGAAGATCAAGTAATCCTTATGCCGGGAAAGAATATAGTTTTCGGCGTTAAGCTTGGTGATGGCATACATGGACAAGGGATTCGTTGGCGCGCTCTCGTCGATCAGGTCGTTGTTGACGCCGTACACGCTACAGGTGGAGGGAAAGACGATTTTGCCGGAGTAGTGGTCCACCAGCCATTTCACCGTATCTTCGTTGATCGACTGAGTGAGGAAGGGATCGACCGCGCAGGCGCCGTCGCCGACGATGGCCGCCAGCCAGATTACCACGTCGTACTTGGGCAGGATCTTGCGGAGCTTTTCGCGGTCGCGGATGTCGCCGTAGATGAAGGAAACCATTTTCAGGAACCTGCTCTCGTAGATCAGGTTGTCGTAGACGGTTACGTCCTCGCCGTGTTTGGCGAAGAGATCGGTCATGTATCCGCCCACGTATCCAGCGCCGCCGCTAATCAGGATTTTCGTCATGGAGCTACCTTAAAAGATATTTGACGACTTTATCAGAGACGTTCAGGTCGGTATAACCGATGGGCTGCGGCCAGTCGCGCGAGGACTGCATCATCACCGCGAAACAGCGGAGGATGTCCCTGGTTTCCAGGCCGGAGACCATGCTGGCGCCGCATTCCACGGTTTCCGGGCGCTCGGTGGAATCGCGGATCACGACGGCGGGCACGCGGAGGATACAACATTCCTCCTGCACGGTGCCGGAATCGGTCAACACGCTGCGGGCCGTGGTCTCCAACTTAACGAAGTCCAAAAAACCGAATGGTTCGCAAACCTTGACGCGACTATTAGGCACATTAACGCCGAATTTTTCCAGTTTGCTGCGGGTGCGGGGGTGGCAACTCAGCACGACGTCGAGGTCGTAATCCCGGGAGATGGTTTCCAGCGACTCCATGATATTGCGCAAGCGGCGTTCCACGTCGACGTTCTCGGTGCGATGGGCCGTCACCAGGACGAACTTTTCCGGCCGCACCGCCAGCCGAGCGAGGATCTCGCTGCGTTCGATCCGCTCGCGGAAGTGGGTGATGACTTCGTAAATCGGGTTGCCGGTGACAAAGACCCGCTGGCGCGGGCAACCGTCGTGCAACAGGTTTTCCCGGCTTCCCGGCGTGTACGGCAGGTTATAGGTGGAAATGGCATCAATCAGCCGGCGATTAATCTCCTCGGGCACTTTGGGATCGAAACAGCGATTGCCGGCCTCCATGTGATAGACCGGAATTCCCATGCGCGCCACGATAATCACGGAGAGGTCGGTATTGGTGTCGCCGAGGATCAGCACCCGGTCGGGGCGATTGGTCATAATGATGCGTTCCACTTCGCGGAGGATAGTGGCCAATTGCCCGCCAAAAGTGTCCGACTTCGAGTCGATGGCATGATCGGGTTTGCGGACGTCCAATTCCTCGAAAAATATCTGGTTCAGTCGCTGCTCGTAGTTCTGGCCGGTGTGCACCAGAACGTGCTCGCCAAGCGAGTCCAGACGCTTGATGATCAGGCAGAGGCGGATGATTTCCGGCCTGGTGCCGAGAATGGTCATGATTTTTAGAGAGGAACGTTTCACGGGTAATATCGGCGAACGTGTTGGATGTATTCTAATCGCGGGAAAATTCCTGGTCAGGCACGATAATTTATATTCAAACTATAGGTTTCATCAACCAGAGTCAATAAGTCGACTTTTGTTATTGGTACTGAGGAAAGCTGGTATAATCCGTTAAAGTCTGGATGATTCTCTAATACGTCGGCAATGCTGGCAGCTCAGGCAAGCCCGGTAAATAGGAGTGAATATTGTCGCCGTAGACCTTGTTCCTGGAGGTGTAATGGAGTACGGAGAACGGCCATAATCAGACCTTATCCTTTTTTGCCCAAGCCATATATTCGCTGAGACCTTCTTCTAATGAGACCATCGGTTGGAAGCTAAAGGCCTTTTGAGCCGGAGTAATATCAGCCAAGCTATGGAGAACGTCGCCTTTGCGGGGCGGACCGTACTCCAGCCGCAATTGAATACCACTAACTTGAGCCAGTAATTCCACAAGTCGGTTGATGGTAACGCGCGTGCCGCTGGCGATATTAAACGGCCCGGAGACACCGCGGGACATGCCCGCCAAGTAGTTTGCCATGACAACGTCGCGTACGTTTATGAAATCGCGGGTCTGCTCGCCATCGCCGAAAATGATCACTGGTTCGCCCCGCAACATGCGGTGGGCGAAAATGGGAATCGCATTGCCATAGGCGTCGTATCGCTGGTTGACGCCGTAGACATTGAAATACCGCAGGCAGATAGCTTCCAGGGGATATAGTTTGGCATAGGCCAGGCAGAGTTTTTCCGCGGCCAGCTTGGTGGCGCCGTAGGGTGAATCGGGTTCCACGGGATGATCTACGCGGATGGGCAGGGTCTTCAATTCACCGAAGATGCCGGCGGATGAGGAGAAGACCACTTTGCGCACGCCGGCGTGACGCGCGGCCTCCAGCACGCGGAGCGTGCCCAGCACGTTGATTTCGGCGTCCTCGATGGGGTGTTCAATGGAGCGGGTATTGCCCACCGAGGCTCCCATGTGGAAGATCACTTCCACCCCCGCCGCGCAGCGGTCCACCACGGCGGCGTCGCGCACGTCGCCCTCGACGAATTGCACCTGGGGAAAGGGGTCCAAATTTTTTCGGTAGCCAGACAGCAGGTTATCGAGCACGGTCACTTGGCAACCTTTTTCTAATAAGAGCCGCACCAGATTAGACCCGATAAAGCCCGCCCCGCCGGTAACTAGCGTTTTCAAGTGAGTGAACCTTTCATTGATGGGAGATGATTCGTCGCCGAGGATCGGCGAATGTTGGTTGTTTAAGGCCTCATGGCAATAACGTACGCTTCGCTGGTTGTCAGATCTTCATCGGACATGCGGGCAAATTCTCCGGCCAGTTGTTTTCGGGAGATGCCGGAGTTGTTGGCGCAAGTGACAATATTCACCGTACGGAAGCCCGCTCGTTCCATGCAGCGGAGATGTTGGGATAACGGCTTGCGATTGATGATAAACGGTTTGCGACCTTTCATGAGTTTCCAGACCAGCCGCGAATAGGCCCAATGCCCGTTCCATAAGCGCGCGGTTAAATGACTTTTAAAATCGATTGCGTGAGAGGCTATTCCCCCCTTTTTCAACCAGGAAAAGGTGGCAAGATAGACCTGATCGAGATTTTCCACGTGTTCCATGACGGCCTGCGAAAACAGCAGGTCGACCGTCTGCTCGCGGACCACGGCCACGTCTTCCCAGGGAACCATATACCGCATCTCGACGCCACTGTTCCGGCCGTTGCTCTCGATAGAGACGATGCATTCGCGCAGGGCGGCTGTGCGTGCAGGAGCCAATGCGTCGGCGAGCTGTTGTTCCGTCACTAGGTGCGCGGGAAAAGCGTAGCATTTCAACTTGGGATTTATATAAGGGAATTCATCTTCATCTGGTATCGGCGTCCGTTTCTGGAACAACTCGAGGAGTTGGCCGAGAACTTCCAGATTATGTTGAATATCGCAATCTTTTTGCACGTCAAAGGCCCAATACCTTTTTGCACCGGTCAACATTGCCGCGATGCCGACTCCCAAGGAGCCGCCGGGACCCAATTCAGCAACTGTTTCCAGCGCGGGCTTGAGCCCGGCTTCGTGGATCGCGACCAGATGCCGTAGCCAGACCGCATAGCAATATCGAGCGGAAAAGGCGCCGGTTTTTTTATTAATATTAAAGAGGATCCGCCGGCGCAAGGGCAAAACGCCGGGTACATAAGTCGCCATGCCAAGGGCTAATTTCTTCAGTACGTACAGATCCATATTAATCCGATGATTTTGGCTTAGTGAGGGATTGCCACAAGTCGACAAGTTGGGCACATCCGACCGGTACGGAATAAAATTGCTCGGCGCCGGCGGGCCTTGATTCCCCATTGGTCGCGGAGTTGCGGATCGCCGATCAGTCGCCGCATGGCCTGGGCAAGCGCATCCACATTTCGCGGCGGCACGCAGATGCCGCATTCTTGCGGACCGCCGATATCGAGCATTTCGGGAATAGCGCCGGTAGTCGTACTAACCACTGGCTTTCCACAACCCATCGCCTCAATGATCACCGCCGGGGCACTTTCCGCGTGACTTGGCAAGACGAGCAGATCGGCGGCCAGCATGTATTCGAGGACCACGTCATGATTGACCTCCCCGCGAAAATGGAGCCAATCGGCCTTGCCCGACTGGCGGGCAAGGGCCACCAACTCCCGTTGCAGGGCGGTATCGGTAATCTTGCCGATCATGTCCAGCTCAAATTGCTGGTCCGATAATTGCAGGCAGGCTTTGACTAATTCATATACTCCCTTGAAATGAGTGATAAAACCGATGAAGAGAATCTTAGTGGTAGAACTGGGCGCGGGTGGCGGAGGAGGGAGTTTCTTCCGCAGCTCATTAATCACGTCGATCTCCACCATGGTGGGTAAAATGGTAATTTTTTTGTCGGGCAAAGCGGCGCGAACGTAGGCCTCCGATTTCTTATCCAAGACCACAATGGCGTTAGCCAATGACATCACCCAGCGTAAGTAATTCCAGTAAATGGCGCTGGTAATTTCCACCGGCGGCTTTTGCAAGTGGTAATGGGCAATAGCAGGAACTTTGAAGATTTTTGTCAGCAAGAGGATCAGCATATCCCTGACGGTGCCGAAACTGCCGCTGGTGTTCAAATGCAGCAGATCCGGTTGATCTTTCCACAAGGAGCGGAACACCTGATAGATGACCCGCAGCGCCTGGGGAGTGCCATAGAGGAGGCGACTTAAAGTCTGCATGCCGGGAATATCCTGGTAGCGTTTGGCCGTGTCGACGAACAGCAATTCCAGGTCTTTTCGATCGCCGATCTCCCGGAGAACGACCCGCGTCCAATTGATGATTCCGCCATGCGCTGGCGGAGGCATGGCCGTAGCCAATAAAACCCGCAACATTCCCTTTCTCCAACTTTCTCGTCTTTCCCGCATGAAATCACTCCCTTCCCCCTCACTTCGTGGAGTTGCGAGCGACAAATCGGGCTATTTTTTCTGTATCGCCAAGTTAAGGTAGGGCGCACAAAGTAATGTTTGTAATCGCTTGTAATACTTTGGCGGCACACTTGCAGCATAGGTTGATCACCGCAGCGCGATGGGCTCTAGGCATCCAAAGATCAATGCGGTCTTTCATTCCTAATCTGTGGGGTTGAAGGAGGACCGGCCTTCCCACGCACCACAAGATCTTCAGAATTTCGTGTACCGTGCCGCCACGAATTCCCCTTCGCAATAAGTTTTCCCAGGTATCGCTTGCCGGAACCCGGCGACACCATTTATTGACGAGAGAATAGGTGAGTTTGTCGGGTAGATAGTTAATCAGCGGAAAACCGGTGGTATGTCCCTCAATCGGCGAGTAGCGATGCGGCGTGCCATTTAAAAACAGAACTCCTCCGGGCTTCAGGAGGCCCCACAACTTTGGCAGCAGAAGTCTGCGTTCGTGAGGCAAGAGGTGTTCGTACACGGCAAAAATAACCACAAAGTCGACAGGTCCAAGGCCCTCAGGAAGACTCTCTGCCGAGGGAGAAGGCAAGAATTGCGTTTGTGTAAACCCCCAGTGCTGTTTTCGCAGTCGAGCGATATTTAGTAATTCCCTTTCCAAGTCTACACCGATGATAGTCGCTTGCGGGAACAGTTTGCACAAAGCCATTGTGGATGCGCCGGAGCCACAGCCAAAGTCTAGAATAGTTTTTCCTATAAATGCTTCCTCACTGAGGTAGGCGAGTATGCTGCATCGGATGGGTTCTTGAACATACGAAGGTGATTCGTCTCGCAGAATTTCGTCACATAGAAATCCGATCCCCTTGACCGCCAAAATCTGCTCAATCATTTCCAGGGAGTACGATGTCTCACAGGTGGTGACCGGCACAAACACCGCGGAGTTCGAGCAATGTACAGAAACCTTGCTCTTTCCGCCGCTTACGGCTTCCACATCAATCACACCATCGGGATGTGCAAGTTTCATTCCCATGTTTGTTTCCTCCGGGTTAGAGAAGGAAAAACCAAACGCACCTCATTTTTTATTCGCCGCAATTCGCGTTTAAAGATTTTCCTCTATGTAGATGATGCGACTTCCTTGGGGCTCGAATCGGAAGGGAACGTGTCTCAGTTCGGCCAAGGCGGAAATGATGGCGGCATGATTATCGGGATGGGCGTAGAGCAGGAGAAAACCGCCGCCGCCGGCGCCCAGCAGCTTTCCCCCAACGGCGCCGTATTTTTTGGCGAGTTCGTACCATTCGTCAACGCGGCTGTTGCTGATACCGGCCGCCACGGTTTTCTTGAGCATCCAGCCTTCATGCAGCAGCTCACCGAAATTATCCAATCCATTGGCGCAAAGCATGCCGCGCATGGCTTGCGCCATCTGCGACATGTTGCGCAACGTGCCGCGGACCTGGGGATTATTAAGAGTGCTCTGTTTCTGATCTTCCAGGATCGTGTCCGCTGATCGGGTAATTCCCGTGTAAAACAGCAGCAGGCGGCGCTGGATCTCGGTCTTGGTTTCCGGTTTGCAGACGATGGGATCTACCCACACGCCGCCATCGGGATTGAAACGGATGCACTGCAATCCGCCATAAGCGGCGATGTACTGGTCTTGCTTGCCAATCGGCTTGCGACAGATTTCGATTTCAATTTTGCAGGCGTCGTTCGCCAGCCGTTCGGCGCCGGCATAGACTCCTTGATAAGCATAAAGCGCGTTAAGCAGTCCAACCGTATAGGAACTCGAGGAACCTATTCCCGTTCCGGCCGAGGGAATATCGGAGATGGAGGTTATTTCGATCCCCTCTTCCACGCCCGTCAGGCGCATGCTTTCGCGAATTAACTCGTGTTTTAACTCTCCCAAGTGGTCGACGATTTCGGTGATCGAGTAACTGGCGCGGATCTGGCGGTCGAATTTTTTATTGACCGTGATATAGATGTACTTGTTGATGGCAGTGCTGATGACGCTGCCCGGTTCATGCTCGTAGAACGCCGGCAAATCGCTGCCGCCGCCCATAAAGCTGATCCGCAAAGGGGTACGTGAGATAATCATTTCGTGTATCCTCCGGGATGATTCAAGCGCCACTTCCAGGCTGTTTCCACCATGTGGTGCAAGTCGGGGATGGCCGGTTGCCAACCAAGTTCGTGACGGATACGGGCGGCGTCGGCCACCAGGCGGGCGGGATCGCCGGGGCGCCGAGCGGTATTTCGCACGAGGAAATCGCGTCCGGTTACTTCCTTAACCGTGCGGATCACATCCAAATTGGAATAGCCTTCGCCATTTCCCAAGTTATACACCCGGGCGCCGAGCCGATCCAATGCCTTGAGGCCCAGCAGATGTGCGCGAGCTATGTCGGCAACATGGACATAATCGCGGATGCAGGTGCCATCGGGCGTATCGTAGTCGGTGCCAAAGAGATGTAAACTTTCCCGCTGACCTAGCGCCGCGGCCAGGGCAAGGGGAATCAGGTGTGTTTCGCGTTTGCGCGACTCGCCACAGCGCTCGGTGGCCCCACAGGCGTTGAAGTATCGCAGGCTGACATACTGCAATCCGTACCCGGCGCGATACCAGGCCAGCGCCCGCTCAAAGGCCAGTTTCGATTCGCCATAGGAATTGCAGGGCAGCAGAGTGGCAACTTCGGGGATGGGCACGTGATCCGGCTGGCCGTAAACCGCGGCCGTCGATGAAAAAACCATGCGCTTGACTCCCACGTTTATCATGGCGTCCAAGAGGCAGAGCCCGCCGGTCACATTTACGCGGTAAAACAGGCCGGGATCGCGCAAGGAATCGTCGATGAAGGCCTCGGCGGCCAAATGGGCCACCGCCTCGATACGCTGATCGCGCAATAGTTGCTCCACCAGCGGCATATCAAGAATATCGCCGCGCACAAAGTGCACCGCGGGCTGGACCGCGTCTTGAAAACCGTGTTTCAAATTGTCCAAGACCACCACCTCGTGGCTTTGCTCAAGGAGTTGTTCGGTAACCACGCTGCCAATAAACCCAGCGCCACCGGTGACTAATACTCTCAAGTGTGAGACTCCTTTATCTGCTCCAGGATGTAATTAACAGCGGTCGAGATGTCGGCCACCACGAGACAAGACAAGCCGGCATTGGCCAGTAAGTGTTGTTCCTGATGTTCTCCGCGCCCGGTGCGCACCAGAACAGCCCGCATTCCCGTGGCCGCAGCCGCCTGCAAATCGGTTACGGCGTCGCCCACCAGCCAAGAAGCCGAGAGATCCAGGCCCAACTCGCGGGAAGCTTGGCGAATCAAGCCTGGCGCGGGCTTGCGGCAATCGCAGCCATCGTGGGGATGATGCGGACATATATAACTGGCATCGATGCGTCCGCCGTGTTCTTGAATCTCCGCCACAATGCGGCGTTGCAAATCCCAGGCCGTTTCCAGCGTCATCAGCCCGCGACCGACAGCGCCTTGATTCGAGATGATCACGATTGCCAGCGGCGACTGCGACAATTTATGTAGCGTCTGAAAAACACCCGGCAGGAATCGCACCTCGGACCAGGACTTCACGTGGTCCGGGCGGTTTTCAATAATCACGCCGTCCCGGTCGAGAAACACCGCGGTGTGCATGAGATTCACCTTATCGATTCCAAATAGCGCCGTGCGCGGGTGGTGGGCCATTCATGCTGCACGCGCTGATACTTTTCCAGGGTGCCAATGTCGATCAAGTAGACTCCCTCTTCCATGGGTTGTGCGTAAACCGGCACGTCGCACTGCAACAGTTTCGGCAAAAGATCGTGGGAGATATCGGAGAAACCAGCGAAGGGAATATAGTTTAAGATCGGCGGATCGAGCACCAAAATACCGGCGTTGGTCAGGTTTGAGAACACCTGGTCGCGCGGCGGTTTTTCCACGAAGCGCGTCACCCGATGATCACGGTCGACCGCCACAATGCCGCATTCCCAGGGATTCGGCGCGGCGTAAAGGCTGAGGGTGACATGCGGCTGGCGATCCCATGAATTATGGAACGCCAGCAGGTTGCCCAGATCCATATCGGTAAGCACGTCGCCATAGACCACGACAAATGGCTCTTGAAAAAGGTTTTCCACGCGCTTGACGCCGCCGGCAGTGCCCAGGATGGTTTCCTCAAGGGAAAAGGTGACGTTTACTCCCCAGGCGCGACCATCGCCGAAGTAGTCGAGTACAGGACGGGGCTGATGGTGCAGGTTGATCACAATCTCGGAAATGCCGTAATAACGCAGCCAAAGCACGATCCATTCGATGGTGGGCCGTCCCGCCACGGGCAGCATGGGCTTGGGAACAGTCAGGGTGTGCGGACGGAGCCGCGTTCCCTCGCCAGCCGCAAGGATCATGGCCTTCACGACAAATTATTTCCCTAAATATTTTCGGAGCATCCACAGCCGGGGTCCGCGCCGCCGACATGGAGTACGCGCATCAAGATATGGCCCAGCATTAGATGAACGTCTTCGACGATTTGCATGTCGTTCACCTTGACGTGGAAGCAGTGATCGACCAATGGTTTGAGTTTTCCGCCGTCGTAACCGCAAACGCCGATGGTCGTGCAGCCCAAGTTCCGGGCGTATTCGACGGCCCGCAGCACGTTTGCCGAATTGCCGCTGCCGGAAATGCCGACGACCACATTGTCGGGCCGCGCGAAGTTCTTCAGTTGTTCCACGAAGATCGAGTCGTAGCTGATGTCGTTGGCAATCGCCATGATGACGGGCAGATTATCGGTCAGCGCCAGGACGCGAAACTTCTTTTCCGCATTCAGGCAGGCCCCTTTGTTGAGATCGCAGGCCAGGTGGGAGGCGGTGGCGGCGCTGCCGCCGTTGCCCATCACAAAAATCGTTTGCCCCTGGTCGTAGGCCTTTTTGAAAATGCGGCAAATTGTATCAATCTCGGCGATCTCTAGTCCGGCGATAACCCGCTGGACATTCTGCAAGTAATGAGCAATAGCCGCCGTATATTC
Source organism: Pirellulales bacterium (assembly GCA_963820545.1). Lineage (GTDB taxonomy): Bacteria > Planctomycetota > Planctomycetia > Pirellulales > Thermoguttaceae > CAWGAJ01. Next base: position 997,977 of record CAWGAJ010000001.1, read on the forward strand.
TGACATGTTATGACACCTTCTTATCCAGGGGATATTTGGGAAAGCTGGGAAATCGAGCAGAAGTTGGTATTTCTAACAGATTGGATTGTTTTATTCACTTTACCCAGAAGCCCCATGGTATCGCCGACCAAGTTGCTGCCACTTGAGCGGAATCGGATTGATCTGCGACCGAAGCGATCGAAAAAAGACAGATTGACTGAGGATGATACCGTAAATGAACCATGTGGATTTGACGAAATCGTTGGGCGCGGTCGCGGCCAAGACAATCCAGACGGCAAGAACCTGCGACCACAGTGTACGTTCCGCCTTCGGCAGTTTCCAAATGTTATAGGTCAGCATCCCCAGGAACAGCATGTATAGCATGAAGCCAATGAGTCCCGTTTCGACTAAAACACTCAAAAATACGTTGTGAGCGGGGAAGTGCGGGGAGCCTATGGTCACCGTACCATAGGCTCCTATGCCCACGCCGGTAAGCGGATACTGCTGGAAAGTCTGCCAACCTCGTTGCCAAATCACCAGCCGGCTTTCTTTACCCTCTGAGAAGTCAACCTCGCCGACCGAGAGAATTCGGTCCATTAAGTGAGTGGGGACCACCCTCGGAATCAACATGATACTGGAGACTCCACAGATCACGACCATGAGCATCGTTCCCCAACGTGCCCGCAGGGACTTCAGTACCACTAGCGCGGCAATAACCACAAGGCCTAAAGCGACAGCCCGTGAGCCGCTGAGCAAGGCTCCGATGATAGCTGTCGGGACATAAAGCCAATACAGCAAGCGGATGCTTTCCCGCGCCTTGGATGCCAGGTAAATTGCTATGGGAATGCCGTAGATAACCATATCCGCCAAGTAATTCACATTCAGTCCGGCAGCACTGTATCTCATCTTGGATGCCCACCAAGAGCCACTGATAGAAACAAACCCGATAATAAGCATGATGAGAGATAATACACAGCCAAAAAGGTAGGCGCGCATCAACCATACTTGCTGTCGCCAGGATCGCGCAAACTCCATGACCAGCCAGGTGAATACCATCAGCGAGAAGACGGTTGGCAACATGTAAGTGGAGCTCTCCGTATCCAGGCTCCAAGCGTAAGAAAAGAGGGCCCACAGCCAATATATAACAAGGATCACGAAGGCTGAGGGCGCACGTCTTAAGGACATATCGGAGGCCATACTGAGAACTGCCAGTAGGGCGGCGAAATAGCCGATCCATCGTGCCAGGGTGCCGAATTCAGCGAAAGTGATCATATTTTCCCACGGCACGAGAAAGACCAGCAGCAATATGACTCCAAATACAATGCTACGCATGCAGAAGCTCCTGAAAAAGCCTACAGTGTTGATCAACTACAGTACTAGAGGAGAAAAGAGAGAAGGCCTCTTCCGGCGGTTGGCGCCGGGCGCCGCCAAGGTTTCCAGCATTGCCTGGGCAAGTTGCTCGGCGTTGCCGGGGGGAACCAAGAGGCCATATTCACCATCACGGAGGATCTCGCGCGGGCCGCTCTGGCAATCAGTCGCCACCACAGGGGTTCCGACGGCCAGCGCCTCGGTGATCACCATGGGCATCGCTTCAAATATCGAGGAAAGCACGAACAGTGAAGAGCGAGCCATGTATGCAAAGACATTTTTGCTGTAGCCCGGCAGAGCTACCCGATCGGTCACCTTTAAGTTCCGTGACAACTCTTCTAACTCGGACCGCTGGGGCCCTTCACCGAGAATCAGCAGACGATGGGGAACATGCTTTTGAACAAGGGCAAACGCCTTAAGCAGAGTGACAAAGTCTTTTTGTGGCGCGAGCCGGCCGACGGCTAGAATCACGCCTGGCTGGCCGGGAGCAAACCAGGGATGGTCAACCGGCACTTGGGCAAGGCTGAAGATATTCGGGGTGAGGATGGGGTAGATCACCCGGACCCGCTCGGCCGACAGTTGCATGGTGCGAATCATGTCTTCGGCAACACCGCGAGATACAGCCACCACCGCATCGACCCGCCGATAAAACCACGATATCGTACGATTGACAACGAACTCGCGGAGGCTGCCGCTGTGCCGGACAATCTGTGAGAGGGTGCTGTGTGAGCTGGAGATCAAGGGAATTGCCACGCCGGCCAGTCGTCGCGCAACATAGGCTCCGATGGTGGCATGTTCCAAGGCCGCCAGGAGGATCGCAGGTCTTTCCGCTCGCAGGTATTTGGCCAAGGGAAGAATTCCATAAAGGACTCGACTTGCCCGCAGGTCCACCAGGCGGACCTTCTCGGACAACATCGCGTGATGGGGCCCGGTAGGTTTAATCAGGACCATATCCACGGAGTAACCCCGTTCCGCCAGACCATTAGCCAGATAGACCGTGACCCGCTCAGCGCCACCGCCGGTAAACGTGGGGATGAACAATGCAATTCTGCCGTTGATCATGGTTTCTCGACGATCCCCATTCCCAGGTAGTAATTTTCCGGGAGTCCGTATTCCACGAGGCCCCCAATAAACGCATTATAGCCATCGCTTTTTTTCAAGCCGTTAACCTAACTTTCTGCCGGCCGATGAAGTGCTTGACGCCTCAATAGTTGCCAAATATAGGCCATGGGAATAATTTCAAAAATCATGCCCACGATGCTAAAAATAGCGATTGTATGAAGTGCATCGAGATAGAGTCCGCCTACGACCAAGACTCCGGTCCGGCAAATCAGTAAAACCGAGCTCCATAAAAAGAGGAATCTTTGTTTTCGATAGACCTGGGTGAAGATGACCGCCGGAGTATCGGAGAACCACATCGCCATCCAGATTATGGTCCAGCTTGCGTATTGACCCGCTACATACCACTTTTCGCCCAGCACAAAAGAAAAAAGGAATGGCCCCAGAAAGACAATAATCAACGCCGGGGGGATCGCCATGGCCATCAGTCCCAGGGTCACTTTTATGAACAGCGCGTAGGTGTCGCCTTTGGCGTTAAGGACTTCATTGGCTTTCTGGAGTAAGACTTGGCGGAGGGAAATCAGGATCAGATTCATGGGCATTTGCAAAATCCGCACACTCATGAAATATAAACCGGCCACCTCCTGTCCGAAATAGTGTGCTAACAGCAACAAGGGGAGATTGTAGGAGAGTACGCCGCATAAGCCTTCCGGACTGCTATACAAAGGAAAATCGCGGTATTGTTTGGCTAATTCCTTGATGCGACTGACATTGAGGGCTTGGCTGATCACGCGGAAGTCGTCTTTGAGAACTTGGGCGGCCAAAGTGACGGTGGCACATGCTTCGCCCAAGATCGAGCCGCCGACAAGCCCCATGGCCCCCGCGCGGCTTATGCCGGCGGTGGTCTGCGCACAGAGATTGTGGCACTGCGGACTACCTGGCAGACGGTTATACGTGGAAACTGTTTCTGCCGGGTGGACCAGGCGTTGCAGGTTTGCAGGATGGCGTACAAAAAAATTGATATCGGCAACAACCACATCCAGGATCGCAATTCGGGCGAGTTCGTTAAAACCGCGATCTGTGTTTTGAAAGGGATGCCTATTGCCGCGGTAACAAGGGAAACGCCTGCCGCGCACAGCAGGGATAAGCCCAGAAGATTTGCCGCGTCGTTTTCACTTTTAGGAAGCACCAATGCCAAATCGTATCGCAACGTGGCCACGATGCCGATGATGCTGGTCACAGACACATACACGCTCAAGAGACCGAACAACTGCGGATCGTAAAGGCGGGAAAGAACCGGCGCGAACGAAAGGTTAATGATTTGGGCCAGAACGCCGCCAGACATGAGCATCAGCAGATTGTGAAAAAAGACGCTCTTCAGGTCTGTTTTGAGTTTCACCAGTAATCCCACACCGTTCATGACTATAGGGAAGATCCTTTCAGCGCGCACTCCGTTCCCGTGGGTGACACCCATGCCTTTAAGACGTACCCAGCTTATGAAACCAGGACGACCAAGGGGAGCTCAGTTTTCAAGGATAAACCTCGAAAAAACCTCCATAAGGAGGAGGTCAGTATAACATACCTCCAGATTTACTGTGCGACTATATAAACCGAGGTATTGATTTTATAAGTCTTATAAGCGACGACTCGAATTAAGTTCGATAGGGGAGTATTGGGTAATACGGAAGTAGCCCGTTGATAAATTGGGGTTGACTACCTCCTTAGTGGCATTTGTTGATGCATCCTAGAGAACCTATTAATTTGTTACGGCGTCTTGGGTTGTGTTGTGGCGATACTGAGTAATTGTTGTTTTTCAACATCTGGTAAAAAAATGCTCCGGACAGGGAAGAATTATGCCAACTCACGAATGGAACATCGCATATCCCGTGGGAAGCCGATCAGAAGAAACAAGCAAGCTCTCGCCAAGCAAACAAATTTGGCCCCTGCCGAGCAAACGAACTTCGGGCTTCATTCCAGAAGAGGGGCATCGAGTTGCTCCGTTGTTACTCAGCAGCAGCATGTTCAGCGTGGGTGGATTCTTTTGGGGTTAGATGCTGGGGTTGATTGATCCATTGATAAACCTGATCAGCAAAGGCGAGCATTTGGTCTTTGGTTTCTTCCGTTTTGCTGTTAGCGGATGTGTGGATGAGGACTTTTATCAGCGCGGGCCACTTGAGGCCCCTCATTTTCCATCGTACGGTGCCCAAATCATAGCGGCTGTAAAGGCGATGTTCGCCCAGTTGGAACCAATATGTAATGCAGGCCTTTTCACTGCTTTTCTTCCACATCGACAGGGAAACTATGGCGTTTTCATCGGAGGTACCAGGCAATGCCAGTTTTTCATCTTCCAGTCGAATCCAACCGGAAGAGAGGTAGCAGTTAACGGGGCTGTGCCAGATACCTTCGTTTGGATCAGTGAAAATAGCTAAATGTAAAGAGACGACCATTCCTGAATCATTGGTGTAGAGGCGATTAACGACCGCATGAGCTCCTGTTGCGCGGAATAGTCGTTCATCCAACTCTGTATTTTTACCTTTCCAATCGCCCAATTGGAGGGGCAGATCCGTGATATTCCAAGAGGGGAGTTCCGCGTCGGATACTTGGACCCCGGCCTGCACTATATACATACAAATGTACGTAAATACGATGATGGCGGCCGCGATGAAGATGCGGATGGCAATATTTCCTCGCATGATTGGTATTCCTTAATGAGTTTTGGGGAAAAACATAAATATTTAGGCGGAAACACTGGAGTGATAGTATCCGGACCGGCTGCTATCGCTTTCGCTTGCTCCGGTGACTGCGGCTTCGATACATTGCACGCCGAAGGCTTCGAGAATTTCACAAGCCGCGCGGAGGCGCGGCGCTTCGCTGATGTCACGGAACACGCAAAGGATCACGGAATCCACATATTGACTGACGAACCGGGAATCGGCGATGGGCAGAATGGGACTGCTATCAATCACCACAAACTCGTAATCGTCGCGGAGTTCCTTGAACAAGGAGAATGCGGCGCCGTTAGCCAAAGCAGACAAGGCCATGCGATTCCAACGGCCGGCGGCGAGGATCGACAAATTGCTGGTTGCCGTCTGCTGGATGGCCCTGGCGAGATCGCATTCATTGCGGAGGATTTCGCTAACTCCCGGGGAACGGGCCAGCCCGAAGGCCTCGTCAAAGGAAGGCTGACGCAAGTCAAAATCCACTAGTATGGTGTGTCGTCCCGCCCGCGCCAAGCTCATCGCCAGTTGTGCGGCCAGGGTGGTTTTGCCTTCTCCGCTAATGGCACTAGTGACCATCACCACGCGTCGCTGTTCCAACTCCGCTCGGCGTAGCAACCGCGCCGCAATGCTATCCACCGATTCCGTGAGGCGTAATTGCCAAAGTTGATTTCGTTTCGAGGGCGAACCCAGTTGGCGGAGAACGCGGGAGGGGATGATGGGCATGGAGCCGACAACGGGGATTCCCAGGCGATCGCTGACATCCGTTACGGTGTTAATCCGTTGGAATTGAGTGTCCCACAAGACGATTCCGAGGACGGGCAGGCACAGCCCCAGCAAGGCAACTATAGCGGTGAGAAAAAAGCGGGTATAGAAATTGGACGGCATCTTAGGCGCTTCGACTTTATTGGAAAAAGGAGTAATCCGCGAGGCGGAGCGCAATTCCACGCGGAGTTTTTCCCGCTCTGTGGCGATGCTGTTTAAGGCTCTTTCGCGGTTTTGAATGTCGGCCCGCATCATTTCCACGTCGATCGACGAGGTGCCGAACTGTTCGGCGAGTTTGCGCAGCCGTTGCACGTCTTTTTCATTGGCTTGCTGCTGCTTGGTGGCGACATCAATGGCCGCTTCCACGCGTTTGATTTCCTTTTCCACGTCGTTTTGCCGCCGGCGGCGGATTTCGTCGCGGATTTGCTCCATCCGATCGGCGTAATCTTTTTCAAAGCGGGACAATTCGTCTTGGTACTTGTTGGCGAATTTACTTGACTTGTTACCCGGCTTCAGCGCTCCGGTGGTGTATTCCGAGTCCATCTTCCGCCACATGATTTCCTGGGAGAGATTCTTCAAAAGGGGATCCGATTGGGCGTACATTTCACACTCGAAATCCGATATTTCATTTTTTTCCACGGCATGCAGTTCGGCGTTACGGGAGGCCAATTCCCCCCGCAGTCGGCCCACGTCAAACTCACTGCGTACCAGCTCTTGCCGATACGACGCCAACTCCTCGAGAGTAAGCCTTTGTTTCAGGTTGAGGGTTTCCGTCTCCGCTGTACCCAGTTGTTCGGCCAATTGTTTAAGCTCGTTTCGCCGGTTGCGGACTTCGCCTTCTTTCTCGGTATGAAGACGATCGAGATCGCTGATTCGCTGGCGGCGCTGGTCCCTTTCTTTATCCACGACTTCGCTCATGTAAGCCTCGAGAACCGCGGTAACGATATCCGCCGCCTCTTGGGAATTGTACGTGCTAAGTTTTAATTCCATGACCTCCGCCTTGCCGGGAAAAGACACAGATATGTTTTCCATCAACCAGGTAACGGGATCATTTTGCTTTTTCAGGATTGCCAAACGGGTGATCTCTGGTTTGCGTACTGCGGCGGAGATCACGAAGCGGTTCTTCATGAGTTGCAACTGGGTATTTTTGAAGATCTCGTATTCTGCCTCATACATCCGCTCCCCGCTGGAAAAGACTAGCGATTTCTCCTGAAATGCCACGTTGAGATAGGCAGCGGCGGTGTACTGAGGGCCGATTCCTATCCAAACTGCCGGACCTAAAATGGCGGAAAACAATAATCCTAAACCCAGAGCCAAGACCCAATGACGCCGAAAGGCGTAGAGATAGGTTTTTAAATCGGTGGCGGGGGCAAGTTGGGGCGGAAGTTCTGGGGCGGGTTTGGCCCACAATGCAGTGGGGGCAGAATAAGTACTGCTCTGAGTCAGTGCTAAAGCTTGGGTCTCGACTCGATCATCGGACAGCACTGTTCTTTCGTCGAGCGACATAAGTTACTTCTCCAGGTTGATGTTTCCCAGGCTGTCCGTGCCATGTTTCAATGATCAGATACCTTAAAATTACGGATGCAGATTCAAGTTAGTTCAAAAGTGGATACGTTTTATATTATTTTCTATTGTTATCGCTATTTATCCCGGCCGGAAATCGACCTAAGGCGGACAGTATTATGGACACGCTACCCCTCCGGATCGTGTTTTTCCTCCTTTGGTTTTATTCCCATGCCCAGCAACCCGCGTGCAGTTTCTCTTGCCACCAAGGTGCGATCGGTCACGGGTTGGATCGTGAGCAGGGAAATTAGGGTTATCTCCCCCCATAGTATTAATAAAGCCACGGGCATCATCAGCAATCCGGCAAAACTATGAAAAGACTCTCGCGCAGTTTCCTTGGAAATGAACGTAGGCCATTGAGAAGCAATTTCAGAGAGGATTGCCGTGAGAGAGATCCTCACGACATTGGAAATCACCGCAATGGGAATGGCACTAATGATAATTACCGCCCGTTCCCAGATGGGCTTGCGCATGAGAAAAGCGGCGCCGACGCAGAGGGTAAAAAATAGCATCAGCATCTTGATCCCGCTACAAGCCTCCTCGACAGACAAAGGGGGAGGTTCCCGGAGAATGATTTGATTTCCCGATGCCACAGCCGGAATACCCAGGGTTTGGATCACAAAGACGCTTACTCTGGTTCCGATATTTTGCAGAGGATCGCTTAAAAAGCTGGAAAGCAGACCCGGCAGGGGGACAATAAAGAATAAAAATACTATTGCCGGCCATGCCCAAAGGATGATTTTCCATCCGCCGACGAAAAGCATTATTGCGGCAATGCAGAGGACAATGGAGCCGGGTTCAAACCAAATGTAATGGAAATATACCCCCCACCATCGGATAAAAGCCCAGCCGGCAAAAAGAGCCAGTCCCCACCAGCTACCCCGCTGAGGCACCGATGGCAACATTTCCCGACGATACCAGAGTAAATACAGAGAAAAAATGGGAACAAAAAAGCCATGCACATAATCTGGTTCGGTTGCATAAGTATAAGTTAATGTCCTTATGGTGGATATATATCCATACAGAAATAAACTGGGAGAGTAGGCAAGAAAAATCACCAACAGCAGGACTCCAGCTACTATGAAGAGGGGCTGAAGCAGGGTTGATTTCCATTCACTCAATTTTTCGGTAGTCATAGCAGGCGTTCGATAATTTCTAAGGGTTTGAGCCCCAACTTATAGGGGTAAAATCAGTATTTCAGTTGCGATTATCATCCACTGTCCAAAAAAGTCGTTTTCCTTATCCGCATTTACTCGGTATGACGCTTGAAATCCACTAGACTAAGTGGGTTTTAAGCAGGACTTGGCTTTGTCATACTAGTTAGTTTCACTGGCTTTCAGCAGAAACACTTGAAACCAAAATTCAGCTTGCCCTTTCTCGCGTAAAATGTCAACAACTACAACTGCTGCAACTGGTAGATGTGCTGATTTTGACGAAAAAGACTCCTAATAAACAATACAACCACTCAGTTTCATAGGGAATGCTTTTATCTTCAAATTCGTAGAGTATGATCTAGGGTTTTACAATGCTTCTGAATTTGAGCAAAGTATATGCCAAAGGCCATGTATTAAATAAAGCGCAACTTTCATAACTCTTTGAAGAATAACATCTTACGATATTGCTTTACACTAAATACCCTATCTAACAAGAGGAGGTCATAGAGTGATAAATATATTTATTTTCAACATCCATGATGAAAAACCACAACCAGAGCGACACTAATAAATTGCCATCCAAAAAACCAGGCTGCATTAAGATCACTATTACCATTAACATTTTTAATGCCGATGGCAAAATGATTTCATAGTCTATGCCGATGAGCGCTTAACGGAGGTTGGTATCTTCTCAGTGGTGCTGTGGTTACTCTTCGCAAGAGCACGTCTAAAAATGCAAAACCAACGTGCCATTTCAAACGGCAATGCATATTAGACAATCAACGTTGCTTGTTTGACGTTGCCATGATGATCGCAGTTAGGGTAGTATCCCGGCCACAAAAGGAGTGGTCTCTAAACGGTCAATCGACAGTTTTTTACCCGTCGGGACCAATATCCAGGAGAAAAGGATCTGGATAACATGAGAACGATTCTCATCACCGGAGGGGCCGGGTTTATCGGAAGTTGTTTCGTGGGGCAATGCCTGGTAGAGCACCAGGTTAAGGTGGTAAATTTGGATAAACTGACTTATGCAGGCAATCTCGACTCGCTTGAGCTATGGCTTAACCATCCTGCGCACTGCTTTGTTCAAGGCGATATTGCCCATCCTGAAATCGTGGATGAAATACTCCAGCAATACCAACCTGATGCCATAGTGCATTTTGCGGCGGAATCGCATGTTGATCGCTCGATTGACGATCCGGCCGAATTTGTGCGGACAAATGTGCAAGGCACTTTTCAGTTGCTGGACTCTGCCCGACATTACCTGAATCATTTGCCTTCTGCCAGGCGCGAAGCTTTCCGGTTTCTGCACGTTTCCACCGACGAGGTTTATGGATCTCTCGGGCCCAAGGGTCAATTCAGCGAGTCGAGCCCCTATGATCCCAGTTCGCCCTATTCGGCCTCCAAGGCGGCGGCCGATCATTTTGCCCGCGCCTATTTCCGCACCTACGGATTGCCCGTGCTGGTGACCAATTGCTCAAATAATTACGGGCCCTATCAATTTCCGGAAAAGCTCATTCCCTTGATGATTATCAATGCTTTTGCAGGCCGGCCGCTGCCTGTTTATGGTGATGGAAAAAATGTGCGCGATTGGCTGTACGTGGAAGATCACTGCCGGGCGCTGTGGCTGGTTCTGAACCGGGGCCGACCGGGCGAAACCTACAATATCGGCGGTAACTGCCAGCGGACCAACTTGGAGGTGGTGCGCACGATTTGCCACCAGGTGGATCAGTTATATCCTGATCTGCCGCATGCGCCTTGTTCATCGTTGATCAAGTTTGTCAAGGATCGTCCCGGCCACGACCGTCGCTATGCCATCGACGCCGGAAAAATCCGCCGGGAATTAAACTGGCAACCCACGGTAGACTTTGAAACAGGCATCCGTATGACGGTCCAGTGGTATCGCGATCATCCCCAATGGGTCGAGCGCGTAAGCTCCGGCGCATATCGCCGCCGGCGCCTGGGCTTGGCCGTTGCTTAATTACGCATTAACCACTGTTCACCACTACCTGATCGGCATGATTGAAATTGACATCGCTTACTGTTTGCTGGCGCAACAGCAAACACTCGGCCAATGTTTTTTCCACGCGTTTGTCCAAGGCCGCCAGACGCAATAATAAATCATCATGCCTGGCTTCCAGGTCTTGGAGCAATTCGAGATGCGTGTTGCGATCGATCATTCTGGCAATTTCTTTAATTTTCTAATGATACCCCCCGCAAGTGGATGTTTTTGCGTTATGCGTGAGGTTTAGCGGGCTTTGCCGCCGATATCGAAATCGGCCTGAACCTTGCCCAAGCTGGAGAAAGTAATGTAAACTAAATGAAATAACTTCAAGCCAGGAAAAGACTTCCGATTAAGGTGAGTGTGCATATTTATCTGATATTCCAGGTATGTAAATCTGTTTGGATTGGACCGCAATCTCCTGGGAAAGTAGAAAAAGCCGGCTTCGCTGAAAAAATGGACCTAATTTGGCCGATAAGGGTGGACAGATCTGTAATAATTAATGTAATATATAAGGCTCGAAGCATTTATATGCATATACGCGTGTGAACATTTAACTAAGTATGTTTCCCTGTAGAAGGAGGACTGAGTGGTCAAGCTGACATTGCGGGAACGAGAGTCAATTCAGGAGGCGGTGCGGCGCTTCCGAAAATTAGTGGAACGAAGTGGGATTAAAAAAGAAATGCGTCGCCGCGAGTATTATGAAAAGCCCAGTGAAATCAGACGGCGGGCGCGTCTGCGTGCCGAACGCCGTTCACGCCGCGGGCAAATAACCCCAGGCCTCTAATCTCTGCCTGGAATTTTTTCTCCTAATAGTTGAAGGCGCTGTTTCTATGCGCGTGTGCCACTTTCTATACCCGTGCAGTGGATTGCTGTGTGGCACGCCATGAGGAACGAAGGGCGTGGCTGCCTTGTCATTCTAATCTCATAGGTAATTCTGATCACAGCAAAAAATCTCACCTACTTCGGGTAGGAGTGGCTGGCTGGGGCGATAAGAGATAAATATGGAGGGAACCGTTATTGATCTGATGTATAACATGTAAAAACGGTTCCTGACACCTTTAATTCTCCTTTAATTCTCCTTTAATTCTCCCTGATGTATAACATGTAAAAACGGTTCCTGACACCTTTAATTCTCCACCTTTAATTCTCGGACTAAAAATTTTTGCAGGCACAGAATCGTTGGTGGCGTGCCACCCAGCGTTTTAATCAGTGTCAGTGATCACCGATTGAATAGAGGAAAATCAGTTAGAGAAGCCGTGCTAAGGCTGCAATAACAATGACTTACACACAAAAAGCCCCCACTTGTATGGAGTATAAAAACTGCTATATTGAGTAGGTGGTTTTGCCATTTCCTTTATCTATTCTGAAGCAGGGATGAGTTTATGGCAGGTTTCGTTGCATTTATCAGAACGGTTGCAGGCCTCTCGTATTCGTTGAACAACTTATCAGCAGGCGTGCAGGCTACTTTGTAAAAGTATTAATCCATGCGGATTAAATAAGGGCATTGTTTTAAACATTTGCATTGGGTGAAATACCAGAATTTGGCACATACTAATCAGTCGAGGGCATGTCATGAAACTACCCTGTCCTTATTGTCAAGATCCCATCCAATACGATCTTCAACTCGTCGGGCAAAAGATTGCCTGTCCAAGTTGTAAACATCACGTTATCATGACTCCCTTATCACAACTCTCTCCCGAGTATCAAACCGAATACCACGAAGAACAAGAGCGACTTAAAAAGAAACAAGAAACCGAAGAACGCAAACGCAAAGCCGCTGAGTATAAGGCAGCCTATAAACGTAAAATGGCTGAAGAGGCAGTAGAACGCAAAGCGGCCAAAGCAAAATTACGTGCTGAACTTAGGGCAGATGCTATACAACGGCATCTTGCGGACGGAACAAGCATTGCGCCTGATGGCTTCTGGAATCGGCTTGTTTACTTTTTGGATCTTAAATTTGAACGATATCTAACCCCGCAGATCATTCGCATTGTATGGGTTCTACTCTTGGCCTTAAGTATTTGCGGTCTGGGATTAACGTTACTCGCACGACTACCAACGGCTGCTCCCCGATCTTTACAGGTCATCAATCCACAAAGAGCATCACAATATAACAAGATAGCAACTCTGGAACAATTGATCTTGGAGAAGGAAAGAGAAAGGGAACAAGAGGAATGGGAAAAACAACAGAAAATACGGTTGCAACAGAGAAGACAGGAACTACAGGAACGGCAACAACAAGACGAATATGAAGTTCCCAAAGCTCAGCCAACTTTACGAGACCAATATGCTAAGATGAGCCTGGAACAACTTAGAAACGAACTTAACAAACTAGAACAGCAATATCCCGAATACTTGACAAAAACCGACTTTACTGGGGCGGCATGGTACGCTCTCTTCGCTGCTGCCACAATTTTAAGTACTATTATCACACTTTTAATTTGTCGTGTAATTTGTGAAATGTGTATCGTCATCTTCAATATCGCCAACTGCCTCGTAAAGATGCGGGAACTGCTAGGTAAAGCACCGTCTCCAATCGATTCCCCACCTGCTCCCCAACCTATTCCACAATCTGTTCCACAATCTGTGACTATCCCAGGTGATGGTAGGATATAACTTTTGTACGTCTTCCGTTAGGTGAACCTATACTATAACTACAACGAAGAAGCATTCTATCGCAATATAAATTTATACCATTCATACCAAGTGTCTTCCCCATCTACGTCTTTTCCACTTGGGTAAGGGAAACCATAAGATGAATTGGAGTGAGGATGAGGAATAGATTTCCCGTTTATCATTAATCCCTCTATGGTATGTAACCATTCATGTATTGTGATATTGGCTGAATTTCCACCTCGTGAGGCTTTATCCTTCATTCGTTGTTTGCTGAGGCAACCCCTACCTGGACCTGCCCATCCTTGGGCTTGAATATCTTCATTTGTAATTATAAGTGATTGGCGATCAGGCGAACTAGGCTCATGGTTAGGAACATCCATTTCTTTTCCTTGCCACTTAAATTTACTCCTGATGATATTCACAGCCTTTTTAACCTCGACTTCTAAAACGACATTGGGTACAATTTCATGGACAAGATTTATGAGTTTTTTGGCTTCCTCTTCAGCAAAGGAACGATCACAATCATTTTCATACCAGAGGTCAAGGGTAAATATTGACGAAATAATTTGTATTTCCTTATATCACAGGATTCTATCTATGCCAGATGAAAAAACAAGTTACACAAGATTTATCTCAGCCGCAGGTGGCACCGGTTCTTGGGTGGCTTGCCGCAAGAGGTTTTGGCAAATTATTCCACCCATCTAATTGGCACTCCGTCCCACCGGTTCTAAGAACCGGTGCCACCCAGCTCGGATTTTTTTCGGCAAGATTTGACTAAAGTCCCAGCAGATCGTTCATGCCATAGAGTCCGGCGGGCTTGCCGATGAGGAATTTGGCGGCGGCCAGGGCGCCTAGGGCGTAACAATCGCGACTGGTGGCGCGAACGGTCAACTCGATGGTTTCGCCCAGCATGGAGAAAATGATGGTATGTTCGCCGGGATTGTCGCCGATGCGCAGGGCATGATAGCCGATTTCGTTGTGCGGGCGTTTGCCCGGCCGGCCTTCGCGCCCGTGGCGGTGCACGGTTTGGCCCATCACGTTGGCGATGATCTGACCGAATTTCAGGGCCGTGCCGCTGGGCGAATCTTCTTTATAGCGATGATGACGTTCGAGAATTTCCACGTCGGCGTCTTTATCTTTCAGGGCCGCGCCGGCGATTTCGGCCAGCTTCATGGTCAGGTTGACGGCCAGACTCATGTTTGGCGACCAAAGCAGGGGGATTTCGCGTGATGCGGCGCGGAGTTTTTCGATTTGCGCGTCGTTTAAGCCCGTGGTGGCTTCGACCAGGGGAATTTTCTTTTGCCGACAGGTTTCGATGATGTTTTCCGCGGCGATGGGCAGGGAAAAGTCCACCACCACGTCGGCCGGCACATTCAGCGCGGGCATTAGCGGAACTTCCAACTCGCCCGCCCCGGCAAGCACTCCGGCGTCTTCGCCCAGACGGGGATGCTGCGGCGATTCGATGGCGGCGACCAAGGACAGTTCGCGATCAATCGCCGCCAGGGCAATCAACCTTTGTCCCATGCGTCCGGCCGCGCCGTTGATGGCAATGCGAATCATTTTAGTGAAGAGTGGTTGGTGGTTATATGTTTAACACCGGCACTTGTGCCGGGAGAATTTTCCCACAAACCCGCGGCACAAGTGCCGCGGCTATTGAGTCTCAGATAAATAATGTCGTATGCGATAGCCTATGGCCGAACAACCACAACCGTGAATTACGGCGTTTTCCGCCGGCTGTTAGCCGGCGGCTGCCGGACTTTACTTTCCTGAGACTCGATAAACTAAGAATACAATTTAATGGCCTTGATGATTTCGTCAAGGTTATTTGGCACGGGCACGGAGCGGTTGGCGAATTCTGCGCGGCGCACGCCGTGGCTGCCGAGCTCCTTGTTGAATTCTTCCTGGTCGGTGGTGTGATAAGCCACAGTGGCCTTGGGATCCTTGAGTTGATGTCCGGTAAGGATGCACACCACGCGCTGGTCCGGACCGATAAGGCCTTCTTCGACGAGCAGTTTCACGCCGGCCACGCTGGCGGCGCTGGCCGGTTCGCAGCCCATACCGCCGGCGCCCACCTGGGCCTTGGCGTCGAGGATTTGCTGGTCGGTGACTTCGCGGACCAGGCCGTTGCACCACTCAAGCGAGCGGATGCATTTGAGCAAATTGACCGGCCGATTGATTTCGATAGCGCTGGCAATGGTCGATGCCCGGCGTTTTTCCGTATCCATCTCATCGTAGTAGCGGCGGATTTTGTCCAAGTCCGGCGCACCGTTGTTCCAGCGCAGGCCGCGGCGTTCGTATAGTTCATGTAATGTATTGGCGCCGGCGGCATTGATCACAGCCATCCGGGGAATGCGATCGATTAAACCCAATTGGTGCAGCTCGTAAAAGGCCTTGCCAAAGGCGGAGGAATTGCCCAGGTTGCCGCCGGGCACGACGATCCAATCGGGCACTTCCCAGCGCAAGGCCTCGAGCACGCGAAACATGATGGTCTTCTGGCCTTCCAGGCGGAAAGGGTTTACGCTGTTGACCAGGTAGATGCCCAATTGCTTGGTCACTTCCTGGACGCGGGCCATGGCGTCGTCGAAATCGCCGTTAATCTGGATGGTCAGCGCTCCGAAATCGAGGGCCTGCGATAGTTTGCCGTAGGAGATTTTTCCGGAGCCGATGAAAATCACCGCGCGCATCAAGCGCGTCACCGAGCAGTACAAAGCCAGCGATGCACTGGTATTGCCGGTGGAGGCGCAGGCGGCGCGCTAGCGCCGACAAAGCGGGCATGACTAAAGGCCGCCGACATGCCGTTGTCCTTGAAACTGCCTGAAGGGTTCAGACCCTCGTATTGCAGGAAGAGGCGTCCGGGAGCAACGCCGACGTATTGGGCCACTCCCTGGGAGGCATGTAAAAGGGTCTGGCCTTCGCCTACGGTTACACACTGGTTCAGGGGTACAAAAGGCAACAATTCGTGGAAGCGCCAGACTCCGCTAAAGCAATGCGGATCGGCGCGGCGCTGCCATTTTTCTTCAAAATAACTTAGCGACCGGGGAGCGGGCAAATGGTTCCAATCGTATGCTACGTCCAGCAGGTTGCCGCATTTGCCGCAATCAACCCGGATTTCATCGATGGCATACGTGGCCCCGCAGGCGGGCGAGATACACTGTTGAAAGGCAGAAGTAGAGTGGGAAATGGCTATGCTTTCTTTCAGGTTTAGCGGGCAGGGTTTTTACCTAACTAACTAATATTAAACAAATTTAGGCTAACAAACACTGATCATCAAGACATGGCGTAATTAAAGTTCCCTGCTTAAAGGGGGGGACATTAGAAAGAAAGATGATAGCATGGCATTATGTAAGTTATCAGTTCCCTAACTGTCCCTAAGTAGGCCCCTCCACGGGTATTCCATACAGATCATTTCGGGCGTTTGACATTGTCTGATAAGATGTTTAGAATGAGAGGTCTGTGAGATATCGAAACATAGTTGGCCACTATTTTAACTACTTGGAGAGCAAGCAATGAATAAGGCTGAACTGGCGGTGTTTAAGGAACAGCTTCTTAATTTGCGAGCTCGGCTTCGAGGCGATGTCAACCAGATGGCCGATGCAGCCTTGAAAAAGAGCCGCTCGGAGGCCAATGGCGATTTGTCCACCATGCCCATCCACATGGCCGACATGGGCAGCGACAACTTTGAACAAGAATTTACCCTCAGCCTTATGGAAAACGACGGCGTCACCCTGGAGCAGATCGAATCCTCGCTGGAACGTATCGAGGAAGGCACCTACGGTCAATGCGAGGAATGCGGGGTGAAAATTCCCAAAGCCCGGCTAAATGCCATTCCATTTGCAACGCTCTGTGTCCGCTGCGCGGAACAGCAGGAAAGAAGTTTCTAATATCCTAGCGCTTTTTTCATCTAATAAAACTAATTCTGCGGGCTGGAAGGTTTAAGGAATGGCCATGAGGGCGGGTTCTGCCAACCAATGCCTGGTTTTTCTGTGTTCAGTTTTTGGCGGTTGTGCACTCGATTTGGCCACAAAGTCGTGGATGTTCAATCGGCTGGGAATGCCTGATCCCAACAGCCGCATTTGGTGGATTTGGGAAGGGATTTTTGGCTTTCAAACCAGCTTAAACGAGGGTGCGCTGTTTGGACTAGGACAAGGCCTGAATGCACTTTTTGCGGTAATGTCGATCATGGCGGCAATCGGCATTTTCTGCTGGCTATTCTTTGCCGGGGCGGCTAGCGATTGGCTTTTGACCATCGCCTTGGGTTGCATAATGGTCGGCATATTCGGCAACCTTTACGATCGTCTGGGATTGCCCGGCCTGATCTGGAACGGACTAAATGCTCCCCATAGTCTTGGCGAACCGGTGTATGCCGTGCGGGATTTTATCCTGGTAATGATCGGCCCATGGCATTGGCCGAATTTCAATCTTGCCGATAGCCTTTTAGTTTGCGGGGCTGCGCTGTTGGTTTGGCATGCCCTGCAATTCAAATCTGCGGCAAAACCAGAAAATGACTCCTAAGGTCATTTGTGGGTGTTTTTACACCAAGAGCAGTGAGATATGTCAGCAGATACTGTAGTTGCCCCATAGGATTTGTTGCAAATATCGCAACACGAACTTTTCTAATTATTATTGTATGAATATAATTTTTTTGCTGGCAAGTTTTTCCAATATTATAAATAATTCCCGGGAGTAGTTTCAGTTGCTTAACTTTTTATGACTAAATCCCATCTTTAGAAGCCCCCAATATGTCATATATTAAACCATCTCCTTAATTACTCCCTTTGCTCACTTGACATACCGACTATTTCAGTGTATTCTTTCCCCAACAGCGAGGGATCACTATTGAGGGATATATTCATGAAGCTTTCTCGGACAGTAGGCTATGCCCTTCAGGCCATTTTACAATTAGCCCAGGGTAATAATCTGGATCCTGTGCCATGCAGTCGGCTTGCTGCCGAGGGCAAGATGCCGGAACGTTTTTTGCTGCAAGTTTTACGCAACTTGGTGGCCCACGGAATTCTCTGTTCCACTCGCGGAGTGGATGGAGGATACACGCTCGACCGCGCCCCTGAGGAAATCTCGCTGTTGGAGATCATCGAGGCGATTGAAGGCCCGATTTGTCCGGTGATTCCGGTCTCTCATGGGCTTCCCGCCGGCTCAAAGGCGAAACTTCAAGCGGCTCTGACCGGCATCACCGAAACGGCCCGGAAAGAGTTGCAAGCCATTAAACTTGCCCATTTATTGCCTCCCCCGCGACGGACAAAACAAGGCAATATCCCAATCAACGGGGAGTCCAAAGGGCAGGGGGCCCGAAACCGAGATTAGCACGGATAGACAACACCCTTGGCTGTCCGGTAAGCTGTGGGCATGATGGCTGCTCCAAAGGATATCGCCCAACGTTTGGATTTGGCAATTACGGCTGCCCGCCGGGCCGGCAATATAACCCTGGAATACTTCCGCACCGATGACTTGGTAATCGAGCGAAAAGAAGACGATTCGCCGGTGACCATTGCCGATAAAAAAGCGGAAGAATATTTACGAAACGAGATCGCCAGGGCCTTTCCCCAGGACGCGATTTTGGGCGAGGAATTTGGGGAATGCCCAGGTGTGAGCGGGTATCGCTGGATTCTTGATCCCATCGACGGAACAAAGTCTTTCATCCACGGCGTGCCGTTGTACGGTACGCTTATCGGCGTGCAATACGGCGAGGAAAGCGTACTGGGCGTGATTCGTATTCCGGCGCTGGACGAATGCCTTTATGCCGCCCAAGGCCAAGGGGCCTGGTACTTCGTCGGTCACAATCAGCCGAAGCCTGCCCGGGTTTCCCAGCGAAAGCCGCTTGCCAAAGCACTTTTTGTGACCAGCGAGGTAATTAATTTCGATAAAACCGGGCGCCGCTCGGCCTATGATCGCCTTCAGGCGGCCACGCGCCTGACGCGCACCTGGGGCGATTGCTATGGGTATCTGATGGTGGCCACCGGACGGGCAGACTTGATGGTCGATCCGGTGATGGCCATTTGGGACGCCGCTGCCTTGTTGCCTATTCTCGAAGCAGCCGGCGGAACATTCACCGATTGGCAAGGGCGCCGCACCATCGCCAGCGGCGAGGGAATCGCCACCAACGGCCTGATTCTTTCCGAGGTTCTCGAAATGATAGAAGGATGTTAGTGGGCGGTGGGCGGTGTGGGCAATCTGCCTTTTCTTCCAGTTTTCTCGCTTTCAAAGTGTCCAATTTTGGGTGAAAGTCTAAAAATGATTTTCCCTATTTTGGGCTGCTTGTGTACTTTGGCGACTTGCTGATTTGTCGGTCAACTCTCAAAAAAACTTTTTTTCTCGTATTCTGTAACCTCTGCCGGTCCAGATTCCCGAACATCTTGTAAATCAAAGAGTTAGAGCAAAAATCCACCTTTGACTTGCTAGCAGTGCTGTCAGAGGGATTCGTCGTAATCCCTGATCTGATAGAACGTTAGAAGAGTTTAAAATAATCTCATTGACCCCTGTTAAGAAATCGTTAAACTGGTCCTCTTTGCCCGTATATTGTGGTTGATATTTTTTAGGATACAATATATAGGGAGGATAAAGAGGATTCTCCACCACGTCTATGGGGTTGATCGCAATTGAATTCGATCGCCATAAATTGAACTTTTAACTAAAAAACAGCGGGGAGGATTCTCGAAATCTAAACTGATGTACAGTATATTTGGCAGGAAGTCAAAAACTTACTAGAAGGAGCGCGGTCATGGATAAACAGAAAAACGAACCCTTGGCCACCGCGGTCATGATGGCCGATTATCCCCAGCAAAAAAACAGCCAGGCGATCTCGTCTGGACTTGCGATCAAGGCGATATTTTGCCCTGAGGAAGTTACCGATCCCTTTTCCACGGTGGAGTGGGAGAAACGCACCGCCCAGATCAAGGGCGAAGGCGGAGAGGTCTTTTTTGAACAGCTCGACTGCGAAGTCCCCATCACCTGGAGCCAACTGGCTACCAATGTCGTGGCCAACAAGTATCTCTATGGCGAAGTAGGCACTGCTGAGCGGGAAACGGGCGTTCGGCAACTGATTCACCGCGTATGCCGCACCATTGCCGATTGGGGCATCCACGACGGATATTTCGCCTCTAGTGCCGACGGCGAGCGATTCTACCGCGAATTGGTCTGGCTCTGCTTGCACCAGCACGCCGCGTTCAATTCGCCGGTGTGGTTCAACGTGGGGTTGTATCACCAGTACGGCATCAAAGGGGCGATGTGCAGTTGGCACTGGGACGCCGCCAAGCAGGAAGTCTGCCAGCCGGAAAATCCTTACGAATTCCCCCAAGGTTCCGCCTGTTTTATCCAAAGCGTGCGGGACAACATGGAAGACATTATGGAGCTTGCCCGCAGCGAGGCCATGTTGTTCAAGTTCGGGTCGGGCACGGGGACCGATCTTTCCACCTTGCGTTCGCAGCGGGAAAAACTTTCCGGCGGGGGCCGGCCATCGGGACCGCTTTCGTTCATGCGGGTGTACGATCAGATCGCCGCGGTGGTGAAAAGCGGCGGCAAGACCCGGCGCGCGGCCAAGATGCAGTCGTTGAAGGATTGGCATCCCGACGTAATGGAATTCATCGAGTGCAAGTGTCGCGAGGAAAAAAAGGTCCGCCTGCTGATCGAGCAAGGTTACGATCCGCAAGAAGCCTACGATTCGGTGCTCTTTCAGAACGCCAATCTATCGCTGCGCATCAGCGACGAATTCATGCGCGCGGTGGAGGAAGACAAGCCTTGGACCACGCATTGCGTGACCGATCCGAGCCAAGCAGGGCCCACATATTCGGCCCGGGAAATGTTCAAGAAAATGGCCCAATCGGCGTGGAGTTGCGGCGATCCGGGCGTGCAGTACGATACCACGATCAATCACTGGCACACTTGTCCGAACGCCGGAAGGATCAACGCCTCGAATCCCTGCTCGGAGTATATGTTTCTCGACGATTCGGCCTGCAACCTGGCGAGCGTCAACTTGATGAAGTTCTGCCGCAAAGACGGCACTTTCGACGTGGAGCGCTTCAAGGCGGCCTGCCGCGTAATATTTATCGCCCAGGAACTCATCGTGGATCATGCCAGTTATCCGACGAAAAGGATCACGCAAAACAGCCACAGTTTCCGGCCGATCGGACTGGGGTATTCGAACCTGGGCAGCCTGTTGATGTCGTGGGGCCTGCCCTATGACTCGGACGAGGCGCGGGGCATTTGCGGGGCCTTGACGGCCCTGCTGCACGGCGCCGCGTATCTGACCAGCACGGAACTGGCCGCGGCGGTGGGACCTTTCGAGACTTTTGAGAAAAATCGCGAGCCGATGCTCCGCGTGATGGAGATGCACTGGGAAAAGACGGAGGAAATCCGCTCCTGCCCGAAGTATCTGCTCGACGCGGCCCAGGCGGTTTGGGACGCGGTGTTAACGCACGGCAAGCGGCACGGTTTCCGCAATGCGCAGGCCACGGTGCTGGCCCCCACGGGCACGATCAGTTTTATGATGGATTGCGATACCACCGGCATCGAGCCGGACATCGCCCTGGTGAAGTACAAGCAGTTGGCCGGCGGCGGGATGTTGAAGATCGTCAACCAAACCGTGCCGCTGGCGCTGAAAAACTTGGTATACGATCAGGCGCAGATCGACTCGATCATGGCGCACATCGAAAAGGATGACACCATCGAGGGCGCCGCGGAATTAAAGCCGGAACATCTGCCGGTTTTTGATTGCGCCTTCCCGCCGCGCAACGGCAAGCGCTGCATAGCCTGGCGGGCGCACATTCAAATGATGGCCGCCGCGCAGCCGTTCATTTCCGGGGCGATCTCGAAAACGGTGAACATGCCCAAGGAGAGCACGCCGGAAGACATCGCCAACGCTTACATGGAAGGCTGGCGATCGGGTCTAAAGGCGCTGGCGATCTATCGAGACGGGTCCAAGGAAGTGCAGCCGCTGTCGACCAAGTCGCAGTCGGACAAAAGCGGAGAAAAACCCGTGCTGGGCGCCCGCGCCGCGAGCGCCTGCCCGACACGCGCCCGTCGATTACGCATAAGTTCAACGTCTCGGGCCACGAGGGCTATATCACCGTGGGCTTGTATC
The DNA here is from genome assembly GCA_963820545.1 of Pirellulales bacterium. Taxonomy (GTDB): domain Bacteria; phylum Planctomycetota; class Planctomycetia; order Pirellulales; family Thermoguttaceae; genus CAWGAJ01. The sequence goes on from CAWGAJ010000001.1 coordinate 1,020,294, forward strand.
CCGACGGCCGGCCCGGCGAATTGTTCATCACCATGGCCAAAGAAGGCAGCACCGTGGGCGGACTGATGGACTGCTTCGGCACGGCCGTGTCGATGAGTTTGCAATACGGCGTGCCGCTGGAAGTATATGTGAACAAGTTCTCGCATACCCGCTTCGAACCCATGGGTTTCACGAAGAATCCCGAGATCCGCATCGCCAAGAGCATCGTGGATTACATTTTCCGTTGGCTGGGCAATCAGTTTCTGCCCGGCTTTCGCGAGGCAAACAAGGGTCTGACGACCGGTCCCGGAGAGGTCCCCAACGGGGAGCACGGCGAGAGCGAAAGCGAGCGCGGGCCCGCCGCCACGACGGCCGGCGGGCCTAATGCCGGGCAAGGACCCGCCAAGGGCCAAGGGCCTGCATCTACGAACGGGTCTTCGAGGCAGGGCACGGCAAATCGCAGGGGCCGAATTCGGGCAACGGCAAAGGGGGAGTAAAACACGGTGGCGCGATGCTGTCGGCCAAGACCGCCACGGAACATCCCGCACTGCTGATCATGCCGGAGGCCGCTACGAGTTCTTCGGTCCGCGACGAGCAGTTCGGAGCCTTCCAAACCGATGCCCCCACTTGCGACAACTGCGGCGCCATTACCGTGCGCAACGGCAATTGCTACCTCTGCCACAACTGCGGCAACAGCATGGGCTGCTCGTAAAGGATGAGAGATATAGAGCGAAACCGCTTGCGGTTTCGCACTATACACTAACCACTAAATTTGATCGAGGGCATCTTCCACGGCCTGATCGATCTCTTGCAGATACACAGGCATGTTGCCGCCGAAGCTTTTCAGCGGCTTTCCCTGGCGGTCGTAAAGCCGCAGGTAAGGAATGCCGCCGCCTTGGATTTCAAAGTCACTGGCGGATTTGGCGCTCGGACCGAAGCGACTGATAAAATTGGGGAAGGTCGCCTTTTTTTCCTCGAGGAACTGCCAGACTGTAATCCCATCCGCGGGATCGTCCAGGCTGATGCCCACGACCACCAACCCGCGCTGGGCCCAACGCTCGTGGAGTTCCACGGTGTGGGGAAATAATTCCACGCAGGGCCGACACCAGGTCGCCCAAAAATCGATCAGGATCACCTTGCCCTGATGCTGCTGGATGAATTCAGTCAAGCCCTGGGCATCAATCAAAGGAATTTCTTCGCCTGGCAAGGGAAATTTTTTGACCGAAGGGCACGCCGTGCAACAGAGGCAGAGAAAAACAAGCAGCAGCGATAAAGTGGATTTAGAGTGCATAAAATGTTATTTCTCTGGTTCATATTTGATCGAACAGCCGAATTGTTGGGTGACCGTGTCGGGTGGAGTTTTGCCGGCCAGCAAGGCGTCTAAGGCATCGCGGAGAGAATGCTTTTTGACCTCATCAAGATTCAGGTTGTCGTCGACCGCACCCATATAGGCAATTTTGCGGTTTTTATCGAGGACGAACACATGCGGCGTTACTTTCGCGCCGTAATCGCGGCCGATTTTCTGACTCGCATCGTAAAGATACGGAAAACTGAAACCCTTGGAGGCGGCGCGTTCTTTCATTTTATCGAGCCGATCCTCGGGAATGTTGTTGACGTTCACGGCGATGATCTGGACGCCTTTGTTTTGGTAGTCCTTCTGCAAGGCAATGAGGCGATCTTGGTAGGCCTGCGCCACCGGGCAGTGATTGCAGGTGAAGACCATGACCACTAGTTCGGCGTTTCGGTAATCGAAGAGGCTGTGCGGTTTACCATCGACGCCGGGGAGGTCTGACCAATTGGGTGCGGCGTCGCCGATCTTCAAGTCGGCGGCAGAGCTTAGGGCGTTTAGGGAAAACGCCAATAATGTCACAGGCCCCAAAAAACGGCTGGCAAAAAACATGACACATTTCTCCTTTTTTTATGTAATCATTAGCAAAAGAGGGCAAGAAGGCAAGGGGATACTTTTGGGGTTGGTTGTTGATGGACCGCTACGCTTTATGCAAAAGGATGTTGCGAATCGGCAACGAGGTGGGCCTAAAGGCAGGCAAAACATGGCAAAACCGAGAGCAACCTTAAACAATAGAGGGGGAAAATTTGCCCGACATTGGTTATTAATCTAGATTTTCCATAGTGATGGAACTCAGGGATCGGTCGCTGAGACTACCGAGTCGATTGCCTTCTTCTCTAACGACGCTCAAAAATCCGTGATTGCCGAGCTTTCGGGAAACATCGCCGGTTGGGAAAAGATCCAAGGCGCGATGGACGAAATCCGCGCTTGCCACGATCAAACCACGCGCTTTTTCGCCGGCGTGTACGAGGAGCTGGACTCATTAGGCGCGGCGTTATTAGCCCGGGAGAAACTCGGCGATAAACAGTCGGCCCTGCGGGAGAATGCCATTGCGGCCGCGGATGCCGCCGCCGATAACCGCTGCAATGAGCTAATAAAAAGACTCGCGGAAGAGCGGGCGGAAAATAGCCGCAGCCAGCAAGCCGTGCAAGAACAATTGGAAAAAGAGGCGCGGTTTTAGCGACCGAATTGGAGACCATGCGGCGCCAAGCGGCCGAGATGGCCGGCTCGCTGGCCGAGCAGAAAGCGCATGGCGGCAGAGCAGCAAAACCAGTGGACCGAGAACTTGCAACAAATACAGAACGTGTTACTAACCTTGACCCGGCAATTCGCGGAAGACAAGCGGCAAAGCGATACTCCGCCGCCGCTTGCAGCGCAGTCCGCCGTGGCCGCCGTCGCCTTGGGGGATCCCGTGCTGGAATCAGTCGTGGCTCAGTTTGAAATATTACAGCGGGACCGCTTCCGCCGCCGCCCGGAAGAGGCGGAAAGCGCCCAGCAAGATAACAAATGAGCAACATTAAATAATGAAACTCACTTACCCGCGAATTTCGCTTAATTTGCTGATCTTCGGCAGCCTCGCGGCAGGATTGTTGCTGGGCGCGGTCATGCTGCAAATTGGATTATTGTTAAACAAATCGACGTTCGTCGGCGTAGCGGCCTTAGCGGCGATTTATGTCTTGCTGCGCATGGGATCAGGCTGCGGAACGATAAACAAGGAGATCTCCGTTCGCGGACCAACTACGAGGGGAGAAAAGTCTGCCCCGCAAAACGGCAAAGCCGTTTCGCCTTCCTGGCCCGCGGCCGGTAAACCGCTCGATCCCAACGATATCAACGCACTAGTAGAACAGATGCTTGCCCAAGGGCGCTTTGCCTTGATGCTCCGCCCGCAGCTTGCCAAGAATCTCAGCGCAGCGCATTTCAGCCGCGCGCTGAGCGCATTGGAAGAGTGCATGGCCTTGGTCCCCGACGGCGACGTGCAACTGGAAGAAGGCGAATTGTCGCGGGTGGTATTGGTGCAGCGATTTTTCCTGGATCGTTATCCGGTGAGCAACCGGCAGTTTTACGAATTTGTCGCCGGGGGAGGCTATCAACAGGCGAATTTGTGGGACGAGGGGATCCTGCCCATAGTGCTGGAGTTCGTAGACGGCACAGGTCATCCAGGCCCGAAACACTGGCAAAACGGCTGCTATCCGGGGGGAGAAGAAAAGCATCCGGTGATAGGCGTAAACTGGTACGAAGCGGCCGCATACGCCCGTTGGATCGGCAAACGTTTGCCCAGCGACGCGGAATGGGTGAAGGCCGGCAGTTGGCCCGTCCGAATTTCGTCCACCTCGCGCGTACAACGAAAATATCCTTGGGGCGACTCCATGGATCGCGCGGGCAAACCTTTGGGGTTCCGGGCCGGGGCGGACCGTGCCGGTGGATCAATATCCCGGCGGAATTAGCGTAGGCGGGATGTATCAATTAATCGGCAACGTCTGGGAATGGACCGCCAGCAATTACTGCGGCGGTTCCTTGCCGCCCGAAGAAGTGCCGCAAACGGGCTTGAAACTTACGACCGCGCTGAAGAGCATTCGCGGGGGCGCGTTCGACACCTATTTCGACAGCCAGGCCACCTGCCAGTTCCAAAGCGGGGAGAATCCTCTGCATCGACGCAACAACATTGGTTTTCGCTGCGCCGTGGGAATATGCGACCTTATGCTGGTGCGACCGGCAGGCCCGGAACAGCCAAATAATGACGCTGTTGTTTGCGTAAAATAAGTTTGGAAATACTGAGAGTTGTGGCGTTCCCACGCCGGGGCGTGGGAACGAGTAACTTTGATACACCGAGTTAAATCAAGGATGAGCCGAGTAACTAGGAGAGGCGCCATGACCAAAGCCGCTTTTCAATCGTTGGAATCGCAGCGACTGGTGGAATACGCCGTGCCGATTCCTTGTTATATCTGTGAAGCCGATAACACCACTAGCGCCGAGTACTGTCATCGCTGCTTGGCGCCGATGGCGCTGGCCCATCAAGCCAGCGCGCAAAACTTGCATCCTCGGATGGTAGCCGTGATGGGGCCCAGCGGGGTGGGAAAGACCGTATATCTGGGCATGCTGATGGATATGCTATCCCGGCAGCCGGAGAAAATACAAGTGTTTGCCCGGGGCGCGTCATCGGTTACCTTGCAACAAGCCACTATTTCGGCCTTGGCCCGCTGCGCTTTTCCGCACAAAACGCCCAACGAGCCGGACCATTGGAATTGGGTGCATTGCCAGATTCGTCGGGAAGCGCAAGGACAGGAAATGGACCTGCTGATGCCCGACATGGCCGGCGAGGCCTTGCTGGAAGAAGCCGACCATCCGCACAGTTACCGCGTGATCGGCCAGTTTTTCCAGAAAGCCGCCGCCGCAATGTTGCTCATTGACGCTTGGGAATTGAAAGAAAGCAAGCTGGAGCAGGATTTCTTCGGCATGAAACTGCTCGGCTACCTGAGCGAACTGGACACGGACCGCCGGCACGGCTGGTCGCAACGACCGGTGGCATTAATACTTACCAAGGCCGACTGCTGCGAAGAATGCCGGGACGATCCGGAAGGTTTTGCACGATCTCATGCCACGGGATTATGGCAGCAATGCCGGGAGCGGCTGAAGTGCTATCGGTTTTTTGCCACCAATGTGTCGGGCACTTGCCTGGGTTGCGATACGCTCACCGAAGGCCAACTGCAATTCCCCCTGCGCATTGAACCCCATGGCATCGTGGAACCCTTCCAATGGATCGTGGACAAATTGGAGGAGAAATAATAATCAGGATGAAGGCGGAGGGCGGAAGGATGAATAATAAAAACTAAAAACTGTAAACTGATGACTGAAAACTATTAAGCCATGAACAGCATCGAACAGGCAATTTTCACTTCCGCAAAAACCGATCGAGCGTCCGGCTACCATCTGGTTGCGCAGAGTCCCGGAGTGCATCCAGAAGACGCCCGGGAATTGGCCGTTTGGTGTCCCTCGCACGATTCGTTTTTGGAATCGGGCGCGGATGCGGCGAGTTTAAATTTTCATCCTTTGCCCAGCGGGGCCTATTGCGTTTCGCGGACCGTGCCCGCCGGTTGGGAATACAGCGGCCGCGGCGGCGCGGGTCTATACACACTGCCTGCTTGTACAGCCCGGGGTGTTGGCACGTTTTGCCAACAATCCTTTTACGTTATTAGAAACAGTCATATCGGCAGGGGCCATGGAAATACTTAATCCCGTTCCGCATTGGCTGGAGCCGTTGAATTTGGTGGGGGGAGCAACGGCAGTGGAGCAAACGCTTTTAATGCGTTTGGGCAACAGTCCCGGGCCGCATGTGATGGCCATTTTGATCCAGGCGGCGCTGGATGCCGCATGCCTGGCGGTAGGCGGCCAGATTGCGACTTGCGAATTATTCTCGGGACTGATGAATTGCCTGCCGCCGGCGTGCCGCACGTTTTTTTCCTTTTCCACGGGATTGAAATTTTCGCTGCGGCGGCCGTTTCACTTGATCGCTCTTTCCGGCGACCCCGGCGAGCAACGTTGGCTGGCACATCAGAACAATGTGACCGTGCTCGATCTGAGCGGCGACAAGCCCTTGCCGCCGATTCCCCTGGATGGTTGGGCGCAATTTATCGAACGGGTGATGGCCGCGGGTCAAACCTCGTTTTTGGCCGCGCAATTGGCCAAGCGGCGATTTGATCTGAAACTCGAGGACCTCTCGGCCTTGGGTCTGCAATTGCTGGAAGAGCTGGAAACATCGACTTTTGAGGACTGGGGGAGACGGCTCCCCAGCCAAAAAGTGAGAACGATAACCTCAAGTTCTACAAGGGTAACTCCGGCAGCGACCCATTCGTCGGCGATTTCAGCGAATCTGCCGAGTCCATCGGCAAGCCAAATGAAATTCAACAGGCACACGCGGCCCATCGCCGTTTTGAAAAAACACAACTTTCCTCGGAAAACAAGGCCTCCCATCTGGCCATAGAGGCGCCTTCACAAACTCTGGATCCCGACGCGCCCGAGGTAATGGAAAAACTCGAACTGCTCGACGATTTGGTTTATGACGCCATTAGCGGCCGCCCCGGCGCACTGGAGCAATTGCAAACTGCATGGCCGGAAATCAAAACGGAATTTGGCGACCAACTACTGGCCGAATCGCGCGAACAGTATCTGCGTTACGCCCTGACGATCTGGGAAGGTTGCGTGGAAAACGACTCGATCCGCAATCCCACCCAGGCCATCCAGGCCCTGGACGTGCTCTGTTTGCTGTTCGAAGAATAACACACAAGGGTTCGGGGTTCGGGGTTCAGGAATCGGAGATAGGGGATCGGGGGTCGGGGTTCAGAATTTAGGACATGCCCCTTAAAATCCGGCGTGAAGGCCTATTACTGTCTGGGGTGAATGAGGCCCGTTGACGGGCGTTTTGTGTTTATTAAGCCCGGCGTTTACGCCGGGTTGGCAGGATCTAATCCTCTTGATATTTTTCTTGTCTTTGATCTAATTGAGGCCCGTTGACGGGCCTTATTCAGGGCTAGCCGTTGGAGTATTTCCAAGAGTGAATAGTTATGTCCCATAATTATTACTCCGAAATCAATCTGCATATCACCTGGCACACCAAAGAAAGTCACCCTTTGATTACTCCCAGGGTTGAAGAAATTCTGTACCCTTATCTACAACAACGCCTCAAAGGCATGGAAGATGTTTTTACCCACATAATCGGGGGTATCGAAACACATCTGCACTTGGCGGTAACAGTCCCACCCACGCTGCTGATCAGTGAATTGGTTGGTCAAATCAAAGGCATTCGTCCCATGAAGTTAATCAAAGAATTGGACAGCGAGATAAAATCCTTCAGTGGCAATCTGGATATGGGGTGGTGAGTTTTGGCACTGGTGATTTAGATTGGATTGTCAAATATATTCGTTGCCAACGCGAACATCATGCACAAGGTAAAATTTTCGATCGTTTGGAACGTATCAACGTGGATGGTCCATAGGCTTAAGCCGATACATCGAGAACGCCCGTGAACGGGCGTGAAATTATAGTCGTAATACAATGAGTTTTGGGACCTTATAAAACCCGGCATAAATGCCGGGCCTAATAGAGAGCACAATGCCTGTAAACAGGCATCGAAGCGAAGGCCAACAAGATGGGGAATTCTACCCTCCGGATATAAATGCTAGTGCCATTACTGCCGGCGGCAGATAACGGTCGTAAAATGGTCATACCAATTACCGCTTATTAATAAATATAACCAACCGGTTTTGGGGGGTAATACGAACCTTTTATGATAGCCTGCGTATAATTTTTAACTGTGGCGGCAACATTTCATAAGGCTTAAACTCTCTAGATACGGTATCGAATGGGGTTGGGCATTCTAGATGAGATGCGTTATAATCTCTTCCTTAAAATCATGCCCGGGCTGGTCTATGTCCGGCCTGTATTGCCCAGTTTTTAAAAGCTTTCTTACACCGGAGTGATTTACGATGAGCAACAAGCAAGGTCCTGCCATGATCGAGGCCCAGGGGCTGACGAAATATTTTGGCGATTTTGCGGCCATCATTGATGTAAGTTTCAAAATTCAACAGGGTGAAGTGGTGGCGTTTCTCGGTCCCAACGGGGCGGGCAAAAGCACCACTATGAAGTTGCTGACTGGGTATTTGGCCCCATCCACTGGCCTGGCGCGGATCGCAGGACACGACATGGGACGCGATCGGTTGGCCGGCTCCGCGCGACTGGGCTATCTGCCGGAAAACGGGCCGCTGTATCCCGATATGACGCCGCGGAGCCTGCTGAGTTTTTTTGCCGACGCCCGGGGACTTACCGGGGCACGAAAGCAGCAGCGCATGGATGCCGTCGTCGAACTCTGCGCCTGGGGAGCGTGATCGGCAAGCCGATCGGCAAGCTTTCGCGCGGGTATCGGCAGCGCGTGGGCATGGCCCAGGTTTTGCTCCACGAGCCCGACGTGCTGATACTCGACGAGCCCACAGCCGGGCTGGACCCGAACCAAATCCACGAGGTGCGCGAGACGATCCGCAAGCTGGGCCAGAACAAGACGATTTTGCTTTCGACCCACATTTTGCAGGAGGTCGAGGCCATGGCCGGCCGGGTGTTGTTTATCGACGAGGGGCGATTGGTGTTCGACGGACCGATCAAAGAATTGACCCGCGACGGCAGACCCTTGGACGAACATTTCCGCCGCTTAAGCAGTCAATTGGCGGCGGTGTGAATAGTAGTGGAGAGTGGAGAGATTGTAGGGTGCGTGAAACGCACCAATTATGGCGATGATCAATTGCGGTGCGTTTCACGCACCCTACTTTAGCTGAACCCTGAATCCTAATCATGAATACCAGTGTATTGTTTGCGGTCTTCAAACGGAACTTTGTCAGTTATTTCGCCAATCCGACCGGATACCTGTTTATCTGCGTGTTCGTCTTATTATGTTCGGCATCGGCGTTTTGGCCACCCGACTTTTTTAACAATAATCTGGCGAATCTGGACCAGCTCAGTTGGGGAATCCAGATCTTGGGTTTCCGTTTTGGTTTTTCGATTATCATGCTGGTTTTCATCCCCTCGATAACGATGGGCATCTGGGCCGACGAGCGACGGCAAGGCACCGACGAGCTGCTGCTGACCATCCCGGCCGGCGATTTGGACATCGTGCTGGGCAAATATCTGGCCGCGGTGGCCATTTTCAGCGTGGCGCTGTTGTTCTCGCTGGTCTGCAACTTTGCCGTATTGAAGTGGCTGGGCGATCCCGACGCGGGCTTGTTTTTGGGCACCTATTTCGGATATTGGCTCATCGGAGTGGCAATGTTGGCCATCGGCATGGCAGCCTCATTTCTCACTGGCAACTTGACGGTAAGTTATATTTTAGGCGTCCTGTTTAATGCTCCCTTGGTATTTGCCTCGGCGGCCGAAGTGCTTTTCGGTCCGAAACTGGCCGGGCTTTTGAAAAACTTCAGCCTCGGCGAGCAGTTTGCCGATTTCGGCCACGGCCTGATCTCCTTGTCGGGCATGGTTTATTTCCTCTCGATAGTAGCGGTGATGCTCTACCTGAGCATGGTGCTGATCGGGCGCCGGCATTGGGCCACGGGTCAAAGGAGCAGTCCCATGGCCTGGCATTATTCGCTGCGATTCCTGGCTTTGGCGGCCTTGGCCATCGGCGCCACGGTGATCTTGGAGCGAAATGATCTGCGCCTGGATCTCACCACGGAACGGCTCAGTTCGCTGGCCCCGCAGACCAAAGAGATTCTGGCCAATCTGCAGCTTAAGCACCCGGTGCAAATCGACGCCTTCATCAGTCCCGACGTGCCCGAGGATTACGTGCAAACGCGGTTGAACTTGCTGACCATCTTGCGGGAATTCCAGGCCCTGGGCAAAGGCATGATCCGCGTGGCGGTGCACAATACCGAGCCTTTAAGCGACGAGGCGGCTTTGGCCGAAAAGCGATTCGGCATCGAGCCGCGCAAGGTGCCCACCCGACATCACGGCGTGCTTTCGTTGGACAATATCTACATGGCGGTGGCGGTCACGAGCGGATTGGAAAAAGTGATTCTCCCCTTTATCGACCGCGGCATTCCCTTGGAGTACGAACTGGTTCGCTCGCTGGGCACGGTGAGCGAGGAAAAGCGGAAAAAGATAGGCGTGCTGACGACCGATGCCCAACTGTTCGGCCGTTTGAACATGATGAATCCCGCCGCGGCCGGCAATTGGCCGATCATCGACGAGTTGGAAAAACAATACGACGTGGTGCAGGTGAATCCCGTCCAGCCGATCACGGAAAAATACGACGCGCTTTTGGCCGTGCAGCCCTCCACGCTGGGTCCGGAGGAGATGAACAACTTTATCGCGGCGGTTGAAAACGGCCAGCCCACGGCGATTTTCGAGGATCCCTTGCCGGTGTTCGCCGGCAACGTGCCGGGCACGATCATGCCGCGCCGGCCGCCGGGCGGCATGGAGGCCATGTTCATGGGCATGCGCGCACAGCCCAAGGGCGACATCCGCCGGCTGTGGGCCTTGCTGGGCGTGGACTTCATGGCCAACGATATTGTCTGGCAGGATTACAATCCTTATCCCAAGTCCAGCCAGTTTCCCAAGGAGTTCGTGTTTGTGGATAAAGGGGAGGGCAACAATGAGCCGTTTGGGTCGCAGAGCAATATCAGTTCGGGTTTGCAACAGATACTTTTTCCCTTTCCCGGCGCGGCGACCAAGCTGAACGCCTCGCCCATGAAATTCACACCCTTGGCAATAACCGGGGAAAAGACCGGCACGGTGCCCATGGCGGAAGTCATGCAAATGACCCCCTGGGGACCGCGGGGCTTGAACGAAAACCGACGGCTGTTGCCGACTTTTTCCCAATATGTGCTGGCCGCGGAAATCCAGGGAATAATCAAACATAGTCAATCGCCCGCAAAAGAGCCGGCGGAAAAAACAGGCGCGAGCGCTAATGCCCAGGCCGAAGAAAAGAAAACGGCCGAGGAGAAAAAACCGCAAACGCCCGAGGAAACCGCACTGAACGTGGTGCTGGTGGCCGACATCGACATGCTTTCCGAGGATTTTTTCCGGCTCCGCGAGCTGGGCCAGTCGTCGGAAAATGATGTGAATTATCAATTCGACAACGTCACCTTCGTGCTGAACGTGCTGGACAAGCTGGCCGGCGACGAGCGGTTTATCGAAATCCGCAAGCGGCGGCCGCAGCATCGGATCCTCACCCGCATCGAGGAAGAAACCAAGGCCGCGCAAAAAGAAGTGGCCAAGGCGCATGAAAAATACATCGCCGACATCAACAAAGCCGAAGAAGACGAGAAGAAAGTCGTCATGGATAAAATAAAAGAACTGCAAAGCCGCAAAGACGTGGACCAACTGCAAATGCTGATCGAGGTGCAAATGATGCAAGAAGATCTGAACCGGAAGATGGACGTCAAGCTGGAGCGGATCAAGAAAGAGAAAAAAAGGGAGTACGATAAAATCGAAACTGAACTGAACCAGAAAAAACGGCAGTATCAGGAACAGTACAAGATGTGGGCGGTGATACTGCCGCCGATCCCGCCGCTGTTGGTGGCGATTGCGGTATTTTCCCTGCGCCGAAAACGCGAACGCGAGGGAGTGGCGCGCTCGCGATTGAGGTAGATAATTGAATTAAATTATATGTAAAGCCGCGACGGGCACCAACCGAAGGTTGGTCGGTCGCGGTTGTGTGAAAACTTACAACGTTGCACTTTTACGCCGCGACCGCTGGTCGCGGCTTTACAAGGGAAAGTGGAAAACAGAACCCCGTACCCTGAACCTTTACCATGAACGAGAATTGCAAAACAATCACATTTGTTATAGTAGCGGCGGGGGTGGCGTTGATTGCCTGGCTGAGTCAGCCGCACGACCACAGCGGCGCGCCCAACAAGGACGTGGGCGAGAAACTTGCCGTCGATTTCGATCCCTTGACGGCGGCCAGCCTGGAAATCGTCCAGTACGACGAAACCACCGCCACGTTGCATCCTTTTCAGGTGGCTTTAGTCGAGCTAAATGGCAAGCGCCGCTGGTCGATCCCCTCGCACGAGGAATATCCGGCCGACGCCGAGCGACAAGTCGCCGGGGCGGCCACCGGGCTGATGGGTTTGCAGATTCTCAGCGTGGAAGGCGACACCCAGGCCGAGCAAGAAAGATTCGGCGTGGTCGATCCTGATCCGAGGACCTTGAAGGCGGGCGTGACGGGAGTGGGCCTGAAAGTAACCATCCGCGATAAATCAGGCAAGGATTTGGTATCGCTGGTGATTGGCAAGGAAGTGCCCGATCGGCCGGGCTTGCGGTACGTGCGCCGTGCGGGTCAAGATCAAATCTACGTGGTGGCGGTGAAGGCCGAAAATTTCTCCACGAAATTCGACAACTGGATCGAAAAAAACCTGCTGAAACTCAATCCCTGGGACATTCAGCAACTATTGTTGCGCGATTATTCCACGGCGCTGATGATGGATGAACAAGGCCGGGTGGGCGTGGAAAAGCTAAACCGCGGCGAAATGCTGCTGCAGTACGCCGACCAGGCCGAACCACGCTGGAAACTGGTCGAGGACCGCATGGTCAACGAGGACGGCACTTTCTCGCCAAACAAGATGGCCGACGACGAGGAATTGAACGTTGCCAAGCTGGACGAAATGAAAAACGCGCTTAACGATTTGAAAATCGTCGACGTCACGCGCAAGCCCGAGGGACTAAGCGCTGATCTAAAGGCCGCGGCCGATTTTACCAACCGGAAAGAATCGCTTTTGACCTTGGCCACGCGCGGTTTTATCGTGGCCAGGGCAGGGGACCAGGTGGAAGTGTGTTCCAAGGAGGGCGAGGTCCGCTGCCTAATGAACGACGGCCTGGAGTACGTGCTCCGCTTCGGCGACGTCACCGCCGACAGCGGCGCGACGAGCAAGAATGAGGAAAAAGATAAAGAGCAAAAAGAAGAACCAGAGAAAGACAAGAAAAAATCCTCGGGACTAAACCGCTATTTATTCGTGATGGCCGAGTTCAATTCCGAGGCCATCTCCAAGCCTCAATTGGAGCCGCTGCCCGAGGAAAAATCCGCCGAGACAAAAGACGCGACCAAGCCCGAAGAAAAACCGGAAACGGAAAAACAAGCGGCGGCGGAGGTCAAAGATACTGCCAAAACGGAGGTAAAATCCGAGGCTAAGGAGACTTCAGTCGGTGAGAAGAGTGAGCAGGGAGCAGAAAAGGAAAAATCCTCACTGGAAGCCGAACGCCAACTGATCGAAAAGGAAAACAAACGGAAGCAGGAGGAGTACGAGGGAAAAGTCGCCGCCGGCAAAAAACACGCGGAGGAACTCAACGCCCGGTTCGCCGATTGGTATTATATCATTTCCGACGACGTATACCGCAAAATCCACCTGGGACGCGACGAGATCATCAAGAAGAAAGAAAAGAAAAACGATAAGGCCGGTAATGAACACGGCGACTCCGTTCCTCCATTGCCTACGGGTTCGGTGAGTGAGTTCAACAACCTGATGGAACAAGGCCCCGGGGGAAAATAAGTGCGTAGGGTGCGTGAAACGCACCATGATTATGTCTTTGAAATTGAAATGGTGTGTTTCACGCACCCTACGAAACTTAACGATATTATTTTCCTAACACTCCCAGAACTCCTTATTTCTAACCTCGACTCCCATGGCACACTCCTTAATCGTTCCCCCCGGGTATCGGCCGGTGCTGAACATCCGCGCCATAGAAACCGCCATCAAAGACATTAAAGATTTTTTCGAGAGGCAATTGGCCGCGGCGCTTAACTTGCAACGGGTAACGGCGCCGCTGTTTGTGCGGAGCGGCACCGGCATCAACGACGATCTAAACGGTGTGGAGCAGCCGCTGCGTTTCCGCGTGAAAGAATATGGCGAGGGCGAGGTGGAAATCGTGCAATCGCTGGCCAAGTGGAAACGTCTGGCCCTGCGCCGCTATAACTACGCCCCCGGCGAAGGGATCTACACCGATATGAACGCCGTGCGGCCCGACGAGCTGATCGACAACCTGCACTCGATCTATGTGGATCAATGGGACTGGGAAAAGGTTATTTTGCCCGAGGAACGTACTGTGAAGATGCTCGAAAAGACGGTCCGGGCGATCTACGACTGCATTTGCCGCACTGAGTTCCACATCGCCTCGGAGCACTCGAATATCCGGCCGATCCTGCCTGAGAAGATCGCCTTTGTCACTTCCGAGGAATTATACGACCGCTGGCCCGACGTGGGCCCCCGGGAGCGCGAAAACCGGATCTGCGACGAGTGCAAGGCAGTGTTCATCATGGGCATTGGGGCCGAATTGCCCAACGGGCAACCACACGACGGCCGGGCCCCGGATTACGACGACTGGATCACTCGCCGTCCCAACGGCGGGCGTGGACTAAACGGCGATATCCTCTTGTGGAATCCGGTGCTAAAGCGGGCGTTTGAAATCTCTTCGATGGGCATCCGCGTGGATGCCCCCACCATGCTGGAACAACTTAAGATCCGCAACCTCATGCATCGCACAAAGTTGGATTTTCACCGGCAGCTTCTGGCCGGCGAACTGCCGCAGTGCATGGGCGGCGGGATCGGTCAAGCCCGGCTGTGCATGTTCTTCTTACGCACCGCCCACGTGGGCGAGGTCAGTTGCGGCATTTGGCCCGAGGAAATGCAACAGGCCTGCTCCAAGGCCAAGATCATGCTTTTATAGCCAGAGGGTGCGTGTAAGACACCATTTCAATTTCAAAGACATAATCGTGGTGCGTTTCACGCACCCTACGAAACTTTCTCCAGCGGAGGTGCCAAATGGAGGTTATGATCTTACTGATCCTGATCGGTGTTGCTATGATCGACGCAAAACTGTGGAAAGTGGTGCTTGAGCAACGGCGACATAACAAAGCCGTTGAGCAGTTGCTCGCTGAGATACGAGTTGGGCTGACAGTCCAACCTGTGTTCGGTATCTGGCGCACTCCGCAGGACAACGCAACCGCCGGCAACTGGTGGCGGGGTGCCGGAGAAGACTCACCGGCAGTTCGGTTCTTCAGCCGGAAAGAGGCAGAATTGAAAGCCGAGGAGCTGACCAGGATATATGGACACATCGCCACTTTCGACGTGCGCCCCCTCAAGGGCAATGAATGATGAATACTGAGTCCGTCAGTAGTAGGGCGGGTGCTCCGCACCCGCGAAAATATAATATGCAATACCTTTTACACGCGGATGCAAAGCATCCGCCCTATGGAACTGACACCTTTATTTTGCCTTATTTCGTCGGAGGGCAAAGGCCGCAAATGTGACAGCGCCCATGGCCAAGAGGATGAAAGTGGAAGGTTCGGGAACAAACTCCGCGTACTTCAGATCGTAGTTGATGTAGTCATAGTAACTGATGTGCGGATTACCCGTATCATCCAGGGCTAGTGACGTGTAGGCTCCCGTCTCCCCGGCGCTATCTACAGTCTCGATCTGCCAGGCCGAGCCGTCCCAGGCTGCGTACTTCAGGTCGTGTTTTGTCATGTTGTAATTGTAACTGATATGCGGTTTGCCCGTATCATCCAGTGCCAGTGACGTGAAAAGTCCTACATCCCCGGCGCTATCCACGGTCTCAAGATGCCAAGCAGAACCATTAAAGGCGGCGTACTTCAGATTATCATTGGTGTCGTCATAATAACTGATACATGGATTGCCTGAGGCGTCCAGGGCCAGTGACGTACACCATCCCACATTCCCGGCGCTGTCCACGGTCTGTTTCTGCCAAGCTGATCCGTTCCAGGCGGCGTACTTCAGGTCGGAGTTGGTGACGTCATGGTAACTGATGCGTGGGTTGCCCGAGCCGTCCAGGGCCAGGGATGCGTCGCATCCCACGTCCCCGGAACTGTCCACTGTCTGGATCTGCCAGGCCGAGCCGTTCCAGGCGGCGTACTTTAGGTCGCCGTTGGTATAGTCATAGTAGCTGATGTGCGGATTGTCCGCGCTATCTATGGCCAGGGACGTATATGTTCCCACCATCCCGGCACTATCCACAGTCTGGATCTGCCAAGCCGAGCCGTTCCATGCGGCATACTTCAGGTCGCGGTTAGCGGAGTCATAATAACTGATGCACGGGTTGCCCAAGCCGTTCAAGGCCAGAGACGTGAGCAGTCCCACAGACCCGGTGCTGTCCACGGTCTCAAGATGCCAAGCAGAACCATTAAAGGCGGCGTACTTCAGATTATCATTGGTGTCGTCATAGTAACTGATACATGGATTGCCCGAGGCGTCCAGGGCCAGGGAAGTGAAAGATCCCACGTCTCCGGCGTATCCACAGTTTGAATCTGCCAGTATCCGGCCGCCGAGGGCATCGCCGCAAGTGCCAATGTTAGCAGGGCCATCAACCCGGCCATACATGGGCCGCGCCTTTGGCGTAAAAATTTAGTTTCTAAAAACAGTCGTGCATAACGCACCTTTCTCGTTGTACTCTTCCTGGCAATTTTCCCCGGATTTGGTTGTGATATGAAAAATGGTTAATCAAAGACTGCCTTCTTGCCGCAACCAATAGGATGCCTAAAATGCGCAACCTGACATCCGACTGATTGCGGGAAGATAAAAGAACACACCCGGCGCGACCGCGCGAAGAAAATAATCGCGTTTTTCAATCAGGTGTTTTACGCTGCCTCTTGCTTAGACCTTACGAATTTGGAAACGAAGATCAGGGTCAAAATAGCGCCTGAAATCACTTGCCGCGTTAGCGAGCGAACGCGGAATTAACAAAGGCATGCTTAATATGAAGCATCCCAAGGCAAATGCAAGGTTTTTTTGCAGGTTTTTAGGGGGGGTAGCGCGGAAAAAAGTTAGCGGGCAGAAAAAGGAATACGTGCGGCCATGGCCGGGGCTATCGTAACCATGCTAGAGTTAATCTGCTATTCATCCCTGCCCGATGAGCATGGATATGGCACCTGCGCCCTCACCCCCTAGCCCCTTCGCCCAAAGCCATGTAGGTCAGGCACCCCGTGCCTGACAATCAGGAACATTTTGAGTTAACCATCGAATTGTCATGCACGGAGTGCATGACCTACAGAACTTCACCCAAAGGGCGAGGGGAGATCAAGAAAAATATGTGGGCTTTGTGACGCGCGTTCCCGGCGGGATTTTTTGGGCCAGCTCCTCGGCGTCCAGGGCAAAAAGCGGAGAGATTTCCACCGCTACACCCTCTGCCACATGGGCGCCGGTTTGTCTGAGCCAGCGGGCGTGCTGGGCGATCATCATGCCCTGGACCATTTCCGGCGTGTCGGCCGCAGCCCCAGAGGCGTTTTTCAGCGGGGCAAAGCCTTCTTGGGGATCGATCTCCACCACCAGGGCGTTTTTCGTATAAGACATCAGGTCGAAAATGAAACGCTCGAATTTGATGGCATTGGGTTTTTCGGGTATGAGCTCTTGGCCGGCTGCGTTGATACAGGCCACCTTTTTATAGGCATAATGAAAGGGCAGCCCCTCGGTGGTTTGCGCCTGCCGGCGGAGCAGGGCCGTATCCATCACGTGGACCGCGATACTGCCCGCCCAGATTTGCAGCGAGCCGTTGGAATTATTGCGCCGGGCCACGTCGTCGGACAGGTCGCTGTATTCGATCACATACAAACGGCCGTCCACCTGCACCACGTTGCCCAGCTTTTCCAACGGATCGCGCTTGGCAATTACCTGGGTGGTGAATTCTGAATTGGCCAGAACGTGATAACCGATGAACTCCGGTTCGCAGACGTCGACCAGGGGATTGTCGACTTGGAAATAGAACAAGTGACGGATTCCCCGGCGCTCGATGTCTTCCAGGCCGCCGCTACAGGCCAATGCGGCCAACATGCCGCCGTGCCCGTCCGGGCTGACCGCGATCCGCGACGGCGATTCCAAGAGCACCTTGCCGGTGGCCGCATCCACCGCGGGCATTGTGGCCTGGCAGAAAATGAACAGGTCCTCCGCGGGCAGCCCAAACCGGTTGTGCGCTTGTAAGAAGGCCGCGGTTTCGTGGTGCGTGGCGGGACTGGTCATCAGATACAGGGGGATGCGCACACCATAGCGCCGCGAAGCGGCAATGATCTTTTCCAGGTGAATTTGAAACAGCGTGCGCTTCGAGACCGGTCCAATGGAAAACATTCCTTTGGGATGATTGAAATCCAACCGGGTACCCTGTCCTCCGGCGACCAGGATCGCCCCGACGCGGCCGGCGGTCAAAGCTTCGCGTCCTTGCCGGCGGGCCTGTTGGGGAGTAAAGGGATTTGGGGAACTGTGTAAACGAATCGCCGGCGGGGGGGCCGCGGTTGGCCAACTGGCGCATAGCGCTTTGATTGTCACGGAGACGATATAGTCGATCGAGTAGAGTAAAGTCGATGCGGTGAATCTGCTCCACAAGCTCTTGCCGCTGTTGAGCATTCAAATCGTCCCAGAAGGCCAAGAGATGTTCTTGCCCATGCGGAGCCAACATGGATAAAAGAGCAGCTTTCACGTGAGTGATTATCTCTCGGTTGTCGAAAAAGCCAAATTAGCCCGACATGAATACACGGCGGGCAAAGATGTAAAGCACACGGAAATTTATTTTAGAGTTTTGTGTATTTCATGCAGCCCGGGTGTATAGCCCCGGGTGTATTCACCCGGGGCTAAATATAAATAGTTGTATCTCAAGTATATACCAAACGGGCGGAAAAACGTCAAGAAATGAACAAACCGCAAAGCGTTTCCTGATACATTCTAATCTAGGAAGGCGCTTTGCGGTTTGATATTAACAAATAACGGTTAGAAGGTCAGGATCAAGTCGGCGGCAAAGGTGAACTGATAGCTGCGCGTGCCGTCATTAAAGGGCAGTTGACCACTAGCAGGGGTGCCATTGTAAGAATCCCAGCGTATCTCAGGCCGCAAGACCGTGTTGGGATTCGGGCGCCAGTTCGCGCCCAGGGTAAGTTCGGTAAAATCGCCGACAAAGCCGGGTCCGCCTGTCCAGCCGCGGATATTGGGTTGATTGCCGATTCCAAAGACCCTGGCGCCATCGTTGTCGCGGAACCATTCCACGCGCATGCCGGCCGACCAGCGCGGATTGATCGTATAGAACAAATAATTGGTTATTCCGTACCAATATGCGTTAGCGCCGTTGGGGCCGGCATGATCCTCTTCGCCGTAGTCATTCTCCAAGGCGTAAGACCATTTTTCGGTGATCTTTTGGGTTATCGCCAAGGTATAGACAAAGCGATTGTTCAAACCGAAGGGATCATTCTGCTTGCCGGAGTCGGCGTTTAATCGCACGCTAGTCTTCTTGTTAGGACTCAGCCATTCCACTCCGCCCATCGCGTCCCAGTCTTTATTGGTGTCTTCAAACATGTACCAGCCGCGATTTACGCCGGCATTGAACGACCATTGATCGGTCAATTGATACTTGCCTAACATCCCGGTGACCAAAAGCGGCTGACCGTAAGCCATGCCGTAATTGTGCGAATAGAAGAAGTTGGCCACGGCAGGCACGATTTCTATGCCCACACTGGGCGCCCAATGACCGAAACGCATGGTCAGTTTGTTATAAGCCAAATCGAGATAGCACTGAGGCATGGCCATGCCATATAATTGCTGCGATCCATTAAAGGTGTTTTCCAAGCCCAGGGTATTGGCAAAACGCCAGTCGGTGCCATAGAGTATGTCCACGCGGCCGCCCCAATCCCAGCCTTCGCCTTCATTGGTTATGGCTCGCTCGAAGAATAACCACGCCTGGTTGAGTTGATACTCATTAGCGCGATCGTCGGTGGACAAGGGACCAAGGGAACGATTGTTGGGCGTGGGATTGACCCCTGTGATACCCTGTTGAACCCAGCCGCCCATGGCGATATTGTGTGCTTGCAACAAGCAAGGTTGAGGGATGCGCCACGGTTGCGCAGCGGCGGGGGGATTCGGGGAAACATATCCTTCCTCATTTTCCAGTTCCGCAACCTCATTCTGTGAAGACTGCTCGGCAGGAGGGGCTTGTTCCCCGCCCGCAAAAGCAAGGGTATTCGGTATCGAAGAAGGGTTCGTCTCCAAGTAGTTGTCATACTGATAAGCTGTCTGGACAGCCAACGGTTGGTGAAGCGAGTCGGCTGCTAACGTCAGATTAACCAATGCGATAAACATTACCGCGCTGCCCCCTGCAATCCTTGCCATCCAATTAAGTTTTTTCATTTACATACTCCTTAAATGTGAAGTCTGACTTACTATCGGTATAGTAGGGAGCCGCTAATAGCCCAAGAAACCTGACAAAAAACATCTGAACGAGTTTTTGCGACGAGAAAAAAGGATTGTAACGATTGCGAAAAATATGCGAGCGGACGATTCGAATTTAAGTGCCGGTCAAAATCAATATGGCGACATTATTATATTTGTATAGACCTTCTTTTTGTGAAATCGCAAGATGAGTAAATAGCGAAAATAGAGCGATTGTGACGGCAAAAACGATCTGTGTCAGGCATGGCAGACAAAATTAAAGACGTAGGGATAGTGGTAAAACCGCCATCCTTACGTTCTTGTGTAGTGTGTTTATGCTCGTTATCATTTCCCCTTCACAAGATAGCGTATAATGATGGACATTATGCAAGAAGTGCACTAAAAAACCTCCCGGCCGGTTGCAGCGAGCAATGAACGGACAAATTCCCATCCAATGTATTGCCGGCCTTGTGCTAGGGGGATGTTTTCTCGGCTGCGCCCAAGCCGATGAAGTCAAATCCACGCCGGATCGGCCAGCGGCATCTGCGGGGCGTGATAATTTCACTTTGCAACGGCGCACGATTGATGACGCCAAGGCCTCGGCCGCCGGCATCCGCAAGTTATCAGGCAAGCGGCTTACGCTCTATACCGACATGGACGGCGATGAGATCGAACATCTGCCGGAAATATTCGATCAAGCCTTTATTGGGTGGTGCGAATATTTTCATGTTTCGCCTGCCGAACCGGCCGACTGGCACATGGCGGGTTTTTTGATGAAGGATAAAAACAAATTCCTGCAAACCGGTTTATTACCCCGCAATTTAAATTTTCTCCACGGCTTCTCGCTCGGTTATGAATTATGGATCTACGAACCGCCCAGCGATTACTATCGGCGTCACCTGCTGTTGCACGAAGGGACGCACGGTTTCATGAACACGGTGCTGGGCGCTTGCGGGCCTTCGTGGTACATGGAAGGCATTGCTGAAATGCTGGCCACGCACCAGTGGAAAGACGGCCGGCTTCTGCTCAATTACTTCCCCAAAAATCGCGAAGAAGTGCCCGAGTGGGGCCGCATCCGCATTATTCAAGACGCCGTGGGCGCCAATCGGGCACAGCCGCTGCGCATGCTGATTGAAGGTCCGGTTGATGTCGATCGCGAAACTGCGTACTATGCCTGGTGCTGGGCGGCCGCCACATTGCTGGATCATCATCCCCGCTATCGCGACCGCTTCCGCGAACTATACAAACATGTGCGCGATCGCAATTTCAACCAATATGTATTCGAGATTTTCAAGAACGACTGGCGGCAGTTAAGCGAAGAGTGGCAGGTGTTCATTGCCGGTCTGGAATACGGCTACGACATTTCCCGCACGGTGATCGATTTTACGCCGGGCAAAGCGCTGCCGGGAAAAGGGGCCTCGGTTGCCGTCGCGGCCGATCGCGCCTGGCAAAACGCCGGCATTCATTTAGCAGCAGGCGTAAAATACCGGCTGACGGCTTCGGGCCGATATCAAGTGGTCCGCGAGCCGATAATCTGGTGGTGCGAGCCTGGCGGAGTTTCGATCCGCTATTATCAAGGCCGGCCGTTGGGCGTTCTGCTAGCCGCCGTGTGCCCGGACAATCCTGACAAAGAAAGCTCAGCGGCTTTTCTTAGGCCGATAACCGTGGGTCTGGGGACAACTATTACACCCGAGCAATCAGGCACGCTGTTTTTGAAGATCAATGACTCGGCCGCGGAATTGGATGATAACGCGGGGGAAATAAAGGTGGAAATAAGACAAAGTGAATGACCGTTAAGGAACTAGGAAGGTTTACGATATATTTGTCTCCGATGCCCAATGCAATGGATAATAATCAAGTTCTCTTTGCGAATAATTTCATAAATAATTCGATAATCTCCTTCGCGGAGCTTATACAAACCACGAAGTTCTCCGGTTAGCTGTTGGAGTTTAATTTCATCAAGATTTTTTGCAAACGAGTTAATTTTCTCAACAACGCGCTTTGCAACAACCTTATCGAGTTGCTCCAGATCTTTAACCGCGGATCTGAGAAGAGATATATCGTACATTTTGCATCAACGTATATTCAATCGTTTGGCAACTTCTGCCAACTTTTCACCGCGTTGACCTAGTGCGACTTTCTTTTTTTGCCTCAATAATCTGTTCCGAAGCGATTTTTTTACTTCCAAACCTTGATCCGGATCGCCAAGTAATTCTAATAATTTTTGCTCGACCACGGTTCCAATCATTTTTTGGAGTTCCTTTGGGGACATCTCCGCTACTTTACTGGCCATTGGACAATCCTTTTCATTACTAAGTGTGTACTAATAAATCCTCTGATCCGTGCCGAAAATGCCTCAATATTGAGATTTTTGTCAGACGGCTCTATATAGTCTCTAATTATCTAGATTTATTTTGACCTGTATAACCTCTATACGTCAACCTGAGGTCCCCAATGCCGTAACAGCAAACTGCAAAATTGGTTTCCCCACTCTATCGGAGGGGCGCTTGTGTCGGCTGGTTGACGAATCATCACTTACAGCCCACAATTAATAGTTTTGATTTCCTTAATTGTTATTTTGCAGAACTTTCGCCCATGAATGTACTTCAGCGTCAAGACCCGGAACTGTGGGCCGCCATTGCCGGTGAGATGGATCGGCAGCGTAACGGGCTGGAAATGATTGCCAGCGAAAATTACACCTCGACCGGCCGTGATGCAGGCCGTGGGCAGCGTGCTGACGAACAAGTACGCCGAAGGCTATCCCGGCCAAGCGATATTATGGCGGTTGTCAGTTCGTCGATATAGCCGAAGACCTTGCCCGGGACCGGGCCAAGAAACTCTTCGGCGCCGAACACGTCAATGTGCAGCCGCATTCCGGCGCCCAGGCCAACACGGCGGTCTATTACGCGGCCTTGGAGCCGGGCGATATTGTGCTGGGGCTCGATCTGGCTCACGGCGGTCACCTGACCCACGGCATGAAGCTGAACGTCTCGGGCCGGCTGTATCATTTCTTCAGTTACGGCGTCAGGCCCGACGACCACCGCATCGATTTCGACGCAGATTGCCGCGCTCTGCCGCGAACACAAGCCCAAGCTGATCGTGGCCGGGGCAAGCGCATATCCGCGGGAGATGGAGCACGGCAAGTTTGCCGAGATCGCCCGTTCGTGCGGGGCCAAGTTGATGGTCGACATGGCCCATTACGCGGGCCTGGTGGCCACGGGATTGCACGACGATCCCCTGCCCGTGTCCGACTACGTCACCACCACCACGCACAAGACGCTGCGCGGACCGCGGGGCGGCATGATTCTCTGCAAGGAAGCGTATGCCAAGGATATCGACCGGGCGGTATTTCCCGGCACCCAAGGCGGGCCGCTGATGCACGTGATCGCCGGCAAGGCCGTATGTTTCGGCGAAGCGCTTACGCCGGCTTTCAAAGAATACTGCCGGCAGATTGTCGACAACGCCAAGACCCTGGCCGAAGTGCTCTTGGCCGGCGGTCTGCGCCTGGTCAGCGGCGGCACGGATAACCATCTCATGCTGGTCGACGTGACCGTGGCGGGCCTGAGCGGCAAACAGGCCGAAACGGCCCTGGACCGCTGCGGCATCACGGTCAACAAGAACATGATCCCCTTTGACCAGCGCAAGCCGATGGATCCTTCGGGCATCCGCATCGGCACGCCGGCCTTGACCACGCGGGGCATGAAAAACGCCGAAATGCGGACCATCGGCGGGTGGATTTTACAAGTGCTAAAAGCGCCCGACGACGAGGCGCTACTGTCCCGCATCCGCGGCGAAGTAAAGAATCTCTGCAAACAATTTCCCGTGCCCGGAGAAGAATAAGTTTCAGTTTATTGGGGCTCAGATAAATAGCGTCATTAAGCCCACGGGTTGCAATCCGTGGGCTTGGCTTGATTTAAAATTCCATATTATGATATTACTTACCTGAGTTTCAATAGCCCCGGCACTTGCAACATTATTCAACTGCTAGCAATGACAGTGAAAAATCGTGAAAAAACGACTATCCAAATTCAATTTCCTTCCAGTTTTATCAGGAAGCGGGAAGATGGAGTTGACATAAGTCCTTATTTCTTGGTGAAAGTGCTAGCACATGCATAATGTTGCTTGTGCCGGGAGGCGGAAGAATGAAAGATTATCACATAAACATTTTTTATAGTGAGGAAGACGGCGGATATATCGCGGATATTCCCGATCTTGATTCATGTTCAGCCTTTGGCAATACTCCCGAGGAGGCATTAGCCAAGGTAGAAAAGGCAAAAGAAGCATGGTTGGCGGCGGCTCGCGACTCGGGAAAGCCAATCCCAGCGCCAAGTTATCGCCCGGCCATTTATCAAGTGACTCGTTAATCAAAAACGCTCCGGACTGTATCTAGCCATGCCCAATAGCAAAATTCTCATTGCGGATGATAACTTGACGAATGTGGAGTTATTGGAGGCCTATCTGGCCGACATGGATTGCGAGATCGCCATAGCGATCGACGGCCACGATACTTTAGCCAAGGTAAGCCAGTTCCAGCCGGACCTGATCCTATTGGACATCATGATGCCCAAGCTGAGCGGGTTTGAGGTGTGCAAAACTCTGAAAAAGGATCCGGCCACCAAGCAAATCATGATCCTCATGGTGACCGCGCTTAATGAACTGGGCGACATTGAGCGGGCCGTGGCCGCCGGCTGCGACGACTTTTTGAGCAAGCCGGTGAACAAGCTCGAATTGGTGAAGCGGGTAGAGAATATGCTCAAGCTCCGCCACGTGACCGATGAACTGGAACGGCTGCGCCACTACATCGACGGCATGGAAGACTCGCTAGGACCAAAAAGAAACAGCTAAAAAGCAGGCGTAGAACAGCCCTTTTCGCTGTTGGCACCCTTTTCCGTTCCGGTCCTTAGCGCTCTTTGAAGGCTTGCGGATCGGCGATCTCGACGGCGAGGATCTCTATTGAGAGGCCGACGGGTTCTTCTTTCTGGGTCAAGTCGATCGGTTGTTGATCAGCGGTGGTGATAATGATGTCGAGAGAGCGCTTGCTGTTCGGTTGGAAGCCATTTTTAATTAATTCCAGCCAGAAGCCGTTGTTCATTTCGTGAATATCTCCGCCCTTGGCCAGCCGCTTCATGGTGGTCTTTGTTTTCGTGATCAGGCCCTCTTGTTCGAGGCGGAAGTATTGGATTTTCAGCCCGCCGGGTTTGATGTTTCCCAGGTCTGGGGGGGCTTTTTCGGGCCAGTTTAACTGATAAGCGGCGGTGATTTTGGTGCTGGCGTCCTGGGGCAAATCAAACTCGTCCATTTTCGTAGGCGGGGGTTCGATTACCTTTTGCCCTCGGCGTGCGGCCCTTTTTTGCGCCTGGGCCGCCGCCTCGAAGCGATTGCTCCATACCCCCACCATCTTCGAGAGGGTGATCAACCAATCCATTTCAATTTGTTCTTTTTTCTGGGCCGTTTCCGCATAAGTGCCGGCCACATCGGTTCCGGTCGGTCTGCGCGGGGGATAGCGGTTAGGGGGCCGCCCAAGTCCTCCCGCAGCAGCTCCGCCAACTCCTGCGGTGAGCGGCGCTGTTTTCATAGATTTTGATCGGAGCATTTTCAAGATCACGATCAGGCCGGGATCGGCCAGTACTTTGTCGGTCCAGCCGGCGCTTTCCAAGGATTGCGGGCCTTCGCTTACGGTCCGCTTCTTGAGCATCTTGTACATGGCCGCGCGGATCGAATCGAGCGGTAACGTCGAAGCCAGTACGACCTCCGGAGCCTGTTTTTCCAGGGTACGGGGCTCGGCCAAACTTTGTGACATCAAGGAAGCCAACGGCTCGCCCCAGAGGAGCTTGGCAAGATGCGCGCCGCGTTCGTAGTCGGAAAGTCTCTCGCGCAAGGCGTCGGTGGGCAGGGCGGCTGTGCCTGGAATAATCCTGGGTATCGGCGGCATTCTTTCTCTCATGCCGGACGCAGGCCCGCCCAAGGAGGAACCCAGGGATGTCAGGGCCTCGCTTTCCAGGGGTAAGCCCATGGTCAGGCCCATGGCCTGAGAAGCGTAATTAAGGAAAGATTGTTCCAATTTGACCTTCATTTCGTTGGAGAGATCCTCGCTCGTAAAAAGGCTCAATTGGGCGCCAAGATTGGCCGGATTGTCCTCCAGGAGCATGCTCAAAATCGGATCGTTGAGTTCCAACCCTCTTTGCACCAGATTTTCCGCTAATTTTGTGCGGAGATTTTCCGAAGCGTTTTGCTTGGCCAACTCCAATGCCCGCGAATGGATGTCAGCGGGCTGCATAATTGCTTGTGCGGTAGTTCCTTGCGCGATAGTCGTGGGACGAATAAGTTCCGGAGAAATAATGGCCTTGATTAGAATGTCGTCATTATCGGGCGAGGGCAGCTCCACCAGGGTCTTTAGCACCGCTTCGACCGCTACGCGATCATCGTCGGCGGCAAACTTTCCGCTTAATATCTGCATGAGTGTCTGGCGTGCGGCCGGGGAGCCGTTTTTACCCAGGGCGTAAATGACCGCTTCGATTAAACCCGGCGGGGCGGCAATCGCGGCGGGCAGGGAAGAAGCGGCGGCGCCGGACGGCGGCTTGGGTGTTTTCAACAAATCGGTCAACATCTGCGCCACGGCCACTCTACCAGGAAAGTTCACGCCCTGAAATATTACCGCTTCGAGGAGTTTGGGATGATTTTCCTGCCGGGCGCGCAAAAACTCTTCTTTATTCCATTTGGAAAAATCTTCGGGCAACTGGAGGAGCGCGGAGGAAATATCGCCTCCGGGGGGTGTCTGATGGAGCCCGGAAGCATCAGGCCCTGCATCAGTTGCCGGCTGCTGTTCGGCTGGGGGTTGTTCCGCTTGAGGTTGTGCAGATGGATTTTGTACGGCTGGTTGTGCATTTGTGGGATTGGTTTGAGCGCCAGCTTGTCCTTCTTCGGGCGAAGAGGGCGTGGTGGGAGGCACTTGAGGTTCAGGCGGAGCCGATGGAGTCGGCTGCGCCCGGTGGACGCCGTAGAAGCCGTGGCCCCGGTCGATCTGGGCTCATTGCCGCTGGAGAAAAATTGCCATGCAATAATCAACGCAATTATTATGAACACGCCTGCCAAACTAAGTTTAAATGCATTGGATTGCAAAAATTTATTCGATCCCTTGCCTCTACCAGTTGGCGAACTGAGTGGATTAAACTGGGGGGAACCATTTTGGGAATTCTGTTTAGCAGACATGTAGAATTCTCCGTGTGTATAAGCAGCGCAACTATAAGAGATATGTATAATTCCAAAGATAGTTTATCTTATTAGTATTACACATTTTTTTGTATAAAACTACCACCCGTATAAATGGGATTCGTCCTCGATAATAAAAATTGGCGTGAACTCTTGAGCCCTGAAATCATCAATTAGTACGTAACAGCTTGATTAAAGGGGAAGGGAATTTTCACTCTTTTTTAACCCTAAGCGGTCAAATAATCAATAGCAACTGCCTAATGTTTTGTTATTTTGCAGACAGCATGGTGGCGGTGGGGCTTGAAAGTCTTGGCTTTTTAACCTCTCCAGTCCCGAGAGTGATCGGGGTACTATCGGATGATTACCGGCGGTCTCCAGCGACCCGCTACCCCAACCGAAGCGTTGTAACGCCGGCCAAATCAGATGTGCATTGTCAAATAAATAGTCCCAGCGGAAGTAATAATGGTTAAAACACTGTGCAAGCAGGATCGTCAATTCGTCGGGCCGCAGATACTTATAGTTTAACACCGGCGTATAAGAGGAGTATCGGCTATAATCGAAGTCGGCGATGCGATCGCGATTTTCGGCAAAAAAATGCGTGCCCGGATAGGGGGTTAGTACATTGAAGTTGGCAAAGGTGGGCTTGAGCCGGTATGCATATTGCAAAACTTGTTGAATAGTATCCTGGGTGTCATCGGGAAAACCGATCAAAAATCCCGCCACCGTGCGAATGCCTAACTGGCGGCAGAGGAGGAAAAACGCGAGTTGCCGATCCTCGCTCACGGTGGCGCGTTGGTAGTATTGCAACTGGGTTTTGTCGGGCGTTTCCACGCCCACGGTAATGCTGGTCAGACCTGCACGTTTGAGAACGCGGAGCAGCTCGGGGGGCATTAATTCAATCCGTGTTTCTACGGAGAATTGAATTTTTCGCGGCAGGCGGGCAATCAATTCAGCTAATCGATAAGCGCGGTCCCGGCTTAATCCAAAGAGCGGATCACGGAACTTAAACGAACGGAAACCCCAGCGTCCAGCGCCGTAACGGATTTCTTCCACCACCGCTTGGGGATCACGAAAACGGATTGCATCGTCTAGAATGATGTAAGGACAATAATTGCACTTGAATTTGCAGCCCCGGCTGGATTGGATCAAGGCCGTGGGAAAAAGCGAGAAATCATAACTGATCCGGAATTTCTGGGGATTAAACGGCGACCAATCGGGCAACGGGAGTCGATCAAGATCATCGGTAATTCCGAGATTCACGGCAGCAGCGGGTCTTTGGAGCACCTCATCCAATTTCCAATATAATTGTTCTGTTTCACCCTTGATGATGGTCACATTCAGATCTTTAAAGGCCTCGATTATAGCAGAGGTAGTTAGTCCTACTACAAATACGCGGGCCGAGGAATTTTTTGTCTGTAACTGGGCGATTACTTCACGTTCCCAAGCCAGAGTAATCAACGAGGGACAAAAAACATAGAGATCGGCCCCCGAAGGCAGGCGGTCTTCGGCATATTCAACGGTATGCCCCAAACGGCGAAAGATCGCCGCCAAATAAGCAAAGTGCAAAGTTGCCGGTCGGCGATCACGGGTAAAAAAACGGCGAATGATCCACCCTCGCAATCCGCCGTGGCCGGGATACTGGCCCACGCCGAATCCGCCGGCAAAATCCTTGGAAACATCGTTTTTCCGTGTATCCCAGAGAACAACGTGCATAGATAGGGGATTGAAAAAAAGTGGGCAGTGGGCGGTGGACAGTGGGCAGATAAACAAGGATGAGGGGATGAGATGAAGGATGAAGATGGAAAAATATAAGTGGGCAGTGGGCAGCAACAAGGGTTCGGGGTTCAGGGTTCAGCACTTTTCAGTTTAGACTCTATATTTTTCACTCTTTACTGACCTCATTCCTCCAGCCTACCGCCGAAATTCATCATTCAGCATTTGTTATTCATTCTTCATCCTTCCGCCGTCCGCTTTATTTTTATCCTGCTTTACGGTAGCCGTTGATATCGCGTGAGAATTCCGGGGTGTTGGCGGCAATGCCTGGCATCGGCAACACGGCGGGATCGTCTATGCGCAAGAGCGCTGAATTTTTCCATCGGCCGATAATCGATAGATGATTCGCCGCCAGGTTACTTGCCGCCCTATTGCGGAACTCCAGACAACAATTCCATTAATCAGGCTGATGAGCGGATGCAGCCAAATATCAAATTGCTTGGCGCACTGCAAAGTCCGTCGCAAATGGGGATAATATAAATCGGCCAGATCCTGGCGGACAAAGCCGCGGTAGACCGAGAGCAAATAGAGGAATGAGATTACTGACCAGGGAATCCAAGTCCAAGGAGCACCGCGCAATAGCCCCCCAATGAACATTCCCAGATTGACCAGCCACACCAGATTGCTGAATGCGGCTGAGAGGGCCGCAAAGAGCCAAAAATCCCGTGCGTAAAAACGGCTTAAAAAATACTGCCGCCGCACAAAGGACAAGGCCTCGGAAAGCGAATGATCGATGGGCGAGGCGACCACACAGACCGGTTCAAAACGCACTTGCATCTTGGTTTCGGACAAGAGCCGGCTGGCCACCAGGTCGTCGCTGAGCGTTCCCTTCCAGGCCGAATGTAAACCAATGCGATCGAAGACCTCGCGGCGAATGGCCCAGGAGCCGCCCCAAATTAAATAATAACTGCTCCGTCCCAGCAGCGACATGACGCTGCAATTCAAACTATAGAGCAGGTGATTGGCTAGGGAATCGCGCTGGGGCACAAACCAGCGATAGCCGGTGACGGCGCCCATTTTCGGCCGGTGCAGGCGGGCGATGAGCAATCGCAACCACTCCGGCCTGGGCCGGGCATCGGAATCGGCGAAGGCCAGAAATTTAATGCGCGGGGAGAGCCGACTGGTGGCCATGCGTAAATTGTGCACCTTCTGGCCGCTCTCAGAGGCTCGGCCCGCCACGATTAACCGCGCCGGTATCCAGGGGTGTGCGGCCATCACGCGGCGAATCACCGGGCAAGCCGAATCATCGGTGCTTTCCACGATGAACGCCACTTCGTAGTCGTCGTAATCCTGTTCCAAAAGGGCGCGCAGATTGTCTTCCAGGTTCAAATCCTGGCCTTTGCAGGGGGCGCATAAGAGAACGCGGCCGGTGGGTTGATGACGCTCCAGCCTGCGCATGCAACTCCGCGCGTAACGGCGATGTTCCCAAGTCTGTAATGCCAGCAGGAGCGATTGAACAATCGCCAGCCCGGCGAGGATCGAATAAAAAATCCACCAGGAAGCTTCCATGCCTTACCCGCGCTACCATCCGTGGTGCAAAATAGTACTTGGTCAGGGTTGATTTTCGGATTGAGTATGGGGTGGCACGGGCATCCTGCCCGTGCTTTTCCCAGCACTGGCGAGACGCCAGTGCCACTCGTGTAAAAAACAACACTGGCGAAACGCCAGTGGCACACACTCCGAAATACTAACTCATGACTTTATACTACAGTCGGTCTGTAATGTGCCTACCTCCCAGGCACCGTAGAGCCACGGAGAATATCCAGCTAAATAGAATCGGTCAAGATCAATGAATAAGGGGGGCTGGGCAAAATAGATAAAAATTCTATAATAAACTTATTACTGTAAACTACATGTTTTTCAGCGCTCCACGTTATAGACGACATGCAGACCTTTCTGGGCGAATATATGAATTCCGGTTCTTCCCACTGCTATAAATCATGCGTGCCGCCAAGCACTAATGACTACCGGCCCACGCAGTTATTGCCGAGATTGCCGGGTAAAATAAAGCTGGTTCAGTGCGAATCATACGCACCCGCAATGTCCCTGCGACCTTATGTGGCCTCTTACTGGCACCTCACTTCTCGCACAACTCTCCTGAAAACGATTGATCATCGAATTCTGCCTGATGGATGTGTCGATATCGTCTTCAATCTCGCTGCTGCAAATACGCAATGTTCCGCGGTTGTAGCCGGCCCAACTACAAATCCTTTTTCAACGCCTCTTACCAGCAAAGTTGATTATCTTGGAATTTGTTTCCGCCCCGGCGCGTTCTTCCAACTTTTCCGCATTCCGGTGTCCGCACTGAAGAATCGCATAATTCCCTTAGACGATCTTGGCGATATAACTACCCACAATCTGACCGAAGCACTACAGTCCTCCAACAATCTTGACAGTCAAATCGGTCTAATTGAAAGCACTCTGACAAAATACGTAGTACGCATTCATCACAACGATTGTCGGTTAACGGCCGCCCTTAAGGCAATCCTGGAGAGCGGCGAGAATATTCGCATCGCCGAATTGGCCCGAGTTGTTCACACCAGCCCGCGAAACCTTTTGCGCCTGTTCGATAGTTTCGTCGGTCTGGCGCCAAAAACCTTTTGCCGCATCGTCCGGTTCCAAAAACTCCTCCGCGCACTCAAGCATAAGCGAAATCAAAAGCAGTTATCCGCGGCGCTAACGGCCGGTTACTACGACCAAGCCCACTTGATTCACGATTTTCAGGCCTTTGCCGGCGAGTCGCCAAGGCGACTCCTCGGCGCGTATATTGACTGAAAATGTCCGATTTTTACAATACTGCCTCTCTGTCGCACTGTATTCTTGAAGAAGACTCGACAGAGGAAGAAATTTATGGATCGAACTGGCCTAATATGGATCATGGCGCCATGGATCGTGTTGATCCTCGGGTGCGAAACCAGCCCCACCTCTCCTGGAAAGGAACCCCTGGCGATGTTTGCCAAACTCACCCCAAACCTGATGGTCCCCGACGTCAACCGAACTGTCGAGTATTATCACGAAATTCTGGGTTTCGACTTTATCATGGGCGTGCCGCCCGCCTCTCAGGAAATCGTCACCAAGTATGATTCCGCGAAACCCCTGGCCTTTGCACTCATGCAACAAGGCGGCGTCCAGTTCATGTTTCAATCCCAACAAAGCTTCATTGAAGAGCTCCCCTCAGCGCGCGACAAATCCGTCGGGGCAAGCGCGACTTTCTACATCGAGATATCTAACGCCAGAGAACTGTATCAACAACTCCAAGGCCGCACGAACATCCTGTCCCAACTAAAGGGTACTTTTTACGGGAAAGAGGAATTCTGCGTGGCAGACCTCAACGGCTATATTTTGTGCTTTGCCGGTGAACCTGAGAAGAAGACGCCGTGAGATCGGCCCTTCAATTAACCGGCGGGGCGGCCCGATGGCTTGTCAATCGAGATGCCGTCAGGCCCAAGCGGACCTGTCCCGGTTTTTCCTCAGTTGAGTTTCCAAATTGCCAGGTTCAGTATCACGGCAAAACTCACCCATGCCAGATACGGCGCCAGTAACACCCCGGACAAGGCGGTTCGCTTCCAGAAGGCAATCACGGTCAGCAGAATTGCCAACCACAAGAAGACAATTTCCACCAGGGCTATGCCGGGACTTCGCATTGCGAAAAACAAGGCCGACCAGGCCATATTCAGGACAAGCTGAAGGGCAAATAAAGCCAGGGGCCCCGCGGCCGACCTTAGACCGCACGTCAGCCATAGATGCCAGGCAGCCAAAGCCATGAGCAGATACAGGAGCGACCATACTGGTCCGAATAGCCAATTCGGCGGCGTCCAGGACGGTTTCTGAAGACTGGCGTACCAACTATCCACGTGTGGATATGTAAACAGCGAGCCGACTACAGCAGCGCCGAAACAGACGGCAACGCAAAACGCCAGGGCGGCAGTCTTTTTTATAAAGATATCTTGCACGCCGTTTCTCCAGGCCGTGTGAAATGAGTCGATTTTTATAGCCATACTACAATTTTACCTGGAAAAAAGGCTTTAATTAGGTGGCAAGAGGATATTTGTTGAAAATACCAATTCCGAGTGTTATGCTGATGAGATTCAGAGTGCTAGGGTTTTGATCTTCCGAGCATAGTTTATTTAACATAAAGGAAGTCAGTGAAAATGAAAACCACAAGGATAGGTAGCATTATGGCAGCTTTATTTTTGTCAGCGGCTAGTTTTTCCGCAAGTTTTGGCCAAGACGCGGATGCGAGGCTCGAGGCCTTTTTCAAACAATACTTGGAGGAAACTTTCCGGCTGCGGCCGTTTGATGCGACCCAACTGGGCGATCATCGTTTCGACAACCTTCTGGACGATCTTTCCCCGGAGGCCCGAAAAAAATGGCTGGAACATACGCGCAAAACTTTTGCGGAGTTGCCTAAGCAAGTGGATTATCCAAAATTATCCCGGCAGGGAAAGATCGACTTTGATATTTTGCAGCATCAACTCATCGCGTCCATCTGGCGCACAGAAAACCTGCAACCGTTTGAAAAAGACCCGCGCGTGTATAACGACTACATCAACGACAGCGTATACATACCGCTGACCCAATCCACTCTGCCCAAGGAAACTAACATCACAAACTGCATCGCCCGCATGAAGCGCATTCCCGAGGTCGTTGCCGCGGCACAGCAAAGCCTGCAAAATCCGCCGGCGGTGGTTACGGAGACGGCGATCAAGCAAAATCGCGGGGCGATCGCTTTTTACGAGCGGGACATTTTTCAAGAGGTCGGCGATACGCCCCAATTGGAAGCCTTGAAAGCAGCGGCCCAGCCCGTGGTGGCATGTCTGAAAGAATATCAAGAGTTTTTGGAAAAAGATCTCCTGCCCCGGGCCAAGGGCGAGTGGCGCTTGGGTAAGGAAAAGTTCGCCAAAAAACTGGAGCTGGATCTGGATGCGGACGTGACGCCGGATGAGGTTTTGGCCCAGGCCGAGTCGGAGTTCGTGCGCGTGGAGCGGGACATGTATCTGATGGCCCGTCAACTCTGGAGCCATTACTTCCCGCGTCAACCGCTGCCTCCGGACGACGACGAAGGGCGCCACGACACCATTGCCCAAGTGTTGGGCAAAGTAGCCCAGGAGCACGGCAAAGCGGAAGATCTGGTTAGCGACGCCCGGGATAACGTGGAGTGGATCAAAAAGTTCATTACCGAACACGATATTCTGCGCCTGCCGCAGCCCGATCACTGCAAGGTGATCGAGATGCCGGAATTCAAGCGGGGCAATTCCACGGCCTACTGCAATTCGGCCCCGCCGCTTGATCCGCAGGCCGCGAGTTTTTACGCTGTCAGCCCGCCGCCCAAGGACTGGGACACCCAGCGTGTCAACACCTTGCTGGAAGAATACAATCAGCACATGATGCAGATACTGACCATCCACGAAGCCTATCCGGGACACTTTGTGCAACTGGAATATTCCCATCGGTTCCCCTCGCTGATTCGCCGGGTGTTGGAATCGGGGGTATTCGTTGAAGGTTGGGCGGTTTATACCGAACAGATGATGCTCGATCAAGGCTACGGCGAGGGCAACCTGGCCCTGCGTTTGACCCAATTGAAGTTCTATCTCCGCGCCGTAGCCAACGCCATCCTCGACCACAAAATGCACTGCACCTCGATGACCGACGAAGAGGCGCTGAAATTCCTCACCCAAGGGGCCTTTCAGTCCGAAGGAGAGGCGCTGTTGAAAATCATTCGCGCAAAGCAATCGTCCTGCCAGCTTTCCACGTATTTTGTGGGCCGCATGGCGCTATATCGTTTGCGCCAACAGATGGAGCGGGAACTGGGCGATAATTTCAACCTGGGCCGATATCATGAGGCGCTACTGGATCATGGTTCCGTGCCGGTAAAATATCTGCCCGAGTTGGTGCGCGAGCGCCTGAGCAAACCACGTTAAGCGATCTTTTCCCGCTCCCCGACCGACATTAAGTCGGTGCCCGGTCGCGGCTAAACATTTTTGACAATTGCCCTTTAAACGTAATTCCTGGATAAAATCATTACAAATCCCATCATCTCCCACTGCCATGAAACGACATTCATTAGTATTTTTCGATCGTTCAATTCGTTCAATATTGCTCATCAACTCTTTAACGATTCTCATATTTGCCAATCTCTGTGCATCTTTATCGGCGCAGGGCACAAAGGCCGATTATGAGCGAGCCAACGGTTTGCGCAAGCTGACCGCAAACAAAGTCTATAAGGCCCGAGTCACGCCGCACTGGTCGGCCGATAACACGCGGTTTTGGTATCGCAATGATTTGGCCGACGGCGTGCGCGAATTCATCCTGGTAGACACGGCAAAGGCCACGCGCCAAGGGGCCTTCGACCACGAGAAACTGGCAAAATCGCTGGGCAAAGCCCTGGAAAAAGAAATCGACGCCCGGCGCCTGCCCTTCGACGATCTTCAATTCAGCGACGACGGCCAGTCTGTCGTGTTGCACAGCGAAGGCAAGTCATGGCATTGCAATCTGGAAAATTACGAGCTCCGCGAAGCAAAAAACGACGAAAAAGCCCAACGAGAACTTTCTCCGCGCAGATTCCCCCGCGCGAGCAAGCCCGCCGGCGAAGAAACCTCTCTGACATTCATCAATAACACCAAGGCGGAGGTGGAGATTTTCTGGTTGGACGAGGAGGGCAAGCAGCAATCTTATGGCAAAATACCGCCGGGCGAAAAAAAGGAACAGCACACCTTTGCCGGACACGTCTGGCTGGTGACCGATCCGGACGGCAAGACATTGTCGGTGTACGAGGCCGAGGAGGAACCGGCCTCGGTGGTCATCGACGAGACGCAAAAGCCCGCTGATCTGCCGCAGCGACGGCGATTCCGGGGTTCCAGGTCGGAGGGCGCGACGTCGCCTGACGGCCAATGGAATGCGTTCTTCAAAGACAATAATATCTATCTGCGCGATACGGAATCGCGCGAGGAGGTCCCCTTAAGCGACGACGGCAATGCCGACGACGAATACTCCGGCGGCGTTTACTGGTCGGCGGATTCGCAAAAACTAGCGGTATTGCACACCAAGAAGGGCGACGATCGCAAAGTGTATTACGTCGAATCCTCGCCCCGAGACCAGCTTCAACCCAAACTGCATTCGTACGATTATCTCAAGCCGGGCGATAAGATCCCGCTGGCCAAACCGCAACTGTTCGACGTGGCCGGGCGCAAGCATATTTCCAGCAGCGATGAACTGTTTCCCAATCCCTGGAGCATAAGCGAAGTGCATTGGGACCCGGATTCCGGCCGCTTTATGTTCCTTTATAATCAGCGCGGCCACCAGACCTTGCGCGTGATTGCCGTGGACGCGGCCACGGGCAAGGCAAAGACCATTGTCGACGAGCAAAGCCCGACGTTTATCGACTACTCTGTCAAACAATTTCTGCAATACCTCGACGAGAGCGGCGAAATCATCTGGACTTCGGAACGCGACGGCTGGAACCACCTCTACCTTTACGACGCCAAAGCCGGCAGCGTGAAAAACCAGATCACCAAAGGGGAGTGGGTGGTGCGCAGCGTGGAAAAGGTGGACGAGCAAAAAAGGCAAATTTACTTTTACGCCGGAGGGATTCGGCCGGGCCAGGATCCGTATTACCTCCATTACTGCCGCGTGAATTTCGACGGTTCGGGCTTGACGATCCTTACCGAAGGCGACGGCACGCACTCGATCAAGTTCTCGCCCGACCGAAAATTTTTCATGGATACCTGGTCGCGCGTAGACCTGGCGCCGATAAATGAACTTCGCCGCATGGAAGACGGAAGCCTTGTTTGCATATTGGAGGAAGCCGACTGGTCGGAATTGATTGAGACAGGCTGGCAAATTCCCGAGCGGTTTGCCGCTAAAGGCAGGGATGGAACCACGGATATCTACGGCGTGATTTACCGGCCGACCAATTTCGACGCCGCGAAAAAATATCCGGTCATCGAACTGATCTACGCCGGGCCGCAAGACTCTTTCGTGCCCAAGTCGTTTCGGCCCTTCCATGCGCCCCAGGCCATGGCCGAACTGGGTTTTGTCCTGGTGCAGATCGACGGCATGGGCACGTCGAACCGATCGAAAAAATTTCACGACGTCTGCTGGAAAAACCTGGCCGATTCCGGGTTTCCGGATCGCATTTTGTGGATCAAGGCCGCGGCCGAAAAATATCCTTATCTGGACCTGAGCCGGGTGGGCATTTACGGCGGTTCGGCGGGCGGCCAGAGCTCCACGCGCGCGCTCATAGACCACGGCGATTTTTACAAAGTCGCCGCTTCGGATTGCGGCTGCCACGACAACCGCATGGACAAAATCTGGTGGAACGAACAGTGGCTGGGCTGGCCCGTCGGTCCGCATTACGAAGAACAATCCAACGTTACCGGAGCCCACAAACTGCAAGGCAAACTGCTCTTGACCGTGGGCGAAATGGACGAAAACGTGGATCCGGCTTCCACCATGCAACTGGTCAACGCCTTGATCAAGGCGGACAAGGATTTTGAGCTGCTAGTCATTCCCGGCAAAGGACACGGATCGGCCGAAACGCCCTACGGCGCCCGGCGGCGCCAGGACTTTTTCGTGCGCAATTTACTGGGCGTGGAACCGCGAAGGTAGTGGAGAGTGGCGAGTGATGAGTGAATAGTGAAGAATTCATGCCGTGATAGAATATGGAAACAACAGCCCATCCGCGCGGACTATACGTGCTCTTTTTCACCGAAATGTGGGAGCGGTTCAGCTATTATGGGATGCGCACGCTCTTGGTCCTTTATATGGCCGAGAAGATTACCCATGGCGGGATGGGACTGACCGACGAAGTGGCCACCGCCATCTACGGCTTGTATACGGCGGGCGTTTATATGGCGTGCTTGCCAGGCGGTTGGGTGGCCGACCGCCTTTTGGGCGCGCAGCGGGCAGTATGGTTCGGGGGCATAATCATCGCCGCCGGCCATTTTTCCCTGGCCGTCCCCTGGCAAGAGACGTTTTTTCTGGGATTGATCCTGCTGGTACTGGGTACGGGCATGCTGAAACCCAATATCTCCACCATGGTCGGGCGGCTCTATCCCGAGGGCGGCGCACGGCGCGACGCCGGTTTCACGATCTTCTACATGGGCATCAACCTGGGGGCGACCATCGGAGCTTTGGTCTGCGGCTACTTGGGCGAGAAGATCGATTGGCATTTGGGCTTTGGCGCGGCCGGGGTCGGCATGGTGCTGGGACTGATCCAATATCGGCTTTTCGCACATCAATTGGGCGATGCGGGCAAACGGCTCAATGCCAGCGAAAAAACCAGCCGAAAAGACTGGACCATCCTCGCAACAGCACTGACGCTGATCGTAATGGTCACCTTCCTGGGACTGGCGAAGTTGATAACTTTCAATCCCCGTTTGATGGCCGAGAGTACGAGTTACATCATCCTCGGCATGGCGGTCTTGTATTTCGCCTATGCGTTCCTTTTTTGCAAACTGGATGCCACTGAAAAAAAACGACTGGCGGTAATCGCGGTGCTTTTTATAACCTCCGCCATTTTTTGGGCCGGTTACGAACAGGCGGGATCAACGCTGAACCTGTTCGCCAAACGCTATACGGAGCGGTTTATTAATGTCGTTAATTTCGAGGTGCCGGCCGGCTGGTTTCAATCGTTCGGCAGCATTTTTGTCATCCTCCTGGCGCCGGTGATGGCCGGCATTTGGATGGCCTTGTCGCGGCGGCAAAAGAATCCTTCCATCCCCATGAAATTCGCCCTGGGATTGCTCTTTCTGAGCATGGGATTTCTGGTTATGTCGGGCGCGGCAATATTTGTGGCCCAGGGGCAAAAAGTGCTGCCCACCTGGCTGATCGCCACCTACCTGCTGCATTGCATCGGCGAGCTTTGCCTCAGCCCGGTGGGCTTAAGTTCGGTCACCAAACTGGCCCCGCAGCGGCTGGTCGGGCAAATGATGGGAATCTGGTTCCTGGCCACTGCGCTGGGAAATCTAATCGCCGGACTGATCGCGGGTGCATTTACAGATAAAGCAGTTGCGCAAATGCCCGGCAGATTCTTTCTGATCGTGTTGGTTACCTGCGGCTCGGGCGTAGTGCTACTGTTGCTGGCCAGACCGATCAAAAAGTTGATGTCGGGAGTGCAGTAGCAATCATCTGCTGCCAGATCTCGCGCTGTTGAATCATGGCCGCCACGCGATCTTGGGGATTAGTGCGGCATTCCAAGAGGATCCAGCCGGGATAGTCCATTTTCACAAACAGGTTCATCAATTCCTGGTAGGGATAATTGCCGACGTTCAATTCGCGCATGTGCGCAGTATCGCCAAACCGATCTTTGACCAGGTTGAAGTTGTATTCCAAACCCTTACCGCGGAGATCTTCGTCATTGCAATTCCAGCAGACGCCCACGTTTTTTTCTGTTACCACGTCCATGATCTGCTTGATAGTAGGCAATTCGGCGCAGGAACCGTGGACTTCCAGGCGAATCTGCTGGCCGTAATCGGCGGCAAAACGGCCTAATGTGTTTAGCGAGTCGCCGATCTGTTGGATGGTCTTTTCGCGCGGCACGCCGGGATGAAAATCGTTGGGCTTGACTTTCACGCCGCTTGCGCCGCAGTCGTGGCTGAGCTTGACAAAGGCCTTGGCGGCCTCGATCGAGCGGGCCAGCCGGTCCGGATCGGGACTATCGAAACATTCGTTGGCGCCCGGGCCGATAAAGGTCACCGGGCTGTCGGCAAAACGCGTGCGCACCTCCTGGCGCACGGCATTGCTGAGGCTTGGTTCGACGCCGTGTTTGTGCTCGGTGCGCAATTCCACCCCGAATATTTTCGTCTTTTCACAGTTGGCCAGCAGCGTGGGCAAGTCCCAGTCTTGTCCCCAAAGATAGGTGACCAGGCCGAGTTTCATTTTGCGCCGGATTTGTCGGCCCCGAATAAGAGTGAAGCACCGCCTGGCGCGGCCCCCAGCACAAAGGCGCCCAGGCCGATGGCCTGTTGGAGAAAACGACGTCTGGAGCACGATTGCATGGCAGAACCTCACATTTTGCTTTAGGGCAATATGGCGACAAGGAGATAAAGGGTGAACCCACGGCCGTTTGTGGAAGCATTAAGCCTGCGGTCAAGGGGCGACGCCTTTTTCGCTACAACAAGTTGCGCGGATCGCCTCGAGGCGGTTACAAAACCTCGATGCCGTTGATCAGTCTTTCGCTGTGTGAAAGACACATGGCGACATGTTGGGCTAATTGTTTGCAGTAATAGCTGTCGCATCGTCCTTTCAACACCACTGACTGATCATCGACGGATACGCTCAGATCCCGGACGCCATGACCGGTTTCTTGTTGCACTGCCCGCTCAATAGAGGCGGCCAATTCCTCGGCTTCTTCCACAGTTTCCGGCAGATAATCGCGGAACTTCCGTGAGGCCAATCCGGCTAAGGTTGGCTGATCTTCCATGGGTTTCTCCTCGATTGCCGCAAGGAATCCTTTCATCCATCGGCATCGGCAGGAACGCCCAGGAACTTCCGTGTTCCCATCTATGTACATTAGCCAGGATCGTGTTCCGTGCGTCGGTGGTTTGGAGCAGCAGGCAAGCCAAGCGCGATTGCTAATCCATTTCCACTTGAATCGAATTAATCACTTCAATCCCTTTGCAGACCGAACGGACGACCTCCTGTGCTAATTGTTTGTGGTAGAAGCTGGTAACAATACCGGATAAAAAAAGCGTTTGCTCGCGTTGATTGACATGCAGTTCGCGTAATTCGTAAAAGGGACTGTCAGCCAGCGCCCACTGCGCCGGGACTGCGCATCGCTGATCAAAACCACAGTCATCGGACGCAAACTCCTTCCCGACAGAAATCCCCGTATAAGTGTCTATTTCCACTATCACTGAACAAAGTGCTCTTATAAGTATTAACACTCTTTTCGAGCGAGACAGCGGATTTTTCCGCAGCTTTTAATTTAGATCCAGAATGCGAAATAAGTCAACCCCATAAAAACTTATTTCTTTTTTTCCCATGCAAGCGGCCGGGAAGAGGCTTGTGCGGGCAACGAGGATTGCAGTCCCTTGCTACTTTTTACCCATAACCGACTGCCTCTTTCTTTAAGCCCCGGATCAGGCTATTTGGCCGGAAAAACCTCAGGAGACGTAGATTTTTGCCACATCCGCTATGGAAATTTGTTGCCTTATATGGTATTTGCTAGCAAAGCTGACATACAACTTACGGTAACTCAATTATTGATGATAACTCAAAAGGCCTGAATGGGCTTGTTTTTTAGCGATATCGGCAGTTGGGACAAATTAGGGGGATAATGACTTCTCAGCCGGCGTGTAGTGCAGCACGCTTGGATGCTTACAAGTCAAGTGTAAACAGGCGCGAGGCAAGAGCAAATGGACACTTATGAGAATGAGAAAATCGCGAAATAATCGGCAAAAAAGGCGTGTTTTTTTCGGGGCCTTCATATCGGTCATCAACTCCTGCTGTTTATTGTTGACCGATGCTCTGATTATTCGAGGATTCTTCCCGTGGATTTCAGATAGGCTAGCACCTCATCGGCCAGTGTTTCGGCCGATTTCGTGGCGGAATCGAGAACGAGTTCGGGTTTCAGTGGGGGCTCATAGGGATCATCGATGCCGGTAAATCCTTTAAGTTCGCCAGAGCGGGCTTTTTTGTAGAGCCCTTTGGGATCGCGGACTTCGCAGACCTCAAGAGGGGCATCGACAAAGATTTCCATGAAATCGCCCTCTGGCAGCGATGCCCGAACCCGATCCCGATCAACTCTATAAGGGCTGATAAAAGCCGTAATGGCAACAATGCCAGCGTCGCTAAAGAGTTTGGCCACGGCGCCGATGCGGCGGATATTTTCTTCGCGGTCCTGGGCGGAAAACCCCAGCCCAAACCGCCGGGCGAACTCTTCCCCATGACACTGCTTGAGCATTCCGGGGCCGGCGTTCAGACCATGACGAATATTGTCGCCGTCAAGCACAAAACTATGGATCCCTAAACTGTGGAGTTTGTGGTCGAGCAGATTAGCCACGGTGCTCTTGCCGCAGGCGCTCAGACCGGTAAACCAAATTACGCAGCCGCGGTGGCCGTTGAGACTTTCCCGCTCCTGCCTGGTTACAGCATGATCATGCCAACGGACTTGTACTTGAGGGCCTTCGGTCACGGAGAATCTACCTGGGCTTTCTATGGACCTTTAATGTGTAAAACCGCGTATAATACGCTGAGATTGACATTTTTACAAGGCTTAAGGCACAAATTTTTTTAGCCCAGGTGGGGTCGCATCGGCAATTCAATATCATTATAATGTCTGACTTGTTATAATTTTTTATAGTACTCTGGAATACATGGGTTAGTATGAGCCAAATCGAAACAGTTGTTACGCGATCTCCGCATCCCCCGGTGCAGATTGGGATTTCGTCGGAAAATTTGCATGAAAAGTGCATCGCTTTGGCGAGGAATTTGTGGTGGAGTTGGCATGCCGAGGTGATCAATCTTTTTCGCGATCTGGATCCCATTCGTTGGCGTCAACTGGACCATAACCCCATTGCCTTGCTCTCGGAATTTACGCCCGAACGCTTGGAGATGCGCGCGGCGGAATTGGTTTTATACAGCCGCATCAATCAGGCTTATCGGCGGTTGAAGGAATATGTGGCGCAAACCCCGCGTTGGGGCAGAACACATGGCGGCGTGCTGGGATCCAAGCCGGTAGCCTATTTTTCCTTGGAGTTCGGCGTCCACGAGTCGGTGCCGGTTTATTCCGGCGGCCTGGGCGTGCTTTCCGGCGACCATATCAAAAGCGCCAGCGGGTTGGGCGTGCCCCTGGTGGCCATCGGCTTGTTTTACGATCAGGGCTATTTCAAGCAGCAACTGGACATCAACGGTTGGCAGCACGAGGAATACCTGGATACCAAGGTGGAAAACCTGCCCATGGAACCGGCCTTGGGTCTGGACGGCAAGCCGCTTAGCGTGCGCATCGACACCCGCACCGGCCGACTGCTTTCGAAGGTCTGGCTAATGCGCGTAGGCCGAGTAAATCTGTACCTTTTGGACTGCGACGTATCGAGCAACAGTCCGGAAGATCGCGAACTGACCGCCCGGCTCTACGGCGGCGACAATCGCACCCGCATCCGCCAGGAGATGGTGGCGGGAGTAGGAGGCGTGCGGGCTTTACGGGCATTAGGAATCAGCCCCGGGGTATATCATCTTAACGAAGGACACAGCGCCTTTGCCATCCTGGAAGCCATCCGGGAGCGGATGAAAGACGACGGCATGAGTTTTGATTCCGCTTTGCGCGAGGTGGCCCAACACACAGTCTTTACTACGCACACTCCCGTGCCCGCCGGTCACGACCGCTTCGACAAGAACCTTGTTGAAGAGCACCTTGGGCCGCTACGGGACGAATTGGGCATCTCGCTCGATCAACTAATGGGACTGGGCCGCGTGGAGCCGCAAAACGACTATGAACCCTTCTGTATGACCGTGCTAGGATTGAAACTCTCGCGCCGCGCCAACGCGGTGAGCAATTTGCACGGGCATATCACGCGGCGGATGTGGGCGCATCTCTGGCCGTGGCGCGTGGAGGAGGAAATTCCCATCGGACATATCACCAACGGCGTGCATATTCAAAGCTGGCTGGCCTGGCAGATGCAACAACTGTACGACCGTTATTTCCCCGCCGGTTGGATGGAACGCATGGGCGAGCCTGAAGTATGGCAAACCATCCATGACGTGGACCTCGGCGAATTGTGGGAAACGCACTATGCCATGAAAAATCTGCTTTTGGCGTTTGTCCGTCGCCGCATCAGCCGGCAGTGCCGCCGTCGGGGGGAAAGCGACGAAGCGGTCGAGGCGGCCCGGAATATCCTCGATCCGAATGTCCTTACCATCGGCTTTGGCCGGCGCTTCGCCACGTACAAACGGGCAGCCTTGATTTTGAACGACTTGGACTGGTTGGCCACGATCGTCAACGATCCCAACCGGCCCATGCAAATCATCTTTTCCGGCAAGGCACATCCGGCCGACGATCCGGGCAAACAATTGATCCAGCGGATTACCAACTTGCGTCACGATCCGCGCTTTGCCGGACGCATCGCCTTTGTGGAAGATTATGACATCAACGTCTGCCGGCACTTGATCCAGGGAGTCGATGTGTGGCTGAATAGTCCCCGCCGGCCTTTGGAAGCCTCGGGCACGAGCGGTCAAAAAGCCGTGCTCAACGGCGCGTTGA
Source organism: Pirellulales bacterium (assembly GCA_963820545.1). Classification (GTDB taxonomy): domain Bacteria; phylum Planctomycetota; class Planctomycetia; order Pirellulales; family Thermoguttaceae; genus CAWGAJ01. The sequence goes on from CAWGAJ010000001.1 coordinate 1,064,470, forward strand.
ACCTCTCGGTCCTCGACGGCTGGTGGGCCGAGGCATACGACGGCTCGAACGGCTTCGCCATCGGCAAGGGGATGGCGCACATCGATGATCAAATCACCGACTCCCGCGATTACGCCAGTCTGCAACAAGTGCTCACCAAAGAAGTCATTCCTTTGTATTACGACCGCGACGTCGACGGCCTGCCCCGGGGCTGGATCAAGAGAATGATGAATTCCATCAGCTCCCTGGCGTGGCGGTTCAGCGCCGACCGCATGGTCGCCGACTATGTGCGCCACGCCTACCTGCACGCCTCCGGCGGACTAAGCTGCGATATGAACGTGAAGTAACAGAGGTCAGAGGTCAGTGGACAGGGATCAGATAAAATATTTGACCTGGATCAATTTACCCTGACCGCCGACCTCCGCCCTCTGACCTCTGAACCCCGACCCCTGACCGCTATGAAAGTTTTCGTTCTCATCGGCCATCAAAAACAGGGAAGTTTTTGCCACGCCATTGCCGCCACAGCGGTGGAGGAACTAAAAGCGGCCGGCCATACGGTTATTTATCACGATCTGTACGCCGAAAAATTCGATCCCATTTTGCCTGACGAAGAGATTCCGAAAAACGGCATGCTCGATCCGATTGTTCGCTGCCACTGCGATGAGCTGATCGCGGCCGACGGCTATGTGATCGTGCATCCGAACTGGTGGGCCATGCCGCCGGCAATACTGAAAGGTTGGCTGGACCGCGTGCTGCGCCAGGGCGTGGCCTACGAGTTCACGGCCCAGAGCGTAAACGGACTCTTAAAAGGCCGCAAGGCCGTAGTATTCACCACATCAAACACCCCGCGCGACGACGAACTGCGCCTTTTCAGCGATCCGCTGGAAAATCTCTGGAAAACCTGCGTGTTTAACTTCTGCGGCGTGGAAGATTTCTTCCGCCGCAACTTCGAATCGATCATCATGAGCACGCCGAAACAACGTGCTTCTTGGTTGGAAGAAGTGCGCCAAATTATCCGCCAACGCTTCGCTTAGGGGATCGAGGATCGGGGATATGGGCGTGCAGTTAATCAAGCCCACGGGTTGCAACCCGTGGGCTTATTGGTATAAATAAAAAGGCGTTTACTTTTATACCAATTATTTAATCTAAGGAGCAATTCCATGCGAAACATTATTACGCTATTAATTCTCTCGACCGCCTTCAACATTTATGGAGCGGATAAAACTGCTTCACCACAAGAAAATGATCCGCTGGCAAAGCAAATTATTCAGATGGAGAAAAGTGCTTTGGAAAGATGGAACAACGGCGATCCGTCGGGCTATATCGATATTCTCTCGGACGATGCGGTCTATTTCGATCCTTCATTGGAGCAAAGATTGGACGGAAAAGAAGCGTTAATCAAACTCCTTGAGCCAATCCGCGGTAAAATTCATGCGGATAAATACGAGATGTTGAATCCCAAAATGCAAGCGGTAAAAGACATGGCAGTCTTGACATATAATCTTATTTCCGTTGAGGGTCAGAAGACTTGGCGATGGAATTCCACCGAAGTATATCAACTTGAAAAAGACGGAAAATGGCGAATTATTCAATCTCATTGGTCACTGACAAAACCGAATAAGAAGTAATACTGCAATGCCCGGCAAAACACATAATGCCAGACTATTGGCTGGTAAGACGGTGATGGTCACCCGGCCGCGCGGGGAAGATGACGCCCTATGCAAACAATTGCGCAAGTTAGGGGCCGAAGTATTGATCCACCCAGTGATTTCAATCTCCGATCCGCCCGATTGGCAGCCGGTCGATGACGCTTTGAAACGCTTGGATCAGTTTGATTGGATCGTTTTTTCCAGCGGCAACGGCGTTCATTATTTTCTCGATCGCCTGATGGCCATCGGCGGCGATCTGCGGCGCCTAAGGAGCGTGAAGCTGGCAGCCATCGGCCCGGCCACGGCCGATGAACTTTTTGGGTACCATCTGCGCGCCGATCTGGTGCCGGCAGAATTCCGTGCCGAGTCGCTGGCCCAGTCGCTGGGCAAAGAAGCATCAGGCAGATTTTATTTGCTGATTCGGGCCAGCCGCGGACGAGAAGTTTTGGCCGAACAATTGACCGCGGCCGGGGCCAGCGTGGAGCAAGTCGTAGCTTACACCAGCAGCGACGTTCCTGAGCCCGATGCGGAAATTGCCGCAATGCTTTCTGCCGGCGGGATCGATTGGATCACGGTGACAAGCTCTTCGATTGCCCGAGCGCTTGTGGCGATGTTCGGCGAGAAATTGCGGCAGAGCAAATTGGCCAGCATTAGTCCGGTGACTTCGGCCACGCTCAAAGAATTTGGTTATGAACCGGTGGTGGAAGCGACTGAGTACACCATGCCAGGCTTGGCGGCGGCCATTCGACAGGGGCCTGACCCCAGATTACCCGCGCGGCGGGCTTGACGTGTCCGGGATTTCGTTGAAAATCCAGGTGATGGACCGGATCATTAACGAACAGGCACTAATTATAAGGAGACTTCAGATGCGTAAACGAATTAGAATATTGGGAATGAGTGAAGCATGGATCGTGGGGGTAGTTTCGTTTTTCATCCTAGGCGTCTGGATGAAGCAACCGGGCGTCAGGATTCAGGCCGCGGAGGCCAAAGTCCCGTCGATCGAGACCTTTGCCCAAGCCGTCAAGGCAGGCCCAAAAATCTCAAGTATCCACATCCAGGGCAGGATCCGCACCAGTCCGGGTGACAACTTCTCTTGTATTGACTCAAAACTTGAGTTTGTTCCCATAGAGGTGTGGAAAGAGTTCGGCGAAAAGTCAAAGTGGCGAGTCGAAAAGCCGGGAAGGGTAATCGTCATGGATGGCGAGACAACAATCATGCTGATGAAACCCAATGAGGGCGTAAAAATTCCCAGACCAACCGAGGGGGCATTCGATAGCAACTGGTTGCTTTCTTTGGCAAATGTGCGGGACTTGCTTGTCAACGAACAACAGTTGGCATTGGCTAAAGGCTGGGATATTAAGCTTGCCCGCAAGAAGGTTAAAAATGCGGAAAAAATGGAGGTTACCGTCAAGACAAAAAGCGAAGTGGATGAAGATGACGATTCGCGGAACAAGTGGATTAACACTTCGGATACGCGCCGGGTTTATCGTTTCGACGCGAAAACGAAACGATTGGAAGACATTCAAATTTATCTTCAACAAAAAAACAAAGATGTATTAATCTATGAAGCTAACAACATTGTTTACGATAAGCCGATTGATCTGGCGATATTCACACTCGAGTTGCCTGAAGACGTTAGTTGGTATCAAGAACCTCAAAAGCTGCCAGATAATGAAAAATATGAGAAAATGACGCCTAAAGAGGCAGCCGAGGCGTTCTTTGAAGCCTGCTCCAACGAAGATTGGGATGAAGCGCAGAAGTTCTGGTCAGGATCGGTGTCTGGGCGAATTAAGGAATACTTAGGCGGTCTGCAAATCATCAGTATTGGCGAGCCATTCCAGTCCAAGGGTTATACGAAAAGCGGCTGGTTTGTACCTTATGAGATAAAATTAAAAAATGGAGCAGTTAAGAAACTCAAATTGGCTGTAAGGAATGACAATCCGGGTAAACGTTACATCGTCGACGGGGGAATATAAAAATGACTACTGAAAACTGTAACCTGTAAACTGAAAAAATGGGTGGGTTGTCAGGATTTTTGCAGCCGATATAATTAAGACACAGGGAGGAAAGCTAGTACATTAGAGGGGATACAGGCCCCATAGTTTTTGGCTGTAAAATAAAAAGAAAGAGCATATTGACAATTGACAGTAATTTTACAGCCTGATAGATTTATAGTTTCGTCCATGGGGCGAGCTTATAACCCTATTTAGATCAACAGGGGTCGGGTTCCCCAAGGGCTGCAAAATCCAGCCGGTGGAACGCGACCCCTGTCGATCTGACAGCGAAACAAAGCCCCTGTAAAAGGGCGGAATTTTGACGATCTTTGACAATTCGGTTGTGGTAAGGAAGTGGCATCTTAATTGTGTGAGCCGCGGTGATGTTTTGTACATCACTAGCGGTTCCGAGGCACTTAGACGGCCGACGGTAGGTAAGACGATTTTCAAAATCGTCCTACAGAGCCGGAGGCCAAGAGCGAACGTTACTGGGCAGCGAAGATATCATGCAAAAATCTTCGCTTCCAATAGCGGCCCATGATCGGCTTCACGTTTTATTGAGGAATGTAAGACGGTTTTGAAAACCGTCCTACGTAAGACGACTTTCAAAGTCGTCCTACATTTTTTTCAATGAGGCGATGGAGCGTTGGATTCATGTGGCCAAGCTACTAAGGGCGCATGGGGGATGTCTAGGCGTCAGGAGGCGTTGAAGGGCGTGGAAGACTGCGATAAGCCCGGGGTAGTTGTCAAACGAGCGTTGATCCCGGGATCCCTGAACTGACATGCACTGAATCCATAGGTGCATGTGGCAAACACGGTGAACTGAAACATCTTAGTAACCGTGGGAAAAGAAAGAAAAATCGATTTCCTCAGTAGTGGCGAGCGAAGAGGAAACAGCCCAAACCGCGGAGGTTTACCTCTGCGGGGTTGTAGGGCCTTTCACATGAGAGTTACCAAACTATCGACTAGCAGAACTGTCTGGAAAGTCAGACCACAGAGGGTGACAGTCCCGTAAGCGGCAGTTGTATAGTCTCTCGAAAGGTACCTGAGTAGGTCGGGCCACGTGGAATCCCGACTGAATCTGCGGGGACCATCCCGCAAGGCTAAATACTCCCTGACGACCGATAGTGAACTAAGTAGGGCGACCGAAAGATGGGAAGAACCCCTGCTAGGGGAGGATACTGAACCTGAAACCATGTGCCTACAAGCGGTCGGAGCATTTTATGTCTTCACGGACATAAGTGTGACGGCGTGCCTTTTGCATAATGATCCGGCGAGTTACCGTCTGCGGCTTGGTTAAGGTCTTAAGGACCGGAGCCATAGGGAAACCGAGTCTGAATAGGGCGACATTGTCGTTGGCGGTGGACGCGAATCTGCGTGAACTACCCATGAGCAGGTTGAACCGCGGGTTATACCGCGTGGAGGACCGAACCCACTTGGGTTGAAAACCGAGGGGATGACTTGTGGGGAGGAGTGAAAGTCTCATCAAACGCAGGGATAGCTCGTTCTCTCCGAAATAGCTTTAGGGCTAGCCTTGAGCCACTACGCACCGGGGGTAGAGATACTGAATTGGTTTGGGGATCTTCCCAGATTACCCTGCTGAACCAAACTCCGAATACCGGTGCGACTATCTCAGGAGTCAGTCCGCGAGGGATAAGCTTCGCGGTCGAGAGGGAAACAACCCAGATCATCTGCTAAGGTCCCGAAGTCGGGCTTAGTCACTAAGGAAGTTGAATTGCCGAGACAGCCAGGATGTTGGCTTAGAAGCAGCCATCATTTAAAAAGTGCGTAACAGCTTACTGGCCAAGCAATTCTGCGCCGATAATGAACGGGAGTAAGCCCGACACCGAAGCAGTGGACTGTCCGCAAGGACAGTGGTAGGAGAGCGCTGAAGATCAGACACGAGCCGTTCCGCAAGGAGCGGTGTTGGGGTCTTCAGGTGCTTATGCCGGAATGAGTAACGATAAAACAGGTGAGAATCCTGTTCGCCGAAAGCCTAAGGTTTCCTGGGGAAGGTAAATCCGCCCAGGGTTAGCCGGTACCTAAGTCGAGGCCGAAAGGCGTAGACGATGGATAGCAGGTCAACATTCCTGCGCCGCCCCAGAGGAGCGATGGAGGGACGGCGTCTAGCGGGTGAGGGGACGATTAGAAATGTCCCTCGCCCGGCGGCGAGGTCGCTGCAGGTAAATCCGCAGCAAACGACTTCAAAGCCGGGACAACGGCGTTTATGTTCCGATAGTCATCCAAAGGACGTCCAAGAAAATCTTCTCAGCGTTGATACTGGGGTGACCGTACTAAAACTGACACAGGTAGGCGAGACGAGAAGTCTAAGGCGCTCGGGAGAACACTGGTTAAGGAACTCTGCAAAATGACCCCGTAAGTTCGCGATAAGGGGTACCCTCGGGGGTTCACGCTCCTGGGGGTCACAGTAAATCGGCTTCAGCGACTGTTTATCAAAAACACAGGACTCTGCTAACACGCAAGTGGATGTATAGAGTCTGACGCCTGCCCGGTGTTGGTAGGTTAAGGAAGAGGGTTAGTTTGCCGCAAGGCGGACGAAGCTCGCGACCGAAGCCCCAATAAACGGCGGCCGTAACTATGACGGTCCTAAGGTAGCGAAGTTCCTTGTCGGGTAAGTTCCGACCTGCATGAATGGCGTAACGACTGAAGCACTGTCTCAACCAGTGACCCGGTGAAATTGTAGCCGTGGTGAAGATGCCACGTTCCCGCAGCGAGACGGAAAGACCCCGTGAACCTTTACTGTAGGCTGGTATTGGGCTGTGATATGTTCTGTGTAGGATAGGTGGGAGGCATTGAAGCCGGGACGCCAGTCTCGGTGGAGCCAACCTTGAAATACCACCCTGGGCATATTTTAGTTCTAACTCCGATTCCCGTATACCCGGGCGGAGGACATTGCCAGTTGGGCAGTTTGACTGGGGCGGTCTCCTCCAAAAGCTTAACGGAGGAGTCCAAAGGTACCCTCAGCCTGGTTGGCAATCAGGCGTTGAGCGCAAAGGTAAAGAGGGTGCTTGACTGCGAGACATATATGTCGAGCAGATACGAAAGTAGGGCTTAGTGATCCGGTGGTCCCGTGTGGAAGGGCCATCGCTCATCAGACAAAAGGTACTCCGGGGATAACAGGCTTATCGCTCCCGAGCGTCCATAGCGGCGGAGCGGTTTGGCACCTCGATGTCGGCTCATCACATCCTGGGGGTGGAGAAGCTCCCAAGGGTTTGGCTGTTCGCCAATGAAAGTGGTACGTGAGCTGGGTTCAGACCGTCGTGAGACAGGTCGGTCCCTATCTACTGTGGGCGCACGAAACTTGCGGAGGTTCTTCTTTAGTACGAGAGGATTTAGAAGGACGTTCCTCTGGTGTTCCAGTTGTCGCGCTAGCGGCACGGCTGGATAGCTATGAACGGAAAGGATAAACGCTGAAAGCATATAAGCGTGAAGCCCTCTCCAAGATCAGGTTTCGTAGCGGTTTATCCGCAAGAGTCCCCTGGAAGACTACCAGGTTGATAGGCTGGATGTGTACGCGCAGCAATGCGTTCAGCTAACCAGTACTAACGGACGAACGCTTGGTCATATGTATCCAACGCTCCTAAGAGCCTAATTTTAGGAAGCCACTTCTTACCGCAACTAAAAAAGTTAACAGTTGACAGTTTACAGTTTTTGAACTGTTTACTGTTAACCGTGAACTGTAAACCATATAGCGGTTCGCCCCTTCGCAGTTGGGGCCGCCGCTCCTTTCCGGTGACAATATTCGAAAGGTCACACCCGTTCCCATTCCGAACACGGTAGTTAAGCTTTCGGAGCCGATGGTAGTGCCCAAAGCGCGAGAGTAGGTGTCGCCGGATTTTTTTGTTTCTTGCCCCCAAAGTCCCCTCGCCCTTTGGGAGAGGGCCAGGGTGAGGGCGTTTCCCGGGAGAGGCCGGGTGAGGACAGGTAGCATCTTTCTCAACATACCGTCATTCTAAGCGCAAAGGTCATTCTGAGCGCAGCGAAGAATCTCTTTTCCTGTCTCCTCTCCCTCCGGGAGAGGCTGGGTGAGGGCTTATCCGGGAGAGGCCAGGGTGAGGGCCGAGAGCGGTTAAATCGCATCTGTTTATTGCAAATTTTCAATTGCAAAATGCAAATTGCAAATTGAACAAATACTACCGAACGTTTTGATACCTCGCCATTCTTTTTCACCCAAAAAAGCCCGCCTGTAAAGCCGTGATCCCTGGTCGTGAACCTTGTTCCTAATTTTGGGGGGATATGCTATAATATAAAAAGCTAAGGAGACTTTTTATGGGCTTAACCGTTCTTGAAATCCATGTGGGCAATCCGGCCAGTCCGGAGATTACTCAACCGATTGAGTTCCTTATTGATTCCGGGGCCATCTATTCAGTGGTTCCCACGCCAATCCTCGAAAGCCTGGGTATAAAACCAATCGCGGAACAATCCTTCCGTTTGGCCGACGGTTCAAAAATCGTACGAAAAAAAGGGATTGCGCTCTTCAAATACAAAGACCAAATCGGCGGGGCCGACGTGATCTTCGGTGAAAAGGATGACAGCAAGCTCTTGGGCGCGTTCACCCTGGAAGCATTAGGTCTGGCGCTGGACCCGCTAAAACGTGAACTAAGACCCCTGCCTATGATTCTGGCAGGTTCATTTTGAGAATAGTTTTTTTATTAGTGCCGATTAGCGAGAATTAGCGTTCCAAAAAACGCTGAATTTGTTTTAAGCTCTCCTGGAAATTACTGCAAAATAATTTGGGCATATCAGGACGAAACCCGCCGAAAAAGCAAACGCCAAAAAGACCTCGCTGATATTCTACGACTGGTCGAAGTCTACACTGAGCTGAAATATATCCTGCCCGAAGCCCTGCGCAAAGAAACATAATAAAACCGCAGGAATTTAAGTAGCTAGAAATTACGGAAAATAGTTCCGACCCCGTTTCAACGCTGTGTTTGTTCTTTCACGTCGTCGTTGACTTCCAACGACAAGAACGCTGGACTTGCAATTTCGATTACGTCCGTCTCGCCGGATGGCGCGTTCCGACAATTTCGACAACGTCAGCAAGGCCGGTGATATCGGCGGATACCTTTCCAATTAACTCTCTACCATCGTTCAAGATGATCGAATGTGGCTTCGGTGGCTCAAACAGGCGTTTCTTCCAGGCTCCGGTGGCGTGAGGTGGGCCGGTTACACCAAGCTGGATTAGTTTCCGTATTGAGCGTACATCTACCTTCTGTTGATTGCCAGTCCTCATACCCCACCACCCCCCGGCTGCGGGAAACTCCTTGTAGTCGCCTTCGGACCCATGAGTGAAACTGCCATCATCTGGGCGTTTCAGACCCTTAATCTTGACCGGGGATAAGTCCTTGGGGTCCATTGGTGACCACTCCATTGGCACGATGAAAATACTCGTCAGACGTTTGTATTCTAACGAATCGCTATCATTTCGCGTTACGTTGCCTTCCGCAAATTCGCAGTTCGTCCAAGTCTCCTCAATGAATTCGTCTTTTTCACAAAAGATTACGGTAGCAGTGAACGGATGAGCCATTCTGAGATTCTCGTCGGGACGTCGACTACAGGCAGAACAGATACCTATTAGGATCGTAACTAGGTTGTTTAGTACGGTTCTTAGATTCATCCTGTTTCCCTCCGCATGCCGATCCACCCAAGCTCAGGGTGCAAGAAACCGCTAAAGATCATCTTTCTAACCATCCGGTATTATAATCAAGGGCCGAAGGGCTGCAAGTATGTCACCCACAATTGCTGCCCAGCGTCCAGCCCCTACATGGAATCGTGGCGCGTCTGATCTTTCCCAAGTTCTAGTTAGAGGGTGACAACTAGTTGGTTGAAAACGGGTCAGAACTATTTTTTTATTCGCATCAATACTTTCTCTGCTGTTTATGATGACGAATCGTCCGATCCGTTTTTTATCTATTTGGCTAGTCTACTGAAACACGCAACTCAGCCCAAGTGCGCGTCGGTTCCGCGGTTGGCCACGTCACTGATCCCATTTGGTCACGGATGCGAGATAGCGTTTTAGCGCGAGTCTCGGCTGCTTCATCCATCAATAACTTCCCTACAAGCGTGCGCAGTTCTTTTTGCGACTGCTTGGCAATCCAAGCTTTTAATGTATCGCCCATATCAGATGCTTTGGACAGCGGCGGCGACCGCTTCGCGGCTGCCGCGAGAAATTTATCGTCCAGTTCGTAGAAGTTAGCAAACGCTTTTAGATCTCGCGTCAACTTGCCCAATCCCGTCGGCACGGGCGGCTCCATCGACTCCTCATCGTAGTTGCATGCCAGCCAAGCGAGGTAAAGCGCCCGCATATCGCCGTTGATCAGCAAGTTGCGGATCGGGGCGATTTTATGGAGCAATGTGTCAACATCGTAAATGTCCTCATCATAAGTTCCGGCATCTGCTTCCGGCTGAATGTCAAGGATACCGCCTTTGCCTTTTTTATCGGCGATCCAATCCATGCAACCTTCTACTAGGAACTTGTCGAATGTGCGTCGCTCGCATGGAATTCCTCTCGGCAAACGAATCATCAATCGCCTTATGCCGAAATTGGCATAATGCAAATGGATATCGAATCCGCGCCGCAACATTTCTTTTGTATCACCGCGAAAGTCGCCGAAATCATATTCGTTGGTGAACTCCCACTCAGTGATCTCAGCCCGCGTCGACTGACGCCGCATGAAAGCCATCTGTTTATCATTCAGCGGCTTATCGATCGCCAGGAAATGGATGAATTGGTATTCGCTCATCGGACATTGCTTATCTTATTCATTTTATGCAATTACATATCAATATATTCTTTGGATGGCGATTCGATAATTCAAACCAAAATGTTTTCGATTGTCAAGTATCAGGGCCATCAGCCGATTTTAACTAGCTGCGGCACTTCTTTCCGGTGACAATATTCGAAAGGTCACACCCGTTCCCACTGGGAACACGGTAGTTAAGCTTTCGGAGCCGATGGTAGTGCCCAAAGCGCGAGAGTAGGTGTCGCCGGATTTTTTATTTCTTGATATTGTTTCCGTCGAGAAGCCTATAGAGTGTGCGTCGAGGTAGTCTCAGGGTCCGGGCGGCAGCGGTTTTGTTTCCGTGGCATCGCCGGATGACTTCTTTGATGATGTATTGTTCGATCTCGCGTAGATCGGCGCCCAAAGGCACGGAGATTGTATGAGGAGGTTTTGGGCGGGGATATTTACGATATAGCGAGGCGACATCCCCGCGGCTAATTTTCTCCGTGTTTGTATTGACTATCGCCCGGATTATAGTCCCGGACAATTCCGCGATATTCCCGGGCCAGTCGTATTGGGAGAGGCAATCCCAAGCCTCGGCGGATAACTGATGCGGCCTGGCGTCCAAGTTCAGGCCTTTTGCCGAATTGACCAGCGAAAGGAGATGTTCGCCCAGGGGACGAATATCCTCGGGTCGATCGCGCAGCGGGGGTACACGAATCTTTACGAAGAAGAAGTAAAGGCTGGAGAGGAAGCGGCCGCCGGCCACGGCGGTTTCGAGGTCGCAAGTAGTGGAAGCGATCACGCGGGTACTGGGCGGCGGTATTTCGCTATCGCCGAAGTAACACGACCATCCTTCGCAAATGATGTCGTAGAGCTTATTTTGTGCCCAAAGCGGCAGTTGAAAAATGTCCTTCAGAAACAGCGTGCCTCCCTTGGCGCAGGTCAAGAAACTCCGATCCGTGCGATGCTTTTTCAACGAGCCGTTTCCTGTTTGGCCGAATAACTGTTCGTAAAGCTGGTTCTTGGGAATTCCTCCACAAGGAACACGCACGAACGGACCGCCGGCGCGATTGCTTTGCCGATGGATGATGCGGGCAACCGACTCCTTGCCCACGGACGGTTCGCCCTCGATCAACACGGTACAGTCCGTAGGGCCGATCTTGGCCGCTATGTCGAGGACTTTTCGCATGGCTGGACTGTGGGCAACAAACTCGGCGGGTGGACCAGCCGAGCGAGTTGCGGAATCGAATCTCCGCAACAAACCTTGTGCCCCTGCTTCGTAGGTCAATGTCATATTTCGCACCTGCCCTGGAAATATAAAAGACACAACCAAATTACCTCCCGGAGGGGAGATGGCATTTGATTGCGCCCCAGCTTATGGACATTTACCCACCCGATGAGGTGCCCCGCGTCCATAGCAGAGTCCTACTCATTACGAAAATATCGGCATGGGGCAAAAGAATATTGAAAAATCCGCCACCGATTCGACCATTGATTCGACAGTAGCCGCAAGAGAAAAGCTAATCAATTGTGCAATCGGAGCGCGAATTCGCTGCGGGATCTCGTCCTTTCCGCGGCGGATCAACGATGTGCCGGATTGGCACGCGCACAGCGCGACAGTGTGCCATATTGACGCGATTTTCGCCATTTTTTCACTTGTGACTTGAAGGCTGCAAACCGTGATCTATGAGAATAATACAAGGCGACGCCGGAGCCTCGGACTACAATACCAAACCGATCAACTGAGAGCAGTTGATGCGGAACAAGGGGGCTAAATCCATGCCGGACGACACGGAATCCAATGTGCTGATTGCGGAAGACAAACAGCATAGCCGGGAAAGCGCACTCCTAAACGCGATCAACAGGGTGTTTCGCGAGGTCCTGACCTGCGAGGACGACAAGCAGGTGGCGAAGCAGTGCCTTGCGGTGGCCGAGGAATTGACCACTAGCAAATTCGGATTCATCGGTGAACTGAACAAAGAGGGGCGATTGGATACCATCGCCCTGAGCGATCCCGGCTGGTCGACCTGCGGCATTCCGGAAGCCGACGCGCTGGCAATGCTCCGCGACATGTCGATCCGCGGAATCTGGAGCACGGCCCTTAGGACGGGGCAATCTCAAATCATTAACGATCCGGCCTCCCACCCCGATCGCGTGGGAACTCCCAAGGTGCATCCGCCGATCGACTGTTTCCTGGGCGTTCCGCTTATGCGCGGCAATAAGATCGTGGGCCTGATCGCTCTGGCCAACAAGCCGGGCGGCTACAATCCGGACGATCGGCAGGCCATCGAAACTCTGTCGGTGTCTTTTGTGGAGGCTTTGTTGGGGAAGCGCGCCGAAGTGAATCTGCAGGCCTATGCAGTGCAATTGGAACAACGCAACCGCGAGCTGAAAGATCATGCGGCGGTTATCGCGGCGAAAACGCAAGCCCTCCAGGAACACGCCGCCGCCCTGGAGGCCGCGGCGCGGGCCAAAGACGAGTTCCTGGCCAACATGAGTCACGAGCTGCGCACGCCGCTGAACGCGATTATTGGATTTTCCGAGGGACTTCTGGAACGCGCCGACCGCCATCCGCTCAGCGATCACCAAAAGGACCGTCTGACAAAAATCAATAAAAGCGGCGAACACCTACTGGTCCTGATCAACAGGCTTCTGGACATCGCCAGCGTCGAGGCCGGAAAAACCCGGGTGAATCCCACTTCCTTCGACCTGGAAACGCTCATCGGCGAGATGAGCAGCATGGCCGAAGAACTCATCAAGAGCAAGCCGCAAGTCCGCTATACGGTTGATGTGGAAAACGGCCTGCCGCTTATTTTCTCCGACCAGGATATGCTCAAGCAAATCCTGATTAACTTGATCAGCAACGCGGCCAAATTCACCGAGCAAGGATCGATCAAACTTTGGGTGCGGCGCGACGGCAAGACCATCCTGTTGAGCGTTGAGGACACGGGGATGGGCATTCCCGAGAAACACCTGGACCACGTGTTCGAGAAGTTCTATCAGGCGCCGGAGACGATGCGCGGCTCATTGAAAGGGACCGGCCTGGGACTTTCGATCTGCAAGAAGTATAGCTCTTTGCTGGGCGGAACGCTGACGCTGCGGAGCATCGAGGGGGTAGGCAGCACTTTCACGTTGCGCATCCCGATTATTTTCGACGAGGAAGAGAGGAAGAAAACGGCGCAACTTATCGAGGAGGTGCGGATCCAATGCCTTGCAACGCCGGCGGACGAAGACCGGCCCAAGGTGCTTTATATCGAGCCAGATCCAACCAACGTTATGTTGCTAAACGACATATTGATTGAAGCGGAATATCAAGTCATCCCGGCGTTTGACGGGGCGGAAGGGTTGTTCCTGGCGGCAAGCATGCACCCGCAGGTCATCATCCTCAACGTAATGCTGCTGGGACTGGACGGCTGGGAGGTACTGCACCGCATTAAGGCCAATCACACAACCTGCGACATTCCCATTATCATAGCCTGCACGGTTGAAGAAAAAAAACTGGGTCTGTACTTCGGAGCCAGCGACTACATTGTGAAACCCATCGATAAAGCCCGCCTTCTGGACGCCCTGTCGCGCGTATCCGCGCTTCCAGGATGGAAGGGTGCGACGTGGCGATCGTCGATGATGACCCGGACACGCTGAGCATCACCGCGAGAGTGCTGGAGAATGAAGGCTATCGGGCGCACACGTTCACATCCGGCGAAGAGTTTCTCGCCAACCTCCAGAAGCAACGGCCGGATGTTGTAATCCTCGATTTACTGATGCCGCATATCGACGGTTTTCAGATACTCGACGCGCTTCGAGAGAATCCCGATTGGGCAAAGATTCCGGTCGTGGTCATGACGGCGAAAATGCTCTCGACAGAAGAGCTTGCGTCGCTAAACGAGCGCGTTCGCGCAGTAATCCGGAAAAGCGGCATGATCAACGATAATGCATTGAGGCAATTAGTCGAACAGTTGAAACTCATGAACAAGAAGGAGCACGCCCATGAAACAAGTCCTGCTAGTTGAAGACGACCCGCTCAGCCGTGCGGTCGTTGAAGACATGTTTAAATATAACGACGTGCCCGGCGAGTTGGTCTGCGTCGATAGCGGCGAAGAGGCGCTGGCGGCCATTCCCAAGATCGATCCCCTGGTAATCCTCATGGACATCCGGCTGCCCGGCATCAGCGGCTTGGAGGCTGCCAAGGCGATCAAAGCAAATCCTTCGAGCAAACACATCCGGGTGTGGGCGATTACGGCACTGGGAGAGCGAGCGGATATCGAGGCGGCGCTGGCGGCGGGATGCGACGGCTACTTCGTCAAACCCATCAATACCGCGAAGTTGGCATTCCAATTGCGAGGGTTTTTTGAAAACTTGCCGCCAGAACCGCAAATTCATGAAAAAGGGACGGTACTGTCATGATCCCCACTATTTTGCTCATCGAAGATAACGTCAACAACATCTCGTTGATGCAGGATGTATTCGAGTTCGATAACATCTCTGCCAAACTTGAGGTCAGGCAAACCGGGGAAGAAGCGCTTCGTTGCGCTACCCGGCTCCAACCCGCTCTGATCCTCATGGACCTGCGCCTGCCGGGAATCGACGGGCTGGAGGCCACGCAGATTCTGAAGAACAATCCGCTGACGAAAGACATTCCCATCTGGGCCGTTACCGCCTACGCGATGCCGGGCGACGAGGAAAGGGCAAGGGCCGCCGGATGTTGTGAATATATTACCAAGCCTACAAATACGCAAGAATTCATCGATCGACTCCGGAAATTCTTAAACGCGCTTACCACGAAAGAGCAAACCTATGCACCAGCCGAAAATCTTGATCGTTGACGATGATGAAAACAATCGGATGGTGCTCTCCGACGCCTTTGACGGCGAACACTACACGCTTCTGGAAGCCTTCAACGGAAACGATGCCCTGAAGGTGGCGGAAAAGGAGATGCCGGATCTGATTCTGCTGGATATAATCATGCCCGGCCTGGACGGAATCACCGTTTTACGAAAACTCAAAGAACAAGAAAAGACGCGCCACATACCCGTAATTGTGGTGTCGGCGCTGAACTTGGATACGCAGGTTACGATATGCCTGGACGAAGGCGCGATTGACCATATTGCCAAACCCTTCTCCAATCTCGTGGTCCGGGCCAGGGTGCGAGCGGCGCTCAGGGCGCACTTGTCCGATTCCGAGACGACTTTGCATTCCACACCGCGCGGAAAGGTGTTGGGCTTTATCGGCGCGAAAGGCGGAGTGGGCACCACGACCGTCGCCGTGAACGTGGCTTTGGCCTTGGTCAAACAAGGGCATTCGGTCGTACTGGCGGAGTTGAGCTCCTATCCCGGCACCGTGGCTCCACAACTCGGCGTGGACCCTACGATCAACCTGAGACCTCTCCTCGATTGCAAGGCCCCTGAAGAAATCAACCGGCTAATGTTAGACAAGTGCTTGACTAATCACAAAACCGGGTTGCGATTGCTGCTTGCGCCGCACAACATGGAAGAGCCGAGGGATATCGCCGCTGAACAATCCGAGAACATCGTCCAAGAGCTGGCAGGCATTGCCGACTACACACTCGTCGATCTCCCGTTCCACCCCTCTGCGGCGACTAAGACGGCACTGCAACACTGCAATTTCGTTGTGCTTGTGTTAGAACCGGAAGCGTCCTGTGTGACTGGGGCGCAAGCGATGCTGCACCAGCTCCAATCCTGGGGAATAGCCGGTAACTCGGTAGGCGCCGTGGTCGTGAAACATGCACCAGTCACCAACTCTTTGCATCTAAGCCAGATTCGATCGAGTCTAAACTGTAAAGTCATTGGCGCGGTGCCCCCGGATCCTGATTTGTGCATGTTGGCCTTGAATATCGGTTCCCCTGGCGTAGTTTCTCAACCTGAAAGCAACTTCGCCGTGGCCCTATCGGAACTGGCGGCCCGACTCACGGAGGATCAAGTAGCCGCATTGGTCTTCTAACCCGCATTTTCAAGAAAAAACAACCACGGACGGGTGGCAATGCTGGCTCGTCCAGCAGTGTTGAATGCACGGTTGGGCAAGCCAACCATGGCACCCGCGCGAGGCTATCGCTGATTGGCACTACTGGGTAAAACAGGGATATGAATTCTAATTATTATCGGTGGCCATAATGGATTTTTCATTCCGCCGCATACAGGCCCGCGCCGAGAGCGGGCATGGCACCGACTAGCATAAAGAATGGCAATCTGCGCAAATTAAGTCCATTTTTGCCGCGAAAAATGCCCTGGACAATTCTTGGTTATTTTGCGACACTCTTGCCTCAATCCAGTGCCTGGGCGTCGTTGCCCTTGGCGCATTCGTTTTTGTTTGGCGGCATATCAGAAAAGGTGAAGACCATGATCGAAAGAACAAGAAAAATTCTGTCGGCGGTTGTAGTGTTATCGATCCTCTTGATAAATGTGCAACCGACCGTTTGCCAGGCTGCATCGCTTTTCAGCCCGATTACTTACATCGGCAATTCCGTGATGAAGACGACCAAAAAGGTCGCCAATACATCGGTCTCGACTGTGAAGACGGTGGTCGCGGCGCCGAAGAATTTGCTTACCAAGGTAGGCAAGACGATCACGGGTAAAAAATAAAAATAAATGAAGAGGGCGGACGTGTGGCACGCCTGGAATGGAATGATGGGCGTGGTGGAGATAGAAACACGGACGTGTGGCAATGCTGGCTCGTCCAGCAGTGTTGAATGCACGGTTGGGCAAGCCAACCGTGGCACGCGCGGGGTAAAAAAATCAGTAATATGGGCAGATGCGGCAGAGTGCATTTGTCCCTGATGCACTGGTTCTACGGAACTCCCGAAAAGGCTCGCCACACCAGATAGCGTTGAACTCTTGTTGAAAAATGTTACCCATGATGGCCCCCTTCTCAGAGCCAAAAACGGCAGCGCATGGAGCGACATCCCCATTTGCTCGGATGAAGACATACTCCCACGGTTGCAGACAGCCTGGCATGAACTTTAGTAGTGATGTGGCACGCTGAAAGAAAAAGAGAATTCTCAATCCAAGGCTGCCGGCTAACTCGAACAAGTCTTCTTGGCGTACTGTGGAAAGCTCTGTTGGGGATGGGCATAAAGCAGCCCCAATGTCATCCACAGGAATTGGCTGTAAGACGTAGACACTATCAAAACCCAACTTGGCGGCCAAGCGGATGATATCTCTGATTTCGTTGAGATTCCCTTTGCTGACCACCACATTAAGCCCAACGCTCAGTGTCCGCCCCGGCTGTTCCTTCGCTGCGGTCAAGAAGTCATGGACCGACTGCTTCCAACTCTCGAAGTCCGCCCCGAGTCGAAGATTCTCGAACGTCGCTTTCTCCGCACCATCGCAGGAAATGCTGATAGCATAGATATTAGGTCGTGCGAGGATCGCTTGCCGCATCCGTGTGGTCAGTAACGTCCCATTGGTGAAGAACTCGCATTTGATCCTTCGTTCCGCGAGGATATCGACCAATGAGAAGAAGTGCGGGTTCATCAAGGGTTCACCAATTCCACTAAGGACAACGCTTTCCGGGGACCAAGGCAGGCGATCGAGGATTCGGCGAAAGTCTTCCTCCGTAAGATGTCGTCCTGTATCCTTTTCCCGTGAATGCGAACAACAAGGACAGCGCAAGTTGCATTTGCTGGTGGCCTCGATCTGAATCCTGATCGGAAGCCGCCGAGGACGTTCTGGAGCGACGTATCTCACCATTAGTTTAAAAGGAACACGCTTCCAAGAATCCAAACGGCGCAGTTTCGCAAGTACAAGGTTTAGCTTTCTCTTGATATTGGTGATCATGTTTTGTTTCAACGGATTTGGCACAAAATCCCGTTCAGCTTAAGCAGCAACTCCACACTAGTAAAGGATAGTGTGGGCTGCCTAAGTTGTAGAACCGGTCAGTAAATCGGTAATTCGTCCCAAAATAATATAGGTTACGGATTCCTGAGCAGTGAAAAAAACTAGACACTGCCATCTAACAATACCGATGCAATTGCCGGATGGCCCGGAAAAAGGTGGAAAAAGGTGGCAGGAACCGATTTCTGAATTCTTTGATGAAAACAGCGGGTGCCATAGCCCACGCATACGTGGCCATGTTGGATTTTTCATGCCGCACAGATTGCCCGCGGTCGTATGGCACGCCCAGAATGGAATGATGGGCGTGGTGGAGACAGAAACACGCCCTTCGCTCTGCTCAGGGACGTGCCACCAGAGCGCGGGCATGGCACTGGGCCACGCCCTTCGTTTCTCAGGGCGTGCCACCCCCCACCGTGAACAGCCGCGCAGGACGGGCATAGCACCGGACGGCATAAAGAATGGTAATCTGCGCAAACTAAGTCGATCTTCGCCGCGAAAACCGCCCTAGACAATTTTTGGTTATTTTGCGACACTCCCGCCTCGATCCACTGCATGGGCGTCGTTGCCCTAAGTGCACTTATCTCTCTTTGACAGCATATCAAAAAGGTGAAGTCCATGTCCGTAAGAATAAGACAAGTTTTGTCGGCAGTTGTAGTGTTATCGATCCTCTTGATAAATGTGCAACCGGCCGTTTGCAAGGCTGCATCGCTTTTAAGCCCGATTACTTCCATCGGCAATTCCGTGTCGAAGACGACCAAAAAGGTCGCCAAAACATCGGTCTCGACTGTGAAGACGGTGGTCGCGGCGCCGATGAATTTGCTCACAAAGGTAGGCAAGACGATCACGGGTAAAAAATAAATGAAGAGGGCGGACGGTATCGCCAATCTTGCGTGGCCGGGTGCCAAGCAACGATTGCCTAACCATGTTGGATTTTTCATGCCGCACAGATTGCCCGCGGTCGTGTGGCACGCCCAGAATGGAATGATGGGCGTGGTGGAGACAGAAACACGCCCTTCGCTCTGCTCAGGGACGTGCCACCAGAGCGTGAGCATGGCGCCGGGCAGAGGTTCCGATCTTATCGAGCCTGAAAGGCTCGGCTACGATAGCCCAGGGCAACGCCCTGGGGCGTGAGAGTCGTTTCCATTCATTAGCCCTGAAAGGGCGTAATAATTTAGCACAAAAGAAAATTATGCCGCTCTTTCAGAGCTAGGCATAGACAAACCATTTTCTTCCCGGAGCGTTGCCCCGGGCTATCATATTTCAGCCCTTCAGGTTGATATTGCAATTCACAATCCCCTAAAAATGGCTTGACTGAGCATCTTGCACAAAATCCGTGTTTCTGGCATCATACTACTATGAATAAACTCCTTTTCGGTCATTTACTAACCATAGGAGGACGGTTAAATGGCGGAAACAGAAATCGGTAAAGTGACCCATTATTTCAGCAAGATCGGCGTGGCGGCGATTGAGATCACTCAGGATACGCTCCGCGTGGGCGATACGATCCACGTCAAGGGCCATACCAGCGACTTTACCCAAAAGGTCGATTCCATGCAGATCGACAACAAACCGGTCAGCGAGGCTGGGGTCGGTCAGTCGGTGGGCATGCGCGTGGCCGAACACGCCCGACAGCACGATCAGGTATTCAAGGTTGTGGATTAGATCAGCTCAGGATGACAGTCCCGAGCATACAGACTTCTGTAGTTTCAGTTATTTATAGACAAGAAAACATCAAGGGGCGGCAGTCGAAGATGAACTGCCACCCCATTAGTTTCAGCATGTCGGATTGAGTTGATCAGGCGTTGCCCGGTTATGGCTAGAACTTATACTCCAAGCCGGCATTGGCCCCGTGATAAAACACCGAGCCAGCGGTATTGATGCCGTGGGCGTCGTTTATTTGTGCGGGCGGCACGGCAACGCCATCGAACCAAAACGCTTGATAACCGGCCCTAAACGCCAGACACGGTCTAATTTGGTATAAGGCTTGCAAGCCGATTTCGCCAATAAAGGCGGTACGGTTGGTTGAGGCGGAGGAGTTTCCTGAGTCATCTACTACATACGACTCGGCAACTTGTCTGGCGTGATTGTTGTATATGCCGGCCTTAAGTAAGCCGTCGATGCTCAAGCAGCCACACTCCCAGAGTTTTACATCCGAGCCGATCTGGAAACCATAAAGATCGTTCTGCGTCTTTATTTGACCAATAGGATTCCAAATAATTGCCGTGATATCGCGTTCTCTCTCGTAGCCGATAAGGTTCTCGCGGAGTTCGGCCCAGCGGAATCCGACCAGCATGGTCACTCGGCAAGAAGGCGACCATCTCAGGTTTATCTCGCCATTATAGAGCCGGGAGGCGTAATCTGCCAAAAGTGGACCATCAGAGGGATATGGTTCACCGGAGAAATAGGTTACATATCCTCCCGCGTTGTAAGGCCGATCTATGGATCTGGACCAGCCGTCGATGCCAAAATACAGGAACTCCAGGTCGTAGCATCGATCGCCGTGGCGAATCAGGCTTACTCGTGGTCCGCTGTGGAAGCCGAAATGAAAGTCGTTGCTGTATAGGTATCGCGGATCATCAGTGGCGCCTTGGAGAGGTCGAACCAGCGTCTGGGTTTTGCCGCCGATCCGCTCCAGGATGAGGAAGTCGGCCATAGCCGTCCAACGCGGGCAACAACGCTGATAGCAGCCTTGACCACAGCCTTCACAATCTGACGAAGCTACTGCCATCCCCGGCTCTGTCCAGAGAGTACTTTCCGAGTTTTTGCCGGCCTGCGGATCGATTAAACCCTCTTCTGTTCCTTGGGCGATTGCGTAACTTCCGGCCAATACCAAAAACACACTCACCATTGCCCCGAAAACTTTGCGAGACATAATCGTTTTACCTCCTTGTAGGACAAATTATGGTCTGGGTGTTATTTGAAGACGCGCGGCAATAAAGGAATCTAATCACTACCATCTGACCACGAAAGTACGCGGTTATCTGGTTCCTTATTGCTCTTTGTGAGTCGGGCGAAAATGGGAGGGTATGTTTGGTTAACGTAGGGAGGGAGTGGTTTAACTCACAGATGCGTCTCTTTTGAAGTTACATCGGCCTAATAATCCCTAGAATTGATAAAATTGGTAAAAACCTTATATGCCCGAAAACCGGAGTTTTCCTTAATCTCGAGACATTTTGGCCAAGGCAAACAGCAGATTGGGTAAGATGTGTTGAGTTTGCGGACCCGGATTCTTTACGGATGAATAAAACCACATCCAGTCGCAAGTCGAGTTTGTTTTTACAAAGCTTAAGCACGCGGCGACGCGCTGCTTTATGAGAGGCACAAGAAATTAGTTCTCGCCTTTTTGACTGATATAACTTGAGGTCTTATTCAGCCAAGGGGGCGAGTCGGCGGCGTCGGTGGGATTGGCGGGGGCTGTCTTATCCGAGGCGACGATATTCAGATTAGTAATAATCACGTCGGAGACCACGCGGCCTGCCAGCGCCGAGTTGATTTGCTCGCGGATTTGCCGTTTAAGATCATTCAAGGCAGGATCGTCGAAATCGCCGCTGTGAGCCTGACGCAAGAGGACCTCGATTTCTTGTTGAATCCTATATTTATGGGAATTAAGTTGCGATCGGGCGAACTTATCGAGCCCCTCCAGCGCAGTGATATAAAGGGAAAATTCGGCGTTGGCGACCCGTGCGCCAGAGGTTTTATCGGCCGCGAATCTAAAGTTGCCCAGGGCGATTTCCGGGCTGTACTCGACCGGAGCACGAGTATTATTATGCTTATAATAGACCAATCCGCCGCCGTGGATCACCAGCGTGGCAATCAAGAGCATGGCCAACCAATGCTGCGCGGTTTGGCTGCGCAGCATGGCGCTCCACGACTTGCTGGCGGGCGATGTTTCGGCACTGGTTTGATCGGGGTCTGGATTTTCTCGCGGTTTTGTTTCGTTGACCATGGCAGTAACTTTTGGAGTTTTTTTAGCGACCCTGCCATCGCCTAGGACGTCGACAAAACAATAGCTATAACTACTTTAGAAACTCTGACAAAACCGCCCCTCTCCCTTTGGGAGCGGAGTATTCTGAGCGAACTTTGGGCTCCAGAGCGCTGATCAACATGGTGTAGCGTTTCGCATCACATGAAAATTCACCGGCCGCAAGCGGCCGGGCTAAACAGGCGATACATCTTCCTGAACATCGCTCTCGGGGCTTGTTTTGCTATATAAGTTTAGCTTTTAACTAAGACTTGCGAGGGCAAAAAAATTGGGGCCTTTGACGTGCCACAGTTCACTGTGGCAAGACAAGTGGTAAGGGCAAGGTAACCACCTGTCTGGACATCGTCAGAGGCCCCACGGGCCAGTCTAAGTTATGACGAATATTTCATTCGTACATAAAGAAGGCATGCATTTTTTGTGCCATTTTCCTGACAACCAAAACATTTCTAGACAATAGAACCTAACTTGTTATATTATAATATGTTATATCATTTATCTCCACGTTAGTGAAAATTGAATTGCAGGATATTATGGTTTATTGTGTGTATTGTTTTGCTCCAATTATGGCGTTTTCACACAACAAATTTATTAAAAATTGCGATTTTTGCCGGCCCAGGGTGTTTCCGTCGGATGATTTCACTTCCCCCCTCATAAATAGGGGGGGCAAGATGGTTATACCCGCAATGAATCGCGGCTTCGCACGCGAATAATTCCCCCAGACAGTGGTGATGTGCGAAACAGTGGGTTAGGTGTATAGTTACACACCTGTTTACGGAGCGGAAAGAATTGTCGATGACCACCTCTGCACAGTCCACCAAAGCCGATCAGGTTTTAATTTTGCACAACCCCAATGCCGGGCGTCTAGATACACAGGACGATGTACGACGCCTGGAAGTTTTACTCCGGCAACGGGGATTCGACATAGAGATATTTACCGATCTTTGCCTGGCCGCCCAGAAAGCAAATACATGTTTTACCGCAGGAAAACTCCGCGCACTTGTGGGAGTAGGGGGCGACGGAACCGCTGCGGAACTTGTAAATCGCACCAAAGAAGGCACGCCCCTGACTTTGTTTCCCACAGGCAATGAAAATCTCTTGGCACGTTATTTACACCTAGAGCCCAAACCGGAACTCCTTGCCGAAACCATTGCCCAAGGGTCTCTGCTTCAGCTCGATGCCGGCCGGGCAATGGGAAGAATCTTCCTGCTGATGGCCAGTTGCGGGCTGGATGCCGAAGTGGTCAAGCGAGTTCATGACCGGAGAAGCGGACATGTCCGGTCGCGCGATTATATCAAACCCCTTTGGGAAACCCTGCGTACCTATAAGTATCCGCAACTGCGGGTATACTGGGACGAAGCATTGGAAGCCGGCACTGAGATTCCCTGCCTCAGGGCTTGTTGGTTTTCGGTTTTTAACCTGCCTTGTTACGGGGCCGGACTGCGGTTTGCACCGCAGACTGTCGGAAACGACGGCCAACTAGACCTATGTGGATTTCGCCAAGGCAACTTTTGGCATTTTTTACGATATCTAAGCGCGGTGTATCTCAGACAACACCAATGCTTGAAGGACTGGTTTACCCGCCGCGTAAAACGGGTACGGATTGTTTCCGATGTTCCCGTGCCTTACCAACTCGACGGCGATCCCGGCGGCTGGTTGCCACTGGATATCGAAGTCTTGCCCAACCGCCTGACCATGCTGGTTCCCAAAGACCACTAAACAATCATGCCTAATAATCCAGTAATTATCGGCTCTTATCGTTGCGGTCGCGGCCAGCCTTTGCTGATCATTGCCGGACCATGTGTTTTGGAAGACGAAGATTCGGCTCTCGCGATTGCCCGGTGTCTGAAACAGATTGCCGTCGATTTGGCCGTGCCTTTGATTTTCAAGGCCTCGTTCGACAAGGCGAATCGCACCAGCCTTGTTTCCTATCGCGGCCCGGGTATGGAGCGGGGGCTCGAAATATTGGCGCGGGTAAAAGAGGCTACTGGATTGCCCGTCACCACGGACATTCACCAACCTTCTCAGGCGTCAGTGGCGGGCGAGGTCTGCGATTTGCTTCAGATCCCCGCCTTTCTCGGACGGCAAACCGATTTGCTCTTGGCGGCGGCGGCAACAGGCCGGCCTGTGCATGTGAAAAAGGGGCAATTTTTGGCCCCCTGGGACATGAAACACGTGATCGGCAAGTTGGAGGCGGGCGGATGCACGAACATCTTGCTTGGCGAGCGGGGTACGTTTTTTGGTTACGGGCGCCTGGTCAACGACATGCGATCGATTCCCCAGATGCAGGCCCTGGGCGTGCCGGTGATCTTCGATGCCACCCACAGCGTCCAAGAGCCCGGGGGAAGGGGGGCCGCAAGCGGCGGCAATCGCGCGATGGTCGAACCCTTGGCGCGAGCGGCCACGGCACTGGGCGTTGACGGGCTGTTCTTCGAGACCCATCCTGACCCTGATTCCGCTCCCAGCGACGGCCCGAACATGATCCCCCTGGACCAATTCCACGACCTCGTTAAGCGGCGTTTTGGCCATCCGCCAAACAGTAGAGAAACTGGCATGAGCGCATATCACAACAAAAAATATCGACCCTCCGGGAAGGGTGTTGTTTTGCTATTCTCATTAGCCTTACTGGCGGGATGCAAAGGATCCCAGGAGAGCACAACCGTCCCCGACAGCGGCGCATACCGCTGGCAGCAGTCGGGCGGCAAATGGCGCGAGGATTTATTGAGTTACGCGGTGGACAGTTTGAATCAGATGGAAAAATTTCAGACACAGGAAACCTTTCTGGAAATTTTCCGGCAGATTAATTCGTGGCAACAATTGCCGGGAAATAAAAATGAAGCGTCCCTGCCCGATCCGCTAATGGCCGCCTTGCCCCAAACCGAAATGCTCCGGCAGATAATGGATCGCTTGAATCAGTGGATCCGGACCCAGCAGTTGCCCAGCGACTGGAGGCCCGATCCGTTGGTAGAGACCCTGCCGGAATCGCTAAAAGAGTTGCCCTTGATCAAGGGCCTGGGGAATTTGGAGTTTTCTGGTTTTGAGGGGTATGTGTTGCTGGAGAGTGTTTATCTTCGCGATCTTGCACGCTGGGCCCGGGGCGAGGTCTTGGATGATTTATCGCGGGCGAAAAACCTCTTTGACTGGACGATCCGCAATATTCAACTCGAAGCGGACTACAAAGATCGGACCCCACTGTTTCCCTGGGAAACGCTATATTTTGGCCGGGGCACGGCCATGGAACGCGCTTGGGTGTTCATTCTTTTGGCGCGGCAAGAGGGTCTGGACGCGGCAGTTTTGGCCTTGGCCGATCCGGCCGAAAACACCCCCATCGCCCGGGGAATAAGGCCCTTGCAGCCTTGGTGCGTGGCAGTGCTGATCGACAACAAAGCCTATCTGTTTGATCCGCTTTTAGGCCTGCCCATTGCGGCCAAAGAGGGCATTGGGCGCGATGCCCAAGGCCGCCTGGAAGTGCAGCCCGCCAGTTTGGCGGAAGTCATTGCCGATGAATCCTTGTTGCGCCGAATGGATCTCGATTCCGCCAATGCCTATCCGGTCAAGTCTGAAGACTTGGAAAATCTAGTGGCGCTGGTGGAGGCCTCGCCCAGCGAACTTTCCTATCGGATGAACCTGATCGAGTCGCGACTGGCGGGCAAGCAGAAGATGATATTGACCACGTCGGCAAGCGCGCAGTCCGAGCGCTGGCGAGCCGTAGCAGGGATCAAACAGGCGCGGCTCTGGCTTTTGCCTTATGAAACGATCAGGCGGCGATCGCAACTTACCCCCGGCGAAATTCGCGGCCATTTGGCGGAGTGTTTACAATTTTACGCCCTTCCCGGCGCGCCGCTCTGCAAAGGCCGACTGCTGCACCTTAAAGGAGAACTCTCCGGACAGCAAGGGGCCACTCAGTTATATCAGGCATCGCGGCCTTTTTATGGAGAATTGGAATACCTCGCGGCGTTGCCTGCGAGCAAAGATCTGGACAAATTGCATCAAGACCTGGCAAAGATAAAAAACGATCTGACCAAGGCCGGTAACGATCCGACAGCCCAGCCTTCTCCATTATTGCAACAGCGAAAAGAAGAGCTAAACGAGAAAATCACAGACCTCGATCTGGCCAAAATGTTAAAGAAACTGGAGGATGAATACACCAACGTAATAATGAAAATGATCCATTTTCAGTCGGAAGAGGAGAAAAAAATCGCCAAAGCCAGTCTCCAACAAGAGGCCTTACAAATGTTGTTGGCGTCCATTTTGCTGGGCAAGCAAGACGCCACATATTGGCTGGGGCTGGTGGCCTACGAGCGCGATAATTACAATTCCGCCGCCGATTACCTCTTAAAAAGAACTTTGGAAATGCATCCGCAGGGACCTTGGCGACACGGCGCCCGATATAATTTGGCCCGCACGGTCGAAGCCCAGGGCCAGATCGAGCGCGCAGTGATGATGTATCAATCCGACCCCGACGCCCCGGACGTCTACGGTCGCTTGCTGCGGGCGCGCTGGCTAGAGGAAAAAGAGGGACAATAACGTTTATTTCTGGTTATGGAAATTTGCTAATGGGTGCCATGGCCAAACTTCAAACTTGTTTGGCTATGTAGATGTTTTCAATGTTTAAGAACATGCCCACGAGAGCGTGAGGCATGGTCCCCGGGCAAGCCCCCGATAGGGTGGCACGGGCATCTTGCCCGTGTAGGATTCCAGCACCGGCGAGACGCCGGTGCCAGACATCTGTGACTGATTACATGGACTTGTGGAGCCCTGAATTCGATGTTAAACTGATCTGTTTTCACGAATTAACCTCATATTTACCCGGGATAAAATCATCGCCTGCTGCTTAGTCCGCATTTCTCACCGTAGGGTGAGACAAGGTCGCGCAAATTGTCGGTGGGTTGTGCAAACTGATAAATATGTAATTTACAGCCTGTACGATGGCGAGCATTCAATCCGCGACCGAAGTCCCACCACGAATACAGTTTGCTTGACCCACCCTACATATTGGTGAGAAATGCAGGTTAGCACAGTGAAGAAAGTTGGAAGACAAGGATTTCGGTCATGAAAGAAAAAATCCATCCCAAATACATGGTAACCAAGGTCACTTGCGGTTGCGGCAATTCCTTTGTCACTTGCAGCACCATGCCGGAACTGAAGGTGGATATTTGCAACGTTTGCCATCCGTTTTATACGGGCAAGTTGAAATACATGGACACCGCCGGCCGGATCGAAAAATTTCAGAAGAAGTTCGCCACCACGGGTTACTCCAGCCTGAAGCGCGGCAAGAAAACCGCCGCGGAAAGCGAAGCCGCGGAATAAATGTGCTTAATAACGTTTTAGTGCTGTCTAAAATAACCAGGTCATTCTCTGATCTCCTTAGCTTTCAGCCATCAGTAGTCAGCCTACAGCCTTAATAAACGAGATCGTTCGCTACGCTCAGGATGACATCATTCATCACTCTAGCTTCATCATTTTTCATATTACTTTTCCGCCATGTCCAATCCGCTCGAAGAAAAACTGCGACGTTTCGAGGAGTTGGAAAAGCAACTTGCCGATCCGGAGGTATTTTCCAATTCAGCCCGGCTCTCGGCGGTGGCCAGGGAGCACGGCTCGTTGGCCAAGCTGGCCACAAAATATCGCCAATTCAAGAAACTCAATGTCCAGATTCGCGAGGCCATGGAGATTGTCCAAGGCGGCGACGCGGAGATGCGCGAACTGGCCGAGGCCGAATTGCCGGAGCTGAAAAAAGAACGGGAAAGCTACTGGAACGATCTGTTGGACATGACCATCGGCGGCGAAGACGCCAACCGCAGCCGCTGTATTTTGGAAATCCGCGCCGGCACGGGCGGCGAGGAAGCGGCGCTGTTCGCCCGCGATCTTTACGAAATGTACCGCCATTACGCCGAAGACAACCGCTGGAAAGTGGAAATTCTCGACATCAGTCCCACCGAGTTGGGCGGAATGAAGGAAATCATCCTGGGCTTGGAAGGCGAAGGGCGTCTATCGCAAACTGCAATTCGAAAGCGGCGGTCACCGCGTGCAACGCGTGCCCGAGACCGAGGCCAAGGGACGCATCCACACCTCGGCGGCCACGGTGGCCGTGCTGGCCGAACCCGAGGACGTGGAAATCGAACTGAAATCCGACGACTACCGCAAGGATATTTTCCATGCCAGCGGTCCGGGCGGGCAACACGTCAACAAGACCGCTTCGGCCATCCGTCTGACCCACTACGAAACCGGGATCGTGGTTTCCTGCCAGGACGAAAAAAGCCAGCATAAAAATCTGGCCAAGGCCTTGCGCGTGCTCAAGACGCGGCTTTATGAATTCAAGCGCGAGGCAGAGCATAAAAAACGGGCGGACGAGCGGAAAAGCAAGATCGGCTCCGGCGACCGCAGCCAGCGCATCCGCACCTACAATTTCCCGGAAAACCGCATTACCGACCACCGCATCGGCCTGACGCTCTACAAACTCGACAACATCCTAGCCGGCAATCTGCATCCGGTGATCGACGCCTTGACGGAATACGAGCGCCAGGAGCAGCGCGACGCCTTCGGCACGGTTGATTGATAATTAGTGGACGGTGGGCAGTGAACGGTGGACGGTGGGCAGTGAACGGTGGACAGTGGGCAGTGAACGGTGGGCAGTGGGCGGTGGACAGTTTCAATTCGTAGTACGAATATTCATCCCTCATCCTTCATCTTTTATATGTCTTCCGCCCCTTGGACCGTCGGCCGGCTGCTGAAGTGGACGGCCGACTATCTGCAGTCTCACGGGTCGGATAGCCCTCGTCTGGACGCGGAGGTGCTCCTGGCCAAAGTTTTGGGGTGCCAGCGGATCGAGCTTTACACTTCATTCAATACCGAGCCCAGCGAAGAATTGCGCACAGCGTTTCGGGAATTGGTCCGCCGCAGGGCCGAGGGCGCTCCGGTGGCGTATCTAGTGGGGCATCGCGAGTTTTATTCGCTCGACTTTCGCGTCAGCCCGGACGTGCTCATTCCGCGACCGGAAACCGAATTGCTGGTGGTGGCCTTGCTCGATCTGGCCAAAACTCGGACGGTGGGGGCAAAACTAACCATTGCCGATGTGGGAACCGGCAGCGGGATTATCGCCGTCTGTGCCGCCAAGCACCTGCCCGGCTGCCGCGTGACGGCCATCGACATAAATCCCCAGGCGATCCAAGTGGCCAAAACCAACGCCGAAATGCACGGCGTCATCGGGCGGATCGAGTTTGTCCACAGCGACCTTTTTGCCGCTATCGGCCGAGAAATAAAATTCGACTTTATCTTGAGCAATCCGCCTTATGTGGCCGCGGACGAGTGGCAGGCACTTGCGCCGGAGGTGAAAAATTTCGAGCCCCAAGCCGCGCTCGTGGCCGGATCGCGCGGCATTGAAGTGATCGAGGCCCTGATTCCCCAGGCGGCCGAACGTTTGCATCCCGGCGGGTATTTGCTTATGGAAATCAGCCCCATGATTCACGATCAGGTTCGTGAGTTGCTGGCGGCCGAGGGCCGATTCGAGCTTGCCGAGACGATCAAAGATCTCGCCCGCCTGCCGCGCGTGGTGCAAGCGAGAAAAAGGTAAGTGGGTGTTTAGTGGGCGGTGGACAATGTGAAATTTAGTTCGTTTTTCAGCAAGATATCGCATGCGTGCAAGCACGCACCCTACACCTGTCTCCTGTTAATTCATCCCTCAGCCTTCATCCTTTTTCATTCATTCCCCGATACACGTGTTGCGAAAGCACGTTTTTCTTCGAGGTGACCGGGCCGGGGTTGGCGTCGGTTTTGAGGATGGCGGCCATCATGTTGAATTTGGCGTCGATATCGTCGGCATAGTGGACCAAAAGACTCTCAGGGGTCATGGGCGGCTTTGGCGATCCCCATTCGGGCAGACGCTGATGGGCCACAATGACGTGTTCCAGACGCAGGAGGGTATCGGCGTCGATTTTTACCTCGGCCGCGGCCTCGCGGAGGATATCGCGGCCTAATAACATGTGCCCGATCAGGGCGCCCTCGGGCGAATATGCGGCTCCCTCCGGACGGCAATCGTATTCGCGCAACTTGCCGATGTCGTGCAGAATCGCCCCGGCCACAACCAGTCCCTTGTTGAGCGGCGGCTGCATGTCGGCATAATATTCGGCGTATTTATCGGCGAGAAAGACGCCCGTGCGCGTCACGCTGAGCGTGTGTTCCAACAGCCCGCCCACAAAGGCATGATGATTGTGCCGGGCGGCGGGACAGGTCAGGATTTCCGCGCGATATTTGCTCAGTATCGACTCCACCAAGCGACGCAAGGCGGGTTGATCGATTCGTCTGGCGCACGATGTCCAGCAATTCGGCGAACATCGCTGGGGGATCGAAGCGCGATTGGGGTTGGCAGGCGTGGGGATCAAAACCGTCGGCGGCGTCGGCTGGGACGATCTCGCGAATTTTGCGGATTTCCAACTGCGGCCCAAAATTCGTCTCTCGATAAACCGCCCGGACTTTGTAAAAAACACCCGGCGTCCATTGCTCGCGGCACTGGGCGGCCCAGGGCGAATCGTTCCATATCGGAAAACTCACTTCGCGATTGCCTCCGCGAAACGCGACCTTGAAATAAGGTTTGCCATTCTTGGCCGTGAGTTCTTCCTTAGTCGTTAGCAAGATAAACATGTCGGCCTCTTGGCCGGGAGTGATTTCGTCCAGCGAAATAAGGGGAACAGTAGATGAAGACATGGGGCAGGGGGATAGGGGTTAAAAATTAGGAATTAGTGGACAGTGGGCGGTGGGCGGGGGGCAGTGATGAATAGGGTTTGGGGTTCAGGGTTCAGGATTTGGGGTTTAGAAAAGTTTTCAGTGTTCAGTCTTTAGTGTTTGTAAATCACCATGGGGCATTCATCATTTCCCCCTCCGGCCTAAAGCCTAGAGCCTCAAGCCGGTAAAGTCTGTGAATTTTACCGAATCGGATGCAAACAGGGCAGGGGAGGGGTGATAGTAAATAGGGCACGGGTAAATCCTGTGAATATTATCTAATCTACTATCCGAAACGAAAACAGAATGATGAAAGTGAGATAAGTGATGAATTAACAGAAAATAGAGGTGGGGTGCGTGCTTGCACGCACGTGATATCTTGCAAAAAAACGAGCGCGTGGGTGCGAGCACCCACCCTACAGCTTGCAGTTCAAACCGGGCACAAGTGCCCGGGCTAAACGAACTACCACCTACAAATATGTCCATTCTTCGCCGAAAACTGATACACCGCAAGCCGCCGGCGGCGCAGAGTAAAGCGCGGACTTGGGTGGATTCGTTCACGGCGTACGCCGCCGGCGAATGTCATCTGGCCGAGAATACCGTGGCGGCGTACCGGCGCGATCTCGAACGATTTCTTGAGTGGCTGTCGGGCCGCGGCATCCACAAGTTGACGATCCGCGATCTGGCCGATTACGCCGGCTGGCTAAACAAGAAAAAACTCGCCCCGGCCAGCATTGCCCGGCATCTGGTGTCGCTGAAGGTTTTTTTCCGCTATTTGCAACTGGAGGGAGTGCTCACCGATAATCTTGCGGAACTGCTGGGCAGTCAAAAACTTTGGCAACGTGTGCCCAAGGTGCTCAGCCCCCAACAGATCGATCGCCTGCTGGAGGCGCCTGGACAAGGCGATCCGTATTGGCGGCGGGACCGGGCGCTGTTGGAATTATTGTATGCCACCGGCTGCCGGGCATCGGAATTGTCGCATCTGAAACTGCGCGACCTGCACCTCGATCAAGGCTATTGCATTTGCCGGGGCAAAGGCGACAAAGAGCGCCTGGTCCCCTTGGGCAAACGCGCCATCCAAGCGGTGCAGGCATACTTGGCAGCACGATCGCGGGAAATTGCTGGGCAAGCGGTCCAATCCGGCGGAGTGGGCGCTGTTGAGTTATCGCGGCCGGGGCCTGCGTCGGGAACGGATCTGGGAACTGCTCAAACTATATGCCCGGCGCGTGGGCGTCCCGCCTGAAATCAGTCCGCATACCCTGCGGCACAGTTTTGCCACGCACATCTTGGCCGGCGGCGCCGATTTGCACAGGTTCAGGAAATGCTCGGTCACGCCAGCATCGCCACCACGCAAATCTACACTCACGTGGATCCCACGCGCTTGAAGGCGGTTCACAAGAAGTTTCATCCCCGGGCGTGAAAAGTGCTTCTTAGAGGAACTCTGCCCGCTGGAAGTCGAACTCTTCAAATCTTCTCAGATACAAGATAAAATAATTCCATTGATAGAGTCCTAATAGGTAGTGTAGTTCATCTTGTCGAGCAGTTCGCTGATGTCCAAACGCAAGAAATCTTCCCGAAAACACGCTCCCCAGATGCGGTCGGAAACCTTTTTCCGTTTGTTACTGCTCGTGCGCGTGCCGGCAGGAATAGTGCTAATTGTTCTGGCCGCCTGGCTCGCTTATCTCCCCTCCCTGAGCGGCGGATTCATCCTGGATGATGACAAGCTGCTTACGGAAAATGAACTGATCAAGGCCCCTGACGGTCTGTACCGGTTCTGGTGCACCACCGAAGCGCAAGACTACTGGCCGGTGGCCAATACCATGCTCTGGATCGAGTGGCGGCTGTGGGGGATGAACTCGATGGGCTACCACGTCGCCAACCTGATCTTGCACATTGCCTCGGCATTGCTGATTTGGATTATCTTGCGGAAGTTGTCTATTCCCGGGGCATTTTGGGCGGCGATGATTTTTGCCGTGCATCCGGTGAACGTGGAGTCGGTGGCGTGGATAGCGCAGTGCAAAGGCATGTTGGCAATGTTTTTCTTCTTATTATCGATTCTGTGTTATCTGAAACATTTCTCAGTGAGTTGTAGCGATAACGCCCAAGGTAGCAGGCACACTCCGGAGAAAAAGGGGACGCAGCTAATTTACCGGAACGGCCCGCAGGGTGCTGCGCATAAATTAGCTGCGTCCCCTTTTTCCTGCTGGTACTTGCTGAGCTTGTTGACATTCATCTTGGCGATGCTCAGCAAGGGATCGGCGGCGGTGTTGCCGGTGTTGCTGTTGGGGATCGTCTGGTGGCTGCGCACGGGGACTGTCCCAATTTTCGCCTCAGCGAAAATGGGACTGTCCCCTTCTGTCTCTCCGTTTTTCCTGGTGGCCCTGGTGTTGGCGGGAGTAAACGTGTGGTTTCAAACGCACGGTACGCAAATAGTGATCCGCAGCGCCAGTTTTGCCGAGCGTCTGCTGGGGGCAGGCGGCGTGGTCTGGTTCTACCTTTACAAGGCGCTTTTGCCGCTCAGTCTGGTTTTTGTTTATCCGCAGTGGCACATCGAAGTCGGCAATCCCCTGTGGTGGCTGCCGCTCGTGGCGGCCGTGGTCGTTACGATGGTCCTGTGGCTATATAGAAAAAGCTGGAGTCGGCCGTTTTTGTTTGCCTGGGGTTTTTTCTGCGTGGCGCTGGCGCCGATGATGGGTTTTGTAGACGTGGGCTATATGCAATATTCGCTGGTGGCCGACCATTATCAGCATATTGCCATTATCGGGGTGATTGCGCTGGCGTCGGCTCTCTGGAGTAGATGGCATCATTGGACGCGGGGTGGAGCGCGCTGGGCGGCGACTGTCGTCGCCATCGCTGTGGTGGGAATCCTCATATTACTGAGTTGGCGGCAAAGCGGGCTCTACCGCGACGCCATGACGCTATATCAGGCCACGCTGGAAAAGAATCCAGACTGTTGGATAGCCCACAATAATCTAGGCAATGTCCTGGATAAAGCAGGTCGGACCAAGGACGCGATTGAACATTACGAGCAAGCCCTGAGGCTTAATCCCGACTTCCCCGAGGCCCACTACAACCTGGGCAATGTCCTGGATAAAGCAGGCCGGACGAATGAGGCGATCGGACATTACGAGCAAGCCCTGAGGCTTAATCCCGACTTCTCCGAGGCCCACCACAACCTGGGCAATGTTCTGGATATAGCAGGCCGGAGGAAGGAAGCGATCGAACATTACGAGCAAGCCCTGAGGCTCAATCCCGATTACCCTGATGCCCACTACAATCTTGGACTCACCCTGGCCAATGCAGGCCGACTGCGGGAGGCGATCGAACATTACAAACAAAGCCTGCGGCTCAGGCCCGACTACAGCAATGCCTGGAACAATTTGGCGGAGGCCTATGCCAGGATGCAGCAACCCGCCGAGGCCATCGCCGCGGCCCAGAAGGCTTTGAAACTTGCCCGATCTCAGGGGCAGACGGAGCAGATCAAGGAGATTGAGGATTGGTTGAATTCCTACCAAGGGCGAGAGGCGAGGGAAGACCGCAGGTAGTAGATGGTAGGTGGTAGATAGTGGATGTTAGATAGAACCGCGGAAAGTCAACAACTCGCTATTGAAGGTGAATAGGCGGCACAGTATTGTCCGGCCGACTAACGATGGTGAACCTTAATTTCGAGGTTTTCGGATTGCTCAAGCGGCCCAGCAGCAGATCTTCGCCTTCTTTTTTGGCGCCAAAAGGATTGGCGGACGGCCGGCGCCACTCGATGGTGATGACGTATTCTCCCTCGGGGCCGCCGTCGCTGTTTTCATAGGTGGTCAGCGCGAATTCGCCGTTTTTGTCGACACGCCCCAGGGGCTTTACCGGCTTGAGGTCGCTTTTGTTAAGGGGATGGAAAACGACTAGCGCATCCACGGCCGGCCGATTGTTTTTATCGAAAATTCGTCCGTGCACGGGATAGACCGGTTTTCGATCTGATTTTGTACAAGCGGAAAAAAGAACAAGCAAACCGATACAAGCCGAGATAGAAACGACAAAATGCATGTTTTTTCGCATAAGAATTTCTCCGAAGGGGACAGTCCCATCCGCCGCGGTGGATGGGGACAGTCCCCAGCTAGGGATTTTTCTCCAGCTCGCCGCCGGCGCGTGTGATCAGTCCGACCAAGGCGCGGATGTCGATTTCCGCGGCCAAGGCCTGGACCGAGCCGTCGGCGAAAAGCGCGTGGGCCAAGACGCGATGGAAAGAGTACAAGCCATAGTCGTTGGAACAATTGATTCCACAGGGCCCCTGAGGAATTAACCCATCGTAGCTCGAACCAACAAACACGGATCCCCCGCTGGTCGCATCGGCCCAGCCGCCTTGTCCGGTGTATTCGCCCGTCAGCTTTTGCCCCGTGTTTCTGCCGATTTGCCAGAGATCGTTCTTTCCCGCCATCTCGGCCAACAAGATAGTGTGTGAAGTTCCGTCCGAGATGGCGTTGACGGGCGTGGGATTATCGCCTTGGAGCGCGCCTTTACGCTGTTCGTCGGTATAATTTATTTCCAAGTAGGTGTTAAACCAAGAAGAGATGCTTGCCAGGGGGCCGTAATCGGCCGCCGATGCCTGCCAACTCATCGACGGATAGCCTGGATAGCTGAAAGTGTACGTGTAAGGATCCCTGCGAGGCGCCGAAGGACAGGAGAACAATTCGATCGGCGTGTTGGCGATGCGTTGGTTGTCGATCCCGGCCGGGGGATTGCTGTAAAAAAAAGGGGCTTTGAAATTGTACTGTTCGTACAAGGCCCTCTGCTCGATATACGGCAAGATAAAGATACCCCAGCCCACGGGCCTGGTCGGATCGGAGATGTAAGCGGGCGGAAGGTTCTGATAATTCGTCTCGTAACAGAGATAGGCCAGGCCGATTTGCTTAAGGTTGTTACTGCACTGTGATCGCCGGGCGGCCTCCCGCGACTGCTGAATGGCCGGCAACAGCAGGGCGATCAGGATCCCGATGATCGCAATAGCGACTAACAATTCGACCAAAGTAAACGCGGCCGAGCGGAGCTTTGGGGCGGGCATATCGGACATTTCCTGGTGATGCACAACAATTGCTTGGAGCTAATAATTTACCTTTAGGCGCGGATTGCTGTAAAGGATCGAGGGCGGACCAATGAGGATTGTAAAATGTTTTGGGTTATTGTCCCCCCTTTTGAGCCCAAGGGCTGTTATTATATTGTTGTTCCAGGATTTTTCGGCAGCGCACGGCCCGCTCGGGTTTACGGAACTTTTCCCATAGTTCGGACAAATTGTACAACGCCTCGGCATGGGCTTCGGCTATGGAAGAGTAGAGCAGATCAACGTGCAAAAAGGCCAGCAAGGCTTCCTGGTCCTTGCCCGCTTGACGCAAAGCAGTTCCTAAAATGTTATAAGCGCGGGCCAGGGTGGCGGCATCTTCGGCATCGGTTTGCAGAAGAATGGGTTCGATGAGTTTGAGGGCCTCGTCGTTTTGTTTCATTGCCGCCAGGACGGCCGCCTTTTCCAATTTTGCCGCCTCGCGTTGGGCTTGCGATAGAGCGTCTTGGCTATTGTTTTTCAGGACCGTGTCGAAGGTTTTTAAGGCTTGGGCGTATTTTTCTTGTGCCAGCAGCGCGCGTCCGATGGCCATGGCCGCCCGGAGTTGGTGATCCGGCCAAGGAGCCTTGGCAAGCTTGGCATAATATTCTTCGGCGGCGGCGTAAGAACGGTTGGCCACGAGGAGATCGCCCACGGTTTCACAGGCTTGAAAATAATGATAACTGTTGGGATAGTTCTTCGCGAAGGCGATCATCAAGCGCCGGGCATCGGCGATCTTGCCCGAGCGGTTAAGACCCAGTTGGGCACTGGCCAGGGCAGTGTAGAACTCGATGTCCTCGCGCAGCTCTTTGCGGGTGATTTCATCGGTGTTGACGCGGGCCAGGGCCTTTAGCGCATCTTCGTATCGCCCACTGAGGATCGAAGTTTTTGCATTTTTCAGTGAAGCCGGCTCGGCTTCGTAAAAAATGGTTTCGATCTGATTGACGGAAATTTCTTTAAGCTCGCCGTTCTGATTCACTTCGACTTTCAAAGGGCTGATGCTGACGATTTTGCCCGGGATGCTGCCGCTTTTGGTTTTGACGGAATCCAAGGCCCCAGCGGCCGATACCGCGATTAGCCACGCTCCCGCGGCCAAAAAAACACAATGTTTATTCATGAAAAACTCTTTGCGATCCGGAAGCGCAAATGAAAGGTAATTCTTTGGGCAGAACAGCATTTTTTATACTCAATATTACTTTATTATACCAACCTCCTCAAAAAAACCGCGCTGGAAATAAAACAGTCGTGGCGGCAGTCCAAGTGCCGCCCCAACTGTTCCGCGTGGAAATCGTAGCGATAGATTGGATTGATAAAAAGGCGAGAGTTAATCAATGGATTGTGTTTTTTGTCAAGTACCTTCTGAGCAATTCAGGGGGATTTTTCATGTAGAGCAGTCTGACAAAACCTCAATAACGAGTCTTTTTTTGCGCCTTTAGCAGGCTTTTGTGGGAAGGCTCTTGTTTGTTAGCGAATTTTTTTAATAAAAAAACCATCAACTCTGTGGCTATGGAGTTGACAAATGCCTTCCAGTTGCAGTACAGTTGTTTTTCGCCCCGTTTGTCTCACACCGTTGTGATCAACAGACAAAAGGCCGTTATCATAACTTTTCATTTTTTATCATCCCCTTGCGATAAGGTTTCTAAAAATGACTCGCATCCGTCATTCTGTATCTCTCCAACAAACACACATTGCCGAGCCCTCATTTAATATTCAGTCGCCCCTATTTTACCCAGCTTCCCAAGATACAATACACGCCCTATTCGTCCCCAGACATTATGAGCCTGGCTATGCTTATCCATTAATTGTGTGGCTTCACGGCCCCGGAAGTGACGAGCGTCAGTTACGGTCAATAATGCCCAAGGTGAGCATACAGAATTTTGTGGCCGTCGCTCCTCGGGGCGTATGTATGAAAGGGATTTCTGGAGATGAGCAAGAAGGCTACGGCTGGCCGCAAACCTACGAGCAAATACTACAGGTTGAACAGCATATTTTTGATGCCATCGAGGTAGCAGCCCAAAAAATTCATATCTGCCGCCAAAGAATTTTCTTGGCCGGCTTCGATTTGGGCGGAACCATGGCTTTCCGTGTAGCTTTGAGCCATCCCCAGCATTTTGCCGGTATTTTATCGGTTTGCGGTGCTTTTCCGACCTGTCGAAGGTTATTTGGAAATCTGCCCTTGGCCCGCAAATTACCTATTTTTCTGGCCATTGGCCGCTATAGCAGTTACTATCCTGACAACGAAGTCTGCGAAAATCTTCGCCTCCTGCATACAGCCGGCATGTCGATTACCTTGCGACAATACCCCTGCGGGCATGAACTTATAGATCCAATGCTTGCCGACGTTAATCGGTGGATCATCGAACAAATAAATTCTCTAACTTCAGAACTGCAAACGGTCAATCAATAGTGACCTGCAAAATTGTACTATTCTGGCAGCTTGGGAAAGATAGTAAGAATTCGCCCATATTATTGGTCTCCATCCGTTCGTATGTACAAGGGCTTTGAAGGCCTTCGTACTCGGATTCAATAAACGTGGATTGACACCCAGACTCGTTTTCGGGTAAAAAGTGCCCGCCTTTTCCTAGCTTTTCAAGTTGCTGGGACTATTGCGCTGTTCTGGCGTATGGTCTGAGCAAATGTCCGAAACCGGATTGCGCTTATGCCACCTAATGATCTTCCCGATCAAGAAGCCCCCATGGCCGAGACAACAGCCTCTGGCGGGTTAGGATTGTTGACCAACGCCCCGGGCCGTTTAATCAGTTGGGTGAAAGCCCATCGTCTCTGGGCGGCGTTGGCGATCGGCGCAGGCGTGCTCTTGATATTTATGGCAGCGATCTGGGTATTAATTCCGTTGCAAAAAAGAGCCGCACCGCAGGAATTGGTGACTATAGACCAAGTTCTTGGGCGCTGGATCGCCGCGCTTTTGCCGAAACGCAGGTCCTTGCCAAGCGTTTGCAAAAGCAAGGCACGTTTGCGGTCGAGGAACTTGGCGGAGCGGCGTTTGCGCTGGGCGCAACGGCCGCCTATGAAGCCGAGGATGCGCAGGGAAAGGATCGAAATAAACTGTTTCTGCTGGCTGCCAGGTATTTGGAGGAGGCGAACAACCGCGGATTTCCGGCCCAGCGCGGCGCTGAGGGCCTCTACCTTTTAGGGAAAAGTTTAGCTGAAACCGGTCAGCTTACGGCCAGCCGTTCTGTTTTACTTTCGGCCTTGAAAAGCTCTCCGCAATATCGGGCGGAAATACACGCTTTGCTGGCCAATGTTTATCTGCAGGAGAGCAGTCCCCAGCTCGAACAGGCCTTGCAGCAGAACTCGCTGTACTTGGCCGAGGAAAAGCTCTCCCACGAACAGCGGCAGAGAGGTTTGTTACAACGGGCCCAAATCCTCTTGCGTCTGGGAAAAATCGAGGAGTGCAACGCCACGCTGGATCAAATTCCCGCTGATGCGAAAAACTATTTTTCGGCGGTGGTCGAGCGGGGGCAAGTGTTGATCTACGAAGCCCACGCCCTGTTGAAAAAGACGCCAGTGACCGAAGCGGACCAAGCCCGGCGCGGGAAAAACTTCAGGTAGCAATTAAAACCCTGCGCCTTGTGCAAGGCAAAGACGTTGCCGTCGGCAAAGCCGCGCAGGAGGCTATGTACTTGACGGGGACGTGTTTAGCGGAATTGGGAGAGTATCGGGCGGCAGCGGAACAATTCATCCACACGCATAATTCCTACCCCGAAACGCCGGAAGGCGCCGCCGCCTCTTTCCAGGGGGCGGATCTATATCGCCGTTTAGGACGCGACCTGGAGGCCTTGATCGAGTATCGCCACGCCCTGAACGAAATTATCGGCGGGGAAGGCTATCGCAATCCTTGGCTCAGCCTGGACGAATTGAAGTCTCGCTTATTGGCGGCCTATCAGCAATACCTCGGCGCCGAGAAATTCGAGATCACCCTGCAACTGACGCGGATCATGCAACCTTTGTTCCCGGCGGATCAAGAGCTCCTGTTGCGAGCCGAGGCGTACGGCATCTGGGGACAGACGCTCATGAGCCAGGCCGACAAGGCGCCGCGCGCAAGGCGGAATCGATACGCGGTCTGGGCCGGGAGCAGTTTCGCCGCGCCGGCGTTTGCTATGCCAAACTGGCGAGACTTTTGCCCGCCAACAAAACATATTCCGATCAAGTATGGAACAGCGCCATGGCGTTTTTGCAGGGCCAGGATTTCCAGAATGCGGCCCGCATGTTTCAAACGTATTTGAAAAACGAAGTTCAACGCCGTCGCCCGCAAGCCCTGACCTATTTAGGCGAGTCGCTTTTGGCGCTAAACGAGCCGGATAAGGCCTTGGAGATGTTCAAGGAGTGCATGGAATTGCATGCGCGCGACATCGCCGCCTGCCGCGCCCGGTTGTTGGCGGCGCGGGCATATCAGGAAAAGGGCGAGAGTCGTCGCGGGGAAAGTCTGCTGCTGGAGAATCTCAACGGCGATTATCTTACTCCGGCCAGCAAGGAATGGCGCGATTCGTTGTTTGCGTTGGGTGAATTGCTTTATGCCGAAGGCCGTTATGCCGAGGCCGTCCGCCGCCTGGAAGAAGCCTTGAAACGCTATCCCGATGAATCCGGGGCGGTCGAAGCCCGCTTTCTGACGGCGGATTGCTATCGACAAATGGCCATTTCCGCCGGCGGAAAAAACAATAAGGTCCCAACAGACGGTACCCAGATTATCGAAGCCCAACAAATCAGCACGCTGTTTTCCCAAGCACTGCAACAATACAAGCAAGTTCAAGAGACGCTCAGCAGTGATCATGAAAACACGGAACTTAACGCCGCGCAGACGGCGATGCTGCGGAATTGCTACTTTGCCATCGGCGAGTTGCTTACCGCCCAAGGAAAATTCGAAGAGGCCCTCAAGGCTTACTCCCTGGCCGCCAATCGTTATCAGGGCTGTCCCGAGGCGCTCAATGCTTATGTTCAGGTCGCCAACATTTATCGACGGCTGAATAAACCGCAGGAAGCTCAAACCGCCTTGCAGCAAGCCAAGTTCGCGCTCACCCGGATGAAAGCCGATGTGGTTTTTGAAAACACCAGCAACTTCAATCGCAAACAATGGGCCGATCACTTGGATCAGCTCAGTAAGTTATGAAAAAATGAGTGCCTACGAAACCGAAATCCTCAGCGATCTGGTCCGCGTAAAGCGCGAGTGCTTGCTGCAATTGCGCGAGCTGGGAAGCAAGCAACTGGCTTTGATCGACGAGGGAAACATGACGTCGCTGATGGACGTTTTAGCGGCCAAGCAACGTCCTTTAATAACGTTGCAGCGGATCGAACGGGCATTGGCCCCTTTCCGCAACCAGGATCCGGAGAAGCGCGTTTGGCGTTCGCCGGAAGCCCGGGCGCAATGTGCCGAACAACTGCAACAGTGTGAAACACTGCTGGCCGAGATCGTCAGCCAGGAGAAACAATGCGAAGCCGCGCTGATTAGGCGTCGCGATGAAGCGGCGGCGCAGCTTCAAGGAGCGCATCTGGCAGGTTGTGCGCGGCATGCTTATCTGCCGCAGGCCAACGCGCTGTTGTCGCAATTGGACTTGTTTTCGGAGCAATAAAAAAACGTGGGGTGAGGCGCAGCCTCACCGGAATCAATAAACACAGCCGTGCCGGCGGGAGGTTGTCCCGCCCTACCAATTATGAATCAAGCTGCTGCTTGTAGAACGTCGCCGCTGAGCCCCGCCGACTTGGAAACCGTGTTGGCGGCCTGGCAGGATGCCACGCTCCGCCTGGAGCAAACGCACAAGGCCTTGCGCGAGGAAGTTAAGCGGCTCACCGACGAGTTGGAAATTAAGAATCGCGAGTTGGCGCAAAAAACCGGCTGGCCGATCTGGGACAGATGGCCTCGCACATCGCCCATGAAGTGCGAAATAATCTGGTCCCAGTGACGTTATATCTTAGTTTGTTGCGGCGGCGGATTGCCGCTGATCGCGAAAGTCTGGAAATATTGGATAAAATCACCGCCGGATTCACCGCCTTGGACGTCACGGTCAACGACCTGTTGCACTTTACCGCCGAGCGCGACCCGCATTTACAAACCTTTCCTTTAAGGAAACTAATCGAAGACGTCTGCTTTTCGCTCGCCCCGCAATTTGAAGCCCAGGGCATCGAAGCTGTTCTGGACATACATTTTGCGCAAAGCATCACCGCCGATCGCGATATGTTGCGCCGCGCAGTGCTCAATCTGCTGCTGAACGCCGTGGACGCCATGCCCGATGGCGGCGCGCTGGGGATCAGCGCCCGGGAGTACGGCGATTACCTGGAATTAAAGATTGCCGACAGCGGTCCCGGACTATCGGGCGAGGGGGAGCGTCGGGCTTTTGAGCCTTTTTTCACCACTAAAGCGGGCGGAACGGGCCTGGGATTGGCCATTGTTTATCGCATTGCCGAGGTGCACGGCGGCAGTGTGACGGCAGCCAACAGTCCCCAGGGCGGCGCCATTTTCTCCTTGTATATTCCCCGTGCCAAGGTTTTGGAGACTGCCGCATGAAAAGCTCCGGATTAAACGAAAACCTTACC
The DNA here is from genome assembly GCA_963820545.1 of Pirellulales bacterium. Lineage (GTDB taxonomy): Bacteria > Planctomycetota > Planctomycetia > Pirellulales > Thermoguttaceae > CAWGAJ01. The sequence goes on from CAWGAJ010000001.1 coordinate 1,107,011, forward strand.
TCTCGGCAAAGCGGACGGGTAATGATCGTGGACGATCACCGCCAGGCCCGCGAGTCCATGGCCGACGTGTTGCGGGCCGCCGGCCACGAGGTGCTTTGTTGTTCCAGCGGGCCCGAGGCGCTCCAGGTCCTGGAGCAGGAGAACTTCGAGTGCATCGTCACCGATTTGAAAATGCCGGGCATGAACGGGGTGGAACTGATCATGCACATCGAACAGCGGCGCCTGTGCGCGCAGGTGGTGATGGTCACCGCGCATGCCTCGGTGGCGACCGCGGTCGAGGCCATGCGTCACGGCGCGTTCGATTACATCGAGAAACCCTTCAACGTCGATCAACTGGAACGGCTCGTGGGCCAGGCGATCCGTCACGGCCGGCTGGTCAAAGAGGAGCCCCGGGATGGATCCCGGAAAAATTCTGGCGATCCGCCGGTAATGATCGGTTGCAGCGGACAAATGCAGATGCTCCGCGCGGATCGCGCAGGTTGCTCCCACGCCGGAAACGGTATTGATCACCGGCGAAAGCGGCACCGGCAAGGAATTGGTGGCGCGGGCAATTCACGCGGACAGCGAACAGCGCGACGCAGAACTAGTGAGCCTGAATTGCCCGGTGCTTTCGGCCCAATTGATGGAGAGCGAACTGTTCGGGCACGAGCGCGGTGCATTCACCGGCGCTGACAGCCAACGCATCGGGCGGTTCGAATCGGCCAACGGCGGAACAATCCTGCTCGATGAAATCAGTGAAATCGACCTCCGCCTGCAAGCCAAACTGCTGCGCGTGCTGCAGGAGAAGAATTTCGAGCGCGTGGGTTCGAACCAAACCATCCGCGTAAACGTGCGCGTGCTGGCCACAACGAATCGGGATCTGCAAGGGGAGGTATCGCTGGGACGATTCCGCGAAGACCTTTATTTCCGGCTGGCGGTGGTGCCGCTCAGCGTGCCGCCGCTGCGCGAGCGCCGCGAAGATATCCCCGCACTGACGGATTATTTTTTCGCCCGCTGCGCCGCACGCTTGCAGCGCGAGCCGGGCACCTTGCAGGGGTCGGCCGCGGAGTTGTTATTGGAATATCACTGGCCCGGCAACGTGCGCGAATTGGAGAACATTGTTACCCGGGCAAGCATCCTCCATGCCGGCCGCCCCGTCGCCGCCGATGAATTGCGCCGCTGGCTGATCGCCGGCCCTGAAGGAACACAAACTCAAGACCGAAACGTGCCCGTAGGCTTCAGTTTGCAGGAAATGGAACGCAAACTGATCGAAGCCACCCTGGAGCGTTTTGGCGGTCACCGGGCGAAGACCGCCGAAGCACTGGGTATTGGACTGCGAACCCTCTCGGGCAAGTTGCGTCAGTATGGTTACGCCCCCCGAGAAAAATCCTTTTCCAAGGCAGGTTAGCATCCGGCAAAAAATGCCGATCCCCATGCGCAAAATTTGCCGTTTGCGGGCAGAGGAAATTATTCTACCGCCAATGGATTAATAAATTAATATATTGAATTTCCATCATAAAAAACAAGCGCCTTAGTAAGTTAGGCAATACACGTTAATTGACCGAAAGGCAATAACCTGTGAGTTGCCGTCGGATACGGCACGCCGGTTGCGTTAGTCAACTGGAATATATATGTGAGACGTTTGGATTGAATACGCCAAAGGCAAGTAAGATGTTCGCAAACCTTTTCGACTCGACAACGATTCCCGTGCTCCAGGAAGTGGTGAATTTCAGCCAGGCCAGGCACACGGTGTTGGCCGCCAATATCGCCAACATGGACACGCCGGGTTACAAGGTATGCGACCTTTCGGTGGAGGATTTTCAATCGCGATTGCATCAGGCTATCGAGGAACGGCGGCAGGCGCCAAGTACGCAGGCGATTTCACCCGGCGAGGCCGGTTTTGTCAGTTCCACGCCCTTGGCGGAGGTCGCCAAAAACTCAAAAACTATTCTGCATCACGATGAAAACAACGTGGGCATGGAACATCAAGTCAGCGAAATGGCCAAAAACCAGATGCAACACAACTTGGCGTTGGCGCTGTTGACCAAACAGTTCCATTTGCTGGAAACCGCGATCTCGGAAAGAGTATAACCCAAAAAACCATGAGGATAAATAATTAGTTAATGTTTAGCCGCCAGGGGCAGTCTAGCGGCGCGAATCAGTTTTTAAGATAAACCTCCCAACCCCTGGTGACTGACATGCTTCCCGCATTAGACATCAGCAGCAGCGCATTAGTTGCTCAACGAATACGAATGAATGCCATTTCCAGCAACCTGGCGAACATTTCGACCACGCATAACGAAGCCGGCGAAGCAGAACCTTACCAGCCGCGATTCGTGGTTTTTCAAGCCGATCCCAGCGTGGGCGCGAACGGCGCTCCGGGGGTCAAGGTCAGTTCAGTGGAGGTTGCCAAAACCGAGCCCCGGTATAAATACGAACCCGGCAATCCCGACGCCATCAAAGCAGGACCGCACAAAGACTATGTTGCATATCCGAGCATCAACATGATGGTTGAATTCACCGACGCCATGGAAGCCGCCCGGGCGTACGAAGCCAACCTGGGAGCAATGGAAATCACCAAAGACCTCGAGCAACAAACGTTGAAGATCATCGCATAAAAAAACAAAACCATAAAGTCGCGACCGCCGGTCGCGAAGATACATCATTTAACCAAGATTCCAACTAACCAAGATTTCAACGTAAAGATGTCATGATCAGTCCTATACAAAATATATCGACGCCGCTGGCGCCGCCCTCACTTGCCTCAGCCAACTCGGATGGAGTTCAGGAGAAAAGCTCGTTTAAGGACTATCTGCTGGATTCGATCAGGCAGGTGAACGATATGCAGCAGCAGGCCGATGCGGCCGTGGAAAAAATGGTCACCGGCGGCGACATTACTCCCGCCGAAGTGCTTACCGCCGTGCAGAAGGCCGATCTCGCCTTCAAAATGATGCTCCAGGTGCGAAATAAGTTGCTCCAGGCATACGATGAGGTGCAAGCGATACGAGTATAAAAGTGGGCAGTGGACAGGGTGATTTGATTAATGGTTTTTTATCAGGAAAAAGGATCCCAGGATGGATTTTCTCAACAAGGCATACGCCCAGGTAGCTGATCTGTTCCGCACGATGACGCCCGGCGCCCGGCTCACGGCCGGGTTGCTTTTGATCGTAGTGGTGGTCAGCGTGGGATATTTATTCACGCATGAGATTTCCGGTCCCAGCGCCGATTTGATGCACGGTCTGCCGATCTCGGCCAGTCAACTGCCGGCAATGGAGGCGGCTTTTGCCAAGGCGAACCTGAAGGGCTACGAGATTCGGGGCACGCAGATTCGGGTGCTGCGCGGCCAGGAGGCCACCTACATGGCCGCTTTGGCCGAGGCCAAGGCCTTACCTTCCAATTTCGGCAGCGCAATGCGCGAAGCGATTAATACAGGCAACGTTTTCGACAGCGCCAAGCAGCGGGAACAACGCATTAAAATCGCCACCCAGGACGAACTGGGCCTGATCATCAGTTCCATGAGCGGCATCGAACGGGCGTACGTGCTTTACGATATCGATTCCAAGCCGGGACTGAATAAGGATAAAATCATCACCGCCACGGCCATGGTAAAACCCAACGGGTCCGAGCAGCTCGACGAAACCAAAGTTTCTTCGATCCGTCACCTGGTGGCGGGCGCCATTGCCGGACTGAGGCCCGAGAACGTCACTGTTTCCGACCTCAACGGCCGCACCTGGTACGGCGATCCGGAAAACGGCGGCGGCGCCGACGACGATCTATACGTGTCGCGGAAACGCATCTATGAACAAGATTTGAAGGCCAAGATCCTCAATGCCTTGTCTTTTATTCCTAACGTCACGGTCGAGCCGACGGTAACGTTGGACACGAAGAAAAAAAGCCGCACGCGCGAGGTGAAACACGACCCCAAGGCGGTGGCGGTGAAGGAGTCGGATCAGAGCACTTCGCGAACGCAGAACAGCGGCGGACCCGCGGGCCGCGTGGGTTTTGCGGCCCAGCAACCCAACACCGCCCAGTCGCTGGGAACCAACAATACAGGCGGTTCCCGCGAAGAGGAAGAACAGTCGAAGCGCGAAGTGGTCAGCCTGGCTTCAGGCCAGGAGATCGAAACCGAAACCGTCGGGCTGACGCCCAAATTAGCCAAGGTTTCGGTGGGCATTCCGATCAGCTACTTCAAAAAGGTGTGGCAAGAACGCAATCCGGCGGAAGAGGGAAAGGAACAGAAGGGACCCGACCAGGCCGCCCTGGAGCAAATCCGCACCGAGGAATCGAGCAAGATTCAGAAACACGTGGCACAACTTTTGCCGCCGGCCGAAGGCGTGGCCGATCCCACGGAACTGGTCACCGTGACGACCTTCCAGGATATCCCCGGCAAGGAACTTCCCGCGCCAAAAGCCATGCAAACGATCTTGGCCTGGCTCAATGAGTATTGGAGCATGTTGGGGATGATCGGAGTAGCGCTAGTGAGTTTGATGATGTTGAGGTCACTGGTTCGCGCTGTTCCGGCTGTGGAGCAACCGCGCTCGATGCCGAGGGTCGTGGGCATGACGATGAGAGAAGAAGAGGCGGCCGAGACCGCTGCGACTCCCGCGGCTCAGCTCAGGCGTTTCGTAGCCGGACCGTCGCTGCGTGACGAACTTTCCAAAATGGTCAAAGAAGATCCCGATAATGCCGCCAATATCCTCCGCGGTTGGATTGGCAGCGCAACTTGAAAACGGAATCCTCCTATATGAACGCAACCACACAAAACTTGACAAATGCGGGCATCCGGAAGGCGGCCATTTTGGTGGCGTGCCTGGATCGCGCCGCCGCCGACGCGGTATTGGAACAGCTTGGTCCCGAGCAAGCGCAGCGCGTGCGGCAGGCGGTCGTGGTATTGGACGAGATACCCGACGACGAGCAACAGTGCGTGATTGACGAGTTCTGCCAACACAAACCGCTGCTACCTGCCCGAGAACCCTGGGGCCTCGACCTCGAAAGTCCGGCGGCCCTGGCGACCGCCAGGAAACAAGTTTCGTTTAAAGCGACAAAAACCGCCCCGGGCGCGGCAAAGGAGAAACCTTTTGTGCGCTGCGCGAAGCCGAAGGCGAGAAACTCGCGCGGCTTTTATCGGGCGAACGTCCGCAGACCATCGCGCTGGTGCTTTCACATCTTTCGGCGCACCAAGCCGGCACTGTGTTGGCGTGCCTGCCGGCGAATCTCCAGACGGAGGTGATCCGACGGCTGGTCGACTTGGAAGAGACCGATCCCGCCATCTTGCGCGAAGTGGAACAAGCCTTGGAGTCGCGCCTCTCACAACAAGTGAGCATGCAACGGCGGCGCGTGGCCGGTTTAGAAGCGCTCAGCGGCATTTTGGAGGCGTCGGAGAGCGACGTGCGGCGGCAAATTCTCGACAACCTGGCCGCGGGCGACCGGGCATTGGCGGGAAGAATCGTGCCGCCGCCGATGGAATTCGACGAGTTGGCCGACTTGGACGACTCCATCTTGGTCGAGGTCTTTCGCGCGGCGGAACCGCAGTGCATCTTGCCCGCGCTCCTGGGCGCCGTGCCGGAGATTAGCCAACGGGTGCTGCGTTTTCTCCCGCAAAGCCAGGCCGATTTGCTTCGTCGCAAACTGCAACAGCCCGGTCCGATTCGGCTCAGCGACGTGGAGGCCGCCCGGCGACGAATCGCTGAAATCGCCACCAGAGTAACGTATGCAGAAAGGAAAACTGTATTAGGAGCCGCGTGAAAAAGTATTCAGGGTTCAGGGTTCGGAATTGGAGAATAAGATCTCCATTAAATACTGAGCTCTGACCTCTGATCCCTAACCCCTATCCCCTAAGGCCTGATCCCTAGCAGATGTCTACCATTATTCGAGCCTCTGATCGCCACGGTGCAACGCCGGGCGTGGCGTTTAATTTTGACGACATGACCGCGCAGGCCAATCAGTATTTGGCGAAGATTCGCACTGAAGCGGCGCGGATAGTGCTCAAGGCGCAGCAGGAGGCAGAGGCGACCCGCAAGCGGGCCGAGAGCGAAGGACGTGAAGCGGCGCTACAGACAGTCGAAGAAATGGTGCGTAAACAACTGGGCACGGTGATCCCGGCGCTGAAGCAGGCGGTGCAAAACATTCACGATGCCCGCCACGCGTGGTTGACGCATTGGGAGTCTGGCGCGGTGCGTTTGGCGGCGGCGATTGCCCAGCGAATTATCCGCCGCCAGTTGCAGAAGCAGCCCGAAATCACCTTGACATTGGTGCGCGAAGCCTTGGAGTTGGCCGCCGGCAACGCGGACTTGCGCATTCTGCTCAATCCGCTTGATTTTCAGTCGCTGGGCAATCAGGTGCGCCTGGTGGTCGAGGAGTTATCGCCGTTGATGAAAGCCGAGCTGACGGCCGATCCCGATATTACTCCCGGCGGCTGCCGCGTGGAAACCCGTTTTGGCGTGATTGACCAGCAATTCGAGGCACAATTACAACGCATCGAAGAAGAACTGAAACAATAGGCGTAAGGATGAAGGATGAGGGATGAAGGATGAATTAATACAGAGGACAGAGAGTAAGGCGGAACGTAGAACGCAGAATACTGAACCTAGAATGAATAACGCCGTTGGCTGAAAGTGGACTGCTGAAAGCTGATAACTGAAAACTTATAACTATCTAGTACCTGCTACATACTACCTATGCTGGACATCGAAGAACAACTCGAAGGCATAATGCCGGTTTCCTTGACGGGCACGGTGGCGCGCACGGTGGGGATGACCGTGGCCGCGGCGGGCTTTCCCGCGCCGGTCGGCGCCTTGGCGGAAATTCAGCGGGAGACGGGCGATGCGTTGCTGGCGGAAGTAATCGGCTTCCGTGACGAGTTAACCTTGCTTTATCCCTTCAGCGAATCAACCGGCGTGCGTCACGGCAATCGGGTTCGGCTGGCGCGGACCACGCGCTGGTTGCGTGTGGGGCCGGGGATGTTGGGCCGGGTGTTCGACGCCCAAGGAAAAGCCGTGGACGGCAAGCCGCAGCCGGTACTCGAGGATCGGACCTCGTTTTATCGACGTCCGCCGCATCCTTGCGACCGACCACGGATTTGCAAACCGCTTTCCAGCGGCGTGCGGGTAATCGACGGTCTGGCAACTTGCGGCAAAGGGCAAAGACTGGGGATCTTCGCCGGTTCCGGTCTGGGCAAAAGCATACTATTGGGGATGATCGCCCGATACACCTCGGCCGACGTGAACGTGATCGCGTTGGTCGGCGAGCGCGGTCGGGAAGTGAACGAATTTATCGAGCGCGATCTGGGCCCCGCCGGTTTGGCCAATAGCGTGGTGATTGTAGCCACCAGCAATGAACCGCCGCTGATGCGGACCCAAGCGGCCGCCACGGCCACGGCCGTGGCGGAATATTTTCGCGATCAGGGAAAAGACGTCTTGTTATTGATGGATTCGTTGACGCGTTTTGCCCTGGCCCAGCGCGAGATCGGCCTGGCGGCGGGCGAACCGCCCACGACGCGGGGATATCCGCCCTCGGTGTTCTCGGTCCTGCCCAAGCTGGTGGAGCGGGCCGGACGAAGTCCGCGCGGCAGCATCACCGCGTTTTACGCGGTGCTGGTCGAGGCCGACGATTTCAACGAACCGATCAGCGACGCGGTGCGCGGCTTGCTGGACGGGCACGTCTGGCTTTCGCGCCGCCTGGCCTCGAAAGGCCATTATCCGGCCGTGGACGTACTGGAAAGCCTCAGCCGTTTGATGACCGAAGTGGTCGGCGAGGATCACCTCCAGGCGGCCATCGCCGTGCGCGAACTGCTGGCTGCATACCGCGAACATGAGGATTTGATCTCTATCGGCGCTTATCGCCGCGGCAGCAACAAAATAGTGGATCTGGCCATTGAAATGCAGGACGACCTGAATCGCTATTTGCGGCAGGCCATTGGGCAGCCCTCGAATATCGATGACGCCAGAAAAGGATTAATGCAGTTATATCAACAAATTAACAACCGTTTAGGCGCGCAGCCGCAAAAATGAGGACTAATTAACCAGCCATGGCGCGATTCAAGTTTCGTTTGGCGACGCTTTTGAAAATCCGCGAGGCCGCTCGCGACGAGCGCCGCACGGAACTGGCCCAGGCCTATCGGGCGGACGACGTGCTGCAAGGATATATGGAACAGGTCCAGAGCGAGTTACATTTACTGAAAGACCAGTGCCGTAAGGCCGTGGGGCCGGGCATGGTGGACGTGGACCGCTTACTGGAAGCCCAGCGGTATGAAATCATCTTGAAAGTCCAGCAAAGTCACTTAAACGAACAACGCCAGCGTTTGGCCGCCGAGATCGAGCGGCGGCGCGCGGCCTTATTGGCCGCCAACAGGGAGGTTCGCGTTTTGGAGAAGTTGCGCGAACACCAGGCCGAGCGGCATCAGCAGGAAGAAAACCGCTTGGATATCAAACGTCTGGATGAGATCGCCCGGCTCCAGGCCGTGGCGGCGGAGGAATTCGAATGATCCGACGACTAATCAACGGCGCATGGACAATATTCGTGTATGCATGCATGGCCACGCTCATTGCCCAGGTAATCATGCTGAGTTATTTGATTTCCACCTGGAAAATCGATAAGCAGCGATGGCTGCACGTCGTCGCCGCGGCCCAAGGGATTGAAACGGCGGCGGGCAAGGAGCCGCCGGCCCAAAAAGCGGAGGAGAAAACCGCCGAACAGCCATCTTTTGAGCAGATCCTGGAAACCCGGGCAATGAAGTATCGCAACTTGGAAATCCGCGAGCAGGAACTGCGGAACACAGTCTCTCAACTTCAATACCAAGAGAGCAAATTGGTCGACGAGAAAAAACGATACCGGCAAGTGCACGACGATTTCGAGGCCCAACTGTCGGCGATGCGTCAAGGCTCGGCGACCGCCGGCAAGGATGAGGTGCGGCGCACGCTGGAAAGCATCAAGCCCAAGCAGGCCAAGGAATTGATCCTGGAAATGCTGGATAACAAGGAAATCGACGACGTGGTGACGCTGCTAACACCCATGCCCGACACCAAGCGCACAAAATCATCGGCGAATTCAAGACGCCCGAGGAATTGGAAAAACTCAGCGAAGTGCTGCGCCGCATCCGCGAAGGCTCGCCATCCGCTAAAGTATCGGAAAACACGCGTAAAGAATTGGGGCAAGCAAAACCTTCGCAGCTATAGCAGGCATGGTAATGACAAATATCGATCTTACTCAATTACTGGGATTGCCTCTGTTGGACATGCCCCCGGCGGAAGGGGGCGTCGATAACATGCGCCCGGACGGCAGCGGATCGTTTGATGATTATTTACAGCGCGCAAAATCTCTTTCCCCCGATCGCATTAACAACGACCCAAATCGCCGGGAAATCGAGGCCGGGCAGGCGGCGGCGCCACAAACGGAATCCGCTCGGGCAAGAGAGGAAGATCCTTGCCCCGTGGAGCAAGCTGAGAGTCCGACCGCGGAAGAATCGCCCGGGAAGGTCGCGCAGTTATCAAACCAAGATAATAAACTTGCGAGTAACCCCGAGACCGGCGAGTCGGAATCGCAGAACCTGGAAAACAAGCAAGGGCCGCGGGAAAGCGGAGATGCCCTTTCCCAGACGGAACAGGGAGCAAAGAAAGAGCGAAAAAGCGAGCACGAAGGGCCGGATTCCTCCCGGAAGAGCGAGAATCAAGAGAATCAACCCGTTGTGCTGGTAAATCCCGATGCCGTCCAAGCAAGAAGCCGTTTTCTCTCTGGAGCGGATGCCTCGGCAACTCAGGCGGAAACAAAAGAAGCCACTAAGTCACTGCCCATTGTGGCGGAAGATGCAACGCCAATTGTCGGCCCGGACGCGCTAATGGCAATGGAGTCATTGAAGACGAACAAACCGCTGGCAGCCGAATCAGCGAAGGAAGAGGCGGCTATTTCTCAGTCTATGAAGGGGAAGAAAAGCCCGAAAAACGCCCTTGCGGTGGGAAAAACCGCGGAGCAGTCGCCGGCCGATAAGCAAACCGGTGAAACCTTATTGACCGCCGAGGGAGACAACACTCCGGCGGTGAAGAAAACGGCGGGCATTTACAACACAAGCGGGCGAGATGCCTTGCGGAAATCCTCGCATCAAAACGAGAAAAAAGAGCCGTCATCGGCTGAAGTTGCCCAGTCCAGTGCTTCTTTGCCGGATGCCAGGACTTCTTTGCCGGATGCCAAGCAACCTGTGGCCGGGGGCGCGGCAATTCCTCCCGCGGCGTTGTTGGCTGAAGTCGCTCCACAAACAAAACCAACCAAGCCGGCGGAAGCGGAAGTCGTTACGCGGACGACCAAAGCGACGGCGGAGGAAAACGCTGAAATTGCGAAAAATGTCGCGTCGAACCTCGGGCCGTCGGCGAGCAAGGCGGCGCCGGGCGCTTCGCAAAGCAGCGGTAGCGAGAGGGGATCGCAATTGGATCGCGTACGGTTTGTGCAAAGAGTGGAGCGGGCGTTTGCGGCCATCGGCGACCGGGGCGGCAGCCTGCGCTTGAAACTCAGTCCGCCGGAGCTCGGTTCGCTGCATTTGGAAATCACGGTGCGCAGAGGCGAGATGAAGGCCCGCATCGAAGCCGAAAGCAAAGACGCAAAAAATCTGCTCTTGGAAAATCTGCCCGCCCTGCGCGACCGACTTGCCCAACAAAACATCAAAATTCAGAAATTCGACGTGGATTTAAGGGATCCCTCGCTGGGCGGCACGCCCCAGCAGACGGGGCAGCAGAACGAAACCCAGTCGGGCGGGGGCAGATATCGCGCCCAGCGTCCCGGGGACCAGGAAAACAGCGAAACGCCCGTGCCGGAAGCGGCACTTGTACGTCTTGGAGATCATAGCGGTCAACTAAATGTCATTGTATAAAAGACAACGCATCGCGGAAAATGCGGTCGCGATAATTCAATAATCCCACTAGCCATTAAAGGAATCTTACACATGAGTACCTCTTCCATTTCCTCCCTTTCCTCCGCCTCTTCTTCCACCAGCACGACCAGCGATGCTATGAGCTCGGTTGGCGTGAACGATTTTCTTAAGCTCTTGTTGACTGAATTACAGAATCAGGATCCCCTCAATCCCACCGATACCAACGACATTCTTAATCAAGTCAGTCAAATCAAAGCCATTCAGTCCAATCAGCAATTAACCGACACCCTCACTTCCATGCAGCTCCAGCAAGGCCTGGCGGCGGCTAGTTCCTTGTTGCAGAAGAATGTTAAAGGCCTGACCGATAGTGGCGAAACGATCACTGGCGTGGTGGGTTCCGTAACGATCAATGATTCGGCCGTGACGCTGAACGTCGGCGATCAAAGCATCAGCCTGAAAAACGTCAGCGAAATTACGCCAAGTTAGACCAATTACTTTGAGGATTAAATTTAAAAAGGAGATAAACAATGGGTCTTGCATCTGCTCTAAGCACCGCGTTGACCGGACTGAGCGCGTCCGAGACGACGATCGACGTGGTGGGCAATAACCTGGCCAATGCAAACACGGTGGGTTTCAAGGCGTCGGAGGCAAACTTTGCCAACCAGTTCCTGCAAACGCAGAGTTTGGGTTCCGGCCCCACGACCACCAGCGGCGGCTCAAATCCGCGCCAAATCGGTTTGGGTGCAATGGTAGCCGATATATCACCCAACTTCAGCCAGGGCACGATAGAAGTTAGCACAAATTCCACGGACATGGCCATCCAAGGCGATGGTTTTTTCATTGTGGAGGGAAACAACACCGCTTACGCCTATACCCGCAACGGTATCTTCAAATTAAATGCCGCCAGTGAATTGACCACCACCACAGGCAACCGTTTGCTGGGATATGGGATTGATAATCAATTCAATATAGAAACCACCGCGCTGGTACCAATTACCATCCCCATCGGATCCCTCATTGTGGCCAAGGCCACGGAAAACGTTACGATGCAAGGCCAGCTCAAGCCAAACGGCACTGTTGCCGACGCGGCTAAAATTATTCAATCCAATATCCTCGGCAACGCCACCTACAAATATCCGGATACTCTCCCCACCACCGAAGTTTCTGGCCGCCCGAACATCTCGTCGGTCACCTTCACACCCGATTATGTGACCCCGGGAGGACATGTGGGAGTGGGAACCTACTACTACAAGTTGGTTTTTTCCGATGGGACTCCCGACGATCCACCCACGCTGGAAGGCACGGCTTCGGCAGCCTCCATCGCGAGGAGCGTAACAAGTGCAAACGCCACCGTGGACATTACCGGATTCGACGCATTGCCGAGCGGCAATTATGACCACGTCAATATCTATCGCACCAATGGCACTGACGGCCCCGACGGAGTTTATTACTATCTCAACACCGCCAATGCCAGCGATCCGGTATTTCACGACACATACGCCGTGGGGACGACCGAGTTGGACGAAACATTGCTTGCCAATAACCAGTACAATTATTATATCGCCTTCGGCAAAGCCGGGTCCGATCCTTCCCGACCCAGCGCCAAGATTGGTCCTATATCACCCGTAAGCGGTCGCATTCATATTAGCGATCTGCCTTCAGCCGGTGCAAATCCGGATGGCTGGGACTCCTGGATCATCTACCGTGACGCACCTTCGACCGCCGGCACCAATCGTTACTTCGAACTAACGCAAATCCCATTCTCTTCGACAACGGCCTCCTACACCGATAGCACTGCTGATATCGATTTGTATACAAGCGAGACCGTTCACGAACCCGAAATCGACCTGGATGGTCCGAAAATTCAGGAGGGCACCTTGTTGACTGCCGTTCGCCAACGGACTGGATCGAGTTACGAGCAGGTTTTTTCCGACACGGGCACCCTGAGTTTCGTGGGCAGGAAGGGCGGGAGCGACCTGACCGCGCAGACTTTTACATTAACTCCCACGGCGACGGTCGGGGATTTCTTGCAATTCATGGAAGAGTCACTGGGTATTCAAGAGTCCACGGCAACGAACGGAATTCCGCCTTCAATAGACGTGGCGGATCCCACGGCGACTCCCATCTCGCCGGGTTACGACGTGGTCGACGGACGAATGCAGCTTACCGGTAATAATGGCGAGGGTAATGCCATCGACATTAAGTCGCTAACCGGCACGTTCACCTCCCTGCCATTTAGCATATACCAGGATGCCGTTGGAGAAAGCGCCACCAGCAATTTAACGGTGTATGATTCGCTGGGCATTGCCTGTAACGTCCGTTTGACGGCAGTGCTGCAAAGCAGCGACCACACCGCTACTACCTACCGCTGGTTCGCCGATTCACCCGACAATCAACTATCAACGGGAGAACCGATTATCGCCGTAGGCACGGGCTTGCTCAAGTTCGATGGCCATGGCAATTTAATTTCCGCCACGCAAACCAAGGTTTTGATAAATCGCGAAAATCTGCCCTCGGATTCGCCTTTGCAGTTTGATTTGAACTTCAGCAATGTTTCCGCTCTGGATACTACTACAAGCAGCTTGTCGCCGAAAGATCAAGATGGATCCGCCCCGGGCGTGCTGTCGAGTTTTATCGCCGGTGAAGATGGACTCATCCGCGGGGTATTCAGCAACGGCGTTACCCGCGATCTGGGTCAAATCCGGCTGGCGCGTTTCAGCAACCCCGCCGGTTTGGAACAAATGGGCGAAAACATGTATACTACAGGCGTGAATTCAGGATTGCCCGTGGAAGGAAATCCTGGCCAACAAGGCATTGGTTCGCTAGTCGCCGGTGCAACGGAACTGTCGAATGCCGACGTGGGCAGTAACCTGATCGAACTGATCATGGCCTCCACCATGTACCGCAGCAATACGCGCACTATCAGCACCATACAGACAATGCTCGACACGTTACTACAACTGCAACGATAAATGGCCTTGATTGCCGTGCTTAATGAAGTTATCATCGCCCGCCCTTTTGCCGGCATAATCCGGCGAAAAAAGGCTATCCCATACCGCCCCCCTGGAGAGCGCGACAGGAAAAAAAGACCAGTGGAAACCATACAAGAGAAAAATCCGTTAGAACCGGACAAAGCGCGGCAAAAAGTCACGTCCCGCACCACCTGATGGGAAAGGATATTGTAGGATTTTCAAGAAGCGGCACGCATGCGCTACCGGCGGATCTGCCGGCAGTTGTCGCGGAATAGCGTATGGACAATAAACGACCATGGCACAAAGTCCATCCAAACCTGACGAAACTCCCGAAACCCAGGAACAAAATCCCGCGTCCGCCGCCCCGTCGTCACTGCTGGGCAAGATCAAGATTTTGCTTTTCGTGGCACTGGTGATTGCCCTGGAATGCGCGGCGGCATATTGGTATCTGCCCTCGGCCACGGAGAGCGCCCTTTTGGCGGGCGTGGCCGAAGAAAAAAAAGAGGAAAGCAAAACAAGTCGCGAGCAAGAAGCGGGGAAAAAACAAAACGACCAGGTAGAAGTGGATTTAGGCGAATTCAGCGTCACGGCGTACCAACCTGTCTCCAATACCACCTTGCGCATTGATTTTCACCTTTACGGAACCATTGAAGCCGCGGAGCAGAAAGAATTTACGATCCGCCGGGAAGAAAACCTCCATCGCTTCCGCGATCAAGTCATTGTCACAGTCCGCAGTTCTGAGATCACCGATTTGACCGACGCGGGCTTGGGATTGGTAAAACGCAAAATCATGGACAAAACCAACCGCATGCTAGGCAAACCCTTCTTGCAATCGATAATTTTCAGCGATTTCTCTTTCATCGAACAATAAAAACTAAATCAGGAATGGATTCCGATGGCTGACGAAAAAACAATTAGTCAGGAAGATATTGAAAAGCTCTTAAGCCAAGGACCGGGCGGCGCCGCGCCGGCAGCCAAAGCAACCACATCGCCGACTGCCGAAACGGCAACCGCTTTTCAGGCGGCGGGCGACAGATGGCGTCTCAGGGCAAGGCGGAGCAGCAAAAGCCGATCTCGCTTTAGGCGCCACGGGGGCAAAATCGGCCTTGCCAACGCCGCGCCCCGAGGCAGACCAGGATAAGACGCATGCTCCCGACGACCGGGAAAAGTCGTCCGGCGAAAGCGGTAAATCCTCGACCTCCACCGCGTCGACGGGCGCAACCAAGGAAACTTCTTCGGGTTCCTTGATTGGCGAAGGATCCATGGCGGAAAAGGATATCGAATACTTGCTCAACCAGGCCGAGCAAGCCTTGCAATCGATCGGTTCCACGGCAAATAACGAACTGCCTGCCGGGGTTTCCTCGTTCCGCTGGGAAGAGCTCAGCGGAGCTCCCGCCTCCACGGAGATGGCCACGCTGGATTTGGTCCGCGACGTGGAATTGAATCTGAAGATCGAACTGGGCCGGGCCCACATGTCACTCGAAGACGTGCTCAAACTGCGCAAAGGTTCGGTTGTTCCCTTGGACAAATTGGCCGGCGATCCAGTGGATATCTATGTCAACGGACGTCTGGTCGCCCGGGGTGAAGTGCTAGTGCTGAACGACAATTTCTGCGTGCGCGTGGCCGAGTTGATCACCGGCGCGAACGCGATTAGCTAATACAAATCGACAAGGAAGCGCACGGATGCATGCTTTCAAGAGAATTCTGGTTTTGCTCCTGCTGCTTGTGCCCTGGGGAAATCTGCTTGCGCAGACGTCGTCCAATGGCTCTGCAAACCAGGCAGCGGACGGAGACGCCGCTGAGCGGCCTGCCTGGGCATGGGGACCTTCGCTGGGTCCCGTGAAGGTTCCCCCGCCTTTGTCTTGCAAGGATGATAAAATCATCCCCCTGAGTTATGAGGAACCGCCCTTGACCGACAAGGAAAGTAGCCCAGAACTAAAATCAACCACCGCATCATCGCCGCCAGCAAGTGCCGGCTCCGCCGCTTTGGGCAAGAAGCAAAAGGCGATATCACTATCGGCGTCCCATCGGGAACCGCTTACTCCGCTTTCGCCGCCGAGCAAAACCAATTCCCGGGATCCGCTGAAGAAGATCGGCGATCTGCCTCCGCTGATGACGGTAGCCAGTAGCCTGGGAATGGTGCTGGGGATTTTTTTGCTGATTGTTTGGCTGATACGTCGGGCAGCGCCGCAAGGGCTCACGCGTCTTCCCAACGAGGCCTTTGAATTGCTGGGCCGCGCTCCCTTGGCCGGCAAGCAGCAAGTGCATTTGCTCCGCTGCGGCCACAAACTGCTGTTGGTTTCGATAACCCCGGCCGGAACGGAAACGCTCACCGAAATCACCGATCCGCTAGAAGTCGACCGACTGGCGGGTTTATGCCGGCAGGCGCATCCGCACAGCTCCACGGCGGCATTCAGGCAAATTTTCGAGCAACTCGCGCCCAGCGCCCTTACCGCGGCACATTGGCGCAAGAGGAAAACGAAGCTTACAACATGTCGGTAATCGAACCCTCAAACGCCATAGCTTGGGAGCAGAATGATGTCTGAGTCGTCATCCCGTCCCCGGGCTAAGTTCTGGAGCAGGATTGCAAATTGCAAATTGCCGATATCGTTTCGCAAGCCGCGACCTTCGGACGCCACTGACGCATTAGTCACTTCGGCAAATACACCGCAAACGCCGCGTCGCACTCGGAAAGCGAAAAAAATACTGGCCTACTTGGCAATCATTACGGTATCATTCACTTTACTTGGATCGGCCGCGGCCCAGGAAACCGGCAATCAGCCGCTGACCATGAAACTGCCCGAGGGGCTGTCCGGCGGCCCCAAGGCCTGGACCAGTCCGGAAGGTCTCAGTTCCACGATCCAAGTGATGCTCTTGCTGACCGTGCTCAGCTTGGCGCCGGCCGTGTTGTTGATGACCACCTGCTTCGTGCGAATCGTAGTGGTGTTGAGTTTGCTGCGGCAGGCCGTGGGCACGCAACAACTTCCGCCCAGCCAGGTGATCACCACGCTTTCGCTGTTTCTGACGTTTTTAATCATGGCCCCGGTGTGGAAACAAGTATATGAGGAGGGGATTGTCCCCTATACTGAAAAACGCATTTCCTTGGAAAAGGCGTGGACGTCGGGCGTTGCGCCGGTGCGCCGCTTTATGAGCCAACAAATCGAACGGACAAAAAACTCGGACGACGTTCGTCTTTTCATGAGCTACATGCCCGACCAGCCCACGCCCGCCAGTTACGACGATGTTCCGCTGTTGGCCCTCTTGCCGGCCTTTGTGCTCAGTGAATTGAAAACGGCGTTTTTGATCGGATTCCAAATCTACTTGCCCTTTTTGATTGTCGATATGGTCGTATCCAGCGTGCTGGTTTCGATGGGTATGCTGATGCTCCCCCCAGTCTTGATCTCGCTGCCCTTCAAACTCCTTTTGTTCGTACTGGTCGACGGCTGGCACCTGGTTGTAGGAATGTTGATGGAAAGCTTCCAGCCGTTTACATAGGCTGGAGGCCGGAGGCCGGAGGCTGGAGACCAGGGCCATCCCTATCCCCTAGCGCGGCCTAAAGGCCGCAACCAAACCGCGACCACTGGTCGCGGCTTTACATACTGAACAAAGTACTGTACTTGATGTGCGCAAAACGCGCTTAAACCTCAAACAAAGACTCTATTCCCTATCCTTCAATGGATCCCCAAGAAGTCATTGATATCGGCCGTGAAGCCATTTGGAACATGCTGTTGGTCGGCGCGCCAGTTTTGGTGGCTGGACTGGTGGTGGGTTTGCTTATTGGCTTGTTGCAGGCCTTGACGCAAATCCAGGAACAGACCGTGGCCTTCGTGCCCAAACTAGTGGCGATGGTCCTGGTCCTCAGCCTCACGCTCCCCTGGCTTATTACCCGGTTGGTGCAGTATTCGAGCGAACTGATTGCCGGAATCCCCGGAAGGTTTTAGAAAACGCAGAAGTCAGAACGCGGAATGCAGCACTGAATGATACCCGATATTCTCCAACAATTGTTTGTCGTTCTTCATTCTGCGTTCTTTGTTCTGCGTTAACTTATGGATTGGCTGAATCAATTTAATGCCGACAAGTTTATTCTTTTTACCCTGGTGCTGACCCGGGTAAGCGGGCTGACAATGACGGCGCCGATTTACGGCGCGCAGGAAGTGCCCCTGCGCGTGCGTGCGTTGTTGGCGTTTGCTTTGGCCCTGCTGCTGATGCCCTCGCAATGGAACGTGGTGGTGCCATATCCCGGCACCACGCTCAATTACCTGGTGATTATCGGCGGTGAACTAGTGGTGGGCGCCTGTCTGGGACTAGGAATCATGTTCCTCATTTATGGCATGGAACTGGCCGGGGAAATGATCGGATACGTAGGCGGACTGATGCTTGCCGAGGCGTATGATCCGAGTTTGGATATGAACACGCCCATCATCTCCAGGCTGTTTTATCTGATCAGCCTGAGTATATTTGTCTGCATGGGCGGGCATCGGCTGGTGATGGCCGGACTGCTCGATACCTTTCAAGCCATTCCGCCCGGCCAAGGAGTTTTTTCCCAGTCCATTACCGATGCCTTTGTCACGCTTGCCACGCAGAGTTTTTCCTTGGCCATCCGTGCCGCTGCGCCGGCGACGATCGCTTTGTTGTTGGCGACGCTGATATTGGGATTGATCAGCCGCACCGTGCCGCAGTTAAACATATTGCTCGTGGGACTGGGCCTGAATTCGCTGCTGGTTTTTGGCTCCTTGGCCTTGACCGTGGGAGCGATTGCTTGGAGTTTCCAAGAACAAATAGAACCCGCTCTGGAACATTTGCTGGACGCCCTACACACTCCGCTACACACGGAATGGCTTTCTTAGAAGAACACCTTTAAACTCCCGGCACAAGTGCCGGGGCTAAACTCGACTAATTTTCATCTCCTAGTATATGCCCGAACAAAACGGCGACAAAACGCAAGAACCTACACCGCATCGCCGGCAAGAGGCGCGCGAGCATGGCCAGGTCGCCAGAAGTCAGGACCTGGGATCGGCCGTTTTATTGTTGGCAAGTCTGCTGGTATTGCTGATGTTGGGCGAGCGCCTGACAGAGTTCCTGGGGGAGTATTCCAAGAGCCAATTGGGCGGCGAGGCGTGGCTGTCGGCCGATTTGGATTTCGCCGTCAACCAATGGACTGCCACGATATTGCTGCTGGCCAAGTTCCTGTTGCCCATTTTTGGGCTAGTGATGTTGGCGGGCGTGGCGGCTAACCTGATGCAGGTGGGCTTTTTGTTTCTCCCGGAAAAAGTAATGCCGGATATTACCCGTCTCGATCCGCTAAAAGGTCTGGGGCGGATGTTTTCGCTTTCCAACGGCGTGCATTTGCTTTTTGGGATTTTCAAGATCGCCGTGATCGTCACAGTGGCCTATGTAAGTTTATGGAATCAGCGCAACAATATACTGGGATTGTCGGCACTCAGTATTCCGGAAATCGCCCTGTTCATCTGCCAGATACTGCTCTGGACAGCACTGAAAATCGCCGGTGCTTTGGTGCTCTTGGCTTTGCTGGACTATGGCTTCCAGTGGTGGAAGCATGAGCAAGATCTGAGAATGACGCCCCAAGAAATTCGCGAGGAATTGAAAAACCTGGAGGGTAATCCCCAAATTATCGCCCGGCGCCGGCAAGTGCAGCGCCAATTGGCTATGAACCGGATCTCCGCGGCTGTTCCTAAGGCCGACGTGGTAATCACCAATCCCACCGAACTGGCCGTGGCCATCCAATACGAATCGGAAACCATGGCGGCGCCCATCGTGGTGGCAAAAGGGGCCGGCGTAGTGGCCCAGCGCATCCGCTACTTGGCACTGGAACACAACATCCCCGTTGTGGAAAAGAAACCACTGGCGCAGGCCTTGTACCGCGAAGTGGAAATAAATCATCCCATCCCTCAAGACAAGTACGCGGCCGTGGCCGAGGTTCTTGCATACGTCTATCAACTCAAAGGGAAGACCATTTCAGAGACATCAAAGCGGTAAGGGACATCCAAAATGGGAATTGTCCCCAGTGTCTGGCGCCATAATATAGTGGTCCGTCCCCCTAAATCTCTTATATACCGCTGTCTTCCTTAGGCCGGATTATTCTACTTAACAAAAGTTTCCCTGCTGTGTTATAGCCGGGAGACAATAATCGCAAGTTCTTATATGGCTTATGGTTACGTTTACAATAGAGTTTTTTTACATACCTATTAAATAGTTTTTATTTACAATTTTGAATATCACGTCAGTCAAAAGTGTTCTAACTTACCTGGTTACAATAAGTTACGACATCGGATAAGTTTACCCAATCTACTTGATTTCCGTGCTATGATTGATAAGCTACAAGGGTTGTAGCGCAGGAAATTCCGTTTGTCCTTTTGATAAGGGAGTGAGAAACATATGTTTCGCCAAAGCTGGAAGAGTATGTTATTTGCTGTAGTGATTGTGGCGACGCTGCTGACCACTGTCGAGCGAGCCGACGCCTGGTGGTGGGGCTGCTGTGGACCGACGTATTATAGTTGTTCGCCATGTTATTCAGTTTGCGATCCGTGCTACAGTGGAGGTTGGTATTTAGGATGGCGGCCGGGTCCAATCCGCAGATTAGTGTTTGGACCGTGCCGTTGGTACTATGCCGGAGGCTGGTGCGGAAGTTGCTGCTATAGCACTTATACCTGCTGCAATGAAGTATCTACTTGCTGCGGCACCGCCACCACTCAAATGGCGCCATCCACGCAGACTGCGCCCACCCCGGCCAAAAAGCCGGTGATCGAGGCGCCAGTCGCCCCGACGCCTGCTGCTCCGGAAACTCCAGTGGAACCCGGGCTGATGCCGGCTCCGGCCGTGCCCAGTGAACCTGCACCGGCTCTACCTGGAGAGATACCGCCTGCAGAGACACCTACCACTCCAACCGTGCCTACCGAGCCTTCAAGCACAAGCTCTCCCACTCCGGAAACCAGCGGCGTGCTGACGGTTTGGGTCCCCTTTGACGCGAAGGTCACGGTCAATGGCTTGGCTACCCGCAGCATGGGCAGCCGTCGTCAGTTTGTTTCGTTCGGCCTGAAGCCCGGCTTCAGCTACAAGTATGAGATTCACGCCGAAGTAAGCCAGGACGGAAAAATACAAGAAGATAACCGCACGGTAATGCTGACCGCCGGTAAGAGCGTCGGCGTGACGTTTGGTTTTACCACAAATCCGGTTGAACAAGTGGCTTCGGCTAGGTAACTGTAAGAAAACTTGGCTGCCCTTGTTGAGTCGAGCCGAGGCAACCGGCCATTATCATTTTTGACCCCCGTGTTGGACGCCACCTACACGGGGGTCTTTTTATAGATATCCCGTTGTTTATCCAGGTTGATCATGGCATAATAGAAGGTTTGTATGGTGCGTTTTGTATCAGAAACAACTGAGGAGATTGCCCGTGTTTGAGTGTGTAGCCGTAGTGGGCGCCACCGGCGCCGTAGGGACCATCATTCGCCAATTGCTGGAGGAGCGTAATTTTCCTTGCCGGCGGATCAAGTTTGTGGCTTCGGCGCGTTCGGCGGGAAAGAAGTTGCCCTATGCAGGCGGGCAAATTACCGTGGAGGAACTGCAAGGTTCGATCTTTGACGACGTGGACCTGGCCATTAGCAGCACGCCGGATGAGATAGCGCGAGATTTCATTCCCGATGCCGTGCGCCGCGGGTGCCTGGTGATCGACGAAAGCGGCTACTGGCGCATGGACCCCAACGTGCCGTTGGTGATTCCCGAGGTCAATCCCCAAGCGGTGCTGCAACACAAGGGCATCATTTCGAGCCCCAACTGTTCGACCACACAGATGGTCCAGGCCATCAAGCCCTTACACGACGCCGCCCGAGTACTACGCGTGATTGTCAGCACCTATCAGGCCACCAGCGGCGCGGGTTTGGTGGGCAGCCGCGATCTGGACGGCGGCACCCGGGCGTTTTTGGCCGGGCAAGATTATAAATACGAATGTTTCCCCTATCCGATTGCATTTAACTGCATTCCGCAGATCGGCTCGCCCAAGCACAAGGGCTACACCTCCGAGGAAATGAAGATGGTCTACGAGACGCGGAAGATGCTGGAGGACGATACAATGCAAGTTTGTCCGACGTGCGTGCGCGTGCCGGTTTCAAACTGTCATAGCGAAAGCATTTTGGTTGAAACCGAGCGGAAAGTCAGCGTCGAAGAGGCCCGCAAGCTGTTCGCCGCCACGCCCGGCCTAGTGGTAATGGACGTCATCGATAAAAAAATCTACCCCATGCCGATCAATTGCGATAAGCGCAACGAAACCTTTATCGGACGGATTCGCGAGGACATTTCCAGCCCCAATGGTCTGGCTTTCTGGTGCGTCAGCGACAACCTGCGCAAGGGCGCGGCCACCAATGCCGTGCAGATCGCCGAACTATTGGCCGAACTCGGCCAAGAGGCCGTCGTCGGCAAACGGAAGTAAGTGCCTGTAATGCGCACTTTCAAGATTTTAGTATCCTACGACGGCACGAACTTTTTCGGGTGGCAGACCCAACCAGGACGGAGAACCGTACAAGAGACCCTTGAAGTCGCCATTGCCCATGTCACGGGCCAGAGCGTTTCCATCCTTTCCAGCGGTCGCACCGATACCGGCGTTCATGCCTTGGGTCAAGTGGCGGGTTTTCGCCTGGAAACACGCTTAACTTCCGAGGTTTTCCGCCGGGCGCTGAATGCCGTGCTGCCGCGGGATATTGCCGTGCACGAGGTGTCGGTGGTGCACGAAGGATTCCATCCAACCCATGATGTACGGCGCAAACGCTACCTCTATCTGATCCACGACGGCCCGGTGCGCGACGTTTTTCGCCGCCAGTATTGCTGGCATTTCATCCAGGGCCGCTTGGACGCCGAGGCCATGCATCGCGCCGCCTTGCCGCTTATGGGCACACACGACTTCAGCAGTTTTGAAACCGCCGGCTCCGAGCGCAATAGCAACATTCGCACGATTTTTGAGATCTCTGTCCAGCGGGGCGGCGCTGCAGAACAAGACTGGGTCGACATCGAAGTCGAGGCCGATGGTTTTTTGTATAATATGGTTCGCGCCATAGTAGGCACGCTGGTCGAAGTGGGCCGCGGCGTTAAGCCCGAAACCTGGCCGGCCGAGGTACTTGAGGCCGCCGACCGTCAACTGGCCGGCCCTACCGTGCCGCCGCAAGGGCTTTTTCTTGTGAAGGTGGATTACTACAATAGGGGATAGGGAATAGGGAATTATGAAACAAGGAAGAACTAAGAACGCCGAACGCAGAACTATTTGCAATTTGCAATATGCAATTTGCAATATGCAATTTGCAATATCTTTTTTCTTTACGCAAATCATCCTCATAATTGTTTTATATTCTGGCATTCCCCTCAGGGCTCACGAAGGTGGGGAATCTGCCGCTGCGGTCGAAGAATACAATGATTTTCAAAGCAGGGCAGGGCAGGGGGGCGCGGATCTTAGCGAGCAACTCAAACGGGAACTGGGCGCCGCGGCCGAAAAGGAGGACGACAATCCGCTGGCGAATATCGCCCGCGGCATGATGGCAGTGCGCCAGCGCATGCTGCAAACCGATGCGGGACCAGCCACTCGGGCCCTGCAAAAGCAAATCATCGACGATTTGGATCGGCTCATCCAGCAGGTGCGCAAATCGACAGGCCAGTCTTCATCAAGCGCGTCCCAACAGGAGCAGATCTCCCAGCGCGGTCCGGGCGAGTCGCCACCTGGGAAATCCGGCAAAGAAGGAGGGCAAAAAACGGGCAACAAATCCACTACGAAAACTTCTCCGTCCGCCCCAACCGACAGCCGGGCCCGCAAACCTGATATGCAAGAGATGCAAGAGATGATCAAAGATCTCTGGGGCGAGCTGCCTGCGCAGGTGCGCCAGCAAATGCTGCAAACACCCATTGAAGAGTTCGTGCCCAAGTATGAAAATCTGATCGAAGATTATTATCGGAAATTATCTGTTGAGAAAAAGGATAGGGAATAGTTAATAAAGGATGAAGGGTGAGGGATGAAGGATGAATACAGAAAGTGGTAAGTTATAGAGTGCTGAACTCTAAACCCCGAACCCTGAACCCTTGTTGCTGCCCACCGTCCACTGCCAGCTAATACTATCTATCAACCACTATCCACCAACCACTGGCCATGTGCCGTTTATTCGCACTACTGATGTTATTCTGCCTTATTGCAGCGATGGCTGCCCGGGGGGAGGAAATCGATCAGGAAAAAGCCGCTCGCCGCTGGTTCACGCCCGCTGTGGAAAAGGGTATTGAGCGGGGATTGCGCTGGCTGGTCGAACAACAACATGAAGACGGTTCGTTTGGCACGGGGCTGGCGCGGGGCAATGTTGCCGTATGCGGGCTGGTAGGCATGGCGTTCATATCCAGTGGCAGTACGCCCGGACGCGGTCCACACGGCAAGCAGGTAAATAAATGCATCGACTACATTCTCGCCAATGCCCAGCCCAGCGGATTCATTAACGGTCCGGACACGGCTACTCATGGGCCGATGTATGGGCATGGTTTCGCCACCATGTTTTTGGCGGAATGTTACGGCATGTCGCCGCGGCCCGAGCTGCGCAACAAACTCGCCAAGGCCGTCAAGCTGATCGTCAACACCCAGAACAAAGACGGCGGATGGCGCTATTACCCACGCCGCGACGACGCCGATATTTCGGTGACCGTTTGCCAAGTGTCGGCCTTGCGCGCGCGCGCAACGCCGGCATTTTCATGCCCCGCGAAGTCGTCGACAATTCCACGAGTTACGTCAAGCGGTGCCAGAATGCCGACGGCGGTTTCATATACATGCTTCCCAGCGGCGAGAGCGCCTTTCCCCGATCCGCCGCCGCCATGTTCGCCTTTTACTGCTCAGGGATTTACAAGGGAGCGGAAATCGACAAAGGGCTCGACTACCTGATGGATTTTATTCCCGCCGAAGGCACGGTGCGCCGAGAGAATTACTATTATTACGGCCATTATTATGCGGCGCAGGCCTTCTGGCAGGCCGGCGGAAAACGTTTTGCCCGCTGGTTTCCCGCCGTCCGCGACGAACTGGTCGCCAAACAGCACGAAGACGGCTACTGGATGTCGGCGGCGGAAGGTAATGAATGCGCCACGGCCATGGCATGTATTGTGTTACAGATTCCGAATAATTATCTACCCATCTTGCAGCGATGAGAGTAGGGAATAGGGGAGTGGGGATAGGGGATAGGGATTATGAGACAACTCAGAACTAGCTGTAATTTGCAATTTTCAATTTACAATTTGCAATTTGCAATCATTCCCTTTTGCTTGATTATATTGCTCGCTCATTCACGGCTTTTTTCAGCCGAGATCCCTCTTGCCGTGCCGGCCGAAGGGCAGCCGTTTGGTGCCGAATTGATAGCTATCGATGACAAAGAACAGCTAACGTTCCAGGCCGCGGGGCAAAAGCGGCAAATGGGGCTCGGCGATTTGGTCGTCTGGGGGACCTGCGGCGAACCAAAACACACGCCGATCCTGGTGCTGGCCGACGGCGGTTTACTGGTAACAGACGCCATTTCCACCGATAAGGAAACGCTAGTGGCCGAGTCGAAATTTTTCGGCCAGTTAAGGTTGCCTCTAAACGCCCTTGCCGGCGTGGTGTATCAATTGCCGGCGGCGATTAAGGATTGCGATGCCCTCTTTGACCGGATCGCTCAGGCCAAGGGTGAAACGGATCGCCTACGCTTGGATAACGGCGACGAACTGACTGGACTTTTGGAAGAGATCACAGAAGATGCAGTCAAGCTGAAAACCGACATGGGAGCGGTAGATGTGGAGATCGGGCCGCGCTCAGGCCATCATTTTCAATCCGGCCCTCAGAAAAAAAACGCCCCTCGAGCAACATCGCTGTTGGCTAGGCACAAGCGATGGCAGCCGAGTACTAGCGGGCAGTTTACGCATGGATTCGGCTGCCCTGCAATTTGTTTGCTCGGGACTGACCTGGTCAACTGAAGCGAAAAATCTTGTCTTTCTTCAGCCGCTATCGGGCCGGGCAAAATATCTATCCAATCTTAAACCCTCGGACTATCGGTTTGTGCCTTTTCTGGATTTGAGTTGGCCTTATTATCTCGACCGCAATGTAACGGGCTCGTGGCTGCGCGCGGGGGCAAGTTGTATCTAAAGGGCATCGGCATGCACAGCTCTTCTCGATTAACCTACGACTTGGATCAGCCTTACAAGCAATTCCAGGCCGAATTGGCCATTGACGACGCGACCAACGGCGGAGGCAGCGTACGGTTTCGGGTACTGGTCGACGGCCGTGAGAAATATACCAGCGAAACCATTCGCGGCAACACGAAGCCCGTGCCGATTACGGTCGATCTTACTGGCGCAAAGCGGCTTGAGCTGATTGTCGACTATGCCGATCGCGCCGACGTACTCGACCACGCCGATTGGATTAATGCGAGATTGATTAAATGAATGTTGGGGTGACAGTTGAACTGTCACCCCAACGATTTTATTGTGATGCAAAGCGGCATTACGCCCCGAATTTGGCCAGTTTTTCGGCATGGGCCAGGGCCAGGGGCATTAAGTAGATCCCCTGGAAATGGCCCAATCCGCCGCTTAGGGCCGCGCGTTCGCCAAAGGCCTGGCAGCCGTCTGGGCGGCAGGTATCGGCGACCAAGAGCGTGGGCACGGGATGCCAACTATGGCTGCACAGTTTGGCCGGCGTGCTGTGGTCGCCGGTAACGATCAACACCTTGGGTTTCAGCTTCATCACGCGCGGCACGATGGCGTCGAACTGCTCGATCATTTTCACCTTCTCGCCAAAATTGCCGTCCTCGCCGCGGCTGTCGGTGTATTTGAAGTGAACGAAGAAGAAATCGTAATTGTTCCAGAACTGTTCCAGCACGTCGATTTCTTCCTCCAGCGTGTTGGGCTTGCCGACCACCTCCATGCCGACCAGTTGTGCCAAACCCTTGTACATGGGATACACGGCGATGGCCGCCGGTTTCAGCCCGTATACTTCTTCGTAGGTGGGGAGATGCGGAGCGGCTGAAAAACCGCGCATGGTCAGTCCATTGGCCTTGGTTTGATCGGCGAGCAATTCCCGGGCCTTGTTGATGAATTGTTTGGCCACTTCGGCGGTCCATTGGCTTTGCTGATCGGCGGCCACGGGCTCCAGCGGCGGCACGCCGGTTTTTTGCGGATCGGTATCGGCCACGTTCCCGCCCAGTCCCTCGGCGCGGAAGATGACCACAAAGCGGTGCTCTTTGACCGGCTCGACAAAAACCTCCACCCGGGGAATTTTTATCTGGCGGAGCCTGATGGCCAGCGGTGCGCTTTGCTCGGTGGCGATTCGCCCGGCGCGGCGGTCGGTAATATTGCCGGCGGCATCGAGGGTGCAAAAGTTGCAGCGTATGGCTACATCGTGTCGTCCAAGTTTGAAGCCCACGCCCGTGGCCTCGAGCGCGCCGCGGCCGATGAGATATTTCACCGGATCGTAGCCGAACAGTCCCAGATGTCCGGGTCCGCTGCCGGGGGTGATGCCGGGGGCGACGGGATTCATCGAGCCCTGAACGCCTTGTTTGGCCAGGGCGTCGAGATTGGGGGTTTTGGCGGCCTCCAATTCGGTCGGTCCGTTGGAGACAATGGGCAATCCGCCCAGACCGTCGGCCACCAGCATCACGATCTTGTGGTCGTTTTTGACCTTCAATTCGCGGACTAAGGATTGAATATCCATTTTGGGGCTCCTTTTATTTTCAAGGGAATATAGAATCTCACATTAGTATCAAAAACCGGCCGGAAGGCAAGGGCGCCGGCAAAAACAAAGCGGCTTTTCGGGCAACACGCACCCCCTAGCGAGTTTGCGGCGTTCGGGCTATTCTTTTTGGTGCCGAGTTAACAGCAAATTTTTCAAGAATTTTAAATTTTTCTCACAAGACCATGAATAATTCATCCGCCACACAAATTACTTATGATTATTCGCACCTGATTGCCCAGAATGATGACAAGCCTTTTGCGCAACAAACCGGTTTGCTCCCTGCGGACCTGAAATGGTTAGTTCCGCAGCTGGAAGCCGCGCGTGAGGAAGTGCTGGCGGACCGGGAGATTTTTCAGCAGGGCTCGCCGCTAGCCGAGGAAAAAAAGCCGCTGGATGCCGGTTTTTTTTCTTTGCCCGAGCGCTTATTAAAACAAGACAGACAATTGCTTGATGAGATCATCACTGCCGCCGACAGTTTGGCCAAGGAAGTCGATCGAGTAATCATCTTGGGGATTGGCGGTTCGTACATGGGCGCCAGGGCGATTTTCGAGGCCTGCTGCCATCCGTATCACAACGAGTTATTGCGCAAAGCCCGCGGCGGCCGACCGAGAATCTATTTTGAAGGCAATAATGTCGACAACGACGCCCTGCAAGGGCTTTTGGACCTGGTCGAGGGCGACGACGATTGGGCCATTGTGGTTGTGAGCAAAAGCGGCGAAACCTTGGAAACGGCCGTAGCGTTTCGCTTGTTTCTCGAAGCCCTGCGCAAATCGTGCCAAGACGACAAGGAAAAACTACAACGGCGGATCATCCCCGTCACAGGCAAGCAGGGACGGCTCCGCGATCTGGCCCGGGCCCTGGGCTGCACGACGATCTTACCCGTTCCCGAAGGCGTGGGCGGACGTTTTTCGATTCTCTCTGCCGTGGGGCTGCTGCCCGCCGCCATCATGGGACTAGACGTAATCCAACTACTCGAAGGGGCCATGGCAATGAACCACCGCTTTTGCACGGCCGCGCCGCTGGAAAATCCCCCCTTGGCTTATGCGGGTATCTCGCGGCTGATGGAAACCCGGCGCGGGGCCTTGATCCGCGTGCTTTCCACCTGGGGGAAGAAGCTCGAGGCCGTGGGTTTGTGGTACGATCAATTGCTCTCGGAAAGCCTGGGAAAGAACGGACAGGGGGCCACGCCTATAACGGTCGTCAATACCCGGGACCTGCATTCGCGCGGCCAGCAGCATCAGGAGGGCCGCCGCGACAAACTGATCACTAATCTGATTGTCGCCGAACCGTATCGTGTGGCGCTGGCTATTGAAAAATCGAATTTCGATCAAGACAAGCTCAACGAGTTGGCCGGCAAGACGCTGCCGGACATTCTTTGCGCCGCCATTCGCGGGACAAACGAGGCCTATAATGAAGATTTTCGCCGCCCGGCCTTCATCCGTCTGCCCCGCCTGGATGAATTCTGCCTAGGGCAGTTGTTGCAGATGCTGATGATCGCCACCGTGGCTGAAGGCCGGATGATGGGCGTAAACCCATACGGTCAGCCAGGGGTGCAAGCCTACAAAAAGAACATGAGCGCCATCTTGAGGGGCGCGGGGTGAGGGGCGTGGGGAAAAAAGGATGAAGGATAAAGGATGAAGGATGAATTTGGAATGATGAATGCTGAATACAAAAACTGTAAACTGTAAACTGTGAACTGAAAACTATATACTGTCTGCAACCGCTTGCGGTTTCGCAAACACAACCATCCATCAAGAAATATCTACAAGTCACCATTTTGCCCTCTTTGCCTTTGGAGGCGTGAAAATGCCGTCGGAATGTCATCGGCTTGGAAAAGAGGGCATTAAATATCGACTTCTGGCAATCGACATTGACGGCACGTTGGTCAACAGCCGCGACGAGTTGACTCCCGAGACCCAAGCGGCATTGATTCAGGCGGGCAAGGCCGGCATTCACGTGGTGCTGGCCACGGGACGGCGCTATAGCCGCACGCTGCATCTGGTGGAACCACTGGGCATCGATGTGCCGCTGGTCTCGGCCAGCGGGGCATTGGTCAAGGATCCCAAGGATCATCGGACTTTGTATAAAGCGGTATTTGATCCGCGCCTGCTGCAACGGGTTTTGGAACTGATCGACCAAAGCGGATTCGATACGGTGCTCTGTGGCGACACCTTCAACAAAGGATTTGACTTCTATCATGCCGGAAAAAAGGCGAGAAACCAGGAATTGGCGGAATATCTGGAACTGAATCCATACGATGGGCGGATCTGGCCGAATCTGCTCAGCGATCCGCCTCCGGACGTGTTTTTGGTATTTTCCATGGGCGCCAAGGATCAAATGCTGGCCCTGGATCAGCTTCTGCACGATGAATTGCCCGGCCGGTTTTCGACTCACGTACTGCGCAGCCCACGTTATCGGGGATTTTTAGTGGAGATCGTGCCCGCCGGCGTATCCAAATGGTCGGCGATTCGTCGGCTGGCCGAGGACTGGGCAATCGAGGAACCTACAATCTGCGCAGTGGGCGACGATGTAAACGACATTCCCATGATTCGCGCGGCGGGCTTGGGCGTGGCCATGGGCAATGCCGTGGCCGAGGTCAAGGCCGCGGCCGACCGCGTGGCCCCTTCACATGACGAAAATGGACTGGTGCAAGTGGTCCAGTGGCTGCTGGAATAAATCGTTAGAACATCACCCGGCGCAAGCGCCGGGGCTAAATCAGTTCAATTGGCGAATTACTTTACCTCCGCCCCTGATTCGCATGGACGGTCGGGACGCAAAAGCACCACGCCTTGGGCGTCGCTGGCGGCCAGCAACATGCCCCGCGACTCCTCGCCGCGCAGCACGACTTCCTGAAGATTGTCCACCACCACAATTTGCCGGCCGACTAATTCTTCCGGCTTGTAATAGGGCCGGATGCCGGCCACGATCTGTTTTTCTTCTTCGCCTATTTTGATCTGCATAACCAGCAGCTTGTTGGCGTTGGGATGCTCCCGGGCGGAAAGGATCGTGGCTATGCGAAGATCGAGTTTTACAAAGTCGTCATAAGTTATTTTGGGCTTCATGATAGGGGATGGGGGATAGGGAATAGGAGTTTATTGGTACTTGTTAGGATATGGTAGGCAGCATTGCGATTTTTGTCAAAGGGGGAAAGGATTGTATAAAACAGGAAAGTGCGATAAGGTAAATATAATGAATATCGTTCCTCGTTCCCATGCTCCGGTGCGGGAACGCCATTAAGGTCCATCGCCATGCCTACAGACGACATTTCCAATTTTAACAAACCTTCACCCTCTGCCGATTCTCCGCAGATGACCCTGGCCGATTTTCAGTTGCTCATCCGGCGCATGTATCTGGAGAAGGATATTGCCCGGGGCGTGGAAGGAACCTTTATGTGGTTTATGGAAGAAGTGGGCGAGTTGGCCGCGGCGCTCAGAAACGGCACCCATGAAGATCGGGTGCAAGAGTTCGCCGACGTGCTGGCCTGGTTGACCACCATCGCTAACGTGGTAGGAGTTGATCTGACCAAGGCCGTGACAGAAAAGTACGGGACCGGCTGCCCGGGCTGCGGCCGGTTTGTCTGCACCTGTCCCGATGCAGGAAAACCATGACTCGACCGATGAATGAAGAAGGCGGAAGGCGGAAGACCCAGAGGGATCAGGGATCAGGGTTCAATAGTGGGGATTGTAAAATGCAAATTGCAAAATGCACATTGCAAATTGCAGACAGCACCACCCTCACCCCTTACCACTCTCCCCGATCACTGCGCGATGCCCGGCGACGGGGCTTGTGGCAAATGGTATTCTTCATTCAGCATTCCTTGTTCCCACGCTGGAGCGTGGGAACAAGATTGATTGTTTCCTTCATCCTTCATCCTTCATCCTTCATCCTTTTTGTCATTTTGTTTTTATTGTCTCTCGTAGCGGCGCCGGTTTTCGCGCAGGACATACAACCGCCGGAAATCGCGGGCGTGCGCGTGGGCTTGGCCGATCGATTTAAGGTTGGACTATGGGCGCCCATGGAAATCACGCTTCGCGGCGGCAGCCAAGAACTCCACGGCGCCGTGGCCGTGACCGTGCCTGACGGCGACGGCATTCCCAGTCGTGTGGCCACGCCGCCCGAGATGCCTTGTCAGGTGACGCCCGGTCGAGAAACCAAGGTGTTGCTTAATGTTCGTATGGGCCGCGTGCAGGGCGAGTTAAAGGTCGATTTCATTGTGGATGGCCAGATTGCCGCCAGTAAAACAATGAAATCGTCGGGGGAAATCGACAAAGAACATTTTCTCGAACCCTTGGAAATGCAGCCCTTATTCGTTACAGTCGGATCAACGAAGATGGGGATCGATGAGAATCCTCGCTTAAGGGAAAGAGATCTCGAACATCGGCCGGTCGAAGCTCTGTTGCATGATTGCGGACAATTGCCCGCCTGCTGGTACGGTTATGAAGCGGTAAATGCCCTGGTGCTTTCCACCAGCCGGCCGGAACTATATCGCATGTTAACCCTCCATAGCGAAGGGCTGGAAGCCTTGGACCAGTGGATTCGCATGGGCGGGCGCTTGGTGCTGTGTGTGGGCGACCGGGCCGAGGAAGTGCTGGCAAAAGATTCGCCGTTGCGGCGTTTTGCCCCGGGCCGGCTGGATAAAATGATCTCTCTGAGACAAACTGCGGTTTTAGAAATGTATTGCGGCAGCACCGTGGCTATGCCTCAAGTGCAAGGCGGCGATAAAGCCGCGCTACGGGTGCCTAAGCTCGTGGATATCCAAGGAGTTGTGGAAGCCCGCGAAGCCGATTTGCCCTTGATTATCCGCACGCCGCGAGCTTTTGGCCAGATCATTTTTATCGCCTGCGATCTCGATCGGGCGCCGTTGAGCAACTGGCCCGATCGAAACTTGCTGCTGGCCAAATTGCTCGACCTGCCCATGGGCCCGGGTGAACATCCGGCCGAGAGCGCCGCGCTCTTGCACCATGGTTACATCGACCTTTCCGGGCAACTCCGCAGCGCGCTGGATTGTTATCCGGGCGTGTACGTGATTCCCTTCGGACTTGTGGCGTCGCTGATTATCTTTTATATTCTGCTGATCGGACCGGGCGATTACTTTTTCCTGCGCAAAATTGTTCGCCACATGCAGTGGACATGGCTTAGCTTCCCGCTTATCGTTCTGGCAATCAGCGGGGGAGCGTGTCTGCTGGCTTATTATTTGAAAGGCGATCAACTGCGGGTAAATCAACTGGATTTAGTCGATATTGATGCCAGCTCGGGATTCGTGCGCGGCACAACGTGGCTGAATATCTTCAGCCCGCGCACGCAATTTTTCCAGTTTTCCTTGCAACCGCGTCTGCCCGACGGCCAGCCGGCTGCAAACGCCCAAGCTTGGCTTGCCTGGCTGGGATTGGAGGGCAGGGCGCTGGGAGGCATGAATTCACGCGGGGCCAACCAGAGGCTCTGGCCCGAGCCGTACCAATTCGCGCCGCAATTGAATGCCCTGCAAGGCGTGCCCATCCAGGTTTGGTCCATGAAAAGTTTCACCGGCCGCTGGACATCCTCTACTGCCATGTTTCCGCGGGCCGAATTGTCCGAGGACGGGCAATCGCTTTTCGGCTCGGTCTCCAATACGCTCGGTTTTTCCTTGCGGCAGTGCATTTTGGCCCATGGTCGCTGGGCGTATGAATTGGGTCCGCTCGCCGCGGGCGAAACCGCCATCGTGGACCAAACCGTCAAACGCAGCGAATTGAGAACCCTGCTGACCGGCAAAAAAATGATTTTCGAGGAAAAATACCGTCAGGAAATCACTCCTTACGATCAAGCCAGCACGGACGTTTCGTACATTCTGAAGATGATGATGTTTTACAACGCCATCGACGGCCGCAGTTACACCAGGCTGGCCAACGGCTATCAAACTTTTGTTGATCTCAGCGATTTGCTCAAGACCGGCCGGGCGATTTTACTGGCCGAAGGCCCCGATCAATTACCGGAAAAAAAATGCGGCGCCGTGCTGCTTTGCGACAATAAGCCCGTGGACAAACCAAGGGATAAACATAAAACTATCTATCGTTTCGTATTTCCCGTGAAAAGCACGCAGTAAACTTCAAAAACTCTGTCCGCTGTCCCCTGTCCCCTGATAGTTGCCATGATCAAAACACAAGACCTCACCAAAGTCTACGGCCAGTTGCGCGCTATAAATAATCTTACGCTGGAGTTGGCCGAGGGGGATTTGTTCGGTTACATTGGTCCGAATGGTTCGGGAAAAACCACCACCATGCGGATCCTGGCCACGCTGCTTCAGCCCACCTGGGGCGAAGCGACGGTCTGCGGCTATTCGATCTACACGCACCCCAAGGAAATCCGCCGCTTGATCGGCTACATGCCCGACTTCTTCGGCGTGTACGACGACATGAAGGTGCTGGAGTACCTGGAATTTTTTGCCGCGGCGTATCGCATCAAGGGAGCGCGGCGGCGGAAAATCTGCAACGAAGTGCTGGAGTTGGTGGACCTGGGCTACAAGCGTGAAGCCTTTGTCACCAGCCTTTCCCGGGGCATGACCCAGCGGCTCGGCCTTGCCCGGGTGTTGCTGCACGATCCCCTGGTGCTGCTTTTGGACGAGCCGGCCAGCGGGCTCGATCCCCGCGCCCGCATCGAAATTCGCGGACTGCTCAGGGAGCTGCGCAAGCTGGGCAAGACGATCATGGTTTCCAGCCACATCCTTCCGGAACTGGCCGATATTTGCAACAAGGTAGGGATTATTGAACGCGGGGAACTGCTGATTAGCGCCAACGTCTCTGACTTGATGAAACAAGTGCGGCGGCGCACGCTGCTGAACGTCTCTGTTGCCGACAATCTCGAAGGCGCCGGTAAATTAGTCGAGCAAAGCAATCTGGTGGAAAACATCAATATTCGTGAGGGAAAAATCTTCATCACTTTAAAAGAAAACGTGGCAGACTATAGTGAACTGGCCACGATGCTCGTCGAAGCCGGGTTTAAATTAAAACTCTTCAAGGAGGATGAAATCAACCTGGAAACCGCCTTCATGATGCTGACCAAAGGCATCACGGCGTGAAGCGAGGGACGAGGTATCAAAAAAGGATGAGGGATGAAGGATGAATTCGAAATACTGAATGCTGAATGCAAACACTGTAAACAGTGAACTGTAAACTTTATACTTCCTACAACCGCTTGCGGTTTCGGACCGCTTGCTGTCCACTCTCTCTGCGATCGGCAATTTTAAATTTGCAATTATACCTTGATCCCAATCCCTAATCCCCAATTCCTATTTTGAAGACGGCGGCGCACTCTGCGGTTGGGACAGGCTGGCGCGGTAAGCATTCAACCAGTTTTCCAGCCGCTTAGCATGCTCTGTCTTCCCCTTGGATCGGGCAATGTCTAACGCCTTCTGGGCCGCGGCTAAGGCCTCGTTGGGTCGGTTTGTTTGGGCGTAAATCAAGGCTAGATTGGCATACGCCTCGATGTAATGGGGTTTGAGTTGAATGGCGTGTGTTAAATAGGAGATCGCCTCCTGTAGTCGGCCGGCTTTGACTAATGAAACGCCCAGGTTGTTGTAGCCATCAGCGTAATCGGGCTTCAATCGTAGGGCTTGCAGGTAATATTTGATCGACTCCTCCGGCCGGCCAGTGTCGTCCAGAGCAACGCCCAGGTTATTGTAGGCATCAGCGTAATCAAATTTGTACTTTAGCGCCAGCATGTATTGTTTGATCGCCTCTGGGAGTCGGTCTGTTTTGGCAAAGGCGAGTCCCAGATTGTTGTGGGCCTCAGGGCAATCGGGTTTTAATTTCAAGGTCTGCTCTAAATGTTCGATCGCCTCCTGCATCCGGCCTACTTGGTAAAATGCATAGCCCAGGTTGTTGTGGGCGTCGACATAGTTCGGATCGAGGCGCAGAGCTTGGCTGTAATGGTCCATTGCCTCCGGCAGCCGCTCTGCTTGAAACAATAAGGTGCCCAGGTTGTTGTGGGCTATCGAACAGTCTGGATTTTTTTCCAACGTTGCCTGATATAGTATCATGGCGTTATTGTATGGTCCGCTTTGCTGCCAGGTGAGAAACGTTAGCACCACTAAAACCACGACCGCCACGGCGTTGGCCGCCCAGCGGGCCGGCCCAGGCACCCGCTGTTGCCATACACCCCAGCCAGCCCCCACCAACGCAATCACCCCGATTATGGCGACGTGCTGATAATGGTCCGAGACCAGCGAATACTTCATGAAGCCCACGTCCGCAAAGCCCAGCACCGGAAGTAACGACACGCAGAAAAATCCCCAGGCAAACAAAAACGGCCGACTCCAGAATTCTCTATACCACCATAACACTGCCGTAACGATCACGGCCGCCACAACCGGCAGCCACCAGAGCAGATTGCCAGCACGAATGTGCCACTGCGGATAGATAAAGGCCAGATCGATTGGCAAAAGCGCTTTGTAAAGGTAAAACCACACCACGCCACCGGCGCCCAGCAGACGCTGGATAAAATTAGCCTCGCGCGTCACGATATCCGTGCCGTGCGTTTGGAACCACATGTTCTCACGCACCAGCACCGCTGAAATCACGAAAAATGGCACCATTCGCAGCAGGTCCCATCTGGTCACCTTGCGCCGCCACCAAACGATCCCCAACAGCAGCACCGGCAACACCGCCACCGATCCTTTGCTGAGCATCGCCAACGCAAAGGCCACCAAGCTCAGCCAGTACCATGGGCTGATGAACATCACCAGCACAAACATCAATAAACTCAGCCAGTACCGACGTCCTGCACCAGGCCGATATAACAGGTATTGCGGCGGCAACCCGCCAGCGGCGGGCATGTCCGCCTTCAGATACCACAGGATCGACAAGAGAAAGAACAACATCGCCATCAGGCCTTTGCGCTGGGAGATCCAGGCCACTGACTCCACGTTCACCGGATGCACGGCGAAGATCATCGCCGCCCAAAAAGCCCCGGGAATGGATAGCTTCCGTAAAATCAGCCAAATCAGCAAGGCTTCTATAATGTGCAAGACCAGGTTGGTGACGTGGTATCCGGTCGGTTTCATCCCC
The DNA here is from genome assembly GCA_963820545.1 of Pirellulales bacterium. Taxonomy (GTDB): domain Bacteria; phylum Planctomycetota; class Planctomycetia; order Pirellulales; family Thermoguttaceae; genus CAWGAJ01. The sequence continues at coordinate 1,143,578 of CAWGAJ010000001.1, forward strand.
CACAGGCGCCACTCGATCCACAGCGTGGTATTGCTCAACGGCCAGTAGTCCAGCGGCTCGGTAGTACACCAAAAACGGTACAGGCCGTCCGGGGCCTTGATCAGGCGGTTGTCAGTCAGAAGTTTGTCGTCGTCCAGGAGGAACTCGCCACTTATAGAGGGAAAATAAGCAAAGAAGACGGCCAAGATGATGATCGCCACTCCTGCCAGTACTTGAACGTTCAAAAATTGTGGGAGAGAAGTCCGCGACCGGGCCTGGGGGGCTTTTTTATTAAACTGTTTCTTGCGCTTGGGCATATTCGGGCCGAGATTAAAGAACAAAGTGGCACTAACAATACTCCTCTCCCAAAGGGAGAGGGGCGGTTTTGTTCGGATTCCTAAACGTGTTAGGTTGTCTTTATTTTACATTATTTTTGGGCGGATGGCAGAGGCTTTAGCAAGTGCCGAAGCAATAACAAGTCACCCCAAAGCTCGAGTTGACCTCATAATTATCCAGGGCAGGCTTATTCATCCTAAGGCGGCGTGGGGGCTGGTTCAGGAGGAGGCGGTGTACTCGGAAGGCCTGATGGGTTGGAACTGGAGGAATTCAACCATTCTTCAATCTGCTGGGCCAGTGCTGTCTGACCTATGGAGCGGGCGATATTCAAGGCCTTCTGGGCCGTGGCCTTGGCCTCGTCGGGACGGTTTGTTTGCATATAGACCAACGCCAATTTGGAATAGGCCTCGATGTAGTCGGGTTGGATGCGCAAGGCCTGCTGGTAATGTTCGATTGCCTCCTCCGACCGGCCTGTTTGGAATAAAACGTTGCCCAGGTTGCTATGGGCCTTAGGGTAATTGGGTTTCAGGTGCAGGGCTTGCCGGTAACTTTCGATTGCCTCTTGTGGCCGGCCTATCATCACCAGGGCGGTGCCCAGGTTGTTGTAGGCCTCAGGGTAATTGGGATTGAGTTCCAAGGCTTGCCGGAAATGTTCAATCGCCTCCGATAACCGGCCTACCTTGCCCAGGGCGATACCGAGGTTGACGTGGGCCTCGGGATAATTTTGTTTCAGGCGCAGGGCTTGCTGTAAACATTCGATCGCCTCTCGCGGCCGATCTATATTGGTCAGAAGGAGGCCCAGGTTGTTGTAGACCTCGGCGTCTTTAGGTTCCAGGCGTATTGCTTGCTGATAATGTTCAATCGCCTCTGGCACCCGGCCTACTTGGACAAATGCGTTGGCCAGGTTGTTGTGCGCGTCAGGATAATCGGGTTTTAAACGTAGGGCTTGCTCGCAATGCTCGATTGCCTCCAGCGATCGGCCTAACTTGCCGAGGGCGACGCCCAGGTTGTTGTGGATTAGCCAAGAGTCTGGATTTTTTCCCAGCGTATCCTGATATAGCGTTAAGGCGTCGCGGTAGAGCCCACTTTGTTGCCAGCTCAGAAATGCGAGAGCGGCCACCACCACAACGGCAACGACGGTCGCCGCCGCGCGGGGCATCGCTTGGGCATGTTGTTGCCATAGCCCCCATCCAGCGCCCACCAGTGCGATCACACCGGCCAGCGCAATGTGTTGATAATGATCCGCCACCAGCGAATGCTTCATAAAGCCCACGTCCATAAAACCCAGCACCGGCAGGAGCGACACGCAGAAAAATCCCCAGGCAAATAAAAACGGCTGACTCCAAATCCTCCGATACCACCACAGTATTGCCGTCACCACCAACGCGGCCAACAGCGGCAGCCACCAGAGTAAATTGCCGGGCTCAATGTGCCACTGCGGATAGACAAAGATCAGGTTCAGCGGCAAAAGCACCTTGTACAGATAAAACCACACCACGCCGCCGGCACCCAGCAGACGCTCGGCAAAAGTGGCTGTCCGGATCAATCTTCCCGTACCGTGGGTCTGGAACCATAAGTTCACTACTGTTAACGCCACGGCAACCAGAAAAAAAGGCGCGATCCGCACCAACTCCCATTTGGTCAGAGGACGCAACCACCAGACGATCCACAACAGCAGTACCGGCAAGATCGCCACCGAGCCCTTGCTGAGCATCGCCAACACAAACGCCAACAAGCTCAGCCAATACCAGCGGCCTATAAGTAGACCGCACACTCCGGGTGCGGGATCGGCACTACGTTGGACTTTATCGCTACAACGCGCTGAAAATTGCCTTAAATAACACAGAATCGACAACAGGAAAAAGAGCATTGCCAGCAGGCCTTTGCGTTGGGAGATCCAGGCCACTGATTCCACGTTAACCGGATGCACGGCAAAGATCATGGCTGCTAAAAAGGACCCGGGGATGGACAACTTCCGCAAAATCGCCCAAAGCAGCAGGACTCCGGCAATGTGCAAGATCAGATTGGTAACGTGGTAGCCGGTGGTCTTCATTCCCCACAGACGCCACTCGCACCAAAGTGTGGTATTGCTCACCGGCCAGTAGTCTTGCGCCTTATTGGTGCACCAAAAACTATACAGACCGTCGGCGGCCTTGATAAGCGGATTCTCGGTCAGCAGCAGGTCGTCGTCCAGAAGAGCGCCGCCATTGATGGCGGGAAGATAGGCGAGGAAAACGGCGGCGGCGATTAGTACTACTCCCGCCAAAGCACGCAATTTCAGTGCCGAGTGCAAAGAGTATCCCTGCTGGACTTGGAGATTGTGTCGAGGTGGGGTTTTTTTCCGCTTGGTCATGAGAAAATTGTTCGACACGAAGTAGGGCAGGGCCGATCAAAAGCCATTCTACAGGTTTATTTTATCTTGCTTCCGGGGAAGTTTGCATATAATTACTCCCAACCACAACACCATTCCCAGATAAGTAAGATTGCGCAAGCCAAGAATAACATATCCAATTGGAGAAGAGGCCAAGGAATCTGTTCTGCTGATCGGTATTAGGCCATGCGGGTTCAATTCGCTACAGAAGTAGTTATACGGAAAAATCCATGTCGTCATCAGAGCCAGGCCGACCAGTAAAGCGCCGAGAATCCAGGGCATAATTTGTCCGGAAGGAAAAACTTCAATCCCTAGTAGCAGCAGCAGGGGAAAGGCCCAAATAAAATACTGCGGCGAAAGTACGTTGGATAAGATTACGGCGCTAGAGATTACATAACAGCTTAGAAGATATGCATGCTGCCGGGTATATCGCGACCAGCGCAAAACGGCCCAGAGCCCCAGGCCGGCAAGAAAGCCGAACAACAAGATCGAGGAGAGGATTTTCATGGCATGCGACAAATTCCCGGCCAGATTAAACGCGCCGTGAGAATGTGAGACGAAAACCGGCTCGCCGAACACCGCGGCAATCATCATCAGCGTCGAATAGAGCGACTCGAGTTGAATCTCTCGCTCGGCGTGGTGCATAAATAAAGCGAACACGCCGGGGCCTGAAGCGGCGTACTGAATCAGGAAGGGCAGGCCGATCCCTGCCAGCAAGGCCAGCAGCGCCGCCGTGAGCCGCGCCTGTCGACGCGGCGCATAAAACTCTGAAAGCAATAAAAACGGAACGCAAATTATGGGAATTACTTTGTAACTGATACTCAGTCCCACCAGCGCGTAGGCCGCCGCGGTCCAAGTGATTGTCCAGCCGGACTCTTGCAGCGATCGCGTCCAAGTATATGCTCCCAACATCAGCAGCACGAGCAATCCCACGTCGAGCCGGTCGTAGAGCAGATGGGCTAAAATGGCCGTGCTGATGGTATAGATCAGCGCCGCCCAGCCCGCCAGTCGCGGTCGTCTTTTTTGTGCAATAAGTATCAGAAGCACGAAGGAGGTCAGGTCGCAAAGGAACATCAGGCCCCGAAACGCGCGGGTGTATTCCAGGAATATTGGTGTGACCTGCCGAGGATCCCGGGGATTGGTGATCTGCCGATCGTCAAGCAGGCGCGGGGCATTTATGGTCCACCACGCCAAGGGAGGATATTCGACCTCAAAACCGGGTTGATAGGCCGTTTGATGAAAATCATTAGCTCTTACGGCATATTCAAAATAAAGGATCATGTCGGAGATCTGCGGCTGATGCTCAGACCCAAAGCGCATTACAACTAAAATGTAATAACGCGTCAACACAAACAGCGCTATGGCAATCCAAGTCAGTATCAGAGATATTTTTTCGCTGCCGCCCGGCTCGACAGATGTCGATTTGACTGACATGCGTTTCGGTCTTTTTCTACCCATGCGTTGGCTCCTCATAAGCTTTAATAATATATTATAATTGCGAAATAACAAGCTGAACATCAGCACTGTCTCGGCGCCCTGCCTGCTGCAGCGAATAGGAAACAATCGATAGCGGCAACCCGGGAGCATTAAGGGCGCGGAGGAGCGGATTCAGCGGCAGGCTTTGCACTCGGAGGAGTTGACAGACTGGCGCGGTAAGCATTCAACCAATCATCAATCTGTTTAACTAGCGTTGTCTGCTCTTGCGATCGGGCGACAGCCAAAGCCTTCTGGGCCGCGGCCACGGCCTCTGGGGGTCGGTTTATTATGGCATAGGCCAACGCCAAACCATAATAGGCCTCGGAAAAGTTGGCTTTGAGGCGCAAAGCCTGCTGAAAATGTGCAATCGCCTCCTGAGATCGGCCTGTTTTTATCAATACTTTGCCCAGGTTGTTTTGGGCCTCAGGGTAATCGGGTTGGAGTCGCAGGGCTTGGCGGAATTGTTCGATCGCCTCCGGCAACCGGTCCGCTTCGTCCAGAGCGACGCCCAGGTTGTTGTAAGCCTCGGCATAATCGGGTTGGAGTCGCAGGGCTTGCTGGAAGCATTCAATCGCCTCCTCTGACCGGCCGGCTTGGATCAAGGCGACGCCCAGGTTGTTGTGGGCCTTGAGATAATCTGGTTGGAGTTGTACAGTTTGCCGGTAATGTTCGATCGCTTCCGACAAGCGGCCTGCCTTGGCCAGGAGAAGCCCCAAATTGAAGTGGGCCTCGGTATAATTTGGTTTGAGACGCAGGGCTTCCCGATAATGTTCCATTGCCTCCTGCGGTCGGCCGGCGTCGTCCAGGACATTGCCCAGGTTGTTGTGGGCCTCGGCATTGTCGGGTTTTAGGCGCAGGGCTTGCTGAAAATGTTCCACCGCTTCCTCCGGTCGGCCTGCCTGTACCAAGATAATGCCTAGGTTATTGTGTACCATCGAACAGTCTGGATTTTTTTCCAGCGCTACCTGATACAGCGTCATGGCGTTACTGTACAGTCCACTTTGCTGCCAGGTAAGAAATATGAGTGCACTCACCACGACAACCGCCAAGGCGCGGGCCGGCCCTTGGACAGATTGATGCCAAATATCCCAGCCCGCCGCCGCCAATGCAATCACGCCAATGATGGCGATGTGCTGATAATGATCCGCCACCGGCGAATACTGCATGAAACCCACGTCCGCAAAGCCCAGCACCGGAAGTAACGACACACAGAAAAATCCCCAGGCAAACAAAAACGGCCGACTCCAGCCTTGTCGATATTGCCACAATACAATAGTCAGGGTCACGGCCGCCATAAGCGGCAGCCACCACGGCAAATTGCCCGCCTCGATGTGCCATTGCGGATAGATAAAAACCAGATTCAGCGGCAAAAGCGCCTTGTAAAGATAAAACCACACCACGCCCCCGGCACCTAATAGGCGCTGGGCAAAACTGGCGGTCCGGATCACGATATCCGTACCGTGCGTCTGGAACCATAAGTTCACACCAGCCAGCACCACGGCTACCGCGAAAAAAGGCGCGGTCCGCACCAGGTCCCATCGAGAGACAGAAGGGGACAGTCCCATTTTCGCTGAGGCGAAAATTGGGACAGTCCCCGTGCGCAACCACCAGACGATCCACAAGAGCAACAACGGCAAGATCGCCACCGAGCCCTTGCTGAGCATCGCCAACACAAACGCCAATAAGCTCAGCCAATACCAGCGGCCTATAAGTAGACCGCACACTCCGGGTGCGGGACCGGCACAGGGAGTGTGCCTGCCACCTTGGGCGTTATCGCTACAACTCACTGAGAAATGTCTTAAATAACACAGAATCGACAACAGGAAAAACAACATCGCCAGCAGACCTTTACGCTGGGCGATCCAGGCCACCGACTCCACGTTCACCGGATGCAGGGCAAAGAGGAGCGCCGTCAAAAAAGCCCCGGGAAGGGACAACTTCCGCAAAATAATCCAAAGCAGCAAGGCTCCGGCAATGTGCAAGATCAGATTGGTGACATGGTAGCCGGTTGGATTCAGCCCCCACAGGCGCCACTCGAACCAGAGCGCGGTATTGCTCACCGGCCAGTAGTCTTGCGCCTTAGTGGTGCACCAAAAACTATACAGACCGTCGGAGGCCTTGATAAGCGGGTTGGCGGTCAGAAGTTTGTCGTCGTCGAGGATGAACTCGCCGCTTAAGGAAGGAAGGTATGCCAAGAAAGAGGCCAGGACAATGGTTGCTACTCCTGCCAACAAGCGGACATTCAGCGCCAAGGGGAGAGAGGTTCCCGACCGGGTTTGGGAAGCATTTTTATTGAGCTGTTTCTGGCATTTGGGCATGCGCGGTCCGAACAACAAAAAAGTGGAAGTGTTCTATTTTGAAGTTTTATTTTACAGTATTTTGAGGATGGTAAGAATTCAACCAATCTTCGAGTTGCTTGGCCAGCCCAGTCTGATTTTGGGATCGGGCAAGTTGCAAAGCCTTCTGGGCCGCGGCCAGGGCCTCTGCGGATCGGTTTGCTTGGGCATAACTCACCGCTAAATTGTAATAGCCGTTGATGTAGTCGGGTTTGAGCTCAATGGCGTGCATTAAAGAGGTGATGGCCTCCTGCGGCCGGCCTGCTCGGCACAAGGCAAAGCCCAGGTTGTTATAAGCCTCGGGATAGTTCGAGATGAGCTTCAGGGCTTGCTGGTATTGTTCGATCGCCTCCGGCAGCCTACCTAAATGGACCAATGCATTGCCATAGTTGTTGTAGGCCTCGGGGAAGTTGGATTTTAACTTCAAGGCTTGCTGGAAATGTTCGATCGCCTCTTGGGGCCGGCCTGTTTTGATAAAATAGAGGCCCAGGTTATTTTGGGCATCAGCGTAATCGGGCTTTAGGCGCTGGGCTTGCTGTAAATGTTCGATCGCCTCCGGCAACTGGTCCATTTGGACCAATGCGTAGCCCAAGTTGTTGTGGGCCTCGGCATAGGTTGGATTGAGGCGCAGGGCTTTCTGATAATGTTCTACCGCCTCCGGCAGCTTGCCAATTTTATCCAGAGAAACGCCCAGGTTGTTATGGGCATCGGCATAGTCCTCATTGAGCCGCAGAGCTTGGCGGTAATGCTCCATCGCCTCCGGTCCCCGGCCTGCTTCGTCCAGCACGTTGCCCAGGTTGTTGTGGGCAATCCAACAAGCCGGATTTTTTTCTAGTGTTGCCTGATAGAGCGTCATGGCATTACTGTACAGTCCACTTTGCTGCCAGGTGAGAAACGTTAGCAGGCCTAGAACCACTATCGGCACGGTGCTGGCAGTCGAGCGGACCGGCCCTGGGGCCCGCTTGTGCCATACGTCATAACCCGCCGCCACGAGCGCAATCACCCCAATTATGCCCGTGTATTGATAATGATCCGATATCAGCGAATACTGCATAAAACCCACGTCCGCAAAGCCCAGCACCGGAAGTAACGACACGCAGAAAAATCCCCAGGCAAACAAAAACGGCCGACTCCAGCCTTGTCGATATTGCCACAATACAACAGTCAGGGTCACGGCCGCCACAACCGGCAGCCACCAGAGCACATTGCCGACATGAATGTGCCACTGCGGATAGATAAAAATCAGGTTCAGCGGCAAAAGCGCCTTGTAAAGGTAAAACCACACCACGCCCCCGGCGCCTAGCAGACGCTCGATAAAAGTAGCCTGCCGGGTCACTACATCCTGACCGTGCGTTTGGAACCAGACGTTTACAATCGCCAGCACCGCGGCAACCAGGAAAAAAGGCGCTGTCCGCACCAGGTCCCGCCTGGTCACTTCCCTCCGCCACCAGACAATTACAAGCAGCAACACCGGCAACACCGCCACCGATCCTTTGCTAAGCAGCGCCAAGAGAAACGCCAACAAGCTCAGCCAGTACCAAGGGCCTATAAGTTGCCCGCACACTCCGTGTGCGGTAGCGGCACACGGAGTGTGCCTGCTACGTTGGGCGTTATCGCTACTACTCGATAAAAACTGCCTTAAATACCAGAGGATCGACAAGAGAAAGAACAACATCGCCAGCAGGCCTTTGCGCTGGGAGATCCAGGCCACCGACTCCACGTTCACCGGATGCACGGCGAAGATCATCGCCGCCCAAAAAGCCCCGGGAATGGAAAGCTTCCACAAAATCACCCAAATCAGCAAGGCATTGACAATGTGCAAGATCAGGTTAGTGACGTGGTAGCCGGTCGAATTCATCCCCCACAGGCGCCACTCGATCCAGAGCGTGGTATTGCTCACCGGCCAGAAGTCTATCGCCTCGGTAGTGCAAAAACGATATAGGCCATCCGCGGCCTTGATCAGACGGTTGTCGGTCAGAAGTTTGTCGTCGTCCAGGATAAAGCCGCCGTTTAACGAGGGGAGATAAGCACAGAAGGCGGCTAGGACGATGACTGCAACTCCTGTCAGCACACGGAGATTCAGCCTTCCCGGTACAGAGGTTGCCGACCGGGCCGGAGGGGTGTTTTTATGGGGAGATTTCTGGCGCTTGGACATGCGCGGGCCGTGCTAAAAAACTAAACGTTTATTGCGGGTTTTATTTTATGTTTATTTTACATTATTTTTAAGCGGCTCGCACCAATGCATCATTTTGCCTAATCTCTAAGCTCTTCTTCACAAGACATGCAGGCAAGTTGTTTTGCTGATTCATGGTGCTCTCGTTCCAGGTAGGCGCGACCTTGGCGAATGCCGATGTGATCCCAGGGCAGCCGTGTGCCGGCAGGGTAGGGGGTGTGAAGGATCTGTTCCACGTCGATGCCCGCGTCGGCCAATGCCTGGCGCCACAAGCGGGAATCGAAGTGTTCGGCCCAGGCGTCGAAGCGGGCGCCGCGCTGCCAGGCCAATTCGATGGCCTCGCCTACTCGGCGGTCGCCGCGGCAGAGCACGCCTTCCAAGAGGCTGGTTTCCAGGTCGTGGCATTTCAGTTGCACGCAGCGCAAATGTTTGCAGCGGCGCAATTGCCGGTGAGCCTCGAGAAAATATTCCCGCCGTTGCATGGCGTTCCATTGATAAGGCGTCTGCGGCTTGGGCACAAAGTTCGACACGTTGGCCACCACCGTGGGAAACCGGCCGGTTGCTTCTTTGCCCAGTCGGGCGATGTTCTCCGACATTTCGATGATTCCCTCCAGATCGATTTTTCGTTCACCCGGCAAACCGCACATGAAATACAGTTTCACCCGGTTAAAGCCCTTTTCAAAGGCCTTGCGGCAGCCGACATAAAGGTCTTCGTTTCTGATCGGCTTGGCCACCTGCCGGCGCATGTCGTCGTGGGCGACCTCTGGGGCCAGCGTCAAGCCCGAATGGCGCGCGGTGCCGATCAGCTCACCCACCACCTGCAATTCCTCGTTGATTCTTAAACTGGGCAAGGAGAGGCCCACGCCCAACGGTCTAAAGGTCTCTTGCAGCCGTTTTAATAGGATATCAAAGTGCGGATAGTCGCTGGCCGAAAGGGATAAAAGCGAAATCTCGTTGTAGCCTGTTTGGCGATACGACTCCAAAGCCGCCTGGACAATGGTTTCCACCTGGCGGAAGCGCAAGGGTCTTTTGATGGTCGTGCTTTGACAGAAGCGGCATTGGCCCGGACAGCCGCGCATGATTTCAATCGTGATCCGGTCCTGCACGCATTCCACATGCGGCACCACTGGCGCGGTCGGCAACAAAGCAGACTGCAAATCGACCACCGCCGGTTGGATGATTTCGGAAAAATCATTTTTAACCGGGCGCACGGCAATTGTTTTGCCGGCATTATCGTATTGAGACCGATAAAAACGCGGCAGGTAAACAAAGGGAAATTGCCGGGCCAGTTTCGCCAAGATAGATTCCCGATTTGTGCCCGATTGTTTTTGCTCCAGCCAAAGGTCGCACACGGCGGGCAGGGCCTCTTCGCCGTCACCGATGACGAACAGATCGAAAAACTTGGCTATGGGCTCGGGATTTACCGCACAGGGCCCGCCGGCAATCACCAGCGGATGATCCATGGTCCTGGCTTCGGCGGTCCAGGGAATGCCGCCCAGATCGAGCATGGTGAGCACGTTGCTGTAGCAGAGATCGTATTGCAGGGAAAAACCGAGCACATCGAACAGACAGAGCGGAGTGAATGTCTCCAGGCTGCAAAGCGGCAGGCCGTGTTGGCGGAGCAACTGTTCCATGTCCGCCAGCGGCGTAAACGCCCGTTCACAGGCCCAATCGCGGCGGTTCATCACCGCATACAAAACCTGGAGGCCGTAATGGCTCATGCCGATCGAGTAGGCGTCGGGAAAGGCCAGGCAAATTGTGCCCTTTACCTGGCCATGGTCTTTGCACACGGCGTTCCACTCGCCGCCGATGTATTGTCCCGGCATTTGCACCCGGGGAAGAATATAATCGACAATCTGTTTTTTCAGTTCATCTTTAAGCATAATAACGATTATTGCAGAAATTCCCCGCAAAAAACAAGACTGTCGGTTTGGGCGGATTGATTTAATCAAGTATAATCAAGAAAGCGGCGGAGGTGGAAGTTAGGGGCGGAATTATTATAAACCCGCGACATAAGTGCCGCGGCTAAACATTTTTACGACAGTGATTTTTTTGATGACAAATAAATACCATTTAATTATTATCCTGCTGGCTTGGGGAGTTTTGACTGATTGGCTTTTGGCACAGACCCGCCAGGAGTTTGATAGTGCCCGGAACAAGATGGTCGAGGAGGAAATCGAAGCCGCCGGAGTGAAGAATCCGCTGGTAATCAAGGCCATGCGCAGCACTCCGCGTCACGAGTTTGTGCCCCTTAGCGAGCGCAAATACGCCTATCTCGACATGGCCTTGCCCATCGGCGAAGGGCAGACCATCTCACCACCTTTTATCGTGGCCTACATGACCGAGGCCCTGGACCCCCAGCCCGACGACAAGGTGCTGGAAATCGGCACCGGCAGCGGCTATCAGGCCGCGGTATTAAGCCCCTTGGTGCGCGAGGTATACACCATTGAAATTGTTGAATCCTTGGGCAAGAGAGCAAAGAAAACACTGGAACACCTGCATTACGACAACGTCCACGTGAAGATCGGCAACGGCTATCAGGGCTGGCCCGAACACGCCCCCTTCGACAAAATAATCGTCACCTGTTCGCCCGAGCAGGCGCCGCCGGCCTTGATCGATCAGCTTAAGGAAGGCGGGCGCATGGTGATTCCCGTGGGCGAGCGCTATCAGCAGACCATGTACCTCTTGAAGAAGAACAAAGGCAAGCTGGAAACCGAGGCGCTAAAACCCACTCTGTTCGTGCCCATGACGGGCAAGGCCGAATCGCAACGCAAGGTGCAGCCCGATCCGACCAAGCCGGCCATTGAAAACGGCGGCTTTGAGCAAACCGTTGGCGAGGTGCCCGAGGCTGTCGGCTGGCACTATCAGCGGCAGGTCAAAATCATCGCCGATAAAGAGGCGCCGGAGGGAAAGAATTTCGCGACCTTCAGCAATGCCGAACCGGGCCGGGGCAGTCAGGCATTGCAGGGATTCGCCATCGACGGCCGAAAAGTTACCACCCTCGAAGTTTCCTTTTATGTGCGCGGACGTAATATCCGGCAGGGGCAAAACGCCAATGATTTGCCCGCCTTGGTGATCATCTTTTATGACGATAATCGAGCCATCACAAGCCAGGCCAGCATTGGCCCTTGGAGGGGCACGTTCGACTGGCGGCGGGAAGTCAGAACCATTGATGTCCCACCCCGCGCACGCGAAAGCATCGTTCGCATCGGCCTGTTTGGCGCGGTGGGCGAAATCTCCTTTGACGATATCGAAGTGAAAACGCCAAAAAACAATCGCGATTATTTCAAGAATGCCAAACCCAGCCAGTTATTCGATTAATTTCCGCCCCAAAACAAAGCTTAGTGCCGCCTCTGATTGCTGATAAGCGAACTTGTCTCCGTGCTTTTATCGGCCGGTTCAGAAGTGTGAAATCCGTACTGGATTATGTAATTTCTCCAGCGTCGCGTTATCTCATCGCGATTCTCCGGAGAAAGTTGATAGCGGTTGGTCTGGTAATCTTTTTGATCGGCCATGTAGACTTCCATGGCGGGGCAAACCGCCTCAAAATCAGCCAATTCCAGTTCCTCGTAAATCCGCTGCATCTGCCGCAAGGGATCAGCGATGAGATCTTCGTAATGGACTTCGCTAAATTGCCCGGGACCGAGCAAATGCCGATCGCGCTCGAACACCTGATACATCCGCTCGAAGGTGTGAAAAACGTACTCTTCCAAGCCCTTGTATTTCGGCACTTGCAGCCCCTGATCGCGGTACAAGCGTTTCCAGAGATTGATCGTCGAGGGGAAGATCACGTAAGGATCGCGGACAATGTGCACAAACTTGGCTTTAGGGAAAAGTTGCAATAAGACCTTGATGCGGCAGGTATGCGCCGGCGATTTGAGCACGATCCGCTGGGGATCGCGCACGGTGAGACATTGGAGAAACCAAAGCAGTTTGCCTTTCCACCGCTTAAGCGCCTCCGCGGGCAGGCCTTGCAAGTCGAGATATTCCTGATCCTGCGGAGGACGATTGGCAAAAACAGCGGTCAAATAAGGCGAACGCACGCCCATATTGCACAAAGCGAATTCGTCTTCTTGCGGACGGTCCCAACCCGCGGGCATGTTGTCCATGGGCCGACGAGACGGCAAAAGGATCTTCAACAGCGGTTTAAACAACCACGCCGAAACCAAAAAGTGATTGGGGGCGAAACAAGCATAGGTATCGGGAAAAGTGTGTCGCCTATCCAGCACCAAGAGCTCATGTAACAAGGTCGTGCCGGAGCGCCAATGGCCAATCACAAAAATCGGATCGCGAGTCAGGCTGGTGCGTGCGATCCGGCGGCCCAAAAAAATGGCCTCAATCGCCCAGAGGAAGAAATTCACCAAGCCTAATACCGTTACGATTATCGCCATCCCAACGCGACGCGGGGCGATGGCAAAGCGGTTGCGCAGCAACAACGCCAGCCAGCTCGACATACATATCCCGTCCCAAAACCGTGGAATCCATGGCCGGTCTTTATACCCCACTGACGGCTGGTATGCCGCTGGGCATTTCTTCGTGGTTTCCATCTACTTATTCCTACCTGGAATGGATTTTTGCTATATAAACTACCCCAATCAACCTATGTTACCTGCATTACTCAAATGCCCTATGCCGGGTTATCATGTTAACAAATATCTCCATATTTGGACAAGATAACAATAATTATTTGTGTTGTTTTTTTTCTCCGCTAAGTAGAGTTTCGGCGTTTCGGCGATTTGCCGCAGCCGAAAAGCAACAAAACGATACAAAAATTAGTGCGCTAAGCATGATGTTTCCTGACAATGCTCTTCGCTGGTTTGCCTGATTTCGATATACTTCGGCGACGATTGCATAATTTTTGATAAGTTGCGTTTCTTAGTCTTGTTCCCAGGCTCCGCCTGGGAATGTATTATTCTTGAGGCTTGGCCTCATTTCATTAGACTGATGGCAAATGGGCTCCGTGATCCAAACTTATGACATCGTGATGTTGGTCGTTTTGCTGGGCGCCGCGGTTTATGGAGCGTGGAAGGGCATGGCCTGGCAATTGGCTTCGTTGGCTTCAATGCTCCTGAGCGCGGCGGCGGCGGTCCATTTTAGCGCGCCTTTAGCGCCGTATTTCAGCGCGCAGGAACCTTGGAACCGCTTTTTGGCCATGCTGGTTCTTTTTGTGCTGACCTCTTTGGTGATCTGGCTGTTATTCAGGTTTGTCGCGGGAATTATTGAGCGGGTAAAGTTGAAGGAGTTTGATCGGCAGATGGGCGCCCTTTTCGGGCTGACCAAAGGGGCGCTGTTGTGCATTGTGATCACGTTCTTCGCAGTGACGCTCTCCGAGTCGGCCCGGCAAATGGTCTTAAAATCGCATTCCGGCGACATCATCGCGCGGATTACGCGTAATGCCAATCCGCTCCTGCCCGCGGATATTCGCGCGGTTTTGGGCAAATACATTGACGAACTCGATCAGAAACTCGATCATAATACGCCCCCGTCGACGGCCGAGGAAAAAAACATTTCGCCGGAAGATTGGAAAAAAGATGTCAGCCAAGAATTAGAACAAAAGATTCACCAGGCATCTAAAAGGATCGAAGAAATCGGGCATCAGGCCGAAGAAAAGCTGGAGGCCGTGGGACGCCAGCCTGGGCAGACTTATGATCCGTAGGGCATGAAAAAAATAACCTCTTACAATTCAAGCAAGCGTGGCACGCCCTGAGCGAAGCGAAGGGCGTGCCACCCAAATTGGATAACTTATTTTTTGCAAGTCCTTGCTATCTCATATTAAAATTGGCATTAAACACTCCGGCGGAGCAGGGGGGTAAACGGGGGAGAGGCCGAAATTGTTCACCTAGTTGTGTTGATATTTAAGCCCTCGGGCAAGCAACCTTCAAGGACTTTTTCTCATTCAGCAGGGGCGTGCAATTTGGATAAATTCAAGATGGCGTAACGATTTCAAATTTCACTTGGCGGCTAGGATAATGTTTGCAAAACAATGCCGATGTGGTGATGGTTTTTATATAAAAACCGATTGATTCCCGGGAAAAGCCGGCATTGCGACCGAACATAAGAAACATTATCGGACGTTGGGCAAAGGGCTTTTTCGCCCCGTAAATGTCCTGGGGAGCATAAAACCAGCCCGATTCTCATTTGTGTGTAGCGTGCCCAACGTAACCTCAGCCGGCTCACGCCGGCCGCTCGCCGATAGGTTGATATGTATCGCCGCTACACTTAAATTAGAAGTGCTCTAGAGCCTTGGCGTTTCGCCAGTGCCGAGAAAAGCACGGGCAAAGTGAAAGACGCTCGTGCGTCTTTCTAATGGTCCAAAGCTTGATCTTCCGGTTCAGTGGATTTATCTTTTTTAATCGCCGGACTGGGATTCTCAATATCTACTTGTATTTTGGGGAAATTACGTTTGAGCAGTAGTATGGCTTCAGGAGAAATTTTCATGTCTTTGGTCAGATTGAGGCGTTTCAGATCGGTCAAAGAGTTTAGTTCAGACAATCCTGCATCGGTGATTTTAGTGCCTCTGATCAAGAGCCAATCGAGATTCTCCAGATTGGCAAGGTATTTCATGCCCTGATCGCTAATGTTGGTATTGGAAATATCCAGGATGCGCAGCGAGGAGATGCGGGCGATTTGCTCCAGACCTTTATCGGTGATTTTGGCGTTACTCAAGTGCAAGGCATTAAGGGACGGCAGTCCAGCCAGATGGACCATGCCGGCGTCGGTAACCGGCGTTGCATTAAGGACCAGGGAACTCATATTTTTCAGATTGCTTAAATAAGCCAGTTGCTCGTCGTTGATTTTCACCCTCGCCAGATTCACGCTGAGGAGGTGGCGGAGTTTGGTAAACTGTTTTAAGGTCTCATCATCGGGATTCAAAAAGTTGCCGAAGTTCAAAGAGGTGGCCCTTTGATCGGGCTGCTCCTTGATTACAATGACGCCGCATTTTTCCAGTACCGCGGCGGCCTCCGCTTCGGCTTGCGTGCCACCCAAGCCGAACACCGCCTCCCTGAAGCCCTTGTTGGCTATATTGCCCAACATCCGTTGTCCCTGGTCTGTAAAGCACATCCAGAGGATGCCCACAATAATCAATAACACGACAAGCCAAATAATGAGTGACATTCCGCATGCGCAGCGGCATTTTTTTGCGGGTTCAGATGGTGGATTTTGTGGAGAGTTGTTAGTGCTCATGAGACCAGACCTTTGCGTAGTTTAAGATCGCGGCTAAGAAATAATAATTACAAAATATTTGTTTCCGGCGATGCCGTTTCCACTTGTCGATGCGGAGGGTTAACGGCTTGTTGTGCGCCGGTCGGCTGGGAGTCGTTGACGCCTTCCAGAAATATACCCATGCGGCGGAACTTTTCATAGCGGGCTTCGATAAGTTTATCGAGGGGAATCGCGGATAATTCTCGCAAGGTATTGCGGAGGTATATTTTCAAGCGATTAGCCATCAGGTGGTGATCGCGATGCGCGCCGCCTAAAGGTTCGGAGATGATTTTGTCGATAACTCCCAGCCGGAAAAGGTCCTGGGAGGTGATTTTCAAGGCTTCAGCGGCCTGTTCTTTATAGGCATGGCTTTTCCAGAGGATGCCGGCGCAGCCCTCGGGGCTGATGACCGAATAGTAAGCGTATTCGAGCATGGCCACGCGATCGCCTACGCCGATCCCTAGTGCCCCGCCCGACCCCCCTTCCCCGATAATCACGCAAATAATCGGCGTGGGCAGCCGGGACATTTCGAACATTGAATTGGCGATTGCTTGGAATTGACCGCGTTCTTCGGCGCCAATGCCGGGATAGGCCCCGCCGGTATCGATGAAACAGATGATCGGCATGTGGAACTTGGCCGCCAGCCGCATCTTGCCCAGGGCCTTGCGATATCCCTCCGGATGGGCAAATCCATAATTGCACAAACTGCGCTCTTTTAAGTCCTTGCCTTTTTGCTGTCCGGCGATCAGCACTTTGAAAGTGTCGAGTTTGGCAAAGCCGGTACGGATCGCCCGATCGTCGCCAAAACACCGATCGCCATGCAGTTCCACGAATTCGTCGAAGATCAGCTCGAGATAGTCGGCCGTCATGGGCCGATCGGGATGCCGCGCCACCTCGACGATTTCCCAAGGAGTTAAATTTTTGTAGATCTGCTTGATCAATTCCACGCGCTCGCGGCGGAGGCGGCGAATTTCGTTGCGGACCTCGGGCTTCTGCTCGGTTTTGGTGGCGAGCTTGGCCAAGCGATCCTCCAATTCGAAAATCGGCCGCTCAAACGCCCGGGGATATTCTGTTGCTGCCATAGCCTATAGTGTATTTTGCTCCGCTTCCGGCGGTTTGTATTGAATTTTAAACATCCGTACCATGCGAAACTCAGTTAAAAAATCTTCCATGGTCTCGGGGCGGGCGTCGGGATTTTTGGCCATGCACTTGCGGACCAGTTGGGCGAACTCCGCCGTCACGTTGTTGTTGGCCGCCTCCAAGGGCGGCGGCGGCGAGCGCAAATGTTTCATCAACAAATCCTGGGAACTAGTCCCTGTAAAGGGCGGTTTGCCGGCCAGCATCTCGTGCAACACGCAGCCGAAACTGTATATATCCGCACGAAGATCCGGGGCCGTGCCGCGGATTTGTTCGGGCGCCATGTAACTGCGCGTCCCTTGCACTTTGCCCCGCCCGGAAAAAAGTTGCATGATTCGCGACCTGTGTTTGCGGGCCAAGGCAAAGTCGATTAATTTTATCTCCCCCTCGTCACTGACGAGGAAATTGTCGGGCTTGACGTCGCGGTGGACCCAGCCCATCTTGTGAAGATATCCCAAGGCCTCCGCCGAACGTTCTACGATTACCGGCAACAGATAAGCGATTTTTTCAATGCCCGCGTTTATCCGCTGCTTCAGGTTCGGCGCCGAAAACCACTCCGCCGCTAAATATGGTATGCCACGATCGATTTCAAAGGAAAATATATCGATAATCAACGGATGTTTTAAGGTCTGACCGACTGTATACTCCCAACGGAGAAAGCTGATTTGCTCTCGATTGGTTCGATATCTCTCCAGTAAGGTCTTAATGCACACGATGCGCTGAGTGGCATCGTCGTAGGCCTGCCAAATCTGGCAATTCTGGCCCGTGTGCACCACGTTCAGCAGCCTAAAGGGACCGATATAGCCGGGTGTTGTTTTTGCCACAAAAAACGTCTCGCACAAATACCTCTTACTAGGGTTTGGTCCTCAGGCTGCTACACCACCTGAATCTTTCCGGTTGACTATAAGTGTAGCCGTATACTACAAGTTAGGCAACGGCTCTTATATCCCCCAAATGGGCTGAATGGCGTTTAAAACACGTTTTTTTTCTCTGTCAGTCAGTCTTCTATCATCAATTGCCCAATAAGGTATAAAATAACTGTCTTAAATAAAAAAAAGGTACTCCCCTGCCCTGCTTATCAGTGGAATTGAGTAGACGCGAAGAGACATACCCTTATCTCAAAAAAATATATCCGGAACATTATTGATGGTGATAAACATGATTGAATTTACCACACTTTCCAAGCAAGAAGAGAAGTGTATCAAGAATGCCAGAAAACAAGTTCAATCCTATAAGAAATGGGGACGTTTGTCTGCTGTTTTTTATTTATTTATATCAATAACTATGATCCTTATCAGTATTGTGTTTATATTTGTTGTCATGAATTTAGTGAGATCAATAATGGGTATAGCTAATCCTGCAAATCCCAACCAACAACAAATCAACGCAGCCGATCTAGGATTGGCTTTAGGATTAACGTTTGGTTTTTCACTTGGTATTCTAATATTCAAAGGAATGCATCTTCTTTTCAAATCTATCAATCTGTTCAAAGGCAATATCACCAGCCATCTGTTAATCAAATACCACGATGGAATCCTAAACCTTTTGCATAATCTAAACGAAGGAAAGATTGAAATGTTGAATGGGAAACTACCACCTAAGCCTAAATAATCTTGGGATTCATAAACCAAAAGATAATCAGCGGTTCACATTTTCCTTCATCCTTCATCCTTCATCCCTCATCCTTCATCCTTACTTTGCATTCATCATTTTAATGATCAACTCTGCCAGGCGGTTTTGTTCCTCGGCAAGTTGCGCATATTGACGGCGCTGTTGGTCGGTGGGTTTGCCATCGGGGCCGACGGCCTCGGCCAGCGCGACCGTGCGCCCGTTGATTTCCTCTTGCAGCATTTTGAGCAATTTTAGTTCCGCCAAGCTAAGAGATTTTTGCGAAGGTTTCTGCCCTTGTTGGCCCACGTCTGCCTTGGCGCCGGAAGCATTCTCGCCAATATCTGCTTGATTTTCAGCAGCTTCGGGCTTTAAGGCTTCCAGTAGTAACGCCAGCCGCCGCAGGGCATTGTGCTGCGCCTCTTGCGTTTCCTTTCCAGTAAGATTTTTTTCGAGCAATTCGGCCGCCTGATCCATATCGTGGCTTGCGCCGAAAAGTGCAAAGCCAAAGGCAGCGCTGTTGGATTGCCGGATCAACTCTAGGGCATCGGTTTGGATAGCGCGTTGCAATCGGACCAGCTCGCGAAGGGCGACCAACTGCGCCCTGGCGAACTGCCCTTGGGATTGCCGCATTTGCTCCCAGCGTTTTGTATCCTCCCAGGCGTTTTGCTGCCGGTCATAAAGGTTTTTAATGGTTTCTTTCCACTGGGCAAGTTTTTCCAGCACCGCTTCCTCACCGCGCCGCTGGGCGAGAATATTGAGAATTCCTTGGAGGTTCTCCATAATTGTTTTTTGCCTCCTGGCGGCCTGGCCGAGTTGATTTTGCCGCAGACTCTCGCCGCAGGCGCGCATTTGCTCGCCGATATCACGCTCTCGGGCTTCGTTCAGTGCCTTGGCAACGCCCTGGGCTGCTGGGGGATCATTCTGTTGTAATTCGACGCCGATCCGCTCCATCTCTTGGAGGATTCTATCCAGCGATCGGGCATGTTCGTATTGACGCGAAGCGAGATTTTTCAAATCGGCTGCATCTTGGGGCGATAGTTCCTTAAGGGCTTTGGTTAGTGTGCGGCGGCCCAGTTCGGCCGTGCGACGGGCGGTTTCTTCCTCTTCGCTGATTAGTTGGCTTAAATCGCGCTGAAAACGGCGGTTGCTATCACATTGCGTGAATTGCGCAAGCATATTTTCCAGCGCCGCGATTACCTGGTCTTGATTTTTTTCGGCCGCGGCCAATGCAGCGATTACTTCGGCGCCGGATCGCGTCGGCCCGGTCGATTCGCCCATCGCAACTTCAGTGGATTTGACGGCAAAGGTCAATTCACGATTGATAATGGGGAAGTATTCGCGCTGAAGCCGCTCGATTTCTTTCTGCACCAAATCCAAATGCCGCTTCAGTTCCGGGTTATCGAGGCGATTGTTCTCTAAATCGTTCAGCATGGCGAAAACGTGCGACAAAACGCCTTCGTTGCGGCTGGTCATGATCAGACTCACCCGGCGTTGGCCGAGTTGGGACGCGCGGAGCTGATCCAATTCGGGTTGTTCCGGGCGTTTGGCCTCATCCAGGCGCATTCGAACAGTCTCGACTTGCGATCGGGCGGCGCGCTCGAGCTTCAATATTCGATCCAATTCGGATACGAGCAGGTTTTGCCGACCGGCAATGCGCTCTTGAAGTTCGCGCGGTCTGACGACGATCAACCGTCGCGGCTCGCTCCGCGTGGTTTGGGCCTTGTAATCGGAGGCCATGGCCTGGAAGACGAGTTGCCTGCCCGGTGCCAGGCGCAGCGGTTCCAACTGCCAGCGATACTCGACGACCCGCTGCTGGCCGGATGGAGTCAACTGGGGAAAATTGCCTGCGGTCTGGGCCGCAATCTGCTGCGGGCCGACGTACAAGGTTACGATCGTTTCCGGGGATGATTGAGACTTCGGAATTTCTGCCTGCAATATAGTCTCAGCGGTGGATTGCCTACTGAACGCCAAAGCTACCTCGCGAATCGCTAGATCGTCTTTTGCCGCAATGCGCAGCGGCACAACGGCCTGGGGAGTAACGTATAGATTGGCCATGGGCTGCTCGATGGTCACGCTCGGCGAGGCGTCTTGAAGGACGTCGATTTCCCAGCGATCGTTCTCGCCGCCTGTCAGTCCTTCACGATCAATAAGGCGGAACCAGTAGGAACCCGAGTTTTCCATCAACAATTCGGGCTCGTTGAATGAAACCCCCAGCCCGTCGCCGCTCAGTTGACCGGAAAACTCGCGGCCGTCTTCCAGGCAAAGTACCGCCTTTTGCAGTGGCTTCGTGGCTTGGGCCTCGATTTCCAATCGCGTGCCTGCCAGAGCGCGGATGTGATTTTCGGCTTTTTCCGGCGGCCAGCCAGTGTAAGACGGCGGGAACAAGCGGATCGAAAGCGACTCGATCTGCGGCGGATCAACCACTGCCACCGGCTGCCAGGACATCGATTGATCGTCGCCGCCTTCGACGCGATATGCAAACGGCTGCACCACGTTTTCTCGCCGGGCGAGGGCCATCTTGACTCCCTGCTGCATTAATGCGGTTTCTTCCACGAAAACGCCTGCGGCGCCGGCAAATCGATAATGGATCCAGACTTCGCCCGGCATGGGAGCGACTTGGGAATCGATCACTTCGATCTGGAATGACTGACCACGGCCCACGCGCTTAACGGGCTGGCGAATCGCCAGGTGGTTTTTTTGCGGCCAGGCGGCATTGCTTAGCGGATTAATCAAGCGCACAACGGCCGTTCGTGCTGCCCCAGGATCGAGCATCAACAGGATTATCGCCGCCAAACAAACCGCTCCGCAAAGCATTACCGCACGCAAAACCGGACGCAGGTCGAGTGCCTGATTGAAATCCAGATCTTCAATCTCATCCGCTGTCCGGGCAATAACACTACGGCGCAAGGCAGGCGATCCGGCCATTGGATCGTCATCCTCCTGCTGGCAGAACTCCACCGCGCTGGCCAGTCTGTCTTCCAAGCCGGGAAAATGCCGCTGAAGTCTAATGGCCAGATCAACGTTTCTGAAGCGGACAAGGGCCGGCATATAAAAAAAGCGATAACCGGTCCAAACCAATGTTACCAGCAACGCCAAGGAAGCCAAGATCCGCAGGCCCAGGTCCTGATATCGTAAAAAATAATCCAACAGGCCCAACGCGATCAAGGCCGCCAGCACGCCTGTGACCATTGTGCTTAGTCCATAGGCCGCCGCCAGCAGGCGCACGCGGCGTCTTAAGCGGGCAATTTTTTCCTCTAGCGCATGGGACATAAAACAATCTTCTCACTAATCACTATCCACTAACCACTATCCACTTTCTAAGCCATACCGCCGCGTTTTCTCAATAGCCATTCACTAACCAGCAACAGCAGGAATACCAGCAGCACCGGCCATTTGTTCCAAAGCGGTATGGGCGGCAACGTTTCGATGGGCACTAGGCGGCTGGGAGGCAGATCGCGGAGCAAGTTGTCGGCTGCGAGGAAATCATAGTAGCGGCCGCCGCTTTGTGTTGCGGCCTGGCGCATGGCGGGCTCGTCCATGCGAAGATGCGCGAACTCGCCTGGTGCAGCGGCAACGGTAAAATCAATCGATGGCGCTTGACCTTCCACGCCGGGCGCTGCCAGCCAGGCATGATAACTGCCCGGCAAGGTTTGATCCAGAACGCCTTCGAACGTCTCTCGGCCGGTCGCGGTGCGATGCAGTTGGATACGCCGGCTTTGTTGTCCCGGCTGTTCCACCATCACCGTTACATTGTCGTCTGCGGCGGGCGCAAGGCGCTCGTCGGCAAAGCGCACGTGCAGACGCACCACCTCGCCCTGAGTATATTCGCGGCGGTCGGTCGTAAGGGTGACGTTGCCGCCGCTTTGGGCCACGCCCGACCGACTGAGGTAACGGATGGTTTGGATCCAATAGCGGGCGAAAAACACATCGCCTGTGCGCCATCGCCAGCGCCAGGTTTCGTCGGTGGCATGAAAGAGCACTTTTCCTGCCCCCACGTATTGCATCACGATTATCGGCAGGCGCCGGCCGTCGCTAAAGGTGCGGCCGGGGTGTTCGGCCAGTACACGCGCACCGGGTTTCAGATCCGGTGCTTCGGCAAACCAATAAAGCGGCGGTAAGTTTTGCCAGATTGTTTCTGTTTGGGCCGGCGTATCGCCCAGTTGCATGGCCGGGCTGGCCAGTCCGAGTTCGGTAGGCTTTAGCACAAAACCCTCGGTTATGGGCTGGCTGGGATCGGGCAAGCGAACGCTGGCGAGTTCGACCGGCAGCAGCCGCTCCAGCGGCGTGCCGCGATAAGCCAGCGGCATGTACATGGGGCCGGCAATTAATACCAGGGCTCCGCCATTTCCCGGCTGATCGACAAACGCCGCCAGACTCTGCATGACCGATGCGCTTAACAGCGCCGGATCAAGGTTGCCGAGAATGATCACGTCATAGGAAAACAACTCCTCACGGCGTTCGGGAAACATGCCGAGCGCGGCCTTGTCTTGCTGGGCGTGTTCTAGGTCGGCATCCTGAAGCACCGTGTGCAATTCGATGGTCTCGTGGCGCTCGAGCACGTTGCGCAAATAGCGGAATTCAAAAGTCGGCCGGGCCTGAGCCAAAAGCACGCGGACTTTTTCCTTGCGCACTTGAACCATGCGCGATTGGCTGTTGTTTTCGGTTTGCAGTTCGCCCTCTTGCGGCTGAGCTTCGACTATGTACTGGAATTGTCCCGCCTGCGTGGGCCGATAGAGCAGCCTCACGGTCTGCGGTTGCTCATCCGGGCCCACCGTGACTTCCGTCTCGGCGAGCACCTGGGGATTGCCTTTTTCGCGGAGTACGACCGTGGCCCTGCTCCCCTGCAAACCCGTGCCGCTGAGTTTGCACTCGAACTGCACGACGTTGCCGACGAAGACCACGTCATCGACCGTAAGATCGCTTAGTTTCAAGTCCCGGCCCGGCCAATCGCTGCCCAAGCCGATGCAAAACAGCGGCACGCCGCGGCGCTGGGCAGAGGCAGCGGCGTCGGCCAGCGAGGGACCTGCGGTATTGACGCCGTCGCTAAGGATCACTATCGCCGCCGGCATGTCGCCGCGTAATTCGTCCAGAATGACGCTAACCGCGGCGCCGATTCGGCTGGTTTCGCCGCTGGGCTTAAGCGACTCGATTTCCTCGACCAGCCCTTCAACCTCCAAGCGCGGGCTTTGTCGCACGCCGGTGAGGAAACACACCCGCAACGTGTATTTATTGGCTAATCCCCTTAGCAGCGCGGCGTTTTGTTCGCAAAGCAGCGTGCGGGCAAGATTCCAACGGGTGATTTCGGTTTCTTTGGGTGTTAGTTGTTTTATACGCTCAAGCAACGACTTGCAAATTTTATCGTCATAACGATCGGCAATGGTCATGCTCAATGAATCGTCGATCAGCACCGCCAGATAAGGTAGAGCGGTGCGTTTAAGCAAAACCGTCACCTGCGCGATCATCAGCAGCACCATGGCCGCCAGCGAAAGCCGAACCAGCGCCAGCATCAAACGGTAACGCCGGCCGACGAGCCGGCCTTCGCGAAGATAAATTCCCGCGACAAATGCCGCTGCCAGGCCGATCGCCAGCAAGGTCACCCAGGGAGGCCAGGGCCAACTGTGAGTAAGGCTCCAAGAAACTGTCTCGCCGGGCCCCGTTTTCAGGCCTAACCAACGCTCGATAAAATTGGGCAAAGTGCCGCTCATCATGTGTGATGGCCGAAACGCCAAGCCAAAAAGGTTTCCAGAAATAATAAACCTAGCAGAACATAGAGTAAATCAAACTGCAAACCACTGCGGCCAAGCGAGACGCCGACCGCTGCGCGACCGACCTCTTGCCCGGCGGTTTGCTGGAGAAATCGCACGCCCGGCCACACTTCGCTTTGCAACTGGTCAGGCGAAAGTTTCGCCAGATTGCTTTCTGTTGTATCCACATTGACCGCAAACACCTGACTGCGACTCGATGGGCGGGCCGAGTTCGACAGTATAAATGCCGTTTTGAGTCGTCTCGGAAAAGCAACTCTCCCTTGTCCAGTCTTTAGTGTTCCACTGGACGTTTTGAAAGCGTCCATCGGCTGTTTTAATCCTTGCCGGCACGTCAGCCGAGGCCGATGGCGCCGTGGCAATGATTGGATCTCCTATGCCCAGATTACGTTGTTTGATCTCTCCACTCAGACAAAAAGCCACCATCTCGTGGACCAAAGGCACAAAGCTGGGCCAAAGGGGCATCGCTGTCCAGGCGATATCGGCAGAGGTGGCCACCAGCACCACGTTTCCCCGGCCGATTTCCTCTGCCACCAGCAGCGGATCGCCGTTGGCTGTTCTAAAACAACCTGGGCAGAAGAATCTTTCGCCACTTGCAACTTAAAATATTTGAAGACCGGCGTGGTGATCAGACCTGTTTCTCCCCGGCCGCGAAAGACCTGCAAGATTGGATGCCGAAACTCAAGTGGATCAAGGCGCACTTGCGGCATGATCAACTACCTCTGCCAGCCGGGCGGGCAAAATGCGCCCCTCCCCTGCCCTGCCCGACCGCTGGTTTGTTATTCCATCGGCCAACTCTTGGTTGTAACGTTCGGCCAGAACCTGATCGCCGAGAAAAATCACTACGTTGCCGCCGCTTTGCAGATAACACCTCAGCAGATGTGCTTCCCGGGAAGTGAACTGAGCTACATTACAGAGAAACACGCAGTCGTAGCGCGCCGGTTCGCGTTCTGTGAGGGCCGATTCCGCGGCCACTTCGGATTGGATCACGGGGGCCGACTCGCCGGCTTGCGCAGACAGGGCCTCGGCCAGGTAATCCGCCGCACCGCCAAACCGTTTGCCCGAGGGACGACCATCGATACATAAAACGCGAATCTCTTGCCGCACTGTCACGGCCAGAAAGCGATGATTATCCACCTCCAAAGCATCGCCTGGGGCGTGTACTTCTGCGGCATGATCGCCCGGCGTCTCAAAGCGCTGCACGAAGTCAAGGGGGATTTCCTCGGCGGCAGGTATCTCGATAAACTTCTCCTCTATGTGACGGCCGTCGATTAGCAGTTCCACAGGCTGATGTTTCCGAGACTGGCGGCCAAAGTTTTTTATCGCGGTTTGGAGATTCACTTCACGGCCGGCTATGGCTATGGGATCGCTGAGGCGAAGTGCGGTGACGGCCAGATTTTCGACGGACTGCTTGGCCCACGTCGAGAATAAAAATCGTTGCCTTTTCGGCCAATGCGGCGCTCAGGCGTCGAAACTCATCCAGCACCGTTTTTGGCAACTGGGGAAACCAACTTACGCGCTGCAAGTCGGTAAGGAAATATATTTCATGTTGAACCGGACGCGGATTTTCCCGTTGCACTTTGGCGAGCAGTTGTTCGATTGTCGCCAGCGTGCCGGGCAGATCGGCCGTGGTTTGAGTTAGCTGCAAGCTTTCGATTTCGCGGAGGATTTCTGCTCGCTCCAAGGACGGCTTGCCGACCACTGCCCGTGTGGGCGAGGACATCAACAGCAGCGTGAAGGCGTCGCCTGGGGGCTGTTCGACAATTTCTCTGGCCAGCTCCTTGGCTTTTTCGAAGCAGCTTTGTTCGGTAGGCTTAAAGGCCATGGAAAACGATCCGTCGATGACCAGCACGCGGTGAGTCGCTCCCCTGCCGGACGAGGCTAAGCCCGGGCGTTTCCCATACGGCTCGGCCACGGCCAGCACCAAAAGCACAATCAGCGCCACACGGATCGCCAGCAGTAACCACTGTTCGAAAAAAATGCGCCGTGCGTGCTGCTTGACGGCGGCGAGCAGATATTCCATGGCCGCCCAGGATGTCTCCTGATATTTGTCGCCGGCTCCAGAAGTGGATCAATATCGGCGCTGCGGCCGCCGCCAACCAGCCAAGCATCAGCGGGTTGACAAATCCAAAAGCAAAAACAGGCGAGATTGCGGGCATATATTATCAATGGATTAATTATTTACTATATCATGGTCGCGAAGCTAAATACGTCGACAAGGTCACCTCCAGCGATTGATCGGTTCTGAGGGGAACGTAATCGATGCGATGCCCTCGGCAGCCTCTTTTTAATTGGCGGATGAAGTTGTTGAATTCATCGAGGTACGCCTTGCGGATCGCCCGGGGTTCGATCTGCACCTGGGGCAATTGCTCCAGGCCGCGGAAAAGCATCTCTTGTTGAAAAGGGAAATCCAACTCGGCCGGATCGAGCACGTGCATGACGATCACTTCATGCCGGCGATGGCGGAAATGTTTCAGTCCGGCCATAATGGCGTCTGGATTGTCGAACAGATCGCTGAGGATCACCACGATGCCGCGTTTTTTGAACCGCTCGGCCAGATCGTGGAAGATATGTCCGGTGGCGGTTTTTCGTGCGCCGGCAGTGGTTTCCATTATCTCCAAGAGCTGCTTCAACTGGATGGGATTGCCGCTGGGACGGACAAAGGTGCGGATTTCCTCGTCAAAGGTGACCAATCCCACGCTGTCTTGTTGATTCAGTACCAGGTATGCCAGGGCCGCGGCAGCGCATTGGGCGTATTGCAGTTTCGACATGGTCGCCAAATGGCTTTTATAGGCCATGCTCTCGCTGGCGTCTAAAAGCAGATAGCAAATCAGATTGGTTTCTTCCTCGAATTGCTTCAGATAGAACTTGTCGGTCCGGCCGAAGACTTTCCAGTCGAGGTAGCGCAGGTCGTCGCCGGGTGCGTATTCGCGGTGTTCGGCGAACTCGACGGAAAAGCCGTGAAACGGACTGCGGTGCACGCCCGACATGTATCCTTCCACCATTAAGCGAGCGCGAAGTCGCAGCCCGCGCAATTTCGCCAGCATTTGCGGATCGAGAAGTTTTTGTTTTTCGAGGTATGCCACAAAAACCTACCTGAATCGCAACAAACGATGATCATATTCTTAGCCCACGGATTGCAACCCGTGGGCTTTATTACATTAACTATCTGATTCTCAATAAACGAAATGATTTACTTATTCGTCCGCCGAGCGGAAGACGGCGGGAAATTTGTCTCCGCCGGGGAAATCTTCATCCAGTGCGGCGGCATCCAACAGGCGGCGGATGATGTCGTCGGGCTTGATCCCTTCTGCCTCGGCGTTGAAATTGGTTAGTATTCGATGCCGTAAGACCGGAAACGCCACTGCCCGGATGTCGTCCACGCCAGCGTAAAACCGGCCGTTAAGCGCGGCCCTGGCTTTGGCCCCGAGCACCAGGTATTGGCTGGCCCGCGGTCCAGCGCCCCAACTGACGTACTGGCGAATGAAATCGGGTGCGTGGCCTTTATGGGGCCGCGTAAGCCGTACCATATTTAACGCGAAGCGGACCACGTGGTCGGCCGCCGGCACGCGGCGCACGATCTTTTGCAGGGCAAGAATTTTTTCGCCGGTAAGCGTGGTCGTTACCGTGGCAGTTATATCGGCGGTGGTCCGCTTGACGATGTCGAATTCTTCATCCGCATCGGGGTAATCGACAAAGGTATTGAACATGAATCGATCGAGTTGCGCCTCGGGCAGCGGATACGTTCCTTCCTGCTCGATGGGATTCTGCGTGGCCAGCACGAAAAAAGGCTGGCCGAGCTGGTGCCGTTTGCCGCCGATGGTGACTTGATATTCCTGCATCGCTTCCAGCAAGGCGGCTTGGGTTTTCGGCGGCGTGCGATTGATTTCATCGGCCAAAATCACGTTGCCGAAGATCGGTCCCGGCAGAAAACGCAGTTCCCGGCTGCCGGAAAGTTTGTCTTCCTGGATCACCTCGGTGCCGGTGATGTCCGCAGGCATGAGATCGGGCGTGAATTGGATGCGGCGGAACTCCAGCGACAAGGCCTGGGCCAGCGTGCGGATCATCAGCGTCTTGGCCAGACCGGGCACTCCCACCAGCAGGCAATGCCCCCGGGCGAACATGGCCACTAACAATTCTTCCAGCACTTGTTTTTGCCCGACTATCACCCGGCCAAGTTGCTCGGTAATCAATCGGTAGGCTTGACTTAGTTCCTCAACGGCTTGGACGTCGTCTGGAGTGTTCATGGGAAAATCAATGGTTAAAGGCAAGTTGACGTTCCCAAGCAGGAGCTTGGGAACGAGGATAATATCATTTTACGCTTGTTAATTCGTGCGGTCTCTCCGGCGGCGGACCGGTTGATCCGCCGAGGGCGATCAATTCTTTGTCGGTGGCGATAAGCAGTCCATTGTTGGCGACGAGCAAATTGCCGCCCTGCACGCCCCGGGGCAAAAGATCGATTGCCTTAAGCGGCTGGGCGGTTTTCAGATCGAAGACCAGAATCCGCTCCCGCGTGGGCCAGAGCACGCAGTCTTGGGCCAGGATGCCGCGGCCGAACCCCGGCTTTTCAACGCCTTCGGGCCAGACGCGTTTCAGGCGGCCCTGGTCTGCCTGCTTCAGGCTGATCCAATACAGTTTTCTGCCTCCGGCAATGAGATAATCCTCGGTAGCGCCCAGCAGATCAAGGGCATATTCCATCTGGCTGTCGGTTTGCCAGAGAATTTGA
This sequence comes from Pirellulales bacterium, assembly GCA_963820545.1. GTDB lineage: Bacteria > Planctomycetota > Planctomycetia > Pirellulales > Thermoguttaceae > CAWGAJ01. The sequence continues at coordinate 1,172,688 of CAWGAJ010000001.1, forward strand.
CCGCTGGCGGCGTCGATGGCGAAAATCCGCGGACTGTCGGCGGGCGCCACGTAAAGCACGCCGCGATGATACACGCAGGGATTCAAATCGCGCTGCCAATGCGGCGCCAGTTGAGCCAGATCGCCACGGCGTTGGCGTGGATAGAGACTGACCCACCGAAGGCGCCCATCTACGTTATTCATAGCCGCCACGGCTCCCAGGTTGGTATTAAAGTAAATCCGCTCGCCCGCCAAGGTAAGCAGGTTGTGCGTGACTTGGAAGATGATGCCGCCGGCAGGCGTTTCAGCGCTGACGACGAATTGCCGCCAGCGGAGCCGGCCCGATTGGGCATCAAAACATGCCACAGCGGCCCGGGGACGAACGTCGATGCGCCGCATGGCCACGTAGACGCCGGCGCTATCAGCGACCGGCGAACCGTCAAAGGCCCAACCCTCTTCCGGCTCGATCTTCCACAACAGTCGGCCTTCGGCGCTTAGGTCCAGGCAGACCAGATGTCCAGATCGAATGCTCGCGGGTTCTCCTTGAGGGAAACTGGTGATACCCGTGCCCAGATAAGCGAAAAGCTTATTGCCCCGGACGGTCATGGTGAAACGCGGCACGCCCAGTGTATTGGAAGCACTAAAGAGATCAACGGCAGATTGATCGAGTTGATCGCGGAAGATGGCCGGAGTAATATTACCCCAAGCCGGTTTGCCGGTGCTTAACTGAGCGGCCAGTATTTCCCCGGGCGTGTTGACCAACACCAGATCGCCGACAAGCACGGGATGATAACTTAAACGTTTTACTGCATCCGCAGTTGAGACAACGCCGTGCCGGTAAGCAGAGGCGTCAACCTCGGGCAAGGGCAAGCGCCACGCCACGGCGCCGACCTCGAATTTTTGCGGCGAAACAGTGTTGCGCTCGGGCGAGCCGGCAAAGGTGGGCCAGTCGTTATTTTGCGGCGGCATTGGCCAGGATGCGCTTTCGAGCAACAATGCGCGCAGGGCTTCGGCATATTTCACTTCCCGGCCGCCGAGCCATCCCCGCGCTTCGCCGTGCAAACGGGTGAACTGGTCGAGCTCTTCACGCGCTCGGGTCGTTGAATCCTCCAAGATCGAAACCAGCACCAGGCGTGCCCGCACGCCGGCCAGGTCTAAATCGGTGTCCGGATATCCCGGCCATGTGGACGGCTGCCCGGCCGGGGGCGCATGCGGTATGATCCGCTCCCAATACCACCGGGCCGAGGCATAATCGGCCGACTCCAATGCCATCTCGCCTAGAGCCAGTAGCGCATCGTCGCCCCAACTGCTGGCAAAGGCTTGTTCCACGACCTTGCTGAGCAGACTTTGGTCGTGATTGGCCCTGCCCTGCTCGTACCATCTGCGCCAGCGGATCGACTCGGGCGCGATATAATTTCAGCGCCTCCGGCGGGAGCGCGGCCAATTGCATTTGACAATAGTCGCGCACGGAGATAAAACGATTTTCACTTACACCCAGCAGTTTGCCAGCGGAGTTTTCCGATATCTGACGGAGCGTTTCCACGGCTTCATCCCATTTCTGGTCGGCAAGGAAGATTTTTACACGTTCCAATTGGGCCAGCACAGCGCTGTCGGCGCGATCGATCTCGACGTTATCGGACAATTCAAAGCGGCTGCCGGCCGGCGGCGCGACAACTTGGGCCATGGACGACCGCCTACCGTCGGCCATAAATGCCATAAGGGCCAAGAGGATTAAAATAATTGCCGATTGATAACGCATCATTCAAATACTGAATCCCGAACCCTGACCACTGAATATTTATAGATGAGTATATTGTAAAACCAGACCTGGTGGAAGGTCGCGGCCGTAGGGAATGAGTCCCAGCATAATGTACCGGGTGCTCAGATTAAACAAAAAACCTATTTTTCAGATCCTGAACCCTGAACCCCGAACCCTGAACCCTTCTTGCCCAGCGAGCGAACGTAATTTACAACGTGCCAGATGTCTTGGGGCGAAAGGGTGGCATTGCTGCCCAGCGCGGGACCGGCGCCAGGCATGGGCGTACCTTTGATGCCCACACAGATTCGCCGGTAAATGTCGATTGGCCGGTCGCCGCCGTGGAATATGCCCTCGGTAAAATTCCGCGGGCGCAGTAACTGAAGCGGGAGTTGAAACCGCCGAGCGAGTTCCTTTGTCTGCTCGGCCGTGGCCCCTTTTTTGGGTTTGTTCCAGTCATCGCAGAATTCCCAGCGCTGGCCGTCGCCTTTGCCCGTCCAGCCGTGACACAAAAAACACTGCGCACCCATGGTGCGATAAAGTTCGCGACCCCGGGCCACAGAAACGGACAATTGCTCAAGCTTGTCAGCGCGCGGCGGAGAAGGCGCAATAACGATCTGCCCTGCGGCCTGGGCCCAGGATTTTGCCGCGGGATACACGCCCTGATCCTGCACTGTTGTCAAATCCAGCGGCAGGCTTGCATTTTCGTCTACTACCAGCCGGAAAAGAAATAACTCGGTCTGGCCACGAATGCTGAGATATTTTACATATTCGACCAAGGCTTCGATTTGCCCGGTAGGCAACTGCGCAAAAGAGGGCATGGCCGTGCCTGCAATGCCCTTGCGGAGTGTGTATAGCAAATCTTCCCTTATCGGCTGAGTGCTGATTGAAGTAGAAGTGTACTTAAACACGCCATTGCGGAAATCGCGCGGATAGGGATCCAGTTCCTTGGCGTTGGGTCCGGCGCCGTCGCCCGAAAGTCCATGGCAGGCCAGGCAATGCTTGCGATACAACCCCCATGCTTGATTGCCTTCACCGCTGCCCAAGGGTCCGGCCGCTATATTAAGCAGATCCATGCGCAACTGAACGCCCTGGGGAACAGTGGGCTTGTCTGGAGTGCCGAAAAGTTTTTCCAATGTGCCGGCAATTGTCTTGGACTGGGCCCTGCTGATCGAGCGGGGATCGCGCGGCTCAGTATTCAGCCGGAACTGCGGCGGCGTAGACCATAAGCACCCGGAAAGCAGAAGAAAAGAACAAACAACATTAAGGGACCATATCAGCGCGTGAGATAAACAGCGGGAAAACATAAGGCTAAAACATAATGACATTTAATTCCGATCATCAATAAATCTACTTCTGCGGCGACGGCTCGATAAGCACCACATTGCCTTGGCGGACGAATTTCAAATGGGTTTGTTGAAGGGCTGCATGGAGTAACTCGTCCACAGTAGCGTTCTTTACGCTGAAAGAAACCCGCTCTCCAAGCGAAATGCCGGCTTGTTCCAGGGCTTTTTCATCCATTTTTAGTTCCAGATCTAATTGAGCGGCAAGCTGCTTTAGCAACGGGCCAAGTGGTTTTTCCTTTACGGTAAGCGTGAATCGTTTTAAGTCCAAGTCCGTCTCAGCCGCTGTGGCCGGGCGGTGCGCGGTGGGGCGCTGCGGAGCCGTAATGCGCTGGTGATCCTCGACTGTTCCTGCCACTTCAATCTTGTCTTCAACGATACGAATGCGCGCTTGTGGGGCAAGGGAGGCATATTTTTTTGCAGTTGCCTCGGGCTGGATTCCTGCGGGATAAGTACGCACCAGCTCTACGTGGTCCGGTACGGGCAAGAGTGTGATGCGATTGCCGTCGGCGGAGACTTCAAAGGTTAAATCGAATTGAGCGGCAATCAATGTAAGCCGCTCGATAAGTTCCAACGGCGGCAGATCGGCCGCGGCCCAGAGATCGTGGGGCACCTGGTCCAGACCGGCAATCTCAAGGCCATTGTCTTTGCCTAGTGTTTGCAACAACTCGTGCGGGGTGGCAAAATCGTCCCAGGCCAGGGATTTAAGTTGGAAAAATTTTTTCACTACCGGCGGCGGCAGGCGTCGGACTTCCTCTTCGCGTAGGGCCACGAGCGTTCGCACGCGACGTGCGACCGCCGGAGGGGCGAAGTAAGTTACCGGCCCGACCAGCGAAATCCCTAAATTGCAGTTTTGGCCAATCGCCTCCAAAGCCTCTTTGACCGTAGTCTGATGAAGCGAGAGCTGAATTTTTTGGCCGGGATCCACGCGCCGGTCAATCAGTACCGCGATATTTTTGTTACGCGAAAAATTTTCCAGGGCGCCGCGCAGCGGATCTTCTCCCCAGACAATGTCCACTGATTCTGCCAGCCGATTTTGCAAGGCTGGTCCCGTTGTCCAGTGGATGTCGCCCCCTGAAGTCGGGTATGCAAATCCCCAAAATATCGGCACGCTCGCCAATGTTATATAGATGGCTTTCATGGGGCATTTTCTAATGAATTACTTACTTATTTCTCTGTTATTATTTTACCCAGGTTTAGCCTGGGATCGGAAGGGCTCTAAAGGATTCTAACTTCGGTGTGGGAATTGAAGATAAGTATGTTTGGCAACCTGGTATATTTCCCCTATCTAATCCTACACAAGTTCTCATCCTGCCCGGCACTTGCCAGGGATAAAAACCCCTGCAAATAGCCAAGGTCAACGATATTCCTGGTCTTAAGTCTCCTGGGATGAATCAACTTAGCTTAAGTAGCATAAGGGGAGTTTGCATTTTTTATTGGCGTTTTTAAGGAATAGTGATTAAAATCAAAGATGAACCAAACAACCGTTGGAAAGCAAAGCCAGCGTTTTTTTCAACAGCGAATGCACTTCGGCCGCGTGTCGAATTCCCGACGATGTTGGAGGGAGATTAAGGCGTGAGCAGCGATCCTATACGAAGTCCGCACTTGTTAGATTTATACGAGAAGTACCTGGACAACCAGGACTCGGCGGGCTACGTCAAGCAGGTTTCCACGCTTTACACGCAAGGCACGCTGGAGCGGTTGGCCCGCCATCCTTTCCGCGAGGTCCGCCGCGCCGCGATTCTGGCGTTGGGTTTTTTAGGCGATTACCAGTCGAACCATACGATGGGCCGGGCGCTGCTGGACGACGACCGCACCGTGCGCACCCTGGCCGAGAACGCCATTCGTTCGATTTGGACCCGCATGGGTCGCGAAGAAGATCGCCAGGAATTGGCGGTCGTTTTGCGTCTTAACGCCGCCCAGCAGTACAAAGAAGCAATTCAACGCGCGGGAAAGCTGCTCGAACGCGCGCCCTGGTTTGCCGAGTCCTGGTATCAACGGGCGGTGGCGCATTATGCCTTGGGGCGCTTGGCCGATGCCATTCGCGATTGCCACGAGACCCTGGAGATCAATCCTTATCATTTTGTCGCGGCCACGACCATGGGCCAGGCTTATCTGGAACTGGAAAATCCCGTTTCGGCCCTGGATTGTTTCCGCCGCGCGCTGCGTCTGAATCCCGATCTGGAAGCCGTGCGCAATCACGTCATCCGCCTGGCACGGATGGTGGAAGATAAATAAAAGGAATTCAGAACGCAGAAGTCAGAATGCAGAACTGAAAACTGATAACTGAATACTTATCTGAACCCTGAACCCTTGTTGTTGCCCACTGCCCACTATTACTTCTTCTGTTCCATGAACTCGCGATATTGTTTATCCAATTCGCTGTAGTTGGTGCCGGCAAGTTGGGAGAGGGTTTGAGAGTCATCCTGTCCGGTGTAGACCGCCGTCAGATAGGCCACCAGGGCGTCGCGGTAACGGCCGTGGTCGAAATGCATAAGAAAATGCGTTAGCCCCGCCGATTGGCTGTAAAGGGTGGCCAACTGCGGATATTTTTGAAACTCTTCCATGCCCAATGCCGCCAATTCCCCCAGCGGCACATAGAAGCCGTCGTTGAGCAGCCGATAGCGAGCGGCGGTCATGCGGTCGTCGTCGAAGCCGCCCAACACATAATATCCGTTCTCCTCGCGCAGCGATTCCATGTACAGGGCAATGCCTTCGACAATCCAAAAATTGGCGCGGCGTCCGACGCTGGCCGACACCTCGCGCGCTTCGTGGAATAATTGATGCGTGGCCTCGTGATAGATAGTCCGGTCCTCGCTGTCTTTACCGGCGAAGAAATAGGCGGTCCGCAGGGAATCAAGATACATGCCGATGGAGATATCGATATTCGGTATCGACGCCCGCAAGAATTGGTTGTAGTCCTGGCGATCGCGAAAATAAACCACTTGATGCCGCCTGGTGGCGGTTTGTTGATTCTCGTCACGGTCGTCGAACAGTCTGATCACCTCGGTTTCGGAGGCATAGTAGCGAATGAATATCTGTTGCCAAAGGCGATATAAGTCTTCCAGCTTCATTGCCAAGGCCACGCCCGCCTCGAGACTATGGTTTGTGCGGATGGCATAATGTTCGGTTTCGATATCCCAGCCGGATTCGATGTCGCGGCGCCGTGCGCGTCCTCGGCGGCGCTGATCCACTTGCCGTTGTAAAAGCGCTGACCTTCTTCGTAGCGCCGCACCTGGCCCTTGGGCAGCCAGCCGAACTTGTTGTGCCAAACCATGCCGGCGCGCAGTTTTTTAATCTCGTAAAGCGTGTGCCATTGGTTCTGAAATTTTTCCTGGCCCAACATGCGGCGCACCGACTCATTGTCGGGATTGGCCCGCACGGCCTCCAGCGCCAATTCCAACGCTAGACCGGAGTGTTTGCCGCGCACCGCGCGCCGCGCCAGCTCAAAAACCGCGGCGGACTGTTCCCGCCGCAAGCGGCCCAGCCGGGCATCCCACTCGGTCATCTCCGGCGAGGCTTCTGGGGGCAGTTTGGCAGGTCCGATATCCACGGGCAATTTGGGGACATAGAATTTCGTGGGATCGCCGCGCCCCAGCGCGGCAAGAGTCTGGTTGGCCTGTTCCTTAAGTCCTTTTTGTTCGCACCAGGCGGCCAATTGCTGCAATTCAGCGGCATATTTTGCGTGCAAATTCTGCACGGCTTGGAGGAGTTCGTCGCCACGCACCGCGGCAACGGGTCCAAACAATGTCGATTCCAGCAAACCGACCGCGAAAATTATGATAATTCCAATACGACGAATATTAATCATAAAACACATAAAAAGCAGTGTTAAAAGACTACAAGTTTATTGTGAATGGAATACTGTTTGTCAGTGTAGCCGGCGGTCAACGACCGCCGGAAAATTTCTTCCTGAATTCCCGGCAGTTGTTACCTGCCGGCTAGAGCATTTCTCATATCAATGTAGCGTTCAAAAAGACCTCAGCCGGCTAACGCCGGCCGCTCGCCTAGATGTTTATCCGCTACACTGAAATAAGATGCGCTCTAGATGTTCTCTCTATAGTGTACCATGCAATCCCCAAGAAACACAAAACCCCCGATATAATCAGAGGTTTTTAACGGTCCTTTCGCCCCTCGCCTCTCGCCCCTTATCACTTATCAAAGGCGCCGTCGAAGGCGATCTTGTTGGGCGGGAAGTCGAGTTTTTTGACGAAGTCGCAGGCCTCTTTTGCGCCGTGGTCGCGGTCCATGTTGCTGTCTTCCCATTCCACCGAGAGCGGGCCGTTGTAGCTGATATGATTCAATGCGCGGACGATCTCCTCGAAATTGATCCCGCCCCGGCCCGGCGAGCGAAAGTCCCAGCCGCGATCCGGATCGCCGAAATTCAAATGGCTGGAAAGGATGCCGCTGCGGCCGTTGAGCGTCACTACCGCGTCCTTCATGTGCACGTGGAATATGCGCTCGGGAAAAGCGCGGATGAATTCCACCGGCTCCACGCCTTGCCAATGCAAATGGCTGGGATCGAAATTAAAGCCGAACTCCTCGCGGTAATTCAGCGCTTCCAATGCGCGCTGTGCGGTATGCAGATCAAAGGCGATCTCCGTGGGATGGACTTCCAGGGCGAATTTCACGCCGCAGTCGCCGAAGGTGTCTAAAATGGGATTGAACCGTTCGGCAAAGAGTTTGAAACCTTCGTCGATCATTTGCGGCGGCGCCGGCGGAAAGGAATACAGCAAATGCCAAATGCTCGATCCGGTAAAACCGTTAACCACTTCCACGCCCAGTTTTTGCGCTGCTTTGGCGGTGTTTTTCAGTTCCTCGGCCGCCCGGGCGTTGACGCCCGCCGGATCGCCGTCGCCCCAGACGTAATCGGGCAGAATCGACTTGTGCCGGCTGTCGATGCGGTCCAGCACGGCCTGTCCGACCAGATGGGCGCTGATGGCAAACACCTGCAAATCGTGCTTTTCCAAGAGTTCGCGTTTTTTCGCGCAATAGCCATTGTCGTCCAGGGCCTTACGCACCTCGAAATGATCGCCCCAGCAGGCCAATTCTAGGCCGTCATAACCATATCCCTTGCACTTGCGTGCTAAATCGGCCAAAGGCAAATCGGCCCATTGGCCGGTGAACATCGTAACTGGTCGGGACATTTCTGGCTCCTTTTTGGCATATATAAACGCGGATTGTTTTCCGGTCTTTATTTTGACTGATTTACAGCCACCTACAACCCGGGGGATAAAAAGATTCGGAATAATATACTTGACAAACCCAGCGAAAGGTGTATAATAGAGGTAGAAAAGGAGAAAAACAATGCCTCAAAAACGCCCCCCATCTGGAACTGATGCCGATCTTAACCTTGCTACATTATTGCCGCTATTTACGGAAGAAAGCAAGGCCCGTGAATTTATTGAATCAAAGCGGTGGTCCAATGGTCCGATTTGCCCGCACTGCGATTGCAAAGAAGTCTACAAACTGACTGCCAAACCGGAAAGCAAAAAGCCCGTCCGCCCCGGCGTCTACAAGTGCAAGGCTTGCAGAAAACAATTCACAGTTAGAATCGGCACGATCTTTGAAGAAAGTCTTATCCCACTTTCCAAGTGGCTTATGGCGATTCACTTAATGACCAGTAGCAAAAAGGGTATCAGCAGTCATCAGATAGCCCGAGAAGTCGGCATTACCCAGAAATCGGCATGGTTCTTATGTCACAGAATCCGCGAAGCAATGAAAAAGGAACCGATGGCCGGGATGCTCCAAGGCACAGTTGAAGTCGATGAGACTTATGTAGGCGGTAAACCCCGTAAACATTCCGGCAAACGGCCTGCCCAGCGGGGCCGCGGTACTTCCAAAAAGCCTGTAATGGTTCTGGTCGAACGTGATGGATCAGCCCATGCGGTGCCAATTGATATTGTTAGCGCTAAAACATTAAAGAATCAAATTGCCGTGAATGTGGCTAAAGAGGCCATCATTATGACCGATGAATTTCAATCTTACAATGGTCTTAACAAGAATTTTGCAAGGCATGAAACCATCACTCACAGCCTGGTGAATATGCCCGCATAACTGCGGATGGATTAACGGTTCATACCAACACGGCAGAAAGTTTCTTTGCTCTGCTTAAGCGCGGTCACTACGGCGTATTCCATCAGCTATCCAAGCAGCACTTACACCGTTACTGCAATGAATTCGGTTTCCGTTGGAACCGTCGCAAGGCAAGTGATGGTGAGAGAATGGTTGCGACAATCGAGGGTGCTGAAGGAAGACGATTAATGTACGGGTGACTTGCGATTATGCACTAGTAATATTTGCATCGCTAATTGCAATCTGTTGACGATCGGCTAAAAATTTCTCTCTAGCTGCGCGATTCATCCAATCGACAATAATGGCACTATCCTCAAGAAGGGCCAGCGAATTTTTTACTATTTTATCTTGAAGATCATCGCTGGAAGCATGGACAATTGCGATACCCTCTGTTGTTGGAGTGTAATTACGAATATCATCAAACATTTTGGCAACATATCCGGCATGGTATTTAGCCAAACTTCTTTTTGGAGTAGAATAATTAATCGATTCCATTACGTAAGGGCGCCCATTATGTTGATAAAATTCCGGAATATGACTTGTGCGCTTTCCCGACACAATCATATTGTGATAAATGGGATATTTTACTGCTGGAGAAACACGCCCTGATAAAATTTGCCGATTTTTAAATTCGCCCAAAACTTCGGCACCAAGTGCCCTTGCTGATATGTCTGTTTCAACTTCATCAGAAATTGCCTCTTTAACTAAGCCTTTTTCAGGTATTACTAACAGAGGGAATAAATTACTGCATATAGTTTGTGGGGAATTGTTACCGTAATCCGTGACAAAGCCCCCGCGAATTATATCATAATTATCCCCGTTGGTTTTTAATAATCTGCTAGCAAGATCATCTACACTTTTGCCTAATTGTTCGCGCCAATATTTAATCCATTTCCGATATACACTTGGATGGGATATCCATTTTACTGATCGTCCATCTATTTCCCCAATATCCGCAACTTCGCCAATAAACTGCGCGGCGCATGAATTACCAGCGATAACAATCACGCCGATATTTTGTGCCTCCCGACGCATGGGATTGCGGACATACTGAGCGATAAAGTATTCAGCAGATTGCGACATGAGAACACCTTAGATTTGATACTCTACTGGTATTCCAATTAGTGGATCTAATAACCCTTCATCTAAATTTGGGAATGTTGATTTCCTGTGTCGGATGAATATCTCTCTTAATTGATTTCTGCGATCAATTAGGTATCGAGTACAAAAGTCGATGTCATCTTTTGGGAGACCTACCGTCGCAGCAATTTCTACGCTGTCCCGAATGTAAATATCAGGGATGCCCATCATTGTTCTATGCCACTCATCAAAACTCCATAATGATTTTATTCGATTCGCAAGACAATGCTCACCAATACAAATATTATCTCTATTCGCTTCTAAATATGTTTTACCAGTTCTATTAAGGAACGCACGTCCGTGATCAAAAATAAATGTCTGGTTTGCATCCTCGATATAGCTAATATTTCCAGGGAAACGATCCTCATTTAAAATCCAACTATCAAACATCACGATTCCACACGCTAAGCGTTCGTTGGAAGCGATTGCATCTAGGTCTTCCTCCGTTGCGGGCGGTAATTTTTCTCCTTCTATAGCGACATGAAGCGATGCGTAATATAGCTGTTCATCTTTTTCAAGAAGCACGCCCAAAGGAACCGGCAATTTCATTGCCAACCCAAGACGCAAACAAAGTAACTCATTGGAGATTTCGTAAGGATTAACATTGCTGCGTTTTGCTTTTGTTGAAATACCAACGTTATATTGAACGTTTGAGCCATCACCTGTTGGATCATCTATCCATTGCCAAATTTTGTAGCGAATGGTATGCATACGGTCGTTGAATTTCAGGTATAATATCCATGCTATCAGCGCGCCGTATGCATATCTACAATTAGAAAAGAATCCTTTAGGCGCAAGACCCCCTAACGGGGGATTGGGTATTTTATCATGCGTTAATTACCATCTATCATTCATTTAAGCAAGAGCAAAATAACTATGAAATTCTCCAGACGCTCCCCACCACTTCAAATCCCCATGTCTTTTGAAAAAGCAGTTCAAGGACTTGTAGCAGTAAAGCCAAAGAAGTCGGCTAATAAGCTCAAGCCTAAATCAAAAAAGAAGCCCAGTTAAATCGACTGGACAGGGCAAATTGTCGTTGGATGCAAATTGGCGAATTTATGAGAAAACGGCCTTCCACACTAATTGATACCCGTGTCATCTACTGTGGGGATAATCTTGAACAGTTGCCAAAACTACCCGATCAATGTATTGACCTCATCTATATCGACCCACCTTTTAACTCCAATCGCAACTATGAAGTATTTTGGGGTGAAGCGAAAGAAAAACGATCGTTTGAGGATCGACACGCCTCCACGGCCGCATACATCGACTTCATGCGCCCCCGCTGCATGGAATTGGCGCGCGTTCTTAAATCTACAGGCAGTTTTTACTATCATTGCGACTGGCACGCTTCCCATTACGTCAAGGTCATGCTTGACCAGATTTTCGGGGAAAATAATTTTCACAATGAAATTATATGGAAACGAACAAGCGCACACAGTGATTCAGGAAAATATGGAAATGTTCACGATTCCATTTTCTTTTATACGGGCGGAGAAAAACATAATTGGAATGTTCAATATCAATCCTATGATCCTGATTATCTGGAAACATTTCTTGATTCTGTTGATGAAACAGGTTGCCGCTACAAGCGCATGGATTTAACCGGGGCAGGCACTACAAATGGTCCAAGTGGTGAACCGTGGCGGGGAATTGATGTTCGATCAAAAGGCAGACATTGGGCTTATGCACCTGAACAATTAGAAGAATTCGATAAACAAGGCAAAATTCATTGGCCGAAAAAAATAGGCGGTATGCCTCGATTAAAACAATACATGGAAGATTTACCTGGCATCCCATTACAAACTGTTTGGACTGACATTCGACCACTTCATAACTTATCAGCAGAAAGATTAGGTTATCCGACACAAAAACCGCTTGCCTTGCTTGATCGAATTATTAAAGCTAGCAGCAATCCCAATGATATAGTTCTTGATGCCTTTTGTGGTTGCGGTACAGCATTGGAAGCGGCAGAACATCTTGGTCGTCAATGGATCGGCATAGATATATCACCCACTGCTTGCCGTGTTATGGCCAAACGATTAAAAGATCGTTGTGGTATTCGGGAAGATGAAAAATTATGGCGAGCTGGTCATGGATTTGTGGTGCGCGATTTGCCCTGGACCGAAGAGAATTTGCGAAAAATACCACACTTTGAGTTTGAAAATTGGGCCGTTATCGCTATCGGCGGAACCCCAAACAAGGCAAAGGTGGGCGACATGGGGATTGATGGCCGAATATTTCCAGTTCATGCATTGCCTGATAAATCAGGTAAAAAAAAGGCTGGCTTTCTTGATTTTGAGTTTATGGATGATTGGTATCCTATCCAAGTCAAGCAAAAGGATAAAGTTGGAAGGCCGGATATTGACGCTTTCGAGGCAGTAATGATGCGCACTGATCGCGCATAAGGGCTTCTTCGTATCTTTTGATTTTTCTAGTGATGTCATGCGCGAAATTAGCGCTTTTTTCAAAAGGTCTGGCAAGGTCATTATTCCTTTTACTGTGCGGGAAATTTTGGACGATCTAATTGCGATGAAATTGGCCTAGCAACACAATGTTAAAATACTATCTGGGTTTGACAAGTATATTATTCCGAAAAGATTTACCAGGGACGGGAGTTGTGAAAAGAGGAGAAATGAGCAGATGGCGAGCGGGTCGCAAAATTTCCCTAACCCTGACAAATACACAAATTTAACAATATTCAACCGAAGGGAGTTAGAGGCAGCCCAATCAACGCAGCGATTTGCGCTGCAAGACAATGCGATCCGCTATTCGCCGGACAGTCGAATCCGAATCGCTTTGGATGATCGCTTCGAGCTGATCCAAAACGGCAGGATCGGACGAAGTGGCTAAAACCGTGATCGCCGCCAGGCGGACTTCAACGTCCTGGTCGCGAGCAAGGCGCAGCAGCCAGGGCACGGTGTTTATGTCCTCCAAATTCGGCAGTTGCCGGACCAATTCTTTGCGGATTGCCGGATTGGGATCAAAAAGCCGGCCGACAACCGCCAACTGCGCGGCAGTGAATCCGCGGCGGATCAGCTCGGCCTCGGCCTGGGTGGCTTTTGTCTCGTTGTTATCATTCAATTCCTGCAACAAATCGAGGGCATCCTTGGCGGCAAGCATAACAGATAAGCGGCGCTCGTTTTCCTCAGGGCCGACAAAAGACGTCGGGCGGATGCGATCCGCAGAGGCGGATTGCCGATCTTGTTTTGCAGTCGTGCTCGATTCCACGCTTGCTTCGTCGTGATCTGGAATCCGCGACACTTGCGGCAGGCGAGTAACTATACTGGACGTATCCCCAGCAGTTGTATGATCTAATAGGCTCGGCTGATTCGCCTGGGCATCGGCCTCGGGCAAAGGCCTCAGACGAGCACTTGGGCCGCCATTTGTCTCTCGCCCCTCAGACAAGAGAATTGGTGAATCGGCCGGCAAATGATCTTTTTCCAACTGTGCCAAAGGTAATGGGGCGTCTGCATGCGGCCGTATGGATTTACCTTTGATATCTGCCCCGGAGCGGAGCACTTTTTCAGTAGCAGTCAATAATTTGTATGAGTCGACTCCCCTGCCCTCTAGCGGCCGGACCAAGATTCGCGTGGCCAATTCCGCGGCGTCGCTTCGTCCGGCGGGAGAAAAATGATCTACCTCCTGAGCCAAAGCCTCGGCCAAGATCTGTAGTCGTGAAGTACATTCTTTGGCGGGAAAATATCGCCAATTTTCCAATAGACGCCACAATTCTTGTTTGGCGGCCCAGGCAACACACGCTCGGTCTGATCCCAAGCTTTGGGCCAGAATGGGAATGCCCGCTTTGTCCAATTGGCCAATTTTTCGAATGATCATCTGCACGCCATCATCCGCCGCCACGGCAAGCTGCTGCCGCCAGTAGTGCGCCCTGATCCACGCCAAGGTTTCTCTCAGCGGTAAATACGATGCCGCCGCTCCGAGACTCATCGCAACGACAACCGCCACTAATTTTGTCTTATTCATTACGCCGGCGTCTCCATATCGGGCGGCATTGTCGAGATTTCGGCGAGTGGAAACAAGGGCAATATTGGGTAGGCAGTTAAAGGCACGCAAAGGCCGGCAATCAATTCTCTTTGGCCTAACTATGCAAGAGATAAGCAGTTCCGAATAGCTGAATTAAATCGAGCCAGTAGAATCCTTGCTATTTTTCCATTTTGCCTAGAGTCACAAGTTGGGCCTTTGCAAACTTTAACTATCCTTACTGACCGCTACTAACCGAATAATCAGGAGTATCGATGAAGGCATTTAACTGGGCGCAGTTTCCCTAGGTTCAAATTTGCCGACAGACGATCTCACGCTTTGTCAGAGGGGGGTTTGATAGCAGTGAATCATCATCCGATAGGGGCTTTTAAGCAGAAGAAATTTTGCCCCAGAAAACAGATCGCCTTTGTGCCTATTTTGGCGGCGGCTGTTTTTTTAGCAGGAGGATTCTGTTTTTTTGTCAATGCAACGGCTGGGGCGGAGATGCCGCGAATAATGCTCTCCGATCCTAATCAAGGTCATACCGGCGAGAGTGTCCGGCTCAGTGCGATTCAGTCTTTGCCCTTGGACAAACTCGACACCCAAGCACGAGCCAAAGCGCATGCGGTACTGGCAAACGTCACTGTTTTCCGCCGCATGCCGGTGCGGGTGATCGATTGCGATCCGGACTTGTATTTGTTTCTCGTGCGCCATCCGGACGTGGTGGTAAATATCTGGAATGCTTTGAAACTCAGCGAACTGGAGCTTCAGCAAATTGGACCGCAGAAATTTCGGCTGAAAGAAGATTCCGGCATCACGGCCGAGTTGCAGTATCTTTATAGCAGCCACGATACACACCTGATTTATGCCGAAGGCGTGTATGAAGGAGCGATATTGCCTCGACCGGTGAAGGGCAGCGGCCTGTTCCTCTTGAAATCAGGATATATTCAAGAGACCGACGGCCGCTATTACATTTCCAGTCGCTTGGACGCCTTCGTTTCCGTTGAACCGGGCGCGGTGGAATTGGTGGCCAAGGCCGTCCATCCCCTGGTGGGCAAGACGGCCGATAACAATTTCAGCCAGACCGTGGCCTTTGCCGGAAGCCTCTCGCGAACGACCGAACTGAACTGCCGCAGCGTCGAGCGCCTGGCTTTACAGTTGGATTGCGTCACTCCGGAAGTGCGCGGCGAGTTTGCACTACTTGCCGGCAAAATCGCCCAAAAATCGTCGGCGAAGATCTTGCGTCAAATCAGCCAGTCCACGAGCGTCGCGCGCAAAGACGACGCATCTGCAAAACGTTGATTTGCCACTGTCATCCTAATCTCAATGTGGGATTTCTTGGTTATCGGCATCTGGCCCGCGGCTAACATTATACCGCATGGATACCATACTCATGCTAGCCATGAGAATATACTAAATCAGAAAAAACCGCATAGAGATCCTCGCGTCTGCTTTCGATGGATAGCAATGGGAGCTTTTCCGGGATAAAGATGATTGTTATATTCATCGATAGTTCCACAAGAAGCGTGATCGGCCGCAAGGTTTAGATTAGTTATCTAACTTTCAACTACAGTTGTGAAAGTTACCAGTGTAAGATGAGGACATAAAACTATGGAATTACCCAGGCCGTGGGATCCGGTGTGGAGAGTCAAACAGACCTTAAAGCAACTGCTAGGAGCGGCCCTTCTGCTATTATTCATACTCAGCGCGCCGGTGATTGTAATCATGGAAATTAAGGAGCGACTATTTGGGGAACGTGTAAGTCCGGGAGCCTTAATTTACAATGAAGGAAATTCATATTTTGAACGTGGTAATTACGATAAAGCCATTGCCCTCTATACCGACGCAATATCCCGCGATCCCAAACTCGCGGAAGCGTATATGAACCGCGGGGTCGCATATGTTAAAAAAAACTTATTGAAAGAAGCTATCGAAGACTATGATGAAGCAATTCGCATCAAAGCGAATTATTCAAATGCCTATAAAAATCGTGCAGTGGCATATCGTGAATTAGGTGATCATACCCAAGCAATAGCTGATTTTACCAAGCATCTGGAACTCGATCCGAATAATCATATCGTATATGCTGATCGCGGATCTCTTTACCGCCATAAACGTGAATACGACAAGGCCATCGACGATTTCTCAAAGGCCATACAACTTCAACCAAGAAAAGCCGCCTACTACCAGTATCGCGGAAAAGCATGGGCCGATAAACAAGACTGGGACAAGGCCATCGAAGACTACAACAAGGCAATAAAACTCGCCCCCCGGTCACCTGACACATATGAATTTCGCGCCATGGCCTGGTTTCATAAAAAAGTCTATGACGAGGCATGGTCAGATGTGAAGCGATGCCAACAGAATGGGGGATCTCCCGACAAAAATTTTATCACGAAACTATCAACCGCATCTCAGATGAAAGACGCCATAAAATAAAATATGGTAGGAACAGATATCACAAAAAACTTTTGGAATACGGCTTTTTTTCTATGACCTTTTCCCACCCCAATCGTCTGCAATTTGTCGGACTATTGGGCAATATCGCCAAACAACTCAACGGCCAAATCTTTCAGCCTTTTTAGATCCAGCTTGCCGGTGCCGAGGACGGGAATCGCGTCGACCTGGCGGAAGCTGTCGGGCGAAGGGATCCAGAGATGCGGCAGGCCGGCTTCGGAGAGTTTGCGGCAGATTTCTGCGGGAGAAAGTGGCAAGTCGGTGTGTAAAACCACCAGGCGTTCGCCTTTTTTGGCGTCGGGCACCGCGGTGACCACGGCGCGCAGGTCTTCTTCGTCAATATGCAACAATTGGTTGATGGCCTCTTCCACGCGGATGTGCGGCACCATCTCGCCGCCGATTTTTGAGAAGCGGCTCACGCGCCCGGTTATCCGGATGAAACCGTCTTCATCGATCTCGGCCACGTCGCCGGTTATGTACCAGCCGTCGCGGATTACTTCGGCGGTGAGGTCCGGCCGCCCGAAATATCCTTTCATCACGTTGGGACCTTTAACCAGCAACATGCCGGAGCGATTTGGCCCAAGATCTGCGCCGGTGTCGAGGTCGATTACTTTGGCAAAAATGCCGGGCAGCGGCCGGCCTACCGTGCCTTCTTTTACGCCTTCGTGTTTGCTCTCTCGGCCGCGTCCCGGCGGGATGTTGCCGCTAACGACCGGCGATAGTTCAGTGGCGCCATAGCCTTCCATGGGGCGGACTTTGTATTTTTTTTCAAATACCTCGGCCAGTTCGAGAGGCAGTTTTTCCGCCCCGGCAAAAACGACTTCCAATGCCTGAAAATTCTCCGCTTCGCAGCGGCGCAGATACGAGCGGACAAACGTAGGCGTGGCAATCATGATGGTCGCGCCGTGCCGCTGGCAAAGCTTGCCCACCTCCCGGGCTTCCAAAGGCGAATAATGATAGATGCCCTTAGGCGCCAGCGTCAGCACCGTCCAGAGCGTGGTCGTATAGCCGAAGGAATGAAAAAACGGCAGGATGCCCAAGAGCACGTCGCTCTTGCGCAGTTGGATGATTTCGTTGATCGCAGCGACATTCGAGCCCACGTTATATTGCGTGAGCATCACGCCCTTGGGCCGGCCGGTGGAACCCGAGGTAAAAATCACCGTGAGCAGATCGTCGGGCTTAATGCGGGTCAAGCCTAGCCAGCGTTCCAGAAAGATAATAGGCATAAACCACGCCCCGGCAGCGGAAATTATCTTGTCGCATACCGTGATCTTGTCTGCGAAGTCCTCGAGCAATACCAACTCGGCGTCGATCTTGAAATCAAACCGCTCCAGCATGCGCCGACTAGTGAGCTACGTAGCGAATGCCGCACTGCTTAACGCAGAAGTTCAGCACCTCGGAAGTGAAAGTGTAATTGAGATTCACGGCCACTCGGCGGTCGATGGCCAAAGCGGCGTTGACAACCACGGCTCCCACCGAGGGCGGTAATAAAACGCCCACGAATTGCTCGTCGGCCGCAAGCACGTGCCGGCGCAACAGGCGGCGCAGCACCAGAGTCCGAGTGAGCAGCCTTGCGCCGCTGAGTTCCATGCCGCTGGAGTCGGCCACTTTGGGCCTCATCATTTGTGCGCGGCACATGCGCAGGAATTTTCGCGGCAGGATCATGATTAAGTTATCAGTTTTCAGTTATCAGTTTACAGTTCTGCATTTTGCGTCAAGCTGTCCCCAGTCCCCTGCTCCCTGTTTTTCATCCTTCATCCCTCATCCTTTTTTTTACTGTCCACTGTCCACTATTTTCCGATCAGTTCCACCACGGCCTGGCGGATCTGTTCGATATCGGTGGGATGATAAATGGGTTTGCCAAAGCGGATGGTCACCGGATAACGCCATTTTTTGGGGAGTTTCCAGAAGAATCGTTCGCCTTCGTAACTGAAAATGCTGCCCCACATGCCGTCGATACACGCGGGGATGACCGGGATATCCGTATCTTTGATGATCGCCATGATGCCGGGTTGGAAAGGCCGCATTTCGCCGGTGCGGGTGATGCCGCCCTCGGGAAAGACGCAGACCAAGTTCGCCGTTTTGCAAGGCCTCTCGGGCGATGCGCAGCGACTGGACAATTGATTTTCTGCCCGGCTTGATGGGAATCACCCGGCCCAACCGGCCGAACCAGCCGAGCCACGGGGTTTCAAAGTAATCGGCAAAGACCAGCATGCGCGGGTGGCGCGGACAGGCCAGACCTATCAGCACGCCATCGGCCCAACTGACGTGGTTGGGCGTAATCAGGGCCCCAGTGGCGGGAATGTTTTCCAAGCCTTCGATGCGCGTGCGATACATCAACCGTGAGAGGGCCACCACCGCCATGCGCGTGGTATCGAAAGCCGTAAAGCGGATTAATACGATCAACAGCGGTAATACCGCCACGCCCACCAGCAAGAAAATGGTGCGGTTTGAAAGTCCGAAAATGACCGTGAGGAAAAAGAAAAGCCCGGTTGCCAGCAAAGTGCCTGAAAACGTGAGTAGATTCGTGGCGGCGAAAATCGAGCCCCGATTTTTTTCCGGCGAGCGATATTGCAGGAAGGATTGCAGGGGCACGTCGTACAGGCCGCCCGATAGGCCCAAGAGCAACAGGCAGCCCGCGGTCATAACATAGCTTAGCGACCACGCGGAGCCGGTTCCGGCAGGCGTCAGGTAGAGCAGGAAATGACTCAGCGCGATTCCGGCGGCACCCAGAGGCACCAGGGCCAAATGGATTTTTCCCCTGGAAACCACGCCCGCCAAAATACTGCCCGCGCCCACGCCCACGGCAAGTATTCCCAGCAGCGGACCGATGAATTCTTTGGAAAGTGCCAAATGGCTTGATCCGAAACGATCGACATTGATCTGGCACAGGCCTCCCAGCGACCAAAACAAGGCGCTGCCGATCGCCGCCCATAAGATTGCACGAATCGCCGCTAGTTGACGTAAATCGCTCCACGTTTGGCTGGCGAAATTCCAGTGAAACTGCCGGGCCGGATTGGCGATTTTCAGCCGGCGAATCGGCAGGCTGCTGATACAGCCAATCAAGGCCACGCCCACAATCGTCGCGGCCCACAACCACCAATGTGTCTGACCGTACGGTTGCGTCCACTCGTATAAAAAGCCCGCACCCACCGAACCCAGCACAATGGCCAGGATCGTGGTCATGGAGACAAGTCCATTGGCGGCGGGGATGCAATCGGGGCGGACAATCTCCGGAATCGAGCCGTACTTGGACGGTCCGAATATGGCCGAGTGGCTGCCCATTAAAAACAAGGTAAAAAACATCAACCATACATTGCCATGGTAAATCACGGCCACGCCCAGCAGCATAAGCACCAATTCGGCCGCCTTGCAAGCGACTATAACCGTGCGCTTGCTAAAGCGATCGGCGAAATATCCGGCCGGCGCGGCCAGGAGAATAAACGGCAAAACCAACGTGGCCAATCCCGCTGAAACGGCGATTCCTTTGTATTGGTCGGCGGACAACTCCCTTCCAAAACAGGAAATCAGCCAGCGAAAAACAGGATCCTTGACGGCCCAATCACCGCCGATCCAGGCCACCAGCCAACGAAAGAGATTGTCGTTCATGGCGCCGAGGAACTGGGTGATCAACAGGCCGAGGAAACTGGCCGAAAGCAGTCCCTCATGGCCGTTTGTCGCGGGCAGATCGATCGTCTGCCCCGTGGCGGTCGCGGCGGTTTGTGGTTGAGAATTCATGGGAATCGCTTCCGGCAATGGCAGGGGGCTCCATCCGCTGTCGGACACCTGAACATTCAGAGTTGTAATAGATTCAGTATCCATTGTCACGATGGGATTCAAGTCCCCTTATTATAAGGCGATATTTTTATGCTGATGTAACACCGCGATCAGAAACTCCATAATAGCAGGGCGGCATAGTCCAAGTCGTTGGGCGGGCGGTGACGGGCGAAATGGTGTAACGGTTACGCACCGCCAGCCGTAAACCGAGGTTGGTCTGTTGGTCCAACAACAATTCCCAGCCGGCCTGGGGATTTTGTGACCCGTTCAGTCGGAGATTGTGTATTCTCCACCGGTGGAAGTCGTTTTATTTCCGGAGTTTGGATAAGCGGCGGCAAAGACCCGGTTGTCGGTCCAGGTCCAGACCACTCCGTACAAATGCATACACCTAAAAAAAAGACTCAAAACTGATGCAAGCAAGTTGCCGTCCTCGCGCGCGAAATCTCTTTAAAAGGCAGAGAACAGTAACAGAAATGTGTCGGCGAAACAAGAGCGAGTTACCACCATACAGGGGGGCTGATCGCTGGATATATGACGAATGCGGAATAAAACTAGGCTTGAGGCTGTAGACCGGAGACTAATTGCTGTTTACTAAACGCTGAGAGCTGAAAGCTGACCATTAAAAAACCAGCGGTAAACTGGAAAAATGGAAATAGCCCACTTTCCCACTTGACCACTTTCCCACTAAAATGTATTATTGAGTATGAAGGAGAAACAGGGAGATTGCCATGACTATCAAGACCGCCGACAGCAAGGGACGCATTAATTTCGGAAACCGGTTTGCAAATCAGACCGTGATTATAGAAGCAATAGACGAAACTGAGATGCGCGTCACCAAGGCTCAAGTAATTCCCCAGCGCGAACTATGGCTGCACAAGAACCCCAAAGCAAAGGCTGCGGTGCGGCGGGGGCTTGCGCAAGCCAAGGCCGGGAAGGCGGCGAAAAATCCGCCAAATCTCAAACAAGACGCACTTCTTGCGGAGCAACTTGACGACTAATGTACTCTCTCGTTTGGACGCTGGAGGCGCAAGCCAATTATAATGACCTCAAGGCAAAGGCCAAAGCCAGTCTTGAATCTCGCCAAAAGACCGGAAAAAAGAAATCCTCGAAGGAGGAAGGCCTTTTCAAACAGGTCCACAAGACTGTAACGCTTCTCTCATCCAATCCTAAGCATCCAGGCTTGCAGACGCACCAGTACTATTCTCTGCAAAATCCGTACGACAAAAATCAAAAGGTTTTTGAGGCGTACGCTCAAGCCGATACGCCCGGCGCTTACCGCGGTTTTTGGAGTTACGGACCGGGGAAAAAGGAAATTACAATCATTGCCATCATGCCTCATCCTTAACCATCACTGCGTAATCCACGCTAGAATCCATAGCGGGCCATGAACTCGATGCGGAGGGATTCGCCCGGCGTTTTCGTTTTGTATAAAGTGCGCCACGAACTGACTTCCAGGCCGCAGTTAAACTGCTTGGTCACATCGTAGATCAGGTTTCCATAGATCGCGTGGTTGTAGGTCCGCGCGTCGGTGGAGAGGACGGAGATATCGTTGTCGTTGGGATCGTCGATGGTATAGCCCGCGTGGCTATGCCACTTCGGCGTCCAGTCGTACCAAACTTCCATCCAGCCGCCGGTGTCATAGATGGTTTTTCGCAGATAGAAATCGTAACCTTGGAGAATGCCGCCCTGGTAAGTGCTCAGGTTTTCGCCGATATAGTATTCGCCTTGGAATCCAAAGCGATCGTTGACGGGGGCTTTCAAATCGACGTTGAAAGACCAGGTTTTGGCGCGGAGATCTTTGGCGACGGGAACGGAAGAAAAGCTGAATCTTTGTTCGCCGACGTGGCTCGATACTCCCAAAATAATGGGATGATCTTGTTTGCCGCGCGGACCCATAGTCAGGGCCACGCGCCCTTCCAAAATCGGCCAATCCGATTGATCGCCGGTGGCCGTGATGGAAGAAGAAGGGGAGGTGTCGGCGATGATGTTGCCGTTCAACGAGCCCTGTGCGGTCAGTAGTAATACATCCGAAAAGGCCAGGTATCGCTCGCCCCGAAACTGTGCGCGCCGGTAGCCGATATTGCCCGCGCCCCAATATACCGTATACATGATCGTGCCGGGCATAAGCGGCGAAATTACATCCCAAGTTTGCCCGCCTAATAAGCGGAATTCGTCATTTTTTACTTCCCAATAGGCATGTCGGAGCAGGACGGTTCCTTTATTTTCAGAGGCCGATGCGCCTTGGAAGTCGAATTCCAATTTGCCGCCGCTTTGGGCGCAACTCAAGCCGGGAATTTGCGGACCGAGAACATCAAAACCGATGCGGGTCGATTTGGCATCCACGTGGAACGTCGGCAGACCTTTGTCAAAGTCCTGGGGCGAATAGACGTAGTAGGTATAGTCGCCATTATTTGAGCGCTCGGTTTCATAGGTCATCGCGCCCCATAGGTATCCATAAGGCGTGACCGTGAAATCGCCTTTTTTCCAGACGAGTTTTTTCATTTCCGCCTTGATTTCATCAAGGGTATAGTAATCCTCTTGGGTTGCGGCCAGCGGGGAGGGATCTATTTGAGATACCTGTGGCGGCGGTGTAGCCGGGGAGGGTGCGGCTGGCTGGGATGCGGTTGGTTGGATCGCGGTGGATGAGGGTACGGCCCAGGGCACTGGAGGAACCGGAGCCGGGGTATCAGATGTATTGGACGCCTTAGTCACGGAAGCGTTGAGAAAAGTCGATTCGCCGTTGGGCAGATGCCCTGCATTCTGCCGCATTGTTTGCAACTCGGCACGTAAAGCTTGGGTTTCGGCTTCCAATTGAGTAAGCCGCTCGAGCAGTTGCTGATCGGCGGCGGATGGCGGTTGCCCCGGGGCAACTGCCATTAAGGTTGTGGCGTTACAAAAGATTAGGGCGGTAATAATGGGCAGTAACTTCCACATGGTAGGTGTGTTCTATAAAAGGGGATTTAGGGATGCGAGGAATTTTATTACCTATTTTGCCTCTAAATGTTTCTTTATGATCACTACCCTTAGATTACCCGGCTCCTACCCTCCAATCATTGAATCAGATCTCATTGGGAAAATCCGTGTATCTGTTGATTGCTCTATCGTCAAAAAAATAATTAGACTTGATAAAATGAGAAAGCCTGGAAACTTACGCATTTTACTTATTATGCACAAGCGGGAAATCTGCTATGCCATGACTATCAATTACGATCCTTTCAATTGTGACTTACCGCACTACCGCCTAATTTTATGATGGAATTAAACAACAAATTTTTGTTTATAACTTCATGGAAAATCTCTAGTTAGTGATTTCACAATCTACTAATTCTCAAATAGGTACTTTGTATCATAGTGGGGACATTCCCAAGCCTCTCCAGCTTAGATAGACTGACTTATTGATAAGACTCATCTGTACTGTTTAGCTATCGAGGTTTTGGTATGAGAGACGTTGTAACCTTGGTATTGGGAGGCGGGCAGGGAACGCGGCTTTATCCGCTGACCAAATACCGTTCCAAGCCGGCCGTTCCCGTAGCGGGCAAATACAGATTAATTGACATTCCTTTGTCGAACTGCATCAACAGCGGTCTTAATCGTTGTTATGTGATTACCCAGTTCAATTCCGTCAGTTTGCACCGGCACATCCGCAGCACATACAACTTCGACGTCTTTGATCGCGGATTTGTGGAAATACTTGCCGCGCAACAGACCCTGGATAATGCCACCTGGTATCAAGGCACCGCCGACGCCGTGCGGCAGAACCTGCGTTATATTGAACAGCCGGGCATTAAATACGTATTAATTATTTCCGGCGACCAGCTTTACCGCATGGACTTCTGCCAGCTGATCGCCACGCACGAACAGTGCGGCGCGGATGTAACCATTTCGGCCGTGCCGGTCCACAGCGAGGCTGCTGCGGGGCTGGGAATCATGCGCGTGGATGATACCGGCCGGGTGGTCGGTTTTTTGGAAAAGCCGAAAACCAAGGAGGAACTGGATCTGGTCCGCACCAATCCCCAGTGGATCGACGCGCGGGGTTTCAGCAGTCACGGCCGCGACTGCCTGGCAAACATGGGGATTTATCTGTTCAACCGGAAAACGTTGATCGACGTGTTGGAAAAGACCGATTACCGCGACTTCGGCAAAGAGGTGTTTCCGGCTTCAATCCGTACACGGCACGTTCAAGTTCATCTCTTCGATGGATATTGGGAAGACATTGGCACGATCAAGGCGTTTTATCAGGCGAATCTGGCACTGGCGACGAGCAATGCTTCGTTCGATATATTTTCCCCGCGCTGCCGATTTATTCGCGGGCGCGATTTCTGCCCTCCACGCACATCGACGGCGCTACGATCCGCAGCAGCCTGATAGCCGATGGTTCCCGCATTGAAGCGGGCGCGGTGATCGAGAACAGCATCATCGGACTGCGGTGCTTGATCGGCCGAGACGTAATCATTCGTAATTCCATCGTGATGGGCAATGACTTTTACGAACTACCCGACGAGGTTGCCCGGCACATGTCCAACGGTCTGCCGCCCTTGGGCGTGGGCTCCGGAACGCAAATCGAAGGCGCGATTATCGATAAAGACTGCCGCATCGGCCGGAACGTTCGCGTCATTAACGAAAAGGCCTTGGAATCCACTCCCGAAACGCAATATGGCATGATCCGCGACGGCATCATAGTCATTCACAAGGAAACCACTCTGCCCGACCATTGGTCACTGGATTAATTCGCTAACCGCTCTAATTGCCAAAACAGATCGTCGATCCCCAGCGGCTTGGAGAGGACTGTCGTTGCTCCGGCCCCAAGGGCGCGCCGTTGATCTTCAATCCGGGGAAAATCGAGCAACACGATCACCGGCGCTGGGGAGAGCATTTTGGTTAAACGCCGCAGTTGTTCCAGCTCTTCGCCATGCAGATCGGAGGCGGCAAAAATTGCCGCCGCGGCGCCTTTGAGGTGCGTGTCATGCGCAGGGCGCAGCCAGACCGTTGAATATCCGCACAGGCGACATGCCGCGGAGAGCCAATCTTCGATCACGAAAAGTCGGGCATGAATGGCGATCAGCCCCCGCCGCCGCGGCGGTATATGTGCCGCGGATTGCAGCAAGCGTTCTTCCTCGGTAGCGGTTACCGGCAGTCCCCAACTTGGACACTGCCCTTGGGCCAAGCGTTGCAGTTCCCGCTGGACGTGGACGTTCCACTGATGCCAATAAATGCGCACGGCGGCGGGCCACGGATGCCCACTCCGTGTCTCGCCCTCGCACCAACTACCCAACAGGCCCAGCACCCGACCCAGCGGCGCCAGGCGTCGCAAACGGTCCACGGCCTGATGGGAAACCTGCCCGGGAAACGCCTGGGCAAAAACAATTACGTGGGGAAGGATTTCGCCTGCTGCCAGCGCCTCGGCCGCCGATTCCACCGCGGCAAAACAACTTACCCGGCCCAGAGACTGTAATGTCGCCCGGGCACCACAAAATTCCGGACGATCAATATCGCCAATAATAAAAGTTGATATTTCATTCATCCTTCATCCCTCACCCTTCATCCTTTACAATCTCTCCTCGGCTTCGACGATCAACTGATGAGCGGTTTGGGCATCCTGTGCCTGGTGCAGTTCGTTCAAAAAGCCCGGCAACGTAAGCAGGCGGCTTAAGCGGGCCAGTGCGCAGATGGCCGCGGTCGTCGGTGGAACACAGCAGAAAAAAAACATCGGTTAGCGGTACTCCGCTGCCGAAAGGAATGCCGCACACCGTGCATCCCAAAGCCAGGAAAGGTTGGGCGAGGATTTTGGGCATCGGTCGACGGGGATGCAGCAAAGCCACGCCGTTTTCCAAGGCCGTGGGGTGAATTTTTTCACGCAGTCGGATCGCCTCGCCCAGGGCCTTCGGATCCCAGAGCCAACCCGTGCAGGCCGCCAGATCCACCATGGCGTTGATGACCGAATTTCGCGTGCGGGCCGATAGCGGCACGGCAATGGCTTCTATTGGCAAGAGTTGGGAAATGAGGATTTCCTCCTCCGTCTCCTGGGGAGCGGATCGCTGCAAGACGCTTTCCACCTGGACCAACTCCTCCTCGCCTGAGAGCCCGATGCGGTGCTCGAACCAGTGGTGGATGTCGGGCTTGGCAAACTTCCACTCGCCGCCGATCTTCCGTCCTGGTAGATGACCGCGCTCCGCCAGTTTTACCACTTGCTGGGGGGTAAGGTGTAGGTACCGTGCCAGACTTGTCACGTCAAAATCACCGTAAGGCATGGTCACATATTCGTCAAAAAAACCAAGTTTGTACAGTCCAAAGGAGACAAGGACCAAAGGGGACAGTCCCATTTTCGTTGACACGAAAATCGGGACAGTCCCCAAATTTCCGCCTTGACAGGGGACCAGAAATCGAGACAATCCCGTCACTAAATACGGCAGGACGCCGTATCTTGCCGGTTAGCCCGCGTGTCTTTGCGGTTTAGCTGGCCGGTGTAAATGCGATGGCATAAATCCCCTGGCAAGGAGGCCTCGGGCCATGCAACTCTGTCCCGATCCGGGTCATTCCAGCGATAAGCTCAAGCTAATCGGCGTGACAGGCGCCAACGGCAAAACGGCCACTAGTTGCCTGATTGCCGGCGTGCTGGCTCATGCGGGACATAAAGTCGGACTGTTGAGCTCCTTGGGTTATTTCGACGGCGAAGACGTGGAAGACGCCAGCCACGAGATGCCGCCGCCGGATCGATTGGCCACACTGCTTGCACGGATGGTGCAAAACGGTTGTTCGCACGTGGTAATGGAGGTTTCGCCGCGCGCATTGGCACAATCGCAATTGAGCGGCGTGTGGTTCGACGCCGCTTGCGTGACCAACGTCACCCGCGACCACCTTACTGATCATCACAAAATCAAGGATTATCGGCTGCCCAAAATGCGCCTGTTCGATCACCTTCGCGGCGAGGCGTTTGTGGTGCTCAATGCCGATGATCCCGTGACAACGGGATATTTGCGTCAGCTCGACGGTCCGGTGCTCACCGTGGGCATCCACTGGCCGGCCGAAATCACGGCTACGCCCCTGGAACAGTTCCCCAGCGAGCAGACTTTTCTCATCACTGCGGGCAACGACACCGTGCCGGTGCAAACGCAGATGATCGGCACGCACCATATTTACAATTGTTTGCTGGCCGCGGCGGTTGGTCTTGCATACGGCATCGAGTTACCGCAAATCGTGCGCACCCTGGAGGCGGCGAAATACATACCCGGCCGGCTGGAACGAATCGAATGCGGTCAGCCGTTCAGCGTCTTTGTCGACTTCGCCCATACGCCGGATGCCTTGGCCGGCTCTCTGCAGACCCTCAGAACCGTGACCCAAGGAAAGTTGATCTGCACGTTGGGCGTGGGCGGCGAAGGTGACAAGACAAAGCATCGGCTGATGGGCCAAGTGCTGGAGCAAAATGCCGATCTGGCTATCCTCACCAGCGATAATTCGCCCGGAAAAAAATCCCGGGCGATTATCGAAAAAGTGTTAAGCGGCTGCGAACGTTCCAAACGAGTGCAAGTCGTTCCCGACCGTTGCGCGGCCATCCATCGTGCCTTGTCATTGGCCCAGCAAGGCGATTGCGTGCTGATTGCCGGCAAAGGTAATGAAAGTTATCCGATCATCGCTAAACAAAGTTGTGCTGTAGATGACGTGGATGACAGGCAAATCGCCAGCCAGTGGCTGTACGAAGTACAACCGTTTGCAAGTAGGTAAATAGCAGAAATAAAGGAGAGTAACAAACTAATGGTGGACTCCGCCGATTGTGTCGGGTTTGCGGGAATCTGGCACAGCCCTTCCCTCCTTGGGTAGGAGCACAAGCTTGCCTGATTTGCGGTTACTGGGTCGGCCGCACTGGCAAGTGCTTCGCGGCGGAGTCTTTTACTGGGCGCCGGGGCGGCGCTGTCACGCCGTCCCGGCAGCTCAGGGATCTTTTTAGACGCAGAACGCAGAATAAGGTCTTGTCATCCTGAGCGCAGCGAAGGATCTCTCAGAGATCATCATTTTGTCTGCAACCGTCATTCTTGACATCAAGATTCTTCGCTTCGCTCAGAATGATGGGGAGGCAGTTGTCTATGGAGCTTTCCCTCTGAGTAGTCCCTCTATATCTTTTAGCAAATTAACCAGGTCCGCTTCGATGATTCCCCACACAATTCTGTCGTCGATGCTGTCATAACCATGTGCGAGAATATTTCTGAATGACACAATGCTGCGATATTCTCTTATTTTCTCAAGTATAAGAGGATCCTCACTCTTGATTCTGTTTAGTGCTTCCCCAATGATCTCGAACTTTCGTTCCACGCCGCTGCGTAACAATTCATCGTGTTTATAATCATCAATCGTCTTGCCTCTGACGAATTGGGAAATTGCCAAAGCAGCTTCCCGAATATCGTGTAGATTCTTGAGAATCTCATTCTTCATAAATATTTACCTTCTCCTTAAGCACTTTTTGGCGGAAATAGGGATTTTTGAGGCTCCCGATTGTGAGCAGATCGATTTCACGCCCCAAGGCGTCTTCGAGATAATGGAGTAGCCCGAAAAACCTCTTGGAGGGTTGCCGATCAGGCTCTTCAAATTCGACTAGAAGATCAACATCGCTTTCGGAAGAACCAGCATTGCGTGCGAGCGATCCGAAAAGCCCCAAAGTTTTAACGCCGAATTCACGGCACGCCGGCACCGCAATCGTTCTAAGCTCTTCTATAGTCATCGGCGGTTCCTTAGTTTCATTCCCGGACAAGTTTGCCAATGGATTTGAACTTATTGATGGTTAATGCATCTTACTCGTTTTGAGTCTAACAACCTTCCCGGCGACAGTCAATTATTATTCGGTATAGATATTTCCCTAAAATAAGGTATGATTCTTTTTTTGCTGTGTATATTTTCCAGAATCTTACGCCATAATAATAATATGCTTTACTGGCGACTTGCTTTGGGAACCCTGATAATCGCGGCCTTGGCCGGGATGTGCTGGCTGGACCACCGCGCTTTGCTGCCCGGAATTTGGCTGATGCCCTTGGCCGCGGCCTTTGCCATTCTTGCCACGGCGGAGTTGGTGCGACTGATGAAAGCGGTCGATATGGTGCCAAGGGCGTGGGTGGTCTATGGCGGGAATTTATTGATACTGCTTTCCAGTTGGATGCCCGTGATACTGATCAAGTGGAATCTCTGGGAATCGTCCGCCCCAGGCCGCTTATCAGGGCAACAATCGATGGCGCTTTTGGCCTGGCCAATAGCGGCATTGACCATTTGCACGCTGGTTTTGTTCATCAATGAAATGTATCATTTTCAAAAGCCCGGCCGGGCGATTAGCAACATGGCAGGGTCGCTTTTTTCCCTGATCTATTTGGGATTGCTGATGAGTTTTTTGGTGCAATTACGCATGGCGTGGGGTGTTGGGGCGCTGGCCTCGCTAATAATCGTGGCCAAGATGGGTGATATCGGCGCATATTTTGCGGGCCGATTATGGGGACGGCATAAACTGACGACCGTGCTGAGTCCCCATAAAACCATCGAAGGCGCTATCGGGGCGATTTTATTCGCCTGCCTGGGGGCGTGGCTGAGTTGGTGTTTCCTGATTGCCACAGTGAACGTCACCGGCGCCGCGGCCGGGCCGCCTTGGGGATGGATTCTCTATGGCATTCTCATAGCAATCGCGGGAATGTTGGGAGATCTTGCCGAATCACTGATCAAACGTGATGCGGGAAGCAAGGATTCCAGCAACTGGCTGCCCGGTTTTGGGGGGGTAATGGATCTTCTGGATTCGCTGCTTTTTGCCGCTCCAGTGGGGTGGTTATGCTGGGCTCTGCAATTGATCGGTTGAAGAATATTCAGCATCCCCTGCCCTTTTCCATTATTGCCATTTTGTAGTGTCGAGAATTCTGGTTGCACTCAAGGGGGAGGACTATACAATCGACACTTAGAGTGTTAATATAAGTCTTTAGGAAGTGATTTCTTCTCTGATTTTGCAGCCTCATCTTCCTTCAGCGGTTTATACCTGCAATTCGCCACTTTCGCCGGAATTACGTGGTCGAATCGGGCCAAGTAAAAAGGATCGTGCGATGTCGATCAAAGTAACCTGTCCCCATGGACATTTGTTGAAGGTTAAAGACAACATGGCGGGCAAAACAGGTTTGTGCCCGATATGCAAATCACAGGTTTTAGTGTACGTACCTATTCCCGATAAGAAATCCCTGTCTGAAGAAGTAATTTTAGATATTATCGGGCCTTCGCCAAAGGCTCCCATAACTACCGAAAGCAGTGGAATAAACCTGGAAGAGGTCACACCCCATCGGCCGGAAAACGGCCATCATGAAACCCCCTGGAAAACTTGTGTTAAATGCAACCGGGAGATTCCTTCTCAAACCCACATTTGCCCTTACTGCCATACTTACATAGCTGATAAAGCTGGTTATTAAGCCCAGCTATTTTGGTGGGGATGCTTCGCTTCATGCTGGATTTTGTAAGTGCCAGCCATTAGATACCACTTTTATCTGGTGTGAATATACATAAATTGTGGGGATCGTTGCACATGGGCTTGGGTAAGGAGTATACTTTTTAGATGAACCCGGCGTTTTGGCGTCGAGAGTTCCTCGACGTTTGGCCTTACCGGTGCAAGACTGGATGAGTGAAACAACAATATCGGTCGTTAGTTCCAAGTCGCTACTGACGCTGTTTGGCGCCTGCGACCAACACGTGCGAAAAATCCGCGACGCGCTGGGGGTTAATATCACGGCCTATGATGGTCGAATACAAATCGAAGGCCCGGTCGAGGCAGTGGCTTCGGCTACGGAAGTCTTGGAACGACTGCAATCCCACGCCCATCGGCACGGTTCTTTGGCGGCCGAGGACGTATCGCTGGCCCTGACGGAAGTGCGCAACGGTGGTTCGCCGTCGGAAAACCCGCCCATTGAAGTTTTCAAGCCGGGCCGGCAGATTCGGCCCAAGTCTCCCGGTCAAGCACGATTTGTCGAGGCGATCCGCCGCAACGAGATTGTTTTATGTTACGGGCCGGCGGGCACGGGGAAGACCTATCTGGCCGTGGCCATGGCCGCCTGGGCATTGAAGCGGGAAGCCATCCGTAAAATCGTGTTGGTGCGTCCGGCGGTTGAAGCCGGCGAAAGTCTGGGCTATTTGCCGGGCGACTTGCAGGCCAAGATCAATCCTTACCTGCGGCCGTTGATGGATGCCTTGCACGAGATGATGGACCATGATCTGATCAAGCGATACACCGAGGAAGACGTGATCGAAGTGATCCCCCTGGCTTACATGCGCGGGCGCACGCTCAACGAGGCTTTCATTATTCTCGACGAAGCGCAAAACACCACTGTTTCGCAGATGAAGATGTTTTTGACGCGCATGGGCGCCGGATCGAAAATCGTGGCTTCCGGCGACATTACGCAAATCGATTTACCCCCCAATACCCGCAGCGGCCTGGTCGACGCTCTGGCGCGACTGCGGGAGATCGAGGGAATCGCCGCGGTGACCTTGACTTCCGCGGATATCGTCAGGCACCCGCTGGTGCAGCGGATTGTGGACGCCTACGAAGATCATTCCCCGAAGCGTCGCTAATTCAGACCTCCTACTGATATGCCTTTCGGTAATCCAATACGTACCCGATCCGAGCGAGTGGCGGCCCTGGAATTACCTCCCGGACAATGGGAGCGCACCTGGGCCAATCTGCGCCGCAGCGACATTCTGATCCGCGTGGCCTTGATTCTGCTGGCGTCCGCGGCGATGTGCGTGGTGATCCAGGGTTGGGATCCGCCTTTTGAATATCGCGCAGGTTACACTCCGCCGCACAATCTTGTCGTGGGCGTATCCTTTACCGACGCAAATCAGGATGCCACCAAAAACGCTCAATTTCGCGCCCGCAGTCAGGCTCGGTACGTGTACGAACAAGACGCCGCTCCGCTGGTGCAACTTCGCGCACGGTTGCGAAACGTAATCGTCCAAATCACCGCCGCAAGCGCGCTTAGCGAGTTGGATCGGCAAATCTGGAAAGAATTCCAACTGCCCGCTTCCGCCGGGGAAAAAGACGCGGCGGAAAAAAATCCGGAAGATGAGTTCCAGGAATTTAAGCGGGAATTTTCCGGTCCGGAAAAAATCGAGCAACTGGAACAGGCCTTGGCGGCGGCCTTGGGACCGTTCGAACAACGCGGCCTGCTCGAGAAGCTCTTGCAAGAGCCGGGCGAAGGAAATCAAGACGAAATACTAGTGCATCTCCTGGGGCAAGCGGAGCCGCTGCAAGTGGTCAAAGTGGCCGACGTACTGCTGGGCGACGGCTCGGCGATTCGCGATAGTTTACGCAGACAGTTTAATCAGGATATAGCCGATCGTTTGTTTGTCTGGCTGCACCCGCAACTTAAGCCGACGCTCAAACTCGATCCGCAGGAGACCTCCCAGGCGATCAAAGAAGCCGTTGACGCTGTGGCTCCAGTTGTGGATTCTTATCTTGCCGGCGCCACGCTGGCCGAGGCCGGCAAACCCTTGGATGCCGGAAAGGTCCACTTGCTGAGGCTGGAATATGAGGCCATGCGCGCACAAAGGCCTTTACATTCGCGGATCGTGCGCGCCGTTACCGTGACCGCCATGATCTTTGCGGCCTTCGTTCTCTGCGCCGTTTACATGCGCTATCGGCAGCGCGGTCCAGCGTCCGGATTATTGCGCCTGGCGGTGATACTGTTTATCTCCATCGGCACCGTGGCGTTCTCGTGCTGGCTGGCGACCGACCGCTGGCAAGGAGAAATTATGCCCTTGCTCTTGTATGGCATGACCATGACCATCGTTTACCGGCAGGAAATAGCCCTCCTCTCCACGGGAGTTCTCGCGCTGATCATTGTGACGGCCCTCGGTCAAGGTCTGCATGAGATGCTTTTATTGATGGGCGTAGCCACCATGATGATCCTCAATTTGGATCGCATCCGCACGCGAACCAAGTTGATTTACGTGGGGCTCTTTGCCGGCGCCGTGGCCGTCGTCTTGAGCATCGGCCTGGGATTGATCGAAGACCAACCATTCGATTGGACTTTGCTGCATTCCTTGATCGTGGGACTGTGGACCCTGACCGCGGGATTTGTGATGACCGGTCTGCTGCCGTTTATCGAACATCTCTTCGGGGTGCTGACGGATTTAAGCCTGCTGGAATTGGGCAACGTGTCTCACCCGCTCTTGCAAGAACTGGTCCGCCGCGCGCCGAGCACCTATAACCATTCCATTACCGTGGGCGCAATCGCCGAGGCGGCCGCCGATAGCATCGGCGCCCGCGGCCTGCTCTGCCGCGTGGGGGCTTACTTCCACGACATCGGCAAAATGCTCAAGCCCGACTACTTCATTGAAAATCAAGGTCCGGAAGACGATAATCGCCACGAAACCCTGCTGCCGGCAATGAGCACCCTGGTGATCATCGCGCATCTCAAGGACGGTTCCGACATGGCCCGGCAGCATCACCTGCCGCAGCCGATCATCGACATGATCGCGCAACACCACGGCACCACACTGGTGGAATATTTTTTCGATCGCGCACAACAACAATCCGATCCCAATAACGGCGAGATTGACGAGAGCAATTTCCGCTATCCCGGCCCCAAACCGCAAACCAAGGAGGCGGCCGTGCTGATGCTGGCCGACGCCGTGGAAAGCGCCAGCCGCACGCTGGTCGATCCGGCCCCGGCGCGCATCGAAAGCCTGGTGCGCGAAATCGCCGAGCGCCGCCTGGACGAGGGTCAATTCGACGAAAGCGGCCTGACGCTCCGCGAACTGCGGGCCATCGAACGCAGTCTGGTTATGTCGCTTACTTCGATCTATCACGGACGTATCAAGTACCCGGACCAGAAAACAGCGTAAGTGAAAAAGGGGTCAGAACTCTTTTTTTCAACAATCAAGAATTTAGTCCCATTTTTTCACCTAAAAAAATAGTTCTGACCCCTTTTTCACATGCTCACCATCACCGTTACTAACGCCCAAGCGAAATTGCCGGTCGATAAAAAACGGCTGCGCAAGGCCGTGCGCATGATCTTGCAGGAGGCGATGATCTCCGGGGCGAAAATCAACGTGGCCGTCGTGGATGACTCTACTATTGCTTCCTTGCATGAAAGGTATCTCAACGATTCCCAACCGACCGATGTGCTAAGTTTCGTGCTGGAACAATCGTCAGGATATTTGGAAGGCGAGATTGTGGTTAGTGCCGACACCGCCCAGGTCTCTGCCACGCGTTTCCATTGGACCGCCGCCGACGAACTATTGCTTTACGTGATCCACGGTGCATTGCATCTCGTAGGCTACGACGATACCACTTCAAAAAAACGGGCAAAAATGCGGGAACAAGAGCGGGAATATCTTGCCCGCTGTGGATTGGATTACAATATCGAAGCTTATTGATATTTAGAAAAACGTTATTGATTTTCCGGCGATCAATCCGCCTGTGGCGGACCGGAAAATTTCAGCGTGGTGTTACCGGGCAGTTAATGCATTCTGACATCATTTTCTGCTTATCGACTAAGTTCAATGTATTGTTGGCGTCCTTCCTTGCTTTTATAATCCTCAATAAAGTGTGACTCCTTGAGGCTTTTAATTGTTGAATAGGAAAACTCATTATGAATAAATGGATGGTTGGTATGTTAGCGATTTTTTTATCGATGACTTTGCCGGCCGCGTGGGGACAGTTGTCCAAATCCGGGCGCGACGCCCCTGTTGAAGAACAACTTGGGTCAATTCCCTGGCCATGGCAGGACGCACGCTTTAGCAAGGACGGTTGCCACGTGGCAATTGCAACCAAACGCGGGGATAAGCAGATTGTGGTGGTGGACGGTCAGGAGGGGCCGGAGTATGACATGATCTTTCAGGTCGGGCCGATTTTCAGTCCCGACGGCAAGCGATTAGCCTACGCCGCGAAAAAGGGCCAGAAGTGGCTCGTGGTGATGGATGGTCACGAGGGGCCAGAGTATGATGGAATTGACCGGCTGGATTTCAGCCCCAATGGTAAGCGCTTGATTTATGGCGCAAAAAGGCCAAAAGTGGCTTGTGGTTATCGACGGCCAGGAAGGGCCGGTGTATGACGAAATTTCTCAGGTCGGGCGGATTTTCAGTCCTGACGGCAAGCGAGTAGCCTACCCGGCGAAAAAGGGCCGGAAGTGGCTCGTTGTGATGGATGGCCGTGAGGAGTCAGAGTATGACGGAATCGACCAGGTGGTTTTCAGCCCAGATGGCAAGCGCGTGATCTATGGCGCAAAAAGGCCAGAAGCGGCTTGTGGTGATCGACGGCCAGGAGGGGCCAGAGTATGACATGCTCTTTCTGGGCTGGCCGGTTTTCAGTCCAGATGGCAAGCGCATAGCCTATGCCGCACAAAAAGGCCAGAAGTGGTTCGTGGTGGTCGATGGTAGACAAGGACCGGAGTACGATAATGTCAGTCGGCCGTTTTTCAGTCCAGATGGCAAGCGCGTAGTCTATCGCGCCAAAGGGCCAAAAGTATGTCGTGGTGTTGGACGGCCAGGAAGGGCCGGAATATGACGGGTTCCTTGAAGGCTGGCCGGTTTTCAGCCCAGACAGCCAGCGAGTAGCCTATGTTGCGCGAAAGGGCCGGAAGTGGCTCGTGGTGATCGACGGCCAGGAGGGGCTGGAGTATGACATGCTCTCTCTGTGCTGGCCGGTTTTCAGTCCCGATGGCAAGCGCGTAGCCTATGGCGCACAAAAAGGTCAGAAGCGGTTCGTGGTGGTCGATGACCAGAAGGGGCCGGAATATGACGAGCTCTTTATGGGCGGGCCAGTTTTCAGTCCCGACGGTAAGCGAGTAGCCTACAATGCAAAAAAGGGCCAGAAGTGGCTCCTGGTCGTGGATGGCCAAGAGGGGCCGGAGTACGATATTAGCCTGACACCGGTTTTCAGTCCCGACAGCAAGCACGCGGCCTATATCGTGAAAAAGTCCAACAAGAAGTGGCTCGTGGTATTAGATGGCCAGGAGGGGCCGGAGTACGACCATGTCATCTTCGGCGGCCCGGCGTTCCGTGACGATGGCACTTTGGAGTATCTGGCCGTAAAGGAAGGAATTCTCTACCGAGTGAAGCAACGGCTCTGAGAGAATTATCGAAAAAAATCAGATCAAATGTCATGTCCACCGAAAAGGCCAACGCGATTGTGATTCGGGTGGTCGATTTCAGCGAGAGCAGCCTGGTAGTCACTCTTTTTACCAAGGAGTTTGGTAAAATAGGAGCTTTGGCCAAGGGGGCAAAAAGACTTAAAAGTTCCTTTGAGTCTGCTCTTGATCTGTTGGCCCTTTGTCGAATAGTATTCCTCCACAAAACGTCGGAAGCCCTGGACTTGCTGACCGAGGCGAAACTGCTGAGGCGGTTTCGGCCGTACGGCCGAGATCTGCTAAACCTTTACGCCGGTTATTACGTAGCCGAGTTGTTGGGCGATTTGACCGACGAGAACGATCCTCATCCGGAGCTTTTCGACCTGGCCGACGAGACCCTGGCCGCCTTGGCCGCCGGGGAACCCGTGGCCCGATGCGTGATTCGGTTCGAACTGGGCATGCTGAAAAATTTAGGACACATGCCCTCGTTGCAGTCCTGTGCCGAATGCGGCGCCGCAGTATCCGGCTTGGGCCGAATCGCCTTCGGACAACTCGACGGCGGAGTATTGTGTGAACAGTGTCGTGCGGGAAAAAAACAAATAGTAATGGTCAATGCCGGCGTGCTTAAAACCATGGCTCAATTGGCTGAACAAGCAACTCAGGCCTGGCAGCGCATGGAAATCAACGCCAATATCCTCGGTGAATTACGCGGCGTATTAAATCGTTATCTGCTGAACCTCTTAGGACACAAACCGCGAATGCACGAATACCTGGGAGTGCTGGGGAAATGAGGGATGAAGGATGAATTCAGAATGCGAAATTCATAAACTGAAAACTGACAACTGAAAACTCGTTAAGGACAAGGAAGTCCCGCATGAGGCAAAATCGAGGGCCAACATACCTGATACTCTTCGCGTTTGGCATGGCTTTGATTTCGGCAGGATGTGTCGGAGGACCGTCGTTTTCTTCCCAGGTTCATCAAGCGGCGAAGACTCCCGCGCCTGCCGGCGGCTACGGTGAGGAAAGAGATTCGGGCGGGTGGTTGTTCCGCTCGCTCAGCGGCCGCGGCGGAGGGGGAAATGAAACTTCGCAAGCAGCGCCTCAGACTGTTCCAAACGTGGCTGTTTCGCCCAATCAAATGGCCGCGGCAAATCCCGGCAATGCGCAGCCGGTTTTGCAGGCATCGGCCCTTCAGCCAGGGTCCTCGGCCGGCATGGCCGCGCCTTCGGCGGTTATAGGGACAGTGGCCACGGAACCGGTGGGCGAGGACAACTCCAGGGAATTTCCCGTGGCCGTATTGCCTCCGCAGCCGCTGATCTCCACGCCACCGCCCCAAACGCTGCCCGATCCTCCGCCCACTCCCTCCTCGGCGTTAGATCCAATGAAAGACAAGGATCTAGACTTTTGGGCCAAATTAGCCCCGGAGAATATCTACAAAGGCATCAAAAAAGCCACGGGTTACGGTCCCAACGAGACCATTGCCCGGGCGGCGTTCAAGGAAGGTCAGGAATTGTTCCTGCAGAAGAAATTCGCCGAGGCCGCGGATAAGTTCAGCACGGCCGCCGATCGCTGGCCCGATACGCCGCTGGAAGAAGACGCCTTATTCATGCTCGCCGAGAGCTATTTCTTCTCCGACCAGTACCCCAAGGCCCACGACTCCTATGAGCGTTTGCTGAAAAAGTACAGCAACTCGCGGCATCTGGACGAGGCCGTGAGAAGAGAATTCGCCATCGGGCGCTATTGGGAACGATTGGACGATTATCAACATAAGTGGTCGCTCACGCCGAATCTGAGCGAGAAGAGCAGACCCCTGTTCGACACCTTCGGTTACGCCGTCAAAGCCTATCAAAACGTGCGGATGTACGATCCCACCGGCCCCTTGGCCGACGACAGTTTGATGGCCACGGCCATCGCCTATTTCCGCCGCGGAGAATACGAGAGCGCCGCCCTGGATTTCGATCAACTGCGCAAGGATTATCCCAACAGCGAACACCAAAAGTACGCCCATGTCCTGGGAATCCAGGCCAAAATGCGGGTCTACCAGGGCCAGTACTACGATCCTACCGCGCTAAACGAAGCGGGCGTGATAGCCAATCAAACATTAACCCAATTCGGCGCTCAGTTAGGCGCCGAACAGGCTCGCGTGGTCAAGGCGCAAAGGCAAATACTCGAAGAGAAGGCCAACCGCGATTACGCCATGGCCCTATACTACGAGAAACATAAGTATTACGGCTCGGCGCGGATGTATTATCTAGAAGTCGTCGAAAAATATCCCACCACGCAACGGGCCCAGAACGCCCGGGAAAGATTGGAGGCCATCAAGGGCGAACCCGACGAGCCGCCCAACCATTTCAAATGGCTCACAGATTTGATCCCCTCCAGCAAGACAAAGTAAAAACATGCGGACGATAATGATCTATCGACGACGACCTTTGGCGGGAGATCCGGACCGATGCCCTTTCCTGGCCGGTCATGCCTTACCGCTGCGTCGGCTTTTTGCCGCTCTGCTGGTTTTGTGGTTGCTGGGCGGCTGCGCCAGCTACCAGATCGGCAACCAATCGCTCTATCCCCTGGAAGTTCGCACGGTTTACGTGCCGATGTTCGAATCGGTCAGTTTCCGGCGTAATCTTGGCGAAAGGCTTACGGAAGCGGTGCAGAAAGAAATCGAGCTGAAAACGCCCTATAAAGTGGTATCCGATCCCAATGCCGAGAGCACACTTTCCGGACGCATCGTGGAAGAAGGCAAACACGTGTTAATCGGCACGCGTAGAGGCGATCCGCGCGAATTGCAGGTTGGCGTTCGCGTGGAAGTGAGTTGGATCGATCGGCAGGGCAAAATGTTACGCGAAACATCGGCCATCCCCCTGCCCTCCGAAATTGTCAGCATTCAAGGCACCGGCAACGTAGTTCCCGAGGTCGGCCAGTCGATCGCCACTGCCCAACAACAGGCCATCCAAAGCATCGCCGAGCAGATTGTTTCGCTTATGGAAAAACCGTGGTAAATTAGAGTGGTCAGTGGTCAGTGGGCGGTGGACAGTGAACTGCTTACTCTTCACTGCCCACTGTCCACCGCCCACTGCCCACTTTTTTCATCCTACCCATGATTCCACCCGACCTGCGAGTATTGGACCGCTGGAAGCTTCGCACCAAGACGCTATTTGTGGGGCGGATTCCCCTGTTGATGGGCATTATCAACGTCACGCCCGACAGCTTCTCCGACGGCGGAAAATATATCGATCCTGACAAGGCCATCCAGCACGGTTTGAAATTGGCCCGGGAAGGGGCCGATATCCTGGACATTGGCGGGCAAAGCACCCGGCCAGGCGCCGAACAAGTAAGCGTCGAAGAAGAACTCCGCCGCGTCAGGCCCGTGGTAAGCGAGCTCTGCCGGCTGGCCTCCGTGCCCATCTCGATCGACACCTTTCAGCCCGAGGTGGCCGAAGAGGCCCTTATCGCCGGCGCGGAGGTTATTAACGACATAACGGCTTTCGCCAATCCTGAAATGCTTAAGCTGCCTGTTTCCAGCGGTTGCGGCGTCTGTGCCATGCATCTGCAAGGAACTCCGCAAATAATGCAAGAAAATCCAAAGTATGAGGATGTGGTGATCGAGGTACTGCACTTTCTCCGTCAGCGGCGCGACGCACTAATGGCCGCCGGCATCGAGCCTGTACGAATCGCCCTGGATCCGGGCATTGGTTTTGGCAAGACCAAGGAGCACAACCTGGCTTTATTATCCAACGTTTGGCGTTTTCATGCCCTGGATTGTCCGGTGTTAGTAGGCCATTCCCGCAAGCGCTTTATTGGTCAGACAGTGGGCAAGAGCGAGGCCGATCCTTTGCCGGGCACCATTGGCGCGGCCTTGGCCATGGCCCGACAAGGCGTCCAAATACTCCGCGTTCACGACGTCGCAGCCGTAAGGGACGCCCTGTTGCTATTCGACGCCTGCAGCGGCAGGTGACATTTAGAGCCGATCTCAATAGCCCAAATGTCATCCTTACCCTATACCCTCGCCCCTGACCCCCAAATTCTGAATCCTGAACCCTGTCCCGAAAATAAACCATTTTTCATAATTCCTGGTGCCGCAACGCGGCATGAAAGACTGAACCCTTAAATCACATAATCCGCCACAAAAACCTTCACGTCGCGCGGGGTGAGGAATACTTGAGTGCCCAGGCGAATGCCCAGTTCACGGAAGCGCTCTTGCGGCAGCTCCACCGAAAGGCTCTCGCCCGATTCGGCGACCAGTTGCAAGCGCACGTTGGGACCGGCCGAATGCACGCGCGAAACCGTCGCCCGCATGTTCACCTGACCATTGGTTTGCGTGTTTACCTCGAATTCGTGCGGCCGCACAAAAACCTTCACCGGCTGATTGGGCAACTGGGCGTGCTGTGGCGAATCCAAAGCCAATGTGGAAAAAAGCACTTTGCCGTCTTCCACCCGGCCACCGAACAGGTTCACCTGGCCAAGGAAGTTCATCACGAATTCCGTGCGGGGATGATGGAAGACTTCATCCGGCGCACCGATCTGCTCGATACGCCCTTCGTCCATCACCACCACGCGATCGGCCAATTCCAAGGCCTCTTCCTGGTCGTGGGTCACGAACACGCTGGTTACGTGGATTTCATCGTGCAAGCGGCGGAGCCAGCGGCGAAGTTCCTGGCGCACCTTTGCATCCAACGAACCAAAGGGCTCGTCCAAAAGCAGCACTTTGGGCTCGATGGCCAGCGCCCGGGCAAGCGCTACCCGTTGCCGCTGACCGCCGGAAAGCTGGTGCGGATATCGCGTGGCAAAGGTATCGAGTTGCACCAGTTGCAACAACTGATCTACCCGCTGCTTTATCACCGCCGGGGAGGCCCGCAAATGCCTCGGCCTTACGCGCAGTCCAAAGGCCACGTTTTCCAACACCGTCATGTGGCGGAACAGGGCATAGTGTTGGAATACAAAACCCACTTCGCGGTCGCCTGCCCGGCGCCCGGCCACGTCTTCATCGTGGAAGAGAATCGGTCCGCTACCCTGGTCGGGCTGCTCCAGCCCGGCAATGATCCGCAAAAAAGTGGTCTTGCCCGACCCCGACGGTCCCAGCAAGGCCAGCAACTCGCCGGTCGCCACTGTAAGGCTGACGTTGTCTAAAGCCACAAACGAGCCGAAGGTTTTACTGATGTTGCGTGCCTCGATGCTCATCGTCAATCTCCGATGTATGCTTGCGCTTCCGTGGTGGTTCGGCCGGCGCCCTTCCATTCCAAGAGCGATTTGAGAATCAGCGTCACCAGAGCCAATAAGGCCAGCAACGAAGCCAAGGCAAACGCGGCTGCTATATTTTCATTATATAAATTTTCTATTTGCAAGGGCATGGTGCAAGTCTCGCTGCGGATATTACCAGTTACAACCGACACCGCCCCGAACTCGCCCATTGTTCGCGCGTTGCAGAGAATAATGCCGTAGAGCAATCCCCACTTGATGTTGGGCAGAGTGACGCGGCGGAAGATCTGCCAGCCGCTTGCGCCGAGGACCCGAGCGGCTTCCTCTTCCTCGGTCCCTTGCGACTGCATTAGAGGAATCAACTCCCGGGCAACGAAGGGAAAGGACACAAATATCGTTGCTAATACTATGCCCGAAACAGAGAATACCAGTTTAATGTTATGGGCATCAAGCCACGGCCCGAACCACCCGTGATTAGGGCTGAACAAGAGCACGAAAAGCATCCCGGCAATCACCGGCGAAACACTGTAAGGCAGATCGATCAAAGTTGTTAAAAGACTTTTACCCACAAATTCGAACTTGCTGATCGCCCAGGCGGCTGAAACGCCGAAAATCGTGTTAATCGGCACCACGATTACGGCGACAAACAACGTCAAGCGTATGGCCGCCAAGGCGTCGGCATCGTATAGCGACGCCAGATAAACCCTCCAGCCCTTCTCAAACGCCTGCACGAAAATCGCCAACAGGGGAACCAGTAAAAACAGCGAAAGGAACGCCAGCGTCACGCCTATAAGCAGCCAGCGGACCCAAAGCGGTTCCAGCACCGCCGTGCCCAAATGGCTTCTTGCGCTTGCAGAGTAATTTTTGGCGATAGTCACACTCATGTTTCTTTTATTTCATGTCGTTAGTAGTTGTTCAATTTGCAATAAATATGCTTGCGGCTTTTTAAGCCACACTAAGCTCTTAATCGTTCCTTCATGCGGCATATCGTCTGCTCCACCATTGCACCAGGTTTATAAACAGCAGCACGGCAAATGACGCACCCAGCGTCACCATGGCAATCGCGGCGGCCTGGGCGTATTTGTATTCATCCAGCTTTTGCATAATCAAAAGCGGTGTAATTTCGGTCTTCATCGGCAAATTACCTGAGATGAAAATCACCGAACCATATTCACCCAGCGCCCGGGCAAAGGCCAAAGCAAAGCCCGTGAGCAACGCCGGCATAATCATGGGCAGAATCACCCGCACAAACGTCTGCAAGCGGCTGGCCCCCAGACTGGCCGCGGCTTCTTCGAGCCCGGTTTCCAGGTCCTCCAAGGCCGGTTGCAACGTTCGCACAACAAACGGCAGCCCGATAAACGTCAATGCCACAATCACGCCCAACGGCGTATAGGCCACGGTGATCCCCAACGGCTTTAATAGATGCCCGATCCAGCCGTTGCTTGCGTAAATCGAAGTCAAGGCGATTCCCGAAACGGCCGTGGGCATGGCAAACGGCAGATCCACCAAAGCATCGACGATCTTTTTGCCTGGAAATGAATACCGCACCAACACCCAGGCCACCACTAGCCCGAAGACCGCATTTATGGAAGCTCCCACCAGCGACGCCCCAAAGGTCAATCGATACGACGCCACCACGCGCGGATCGCTTACCGTATTCCAAAATTCCGACCACTTTATCGTGGCCGACTTAAGAAACAGCCCTGCCAGCGGGATCATCACAATTAAACTTAAATAAAGCAGCGTAAAACCCATGGTTAGTCCAAACCCGGGCAACACGCTCCGTTGCTTTAACTGGATTCGCATATCAAATCCCCTCTCCAGACACCACACAGTGGTCAAGAGAGGGCAAGGGTGAGGGCCTTTCACACTAGGCAAAAATCTTCAAACTCACTTGTACATCAATCGCTGAACCCTGACCCTCGACCTCTGACCCCTATAAATTATCCGATCCACAATCCTTCCAACCGTACCTGGTAATGATCGCCATTGCGGCTGAGGTAGTTGATCAATCCGCTATGTCGCCATTGTAACATGCACATCCGCGGCTGGAAGAAGTACCGCAGGCCAATCCTAAGTTCGCAACGGGTTTCTTTCACCAATCCTTCATACCCCTCGGCAATGTAGTAGCCCAGATCTTTATAACCCTTTTCTCGGGGGCCAAGCGGTCCGGTCACGCACCAGACGATCACTCCTGTGCGCTGATCGACCTCCGTTGCTATGCCACAATGAGTGATCGGGCAACCGCACGATATGCCCAGCGGACGGCCGATCAGGGTGTCACCCACCTGGATATTCATCTCCCGCGTCAGCAGCGGATTGTGCGGCAGAATGATCTCCCGGGGGCCGGGATCCTCGGGAAAATGCTCCAGGTAAAAGTCGAATTCGCGGCCCAAATGGTCTTGCCAGGGTAACTTTTGTGTATCAGTCTTAACTCTACTTTGCGCAAGCGTCTGAAGCCCGCAGGTGCTGAATTTTTCATTGCCTGTACATTCACCGCAAGTCGGGGCTGTACTGCCACAGCCGCTCGGAGCATAAATCGGCAATCCAGATGCCGTTCTTTCAATCGCTTCATTTTCCCTGGCGCCGATGCTTGTGGATGCCATAGGTTGCCGGTCGCTTTTTGCTGCTGATATTGAAGACGCGGGATCGACCCGGCTTTTCGAAAGGTGAATGCAGCGCCGCAGCATTTCCGGAGTATTAGTCAAAGTCGCTTGAAATTCTTCGCAGGTGCGATAGCCGCACATCCCGCAGTTCAGTCCCGGCAGCTTTACATCCAATGAATCGGCCATCTTAAATTCCTTTCAATACTCCCCTTTCACATTCAGAGAGGATGAGGGTGAGGATAAATA
This sequence comes from Pirellulales bacterium, assembly GCA_963820545.1. Classification (GTDB taxonomy): domain Bacteria; phylum Planctomycetota; class Planctomycetia; order Pirellulales; family Thermoguttaceae; genus CAWGAJ01. The sequence continues at coordinate 1,217,316 of CAWGAJ010000001.1, forward strand.
TTTTTTCGTTTAAACTTCAGTGTAATATTCATTCACCGCGATAAAAAACTTGATTTTCCAATGCCCGCACAACGCCGAAGTGTGCCTGCCAGCCGATTTCTTTTTTGCCCACGCAGATCGTGCACGTACCCACCGGCGGATTACCTCGCAGGTAAAGCGGCCCATCGACTTCCGGAGTCTCCAGCATGCAGGTCACCAGCGGATCAATGCCGATGCCGTGCAATGCGTTTACCTCGCGCACGAGAACCTGCGGGGCCACGTCTTGGATGCGTGCCCGGAACACCTCGCGCTCGGCCTGAGAGACCCGATCAATCTTGGTCACCACGGCAATGTCGGCCAGCGAGAGCATGGGCCCGACTTTAAGCGGCAGGTTCATCCCGCTGGTGGCCTCCAGCACGATCATTCCCAGCCCTCCGTCCACATACGGAGCGCACCGCAAACACAGTCCTGCTGTTTCCACCAGCAGCAAGTCGCTGTTGTTTTGTTCGGCCCAGCGCAGGGCGTCGCCGAGAATCATCACGTGGCAGTGATCAGGACAAAGTTCGCCCGTGTAGACCTTTTTCGTGGGAATGCCGAACTCCTCTTTCAGCAGTTCGTCTTCGTCGGCGTATTGCACGTCGAGTTTCACGAAGGCCGCGCGGTGACCGGCCCGCAATAGTTTGCGCGTCATGTGACGCAGCACCGAGGTCTTGCCCGTGGTGGCCGGGCCGGCACAAATTACCAGTCTCATGCCACTGCCTCCATCATGCCGGCCGTAAGGCGCAGTCCTTGACGGAGCCGATCGCGCAGCATGGAGAGCGTATCGTCCAAACGATTTACGTGGATCGATACCTCTCGCTCTTCTTCGCTGGTATGCAGCACCTGCATTACGCGGCCGTTTTGCATCACGATACGGAAGTCGGACAGCAGTGCGATGCGCGGATCGTGGGTGACGAAAATAAAAATCTTCCGCCGCTGTCTGAGCAGTTGCACCGCGCACGTGCGGTGGATGCCGGCGTTTTCCACTTCATCCAGCAGCACCACTGGCGTGCTGCAAATAACCGTGGCGTCGGCAATCAACAGCGCCCGGGTCTGGCCGCCCGAAAGTTCCGTCATCCGATTATCCAGGTCTATCGGTTCGCCGGTCAACTGGTTGGCAAATTCAATGGCCTCATTCACCAATTGCCCAGCCTGACCGTTGCTAGCCCGCACGCGGCAGTGCGTAGTTAAAAACTGGCGTACCGGCATATCCGAGAGGAACGTGGTATGTTGCGTAATAAGGGCGATGGGATTCTGCGCCGGGTTGCAGCGAAAATCGGCGGGCGCAGGCGCGCCGTCGATCAGAATCCGCCGTGCGCTGGGCGTATCTCCGTCGGCGAACAATTCAATGTCGTTGATGAAAGTCGTCTTACCCGACCCGGTCGGACCGACGATGCTCACCACCTGTCCCATCCGTAGATCAATGCGCTCAAAGGTTCCTTGCGTCCATCCTTGCCATGTCCGCTGAGTATAGAAATCGTTTCAATCATCGAAAGTTCCCTTCGTAAATAATTTTATAGGTTCCGTGTAAAGCCGCGACCATCGGGCGTGGTTTAAAACTATATTTTTCTATCTACTGTTGTTTAATCATCTGATCGAAGATGCCGCCATCGTCGAAATGTTCGACCTGGGCCTTTTTCCATCCGCCGAACACGTCCTCGATCGTAAACAGTTCGATCTTAGGAAAGCGTTTCAGTAGTTCCTCCGACACATCCTTGGTATTGCGCGGCCGGTAATAATGTTTGGCCGCCAGTGTTTGGCCGACCGGAGAATAGAGATACTGTAGATAGGCTTCGGCCACCTTGCGCGTACCGTGTTTATCGGCAACGGCGTCCACCAGCGAAACCGAAGGCTCAGCCAGAATGCTCAACGAAGGCGCCACGATCTCGAATTTGTCGGGTCCCAATTCATTGATCGATAAAAAGGCCTCGTTTTCCCAGGCCAGTAGCACGTCGCCCATTTCGCGTTGTACAAAGGTCATGGTCGATCCGCGCGCGCCGGAATCCAGTACTGGCACGTGGGTGAAAAGTTCTTTGACAAACTCCCGGGCTTTTGCCTGGGCCTTGGCAACCTGTGCAGTGGCCTGGGGATCTTTCAGCTTGGCAAAATCGCCCAGTTCGCCTTTAAGTACATAGCCCCATGCTGCCAGATAGTTCCAGCGCGCCCCGCCCGAGGTCTTGGGATTCGGTGTGATGACCTTCACGTCGGGCTTGATCAAATCTCCCCAATCTTTAATCCCCTTGGGATTGCCTTTGCGCACTAAAAAAACAATTGTCGAGGTGTAAGGGGCGCTATTATAAGGCAAACGCGCTTGCCAATTTTCCGGCAGCAGCTTCGCCTGCTTATAGATTGCATCAATATCGTATGCCAAGGCCAGTGTCACCACGTCGGCGCCCAGACCGTCGATGACCGCTCGCGCCTGTTTGCCTGAACCGGCGTGCGACTGTTTGATCTTCACAATCTGTCCCGTCTTTTTTTGCCACTCCTCGGCAAAGGCGGCATTAAATTCGCGGTACAACTCCCGCGTGGGATCATACGAAACATTCAGCATCTCCACTGTCGTGCTCGAGGCTGCGGCACTATTGCTTTGGGCCGTCTGATCGGCTTGCAGGTTATGCCCCGGCACGCAGAATCCCAACCACATCACCACCCCAACAACCACCAAGAAACTACGACACGTTTTTCCCCAGTACATTGCATTTCTCCTTATGTCTGGAATTGATTCAACACCTGTTAATTGGCAAGTCTTATGCCAGGCAGCCCGCATACGCTTTTTCTCGATGAATTCACTCGTTATCCCATTGATAACTATCTATATAATGTATTTTGCCTTTAATTTACTGTTAAATATGCTAGTTTAACCCGTATTATTTGACATAATATCCGCGAAATATGATAATTGATTATTGTGCAGAGCGAAAAATTGCCTCTGATTTTCAGTGAGAATGTTCAACTAATTTCATTAGCCGGCGGTCAACGACCGCCGGAATGCGCGGCAATTACTAATGACATACATTGGGGTGAAAGTTGTACTTTCGCCACTGGGTGCCATTGGCTGCTTGTCAGCCAGTGTCGAATCGTGTGAATGCCTTTATGGAAGAATTTCAAGCCGTTCTTTTAAGTGTTTGGCGCGAAGGGTGCCGCCATATCGAAATCACCCAATCCGCGGCTAATATTGCCGCGTTGCTTAAGGAGTGGATGCCGCTCAGGCAGCTTTGGGTGCGCCGATTGGATCAGCGCCGCTCAACTTTGGAAACAGTGGCCTTGGGTTTGACTGTGCCGGAAGAACCGCTTCAGCATATCCGCACGGTTTGCTCTGCCCCACAATTAAAAACGCTTTTAACCTGGTGTTCCCAAGGCGAAATCATCCACTTCGGTCAAGAAACATCCAGCCAGGGCGAATTGCAGTTCCTCGTGCCCAACCAAAGCCAAGGCAACTTCTTGATCGGTCCCCTGGGCAAGCCCGAGGATCCATCCGGCGTACTGATTCTTTGTGCCGGTGCACGTCGCAGTTTTAGTTCGCGCCACGTGGCCTTGGCTGAGCGTCTGCTCGAACCTTTTTCTATTGCCTTGGAAAACGACCAGCGCCTGTGCGAAATGGCCGCCTTACGCGAGGCTGCCGAGGCCGATAATCGTTCGCTCTTGGCCCGCCTGGGACGCAAGCAACTCGTCGATACGATTGTCGGGGCCGATACCGGCCTGCGATCCGTCATGGAGCGGGTAGAACTGGTGGCCCCGTCCGATGCCCCGGTATTGATTTTTGGCAACACGGGAACGGGCAAAGAACTGATCGCCCGGGCGATTCACGTCCGTTCGCGCCGCGGAGCCGGACCGTTCAACCGGGTCAACTGCGGCGCCATTCCGCCCGAACTGATCGACTCCCAGCTTTTTGGCCACCAGCGCGGCGCATTTACCGGCGCCGTGGAAAGCCGCCGGGGCTGGTTCGAACAGGCCAACGGCGGCACTTTGTTTCTCGACGAAATCGGCGAACTGCCCCTGGCCGCGCAGGTGCGCATGTTGCGCATCTTGCAGGACGGCTGGATGGAACGCGTCGGGGCCGAGCAGCCCATCCAAGTCGACGTGCGCATCATTGCCGCCACCCACCGCGATCTGGCCGCCATGGTGGCCGAGGGCCGTTTTCGCGAAGACCTCTGGTATCGCATTGCCGTGTTTCCCATTGTCCTGCCCACCTTGCACGAGCGCCGCGAAGACGTTCCCCGGCTGGCAGCACATTTTGCCGAGCGCGCCGCCACGCGCTTCGGATTGGCCCCGGTCACGCCCAGCCCGCAAAACATGGAACTGTTGCTCTCCTATCCCTGGCCGGGCAATGTGCGCGAACTGGCCGCGGTCATCGATCGCGCTGCCATCCTCGGCGAAGGCAAAACCTTGGAAGTGGCCAAGGCCCTGGGCGTGGCAACAACCCAGGCAATTCCCGCTGCTGAACCGGCCAAGACAAAATCCTCATCCGCGCCCGCGCCTACGCCTGGCTCTATCGAGCCGCTCAACTCTGCCATGCGTCGACACATCGAAACCGTCCTGGCCCAGACCCAGGGGCGCATCGAAGGCCTGCACGGCGCAGCCGTGTTACTAGAGATCAATCCGCATACGCTGCGGGCAAAGATGCGCAAACTCGGCATTGATTGGAAGCAGTTCCGCGTGCCGCGGAACTAGTGGGCAGTGGGCGGTGGACAGTGGGCGGTGGGAAGTGGGCAGTGGAACAAAAAGGGGACAGGCACCTGCGGAGCCAGTCCCCATTTTGCAAACCGAAGCAGTCCCCTTTTGTCGAGAAAGGGAATTGTTTGCCGGGGGTTTTGGAATTTTCGGTCTACTATAGGGAGTTCTTGTTTTTTTGACCAAAATGGGGTGGTGTAAGGGCTTGAAAAATAAGGAGTTATGACGACGGTTTTGCCCACTCTTAAGTAGTAGAAAAAAATGTTTTGCGTTTTGAGTGAAGCGGTGCGCGCAAGTGGCTTGCGAAATAGGTAGTTGGAATTTTCGCACGCAAAATTTATCAAAGGGAATTATTGGGGAAAAATGAATTAAGTCGCAAGTTGCTGGTTTAAAGTTTTTCTTTATTTGGAAATGGTTGGTAGATAAAGAGATGCAAAGGGCGCTGGGGGTAAACACACTACAAAAAAGTGCGCGCTAGTAAGTTTATCATCATTTGTTTTTTGTGGTTTTTTGATGATTTTTGTTCGAAATGTGATTTCTTGAAAATGGGTATTTGTTGGACGGGAGATACCCAGAGGTCGGAGGTCGGGGATCAGAGGTCAGAGGTCGGGGATCAGAGGTCAGGGGAAATAAAAAAGTGGGCGGTGGGCGGTGGGCGGCAAAAAGGATGAAGGATGAGGGATGAAGGATGAATGAACTGAAAACCTCTTGTGCCTTTGGCACCTCGATAGCAAAAGCTATCGAGGCCACCCGCGGGGGGCAGCAACAAGGGTTCGGGGTTCAGGGTTCAGCAATATCTACAACGCCTAGCGGTCAGAATTAAGGGGACGGCGGAAATATAAATTAGTGGGCAGTGGGCGGTGGAAAGTGGGTGGTGTACAATCGCCAGAAATACACTACTAGGCGAGCCATCTGTGGCACTAGGCGGAGCCTGGGAACGAGGAGTATGAGTAGTAAGGAAGAAAAATGAACATCACTACAACTAAACCGAAGGACCCGCTCAATCCGACACTGGAGGAAGCCGCTGGAATCATCAGCGGTTTAGTTCGTGACTTCGGCACAAACGAGAGATACTACCTCTCCGCGCCCTACCATGAAGCCGATGTTCGCAAGGACTTCATTGACAAATTTCTTATCGCGCTAGGCTGGGATGTAAATCATGATATCCAAAAGAATCCGTTTCAACAGGAGGTCAAAGTAGAGCGCAACGTGCAGGTAGCTACTGCACAGCGCCGGGCTGATTACGCTCTGGCATTGATTCCCCATTTTGATTCCCCCGTTCTCTATGTCGAAGCAAAAAAGCCCTGCGAAGACATTGCCACGGCCGACAACTACTTCCAAACTATCCGTTATGCGAACCAGCGCGGGCACGCAATAGGAATCCTCACGAGTTTCAATCAGCTTCACGTTATCGATTGCCGCTTCCAAGCGAACATCGACACCGCAATTTCACGCGCCCTCAAAAAATACAGTTATACCGACTTTGAGGACCCCGAAAAATTCGCTGAGATTTTCTTCCTGATTTCCCGCCCCGCCATAACGGAAGGCTCTATTGATAGATACGCTGATACATTACCCAAACCCAAGGGAAGACCTGGCCAGAAAGCGTTTTTCCCAGTTGCCTACAAACAAATCGACGAACTGCTTCTGGAAACACTCGATGAGCACCGTCTCTTACTCGCCCGTGGTCTCAAGAATAAGAACTCCCAACTTGACTCGGTTGCCTTGACGGAATTGACCCAACGTATCCTCGACCGTCTTGTCTTTATCCGTTTTCTGGAAGACAAGCTTATCGAACCCAGTCCCATCATCCCTAAACTTGGCGAATCCTCGGGCCACACCGCTTGGGAGGATTTCCGGGCGATATGCCGACGCCTTGATAAGATTTACAACGGGATCGTATTCAAGTATCACCCTACCCTTGATGTTCCAGATGGGCTGGCCATAGATGAAAAAACCTTCGCCGACATCCTCGACGCTTTCGACTATCACAAGTCCAAGTACCTTTTCAACGATATTCCGCTGCATATCCTTGGTTCGATCTATGAACGATTCCTTGGCAACGTTATTGTTGCTACCGCGAAGCGCGCCAATCTCGATCCAAAACCCGAAGTCCGCAAGGCGGGAGGAGTCTACTATACACCGAAGTACATCGTCGATTACATCGTACAAAACACCATTGGTAAACTCATCGACGGAAAGACACCCGCACAGATCGCAAAAATGCGATTTGCCGATATCGCCTGCGGTTCCGGTTCCTTCCTGCTAGGCGCTTATGATTATCTTCTCAAGTACATCCAACTTTGGTACAACGAAAATCCTAACAAAGCCCCCAAGGGATCTATTATCAAACGAGAGGGAGTCCTCCATCTCTCCCTTGAAGAAAAGGGGCGCATCCTAACTGATAATATCTATGGCGTGGACATCGACCAGCAGGCCGTTGAAGTCTCTCAACTCTCCCTCTACCTGAAGCTTCTCGAAGAGGAAACTACCGCATCCGCTAGGCAATATATGCTGGACTTCCACCGTCCCTTACTTCCTTCACTCGCCGACAACATCAAATGTGGCAACTCCCTCATTGGCCCAGACTACTTCTATGGCATGCTGATTCCCGATATTGATGAATTAAAACGAGTCAATCCATTTGACTGGAAAAAGGGCTTCCCTAATGCCATGAAGGATGGAGGCTTTGACTGTGTCATTGGAAATCCACCATGGGGAAGCTTACTCACGCCGAGAGACAAATCCTATCTTTGCACAAGATATGTGAATCGAAAAGGAGAGGCGGAATCTCATCTCTATTTTATTGAGGGCGGATTGAGGATGTTAAGAAGTGATGGATTGCTGGGTTTTATAACTCCAAACACATGGTTATCGGTTTTGAATTCAGAAGAAATCCGGCGGTATCTTATTGATAAAGCTACCTTTTTGGAAATATCAGAGTTGTCAAAATACATTTTCGCTGATGCGCCCGATATTGTCCCCATCTTGTTATTCTTGAGAAAGCGGCTTTCAAAATCATCAACTTGTTTGATAAAAAGAAGCACTGTAATCAAGATTGATGCAAACAACTTTTCGTTAGCTCTAAAATCCTCGCTTATAAAACAATCGCGGTGGAATGAATGCTTTGCTTCAACAATTAATCTTGCACTAACAGACGATGTTCTGAGTGTTCTTCAGAAAGCAACTCAAAGTAGTGTACCACTTGAATCTATAGCGAAAGTTATATATGGAATAAAAACCGGAGACAATAATAAATATGTGTCTAAGCAACCAACTTCGCGCCATACGAAAAAGGCATTAAAAACCGGAGAAATTGGAAGGTATAGCCTTTGTTGGAAGGGATTTTATTTGTGGTGGTGTTCATCACTAGCAGGGTATCGTAATGATTCAGTTGAGATTCCAAAGATCGTTGTGCAGTATATTAGGAAGTTGAGTTTGCCTCGCCGTATAATTGCGGCGCTGGATGAAGAAGGGCGATATTACCCACTCAACAATTACTCGTATATAATTCCGAATGATGGTGATTATTCGTTATCCTTCATCTTGGGTGTACTGAATTCAAGACTAATGAATTTCATTTTTGCCAATTCTTTTATTGACTACAACATTAAGCCTACATATTTAGCACGTTTACCTATTCACAAGATTGACTTCAATAGACAAAGTGATAAGAGCACGCACCTTCGGATTGCAAAACAAGTTGATTTGATGCTCAGTTTACACAAACATCTTGCAGCCGCAAAGACCGAAGTTGAGAAGAATCTCATCCAGCGCCAAATTGAAGCAATCGACCAACAGATCGACCAGATAGTCTATGAACTATATGGTTTAACCGGAGCGGAGATCAAGATCGTGGAAGAGGCCCTCGACAAGCCACCTCGTCAGGAAAGTCAAGAACGGAGGAAAGCCCCCAGGAAGAAACGTGCTACCACTGATAAGCCAAGGCAGAGACAAATTTTCGATTAAGTTACATCCATCCGAGTGTGCTGCCTTTGAAATGATCAGAAAAGGGCGGGTGGCATGCTCCAGGCTTGTGGTGGGCAGGTGTGAATGGTTCGAATATTGGGCAGATAAGTGGAGATAGGGAATAGGGGATGGGGAATAGGGGATAGAGAAAGACATCTTGTGCCTTCGGCACCTCGGTTCAAGTTCTGTAGGTCATGCACTCCGTGCATGACAATTCGATGATAAACTCAAAATGCTCCTGATTGTCAGGCACGGGGTGCCTGACCTACATGACTGATTGTCAGGCACGGGGTGCCTGACCTACATGACTGATTGTCAGGCACGGGGTGCCTGACCTACATGACTGATTGTCAGGCACGGGGTGCCTGACCTACATGACTGATTGTCAGGCACGGGGTGCCTGACCTACATGACTACTCCAGGACGAGCCGCATCTCGTTTGTTGGCTTAAAGCCTAGCAGCTCATACAGCGGGCGCCCAGCATCGCTGGGGTGAAGAAAAACAGAACTGAACCCCTGCTCACGACACCAGACGATCATGCTCTGCAGGAGTTCCCTGGCCAGCCCGCGTCGACGGTAAGCCGGCTCGGTGTACATGTTGAGGAACCCATGCCCGGCGCGGGCTCGGATCGAGGGGAGTGGGCTGGAAACCCACGATCGCTAGGCCAGCGCCTGCCACGACGCGATCTCCGTCCTCGACCAGCCAGCCTCGGTATGAGCCATCCTTGAGAGCGGCCTCGATAAACGGCCGAGCGGCGGTCGCCATGGCACTGCGCGCCGCCTCATCGCCATAGCCCATGTCGGCGAACATGCTGCACCGGTGACGGACGATGATGTCCACGTCCGCGACCGTGGCCTGCCGGATTCTCGTCGCCTGACCGCTCATGCTCGATACCCTCACGAGTTCCTCACCTGATGTGCGCCGAACATTGTTTAGATTGACCCGCATACCATGCCGAGCGCCCGTTTCCAAGCTGCATAAGCCGCCAGAGAAACAGCGGCGGCTCTGGGCCGAATTTATCGTGGCGTCTTATGCGGATCGGCATAAATATTCTCTTTTCGTCCTCAAAGCCCATGGACCGGGCTGCGAACATTGGCCGGGCCACGGTTGACAATATGGGCACAAACATCCTTCTAAGTATCTCCATAAGTGCATATAATATTGCGAGCCGCCTCGCAATCATAGTACCCCCCGATTCGTCAAAGTGTTATCCGAAAACACTCCGCAGACAAAAATAGAGTACGAAGTACGAAGTACGGAGGGAAAAAAAGTGGGCCGTGGGCGGTGGACAGTGGACAGTGGACGGTGGGAAACCGCGAGCGGTTAGAGCGTTCCCAGGCGGGAGCATGGGAACGAGGAACAGTCATCACGAGATTCTTCGCTAGTCTCAGGATGACATTTGGGCACAACCGGCGGCAGGTTTGCCGCCGGCTATTCCCAAACCGCGACCGACCAACCTTTGGTTGGTGCCCGTCGCGGCTTTACATGTTGCGATCGGGACCGCGACCGACGGTCGCGGCTTTATGTTAAAAACGTTGGGCACTGCTCGACAAGCTCGCAACAGTGCAAGCGGGCGGGATAAACGAAATAATAGTGGGCAGGGGGCGGTGCTGAGGTCTGCTTTGGCATCAAGTGGGAGGGAAATGTTTCAATTTGGCCGAAATGCGTTCTCGGATTGGAATTCGACCATGGGAGACCATTCTAAGATGGAGCAATTTAGAGCACACAGTTGCATCGGCCCAAGCTGCCGCCCAATCCTAACGAATTGAACATCGAGGCTTCCTCGAGGCAGAGACCGATTTGCAGATGCGGCGAAATATGGTGAATAACCGTGTCGATAATCGTCGGTGTCGGCCTTGGCTCTCTAGGCCATGCGGGAAACTCAGGAATACTCGGACTGCCAGTACCATCGTCTTCAAAATTCCCATTTTACCCCCTAGCCAGTTGGGGATACTACAATCCGAGCTCAGACCATACAGAATCTTAAATGATGTAAGTCGTTGAGATAACGGAAAATGGAATTATTTGGAGGGACAGCGGACAATGGATCACTAGCGTGACGTTGGTAAAAGCAACACTGTCTGAGCCGACTGTACTACCCTACCAATGGCCCGGGTTCTCAAGGGCTTTCTATTGTCGGCGCAGGAAATACGCTGAAACGGGCCCTAAATAATCTAAGGGTAGAGCCTGGATATTGACAACTAGTATAAACGTGGTAGTCTGGATAGTTGTTAAGACCTATCGCTCTTCATGCACATTAGCTAATTAGGGGAATTCACAATAGTTTTACGATATATCCTGGTGGCGAAGAGGGCATTTTGTAGCGTGTGCTTGAGCGGGATTGCTTAGCCATCCCGTTCAGGAGATCGGATTATGGTTGCCCTGCAATCCCGTCGATTCTACATTGGCGCTGACGTGCGCAAGCGACTTGTTCGTTCTCGTCGTTTGATGTTTGAGGCCCTGGAGCGGCGCAGCCTTCTATCGGTGAGTGGAGTGTTTGATTCGCTGGCCGCGGATCTGGCTATTGTCAACCAGCGGATAACCACCGATTCTAACGTGCAGCAGATGCCGTCGATCGCGGTGGACCCGTTGGACAATAATCACCTGGTGCTGGCCTACATGGACTATTCCCTGGTGCAGACGGGCTATGCAGGGATCGGCGTGGCGGTGTCTCATGATGGTGGAGACACGTGGCAGGACAGTTCTTCTATTCCGCTTCCCTCCTTTGGCTATAAACAAAAGCCGGCCGACGGGGCGGCCGACCCGATCGTGCGTTTCGATGATCAAGGTCACGTCTTTGTCAGCTTCATGGCGGTCACGTACTTGGGCGACCAGCCATCGTTGACCAACCCCAACTTTGAGGATCGCGCATTCGGGATACAGTCCCATAACGGCATTTTTGTGGCACGCAGCGATGAGGGGGGCTCGACGTGGAACGCCCCCACGGCTGTGGTTTCCCACACATATGTAGATCATGATGTGGTTTTTGACATCATTCCCGATCTGGCAATCGATACCTTCCGCACGTTGCCCAATGGGCAGGATAATCCTAATTACGGCAACATGTACGTGACTTGGACGCGGATCTATCCGGCCGGTCAATTCCCAGGCCACCCGGAATATGAAGGAGGTACCGATATCATGATCGCGGTCTCCCGCGATGGAGGCCAAAGCTGGGAGACCCAGGTGCAGGATCAAGAAGGCAATTTCGTTTCGGTAATCCAAGATCCTCTAAACGCAGACGGCGGCGAGCCCGGCAGAGGGGCCGTCGCCCAGTCTCAGTTGGCGATTGGCCCGGATGGAAAAATCTACCTCGCCGAGTTTGGCGGCGGAGACTTCGCCATCAACGTGTCGAGCGATGGCGGCGAAAGTTTTCTCCCTCCCGACCATGCGACAGGGCATCAACTGGCCTTTGGCCCGGGGAATCTGACCTGGGTGAACGAGGACGGTCTTCCGACCAATCAGTTCCGCACCTGGTCAGTGCGGGCCATTGCCGCCGATCCGACCAATCCACAACAAGTGTATGCCGTGGACGTGATGCACGTCACGGACAAGCTCGGGAAGCCGATTGACGCGGCCGACGTATTTTTTGCCGGTTCAAGCACCTCCGCTGATACTTGGCAAAGCGCCAAGGTTTTGAATGACGACAACGGCGGCCAGAGCGCGACCGGCTCAAGCGAGGAAGAGGTTATCGCGGGTCAGGCGATGCCGCGACTGGTGGTCGACGCACAGGGCAACATCGGCGTGATCTGGTATGACACGCGGCGCGATCCGGCCAATCACAAGCTGGACGTCTACGGCACGGTGAGCACCAACGGCGGCCAGACCTTCAGCCCGAATTTTCGCATCACGGACATCTCGTTTGACGCCGATAAGGGCAGCTTTATCGACGCGGTCGGCGACAATGATTATTATTTAGGCGATTACCTGGGCCTGGCGATGGCCAACAACACGGCCTACGCCGCCTGGACAGATACCCGCAACGACAACCAAGACATTTACTTTGCGAAATATTCCATCCAGCCGGCCGTGTCGCCGCCGAACGATCGCTATGAATCCAACGACACGCCGGCAGAGGCCACTGATCTGGGGCGAGTGGTTCAGCGCATCGTGCCAAAGCTGGCGATTGCACCAGGCGACGAGGATTGGTTCCGCGTGGAAGCGGCAGCCACGGGCGATTTGGTCGCCTCGGCCATGCTCGACACTCAAACCGCGTCGTCCGACGGTCTGCTAATTGAAATCTGGGACGAGACTGGCACAACACTCCTGGCCAGCGGAGAAAATGTTCTTAATGAGTCACAAATCGTGATTGGCCAGGAGGTTCGGCTTCCCGGTCAGGCCGGGCAAAGCTACCTGGTGCGGGTGCTCGGTGCAAATAACTCGGAGAACATATCTTACTGTTTACACCTCCAGTCGCTCACCGCCGACCTGGGCACGCAAGTTTTTTGCCAGGTAGATGGGAGTATCGAGTCGGGGGGGGCCGCGCTTTACCGCGTGACCACGGCCGCGGCCGGCTCGCTGAATGTCCAGTTTACTGAAGGGGCGAACGTCCAGGGGAATTTGAACTTTCAGATTCTCGACGCGGAAACCCTCGCCGTAATAACGTCTACGACCGAGGCCATAGGACCGGGCACAACCGAAAACGCAACTCTCCCCGTCCAACAGGGCCAAAGCGTGCTCCTGCTGGTCTCCGGGGACGGGACGTCCAGCGGCGACTTCAGCCTGCAACTCACGAACTTCGATCAATATTCGACATCCGACAGTGCATCCCTGTTTGTCCCTGACGGTCAGGGTGCGTCATCCGTGGCGATGCATGATCTGAACGGCGACAATAAGCCGGATCTGCTGGTTGCCAACACTCTGAGCAATACGATCAGCGTATATTTAGGCAATGGCGACGGCACATTTCAATCGCCTCGGCAATCCGAAATCGGCGCCTTCGCGACCTCGATTCGGGGATTGCTCCTACAGGGATTGCCTAGCTATGGCCGGGCCGTTAGCATTGCGTATCTAAACGCCGATACCATCCCCGATGTGGTAGTTACAAACTATTCTTCCGCCGATGTCTCCGTGCTGTTGGGGCGGGGCGATGGCACCTTTGTATCCCAGCGCCGGTTCGATGCCACCACGTCGCCCATTGCCCTGGCCGTGGGGGACCTCAACAACGATCAGACGCCCGATCTGGTGGTGATCGACTCGCCCCTGGGATCGCAGATTACCGTCGCTGCCCTCCTCGGGCGGGGCAATGGGACCTTCAAGCCACAGCAAACGCTGTCTCTACAGTCCATTGGGGCTTATCCTCCCGGCGATGTTGTGATAGCCGACTTCAACAAAGACGGCAATGCCGACCTGGCCGTCAGCGGTCGCAATAAACCGGGTGTCGTGATACTGCTTGGAAACGGCGACGGGACGTTCAGAGATGGCGGGACTATGCGATGAAAATAACATGAGCCAGAGTTTGGCAACCGGCGACGTCAACGGCGACGGCAATCCGGACATCATTACCACATGGGACGATAAAAACGGCTGCTCAATTCTATTGGGCAATGGAGACGGCACGTTCCAGAATCAGATAGCTTATTTCACAGGCCAGAACCCGGTTGCGGTGGCGGTCGTCGATTTCGGGAGCCAAGTAACACTGCCCGACGGATCGACTAAGCTGGGACCGCCGGATGGAAAACTCGATCTGGTGGTGGCCAACTGCGGAGTAGCGCGGTTGGATCTACCGTGGGTGGTCCTGAAGTAGTGCTCCTTCCCAATCTCGGTTTTGATGCGCAAGGCCGGTTCCTCGGTTTTGGTCAGCCCATGCAACTGGCGAAGGCGAAGGCTCCTCAGGCATTGGCAGTCGGCGACCTCAACGGCGACGGCGTGCCGGATATCGCCGTGGTGGACCGGGATGGGATTTTGACGATCTTTGGCAAGCAGCCGACGATTGCACCCAACGACACGCCGCAGACGGCCCGCGACCTGGGCGTCGTGGTGCATCTGGCGGAGCCCACGCTGACCATTGTCCCCGGCCACGAGGATGCCTACTACAAGCTTACCGTGCCGACCGAATCCGTAGCGGGCGCAGGCGACGAAATCATCGATTTCTCTGCCCTGTTCCAGTATACAGAAGGGGCCGGGCTTTCGATGGAAGTCAGAGATTTGGCCGGCAACCTGCTCGGTTCCGGGCAGCGATTTCGGATTCAAGCCCATCAGGGTGAAGAACTTCTGTTGCACGTCTTCGGCGTTACAGGGGCCGATAGTACTCGTGGAGCCGGGGCTTATACCCTGGTGATCGATGTGCTGCCACAGGTTGTTGCAATTGACGCCGAGGCATTGTTGCCGGGCGTGGGCGGCCGACCCGGAGGGCCGACGACCAGCATCGTCATCACACTGCAAGGAGATCGGCTCGATCCAGGCGCCGCAGAAGATACTGCCAACTACACGGTGACCTACCTGGGCGAGGACGGCCTGTCCGGCACGGCGGACGATCGAGTCATCTCCATGTCGAGCATTGTTTACAACCCAGGGGCCAACGTGGAGGTGTCCCACGGCCAGACCTTCCCCACTGCCGTCCGGCAGACGGTTACACTGCTGGTCGATGAACCTTTGCCGGCCGGGTCCTACCTAATCGAGCTTTCCTCGCGGATTCACTCCGCGGTGTTTAGCGCGGGTGAGCTTGATTTGCTTGCCGATAAAACGGGTTTCGACGGGCATCCGGTGGTCTCGGGCACCGGCGGCCAAATAACCGAAGGAGTTCGTCTGGAAGCGTTGAATTTAGTGCTGGAAGCCGGCCCGCTGGGAGACCTGGACGTTTTCGTACAGGGCACGCACTTCTTGACCCAGCTTCAAAACGATCTTGGGGCGCGGTTGGATGCGATCCTCACCAGCCTCACTCACCCAAACGATGATTCGTCGGTGACCGATTTGATTGCCCAGGACATCTTGAAGCGGCTGGGGCCCAGTCTTGGCGATCCCGGCAATCGACTGACTTCGATCTTGGCTATCTTTCTCGACCCTGTTTCCTTTGGTCTAGCCAGTCTGGCCAATGGTGAGAAGACCGAGTACAACCTGCAGACCAACACCCTGACTAACAATATTCCCAAGACGTTTGTCGAGGTGGGCGGCAACGTGGAGGTAATCGTGATCGCCAATGCAGTAGGGACTTACCAGTTGGAAATCGCCGACGCGCCAAAGATGGCCCGCGGTACTTCGATTTTATTCGGAGTCAATGAGAACAAGGTGGATACACTGCTTACGACCGATGCAATCCGGGGGGGACAGCAGACGTTCCAGTTTGCGATGGGTGGCGGCAATATTAAGCCCGAGCCACCGCCACCACCCGTGCCTCCTCCTCCGCCGCCCTTGTTCTTTACCACATTGACTCAAGCCGCAACGATACTGGAGCTAATCGCGGCGCCATCCCAAGAGTCTATCCCTGTCTCCGGGGGCGGCTATTCTTCGGCGATGGACACAGTGAACGAAGGTTCGGCCCAATTGGACTCGCCCATTAGCAAAGCCGTGCCTTACACTGGCGGCAGCCCAGGGGAGAATAAGCCAGAGAAAAAAGAGCAGCCAAAGAACAAAATTCAGCTGGAGAACATGGAGCAGTCAGATGGCAGTCGGGAGGACGCCCCTGAGGAGACCGGCGATATCATCCTATTGATCAAGTCATTATTGGACGCCCTACGGAAAGCACTATCTCTGTAAACGGCGCTTAACCCGCATTTCTCATAAACGTGTAGGGTGGGTCAAGCAAACTGTTTTCTTGGTGGGACTTCGGTCGCGGATTGAATGTTCGCCATCGTACAGGCTGTAAATTACATCCATTATCAGTTTGTGCTGACCCACCAACAACTTTCGCGACCTTGTCCCACCCTACGGTGAGAAATGCGGGTTAACCGTAGGCCGGCTCAATGAGCCTTCTACTTTTCAGCGGTGGAATTGTCCAGGAGGTGCTGAAACTCAGTTCTGCTGCGGAGGGGCTCAAAGTCCGATTCTCGTCGGATTTGTTCCAACTCGTCGGCAATAGCGCCTTGTTGTTTAGCGCGCTGGACCGCACGTTGAAGCAAAGCGATAGCCAAATCTTGGTGGCTGGCAGCCTGAGCATCGTGCAGGAGAGATAGCCTGACCTGAATACAGGCCAAGTTGTGCAGGACGAGGTAATCCTCGGCCCCGTTGAGCAGGGCATAGAGGCTCTCAATGCCGGCGGCCGAAGGAGCATTGAGGCGGGCATTGGCGTAGCCCAGTCCCGCCCGGGCCCAGGGATTGGCCGGATCACGGTCGAGGGCCCAAGAACAATCGGTTTGACCTTCGGCATATCGCTCGGCCAGGAGGTATGCCCAGCCGCGTTTGAGGTGTAGCTTGATATGGTCCGGGGCCACTTCCAGACCTTGACTGTAGGCTTGGATTGCGTCGGTCACTCGACCGAAGCGTTCGAAGGCAACGCCCAGGTCGTCGAACAGCGCAGCGGACCGATCGCCCAATTCCACGGCTTTCTGCAGTTGCTGAAGCGAGAGGTCCAATACTCGTTTTTGCACCACCTCGCGCAATTCCTTTTGCACGCTTGCGGGCAATTCTGAACTGAGGTGGAGCAGTCGTCGCCCCCGTTGTTGGTAGGCTTGAGGCGACTCCGGGTTGAAGTCAGGGCCGGCCTCCAGGCGGGCAAGCGTCGTCAGGTCCTCCAGTCCCGCATCGGCTTTGTGGAGCAAGAAGCAGGTCTTCGCCCGAAGGGCATAAACAGGCAAGAAGCCCGGCTGCTGGGCAACCACATAATTGAACTCCTTCAGGGCCTGATCAAAGTTGCCCAGCTCCAGATAGATCTGTCCACGGTAGAAGTCGGCTTCGCTCAGCGCGGGTTTTCCCGGCGAGGCGTGCGAGACTGTGGCGAATTCTTCCAGGGCCTCGGCATACTTATTTTTTCCCTGGAGCCACAAGGCGATACCGTAGTTGAGCCTGGCGGGCAGGAAATCGGGGTGCTCATTGACCGTCCGCTTCAGATCGCGCACGGCATCGTCGAAACGCCCCAGCAGTGCCCAAGCCAATCCCCGAGTGCTGTATCCCCACGGCGCTTCCGGCCTGAGCGCAATACAGGTAGTGAACGCTTCGACCGCCTCCGACCCTCGGCCCAGGCTCAGATAGCAGCGTCCCAGTTGGAGGTGCGACCAGTAATGATGCGGATCGATCTCCAAGGCTTCGTAATAGGCTTTTACCGCTTTATCCAGGAGGGACCGTTTGGCTTCTCGGCTGGTGCTGTCTTGAGTTCCGTCCGGCGCCGGGCGAGTTGCATGCGGTAATTCTCCCCTACAAGAAAATGATCCAGGGCGCTGGACCGGATCGCCGGATCATCCGCAAGCTGGTCCGCACTGACCGCTTTGGTCTCCTCCTTTAGAGCGCGGAAGACGCGAGCCTGAAGCCGATAGTAGCTTCGGGAAGGTTCCCTGAGAGAAGCAGCTTGCTCGAGCAAGGCGAGGAGTTCCTTAGGGTCTCCGGGGTCTCGGGAGAGTCTGGCCTGCACCCGCAACAGAAGTAATTCGTAAAGGTCTTCTTTTAGCGGTCCTCTTTCTTCCGACAAGGGAAGGCGTTCCACCTGGTCTCCCCAGTTCTTGATCGCATCCATGGCGGCTTGAGCGCAAGCCTCGCCCCGCTCAAGGTTGTAATAGGGAACCCGTTCGTCGGATGCATCCGTGCCGCCGATGTAGGACTGCGTCTCATCCTTGAGATAGCGGAAGTTGGCCACGTTTTGACGGGCCACCTCCTGCTGTTCGAGTCGCTGTGCCTGGCGCAGCTTGGCGAAACCAAAGAGGATTGCGACTGCCAGGAGGGTTGCCGCCGCCGTCCTGCCCAGTGCCTGTCGGTGCCGTTTCATCCATCGCCAAGCGCGCTCGAAGATTCGTTCCCGGTAGGCGGATACCGGTTCGCCGGCCAGGAATCGCTCGACATCCCGGGCCAAGTCCTGCGCCGTTGGGTAGCGATCTTGAGGAAAGTGAGCGATCGCCTTCAGGCAGATTGCTTCCAGCGGCGGCGAGATTTTTCGGTTGATTTTTCGCGGGGCCACGGGATCGACGGTTCGGGCCAACTCGACCAGTTCCGTATAGCTCGAACCGCGGCGCGGAGGCTGGCTGGTGAGGATTTCGTAGAGCGTGGCTCCCAAGAGATACACATCGGTCAGCGGATCGGCGGTATCTGCACGCCCTTCAGCCATTTCGGGCGACATGTAGGGTGGTGCGCCAAAATCGACCCTCCTTGAGTCTCGGTTGATCCGTGGGAGGAGCTCAGGTGCACGGATCGAGAAACACTATCGGTTGGGGTTTCCTTGCCTTCCGAGAACACTTTGGCCAGCCCCCAATCCAAAACGAGCGTCTCGCCGTAGGAACCAAGCATGACGTTATCGGGCTTGATATCGCGATGAACCACGCCGCGACTGTGCGCAAAGGCCACGGCCTGGCAGAGGTCGACAAAGACCTTCAACAGCCTCTTCCACTCGACTTCTCGCTCCGAACCCGTTGGTCCATGCGGCGAATAGTAATGCCGAATGGCCTCTTTGAGGGTTCTCCCCGCACGAATTTCATCACATAGAAAGATCGGCCTTCCGGGTCCTGGCCTAGTTCGTGGACCGGCACGATGGCCGGGTGTTCCAATTGACCGGTGATTTGCGCCTCGACGCCAAAACGGTCCTGTAGTTCCGGGCGGTCGCTGCGGAGTTTTTTTAGGGCCACCTGGCGATTGATCTGACGGTCTTCAGCCAGCCAGATCTCTCCCATGCCCCCGCGGGCGACAAAACGCCGGACATGATAGCGATCGCTGCACTCGGAAGGTGCGGGGGGATGATATGCGACCGTGGGCGGCACAAGGTCTTCTTGGCTGGCAACCCGAAAAGGCTCCGCCAGGCGTATCATCTCGTCATGTTCGGCAAAGAAGGCCCCCAGTTCGTCCGCCAACTCCGGGTGGCGGGCCAGCAGTTCCTGTTGGTTTGGCGGCTCCTTGGCTTCCACCGCCTTAAGGTAATCGGCGAGGACCGTTTGCAGTTCCCCTTCGCGCATAGAACAATGATCGCTGCTTTCGGAAGGGGTGGCGGGACGATATGCGATCGTGGGCAGCACAAGGTCCTGTTGATTCGCAGCCTGAAAAGGGTCCGCCAGGCGTATCATCTCGTCGTGTTCGGCAAAGAACGCCAACAGTTCGTCCGCCAATTCCGGGTGGCGCGCCAGGAGTTCCTGTTGGTTTGGCGTCTCGTTGGCTTCCAACGCCTTTAGGTAATCGGCGAGGACCGTTTGCAGTTCGCCCTTGCGGGTCGAGAATCCTCTTTCTTCATCCGCCATTCTTGTCTCCGGAGCTACACTGGGCAGTGTGCACGACCGCCGACTGCGATTATATCCCGTGTTGTTTCACGCCACAGATCTGCCCCCTGCAATGATCGCTCCATCCGATCGGGCGACTGGGCAGGGCCGATTGTGCCGAATTAATCTCTTACCGTCCTAGGGCCCATCGCCGCTGAACCGATGCGCGCGTATCCACAAAAAAATTGCGGCAAACCGCCTGAACAATGCCCGCGAATGCCGAACCCTAACGCCCACCGGGGCTCAATGTTGATCCGCCCCCGCGGGTGGGGCGTGCTTCATTTCCTCACGCAATTGCTTCAGGCCGCGGTGGAGCAATCCAGCCGCGGCCGACTCGCTTCGGCCCAAGTGGTCGCCGACCTCCGCCAACGAACAACCCTGAAAATAATAGAGCACCACCGCCTTGCGCTGGTCCTCCGGGAGTCCTTCAACTATTTTAGCTATTTCGAAAACTTGTTCCGTGCGCATGACTTGCTGGCTAGGGGACGACTGCTCGGCCGCCAGCCAAAGCTCCAACCGGGCAGAGGACTCATCGATAGCCGCTTGGAGCGACCGCTCGCGAGCGACATCACGCCGGGCTCGGTGCAAATCACGCACGGAATGCAGCAAGGTCCTCGCCAAGATCTGGCGCAGCCAGGCTGCCATCTCCCCTTCCGTGGTTCCCCGGAACTGATGCCGGATTTGGCAGGCTTGTAAGAGCGTCTGCTGGACCAGGTCTGACGGGTCGAGTTTGCACCGCAGCCTTCGATCCAACTTGCACTCAGCCAACAGACGCAAGTAGGGGCGGTACTTCTCCACGCCGAAATTGTCCTCGGCCGTCGTGTGCTCCATTGGCAACCCTTCTCCGGATCTCTATACCGCTATACGCTTACATTTCCAACCTAGACAAGGATCCAAAAGAATTTGGCATAGTTGTCATCCGTCTTTCCAATATATCTAAGGATTGTCACCTGTACAAGAGACTTTTGCAGATTAAGCCTGCTGGTCTATGGGCCTTCGAGCGTGCGGCCAATTTGACGATGGCACTGGCTTGAGTACATTAAAATTTGACGGGTGGCCCCCAGGCAAGTTAGTGCCTAAACAGACAGGTCTATTGAAATTCTATATTGATCGCTGCACTACCGGGGGCTGACTAGACCTATTCAAGCATCTCTTGACTACCCGCCATAGTGGGACTATGATCAAGCAGATAGTATCCCCCGTTTCACTAACAATTTCTAGTTTTGCTGAAGGAGTCTTCGATGACCGCACTTCCACCCCACCACTCCGATATCAGCAGGATTGGTGATGTGACTGTGATTTGCTTCCTAGAAAAACAAAGCCCGGAGGAAATTATTGAAGACATCAATATTTTCTGTTTGGGGCAGGAGATGTCGTACCTGCCCGACCAGGATGGCCGCGCCGGCGGTGACAAGATCCTGCTGGACTTCTCGGCGGTTGACTTCCTCACCAGCATGGTCCTGGGAAGTTTGGTCAAGCTGCACGAGAAGATGAAGGCCCATGGGAGCATGCTTAAATTGTCGAACATCAAGCCGCATCTTAGTGCGGTATTCACTGTTAGCAAAATCGATCGGTTGTTAAAGATATACAAAGACAGGACAGATGCTCTGAAGGCCTTCTGAACTCGCGGATACACTCGGAAACCTTTCGCTGGAATCCTAGGGGCATTCAAGCCCGTCCGGCAGAGCTTGGCCGGCATCCGGAAAAGAATCTTCTGTGGGAGTGGGGCGACCTGCGACTACAAAGCGTGGACAGCGAGTGCCGGAACCGTGTAATATTCGCTGCCATACATGGTCGCCATCCATTCGCTTTCCCATTTTCCAATTTATTTTTTAAACGCTTTTGAAACCATCCAGGGCTTTGACAGATCCTTTTTGATGTCGAAAATCAGGTCCAAATTACATAACTTGAATATCTCCAAAATCTCCGGAGAAAGATTGCATAATTTCATTGTGCCGTTGCGGGCCTTCACTTTGCGTTGCATTGAGATCAGTTTGCCTAGAACTTCACTGGAGAGAAACTGCACGGAAGAAAAATCTAATAGTGTTTTGCCGTGATCTTTTTCGGCCAATTTGTACAGCTCTTCACCCAATTCCATTATCTCGTATCTGTCAACAATTTGCCGATCGCGGAACTGGACAATCGTGACCTCACCGACTTCGCGGACATCAAGCCGTTTAGAAGTAGTCATTGGACGAGCCCTCAACTGCAAATAACTTGTACTACCTGAAAAAGAAATGAACAGCGATAATACGATTTTACCTCGGATGGAACTCCAGCGATTAACGTTTGTTCCAGGCCCTATGGCGCCACAAACATTCGTTATGATATTATTAGAAAGTTAGCTGTCAAGCTGGTGTATCCAAGCATATACCAACTGACGACTTTCGAAGGACCGCCGGTTTTCACGCGCAACCCAAGAAAAGTGGGGATAAGTCAGCCCTCCAGATACTTGACAAGATATATGATTTTTAGTAGACTAAGATTTCAATCTTGATCGGCTAATCTTAAAAATCGAGGCAGCGTCCGCACCGGACCCGAGCGATCGTTGGCTTCAAAAGGCATGATATCGCCGGATGAAGCTTCATCGCCGACCCACTGGTAACGGTCGATTCTTTCGGGTCCCGCACTTAGTTTTCTTACGGCCGGGCGTCTTCGTTGAAATGGCGTGGCAACAACGATGGTGTCGCCAGACGCAGCTTGCCTAGTGACAACGGAAGCCCCGGGAAACACATACTCCTGTGAGTTGAACCGTTTTTTTGCGGAAAGCGAGATTGGTATGATCGCCCTGAGGTGCGGAACGTTGACGGGTTGGTTGGCCTGCGCATGTGCATCCGCTTCGATTGCGCTGGCGCAGGTGAAAGGTCCGATGGGATACTGCCCAGTCTCGGTAAAGCCCGATTGGAGCGAAACCCAGCATGTGCTCTACGGTTTCGTTCCGAACGATCCTTACTTTCCTTACAACTCGCCGTCGGGATACCTGGGCCAGTGGCATCTCCAGAACCAGACGCCGGGCGGCGGGCCGGATATAAACGTCACTGGGGCCTGGAACCGGAACGTCACGGGCAGCGGCGTCACGATCGGCATTGTGGATGACTGTCTCGAAAGGACGCATCCGGACCTTAGCCCGAATTACGTGTCCGCCGACAGTTGGGATTTCGGCCAAAACGACAACGATCCCAGCCCGGTTTGGTCGACAGACCAGCACGGCATTTCCGTAGCCGGAGTGGCCGCGGCCCGCGGAGGGAACGGAATCGGCGTGACAGGGGTCGCTCCTTACGCGGGGCTGGCCGGCCTGCGCATCGACTTTAACAATCAGACTGAAGCGATGTTCGTCAACGCCACCTTGTATCATTCCAGCGGCGCGAACAGGAGCATCAAAGTGAAGAACCATAGCTATGGTTTTTGGTCGCCGTATATTCCGGTTGTGGATGAAGTCAACGCGCTGGCCACATCTACGTCTGCCGGGACCATCCACTGCTTCGCCGCGGGCAACGAGCGCTCATACCACGAATACGTTATCGACGTAAACGGCAACGGTTTCTTCGATCCGGACATCGACTATGCGATTGACGGGGACGCCAACAAGAAGTCCCTGCAGAACTCCACCAACTCCATAGCTGTGGCCGCCTTGGGTGCGGATGGCAAGTTTGCTTCATATAGCGACTGGGGGGCGAACATATTCGTCACGGCCCCGTCAAATGGCTTCGCCGGCTATGGCATCACCACCACGGACCGGACCGGCAGCCTGGGCTACAACACCAGTGGGACAAATCCTGAATTGCCGAACACGGACTACACCGCGCAGTTCGGCGGCACCTCCGCGGCCACGCCGGCGATCTCGGGGGTCATGGCGCTGGGAAAACAGGTGAACCCCAACATGGACCTGCGCATGGCCAAACATTTGCTGGCCCTCACCTCCGTTAAGATCGACCCAACTGATAACACCACGCATGGCGGTTGGGTCGCTAACGGCGCAGGTTACCACTTCAATGAGAACTATGGCTTCGGGCTGGTAGACGCGAATGCCTTCACCCAGATGGCCGCACAGGCTATTGGACTGACTGGCGTCGGCGCCCAAGACACAGGCTTGATTAATGTTGGTGCAATCATACCTGACGCCGATCTAAACGGCATCTCGCGGTCGTTCGCGCTTTCCGCCGCCGGAAAATTGGAAGACATTCTCGTTCATTTGAATATCACCCACACCTGGCGGGGAGACCTTGAGGCCTTCCTTAGCTCTCCCAGCGGCACAACTAGCCAACTGATGTATCACGACGGTGCTGATTCGTGGGACAACATCGACTGGACGTTTGATACCGATGCCTTCTGGGGTGAGAATCCGCAAGGGACCTGGAATCTCGAGGTTCGAGACTACTATGCCGGTGACGAGGGTACGTGGAACTCCTTCGATGTGACAGCCAACCTAGGGTCACTGGTGTTTGTCCCCGAGCCTGCGACATTCGTGCATCTGCTGGGCATCATGGCATGCATGATCGGCTGGGTTTCCCTGCGGCGCCGAAAGACCGGCTTAAAATAAGACGCGAATTACCGCCGCCGTCCATTTTTTGCGATTCGGACGACTCATCAGTCGTCCTCCTTTCCCTTATCGTAACAGATCCAGGGGAAAAAACCGTAAATCTATCGTACCGTTTGGGCTCTATAGCGTTATGTAATGATCGCACGGCCAAAGATCGTTTTTTTACGGCAGGCCTCTATTGGCTTGTGACCAAATACCACAAAATCCACCTATTGGTAGACTACTCCACCCCTTGACAAAAGTATAAGCCTCTTTTATATTAAAACTATATTTTTTTCGTTTGAGAGGGAGCAAATCCACGATGAGCAAACAAGCCTAGTCTAGTTTATCATACTGAGCACCAAGAGAATTCCTTGTCTTTTTTAGGGAGCACGTCAGGACGGACGTTTTCTCAATAGAAAGGGCACTGGTATGTCAAGGAAATTGCAGGGCATATACGTCAAATATGCCATCGGATTGTTACCTATGGTATTGGGAGTTTTGATGGCCGCCCCAGCGCAAGCGGCGGACCTTTACTGGAATCCCACGACCGGCGGCTCTGGCACATGGGATACCACGTCAACGTTGTGGAAAAATGAGTGGTCGTCGGGGCCCAATACAGTTTGGAACAACACTTACAATGATAACGCCATTTTCCGAGGGGGCGTCACCGGTGATATTACCGTCCACGGGGGCGGGATCTCGGTACAAAACATCACCATTGGTGCAAGCGACGAGACAGCTAATCTTTATACGTTCTCGAGCGGCACAATTACACTGAGCGGCACAACACCCAACATAATTGGAGTTACAAATTCCACCGACAACGCGATCGTCAATTCCGTCCTCTCCGGGACGAATTTATTTTTTAACAATACTACTGGTCCCGATTGGATTGATGGCATAAGCCAAAGCAGAGGCAGCGGCAACCTAATATTGACAGCAAGTAACAACCTTTCGGGAACCGTGAATGTGGGAGGCTACAATCAGGGCAGCGGAGCGTTGCGGATAACGAATTCAGGAGCACTTGGCACGGCCACCGTGGAAGTTAACGGTCAATTCTGTACCACTCATCTCGACCTCGACGGCAGCGGCGGCAACTTAACAATAAGCAATACAATTATTTTGCACGGACGCGGCAACCCTCACGGGTCAAACCTCACCCAAGAATTGGTTAATGTGGCCGGTAATAATAGCATCACTTCAGGCACTTCAGGGCTTCAGATAATGTCAGGCGGGGCTGATTTTTTGATCCAATCCGACAGCGGGAAACTTACTATTAACTGCAATATCATCAACAATACCGGTAACTCGAACGCCAGATATTTTTATCTTCGAGGCGCCGGGGAAGGAGAAGTTACCGGAAATGTCGGCATCAACGGCACCGGTACCGGTCCCTTTTATTTAATCAAGACCGGCTCAGGAACGTGGACCCTCTCTGGATCCAACAGCTATAGTGGTGATACCACGGTGGATGCCGGTGTATTGCGGTTAAAAAATAGTCATGCCTTGCCGGCCACCTCCGCCGCCGTAATCGCTAGCGGCGGTGGCAACACCGGTCGGATCGAGTTAGATGGTAGCTCGTCTCCTCTTACCCTCTCCCATACTATTACGTTACAAGGGCGCAGTTCGACGGATTATGCGCACTTAGCGAATTATTACGGCCCTAACACGATAAACGGGGATATATCGCTCGTCGAGGGTGGGCAGTATTATCTCATCCAATCCAATGCCAACACACTCACCCTTAATAACATCAAAAACAATTCCACCTATACAGGCACACGGAATTTAAATTTTTCAGGGGCTGGAAATATTGTTGTCAATGGCGTTATTGGCGGCTCCGGCAGCGCTTCAAATCCTAATGACATCAGTGTTATTAAAAGCGGCAGCGGCACCTTGACCCTCTCTGGAACCAATACCTACCAAGGTGACACGACCATCAGTGCCGGCATCTTACAGTTGGGCGGCGAAAACCTGCTTCCCTACGGATCAGGGAAGGGCAACGTGAGTCTCTCCTCATCCAGTGCCATCTTAGAACTGAATGATTACAACGTAAGTATCAACGGACTTAATGGCACTGCTGGGAGCGTCCGAAACAGCAGCGGTAACATCAGGACGTTCACCTTGGGCAATGACAACGTAAACTGCAATTACGCAGGAACCATCGACGGCAAAGTGACGCTTTCCAAGGTCGGTACCGGTA
This sequence comes from Pirellulales bacterium, assembly GCA_963820545.1. Taxonomy (GTDB): domain Bacteria; phylum Planctomycetota; class Planctomycetia; order Pirellulales; family Thermoguttaceae; genus CAWGAJ01. The sequence continues at coordinate 1,244,023 of CAWGAJ010000001.1, forward strand.
TCCAAATCCTCACCGGTACCAATACCTTTACTGGACCGGTCAATTTCAATGGCGGTTTAATCAATGCAGCCACCTTAAACAATCTTGGCAATGGCTCAGACTTGAACTTCAATAGTGGCGGACTGCAGTTCAATGGCGTGTTTGATCCCTCGGTGCGGACGATGACCTTTCAAGCCGGTGGGGCCACGCTCGATACCCAGACAAACAACATCACATTGGCCAATCCGATCGGCAACGACGGCCCGGGGGGATTGAGAAAGCTTGGCGCCGGCACACTTACCATTGCCGCGGCAACCTACTGGGGAGATACTACCATCAATGATGGCATGCTCAAATTGGGTTCCGATTACGCGATTACTTACGGAGGCAAGGTGAATCTATACTCAGCCAGCGCCATCCTGGAAATGAACAACTATAACGCCTACTTCGGCGGACTCAACGGCACTAGTGGAAGCGTCCGAAACAGCGGTAGCGACGTCATGTATCTTTATTTGGACGTTAGCAACGGAAACTGCAACTACGCAGGCACCATTGAAGGCAATTTGGAACTCGAGAAATGGGGTCTCGACACCCAGATCCTCTCGGGAAGCAATACCTACACGGGTGGTACAGAGATCTATATGGGTGAGTTGCAATTGGGCTCCGATAATCCGCTTCCCTACGGTCCGGGGAAGGGCTTTGGTGTGAGATTAGATACTTGGTATCAGCAATTCCCCGTCTCTATTTTAGAGATGAACGGTCATACACTGAATATTAACGGACTCTGGTGCTCATCTGAGGGGATTGCGGGGATTGTCCGAAACAGCGGGGGCAGCAATACGTTCACTTTGGGCCATAACGACGCAGACGGCGTGTGTGATGGAGGAACCATTGACGGCAATTTGGCGCTCGTTAAAGTCGGGGCCGGGGTCCAGATCCTTGCGGGGATAAATACCTACAATGGCGCCACGACAATCTCAGGCGGATGGCTCGTAGTTACCAACTTGAACAATGGTGGAACGGGCAGCGGCATTGGCAGTTCGTCTAATGACGCAGGCAATCTGATAATCGATGGTGGCGCTTTAATGTATATAGGAGACGTCAATAGTACTACCGACCGGCTCTTCACATTGACCCAGAATGGCGGCGCTTTGGATGCATCCGGCGAGGAATACTACGGCGCCGGGGTCGTCAGTTTCACTAACACCGGCTCAGTGCTATTTTCCGGCTCGGGTGCCCGCGAGTTAGCCCTCTATGGCACGAATACCGGCAATAATACTTTGGCGCCGAGCATCGGCGACGGGGCCGGCGGATCGACCTCTTTGGCTAAAGACGGGCCAGGAACATGGCTCCTCACAGGGACCAATACTTACACCGGCGGCACGATCATCTATGACGGCACTCTAGTGGCCAAAAAGGCGATGTCGTTGCCGGGATATAACGCGTCGGGTAAGGTCACAGTGAATGCCGGCGCCACACTGGCCGTTCGGGCCGGAGCCGCCACAGGCGAATGGGCTGCCTCGGAAATCAACACCCTGCAAAGTAGTGCCGTCTTCAACAGCGGTGCTTTCCTGGGCATCGACACCACCAGCGACAATTTCTCTTATAGCAACGTCATCGGAGGAATCCTAGGCTTGACCAAACAAGGTACTAACACATTGATGCTCACCGCGTCCAATACCTACACCGGCGGCACCATTATCAACGCTGGCACACTGAAACTGTCGGGCGGAGACGATCGGCTGGCCACTACCGGGGCGATCACGCTTAACGGCGGCGTTTTAGATCTGGATTTCAATACTCAGCACACCTCTGGCATTGTCAACTTCCAGGGAGGAACGGTACAGAATGGAACACTCGTCAACACCGGGACCGACTACAACTTTCAGGCCGGCACGGTCTCGGCGATCCTCGCCGGCAGCGTCGGCGTTGGTCTAACCAAAACCACATCCGGCACTTTGACACTCACCGCAAGCAATTCCTACATTGGCGCCACGACAATCTCCGGCGGAATACTCGAAGTTGGCGTCTTGAACAACGGTGGAACGCCCAGCGGCGTCGGCAGTTCGTCCCATGACGCAGGCAATCTGATAATCAACGGTGGTACCTTAAGATACAGCGGTACCAGCAATAGTACCGACCGGCTCTTCACAGTAACCGAGAATGGTGGCGCCTTAGATGCCTCTGGCGCCGGGGCTGTCAGCTTGACCAGCACCGGCTCAGTGCTGTCTTCCGGCTCGGGCGCCCGCACGTTAACCCTCGCTGGCACAAATACCGGCAATAATACTTTTGCGACGAGCATCGTCGACGGGACCAACGGAACGACCTCTTTGGTCAAATCCGGGACGGGAACATGGGTCCTCACCGGGACCAGTGGCTACACCGGCGGCACGACCATCAGTGCCGGCACGCTGAAACTGTCCAGCGGTAATGACCGGCTGTCCACCACCGGGGCAATCATGATCACCGGCGGTATATTGGATCTCGGTGGAAATAGTCAGTACACGTCCGGCGTGGTCATTTTCGGCGGCGTATTGGGTTTAGGCGCCAAAAGTCAACACCCCTACGGCGACACCGTCTTCGAAGGCGGGATTGTGCAAAACGGCACGTACATCGTAACCGGGAGCGACAAGTACGACGGCCGGTCCGGCTGGGTCTTGGTGGATCTTCAAGGCGACGCTGGTCTAACCAAAACCACAACCGGCATTTTGATACTCTCCGCTAGCAATTCCTACACCGGCATCACGAAAATCAAAGGCGGGATTCTCAGCGTTTCGATATTGGCCGACGGCGGACCAAACAGAAACAGCGGCATTGGCGCTTCATCCAGCGATGCATCCAACCTGGTGCTTAACGGCGGCACTCTGCAATACACCGGCCCCGCCGTCAGCACCAATCGCGCCTTCCAATTGGGCTTGAACCCATTGGCCGGGGCCCTCGATGCCTCGGGCAGCGGAGCCGTCAATTGGACCTACACCGGGACAATGGGCTTTTTTGGTGATGACACTATCGCCCGCGCGTTAACCCTCACCGGCACGAATACCGGCGATAATACTTTAGCGGCGATCATCGGCAACGTGTGCAGCGATCCCGACGCCAAGACCTCTTTGGTCAAGTCCAACATAGGGAAATGGGTCCTCTCCGGGTTCAATACCTACTCCGGCGGCACGACCATTAGCGGCGGTGTGTTGTCCGTGGGCAGCGACGTGAATCTGGGCGACCCTGCCGGCAGCGTGACCTTCAACGGCGGCAAACTGGCGGCCACGTCGGCTGTCTCCATGTCCCGGCCGATTACTATCAACGCCACAGGCGGCGGCATCGATACCGCGGGCAACGTGGTGGAAATCACCGGCGCACAGAATACCACCTGGGGCGCCGGCACGCTGACCGTGGACGGCGCCAACGGCGGCGAGTTAAAACTGAATCGCACGGGCGGCACGGTCTCCGTAGATCCTGCTGCCGTGCTCCAGATCAACGCCGGGGCCAAGGTGGAATTGACCGGAACGCCCGCCACCAAATCCGGATCCAACTTCCTGAAAATCATCAACAACAGCCTCACCTCGCTGTTGGTCAGCGACACCACCGCTCAGGAAGTGGGTGCCATTACCGGAACGGGCACAACAGAAGTGGCCGCTAACGCCACCTTGATCGTCAGCTCGATCTCGCAGACCCATATCTCAATTGGGTCACACGCAAAGCTGATTGTCAGGCCGTCGGGTTCCGGCCCGCTGTCCGATGGAGCGGATTTAACTTCGATCACACCGGCGCCAGAGCCATCGACATGGGCCATGCTGATGTTGGCCGCCATGGGATTGGGCATTTACCGGCACCGCAGACGATAAGGGATTAATTCAGCATGCTAAGCACCAAGGGAATTCCGTCTATTTTAGGGAGCACGTCAAGACGGACGTTTCCTTAATAGAAAGGGCACTGGGATGTCAAGGAAATTGCAGGACTCATGCGTCAAGTATGCCACCGGGTTGTTACCTATGGTGTTGTGGTTTTTGACGGCTGCCACAGCGCAAGCGGCGGACCTTTATTGGAATCCACCCACCGGCGGCGACGGCACTTGGGATACCTCATCAATACAGTGGTCGACAAGTTCCGAAGGGCCGCTTAATTATATTTGGAGCAACACTGCTTGGAACAATGGTATTTTCAATAACACCGGCGGAGATGTCTCAATTCAAACCGGCGGCATAAACGTCGGCAACCTGACTTTTAACGTGGATGGCTATACCTTGCAAAACTTGCCATCGCAAGACGACCATCTTACGATTAGCACGAGTGCCAATGTCACGGTTACAAATTCCACGGACACGGCAACCATCTCCGCGATAATTTCCAACGCCGGTTTTACTAAAAGGGGTCTCGGCACTTTGATTGTTTCTGGCAGCAATGCCAGTTTATCGGGTACTGTAACTATTGGGATTCCGAATACGAATGATGGCGGAGCGCTTAGGGTTACTAATTCAAACGCGCTGGGTAATGCGGCTATTGTAATTACGGGCGGTTACAACGGCACTGGAGTTAACCCATCAGTCAATCCAGCTCAACTCCAACTCGCTGGTGGAATAACTCTAACGAATGATATTACTATTCAACAGAAGCGCGACAACCCTGGTAGAGGTCCTGAAGGTCATCTTACCCCTGTCTTGAATGAATTTCCGGCAAGTCTTGTTAACATAAGCGGCGATAATTACATTGGCACTGCCGGGACTACTGCCATTCACATCGTACTCTGGGGCAATCATACTATTGTCCAGTCGGATAGCGGCAATCTCACAATTCTGGGCAACGTTGTCAGCGATGCGGGTACTACTACGCGAGATTTAGTCCTTAGGGGCAGCTCGAATGGTGAAATTTCCGGTACAATTGGCCCTGGGCTGTCCAGTTATGGGATTGCGGTTTGGAAAGAAGGCACCGGCACTTGGACACTCTCCGGAAGCAATGACGGGAACCAGCCTTTCTGGGTGCACGATGGTGTATTGAGATTGGCCAATAGCAATGCACTAGGCGCCAACACCTCGACTGGCACCGCCACCGTCGCGTCTTCTCTCTACGATGAAATTACTAACACCACCGCGCCTGCCACGGGGCGCATCGAGTTAGCGGGCGGTGTGAACATTCCTAAAGCCATTACCTTACAAGGGCGTAATACGGCAACTTATGCGCACTTAGCGAATTATAGCAGCAGCAATACCATCAGTGGAGATTTATTGCTGACTCAAGTCGACGCTAACAGCTCTAACGGCAATGGCTCTTATTATCTCATTCAGTCCAATGCCAATACGCTCACCCTTAATAACATCAAAAACAATTCCAGCTATACAGGCACGCGGTTTCTAAATTTTTCAGGGGATCATGATATTGTTGTCAACGGCGTTATCGGCGGCTCCGGCAGCGCTTCAAATCCTAATGATATCAGTGTTACTAAAAGCGGCAGCGGAATCTTGACCCTTTCGGGCAGCAACCCGTACAGCGGCGGCACCACAATTAATAGCGGCAAGCTCCGCGCCTCCTCTGGCAACGGCCTCGGCAGCGGACTCGTGACTCTCAGCGGAGGCGCGCTGGGTATGGTGTCCGGTGCGAATTATTCCAACCAGCTTCAGGTCAATGACAACGCCACCGGAACAGTCCTCGTCCAAGTCGTCGATGCCTACGCCTCCACGGCAGGGCCGCTCACCATGGGCAACAACGCGGTGCTCAATTTCGGACCCGATAGTAATACGCAACCCGATTGGCCGGGCGAGCTGGATGTGGGCGCGACCACGCTACAAGGCAACGCCACCTTCAACGTGGACAATTTTGGCACCGCCCAAGGCACCTTGCGGCTCGGGGCGCTAGATGACGGCGGGATGCCCCGGACCTTTACCAAACTCGGCCCCGGATTCCTCGCGCTGGATCAGCCGGCCACCAGTGTCAGCAACGGCACGCAAGTCAACGTGGCGGAAGGCATTATGTTTAGTCATCCTCTCGCACTCGGCACCGGGGCCAAGGTCGACGTGGCGACCGGCGCAACCTTCATGACCGGATATGGGCAAATCTTGGCCGGCCTTTCCGGGAACGGCTTGGTGGGCCTGGGCGCATACCCCTTGACACAAATGACTCTGACCATCAACACCCCCAGCGACCTGAGCCTGGACTTTTCGGGTTTCATCACAGGGGATTCAGACATAACGCTTGTCAAGAATGGGTCGGGCACGCAAGTACTTAGTGGCACCAACAGCAACTATTACGGCGCCACTGTGATCTCCGGTGGAACGCTCTCGGTTAGCTTATTGGCCGACGGCGGAACGGTCAGCAGCATCGGCACTTCGTCCAATAACGCAGGCAATCTGGTAATCAACGGTGGCGCCTTAAAATACATCGGCGCGGGCAATAGCACCGACCGGCTCTTCACATTGACCCAGAATGGCGGCGCCTTAGACGCTTCTGGGACCGGGGCTCTCAGTTTGACCAGCACCGGCGCAGTGTCATTTTCCGGCACGGGCGCCCGCACGTTAACCCTCACCGGCACAAATGCCGGCAATAATACTTTAGCGGCGAGCATCGGCAATGGGACCGGCGGAACGACCTCTTTGGTCAAATCCGGGACGGGAACATGGGTCCTCACAGGGACCAGTGGCTACACCGGCGGCACAACGGTCAACGCCGGTTCTCTTGTCGTGCAGGATTCTTCCTTGTACTCGAGTACGATCTCCATCAACTCAGGCGCCACCCTGGAATACAAGGTTAACGATTACATCGGGCAGGGACAGACAGCGTTTTCGGGCGGCGGGAAACTAGTGAAATCGGGCACCGCCGTGCTCGTATTCGGCGGCGGCCCCGGAAATACCGTTACCTGGGGCCTGGGCAGCGGCGCGGTCATTGATGTTCAAGCGGGGATATTTGTCGGCGGCTCGGCCGGCAACGATGACTGGAGCAGCAACTTGGCATCAGTGAACATCGCTAGCGCCGCATGTTTCAATGGCGCGGAGGCCAACGTCCGGATCGACGCGCTAACTGGATCGGGCACATTCTTAGGCGGCTATTCCGGCGGCTGGGGCTATGTTAACGATACCATCGGCGTCAACAACGGCTCCGGCACCTTCTCCGGGTTGATCGAAGATTACCTTGCCCCCCTGAACCTGGTCAAGACGGGCACCGGCACGCAGGTCCTCTCCGGCAGCAATACCTACACTGGTGCCACGACAATCTCCAGCGGAATACTCGAAGTTGGCATCTTGAACAACGGTGGAACGGCCAGCGGCGTCGGCAGTTCGTCTAATGACGCAGGCAATCTGGTAATCAACGGTGGCACCTTAAAATACAGCGGCGCCGGCAATAGTACCGACCGGCTCTTCACATTGACCCAGAATGGCGGCGCCTTAGATGCCTCTGGCACCGGGGCTGTCATTTTAAGCAGCACCGGCGCAGTGTCATTTTCCGGCCCGGGCGCCCGCACGTTAACCCTCACTGGCACGAATACCGGCAGCAATACTTTAGCGGCGAGCATCGGCAACGGGCCTTTCGGAGCGACCTCTTTGGTCAAATCCGGGACAGGAACATGGGTCCTCACAGGGACCAGTGGCTACACCGGCGGCACGACCATCAATGCCGGTACGCTGAAACTGAATGGTGGAGACGACCTGCTGTCCACTACCGGGGCGATCACGATCACGGGGGGAGTGTTGGATATTGATCCCAATACCCAGCACACATCCGGCGCGGTCAGCTTCCAGGGCGGGACGGTGCAGAACGGCACGATCGTCAAATCTGGTGCCCCCTACGACGGCCAGGCGGGCATGGTCTCGACGATACTCGACGGCAGCGTTGGTCTCACCAAAACTACAACCGGCACTTTGACACTTTCAGCAAGCAATACCTACACCGGCGACACGCTAATAAGTGGCGGCACGCTGATAGCCAACAAGGTAGCATCGTTGCCGGGATACAACGTGTCGGGTAAGGTCACGGTAAATGCCGGCGGAACACTTGCCGTTCGGGCCGGAGCCACCGCAGGTGAATGGACTGCCTCGGAAATCATCACCTTGCAAAATAGCGCCGTCTTCAATAGCGGCTCTTTCCTGGGCATCGACACCAGCAGCGACAATTTCTCTTATAGCGACGTCATCGGAGGGAGCATAGGCTTGAGCAAACTGGGTTGTAACACGTTGACGCTCACCGCGTCCAATACCTACACCGGCGGCACAATCATTAACGACGGCACGCTGAAACTGTCGGGCGGAGACGACCGGCTGTCCACCACCGGGGCGATCACGCTCAACGGCGGCGTTTTAGATCTGGAGAACAATACTCAACACACCTCCGGCATTGTCAACTTCCAGGGAGGGACGGTACAAAACGGAACGATCTTCAAGACCGGGGCCGACTACGACTTCCAGGCCGGCACGGTCTCGGCAAGCCTCGCCGGCAGTGTTGGTCTGACCAAAAGCTCAACCGGTACCTTGACACTCACCGCCAGCAATTCCTACACCGGCGCCACGACCATCACTGACGGCACATTGAACCTGTCCGGCGGAAACGACCTGCTGTCTACCACCGGGGCGATTATGATCTATGGCGGTGTGTTTGATCTTGATGGAAATACCCAACACACATCCGGTGACGTCATCTTCGGCCGTGAGTTGGATTTAGGCCTCAAAGGTCAACACCCATACGGCAGCGTCGTCTTCCAAGGCGGGGATGTGCCACCCGGCACGATTGTCCACGACGGGGACGACTACGACGGCCGGTGCGGCGGCCCGATCTGGGCGGACCTTGAAGGCACCGCTGGTCTAACCAAAACCACAGCCGGCACGCTGACTCTTGGCGCCAGCAATTCCTACAACGGCGGCACGAAAATCAGAGCGGGGATTCTCAGCGTTTCGATATTGGCCGACGGCGGATCAAACAGCGGCGTTGGCCGTTCACAAAGTGATGCATCCAACCTGGTGCTTAACGGCGGCACTCTGCAATACACCGGCCCCGCCGTCAGCACCGATCGCGCCTTCCAATTGGGCTTGGGCGTATCGGCCGGGACCCTCGATGCCTCGGGCAGCGGAGCCGTCAATTGGACCTACACCGGGACAATGGGCTTTTTTGGTTCCGACACTCTCCCCCGCACGTTAACCCTCACCGGCACGAATACCGGCGATAATACTTTAGCGGCGATCATCGGCAACGTGAGCAGCAACCCCAATGCCAAGACCTCTTTAGTCAAATCCGGGTCAGGAACATGGGTCCTCTCCGGGGCCAACACCTACACCGGCGGCACGACCATCAGCGACGGTATGCTGAAACTGTGCGGCGGAAACGACCGGCTGTCTGGCACCGGGGCGATCACGATCACGGGCGGCGTGTTAGATTTAGGCACGAACACCCAACACACCTCCGGCATGTTCAGCTTGCAAGGCGGGACGGTGCAAAATGGCAAGATTACCAAATCCGGCGACAACTACGACGGCCAGGCCGGCACAGTCTCGGCGGTACTTGACGGCGCAGTGGGGCTAGCCAAAACCACAGCCGGCACGTTAACAATCAGCGCGACCAATACCTACACGGGCGATACCACAATCAGCAGCGGCCACTTGCAGTTGGGCGGCGACAATGTGCTTCCCTACGGTTCCGGGACAGGTAATGTGAATCTTACCGGCTCCTCTTCCGTCCTAGAGATGAACAATTACAACCTCAACATTAATGGACTCAGCGGCACTGACGGAATCATTCAAAACAGTGGAGGCAGTATAAAGACACTCACCTTTGGCAATAACGACGCCAGCGGCTATACCTACGCGGGAAGCATTACCAGTAATGTGGCACTCGCTAAGGTCGGCACCGGCACCCAGACCATTTCTGGAACCAATACCTACGTGGGTGACACAACTATCAATAATGGCACGCTGAAGTTGGGTGGGCCAAGTGCGTTTCCCGGAGGCAATGTGAATCTGACCTCAAGCAGCGCCATCCTGGAACTGAATGACAACTACGTCATAATCAACGGACTTAACGGCACTGCTGGGAGCGTCCGAAACAGCGGTACCAACATCACAGGCATCGTCTTGGGCTATGATAACGGAAACGGCAGCTACGCGGGAACCATTGACGGCAATTTGGTGCTCTACAAATTCGGCAGCGGCACCCAGATCCTCTCGGGGAGCAATACCTACACGCTCGGCACGGGCATCATTGAAGGTCAGTTGCAGTTGGGCGCCGACAATCCGCTTCCCTACGGTCCTGGGAAAGGCCCCGGCGTGGTGGTGGGTTTATTTCCTTTCCCTTTCTACAACTCCATATTAGAGATGAACGGCCACGCCCTCAACATCAACGGACTCTATGTCGCTCCTGGAGGGATCGTCCGTAACAGCGGCAGCAGCAATACGCTTACTTTGGGGCATAACGACGCATCTGGTGCCTGTATGGGAACCATTGAAGGCAACTTGGCACTCGTCAAAGTCGGCAGTGGCTTTCAGTTTCTCTCGGGGACCAATACCTACACCGGCACCACGCTAATATCTGGGGGCATATTGTGGGCCAACAACGCAGCGTCGTTGCCGGGATACAACGCGTCAGGTAAGGTCACGGTAAATGCCGGCGCTAAACTGGTTGTTCAGGCCGGAGCCGCCACGGGCGAATGGACCGCGTCGGAAATCAACAACCTGCAAAGTAGTGCCTTCTTCAATAGCGGCTCCTTCCTGGGCATTGACACCACCAGCGATAATTTCTCTTATGGCAATGTCATCGGAGGATCCTTAGGCTTGATCAAGATAGGTACTAACACATTGACCTTAACGGGAACCAATACCTACACCGGCGGCACGATCATTGGCCTTGGCGATGTGTCCGTTGACATTTTTGGCGAGGTGTTGTCCTTTAGCATTAGTGGCGGTGTGTTGTCCGTGGGCAGCAACGTGAACCTGGGCAACGCGGCCGGCAGCGTGACCTTCAACGGCGGCAAACTGGCGGTCACGGGTGCTATTTCCATGGCCCGGCCGATTATACTCAACGCCACAGGCGGCGGCATCGATACCGCGGGCAACTTGGTGGAAATCACCGGCGCACAGAATACCACCTGGGGCGCCGGCACACTGACCGTGGACGGCGCCAGCGGCGGCGAGTTAAAACTGAATCGCACGGGCGGCACGGTCTCCGTAGATCCTGCTGCCGTGCTCCAGATCAACGCCGGGGCCAAGGTGGAATTGACCGGAACGCCCGCCACCAAATCCGGGTCCAACTTCCTAAAAATCATCAACAGCAGCCTCACCTCGCTGTTGGTCAGCGGCACCACCGCTCAGGAAGTGGGCAGCATTACTGGAACAGGCGCAACGGAAGTTGCCAGCAATGCCACGTTGATCGTCAGCTCGATCTCGCAGACCCATATCTCAATTGGGTCACACGCAAAGCTGATTGTCAGGCCGTCGGGTTCCGGCCCGCTGTCCGATGGAGCGGATTTAACTTCGATCACACCGGTGCCAGAGCCATCGACATGGGCCATGCTGATGTTGGCCGCCATGGGATTGGGCATTTACCGGCGCCGCAGACGATAAGGTTTTTTACAGTCGCCACTGAACTAGCTTCTGAGCGGCTACAGTGGCCCTCCACGGCCAAGATTATGAGAGTCAGTGGACAGGTTTCAGATAAAAGGCAAATTGTATCTTTCGATACCTAAAAGGAATCACGAAAGGTATCACCAAGGCCCAAGAAACGACCATGGCCATAGTAGCGACCGTTTAATAAGTCTTTTTGCCTCAGTCACTTCTGTCAAGTCGGGGCAACTGGATACCGATTGAACTTTTCGTCAGCGGTGTGAAGGCGTGGGGGGCGGATACGAAGCGGCTGGTAATGGCGGCGTAGTGACTCGGCGGCGTTATGATGCGAGCGCATTTCGCTCCCACAACCTTCCTATCGCATCGAAGGGAAGGCGTAGGCGGTAGCCCCTACTGACAAGTGTTCGGGAGTTTGCTTGCCCAGTCGATATGCAGCCCAACGGTCATTCCGAACGAGGTCCTCGTAGCGAGTTGGTGCCAGGGCGGGAACTTGGCGTCGGGATGGGACGTTTCAAGGCTGGATTATGCAGTGTGGTAGTTCTTGCCGAAACTTCTTCTTGCCTTCGTCGGTCACCTTGCATCCCCATAGGTTCAACGATTGGAGTTTGGTCAACCCTTTGAGATACTCCAGCCCAGCGTCGGTCACCTTGGTGTGCGACAGGTCCAGCGATTGGAGTTTGGTAAACCCTTTGAGATGCTCCAGCCCAGCGTCGGTCACCTTGCTTCCAAACAGGTTCAGCGATTGGAGTTTTGTCAATCCTTTGAGGTGTTCTAATCCCACATCGGTGACGTTGGTTTTCTCAAGGTCGAGTGATTGGAGTTGGGTCAACCCTTTGAGGTGCTCCAAGCCTGCATCGGTAACGTTGGTGCCGTGTAGGTTCAGCGATTGGAGTTTGGTCAACCCTTTGAGGTACTCCAAGCCTGCGTCGGTCACCTTGGTGAACGTCAGGTTCAGCGATTGGAGTTTGGTCAACCCTTTGAGGTACTCCAGCCCAGCGTCAGTCACGTTGGCGTTCGCAAGGTTCAGCGATTGGAGTTGGGTCAATCCTTTGAGGTCCTTTAGGCGAGCGTCAGTCACAATGTATCCCCCCAAATACACTGACTTCACATTTTCATCAATGATTACCTTGCCACGGATTGTACAGTTAGGCAAAGCCTTCTGAAGTCCTTTTATCCCAGCGTCGGTCACCTGGGTGTCCGTCAAATCCAGCGATTGGAGCTTGGTCAACCCTTTGAGGTGCTCCAAGCCTGCATCGGTAACGTTAGTGCCGTGCAGGTTCAGCGATTGGAGCTTGGTCAACCCTTTGAGGTGCTCCAAGCCTGCATCGGTAACGTTAGTGCCGTGCAGGTTCAGCGATTGGAGTTTGGTCAATCCTTTGAGATGCTCCAGCCCAGCGTCGGTCACCTGGGCGTTCTCCAGGTTCAGCGATTGGAGTTGGGTCAACCCTTTGGGATGCTCCAGCGCAGCGTCAGTCACAAACCATCCCGCCAAAACCACTGACTTCACTGGCTTGCCTGGACTATTTTCATCAATGATTACCTTGCCACCCAGCTTCTCGATTTCGGCGATTGCCTTTGCCTGCTCGGGATTCACTTCTGCTGCCCGGCCCGAGGCAACCACGGCAAGCGACAAGCCCAACACCTGCATCAACGCCACAATTCGGTTCATAAGATACCTCTGACTCAGCAATGGCGAAGCGGTCAACTCGTCCGACGGAGAAAACGTGCGTGTCCGACAATATACCCCTTCGCCGTATGAATGCAAGAACTGCAACCAGAGTGGATGCGTTTTCTGTTCTGACGCAGGCGAGTCCCGAGCAAAAGAAAGAGCCGCCCGTAGTCGCAACGGGGAGTCCCGATACTGACGAAGCGTGGACTTTCTTCAGAATAGTTTGTGAATTGTCAGGTTTGCAACACCCGTTCACGGCGGGGTGGCACTGCTGAAAAGGGCTGAGATTGTGTGCCACTGGCTTTGCCAGTGCTTTGGGCTTTCTCGACATTCCATCGTGTTGCGAGCAGAAGTGGGGACTGGCACATCGAAAGACGGTGCGGCACTTTCACGATGACCGCAACATCTCGATTCGCCAATGATTCATGTTTTCCCGGAAAGAGTCGTCTCTCCAGAAGTTCCAGGGAAGGCACTGGCCACAAGCCAGTGACACACTTACGGGCCGGCCCGCAAGACTCCACCTTCGACCAAAACGTGACCCGGCAACGGCGGACCAGTGGTGCTTGTAAATAACAAAAAAATTTCCAACCCGTAGCATCGGCGTAGCACCAAGCCCATCCCCGCTATCGGCTTATACGCAAAGCACAAATAAATCTTTACGTAACTCTTTTATAAACAAGACGTTATAAGCGGAGGGCAAGGGACTCGAACCCTCAACCGGCAAGCCGGCACCTGATTTCGAGTCAGGCTGCTAACCATTCGCGTACCCTCCGGGAACAACGTAAGTCATCACCAGTCAATAAGTTGCGTCGTTGAAAAAAACTGAAAACTGTCTTTCTTGCCACTGACGCCCGTTTTTGACGCCTGTTCAACTTCATTAAGCGTTTCAACAACTCCAGCAAGAGGATATTTTAACAGGAATTCTTTAGTTGCAAAGTCATTCGAAAGCGCATACCAAACTTGCTTTCGCGTAATAGGTTACAATTATTTTTCACGTTAAGATATCTCCAAGGGTACATCGTCGGCGAAGCAGCATGTTGAAACTATGCCTGTTTAGCAGTCTGATCTATGTTCAGACACCCAAGCTTGATTAGTAATCGGGCAATAACCACCACTCCAAGTGATAGGTGGCCGGAAAGGAAGCTTGAACGAATCGATATAACCTGCTATAGTATACACCAGTTCATATATTTGGACAATTGTGCGGCGAGCCTACAAGTTGGGAACAGGCTGATGTTCGTGGTCGATGGACTATCTGAAGATTATCTTCCCCGGCCTGTGCCGTTGTTTCAGCCTTCCAGGATCATAATAACAAAGGGAAGCAACCGCACGAATACCCGTCGGCAACTGGCCGAGAGGATTTGTGCGGCTTACCCGGAGGCGGAAGTCGTGGAAGCATTTGGTGTGTCACATAATCGAGTTGATTTGGGCGAGTCCGATCCATTGCGATTGCATGAGCAAGGCAAGCAAACGCTTGTATTGGGTGAACACAATAGTGCGGTGCGTTTTAGTAGTGAGGAAGGCAATGCCTGCCCGAACTATTGGCATTTCTCGCCCTACGGATTCTGCCCTTACGGTTGTCACTACTGCTACTTGGCCGGAACACCTGGAGTCTGGTTTTCGCCAACCGTGAAGATATTCCTCAACCTGGAGGAAATCCTTGCGGAAGTGGCTCGAACTGCGAACCAACTCACAAAGCCGACGGCCTTCTATTTGGGAAAACTCCAAGATGGATTAGCATTGGAGCCATTGAGCGGCTACGCGCGGACGATGATGCCGTTTTTTGCTCAGCATCCGTTTGCACGCATGATTATCCTTACGAAAAGCGCCGATGTAGAGAATTTGTTAAATCTCGATCATGCAAGGCATACGATTCTCTCCTGGACGGTCAACGCCCCGGAAGTTACACACAGTTTCGAGAGGAACACACCCGCTGTCATAAATCGGATCGAGGCCATGCGGCGATGTGCCCAGGCTGGTTATCAGGTGCGAGCGGTTGTTATGCCAATTATCCCTGTTGCCGATTGGCAGGATATTTATGAGCGATTTCTGTCGGTGTTGCTCGAATCGGTCCCATTGTCGCGGATTACTCTCGGATCGATCTGCTCCTACCCGCAAGCCCAGCGGCTGATGGAACTAAAATTAGGCAAAGAGAATGTGATATCATCACTGCTCGGGGGACTGACCCGATTTTCGTCCGACGAAAATGGGACTGTCCCCTTTGTAACTAGCAAGTCGGACGACGGAAGGCTTCGATTCTGTCGCTCCACACGCGAGGAAGTCTACAGATGCATGATCGAATGTATCCGCTGGGAACGACCAGACCTGGAGATCGGACTGTGCCTGGAAGATGAACCGATGTTTGCGTCACTCGAAATGCAGGAGAGTATCGGACGATGTAACTGTGTGCTATAATGAATGCTCTAGCGAATAGCGTCTAATTCTTTGTCCCTCTCAATTGTGGAGCAGATTATCATGGCAGAGACATATATCTCAAATGAAAGTGACCTTATGGCTCAGTTACTTGACAGCCCCGCATGGAAGAACTTTCGCACAAAGGATCTTCCGCTAAAAATTGAGCGGGAAACCAGAGCTTGGGAACTACTGAAGCAACATCAGGGTGGCTTTACAAAGGACATTCTGAACGAGATATTCGACACTGTTGACACCGTTCCGAACAGTGGCGCTAGGTGGTTTGGTGCGTTACTGGCAACGCCTAATCGCAATCTGATTTTCCAGTCGCCGGACAAAGTGATCACGTGCTGGATCGACGACCTTCTATTCCGTGGTCATACCTATCGAGAGTCCCTCGAGATCTGTCTCGAACAGCAAAAACTTAAGGGAGCTAACAAAGGACTGCCTACATTACTTCTCTACTTGTCTGACTCAGCCCACTACAATGTCTGGGTGAAGGCGACGGAGAGGGGTTTGCTAACCCTCAATCGAATCGGCAAATTGAAAGGCAAAGGTGTGGGTGCCCAATATGACCAATTCAACGACGCTGCTATTAAGTTTAGAAACGACTATGAATTGCAGCCTGCGGAAATCGACCAGGCGCTATGGCGCATTGGTTCTGGCAAAGTTGAAACTCATACGGTTCAGCGTGCGGATAAGGCGGTTTCGGTAACCGTGCCAGTTGAAACCACAGAGTTGCCGGCGACGGAGGGGCAAGAGGTCCAATCTGAAGTTCGTGAATCCATTAAGATTCAAGCTTTGATTGCCGAGATTGGGAGTCAAATGGGCTTGAAGATATGGATACCCAAAGCTGACCGTGGTGGCGTACTTGGAGAATGGAAAGATGGCGATGCTTCGCTGCTTGATCGCCTTCCCTTGAACTATGACGATGCCACCCTGAAAACAATCGAACAAATCGACGTTCTATGGCTGCGTGGTCGATCGATCATTCGTGCCTTTGAGGTTGAACACACAACCTCGATCTACTCCGGCTTGCTAAGAATGGCCGATCTGCTCGCACTTCAGCCTAACATGGACATTCAATTACACATCGTTGCACCAACCACAAAACGCGACAAAGTCTTTCAAGAGATACGAAGGCCTGTGTTTTCGTTGCTTGAACGCGGCCCATTGTCAGAGCTTTGCACCTACCTGAGCTACGACGCATTGCGCGAGTTGGCAAACGAAAAGCATATTACCCACCTTTCAGATACGGTACTTGACGAATACGCGGAAGAAGCTGAGTAATACGCTGGCCATTGGAATCGTAGTGCAGCAGCCAACGGGAAGTGATGGGATTCGCTGCATTCGCTCCACTCTACAACTCATCGTGGAAGGTGAATAGCATGACTCGTAAAACCGACCAAAGACAAGGCTGCTTTTTCGATGTCGGTAAGTGCGTCGAACCGGTCTTGGTCAGTGCGTGCCTGCTGGGTATTCCTTGTCGTTGGCACGGGCGCAGGCCAAAGAAGCGAGAAGAACTTATTAAGCGGTTGCAGAGGAAATATGTGCTGGTTCCGATCTGTCCCGAGCAACTTGGCGGGATGCCGACGCCAAGAACAAGCGAGATGCTCCACGGCACGGGCAATCAGGTTCTTGATGAGGGATTGCGAATCATCGCCCCGGAGACCGGAGAGGACGTGACCCATTTCCACATTGACGGCGCACGATACGCTTTGGAAATCGCTGAGATCGTCGGTGCCAAACGGGCTTATCTCAAGGGAGGAAGCCCGTCTTGCGACCGCCAAGGCGTCACGGGCGAAGTCCTCACACGCGGCGGCGTCAAGGTGATCCGGGTCGGGTAGGAAACGCTATGTACACAAGTCGTTTCATATTTGCCAAGGAGAGTCTTTCGGAGTGTGAGGTGTGGATTGTGTAGGCACAGATCAACACAATGACACAACTACTGTGGGAGATCGCAAATTGGACATAGCGATTCTTAACGGGCGTCACTGACGCCTGTTTAAGCCCGTAGAGGGGGCTTTTGGGGGCTTTATGGAATTGAAGAAAAACGCTTATAAGCCCTCAAACGATAAATATTTATTGCGATTCTTCGGCAAATCGCACGATTTCTAAAATTGCCCATCTTCCGTTTCGAGTCAGGCTGCTAACCATTCACGTACCCTCCGAGGGACTTGCAAGTCCAATGATCCGCGACCAACGGTCGCGGCTTTACATATCTTCAATTGCCGAGATCCTTCGCTGCACTCAGGATGACAACCAATCCCAATATCTAATCTCCAATTCCTGTTCTGAACCCTGAATACTGAACCCTAAACTCTGAACCCAGAACCATTTATTTCGGCAGGATCACGTCGGCGAGCATGAACTTGCGGAGCGATTTTACGATGCCGTTGAATTCCACCAGGTCGAAGGGCTTGATTAAATAACTCTCGATTTGCAGATTCTCACGTTGCAGGATTTCCCAATGGATCCGTGAAGCGGTGAGCACCACCACGGGAATATTTTTGAGTTTTTCGTCCGCCCGGACCTTCAGCAGCACCTCACGACCGTCGATCTTGGGCAGTTGCAGATCGAGGAGGATCAAGTCGGGCCGGGGCGCGCGGCGGAAGCGGCCTTGCTGAAAGAGGAACTCCAGGGCCTCCTCGCCGTCGCGGACCAGACTGATCCGGCAGGGCACGTCGCCTTTGCGCAGGGTTTCGATGGTCAAGCCGGCGTCATCCAGATCGTCTTCCACCAGCAAGATTTCCATCGGACGTCCGACAGCTCCGCGACATAATAAATCTCCTAAACGGGGAAAGAGGATTCCAGAGTAAAGATCGGTAAACTAGCCTTGGACGACGCTTTAGCCGCTTCTTTCAACAGGGCACTGGGAGCTAATCTGTATAATCGTAATTTATCGGCTTTCCAGGAGCCAGCCCTTTTTCAGAGAACAGACGCGGATGTTTTTACCAGGCCTTGTTGCTTGATTTACTCCTATCGAAGGTTCTTGGTTATTATACTATAATAATCATATGCAAAGGGACCTAACATCTGAAACGAAACGCTGGGTCGAAACCTGGAAAACGGCTGCGGTAAAACTCGCCGCGATTCGGAGGGGCGAACTCCGGGAAATAGACACGCAAACCGCGCTTGCCCACTTAGCCGACGCCTTTGAATCGTGTCGTCTACATTTCACTCCCGCGCCCACATCCGGATTGGTAGAACAACAAGCTTGGTTTAAATTATTACGAAAATGAATGAACTTCTTCAAGTAGCGGCCTCGGTGCAAAGTTTTTGCCGCGAGAATAATTGGAAGTATTGTTTCATTGGCGGTCTGGCGCTCGAGCGCTGGGGCGAGCCGCGCGTTACCGTGGATGTTGATGTTACGCTGTTTACGGGCTTTGGGAATGAAGAGAGTTATATCAAAGCATTATTGCGTCAGTTTCCTGCCCGAATCCAAGATGCGGCCCAGTTCGCACTGGAAAATCGGGTGCTATTGCTGAAGTCAACATCGGGCATAGGAATTGATATTGCTTTAGGCGGCTTGCCCTTCGAAGAAGCAGTCGTTTCCCGGGCCACGGAATTCGAGTATTTGCCAAAATTATCGTTGCTTACTTGTTCGGCTGAGGATCTGATTATATTTAAGGCTTTCGCTAATCGTGCCCGCGATTGGGCCGATATCGAGGGAATTATTACACGCCAAGGCAAAGGCATTGATTGGAATTACATCGATCTGCATCTCCGACCGCTTGTGGAGCTGAAAGAAGAACCACAAATTCTCGAACGATTGCAGAAACTTAGACGCTGCTCACCATGGTGTAGCGTATCGCACCCCTATAAAATTCACCGGACGCAAGCGTCCGGGCTAAACGGACGCTACACCCTTCTGAGCATCGCGCTAGAGGGTGAAATCCCAACCCTTCGACAATGGCTGGGCCTCTTATCACCTGCGGCGGAAACGCCAATAAATGGACGCGAAAGCCTTGTTTTACGGGTATTTCCTGGCTCTTGGAACCTTTCTTCAGCATTACATTTATCAACCATGATTAGCGGCAGCAGATCGGAATGTTATGCTGAAGCATAACCTGCAAATTCCGCCCTCACCCCCTGCCCCTCTCCCAAAGGGCGAGGGGAATCACACCAGGCCCCAGGTTTTGCGGAGATACCATTCCACGCTTAGCAGTCCCACCATCATCAGGAAGAACATCCAGGTGTCCCAGAAGGTTTTTTTGGTTTCTTGTTGGATTTCCAGACTGGAGGTTTTTTGGGCGAGTTGTTTTACCAGTTCTCCGAGTTGTTCGGGGGCCAGCGACTGGCCGCCGGTCATGGCGGCGAGGGTTTCCATGGTGGCGGAGTCGGCCGAGGCGTTGTCGAGTTCCAAATCTTGTTGAAATATCAGGAACCGCGATCGGGCGGAGCCGATTTCCTGCCCTTTTTGCGTGGCGGCAACTTCAATGGCATAATCGCCGGCGCTTTGCGTGTCGCGGAGCGAGCCGGTCATGTGATCATCTTGGCGGACGAGCGGCACTGGATGGCGAGAGCCGTCGGGCAAGACGATTTCGGCCTTAAATTCGGCGTCTTTTGCCGCTTCGCCCAGGGGATCTTGGGCCCCGGCGGTGAACTCCACGCGTTGTAAGGGCGGGAAACGCCGTTGATCGAGTTTGATCCACACGCTGCCTTCGGCGGCCTGATCTTTTTTGGCCAGCCAGAGGACGATCTGTCGCCAGAATCTTTTTTGGGCCGATTCAAAGCCGCGCATCCACCAGCGCCAGGTGGAATCGCCGGCGAAGGCCATTGCCCGACCGTCGCCGTATTGGTGCGCCACCAAGAGCGGCTCGTTGGCGCCTGCTTCGGCCAGTACCACGGCGCCGGGCGATAGGCCGCGGAATTTATTGGCGCCTACCAGGGGCGGCAGTTGGGACCAGACGGCCTCGTTTTCCTGTGGATCGGCGGCCAGGCGCAAAGCAAAATGCCGAAGTCCCAAAGCGGTAGGGCGCATGGATAAAGGCCCGGGCAAATGGAGATCGTTGCGAATGGGATCATCGAGGTTCTGCCGTTCAAAGCGGTCCATGGCCACCGGCAGCACCTTGTTGAGCGGAGTGTTGTAATAACCGCCGGGGCCAAAAGTATGGAATCCGCCGAGCATGATCAGCCCCGCGCCGCGCTGGACGGCCTGGGCCAGCGTTTTTAATTCATCGTCCTGGAAGATGGAAGAGTCGACGTCGCCAATCATGTAAACATCGTACTTGCCG
Source organism: Pirellulales bacterium (assembly GCA_963820545.1). Taxonomy (GTDB): domain Bacteria; phylum Planctomycetota; class Planctomycetia; order Pirellulales; family Thermoguttaceae; genus CAWGAJ01. Next base: position 1,264,848 of record CAWGAJ010000001.1, read on the forward strand.
GGCGTCAGGCGCTGGGTCAAATCGACGGGCCGGTTGCCGGGATCGCGCGGATCGATGCGGATATAATCCACATTGATGTCGGGCGAGGAGTCCAGGGCCCAGCGGATGAATTTCTGTTCCACGCGAAACGTGCCCTCGAGGTACAGCACCTTCAGCCCGCCCTTGAGCACATTGACAAATGTACTCAGTTCGTTGTTCGTGGTGACCAACTCGCCGGGCTGGGCGGGAATTGCCAGCGTGAGCTTGAATTCGCCCGGCGTTTGCGGAACATAAATCAATTGCACCGGCAGTAATTGGCCGTCGGCCGCGGCTTTGATATTTTGCTCCGCAACCACTTCCATCTTTCCCGGCGAGGTTTCGAAAAGCACGCGCACGGGAATCTCGCGATTGACGTAACCATCGACGCGAACCTGGGCGCTAATGGCCAATTCGTTTTTCACGAAAACCGTGGTATTTACCAGCAAATCCTTGACCGCCACGTCCTGGGCCTGCCCCAGCCCGCGCGATTGGCCAAAGGCAAAGGTAAAAAGCGGATAACCCAGTTGCTTGAGGCGCACGGCGGCGGTCTGCGGCGGCAGATCGCGCGGCGCGTATGCCCGCTGTGCGCCGTCGCTTAAAAGAATCACGCCCAGCAGGCGCTTGCCGGCCTCTTGACGCAAGACGTCGTCGAGCACCGAACCGATGGCGGTTTGGTGCCCTTGGGGCTTTTCGGGCAGTGCAATGCGGCCGTCTTCAACTGCAAGCTCATGGGCCTCGGCATCGAAGCCGTACGCTTTGACCTCGAAATCGCGGGCAAGCTCCTCAAGCGACGGGGCGGCATCTTCGACTGCCTTGCGCAAGGCCTCGAAGCGGGTTTTGCCGGCCACGGCATCGGGTACCGACATACTCCGCGACTGATCGGCCAGCACAATCAAGGCGGCGGATTGTTTTTTCACCTGGGTATAGATCAACGTGGGGCGCAACATGGCAAAGATCACCAGCACAATTACGCCCAGGCGCAATCCGGCCAAAGAGAGCCGGCGCCATCTGCTTAGCCGATCCTTGCCCGGTATCAATGCCAACAGCACTAGCAGCGCCGCCGCTATGAGGGCTACAAGCAGATAACTGTCGGCAATGGGATAAAATGAAAGGCGAAACATTTCGAAAGGATGAAGGATGAATTATGAGGGATGAATAGTTAACCCAGTTTTTTCAAGCATGTATTTCAATGCCTTCGCGCCGGGCGATCTGGAGAATGGGGCGGGTTTGGTCAATTTTCCATTCTTGTTCGCCGCAGGGGATCGGTTCCAGGCGGGAATCGGTAGTCGCCTGCAGTTCCCACAGTTTATCGACTAGCCTTCGATTAAGAGGAGGCTCCAACTCTGGTGCGATCACTACCAAATCGATATCGCTCCATTGATCGGCAATACCTTTGGCTTGCGATCCGAAAACCACGGCGCGTCGTGCATGTATGCCCCTCTCGGCAGCCGCCTGGAGATATTGCCTTACAGCTATTTCAATTGATTGATCAACCATAAACAAATATTCTTTGCTTCGAGAATTTCATTTTCAGCTTCCACCTGTGATAGTTGAGTGTTGTATTATATTCTGTGTTTATCGTTCTGCGTGGCGATAGAACTTATTGGCTGCCGCCGATTCCAAGGCCAAAATAAGGGCCACGATTAAAATCAGCGGCGGGAATAGCTCGCGCCCTACGCGGCCCATGCTGATGTCGCGATCGATTTGCTCTTTGGTTCTGGCAACGCGAATTTTATAAGGGCCGAAAATCTCACCAAGTGCATTTTCCGCAAGGCGTTCGAGTTGTGTTTGTTCGGGCGCGAGGTTCACGCTCAGTCCGCGGTCGAAGCCACCTTTTTCACCTCCGGCCCGGACGCGGTAATTTCCCGGCTGCTCGGTGACCGTGACCACCAGCCGATGGTGCTGCTGGTCGGCGGAAAGGGGGAAATTAATGCCTCCCGGTCCGGTCAGCAGATAAGTGGAGCGCTGCTGGTTGGGATCGAGCCCGAGCACGGCCGTCTGTCCGGAAAAGTAATTCAGGTGTTCGTCGCTGCTGCCCGCCAGGTAAGAGGCCATTTGATTGACCAGAATCATAAAGGGCCAGGCCTCGCCCACGGGCAGCAGATTCCAGGGATTTTGCGAGGGGCGATCGGAGACGGGCGTGGTCATGGTCAGCACCCGACCGGACCCCAAGGGCCGTTCCAACACGGCGGGCCGGCCGTCGCTAAAGGGCAGCACTACGCCTGCGCCAGGATGCAACTGGTCCAACTCCCAATAGCGAAACACGGGAAACATTTCCCAGGGGATTGATCCGCTTTGCGACTGAAACGCCGCGAGGATGGGGTGATGCAGATCGCCGGGGCTGAGATGCAAGTCGCCGTCGGGCCGCCGCGCTTGCCGCTCCAACTTGCCAGGCAACAATTCCTGCGCTTGCGGAGAATTGAAGGAATCGAGCGGCCGGGCGTTTCGGCCCAGGAAGATCGCCACGCCGTGTCCGTCGGCAACATAGTCGGTCAGTTTTTGCCACGCGGCCGGCTCCAGCGGCGTGGGATCCAATAAGCAAACAACAGCGAAATCGGCAAGATTCCTTTTTGACATGTCTTGCAGATCGACGATCTCGCAATCGAATCGCGCCTGTCCGCGCTTGCGAAATACCGCGGGGGCCAGGGCTTCGGTGAGGAAGAGGGCATAACTGTCGGCGGGCTGGGGGGCGGCGATCAGAATCCGCCAAGGCGGTTTTATCTCCGCGGAAAAAAATCGCGTGTCATCGGCCGCCAATCCGTCCTGCCCGACGATCTGCAAAAAACCCTGTAGCGGTCCGATCTCCAAAGCGCCCAGGCGAAACTCCACTTGTTGCGCCTCGCCCGGCTTGAGCGTGCGGCTTTCCACACTGCGTTTTTGCGGATTGCCCGCGGCGTCCAAGAGATACAATTCCACGGCCTTTTCACCCGCGCCGCCCAGGGAGGAAAGCTCGGTTTCCACGGAAAGCGGACTGCGGTGGGAAAGCACCTCGCTGGAGAGTCGAACTTCGCCCAGGCCGTAATTGACCGGATCGGACAGACCCACGTCGATTACATAGATCCCTGTCCCGGGCAGTTCTTTCAAACGTTCTTGGAGTTGCGCTGCCCGGCCGAGAGGCCAGGCGCTGCGGGAAAGATCGCTAAAGATATAAATTTCTTTTCGCGCCAATGTGCTTTGTTTGAGCAAGCGCAAGGCTTCTTCCATGGCGCTGGTTAAGGGCTGCGAGTTGGGCACGATTTCGAGGCGTTCGATGTTGTGCCGCGCAGCGGAGCGATCGACCTGAAATGCCCCGGCGCCGAGGCGCGTGTCGAGCACGGCGATTTCGCTTTCATTGGGCAATTGGCTGAGCAACCAGAGGCCCAGATCCTTGGCGGCCTGGAGCCGGGTTTGATTTTGGTGGCGATAGTCCATGTGCGGGGCGGCATCGAAAAGCAGCGCCGCCGCCACCGGCGCTTCCTGATGGCCCAAGGCGCCGCCGAATTGCATGCTGGGCCGGGCCAAGGCAAAGGCCAACAGCGCGATCGCAGCGGTGCGCAACAGCAACAGCAACAAGTGCCGCAGTCTCAACCTGCGCTGGTTGGCATCGTGCCGCTTTTGCACGAACCGCAGCGCCGGAAACTCCAAAAGCATCGGCTTGCGGCGCATAATCAGGTGCAAAATGATCGGCACCGCGATCAATGCAGTCCCGGCAAGCAGCGATATGTTGACAAAAGTCATTAGAAAAGTGGTTAGTGGATAGTGGTTAGTGGGCAGTGGATTGTGGACAGTGGCCAGTATGAAACCGAAAGCACTTCATTCATCCTTCATCCCTTATCCTTCATCCCTCTTTTCAGCCTCTTGCCGCGCGATTGGCCAGATATTGCGTCAAGGCGCGATCGAACCTCATGCTGGTATCCAGGGGCACGTAGTCCACGCCGGATTGAAAACAATCGCGGCGATAGGCGTCGCGGAAGGAGTCGATCTCGGCAATGTAATCGCGGCGGAAGCCATCGGCGTCTAGGGCCAGGCGGCGGCGATTTTCCGGGTCCTCAAGTTCGACCATGCCGCCGAAGGGGAAGTTGACTTCGGCCTCGTCCAAGATGTGGAAGAGGATCACGTCGTGCCCGCCGTGCCGCAGGCGGTAAAGCGACTCCAATACCGGCCCGGGCTCGGCCAGCAGGTCGGAAAAAATAATCACCAGGCTGGCATGGCGGAGCATGGCGGCCACCTGAACCAGGCTGTGGGCGATATCGGTTTCGCCTTGCGGGCGGAGATTGGTGAGCAGCGAAAGCACGTTGCCCAGGTGGGCCCGCCGCGCCTTGGGACGCAGGCTGTGGCGAATTTTTTGATCGAAGGTCAAAAGCCCCACTGGGTCCTGCTGATGAATCATCAGGTAGCACAGGGCCGCGGCCAGGCAGACGGAGTATTCGAACTTGGTCAGTTCCTGGCGATAGGTGTAACCCATCGAGCGACTCATGTCCATCACCAGGTAGCCGGTGATATTGGTTTCGGCCTCGAATTTTTTCACGTAATACTTGTCGGTTTTGGCGTAGACCAGCCAGTCGATGTCCTTGGGCTCGTCGCCGGGCGTGTACTTGCGATGTTCGCTGAATTCGACCGAAAAGCCGTGAAAGGGACTGGCGTGCAGGCCGTGCAAAAAACCCTTCACGATAAACTGGGCGCGCAGATCCAGGCGCTTGATCTGATTGATCACCTCGGGTTTAAGATATTTTTCAACGGTGGACATTGGGGGATGATTTTTTTCCTGTAAAGCCGCGACCAATGGTCGCGATTATGAAATCACCGATGATGTCGTCCCTTTTTCGCGACCACTGGTCGCGGCTTTACAATTGCTTACTTTCGTACTTCGGGATTTCCGGCGGGGGGATTTCGCGGATCAGGCGATGGATAATGTCTTCGTTGCTCATGCCTTCGGCCTGGGCTTGGAAGTTGGTGCTGATGCGGTGGCGGAGCACGGGAATGACGATTTTTTGCACGTCTTCGATGGCCACAGAAAAGCGGCCGTCCATGGCGGCCAGGGCCTTGCCGCCGTGGATTAAAAATTGGCCTGCCCGGGGACCGGCGCCCCAATCGACCAACTCTTGAACAAACTGCGGCGCGGTGGGATCTTTGGGCCGGGTAGCGCGGACCAGGCGGGCAACGTATTGCACCACATACTCGCTTACCGCCACTTTGCCTACGAGGTTCTGCAAGTTGATAATCGCCTTGCCGGAGAGCACTTTTTGCACTTCGGTCTTCTCGCCGCGCGTAGTACTGGCCAGGATCCGCTCTTCTTCGTCGGGCGAAGGATAATCGACCTTGATGTTGAACATGAACCGATCCAACTGCGCCTCGGGCAACGGATATGTGCCTTCCTGCTCGATCGGATTCTGCGTGGCAAGGGCAAAAAAAGGGTCGGGCAAGGGGTAAGTCTGCTGACCCACGGTGACTTCCCGTTCTTGCATGGCCTGGAGCAAGGCGGCCTGGGTTTTGGGCGGCGTGCGATTGATTTCGTCGGCCAAAAGGATATTGGTGAAGATCGGCCCCGCAACGAAACGGAAATTTCGATGCCCCTGGTCGTCCTCTTCCAGCACGTTAGTGCCGGTGATGTCCGAAGGCATCAGGTCGGGGGTAAACTGGATCCGCTTGAATTGGATGTCCAGAATCCGCGCCAGGGTGCTGACCATCAATGTTTTGGCCAATCCCGGCACGCCTACCAAGAGGCAATGGCCGCGGGTAAAAATGGCGGCGAAGATTTGCTCGATCACCTCGTCCTGACCGACAATGACCTTCTGCAATTCTTCCTGCATCAGCTTTCGGTGCTGCGAGAACTCCTGCAAAACGTCGCCCAGACTGCGAGGCTTAACGGTAGACAATGGTCGTGTTCCTTTGTGAGGGATTAGAGGAGAGGGGAGCGGGGATCGGAAGTCATATTTATCATTGTTCTTTGGTTGGGGGGAAGGCCGCGACCAATGGGCGCGGCTTTACAAAAGACGCAAAAAAACACATTATTGTTTAATCAATAATCCCCAATTCCTTATTTTATATTATTGCCAGCAAAACACCCAGGATTGGAAATGCAGTTGCCCACCTAACTTTTTAATTCTAATATACTTGGGATGAACTTGCCATTTAGTTAAGGCCAACAGTCGTGAGACATATAATTCTTGTTGCAATCCAGGCTTACCTGCTTGCGGTCGTTTTAGTTGGGCAGAATGTAGCGATTGCGCAGGACGCTCAGGGCGACATAAGCGCCCAGCAGGTGCGCGAGGCGATCGACAAAGGGGTAACCTACCTAAAACAGCAACAGAAGGAGGTTGATGGTTCTTGGGACGAATATCCCGGCTATCCGGGGGGTACGAGTGCCCTTTGTACATTGGCCCTCTTGAATGCCGGGATTGAGCCTGACGATCCACAGATTCAAAAGGCATTGAACTATCTCCGCAAGTTCAAGCCGGAAAGTACGTACGTCGCCGCTCTGCAAACGATGGTTTTCGCCAGGGCCGAACCACAAAAAGATCTCTTGCTTATCAGCCGCAATGTGAGGTGGTTGGAAAGCGTACAAATATTGGAAGGACCCAATAAAGGAGCATGGTCGTATCCGCAGCACGGCAGCGGCAACAACTCCAACAGTCAATTCGCCTTGTTGGGCCTGCATGAGGCCCAACGCGCCGGAGTGCCGGTAAGCGACAGAACGTGGCGCTTGGCCCAAACTTATTGGGAAGGCTGTCAGAACGCGGACGGATCGTGGGGATATCACAAGCCCATGCCCGGCACGGGAAGCATGACTTGTGCGGGCATTTCCGCGCTGATGATTACCGCCGACAGAATCGAACAGCCCGACGCCAAAGCGGATAACGAAAAAATCCTCTGTTGCCGCCAAGACAACAGGACTGCGGATGCGCGGCATCGAAAACGGGATGAATTGGCTGGGCGCCAACTTTAGCGTCAGGCGAAATCCCGGTCAGTCCGGCGGATTATGGCTGCTTTATTACCTTTACGGCATGGAGCGGGCCGGCAGACTCACGGCGCGGCGCTTTATCGGCAAAGCCGACTGGTATCGGGAAGGGGCGAAATTCCTGGTGGATGAGCAGGATAAATTATCGGGATTTTGGGGCGGGGCGGGCACCGTCATGGAAAGCCGCGCGATCGGCACCAGCTTCGCCTTGCTTTTCCTTTCCAAGGGACGCTGGCCGGTGCTCATCAGCAAACTCAAGCATGCGTCGGATAACGATTGGAATCAGCATCGCCACGACCTGGGCAATCTCACGGTTTTCGTGGAATCGCGGTGGAAAAAAGACCTCACCTGGCAGGAAATCGATCTGCGCTTGGCCAGCGTGGATGATCTGCTGCAATCGCCGGTTTTGTTTATTTGCGGCAGCCTCAGTCCTTTGCCCGAAAATCGCGCCGCGGCCCAGGAAATAGCCGGGAAATTGCGGGATTATCTCGATCGCGGCGGATTTCTCTTTGCCGAAGCATATTGCGGCCAGGGCGGTTTTGACAAGGGATTCCGGGAGCTTATGAGGAGAATCTTTCCCGAAGAGGAATACCGACTGCGCCTCTTGGAGCCCGAGCATCCCATCTGGCACGCCGAGGAAATAATTGCCGCCGAACAGTTGCGCCCGCTGTGGGGCATCGACTTCGGCTGCCGCACCAGCGTGGTCTACGCGCCGTTGGATCCGCCGGAAAGTCCCCGGCCGTCGCTCTCCTGTCTCTGGGAACTTTCCCGTAGCGGGCGCGGGCAAACTTTCAAGCCTGCGGTGCAGGCCCAGATCGAGGCCGCATTGGCCTTGGGCATCAATATTTTGGCTTATGCCACCAATCGCGAGTTGCACGGTAAGGAGGAGTACTTCCAGGCAACATCGCGCCACAGGGAGGATCAAGTGGAGCGCGGTCGCTTGTATATCGCCAAATTGCGCCATCCCGGCGGATGCAACGCCGCGCCCAGGGCGCTGGTGAATCTGCTGGACTTAGCGGGCCGGGAGCTGAAAATTCGCGCTACTGTGCGCGACCAATTGCTCGATCTTACCGACGAGGCCTTGTTTGATTATCATCTGGTGTTCATGCACGGGCGCAACGCCTTTCGCTTCACCGACGCGGAGCGAGCGCAATTGAAAAAGTATATCGAGCGCGGCGGAATGCTGTTTGCCGATTCGATTTGTGCAAGCCGGGCCTTCAGCGAATCGTTCCGCCGCGAAATGGCCACCATCTTCCCCCAAAACAAATTGCAGCGCATTCGCGCCGAGGACCCGCTGTGGAGCACGAAATTCGGCGGTTTTGATCTGAGGACGGTCACGCGGCGCGATCCTTCAGGCCGCGGCGCCAACGCCCCGCTAACGGCAGCGCTGAAAAAAGTCCCCCCGGATCTGGAAGGCATCAGCTTCGGCGACCGCTGGGCGGTCATCTTCTCTCAATACGACATCAGTTGCGCATTGGAAAAGAGCAACTCGCTGGAATGCCGCGGATATGTCCGTGAAGACGCTGCCCGCATCGGACTGAACGTGATTCTCTATTCCTTGCAGCAGTGAATCTGGGCAAGCCTTTCCGAATATTCCTAATTTTCCTGATATAACGTGCCGATCCAATCCTGAGGATAGCATGGGGACTGTCGCTATTTTCGCGTGGCTATCATGGGACTGTCCCCTGGTTTTAGACATTACTTCACTAATTATGCGGGGGGATTCTCATGTACAAGGGTAGATGGGAAATCTGCGTATTGTGCGTATTATATATATGTATGATTCTGCTTGGAGGCGCGGGATGTTCCTGCCATCGGACTTGCCAAGGTTGGATTCTGCAAGCGGACTGGTCGCTGGAGTTCAAACGGATGCCGCCGTCGCGCTGCCAAGTAACTAATTGTATTGAAGGATGTGATACCTGTGGCCCCAAAGAACCCAGTTGTGATAATGCAACGGATTGCGAATCAGAGACATTGCAGCAAGCCAGCCCGAAGCTCCTCGACAAACTGGGCACCTCTGCTTTTGCCAAACTGTTGGAACGGCGAGGCCGGTTAGGAATTTGCGCCAGTTGCGGACGTTTAGGGCGCATTCAGGAATCGGCGCGGGTGCGCCGGCATCGCCGCCGGTAATTGCCCAATTTCATCCTTTGCCGACGCAGCCAGTATTTTGTCCCAGGGATGAAACCATGCAACCGGCCCATTTTGAGGCCACTGTTCCGGAAAAAAAGCCAAAACTTCCTGTTTTGCCAGAGACTGCCAAGCCAAAAGCCCTTAAGCCAGAGGAAATTCCCCCTCCGCCGCCCGTGCCTAAAGGTGAAAAGTCGGGCGCGGTTCTGGAAAAAATGGATGTACCTGCGGAGCCGCCGAGTTGGTTCTTCACAGCATCGCCGGAAAAAAAGTCCAATCAATTGATCGAAGCCCAGCTCCCGCCCCGTCCTTCTGAACCGGCTACGCGGCGTTAGTCCGCATTTCTCAGCAACGTGTAGTGTGGGTCAAGCGACCTGTTTTCTTGGTGGGACTTCGGTCGCGAATTATATGCTCGCCCTCGTACAGGCTGTAAATTACATATTGATCAGTTTGCGCGGACCCACCAACAACTTGCGCGACCTTGTCCCACCCTACGATGAGAAATGCGGGTTAGTCCACATTTCCCAGCACCTCGATCTTGTTTTCAGCAGTGTGCCACCGCTCGCCTCCGGTGAGCAGTGCTTTATCGAACCACTTTGCATTGCTTGCCTTTGGGCAAGCAATGGCACAGCTTGACGAGAAATGCAGACTATGCATCCCTGACCGTTTATTGGCTTAGTTGCTTTTTGTCTATATTTTCTAAATTGCGCTGTTTGATTGGATGTCTGGTGGAATAGGTAGTTTTTGCCGGTAATACATTCAGTAATAAAGGCACGTATTTCGGGGAACCGATGAAGCAGAAGTACTCTTGCGATTGCCTGGGATGGACGATCCCGCGCGTGTATTGTCCCGCATGCGGCAGCCGATTTGCGGAGGCCGCGACCAAACAAGTAATAATATCCCGCTTGACGGCCCATGTCCCATCAAACCGCACGCCCAAGATGCTTATCCCGCCGCAGCGCCCCATGGGGCATGGCAGTAATAATTCTGTCTGTATTTTGGTTTCAGAACGCCGCCGGTTCTGAACTGCGCATGAGCCCGATTGTCAAGGCAGTGCAGGCGGCGCGGGAGTCGGTGGTAAATATCCGCGGCGAGAAGACGGTGGCGGCGACATCCGCACAGGCGGCGGGGGCCGAAGCCAACCACCGGGTAAACGGCATGGGCACGGGCGTGGTGATCGACTCCAGGGGCTATATCATTACGAATTATCACGTGGTCGACGGGGTGCGCGAGATTCAAGTTACCCTGGCCCGGGGCGAGCGTTACCTTGCCAAGCTTGCCGCCCGCGATCCGGAAACCGACCTGGCGATCATCAAGATCGACGCCAAACAAGAAATACCCGCCATTAAAATCGGCACTTCCGCGGACCTGATGACCGGCGAGACCGTGATCGCCATGGGCAACGCCTATGGATACGAACACACGGTAACGCGGGGGATCATCAGCGCCTTGCATCGTTCGGTCCAGGTTAACGATGCGCAGTATTACGATGATCTGATCCAGACCGACGCCAGCATCAATCCGGGCAATTCCGGCGGACCGCTGTTGAACATCGACGGCGAAATGATCGGCATTAACGTGGCGGTGCGGGCGGGAGCGCAAGGCATTGGTTTTGCCATTCCGGTGGACAAGTCCATTTTAGCGGCGGCTTCCATGTTGGCGACCTGCAATACCAACAAAACGTGGCATGGGATCACGGCTGCAACCGAAAAATCGGCCGATGCCGCCGCGGGCGTGGTGGTCGGGTCCATCGAGCAAACCAGTCCCGCGGCCGAGGCCGGCATTCAACCAGGCGACGTGATTACCAGTCTTAGCGGCATGGAAATCAAGCGAACATTGGACCTCCAGCGGGCATTGCTGGACCACAAACCCGGGGAAAAAATCGAATTCGCCCTGAAGCGATCGGGCGAATTGATCAACACCAGCCTCACGCTGGCAGCCCAGCCGGAAACGCAGAAAACACCGCCTCAACCGGTCTGGGAAGTAATGGGTCTGGAATTGAAAGCCATCCCCGCCGAGGAATTCCGCGCGGCGCATCAAACGCGTTATCGCGGCGGATTGACGATCACCACCGTGCATCCCGGCAGTCCCGCGGCCAATCAAGGAATCCGGCCCGGCGACGTGCTGGTAGGCATGCACATCTGGGAAACGCTGAGCCTGGAAAACGTGACTTATATTCTCAACCGCCCGGACGTCGCCAACCTCAATCCCGTGAAGTTCTTTATCCTCCGCGGCGATGAAACCCTCTATGGGTATCTGCCTTTTGGCGCGGTGAAAACCGCCCAGCGCGACTAGCCCGGGGGCGGAGTAGCATTTAAAGCCGCCGTATGCTATGCTGGAACCATGGCCACTACTTTCAGACAATCCGATTTGGAAGCCTATCTCGACGAGGCCTTGCCCCCCGAGGAAATAGCCGCTATCGAACGGGGTTTGCGGGAAGATCGCACGCTGGCGGAACAAGTGTCTAAAATCCACGCCCGACGCAACGCCGGAGTGCACTCGGTTAGCGAGATTTGGCGAGTTCACCGTCTGAGCTGCCTGACGCGGGAGCAGTTGGGCGGCTTTCTCCTCCAGACCCTGCCGGAAGAGACCGCCGGCTACGTGAGGTTTCATATCGAGGTCGTGGGCTGTCGTTTCTGCCGCGCTAATCTCGCCGATCTGCGGGCCCAAGAGAACGAGGATCGGAGCTTGACGCAAACGCGTCGCCGCAAGTATTTCCAATCCAGTGCGGGTTATCTGCGCCGTTAAGGCGAGACTTTCACACAGCCGGCCACCAGGTTGATCCAGGTTTTGAAGTCTTTACTTTGTTCCAGAGTGCTGGGCATGCGCCAAGCAAGGATCACCAAGGTCTCGTTTTCGTCGTGAATAAGTAATTCCATGACGCCGGACATTTGGCGGAATGAGGAGTCTCCGTTAGGAGTGACGTAATAAAACACTTGATTTCCGGTAGCCCGGCATGTTTTCCAGTCGCTGGTTCGCCCTTCGGGCGTTTGGACTTGATAATCGGTTAGTCCGGTTGTGTTATTGAATTTGCCGGACAGTTCCGCATGAATGTTTCTGGTGAAATTCATCTTCCCCGGGTCGGTACTCACGGCGACGTAAAGATAAAACGGTTGCTTGCCGCCGCTGGCATCAACGATGAATCCCTCGAAAGTAAGTTTCAAGTCGGGGATATCAATCAAGTTGGTTTTTACCCGGCGCAGGTCGACCGGTTTGCCGTCAATCACTGCCCCTTCGGTTAACGTTTGATCATTAAAATCTTGCGGAACGCGCAGCGACACGGACGTGCCGGGCACTTTCACCGGCGGCGACAAGATATTGAACTTGGATCCCGTTTTCAGTTCCTTAATCCGGTCCTCCAGCCGGCGCTGGTACTCGCTGGTGCCGCAGCTACAGCAAATTCCCAGCAACAGCAGCAGGCCGGCCGCCAAAGATGCTTTGATGATAGTATTTTTTTTGGTCATGGCGCGATTCTTCGAAGCGATTTGAAGGTGGGGATTTTCAGGTTTGCTTTTATCCAGAAATTGTCGCACTCGAAGCATGAGGTTGTCAAGTGTCCGCAGGTGATATACGTTTAGCCCCGGCATCTTGTCACTCCGACATGCTGATCCGAAAATCCTGGCGAAAGGCCGTATTGAAATCGTAGATATGATCAAAATCCACCTTGGTGTCAGCGGGAGTTTTTCTCATTTTCCCGATGCGAATCAGATTAAACACCACTTCGCCGAAATCGCTGGTGCTCTGTAGTCCCCAAGTATTAAGCACGGTTTTCGCCATATAGCCGTATTGGTGCAAAGCATACTGGCGGATGGCTTCACACAGTTCTTGACCGGTGACATGCCGTTCGGCTATTTCCACGGATTCGTCGGCGGGCGGGACGTTTTGCGGCGGTTCGCTCGTTTTTTCCGTGCCCATGTTCAAGGCCGTCTGCGCGTAGTTTAAGGCCTCGAAAATAAGGATATACGCCTCCAGCTTGTAACGCCGGTCCTCTTGCAGCATGGCGAGAAACGAGTCGTTAGGATCGAGCATGGCAAGTAAAGTTTTATTGAGGACGACAGATGAACGTTAAAATAAAAAGACGCCTCCAGCATCAACTATCCAGTAAGCACTTATCCACTCTCCAGTTCTTCATCTTCTTCCGGTTCCGGCTGTTCAGGCAGGGGCGCGGCATACTTATCAACTTCCACTTTGTCCAGGGGCACGGCAAGTCGGCGATGATCGTCAGTCATCACTTGGACTTGGCCGCTAAGGATATCATGGCCGACCACTTTCCCTCGACCCTCGGGCGTAAAGACCACCGATCCCAAGGGCGGGAGTTGTTTTTGCAACTCCTCGTAAGTCTCGAATTCATAGCGCAGACAACACTTCAGCCGCCCGCAGCGACCGGAAATCTTCGTGGGATCCAGCGTGGCTTTCTGAAGTTTGGCCATGCGCATGGAAACCGGCGGCATTTGCACCAAGTGAGTGTTACAGCAGACGGGACAACCACAGTCGCCGTAATCGGCCAGCAATTTGGCTTCATCGCGCACGCCGATCTGCCGCATTTCGATGCGGGTCTGGAACTCGCCGGCCAACAGGCGCACCAGTTCGCGGAAGTCCACGCGGTTGTCGGCCAGGTAGTAGATCACGATCCGCTCGCCGCCGAAAATTCGTTCCACATCGACGAGTTGCATCTGCAATTGCAGCTTATCGATGTAACGCTGGCAGATGTCTAATTCCTCTCGGGCGTGCTTTTCAATGCGCACCATCTCCAGGGCGTCTTCGGCACTCATCACGCGGAGGATTTGTCCGCTGGGCGGATCGACCAACCGGCCCACGGCTTCGGCGCTGGCCTCAATAAGCACGTCGCCGACTTCCAGACCGCGATCGCTGCGCACAATGACCCTGATGCCCCGGTAGAATGATTGCCCTGCCGGGGCGGAAAAGACCCCCAGATATCGCGTTACCCCGTAACGAACAATGTAATCGGACATACGCCGCTGATTTCTTATGCCCTGCGCTTGCCTGTTATCAGACAAAAGCCGGCTTTATTAGTTACCTACCAAGGCCAACGCCAAATCCACGCCGGGATTGCTGATTAATTTCACTATATCTTATTTGTACAATTCACGGAAGATCTGAACTAAGGGGATCTTAAGATTGCCCCGCGGCGAAATGCCGCATAGCATTACAGGCAAAGACGTTCGGCTGAATGGAATTTCCGAGTCGCGCAGCACTGTTAGTTTGTATAGCAGAACGGTGAGAACGGCTGGTCAAAACAATCATAATGCGGTATATTGTCAGTTCTTGATAACTATCGAAGCATTGGTTGGCCGTCATGGTAATAATAAGAAACCGGATAAAATGTCCGCTGCTGCTCCCGCCAGCAAAAATGAAAATGGTTTACTGACTAAAACAAAAGTGCAGGTAAAGCGTTTGACCTGTTTTGCAGCCCGGGGCTGGTTGCTGTTTTGTCTGGGCTGGTGTTTGTCTATCCTATCTCTTCCGGCCCATGCCCAAACCGTGCGCACCGTGGGGCCGTTTGATATCTACTTTTATAATAGCGGCCAAACGGACGAAGACGGATCGGGAACGCAAAATTGGACCAGCCAGGAAATCGATGACGCCACCTCCAGTATTGTCGCCTGGGCCAATCGCATAACCAACATTCCCGGTCGGCAAGTCAAATTACATCTGTTTTGGGAAAGCCTGGGCGGTTCGATCCTGGGCGAAACATCAAATCCCGGCGTCGGCAACGGCACCACCTGTTGGACCAACACCGAGCGCGTATGGCGCACGGGCGTCGATTACAGTGGCTCGACAAGTTATGATGCCAGAATTGCCTTTAGCACCGGAATAAACTGGAACTTCGGCTCGGGAACGCCGGTTTCCGGTTACTATGACTTTCGCAGCGTCCTCACCCACGAGCTTGGTCACACGCTGGGCTTTTTTTCCACTTATAATTATGGTACTGACAAATTCTCCTCCGCAGGACTGAGCGAATGGGACAAAAAGCTGAGAGACGACGCGGGTAATCAACCCTTGGCGGGCGGAACCGGCACGCTCGACAATTTCAAGGAGGTGGACAATCCGGTCTGGTTCACTGGCTCTAACGCCGTGACCTATTTACGGCGGTAATGTTCCTGTTTACGCTCCTAATCCCTATGAAAGCGGTTCTAGTTTGTCCCATCTCGACGAGTCTACGCTGCCCAATGCGATGATGAGTCCGGTAATAAGCTCGGGTACAGCCATCCGCGCAGTCACGCCCTTGGAATGGGAAATCATGAAAGATTTAACTTGGTCGTACTGTGGGTATAAAAACTTGGAGCAAGGGCGGAGGGACGTTGGATTGGGGCGCCGCGGCAAACTGGAGCTCCGGCGGTTTGCCCGACTCGAGCTGGAATGTCGGTTTTACCAATAGTGGCCTGACCAACGGCGATACGATTACTCTTGGTGGCAACCGGACGATCAACGCCCTGACCTTTGATTGCACCAAGAACTTCTCCGTCGGCGGCGGTTCCGGAACTTTAACCCTGAACAGCGGCTATATTACGCGATCGACCGTTTCGTCGGGCACGCAAACAATCGCCCGACCTTTGACGATGAGCCCTAGCACGGTTTGGGACATTTCGGGCTCCGGCTCGTTGCAAATCACCGGCTCGTTAGACCGCGACGAATTCCATCACCAAAATCGGAACCGGAATGGTGGTGCTTGCCGGCAGCGCCAATATCCCCGGCAATATAAATATCGACAATGGCGATTGGACACTGGCCAGCGGCGGAGCATTGACCGTCAATAATATCACAGGCCTGCTGGGCTCGCTCAACTTCGACGGCGGCACGTTAAACCTCACCGGCACGAACAATCTGCATCTTTATGGAATCCGCGTGGGCAAGGACGGCGTCGGTTCGTTCACACTTTTGTCCGGCAAGTCCTTCACGGCCGATGTGTTTCTGACCATCGGCCGCGACAGCGGCGGCCAAGGCACATTTACTAACCAAAGCACTGTTATCGCCAGCACCAATCTTGTTCGTGGGCGCCAATCCCGGCTCCTTCGGCTATTACGTGCAACAATCCGGCGATCCGCACGACCAGCGTCGCCAATGCAACTTATGTCGGCTATGAAAGCGGCGGCACCGGAGTGCTCGAAATCAACGGTGGAACATATATCACACCCTATCTCATTTCGGGTTACAACGGCACGGGCACATTCACCCTATCCGGCGGCACTGTAAGCACTAGCAGCGCAACGATTGTCGGCTATGGCAGCGGCTGCACCGGACTGCTACAGATGACCGGGGGAACACTTAATACACTCAATCTATATCCGGGTTATGGCGGCACGGGCACATTTACCCAATCCGGCGGCACGGTAACGGTAACCGGAATCACGCAAATCGCTTCCAATGCCCAAGGAACTTACAACTTACCGGCGGCACATTGAATTTCAACAATCTCTCCAAGGGCAGTGGCACGGCGCGTTTAACATCGGCGGCGGCACTTTGCGAGCCTCCGCATCATTTGCCTCGAACGTCCCGCTTACGCTTACCGGCACGGGCGGCGATGCAACAATTGATACACAGGGAACAACTCACTGTTTCCGGCAATGTCTCGGGCAACGGAGGATTGAAAAAGAACGGCTCCGGCACGCTCACACTCGCCGATGCCGCCAATTATCTGGGCATCACCACGATTTCAGCCGGAAATTGCAGGTCACTGGCACAATATCCAATCTCCATGCGATTGCGGCCCAGGGGAACCTTAGCAGTGGGCAACGCCTCGGCCGCTCCACCCTCTTTGCCGACTGCATCAATATCAACTGGCTCAGGATCGGCCGGGATCAAAAATCGTTATTAATGCAACGTCTGGCGGACCGCTGTCGCTGGCCACCCATATAACTGCCGTGCCAGAACCCTCCACGCCCATCCTTTTAATCCTGGTGGGTTTAATCGGCGTATTGTACTATCATCGCAGATCACGGCTGTTGAATTAAAGCCCTCACCCTAACCCTCTCCCGGAGGGAGAGGGGACTTTTAGTGATAGGCTATATAAGTCTTGCGGGTGGCGGTTTGCAATGGTAAATTAGTTGTTTTAATTTCTATAGATTCTTGCCAGAAAACGAGTTGCCAGCGTAGCTTCAATTGGCAGAGCACCGCATTCGTAATGCGGGGGTTGTGGGTTCGACTCCCACCGCTGGCTTATTATTGAGTCTGGGCTTATTATTGATCCTTGCATTTTTCGCTTTTTCGAGGAGCAGTTTTCGATGTCACAGATTGTGGAATTTGATTTAAAGCAAGTGGTGCTGATAAATGACACCTTCGGACCGCGCGAAGTCCGGCAAATGCAGGAGGCCATCGCCCAGCGATTTTTCGCAGTATCAGGTGTTGCGCGACGCGGTGAACGAATTGCAAGCCAAGGAAGAGCAGACTCCGGCCAGCAACGTCCGTTTGGGAGTGTGCCTGTATTTATTGGGCCGATACTATCGGGCGATCGAGGTCTTGCGTCAGGCCGACGGCGGGGCCATGGCCCATTTTTACCTGGCTAAGTCACATTTCGCCCGCGAGGAATACGAAGCTGGCCTGTGAGTGTTATCAGGCGGCGGAAAAGGCCGGCTATGATGCCGGCCCGTGCGCCTTGGGCCGTGCGGAAGCCTTGCGTTATGCCAACCATCCGGCCGAGGCGTTGGCCGCTTTGGATCAACTTTCCGGGGCCATTGAACAAACGGCCGACTATCTGTATCAACGCGGGGCCACGGTGGCGGCCATGGGCGGCAATCCGCAGGAAGTGATCGCCCTTTACGAACGCGCCGTGGAGACCGATCGCCATCATTCCGGGGCGCTGTTCGGGTTGGCCATGGAAAACGATCGCCACGGCAACGACGACACCGCCATGGAATTATACAAGACGGGCGGTGGGCCGCTTTCCCGCCCACGTCGGGTCGCTGCTGAATCTGGGATTATTGTACGAGGATCGCGAGCAATACGATAAAGCCGCACAGTGCTATCAGCGCGTCTTGGACGTGTATCCCGACCACCTCCGGGCAACGCTCTTCTTCAAAGACACCGAGGCCTCCCACGAACAATACTACGACGAAGACGCGCAGAAAAAACGCGACCGCATAAGCCAGGTGCTCAGCATCCCCGTGACCGATTTCGAGCTTTCCGTGCGCAGCCGCAACTGCCTGCAAAAAATGGGCATCATGACCTTGGGCGATTTGTGCAAATGCACCGAGCAGGATCTGCTGGCCAGCAAAAACTTCGGCGAAACCAGCCTTACCGAAATCAAGGAAATGCTGGCCACCAAGGGATTGCGCTTGGGTCAATTCGCCGCCGATAAGCACATCGCCGAGATTTTCGAGCCGGAAATGCTCACCGCCGACGAACAGGCGCTCTTGGCCAAGCCGATCTCCGATTTGAACCTCTCGGTGCCGGCGCAAGTGCATGATCCGCCTGGGCATAAATGTGCTCGGCGAGTTGATTCGTCGCACCGGCGACGACCTGTTGGAGTGCAAAAACTTCGGCGTGACCAGCCTTAACGAAGTGCGGGAAAAACTCGCGGCCCTGGGACTGAAGCTCCGCGGGGAGTAAGAAACAGGCCGGTATATTATATTGTTCTAATACAAGCCCACGGGTTGCAACCCGTGGGCTTGAATATTTGCATTTCAACAATTGTTGAATGTCATCGAATTATTTTTCCTTCCAACTGCACCACACCGACGCCGGATGCGCTGCCCGGCGGGCGACTTTTTTTACCCCGCATGGACCGGTAGAACTGCCGGCCTTCATGCCCGTAGGAACCCAAGGAAGCGTCAAAGGACTGGAAACAGCCCAACTCCGCGCCACCGGGGCCCAGATGGTGCTGGGCAATACCTATCACCTGCTGCTCCGACCCGGCGAAGAGGTGGTAGCGGCGCTGGGCGGATTGCATTGCTTTATGGGCTGGGAGGGGCCCATCTTGACCGACAGCGGCGGATTCCAGATTTACAGCCTTGCCGAAAATGTCAAAGTGACTGAAGAGGAAGTTATCTTCCGCAGCCATATCGACGGCCATCCGGCGGCGATTTCGCCGGAACGCGCAGTGGCAATCCAGGAAGCTCTCGGCGGCGACGTGATTATGGTCTTGGACCAGGTAGTGGGATTGCCCAACTCCGCGGCTGTCGTCCAAGACGCCACCGAGCGGACCGTGCGCTGGGCAAAGCGCTGCCAAAAGATTGCCCTGCGTCCGGATCAGGCGTTGTTTGCCATCGTCCAAGGCGGACTGGACCCGGAATTGAGGAGATGGTGTGCCAGAGAGCTCAGAGAGATGGATTTTGCCGGGTATGCCGTGGGGGGGTTAAGCGTGGGCGAGCAACCGGAGGAAATGTATCGGATCCTGGAGGCGACCGTGCCTGAACTGCCCGCCGATAAACCCCGATACCTCATGGGCGTGGGCCGGCCGGAAGATCTTCTGGAATCCATCCGGCGAGGAATCGATCTGTTCGACTGCGTGATCCCCACCCGCAACGGACGCAATGCCATGGCCTTTACCGACCAAGGCCCGCTTCGGCTCCGCAATCTGCAATATGAGCGGGACGATTCCCCACTTGAAATGGGATGTCCTTGTGCGGCTTGTCAGCGGAGTCGGGGATATATCCGTCATCTGTTCATGGCAAGGGAAATGCTCGGGCCGATCCTGCTTTCGATTCATAACTTGACGTATTATCAACGACTTCTGGCCCACGCCCGAGCCGCCATCGAAGCCGATTGCTTTGAAGAATTTCGCCGACAAAAAATCGCCGGCTGGGAGGGAGAAAGAAAGGATGAAGGATGAAAAATCACTTATGGTAAAGTGAAACTGCCAGCGGTGTTTCATCCCTCATCCTTCCCTTCTCCTCTTGTGACATGGGGGGTAACAGTTTATGATAACGAGCTTACAATAACTCGGCCGCGACCCGACAAGAGGGGGATATCAACATGAATACATATTGGCTTTCCTCACTTATTCTTTTTGCCCAAGCTGCTGACGCTGAGAAAGCGCAGCCTGCCCCTGGAGGACTTGAAACATTATTTACCTCCCCTTTGATAATACTGGTTTTGATTGGTTTTTTGTTTTATTACATGATCATACGTCCTCAAAGGAAGGAGCAAACCAAGCGGCAGGATATGCTTGCGGCCGTGAAGAAGAATGATCGGGTGGTGACCGTCGGCGGCATTTACGGCATAGTGATGAACGTGCACCGCGAGGCCGACGAAGTAAGCCTTAAAGTCGACGAAACCACGAACACCAAACTCCGCATTACCCTTAGTTCGATTGCTCGGATTGTAGGCGAAGGACCAGCGGAGGAAAACGATTCCAATTAAACAGTTACCTCTAATCTCTAACCCCTAATCTCTAATCCCTAATCATTATGCCCTCGATAATAAATTTGATTATTGTTATTGCCTTGATGGTCGTACCTTTTTTGTTGGGTGGTTATTTCGCCAAAGACTGCGCATGCCCGATTACGGCTGGAAGATCGGTTTGATCCTCTGGACGCTGTTTAGCAGCGTGGTGATCCTGGCGATGTATTGGCCGCCGAAACTGGGTATTGATCTGAGCGGGGGCATGATCCTGGTCTACGAAGTGGATCAGACCCAGAAAAAACCCGGCGTAACCGTGGATATGGATAAACTCATCGGCGCGGTGAGCAGGCGCATCAATCCGGTGGGCATCAAGGAAATCGCCATTCGCAAATACGGCATGGAACAGGTGCAGATCGTCATTCCCGAGGTCGACGAGGCCGTGGCCAATCGGGTTGCCGAATTGGTCTCACAGGTGGGCACGCTGGAATTCCGCATTCTGGCCAATACGCGCGACCACAAGGCGCTGATCGAACGCGCACTGAGCGATCCGAGTTTGATGGTGCTGAAAGATTCCGCAGGTAACCGCGAGGCCTGGTGGGTGCCGGTTAAGGAAGGCGAAGAAAACAGCTTTCCTTATCCGGAAATCGCCAGACGCACGCGCATGCAAGGCAAGAAGAAAATCACTGAGCTGCTGGTGGCCAAGGACAATTACGACGTCACGGGCGATTATCTCAACCATGCCCGGCCAGGCATCGACGAAAAGGGCCAGCCCTGCGTGCATTTCGTGTTCAATTCGCAAGGCGGAAAACTCTTCGGCATGTTGACCAGTGAGAACCGTCCTGACGAAGTCCAAGGCGAATTTTACCGTAAATTGGGGATCATCCTCGACGGCTATTTATATTCCGCGCCGAGAATTCAAACCACGATTTATGATCAAGGCGAAATCTCCTCCGGCAACTTCACCCAGCAGGAAGTGGAAAAACTGGTCGACGTGCTCAATGCCGGGGCCCTGCCCGCCACCTTGACCAAGCAGCCCATCAGCCGGCTCTACAGCGGTCCCACGCTGGGCGGCGACACCATCACCAAGAGCACCCACGCGATGATTATCTCCTCGATTCTCGTGCCGTTATTCATGCTCTGGTATTACCGTTTTTCCGGCCTGGTGGCCGATCATGGTGCTGGTGCTGAACATTGTGATTTTGTTTGCGATCATGATTACCGTGAAAGCCACCTTTACCCTGTCGGGATTTGCGGGCTTGGCGCTGACGGTGGGCATGGCCGTGGACAATAACGTGCTGGTTTACGAACGTCTGCGCGAAGAGTTGGCCAAGGGCGCGGCCTTGAGGATGGCCATCCGCAACGCCTTCCAGCGGGCCAGCGCCACGATTATCGACTGCAATATCACCCACTTGATCGCGGCCGTGGTGCTGTACGTGATCGGCAACGAGCAGATCAAGGGATTCGCCTTGACTTTGCTCTTGGGCGTTTCCATCAGCTTGTTCACCTCGGTCTTCGTGGCGCGGGTAATTTTCGACATTGCCGAAAAACACCGCTGGATCAGCGAATTGAAAATGCATCATCTGGTTGGGCACACCGAGATCGACTTCATGGGCCTGTTCCCTTACTGCGCGACTTTTTCGATATTGATCACGGTATTGGGATTAGCGGTGGCCTTCTGGCGCGGCGCGGGTTTGTTCGACATCGACTTTACGGGGGGCGTATCGGTACAAACTCTGTTCAACAAACCACAGGAAATCGCCAACGTCCGCAGCACCTTGGAAGAGAGGCCCAAGATATTCCCCGACGTGACGATCAGCGAGGTCCGCTTCGGCGAAGAAGCCAACAACTTGCGCTTCGAGGTAAATACTTCGAATACCAACGTCGATCAAATCAAAGATCAACTCAAAAAAATCTTTGGCAGCGAGCTGGTTACTAACCAGTTGCAGGTGACGAATGTTTCGCCTATCAAGGCAGTGCAGCCGGAAAACCAGGCGCCTCAGGAGCAAGGTCCGGCGGAAAAAAACGAGCCCTCCCTTACGCCGCCTGAGTCGGCGCAGCGCCTGAAGCGACTGTCCCGCCGGCAAAGCCGGATCAGCCGAGCGAGAACAAACAATCGCGGCGTTTTTTCAGAACATCAAGCCTGATGGCCCTGGTCACGGCAATGCCCTTGATTTTCACTGAGGTCGAGGCGCCGGCGGCGCAGCCGTCTACTCCCGCACAAACCACGCTACAGTCGAGTGCATCTGAGCAAGCTCCTCCCGCCGGGACGGCGCAACAGACACAACCAGCGGCATCCGCGGGCGGGGAAAAGCCCCTTGCCGAGCAGCCCGCGCAGGAAAAAACCGCGGAAAAAATGCCCGCCGGGGAAAAACCCACTGCGATAATTCCCGCCGAAAGAACACCCGCCGCGGAGACGATTCCCGGCGTGGAAAAGCCCCCGGTGCAGATTACCGATCCATTCCTGGGCGGCACTCAAGCCCGGCTAAGTTTTTCACAAAAAGTCGATCATCAAACAGTGGAGGAACTGATCAAAGCCGCCCTGCGGGCGTTAAAAATGGACGACAAGGATATTCCTCTTGAGATCCGGAATGATGAATATGTCGAGGGGAGCAGGACGCCGTACAATGCTTGGACGGTGAAGATCGGTGTGCCTGCGGAAAAGGCGCAGGAGGTGTTCGATTCGGTTAGAACGACACTCAGCGAGGCGCCCTTCTTTCCCGCCTCCAACGCCATCGGCGGCGCGGTGGCGCTCGGCACCCGCTACCAGGCTTTTTATGCCCTGCTGGCAAGCTGGCTGCTGATTATCCTTTATCTTTGGATCCGGTTCCAAGGCGTGGCGTTTGGCGTGGCGGCCGTGGTGGGCTTGGTCCACGACGTGCTGGTGATGCTCGGCGCGATTGCCTTCAGTCTATACTTCGCGCCCTATTTTGGCTGGTTGTACATTGATCCGTTCAAGATCAATTTGCCGATTATCGCGGCGTTCTTGACCATCATTGGTTATTCGGTGAACGACACGATCGTGGTTTTCGACCGCATCCGCGAGGTCCGCGGCAAGGATCCCAATATGACTCGCAAGATGGTAAACGACAGCACCAATCAAACCCTCAGCCGAACCTTGCTTACTTCGCTAACCGTGTTTATCGTGGTGGTAGTGCTGTACTTTTTCGGCGGTCAGGCCTTGCGCGGATTCTCCTTCGCCTTGATCGCGGGAGTGATCACCGGAACCTACAGTTCGATCTATGTGTCGGCGCCGATTTTGCTCTGGCTGATCGGATCGGGGAAGACATCGCAAGGGCAACAACGCGCGGCGGGATAACGCGATTATTATCCCGGCGGGTTTTTTATCCACAGCGCGTCAAGCGGAAAACGCCATTACGGATTTCGGCTTGGATGTTGCCGGGAAAAAAGTGTTTGTTTCCGGCCGTGGAGAGGGGATTATTTGTCTCCGCAAGCATCTGGGCCAATTGATTCCATTGCGCAAATCCCATGGCCTGCATGGGCCACGACTGTTGGCGCCAGACGAGCAACAGCAATTCGCGCAATAAATATCGCGGTTGCCCGGCCAAGAGGGCAGCGTTAATTTCCACACCCACGGCGGTTTCCTGTTTTACCGCTTGTTCATGGAGCCGGGCAACTAGACCTGCGACGATATCTTGCAGTTCGTGCCGCCAGGAGTCCCAGGCGCAGCACCGCTTCGACGACGCTGGAGTTGTACTGCTTTGCCAAGAGGGGCAGAAGTTCATGTCGGATGCGGTTGCGCGTAAAGCGGCGATCGGCGTTGCTGGGATCCTCTCGAAACGGCTGGCCCAGATCGCTCAGATATTCCAATAACTCATGGCGACGGATACTTAAGAGCGGACGCAAAAGCGTGACCGGCCCAAAAGGCCGGGAGCGCGACATGCCGGCCAGACCCACGATGCCCGTTCCCCGCACGATGCGATGCAAAATTGTTTCGGCCTGATCGTCGGCGGTATGGGCGGTCGCCACAAAGCGGGCTCCCAGACGGCCCGCTGTTTCGCTCAAAAAGGCGTAGCGCACGCGGCGTGCCGTTTCTTCGATCCCCTCGCCCGAGAGCGTCGCCGATTGTTCCACGTCGTGGCGTCCGGTTTCGCAGACTAAGTCGAACCGTTGGCAGAGGTCGACCACGAAACGCTCATCCTCATCGGCCCCGTCGCGCAATTGATGATTAAAATGCGCCACGCAAAGCCGTCCCGCCCCGCGGGTTTTCAAAGCCGCCATCGCCCGTAACAAGGCCACGCTGTCGGCCCCGCCGGAAACGGCCAAAAGCACGGTCAAGTCCTGCCACTCCTGCGGCGGCCATAAGCCGGCCAAACGCGCTTCCAAGGGGTGTAGGCCAGAATCGGTCATCGCAAAACTGTTTGGCAAGAAAAACCATGGTTTCCGTGGATCTTTTTTCCATTATCCTTGACCAAAAGGTTAATTTCAATTTCCCCCCCTGCATGGTTATTCGATGGTTTTTTATTATAGGAACATTTCCTCGCTGTGATTAAAACCATGCTAATCGATGCAATTCGCATGGTTTGTCAGCAGAGTCCTCTTACTGCACGTATCAAAGCCGCTTTTTTTCAGGCAGTTTGGCACCTGACTAGT
This sequence comes from Pirellulales bacterium, assembly GCA_963820545.1. GTDB lineage: Bacteria > Planctomycetota > Planctomycetia > Pirellulales > Thermoguttaceae > CAWGAJ01. Next base: position 1,289,842 of record CAWGAJ010000001.1, read on the forward strand.
TGCAGTTTATATAGACTCTGATAAGATTAGATTTAGCAGCGTTACATTCACGGCCAAAACGTCTTTTTATGGGCTTATAGTGCCCAGAGGAGAGTTTGGCGGCGAAAGTAGACGCTAGAATTGTTGAATTATTTTAGAACGACTTTGGCCAGCCCTTAGAGAGGCTCGAGGCCAACGAATTGTCTGGAAGAAAGATTTTGACGAAGTTTGTTTTAGGCAGCAAGAACCGCCCAACTTCAGGGTTCATGCGATTATGCACCTGATAATGATACTAATCCGGTGGTTGGTGGGATTTTTTTTCACCGGCGAATCGGTCGCCCGCAGAGGCTGGTCCTCGGCAGCGCAGAGCCGGAACGATTCGGTTCCGACACGACTCGTACGGTGCGTTTTGCTCCGACTTGGAAACGATGAAATTCAATCTCATGGTGGCAGAGTTAAACGGTCTCTTGGGCTGGAGTCCGGCCCGAGCCGTTAGCTCACTGGATCGCAGCGCCTTTGTGCGCGTGAATCCCCATCAGCCGGATTGTTTTGGGGTGAAAACCGTGCTTCCTTTTTGCGCTTCCACAAATTTCTTTCCTCCTGGACCCCGCTCTTGGGGTTAAACAGGGCGTTGCGTACTCGCGATACCTCGAGGATTGACCGCTGACGGTCTATCAGTGGAGGATAATCTTTTGCTCCATAGACCAGGAGGCCGATGTATTCGGCAATGTAAATCACAGAGAATATATTCATGTTTACACCCCTCCAACTAGTTGTGGTCATCATTGGGATAATTATTTCCTTTGTGATGGCTTTTATATTAATCCGCCTTTTAGATCGGCTGCGACGCAGAGACGCAGAGTCGGAAGCCAGAGAAATCATCCGCAAGGCCCAGCAAGACGTGGAAAACTACCGCCGCGAGGCCGAGTTGGAAATCAAAGAACTCACCTTGCAGCAACAGGCGGAAAGCGAAAAAGAGCTGCGCCGCCTGCGCGGCGAACTTCACGAACGGGAGCGGTTGCTCGATAAGCGCCAGGACGCCCTGGAAGAGCAGGCCGAACAGTTGCGCAAGCAGGAAAAAATGGTGGAAAGCACCCAGCGCAAACTGACCGAACGCATCCAGGACGCGAATCGCCGCAAAGAGGAGCTCACCAAGCTGCTCGACTTGCAGCGGCAAACCTTGCACGAACTGAGCGGGCTCAGCCAGGAGGAGGCCACCAAGCGGCTCTTGGAAGTCCTCGATCAACAACTCCAGCAAGAGACCGGGGCGGTAATTCTCCGCCACGAAAAGATGCTGGCCGAAACCTGCGAGGAAAAGACCCGCGAAATTTTGCTCACCTCGCTGCAACGCTACGCCGCGGTTCACACCGCCGAAACCACCACCAGCACCGTCGACATCCCCACCGACGAAATGAAAGGGCGGATCATCGGCCGTGAAGGCAGGAACATCCGCGCGTTTGAAAAAGCCACCGGCGTGGACGTGATCATCGACGATACGCCGGGCGTGGTGATCGTCAGCGCGTTCGACATGATTCGCCGCGAAGTCGCGCGCATGTCCTTGGAAAAACTCATTGCCGACGGCCGCATCCATCCCGCGCGCATCGAGGAAATCGTCGCCGGCACGCAGCGCGAATTGGAAAAGCACATCCAAAAACTGGGCGAGCAAGCCTGCCAAGAGGCCGAAATTCTCGGCCTGCACGAGCGGTTAGTAAACCTTTTAGGCCGGCTCCACTTCCGCACCAGCTATAGCCAGAACGTGCTGCGGCATTCCATCGAAGTGGCCTTTATCGCCGGTATGTTGGCGGAGGAAATGGGATTGGACGGCAAACTGGCCCGGCGCTGCGGCCTGCTGCACGACATTGGCAAGGCGGCCGACCACGAAGCCGAAGGCGGGCATCCCAAGATCGGCGGCGACCTGCTGAAACGCTACGGCGAACGGCCCGAAGTAGTGCACGCGGCCTTAAGCCACCACGACGACTTGCGCATTGAGAATCCCTACACCGTGCTGGTGGCCGCGGCGGACGCTTGCAGCGCCTCGCGACCCGGCGCACGCCGCGAAACGCTGGAACGCTACGTCAAACGAATGGAAGAACTGGAAGCCATCGCCACCAAATTTTCCGGCGTGGAACAAGCCTACGCCATCCAGGCCGGCCGCGAGTTGCGGGTGATTGTCGGCGCCAAGGACACCACCGACGAGTCGGCCGCCAAGATCTGCCACGACATCGTGCAAGCCTTCGAACAACAGCTCACCTATCCCGGCGAGATTAAAGTCACCGTGCTCCGCGAAACCCGACACGTGGAAATGGCCCGCTAATAATTAAAGGATGAAGGATGAGGGATGAAGGATGAAAAAAGCGGACAGGGGACAGCATAATAATAGCTGAAGGCTGATTGTTTAAACTTAAAAACTGATAACTGAAAACTGTTTACTAAAAATCCGTGCGAATCCTTTTGATCGGCGACATTGTGGGAAAACCAGGGCGGCACATTTGCGTGCAAGCCCTGCGCGGTTTGCGCCGCCGAGGAGCTCGATCTGGTCGTGGCCAATGCGGAAAACGCGGCGGGCGGGTCGGGATTGACTCCCGAAATTTATCACGAACTCATCGCCGCCGGCATCGACGGCATGACCATGGGCGATCACGTGTACCGCCGCAAAGAAATCATTCCCCTCATGCAATCCGAGCGGCGCATCGTGCGGCCGGCCAATTATCCTTCTTCCGCTCCGGGCCGGGAGCTCACCATACTTCGTACCCGACAGCAGGTCAACGTGGCCGTGTTCATCTTGCTCGGCCGGGTGTTCATGCCGCCGGTGGATTGCCCTTTCCAGGCCGCCGACCGTATTTTGGCTTCCCTGCCGCCCGATGTTCGCGTGATCCTCTTAGACTTCCATGCCGAGGCCACCAGCGACAAACAACTAATGGGCCGGCATTTGGACGGCCGGGTAAGCGCTGTTTTGGGTACCCATACCCACGTGGCCACGGCCGACGAACAAATCCTCCCCCAGGGCACCGCCTTCCAATGCGACGTGGGCATGACCGGTCCTTTTGAGAGCATCCTCGGCCGGCGCATGGATCGCGTGATGGAAACCACCCGCACCTTCCGCCCCACACATTACGAAGTGGCCACCAACGACGTGCGCCTTAATGGCACGATTGTGGATGTCGATCCGCAAAGCGGCCGGGCAACCGGCATCCGCCGCATTTCCGTCGACGAGGCCGCCGCCGAACAACTCAGCAAAAATCATGAAATTTAGAGCTTCTAACAAAATGACGTGTGCCACGGCTTGCTTGCAAGCAGTGCCGTTTGAATCGCCGAAAAATACACTGCTTGTGAACAAGCAGTGCCACACATAATATACGTTTTCTTCATTTTGTTAGAAGCTCTTAGCTCAAAAGAGCAACAATCTACTCCCCCAATCCCGAATGCATCACCGTCTCCTAATCGCTCTAGCGATCATGATGTTGTTGTTATTCGCAGCCCAATCTTTTGCTTGGGCGGGTGCCGAGGTGCGGTTGGAACTTGTAGGCGACGCCCGGTCAACGGCCCTCAGCTTTCAAGATTGGGCCCAAGCCTTGGGCAACGCGGGAATAAAAAACGTCCGCATCCGCTCTAGTATCGATACCGCCAAGGTCGGCATCGACGTCCAAGGCAGTCCCAATCATCCCATGTATATTGTCACCGGCCGGGTGCTATCGCACGATGAACTGCAACTGCCCGGAGCGCGGTTCAAGCGGAGCGAACTCAGGCAACTTGCGCGATGGCTGGACGATCTGGCCCAAAACGGCCCGCCCGACAAACGGCCGCCAAAAGTCGCCTTTGGTCTGACTGCCGCGCAATACGATCAGGTTCGCAACGACCTGGCCGCTCTGGTCGGTTTTTCCACCCATGGCCTTGCCCGCCGCGAGGCAGTGGAAAAAATCGCCCGCAAACTATCGCTTCCGCTGCGGTTGGAAGATGGTTCGGGTGATGACAAGGTTGATGAGGAGTTGGCTGATTTGAGTTGCGGCACGGCGCTGGCCTGCCTGCTGCGACCGGCCGGATATTGCCTTGTGCCGCAGGCATCCGGTCAAAAAATAAACTATGCCCTCCTCAAAGCCCGGCCCGATTTGAAGGAGATATGGCCCGTGGGCCGACCGCCGGAAAAACCGCTCCCGGAAATTCTGCCCGGTTTGTACGAGTTCCACAATGTGAACGTGCAAAACGTCTCCGCTGCCACGGCCTTGGAGGCCGTCGGCAAGCGCCTGAAAACGCCGATACTTTATGACCACGTTGCCTTGGCTCGATATAAAATCGATCCAGCCAAAGCGATAGTCTCACTGCCCGCCGCACGCACGAATTACAGTCTGGCGCTGGGAAAAATGCTTTTCCCGGTGGGCCTGAAGTATGAAGTGCGCGTGGACGAAGCCGGCGCGCCTTTCTTGTGGATCTTCACAGTCAAACCGCTTGAGGATTAGGTATTTTAGAGCGCTGCTCACCATGGTGTAGCGTATCGCACCCCTAGAAAATTCACCGGACGCTAGCGTCCGGGCTAAACGGACGCTACACCCTCCTGAGCATCGCGCTAGTGCATTCTGTGCGAGGTAATTGGATATGACTACCAACCAAATGGCGTGTCCCAAATGTAATGAGCCTATGGTGCAAGGATTTTTATTGGACCGGGGGCAGCAAAATGAAGTATCGGTGGGCGAATGGGTAGAAGGACATCCGATAAAGAGCTTTTGGGGCGGCATCAAGGCGCCTAAGGACAAACGCATTCCCATAGGGGCGTTTCGCTGTTCCGCTTGCGGCTATGTTGAATTATACGCTTGGGACGTATTCGCGCCGGGAAAAAAATCCACCTAAGTTTCTGTTAGTGCGGAAGCTTTAGGATTTCTTTTCTCAATTCGATTACGGTTATTGGGCAGTCCTGCCAGTCGTTAATCCAACATACAATGAAATCGCATTGATTTGGATCATGTGCATGTTCTTGAAAATTTGATGCTTTGAACTCAAATTCTATCCTGGCTTTTGCCCATAAATTCTTCTTGGCATCATAAAGATATTTTCCTTCACAATCCGGAAAACCTTGTTGAATTGCCTCAATATAGAATCCCAACTCGCGACTTACCATACCAAAAAGATAGACAACACCTTGCTCATTGATCGGGGCATGTCGCAGCCCTCGAAAATCAATTGGTTCCCCGTAAAGTTGTGCTGGATTGATAATGCTCCTTGCTAAAATGATTTTTTTTGATTCAATGGCACTTGGGTGATAATTCGTTGTATCTATAGGGGCTAAATTATTTCCAATATTTATATCCGCAAGTTCCGTACCTTTGCTTGACTTCCATTTGCGGTAATAGGCAAGTATGTCAGGCCATTTTCCAAACCGTTTTTTAAATGGTGTAATCGAGTATTTCCCTGAACTGGTATACTCAAGACATCCAGGTTCGTGACCAAGATTTCTCTCCACTTCCAGAACTGAAAAAAATAGTTCGTCTTCAGATAATACTTTTTTTATGTATTTATAATTTTCTCTAGGAGATCTTTTTTGCAGTCCCGCCTCTTCTAATGCATTACCCAATGTTCCAAAATAATTACATAGGGAAGAAAGGGGAATTTCAAGTTGCACCTCCTTCTTGGATAAATTGTTCTTATTCAACCTCTTTGCAAGGTTTTGAAGAATTTGAATGATTGATTCTTTTGAGTGAGATTTCCGACCCATTTGATTGCCTCCCGAGGCATTCATTGTATCATCAATAGATAAGGCCGTAAATCACATAGCAAATTCTGACGTTGCCAGTTTCACTAGGAGCGATAACGTTTTTTCTTACAGCAAGGAGTCCAGTTCTTCCACCAACTTGCCGAACAGTTCCACATTGGAAACTACAGTGTTTGTTACCAGCGCATGAGCATGGTGCCCCAGGCCAGTCCGGCGCCGAAGCCGCTGAAGAGGATATGATCGCCGCGGTGGATGCGGCCGGCACGGAAGGCCTCGTCCAAGGCCAAGGGAATGCTGGCTGAAGAAGTGTTGCCGTAACGATCCAGATTATTGACGATCTTGCGGGAATCGATGCCCATGTCTTCCACGGCAGAATTTATGATCCTGATGTTTGCCTGATGGAAAATCACTAAATCGACGTGGTCCATGGTCATGCCGGCGTGCTGGAGGACTTCCTTGGTGGTTTCCCGCAGCATCTTGATGGCCCATTTGAAAATCGGCCGGCCTTCCATTTGCAGAAAATGGGCTCCGTTACACTCGGCCGAGGCCGAAAACGGCCAGCGCGAGCCGCCCATCGGCCGGTTAAGCAAGTCCACACCTGAACCGTCCGAACCGACGGCATAGGCTACTAGTCCCTGCTTGTCGCTACCCGGGGCCAGCAATACCGCACCAGCCGCATCGCCGAACAGGGGATAAGTTTGCACGTCGGCGGGATTGAGAATTCGGGAATTACACTCGGCGCCAATCACCAGCGCCAAGCGGCTACAGCCGGTGGCCACGTACTGCATTCCTGTAAGCATGGCAAAAATGAAACTGGCGCAAGCCGCTTGCAGATCGATTGCCGGGGCACATAGTCCGAGTTTGTCTTGGACCAGGGAGGCCGTGGCCGGCATGAGCATGTCGGGCGTATAAGTGCCCAGCAGCACCAGGTCGATCTGGCCGGGGTCAACGCCGGATTGTTCGATACACCGCCTGGAGGCCGCGATTGCCAGGTCGCTAGTGGCCATATCCGGCGGGGCATGACGTCGCTCCACGATGCCGGTACGCTGGATAATCCATTCCGCATCGTAACCCAAGACGGCCAGATCATCGTTATGAATACGGTTTTCCGGCGCACTGCTGCCAATGCCCACTACCTGGACGCCCATCAGACTGCCAATCCGCGATTGCTGGGAAAAATTAATTTCGGCGGACCGGGCGGTTTCTTTTTTCATACTAGATCATTCTCAGGGCCAACGCCAAAAAAACCGGAAACCCTAAGCGTACGGGTTTCCCGGCCGATTCTCAAGTGCCAATCGAAATGAACTCTAATTTATGGTCAAGTTGAAAAGCCTGGTCAGCGAGTTTGTCAGTTTTTAAAAAGCCAATCTTGTCTGACAGAATAGATAAAAACGGACAATTCCGCTAATAAAGCTTGAAAAAAACGATTGTGTCTTTTTTATTATTCCCATCTCCCCCAATTTAAATCTATTGAACTTTGATTATGGGATCATGAAAAAAACACAAATACGCAACTCGGGGGGTATAATATGAGTTAATTATCGGTTATCTTGATATTTTTAAGAGAGTTCCGCGAAAACCGTTCTTTATCCAAGACAACGACGAGAGGATTAGCGTGTTTGTTTAACTTCCGGTCACCAATAAACGTCCGATTGAAACTCTATGTGTACAATGGCTATTCTCTATCGAACCGTTCGAGGGGTGCCCATTCTGGTCGCCGCTAACCGCGAGGAACGTTTCGACAGACTTACACAATATCCAAAAATTCAACCCGGTTCGCCCAGGATGGTGTGCGGCATCGACCGGAAGGCCGGCGGCACATGGTTGGGCGTTAATCAGCACGGTTTGTTTTGCGCGGTGCTGAATCGTCCGAAAAACCTCGTACCCCTGGAACCACGTTCGCGCGGGCTGCTTTGTCGGGAAATGCTTCAGTTGCGTAACGCCCGCGAGGCCAGCGAACATGCGGCTGACGAATTGTCCACCGGAATCTATGCCGGCGCGAATTTTGTCTGCGCGGATGGCAAGTTTGCCGCCGTGGTGTACGGCGGCGATAAGATAGAAACCATGGAGATCACGCCTGGTTTGCACGTCATCACCAACGGCGAGCTGGACCAATACCGCGACCCGCGTCACGAGCTTCTGCGGCGAATGCTTACCTTGCACACGCTCGATTCGGCGGTCACCTTCCTGGCCGTGGCCAGTCGCACGTTTTCCCGCAAGCCCGACAGCAACGGCCGGCGCGGCGTGGTCATCTTGGGCAGAGAATTCGGCACTGTTTCGTCTACACTCCTGGCGTTGTCGCGCAAGATTCAGCACTCCGTTTTGCAATATAGTTCCGGGCCTCCCTGCGATCATCCCTACGACGACCTTTCGGCCTTGTTGCGCCAGGTGCTTTCGGCCGAGCGCAGCCGCAAAGACCGCGCGGCGGAAAAAGAAAAAACCCGGCTCAAATCCTCGTCACATCAAAGCGCGGCAAGTAAGAAAAAGTGAAGAAGAAATAGTGGATAGTGGGCAGTGATTAGTAGATAGAGTTCATTTAGCAGCACCCTGCAAGGGAGGAGTAGCTTATCAACAGTGATTGTCGATTATTTTCGGCCGGGCATTTTTACTGCCCACTATATGTAAAGAATATTGCTAAGCCACAAGCGGCATAATTCGTTTTGCTTTCCACTATCCACTGCCCACTGTCCACTAGTTATCTTACAAATTCTTCAATCAGGTCCAGGGCTGCGCGCAAATTGTCGATGCTGGCGGCAAACGAGAGCCGGGCGTAGCCGTCCGCGCCAAAGGCCGAGCCCATGACCGTGGCCACGCCTTTTTTATCGAGCAGTTCCAGGCACCACTGGCTGGAATTGTCGATGCGTACGCCGCCATAGGAACGTCCCAGATGCTCGCTGATGTTAATGAAGGCATAAAACGCCCCGGCGATTTCCGCGCAACTTATTCCCCGCATTTCACCGATGCGCTTGCGTACAAACTCCCTGCGCTTGGCGAATTCGGCAAGCATTGCCGGGACGCAATCTTGCGGGCCGGTAATCGCGGCCAGGGCGGCATATTGGCTGACGCTGCAAGGGTTGGAAGTCTCCTGGCTCTGCAAGTCGGCGATGGCCTTAGCCACGTTCAGAGGCGATATGCTCCAGCCGATTCGCCAGCCGGTCATGGCGTAGGTCTTGCTCACGCCGTTGATCAGAATCGTGCGCTCCTGCAAGCCCGGCCGGATGGTGGCAAAACTGGCAAACTTGTGATTCCCATAGACCAGCCGCTCATAGATCTCGTCCGATACCACGATCAGGTCTTTTGCCATGGCCACGTCGGCCAGTTCGCCTAACTCCTTGGCCGAATACATGCTGCCCGTGGGATTCGAAGGACTGCATACCAGTAAAACCTTGGTCTTGTTGGTTACGGCCTCCAGTAGCATTTCGGGCGTAAGCTTAAAATTATTTTCCTGCGGCGTTTCAACGATCACCGGCACCGCACCGGTCAGTTTCACCAACTCGGCGTAACTGACCCAGTACGGTGCGGGAATAATCACTTCGTCGCCCGGATCCAGAATTACCGTAAACACATTGTGGATGGCGTGTTTGGCCCCATTGGCAATCACCACGTGAGCGGGGGAGAAGTCTAATCCGTGCATGGATTTGTATTGATCCACCACGGCCTTTTTTAGCTCTGGAATGCCGCTGGCCACAGTGTAATGGGTATGACCGGCCTTCAGGGCACTGACGGCCGCCTGGCATATATGTTCTGGAGTAGTAAAATCCGGCTCGCCCAGGCTGAGGTCATATATCTTGCGCCCAGCGGCCTTCAATTCTTTGGCCTTTGCCGCCATGGCCATGGTGGCCGAGGGTTCCAAGGCCTGAATAATGCGGGAAATTTTCAGGGGCATAACTGGACTCCAGGGGACAGGGAATTGGGGGATTGAATATTAGGTTGAGGGTAAATGGAAAGGGTTCAGGGTTCAGGATTCGGGAATTGGGGTTCGGGGCTCTTCACTAATCATGTTTTATTAACCTACAGCCTTCAGCCTATTTTGTATTCATCTTTCATCCTGCATCCCTTCATGTCCAATTTCTAATCTCTCTCCTAGTTGACGTATTTCATCACGCGACCGACAATCATAGTAGCGTATTGGTTTCTTGCAAGGTACCTCAGGAAAAAATTCTTTATAGTTCTCGTTCGCAGGCAGAGCCTGGGAACAAGGAATTTCTTTATAAAAACACTTCATGAAGAATCCCAAGCTAGGCATCTGGTTGATAGGCGCAAAGGGCGGGGTGGCGTCTACCGCGGTTGTAGGATTGGAAGCCTTGAAAAAGGGGCTTGTCGGTTCTTGCGGACTCGTCAGCCAACTTCCACTATTCCAACGCCTTGGGCTTTCCGATTGGGATAATTTCCTGGTGGCGGGACATGAAATCCGCCGTCTTAGCCTGATCGACGAAACCCGGCGTTGGGCTGCCGAAAACCGCACCATCAACGGGGAACTAATCCAACAATGCCGGCAGGAACTTGAATCAATCGAGGGGCGGATCCGGCCGGGAACGATCTTTAACGTCGGTCCTACGATTGCCGCCCTGGCCGACGCTGATATTCCTCGCCAAGAAACGCCTTGCCAGGCAATCGAGCGATTGCACAGGGATATGGCCGATTTTGTGCAAGCCGCGGCTCTAGATCATCTTATTGTCGTCAACCTCGCATCGACCGAGCCGCCCGTCCCGATAGAATTGCTCCCCATTGCCTGGGCCGACTTGGAGCGACTACTCAACAATTCTCAAAACTGTCCCTTGCGTGCCAGTTCGCTTTATGCCATCGCGGCCCTGGGCGCAGGCTATTCGTACGTCAACTTTACTCCATCGCTGGGTTCGTCCTGTCCGGCCATTGATGAGTTGGCCCGTTGCCGGAGCACGCGCCATTATGGCTCTGACGGCAAGACCGGCGAAACATTGTTGAAAAGCGTGCTGGCGCCCATGTTCGCCCGACGCAACCTTAAGGTATCAAGTTGGGCGGGCCACAACATTTTTGGCAACATGGATGGACAAGTGCTCAACGACCCGGCCAACAAACACAGTAAAATTGCCAGCAAAGACCATATCTTGGGCGAGATCCTTGGATATCGGCCGAATACTGTGGTTTCGATCGAATATCTATCCGACTTGGGCGATTGGAAAACTGCCTGGGATCACATCCATTTTACCGGATTCCTTGGCGTGCCCATGACGCTCCAGTTCATCTGGCAGGGTTGCGACTCGGTGCTGGCCGCCCCCTTGGTGCTCGACCTGGTGCGATTTACCGAACTTGCCTGGCGCTGCGGCCACGTGGGCCCCATGACCTTCCTGGCCAGCTTTTTCAAAAGCCCCTTTGGCGTGACCGAACAGGGCTTCGAGCAGCAATTTCAGATGATCGAACGCTGGGCCGAAAAATAGTGGACAGTGGTGAGTGGAGAGTGGTGAGTTAGGTTATCTTTTTCTGTTGCGGCGAATTAAAAGCAGCGTCAGAGCGGCCGTGCCCAGCAGAATCAGCGTGGAAGGTTCGGGGACCAGGGTGAGAACCACTGCCTCCCCAACGTACTCAAATTCCGTACTCCCTTGATTGGGTGCCATCCATATCCTTTTATAATTTGCATCCGTGTTATCGTATGGGCTGTTATACTCAAGAATCCATGACTGTGAGTCTACATCCCAGTAAGAACCAATTACTTGCCTATAGTTGACGTTGTCTTCGTACCAAACTGCCTTGAGATACTCATCACTATTGAAAGTAGGGATTTGGGCATTAATGGTGATGGTTCCAGCTCCACCAATCCCAGCAGAAAATCTTAATCGATATGTCCCAAGCAGGAACCTGGTAGTGTTTCCCGAAATTACTGGCGCGGGACTATAACCATTTAGGTTGTTCCCGTAAATGGGATCAGGCAAATCCCGTGATACAAAGTAAGTATAACCTGGATCTGCCGCGTCATTGCCATTGCTGCCCCAATCGTAAATCCCATCGCCATTTAGGTCATTGGCTGTACCACTTTGACCAATAGAGGTTGAGAACATCTGCGTTTTGAGTGGAGCAGTGGTAAAACCTAACACATTGGTAACACCACTATCCGTAATAATCATGTTGGCAATAACCATTGTGACGCCCTCGTCATAGAAATCAGCATTCCAGCCCGTGACAACAGCCCATAGTTGAACTGGGACAGATGCAGATTGACCCGCGGTAATAGTACGCGTTTTACTGCCGTTCGTTAAAGTAACATCGAGCATTAGCTGTGCAAATGAGGTACTGGCAAGTGCCAATACTAGGATCATAGCTACTAGAAACGTTCTCATAATTCATCTCCTTTACGAGTTGGAAAAAATTGTGGAGGAAGAAATAGTTCTTACTTCTGAATTCTTCCCTTAATAACAAGCCGATCTCTTCGCTTTGGCGGCGAAGGCCCCCTGTAGATTCCGAACCTTCTTTTTAGTTGCAAGTACAAGAGCCAAAATACGTCATGCACGGAAAAGGTGTTTTTTCAGTACAAGAAGGGGAGTGGTAGAACCTTGAGGCTTACAATACCTGTCAGCAGTCAAAGCTTACGCTTGGATGCGTGTGTGGTATGTTAAAGCGAGAGAAACGCTGCCTCAAGTAAACCGAGAAACGCCAAAGTAAATCCAGGCAATGGCCACCGTGGCGGTATCAGACGGCCCTCTCAAAAAGTATAAGATATCCATTGTGGATGCGATTGTCAAGCACCCAGAAAAAAATTTGCTTCTGAAAACCCTTGTCTTTCAGGGAACGCTGAGCTGTAGAAATGAAGAGTGCAGATTGAAGAAGCCTGAGTTCATCGTTTTGCGTTTCTCTCGCCCCTCGCCTCTAATCTCTCGTCCCGATTGTGCTCCATTGTTCGGGTTTTTCGGGAAACAGTGGATTGTATTTTACGCTATGACGCTGTTCGGACATCCAATATTTCACTGTTTCGGCCCAGCATTTGTAATGGGCGGTGTCTTTGTGGGCCTTTGCCCCGGCCTCGTCGCGATAAACCTCATACAGTACAAAACGATTCGGGTCGTCGGCTTGTTGCAGCACGTCGAAACGCAGATTGCCCGGCTCCTGAATGCTGTTGCGGCCGTTATCCAAACTGGCGGCGATAAACGCCTCGCGATGTTCCGCTTTTACGTGCACGTGTACGCAGGCGATAATCATGGAATGAACTCCTTGAATTGAGTTATCAGTTTACAGTTTACAGTTCTCAGTTCTGCGTTCTAACTTCATCCCTGTCTCCTGTTCCCTCTCCGCTGTCCCCTTTCTTTATCTCTCATCCTTTACCATTTCCGCCACTGCTTGGGCCAAGAGTCGATCCGGGCCCAGCGGCTCGGTCACGATCCAATCGATATCGGGAAATTCCCGGCGGAAAATCTGCACTTGTTGGCAAATCATATCGTAATAATGGCCTCGCAGTAACAGATGCGGCTCAACGACGATCCACTGATAAGACGATAGTGACAATCGCTTAGGCAAGTCGGCCAGTTGCGGGGTGCCCAGCACGGCAAAGCACGGTTCCACGCGGGCAACGGGAGTTAACTGTGCTCTGCGAGTGGCAAACTCGGCCAACTCTAAAATGGCCTCCGGCTCCGGACTGCCGTGGGCCGCCATGACCAATAGCGTCTGGTCCGGGCGAATCTCTGGCCGGCCCGCCAGCGATTGCCGGAATCGCGAGGCCGATAGTTCGACTATTTTTTGGTGTGCGCCAATATGGGGTTTAAGAGAAATTTTGACCTGGGGATATTGCCTGGCAGCTTGAGCCAGAGCCTGGGGCACGTCTTTTGTTGTGTGTCCTGCGGCCGAAAGAAAAAGCGGCACGGCGGCAATGTGCATCGCGCCTCGTGCTATGAGTTGGGAGATTGCTTCAGCAATCGTGGGCCGGGCGAATTCCAAAAAGGCCCCTTCCACCGGCGTCTCGGGCAGCAATTGGCGCACCCCTTCAAAAATCTCCAAATATGCCTTCCTGCCCGACACGTCTTGCGTGCCGTGACCGATCACCAAAACGGCGGAGTAATGGCCGACCATGATGGAACCATTCTTGGATAATACTATAGCACCGGGCACAAGTGCCCGGGCTAAACAATTCGTTATTTACATAGTAAAATTGTAACATAGTAATTTCGTCCTGCGGAGATTCCCCTGCCCTGCCATTTTGTTGTCCTTTACGCCGAATTATCCATGTCTCATTCTACTGCTTTCCCGAAGATTTTCCGCCTGCGGCAGCAATTCGACGCCGCGTGCGTAAAGGACGTGCCGGCCGAGGTGCATCGGCAACTGGGCACCTTGAATCTCGCGGAAAAGGTCCGGCCGGGGCAAAGCGTGGCCATCACGGCCGGGAGCCGGGGGATTGCCAATATCGCCGAGATCACCCGGGCGATGGTTGAGCACTTTAAGCGGCTTGGGGCCAAGCCGTTTATTGTGCCGGCCATGGGCAGTCACGGCAACGGAACTGCCGAGGGGCAACGGCAGGTCGTCGAATCCTACGGCATCACTGAATCATTCGTCGGATGTCCAATCCGCTCGAGCATGGAGACCGTTGTGGTCTGCCAGGCGGCCGAGGGATTTGCCGTCCACTTTGACCGCCTGGCATTTGAGGCCGATCATGTGGTGGTCTGCAATCGCATTAAACCGCACTCGGGTTTTCAGGGCGATATTGAAAGCGGACTAATGAAAATGTTGCTCATTGGCCTGGGCAATTGCGCGGGGGCGAAAATCTACCACCGCGCGATCCTCGATTACAGTTTCGAGTACATTATCCGCGGCGTGGCCCAAAAAGTTATTCAAGCTTGTCCTATTCTGGCCGGCGTGGCGATTGTCGAAAACGCTTACGATCAAACCGTGTTGCTGGAGGCCGTAAGCCCCCAGGATTTCATGACCCGAGAAAAGGAACTTCTGGCATTGGCCCGAAAATTACTGCCCCGCTTGCCCTTCGACTTAGTCGACGTGCTTTTGATCGACCGCATGGGCAAGGACATCAGCGGCGTGGGTTTCGACCCCAATGTGGTCGGCCGGAAGTTCAACGATCACAAGGCGCTCAACGACGAGTTCCCCAAGGTCAGGCGAATCTGCCTGCGCGGATTGACTCACGCCTCGCAAGGCAACGCCACCGGCATGGGCATGGCCGAGTTCTGCAAATCGCAATTTTTGCGGGAAACCGATTGCGAAGCCACCCGGCTTAATTGTTTGGTTTCAGGGCACGTCTCGGCTGCCATGGCGCCGTTGGACTACGAAACCGATCGCGAAATGCTCTCCGCCGCACTGGAGACAATCGGGCTTGTCGAACCGCCCAATGCCAAACTGCTTTGGATTGCCGACACGCTCCATCTCGACGAAGTGGAATGTTCCGCCGCTTACCTCGATGAGGCCCAACGCCGCCGGGATTTGGAAATTCTTACTAAACCACGAGAACTACCCTTTAACGCCGCGGGAAATCTCCCCGATTTCCCGAAATAATCAATGGACATCAAAACTGCAATTGATCACGTCGAATCCGGCCGCCATTTATCCATGGAGCAGATGGAAACGGTCATGGATCGGATCATGGAGGGCCGGTGCGACGAGTCGCAAATAGCCCGGCTGCTTTCGGGACTGCACATCAAGGGCGAAACCGTTGCGGAGGTGGCCGGCGCGGCAGCGGCCATGCGCCGGCAAATGACGCCCATCCGATCACGCCGTGCAGGATTGCTCGACACCTGCGGCACCGGAGGCGACGGCTCAAAAACCTTCAACATCAGCACCGCGGCCGCACTGGTGGCGGGCGCGGCCGGCGTGCCCGTGGCCAAACACGGGAACCGAGGCATCACCAGCCGCAGCGGTTCGGCTGACGCGCTGGCCGCCTTGGGCGTGAACATCGAGGCCGACGTGGCCTGCGTGGAGGCATGTCTGGATGAGTTGGGCATCTGCTTCTGCTTTGCCCCGCTATTGCACAAGGCCATGAAGCACGTGGCCCCGGTACGCAAAAAGCTGGGCACGCCCACGATTTTCAATATTCTTGGACCGCTGGTGAATCCGGCTGCTGCGCCGTTTCAGTTATTAGGCGTGGGCCACTCCGCATTACAGCCGCTTATGGCCCAAGCCCTGTTGCTCTTAGGCACGCGGCGAACCGTGGTAGTTCATGGGGCCGATGGTATGGATGAGGTCTCGTTGTCCGGCCCTACGCACGTTATTGAAGCCTGCAACGGCACGATAAAGCATTTTGATTGGACGCCGGAAGATTTTGGGCTTAAGCCGACCGGCATGGAATCGATGCTAGTCAGCGGCCCGGAGCAAAGCGCGGCCATAATACGCGAGATTCTTGATAACCGCCCCGGTCCGCCGCGCGACATCGTCATCGCCAATGCCGCGGCCGCGCTCTGGACCGCCGGCCGCGATCCATCGCCGCGAAATTGTGCTCAACTTGCCGCTGAAACCCTTGCCAGCGGCGCCGCAAGAGAAATACTTGATCGGCTGATAGAACGAACACGGCAAAAGTAGGGTGTGTGCAACACACCCATACATGATCCAAAGATTAATTGGTGTGTTTCACAAACCCTACGAAACTATCCCAACGGACTCAGGCACATTAAGAGTTTACACGATCGCCAGCCTTTCCCAGTGCCTTTCTCAGGCTGTTGAGTAGATTCATATACATGATGAAGAACACCAGCTTTCCCAATCCAGCCATGAACCATAATAAAAGCCATGTTTGCGGAGAACACATGCTTACATACCACATCAAGCTGCAAATGACTGAACCGATGAGAATTTTCTTTCCATAGGCAGCTAGATCTTCACGGTCTATATATTCAGATAGCTTTTTCATAAAAAGCATGAACATGATAAAACCAATTAAACTAAAAAGGCTGTAAATAACAATCATAAAACTGAGAGGATTTAGCTGAGATATGATAATATTTATAATCGATATCAACATGCTAACTATATAAAATACGAGTGATCCCGCCAGGAATCCCCGGGCATCTGATTCATCAGGAACTGCAAGGCAATAAATCGGAGCAACAACACAGAGTAAAGTCGCGCCCACAAGGCCCACTGTCGATATGATGATTTGAGCACCTCTATTATCAGACCATTTAATACCCACTAATAGAGTAATGCTAAGAAGCAATCCCATCATGCAAATTATCATGATCAAGTTGCCGAAGAAGATCAGCGACAAACCCAGTCTGGTTTTTTTCAATGAAGGAGAGTCGGATTGTGCCCAATGCACCCCGGGTGCGGGTTTTGATGTATTTTGAGTGGTCGCTTTGAGATTCAATGGATCGTTCATAAGGGAACTCTAAAAAATATTTTCAGAAATCTTATCTTTGAGAGTACCTTTTGATCTTCTTCTTTGTTAGCAAAGAATCGTCCATATTTTATTACCATATCCCAAGCGGTTTGTTAAAAAAGAACACCCGGAGCAAGCTCCGGGGCTAAACTATTTTCGGCGTTGGGATTTTTTCTTTGCAGATTTTGTGACTTTTTTAGTTTCCGCTCCTCTACGGGTTGCGGCTAAACTATTTTCGGCGGCGCGATTTTTTCGCACCTTTGTAACCTTCGGGGAAGTTTTTCTTTCGACTAGGCGGAAATCCAATTCGCGGCGTTCCATGTCTACCCGGGCCACCACTACCCGCAGCAGGTCGCCCAGGCGGTAAGAATTGCCCGCGCGATGGCCGGCCAGCGTATGGTTCGCCCGATCGAAGCGATAATAATCGTCGCTCAAGGAATCCACGTGCACCAGCCCTTCGGCGGGCAGTTCCAGGCCTTGCACGAAGATGCCGAAACTTTCCACGCCGGTCACCACGGCATCCATTTCCAGGCCGATGCGCTGGCTCAGGTAACTAAGCAGTTTGAGTTTCGTGAGTTCGCGTTCCGCTGATTCGGCCCGTTGTTCGCGGTCCGAGCAATGCCGGCCGAGGACCACCAGTTCGTCCATGTCGTTGCGGGATTTTTGGCCCATTAGCAGCGACTCGACCAGCCGATGCACGGTCAAATCCGGGTAACGCCGGATGGGCGAGGTGAAATGGCAGTAGCAATCGCTGGCCAGGGCATAATGGCCTTCTTCCATGGGGCTGTAGATCGCCCGTTGCAGCGAACGCAACACGGCAAAGTTCACCGCATGTTGGTCGGGCCGGCCGGTGGACATTTTTAGCAGCTTTTGCAACTCGAAGCGGCTTTCCAAGCTCGACAGCTTATAACCCAGCTCGGTAACGAACTCAGTTAAGGATTTAAGTTTCTGCGGGCTGGGCGATTGATGCACGCGGCGCAAAAATAGCAAGCCCTTGTCGCGCAGCGTTTCGGCCACTGCCTCGTTGGCCGCGAGCATGAATTCCTCGATGATCTGATGGCTTTCGGTGTATTCGACCACGTGCGCCCCGGCCACGCGGCCGTTTTTATCCAGATCGATTTTCACCTCGGGCAACGTCAGTTCCAAGGCGCCGTTGCGCATGCGGCGCTGACGCAGGATGCTGGCGAGTTCTCTCATTCGCCCCAGAAGCGCGTGTACTTTCGCGCCGAGTTTGCTTCGCCAGGCCTCGGGATTTTGCAGGAAGCCGTCGACCTGTTCGTATGTCAGGCGTTTGCTGCTTTTGATGACCGAACCGTGCAACTCGCTGGAAGTCATGAGCCCGTCTTCGCTGAATTCCATGATCGCCGACTTGGTGTAACGCACCTTGCCCGGCTGGAGGCTGGCCAGACTATTCGAGATCACCTCGGGCAGCATGGGGATCACGCGGTCGGGCAGATAGACGCTCGTGGATCGCTGCCGGGCCTCGCGGTCCAGCGCCGTGCGGGGCCGCACAAAGTGGGTCACATCGGCGATGTGCACGCCCAGGCGCCAGCATCCGTTAGCAAGCTGCTTAAGTGAGATCGCGTCGTCGAAATCCCGGGCGTCCTCCGGATCGATGGTGATCACCGTTTCGCCGGTGAGATCCAAGCGGTCCACGGGGATCGACTCGTCGAATTTTTCGGCTTGGCCCCGGGCCTCGTCCAGGGCGTCGGCGGCGAACTGGTCGGGCAGATCGAACTCGCGCATCACCGAAAGCGTATCCACGCCCGGATGGCCCCTGGGGCCCAGCACTTCGCTGATCACTCCTTCGCCGTCGTGAAAAGGCGAGGGGAAGCGGACCATCTCGAAGACCACTTTGTCGTCGGGGCGGGCGTTTTTCGCGCCGGGATCGCCCACGTGGATGGGCTGGGCGAACAACGTGCCGTCGACCTGGACGTATCCGGTCCCCGCCGCTTCAAAATACGTGCCCACGAACTGATGCGTCTCGCGTTCGATGATCTCGACGATTTCGCCCCGGGGTCCAGGCTCGCCCCGGCGGCGCTCTAAAAGTTGCACCAGGACGATGTCGCCGCTGGAGGCGTCGCCGGCGCGCTTGGCGGGGATGTAGATGTCGTCCGCTTTGGCATCGGCGGCAACCGTACTCTGCGGCCGGACAAATCCATAGCCTTTAGACGTGCGTTGAAAGACGCCCACGATCCGGCCCGAGTGGCCCTTTGCCGGATCAACGGCCATCACCAGATGATTGGTGCTGTATTGTAATTGCCCCCGGCGGACCAGGCGCTTCACGACCCGTTTCAGCACGGCGGCCTGGTCCTGGGGCACGTGCAATTGCTGGGCGATCACCCGCGGCTTCAGCGGCCGATATCCCGGCCGGGCGACAAAATTCAAGATCGCCTGTTCTAATTCCGGTTCGTTCATGGTTGCGGTTTTGTATTGCCCTTGAATAGTTTCCGGTCCAGGTTGGCCTGGTACACGGTCCAGGGACTATCGACGTTGGGATCTTCTTTCATGAGCTGGTAAAACGAGTTGATTTTGGCGTCGAGATTGTCGAGGCAATACAAGGCCACGGCCTCCAGTGTCATGGGCAACTTGGGGCTGCCGAATTCGTATTCGCCGTGGTGGCTGATGATCATGTGTTTCAGGCGGAGCAGGGTTTCCGGGGGAATTGCTTCGCCGGAGAGTTTTTCCGCTTCGGCCGCCTTGGCGTCCAAGATACTGACGGCCATCACCAAATGTCCGATTAATTGGCCTTCGTCGCTATAAGTCAAACCATGCTGGTAATTCATTTCGTCTATTTTGCCCAGGTCGTGCAAGAACGCCCCCATTAACAATAAGTCGCGGTCGATCTGCGCATAACAAGACGCCACGCGGAGCGCCACTTCCATCAGCCCGACGATGTGCGACAGCAATCCGCCGTGGTAGGCATGATGGTGCTTGGTTCCCGCCGGGGCCATCATCAGCTTGGACATGAACGCCTCGTCGAACAAAAAGCACTCGGCCAGGTTGCGCAGGCTGGGATCGTTCATGCCGCGAACCATTTCACTCAACCGCATCAAGAGCTTTTCCGCCTCTTTTGCCGGCTGGGGGGTGAAATCGTCGGGATTGACTTCGCCGGGATCTATCTTATGCAGGCGCGTGACGATCATCTGCACGGCGCCCTGGTAGATTTGCGTGGTCCCTTCCACGTGGACATAGTCTCCGTTCTCGAATGATTTATAAAGCGTCTCGTGGGCGTTCCACATGCGCGCGCCGATGGATCCGGTGCGATCGGAAAGCTCCATCTGTAAATATAAATTTCCACTGCGATTCGGCCGAAGCTGTTTGCCGTTGGCCACAAACACCTCGTTTATGGTCTCTTGATTACCAAGTTGGCTGATATAACGTCGCGCCATAAAAACCTCTCTGAAATGCAAACTTCTTACTCAACGTCATCCTGACGCTGCCTAACGGCCGCAACCAAACCGCGACCGACCAACCTTTGGTTGGTGCCCGTCGCGGCTTTACAACATGCGAGCAAAATGTGCTTAAAAATCACCATAAAGACTCTGCTTCCGGATAGCTTCTTATTAATAGATTGTAGGTGGCGCGCGAGTCCTCCACAAGAGGGAACCGGCCGTTCCCCCTTGCTCCCAACACCGATATTCCCCTAGAATGCGGGTTCTAAACAATCTAACCACTATACCACTATCCACTAAGAAAAATGCGCTGGACACAAACTCTTATCCCCACCATGAAGGAAACGCCCGAGGGGGCGGAAATACCCAGCCACGTGCTGATGCTTCGCTCCGGCTTGATTAACCAGGTGATGGCCGGGGCCTACACCTACTTGCCCATGGGACTGCGGGCACTCAGGAAAGCCGAGCAGATCGTGCGCGAGGAAATGGACGCTGCCGAGGCGGTGGAATTGGCCATGCCGGCCATGTCGCCTTTGGGACTCTGGGAGCGGACCGGCCGGGTGGGAGCCTTTGGCAACGTGCTGGTGCAGACCAGTCTGGTGCGCCAGAACCGCAAGGTGCAGGTCGTGTTCGGGCCCACGCATGAGGAAATCATTACCGATTTTGTTTCCCGGCACATCTCCAGTTATCGGCAGATGCCGATCACGGTGTACCAGATCACGCAGAAGTTCCGCAACGAAGAGCGGCCCCGGTTCGGCGTGCTGCGGACCTGCGAATTTTTGATGAAAGACGCCTACAGTTTCGATGCCACGGTGGAATCGCTTAACACCAGTTACGAAAAGATGTACGCGGCCTACTGCCGCATCTTTACCCGCTGCGGATTGGATTACCTGGCCGTGGAGGCCGAAAGCGGGCCGATCGGCGGCGACGCCAGTCACGAGTTCATGGTCCTGGCCGATAACGGCGAAGACATTGTTTTACACTGCAAGGACTGCGGATACGCGGCCAACCAGGAAAAGGCCGAGGTTGGCGCCGCGATTCGACGCCGCCCAATGTGCCGCAACAACCGCTCAGAAAAGTCGATACGCCCGGCGCCTCGACCATCGAACAAGTCAGCAATTTCCTGGGCTGCAAGGCCCAAGATCTGATCAAGACGCTGATCTACCTGGCCGACGGCAAGCCCGTGGCCGTACTGATTCGCGGCGATCACGAAGCCAACGAAGGCAAGATCAGACTTGCGACGGCTGCCGCCAAAGTGGAATTGGCCCCGCCGGAAGTAATCCAAGAGGTAAGCGGGGCGCCGGTGGGCTTTGCCGGCCCGGTGGGCATGAAAGAAAAGGTCCCCATCTTGGCCGATCGCGACATCCAGGCCATGGTCAATGCCGTCACCGGCGCAAACCAGGCCGATGCCCACCTGACGGGCGTGAACCTCAACCGCGACTTCCAGGTCGATCGTTTCGCCGATCTGCGCAAGGCCGGCGACGGCGATCCCTGCCCGCGTTGCAGCAGTAAATTGGCCTTGCGCCACGCCATCGAGGTAGGCCACGTCTTTAAACTAGGCACCAAATACTCCGAGGCCCTGAGTGCCCGATTTCTCGACTCCCACGAACAACTCAAGCCCATCATCATGGGCTGTTACGGCATCGGTGTGAACCGGATACTGGCCGCCTTGATCGAAACCAACTACGACGAAAACGGCATTATCTGGTCCATGCCGCTGGCCCCGTACGAAGTGTTGCTCGTGCCGGTGAAGGTGCCCGACGAGCCTTTGATGAAAGCATCGCAGAAACTCCACGACGAACTCATGGCCGCGGGCGTGGACGTGCTTTTAGACGACCGCGATTGCCGCGCCGGGGTGAAATTCAAGGACGCTGACCTGTTGGGCATCCCGCTTCGCGCGGTCATTGGCGAGCGGGGACTGAAAGAAGGCAAACTGGAAATCAAATGGCGCTGGGGCAAAGCCACGGAGATGATCCCGCTGGACGGCGCCGCGGATCTGCTTGGAGAAATGATTCGACAGGAACGAAAAGATAACACTCGATTCCATAATAGGCAACCATAAAATAGGCGATATGAAAAAACAACGCGCCCCCCGCAACCGAACGCTCACGATCAATAAGCGAGACGAACTCCGCTATCAGCCTCGGCTGAAAACGCTCACGGAACCGGTCGCCTTAGTCGACATACTCGACTGCACAATCTGCCAAGACCTGTTTTCCATACTCAATTGGCTCCCCAAAGGTTCCGTGGATCTGCTTTTTGCCGATCCGCCTTATAATCTCACCAAATCGTTTAACGGGCGCACATTCAACGAAGCAACTCTGGAGGACTATGAGCGCTGGTTGGATAGTTGGATCGCGCCGCTGCGCTGTGTGCTTAAACCAACCGCTTCGATCTACATTTGCGGCGACTGGCGATCTTCTGGCGCGATTCAACACGTACTGGAAAAGTATTTTATTTTACGCAATCGCATCGTTTGGGAACGGGAAAAAGGCCGCGGCGCAAAAACCAACTGGAAAAACTGCTGTGAAGATATCTGGTATGCAACGGTCTCCGATCAATTTGTTTTCAATCTGGATGCGGTAATGGTCAAGCGCCGCGTCTTGGCCCCGTACCGGCAGTCATCGGGAGTGCCCAAGGATTGGCAAGAAACTTCGGCGGGAAATTTTCGCATCACCCATCCATCGAATTTTTGGACGGATATTACCGTCCCATTCTGGTCCATGCCGGAAAATACCGATCATCCCACCCAAAAACCGGAAAAGCTGCTGGCAAAAATTATCTTGGCGAGTTCCCGGGAAGGCGACGTGGTATTTGATCCCTTTGTCGGTTCCGGAACGACATCGGTGGCGGCGAAGAAACTCGGCCGGCATTATTCCGGCGTGGAAATTGATGAAACCTATTGCCTGCTGGCGGAAAAGCGACTGGATTTGGCGGAAAAAGATCGTTCGATCCAAGGCTATTCGGAAGGAGTGTTTTGGGAACGCAATACCCTGGCCTTTCAAAACAAAACCGAAACTTCTAAAAAAAATCAAAAAGATCAACATTATCTTTTTTAATAATCTATATAAATTTAAAATATGAGAAGTCAAATCTTTTCTACTAATACTTATCTCAATATATCAAAGAAAATCACTGATTTTCTTAATGCACAAGAAAATATACTTTCACGATCAACTGCCCAAAGCCCAAGAGCGACTGGAGATGCAATTCAATCTCTTTTAAGCGAGAATTTTAACTCTATCTTGGGAAATTTATGTTCGAAATATTCCTCCGACTTTCGCGCCGTTCTATGGCAGATTTAGCATTTCAAGATACGGATGATAATTATTATGTAGTCGATGTAAAGACTCATAGAGAAGATACGAAATTTAACATGCCAAATCTAACCTCTGTTGAGAGACTTACGAGATTTTACGAAGATGATAAGAATTACTTTGTTGTGCTCATTGTGAAATATCTAGTTTCCGGACTTCACATTAAAGTATCAAATACGCATTTTATACCTATTGAATTTCTCGATTGGAATTGTCTAACAATTGGGGCATTGGGTTGGGGGCAAATCCAAATTGCCAATTCAAATATTATATCAATAAATCCCGTTTATTCTCGGAAAAAATGGATGATTGAACTTTGTGACACTGTTTTGGAATTTTATCCACGCGAAATAGAAAAAATACATGAGAGAATTGAGCATTTCAAGTCTATCAGAAATTATTGGCTTCATAAACAGGATTTATAATTTCAATTATTTATGGGTCAAGCAACTCACCACTCCCCTGCCCTGCTCTTGCTGGCCGCGTTCAGCCGCCATGATGAAGCATTGCTTTGGGCAAAACAAAAGGCCGAGGCCGAGTGGGGGCCGATTGAACTGGAAAGCCCGGCCTTTGATTTTACCGAGACGGAATACTACGCCTCGACCATGGGCCCAAATTTGCATAAGGTTTTTTTCGCCTTGCAACGGCCTTTTGATCCGGCCGATCTGGTAGATGTCAAGTTGCTGACTAATAAATGGGAAGATGAATATGTCGGCTTGGGCAGGCATCCGGAGCCGCGTCCCTTGAATCTCGATCCCGGCTACATTACGTTGGGCAAACTGATCCTGGCCTCGACCAAGGATTTTGCCCATCGGATATATTTAAATCGCGGCATCTACGCCGAAGTCACACTTCATTACAAACATCACCGCTGGCAACATCACGATTGCACCTTTGCCGATTATCGCCGTGACGACTACCAGCGGTTTTTTTCGCTCTGCCGCGAGAGGCTCCATCGTCGATTAAGAAAAGAGATGGATTAGTCTTCTCATTTTTTTAGGTGCCAGTCAAAACATCTCACGGCCCACCATTCTTGGGTCACCGGTTCATATTCGAATACCGCCGTGCCTTCCAGGCGTGAACCGTCGGCGAGAGTAATAACGTACGGCATGGTGGGGCGGCCTTGCTTATCGGCGGTTACTTTGCCCAGCTCGAATTTGCGCAGGGGATTCTTGGAAAAATGATTCACGACCCACTCGATCCATACCTCAGCATCTCTCGCAGGGCGATAATTGATATTCTGTAGCGCTTTCTCCTTTTTCGTATTGACCGGCGCAAGGCGGCAAAAAACTTTTTTACCTCAGCGGTAATTGCCTGCGGATGCTCCACCGCGTTCCGATGCTGTCGCTGTTGTGTGATTTTTTTCCAGTCGTTGCCGTCGTGCCAAGCAGTGACGGGACCGAGAAATTGCTTCCAATCGCGCGGCTGGCCCCAAGATTTGCCTATCCATTCGTTAAATGACTTGGCATCCGAGGCGGCTAGACGCAGTTTTTCGACCATGCCGTACCCATACATTAGGCGATATCGCTGATCCAGTTCCTTTACAAACTCATCCGTGTAAAACTTGGGAATCAGTGGCGAAGAGATTTCATCCTCCAGGGGGCCAAGATAAATGTATGCGTCGAAGGCGTCACAAAATCGGTCCTCGGTCGCCGTGCAGCGGGTGGCGTCTAAATCGAATCGCTGTTGGCCGAAAGGGTTATTAGCAAGCGCGAAGGCAATCGGCTGGTTGCCGTTTGCAGCAAAGGCCTCGTCGAAAAGTCCCAGGCAGGTCCGGCCCCAATTAGGCATACTCCTCCCAAGAATCGGACCATGTTGCACAATACTATAAAATTGTTCGGGCAACGCCTGGCGTAGATAGCAACCGCTTGACTTTTGCGGGAGGTCGCTGCCGGGGAATTTGACGTTTTGCAGATGAGCAAAACCTGCAATGAACAGGGCATGCCGTTTGTCCGCCGAGCGCTGTAGGTCTTGCAGGATGTTGTCGGCCATGAATTTGTCGTGATCCGTGTCGTACTTGTAGAGATTATCCTCTTCAATCAACTCTTTCCAGGGTTGGGGCACGTCGACCAGCACGATGCGGATGCGATGCGCCGCGTCCAGAGTTTGGTTGGTCTTCCATACGGCGATAAAGAAGTCGAGCAGCGGTTGATCGGGGCAACCTGTCAGCGAGGTCTCACGGAGCATTTCTATTATCGGCTGGGTATCGAGTTGTTTGGCGGCGAGGAATTTATCCATCAGGTGCTGTGCATGGGCCGGCAGTTCCAGGAAAATCGTTCCGGCCGCCTTGGCAAATCGCGGATCGCGTACAATCTCGCTATTGAGCGCCCAGGAGGCGGGCCGATGATCAATTTCGCCTATGGCCGCCAGTTTGTGCTTGGCAAGGGCCTCGAGCACAAATTCTTTTGGCGGCTTGCCCGCCGTTTTGAGATATTCCTGATAGGGCTTGAGCGCTGCTTGGGGGTCATTGATCGGCGGCCGTTTGGGCGGCTTTGCCACCCGCATTCCCGCACAGTATATGAACATATCGGCGGCGCCCTGCTCCTCTTTGGCCATATCATTGCCGGTATTAAGCCAGCGGCCGTCCTCCAGCTCGAAATGACGTAAATCGATGTCCCGGCCCATCTTCGCGCTTACCAGCGCGTATGCACCTTTAAAGATCTGTACTTTAAGGATCTGGGCGTTAAGAGATTCGGCCGCGCGTTCGGCCGACATCAGAGGCGACACGGCTTGCTGGGCGGGTATTCTCTCCGCGACCTTCTTGACACTTACTGTGCGCCAATTGCATTGGCCCGTGGCATACAGACGTTCTATGGTCGCATAGGCTGCTTCCGGAGTGGAGAAATCGTCCTGCGCCGGGAAATCCGCTACTTTTTGGTTTACTTCGTAAATCTGGATTTCATCCCCCTCCCCCTGAGCTTTTTGGCCCGATAACTGCACGATCAGTGATGCTATTAATAATGCCTTCACGGCACGGCCTACACGAATAAATAGCGCGGAAAACACGAGTATTTCTCCTCACAGATAATAGAAATGTAGCAAGTCTTTATGCACGACCCCTTAATTAGACACCACAATCAATAAATTTCTTTCAGAAGGGAGGATTTTTTCTCCTTAGCGGTTAAATAATTTGGTTATTATTTATGCGCACATTCATCTATAAGGTATAACGCCATGATTTGACAGTATTTTTCTAAGAAAACACCCCTCTCCCTTGAGAGAGGGGGCGATCTCAGGCCGAGCTTTAAGGCGAATTTAGAGTCCCTTAACAAGGCACAATCCCGCGGAAAAAGCCCGAAAGGCATGTTGACCGATAACATCTTTTTAAGTCTATTGTGAAACTCCTTGCTCTCCCTCCAACCGCAAAGAGGAGATAATATATAATTGTTCCTGTATAATTGTTCCTGAGCCGGCAGTCATGAGAAATTTATTTGTATTTATTCTGGTCGCGGTAGCGGGAATTGCCGTCGGTGCGGCCACGGGCTCATTGCGTGTCGCGTGGCATCCTTGGGGGGGGCTTGAGTCGTTTTTCGGCGGCGAAACCAAGCCGTTTATCGCCCCGGGACAACCATTACCCAAGTTGGTAGTGGACCAGCACGAGTACGATTTCGGCACGATGGATATAGAGGAAAAGGGGAGTCATGAATTTCTAGTTCACAACGCCGGCAATGCCCTGTTATCGATCAGCAAGGGGCGAACTTCCTGCCATTGCACGGTCAGCGAAATTGAGCAAACGGAAATCCCGCCGGGCCATTCGAGTAAAATTACCATCAACTGGAAGGCCCGGTATTCTTCCGGACCATACCGCGAAACAGCCTCTTTTTCCACAAACGATCCTTATCAAGGGCAATTCACCCTGACGATTTCCGGCCGGTTTATCGCTAAATTCCGGGCTGTCCCGGCGGAAATGATCTTCAACCAGATATTGGCCGGGGAGCCCGCCGTGCGCCAGGCACGCTTGCTGTGCTATCAAGACCAGGGCTGGGAACTGCGCGAACATCAATGGGAGGTGGCCGAAACGGCAGCGTATTTCCAGGTCGCTTTCGAACCCCTCACGGCGGAACAACTCCGGGAAGAGCCCGGCGCCCGGAGCGGCTATCTGCTCAAAGTAACCGTAAAACCGGGGTTGCCTTACGGGGCTTTTCAGCAGAAAATCCAGATTCGCACCAGTTTGGAATTTCGGCCGGAAATAGCCATTCCCATTTATGGCACCGTGGTCAGCGAAATTACGGTTGCCGGTCCAGGTTGGGACGCGGAACGCGGCTTGCTTTCATTAGGAATTATAAACAGCCAACAAGGCATCCGGCATCGACTGCTGCTGCTGGTCCGCGGAGCTTATCGCAAGGAGGTAAAATTCAAGCCCATTGAAAGTCCTACCCTGCCCATCAAGGTCAGCCTGGGCGAAAGTACCGAAATCCAAAATGGCTTGGTCATGCAGACACCCTTGATTATCGAAATTCCCAAGGGAAGCCGTTCGATGAATCACCTTGGCCCAGAATCGTCGGATTGGGGCGAAATCGAGATCGAGACCACGCACCCCGAAGTACCCCAGGTGCGTATTTTTGTGCGTTTTGCCGTCCAGGAATAATTATTTTAATACCATGTCAAAAACGTCATTGTCTGTTGCTGTAATATTGTTCTTGATTTGTGTAATTTTCGTTTTCACTTCAGGCTGCCGGAACTCAAAAGAAGAGGATCGCGATACCAGATCGCCTTCCAGCGAAGCCACTGTGGCTCGCCGGATCGTTGCCCAACGGCAGTGGCCTTTGGTCGAAGCGGCAAAAAAGCCCGAACACCAGCCGGCTCAATTGCTGACCACTATCCAACAAGCGGAACTACCGCCGCTCGTTGAACAGGGAACGCCGCCTTTAGATCTGACGGCAAACACGCCTGGTGAGAATAAGACGCCGTCTTCACCCTTCATGGCTCAATCCGCTCGTCGATATGGCGACCAGGCGTCTGACGCGGAAGACGAACACGCCAATCCTTTACGTGCAACTGAACCGCCTCCGCTTCTCAGGACGCTCGATTCTTCGCTCAATACTAGCGATCAAACCGCCACTTTGCCTCCTCCCCAGCCGGAAACTTCTTCATCCCCCGCGCCAAAGCCGCTGAGAACCAAGATCACCGACGTACCTTTTGATCCGATCAAGGAAAACGGCGCCATCTTTGTCGGCTGGCCAAAACCCAAGTTGGCCCTGGTCATCACCGGCCGCATCGATGGCTACATCGAACCTTGCGGTTGTGCCGGTCTGGAGCGGATGAAAGGCGGTATGAGCCGGCGATATATGTTATTTAAAATGCTCCGCCAACAAGGATGGCCCGTGGTCGGTTTGGACGTGGGCGGTTTGGCCAAGGGTTTTGGCCGACAAGCGGAAATCAAATTCCAAACCATGGTGGAAGCCATGCGCAAGATGGACTACCAGGCCATTGCCCTGGGGTATTCCGATCTGAATCTGCCCGCCGGCGAGTTGGCCACCGTGACCGCTAACGTCGAGGGGCAACAAAGTCCCTTTGTCTCGGCCAACGTGGCGCTGTTCCGTTTCGACTACGGCATGACCTCCACTTGCCGTTTTGTCACCGCGGGCGAAAAGCGTATCGGCGTCACCGCGGTGCTGGGCAAGTCATACCAAAAAGAGATCCACAGCGACGAACTGGAGATGCTCGATCCCGAAGAGGCAATCAAGAAACTCCTGCCGGCAATGAAAAAACAGGCCGACTTTTTGGTCCTGCTGGCCCACGCCACCATGGACGAGACGATTGCCCTGGCCAAGCGATTTCCTGATTTCGACGTGGTGGTGACATCCGGCGGCGAGCCCGAGCCTCCGAAAGAAGCGAAAAAAATTGAAGGCACAAAATCTCTGCTCATCGAGGTCGGGGAAAAGGGGACGAATGCCATTGTGCTGGGCCTGTACGACGATCCAAATCAACCCTACCGCTATCAGCGCGTGCCGCTGGATTCGCGTTTCGAGCCTTCGCCGGAAATGAATCTGCTCATGGCCGCGTACCAAGAACAGCTCAAGATGGAGGGATTCGCCAAGCTGGGCTTGCGGCCGGTCCCGCATCCGCAGGCGGAAACGGGCGGCAAATTCGTGGGCTCGCAAAAGTGCGAACCCTGCCACGAAGAATCCTATCGCATCTGGAAGAAGAGCCTCCACTCCCAGGCGTATGAAACGCTGGTCAAACTCGATCCGCCGCGGAATTTCGATCCCGAATGCGTCAGTTGTCACGTGATCGGCTGGCACCCCACGCGGTTTTTCCCCTATCAAGGCGGCTTTGAAAGCCAGGAAAAAACTCCCCAGCTCATCGACGTCGGCTGTGAATCGTGCCACGGTCCCAGTGAAAAACACGTGGCCGCCGAATCGGGCAGCAATGAAAAATTAATGGAAAAATATCGCCTGGCAGTGCGGCTGACCAAGGCCGACTCGGAAAAAAATTTCTGCGCCACTTGCCACGATCTCGACAATAGTCCCGACTACAATTTTGAAACCTACTGGCCGCCCGTGGAACACTACGAGACTAGTAAGCCGGATACGAATGGCCAACAATGAGGGAGGAGAGGCGAAGGGCGAGGGTTGAAGGAAGAAAGGTAAGAATGCTTTGAGGAGTGGGCAGTTTACCGCATAAAATGCTCGCGTAAGAAATTATCGGCTTTTTTTACGGACTATTTCCAATGACTAAGAGCAGATCGAAATTCATTTGGTACGGGCTTCCTTGGTTGTTTCCAGTGATTCTTTGGGCGGGCTGGTACATAGTGTCCCCCCGCTTGATCCCGCAAATGATTGAGAACGCGTATTGCGGACGAAGTTTCTCAATCCTCAATCATATAATTGCCGATAACCGGCAAAAACACGAGGCCATCAGCCCCCGTTTGTTATCTTTCTACCTCGGCGTCTGGGATCGCAGCATCCGACCGATAGCGCCTTACGTCCTAGTTCTAGGAATGCTTTTATCTGCGCCATGTTTAACATTTTACTCGCCGCGTACAGGGTCCCCAGGGACGAATTGGCCGGCCGGAGCGAGGTGGCAGACAAGACGGTTTTCCGGATCATAACGGTGGCAGCGGCGTGTATGCTGGGCATGCTTTCCCTACCCCTGCTCACGGGCATGATTTATACGCTTGATGATTTTGCAGGGATAGGTCTGCCGCTACGATACTTCTACGCCAATGCCTTATTAAAAGGCTCCGATTTCACCTGGTGTCCCTCCTTGTTTTGTGGTTTCGATATGCAAGTGAACGGGGCGGGTATGTATCATCCGCTGCACTTACTTTTATACCGTCTCCTGCCTCTGGATGTGGCGCTGAACCTTGAATTTCTCCTCTGTTATCCTACCGTTTTCCTGGGAATGTACCTCTTGTGTCGACGATGGCATTTTTCCCGCGGCGCCTGTATGTTCGGCGCGTACACTCTTACTTTCAACAGTTTCATGCTTTTGCGAATCGCGCAGGTGAGCGTCATCGCCACAGTCGCTCATCTGCCCTGGACTTTGCTCTGTTGTGATATAATGATGCGCAGTTCCCGCCCAAGAAACATCCAATTGTCTGGCATCCTGCTGACACTATTGACGGCTTCGCAGTTACTGGTTGGCCATGCGCAATTCATCTGGATGACGTCTCTGATTGAAGCGGCTTATATCCTTATTCTCGCCATAAGCTATCGGACTTTCTTCCCTTTATTGAATATTTTTATCTGCAAACTGCTGGGTGTGCTGCTGGGAAGTATTCAACTGCTCCCCACCCTTGAAGCCATCCCCTTGTCAACACGAGCAACACGGGACCTGGCTTATCAAGGTTTTCTTTCCTTCCATCCGCTAAATCTTTTACAACTCGTCTCGCCCTATTGTTTCAGAAAGCCCGTTGAAGCTTTGGGGAACATCTGGGAAGGTAGTTTTTACACCGGTGTTATTGCGCTTGTGCTGTGTGTTTGGTTGTTGACCCGAAAAGCGGATTTGATTAGGCATAGAGAGATTGTGATTCTGGCGGTGCTCCTTACGGTTGGCGGGTTTGTGCTGGCACTGGGCAAGTATTTGCCGGTCTTTTCTCTGATCATGCAGTTGCCGGGGTTCGACTTTTTCCGTTGCCCAAACCGATATAATTTTATCGCCCATTTTGGCCTTTCCGTCCTGGCAACATGTGCTTTGGCATGCTTGCTCGATACTAATCGGGAAACGGCGCGACCGTGGAGAGCCAATTGCGTGTTCGTACTGTTAATCGGCGTCCTCGTCGCGC
Source organism: Pirellulales bacterium (assembly GCA_963820545.1). Classification (GTDB taxonomy): domain Bacteria; phylum Planctomycetota; class Planctomycetia; order Pirellulales; family Thermoguttaceae; genus CAWGAJ01. Next base: position 1,321,742 of record CAWGAJ010000001.1, read on the forward strand.
TGGGTCTGCTCTGTATCCTCCCGGTATTACGGAATCCGCCGCACTGGCTGTCCGACCACATCTCATCTCCCTGGATGATAATCTTGGGGCCGTGCTCCTGGTTTTGAGCGCTCTCGGGGTGCTGGGCGCACTAAAGGGTTACCGCGGATTTATCTTGGCATTAGTATGTCTCCATGTGATAGATTTGGGAGTATACGGTGAAAGTTTCATCCTCCTGCGGGGCTGGCCCAAAACCCCTGGGGATCTCCTCGCCAATCTCAACGCTCCCCTGGCAAGCAAAGGAGACCGCCTCTATGCGGACGAAAGAGAAGTATTACCCCATGATCTGTTAATTATGAAGGGATTTCGCTTGGCGGGCGGATATGTGGGACTCTTGCCCTATAGAGAACTAAACCTGGAGAAGCCTGCGTGCCTGGGTGTGGCGGGAGTTGCCTGGAAAGAAGAATATTTAAGTACCAGCAAACAGTTTCGCTGGATTCGCGTTGAGGATTCCCTTCCCAGAGTTCAGTTATTCTGCCACGCCATGATCAGCGACGACGTAAATTCCCGGATCGACCAGATCGACTGGAGAAACGTGGCCCTTGTTTCCCGAGAGATTTCCCTTTCGGGCGAGGCGCCGGAACGGCCAAGCTCGTGAAAGACGTTCCTGGTGATATCGAGATCGTTAGTGAGGTACACTCCAGGCAACTGCTGTTTCTATCGGAGAGTTTTCACCCGGGATGGCGCGTGGAGGTGGATGGAGAACGCCAAGAGGTAATCCGCGTCTTTGGCGATTTTATGGGGTGTGTCATTGAACCCGGCAGTCACCAGGTAAAATTCTGCTGGCGACCGTTCAGCCTTGCCCTGGGAAAAGTTCTATCGAGTTGCGCCGCCGTGCTAATTGTTATATGGTTGTTTGTTGTTTTCATCAGGGGCAAAAGGCTCGGGCCGATGGTAAAGCCATCCGGGAATTGATGGGGACATGCTACCAGACGATATATATAGCCCCGCTCCCCGACCAACCTTCGGTCGGTGCCCGGTCGCGGCTTAAACTTACTGCCCACTGTCCACCGCCCATTGCCCACTACGCTTCGCCGATCTTCGCCATCACCTCGTCGGGGATGTTGAAATTGGAGGAGACGTTTTGCACATCTTCGTGGTCGTCCAGACGTTCCATTAGCTTGAGCACTTTTTGCGCGGTATCGGGGTCGTTTAAATCCACGGTGTTTTTGGGCAGCCGGGTGATTTGACTGAGTTCGAGCGTTACGCCCGCCTCGGCCAGGGCCTTGGCCACTTTGTGGAAGATAGTCGGATCGCAGGTGATTTCGAATTTTCCGGCATCGCGTTTTACATCGTCGGCGCCCACGTCTAAGGCGAGTTCCATGAGTTTTTCTTCGTCGGCGTTTTCGGCGGGAATCAGGAACAGGCCCTTGCTTTCGAACATCCATGCCACGCAGCCGGTGTTGCCCAGCTTGCCGTTGCAGAGTTCAAACACCTTGCGGATTTCCGGGGCGGTGCGGTTGCGGTTGTCGGTAAGCACTTCGCAGAGGATGGCTACTCCGCCGGCGCCGTAACCTTCGTAGATCACTTCTTCGAGGCTGGCCCCTTCGAGTTCGCCGGTGCCGCGTTTGATCGCCCGCTGGATGTTCTCCTTGGGCAAGCTCACGGCTTTGGCGTCGTCGATGGCGTAGCGGAGGCGGATGTTACTGTCCGGATCGCCGCCGCCCATTTTGGCCGCCACGATGATTGCCTTGGCGAGCTTGCTCCAGAGTTTGCCGCGCTTGGCGTCGATCAGTGCCTTTTTGTGCTTGATACCAGCCCAATGAGAATGGCCTGCCATAAAGCGAGTTCCCCCTGTCTCTTATAATTGGTCCTTGTAATGGACAAAAAGCATGTTAATCGTAAAAACATACCGAATATAAATAATACTGGAGAAATCCCACCGGGCACAAGTGCCCGGGCTAAACTAAAAACTGTAAACTGACAACCACCTACTACCTATCACCTACGAATTACTTTTTAATCCACTCCCCTGCGGGTCGTGGCTAAACGTCTTGTTCCCTGTGCTGCGTTTTTTTATCCATTTCTTTTGCTTTTTCTTCATCTTTTTCCTGGCGAAACAATTCGGCGGCGCGTTGCCGGGCAGCGCGGGCTTTTTCCCGGTTATCTAACTGCTGATAAACGTCGCCGAGGTGCTCGTAGATCACGCCGTCGGGCTGTTTTTCGGCGGCTTTTTCCAGATCCGCGACGGCCTCTTCATAACGGCCCAGCCGGAAGAGCGCCCAGCCCAGACTGTCGCGATAGGCGCCGTTATCCGGTTCGGCTGCGACGGCCTTTTGGATCATTTTTAGCGCGCGGGCAAGATGCAGGTTATTGTCGGCCCAGAGATAGCCCAAGTCGTTCAGCGCGCCAGCGTCGTCGGGAAACTCGTCGAGCACCTCTTCCAGCCACTCTTGGGCCTCGGTGATCTTCTTTTGCAGAACGCAAATATTCGACAGGGCGGACCGCACTTCTTTCAGGGACTCGCGATTTTCCTCGTTCTGGTAGTCATCGTCGAAATCCTCGATCAATTTGCCGTACTCCCGCAGGGCCTCATCATACCGCTTGCCGTGATAATAAACCCAAGCCACGCGGCTGCGGAAGCGCACCGAATCTTTTTTCATCTCCGCCGCTTTTTGCGCCGCTGCCAGGGCCTCATCCAGGCGCTCTTCCATGGCCAGCGCTCCGGCCAGATAGAAATAAAAAACAGGATTGTTTTCGGGCAGTACTTTGCGGTCGATGCCTTCTTGGAACACCTTGGCGGCCTGGGCCGCGCGATTGTCCACCAAGAGCCCTATGCCCCAAACCAAATACACCTCGGCGGCTTTTTTGGATTCGGCGGTGGCGGCCGAGTCAAAGAATTCCCGCGCCAGTTCCCATTGTTTATTGTTTAAGGCCAAAAGTCCCACGGCAAAACACTTGCCAAAGGAAGCCTTATCGGGCGCGGCCTTCATTTCTTCTTTACGAGCCGATATAATCAAGCCGCTCATCAACTCGGGGTCTTTGGAGAGCAATATCGCCTCGCTGCCCAAGGTATCCAGGACGCCGGTTTTTTCCACGGTTTCGCCGAGGACGGCCAAGAGCGCGTCGAAGCGCTTGGTTTTGCGGTAAATTTCCACCTGGCTCTTAAAACCCGTAAGCGTAGGCGTTTTCTCGACCAACGCGGCGTACAGCGGTTCGGCCTTGTCAAGCGCGTCCGCTTCCAAGTATTTGCTTGCCAGAAAATAGCCCAAAGGCACGTTCTGCGGATCATCGGCGTGAAGCTTTTCCAGCCGTGTAAGCAGCTCGTCCTTTTTGCCCAGGTCATTGAGGATCTTCTCCAGCAATTCGAACGGCCGGATGCCTTGCGTGGAGAGATGCTTGTCCAGGGACGCTTCCAAGGTCTCCAAGGCCGCGGCCGATTCGCCCTTTTTGTCGAGCACCTGGGCGAGATGGAATTTCCATAATTCCTCATGGGGTGCAAGTTGCTGGGCCTGCTGAAAAGCGGCCTGGGCCTCCGCAGCGCGATCGGCTTGCAGAAAACAATCGCCGAAGAGGGTATAGGTCAACCACGGCTCCTCCAGGAGGGCTTTTTTTACCTCTTCATCCAGGGCGAATTTATCGGGATGCTCGAGGGCGTCGACCACTACGGCGAAACAAGCGGCGGCTTCTTTGTCCCTGCCAGCCAGGAAGAGCAGCCGGCCTATTTCCATTTGCAAGAGAACGTCTTCGGAGGAAGCCGGCTTTTCCTCCTTGCTTATCTCCAGGGCTCGCTGATAAAGTTGCAGCGCCCGGGACCAATCGCCTTCTTCTTCCAAGCGCATTGCCAGCCGACGCAGCATTACCGGATCGAGCTTTTTTTCCAGTTCCGCCGCTTTCAAAGCATAGCGAATGGCCACGGCTTCACGTTTCAGATAAACGGCCAGGGACACGATCGCGCGTGCTATCTGCGCCGATTGCGGATCAGATGCAAGGCCCGTTGATATAATCGCAAGGCTTCGCTATATTGTTCGCGATCTTCCCGGGCGCGGGCGGCGGCAAATAAGGAAAGCGCTTCGACCTTGTCGCGCTGGGCCTCGTTTAGCGCGGCGTTGGGGGATAGAGGCAGAGCAGCGTCATCGAGCAGGAGCGGGACCGGGTGAGACTCCTTCTCCTCCGCGGCGTTTTCGTTTTGCGATTGCCCGTCGCGCGTTTGTTGCAGTGACCAGCAGGTCCTCAAGGCGAGGCATAATCCCACGAATAATAACCAAAAAAAGCGGGTGCGCACTGAGCAGTCTCCCCATTTTCTTATCGCGGTTTGCGTTTGGAGATCCCTTCCGAGACGGATTTCTTTTTCAAAGGACCGGGCTGGCGGGAGGAAAGTTTAGCTGCCGCGGGTTCGGCGGGCGTTTCGGGGGGAGTCGCGGATTTCTTTTTGGGTTTCTTAGTGATGGGTTCCGGCGTGATGGCTTCAGACGCGGGGAGCTTCTTGCCTTTCCCCGGTTTTTCGCTCTTCTCCGCTTCTTTACGGCTAGGAGCGGCGGTTTTTGCGCTAACCGGCGGCTCAGCGGCGGCTTCTCCCGCCGCCTTTTTGCGCAATTGAGGATCCAGTCGGCGCTTGGGCAGACGGCTTTGCACGTCGGGATTGATTTCCAGCAGGATGCCGCGCACCTGCGGCGAGTAAGGATTGGAAGAAAAATCGACGCCTAATTGGTGTAAGAGCGAGCCAAACTCCATGCCTTTGGACTTGGAGATAGCGCGTTCCAAACCAGGCACAACGCCGGCTTTCGCGTCCTTGTCGCTTAGCAGGTCGAGCAGGCGCAAGGCTGTTATCGTACCCTGATCGATGGGGATGGAATGGCCGCTCAAGGCGGCTTGGACCACGTAGGCTACCGAGAATCGCGTGGCGCCGTCGAGCCCTTCCAGCCATTTGATTGTCGGGCCGAGGTTCTTTTTCCGTTTATCTTCCAGGTCGAAGTTGAACTGCGCCTCGAAAACCGCGTGCAGCACGCGCTTGATGCGATTGGCCGCCAAACGCGGATCGGGCAGGCAGGCCATCACTTCGGAAAGCTCGGAGAGGGAAGTCACGCGCACTTCGTTCCAATCGAAAAACGTGTGTACCAACGCCGCGAAGGCCTCTTCGGCCGCCTCGTATCGAGCGTCTTCCAGAGAGCAGGCGAAGAGCAAATGTTCCATTACCGTCCGCTTGGTATCGACGGTCGCGGGCTTGTAATGCTTTTTGAGGATTTTATAAACTTTGGCAAATTGTGCCGTGCGAGTAACTGCGGTCATAGGCGTTAAACTTTTCTGTAAAAAAAGCCGCGGTTGTTTTCCTGTAATGAGCAACTACTCTCCATTTTCTGAATTGGGATCATGGTCAGCGTCGGCAGCCGGGGCGGATTCGCTCGGCGGCAGCACCTCGCGGAGGATTTGGGCGATTTCGATGGACCGTTTTACGCCCTGGTCGAGTAAAAAGTTCAAGCGGGGAGTATAACGCATTTCGAGTTGGCGGGCGATTTTCGCCTGCAAAAAGCCCGCCGCGCTTTGCAGTCCCCGCAGACTTAATTGCTGGCGCGTTTCGTCGCCCATCACCGAAACGTGCACCTTGGCATGACGCAAATCGGGCGATACTTCCACGTAAGTAACCGTCACGTCGCTGACGCGCGGATCCTTCAATTCGGTGAGGATCGCCATACTGACCACTTCGCGGATGGCCTCGGCAACTTTCTGGGCACGTCGTGATGACATGGTTACAGCGTTCTCGCGACCTCCTCGATTTTATAAGCCTCGAAAACATCGCCTTCCTTGACGTCGTTGAAACCACTCAGCTTCATTCCGCATTCCAAACCCTCACGAACTTCCCGGGTGTCGTCTTTTTCCCGTCTGAGCGAGTCCAGCGCGTAGTCGCCGATGACGTGGCTTTCGCGAATCACGCGGATGCGGGCGTCGCGCTGAATGATTCCCGCCAGCACCCGGCACCCGGCGACCGTGCCCAAGCGGCTGATGTGGAAGGTGCGTTGCACCAACGCCCGGCCCAATTCTTTTTCCTGCCGTTCGGGCTTGAGCATGCCTTCCAAGGCGGCTTTCAGGTCATCGGTTATCTGGTAGATGATGTCGTAGCGGCGGATTTGCACGCCCAATTTTTCCGCCAGGCTGCGGGCTTTTTCCTCGGGCGCGACGGTGAAACCGATGATCACGGCGTCGGAGGCGTGAGCCAGATGGACGTCGGCCTCGGTAATGCCCCCCACCGTCGCCAGGAGAATCTTGATCTGCACTTCCGGATGTTCCAGCTTGGTCAATTCCTTGCGAATGGCCTCGATCGAGCCGCGCACGTCGGCGCGTAAAATGATGTTCAGGGTTTGCACCTCGCTGTCGCGGCCCAGGCGTTCGTAGAGAGTTTCCAGGGTCACGTGCGGCCTGCCGCCGCTGAGTTCCCGCTGCCGCGCTTCCCCCCAACGTTTTTCGGCCAAGTGGCGGGCTTGAGTGATGTCTTCAAACACATAGAAGCGATCTCCTGCGCCGGGGCGACGTTCAATCCCGTGATATTGACCGGCATGGAGGGCCCGGCTTCTTTAAGCCGCTTATTTAAATCAAGCGTATCGTACATCGCCTTGACGCGCCCATAGGTAGACCCGCAAATAATTACGTCGCCCTCGCGGAGGGTTCCGTCGCGTACCAAAACCTTGGCCACCACGCCGCGATCTTCGTGCAATTCGGCCTCCAGACAGGTGCCCCGCGCGGGCCGGTTGGGATTGCTTTGGTACTCGTGCAATTCCGCCACCGTGAGCAATGTTTCCAAAAGCGCGTCGATGCCCTCGCCCGTTACCGCGCTGGTCTTGACGACTTCCGTTTCGCCGCCCCATTCGCTGGGAAGTAACTCGTTGGCCGCTAATTGTTCGTAAACCCGTTGCGGATTTGCGCCGGGTAAGTCGATCTTGTTGAGGGCCACCACGATGGGCACCTCGGCTGCCCGGGCATGGCTAATGGCTTCCTCGGTTTGGGGCATAACGCCGTCGTCGGCCGCCACAACCAGTACGGCGATGTCGGTTACGTTGGCGCCGCGGGCCCGCATTTCCGTAAAGGCCTCGTGGCCCGGCGTATCGACAAAGGCAATCGCCCGGCCTTCTTTTTCCACCTGATAAGCGCGGATGTGCTGGGTAATGCCGCCCTTTTCTTTGGAAACGACGTCGATGCCGATGATCCGATCCAGAAGCGAGGTTTTGCCGTGGTCCACGTGACCGAGGAAGGTGACGATCGGCGGGCGGGGTTGCAGAGTCCAGGATTCGTCCGCGCTTTCCAAGGCGGAGATAAGATGCTCTTCCAGATCGACATACTGCGAAAACTTAACCTCCACACCCAGTTCTGCGGCCAACAGTTCGGCGGTTTCCAGATCGAGGTTGGCGGCGATGTTGGTCATAATGCCCATTTCCAAGAGCTTGGCGAGGATCATTTTCGCGGGTACTCCGATGGACTCGGAAAACCGCGCAGCGTGCAGGGCATTTGCACCACCACCACTTCCTTGCGCGGGGCGGCGGTATTGGCCCCGGTGCGCCTGATGTGGGTCTTTTTTCGGGTAATCGTGGGCTGGATCGTTTCTTCCTCATCATCATCGCGATGGCGGCGTGCCGTAGCGGACTTTTTGCGCTTCAATTGCCGGGCTTCGCGTCCGCCCAGGGCCAGCGGGCCATCCTCTTCCCGATCGAATACTTGTCCGCGAACGTCCCGGCGGCGTTCGCGGGGCTGGATAGGGGTCTCCAAGGGCGGCTCAAAGTCAAGAGGAAGTTTGGCCGATACCCCGGCGCACCGAAGCCCTGCGTTTTTGTTCGGCCTTGCGGAGATGTTCGGAAAGCGGTTTTCCCCCCGCTTTGCCGGCGCGAATCGCGTCCTTGGGAAGCTTAAGATCGGGCTTTTGCGGAGCGGGCTCTTTGCGTTTGGCCTTGCCGGGAGTTTTGGAAATTGTGGGCAGAGGGGCTAACTTGATCCCCCGCACGCCGCGATCGCGATCCTTCTCGCGATCTTTCTTTTCTTTTTCTGTTTCCGTTGGTTTGGCGGGCTGTGCGGCCTCGTCTGCAACTTTCGCCGCCGCTTCCTTTATTTCCGCGGGAGTCAAGGGCGGTGTTTCGGCCGGCTTTTTTCCCGCCTTCTTCAGTTTTTGGGCTTTGCTCTCCTCAGTCTCTTCCGTCGCGGCAGGTTTTTCCTCCGCCGGTTTTTCCTCCCATGCTTTTTCCCCGGGCTTTTTCTTCAGGAGCGGAGGCTTCTCGGTTTTTCCGGGTAAGACGGGAATTTTGCCGCCATGTATTCCGGCCGGAGCAATGTAGTCTTCGCGTCGTAAAACCGTCGCCTGAGCACCCGCTTCACGGCTTCCGGCCACGGCCGCCCCGCCGCGCGACGCCCTGTGGGCATTCATGTAGGCCTTTAGCTTGGCAGTCTCTTCGTCGGTGAGACTGGCCAGCGCAGATCCTTTCCCCGTGATCCCCGCCTTGGTGCAGATATCCACCAGGATCTTATTGTCGATCTTCAGTTCTTTGGCTAAGGTGTAGATACGAATAGGCAATAGACAACTCCCTCTGGCACGACAACTTCCAAATTAAGCCGGCATTTTTTTACCGGGGAAAAAACACAGTGCGCCCCGGGGTATTCATTCGGCTGCCTGTAGGACGGCTTAAAAGCCGTCTTACACTAATATTGCTCGGAGAACGTTTAAAAGTCGCCCTACAGGAAATATGATTTTACGCCCTTCAGCCCTGGAAACCGCGCGTTTGTCAAGGGCTTAGGCGTTTTCACCCTCTGGCGGCGGATTATCGGGGGTTTCCGCCGTGTTTTCCTCCGTTTGATCGGTAAAATACGCGGGCGGACCTTCATCGACGTTCTCGGCCGCCGCCAGGCGTTCCTGCTCGCGCTGTTTGCGCCGCTGTTCGGCCGCGGCGGCCTCGGCTTCGGCGGCTTTCACCTCGGCCTGCCGGATAATTTGATCGACTTGCTCTTGCCCAAGGCCGCCCATTTCCATTAAGGCATCCGGTTCGATTACCGACAGATCGTCATAAGAAAGGAATCCCTCGCCCACCAGTTTTTCGGCCAGATCCGCGGCTACGCCTTCCAGCGAGGAAAAGCCCTTGACGGCTTGCTCGATCTGTTCGTCGAGCTCCTCGCGGGTCATGATTTCGATATCCCAACCGCAGAGCTTGCTGGCCAGACGCACGTTTTGGCCGCGGCGTCCAATGGCCAGGGAAAGCTGATCTTCCTGCACCAGCACGATCGCCCGGCCCAACATCTGACAGAGAATCACTTCCTCCACCTCGGCCGGCTGCAAGGCGTTGGGGATCAGCACCTGCATGTCGTCGCTGTAGCGGACAATGTCGATGCGTTCGCCGGCCAGTTCGTCCACGATATTCTTGATGCGGTTGCCGCGTACGCCCACGCAGGCCCCCACGCTATCCACGCGCTGATCCATGCTGCTGACGGCGACCTTGGTGCGATAGCCGGGCTCGCGGGCAATGGCGCGGATTTCGATCACGCCTTCGGCGATTTCGGGAATTTCCTGCTCGAAAAGCCGCTGCACCAAGTGAGGCTTGGTGCGACTGAGGATCACCTTTACCCGGCTGCCCTGCTTGCGTACTTCATATACCGTGGCCCGCACTCGTTCGTTCGGATGATGCGTTTCGCCCGGTATCTGCTCGCCCTTGGGAAGAATGGCCTCGACGTTGGCCAGCGTCACCGTGGCCGCGCCGCCTTCGTATCGCTGGATCACACCGGTAACCAGTTGGCCTTTGAGCTCTTCATATTCATCAAATAATTGATCGCGTTCGGCCTCGCGAATCTTTTGAATCATTACCTGCTTGGCGGTTTGGGCGCCGATCCGTTCGGCCATCTGCGCGGGATCCAAGGGCACGCCATTATGGGTACCGCGTATTGAACCGTTGCCGCGATCAATCTCCACAATAATATCTTCCAGCTCTCCGTAGTGTTTCTTGGCGGCGGAAACCAGAGCCGCTTCGATTCCCTCGAAGACAATTTCTTTGTCTATATTCTTGTCACGGTGAATTGCGTCAACAATTCGCAAAATCTCGTTCGGATCCATCGGTTATCGTTTTTTCCCTATTTAAGACGATATTTTCCAACAGTTCTCGACCGCTCGAAACAGTCGAGATGCCGCAAAATCTTACGTGGGCTGAACTTAGTTGCTTTAGTAATCTGGTAAGCATACCGACCAAATCATGGGGTGTCAAGCCGACTGAATCGATCATGCCCCTAAGTACTTAACGAATTCATATCCAATCGCCAAATCAGATTGGTCACAGGGCACAAATCACCCTGAAGAGTTTTGTGGCAAAATCCGTTACCGCACTATTATTGGGGGCCGCGAACCAATAGATATGAGGGTGCTGTAGATGGCCCGAGGTCGGTACTGGCGGCTTGTTTATCGAGACTGCTCGGGCATCTCGAAACGATAGCCGATGTCGCGAATCGTATGGATAAAGGCGGGCTGAGATGGGTTGGGCTCGATTTTCGCGCGCAAGGTGGTAACACACCGATCGATGCTGCGGGTGCTAACGATCACGCTATGGCCCCAAACGGCATCGAGAATATCGTTACGGGTCAATGCCCGGCCGGCTCGACGCACAAAGTATTCCAACAAACGAAACTCTTTAGTCGTAAGCGGCGCCTCGACGCCATTACGAAACAGTTTATGCGAAGTCAAATTCAATTCGCAATCGCCAAACCGATGGATTTTGCTGGGTTGGGCATCACGGCGGCGCAGGAAAGCCTTCACTCTGGCCAAAAGCTCACGGATGCTAAAGGGCTTGGTAACGTAATCGTCGGCCCCGAGTTCCAGGCCGCGGATAATGTCTTCCTCTTGCCCTTTGGCGGTGAGCATGATGATGGGCATGCTCAGTTCGTGCTTGCGGATCAAGCGGCAGACTTCATAACCGTTGATCTTCGGCAGCATGATGTCCAGGAGAATCAGATCGGGCTGTTCTTTAATCGCGGCATCCAGCCCTTGCTGGCCGTCTTTGGCGATAAGAACTCGATAATCCCGCACTTGAAAATTATCGACCAAGCCGCGAAGCATCGAGGCATCGTCTTCGATGATTAATACTGTGTGTGACATTGTTTTTTCTCCCGGCACAAGTGCCGGGATTAAACGTTTACAGGATTACAAGGCAGTTTGACGGTGAAAGTGCTGCCCAGTCCGGGGCGGCTGGCGACTTCAATGGAACCGCCGTGGGCAGTGACAATGAACTTGACAATGCTCAATCCTAGTCCGCAGCCGCCGGCGCTGCGCGACAACCGGCGATCGACCTGATAGAAGCGATCGAACACCTTTTTGGCCGCCGAGCGGGAAAGTCCCACGCCGTTGTCGCTTACAGCGATGCAGGCGTTTCCGTTTTTAGCATACGCCCGCAACACGATGTGCTTCTCGTCGCCGGTGTATTTAAAAGCGTTATCCAACAAGTTAATCACGACGGTTACCAGGGCGTCGGCGTCGGCCGTGATGGGCGGCAAATCCGCAGCCGCGTCGACTTCCAAGCGGCAGCCGGGCTGCTGAAACCGCTCTCTAATCGACGCCACGGCCTCGCTAATTGCCGTGGCCAGCGAGATTTTGGTGAACTGGAAGGCATATTTATTGCGTTCCATGCGGGAAAAAGCCAAAAAGTTATCTATCAGCCGGCTTAAGCGGGCGTTTTCCTTGGCGATCAACTGCAAATAGTCCCGAGTTTTGTCCGTATCCGGAGTTTTTTCGTCCAGCAGCGTATCGACTAGCAGCCGGACCGAGGAAAGCGGCGTTTTTAGCTCGTGCGAAACGGTTGCCACCAGATCGTTTTTCAGCCGGGCATACCGCATTTGATTGCGGAAGACTTGTGCCATGAATCCCGCTAAGATACCGATTGCCGCTATGACTATAATGCCAGTCCACAAGTATGTAACGATGCGCCGATTCGCCGCCGCATCGGCCCGACTGCCAATGCCCCAGGAGAGCGTCAATTGCCAATTGGGCAAATACTTGCCTGCCGGAAGCGAATAAAAGACATTGGCTGCCGGGGCTTGGTCGTTCGGCGGTCTTAGTGCGAGAGTCACTTCTCCCGGCAGAGCGGGCTTGGTAATGGCTGATGCGCTTTGAGCGACGATGGTTTCCGTGCTCCAGAGGGCCACCATGCGGCCGTAGGGCAAGGCAAGCTGCCAAATCCCGGGCAAGGGGCTAGGTTGCAAAACTGCATCGCGTTTCGGCGATACCTTTAGTTCCACAAAACGTGCCGCTAGTTCTTCGGCGGCCAGTAACGGCAGAAGTCCCCTCTCCCTTTGGGAGAGGGTTAGGGTGAGGGCTTTTGCATCAGAATCAGCATTATTATTGCGTTCGCTAACGTTTACACCCTCACCCCCTGCCCCGCTCCCGACCAACCTTTGGTCGGTGCCCGGCGAGGGGAGAATTTCAAGACACGCTTTGAGTTCCTGCATCAGAAAACGCCGCTGTGGGCCGGACATGGCCGGATCGCTGTAATCTTCCAGTCGTTTTTGCAGTTGCGAAGCAAGTTGGTCGAAGGCGGGATGCTTACGATCACCGATCAATTGCAGAGCCATTAATTGGGCATTCGGCACGATCAGGCGTCCTTGAATATCGACTGCCCGATCATATTTTTCCTCGGCTAGTGCTCCAATTATTAGCTTGATGGCCTTTTGTATGTCATTTGATTTCACTAGACATCGGGCCTGAGCTTGTAGTGCCCGAGCGGTCAGATTTGTATCATGGCTTTCGTTGGCAATTGCCTCATACGACTTGGCGGCTGCGCCTGGATCGTTGGCAATATATTCCAAACGCTGGGCTTCGGCCCAGTCGGATGAAGCGGGGCGGTTTGATCGGGCGGATAAGCTGGAGCGGCTGGATAAACCACCTGTCCTCGACCGTCGTCGCAAATCACGCTATCGGCCCAGCCCGAGCGAACGCACTTTGCGAAGACGGCCGAAGGAGGTTCGTGATATGCAATTTCGTCGAGGGCGACAAGGCGATCCCGCCAAAATTCCTCCAATTGCTTTTGTGCAACGGATAAATCGCGGCGATAGGCGTCTTCCAGCGTCTTGCGCACCGCGAGACGCTCGTTTTCGATGGCCCGCTGCATGAACCACAACAGGCAGGCCGTGGGCGTTAAGACCACGATCAGCAATAAGGCAAACATGGGCCACAACCGCAGGTCATGGCCTATGCCACTTTTGAAAATGCCCAATGGCGCACGTCCTTATTTAATTTTAAGAGTATCCACAATTTTATCGAACTCGGCGCAGTTGCCGATCGAGTTGATCGGAGTCGCACGAGAACATTCGTAGTTGCGCTTTGGTTGTTTGACCCAGCACATGGACGCTATAGTCCGCTTTTTTTTGTTCGACTTCAAGGTAATCGCCGAAAACGCTAACGGCCGGCAAACCGCCTACAGTGAATTCCCGCCAACTATCGGGCCGGATTTTATAGTCCTTCAGTTCTTTTATTCTTGTCGGCCACACCTTCTTCGGCAAAAGTGCGCAGCAACTTTTTCGCATCAGCTTTCTGATCTTGGGCATTGTCATTGTTAATCTTCCAGACACTAATACAATTGATAGCTACTTCTTCAGGATCGAGAAGATAGACTACTTTTGAGTTGTTTTCGCCGGGTGTATCTGGCGTATAGAAGTACCAGCCCGCCGGGGCGGAGAAAGAAAAGCCCTCTTGATCGTCCTGGTAGGATTTCATTTCGCCCGGCTTATTCAGCCCGATGTGTTCCAACTCACCCGTAATGTTGCCAACTTCATATTTGACGATGTAGCGGTTGGCGTCGGCCGAGATCCAAAAGAGATCATTTATCCAGCTAATGAAGAGTTTATAACACGCAAACTTTCCGGCCGGCACAGCGATGGTTTCCTTGCCTGTAATCTCAATGGAATAATAACCATTACCGCTGGAGTAGGGCGTATAAAGAAGCACTGATGCTTTGTAACCTTCGGTCAAAGGCAAGCGCCGGAACAGGTACTCCAATTGCTCCATGTCGTAATAGATTCCGTTGAGCTTTTCCTTGCGGGTTCTATTTTTGCCGCCTCCAGATTGCGTGACAGTAACCTCGTCGGTCGTATAGTCGGCATTAGTTAAACCTAGTAGGTTATGCCGGAATAAGCTTTTTATCGGCCGGAATGTGTTTTTGTCGGCATCAACTTGGCTGCCTACGTGTTCAGGTTTGTCTGATGGAGTAAAGCGATGAGTCGTCATGCGCCAAACTTCCTTGCCATCAAGTTCGGTCGATTCAACCGACCAAACATAAGTGCCGACCTTTATACTACTGCCAACTTTTATGTCTAATTGCAGGGACTCACCGTCTTTCCAAGGGACTTCCGCTAATATCACGTCCCTTGAACCGGTAATATGTTTATTGGCCTTGGCAATCCATTCATTTTGATAGGGATACGTTTTGATCAGTTTTTGGAAAGCGGCCGCGGCCGCGAAATTTTTCTTTTGCTTCAGCAGGCATTGACCCAGCCGATACTGGGCCTCGACGGCATAGGTCTCGGCGGCTTTGCCCTTGGCGACCACCTTCTGGTAGATCTCGATTGCTTTGGGCAGATCGCCCAACATTTCTTCGGTGTAAATGCCTTTTTCCAGCAATTCCGAAGCCGACTCGGCGGCCATAACGGCCGAACCGGCGCCAATAAAAAACACAATTAACAGGGTAAAACTACACTTTTTACGCATATCTCTAGCTCCATAAAAAAGAGTACCTTTTTTACAGTAACTTGCCAATAAACGCAGGAAATGATGAATTATCGTCCCGGCGTGTTACCGGCGTGTTACGGAGGGTTGACATTTCTGTCCTATTTGGCTGGTGTAGAGCGATTCTTTGCGTGAAAACCGAGAAGGGAAAAGGGGACAGAACTTTTTTTCTCATGCAATAAATAGTTCTGACCCCTGGCACCTGCCTGCTAAAATCCACTGCCAACAACGCTATCCCAAGGGTTGGTGAGAAATGCGGGTTAGAGATGCCGGCGTGGCGAATTTGGCGATTAGGAAAATTATGTTATTACTTCCGCGGTCGCCAAGCGTAGGCAAGGATGCTGATGGCACCGACGCTGAGGAGGGCGATGATGGAGGGCTCGGGCACTGTGATACTAACAGTCCAATTCACGCTCTCAGATAAAGGGCCTGTGCCTCTCCTGACCCAAGGCGTCAGGTTGCCAGCTAGAGCCGTGATCTCATGCAGGCCCTGCGATAGGCTCATAGTGGCCAACGGAAGGGTGTCCTGATTGGCGGGCGAGAATGGTTTGCCGTCCACGGTCCACGTCACGTTGACCACGCTATCGTCTACAGGACTCACAGAAATAGAAATTGGGTCTGTGAGTGTGGCTGAATTACTTGTGTACGTATCGAGTGGTTTCACTATGCTGTAAATATCCTGTATAATCGCCTCGCGACAAACAGCATCGTAGGGAACATTCAACTGCTTCATTTTGTCATTTGAGGCCGGAGAATAAACGCCATTGCTGTAGTACGCCCCGTTATATGCTCCGATGGTGCCTACGCCGGGCTGATTATAGCCCAGCCACACCGACCACTTGTTGCCAGTCGGGCTGTTGGTGATGTTCACGTTGGAGAATTCGCCGCCTGTATAGGTGCCGGAATTAACAACATACGTGTCTTGGAATAAGTGCCAGGAGTGACCAGATTCGTGAAGTAACAATTCGTTGGCCCACCCGTTTTCCGCAGCGAAGCAAGCCGGGCCGCCCCAATAGCCAGCCCCGCAATACGTGGTTACGTTGGCACCCAAGGCGATGCAGTCGGCAGTTGGGAATTGGGAAGAAACTGCACTGTGTACCGTACTCGTGTTAACCATAAGAAGGCGGTCGCCGTAGAGATAAGAACCAAAATACCCTCCAAAACCAGACTGGGCCGAAGGCATGAAAAGGCCATAAACATTGAAAAAGTTGTGATAGCGAGGGTATGGATCGGCTTTGATGCCGCCGCCATTGAAAACATAGGAAATCACAGAGTTCATGTCGTTGATGAACGTCTGCTTTTGCGATGCCGTGTAACCTTCTGCGCAGATCACGATCTTCACGCGGTTCGAGTCAGGACCGTTGCCCATGAGCGTGGTGATGTTGCCCCATGCCGCTGCCACAAAAGTCAAAAGGACAGCAACCACTAATGCAATTGTTTTCATGAGAATTCCGATGGAAGCGTGGAAATTGCTATGCTCACATGACAAAAGGTTTTAGGGTTCATTTACAGATCAAGGGAGAATCTCCAACGATTGCCCGACGGAGATGGCTCCTCGATTCGAGCCTCTTTAAGAATGCACCCATGACAACTGGTAAAGTCGTGTTGTCGCTTGTTAGTGGGTGCTAACGCTGCCTCAACCAAGAATTGACTTTGTAGTCTGGTTTTACCTTTATAGCATTGATTTCACAATAAACCATGTTTGAGACTATTTTATATAATTAATATCTTGTAGTCCAGTAATTATTATCATCTCCCCCCCTAAAATTAACAAAATTAATTCTATCGAATTAAGTCTATTAGGGGGTGGTAAAGGGAGAAGAGATCAGAACTTTTTTTCTCCTGCAACAAAATTCCAACCCTGTTTTCACCTTTAATGAAGCTCTACCCTTCAAATTGCCGGATCAGAATCGCGCTGGCCTGTCCCTGGGGGGTAACGCTGAGATTGATAAAGATCTTTCCCGGTTCCACTGCTCCATTGGTCACGGCGGCCACGGGGCACTGGGGATCGGGAGTTTCGTAATTCAGAATGGGAAATAACCGGCCGTGTTTGAGCGCCATGAGGCTGGCGATCAATTCCACGATGCCGCTGCCGGCGCCCAGGTTTCCAAAGTAACTTTTTGCGGCAATCACGGGTACCGGTTTTTTGCGCGAGCCAAATACATGGTTGATTGCCCGGGCTTCCTCGACGTCGCCGCTGTGCGTGCTCAGTCCGTGGGCGTGGATGTGTCCGACGTCTTCCGGCTTGATCTTTGCGGCCTTAAGAACATTTGCTAAAACATTACTCATGGCCGCTTCCCGCCGGGCGATGAGATTGCGCTCGACCACGGAACTAGAGGCCGCCGCCAAGACCTCGCCAAAGATGGTCGCCCCGCGGGCCTGGGCAATCATCAGCTCCTCGATAATAATTGCCCCTGCGCCCTCGCCTAAAACCATGCCCGTGCGATTTCGATCAAAGGGGCGGCTGGCCCGCGAGGGTTCCACGTCGGGCGAAGCCAGCTCTTCCTGCTGGGCGGCATGGATGGCCTTCATGGGATGCAACCGCGTGCCCGTGGCTCCACAAAGCATTACATCGGCGCTGTTGCGGAGAATGATCTGAAAGGCCTCGCCCACGGCCACGTTTGCCGAGGCCTCGCGCAAGGTGAGCGAATTATTTGGACCGCGCAGGTCGTTATAGATGGCGAGGTGACTGGCCGGCATATTGGGAAGATATTTTAGCAGCCATAAAGGCGACATCTTGGGCATGCCCTCGGCACCCCAGCGTGAATACTGAAAACGGCCTTGCTCGTCCAGGCATTGCTGGATGCCTTCGATGAATTCCTCGGGCAGCGAGAGCATGTAATCCGAACCGAAACTAATGCCGGTTCGTTCGGGATCGACTTTATCGGCCGTCAGACCAGCGTCGCTGAGGGCCCGTTGGGCGGCCGCCACCCCCATTTGACACTCCCGGCACATCATCTTGGACCCCTTGCGGATGGCCTTTTTCTGCTCTTTGTCGAGTTGGCCAAAGTCCTCGATTTCGCCTTGGAACTGGCGGACTTCGGCGGCGAACTTGATGGGCAGCCCCCCCGGGGGTATAGACGTTAACAGTCCTACCGCACTTCGACCGGAACTGAGTCCTTCCCAAAGCGACTCTTTGGTACTGCCCATGGGGCAAACCAATCCCATCCCTGTAATAACTACCCTGCGTGGTGCGGAACACATGACAATAGACTGTTTTCCAGTTTCAACGGGCTGCTAAGAATTCCCTAGTTTAACCACCCGACCACGTGTCGTCGAGAGCGGCTTCATAGTTGAGTTTTCCTGTTTTCCTTACCCAATCCAAGGCGGGTATAGTTGACATAATTAACTTTTATATCTAGCATGACCGGCTTAAACTATTTATTTTCCAGACCCCATCTTAGAGGTAATCAGTCAGATGGCAGTTCCAAAACGCAGACAAAGCAACGCGCGTACCGGTTCACGGCGAGCGCACGATGCAAAAAAGCCTAAGCAGCTTTCCACATGTCCGCAGTGCAGTACTGCGGTGCCCACTCATACGGTATGTCCCAATTGCGGACACTACATGGGCCGGAAAATTATGGAGACGTCGTGAGTAAGATCGCGTTTTTATTCCCCGGACAGGGGGCGCAGATGGTGGGCATGGGACGGCGCTTGGCCCTGTCGCTCCCCGCTGTTGGCAGGCTGTACGACCGGGCCGGCGAAATCCTCGGTTATGATTTGGCCAAACTCTGCTTCGAAGGACCGGCCGAACAGCTCGATTCCACCGTGGTCAGCCAACCCGCACTATTTGTAACCAGTTTGGCGGCGTTGGAATCGTTACGCGCTTATTCGCCAGACGTGGTGCTTTCCTGCGAGGCCACGGCCGGACTAAGCCTGGGCGAATACACTGCCATGGTATTTGCCGGCGTGATGGACTTCGACGACGGGCTGATGCTCGTGCAAAAGCGCGGGGCGGCCATGCAGGTAGCCGCTGATGCCACTCCCAGCGGCATGGTCAGCATTCTCGGCTTGGAATTGGCCAAAGTCCAAGCCCTTTGCGCAAAGGCCCGCAACGGCGAGGTGCTGGAAATCGCCAACTTGCTCTGTCCGGGCAATATCGTCATTTCTGGAACCATCGACGCCTGCGAACGGGCGGCCGAGATGGCCCAATCGTTCGGGGCAATGAAGGCCGTGCCCTTGGCCGTGGCCGGCGCCTTCCACACGCAAATCATGCAACCGGCCGTGGAGCAGTTGGAGCAGGCCCTGGCCGTAGTTCCCATGCACAAGCCGCGCATCCCCGTCATATCCAACTACGATGCCCAGCCGCACCACGAGGCCGAGGAAATCCGCGGTTTGTTAATGCGCCAGGTGCTCCATCCGGTTCTCTGGGAAGATTCCATGCGATATCTAATCCAGCAAGGATTCGACCAGTTTTATGAGGTCGGTCCCGGACGGGTGCTCCGCGGCCTGCTGCGGCGGATCGATCGCAATGTTTCCTGTCAATGCATAGAGGTGTAATATCTCATAAAGCCGCGACGGGCACCAACCGAAGGTTGGTCGGTCGCGTCTAAGGAGTATTGTATGAAGGATCAGACCCAGGGCCGCATTTCCACTGATCTAAAGGGGCAAGTGGCTATTGTCACCGGCGCGGCAAAAGGCCTTGGCCGGGCAATTGCCGTAGCGCTTGCCCGCGCGGGCGCTAAAGTGGCCTGCATCGACATCAACACCGAGTCCCTGGCCGAAACTGTAAACACGATCCGCTCTGCCGGGGGGACGGCCGAGCCCATGGCCTGCGACGTGACCGACGGCAATCGCGTGGGTGAGGTG
The DNA here is from genome assembly GCA_963820545.1 of Pirellulales bacterium. Taxonomy (GTDB): domain Bacteria; phylum Planctomycetota; class Planctomycetia; order Pirellulales; family Thermoguttaceae; genus CAWGAJ01. The sequence goes on from CAWGAJ010000001.1 coordinate 1,341,255, forward strand.
GTCGATGAGGTCGTTAAACTCTGGGGCGGCCTCTTCATCTTGGTCAACAACGCCGGCATTACACGCGACAACATGATCATGCGCATGAAAGATGAGCAGTGGGATGCGGTAATCAACATCAATTTAAAAGGCACATTTCTGTTTATTCGGGCCGCCTCCAAACCCATGATCAAGGGTCGTCAAGGCCGGATTATCAATATTGCCAGCGTCTCGGGTTTGATGGGCAACCCGGGACAAGCCAATTATTCGGCCTCCAAGGCCGGCGTGATCGGACTGACGCGGACCGTCGCCCGCGAATTGGCCGGACGTAATATAACCGTAAACGCCGTGGCCCCGGGTTTTATCGCCACCGATATGACTGCCGCCCTGGGCGAAGAAATTCTGCAAGAGGTCCGCAAGCAAATCCCCCTGGGACGCCTAGGCGAGCCTCAGGACGTGGCCGATGCGGTCCTATTTTTGGCCAGCGACGCGGCCTCGTTTATTACCGGACATGTATTGACAGTTGACGGAGGATTAACTGTATAGGATGCGTAGATTGGAAAGATTCGCCGAAATAGGTGCAAAAACACAGGCAGGAGATATAGACACAAACCAGAAAAACAGTTATATCTTCCAAAGTTGCAATGATAATGGGGCTATATCGAAGATTGTAACCCGACAAAAGGGTTTTGGACATTAAATATGGGCGGGGGTAGCCATTGGAAGCTCCCCCATAAGATGTGGCAAAAGGAGGACCTGTAAGGTGGCCTCAGTCGCTGAACGTGTTATCGATATCGTTGCCGAGCAACTTGGCGCAAATAAAGAAACCATTACCCGGGATACCTCTTTCGTCAACGATCTAGGTGCCGATTCTCTCGACACCGTCGAATTGGTGATGGAACTCGAAGAAGAGTTCGACATTAACATTCCGGACGACGTGGCGGAAAAAATCCAAACGGTCGGACAGGCCATCGACCACATCGAAAAGGCCGTCGCCACTAACGAAACCTCTGCCTCTTGATAAGCTTTCATGAAACGGCGCGTTGTCGTAACGGGTCTCGGCGCGGTAACCGCTTTGGGTTGCCGCGTGGAAGAACTCTGGACGCGAATCTGTAACGGCGAAAGCGGCGTGGCGCCGATAACGCGGTTCGACGCCTCGCGGTTTCGCTCGCGCATCGGCGGCGAAATCGTCAATTTTTCCACGGACGGCTACATTGAGCCCAAAGACGTGAAAAGATTCGACCGTTTCGTGCAGTATGCTTACGTCAGCGGATTGGACGCGGTGCGCGACGCCGGTTTGGATTTTTCCCGGGAAAATCTCTGGCGCTGCGGGGTAATCTTGGGATCGGGAATCGGCGGCCTGGAAACCATCGAAGTCCAGCACCAACGCCTCTTGGACAAAGGGCCCGATAAAGTCTCCGCCTTCACCATCCCCAAACTCATCGGCAACTCCGCCAGCGCGCAGATTTCCATCCAATACGGCTTGCACGGGCCGAACCAGGTCGTGGTTACCGCCTGCGCCAGCGCGACCAACGCCATCGGCGACTCTTTTAAGCTCATCCGCGACGGCGAAATCGACGTGGTTATCACCGGCGGCAGCGAGGCGGCGCTGACGCCCATCGGCCTGAGCGCCTTTGCCGCCATGCGTGCATTGTCGGAACGCAACGAGGATCCCCAACGCGCCAGCCGCCCCTTTGATCGCGACCGCGACGGCTTTGTGCTCAGTGAAGGCGCGGGGCTGCTGGTGCTGGAAGAGTTGCAGCACGCCGTGTCGCGCCGGGCCCGGATCTATGCCGAGTTGTACGGATATGGCGTCAGTTGCGACGGCGGCCATATCACCGCTCCCGACAAGGAGGGAGTGGCCGCCGCATACGCCATGGCTCAGGCGCTGAAAGACGCCCGCATCGCTCCCGGCGAGATCGGCTACATTAACGCCCACGGCACCAGTACGCTCCTGGGCGATCAGGCCGAAACCACCGCCCTCAAGAGCGTCTTCCAGGAACATGCCAAAACTGTAAGCATCTCCAGCACCAAGAGCCAACTTGGCCATCTGCTGGGCGCCAGCGGCGGCGTGGAATTGATCTTTTGCGTTTTCGCTTTGCGCGACGGCGTAATCCCACCCACCATCAATTACGAAAATCCCGATCCGCTTTGCGATCTCGATTACACGCCCAATCAAGCCCGCCAGCGCAAGTTCTCCATTGCCATGTCCAACAGTTTCGGCTTCGGCGGCCACAACGGCTCGCTGATCGTAGGCAAGTTGCGCAACGAATAGATCGTCTCAGAGCCGGGCCGTGTCGGCCCGGTGGGGAACGAGGCGGGCGTTATTCGGCGATTCATTTCCGGGGCGACACGCCCCGGCTCGGATAGGTGACAAGACATGATTTTTTTACCTGTTATGTCTCATATTTTTTGAATTATAATGTTACCATGGTTGCCATATAAAAAATCAAAGCTTTGAAATAATAAATAGCCCTCGAATGTCGAATCGCGAGAAATCTTCACAGCAGCACGCGAACCAGCCTTGGTCGGGATCTTTCATCTCCGCGGCCAGCCCAGTGCCGGTTTTGTCAGGAATCGTACTCATCGTCCTGGCCGTCTCTCTCGCTTATCTTCCCTCCTTAAGCGGCGGGTTTATCCTGGACGACGACAAGCTTCTGACCGACAACCGCCTGATCAAGGCCCCGGACGGCCTGTACCGGTTTTGGTGCACCGCTGAAGCGCAAGACTACTGGCCGATGAGCAATACTACACTCTGGATCGAGTGGCGGATGTGGGGAATGAATCCAACCGGCTACCACGTTACCAACCTGATCCTGCACATGGTCGAATCCTGGCTGATTTGGCTTATTTTGCGAAAACTCTCCATTGCCGGGGCTTTTTTGGCGGCGATGATCTTTGCCGTGCATCCGGTGAACGTGGAGTCGGTGGCGTGGATCGCGCAGCGCAAGAACATGATAGCGATGTTGTTTTTCCTGTTGTCGATTCTGTGTTATTTAAGGCAATTTTCGGTGAGTTGTAGCGATAACGCCCAACGTAGCCGGCACACTCCGTGCGCCGGCACCGCACACGGCGTGCGCAATCTGCTTATAGGCCGTTGGTACTGGCTGAGTTTATTGGCCTTCGTGATGGGGATGCTCGGCAAGGGTTCGGTGGCGGTTTTGCCGATTTTGCTGCTGATCATCGTCTGGTGGCGACGCCCTTTGACAAAGTGGGACCTGGTGCGGACCGCCCCGTTTTTCCTGGTGGCCCTAGTGCTCACGGGAGTGAACGTGTGGTTCCAAACGCATGGTTCGGGGGAAGAATTCCGCACTGCCAGTTTTATCGAGCGTCTGCTGGGCGCCGGCGGCGTGGTATGGTTCTACCTCTACAAGGCGCTTTTGCCTTTGAACCTGGTTTTCGTCTATCCGCAATGGCACATTCAGGCTGGAAATCTGTTTTGGTGGCTGCCGCTCATGGCAGCGTTAGTCGTTACGGCGGCGGCGTGGCGGTATAGAGAAAGCTGGAGTCGGCCTTTTTTTTTGCCTGGTGTTTTTTTTGTGTGTCGCTCCTGCCGGTGCTGGGCTTTATAGACGTGGGCTTCATGAAACATTCGCCGGTGGCGGATCATTATCAACACATAGCAATAATTGGGGTAATCGTGTTGTCGGCGGCGGGCTTAAGCGTATGGCGTCAGTGGGCGCGGGGGGCAGCACGCTGGGCGGCAAACGCCGCGGCGGTTGCGGTGGTGGGCGCACTCACATTTTTGTCCTGGCAGCAAAGTGAAATATACTGCGACGCCATGACGTTATACCGCGTAACGCTGGAAAAAAATCCAGATTCTTGGATGGCACACAACAACCTGGGCAGCGCATTGTTCAATATGGGCCGAGCGCAGGAGGCGTTTGCACATTATCAGCAGGCCTTACGGCTCAAATCCGATTACGCCGCGGCCCACTACAACCTGGGTCTCTTACTGGCAGAGACAGGTCGTCTTCAGGAGGCGATCGAACATTACCAGGAAACCTTGCGCCTGAGGCCCGATTACCTTGAGGCGCTCAACAATTTGGGTAGCGTATTGTCACAAACGGGCCGGTTCCAGGAGGCTATAGAGCAGTTCCAACAAACCAGCCGGCTCAACCCGGAATTCGCCGATGCCTATTACAACCTGGGCAATGTTTATAAAACAATTGGTCAATATCAACAGGCGATCCAACATTACGAACAGGCCCTCCGGCTGAACTTCAATTATCCCGAGGCGCATAACAACCTGGGGATCGTATTGCATCAAGCAGGTCGGCCGAAAGAGGCGATTGAACATTTCAAGGAGGCCCTGCGACTGAAGCCTAACGACGCGGAGGTCCACAACAACATAGGCAACGCATTGATTCAAGTGGGCCGGCTGCCGGAAGCAATTGAACATTACCAGCATGCCCTGCGCCTCAAGTCCGACTACCCCGAGGCGCAGAACAACCTGGGTGTCGCATTGGTCCAAACAAATCGGCCTCAAGAAGCCATCGAACATTACCAGCAGGCCCTGCTCCTGAAACCCGATTTCGCCAATGTCTATTTCAATCTGGCCTTGGCCTATGCTAGTATGCAGCAATCCTCCGCGGCCATGGCCGCGGCCCAGAAGGGCCTGGAACTTGCCCGCTCTCAGGGACAAGCAGCGCTGGCCAAGCAAATTGAAGATTGGTTGAATTCCTACCGCGCCGGCCAGTCAGACCACCCAGACTCTCCGCCGCCTTATAAATAGGGATTGGGGAAGATAGCGACCGTGTGCGCTGGGACATAAAATATAGTAAAATAAACATACAGTAAAACGTTTACTTTTTTCAGCACGGTCCGCGCATGTCCAAGTGCCAGAAACGTCCCAATAAAAATGCCTTCCAGGCTTGGTCGGGAACCTCTATCTTATCAGCGTTGAATCTCCGTGTGCTGACAGGAGTTGCAGTCATTGTCCTGGCCGCCTTCTGTGCTTACCTCCCCTCGTTAAACGGCGGCTTCCTCCTGGACGACGACAAGCTTCTGATAAACGCCCCACTCATCAAGGCCCCGGACGGCCTGTACCGGTTTTGGTGCACCACTGAAGCGCAAGACTACTGGCCGGTGAGCAATACCACACTCTGGATCGAGTGGCGGATGTGGGGAATGAATCCGACCGGCTACCGTGTCACTAACCTGATCTTGCACATTGTCAATGCCTTGCTGATTTGGGTGATTTTGTGGAAGCTTTCCATTCCCGGGGCTTTTTGGGCGGCGATGATCTTTGCCGTGCATCCGGTGAACGTGGAATCTGTGGCCTGGATCTCCCAGCGCAAAGGCCTGATGGCGATGCTGTTCTTTCTGTTTTCGATCCTGTGTTATTTAAGGCAGTTTTTATCGAGTAGTAGCGATAACACCCAACGTAGCAGGCACACTCCGTGTGCCGGAACCGCACACGGAGTGTGCGGGCAACTTATAGGCAGTTGGTACTGGCTGAGTTTGGCGGCGTTTGTGTTGGCGATGCTCAGCAAGGGATCGGTGGCGGTTCTGCCCGTGTTGCTGCTAGGAATTGTTTGGTGGCGTCGCGAGGCGACAAAATATGACTTGGCGCGGACAGCGCCTTTTTTTGCGGTTGCCGTGGTGCTGGCGATTGTAAATGTGTGGTTCCAAACTCATGGTCAGGATGTAGTAACCCGGCAGGCCGGTTTAATCGAACGTCTGCTGGGTGCCGGCGGCGTGGTGTGGTTCTACCTTTACAAGGCCCTGCTGCCTTTGAACCTGGTTTTCGTTTATCCGCAGTGGCATATCGAGGTCGGCAATCCACTATGTTGGCTGCCGTTGTTGGCTGCCGTGACCGTAACCGCCCTACTGTGGCAATATCGCCAAGGCTGGAGTCGGTCGTTTTTGTTGGCCTGGGGATTTTTCTGTGTGTCGTTACTTCCGATGCTGGGCTTTGCGGACGTGGGTTTTATGCAGTATTCGCTGGTATCGGATCATTATCAATACACAGCCATAATCGGGGTGATTGCGCTCGTGGCGGCGGGTTATGAGGTATGGTATCAACGGGCCCGAGGGCCGGTCCGCTCGACAGCCAGCGCCGTGGTGCTAGTGGTTCTAGGCGCGCTAATGTTTCTAACGTGGCAGCAAAGTGGACTATACAGTAACGCCGTGACACTGTATCAGGCAACACTGGAAAAAAATCCAGGTTCTTGGCTAATCCATAACAACCTGGGCTTTGCTCTGATTAAAACTGACAAGCTGCCGGAGGCGATGGAACATTTCCAGCTAGCCCTGCGAATCAATCCGAACTATGCCGAGGCCCACAACAACATGGGCTACTCGTTGATCCAAATGGGCCAGTTACCCGAGGCGATCAAACATTTACAGCAAGCCCTGCGTCTAAAGCCCGATTTTGCTGATGCCGAAAATAACATGGGTCTCTATATGGACCAAACAGGCCAACCTCAGGAGGCGATCGAACATTACGAGCAAGCCCTACAACTGAATCCCTATCACCCTGAGGCCTACAATAACCTGGGCATCAGCACGGCCAAAACAGGCCAGCTCCAGAGGGCAATCGGATTTTTTCAGCAGGCTCTGCGCCTCAGACCCGACTTTATCGAGGCCTATGCCAATTTGGCCTTGGCCTTTACCCAAACAAACCGCCCCACAGAGGCTGTGGCCGCAGCCCAGAAGGCTTTGGAACTTGCACGATCCAAAAATCAAACAAAGCTGGCCAAACAGATTGAAGATGGGTTGAATTCCTACCGCGCCGGCCAATCAGACCGCCCCGATGCATCGTCGCATTCCAAATCCACGACGTCAACACCTTAGAAGCTTAGATCGCATCTCACGTATGTGTAGCGGGTAATATAGGGTACCAGGGGCATCTTGCCTGTGCTTTTCCCAGCACTGGCGAGACGCCAGTGCCACACACGGCTCTAACGGACTACAGTCTCGCTGGGAATAGCAGTGATCACACCCCCACGGGGAAGAGTGTTACTTCAACTTTTTGGCAAGCATTTTTTTGCCATTCCAATTTCCGCCTCTTGTTCCCTCTTCCTTCAAGGGCAAGGTCAAGGCCTCCCAAGTCTTGCATCCGTCCTCAACTTCGTCCCATTGGATCAAGATACAGTTTGTTTCACTTTTCCAGACGCCTTTAACTTTTGGTTGCTTGGCACTTATAACAACTCCTCTGTCCTTGAAGGTCCACGTATCCGAATTGTCGCCTATTTTGATGGACCATTCTCCGATCAGAATGCCTTTTGATGGCGAAGGATTTTGCGCGATCGCCTTTGAGAACATCATGACCGCTACGCATCCTACAAGCAGCAATGCTTTTCTCATACATTGACTCCTTCCTATTTTGCACACAACTAGTGTTTATATAGATCCCTATAAAAAATCCAAATCTATATGAAATGCCCACATCAGGTGCCGTTCATCTACGTTCAAATAAAATTATTGGATTTCATGGCCCCTGTGCCGTTGATTCTGTGAAAAAATAATTACAAGCATTTTGATGGTTCTTCAAATGTACTACAATTCCCCATCTGGAGAGATACCGGGAGATTCTTTCCCAAACTTCCCAAATACCCATCTCGTGTTTAATCTTATTAAAGTCACCTTGTCTCCTGCCGTTTTTGCTCCCATCGCTATTGCCTTGGCCCTAAGGCAAATCTATACTGCCACCCCCATATTCCCTCTATTAGCGATCCGCAGGACTTCGGCAAGGAGGCTGAAGCATGATGGCGCGTCATTATCTTATTACAGTTATTGTAATTTTTATTGCCGCCGGTCAGGTTTGGGGACAGTATCCCGTTGATGACAATCAAGGAGGAGCGAATTTAAATTGGCGGAGGTCAGGTGATCCCTCCCCGCAAACTCCCGGCCCAGCGACCGAACGCAACACAAGAGGAAATTTGCCCACGCGCAGCGACGCTCCGTCCGCCTCCGACAGACTTGCTTCACGGCCGACTACAAAATTTTCCAGCAGCGGCAACACCACATTACCCAACGATGCCGGCCAGGTCTGGTGCGAATACGACATCAGTTCTTACACTGCCCGCGTTACGAGCACCCAAAAACCGGAACAGGCCATTATCGATTGGATACTCCGCGAAACCGGCTACGAGGCATGGCACTCGGAGCCGCTGGGAGTGTTAAGCGTTAACAACCGCACGTTGCGGGTTTATCACACCCCGGAAATGCAGGCTACCGTGGCCGACCTGGTCGATCGCTTCTTAAGCAGCGAGGCCGCCACGCAAACCTTTGCCCTGCGCGTGGTTACCTTGGACAGTCCCAGTTGGCGCAGCAAGGCGCAGCCGCTTTTACGTGCGGTGCCCGTGCAAACCCCGGGTGTGTGCGCTTGGCTTTTGGCCAAGGAAGACGCCGCTATTTTATGGGCCGATTTGCGCCGCCGCTCCGACTACCGCGAACACAGCTCGCCGTACTTGATGGTCAACAACGGTCAATCCACGGTCGTCTCGGCCATGCGCAATCGGCCTTATGCCCGCGACGTCGTCCTGCGTTCCGATCTGCCCGCTGGCTGCGAAGTGCAAGCCGGACAGGTTGAAGAAGGATTTACCCTCGACTTCAGCCCGCTGTTGTCAAAAGATCGGCAAATGATCGACGCCACGATCAAGTGCAACATCGATCAAGTGGAAAAAATGCTTTCCATCATGCTCGACGTGCCCTCGCCGAGCATGCCCCGGCAACGGATCAAAATTGAAGAACCGCAGATAATCCATTACCGTTTTCACGAACGCTTTCACTGGCCGGCCGACCAGGTGCTCTTGATCGGCATGGGCATGGTGGCCCTTCCGGTGCCGGTCGACGGCCGGCCGCTGGTGCCCGGCGTTCCACTGCCGCTAGGCATGACTCCCGCCCGGGCCGATCTCCTGGTCTTTGTGGAAAACAAAGGGCAACTCCCCAATCTTCAGCGCGGTGCTCGTACGCCCGAACAAGAAGCCAAGACTTACCGCGGCCGCTACTAAAGGTCCATTGGGCTGAAGATGCTGGGTGGCACGGGCTTCTTGCCCGTGTAATAACATCGCACTGGCAAAATGCCGGTATCGCCCAAACACAGTCTTTCATCTGGATTGCACGTGAATTATCATTAGTGTATAGCAACCTGGATTAAATGAGCAAATGATGAGGAGTCTGTTGGAAAGGGCCCCAACAAGCCTTAAGTATGAGGTTACTATGAACATGCCGCTGCGTAACTTAGGTTGGTTTTTTCTTTGCGCCGGTGTGATCTTTTCCCTTGAGATTGACAGCCCATCCGCAGCCGGCGGCGAAGTACTATTGAGCGAGGTCGTTGATTCCCGGGGCGATTTGTCGCTTTTGAGTGAAGATGCCGCGATGGATGCCAAGGTCGATGCCCTCCTGCACGCCATGACGCTTGATGAAAAGATCGGCCAAATGACACAGGTAGACATGGCCGCGATCAAAGACAAGGCCGACATAGAAAAGTATTTCCTCGGCTCGCTCTTAAGCGGCGGCGACTCCGATCCGCCTGACATTTCGCCCCAAGGCTGGGCAAAGGCTTATGACGAATACCAGTCGTGGGCCTGGAAAACCCGCCTGAAAATCCCGTTGATCTATGGGATCGACGCCGTACACGGTCACAACAATGTCGACGGGGCCGTGATTTTTCCTCATAACATCGGCTTGGGGGCCACGCGCAATCCCGCGCTGGTAGAAAAGGCCGCACGGATAACGGCGCTGGAGGTCGCGGGCACGGGCATCAATTGGACCTTTGCGCCCTGCATTGCCGTGGCCCGCAATGAATGCTGGGGCCGAACCTACGAAAGCTTCGGCGAAACTCCTGAATTGGCCGCATCATTGGGCGCCGCGGCGGTACGCGGCTTGCAGGGTAATAATCTCTCGGGTCCCGCCGCGGTGGTGGCCTGCGCTAAACACTACCTGGGCGACGGCGGCACCGCCAACGGAAAAGACCAGGGCGATACTGAATGCTCTGAAGAGAGCCTACGCCAAATCCATTTGCCCGGTTACCGTGCCGCGGTCAGGGCCGGCGTCGCTACGATCATGGTGTCTTACAGCAGTTGGAACGGCAAAAAAATGCACGGCAACCAGTACCTCTTGACCGGCGTGTTGAAAAAAGAGCTCGGTTTTCAAGGATTTCTGATATCCGACTGGGCAGGCATCGACCAACTATCGAGCGACTACAAAACCTGCATCGAAAAGTCGGTCAACGCCGGTATGGACATGGTGATGGTGCCCAACGGCCCCGGCCAGAAAAACAATTATCGGGAGTTCATCAAACTGCTTAAGGAACTTGTAGCCGAAGGTAAAGTTCCCCAGCAGCGCATCGACGACGCGGTGCGCCGCATTCTCCGGGTTAAATGCAAAATCGGCTTATTTGAACATCCCTTCGCCGATCCATCTCTTACCGCCGCTATCGGCTCCGCCGAACATCGGCGAGTGGCACGTGAGTGCGTGCGACAGTCGCTGGTACTGCTGAAAAACGAAAACCACGCCTTGCCGCTGTCGAAAAACGTACAGCGCTTGCTCGTGGCCGGCAAGGCCGCCGCTGACCTCGGCGTCCAGTGCGGCGGATGGACCATAAAATGGCAGGGGCAGACCGGCAACGTTATCCGCGGAGGCACGACCATTCTCGCCGCCATCCGCCAAACAGTCTCGCCCGACAGCAATGTAATTTTTTCCCCGGAAGGCGAAAATGCAAAGGGGGCTGAGGCGGCCGTGGTTGTCATCGGCGAGTTGCCCTACGCCGAGGGAGCAGGCGATCGCAGAGACTTGAGCCTCTCACAGCAAGATATCGCCGTGGTGAAAAATGTGAAACAGGCGGGCATTCCCGTAATTACCATTTTACTTTCCGGTCGACCTATGATTATTGGTCCGGCGGTGGATGCAAGCGATGCTTTTGTCGCGGCATGGTTGCCGGGCAGCGAAGGGCAAGGCGTTGCCGACGTGCTGTTTGGCGATTATCAACCCACGGGCAAACTGCCGCACACCTGGCCGAAATCCATGGAGCAGATCCCCATCAATGTCGGCGACCCCGCCGCGGACAAGGCTCTATTCCCTTACGGATATGGTCTATCGTATTGATGGCAATAATCCCCCAATTCACAAGAAACAATACCTTTGGCGGGAAATCCGACATTCAGGGAAGGTCGATTAGGGGCAAGTCTGTGGGTAGAACGTAAGAATAAAAGTCGAGATTGTCAGTAGTACCCCCACCATCAGATGGTAGCACACATATATCCCTTAACTGTATTACATCTATTGATGTTAGGTTATCCGCCAACACTCTCTGTTTAGTCAAAATTCCTCTTGACCAAAGCGACCTATTTATATTATTCTCTGCCACCTTTCACTCCCCCTACTCATGGGGTGTAAAACGGGCTTGTCTCTTCTCTTTGACTTTGTGAAATAGATCATGTTTATTTCGAGTTCCAGTGGAATCGAGTGGCGGTTTTCTCTGTTGAGAATTTTGTGTTATGCAATTATTGCCGTCGGTTCGGGGTGTCAGTCTGGCGTCTATCGCGCTTCTAATTTGCCGGCAGAATGCCTGCCGCCTCCGCCGATGAATCCGGAAACCATAAACCTGACAGGTTTGGCCGACTCTACGATCTCTCAAGAAGTGATTCAGACGGGCAACGTGCTCGAGGTAACGATGGTCACCGACTTTACAAAATTAAGCACCACAAACACGCCGGTCCGCGTGGCGGACGACGGATCGATAGTGGTACCCTTGATTGGAAAAGTAGGGGTTGCGGGCATGGTGGCGGAACAGGCCGAACAGGTGATTGCCGCCGAGAGCATCTCCCGCGGCGTGTTTCGCAATCCTTATGTCACAGTGACCATAAAACAGCACCACACCAACAGGATTACAGTGGTAGGGGCGGTGAATAAGCCGGGAAACGTCGATCTTCCACGAGGTTCATGTACGCTCTTAAGCGCGATTGTCGCCGCCGATGGACTGTGCAAAGGAGCCGGCTCGGAAGTGGAAATTCGCCGCACTGATCTGCGCGACCTGAGTAGAAAAGATCTCCCCGGCAACTTGGAGCAAGCGGCAGACAACAGCGCAAGCAATTTGACCCTTGCCGCCTTTCAGCAAACTCCTCCAGCAGGTGCGACAGGCGCTGGCGCGATTAAAGTGGATCTGACCGCGGTCACCCAAGGGGCCGAGAAAACGCCGGAACTGCGCGATGGCGACGTGGTATATGTGCCCAAGCGTACGCCAAAGCCGGTATACGTGCTGGGACTGGTAAATAAACCCGGCGAATACTCTTACCCGACAAACCAGGAACTGCGCTTATTGGATGCGATTGCCTTAGCGGGAGGATGTTCCAATCCTCTGGTCGAAAAGATCCTGGTGATCCGCCAGCCGCCTGGGAAGGCGGAGCCCGTACGGATCGTGGTCAATTTTCACGCCGCCAAGGAAGGGCCGGAAAACATTGTCTTGGCAGCGGGCGACACCGTTTCGGTGGAACATACTGCCATCACTGCGATTGCCGATTTCATCAGAACCTTCGTCCACGTGGGCTTCGGAGCATCGATGAGCATGTGGTAGCGGGTTTTAAGGGGGAGCGGGAAATTTTTCAGAACAACATTGTCGTCAAAACATTCTAGTCGAAAAACAGCTTAGTTCGTGGGATGCTCATGGAACAAGAATCTCCCTCATCGCCGATGAATATCGATATAGAAATCATCAAGATCGCACACGTTCTATTGCGACTTGTGATGGCGGTTCGTTACCGCAAGAATCTGGTGATCGCGGTGATGGTGGCCAGCGGGTTTCTCGGCGTCCTCTATTACTCAACCGCTCCGCGGCGCTATTCTTCCAAGGCGGCAATTTTGGTGTCGCAGACGGGCCGCGACCAACTCGACACGTCAATTGCCAACAATGAGTCGCTGCGGGAAAACAACATGCCTACTTTCGAGAATATTATCCGCAGCGCCAAGGTGCTCGAAGGGGCCCTGGAAAAACTCAGTCCCCGCGATCGCGTGGACTTTGAAAAAGTACCCCGTGACGCCTGGGTGGCAGTTTTGCAGGCCAATACCACCTCGAAGGCCCTTCGCGCCACCAATATCATCGATGTCACCTATACTTCCGGCGATCCGCAAGTAGCGGCTAATATTGTCCGCGCCATCGTCCAGTCGTATCTCGATTTCATGGACCGCATTAACAAGGGAACGGTGGGTGAAATCAGCAGAGTGCTGACTCAGGAAAGAAACGAAGTGGCGGAAAAACTCAGCCGCAAACAAGATGAGCTTTTGGAAGTTCGCCGTCATTTGGCCGACTTGGGATTCCGCGCGGAAGGCAAAACATTGCATCCCATGGTGCAACGGGCCGTGTACTTTAACGACGCCTTGATTGCCGTGCAAAAGCAACGCGTGGAATGCGAAGCCTCGCTTGCCGCATTGCAGACGGCGATCCGCAACGGCCAGGATCTGGGTCAATACATGATGGCAGTCAACGATGTTGTCGGCCATAAACTGCTGCTCAATAGCGTGGGTCTGGGCGATCAGAATATCAATATCCAAGCCAAGTTGACGGAAAACTTGCTCGAGGCCCGCACCCAATTCGAAACCATGCAACAGAATCTCGGTCCGCGACACCCCGAGGTGATCGCCTTAATGGATAAAATCCGTCTGTTGGAGCAATTTTTGCAGAATTTCCAGCAGTGTCCTAACAATCAAGCAGCGATATATCACCAAAATCAGCTTGGACCATGGATGGTGCAAATATTGCAGCAAAAACTGGATGAAGCGAGAAAAAAGGAAGAGATCCTGCAAAGGAAATTCGAAGAGACGCGAGCGGAAGCCATCAATCTGAGCGGCCAGTTGGCGCAGGTGGAATTGCTGGAGCGCGACATCAAGCGGCTCAGCGACATGAATGACGTTTTGCTGAATAAAATCGCCTCCCTGGACTTAAAGCAGAACGGACAGGATGTCCACGTGACGGTGATCGAGGAACCCAAGGTAGTTAAATTTCCCGTCTCGCCCTGGCTCACCTTGGTAATACTCCTAACGCTGGGCGGGGGATTCAGTGCGGTGCTGGTCTTGGTAACGATATTAGATGCCTTGGATGATCGTTTCCGTTCTCTGGAAGAGCTACAAACTCGACTAGGGATCGCCGTGCTTACTATAATCCAGCGGCTAAAGCCTCCGGAAACCACGGGATTACAAGCCCTGGCCGTGTATGCCAGCCCTACCGCCTCCGAATGCGAAGGTTTCCGCACCCTCCGCACCGCGCTGACGCTGACACATCCGGAAGTCCGCAATATTATGATCAGCAGCGTTGAGTCGGGCGACGGAAAAACAACTACCCTGGCCAACTTGGCGATCTGCTACGCCCAGGCCGATAAACGCACGCTGTTGATCGATGCCGACTTGAGACGCTCGGGACTGACAAGCCTGCTCAATTTGCGGGGGCCCCAGGGACTTTCGGAAATCCTCCGCCTGGAAGGCAACTTAGAACAATTAGCGGCCTTGCACATCCGTCCTACCGGCGTGAAAGGATTGGATGTTCTGCCCGCCGGACCGCGGCCCATCAATCCCAGCGAATTGCTTGCCGGTCCGCGATTTTCCCAATTGTTGTCTTGGGCGGGAACGGTCTACGATATTATTCTCATTGATACCACACCCGCCCTCCTCACGGCCGATCCCGCCACCATTGGCAGAGTCGTGGACGGCGTGGTGCTGGTTGTCCGGCCCGCCAAAAACCGCCGCCGCCAGGTGACACGCATGGTCGATCGCTTCAGCATGCTGAAACTTCCCGTACTGGGACTTATCCTCAATACGGTCGGCTCCGATGCCCAAGAAGACTACTATGGTTATCCTTACTACGGGTATTACGGCGAGAACTATGGATATTATGCGGAAGAAGATTATGCGGACCCGCAATTAGCGGCAATTCCCGCCGTGATAAAGAAACCGTCATCGCAGTATAAGGATTCCTCGTGGCACTCCGATAAAGAGCAAGAGTATTCTAAGCTGAATATTCCCAGAAGGGTTGCTTAAGCGATTAAAAAAACAGCCGGCACGCATATTTAAAGTAGAAATGTACTATCATCAACACAGCGATTCTTTCCGGATGGGGCGCGGACGCGCCGAACCGCGCGTCGCCGATCGCTTGCGCGCGCTCCTGCTGCAAATTGTCGATGGCGGTCTGGCTGGCGTGATTTTTATCGTTCCCTTTTTAATGGGCGGGCGTCACGCGATGGGGCAACTGATACTGGTAGCGCTGGCGGTTGTCACAACCATGGCATGGGCAGTGCGTCAATCTCTGCGCGTCAACGCCACTTGGCGCCCGACCTGGGCTCTGGCCCTGATTTTCACGGGAGCACTGCTCGTCCTCTTGCAGGCGGTAGCCTTGCCGCAAACACTGTTTCAAAGGCTGGCACCCCACCACGCCGATATCCTGCCCCTCTGGAATGCCCAACAAGCTGGATCCGCGACCTTAGGCCGCTGGGCTTTCGTCTCCTTCACGCCCGCCGACACACTCGCCGGCCTGGTGCTGTTCTTGGCCTATGGTTTGTTGTTTTTTGTGACGGTACAGCGTCTTCGGGAAATCAAGGACGTGGAGCAGATCTTGCGATGGTGCGCCATCTCTGTTCTCTGCATGGCTCTGTTTGGAATGGTGCAATATCTTGCCGGTAACGGAAAATATTTCTGGTTCTACAGTTGTCCCTTTACAGATACAGCCCACGAACTAAAAGGCAGCTTCAGCAATCGCAATCATTTCGCTCATTTTCTCGCCTTGGGAGTCGGTCCGTTGATTTGGTGGCTGCACCACATATACCGGCGCATGCAGCCACAGACCCGCGACTTGCTGTCACCCACGGCAGGCGGCGTTCGCGGGGAAGAATTGAAAAGTTATTTTTTGGGATTGGCGCTGGCGATTGTGCTTTTTGCCGGATTGTTGTCGCTCTCACGCGGCGGAATGGCGGCCCTGGTTCTGGCCACGGCGGTCTCGGCGACCGCCTGCTGGGTGGCCCTTGCCGGCACTCGCCGCTTCCTGGGCACTCTGCTCGCCGCGGGCGTGCTGATCGGCGCCGCGCTTTCTGTCTTCGGATTGGATCAGGTCGGCCGTCGATTGGAAACCATAAACCTCAGCGCGGACGCGCCGAAGGATTGGTCCATCGCGGGGCGAATCACTATTTGGACCGCCACTCTGAAAGCCATTCCCCACTACCTTGTCTTAGGCGCCGGCGTGGGCAGTTTCCGCGAAGTCTATCCCATCTACGCCGACGGCGCCTTGGATAACAATATTGTGTTTACACATGCCGAGAATTCTTATCTTCAAGTCCTCCTGGAAACCGGCGTGATCGGCGGCGGACTCGTACTCACGGGAATCGTATTGATTAGTTACTGGTGCGCGAAAGGGTGGAAAGGTCCCCTGCGCTTGAAGGTATGCGCGGGGGCAATTGCGGCTAGTCTAAGCGCCAGTCTAGTGCATGCTTTGGTGGACTTTGTATGGTATGTTCCCGCCTGCATGGCAATGATTTCCATATTGGCGGCCTGTGCCTTGCGCGTAAAACAATTCGCCGCCGGCGCGCCCGGCGCGGTCTCAGCGAGGCCCTTGCCGCGTTTGGCGGCCCTGGCCATGGCGATTATGCTTATTCCCCTCGGCGCGGGGATGATCTATAACTGCATCGGTCCCGCCTTTGCCGCGCCATACTGGGATCAGTACTTACTTACTCAGGAAGAACCGCCTGAGGAAGAATTCGCCACCGACAATGCCGATTCAAAGATCACCCAGAACGCAGTCAATGTTGCCGTGGCGCGGGAAGAAAAAATCATCGACTGCCTGGAAAAGGTGTTGTTCTGGGAACCGACTCATGCCCGCGCGCACCTGGCGCTGGCCGAAGCTCATTTGCGTTTGTTCGACAAGATTCAGACCACTAGCCCAAATCCCCTGACGCTGGTGAACATCCGCGACGCCGCGCTGGAATCCCGCTTTCCTTCGCGAGCAGCGCTGTACGCATGGTTAGCGCGGGCCTTGGGCGATCATTGGATTCATTTGGATGCGGCCTTGCGACACACTCGGCGCGCACTCTGGCTTTGCCCCCTGCAGGGACGAGGCTACATTTCCCTGGCCAAATTATGCTTCTTAGATAATGCCGCGGACCTCTCCAAGCAAACTTGCGTGGAACAGGCGTTGCGTGTGCGGCCCTTCGATGGCCCGGTGGTCTACAGTGCCGCCGCTGAATATTTTCTGGCCGGTAACATGCCGCGGTGGTTGGAGGTCTCCCGGCACGTGTTTAACTGCGGTTGCAAATACCAGCGGAAACTGATCAATGACCTCGTGGATTACACGCCGCCGGAAAAAATCCAGGAAATGATTGACTTCATCCTCGCCCAATTTCATCTCGATCTGGCGAATTTGCAGGTTCTTCACAACGCTTGCGCAAAACGATGCCCTGCCGAACAACTTCTTCCCCTCTGTCGATATGAGGCGCAAATGGCCGCAGCGGAGGCGGGCAAGCAAAGCACAGCAGAGGCCGCCGGCCTCTGGCTGAAAGCCCAAGAGCTTTACACGCAACTCCGCGACGGCCCGCAGGCGCTGGCCTGCGCCCGCTGGGCGCTACAGTGCGACCCGAACAACTACTGGGCGCACTATCAACTTGCCCTGCGTCTCGTGGATCAGGGACAATTTGCCGAGGCCGAGTCGCAACTGCACTGGTGTCTACAACGAAATCCACACGAGAAGTACTTGGAATATAAACTGAAAGAGGCTCTCAAGGGGCGACTCGACGCGGAACGCGCCGCTGCCGCCGCCGCGAGAGGAAACAATTTTTAATTGGGGCAGATAAAATGGATGACAAAAAAGTCGTTCGCGTTAGAAAGCCGGGTGATTATTTTCGATGGAAGGGAATTGTCGATCGCATTCTTGCCGCGATTTTGCTGATTCCCTGCCTGCCGCTGATAATGTTTTTAATACTGTTGGTGCGCTTGACATCGCCTGGTCCGGGACTATTTCTGCAATGTCGCGTGGGAAAAAACGGCCGGAAATTTTTCATGTACAAAATCCGGACCATGATCCACAATGCCGAAGCAGAGACCGGCCCCGTGTGGACGCAGTCCAAGGATCCGCGGGTTACTTTTGTGGGACGTTTTCTCCGCAAATTCCAATTGGATGAAATTTCCCAATTATTCAACGTGCTTAAAGGCGAAATGTCGCTGGTCGGACCACGTCCCGAAAGGCCCGAGTTTATCCAGAAACTTTCGGAGCAGATACCCGACTATTTTCAGCGCATGGTTGTTACTCCGGGCGTAACGGGATTGGCACAACTGAATTTGCCGCCGGATAGCGATCTGAACAGCGTCCGCCGCAAGCTGGTGTTGGATTTGCAATATATTGAACAGGCGGGGCTGTGGCTCGATCTGCGCATACTTTTTTGCACTTTTTTCTGTATTTTTAAATTGCCTGGGATAGTCCATTTTTTCGGTCTGGATCGCCAAGTTTTATTGTTTTTTAATTCTCGGGATTATAACGACGATTCCAGCAAACCAGTTTTAACATCCGCGGAGCTCGACAAAAAAGCCGCGGCCTAGCATGGCAAGACAGCGGTGCAGAGAGGATTGGTCGGCGGTTAGTACGAATTCGGCGTTGATGCCCCGCACGGTCTTACGCTGGGCAACCATCAACCCCGTGAGGGAATCGGCAAGGCGCCGCCGCGAGAGGCAACAATTTTTTATTGGGGCTGATTAAAATGGATGACAAAAAAACCGAAAATATCGGCAGTTCTTCAAGTGATGTTGTCCCCACGTCTCTTCGCGCAAGCGGCGTTCGGACAAGCTATTGGCGCAACCATCTCCACTTGCTTGTCGGAGTGGCGCTGCCGCCGATTTTCTTCTTGATCTATCTCCTTAGTTACTGGTTGCGTTTCGAAGGACAATTAGGACCTAATGAAATTCAATGTTTCCGGGCCACGGTCGGTTGGATTGTGGTTGCCAAACTCTTGTGGTTTGTAGGACTGCGCATCAGCCATGGCTGGACTCGCCTGGTAACATTCTATGATCTAAGCGTATTGGTGCGCCGGCAACAAGCGGCACGATCACGGTGGCGTTGATCTACTACCTGTTGGCGCCTTGGCCGGTCATTCCCCGCAGCGTACTGGTGCTCGATTGGGGAACCACCATCGTGGTGGTAGGCGGCTTACGCTCGCTGTTGCGCGGTTGGCAGGAAACTTATTGGTTTCTCTCTCGACCGGCAGGACAAGTCCGCGTGTTTATCGCCGGCGCCGGAGAGACAGGAGCCTTGATGCTGCGGGCCATCCGTCGCACGGCGAGGCCCAAGTATCGAGTCGTCGGCTTCCTCGCCCGCAGTACCCGGATGGTGGGCACGCGTATTGAAGGAGTACCCGTCGTCGGCACCTTCAAACAGACATCTCGCCTGGTTCCCCGCTATGGTGTAAAGCAGGTTCTCGTAGTCCAAGAAGAGTTATTGGGGAAGGATCTGAGAAAACTCATGGACCATGCCCAGGTCCGACATTTCGAAGTTCGTCTGCTTCCCAGCTATCGACAGTTGATCGATGGCAGCATGACCGTGCAGCCGCGGGCGGTGTCGATCGAGGATCTCCTCCAGCGCAAACCGGTGAAATTGGACGTCAATGACATTCGGCAGTGGATCGACGACCGGATTGTCCTGGTTACGGGCAGCGCCGGCAGCATCGGCGCGGAAATCTGCCGCCAATTGCTGCAATTCTCGCCCCGGCGGATCGTGGCCGTGGATCGTTCGGAAATTGGTCAGTTTTTCCTGGAACAAGAACTACGCGCCATGAAAACGGACGTACAGATTGATCTTCAGATCGCCGACGTCCTGGACCAGATCCGCATGCGGGACATTCTTCGCGGTTGCCAGCCGCAAGTCATTTTCCACGCGGCGGCGTACAAACACGTTCCCCTGATGGAGAATCAACCCGGCGAGGCGGTTAAGAATATCGTCGGGGCCACCCGTCAAATGGCCGACCTGGCCATGGAAGCGGATGTCGGTTCATTCGTCTTGATCTCCACGGACAAAGCGGTAAATCCCACCAGTGTGATGGGCGCCTGTAAGCGCGTCGCCGAGTTGTACGTTCAGTCGTTGACCGGCAGTTCGCCTGGCCGCTTTGTCACCGTGCGTTTTGGCAATGTACTGGATTCCGCCGGCAGCGTATTGCAGGTTTTCCGCAGACAGATTGCCTCGGGCAGACCCGTGACCGTCACCCACCCCGAGGTTCGCCGCTATTTCATGACCATCCCTGAAGCCGCCCGACTGGTTATTCAGGCGGGCGCCATCGGACAGCACGGTCAGATTCTATTACTCGATATGGGTGAACCAATCCGCATTGTTGATCTCGCCGCCGACATGATCCGTCTTTCCGGACTGGAGCTGGGCAGAGACATAAACATCGAGTTCATCGGCCTGCGTCCCGGTGAAAAGATGTTCGAGGAACTGTACGTCGCAGGCGAGCAACGCCTGCCCACCAGCCATCCAAAAATCATTGTTGCCGAACATCAGCCCACACAGCAGGTGGATTTACTGCCCTCCATCCTGGAACTGGAACACCTTGCCCGCGTGAATCCCCAGGAGATTTTCACTCAATTGCAAAAAATTGTCCCCGAATACCGCTTGCCAATTATACCGTCAATTTATGGCGATGAGAGTACGGTTTCACTAGATCGCCGCATTGCCGCCTGATTTAACTTTGATGACATGAACAACCTTCCGCCATTGATCGATATCCATTGCCATTTGCTTCCCGACTTGGACGACGGTCCGGCCAGGATGGAGGAAGCGCTGGCCATGGCCGAAATCGCCGTCGCGGAGGGCATCGGCTTGATCGTGGTCACGCCCCATCAGTTGGGCAACTATCCGCAAAACACGCCGCAAAAGATCCGCGCAGACCAAACAATTTCAGCAAATGCTTCGCGAAAGGGGAATCAACCTGCAAGTGCTCCCCGGGGCCGATGTACGTATCGAACCGGATCTTGCGCACAAGGTGCAAACCGATAAGGTCCTTACCCTGGCCGACCGCCGCCGCCACGTACTATTGGAGTTGCCTCACGAAGTCTATATTTCTTTAGATCGACTATTAAGAGAATTGCAGGCCGCCGGCCTAGTGGGAATCTTATCACACCCGGAGCGCAACTGCGGCATCCTCTCTCAACCTGAGATCCTTTGGAATTTGGTGAATCAGGGATGCTTTTTGCAAGTCACGGCGGGAAGTCTCTTGGGCACGTTCGGTTCGCGTATCCAAAAGTTTGCCCAGTGGATGGTGGAGCAAGGACTCGTCCACTTCATCGCTACCGACGCACATGGAATCAAATCGCGGGCTCCGGTGCTAGGGCAGGCCTTCGATTGGGTGGTGCAATTAACCGGCGTTGAGACGGCCCTAGACCTCTGCTGCCGCAATCCGGCATGTGTCGCCGCCGGAGTGCCGATCACCCCGTCTCCTGAAAGTCAGCTTAAACATCGCAATTTGCCAACGTATTCGCTTTTTTTTAACAGGGCGCCTCAATTCGAGTATTTTATTTCAAAACCTTGATCATTGGAACCGATATTGATAACGCTAAAGTCTTGTCCATTTGTGGGATAACATGCCATCAGGGCGGTCCTGGGGCAATAAATGGCAAGTGGGGTAAGAGAGGGAGGCGGGGCAAACTTTTCCAAATCCCATTTACACATTTCCGGGCCATAAAGGAGTAGGCTAATGTTTACAAAAGGATTTATTAGCGGTTTATTGATTCCATCAATAATCTTCGGAACATGTCTGCCCGCTCAGCTCTGGGCAGTCGATTCATTGCCAAATACCACACCTATCATGACCGACATTGCTTTAAGCGATGGCGGAATTCTGGAAGGCCAGGTGGTCGGTTATCAAAACGTTGGCCTGCCGGGTGTTCCGGTCACCGTAAAGCAACAAAACCGTGACGTGGCTACTACCACGACCGCCACCAATGGACATTTCGTAGTCCAAGATCTGCGCGGCGGCGTATATCAAGTTAGCACAACACAGGGCGGTGGCATATTTCGCCTTTGGGCGCCGCGCACGGCCCCCCCGGCTGCTAAGAACCGAGCGATTGTCTACGTACAAAACGGAATGGGCGGCGGCGGTTTGAGGGGCATATTGGGAAATCCCATCGTGATCCCGGCACTTATTGCTACGGCCATTGCCGTGCCCATAGCGGTGAGTTCTCAGCATCAGCCGGCCAGCCCTTGAGCGGTTGAATCCATCTTTATTGAGACTCGGGAATATATTGTCATTAAGCCCACGGGTGGCAACCCGTGGGCTTATATTGATTAATTGCCCAACTCTTCTCTAAAAACATCCCTTGTATCGCGAGGGTTTGTGTCGTTTAATGTGCGGTTAAACAGGTCAGGGATTGGGGATTAGTGATTGGAGATTGGAACATAAAGCCGCGACCGGTGGTCGCGCAGATGTATTAGATATATCTGGGAACCATTCTTAAGGAGTACAACTCATGTCGAATGCCTCCAACCAGACCAGAGGAATCAAGGCTCAGCAAGAGGCAACCTCGGGGCATACTCCTTATGTCCCGGATGATAAACAAATGCTCGAGTTCACCTGGTCGGCAGTCTTGGTTGGGGCAGTGTTGGGAATAATCTTCGGCGCTTCTTCGTTGTATCTGGTGCTGAAGGTGGGCATAACTGTTTCGGCGTCAATTCCGGTGGCCGTGTTATCGATCACGCTGTTTCGGGTGTTTTCGAAGCTTGGTTTGCGGTGCGCCACAATTCTGGAAAATAATATCGTGCAGACCACAGGATCGGCTGGCGAATCGATCGCCTTCGGCGTGGGAGTGACCATGCCCGCCGTGATGATCCTGGGCTTTGAGATGGAGATCACCCGCGTAATGGTGGTCTCGGTCCTAGGCGGCATGTTGGGCATCTTAATGATGATCCCGCTGCGCCGGGCGTTTATTGTCAAGCAGCACGGCACGCTGAAATATCCCGAAGGCACGGCCTGCGCCGACGTGTTGGTGATCGGCGAGACCGGCGGATCATCCGCCGCGACGGTGTTCATCGGTTTTACTGTGGCTTTTGTGCATAAATTTCTTATGGGTGGCATGAAGCTTTGGAAAGACGTCGTCGCCCGGCCGTTGGATTGGTTTCAAGGCGCCATGCCCGCCCTCGAAGCCGATCCCGCACTACTGGGCGTGGGTTATATTATCGGCACGCGGGTTTCTTGCATCATGGTCGCGGGAGGCATTTTGGCATACTTTGTACTGATACCAGCCATCAAATTTATCGGCGAAGGATTGACATCGCCGCTTTTTCCAGGCACAACACCCATCAGTTCCATGGACGCGGATACGATCCGCTACTACTATGTGTTGTATGTCGGCGCCGGGGCCGTGGCCACGGGCGGGATCATCGGACTATTCCGGGCATTGCCTTTGATTTTTTCCTCGCTCCGCTCGGGCCTGCGGGACATGGGCGCTGCGGTGCGTTCGGGCGGCAAGATAACGCGGCGTACGGATCGCGATCTGCCGCTTTCGCTGGTTTTTCTCGGCGCCTGTTTGTTGGTATTGGCCATCTGGTTTTTTCTTGGTGTGGATCCCCAAGCCGGCGGCAGTTTCACCTCGGCCGCTTTGCTCAATTTGGTTAATCTGGTCGCCGCGGTTTTGATCGTGCTCTTCGGATTTATGTTCGTGACAGTGTCCTCGCGATTGACCGGCGAAATCGGTTCATCCTCGAATCCCATCTCCGGGATGACCGTGGCCACGCTGCTTTTGACCTGTTTGATTTTTTTGGCTCTCGGCTGGACCAGTCCGCAACATCGATTGATTGCGCTGTCGGTGGCGGCCGTGGTGTGCATTGCTTCGTCGAACGGCGGGACCACTTCCCAGGACCTCAAGACCGGCTTCCTGGTCGGGGCCACGCCCAAGTATCAGCAATTGAGCATCCTGATAGGCTCGGTTTCCTCGGCGCTGGTGATCGGTGTGATACTACTGGTTCTCAATCAGGCTGGTACGATATATTCGGTGAAAAATTTGACCCAACCGGCCCGACCGTTGGATGTGGAAACTCTCAAACAACACGCCCGGCAGGAACAGTCGCCTATCGACGGAAAGATGTATTACGTGTGGCATGCCGTCGAAGGAAATGCCGATCGCGTGCCGCCGGGAAAATATCTGGTCGACGATCAGGGGCGGATCCGCTATCTCGTCGATCCGGGCATCAACGGCAGACTCAACCAGCGTGACGACGGCACTGAAGTCAGAAAACTCCATCCTCCCCAGGCCCAATTGTTCGCCCTGATAACCGACGGCATTTTGAACCAAAAGCTGCCCTGGGTGCTGGTGCTCATCGGGGTGGCCATTGCGCTGGTGATGGAACTGAGCGGCGTTTCATCGCTGCCGTTCGCCGTGGGCGTGTATTTACCGCTTTCCTCGACGACGCCTATTTTCGCAGGCGGTTTGGTGCGGTACATCGTCGATAATTTCAACCGCCGCAAGAAGGATGTTGGACAGTCCCCTGAACTGGAATCGGAAATGAGCCCAGGCGTG
This sequence comes from Pirellulales bacterium, assembly GCA_963820545.1. Taxonomy (GTDB): domain Bacteria; phylum Planctomycetota; class Planctomycetia; order Pirellulales; family Thermoguttaceae; genus CAWGAJ01. Next base: position 1,365,705 of record CAWGAJ010000001.1, read on the forward strand.
TTGTTTTCCACCGGTTACATCGCCGGCGGCGCGATTGCCGGCGTGATCATCGCCTTTTTCACCTTCCCTTATTTTGACCGTTTAACCGAAAACCTAAGTACTTGGCAGTATCGCCGGGTGCCTGTCGCCGCCGAGGCAAGTCTGCAACAGCAGTTCCTGGTCCTGGCAAAAACTGAACTGGGTGAAAAGGCTGCGGAAAAAGATCTTTTTCGTTTTGCCTACGAGATCTACGAACTTAACTCCCATCTGCTGGTCCGCTACGTGCCGCTGCGCAGAGGCATGAGGCTCAGGCTGCCCGACGACAAAGACCAACAAGTGGAAGCAGACATCACGCTGGAAGAATTTGCTAAAAAAGTGCTCGGCGATTCGGGCAAGGCAGCCATGCTTTTCGAGTTGAACGCCAGCAGGCTACAGTTACCGCAGGCTTTACCCGAGGGAGTCGCCCTGCGCCTGCCCCAACAAAACGCCCCCTCCTTGATCGCCTTTGCCGTGTTGATGGTGCTTTTAACAGTAGTCGGTTTCGGCTGGATATTTAAATCCTCGCCGGATGCAAATAAAGCGTAGAGATAAAGCGCTCCCCTGCGGGTCGCGGCTAAGCAAGACGCAAATGATTTCGTTTAGCCGCGACCCGCAGGGGAGCGTGTGAGAAATTGAACATGGTCCTTGGATATCATCTCATTTTAACCGCTTATGGTTTCTGGCTGCCGAATGATCCGCGCGGTTCATGGTCCGATTTTATTGGGGCCTGGGAATTGTTTCGTTTTGGTCGGGCGTCGAAAACCAATAGTCGTCAATCCTTGGCTTCAAAACCACATGACAAGCATATACGATGGGCCGCGAAGAAAAAACTGAAATATCCAGAAGTTCATTTTTCGGGAATTCAAGCCAGGACGATTGGTCAGGGTTTTGCCGACTTGGTCCAACGCGCCGGATTGATAATCTGGGCTTGTTCAATCCTACCTGAACATACACACCTGGTTATTGCCCGGCATAAATACAATGTAGAACAAATTGCTAACCTGCTAAAAGGAGCGGCAACAACGGCTTTGATTAACGAGAAATTGCATCCTTTTGAAAAGTATTCATCCAAAGATGGCCGCCTGCCCAAGGCTTGGGCTCAAGGTCAATGGAAAGCGTTTTTGGATCGTAAGAAGTATATTCACCAAGCGATACAATATGTGGAGAACAATCCATTAAAAGAAGGGAAGCCGAAACAAAAATGGAGTTTTGTTGCCCATTATGAGTAGTTTGACCACTCGCCCGCTCCCCTGCGGGTCGCGGCTAAACGTTTTTATTATGGAACAACTGATCGTTGATATTGACATTTATTATTAGAGGAGATTCCTGTGCGAATACGATCCAATTCACAATTTTCAATTTGCAATTTTCAATTTGCAATCATCACGTTTTTATGCATCCTCATGAGCGGCATTGGCCGTGCCGACGAAGGAATGTGGCTGTTTACGAATCCGCCCAACAAGATGCTTAACCAGCGATACGATTTCGCCGCCGCGCCCGAGTGGCTTAAGCACGTGCAGCACGCCTCGGTGCGTTTTATTGCCGGCGGCTCGGCCTCGTTCGTCTCGGCCGACGGGCTGGTGATGACCAATCACCACGTCGGCGCCGACGCCTTGCAAAAACTCAGCAGCCGGGAAGACGATTATCTTAAAAACGGCTTTTACGCCAGAACGCGCGATGAGGAACTGAAGTGCGCCGATCAGGAACTGAACGTGCTGGTGAGCGTCGAGGACGTGACTGCCCGGATCAACGCCGCGGTGCCGCCGGGCAGCGACATGGCCGCGGCCGAAAAAGCCCGCCGGGCGGCAATGAACACTCTGGAGAAAGAATCGCTGGATAAGACCGGCTTGCGCAGCGACGTGATCACGTTGTACCACGGGGGCGAGTATCATCTTTACCGCTACAAAAAATACACCGACGTGCGTCTGGTCTTCGCTCCCGAGCAGGACGCGGCCTTTTTCGGCGGCGATCCCGATAATTTCGAGTATCCCCGCTTCGATCTGGATATCTCTTTTTTCCGCGTCTACGAAGACGGCAAGCCGGCAAAGATCGAGCACTATCTGAAGTGGAGCGCGGCGGGGCCGCAAGACAAGGAGTTGGTTTTTGTCTCGGGCAATCCGGGCCGAACCGACCGTCTCGACACCGCCGCTCAACTGGAGTTTATCCGCGACACAGTTCTGCCTAACGTGCTCAATCTGCTGCGGAGGCGCGAGGTGCTGCTAACGACCTACAGCCAACGCAGCGCGGAGAACGCGCGCCGGGCAAAAGACGATTTGTTCGGCGTGCAGAATTCGCGCAAGGCCCGTCTGGGCATGTTGGCCGGACTGCAAGATCCCGCCGTGATGCGCCCCACCAGGCAGCCGAACAAGCTCTGCGCCGGGCAGTGATGAACAATCCGCAACTCAAAAAAAGTTGCGGCGACGCCTGGAATACCGTAGACGATTCGCTGAAACTATGGAAAGCAATTTATCCCGAATATGAGCGTCTCGAACGGGCTCCAATCTTCCAGTGCCAGCTTTTCAAAATCGCCCGCACCTTGCTCCGCCTCGGCGAGGAAACCGCCAAACCCAACGCCGAGCGACTGCGCGAATACCGCGAATCGAACCTCGAATCACTAAAGCAAGAACTGTTTGCCGATACGCCCATCTACAAGGATTTGGAAACCATTGTCCTCGCCGATTACTTCAGTTATTTCCTGGAAACCGCGGGCACGGACAACGAGTTGGCCAAACAAATTATCGCTGATGTGTCGGCCTCCCAGCGGGCCGCGGCGATAGTGCAGGGCACGCAACTGCAAGACGTGGCCGTGCGAAAAAAGCTGGCCGAAGGCGGCGTCAAGGCCATCGAAGCCTCTGATGACCCGATGATCAAGTTGGCCCGCCTGCTCGACGCCCCTGCCCGCCGCGTGCGCGAAATCTATGAACAACAAGTCGAAGAGCCGCAGCGCCAGTCATACGCCAAAATCGCCGACGCCCGTTTTAAGCTCTACGGCACTAACGTTTATCCCGACGCCACCTTCACCCTCCGCCTGGCCTTTGGAGAGGTCAAAGGTTACACGCAAGCGGGCGAGACCATTCCGCCCTGGACCACCCTTGCCGGGGCGTACCAACGGGCCGAGGAACATCATAACCAAGCTCCCTTCAATTTGCCTCCACGCTGGCTCCAGGAGAAAGAGAAACTGAATCTCGATACGCCCTTGAACTTCGTTTTCACGGCCGACATCATCGGCGGCAATTCCGGCAGCCCGGTCATGAACCGCAACGCGGAATTGGTGGGCATCGTCTTCGACGGGAATTTGCAGTCTCTGGTTTGGGATTTCGTTTATAACGACGAGCAAGGCCGGGCGCTGGCCGTCCACTCCAGCGCGATTATCGAAGCCCTGCAAAAAATCTACGACGCTCAGGCCCTGGCCGATGAACTGCTTAAAGGCCGCCTGCCGTAAAGGTTTGCAGGACGACTTTCAAAGTCGTCCCCCGTACTACTGTAGGACGATTTTTTAAGTTGTCACCCGTACCTCTATAAGACGACTTTCAAAGTCGTCTTACTTTTTACCCAAGCTTGACATTCTTCCCACGTCCAATAAGATTCATGTATAATATATACGAGATGAATACTAAAGACTGATAACTGTTAACTGAAAACTAATAATCATGACTCAAATTCAGCAAGCCGCGGCAGGCGTTATCACGCCCGAGATGGAGGCCGTGGCCCGCAGCGAGCATCTCCCGTCGGAGTTGATTCGCGACGAGGTGGCACGCGGGCGCATGGTCATCCCGGCCAACAAAGTGCATCTGAAAAAGGGACTTCACCCCATCGGCATCGGCGTGGCTGCGCGCACGAAGATCAACGCCAACATCGGCAAATCGTCGCTTTCGAGCGATACGCAATGCGAACTGGAAAAGCTTTTTGTGGCCATCAGTCACGGGGCAGACACGGTAATGGATCTATCGACCGGCGAAGGCATCGATGGAGTGGCGCGCGGATCATCGAGGCCGCCACCGTGCCCGTCGGCACCGTGCCCATTTACCAGGTGGTCGAACAACTCGACGACGTCGCGGACATGAAACCCCGGGATTTTCTGGACGTCGTCCAGCAGCAGGCCAGCCAGGGCGTGGATTACATGACCATCCACTGCGCTGTATTGCGCGATCACATTCTGCTCACGCAAAAACGCCTTACCGGCATTGTCAGCCGGGGCGGATCACTGGTGGCCAAATGGATGCTGGCCCACGGCGAGGAAAATCCTTTCTACACGCACTTCGACGAGCTTTGCGAGATCATGCGCCAGTACGACGTGACCTGGAGCCTGGGCGACGGCCTGCGTCCCGGCTCGATCGCCGACGCCTGCGACGAGGCGCAATTTGCCGAACTGAAAGTCATGGGCGAGCTTGGGCGCCGGGCGCGCAGCGCAATTGTCAGGTAATGATCGAAGGTCCCGGCCACGTGCCCATGGACCAGATCGAACATAATATGAAACTCCAAATGGAATGGTGCGACGAAGCGCCGTTTTACGTGCTGGGTCCGGTGGTCACAGACGTGGCCCCGGGCTACGACCACATCACCAGCGCCATCGGCGGCGCCATGGCGGCACTTTATGGCGCGGCAATGCTCTGCTATGTCACTCCAAAAGAGCACTTGGGCTTGCCCAATCTGGAAGACGTGCGCCAGGGAGTGATCGCCGCCAAGATTGCCGCCCACGCCGCCGACATTGCCCGGCATCGCCCGCTGGCCCGCCAGCGCGACGACGCCTTAAGCCGCGCCCGCTTCAATTTCGACTGGGAAGAACAGTTCCGCCTGTCTTTGGATCCCCAGCGCGCCGCGCCATGCATGACGAAACCCTGCCCGCCGCAGAAAACAAGACATCACACTATTGCAGCATGTGCGGCCCAAAATTCTGCTCCATGAAAACCACCGAAGAACTCCGCAAAATGGCCCGCACAGGCACCGGCCATTAATACTTTAAAATGTCCCCTCTCCCGCCGGGAGAGGGCTAGGGTAAGGGCTATCCGGATTTTTCACCATGGAGACACGGAAGTCACGGAGATCGGATAAATCATTTACCGTGTACCACGCATGAGCACTGATTTTATTCCCGGCATCTATAATTATTGCGACCGCTGGTGCGAGCGATGTGCTTTTACAGCGAGATGCCTGGTCTTTGCTCGGGAAAAGACGTATTTCGGCGACAAGAAGGAGCATGATCTTGCGAGCGACGCTTTCTGGAAGACGATACAGGGGATATTTTGCGACACGAAAGCGCTCATCCAGCGGGCTGCCGAGGAACGTGGCATTGACCTAAACGCAGTGGACCAGGAAGAGCTAGAGCGCACGATGAAGGCGATGGCTGACGTCGGCCGCCAAGTCCGGCGGCATCCACTCGTGGTCCAGGCCACTCGCTATTCCGCATGGGTGGACAAGTGGTTTGAAAATCATGCAGCATCTTTCAAGCAGAAGCGCGACGAGCTTGTATCGCTGGAATTGATGCAGCTTAGCGGTTGCGATCCCGAGGCGGAAGCGATTAGCCTCACGGACGCATGCGACGTGGTCCGCTGGTATCAACACCAGATTTCCGTGAAGTTTTCTCGGGCGCTTAGCAGCGACGGTGAACGTGAACTGATCGACGAAGAGGCTATGCGAATCGACTCCCTCGGGTCAGCGAAAGTGGTGCTCCTGGGCATCGACCGCTCGCTGGCGGCTTGGGCGATCATTCGCGAAGCATTTCCGGAACACGCCGATGAGATTCTTGACGTCCTTGTGGACCTCGATCAATTGCGTCGCACGGGTGAAATCCGCTTCCCAGCCGCTCGTGCATTCGTTCGACCGGGACTAGACGACTGACACCGCAAAAGGGCGCCTCAACTTTCTAATTCCGGACAGCATACTTTATTATGGCTTTCAAAACATATCGATCATTTGCTCCCCGTCATGGTCGGGGTTGCCGATAAGTTTTTGGCCGGCGGTGTCGACGACGAAGTCTAAAAGTTCTAGAGGAATCTGTCCGAGCAGCACGGGGCATTCGTCGGGAATTTCGGCTACTTCGACATAACAATCACGTTCTTGGACGGTCAATCGTACAGGCTCGTAGATTCCAAAAGAAACGATGCCTGCCGCTGTTTTGGCTGTCCGGGTGCGATGTCGAGTCAAACCTAATTGTTTTATGTATCGCCGGGGCAGTGAAAGCAATGTAGCACCGGTATCAACCAGGGCATCGGAGATTTCCAGACTCCGCACTTTCTCCGCCTCTAAATGGCCTTCCTCTAATTTGATCAAATCGCTTTGATTTTCGATCTTCGCGGAAACCACAACTTTGCCCATCGTAAGAATCTCCATGGCAAACACCTCGCAGCAAACGGATTATGCTGAAGAAGACGAATTATTATATCTTATCTTAATTTCACCTTATAGTAAAGTACATGTTGCGGGGTGCCTAGAGGCACAAGAGAGATTTTGGGCTTCCATCTACGGCCTCTGGCGGTTTTGCGGTCCTGATAGCCAAACAATCAGGGCTATCCATGTTGCATCCACGCGGAATATCTCCTATATTTTTTTCGCGGGTGCAAAGCACCCGCCCTACTTCCTGAACTCCGAACCATAGTGCGGCCTTTGGCTGCAACCAAAGCCGCGACCACTGGTCGCGGCTTTACAACATGCGTGCAAAATGTGCGCAAATTTCACCACAAAGACTCTGCTCCCATTCGCTGAACCCTGAACCCCGAACCCTGCCTCCTTCCCACTTATGGCCAAGGAACAATTTGGAAAGAGTGTCGTTGGCGTGGATCGCAAATGGTGGGTGCTGCTGTCGATCGGCATCGGAACCTTTATGTCGGCGCTCGATGCCAGCATCGTTAACGCGATTCTTCCCGTGATCCGCGGCCAGTTCGACTGCGAAGTGGCCACTGTCCAGTGGGCCATCACCGTCTATTTGCTGGCCGTGAGCGTGTTGTTGCTCTCGTTTGGCCGATTGGGCGATCTCAGCGGGCACAAGCTGGTCTGCACATCCGGTTTCGGAGTGTTCGTGATCAGCTCGGCCCTCTGCGGCCTGTCGCCCAGCGTGACTATGCTTATTATCTTTCGCGGCATTCAGGCCATTGGCGCGGCAATGCTTTTTGCCAGCTCTCCGGCGTTGTTGACCATGAACTTTCCGGCCAGCCAGCGCGGCCAGGCCCTGGGATTGCAGGCGACCATGACCTACCTGGGGCTGGCATTTGGTCCGGCGCTGGGAGGCTGGCTCACGCAGGCGTTTAGTTGGCGGGCAGTGTTCTACATCAACATTCCCGTCGGCATTTTGGCCCTGGCCTGCGGCATATACTTCATTCCTTCCAGTCGGCGTCCGGAGACCGCCGAGCGGTTTGACTTTCTGGGCGCACTGCTGTTCATGGCCGGATTGGTCGCCCTGCTCTTGGGACTCAACCAGGGACACCAGTGGGGCTGGGCGTCCTGGCAGATCCTCACGCTCATTGGCGCCAGTGCGCTGCTTTTGATATCCTTCGTCTTTCTCGAGCTGCGCACATCGTACCCGATGCTCGATTTGTCACTGTTTGGCAAGCGGGTGTTTTCGGCCTCGGTGAGCGCGGCAATTTTCAATTATATTTGCATGGCGACGATCAACTTCCTCATGCCGTTCTATCTGATTCAAGGGCGGGGCATGGACCCGGCCTCGGCGGGAATCCTGCTTACAGTGCAGCCGCTCGTGATGGCGATTGCCGCGCCCATCAGCGGAACGATTTCCGATCGCATTCGCTCCAGTCTTCCTTCATCCATTGGCATGGCGATCCTGGCCGGCGGATCGTTGTTGCTCGCGCTGATCGGGGAACAGACGTCCTATCTCTATATTGCCGTGGTGTTCTGCATAACCGGCCTGGGCACGGGGATCTTCATTAGTCCCAACAACAGCGCCCTGATGGGATCGGCTCCGCCAAATCGCCAGGGCATTGCCGCGGGTATGCTCGCTACCGCGCGTAACGTGGGCATGGTGCTGGGCGTGGGCCTGTCGGGCGCCGTAGTCACGACCGTCCTGGCCCAGGATTCGCACCGGACGCTCCCCGACGCAATTGCTCTGGGGATCCATGTGGCGACGATCGCCGCGGTACTGGGCGGATTTGCCTCGCTGATTCGCCCCGGACGAGATGAGGCCGCTGATCAACAATCGCCGCCCGTCCCATAGACTGGATCAAAAAGTGGCAAGTTCTATACCCAGGCTCGTCGTGGGCACGTGTGGAGTGCAGACGCTGCATCATGGCCACCCAAGCATTCTCCTTCAGCAGATGGCACCCATGCTGAGTTGTAAGACGGATTTCAAATCCGTCTTACAGCCTACAGCCTTAGATCTCAAGCCTCCAGTCTCTTCTTTAGCGCAACTGCTGCCCGGTATGATTCGAGGCCTGGATTGCCTGCAACGCTTGATTGGCGTAATAGGCGGGATTTTTGGAGAATTTTTCCAAGGCCGCTTCATCGGCGAAGAGAAATACATGGTTGTTGAAGAGCACGCCGTGTTCGCGCATGCCCGTGATGGTTTGCCCCTTTTCGACGGCCTGGACGATGTCATTGCCTGAGATTACCGGAGCATAACGGTCTGGATCAGTGAAAAACCGGCGTTGTTCTTCGGCGCCGGCGAACAGATACGTTCGTCCACGATGAATCGCTCCCCAGCGGTGGTCGCCCGGGACCCATTGCTGTTTTTCCGTTAAACTCACCGGGCAAAAGCCGTCCAGACATATTGGCGGATTACTCCCTGACGACAATGAGGCGGCGTTGGCAGCCGGAGGAACTTGCCGTTGCAGGCTGGCCGTCAGTGCCGGCGAAGCTAGGTTGGAAACCGGGGCGACTTGCTGCGGCGCATTCGCTACCGGCGGCGGCAAGGAAAGATTAGCAGCCGGCGAAACCTGGCGCGGAACGTTGGCCATCACAGGCGGCGATGTGCCATAAACCGGCGGCATTGAATTTGCCTGCGCTTGATTTGATGCTTGTGCGTTCAGATCAGGGCCGACAATTGGTTGTTGCTGCGCATAAGACGGCGATGTGCTGATGGGGCTTGATCGGAGAGCCTCTTGGGGAACTGTCGCTGCTGAAGCGGACTGGGGATTACGTGAATCGCCACGGAAGTAATCTGCATAACGGCCATCAGAAAAGTTAGGTACATTGGAAGGTTGGTTATTCGCCGCAAACTGCTCTGTAATCGGACGATCGGCCGAACGTGCGGGAATACTGGCCGGCACTTGCGCCCTCTGACCTGCGATTTCTTGTCTCGCGGCTGCCGCTACTTGATTTAAACGAAAGACAATTTGTGAGGCATCGCTTCGTCCGCGGATCACATCCACAACATTGCCCTGGGGAGTAATGATTACTTGCGTGGGCAAGGCGGTGATGCCGTATTGTTTGGCTGTGGCAGGCATCAAATCCGCGTTGATCCTCACCGGCACATAGTTGGCCTGCAATGCCGCGCCTATTGCCGGCTGATTAAAAACTTCCTCTTCCATCCTTTTACAGGCGCCGCACCAGGGGGCCCAAAAATGGATCAGCACCAGACGATTGCTCTGGGCGGCCAATCGTTGGGCGTTTTCCAGATTAGATTCCCAGGAAAAGGGTTGCTGGGCAAATGCCGATGTCTGGAAAATTAAGCTCCCCAGAATCAGCCCCATTCCCAGGCAATACAGCCTATTTATATTCCACATATTACCCGCCTCAAAGACAATAACAACCATTTAATGCCAGACCATCGTCTTTTACTTATCGGAAACCGAAAGGCATTAAATAGTGCTAAAGTTTGCGGATTGTGGTAGTTTTACCGGGGTTTTCTGGAATTCTGGGAAAAATGCGGTTTTTTATCTTGCGTTTAAATTACGAATAATGTATAAAAATGTTGGAGTTAGATAACCCGTTATTCCCCGGTTGTTGGTAATCGGGATCTTTTGGTAGATTTCGGGTATTGTCCGGCCGCTAATAAAAGGCTGACAGATCTGTCGTCCAGGCATACCACCCAATACGGTGGATTGTTTCCTTCGCGGCAGTTGTAATGATTTAAGTAGCAAAATGCCTTATTCGTAATTGCACCTCCTTCATTTTTGCGAAATGTCTTTGTTATATTTGGCTGTAGGTTTATAACAGGCGTCCTGCCGGCGATTGCTTAATTAAAAAGGTTCTGCTAATAAAAGCCATAATGACGGATGCCGGGAACCAAGCTCCCCACAAAAAAATAAGAATAGTCGTTTGACCGAAAAACGTCGCATAACTAAGAAGATTACCGGAAAATTTGGAGATCGAACATTAAAGGCTTGACAGCAAAATCCGTTTGGGTATGATGACAGTTGTTTACGCTCTACCGAGCAGGTGAGTGTTCTCGGCTGGCGGTTTCCGAAGGTATCCGTGCTACACGTAAAGTCGGTCAAGCGGTCCGAAAGCGGCGTTTGATACCGCAGCATTTGCTCCGGATGTACTTTCAGAACAAGCGAGCAGATTCCAATCCTAGGCGTGAGGAAGTATTATTTTCTACGCGCCCAGTGAAATAATGCTTGTTATTCCGGCGATTGTGATGCCGGGATAAGTATAAGTTCTCAAAAAGGCGTTCGGTTTTCCCGAAACAGAAAGAAAGCATGCGCATTGCAATAGTCGACTTGCAACGTGCGAAACGAACACCTGGTTAAAACTCACACTGTGATCGACGATATCGAATAGAGTCAAGCTCAGCAGCCATTCTTTCTGCCGCTTGGACAAATATCCGCTCTGGACGTGGCTATAGGCCCCGATGCAGCCAGGAGGGTTTTTCAGAACAGGACAAAGGGGTCCATTAAGGTACTTAAACTATATATGGGAAAAAGGAAAAAAATTGGTCGAATTCGCACCCGAGGCGGCGCCTACGGCCCAAGCATGCATCGTCTGCAAAACCGAAGCATGAGATTTCCCGCCAACGGCAACGGCAACTATAAGCAGCCGGAACCCACCGATAACGGCGAGCCCGGACCAGTCGAACCCGGCGGCGGCGTTCTGGAACTGCACCCCAACGGCTACGGCTTCCTCCGCGATCCTACGAACAATTACATGCGGGAAATAACCGACCCCTTTGTGCCCGGCAGCATGATCGAAAAATACGGCTTGCGCGAAGGCGTGCACATCCGCGGCATGGTTCAAGGGCCCCGTCGCCAACAAGGGCCTCGGCTGCGGGAAATCATCGACGTCGACGGCATGCCTCCCGAGGAGTATAAAAACGTCAAAACCTTCGACGAACTTACGCCTATCAATCCCGAGTACTGGCTCAAACTCGAAGTCGGGTCTGAACCGCTCACCACCCGGGTCATGGACCTGTTGACTCCCTTGGGAAAAGGCCAACGGGCATTGATCGTCAGCCCGCCCCGGGCCGGCAAGACCATCCTCTTGCAGCACATCAGCCTGGGCATATCCACGAACTATCCCGGCGTCAAGCTGATCGTGCTCTTGATCGACGAGCGACCCGAAGAAGTGACCGACATGCGCCGCGCCGTAAACGGCGAGGTCGTGGCCAGCAGCCTCGACCGCGACATCGAAAGCCACGTGCGCCTTTCGCAACTCGTGGTGGAACGCTGCAAGCGCCTGGCCGAAATGGGCAAGGACGTGGTCCTGCTGTTGGACTCCATTACGCGCTTGGCCCGGGCGTTCAACAAATGGGTGGGCAATACCGGCCGAACCATGAGCGGAGGGGTCGACATCAAGGCCATGGATATCCCCAAAAAACTCTTCGCCACCGCCCGCTTGTTCGAGGAAGGCGGCTCGCTGACCATTGTCGGCACCGCGCTTATTGATACCGGCAGCCGCATGGACGAGCTGATCTTCCAGGAGTTCAAGGGCACGGGCAACATGGAACTGGTGCTGGATCGCAAACTGGCCGATCGCCGCGTGTGGCCGGCCATCGACATCAGCCAGTCGGGCACGCGCCGCGAGGAAAAACTCCTCCCTGCGGAAACCTTGCACGCGGTGACCATGCTCCGCCGCACCCTCTCCACCATGCACCCGGTCGACGCCATGGAACAACTCACCGCCAAGCTGGCCAAGTTCAAGTCGAACAAGGAATTCATCAATCTAATCAGCGGATCGAAAAATATGGATTAGTGGTTAGTGGGCAGTGGTCGGTGGACAGTGGTTAGTGCGTTTCATTTAGCCGCGACCCGCAGGGGAGCGGGTACTTCGATAAGCGGTTTGTAGGACGACTTTGAAAGTCGTCCTATATCGTCTAGAACGCTGCTCACTATGGTGTAGCGTATAGAATCTCTAGAAAATTCACCGGCCGCAAGCGGCCGGGCTAAACAGACGCTACATCCTCTTGAACCTCGCTCTAGCCGAGACCGGGCACCGACTCTTTATTTATTCGGATGGCTGATCCACAGTCTGATATATTATCCCGTGAAGATTTTTCTCTTTTTCGATACGTCGCATGGTATCTTCGGCCTTTGCTCGGCGCTGGACGACGGCCTTGTGTTCTTGTTGATCGAATGGGAGTTCTTTGTACTCACACATTGTAAGGCACGCCTCGAAGTGTTCGAGATCATGCGAATTCGCTCGTCAGCCCTTTGTCATGCGGCATCGGTTGCAAACGGGGCGGGAAAAGCGCCTTGACTGGTGAATAAACAAAGGGCAAACTAATAATATGTAACCATTTCCGGAGGGTAAGCGAATGGCTAGCGGCCACACTGGAAATGTGGTGCCCCAGTAATGGGGTTGCGGGTTCGAGCCCCGTGCCCTCCGCTGCTAATCCTGACCCCGTAAACTTGCGGGGGTATTATCTTTCTTGTCCGTCCCACAAGCGCCCCTCGCCGTCTAAAATACAGCCCATCTCGACCTTCTATCATGGTCTATCCAACAAAACAGGAAAAACATTGACGAATGCCTTCTCTGCCCAATACATTAATATTAAAGTAAAATACAGGTTATTACCGGACATTTGGATAGACTATCTCTAATAAATCTTAGCCAGACATCTCAGTAAAATGCTCCGTTTGACAGGTTCGCTTGTAATCCTCTTGTTAGCTACTGCTGTTTTGGCAGATGTCGCAGGGCCCGCCGATTCTCCTGAGCGTGCGCGAATCACCATCTCTTTCGACCAGGATTGGCGCTTTCTCCAGGCCGATGCCCCGGTGCCGAGAAACCCGACTTTGACGACGCTACATGGCGGAGCTTGAACGTACCTCATGACTGGAGTATCGAAGGCCCCTTTGAGGAGAAAAATCCTGCCGGCGGCGCGGGCGCGTTTCTGCCTGCCGGCGTGGGCTGGTATCGCAAGCATTTTACCCTCCCGGCCGACTATGCCCGGCGGCGCGTGTTCATTGAGTTTGACGGCGTGATGGCCAATAGCGAGGTCTGGATCAACGGCCGCCATCTCGGCAAGCGGCCTTATGGTTACGTCAGTTTCCGTTATGATCTCACGGGGAGTCTTTTCTTCGGCGAAAACCAGCCGAACGTCCTGGCCGTGCGCGCCGATAATTCCGCTCAGCCTGCTTCGCGCTGGTACAGCGGAGCGGGCATCTACCGTCACGTTCGCCTGGTGGCAACTGATTCCGTACACATTGACCACTGGGGCACCTTTGTCACCACGCCCAAGGTCGAATCCGCTCAAGCCGTAGTCTACGTGCAAACCACGGTGGTCAATCAATCCGACGTTCCGCGCGAGGTCGCGGTGCAAATGACCATCTTAGCCCCGGATGGTCAAGCTGTGCAAACCGCCGAGACAACACCTCAAACCATTCCGGCCGGAAAATCCACGGATTTCCCGCAAGAGATCCCCGTCAATAATCCGCAACTCTGGGATCTTGATCGTCCGTTGCTTTATCGCGCCGTTGTCAAGGTTTGCGCGGGCAGCGCCGTGCTCGATGAGGAGGCAACGACTTTCGGCATACGCGATTTCCGGTTTGAGGCCGACACCGGCTTCTGGCTCAACGGCAAGAATTTTAAGATCAAGGGCGTTGGTCTGCATCACGATTGCGGGGCCCTGGGCGCGGCGGCGCCGCTGCGGGCCTGGCAGCGCCGGCTCGAAGCGCTCAAGCAGATCGGCTGCAATGCCGTGCGCACGGTCCACAATCCGCCGGCGCCCGAGTTTTTCGACCTCTGCGACCAGCTGGGACTGCTGGTGATGGACGAATTCTTCGATTGCTGGACCGTGGGGAAGAACAGCTACGACATGCGTCTCTTTTTTAACGATTGCTGGAAAATTGATCCGCGTGGCATGGTCTGTTGTGACAGTTTCGGATTAATTATAATGTACGAATACTTTGATTTATGGAAAGTGGGAAAGAATCACTTCGACTATCACCTCTTTTTCAAGGAGTGGTCGAAAATCGATGCCCGCGATATTGTCCGCCGCGACCGCAACCATCCCAGCGTCATTCTTTATTGTGTCGGCAACGAAATTCGCGACACGCGCAAGGCCGAACTTGCCAAGGAAATCCTTAAAGGCCTGATCGAGATCTGCCACGGAAACGATCCCACACGGCCGGTCACTCAGGCCTTGTTCCGCCCGGAAGTCAGCCATGATTTCGACAACGGCCTGGCCGACATGTTGGACGTCATTGGCACGAACTACCGCGAGAAGGAATTACTCGCCGCACATCAAGCAAAGCCCACTCGCAAGATCATCGGTACCGAGCAAGGCCATGATCGCCGTGTTTGGCTCACCTTGCGCGACAATCCGTCCGAGGCCGGCCAGTTCCTTTGGACCGGCATCGACTACCTGGGCGAGTCGCGCAACTGGCCGATAGTCGCCTCAGGGGCCGGCCTTTTAGACCTTACCGGCGCGCCAAAACCCATGGCATACCAACGGCAAAGTTGGTGGAGCGATAAACCCATGGTCCACGCGACCCGCCGGATTTCCATCCCCCGTCCCACTCCGCCGGACCCCGGTTTTGAGCCGCTCGATCGCCAGCAAGCGCTATTCTCCGACTGGACTCCGCAAAAGTCCGATCCTCACGAGGAGAACGTCGAAGTTTATAGCAACTGCGAGGACGTGGAATTGATCCTTAACGGCAAAACGCTCGGCTCGCAAGCGCACAACGCCGACGACGCGCCGCGCACCTGGAAAGTTCCCTTTGCACCCGGGACTATTAAAGCCATCGGCAAAAACAAAGGCGAAATTGTCGCCACGCACGAACTGCGCACCGCCGGCAAGCCGTCGAAAATAATCCTCACTGCCGACAACCTGAAACTTGCCGCCGACTGGGACGACGTGTGTTATGTAACCGCCGCTGTGGCTGATGAAAACAACGTACCTCATCCATCGGCAAACGATTTGATAACCTTCAAGCTCGAGGGGCCGGGAGTGATTGCCGGCGTGGAAAACGGCGATCGTTCCAGTCACGAACCGTTCCAGGCCTCCCAGCGCAACGTCTTCCAAGGCCGTTGCGTCGCCATTATCAAGGCCACGGCTCCATCGGGCCGGATAATTCTAAGCGCTTCCGCGCCGATTTGGCGGGCGCATCGATCACCATCGAGAGCGTTGCCGCGCCATCCACAAAAAATCCGAAAACTTCGATAGATGATACCACTGCGAATATTTCCGACCCTGCTAAGGACACCGCCCAGGACGCGGTCAATCCTAACCTGCCCACGTTGTTCCTTATCGGTGATTCGACGGTTAAGAACGGCAGCGGAAAGGGCGTGGGCGGTTTATGGGGATGGGGATATCCGATCGCCGACTACTTCGATAAAACAAAAATTAATGTCTCCAATCGGGCCTTGGGTGGGCGCAGCAGCCGGACCTACCAGACCGAAGGTCTTTGGGACAAAGTTTTGGCCGACATGAAACCCGGCGATTTTGTCTTGATGCAGTTCAGCCACAACGACGGCGGTTCTGTGGACACGGGTAAAGCCAGAGCATCGCTTAAAGGCATCGGCGAGGAAACGCAGCAAGTAGTGATAAAGGATACCGGCAAAGAAGAAGTGGTCCAGACCTACGGCTGGTATATGCGAAAATACATCGCTGACGCCAAGGCCAAGGGCGCCACGCCCATCGTCCTCTCGCCTATTCCCAGAAACATCTGGAAGGACGGCAAGGTTGCCCGGGCCGCGAACGATTACGGCAAATGGGCGGCCGAGGCGGCAAAGGCCGAAGGCGCGTTTTTCATCGATCTGAACGAGATCGTCGCCGCGCATTATGAGCAGGAGGGTCCTGAAAAGGTACAGTCGGAATACTTCACTTCCGCGGATCATACGCATACCACCGCGGCCGGCGCCAGGCTGAATGCGGAATGCGTTGTAGAAGGTATCAAAAAGCTCGATGACTGCCCGCTGATAAACTACTTGTCGGCGGCGGATAAGATGTTATTTAAATTCGATTTTGGCCCCGGCAAGGTGGCACCGGGTTATATCCAGGTTCTTCCCGCCACGATTTACACCAAGGAACTCGGTTACGGATTCGATCTTGACTCGACTGTCTCGGCAATTGACTACGGCGGCGATGATGCGCTGAGGGGCGATTTTTGCACTGACGAGAAGCCATTTGTCTTCTCCGTCGCGTTGCCCGAGGGCAATTACAATGTGACGGTCACGCTGGGCGACCAAACCGCTGCCACGAACACCACCATTAAAGCCGAATCGCGCCGTTTAATGCTGGAAAAGGTGGTGACCGAACCCGGAAAATTCGCAACGCGAACGTTTACAGTCAATATCCACACTCCCAAAATCGCTGCCGACGGCGAGGTGAAATTAAAACCGCGCGAAATAGGCCCGCCGCTCGTTTTGCATTGGGACGACAAGCTGACGTTGGAATTTAACGGCCCACGGCCTTGTATTTGCGCGATGGAAATATCCAAGGTCGACGATGCAGTTACGGTTTATCTGGCGGGCGACTCCACGGTCACCGACCAGCCGCGCGAGCCTTGGAATAGTTGGGGGCAAATGCTGCCGCGATTTTTCAAGCCGGGCGTGGCTGTGGCGAATCACGCCGAGTCGGGAGAATCGCTAAAGAGCTTTATCGGCGAAAAGCGACTCGATAAGATATTCAGCACCATCAAAGCTGGCGATTATTTATTCATCCAATTTGGGCACAACGATCAGAAGGATAAAAGCCCGGCGCCGGCGCGTTCACCACTTACAAGGATAATCTGAAACACTGTGTCGCCGAAGCCCGCAAGCGCGGCGCTATACCCGTGCTCATTACATCAGTGCAGCGCCTAAGTTTCGACGCCGAAGGCAAGATCGAGAACACGCTGGGCGATTTTCCCGAGGCGGTGCGCCAGGCGGCCCGGGAAGAGAACGTGCCACTTATTGACCTGAACGCCATGAGCCGGACTTTTTACGAAGCCTTGGGGCCGGAGAACGCCAAAAAGGCCTTTCAGGACGAGAGCCATCATAACAACTACGGCAGTTATGAACTCGCCAGGTGCGTTGTGGAAGGGATTAAAATGAACAAGCTCGGCCTTGCCAAATTCCTGGCCGATGAAGTGCCGCCATTCGATCCCGGCCATCCCGATTCCCTGGAAACCTTCTTCATACCGGCTAGTTCGCAGAGCAGCACGGAAAAACCCGAGGGCAATTGAAGATCGCTTAACACCGTCATCACTTGTTGAGGTGGCAGTTGTACTGCCACCCCATGGGCGATAGCGCAACTGTCGCCCCTAATTTGCCGGCAGGGACGGGAGTACAAGTTCCGTTCCAACGTAGCATTAACAATCTGAGGCTCAATAAAATATGTAATTGACTATTTATGATGTAGATTTAATTATCATGGAGCAAATCATGAAAACCTGCTCTCAATTGATTGTCGCAGTCATGTTTGGGTTGTTGTTATTAAGTGCGACGTCACTGATGGCCGTGGGCATCGATGAACTACAGCGTAATTTCGACCAGCCGCCGGACGATTCGCGGATCATGATGCGCTGGTGGTGGTTCGGCCCGGCCGTGACCAAGCCGGAGTTGGAGCGAGAGATGAAATTAATGAAGGCAGGCGGCATCGGCGGCTTTGAAGTGCAGCCGACATATCCGCTCTCGCTGGACGACGAGAAGGCGGGAATCAATAATCTTAAATTCATGTCGCCGGAGTTTCTCGAAGCCCTGGCTTTCGCGGCGGAAAAGGCCAAGCAACTCGGCCTGCGCATGGACCTGACTCTGGGCAGCGGTTGGCCTTACGGCGGGGCTCAATTTTCGGTCGACGAGGCGGCCGGCGCGCTGTACGTCGAAAACGTGCCGCATCAGACCGGGATACAAGAGCGTTCCCTTGCCGCATATTTACGAGGGCGAGAAAATAATCGCGGCCTATATAGGTCCGCTGAAAAAAAACAAACCAGGCGAACCTCCGGATGAAGAGCCTGAGCCTCGCGAAAATGCGCCTCGAAATCCCGATCCGAGCGACAATACAGCTAGAGGATCTGATGGCGGAGACAGCACAGTTAGAGGAGCGGATACTCGCATCGCTCTTTATAAAGAACTGGAAATTCAAGCTGACTCCGTCGCTATTCCCGAGGAATTAAACGACATGAGGCGCGTCACGTTTATCATTGCCAGCCAAACCATGATGAAAGTAAAACGCGCCGCCTACGCAGGGGAGGGTTTTGTAATCGACCATTACAATCCGGCCGTAATTGATAAATTCATCAAGGAGATCGCCGAGCCTGCCCTGAAGGCTTGCGGTTCTAATCCGCCCTATGCCGTTTTTTGCGACAGCCTGGAAGCGGCCGGCGAGGATTGGACGGCTAATTTCTTCGCGGAATTTCAAAAACGCCGGGGCTACGATCTTAAACCGCATCTTGCGGCGTTGCTCTACAACACCAGCGCGAAAGCCCGCGATATTCGCCACGATTGGGGCCAGACCCTTACCGAACTATTTAACGATTATTTTCTCACGGCTTTTGAAAAATGGTCGCGGGCCAAGGGCACGGAATTCCGTTTGCAGGGTTACGGCACGCCGCCCTCGGCGCTTTACAGTTATGCCTACGCCGACCTGGGCGAAGGCGAAGGCTACACCTGGAAGGGTTTCCGCGAATCGCGCTGGGCATCATCGGCCAATCACCTGCTGGGACGCCCGATCACCAGCTCCGAAACCTGGACCTGGCTTCATTCTCCCGTGTTCCGGGCAACTCCGCTGGACATGAAGGCCGAAGCGAACTTGCACTTCCTGCAAGGGGTAAATCAGCTCATCGGCCACGGGTGGCCCTATACGCCGCCCGGTGTTGAGTATCCCGGTTGGCGCTTCTACGCGTCCGCAGTACTGAACGAAAAGAATCCCTGGTGGATCGTCATGCCCGAGGTGACAAAATATCTCCAGCGAGTCAGTTACATGATGCGCCAGGGCCGGCCCGCCAACGACGTGGCGGTTTATCTGGCCAACAGCGACGCCTGGGCGAGCTTTACGCCGGGCCGGGTGGCCATGAATGCCGCCCTTTCCAGGCGGTTAGGACGCGAAGTTATCCGGCAACTGCTCGAAGCGGGTTACAACCTCGATTTTTTTGACGACGGCTTGCTCGAGATGCGCGGCAAGGTCGAAGGCGGCGCGCTGACGTTCGGCGACCTTAAGTTCAAGGTGGTGGTATTGGCCGGGGTGGAACGTATTCCGCCCTCGACGATGCGTAAACTGGAGGAATTCGCCAAGGGCGGCGGCATCCTGATCGCCACACGCAGCATGCCTTCGATTGCGCCGGGCTTTATGGCCACCGACGATGATCAAAAAACCGTTAAGGATATCGCGCAGCGCCTGTTCAAAGCCCCGGACGCGCCGGGAATATTCCTGGAAGCGGATAGCGGATTGGGCAAGGCCCTGGCCAGGCGTTTGCCGCCCGACGTCAAGTTCGAGCCGGCCGCGCCGGAAATCGGTTTCGTGCACCGCAAGACCGACTCCGAGGAGATTTACTTTCTGGCCAACACGGGCAATACGCTCAAGAGCGTGAAAGCGACCTTCCGCGTCAAAGCAGTGCAAGCGGAGCGATGGGATCCGATGACCGGCCAGGTCGCCGGCATGAAAATCATCAACCGGGACAACGACGGCACTTTGGCCAACATCGATCTGGAACCGTATGCTTCCCAGATTATTATTTTCACCAATCGAAAATTGCCGGAACAGCCAGCGGCAAAACAAGTTGATACTCCGCCGTGGACAATCGACCTTAGCAAGGGTTGGAATATCTCCTTCGGCAAAGATGCAAAGCCGATATCCATGGATAAGCTGAGTTACTGGACGGATAATGAAACCACTCGCTATTTTTCGGGCGTAGCCGTTTATGAGAAGAAAGTGACTGTGCCGGCAGAGATGCTCGGGGAGGGGCTTGGCATCCAGCTTTCACTCGGCGAAGCCAGCAAACCCAAGGCGCAGGCCGATAGTGACGAATCCAAATTGCCGGCGGATATTACCGAACCCAGGCCGCAGACTGATAGCGCTGACGCTGCGAGGGCGCAGACCAGGCCCGGCCCGCGTATGCAGGCGGTCCTCGATACCCCGGTGCGCGAGGCCGCGGTAGTTTACATCAACGGGAAGCGCGCTGGGTCGGTCTGGTGCCCGCCGTATCACATCGATGTTACCGGTCTGCTGCGCAGCGGCGAAAACGAGATCCGCATCGAGGTCGCCAACCTAGCGGTCAATTACATGGCCGACTTCAAGAATCACCCCTTGCCCGACTTATCAGCGTTGATCGCCCGTTTCGGCAACCGATTCCAACCGCAGGACATGAAGAAGATAAAACCAATCCCTGCCGGCCTGCTGGGGCCAATTAAACTCATCGCGACTGTCCGATAAGTCAACGGCCAATTACTAATGGCGCCAAAATATAATCAAACGACCGTAGTGATTGCCTTTCTGGCCATGTTCTCCAATGTTGCATTTGCTCAGGATCAGCCACGTGAGCAGCCGGGACCAACAGCGGCGTTGACCGTTGAAAGGCCCTGGCAGAAGATCACCGTGCCATCTGTTGCCCAAGCGGCCGCCAATTTCCGCAGGCCTCCGCCCGAATACGGATTGACGCTCTGGTGGGGCTGGGAAGGTCCGGTGAGCGAAGAAGTCATCGCCAGAGACTTGGATGAAATCAAGGCCCGCGGCATCCGCTGCGTGCTGATCGAGGCGGGCTATGATATGCAGGCCCCATACCTTTCGCCCGGTTGGTTCGACTTGATACGCTTTGCGGTCGATCAGGCCGGCCAGCGCGGCATGCGCGTCTGGGTGGCGGACGAGGGCAAGTATCCGAGCGGATTCGTCGGCGGAAAGTTCAGCGACGAACGTCCCGACTTGTGCATGCAGGCCTTAATGCCGGCGGCGCACCTCGATCTGGCGTCCGGCGAAACGATCTTCTGCCAATTTCCACCCGAGATCGTAAGCGCGGCGGCCGTCAACCTCTCCGACAACAGCACTCAAATTATCGACGTCCGTTGCGGCAAACTGTGCTGGACCGCTCCCCAGGGAAAGTGGCGGATTATACTGGTCCAGCCCCAGTTCCGCTCCTCCAATACGCGCTCTGTCAGAAATCCGACGCGGGGCAAAGATCCAAAGGACTCGCTCTGCGATTACCTGAATCCGGACGCCACGCGGCAATTTCTCGCCTGGACCCATGAGCAATACAGAAAAGCCGTCGGCCCGGAGTTCGGCCGCACTTTTTTGGGTTTCATGGGCGACGAGCCGGATTACAGCATTTCCGGCATCCCTTGGACTCCGCAAATCTTTGCCAAATTCGTGCAATGCAAAGGCTACGACGTGCGTCCTTACTTGGCCTTGTTTTTCGCGCCTCAATTGAACGCTGAAGCGCGGCGGGCGAAGGCCGATTACTGGGACGTCTGGTCCGACATGTTCCGCGAAAACTTCTTCCGGATCCAGGCCGATTGGTGCGCGCAGCAGCGCCTGGAATATATCGTGCATCTCAATCACGAAGATCAAATGCCCGCGCTGGTTCGCTCCGAGGGAGACTTTTTCAAGTGCATGAGATACGTGCAAGTGCCCGGCATCGACACGATCCGGAATCAAATCTGGCCGGGCACGGTGGCCGACTTCCCCAAGTACGCCTCCTCGGCCGCACACCTTTTCGGGCGGCCCCGCGTGTTCAGCGAGAGTTTCGCCGCCTACCGCACTCGCCCCAATGTGGAACAAGCCAAGTGGGTCATCGATCATCAACTTGTCCGCGGCGTCAATCTGATCCAGGTTATGTTTTACCCGTCTTCCGCCAGAGGCCGCGGAGGTTTTTCGGGATGGATGGCGTCCGATGAGTTTCCCGCCGTGGTCGAGTATGTCAACCGCGCCGCTTATCTGCTTTCGCTCGGTCGTCCCGCCGCCCAGATCGCCCTCTATCATCCGACTGCAAGTATGTGGCTCGGCGACGAGGAGGCCGACAAAACCACCCTGGACGTCATGCGGCAACTTCTGGAGCGGCAGCGCGATTTCGATTTCGTCGATGAGCAGGCGCTCTCGACGATATTGCATCTCGACGGCGGGACGCTCAAGAATCTCAGCGGCCAAGGCTATGGGGCCATCGTCATTCCCGCGGCAAGCGCGATCTCCAAGGCGGCGCTGGATCGCCTGCGCGCCTTTGCGGCGCGGGCGGACGCGTCATCTTCCTTGGGCCAAAACCATCTCTTGTGGTGGATAAAACTTTTTTAAACGCCGTTGCCCCGCCGGATCTCGCCTGGGCCGTTTGGGAACCATCCGCTGAATTGACGCCCCGCGTGCTGGAGGCCCTGCCTCGGCCAGACGTGGCATTGGATCAGCCCTGCCCTGCTGTTAAGGTCCTGCACCGCCGCTGGCTAGACGCCGAACTCTACTTTTTTTTTAACGAAAGCGGCCAAAAGCAGTCGTCGCAAGCACTGTTAGCAGGAAACGGACAGGCCCAGGTCTGGAATCCGGCTTCCGGACTCATCGAAACGCTGGCCGGCGCTTGCGCGGAGGATGGAATCTTGCGCTTGTCGCTGGAGTTAGAGCCTTATGGAACGAAGTATATCGTCACTGGGCCCCTGCCCTCCGGCGAAAATAGCCCACAAGTCCCATAATACCGGCCAGAATTAAAAGCGTAATGGTTGACGGTTCAGGCACGGATTCAAACGATGTGCCACATCCTGGCGAATCGCCGACCGAGGGATTGATAATTAGCTTGCAGCCAGAACCGATCCTCAGGGAGCCTAGGTTAATGCTGGAGGCGGTCACAATCGAGGGCGTAGTGTCGTTGCCCAGGCTTAGCCCGCCCGCCCCGCTTATGGCGTGGAGCGTCGAGTTGGCTCCGTTCAGTTGCAGGCGGCCCGCGCTAATTGTCGTGTCGCCTGAGTAAGTGGCATTGTCTAAAAGCGTGACCGTGCCGGAGCCGGTTTTTGTCAGCCCGTCGGTGCCGTCGAGGGCTGCGGAAAGAATTAGATTATCGCTGCTTAAGGGTGCATCCAGCGTGCCGCCGCCAAGTGTTACGGCTGGAGCAATCGTGCCGCTGCCGGATATCGTGCCGCCGCTGAGCTTGATTCCCGCGGTGCTTAATCCCGCTCCGGAGGCGAGCGAAAGCGTACCGCCGCTGGAGACGGTCGCGCTATTGGTAAGTGTCAGGCTTGCGGTGGAAGTGATCATCACCTTACCGCCGTTGCTAAGGCTGAGCGAATTCGCCTCCTGGGCCGAGGTGACATTGACCGTATAAGAAGTATCCACCACCGCCTGGGCCGTGTAGTTGGGGTAAGGCGGCAGAGGGTTGGTCCAGGTTGTATCGGTCCAGTTGCCGTCCTGCGCGGCGTTCCATTTCATTTGATGCAGGTCCACAATCACAATCTGGCCCGCGTTGATGGTTGCCGCCACACCGGCAAAATCGGTGGTAAATCCGTTGGGAGGATTATAAGAGGCAGCAACGTTCTCTAGAATCAGCGGGTAGGCCGGATCGCTCGATGTAGTGCCTGCCGTGTCAATGGTCACATAAGCGAGCGTCCCGGTGGCGGCAAGATAAATGTCGTCTTGCGTATCGGTCGTGTCTTGCCAAATCAAATACGTTCCCCCGCTGACTGGCAAATGGAACGGCTGCGAACCCGTATTGCTTTGAGAAAACAAAGTGCCCGGACCAATAATATCGATGCCGGTAATCTTCGGTTTTGTGGCGGTTCCCGAATTGATCGTTCCGCCGTCGGCAACCTGGATGTAGAAATTCAGCCCTTGCACCAGATCGCCGCCACTGGTGGTAATGGCAATCGTCCGTTGGTCAGAGGGTAATAAATAATGCGTGCCTACGTCGATCACCGGTGTGGCCAAGGCCGGCGAAAAAGCCGCCAACAATAACAGCAAGCCGCGAATTATCTGTCTGTGCATGTTCTTTCCTTTATCAATGGCGCTTTCTTAAATGAGAATGTGTATTACAAGCACCTCTCTGATTGTCTAAGTTTGGTATCCGGCGAGAAAGGCATCCGCCGCGTTTTGGCGCGGTCTGTTTTTCTTTAAAAGATAATTCTTAATAATGCCCTGCTCCAGATCGCTCAGCCAATTAACCTTGTCAGCGTTCAGTTCGCCTTCGAGATCTTTCCCCGCGGCGGTCTGTCCGAAAACAGCGTCGTGGAAAAGGGCCCGGTCAAAAACGGCATTCCGGGGCTGTTCGGCCTGGCGCTTTATTTCCTCAAACGAGGAAAAAGCCGCTGCCGCGCCCTGGACGCCGGCATCTGCCAGAGCCTTGCCCGGAGGCGATATTTCCCTCAGCGGCTGCGAAAGCCGATTAAATTCAAACAGATTGTATGCAAAAACCATGGTCTTGGTCGCCAAGAGGTCGCTGGCAGGCAAGCTGCTTGAGGCGGTCATGGCGCCGCTGTCGCCCAATAGGCTGTTGGCAAACGGCAAGGCAACCGGCATGACCTCAGCCGGCGGAGTGATGATGGACGTGGCGATGGACGATACCAGCGGCGCGGCCGCCAGCGATGCAAGCGGCATGACAGCCGAAGCTTCCATGGACGACGCAGCGACCGCCGACGTGTCCGGCGGCGGCGCGGCCGCCAGGGCTAACGGTTGCATGGTATCCTCAGCGGCCAGCGGACCGGTAAGCAACCATAAACTAGCACCCGAATTGTGACGGGCAATCAAATCGTCGGAGGCATTCACCTGGCGGTCGCGATTGTAATCATAAGCATTGCTGACCGACGCCAAGGTAAAGCCCGTGCGGTTGCTGCGAGAGGCTTGTTCATCGCTGGTATTCACTGCGGCGTCGCTGCCCGACTCGCCGATCAGATTGCCAAAGTAAAACACGTCCGCGGCGGACAGGCCCGTGTTGGTGTTGGCCTTGACCGTTACTTGCAGCCACTGGTTTTTGATTGAGTTGCCGGCGATGTCGTCCCAGGTGATGGTTACCCGGTCCGAACCGCCGGCGCCCTGGCCCTGGCGCACAGAGACGCTGCTCGGCGCGGGCCCTGTACTCCAGCCGGAAGGATAGTTGTCGTTGCCGACTTTGAACTGGAAATCGGCGGCGGTTAAACCCAAGGGGTTTGTAGGATTTTGAATGTCGATGATGATCCCGTTAATGCCGCGGCTGTAACTGGTGTAGTTGGCAGAGGTGGCGGTCGGGCCGGACAAAAGGGCCTGCTTATTGGTGGCAATGGCATTGTCATCATAGACGTTGGCCGCCGGATCGCCGTTGGGATAATCCATATGCCAATCAAACATCGAATTGTTGTAAAAGACCATGCGCCCGGCGATGGATGAGTAGACGACTACGCCGACTGAGCTGGTGACGGTCAAACCGCCGGAGTCCATGATCGTCACTTGTAAATTGTACGTGCCGGCCTTGGTGAAGGTGGCCACGGTGTTCTTGGCGTCGTGGGTGCCGTTGATGCTGAAGCTTACCGGCGCGGGCGGCGTGCCGGTAGCGGCCCAAGTGTATTTCAAATTTCCCTCTCCGCCGTCGTCGGTGCCCAAGACGCTGAGATTGAACGTGGTGCTGGTAATGGGCGAGGCGCTGGCCGGCGTGGCAACCGTGGGGGCGGTGTTGGCACTGGTGATCGAAACATTGGAAAATTGCGTGGTGCTCAACAAGTCTGGGGCGTCCGAACAAACTGCCAAGCCTCCCAGGGTCAAGACGCCCATACTGATCGTTCGAGTTGAGCCGTTTGGGAACAGGTTCCAAGTAGTGCCGTCAGTGCTGTAATAGCCCGTAAATACATTGCCTACTCGAGTCAACTTGAACCATATCGGTACGGCCACGTAGCCCGTAGAATAACTGGACGAACCTCCATCCGATGAGCGCCAATAGAAAAAGATGTGATTTTTAATATCCGAGGTTGCGACAACGCTGGCATAAGCCGAGGTGCTGGAGGACGATTTGCGGATCATTATTCCGCCCCAGCCCGTGTCGGCGGATTGCGAATCCACTTTGACGATAATAGTGCTATTGCCGATAAGTCCCTGATTGACGAATTGGAATCCATCGCCCGAGCTGGCGTTGGAGCCTGTGACCTGGAAAACGCCGTTGGAGTAGATGGTGTGACCGGTAATGCCCACGTTGCCGATGTCCTGGGCAACCCACGGAGCAGGCAAAGTGATTGTGGCACTTACCTCGGATGAGTTGGGGCTCCCGTTCGTTGCGCTTACCGCCGCGACCGCGTAGTAATATGTCGGGCCGCTGGTCACGGTCGTGTCGGAGTAGCTGGTGTTTGTCACGCCGGAGGCGATAGTTGTATAAGGCCCGCCGCTGTTGTACGCTCGTCTGACCAGGTAACTAGTGGCGCCAGCACTGGCCGTCCAAGCCAAATCGACCTGGCTTGAGGAAACAGCCGTTACCGTTAAGCCCGTGGGCGCCGGAAGACCGGTAATCGACCCCATGACCTCGGCGGAATTAGCGCTTTCGCCGGATGAGCTTACCGCCGAAACGACATAGTAATAGGTGCCGCTGACTTCTACGTTTGTATCCGAATAGCTGGCGCCGGTGACGCCGGTGGCGATCGTGTAGTAAGGCCCGCCGGTGTTGTCGGATCGTTTGATCCTATAGCTGGTAGCGCCCGCACTGGTCGTCCACGTCACATCGATCCGGCTGGGAGTAATCACAGCCGCCGCCACGTTTGTCGGCGCCGCCGGAGGTACAAGGCCGCTTTGGACTAGATAGATATTTGGAGTCGGCGGAGTGCTCATGCCGTCGCCAAGGTAAAAACTGGTATGCGGCGGCTGATTATAAGCCACATTCTGCCAGGCAATCGACAGCCGGTACTGAGGATCGTGCATCAGGGTGTAGATGCGATCAGTGGCCGGTGTGGTAGTGGTATAGATGCGGAGCCATTGGCTGTCATCGGTTCTCCAAATCACTTCTTCCCGCCAATCTCCAAAAAGATCGGCGGAAAGACAAGGAGTTGCTTTGGTGCTATTGTTTGAGGAACAACTGATCGCGGTCAGCAATCGGGTGTCGCTGCTTGTCCCGTACTTGTCGATGTGATTGTCGTCGAGCAGTTCGCGAGCGTGATCGGCGTCCCACCAAACGAGAAAATTGGTTGAACTCGGCGCACGGCCGACATAGTTGCCGTAGCGGTCGCGCAGGCCGCTGGTGTTGGAGGCCCACATTTCGGCGCCTGGGTTTCCTGCGTAAATATCATCAGCACACCCTCTTCCCACATCTCCAGATGAAGCAATACCCCAGATGAGTGCTCCGCTATCAGCATCGCGAAACTCGGCGCCTGCCGTGGTTGAAACTGGTTCATGAACATCAAACACTTCCAGGCCCGGATGGTCCGGGTCCAGATCGCCCAGATGCATGGCATCGCCGTGGCCTAGGCCCGTGGTGTAAAGGCCCGTCCCGTTATCGTCGATTGCGCAGCGCGCCATAGATAATCTCGTCCTTGCCGTCGCCATCGACGTCGCCGACGCTGAGATTGTGGTTTCCCTGGCCCGCATACGCGCCATTTCCCGGCGTATTGCTGTCAAAAGTCCATACCTGAGTCAGTTGCCCATCTCGCCAATTCCAGGCCACCAACACAGCCCTTGTATAATATCCGCGGCACATCACCAGGCTCGGTCTTACACCGTCCACATACGCCACGCAGGCCAGGAAACGATCGACCCGGTTGCCATAGCTGTCTCCCCAGTCGGAGACGTTGCCTCGGGCAGGGAGGTAATTGGTCGTGGCCATCGCTGCACCGGTCATGCCATTGAAAATCGTCAGATACTCCGGCCCAGAAAGGATATAACCCGAAGAATTGCGATAATCGGCATGGAGTGTATCCCCGAGCAGGAGCACATAGTTGCCCTGTCCGTCCTTTGTGTCCGGGGCGGTCTTACAGGCGACCTCCGCCCGGCCGTCGCCGTCCAGATCATAGACCATAAATTGCGTGTAATGGGCCCCGGCACGGATATTTATGCCCAGATCAATCCGCCACAGCCGAGTGCCATCCATTTCGTAGGCGTCGAGATAGACATTTCCCGTATAGCCGGATTGCGCATTGTCTTTGGAATTGGAGGGATCCCATTTCACTATGATTTCGTACTGGCCGTCGCCGTCCAGATCGCCCACGCTGCAATCGTTAGCGCTGTAAGTGCAAGTTACTCCATCGGGAGTGGTAACGCCGGCGGGAATTTGCAGTGGAATTCCCAGGTATTGCTGGGCGGGCGCGTTGGCTCCCAGGGTGAACGTTTCGCTGGGCGACTGTTCCACGCCGCCTATGACCGGCCGGACAAAATATGAGTTGCTCAGCGCGGTGTTGACGCCGGTGTCGACATAATCGGTGGTTGTGGTAATCGGCGAGATATTGAGTTTCACCGCTGCTCCGCCGCTCGTGGAGCGATACAGGTTGAAAGCGATGGTGCTCGTGTCGGTTCCCAGCAGGCGCCAGCCCACATAGACGGTCCCTCCGCCCTCGTTGACCGCCACAATGCCGCGGTTGAGATACTCCATTTGCCGCGGCGACGAGGTCAAGGTAATGTCCGTTGACAACATATTTGATTGTAAATTTGCGATAGCCTCCGCCGAGAGCACGGA
This sequence comes from Pirellulales bacterium, assembly GCA_963820545.1. Classification (GTDB taxonomy): domain Bacteria; phylum Planctomycetota; class Planctomycetia; order Pirellulales; family Thermoguttaceae; genus CAWGAJ01. The sequence goes on from CAWGAJ010000001.1 coordinate 1,394,543, forward strand.
CTGCAACGTTAGACTGTCGAGCACCCAGCGCGGTTCGAGCGATTCAAATCGCAGCGGGCTGTTGCGGCCACGGGCGGAAAGCGAGGATTTCCTTTTACGCCGTGTGGATCTTTCTAGCTGCAGTCCCTGAGATTTCCTGACGTACCGAAACATCACAGCCTCTCTGATATATCGATGCCCGAAATCGATTGCAACAGCGAACTATACTGGGTACAGCAACTCCGATTTAGGCGTTTTTCAGCAGATAATTTCTACTAAGAGCTTCTAACAAAATTATGCAAACTGGCAATTTTTTGTGCCACTGCTTGTTCATAAGCAGTGTTTTATCGGTATTTCAAACGGCACTGCTTGCAAGCAAGCAGTGGCACACGTCATTTTGTTAGAAGCTCTAAATATCCTGGCTATGCGATGTGCGCAAAACAGATCAAATCAATGTCAGACCGTAAGCACTAAAACTGTGCAAATAATTAGCCTATTCTGATTACATTAATATATGTTAATCAAAAACGCATATAATTACAATATTTTTTAACTGTTTTTAAGGGATTCAAGGGCTTTCGCCGGGATATTTGCACATATCTTCTCCCCGTGCGGAACTGCGCCAATTTATTTATGACGATGCATAGTCGAGGAGCAAGGGAACATACAACTCCCTTGTTGGGTATGTTCCTTTTCATGATGTCACATAAATAAGTGTGAAAAACACTCCGGCAATAAAAACCCGCTCCCGTGCCGAAGCACGGGAGCGGGTAAGGTTAATCAAAGGTTATCTAGTTTTTATGTTAAAACCTTATCGGCTGCGGCGCCAGTAAATGCCCAGCGCCATGGCGGCCAGCAGCAGCATGGCCCAGGTCGACGGCTCTGGAACGGGTGAAATCGAAGTCAAATCTGCTCCGTCAGACAGCGGGCCGGAACCCGACGGCCTGATAACCAGCTTCGCGCCGGAGCCAATCGAGATATGGTTCTGCGAGATCGAGCTGGCGATCAAGGTGGCGTTAGCGGCAACTTCGGTTGCGCCCGTTCCGGTAATGGCACCCACTTGCTGAGCGGTGGAGCCGCTGATCAACAGCGAGGTGAGGCTGTTGTTGATGATTTTCAGGAAGTTGGCCCCGGATTTGGTGGCCGGCGTCCCGGTCAATTCCACCTTGGCGCCGGAGTTGATCTGGAGTACGGCGGCGGGATCGACGGAGACCGTGCCGCCCGTGCGATTCAGCTTCAATTCGCCGCCGCTTGAGCCGTCCACGGTCAGCGTGCCGGCGCCCCAGGTGGTACCCTGGGAGCCGGTGACTTCCACCACGTTGGCTGCGGTATCGATGCCGCCGCCGGTGTAGTTGATGGTAATCGGCCGGGCCATGGAGATAGCGGCCGTGGCTGCCAGTTTGCCGCCGTTTAGGGTCACGCCGCCACTAGCACCGCCGAGGTTGAGGTCGTTGCTAATGGAGAGGATTCCGCTACCGCTGATGGTCGTGCCGCCCGTATAGGCGCTACTGCCGGAGAGGACCCAGGTCCCCGCGCCGGTCTTGGCTACTGAAGTGGCCCCGCTGGCATCGTCGCCGATGCTTGCCGCGAGGGTGTTACTGCCGGTATTCGAACCGGTAAGGGTCAAGGTGCGCGTGCCAGTGCCGGTAAAGGCCAGAGCGCCGGAGTTGGTCCAAGTGACGGCCCCGCTGCCCGCGGCATCGATGGTTCCCGCCGAGGAGCCCGCGCCGAGGGTGAAGAGATGGTCGGTGCTGGAGCCGGCGCCTCGATATTGCAAGGTGGCGCCGTTCAGGACCAGATTGGACGCGACATTAGTCGCCTGTCCAATGTTGCTGGCCGTGCCGCCATTGGCCAGTGAGGAAACAGCGAGCATTCCGCCGCTGATTGACGTTACACCCGTGTAGGTATTGGCGCTGCCGAGCACCCAGGTCCCCGCGCCGGTCTTGTAGAGCGACGTGGGATTGGTTAAGTAATCGGGGATGACCGGATTAAACGTGTTGTCGAGCGTACTCGTCCCGGTAAGTGTGAACGGGTGCGGGGCTCCGGCGGCGCCCATGATAAGCGACCCGCCGTTGGACCAAGTGATGGCCCCGGTGCCCGAGGCATCGAGTGTCGCGCCCGCAGAGTACACGGTGAAGAGACGATCGGTGCTGGAAGTGCCGCCGCTATATTTCAACGTGCCGCCGCTAAAGGTCAGATTCTGGGCGGCGGGACCAGAAGCGCCGATGCTGCTACCCAGTGTTCCGTTGACCAAAACGTAAACATCGAGCGTTCCGCCGTTGATGGCTGTTGTTTTATATGTGGTGCCGGTGCCGCCAAAGGCATAGTAGCTAGTGCCTCTTAGGATTTGCGTACCGGTGCCGACCTTGGTGAGCAGTAAATATCTTCCACCATTGGGGTTGCCGCCGCCGGTGTCGGGAATAATGGTTCCGGAAAAGTCGCCGTTGGCGTTGCCGTTGCCCAGGGTGATCGTTTTGGTGTTGCCGTTGTTGTTTTGGCCGATATTTCCGGCGCCATCGAGTCCGTTGATGTTCTGGTCAAAATTATTGATGATCCACTGCGCGCCGCTGGCGATATACAAATTTCCCTTGCCATTTCCGATGGGAAGCATATCGACGCCATTCATGTATACCATGCCGCCCTCGATTCTAAAGCCGCCGGAAAAATCCTTAACATTAGCGACGTTATCCAGCCAAAGTCGGCCATTGCCTTGCTTGATAAGCTGGAGCTTGCCGCCTCCGGCGGGATCCCTGATGGAGCCTCCCAGCCGGCTAGCGGAGCTGTTGCCAGAGGCATCAGCGAAGACGGTAAGGGTGCGATCCCCAGTGCCGGTGCACACAATGTTACCCCAAATATTTAAACCGTAGCCTGATGCAACTCCGGAGTTTGTCAACCTGAGGGTTCCTCCGTTGGGGGTTACGCTCAGGCTGCGATCGGTGAGGCCGCCGACGCCGGTAAACTGGAACGTGCCGCCGTCGAGGACCCAATTCCAATAATCGTTGGTAGCCTGGCCAATGCCACAGGCCACGCCGCCAGTGGCTATGAGATTAGTGCTCAGCGTTCCCGTGGAGATCTTGGTGATGCCGGTATAAGCATTTGCTCCAGTGAGGTAAACAATACCGGTGCCGGTCTTGGTCAGATCAGTCACCGTGGTGACGTAAGTGAAGGGATCAAGGTAATCGGTCACCACGGCCGAGATTGTTCCGGCTCGCACGTCGAGAGCGGTTTTACTCATTAGGTAGCCGACGCCTAGGGAGTCGGTGATGGTGCCGCCGTTGAGAACGACGCCGTTGACGGCGGGTATGTATCCGGCGATGTCAAACGTGCCGCCGTTGACCGTCACCGTGGTTGTCATGGGCAGGGCGAAACTAGTAAAACCGCCGAGTTGCAAGCTTGCCGAGTTAATCGTGGTCCCGCCGCCGTAGGTGTTGCTGCCAGAGCTGGGCGCGAGCACGACGGTGCCGCCGCTGGCACTGCCGACGACCACGGATCGCGAGGCGCCGTCCAGCATGGTGGCGACGGAAAGCGTGCCCCCGCCGCCGCCAAATCTATAGGTGTTGTTATCGGGTGTGATTGTCCCGCTGTATGTGGCGGTCCCCGTGGTCCCAAGGCTGAGTTGCGAGCCGGCGAAGTTCATATTTTCGCTGCTATCGGTCCCTATGGCGATGCCGCCCGAGCTGCCGGCAACGACTCTATTGATCAGCCCCTGTATCGGCCCGTAGGCTGCATCAGCCGCGACCATGCCATTGGCGTTGACCGTCAGCGTTTGGTTGCTGCCGATGTTGTTCGAGCTTGTCAGGGTCAGTGATCCGCCGTCAACGGTCACGTTGTTCCCGTTGACGTTACTGCCCAACTTGGAATTGACGTCAACTTGGAGCATTCCGCTGGTGACCGTGGTCCCACCGGAGTAAGTATTGGCGGTATGGCTAAGCAAGACAGTGCCTGTAAGCCCGGTGCCGCCAACGATCAGAGAGCGCGGCGTGGCGCCGTTGTTGACCAGCGGGCTGTTAAAGGTAAGCGTGCCCCCGCCGCCGCCCAGTTTATAAACGTTGTTATAGGGCGTGATCGTCCCGGTATAGGTTGGGGTTCCCGAGGCCCCGAAACTCAGACTGCTGGTGAAGGTCAGGTTTTCGCTATTGTCAGACGCTATGGCAACGCCGCCCGCGCTGGAGGAACTCATTTTGCTGAGCAGATCGGCCACAAAACCGTAGGTGGAAGTCGCCGCGACCACACCGCCGGCGTTGACCGTCATGGTTTGGTTGCTGCCGACGTTGGTCGAGTTAGTCAGGGTCAGCACGCCGGTGCTATTGATTGTGATATTGTTCCCGGTGGAATTAGCGCCCAAGGTGGCGGCGGTGTCAGTATAAAGCGTGCCGCCGGAGATTGTGGTGCCGCCGGTATATGGGTTCGAGGCGGTAAGGGTAACCAATCCGGTGGTCGTCTTGCTAACTCCGGCTGCTCCGCCGAGTTTGGCCGAAACGGTGCCGGAACGCAGGTCGAACGCGCTGGTGCTGGTGATGGTTCCGGGAGAGGCGCCGGTGTCGCTAATCGTGCCGCTGGTCAGTGTAACTCCACTCACCGTGGGAGAGAATCCATAGAGGTCCGTCGTAGCGCCGCCGCTTATGGTCAGTCGGCCTGCGGAGGCCCCGCCCAGGGCATTGTTATTTCCCAGCTTCACTTCGCCGGCGGTGACCGTGGTGCCGCCAGAGTAGTTATTGGAGGCATTAAGAGACAAGATTCCATTGCCGTTCTTGACGAGTGTGCCGGCGCCGCCCGCGCCAATGGAGGTACCCAGGACGACATCATTGCCGTTGGTGTTAAATATCGCACTTACAGCACTGCCGGAAAAGGTCAGGGTTCGCGAGGAGACGTCCACCGTGCTGCCCGTGGCCCACTGTAAGCCGCCGCCATTAAAAGTAACTCCCCCGGTGCCCAAATTATCAAGTGTAGAGAAGTTGACTAGCCCACTGGTGATAGCCGTGCCGCCGGCGTAACTATTGCTGGCAGCGAGGACAAGCGTCCCCGAGCCGGCCTTGGTCAAAAGCGCGGTTGAAGTGCCGGCTATGGAATTGCTGATAGTCAGCGAGGTATTGTTATTAACGTTGATGGTGCTGCTATTGTTCAGCGTGATGCCGCGGTAGGTATCGTCGATAGACATGTTGGCGGTGGTTTGCAGGGTGCCGCCATTTAAAGTCAACTGATCGGGCGTATCAGTAAACGGCGGACTGTAGCCCAAGCTACTCTCATCGGCGATGCTCAGGGTTCCGTTGGTGATGATGGTTTTACCGTTATAAGTATTTGCCACGTAGAGGTTAGTGGTAGTGGTAAGGATCAAGGTACCCCCGCCAGTAAGAGTAAACCCGCCCGTATAACTGATCACGGTTGGATTCGTGTCCCAGCTCTCGATCGTGCCGAGAACCCTCAGCCAGGTGCCGCTGCTAACGTTAAAAATGCCGTTATTGTTAGTCAGGGTAATTCCCCGATTCACGGGGAGGGTTGTGTTGGCGGTGGTGGCCAGTGTGCCATTGTCCAGGGTCAGTTGATCGCCAATAGGCGACGGCGGGGCGGTTCCCAACCTGTCGGCATTCATGCTCACGGTCGAACCGCCGGTGATCGTGGTCTTGCCCGCGTAATTGTTAGCGCCAGCTAAAGTCAACGTGCCGCCGCCTTTGACGATCAGGGTATTATAATTGGTGGAGCCCCCGAGCACGCTGCTAACCGTCATTGTTTTGTTGGCGGCGATATTGAAATTGATGTCGCTGGAGATGTCCGTGTCTCCCAAGGTGATCCCGCGGTTTGTGGCCACGGTCCAGTTATCGGTGACGTCGAGGGTGGTTCCTCCATCGAGGGTCAGTTGATTTCCCACGAAAGCCCCCGGGGTGGCGCCAAGGCGGAGTCGGCCGCGATTCTCAGCGTTCCCGCCGAGAAAATGGTTCTGCCGGTATAAGTGTTGGCGGTACCGGTGACGTAAATACCCGCGGCGGTGCCGGTTTTCGCCAGAGTCAGGCTGCCCGACCCGGTGATCTGGCCGTTGAAGAGCGTCAGCGACTGACCGTCAAGACTGATGGTGCCGCCGCTTGCGCTCAGGGTAATTCCGCGGTAGGAGTTCAGGCTGGTGATGGCACTTCCAAGTTTTATCAAACCGCCGTTAAGCGTCAATTTATCGGCTGTGAACGAGGTTGGATTAGCGCCCAAAGCCGACTCGGCCGAGATGCTCAAGCTTCCGCCGGTGACGCTGGTCTTGCCCGTCCAGGAGGTGTTTGCGCTCGAGATGATCATGGCGCCTGAACCGGCCTTGGTCAGTGGGCCGTTGGTGCTACCTAAACTTTGAGAAAGAGTAAAGGTGTTGTTGGGATCGGCGATATCCAGCGTGCCACCGCCGGAGTTCCAGTTGATTGTGCGTGCGGTGCTATTGTAGGTGGTGCCGGTAATTCTCAGCCCGCCGCCGTTGAAGGTCAGCCCGCCGCCGGAGCCCAGCAGATTGTCGCTGTCCACGGACAAGAGTCCTGAAGTGAATGTCGTGCCATTCGAATAGGTGTTGGCGGTGGTGAGGATGACGGTGCCGCCCGAGCCGTCGTTGCCGACGATCAGATCTCGCGAGCCAGTCAAGGTAGAACTGACACTAAGCGTGCCGGCGGCGCCGCCGAGATAATAGGTGCTGCCGTTGGGCGTAATCGACCCGGAGTAGGTTCGCGTGGTAGTGCCCCTTGCGCCGAGGCTCACGGTGTTCGCGAAGCCCGAGAAGTCCAGGTTTTGGCTACTGTCGGCCTCTAAGGCAAGCACGCCCGCACTACCGGCATTGATCTTGTTGACCAAGGTTTGATCGACTGCGTAAGAGGGGGTTAAGCGACCCCCACTGTTGAGGATTATCTTTTGATTAGCGCCGACATTGCCCGTGGCGGCCAGGATTAGAGTTGAGGCGCTGTTGATCGTGACGTCGTTACCCGTGGCGTCGCTGCCCACGTTCCCGCCGGCGCTCACCAGAAGGATTCCGGAGTTGACCCTGGTGCCGCCAGTATATGAATTCGAAGCAGAGAGGGTTGCAGAACCCGAGGTCGTCTTAGTAATACCCGCTGTGCCCCCTAGTGAGGCCGAGACCACACCAGACCGCAGATAAATCACCGACGAACTGGTAAGCGTTCCGCCGGTGGTAGTGTCGGCGATGGTGCCGCTGACGAGATTGAGTCCATTTACAGTCGGAGTGTATCCCTGGATGTCCAGCATTCCGCCGTCGACCGTCATGTATTGATTGTTGCCGATGTTGCTCGAGGCCCCCAGGTTAAGCGTGCCGCCGCTCTGGACGGTAACGTTGTTTCCGCTGGTGTTACTGCCCAAAGTCGTACTGGAACTGAGCAAGAGAGTTCCATTGGCGACCGTGGTTCCATTGCTGTAGTTGTTGCCGGTGCCGGTGAGCATGACGATGCCGCCCGAACCGCCGCCGCCCACGATCAGGGATCGTGCCGAGCCGTCGACCAAGTCGCTGGAGACTGTAATCTGGCCTCCGCCGCCGCCGAGGCGATATACATTGCTATTGGGCGTGATGGTGCCGCTATAGGTATACGATCCCGTGGAACCCAGACTCAAATTGTTGTTGAAACTCAAGTTGTTTGACGACGATCCCGAGCCGCTCATGGCCAGTACGCCGTTGCTATCGGTGGTCGTCAGATTTAATAACGACTGGGTGGGGGCAAAGCCGATCTCGACCACGGCCCCGCTTTGGATGAGCAATGACTGATTGTTGCCCAGGTTTGAGGTGCCTGCCAGGGTTAGCTGGCCGCCAGTGACCGAGATCTTGTTGGCGCTGTTATTGTAGCCCAAATTTCCCGTCGAGTTAACGTTCACCGCGCCTCCCGAGATCGTCAGGCCTTTTCTTAAATATGACGAGGTATCGGAATCGATGGTCACGGTACCAGCGGGAATGTAAAGTTGCCTGTTGGTCGTCGTGGGGTTCAGGTCCCACTTTGTGGTGTCGGAGAAGTTACCCGTGTCGCCCTTCATCCAGATGGCCGCGCCGTTTTCCGTAGCCGTCTGGTTGGCCGAGATCTCGCTATCGCCAAGGGCGCGGTTCCAGAGGCGAAAATCACTGATCGATCCAGTTAACCAATTGCCGACAGTCCATTGTGATCGGCCTAAATAGTTATGGACAAACGCCCGCATATCAGCAGGATAACTCGGCAATAACGTGTTTGTGCTCATCAGGTTGCCGTTAACATAAAGTTTCCCAACATAGTTTGAACCGGACTGGGAAATGGTGACGGCGAAGTAGGTTTTGGTATTTTCGGTCCATGAATCCGAGGTATTAATAAAGTTATCCGTGCTGTTAACGCGCATATTGAACGTGGGCCAGGGGGCATTTGGATCCGTGCTGGTGGCTCCTGATAATACAATGCAATTCCCTACGTCATTACCGAAGTCGAATATTCGCCCCCAAGCGGGACGCTGTGTATTCGAAGCCCAAACCTCGAACGTGCATTCAGTCAGCCCGTCCATGATGGTTCCGAAGGTGGCTCCCAAGTCATCGAAAGTATTGGTGGAACCGTCAAGGACTAAATTGCCGCCTGTGACTACGGCGTTGCCGTTTAAAGTCCCGTCGGCCGTGCCTACCGAGTCGCTGGCGTCCGATTCAAAAGTGTAACGGGCAACTATTTCGCCCCGGGCAGAAGACAGCAGCAACAGCCCGACCGCAAAACAAACCACGGTTAAGAACCCAATCCCATAATTGGAGACAAGCAGTTTTCGCGTCATGATATAGACCCTTTATAAAAAAAAGATGGCCAGAACACGCCGAACGCCCGATGCTTTTTCCAGAAAAAAGAAACTCCCTTTTGATGAGTTTTACTAGAAAATTATCCCTGTCTACAACCAGACTTTGTAGTCAAGGCCGTTATCGAAAATATCTTTTTTGATAAAGTTTATTTAGTGTGCAAAGTCAAAACGTGCACTCCCCCACACAGCTCTCTATTCTCCAGTTAAAGTATTTGGAATATATAGAGTAAGCCTTATTATCAATATAACAACTCCAAGTGTAACAAATTAATAAAAAATTACAAGTACTTAAACTGCAAGAAGTAAGTGAATTTTTATACCTGCCACAAATAGGGGTGGCCACTATTATTTCTCAGCGTGGGGATAGAAAGGGGGTGCATTTTATGGCACAACTTTTTCCCAAAGATACGTCTCATGGAGGGAAACAACCTCTGCAAACAAATTGTGGGAAAGTACAGTTGAAGTTGCAGTCTATTGGCCCGCAGTACTGCCGGGTGAGACAGCCCCGACTGGCTGAGGGGTATGTGAACGTGCGGGACCATGTCTAACTGCCGGCCGAAAGGGCACACTTTACCGGTTAAAGCCGGACACGCGCCTTTGCACTTACCAAAACAAACGGGCGCGCCTCAGGCAGGCACGCCCGTATTGAGCATTAAATTATTATCCGTGCTTTAACGCCGCCGGCGCAAAAGCAACATCAGTGCGCCCATGGTCAGCAAGACGAGCGTCGCCGGCTCGGGAACAAGCACGGTGATGCTTCCGCCAATATATAAGTCACTTGTATCCCAGGTAAGCCCGGGGGAAAGTGTGGGCAGATTGACGACAAATTGTCCCAACTCGCTGGTAAAGTTCAAGATGTCGAAGGTTTCGCCGCCACTGGGTACATAAGAGTTAATTAGCGACACGTTGAGTGTGCTGCTGGGTTGCAAGGTCAGGCTGCCGGTGGAATTCAGTACATCGAACGCAACGGCGCTAGACAATTCGATGTTTAGCGTCGAGTTGCTGTCGAATGTCATGTTGCCGACGGTCAGCGTGCCGGGGCTTTCGCCCGGTCCAACTATGCCTTGCACCAGCATCGATCCCAGAACCGTGCCATTGCCCCTGAGGGTTTTTCCGCTGCCCAACGTAAAGGGGGCGACCGCGGAAACGTCGAAAGTGCCAGCAGCAACGTCGAACAGGGCGCTAGTGGTAATGTTACCAGAGCCGACAAGTTTCAACGTACCGCTAGTGATTGTGGTGCCTCTAGTGTAAGTATTGACTCCAGAAAGGATCTGGGTGCCGGTGCCGGTCTTGGTTAAGGCAAAACTGCCAATGATGGTGCCCGAAAAGCTGCCGTTGGCGTTGGCATTACCAACAGTTAGCGTTCTGGTGCCACTCTGGTTCTGATTGAAGGTTCCACCACCGCCGGCGCCATCGTTGAGCCCGTTGATATTAATGTTTCTGTTGTAAGAGATTATCTGCGCCGGTGTTAATATATACATTACCCTTGCCGGTTCCGTAGGGGAGAATGTTGTCTGCACCGTCCAACCATAAATTGCCCGACTGGACGGTCGTATCACCGCTATAAGTTTTGGGATTAGTAAGGAAGTAGAACCGGTCGCTGGTTTGGCCAATATAGGTAACGGAAAGCTTGTTTGTCCCGTCATCCGTTATTGTGCCCGACAGATAGTTGTGCCCCGAGGAAGTCTGGCCAACGCGGGCGTTTTTGACTGTGAGGGTGCGATTACCGGAGCCACTGGTCGTTATGTTGCCGCTCAAATCTAAATAGCGGGTGTTGCTTGAATTTTGTGACTGCCAAATGGTTCCTCCATTTTCGGTTATAGTAATGCCGCGATCGCAGGCGGTCATAGTGCCGGTGGGATTGACGCTGAGCGTGCCGCCATCAAGTATTATATTGTCGGGAGCGGTAACAGCAGCGCCAGTGCGCCAGCCACCCCGCTGGTGCCCAAGAAAACATTATTGCAATATATTGTTCCGCCGGCGGTGATCTTAGTCTTTCCTGTATACGTATTGGCTCCGTTAACGATCTGTAGAGTGCCGGGGCCATTCAGAATCAGACCGGAAGTGCCGGCGATGACGTTTCTGATAGTCAAGGTATCGGGGGAATTAGTAACCGTAATCGTGGGCGTGGTGGGCGATGTGCCTGCCAAGGTAAGCACGTCGGTTTGAGCCGTTATATTCCGCAGGTCATAGCCGTTCACATTGGCAGTGATGTTGTGGACCGTAATCCCGCCCGTGCCAATATAAAAAATACCGCCTGTGTGTTGGAGAACGGCATCGTCATTATTGCCATTGTTCCAAGTAGTATCGAGGTTGACATCATCGGAACTCCAATTCATGGTTGAGGTGTCCCAAGTGCCGGTGCCTCCGCTGGGAGGATTCCAATAATACTGTGTGGCTTGTGAGGTCGCGGCCGTCAACAAACACAATGTCATAACTAGCAATCCAATTCCACACTTCACGTATGTGCCATGTAGTTTTGTCATGTCCAGAACCCTTTTCAAAAAAAATCCCGATCGCTATAAAACCTTGATGTAATCTTTTCCCGTTAAAAGGCACCGCGGCGTAACAAACCTGGAATGCCTTTTTAATTTAGATGGGTAACGAACTTGCGAAACCAAAGGCGCGGCGAGATTGAGATGACGCACATATCCGGCAGCGCACGGCATCTATGCATTGCTAATGCCTGGTTCCAGAAGCTCGCTGAGATTCGCGCTGCCTCGTTACCTATTAAGTAAGATCGCACAAAACTTGGAACAATCCGAGTATATCACTCGGATTCATCCACATTCATAACCTATATCTTAATATAAATTTAAAAAATTACAAGTACCCTAGGATAAATTTATTTTAATAAACAGGGTGCAGAAGGTCAGGAAATATGCGCCCCCACTAATAGGTTATTTATGTCTATAAGTTATGGCTAATGATTATTATTGTTGGCCCGGGGAGGAAATATCTTATGTGCTGCTCGGCCGCCACCAAAGAGAGGCGAGGGGCGAGAGGTGTGCGGCGAGGGACAGTCTGACCGTCCCTGATAGTGACAATTAGTGCGAAATACGGAGCTAAATGACATACTGCTTAAGAGGCTATCCTAAAACCATTCGCGGAATAATGACTGTTGCATAAATACCCTCACCCTAGCCCTCTCCCAGAGGGAGAGGGGACTTTTAGGAGAGGCTCAAAGTGGTTACGGTTGTTCAAAAGGGAGAACCTATCCCCTAGCGCGGGGCCTGACGGCCGCAACCAAACCGCGACCGACCAACCTTCGGTTGGTGCCCGTCGCGGCTTTACATACTGAACAAACTACTGTATTTAATGCGCAAAACGCGATTAAACCTCAAATAAAGACTCTATCTCCTACCCCCTCTCCCCTATTTTAACTTGACACGGCTTTCAGGCCTCGTTACTCTATGCGGCCCATATCGTGCGGTCACTTTTCTTGGCGAGTCCTTTGGTCTCTGTTGGTCGAAATATGCCGTTCCCATTGCGCCAAACAGTAGTGATCTGGCTGGCAGCGCTAATAATGGCCGGCTGCGCCACGCCGGTGAAGAAAGGCAAATCGCTGTTGGCCCCTGCGCAAATGTCGCCCGACAGTTGCGTATTGGAGGTTTTTTTCATCCGCGTGCCTTTTGGTGATGCGCAGGCCAACGATGAACTCTGGCAGGAACTCGACGAACAGCACTTTCCCGCTGACTTGCGCGGGCGGTTGATGCGCAATGGTTTCCGCGTTGGCGTGGTCACCGGTCAGATCCCCATCGCACTTTCAAATCTCTTGGAACTAGGCGACAAGCCCGCCCCTGCCAGCGAAGTTAAAGGGGCCAACCTGGCCGATCTGGGGACAAAGCCCCGGGTCACAAAGCGGCACATGCAAGTCCGGGCCGGTCAGCCCAGCGAGATCATTGCCTCCAGCATATACGACCAACTGCCGGTATTGGTATGCGAATCAGGGCAAGTATGGGGAGAAACTTACAATCAAGCTCAAGGGATTATTAATCTCAAGGCCTTTCCCTTACCCGATGGCCGGATTCGGGTGGAATTGCTGCCCGAAGTACATCACGATCAGCCCCGACAACGCTGGATAGCCGATCAAGGCATGATGCGTTTGGATGCCAGTCGGCCGAAACGGATTTTTGAAGATCTCGACATTTCGGCAACTCTTTCGCCCGGTAGCATGTTGATCATGACCAGTCTCAGCAACCGACCGGGCAGTCTGGGTCATAATTTCTTTACGGAAAACGACGGCCGCTTGGAACAGAAAGTGCTCGTGATTCGGCTTGCCCAAACTCAGCACGACGATCTGTTCGCTCCATCTGAAGTCATGCCGCAGGAGTAAAAAGGGATGAGGGGCGAGGGGCGAGGGATGAACTTTTCGCCGCTGTTCGATCGCAAGCGAGGAAACGCGTGTGTCTTTAAGTTCGCGTTATCATGCCGCGGATCTCTTTGGCTCTTCCGGTAATAGGTGCGAACACCGCATTTTCCCTGGGGGATGAGGCGAAGGCTTCTACCGCGTCCAAGGCCGAGAGTCCCAAAAGCAAAACGCAGCAGGCCACAAGCCCACTTCGGGCTCATGGCCTGTCTGGTGTTGGTCAGCGGCGCAAAAAGGCAAAGTTTAAAAGGGTTAAAGTATAAAGGCTAAGCGTTGCGCCTCCAAAAATATAGCAAACTCATCAAAGCGATTCCAGCCAACATGGCTAGGCTACCGGGCTCAGGAACACTTGCCACGCGGAACCCTGAATCGTAGTTCCCGACCTCCGGGTCGTTGTAGCTGCGGTCGGAGGCAAGCAGGTAGCCCGAGACATTGCCGAACGAACCGCCACGTAATCCTCGCGACCAATCGTACAGGACGGACTCATTCCACTCCCAAACGTTGCCACCCTGATCAAACGTGCCGTACGGGCTAGCGGAATTCTGGAACTCGCCCACAAGTGTCGTGTACTTGCCGGAATCGATGGGGTACGGCGATCCACTATAATTGGCGTTGTTGCCCGACACATCGGCCATGTCGCGGCCGGGCGTTGCTGGTGTGTCCACGCCGGTCGGATAGTCCCAGTAACCGGCACTGGTCGAGCCGCCCTTGTAGTACGCCGCCTTGTACCACTCATCCTCGGTCGGGATAACCCAAGTGGCGCCGGCCTTGCGAGTCACCGCCTGCAGGGCCGCGTTCGTCGTTGCGCCGTTGAGGTAGTACGCTCCGTCCTCGGTCGTGGATAGCCCTTGGGACCCGGTCGGCTGGTTGTTGTGCAGCCAATTGGCGAACCGCGCCGCGTCGCCCCAGGAAACGTAGTTTACCGGGCGGTTGGCAAAGTCGTCCGCCACCGTGTAGGTGTAAGGATTGCCGACGGTCCCGCCGCCGCTTCGCGCGATCCCACTGCCGTAGTCAGTCCGTGACATGTTCGTGTTGTAGAGCGCGTAGGTATCCACGCCGCCCACGGCGTTGAGGAACGCGGTGTACTGCCCGGCCGTGACTTCGTACTTGCCGATGTTGTAGGTGTAGCCGACGGCCCCGCAGACGCGATCAGGCCCATAGCCGCCGTAGCTCTCGCCGGACCCTTCGCCCGTGTTGTTTATATCGCCCACGGGCACTAGGTCGATGTTTATCGCTTGCGCGGTAACGGCTGCTAAGACCATCGCCGCCGCCAAAATCACCCGATTCAGTTTGTGCCACATTACAGGTTGTATCCTCGCTTAAAATGAAAAATGTTGGAACTCTCAATACCGACGATTAACGCGAACCACCGACATCAGCGCGCAGCACAGCACGCGGCGGATCACAAACAAGTGGAAAACACCCAGCCCAGGAACGGCCCGCGGCAAGACGATGTCTTGCACGGCGAGCAACGGGGGCTAGGTACGCTGACGCTGCCTTATTACTGGGAATAGAACTATTGCGTCTTGATTATGAGAACACGCACGGCTGACGGCGACCGACCACACCGATTCTGGGTCTTTCTCGCCGAAAGTATCAATTAGATTAACATGCCGTAGTATGCTTTGCAAGGGGCTGAATGCCCAAAAAATGGGGGATATCGGCGTATTTGTCCCAAGAATGAGTTCAGCGGCGGCCGTTGTGAAGTCGGCCGACACACTCTCTCGATCCGACTCATCCTGGATCTGAATCAGGCGCCTGGGGCGTTGGGAAGAACCTTCACCGAGTTACGCCAGATTATCACCGGCCTGAAGGCCATTTTTCTCGCGTTTTGCACCTAAAACCGGAAGAGCCATCTCTTTTCCCCAGTAACATTTTTTCCTTTCCCGGGTAGTGACGCATAAGCAGTTTTAGTTGCATTCCGCCAATAGCATACCCCCCGACAGCGTTACTTGCCTTCCCGATTATCTTCATCTGGATTGACGTATTATTTAGAGAGCCTCGATAACCTTAACCTTATTGTTGGTATGGTGAATCGGGTCAGTAGCATACCGGATAACACAGTAATATAATGTAATTATTCGGAACTCTTCCCAGAGGCGAAGAGATATCAAGCCTCTGCCTAGGTAGGAAACTAAATATTCGGGATTATGCCATGGACGCGGGTTATCGACTTTTGGCAGCCCAGTATGTGCGCAAACAGGCAAAGCAACTGCGCGCTCAGTTGGCTGGGATTCGGGCGGGGGAGGATATCGAATTTGTGCATCGCCGGGTAGCGTCTCGCAGGCTGAGATCCGCCACCGGCATGTTCGAGGAGTGTTTCAAAGCCAAGCAGGTGAAACGCTGGAAAAAGGCCATCCGCCGCATTCTCTCGCAACTCAGCGAGGCCCGCGACAAAGACGTGCATCTGGAACTGTTGCGGGGAATTCTCGCTTCGCTTACCGATCAGGCCTGTTTTGCCGGCATTTCCCGGCTGTTGATCGAGTGGGAATATCGCCGGGAAAGCCTGCAACGCAACGTGGTCAAGGCGGTCAAACGGCTGCGGCGCAGCGGGGCTCTCCAAGCGATGAATCGGGCCGCAAAACGTATTTTAACAAAGGTCGAGCCAGGCGCGGCCCAGGTGCAAAGCCCCGCATGTTTCGCCCTGGCCGAAGAGGAGATTTTCAAACGCCTGGAGCAGTTGCTCGCCTTGCAGGATTGCCTGGACCGTCCCGATGATCAGCAGTCGCATCATGCCATGCGAATTGCCCTTAAGCACCTGCGTTACAGCCTGGAGATCGCCGGGCCCATCTACAACGGCCGCTTGGATGCCAGCTTGGATGGTATTAAACAACTCCAGACCCTCTTGGGCGAAGTACACGATTGCGACGTCTGGCAGGAACAGCTCGACCAGTTCGTTAAAACTCAAACCGAGCGAATCATCGCCTGCTTTGGACACGCCAGACCGTTCAGTCGCTTAAATACGGGCATCGAGTATTTGCGGCAAGATCGTCTGCGCCGCCGTGAAGAATGCTTCCAAAGTCTGGTGAGTCTCTGGAAAGAATTTGACGCCCAGGAAATCTGGGAAAATCTCGTCAGCATCGTCCAATCATATCGCCAGCCTTGCGCTGCCGCGGAAGCAGCGGAAAAACAGCAAACGCCGCCACAATCCGCCGCCATGGCCAAAGAAACCACCGCCGCCGGGCAAGATACCGCCAAGGGCGCCGACGGCAACGGCAACCAAAAGGACTCCCCTGCCCTTTTACCGCCTCAGCCTCCTTGCTTGGGCAAAAAACCCGCCGGGGAAGAATATCGGCCGCCATGCCGGACCCCTGTGATTTCCTGATATTTCAATTATACAGGTAGATGGGGCTCTTGCCGCTTCCAACGGCTTTTGTTCTTTACGTGATGCTATATTTGTTAAGCAGTAAAATCTGGAATTCATAAAACGAATGATATTATCGGCTGCGGTTGCCGGGAATTACCCTTGACCCCGCGTCTGATATGGAAAAAATTATTTGCTGCCCGCTCTACTTGATTCGCGAGGCCTTATGCAGTCTGCCGAGCCAAAGCCTAATACGCCCGCCGCCAAAACCGTGGCTGCCATCGACCTGGGCGCGAATTCCCTGCGGATGGTCATCGCCGAGGTCTTCAGCGACGGCCGGATCGAGGTCTTGGAGCGCCTGCAGCGCGCGGTCCGCCTGGGACAAAACACGTTCCGCCGCGGTCGGCTGGGGGGCGAAAGCATGGGGGCGGCCCTGCAAGTGCTCCGCGATTATCGGCAGTTGCTGGAGCTCTACAAAGTGGAAGAAATTCGTGCCGTGGCCACCAGCGCGGTGCGCGAGGCGAGCAATGCCGATACTTTTCTGGACCGCATCTTCATGGCCACTAAGTTGCACGTGGAAGTGATCGACACCTGCGAAGAAAGCCGCTTGACGGTCTCGGCCGTGCACAAGGCGGTGGGACATTCCTTGGGCCTGGATCGCGGCCAAACTTTGATTGCCGACGTGGGCGGCGGCAGCACGCTCTTGTCACACATGCAAAGCGGCGAAATCATCACCTCCCAGAGTCTGCGTCTGGGCTCCATTCGCCTGCAAGAAATGTTTTCCACCAGCGAGGAATCGCCGCAACGTTCCGCCGATCTTTTGCGCCAGCACATTTTCAATGCGCTGAGCACCTTGCAAAACTCGCTGCCGCTGAGCGAGATCAAGTGCTTTGTGGCCGTGGGCGGCGACGCCCGTTTTGCCGCCCGGGAAATCGGCAAGCCCACCGAATCGACCGATCTGGTGATTATCGAACGCGACGACTTCGACAAACTCGTCCACCGCTGCCAGGCCTGCACCTCCGAAAAGCTTTCCAAACTGCACGGCATCCCTTTTGCCGAGGCCGAAACGCTCAATCCGGCCCTCTTGGTCTACCAGGCCTTGCTGCACAAGACCGCCGCCGAGCAGATGATCGTTTCCCACGTCTCCATGCGCGACGGCCTGCTTTTGGAACTGGCCCGGGAAGTAACCGGACAGGAAGACGAAACCCTCCTGGCCGGCGTGATCCATTCGGCCACCGCCATGGCCGAAAAGTACCACGTCGATCTGAACCACGCCCGCAACGTGGCCGAGGTGGCCGTGCGCCTGTTCGATTTCCTGCAAAGCGATCACGCGCTCGGCACCCGCTATCGGCTGCTGTTGCGGGTGGCCGCTTTGCTGCATGAAGTAGGCGGATTTGTCAGCAGCCGCGCACACCATAAGCACAGCGGGTACCTTATTTCCAACTCCGAAATCTTTGGGCTCAACCGCGGCGAAATCATGCTTGTGGCCCAGATCGCGCGATATCATCGCCGCAGCGTGCCGCAGCAATCGCACCCCGACTACATGGCCCTGCCGCGCGAAACACGCGTGGTGGTCAACAAATTGGCCGCCATTTTGCGCGTGGCCGACGCCTTGGTCCGCGGCAACTACCGCCGCGTGCAAGATATCCGTTTTCAGCGCCAGGGCGACGAACTGACCGTCGGCTTTCCCGAGCCGGGCGGCCTGTTGCTGGAAGATCGGGCGCTGAGCGCCAAAGGCGACCTGTTTGAAGAAGTCTACGGCATGAAAATCCGCCTGGAAGAAGCATAAAAAAAAGTGGAGAGTGAAGAGTGGAGAGAAAAGGATGAAGGACGAGGGATGAAGGATGAATAAAGAATGATGAATGCTGCATACATAAAACTGTGAACTGTAAACTGAAAACTTTAAAAACCGCTTGCGGTTTTGCACTGATCACTGAAAACTGATAACTGAAAACTAATTACTGAAAACCATCATGCCCAAAGATTCGCTTAAATCGCCGCAGTTGTACATCAACCGGGAACTGAGTTGGTTGGAGTTCAACCAGCGGGTATTGGATGAAGGTTTATCCGACGATTTGCCGCTTTTGGAGCGGCTGAAGTTTTTAGCGATCGTAAGTTCCAACCTGGATGAATTTTTCCTGGTGCGTGTGGCGGGCTTGATGCGGCGGCGGGCGGCCAAGGTTCGCCGTCGCGACGTTTCGGGCATGACTCCCGCCGAGCAACTCCAGGCCATCAGCCGGCGCGTGCACGGCATGTATGCCCAACAAGCCGCGGGCATTCGCGACGTCTTGGAAAAACTTGCCCGGCACGGTCTGGCGGTCTGGTCGCGCAAAGACTGGACCGAGGAGCACCAGCAGTATCTCAAAGCCTATTTCAAGCGGGAAATCATGCCCATCCTCACCCCGCTGGCCATGCAGGAATTAGAACCCCGGCCCCTCTTGCCCGGCTTGCAGATGTATGTGGCCGCGATCATCGCTCCCGGCGCACAGCCGGCCGGAGAAAAGTCATTGGCCGAGCGGGCCGAGAAGATCGTGGTGGCGCCCATTCCCTTGCAGTTGTCGCGTTTTATCACTTTGCCGGCCGAACAAAACCTGCATCTGGCCTGGTTGGAGGAGGTGATTGCGGCGAACGTGACCGCGCTTTTCCCGGATTGCGAACTGCTGGCCACGGCGGCCTTCCGCATCGCGCGCGACGCCGACGTTGAATTGCGCGATGAAGAAGTCGAAGACCTGCTGCACGAGATGGAAAAGGTGGTTTTCGACCGTCGCCGCCGCCCTGCCGTGCGCCTGGAAATCACCGCCCAGGCCGATCCACGCCTGAAAAACTGGCTCACCCAGTGGCTCAATTTGGGCGAGGAAAGCGTCTATGAACTGGATATTATTAATGCCGCGGCGCTGATGGAGTTGGTCCACCGCCCTGGTTTCGACGACTTGAAAGCCGAGGAGTGGGCGCCGCAGCAACCGCGCGATTTGCTCGGCGCCGAGGACCTCTGGCAGGCCATCCAGGAGCGCGACATTCTCCTCTTCCATCCTTACGAGAGTTTCGATCCCCTGGTGAGGCTGATCGAACAAGCGGCCGACGACCCCGCGGTTTTGGCCATCAAGCAGACGCTCTATCGCACCAGCGGCAACTCGCCCATCGTGCGGGCCTTGGGCCGGGCCGCTAAAAACGGCAAGGAAGTGACCGTGCTAGTGGAACTCAAGGCCCGCTTCGACGAAGCCCGCAACATCAACTGGGCCCGCCGCCTGGAAGACGCCGGCGTGCATGTGATCTATGGCATCGCCGGGTTCAAAACGCACGCCAAGGCCCTGTTGATCGTGCGCCGCCAGCAGCAGCACATGGTTCGTTATGTGCACCTGGCCACGGGCAATTACAACGATCGCACCGCGCGCTTGTACTCTGACATCGGACTGCTGACCTGCGATCGCGACGTGGCCGCCGACGTGGCGGCATTTTTCAATTTGCTTACGGCCTGCTCGGAAAGCGTGGGCTGGTCGAAACTCTCTGTCGCGCCCATCGGTCTGAAACAGCGCTTTCTCGATCTGATCGACCGCGAAATCCAGGCTTCCACCCCTGACCGTCCCGGGCTGATCATGGCCAAAACCAATTCGCTGCAAGACCCGGAAATTTGCCGGGCGCTGTTTCGCGCCGGCAAGGCGGGCGTGAAAATCATGCTCAACGTGCGCGGCATTTGTTGTCTGCGGCCGGGTATCCAGGGCGTTTCTGACAACATCGAGGTCCGCTCGATCATCGACCGTTATCTGGAACATGCCCGCATCTTCTACTTCCGCAACGGCGGGCACGAAGAAGTCTATTTAAGCAGCGCCGATTGGATGCAACGCAACCTCAGCCGGCGATTGGAAATCCTCTTCCCCATCAGCGATGCGAATTTGCGCCGCCGCTTGATCAAAATCCTGGAAACCTATTTCGCCGACAACGTAAAAGCCCGCCGACTTTTGCCCGACGGCAGATATGAATCCGTCGCTCGAGAGGACGGCAAAATCCGCGCCCAGCAGAAATTTTATCAAGAGGCACTAAGCGCCGTTCGCGAGGCCTCGCACGCCGAACCCCAATTCCGTCCCTTAACCAGACCAAAAGATGTGCTGTAAAAGCCACTTTTTTTTATTCTCATCCTTTAACCGTTCAATTCCAGCACTTGCTTATATTCCGGCACGGTCACTTGCCAGCCGAGGGTCTCGCGCACCAGTTTGGCGAACGAAAGCGAGACCTCTTCTTCGCCGTGGGTGACGAATAAGCGTCGGGGCGGCGACTTAAAGGAACTCAACCATTTCATCAGGCCTGCGCGATCGGCATGGCCGGAAATGCCTTGAATTTGCGCCACCCGGGCGCGAACCCGCCGCAAGCGCCCGTGGATGCGGACTTCCGGATTGCCGTCGAGAATCTGCCGTCCCAAGGTGCCGCGGGCCTGGTAGCCGACGAATAAAATCGTGCATTCGGGCTGCTCCACGTGGTGCACAAGATGGTGCTTAATGCGTCCGGCCGTGCACATGCCCGAGGTGGCCATCACGATAAACGGTCCCGTCAGGTCGTTGATGGCCCTCGATTCCTCCTGCGAGCGCACAACTTTTAGCATGGGAAACCGAAACAACGATTGACCCGCGGTCAACATTTCCATGGCCTCGCTGTCGAAACAATCGTGATGCTGGCGGAAGACGTCGTTTACGTCGGCCGCCATGGGACTATCGAGGAACACGGGCAGTTGCGGAATTCGCCCGGCGCGGAGCAGCCGGTTGAGGTGATAAATCAATTCTTGTGCCCGTTCAATGGCGAAAATTGGAATCACCAGGCATCCGCCGGCGGCCGCCGTTTCCTGAATCACCCGTTCCAACTGCGACTCCACACTGCCGGCGTTTTCATGATCGCGGTTGCCGTAGGTCGATTCCATGACAATGTAATCCGCCTGGGCAAAGGTTTCGGGATCGCGCACAATCGGCTTGTCCCATTGGCCCAGATCCCCGGTGAATATCAATCGCCGGGTTTGCTCGCCGTCGCAGATCAGCATTTCGATCATCGCCGAACCGAGGATGTGGCCGGCTTCGTGGAACACCACGCTTAGACCGTCTTTGATTTTGACCTCTTCGTTGTACTGCGCCGTTTGCAGAAGGGGCAGCGTTCGGTCCACGTCCCTCATGGTGAACAAGGGTTTGACGGGATATTTGCCGCGGCGTCCCTCCCGGCGATGCCGCTTTTGCTTGAAGGCCGCGTCTTCGGCTTGAATCTCCGCGGCGTCGCGAAGCACCAATTCCACCAGGTCGGCCGACGCCGCGGTGGTGATGATCGGACCGCGATAACCCTCCTGCACCAGTTTCGGGGCCAATCCGCAGTGATCCACGTGGGCATGGGTAAGCACAACGGCATCGAGATTACGCAGCCGGATCGGACTGGGCTCCCAATTACGAGCCAAAAATTCCCGCTCCTGAAACATCCCGCAATCCACCAGCAGGCGCGCCCCATCGGACTGGATGTAATACTGCGAGCCGGTTACCTCTCGGGCAGCACCCAAAAACTGTATTCTCACGGTAAGTTCCTTGTCTTCGCCATGCCGGTACCAGTGCCGATCCTAAAACATCCAAGTCATTCGATTCGCGAGCTTAGTCATTCTGAGCGAAGCGAAGAATCCTTCGTATGCCAAGGAGATCCTTCGCTACGCTCAGGATGACGTATGTTCTTTGGTGTTTTCGGATAGTTTCTTAGTGCATGGATTGTCGTGTCTCTATGGTTTCCGGGCACATCCCCCCATTGGAATGTAGAAAAAGGCCCAGGCCGTTATTTATATCTCGGGGATTTCACCCTTTTTTATATAATTGCCAAGATTATCTCTCTTAGCAACCAAAATTATCGACAATAGTTTTTGTCCCTAATTGGTGTGATTGTAAAAAGGCCGAATTTTGACATAATAAAAGCGGCGGGAAGGGACCAGATTGCCGTTTACAGGGAGAATTATCCAACTGACACCATCTTTTGCTTGTCTTCCGGGCTCCCGTTTATCGGTCGGGATCATGCGCTATGTTTTTTTCTAAAGGAAGAAACGCTTTGGCGTCCAACAAAAAAAATCAGCCAAAAGAGCCGTCGAATACCCGGGCTTTCACGCTGGTGGAATTGTTGGTGGTGATTGCCATTATCGGCATTCTCATCGCCTTGCTGCTGCCGGCCATCCAAGCGGCGCGCGAAGCGGCGCGCCGGCTGCAATGCCGCAACAATCTAAAGCAAATCGGCGTTGCTTGTTTGACCCATGTGGAACGCCAGGGACACTATCCCAGCGGCGGCTGGGGTAACAGGTGGGTCGGCGATCCGGACGGCGGCTACGGTAAAAAACAGCCCGGCGGTTGGGTGTATAACATTCTTCCCGGCCTGGAGCTAGTCGGACTGCATGACATGGGCAAAGGCAAATCAATAACGGATAAAATGCAATCCGGCAACACATTGATTCGCTCGCCCCTCGCGGTCATGAATTGCCCCACCCGTCGGCCTTCGATACTCTACCCCATTGTGCCAAGTAGAACAGCTTCACTCGTCAATGCCAACGCCTCCGATGTGGTTGCCCGCGGCGATTATGCCGCCTGCGCCGCAACAAAAACACTCATTAACATAAATAATATGGGAGGTCCTGCTTCATTCAGCGCGGCCGCTAGTTTTTCTTGGACTAATACCGACAATTCTACTGATCCCGGTAATTATTTGAATGGTGTAATCTATGTACGTTCCATAACCACACAGAAAGATATTCGCCGCGGCACAAGCCATACCATCATGGTGGGAGAAAAATACCTCAATCCCGACGCTTATCTTACCGGCATGGACGGAGGCGACAACGAGAATCTTTACCAGGGCTACGATGTGGATAATTTTCGTGTTACATACGCCGATGCCGACAATACCCAGCCGCTGCGCGATCGAAAAGGCGTGGCGACTGATCACTATTTTGGCAGCGCCCACGTGGCCGCCTGTAATTTCGTCCTTTGCGACGGCGCGGTTCACGGCATTTCCTACGACGTGAATCCAGATGCCTTCAGGACCTACGGCGCCCGGAAGATCACCACTGGGTTGGCAGATATTACTCCGCTCTCCAGCGAGCCTGTCTTTAGCGATTAACCCCTTTTTTACCCGACTAACTAATTATAGTCGAACTACCAGGTAGCGTACTTGATGCGCGCATGTTGTTCTGTAAGAATCTAAGAGGATTAAAGGCGATGCATCCATGCTAACAAAATGTGCGAGTGCAATGTCGGGTGCGTCTGGCGCCACGAGCAATCGACCATGCCGACCATGCTGCACATGGCGCCCGATGGCGCCGTCGGTGCCCGGCTTGTCTAGCAGTGCTGGGAACGCGACCGGACGCCGCGATCCTCCTTTGGTCCGCTGGTGGCGGACCCGGCATCTCCGGCGGCGCTGGGAGCGGGCTTTCACGCTGGTGGAATTGTTGGTGGTGATTGCCATTATCGGCATTCTCATCGCCTTGCTGCTGCCGGCCATCCAAGCGGCGCGCGAAGCGGCGCGCCGGCTGCAATGCCGCAACAATCTAAAGCAAATCGGCATTGCTTGTTTGACCCATGTAAACAGCCAGCAACACTTTCCCAGCGGCGGCTGGGGTTGGGATTGGGTCGGCGATGCCGATTGCGGTTTCGGCAGATCGCAGCCCGGCGGCTGGATTTATAATATTCTTCCCGGCCTGGAGTTGCTGCCGTTGCACGACCTGGGCAAAGGCGCGTCGTGGCCCACGGGAAAGCAGAATGCCGGCCTGCTATTGGTGCAATCGGCTTTACCGATCATGTGTTGTCCTTCCCAACGCCCGGCAATACTTTTTCCCAGATCGACCACTAGCAGCGCCGGCGTCTATGTAAACGTTACCGGCGGCGCGATTGGCATACCGGTTGCCCGCGGCGATTATGCCGCTTGCTGCGGCTCGGGAAATGCAAGCGAATTACCTGATGATGCAAATCACGCGGGAAGCGGACCTATTTCATCCGCGGTAGCCCCAAAACAACTTGATTATACCAACTGGCCGAATAGCGACGACCCCACCAAGCCTGAATATTACATGAACGGCGTTATCTATCAACGTTCCTTGATCAAACCCAAGGATATTCTTCGCGGCACAAGCCATGTCGTTCTGGTTGGCGAAAGATACATCAATCTCGACACCATGTACACCGGGTCCGATCTGGCCGATAACGAGTCGCTGTATTCCGGCCAGGATAATGATAATTGCCGCACTACATCGACCGCGCCTATCCGCAATCGAAGAGGCTTGTCATCTTTTGCAAGTTTTGGCGGCAGCCATGCCACCGGCGCTCACTTTGTCTTTTGCGACGGGGGTGTGCATGGCATTTCCTACGACGTGAGCGCAGATGCCTTCAAGACCTACGGCGCCCGAAAATTCACCGCCGGGAGAGTCGATCTGACGCCGATTTCCAGCGCCGGTCTTTAGCGACTAAATTACGCAGGACGACTATGTAAGTCGTCCCCTAATAATTTGCCAGCAGTGTAGGACGATTTTGTAAATCGTCCAAGAAGATTTGCCAGCACGGCTGGACGACTTATAAAGTCGTTCTACCATTGATTATGCCGGGTGCCAGGAGGCAGCGTACTTGACACACATCTCCTTCTGTAATAATCTGTGAAGAATAAAGGGGAATCAGTCGTGCAGACAAAATGCCCAACGGCAACGTCAGAATCGGGGCCTGGCGCTACGACCAACCGACCATGCTGCGCATGGCGCCCGATGGTGCCCGTCGGTGCCCGGCTTGCCTGGCAGTGCCGGGCGCGGGCTTTTACGCTGGTGGAACTGTTGGTGGTGATCGCCATTATCGGCATTCTCATCGCCTTGCTTTTGCCGGCCATACAAGCGGCGCGCGAAGCGGCGCGACGCATGCAGTGTTCCAATAATCTCAAGCAAATTGGGGCGGCAACTCAAAATCACATTTCCGTCACGGGGCGATTTCCCACCGGCGGCTGGACTTGTACTTGGGTTGGCAATCCGGACCGCGGCACGGACCGCCGGCAACATGGCGGTTGGATATTTAATCTCTTGCCTTACCTGGAACTAAAATCAATCTACACGTACCAGTCGGGCCGATCGGGCGCCGCACGTTCGGCCGCCGCCGCTGCAATGATTCAAACCACAATACCGATGATGAATTGCCCCACGCGCCGCCCCGCAATGTTGATGCCGGTTGGAGTTGTAAATCAATACAAAATAGCTGACAATAATTTAAGGTCCGACCCAGTAACGGTCGCCGCGCGGGGCGACTATGCCGCCAACGGCGGTTCCATAGCAATTGATCCAAATAGTGGTAGTAATACTATTCCCGGAGTCAGTTTTGGATACCTACTACCCAATACTTACGCGGATGCATTTGCCAGTCCCGTATTTGGAAATATTGCCAACGCAGCCACGGGAGTGATTTTTTGCGGCAGCCTGATCAGGCCGCTTGATGTGCGCGACGGCACCAGTCATACGCTCCTGGCGGGCGAAAAATTAATTAATCGCGATGCGTATTATTCCGGTCAAGACAGCGGGGACAATGAGTGTTTATACATCGGCGACAATCCGGATATCACGCGTTGGACCGGGACCGAGACTACGCCTACGCCGCCCGTGCGCGACCGGGCGGGTTATATAAACTATAATATTTTCGGCAGCGCGCATGCAACAGGCATCAATTGCGTCATGGGCGACGGCGCCGCGCGTGCGATCACCTACGACGTGGACGGCGTCATGTTCAGCCGACTGGGCAGTCGCAACGATAAACATCCCATCAGCGGCAACGCCTACTAAAAGCGCCTATCCCAAGACATTCCATCATTTTGTGTCGGCCCAAGGCGGAGTGGCAGAAATAAGGATTCAGGGTTCAGCAAAGCTTTCAGTAATCAGTTTTCAGTTCTGCGTTCTGAGTTCTGCGTTCATCCCTGTGCGCCATCCGCTTATTTTCATCATTCACCCCTCCGGCCTTAAGCTTTTTTTGATATCACCCCCCAAATTACCAACTAACCGCCATTGGAAATATAATATCATTGGGTGGTTATCATGCCACTCTCCAGATAGATTAATTCCCGTTAAAACTCATATTTTTTTCTTCTTAACAAACAAATTATTTAACGGGATACTCGAATCCTATTATAGGTTCCTGGTGTTTAAGAACCCGAAAGGGATTAATACGTAATAATCATTGAAATAATTGCCAAAAAGATGATAATATCTGGTATGGTAGGATGCCATTGGATTACAAACAAGATTTCTAATAGTTCATGGTCTAGATATAGGGGAGCCGTATGATAGAAGCATCAGCAAAAAAAATCGGACGCTCTGTATTTATGCATAAGAAAGCGTCCCGACCCGCAACTGCGACCGGCGTTTGGCGTCACGATCCGCCTTTGGTCGGCCCGTGGCGGACCCGGCATCTCGGGGAGTGCCGGGCGCGGGCTTTCACGCTGGTGGAACTGTTGGTGGTGATCGCCATTATCGGCATTCTCATCGCCCTGCTTATGCCGGCCATCCAAGCGGCGCGAAGCGGCCCGCCGCATGCAATGCCGCAACAATCTAAAACAAATGGGCGTTGCCTGTCAGATCCACTTGGAACGCCTGGGATACTTTCCCAGCGGCGGCTGGGGCTGGGATTGGGTCGGCGATGCTGACAGCGGCTCTGGTAAAAGACAGCCCGGCGGCTGGCTCTATAACATCTTGCCCGGACTCGAACTAAATGCCCTGCACGACACGGGCAAAGGCGCTAAGTGGCCCACGGAAAAGCAGAACGCCGGTGCGATATTAGTGCAATCACCTTTGCAGGTAATGTGCTGTCCTTCCCAACGCCCGATGATGCTCTATCCCAGGGGCACGGGTAATCCAGGTACTTATGTAAATGTCACTAATGGAGGAGCAGGCTTATCCGTTGCCCGCGGCGATTATGCCGCCTGCTGCGGCTCGGGCGCTAGAAGTGAGGCGCAAGCCGGTGGTGGACCAGGATCAATCAACGATTCTGCGAGTTATAACTGGCCCAAAGTAGATGACCCTGCAAATACAGATTATATGAACGGAGTTATTTATCAACGCTCCATGACCAAACCCAAGGATATTCGCCGCGGCACAAGTCATGTCATTATGCTTGGCGAAAGATGGATCAATCTGGCCTATATGTACAACGGAAACGACACGTCCGATAATGAGTGTATGTATGCAGGTCAGGATAATGATACCCAGCGTACTACATACAACCCGCCTGAACGATCTATAAGAATTGATGGTGTTACAGGTCATGGTATCTTATTATTTGGCAGCATCCACGCCGCCGGCGCCCATTTTGTCTGCTGCGACGGCGCGGTTCATACCATTTCATACGACGTTGACGCCAAGGCCTACAAGACCTATGGCGCCCGCATATTAGCGGCTGATATTCTGAGCAATCCCACCGGCACCCTTACTCCGCTCTCGAGCGAGCCGGTCGTTAACGACTAAATTGTAGGACGATTTTTGTAAGTCGTCTCATAATAAATTGCCATCACTGTAGGACGATTTGAAAAATCGTCCTACCATTCATTCTCGCACATGCCTTTTCCACCTATATGCCACGAGTGCTGCCGCGGCGATTGTCAAAAGCACAAGTGTGGACGGTTCGGGCACGGGCATGAAGTCGTTGCTTAAGGCCATGCCGGTTGGCGCGATAATCAGTCTCGCGCCGGAGCCGATACTAATGTGGCCTTGGACGACGCACAACGCCGTCAAATCGCCGGCAAGCACTTCGGTCTCGCCCGTGCCGCTGATCGCACCCACGGTATGCGAGCCGCCATTTACCAGGAACTTGGCGGTGGTAGTTGTGGATATACCGGAACTGGAGGCGATTTGACCCGTGGAAGCCAACTCCAGCACGCCGTCGCTGATCGTGGTGGCGCCGGTATAGTAGTTGGTGCCGCGCAGGATCTGGGTGCCGGCGCCGACCTTGGCGAGCGACAAAAGCGGGTAGGCGCTAGCGGAGGCGATAATCGATCCGGAGAAGTCGCCGTCGGCGTTGCCATTGCCCAGGGTGAAGGTTTTGTTGGTGGTGGTGTCGCCCTTTTCCACGGTTCCACCCCCGCTGGAACCATCGTTCAGTCCATTGATGTTGGTGTTGTGGTGGTACAAGTTTAACAAGGCGCCGGCGTTGATGTTTAGATTGCCCATGCCGGGGCCAAAGGGGAGCATGTCGTCTACTGAGGCTCCCCCGGTTACGTTGCCCAACCAAAATGCGCCTCCCTGGATGGTCGTATCGCCGCTATAGGCTTTGGCCGGGCCGGCAAACCAGAACCGGCCTCCGGTCACGCCGATGTAGGTAAAGGCGAGTTTGCCGGTTATGGGATCGGTGATGCTGCCCGTCAGGCTATTGTTTCCTGCACTTCCACCGGATGAAGCGCGGAGGTCATTGACCGTAAGGGTGCGATCGCCGTTGCCGGTGCACACCACGTTGCCCGTCCAATTCATCCAGCGAGAAAGTGAAGTGCCTCTGTTTTCCAAGGTTCCCCCATTATGGTCAACCGTAAAGCCGCGATCCGTGGTAACGCCTCCGCCCGGTGGGAGGACGCTGAGCGTGCCGCCATCGAATACCAGATTGGCGGAATTGTTGGTAGACTGGCCGATGTTGCTGGCAGCGCCGCCGTTGGCCAACGTGGTGATATTCACCTTTCCGTAGTTGATCCTGGTCACACCTGTATAGGTGTTCAATCCGCCGAGAACCAAGAGACCGGTGCCGGCCTTGGTGATGCCCTTGGCCCCATTGACCCCATCCGAGATGACGCTGTTGATTGTCAGTTGGGCACTGCTAGCCCAGACAGAGAAATCGGTGTCACTGTTCAGGGCGATGTTTAGGTTTGCGGCGAAGGTATGCGTGCCGTTGACCTCCACGGAGGCGTTATTCGCGCCATTATCCAGCGTCAGGGTCATGTTGCCGGTGCTTTGAATGGTGGTGCTGGTGATGGGAGTAAAAGTCATATAACCTACGGTCTGACCATTGACCATAAGGTCCACCACGCTGTTTTTGGAAGGTTGATTGCCGAAGGTTACTGAAACTCCTTGGCCATTTGGTATAACGGCGCCGGGTTGGATCCAATTGGTATTCGTGCCCCAGTCCGATGAAAAGCCGCCGACCCAGATATTTCCCTGCGGTATCGGCCAAATGTAATCGTTCTGGAGCCATTTGCCCACCGCTAGCGGCACGGCCACGTATCGACCGGTGCTCTGCCAGGTGTCTTGGCATATAAAATATTCATCATTGAAGGTAAGGTTGTTGGGATCAGGGTCGATAAACCCGACGCCCACAACCGAATGGGGCGCCACCGTTCCCCAAGGATAGAATTCGACATCTTGGCCATTGACGTTCCCGTGCGTCGGCGGATTAAAGGTGTTGACCCAGGTTTCGAACGTAACTTCGACAGGATGTCCGGAGTTTATTTCGGTCACGTAAGTGTCCCACATCCGCGACCAAGTAAGGGTATGTAGATTGAATATCTGATTAATATAGTCGTGTGTAGCCGCTGCGGCGTTCTGGAAGGCCGTCTTGACGATTCCCGAGCCGGGATTCGGGACGCCTGGAGGCGGAGGGTAGTCGTTGTCGGTCCAGGAACCTTTGGCATAATTCACCAGTCCAGTTGCAATGTTCCCCGACGCTGTACCTCCAACCAATGGCGGGAAAGGGCCCACGTTTGTATTCCAATTGCCCGTATCCATGAACCAACCCATCTCGATTGTGCCGTCGTGCCAAAGCCCTTGTTCCCAAGTGGCGAGGGTTCCCGGATAGGCAGGACTGTTAGGGTAAGCCTGCCTGTCAGCTAGCCAGCCGCAAGCTTTTTCATCTTCCCAGTAGCCCATGATGTTCGCGCCAGAAGTGGGGCTGCACCAATCAGGATAGCCATTGACACCATAAGCAGAAGGCTGGTTCCAATCCGGGACTTTTAAGATAAGGTTATCAGCCCAGACGATGGGAATTAAACAATAAAGAATCACACAAAACAGCGCAAGAGTGAGAGCCGCGCGTTTCATTTTTCACACTCCTTTCGATGAGAGAATGCGGATTCGTTTTTTTGCGGTTATTGATTTGCCCTCACTTACCTTCTTAAAAAATGCAAGTTAGGGCATGTATTTCAGGTTAGTGCGATTTAATCCGCAAATTTTGCTGGAGACCCGTTGCAATAATAATATAAGCGCTAAAGCATCAACATAAAAAAGCGCATAATACCCCCAGTATACGTAACGACATTGATTTTCGCGGCCATAATTGCCATTGTCAATAGTACCCCCCCCAACAAATATTTGACCGGCCTTATTGCACCCCACTACTACCGACCTTAATTATTGGGGCCCAACCGGACCGTGTACTTTGCGCTTTTTATAGTCTAAAATTCGAGGACCAAGAGACGAGGAAAGGAGGCCCTGTGGCAATGTTCTATGCCGACTTGCACGTGCATTCGAAATTCTCTCGGGCCACCAGCCGCGACTGCGACCTGGAACACCTGGCCCTCTGGGCGGGGCGCAAAGGCATCGGGCTGTTGGCCACCGGCGATTTCACTCATCCCGGCTGGCTCCAGGAAATTGAGGATAAGCTGATTCCCGCTGAACCCGGCTTGTATCGTCTGCGGAGCGATCTGGAAAAGGAGGTACGCCAGCGTGCCGATCGTCCTGCCCAAAGCGACGTCCGTTTTATGCTCCAGGTGGAGATCTCCACGATCTATAAGAAGGACGGCCAAACGCGCAAGGTGCATCACTTGATTTATGTCCCCGATCTGGACTGCGCCAGGCGCTTGAACCAAAGTCTCTCTCGCATCGGCAATCTCGGCTCCGATGGCCGGCCCATTCTGGGCCTCGACTCGCGCAACTTGCTGGAGATCGTGCTTGAGGCGGGCGAAGGCTGCTTTCTCATACCCGCCCACATTTGGACGCCTTGGTTTGCGGTTTTGGGTTCCAAGTCGGGATTTGACTCGATTGAACATTGTTACGCCGATCTGAGCGACGAGATCTTCGCCTTGGAGACCGGCTTGTCGTCGGACCCGGCGATGAACTGGCGCCTTTCCAGCCTCGACCGCTACGCCCTGGTCTCCAATTCCGACGCGCACTCTCCGCCCAAGCTGGGGCGCGAGGCCTGCGTGTTTCAAACCGCAATGGACTATTTTGCCGTGCACCGCGCTAAAGACCGGCGAAGGCTACCAAGGGACCGTGGAATTTTTTCCCGAAGAGGGCAAGTATCATTACGACGGTCACCGCAAGTGCGGCGTGTGTCTTTCGCCCGACGAAACCCGGCGCGTGGGCGGAAAATGTCCGATCTGCGGCAAACCGCTCACGCTGGGCGTGATGCACCGCGTGGGCGAACTGGCCGATCGCGACCACCCTCCCGATCCTTTGCCTTCCCGGGCTGCGCCCTTTCGCAGCCTGATCCCCTTGGACGAAGTGCTGGCCGAAATCCACAAAGTGGGCCCGCAAAGCAACCTTGTCCGGCAAAAGTACGAAGAGTTGCTCAGCAAACTCGGACCGGAGTTGTTTATTCTCGCACAAGCTCCGCCTGAAGACGTGGCCCGCCACGGCTCGTCGCTCCTGGCCGAAGCGGTTTCGCGCATGCGTCAAGGCCGGGTGATGCGCCAGGCCGGCTTCGACGGTGAGTACGGCGTGATCCGACTGTTTACCAAGGAAGAACTCTTGCGGCAATCGATGGCGGGCCTGTTGTTCGAGTTGCCCGAAGAACCGCCGCAGGACCACAACGCCGCGCCTGATTCAATGGAACCACTTAGTGAAGACAGTTCGGCCGCCGGCGCATTGCCGACCGCTGACTTAAGCTCCATGCACGCACCAGCCGCGCCGGGCAGGGCATTGTCTTCGGGCGTCGGCATCTTGGACCAACTCGATGCGGACCAGCGCGTCGCGGCCGAAGCGATCTACGGTCCGGTGCTGATCATTGCCGGACCGGGCACGGGCAAGACCCGCACGTTGACGCATCGCCTGGCCCATCTGATTGCCGATCATGGCGCTGAGCCCGAGCAATGCCTGGCGATCACCTTTTCCCGCCGCGCCGCCGCCGAAATGGGCGAGCGATTGAAAAATCTCCTGCCCGACATTGTCCCCCGCGTGCCCATAATGACCTTTCACGCCCTGGGACTTCTCCTGTTGGGAGAACACGGTTCGCGCCTGGGATTAAGCGATTCTGTGCGCGTGGCCGGTCAAGCCGAACGCGTCGAGATGCTCTGCCGGTTGCTCACCATCTCGCGCACGCCGCAAACCAACACCTGGAGCGCATCTCCCGGCGAAAACGCCAGGAACATCCCGGCGCTGCAAGGGAAAAACCAGAGGATGCGCGCATCTTTGAGCTTTATCAGCAAGAGCTGCGCATGCGCAATTGGGTGGATTTCGACGACCTCATTCTCCGGGCGCTGCAACTGCTGATAAACCACCCCGATCTGGTCGATCTTTACCGCTTAAGATATCGCTGGATCTCGGTCGATGAATTTCAGGACGTTGACAATGTCCAATACGAACTCATTAAACTATTGGCGCCTTCTGAGGGAAACATTTGTGTGATCGGCGATCCCGATCAGGCGATTTACGGCTTTCGCGGCGCGGATGTCCGCTTTTTCCAGCGCTTCCAGGAGGATTTTCCCGCCGCGCGAACCATCACCTTGACGCGCAATTATCGCTCCACGCAGACGATTGTCGACGCCGCCTTGCAACTGATCGCTCCGGCAAGTCTGGTCGCCGATCGGCGCTTGGAAGCACAAGGCCCTGGCCCCGAGCGGATCGAAATTCACGCCTGCCCCACCGATCGCGCCGAGGCGGAGTTTGTTGTTCAGTCCGTCGAGCGGATGCTGGGCGGATCGACGTTCTTCTCTTTCGACAGCCAACGCGTGGCCGCACACGAGGGAGAATCGTACTGCTTTGCCGATTTCGCGGTCCTTTATCGCACTGAGACGCAAGCCGACGCCCTGGCCGAAGCGCTTGAGCGCTCGGGCATGCCGTTTCAACGTCGCTCGCACAATCCCCTGGCCGATCAACCGTTCGTGCGAGCCTTGATTGCCGAAATGTCCAAAATGCAAAACGCCGGCCCGACCCCACTTACCGTGCTCGAACTGCTCGATCGCTCCGCGCAACAAGTGCGGGAAAACGAGCAACTGGATGCCTCCTCGCTTGCCGCCCTCCGCTTAGTGGCCGCCAACCATGAAAACAACCTGGCGCAATTCCTCTCCGCGTTGGCATTGGGCGTGGACCTGGATCTCTGGGACCCGCGCGCCGACCGCATTTCGCTGCTTACCCTGCACGCGGCCAAGGGACTGGAATTTCCCGTGGTCTTTATCACTGGCTGCGAAGACGGCATCCTCCCCTTGCATTGGGGCCAGATCGACCAGCAGTCTCTGGCCGAAGAGCGGCGCCTGTTCTTTGTCGGCATGACCCGCGCACGCCAGCGCTTGATCC
The DNA here is from genome assembly GCA_963820545.1 of Pirellulales bacterium. Lineage (GTDB taxonomy): Bacteria > Planctomycetota > Planctomycetia > Pirellulales > Thermoguttaceae > CAWGAJ01. Next base: position 1,428,398 of record CAWGAJ010000001.1, read on the forward strand.
TTACACACGCCAAACGCCGCCGTTTCAAAGGCGCTCTGCGCCAATCGCCGCCGTCACCCTTTCTCGACGATATCGAGCGCCGTCTGCTGGCTTCCGAGCAGCACCGCGGCATCAAGAAACCCGCTTCGCTCGAGCGCCAACGAACACTCTTCGATAGTTAGACTGCTTCACAAAAAACACGGGATACTTGTTCTCATTCAAAAAAAGCCCACGGGACGCGACCCGTGGGCTTGATACGTAGCTGTTTTTCTTGTCGCAACGTTTATTTCGGAGTTAACAAATATCGCCAGTCTCGTTGATATTCGTGAACACGGTGTTAGCCAAGTTCCTTAGGACCTGTTCAATTTGGCTCATTGTCCCATTGCCGTTGAGGTCCCAGAGAATGCCTTTTCTTGCCTGCTCGTTGGTTTTTTGCAGGATCTCGAAGATCGTCAGGCTGGTGTTGTCGGCCACGTTAAAGGCCGCTCCCGCAGAGCCGATGTTGAAGGTGGCCGCCGAGGTGCCTATTGAATTCACAATAAAGCCGTAGCTGGCGGCGACATTACCGGCCAAATTCGAGTTGGTTACATAAACGGCCAAGGCCACGGCAAGGGCCTGAGCGTCCAATTTCTGGCCCTTGACGCTGAACAGTTGCAGGAAGAAATTAGCAATTTGAGCATTGGTTTTGCCGGCCAGATTGTGTGAACCGGTGATGGCGCCGTACATATTGGGGAACATGGTAGCCAACCAATTACCCAGTTGGGTCGAGTTACAACCTCCGTTCAGGGATTTTATCAGCGCCTGTCCGCGACAACTGTTCCAGAAGCCGATGGTGGCGGTCTGACCTTCGTGCAGCGCCGCAGTGGGCGACGGAAGCTCGGCAAAGTTGTTATTGACGCCTTTAACTCCTTGTATCAGCAGGATGTTGCTGAACTGATCGTTGCCCACGATACCGCCCTGACTACCGATGGAGTCAATGCCGTCCAGATAACCGGCGGGCGGCGTCTCGATAATTACGTAGGTGCCGGGACGCAGGTTATTGAAGAGATAAGCTCCATCATCATCGGTTAGCGTCGTCAGCGAGATCGAATTGCCCAGATCGTCAACGCCGGTCAAAGTGACAGTAACATTGGCAATAGCGCGATCACGGCAATCGATATCCCCGTCGCCATTTTTATCAAGGTAAACGAAGCCTGAGAGGCTCGCCGTCTTCAGTTCGCCGAAGTTGTTGCCTGTGCCGTTTACGCCCGCGGCCAATGCTATGCCGCTGATGACGTCGTTGCCCAGTGTGCCGCCCTGCGTGCCGACGGCATCCTGACCGTCCAGATAATCCGCAGGCTGCGTCTCTGTCAAGTCGTAGGTGCCGGGACGCAGGTTCGTAAAACTGTATGCCCCGTTGGCATCAGTGGAAGCACTCAAACTGACCGCGTTGCCCAAATCGTCCGTGCCGCTGAGGCCCACCGACGACGCAATGAGCGACCGCCGAGGAGCGCGCCGATGCCCAAAGCCAGCAATGACCAAATCGCCGGCTCGGGAACCTGTTGGACCGTAAATTGCGCCATCATATCTTGAGGAGGCTGGACCCAAGGAGGATTTGCACTCCCGCCCGCTTCCGATATTGGAACGGCGTTCGGTGTGACGTCAACTCTATAACCATCGATGTAGAAGGAAGCCGTTGATCCGGCATCAAATGAGAGGTAGTCCTTGAACCAAGTAACATGCAATAAACCAGTTTGGGTGAAGCTCTCAGTTTCCGAACCTATTGTCATATTACGGCACGCGTTAGGAAAGAAATCCAAATCGCTCCAAGCGTTCGGATCTGTTGCAGTACCTCCATAGGTGTAATTTACGGTCCAGAGAAGGGTGTTGACCTTTTGGATTGTAATGCCAGGCACAAGATCGAAGCTGCCTGTGTAGGTTTGGAGTTCCACTGTATCACCCGGATAACCATTCGGCCCCCATGGAGCATTCGAAGGCGGCGTGGTAGCAGCGGGGAATTGCTGTGCCGCCACTCCGTCCACGATGTAAGTTATGATGTCAGCACGAGTCGGCCACGCTACGGCAAAAGTGGCGATGGCTAAAGCGGCTGCCATTATTACTCGAAACGCTTGAAATCCGTGTAAAGTCTTCATTGTCAATCTCCGGTTGTAATATGAAGTCAGACTGATTACTTGGAATATCGACGTCCACGAATCGAGCCGCTTGTAAAGCAAAGGCTATCGCCATGGTTTTGTGGAGACGCATTGCGAAGGCAGGATTCGGAAGAGTGGGACGGAAATAACCGCCCTGGTGTCAAGCCGTGACAACAGCTAGATGTTTGTCGTGCTTGACGTTCGCTGCCTCAAAAATATTGAAATGGCATAATAGGTAAGATAAACAATATTATAATAACCGTCAGACGAATGTCAACACCCCACGATTGAATCTATTGTTAGCCACAGTGTTCTCTTGTTTATTATTTTATGTAACTTATTACTATATTTAGACTTAGAACCCGCTTCCGTGCCTGGGGCACAGAAGCGGGTTCTATTGACAAATATCCGCTTATCTAAAAGCGTTAATCTTCTCCCTTACCGACGACGAAGCCGGTAGACGCCCAAGACCATGGCGGCCAGGATCAGCAAGGCCCAGGTCGAGGGCTCGGGTACCGGTGTTAGCGGCGACAAATCCAGGCCGTCGGACAAGGGAGCGGAACTCGCCGGCCTGACAATCAGCTTCGACCCGGAACCAATATAGATATGGCCTTGACGCACCACGCTCACCGATAGCGTCGTACCCGATCCGCTCACGTTGGTCTCGCCCGTCCCCGTCACGTTGCCGGTCGTCTTGGTGCCGGCGGTCACGGCGAATTTTCCGTCGTTGGCCACTGCCGCATGGATGGCGCCGTTGGTCCCGTCGGTAAACGGATCCACGGCCCCGCCGGCGCTAACGGTCGCGCCGGCGACAATGCTCAACGGGCCCGAGGCGCTCAGCGTCGGGGCTGTGGCCAGTGCCAGGCTGAGCGTGCCGCCGCCCTTGGCGGTCAGCCCGCCGTTGAGGGTGTAGGTGCCCGGCAAGGTCAGCGTCTGGTCGGCGGAGACCTGGATGGCGCCGCCGCTGGAGGTGACCTCGATCGGCCTGGCTACGGGAGCCGTACCCGAGGTAGTCAAGGAGAAGGAAGCCGTGGCTTCGAGCGTGCCGCCGTTTAAGGTCAGCTTGCCGCTGGGTGTACCCAGTACGCTGTTATCGCTGATGCTCAAAATACCAGCCTTAACCGTCGTGCCGCCGGTGTAGGGAGTACCAGTGGATACATTGGAAACACCGAGGGTAAGCTTCCCGGCGCCGTCCTTGACTAAGACCAACGTGCCGGTGCCGGCGCCTGCGTACTTGTCGCGGATTATGCCGTTGTACGAACAATTGGCGGTGTTATTGACCGTCAGCGTGGAGCTGCTGTTCACGGTGCTGGTGTCCTGGACCTGAATGACGCCATAGCCGGTGGAGTCATTGATTCCGCCCACGGTTTCGTTATAGCCCATCAAATTCAGGTAAGCAAAGTTTCCGCTAGAACCAGTGAAGGTGACAACCGCAGTATCGCCAATCTGCTCCGTGGCGCCCAGGTTCACAACGTCCGAGCCGCCGGTGCCATTGCCGATGTTGAGGTTGCCGGGAATGGCGGTTGCGCCTCCGGTCTTCTGTAGCAGCAGAGTGCCGCCGTTGACGATCGTGCTACCGCTGTAGGTATTGGAGGTCGTACCCGTGAAGACCAAGGTGCCGACGTCAATTTTGCTCATGTTGCCCGAGCCACCGATACTATTGGTAAGGGTGAAGGAGACGCCGCTGCCGATGCTGACTACGGGAGTACCGCTGCTGAGGGTCACGGGACCGGAGAAGGTGTTAGTGCCGTAGCCGCTTCTGAGAGTGGCCGTATCCGCCAACACGAGCTTTTTGTTAAGCACGTTTGTCCCCGTGTCCCAGAAGGACAGGGTGGCGCCCGATGCGACCGAGATGGTTTTATCCGGATCGCCCAACCCAGTTAATTGCTGGATGCCGAGTGTGCCGGCATTGATGTTGATATCGCCAAGATTGGTATCGCCCATATTTTTTATCCAGATCTCGCCGCTGCCGATCTTCGTCAGGGTCTTGCCGTTGCCATTCAGATAGCCAGCCGAGGGATCGCCCGGCGAGGGATTAAATATATCCCAACGCCAAGCACCGCCAGTGCTGATCGTGGCATCATCGGTCAATTCCAGTTGTTGCAGGAGGTTATAAGCATAACCAGCTGCGACAGAGGCGATAATGGCTCCCTGTCCATTGTAGCCCGTGCCCGCGATTTTTATGGGAACAGTGATCGGAGTCACGCCGACGTCGGGGGAAAAAGTGCGCAAATCAAGCGTGCCGCCGCTGTTCACCACGATGTTGTTGGTCAGGCTGGTGTAGGCTTGGGTAGAGCCAAAGGCCAGCACGCCGTTGCTAATCACGGTCTCACCGGTGTAATCGTTTGCGCCGCTGTTGCTAATGGTCAGCGTTCCCGTGCCCGTCTTGGTGAGCCCCGTACCGCCGGAAATCTTGCTGGTGCCGTTGAAGGTGTAATCCCTGCCGGCGTTGACCGTGACGGACAGGGGCCTGACCAGGGCGTTGATGTTAACCGTGGTGTTGGTGGCGGTATCGTTGAAGGTCACGGCATCGGATGCGTAGAACTGATCGGCCGAGCTGCCGTTGAGCCAGTTAGTGGTGTTTCTCAAGTCCCAATAGTTGTTGGGCGTAGCGGTTCCAGACCAGATCAACGAGGCACTGGAGCCGCTGACCGTCAAATCGATCTTCCCGGTCGCCCCGGTCGTCACGGAACTAGTGACGGCATACCTTGTGGAATTAACCACCTTGATAGCGGTGCCCGACAGGGTGCCGGTGACGCTGGCCACGCGGTATGTGGAAGTCGTCAGCGAGGGCGAGCCGAGAGGTATTGGATTGATAAGGGTTTCCTGGTCCGTCGTGCCGCTGAGGGTCAAATTGCCCTTGACGTCCAAGAGATCCCCACTGCTGCCACCGAATTCATAATCTATTGTATCGCCAGTGCTGCCGCCGGCGAGCGTAAGGTTGCCGTTAAAGGTCAACGTCCCGATGGAACTGCCCGGAGCGATAGTCGCGCCGCCTTGGTCGGTGACATCTCCTTTGACGGTTCCGCTGCCGGAGAGCGTCTGGCCGGTATACAGCGTGTAACCGTTGGTGACCGCCGAGACGTCAAAGGTCGCTCCGGACATGACGTTGATCAGCGGGCTGCTGCCGATGGAGCCGTTACCCACCAGCGCCAAGGTACCGGTATTAATTAAGGTGGAACCGTTGTGGTTGCTGGAACCCGAAATGGTCCAGATCCCCGAGCCGTCTTTGATGACGCCGAGAGAGCCGCTGGTGCCGGTAAAGTTGATACCGCCGACGATTACACCGTTTCCAGTCCCGGTCAAAATGAGAGAACGAGCGGTTGTCAAGGTATCGGTAATTACACCATTCAGAGTAAGCGTACCGCTATCGGATTGGAGTGTATATACGCTGCCACTCATAGCGAAATTGAAGCCTCCATTGAAGGTATTGTTACCGTAATTGTTGACGTGCGGAGAGGGAGAAGCTGAAGGTTGGCGGCCTAATAAAGTAATCGTCGGCTGCGCGGTGAGGGTGTACCCGCCGCCGCCGCCGTCGTCGATTTCCAGCCGACCGGTATCGGTGCCGCCGGAAATACTGAGGGCAGTGGTGCTGGCGATGGCATCGCCGAGTGCATCCGCGTTTTTCAGGCGCAATGCTCCGTTGCCTTGGATAGTGACGGCGCCGCTAAAGGAATTGGCCGCGGCAAGGGTCACGGTTCCGGAACCATTCTTGGTAAGGCCGCCGCTTCCGGTGATTTGGGCGGTGGAGAAAGTGAAGTTGTTGCTGCTGTTAAATAGCAAGGTGCCATTATTGGAAATAGTTCCCAGATCAAGCAAACTGCCGTTGGCGCCGCCGTCGCCGATTTGCAGCGTACCGGCGTTGATCGTGGTTCCGCCGTTCCAGTTATTCGCAGTGCTGATGAGAATTGCGGTTCCACTACCGCTTTTGCTCAACATGCCGGCACCGCCAATCTGGCCGGAGACAGTAACCGACGTGGTATTGGCGACGTCCAAAATCCCGCCGCTACTGGTCAACGTGACGCTGCCGCCATAGACATTGGTCGTGCCGGCGTCCGTGGCTCGAGTCCCCATTGCCCCGCCATTGAGCGTCAGGGCCCGATTGATCGGATTAGCAGTGCCGGTATTCCAAAATGTAATCGCGCCGCCGGTATTCACCGTAACCGTCTTGGTTAAGTCTTCAAGCACGGTCGTGCCTTGAATACATAGAGCTCCTTGGTTCACCACCACGTTGCCCAGGCCGGTGTTACCCAGGTCCACGAGAAAGATACTGTTGCTGCCCGTCTTGGTAAGGTTGTAGGTATTGCCGGTTAGAGTGGCGCCCGTGCCGCGCACGTCCCAGCGGACCGAACCGCCCAAGGTGGTGTCGCCGGCAAGTGTGAGGTAGCGGAAAGCATTCAGTTGATCCGCGCCGCTGTTGCTGACTATGGCCCCACTACCGTCAGTCCCCGAGCCTTTAACGCTTACCGGCCGGATGCCGAGAGAGTTGCCGCCAATATCCAGCGAGCCGCTATTGCTGATGGTAATAGCGGTGGAGGTAGCTGTCGGGCCGAGGGCGTTGGTGCTGGCCATCACCACCTGGCCATTGCTGATCGTGGTGGCGCCAGTAAAGCTGTTACTGCCGCTGAGCGTGAGTTTGCCCGCGCCCTTCTTTTCCAAGGTGCCGCTGCCGCTCATGCTGCCGGAAATGGCGGAGTCGTCCGTGCGATAGTAAAGCAGCGCGCCATTGTTGACCACGTTGGCGGTGCCGCCAATGCCGCCGCCGGAGGTGTTGTCGCCTACTTGCAGGGTGCCGGCGTTGATCGTGGTAGTACCGCCGTAAGTATTGGTGCCGGTGTTCTTGATGGTCAACTTGCCGGTGCCGCTCTTGGTGAGCGTCATGGCGGTTCCGCCGCCAATTACGCCCGTGCCTTGGAAGGTGTAATCCAAGTTCGAATTAACCGTCATCGTGCCGGGATTAAGCGTGGTTGTGACCGTGACGGTCTGGGTGGTGCTGGAATTGTCGAAGGTAAGCATGTCCAGATCATAATATCTGTCGGTGGATCCGTTGCTGACCCAGGTCCAGTTGGTGGTGCTTAAATCCCAGTTACCGCTGAGGTTGCCTTTCCAAAACATGCTGGTGGGAGGCAATCCGGAGACCGTAAGGTCGACTTCTTTTGCCCCGGTGTCGATGCTTAACGAACCGGTTTGCCGGGTCGTGCCGCCGATGCCCGAAAGGAGCATATTAGCAATATTGCCGGAGGAAGTTCCCTGATAGGTAAACAACTTGTAAGGGCTGGTGGTGCTTAAACTACTGCCAAGCATGTTGATCGAGACCGTAGCCGTATTGGAACCGCTGGGCAGGGCCAGAATTCCCGAGCTTGACGTGAGGGTGATAAGATCGTTGTTGGCCGAACTGGTATCGCTGGCCAAATCGAATTTGACCGTGCCGCCGGTGGGGCTGCCCAAGGTCAGATTATTCTGGAAGCTCAAAAGTCCGGCGGTGCCGTCGGCGCCCGGCAAAATCCTGGCGTTGCCGCTAAGAATCACGTTGCCTTTGACCGTGCCGGTGCCCAAAAGTTGTTGGGTGCCGGGCAAGGTATATCCGCTGGAAAAGTCGGTAACGTCGAAATACGCTCCACTACCGACCTGGACGTTCGTGTTGCCGAGCACTCCGGTGTTTTTCAAGGTCAGCGTGCCGCTGTTAATCGTGGTGCCGCCGGTGTATGTGCTGGTGCCCGAGAGGGTCAAAGTTCCGCTGCCGACTTTAATAATACTAATATCATTAGGATTCACAGCGGTGCCGGAGCCGCCGATCACGCCGCTGACAGCAATATCTCCTTGGAAGTTTACAAACCGTGTGCCTGTAACGGTGGAATTATTTTTGATGTTAGTGAGGGTGAGCTTGTCGGCGTTGGATTGGATAAGATAATTTTGCCCGCCTTGGATGAGTGATATGTCCCCGCTGATCGTATTATTGCCGCTATAATTTGCCAACTGCGCATCGGTGGCCGCGCTTCGCCCTGCTAAGGTAATAGCATGAGCGATGTTAAGAGCGGATGAGCTGCCGTCTAACTCGATTCGACCGGTGGCGGTGCCGCCGGAAGCAGTAACGGCGGCGGCGGTGGCCGGCAGCGCATTGTTGTTTTTCAATCGCAATACGCCGGTGTTCACCGTGGTATCGCTATTATAGGAGTTTGATCCAGAGAAGATCCACGTTCCCAAGCCTTCCTTGATGAGGTGATAAGTGGCGACACCGGTGAGGGCAATAGCTCCAGTCACTTCTCCTTCCCCGGCGCCTTGGAGGTAAAGATATCTATCGTTAGCGAGAAGACCAGAGTTGTTGGTAATATTATTAAGCGTGAGTTTTCCGCTGTCGGACTGGATAACATAGTCAAGGCCGCCTGACTGGAAGGTAACAGCCGAGGTGATGGAATTACTGCCGGCGAAATTAACTATTTCTGGAGCAAGGTTTAAGCCGTGAGATCCACTGGCGCTACGCCCGTGTATATTTATCGGATTGCTTATGGTTAAGCCGCCGCCGCTGCCGTCGAGATCGAGGTGAGTGGTACAGGTATTGTTACCGTTAATTTCGACGGTGGCCGAGCCCAGTGCATTCGAATTCGTGATCCGCAGCGCTCCACTGCCCTGATTGTAACCTCCTATATTCACGGTTCCCGAAAGGGCATTACTTGCCGTCAGTATTAGGTTGCCGTTGCCGAAGGAAGTGCCACCGTCAGAGGAGCCCGTGGTATTGTTAAAAAATAAGTTATCCCCGGAGATGACGGAATTGAAGGTCAGAGTGTCGCTGGAATTTGTAACTCCGATTATGTCGGGTGACGGGCCGCTTAATGTAATTTGTCCGCCTGAAAACGTATAATTATTTCCACTATCGCCGGTTGCGCCGATAAGAATGCTTTTTGCCGTGATGGTACCCGTAACGGTAACGGTGCCGGTGGCGGTTCCGCGGAAAACGGCGGTACTAACGTTATCCCAAACGACAGAGGGCGGAGACGTCCAAGTGTCTCTCCACATCGTGGTTGAGGTATCCCAGGTGCCGGAGCCGCCGGTGGTGGGATTCCAGTACAACCTAGTAACCTGCGCTAACGCGGTCGATGAAATCCACAATACAATTGCCAGCAAGCCGATGGCATACTTGATGTATGCGCAATGCAATTTCCTCGTCATGTCATTACCCTTTCTGATAAAATAAAAATAAAACAGATGGCTTAAAAACGCTTGCTCTCTTCTGACTCCACAGCGCCTCCCTGTTCCGCTATGTTTAAGAGTATGAAATCAAACAATGACAAACTAACGCCAACTCAATACGCTCTTTCGCACAAAAACCAAACACTCGAAAGGCACCTAATGCCTCTGGAAAAGAAGCGCATAAGGACCTATGTTTTGCCTAGTTGATAAAATCCATTCTATCAAAATAATCAGAAATCGCAATTCTTTGCCCCGAAAGAGGTACTAACTATCAGATTTTATAAGATATTTGCCCCGCAAAACGGGTGTTAAGATATTTATCCGACCATTGTCGGAATGAGTCTAACCTCAAACCGCTCAAACAAAAAAACCCGCTTCCGTGCCTGGGCACGGAAGCGGGTTCTATTGACAAATATCCGCTTATCTAAACTCTAACGACCCTCCCTTACCGACGACGAAGCCGGTAGACGCCCAAGACCATGGCGGCCAGGATCAGCAAGGCCCAGGTCGAGGGCTCGGGTACCGGTGTTAGCGGCGACAAATCCAGGCCGTCGGACAAGGGAGCGGAACTCGCCGGCCTGACAATCAGCTTCGACCCGGAACCAATATAGATATGGCCTTGACGCACCACGCTCACCGATAGCGTCGTACCCGATCCGCTCACGTTGGTCTCGCCCGTCCCCGTCACGTTGCCGGTCGTCTTGGTGCCGGCGGTCACGGCGAATTTTCCGTCGTTGGCCACCGCCGCATGGATGGCGCCGTTGGTCCCGTCGGTAAACGGATCCACGGCCCCGCCGGCGGTCACCGTGGTGCCGGCGACAATGCTCAACGAGCCCGAGGCGCTCAGCGTCGGGGCTGTGGCCAGTGCCAGGCTGAGCGTGCCGCCGCCCTTGGCGGTCAGCCCGCCGTTGAGGGTGTAGGTGCCCGGCAAGGTCAGCGTCTGGTCGGCGGAGACCTGGATGGCGCCGCCGCTGGCGGTAATCTCTATCGGCCTGGCTACGGGAGCCGTACCCGTGGTAGTCAGAGAGAAGGAAGCCGTGGCTTCGAGCGTGCCGCCGTTTAAGGTCAGCTTGCCGCTGGGTGAACCCAGTACGCTGTTATCGCTGATGCTCAAAATACCAGCCTTAACCGTCGTGCCGCCGGTGTAGGGAGTACCACTGGATATATTGGAAACCCCGAGGGTAAGCTTCCCGGCGCCGTCCTTGACTAAGACCAGCGTGCCGGTGCCGGCGCCCGCGTATTTGTCGCGGATTATGCCGTTGTAGGAACAGTTGGCGGTGTTATTGACCGTCAGCGTGGAGCTGCTGTTCACGGTGCTGGTGTCCTGGACCTGAATGATGCCATAGCCGGTGGTGTCGTTAATTCCGCCCACGGTTTCGTTATAGCCCATCATATCCAGATACGCGAAGTTGTTGGCGTCGGAGGCAGTGAAGGTAACGATCGAAGTATCGGCAATCTGATCGGATGCGCCTAGTTGCACAGCGTCCCATTGACCAGAGGCTCCGTTTAAGGCGTCGCCGATGTTGAGGTTGCCGGGAATGGCCACTGCGCCTCCGGACTTCTGCAGTATTAACCTGCCGCCGTAGACGTTGGTGGCGCCGTTGTAGGTGTTGGAGTTAGTGCCGGAGAAAATAGCGGTGCCGCGGTCATAGTTTACCAGAGAGCGAGCAACAAAACTCCCTGACTTGGTCAAGTCGCCCGTGCCGGTGAACGCGCCGGAGAAGGTGACTTCTCGATTGGCGGCTGTATTGGAGGCATATATCACTCCGCCGCCGTTCATAGTGATGGAGGAGGCATAGGTGAGTGGAGTTTGGGCATCAGCTTGAGTGCCACCAATACCACCACCGTTCAGCGTCACATTGTTATTAAGTACCGCTATGTACCCCGTAGGGCTCCACATACCAAACTGGCCGCCTGAGTTGACGGTGATTGGGGCTAAAGAAGTCGAAGTGCCCAAGACGGTTCCCACGGTGGCGTTATCCACTTGGATGGTCAGTTCTCCTTGGTTGACGACTACGGCGCCCAAGTTGGTGTAACCGAGATTTATAAGCCAGACATTGTTGGAGCCGGTCTTAGTCAGGGTATAACCGTTGCCAGCCAGGTAGGCGCCGGTAACGCGGCCGATTTCCCACCGGCCGGAGTCCTGGGTTCCTAAGGTGATATTGCCGCCGACGGTGGTATCGCCTTGCATCGTGACGTAGCGTAACGAGCCGCCATAGGTCGCATTCGCGCCGGTGTTGATGATGGCCCCGTTGCCTCCCACACCCGTGCCTTGAACGAATATCGGTTCATTTCCAGCGCTCTGGGCGTTGAGATCGAGCGTGCCGCCATTGATTGTGGTGGCAGCGATGTTGTTTTCGCCCAATGCATTGGCGACGGCAAGACGTACAGTCCCGCCGTTGATTTGCAGCGGGCTGTTATCGCCAATAGTGTTGTAGACGGATAGGACGACCGTGCCAGCGTTGACGGTCGTAGTGCCGGAGTAACTGTTTCCGTTGCTGTTACTAATGTTTAGCGTTCCCGTGCCGGTCTTGGTGAGCCCCGTAGCGCCGATAATCTTGCCGGTGCCGTTGAAGGTGTAATCCTTGTCGGCGTTGACCGTGATGGACATGGGCCTTACCAGGGCGTTGACGTTAATCGTGGTGTTGGTGGCGGTATCGTTGAAGGTCACGGCATCGGATGCGTAGAACTGATCGGCCGAGCTGCCGTTGAGCCAGTTAGTGGTGTTTCTCAAGTCCCAATAGTTGTTGGGCGTAGCGGTTCCAGACCAGATCAACGAGGCGTTGGAGCCGCTGGCCGTCAAATCGATCTTCCCGGCCGCCCCGGTCGTCACGGAACTAGTGACGGTATACCTTGTGGAATTAACCACCTTAACAGCGGTGCCCGACAGGGTGCCGGTGACACTGGCCACGCGGTAGGTAGAAGTTGCCAGCGAAGGCGAGCTGAGAGCTATTGGATTGATAATGGTCTCCTGGTCCGTCGTGCCGGTGAGGGTCAAATTGCCCTTGACGTCCAAGAGATCCCCATTGCTGCCGCCGAATTCATAATCTATTGTATCGCCCGTGGTACCGCCGGCGAGCGTGAGGTTGCCGTTAAAGGTCAACGTCCCGATGGAACTGCCCGGAGCGATAATCGCGCCGCCTTGGTCGGTGACATCTCCTTTGACGGTTCCGCTGCCGGAGAGCGTCTGGCCGGTATACAACGTGTAACCATTGCTGACCGCCGAGACGTCAAAGGTCGCTCCGGACATGACGTTGATCAGCGGACTGCTGCCGATGGAGCCGTTACCCGCCAGCGCCAAGGTACCGGCATTAATTACGGTGGAACCGTTGTGGCTGCTGGAACCCGAAATGGTCCAGATTCCCGTGCCGGCTTTGACAACGTTGAGAGAGCCGCTGGTGCTGGTAAAGCTAATACCGCCGACAAGCTCACCGTTTCCAGCCCCGCTCAAAACGAGATAACGAGCGGTGGTCAAGGTATCGGTAAAAATGCCATTAAAGGTGAGCTTACCGCTGTCGGACTGGATGATATATTGATTGCCACCCGTTGCGCAATTGATGCCCCCGTTAACTCCGCCAAAGCTATTATTACCGCTTAAATTATTTATGTGCGGAGCGGGAGAAGCCGAAGGTTGGCGGCCTGCTAAAGTAATCGTCGGCTGCGCGGTGAGGGTGTACCCGCCGCCGCCGTCGTCGTTGAATTCCAGCCGACCGGTATCGGTGCCGCCGGAAATACTGAGGGCCGTGGAGCTAAGGATGGCATCGCCGAGTGCATCCGCGTTTTTCAGGCGCAATGTTCCGTTGCCTTGGATAGTGACGGCGCCGCTAAAGGAATTGGTCGCGGTAAGGGTCACGGTCCCCGTACCATTCTTGGCAAGGCCGCCGCTGCCGGTTATTTTGACGGTGGAGAAAGTGAAGTTGTTGCTGCTGTTAAATAGCAAGGTGCCATTATTGGAAATAGTTCCCAGATCAAGCAAACTGCCGTTGGCGCCGCCGTTGCCGATTTGCAGCGTGCCGGCGTTGATCGTGGTTCCGCCGTTCCAGTTATTCGCAGTGCTGATGAGAATTGCGGTTCCACTACCGCTTTTGCTCAACATGCCGGAACCGCCAATCTGGCCGGAGACAGTAACCGAGGTGGTATTGGTGACGTCCAAAATTCCGCCGCTACTGGTCAACGTGACGCTGCCGCCATAGACATTGGTCGTGCCGGCGTCCGTGGCTCGAGTCCCCATGGCCCCGCCATTGAGCGTCAGGGCCCGATTGATCGGATTAGCAGTGCCGGTATTCCAAAATGTAAGCGTGCCGCCGGTATTCACCGTAACCGTCTTGGTTAAGTCGTCAAGCACGGTCGTGCCTTGAATACATAGAGCTCCTTGGTTCACCACCACGTTGCCCAGGCCGGTGTTACCCAGGTCCACGAGAAAGATACTGTTGCTGCCCGTCTTGGTAAGGTTGTAGGTATTGCCGGTTAGAGTGGCGCCCGTGCCGCGCACGTCCCAGCGGACCGAACCGCCCAAGGTGGTGTTGCCGGCAAGTGTGAGGGAGCGGAAAGCATTCTGTTGTTCCGCGCCGCTGTTGTTGACAATGGCCCCACTACCGTCAGTCCCCGAGCCTTTAACACTTACCTGCCGGATGCCGAGAGAGTTGCTGCCAATATCGAGCGAGCCGCTGTTGTTGATGGTTATTGCGGTGGAGACATTTGTCGGGCCCAAGGCGTTGGTGCTGCCCATCACCACCTGACCATTGCTGATCGTGGTGGCGCCGGTAAAGCTGTTACTGCCGCTGAGCGTGAGTTTGCCCGCGCCCTTCTTTTCCAAGGAGCCGCTGCCGCTCATGCTGCCGGAAATGGCGGAGTCGTCTGTGCGATAGTAAATCATCGCGCCATTGTTGACCACGTTGCCGGTGCCGCCGAGGCCGCCGCCGGAGGTGTTGTCGCCTACTTGCAGCACGCCGGTAAAGCTAGTAGTGCCGCTGTAAGTATTGGTGCCGGTGTTTTTGATGGTCAACTTGCCGGTGCCGCTCTTGGTGAGCGTCATGGCGGTTCCGCCGCCAATGGCGCCGGTGCCTTGGAAGGTGTAATCCAAGTTCGAATTAACCGTCATCGTGCCGGGATTAAGCGTGGTTGTGACCGTAACGTTCTGGGTGGTGCTGGAGTTGTCGAAAGTAATAGCGTCAATATCATAAAACCTGTCGGCGGATCCGTTGCTGACCCAGGTCCAGTTGGTGGTGCTAAAATCCCAGTTACCGCTGAGGTTGCCTTTCCAAAACAAGCTGGCCGGAGGCAATCCGGAGACCGTAAGGTCGATTTCTTTTGCCGTGGTGTTGATGCTTAACGAACCGGTTTGCCGGGTCGTGCCACCGATGCCCGAAAGGAGAACATTGGCAATATTGCCGGAAGATGTCCCCTGATAGGTAAACAACTTGTAAGCGCTGCTGGTGCCTAAACTACTGCCAAGCATGTTGATGGAGACCGTAGCCGTATTGGAACCGCTGGGCAGGGCCAGAATTCCCGAGCTTGACGTGAGGGTGATAAGATCGTTGTTAGCCGTATCCGAATCGCTGGCCAAATCGAATTTGACCGTGCCGCCGGTGGGGCTGCCCAGGGTCAGATTATTCTGGAAGCTCAAAAGTCCGGCGCTGCCGTCGGTGCCCGGCAAAATCCTGGCGCTGCCGCTAAGAATCACGTCGCCTTTGACCGTGCCGGTGCCTAAAAGTTGTTGGGTGCCGGGCAAGGTATATCCGCTGGAAAAGTCGGTAACGTCGAAATATGCGCCGCTTTTGACCTGGACGTTCGTGTTGCTAAGCGCACCGGTGTTTTTCAAGGTCAGCGTGCCGCTGTTAATCGTGGTGCCGCCGGTGTATGTGCTGGTGCCCGAAAGGGTCACGGTTCCGCTGCCGACTTTAATAATACTGATATTATTTTGAGTGGTGGTGGAGCCGCCGATCACGCCGCTGACAGTAATGCCGTCTTGGAGATTTACATACCGCGTGCCGATGGCGGAAGTATTTCTGATGTTAGTGAGGGTGAGCGAGCCGGTGTTGGCCTTGATGAGATAAGCGGAGCCGTTGCCGTTACTGCTAATAGTATCAAATTGAGTCAGCAATATATCTCCGCTAACAGTATTGTTTCCGCCATAATTCACTAATTGTGCATAAGGGGTATTATTATTACTATCATTGGCGCGCCCCTGCACCGTAATCGCTTTGCCAATGTTGAGAGTGCCGTTTGTGGTGGTGCCGTCTAACTCAAGTCGCCCGGTGGCGATGGTGGTGACGTTAGTCGCTTGATCGAAGAGCGAAGAGGCCACGATAGCGGCGCCGGTCGAATCGGCGGTGCCCAGCGCATTATTATTTGCCAATCTCAATACGCCGTCGTGCACCCAGATATTTGATCTGCCGTCATTGCTGCCGGAGAGGATCCACGTGCCGGTTCCTTCTTTCCAGATAGCAACACCACCAGTGGTGCCGGGACCGATTGTACCGGAAATTTCATTTGCTTCCGTCGAAGCGCCTCTGAGGACAAGATTTCGTTCAGTGGCATTCCAAGTGTTAGTAAGGTTGCCTAGAATCACGAGCTTGCCGCTGTCCGATTGGATAATAGCATGATTGCCATAACCCGAGATGTTAATAGCAGTGCCGCTAGTGCCAATAGTATTATTGTCGCTTACATTTACAATACTTGCGGAAAATTCGGGAATCGGAGGCTGGCCCTGACCGCCTGGACCTCTACCAATATCATCCCGCTTCTGTTCTATAGTAATGGCATTCGTGAGAGTTATTCCCCCGGCGAGTTGGAGTTGGGCGGGATTGGGCGTAATGCCGAAGTAGCCGCCGCGAATTAAAAGAGACGCTGTGCCAAGCGCATTTGAATTAGTAACTTTAAGCGTTCCGCCGTCAAGCGTGGTGCCATTATCGTTCCCGTTATTAATTCCAATGGTGACTGTTCCCGCTATGGAATTACTGCCGGAAATAACAAGTGTTCCCATACCTAATTTTTGGAAAGCGCCGACCGCGAGTGGCGCGGAGATGGTCGCCGTGTCGGTGAGATTCGTGACTGTAATCAAGTTGCTCACGCCCGTTAACGAGAGACTATTGGTTCCATCCGGAACGTTCTGCACCGTATAGCCGTTCACGCCGAAAGTCATGTTATGGACGTTGATGGTGTCGCCACTTTCAATCGACACGGCCCCGCCGGTGTTTTGGAACACGGCATTATCGTTAGTAGTGCTGTTCCATAAAGTATCGAGCGGCCCCGAAGAAGTTGTTGACCAGGCCGTTGTTGAGGTATCCCAAATGCCCGCGCCGCCGGCAGGGGCATTCCAGTAATACGTGGTTTGCGCTAACGCGGTCGATGAAATCCACAATACAATTGCCAGCAAGCCGATGGCATACTTGATGTATGCGCAATGCAATTTCCTCGTCATGTCATTACCCTTTCTGATAAAATAAAAATAAAACAGATGGCTTAAAAACGCTTGCTCTCTTCTGACTCCACAGCGCCTCCCTGTTCCGCTATGTTTAAGAGTATGAAATCAAACAATGACAAACTAACGCCAACTCAATACGCTCTTTCGCACAAAAACCAAACACTCGAAAGGCACCTAATGCCTCTGGAAAAGAAGCGCATAAGGACCTATGTTTTGCCTAGTTGATAAAATCCATTCTATCAAAATAATCAGAAATCGCAATTCTTTGCCCCGAAAGAGGTACTAACTATCAGATTTTATAAGATATTTGCCCCGCAAAACGGGTGTTAAGATATTTATCCGACCATTGTCGGAATGAGTCTAACCTCAAACCGCTCAAACAAAAAAACCCGCTTCCGTGCCTGGGCACGGAAGCGGGTTCTATTGACAAATATCCGCTTATCTAAACTCTAACGACCCTCCCTTACCGACGACGAAGCCGGTAGACGCCCAAGACCATGGCGGCCAGGATCAGCAAGGCCCAGGTCGAGGGCTCGGGTACCGGTGTTAGCGGCGACAAATCCAGGCCGTCGGACAAGGGAGCGGAACTCGCCGGCCTGACAATCAGCTTCGACCCGGAACCAATATAGATATGGCCTTGACGCACCACGCTCACCGATAGCGTCGTACCCGATCCGCTCACGTTGGTCTCGCCCGTCCCCGTCACGTTGCCGGTCGTCTTGGTGCCGGCGGTCACGGCGAATTTTCCGTCGTTGGCCACCGCCGCATGGATGGCGCCGTTGGTCCCGTCGGTAAACGGATCCACGGCCCCGCCGGCGGTCACCGTGGTGCCGGCGACAATGCTCAACGAGCCCGAGGCGCTCAGCGTCGGGGCTGTGGCCAGTGCCAGGCTGAGCGTGCCGCCGCCCTTGGCGGTCAGCCCGCCGTTGAGGGTGTAGGTGCCCGGCAAGGTCAGCGTCTGGTCGGCGGAGACCTGGATGGCGCCGCCGCTGGCGGTAATCTCTATCGGCCTGGCTACGGGAGCCGTACCCGTGGTAGTCAGAGAGAAGGAAGCCGTGGCTTCGAGCGTGCCGCCGTTTAAGGTCAGCTTGCCGCTGGGTGAACCCAGTACGCTGTTATCGCTGATGCTCAAAATACCAGCCTTAACCGTCGTGCCGCCGGTGTAGGGAGTACCACTGGATATATTGGAAACCCCGAGGGTAAGCTTCCCGGCGCCGTCCTTGACTAAGACCAGCGTGCCGGTGCCGGCGCCCGCGTATTTGTCGCGGATTATGCCGTTGTAGGAACAGTTGGCGGTGTTATTGACCGTCAGCGTGGAGCTGCTGTTCACGGTGCTGGTGTCCTGGACCTGAATGATGCCATAGCCGGTGGAGTCATTGATTCCGCCCACGGTTTCGTTATAGCCCATCAAATTCAGGTAAGCAAAGTTTCCGCTAGAACTACTGAAGGTGACAACCGCAGTATCGGCAATCTGGTCGGAGGCGCCCAGGTTCACAACGTCCCAGCCGCCGGTGGCATTGCCAATGTTGAGGTTGCCGGGAACGGCGGTTGCGCCCGCCGACTTCTGTAGCAGCAGAGTGCCGCCGTAAATATTCGTCGCACCGTTGTAGGTGTTGGAGGTAGAGCCTGTGAAAACAACCGTACCTGTGTTCGTGTATGAAGAGCCATTTGTGGCACCCATTCCTACGATCATACTCCCCGCCTTTGTCAAGTCTCCGGTGCCGCCGATCGCACCGCTAATAGTGGTCGTTGTGTCAGATGTTGGGGTGACAGCATATAGGATGCCGCCGCCGTTAAGAGTGATAGAGCCGGTGAAGGAGATCGCACCAGAGTCTGGAAGTACGGCCCCAAAGCCGCCGCCGTTAACGGTCAAATTATTAGCCAGTGTGTTCCCCGCGCCCATAGTGACACCTGGCCGCCCGAGTTCACAGTGATCGGGGCCAGGCTGGACGAGGTGCCTACCACGGTGGTTCCTTGGAAGAACAGACCGCCTTCATTGATAACGACACTGCCCAAACCGGTCTCGCCCATGTTAATGATACCGATCAGGTTGCTGCCGACCTTGGTCAGGGTGTACCCATTGCCGGTCATAGTGGAACCTACGGTGCGGCCCAGATCAAATCGTCTTGAGCCGCCGATGGTGGCATCGCCGTTGAGGGTGAGATAATGGATCGATGAAAATCTATCGGCAGAGCCATTGTTAACAATAACGCCTTGGCCATTGTAGCCCGAGCCGCTAACCAGCACGTTGGGGCTAATCAAATTGTCGTTTGTATTATGAAGATCGATGCCGTTCAGATCTAGAGTACCGCCGTTGATGATGAACTTGTTACTGGTGGTGTAAGCCTGCACGGCCGCCGATGCGCCGAGCCTTAGCACGCCGTTGCTAATCGCGGTATCGCCGGTGTAATCGTTACCGCTGCTGTTACTAATGGTCAGCGTTCCCGTGCCCGTCTTGGTGAGTCCCGTAGCGCCGGAAATCTTGCCGCTGCCGGTGAAGGTGTAATCCTTGCCGGCGTCGACCGTGACGGACAGGGGCCTGACCGTGGTGTTCATAGTGACCGTGGTGTTGGTGGCGGTATCGTTGAAGGTCACGGCATCGGCCTGGTAGAAGATATCGGCCGAGCTGTCGTTGAGCCAGTTATTGGTGGTCTTCACGTCCCAAGCGTCGTTGGGCGAAGCCGTACCAGTCCAGATCAACGAGGCATTGGAGCCGCTGACCTTCAAATCGATCTTCCCGGTCGCCCCGGTCGTCACGGAACTAGTGATGGTATACCGCGTGGGATTAACCACCTTGATACCGGTGCCCGTCAGGGTGCCGGTGACGCTGGCCACGCGAAACGAGGAAGTTGTCAGCGAGCCGAGAAGTATAGGATTGATAATGGTTTCCTGGTCTGTCGCGCCCAAGAGGGTCAAATTGCCCTTGACGTCCAAGAGATCCCCACTGCTGCCGCCGAATTCATAATCTATTGTATCGCCAGTGCTGCCGCCGGCGAGCGTGAGGTTGCCGTTAAAGGTCAACGTCCCGATGGAACTGCCCGGAGCGATAGTCGCGCCGCCTTCGTCGGTGACATCTCCTTTGACGGTTCCGCTGCCGGAGAGCGTCTGGCCGGAAACCAGCTTGTAGTAACCGTCGCTGAGCGCCGAGACGTCAAAGGTTGCTCCGGACAGGACGTTGATCAGCGGGCTGCTGCCAATGGAGCCGTAACCCGCCAGCGCCAAGGTACCGGCATTAATTACAGTGGAACCGTTGTGGGTGCTGGAACCCGAAATGGTCCAGATTCCCGAGCCGTCTTTGATAACGCCGAGAGAGCCGGTGCTGCCGGAAAAGGTAATACCGCCGGCGATTACACCGTTTCCAGCCCCTTTCAAAACAAGATAACGAGCCGTGGTCAAGGTATCGGTAATTGCATAGTTCAGGGTAAGCGTACCGCTATCAGATTGGAGTGTATATACGCTGCCACTCGTAGCGAAATTGAAGCTTCCATTGAAGGTATTGTTACCGTAATTGTTGACGTGGGCAGGTGTGGCAATTGAAGGTTGGCGGCCTAATAAAGTAATCGTCGGCTGCGCGGTGAGGGTGTACCCGCCGCCGCCGCCGTCGTCGAATTCCAGCCGACTGGTTTCGGTGCCGCCGGAAATACTGAGGGCCGTGGAGCTAAGGAGGGAATCGCCGAGTGCATCCGCGTTTTTCAGGCGCAATGCTCCGTTGCCTTGGATAGTGACGGCGCCGCTAAAGGAATTGGCCGCGGCAAGGGTCACGGTTCCGGAACCATTCTTGGTAAGGCCGCCGCTTCCCGTAATTTTGGCGGTGGAGAAAGTGAAGTTGTTGCTGCTGTTAAAAACTAACGCGCCGTTATTGATAATCGTGCCGCTGTCGGGCAGACTGCCGTTGGCGATACCAGTGCCGATTTGCAGCGTGCCGGCGTTGATCGTGGTTCCGCCGCTCCAGGTGTTTGCCGTGCTGGTCAAGATCAAGGAGCCGGCGGAGCCGGCTTTGGTTAATGATCCAGTGCCGCCGAGGGTACCGGAAAGGGTCAACGAGCCGCTGTCGGTGGTGACGGTGGCGATGCCGTTTAATGTCCCGGAACCGGCGAAGGTGTTAGCGCCGCTGCCGTTGCTTATCCCGGCCCCGTCGGCCATCACGAGATTTTTGCTAAGCACGTTCGTCGTGGTGTCCCAGAAGCGCATGGCGGCGCCCGAGGCGATCGTGATGGTCTTGTTCGGGTCGCCCATGGTCGTGGTGGACTGGAAGCCCAAAACTCCGCCATTCACAGCGATATCACTCAGCCCCGTATCACCCAAGCCGACAAAATAAACCCAGTTGGAACCCGTCTTGGTGAGTTTGTAGCCATTGCCGACGAGCCAGGCCGTGGTGGTGGTGGGATTATCGGTGCGGATGTCCCAACGGCCGTTGGTGCCGCCGAAGGTCGTGTCACCGGTCAAGGTGACGTAGCGGAAGGCGTTCATATTAGTGCTGCCGGAGTTGACAATGGCGCCGGTGCCGTCGCCCGCGCCTTGAACGGTCACCGGCCGGGTGCCGAGGGTATTGCCGACAATATCCAAAGAGCCGCTGTTGGTGATGGTAACGGGGACGGTAGAGGTAGCCGTCGGGCCAATGGCGGTGGCGCTGCCCATCACCACCTGGCCATTGCTGATCGTGGTGGCGCCGGTAAAGGCGGTATTAGTGTTACTGAGCGTGAGTTTACCCGCGCCCTTCTTTTCCAAGGAGCCGCTGCCGCTTAGGCTCCCGGAGATGGCGGAGTCGTCCGTGCGATAGTAAATCAGCGCGCCATTGTTGACCACGTTGCCGGTGCCGCCGAGGCCGCCGCCGGAGGTGTTGTCGCCTACTTGCAGGGTGCCGGCGTTGATCGTGGTAGTGCCGCCGTAAGTATTGGTGCCGGTGTTCTTGATGGTCAACTTGCCGGTGCCGCTCTTGGTGAGCGTCATGGCGGTGCCGCCGGCAATGGCGCCCGTGCCTTGGAAGGTGTAATCCAAGTTTGAATTAACTGTGACCGTAGTGGGACTAATCGTGTTTGCTAAGTTGACGGTCTGGGTGGAACTGGAATTGTCGAAGGTAACAGTGTCAATATCATAAAACCTGTCGGCGGATCCGTTGCTGACCCAGGTCCAGTTGGTGGTGCTAAAATCCCAGTTACTGCCGGCATTGCCTTTCCAAAGCAGGCTGGTCGGAGGCAGACCGGAGACCGTAAGGTCGATTTCTTTTGCCCCGGTGTTGATGCTTAACGTGCCTGTTTGCCGGGTCGTGCCGCCGATGCCCGAAAGGAGAACATTGGCAATGTTGCCGGATGATGTCCCTTGATAGGTGAACAACTTGTAAGCGCTGCTCGTGCTTAAACTGGTGCTGAGCATGTTGACCGTAAAGGTAGCCTTATCGGAACCGCTGGGCAGGGCCAGAATTCCCGAGCTTGACGTGAGGGTGATAAGGTCGTTGTTAGCCGTATCCGTATCGCTGGCCAAATCGAATTTGACCGTGCCGCCGGTAGGGCTGCCCAAGGTCAGATTATTCTGGAAACTCAGCAGGCCGACGGTGCCGTTAGTGCCCGGCAAAAGCTGGGCGTTGCCGGTGAGGGTCACGTTGCCGAGGACCGCGCCGCTGCCGCCTAGGGTCTGGCCATTAAGCAGGCTGAAACCGCTGACCGAGGATACGTCCAAGGTCGCGCCGGACTTGACGTCGATTAGCGAACTGGCCCCAACGTAGCCGGTGGCCCCTATGACCAATTTGCCGGCGTTGATAGTCGTACTGCCGGTGTAAGTATTACTTCCGGAAAGGGTCCACGTTCCGCTGCCCGCTTTGATAACATGCAGGGAGTTTAAGTTGCTGGCAGTGCCGTTAGCCATGGCTCCACTTACTTCACCATTGCCGGCGCCTTGGAGGGTTAAATATCTATCGGACGCAAGGGTGGCATTATTGGTTACCGTGTTAAGGGTAAGTTTCCCGGAGTCGGACTGCACAATGTATTGATTGCCGCCTACTACCAACGAGAGGTCGCCTGTAAGGGAGTTGGTGCCGCCGTTTACATTCTGGATGTGGGGAGCGGTGGCCGCCGAACGCCCGGCTAAGGTAATCGTGTTACTGATGATCAAATTTTCAGTGCCCAGCTCGAGCTGGGAGGTGTAAGTGCCGCCGCCCACGGTGACCGAGGTGGCGTAGCCCAAGGCGTTATTGTTCCCTAAACGCAACTTGCCGCCATTGATGGCAATCGGCGATTGGAAAGCGGTGTTGGTGCCGGACAAGGTAAGCGTGCCCACGTTGGTAACCAGAATGCCGCCGGTGTTGCCCCCAAGATTTGTCGTAGCGGCAGAGCCGGAAATGCTGCCCGAAATCGTAAAGTCTTTAGTGCTGTTGAAAACCAACCGGCCGTTCCAATTGGTGGGATAACTGGTGCAAGTAATCGAAATATCTTTATCGGCGGGCAGGCTGCCGTTGGCGCCGCCATCGCCGATTTGCAGGTCGCCTTCGGTGATGTTAAGTTTGCCCCAACTATTGGCCGAGCCGGTCAATTGAAGAATACCGGCATAGTTTTTGGTCAGGGGGCCCGTGCCTAAAGTGATGTTACCGGTAACAGGGTGGACTCTGGTTGTATTGCCAGCTGCACCGATGGTAAGATTTGCATTGACAGCGGAGCCGTCGATGGAATTGTTTACATTTAACTGTGGACCCCAAGAACCCGTAGAACGTCCCGCTGATATCGTGCTATCGCCGGTGAGGGTGACCGGTCCGTTGATGGCAAGAGTGCCGGTATGGTCAACGAGAGAGATTGTGCCGTTGAGGGAAGTCGCTCCGTTAAAAGTAATGTCGGCACCTGTTGATAAAGAAGTGATTAAGCCATTATTGACGGTAGTGGAGCCGTTGAAGATCATGGAACCGTAAGCGGCTACGATTGAGCTGCTAGTATTGAGGGTAGTCGAGCCGTTGAAGGTCATGGTATAGCCGGAACTACTGCAGCGAAGATAGCCACTGTTGAGGGTAACGTTTCCGTTTAAGGTCCATGATCCTGACATACGGAGTTGCATTGCGCCTAAGCCGTCGAAGCCGGTGCCAGAGGCGATAAAGTCATTGTTATAAGTGCGGGTTTGAGCCCAAGTCCGCATCGTGGCGCCGCTCTCGATCATGACCGTTGAAGTGCCAAACGCCAAATCGTTTTGCCCGGATGTAAGGCCTGCTTTCAACACGGTAGTGCCGGAATAGGTGTTGGCGCCATAAGTGTCGAGGTAACTCGTGCCGGTTTTAATTAAACCGGAAGTGCCGGCAATAACCGAATTGATCGCCAGCCACCCAGGGGTATCAATGGTGGGCGAATCGCCGACCAACGTAAGCGTGCCGCCCGTGAGATTGTAACTGGCGCGAACGGTGCCACTTGCCGCGTCGTTATTGGTTATGTTGTGGACGCTAATGCCGCCCGCGTCGACGGCAATCGTCGAAGTGGTAGTGTAGAATCCGTTTAAAATAGCGTCGTCGCCCGCCGAGTTATTCCAGGAGTTGGTGTTAGTGAGGTTGTCGAGCGACCAAATTGTGGTCGTGGTATCCCAGGAGCCGGCGCCTCCATTGGGGGCGTTCCAATAATATTGCGTCGCTTGCGACGTCGCGGCCGTGAAAAGACACATCACTACGGCCATCAACCCAGTGCCAAAGCTGATACATGAGCCATGCAATTTCCTCGTCATGCCATTACCCTTTATGATAAAATATTAGAAGCGCTTAAACTTTCTCTGTCCAAAAGCGCCGCCCCGGTGCTCGGTTTATGGACGCGAAATCAAAACTAACGCCAGTTGAATACGCCAAGTGGCAACATAATTACATAGTCCAAGGGTTCCCAATGCCTCCGGGAAAAGAGCGCATTAGGACCTCTCTTTTTTGCCTAATCGATAAAATCCATTTTAATAAAATGATCAAAATTCGCAAGTATTTAGCATAAAATGCAGATAGATTTTTTAAATACTTCTTACCATTCAAAATGGGTATTAATATCTTTATCCGACTAATGTCTAAATGATCCTAATCCCTTAATGCTTATGTTTTTATAACTTCTGCCGTTCAAACAAAAAAACCCGCTTCTGTGCCTGGGCACGGAAGCGGGTTCTATTGACAAATATCCGCTTATCTAAAAGCGTTAATCTTCTCCCTTACCGACGACGAAGCCGGTAGACGCCCAAGACCATGGCGGCCAGTATCAGCAAGGCCCAGGTCGAGGGCTCGGGTACCGGTGTTAGCGGCAACAAATCCAGGCCGTCCGACAAGGGAGCGGAACTCGCCGGCCTGACAATCAGCTTCGACCCGGAACCAATATAGATATGGCCTTGACGCACCACGCTCACCGATAGCGTCGTACCCGATCCGCTCACGTTGGTCTCGCCCGTCCCCGTCACGTTGCCGGTCGTCTTGGTGCCGGCGGTCACGGCGAATTTTCCGTCGTTGGCCACTGCGGCATGTATGGCGCCGTTGGTCCCGTCGGTAAAGGGATCCACGGCCCCGCCGGCGGTCACCGTGGTGCCGGCGACAATGCTCAACGGGCCCGAGGTGCTCAGCGTCGGGGCGCTGGCCAAGGCCAGGCTGAGCGTGCCGCCGCCCTTGGCGGTCAAGCCGCCGTTGAGGGTGTAGGTGCCCGGCAGGGTCAACGTCTGGTCGGCGGAGACCTGGATGGCGCCGCCGCTGGCGGTAATCTCTATTGGCCTGGCTACGGGAGCCGTACCCGTGGTAGTCAAGGAGAAGGAAGCGGTGGCTTCGAGCGTGCCGCCGTTTAAGGTCAGCTTGCCGCTGGGTGAACCCAGTACGCTGTTATCGCTGATGCTCAAAATACCGGCCTTGACCGTCGTGCCGCCGGAGTAGGGAGTACCACTGGATATATTGGAAACCCCGAGGGTAAGCTTCCCGGCGCCGTCCTTGACTAAGACCAGCGTGCCGGTGCCGGCGCCCGCGTACTTGTCGCGGATTATGCCGTTGTACGAACAGTTGGCGGTGTTATTGACCGTCAGCGTGGAGCTGCTGTTCACGGTGCTGGTGTCCTGGACCTGAATGATGCCATAGCCGGTGGAGTCATTGATTCCGCCCACGGTTTCGTTATAGCCCATCATATCCAGATACGCGAAGTTGTTGGCGCCGGAGGCAGTGAAGGTAACGATCGAAGTATCGGCAATCTGATCGGATGCGCCTAGTTGCACAGCGTCCCAGACACCGGAGGCTCCGTTCATGGCGTCGCCGATGTTGAGGTTGCCGGGAATGGCTACTGCGCCTGCGGTCTTCCGCAGTATTAACCTGCCGCCGTAGACGTTGGTGGCGCCGTTATAGGTGTTGGAGTTAGTGCCGGAGAAAATAGCGGTGCCGCGGTCATAGTTTACCTGGGAGCGAGTAACAAAACTCCCCGACTTGGTCAAGTCGCCCGTGCCGGTGAACGCGCCGGAGAAGGTGACTTCTCGATTGGCCGCTTCATTGGAGGCGTATATCACTCCGCCGCCGTTCATAGTGATGGAGGAGGCGAAGGTGAGAGGAGTTTGGGTATCAGCTTGAGTGCCGCCGATACCACCACCGTTCAGGGTTACAGGATTATTGAATACCGCTCCTGTTGGTGTTGCAGTTCCTAGAGTCCACACACCAAACTGGCCGCCTGCATTGACAGTGACTGGGGCTAAAGAGGTCGAAGTGCCCAAGACTGTTCCCGTAAGGTCGTTATCCCATTGGATAGTCAGTTCACCTTGGTTGATGACTACGGCGCCCAAGTTGGTGTAACCGATACTCAAGAGCCAGACATTGTTGGAGCCGGTCTTAGTCAGGGTATAACCGTTGCCGGCCAAATAGGCGCCGGTAAAGCGGCCGATTTCAAACCGGCCGGAGTCCTGTGTTCCTAAGGTGATATTGCCGCCGACGGTGGTATCGCCTTGCATCGTGAGGTAGCGTACCGAGCCGCTGAAGGTCGCATTCGCGCCGGTGTTGATGATGGCCCCGTTGCCTCCCACACCCGTGCCTTGAACGAATATCGGTTCACTTCCAGCGCTCTGGGCGTTGAGATCGAGGGTGCCGCCATTGATTGTGGTGGCAGCGATGTTGTTTTCGCCCAATGCATTGGCGATGGCAAGACGTACAGTCCCGCCGTTGATTTGCAGCGGACTGTTATCGCCAATAGTGTTGTAGACGGACAGGACGACCGTGCCGGCGTTGACGGTCGTAGTGCCGGAGTAACTGTTTCCGTTGCTGTTATTAATGTTCAGCGTTCCCGTGCCCGTCTTAGTGAGCCCCGTAGCACCGATAATCTTGCCGGTGCCGCTGAAGGTGTAATCCTGGTCGGCGTTGACTGTGAGGGACATGGGCCTGACCTGGGAGTTGATGTTAACCGTGGTGTTGGTGGCGCTATCGTTGAAGGTCACGACATCGGATGCGTAGAACTGATCGGCCGAGCTGCCGTTGAGCCAGTTAGTGGTGTTTTTCAAGTCCCAATAGTTGTTGGGCGTAGCGGTTCCAGACCAGATCAACGATGCATTGGAGCCGCTGGCCGTCAAATTGATCTTCCCGGCCGCCCCGGTCGTCACGGAACTAGTGACGGTATACCTTGTGGAATTAGCCACCTTGATAGCGGTGCCCGACAGGGTGCCGGTGACGCTGGCCACGCGAAACGAGGAAGTCGTCAGCGAGCCGAGAGCTATTGGATTGATAAGGGTTTCCTGGTCCGTCGTGCCGCTGAGGGTCAAATTGCCCTTGACGTCCAAGAGATCCCCACTGCTGCCGCCGAATTCGTAATCTATTGTATCGCCAGTGGTGCCGCCGGCGAGCGTGAGGTTGCCGTTAAAGGTCAACGTCCCGATGGAACTGCCCGGAGCGATAATCGCGCCGCCTTCGTCGTTGACATCTCCTTTGACGTTTCCGCTGCCGGAGAGCGTCTGGCCGTTATACAGCTTGTAACCGTCGGTGACCGCCGAGACGTCAAAGGTCGCTCCGGACAGGACGTTGATCAGCGGGCTGCTGCCGATGGAGCCGTTACCCGCCAGCGCCAAGGTACCGGCATTAATCAAGGTGGAACCGTTGTGGTTGCTGGATGCCGAAATGGTCCAGATTCCCGAGCCGGCTTTGATGACGCCGAGAGAGCCGCTGGTGCCGGTAAAGCTGATACCGCCGCCGGCAATCTCACCGTTTCCAGCCCCGCTCAAAATGAGAGAACGAGCGGTGGTCAAGGTATCGGTAAAAGTGCCATTAAAGGTGAGCTTACCGCTGTCGGACTGGATGATATATTGAGCGCCACTCACTGCGCAATTGATGCCCCCCCCGCTAAGTACATCGCCAAAGCTATTATTACCGCTTAAATTATTTATGTGCGGAGCGGGAGAAGCCGAAGGTTGGCGGCCTGCTAAAGTAATCAACGGCTTCGCGGTGAGGGTGTACCCGCCGCCGCCGTCGTCGGCGAATTCCAGCCGACTGGTTTCGGTGCCGCCGGAAATACTGAGGGCCGTGGAGCTAAGGATGGCATCGCCGAGTGCATCCGCGTTTTTCAGGCGCAATGCTCCGTTGCCTTGGATAGCGACGGCGCCGCTAAAGGAATTGGCCGCGGCAAGGGTCACGGTCCCCGTACCATTTTTGGTAAGGCCGCCGCTTCCGGTGATTTGGGCGGTGGAGAAAGTGAAGTTGTTGTTGCTGTTAAATAGCAAGGTGCCATTATTGGAAATAGTTCCAATATCAGGCAAACTGCCGTTGGCGCCGCCGTTGCCGATTTGCAGCGTGCCGGCGTTGATCGTGGTTCCGCCGTTCCAGTTATTCGCAGTGCTGATGAGAATTGCGGTTCCACTACCGCTTTTGCTCAACATGCCGGCACCGCCAATCTGGCCGGAGACAGTAACCGAGGTGGTATTGGCAACGTCCAAAATTCCGCCGCTACTGGTCAACGTGACGCTGCCGCCATAGACATTGGTCGTGCCGGCGTCCGTGGCTCGAGTCCCCATTGCCCCGCCATTGAGCGTCAGGGCCCGATTGATCGGATTAGCAGTGGGGGTTTGCCAAAATGTAATCGCGCCGCCGGTATTCACCGTAACCGTCTTGGTTAAGTCTTCAAGCACGGTCGTGCCTTGAATACATAGAGATCCTTGGTTCACCACTACGTTGCCCAGGCCGGTGTTGCCCAGGTCCACGAGAAAGATACCGTTGCTGCCCGTCTTGGTAAGGTTGTAGGTATTGCCGGTTAGAGTGGCGCCCGTGCCGCGCACGTCCCAGCGGACCGAACCGCCCAAGGTGGTGTCGCCGGCAAGTGTGAGGGAGCTGAGAGCATTCAGTTGATTCGCGCCGCTGTTGCTGACTATGGCCCCACTACCGTCAGTCCCCGAGCCTTTAACGCTTACCGGCCGGGTGCCGAGAGAGTTGCCGCCAATATCCAGCGAGCCGCTATTGCTGATGGTAATAGCGGTGGAGACATTTGTCGGGCCCAGGGCATTGGTGCTGGCCATCACCACCTGGCCATTGCTGATCGTGGTGGCGCCGGTAAAGCTGTTACTGCCGCTGAGCGTGAGTTTGCCCGCGCCCTTCTTTTCCAAGGAGCCGCTGCCGCTCATGCTGCCGGAAATGGCGGAGTCGTCCGTGCGATAGTAAAGCAGCGCACCATTGTTGACCACGTTGCCGGTGCCGCCAATGCCGCCGCCGGAGGTATTGTCGCCTACTTGCAGGGTGCCGGCGTTGATCGTGGTAGTGCCGCCGTAAGTATTGGTGCCGGTGTTTTTGATGGTCAACTTGCCGGTGCCGCTCTTGGTGAGCGTCATGGCAGTGCCGCCGCCAATTGCGCCGGTGCCTTGGAAGATGTAATCCGAGTTCGAATTAACCGTCACCGTGCCGGGATTAAGCGCGGCTGTGACCGTGACGGTCTTGTTGATGCCGGAGTTGTCGAAAGTAGGCATGTCCAGATCATAATATCTGTCGGTGGATCCGTTGCTGACCCAGGTCCAGTTGGTGGTGCTTAAATCCCAGTTACCGCTGAGGTTGCCTTTCCAATACAAGCTGACCGGAGGCAATCCGGAGACCGTAAGGTCGACTTCTTTTGCCCCGGTGTCGATACTTAACGAACCGGTTTGCCGGGTCGTGCCGCCGATGCCCGAAAGGAGCATATTAGCAATATTGCCGGAGGAAGTTCCCTGATAGGTAAACAACTTGTAAGGGCTGATGGTGGTTAAACTACTGCCAAGCATGTTGATAGAAACAGTAGCGGTATTGGCGCCGCTAGGCAGGGCCAGATTTCCGGTGACGGCAACCAGATCGTTGTTGGCCGAACTGGTATCGCTGGCCAAATCGAATTTGACCGTGCCGCCGGTGGGGCTGCCCAAGGTCAGATTATTCAGGAAGCTCAAAAGTCCGGCGGTGCCGTCGGCGCCCGGCAAAATCCTGGCGTTGCCGCTAAGAATAACGTCGCCTTTGACCGTGCCGGTGCCCAAAAGTTGTTGGGTGCCGGGCAAGGTATATCCGCTGGAAAAGTCGGTAACGTCGAAATACGCTCCACTACCGACCTGGACGTTCGTGTTGCCGAGCACTCCGGTGTTTTTCAAGGTCAGCGTGCCGCTGTTAATCGTGGTGCCGCCGGTGTATGTGCTGGTGCCCGAGAGGGTCAAAGTTCCGCTGCCGACTTTAATAATACTAATATCATTTTGAGTGGTGGTGGAACCGCCGATCACGCCGCTGACAGCAATATCTCCTTGGAAGTTTGCAAACCGTGTGCCTGTAACGGTGGAATTATTTTTGATGTTAGTGAGGGTGAGCTTGTCGGTGTTGGATTGGATAAGATAATTTTGCCCGCCTTGGATGAGTGATATGTCCCCGCTGATCGTATTATTGCCGCTATAATTTGCCAACTGCGCATCGGTGGCCGCGCTTCGCCCTGCTAAGGTAATAGCATGAGCGATGTTAAGAGCGGATGAGCTGCCGTCTAACTCGATTCGACCGGTGGCGGTGCCGCCGGAAGCAGTAACGGCGGCGGCGGTGGCCGGCAGCGCATTGTTGTTTTTCAATCGCAATACGCCGGTGTTCACCGTGGTATCGCTATTATAAGAGTTTGATCCAGAGAAGATCCACGTTCCCGAGCCTTCCTTGATGAGGTGATAAGTGGAGACGTCACCGGTGAGGCCAATAGTTCCAGTCACTTCTCCATCCGCGGCGCCTTGGAGGTAAAGATATCTATCGGAAGCGCCAAGACCAGAGGCGTTGGTAATACTATTGAGCGTGAGTTTTCCGCTGTCGGACTGGATAATATAGTCCATCCCGCCTGACTGGAGGGTAATATTCGAGGTGATGGAATTACTGCCGGCGAAATTAACTATTTCTGGAGCAAGGTTTAAGCCGTGAGATCCACCGGCGCTACGCCCGTGTATAGTAATTAGATTGCTTATGGTTAAGCCGCCGCCGCTGCCGTCGAGATCGAGGTGAGTGGTACAGGTATTGTTACCGTTAACTTCGACGGCGGCCGCGCCCAGTGCATTCGAATTCGTGATCCGCAGCGCTCCGCTGCCCTGATTGTAACCTCCTATATTCACGGTTCCCGAAAGGGCATTACTTGCCGTCAATATCAGGTTGCCGCTGCCGAAGCTTTGGCTTGTGCCGCCAGTCCAAGTGGTGCCGGTGTTATTGTTAAAAAACAAATTCACACTGGAGGAGATGGAGGAATTGATGGTCAGAGTGTCGCTGGAATTTGTAACTCCGATGATGTTGGGCGCCACGCCGCTGATGGCAAGTTGTCCGCCTGAAAACGCATAATTATTTCCACTATCGCCGGTTGCGCCGATAAGAATGCTTGTTGGAGTAACGGTGCCCGTAACGGTAACGGTGCCGGTGGCGGTTCCGCGGAAAACGGCGGTACTAACGTTATCCCAAACGACAGAGGGCGGAGACGACCAAGTGTCTCTCCACATCGTGGTTGAGGTATCCCAGGTGCCGGAGCCGCCGGCGGTGGGATTCCAGTACAAGGTAGTAACCTGCGCTATCGCGGTCGATGAGATCGCCAATACTACCGCCAGCAAGCCGATGGCATACTTGATGTATGCGCAATGCAATTTCCTCGTCATGTCATTACCCTTTCTGATAAAATAAAAATAAAACAGATGGCTTAAAAACGCTTGCTCTCTTCTGACTCCACAGCGCCTCCCTGTTCCGCTATGTTTAAGAGTATGAAATCAAACAATGACAAACTAACGCCAACTCAATACGCTCTTTCGCACAAAAACCAAACACTCGAAAGGCGCCTAATGCCTCTGGAAAAGAAGCGCATAAGGACCTATGTTTTGCCTAGTTGATAAAATCCATTCTATCAAAATAATCAGAAATCGCAATTCTTTGCCCCGAAAGAGGTAATAACTATCAGATTTTATAAAATATTTGCCCCGCAAAACGGGTGTTGAGATATTTATCCGACCATCGTTGGAATGAGCCTAACCTCATACTGTTCAAACAAAAAAACCCGCTTCTGTGCCTGGGCACGGAAGCGGGTTCTATTGACAAATATCCGCTTATCTAAAAGCGTTAATCTTCTCCCTTACCGACGACGAAGCCGGTAGACGCCCAAGACCATGGCGGCCAGGATCAGCATGGCCCAGGTCGAGGGCTCGGGTACCGGTGTTAGCGGCAACAAATCCAGGCCGTCGGACAAGGGAGCGGAACTCGCCGGCCTGACAATCAGCTTCGACCCGGAACCAATATAGATATGGCCTTGACGCACCACGCTCACCGATAGCGTCGTACCCGATCCGCTCACGTTGGTCTCGCCCGTCCCCGTCACGTTGCCGGTCGTCTTGGTGCCGGCGGTCACGGCGAATTTTCCGTCGTTGGCCACTGCCGCATGGATGGCGCCGTTGGTTCCGTCGGTAAAGGGATCCACGGCCCCGCCGGCGGTCACCGTGGTGCCGGCAACAATGCTCAACGAGCCCGAGGCGCTCAGCGTCGGGGCGCTGGCCAAGGCCAGGCTGAGCGTGCCGCCGCCCTTGGCGGTCAGCCCGCCGTTGAGGGTGTAGGTGCCCGGCAGGGTCAGCGTCTGGTCGGCGGAGACCTGGATGGCGCCGCCGCTGGCGGTAATCTCTATCGGCCTGGCTACGGGAGCCGTACCCGTGGTAGTCAGGGAGAAGGAAGCGGTGGCTTCGAGCGTGCCGCCGTTTAAGGTCAGCTTGCCGCTGGGTGAACCCAGTAGGCTGTTATCGCTGATGCTCAAAATACCGGCCTTAACCGTCGTGCCGCCGGAGTAGGGAACGCCACCGTTTGTTACATTGGAGACCCCGAGAGTAAGCTTCCCGGCGCCGTCCTTGACTAGGGCCAGCGTGCCGGTGCCGGCGCCGCTGAACTTATCGCGAATTGCGCCGTTGTACGTGCAGTTGGCGGTGTTATTGACTGTCAGCGTGCTGTTGCTGTTCACGGTGCTGGTGTCCTGGACCTGAATGATGCCATAGCCGGTGGAGTCATTGATTCCGCCCACGGTTTCGTTATAGCCCATCATATCCAAATACGCCCAGTTTTGAGCATCGGAGGCAGTGAAGGTAACGATCGAAGTATCGGCAATCTGATCGGATGCGCTTAGTTGCACAGCGTCCCATTGACCACCGGCTCCGTTTATGGCGTCGCCGATGTTGAGGTTGCCGGGAATGGCTACTGCGCCTCCGGTCTTCTGCAGTATTAACCTGCCGCCGTAGACGTTGGTGGCGCCGTTATAGGTGTTGGAGTTAGTGCCGGAGAAAATAGCGGTGCCGCGGTTATAGTCTGACAGGGAGCGAGTAACAAAACTCCCCGACTTGGTCAAGTCGCCCGTGCCGGTGAACGCGCCGGAGAAGGTGACTTCTCGATTGGCGGCTGTATTGGCGGCGTATATCACTCCCCCGCCGTTCATAGTGATGGAGGAGGCGAAGGTGAGAGGAGTTTGGGTATCAGCTTGAGTGCCGCCGATACCACCACCGTTTAGGGTTACAGGATTATTGAATACCGCTCCTGTTGGTGTTGCACTCCCTAGAGTCCACACACCAAACTGGCCGCCTGCATTGACAGTGATTGGGGCTAAAGAGGTCGAAGTGCCCAAGACTGTTCCCGTAGCGGAGTTATCCCATTGGATGGTCAGTTCTCCTTGGTTGATGACTACGGCGCCCAAGTTGGTGTAACCGATACTCAAGAGCCAGACATTGTTGGAGCCGGTCTTAGTCAGGGTATAACCGTTGCCGGCCAAATAGGCGCCGGCAAAGCGGCCGATTTCCCACCGGCCGAAGTCCTGGGAGCCTAAGGAGATATTGCCGCCGACGGTGGTATCGCCTTGCATCGTGACGTAGTGTAACGCGCCGCTCCAGCCCGGATTTCCGCCGTTGTTGATGATGGCCCCGTTGTTTCCCACACCTTGGCCTTGGACGTATACCGGTTCATTTCCAGCGCTATTACCATTAAAATCGAGCGTGCCGCCATTGATTGTGGTGGCAGCGATGTTGTTTTCGCCCAATGCATTGGCGATGCCAAGACGTACAGTCCCGCCGTTGATTTGCAGCGGGCTGTTATCGCCAATAGCGTTGTAGACGGAGAGGACGACCGTGCCGGCGTTGACGGTCGTAGTGCCGGAGTAACTGTTTCCGTTGCTGTTACTAATGGTCAGCGTTCCTGCGCCCGTCTTGGTGAGCCCCGTCAGCGCCGATAATCCTACCGGTGCCGTTGAAGGTGTAATCCTTGTCGGCGTTGACCGTGATGGACATGGGCCTGACCTGGGCGTTGACGTTAACGATGGCGTTGGTGCCGCTATCGTTGAAGGTCACGGCATCGGATGCGTAGAAGATATCGGCCGAGCTGCCGTTGAGCCAGTTAGTGGTGTTTTTCAAGTCCCAATAGTTGTTGGGCGTAGCGGTTCCAGACCAGATCAACGAGGCATTGGAGCCGCTGGCCGTCAAATTGATCTTCCCGGCCGCCCCGGTCGTCACGGAACTAGTGACGGTATACCTTGTGGAATTAACCACCTTAACAGCGGTGCCCGACAGGGTGCCGGTGACGCTGGCCACGCGAAACGAGGAAGTCGTCAGCGAGCTGAGAGCTATGGGATTGATAAGGGTTTCCTGGTCCGTCGTGCCACTGAGGGTCAAATTGCCCTTGACGTCCAAGAGATCCCCACTGCTGCCGCCGAATTCGTAATCTATTGTATCGCCAGTGGTGCCGCCGGCGAGCGTGAGGTTGCCGTTAAAGGTCAACGTCCCGATGGAACTGCCCGGAGCGATAATCGCGCCGCCTTGGTCGGTGACATCTCCTTTGACGTTTCCGCTGCCGGAGAGCGTCTGGCCGGTATACAACGTGTAACCATTGCTGACCGCCGAGACGTCAAAGGTCGCTCCGGACATGACGTTGATCAGCGGGCTGCTGCCGATGGAGCCGTTACCCGCCAGCGCCAAGGTACCGGCATTAATTACGGTGGAACCGTTGTGGCTGCTGGAACCCGAAATGGTCCAGATTCCCGTGCCGGCTTTGATGACGCTGAGAGAGCCGACGGTGCTGGTAAAGCTAATACCGCCGGCAAGCTCACCGTTTCCAGCCCCGCTCAAAATGAGATAACGAGCGGTGGGCAAGGTATCGCTAAAAATGCCATTAAAGGTGAGCTTACCGCTGTCGGACTGGATAATATATTGAGCGCCACTCACTGCGCAATTGATGCCCCCGTTAATTCCGCCAAAGCTATTATTACCGCTTAAATTATTTATGTGCGGAGCGGGAGAAGCTGAAGGTTGGCGGCCTGCTAAAGTAATCGTCGGCTGCGCGGTGAGGGTGTACCCGCCGCCGCCGCCGTCGTCGAATTCCAGCCGACTGGTATCGGTGCCGCCGGAAATACTGAGGGCCGTGGAGCTAGCGAGGGTATCGCCGAGTGCATCCGCGTTTTTCAGGCGCAATGCTCCGTTACCTAGAATCGTGACGTTTCCGGTAAAGGAATTGGTCGCTCCCAGGGTAAGGGTGCCGGTGCCATTCTTGGTAAGGATGCCGCTTCCCGTAATGATGATGTTAGATAACGTGATGTCTCTGCCGCTGTTAATGTACAACTCACCTCTGGTGGCTGTGCCGCTGGTAATTATTGATTTTCCAGGGGTGTCCGGCAGACTGCCATTGTAGCCGCCGTCGCCGATTTGCAGTGTGCCGCCGTTGATTTGAGTCCCGCCGCTCCAGCTATTCGCCGTGCTGGTCAGGATCATCCAGTTGCCGATCCCGTTGCCGCCGGACTTGGACAAAATGCCGGTGCCGCCGATGGCGCCGGATACAGTCAACGTTCCGCCGCCGACATTAAACGAGTTGCTGCCGCTGAGCGTGATCGTGCCGGAGTAAGTATTATTGCCGGCGCCGTTGTATAATCCGGCAGTGTCCGACAAGGTGAGAGTTTTGGTAATTGCGTTGTCCACGTTCCAAAGGCCCAGTCTACCGTCAGAGGAAGCCGTAATGCTCGAACTGCCAAGGTTCGTATTACCTTGGACGCCTAACATTCCGGCTTGGATACTGATGTTGCCCAGGCTCGTGTTGCCAACGTTGACTAAATAAATATCGTTGCTGCCCACCTTAGTGAGGTTATACCCATTGCCAACGAGCCAGGCGGGCGTGCCGACTGGATCATCAGTGCGGATATCCCAACGGCCGCTGCCGCCAAAGGTCGTGTCACCGACCAAGGTGACAAAACGCAGGGTGTTAATGTTCGCAGGACCGTTGTTGACGATGGCGCCGGTGCCAGCGCCAGCACCTTGAACGGTCACCTGGCGCACATCAAGACTACTGCTGTTAGTATCTAAAGAGCCGCTATTGCTGATGGTAATAGCGGTGGAGACATTTGTCGGGCCCAGGGCGTTGGTGCTGCCCATCACCACCTGGCCATTGCTGATCGTGGTGGCGCCGGTAAAGCTGTTACTGCCGCTGAGCGTGAGTTTGCCCGCGCCCTTCTTTTCCAAGGAGCCGCTGCCGCTCATGCTGCCGGAAATGGCGGAGTCGTCCGTGCGATAGTAAAGCAGCGCGCCATTGTTGACCACGTTGCCGGTGCCGAGGCCGCTGCCGGAGGTGTTATCGCCGATTTGCAGGGTGCCGGCGTTGATCGTGGTCCCGCCGCCATAAGAATTGGTGCCGGTGTTCTTGATGGTCAACTTGCCGGTGCCGCTCTTGGTGAGCGTCATGCCGGTGCCGCCGCCAATGGCGCCGGTGCCTTGGAAGGTGTAATCCGAGTTCGAATTAACCGTCATCGTGCCGGGATTAAGCGCGGCTGTGATCGTGACAGTCTTGGTGGTGCCGGAGTTGTCGAAAGTAAGCATGTCCAGATCGTAATATCTGTCGGAGGATCCGTTGCTGACCCAAGTCCAGTTGGTGGTGCTGAAATCCCAGTTACCGCTGAGGTTGCCTTTCCAAATCATGGTTGCCGGAGGCAATCCGGAGACAGTCATCTCGATTTGTTTTGCCCCGGTGTTATCGCTTAATGAGCCGGTTTGCCGGGTCGTGCCGCCGAGGCCCGAAAGGAGCACATTGGCAATGTTGCCGGATGATGTCCCCTGATAGGTAAACAATTTATAAACGCCGCCCGTGGTTAAACTGGTGCCGAGCATGTTGACCGTAAAGGTAGCCTTATCGGAACCGCTGGGCAGGGCCAGATTTCCCGCGACGGCAATCTGATCGTCGTTGGCCGTAGTGGTATCACTCAAATCGAATTTCACCGTGTTGCCCACGGTGCTGCTCATGATCAGATTATTCTGGAAGCTCAAAAGGCCCGCGGTGCCGACGCTGCCCGGTATAAGTTGGGCGTTGCCGGTGAGGGTCACGTTGCCGAGGACCGTGCCGCTACCGCCGAGGGTCTGGCCGGAAAGCAGGCTGAAACCGCCGGCAACCGAGGATACGTCCAAGGTCGCGCCAGTCTTGACGTCGATAAGTGGACTGGCCCCAATGTAGCCGGCGGAACCCAAGAGCAATTTGCCGGCGTTGATAGTCGTGTTGCCATTGTAAGTATTACTTCCGGAAAGGGTCCACGTTCCGCTGCCCGCTTTGATAACATGCAGGGAGTTTAAGTTGCTGGCAGTGCCGTTAGCTATGGCTCCACTTACCTCACCATTGCCGGCGCCTTGGAGGGTTAAATATCTATCGGTCGCAAGGGCGGCGTTATTGGTTACGGTGTTAAGAGTAAGTTTGCCGGAATCAGATTGAACCACATATTGATCGCCGCCTGTAACTAACGAGAGGTCGCCTGTAAGGGAGTTGGTGCCGCCGTTCACATTCTGGATGTGGGGAGCGGAGGCCGCCGAACGCCCGGCTAAGGTAATCGTGTTACTGATGATCAAATTTTCAGTGCTCAGTTCGAGCTGGGAGGTGGCGGAGCCGCCGCCCACGGTGACCGAGGTGGCGTTGCCCAAGGCGCTGTTGTTCCCTAAACGCAACTTGCCGCCATTGATGGCAATCGGCGATTTGAAAGCGGTGTTGGTGCCGGACAAGGTAAGCGTGCCCACGTTGGTAACCAGAATGCCGCCGGAATTATTGATGAATGTGGTGGCAGCAGTGCCGGAAATGCTGCCCGATATTGTAATGTCATTACTGGAATTGATAATCAACCGACCGTTATAATTGTCGGGATAAGAGGTGGTAGTAATCACAATATCCGCAGCGGCGGGCAGACTGCCGTAACCGCCATTGCCGATTTGCACCTCGCCTTCGGTGATGTTAAGTTTGCCCCAGTTATTGGCCGTGCCGGACAACAATATAATACCGGCTAAATTCTTAGTCAGAGAGGCCGTGCCCAAACTAATGTTACCGGCAAACGTGTGGACTTTAGTTAGACCGCCGGTTGCATCAATTATCAGGTTTGCACCGGTGCCGGTGATGGTATTGTTTACACTTAATTGTCCATTCCAAGGCCCCGTAGAAAATCCCGCTGCTATCCTGCTATCGCCGTCTAGGGTAACCGGTCCGTTGAGGGTAAGAACACTACCGCCACCCTGGGCAATGATAGTGCCATTAAGGTTAACTGATCCGTTGATGGTAACAGACCCACCATCGATGGATAGTGCTCCTCTGCCGTTGGCGGATCCATCGCCGTTGCCGTTGAACGTGAAATTATTATTCCAGGTTCTGAGAGGTCCATTGTTATCACCCCACCACCATATAAAACCGCCGTTCTGGACAAGAACCGATGAGTTGCCAAAGGCCCCGTCGGTTTGTGCATCCATGCCGCCCTGAATTTCAGTAGTGCCGGTATAAATGTTGTTGCCAAACAGGTCAAAGTAAGCCGCGCCGGTTTTAACAAAACCAGAGGTGCCGGCAATGACCGAATTGATGCGGAAACCTGAAGTCCATCCAGATCCTGGGCACGTAAAAGTGGGCGGTGAGCCGGGTGAGCCGACCAAGGTAAGCGTGCTGCCTGAGATTGTAACCTGACCAGTAGCGCTAGTACTTAAGTTATGGACGGTGATGCCGCCTGGAGCAACAGTTACTGTATAAGTGCTTCCGGCAAATGCCGCGTCGTCTCCGCCATCGGTGGTGTTATTCCAGATAATGGTGGGCGTAGAGGCGCTATCAGTCGACCATTTTGTATTTGTGGTATCCCAGGTGCCCGAACCTGCGTTGGGGGCGTTCCAATAATACAATTGTGTCGCTTGCGACGTCGCGGTTGTGAAAAGACACAATACCGCGGCTAAGATTCCCATGCCATACCTGACGTCAGAGCCGTGTAATTTCCTCGTCATACCAGAACCCTTTCTTAGAATAAAGAACTAGATCGTAATTCGCTGTAAAATACCGACGCTATTTTTCATTCACGGTAAGAAAACGCTAATCAACGCAGATAATACTTTCCCTTGTGATACTCCTTGTAATACCGGTTACGCTTCAATGTGTCGTACCAAACAATTTTTAAGTGATCATATAAAGTTCGACAACGCCGAACCAACGGCTTTTACGCCGCTTCGGGATCGAGCTGTTAAACTCTGAAAAAAAACGGAATTAAAATGTGACGATTCAAAATCGATATGTCTGCTTCCTCTTTGACTTCAGTCTGCTACGGAAAGCCTCGCTTTATGAAGTAGACCTACAAAGCCGGGAACTCTGTATGAATTAAACAAACTTTATCCAATGTATCAGCAAACGCTACACAAAAAAAGTTACAGTAAACTTGTCCTGCCCCGAAACAATCTACCTAAATACAAACAGCTATCTAAAATTCACATTATACAGATAAAGTGAAGATTTACAAGTAGTTAGAATGAATAAATCAACAATAATAATACCTGCTAATCTACAAGAGTATTCACCCCCCCTCTTGTTTCCCAACTTTCCTCCTTGTAACGGGCATTTTATGTCTCATTTTGACAATAATATATAAGCACTTCTTTGCAGATGTCCTGGATTGATCTGCCTCCATAAGATTCCCCGGCAATAAGACTCCCACGAACACCATCCGAAAACGAACTGGGACTCTTATATAGCCATTGGGGGTGTATTTACAGAATCCACCACCATCGGTTGGCATGAGCTACATCTTTATCAAGTCTTGTTCCCAAGATCGGCTCGACTGACTTCGCTGAGCTCAGTCGAAACGAGTTCGCGACTCGAGCCGAGCCTGGGAATCTAAAGTGTTACAGAATTAACGAATGCCCAACCGAATCATATAAAGTTAGTTGCCGCTGTCCGTCGCGTGTTGATAACGATCCTGTAGGGCAAGATTGATCTGCAACACGTTCACCAGCGATACGCCCACCAGGCCGCCTAGCGGCGCGTGGCTTTTCTCCCGCAGTAACTGTTCGATCTCTTGGTGTAGCTCCTGCTGGTTGGTTCCCGTCTTCTTGGCCCAGGCAGCGGCCACGCGATCCAATTGCCACAGGGCGTTGCTCAGCGTGATGTCGGGATCGAGACCCGAGCCAGAGGCCATTACCATGTCCGCCGGGACTCGCTCCAGGTCTGCGTCCGGGTGGGAGTGCAGCCACATGTCGAAAAAAACGGCTTGAATATCCGTGCCTACCTTGACTGATTCGACCTTCTTCGCAGTCTTCCCATCCGGCATTTTGTGTTCCACAATGCTGGGAAAGGCGCCTGGATAGCGCTTAGAGTAATCGATGAAAAATGGCACCGCCAGATCTTCAGGCTTT
The DNA here is from genome assembly GCA_963820545.1 of Pirellulales bacterium. Taxonomy (GTDB): domain Bacteria; phylum Planctomycetota; class Planctomycetia; order Pirellulales; family Thermoguttaceae; genus CAWGAJ01. The sequence goes on from CAWGAJ010000001.1 coordinate 1,469,186, forward strand.
GGTTCCGGCGTGTCAGGATTGGCCTTGATCCACTGGGCTACTTGCTGCGGGTGTGTCTTCTGCCACTGGGCCACGTACGCGGCGTTCAGTTTGTCCGCGTTGATCCGGTTTTGGGCAATAGCAGGATGCAGAGTAGCCCATTGGGCCACGATTCCCGGCTTTCCGTGGAACTGGTCCTGCTGAAACCAGTTCTCGATGTCGGGCCCAACCGGCTGGCCTTTCTTCGGGCCGCTGCGATACTTTACAATCGGGCCAAGTTGTCGGGCCACGCGATCCCGGAGCAGGTAGTTGTTGGCCGCCCAGTTGGAAGCCCCGGAGGCCGCCGCATGGTACGACGCCGCCGACGGCCGCGGCTGAAAATACTCATCGGCCGTAAACGGCTGTGCGATAAGCCGCGAACCGATGGGATTGCCTTGGGCATTCGTTAGCAGACTACCCTGAGCCTTCTCAGGGAACGCCGTTTGTCCAATACACCAAAGCATCAACGGGTAAAGCACCGAACAAATGAGCACTGTAAGAACCAACAGCAAAAGGTGAACACGCAGATGAGCAGTCATATATCGATTCCGAATTCGCATTAACAGTTAGAAGCTTTTAGACCATGTGCAGGGCCGCCAGGATCACGTCAATAATTTTAATGCCGATAAACGGGGCAAGCACTCCGCCCAGCCCCCAAATAAGAAGGTTACGGCGCAGCAGTGCATCGGCCCCCACCGGTCGATACTCGACTCCTCTAAGCGCGATCGGGATCAAAAGCGGGATAATGATCGCGTTAAAAATCACCGCCGAGAGGATGGCCGAAGTGGCCGAATGGAGATGCATGATGTCCAGCGGTTTCAGCCACGGCAGCGTGGCGGCAAACAGCGCCGGCACAATGGCAAAATACTTGGCCAGATCGTTGGCGATGGAAAAGGTTGTGAGGGCGCCCCGGGTCATGAGCAGTTGCTTGCCGATCTCCACGGTTTCGATGAGTTTTGTGGGATCGCTGTCCAGGTCCACCATGTTGCCTGCTTCCTTGGCGGCCTGGGTGCCCGAGTTCATGGCCACGCCCACGTCGGCCTGGGCCAGGGCCGGGGCGTCGTTGGTCCCATCGCCCATCATGGCCACGAGTTTGCCGCCCGCCTGCTCCTTGCGGATGTAGGCCAGCTTGGCTTCCGGCGTGGCTTCGGCGATGAAGTCGTCCACGCCCGCCTGCGCGGCAATCGCCGCGGCGGTCAAGGGATTGTCGCCGGTGACCATCACGGTCCTGAGGCCCATGCGCCGCAGTCGCTCGAAGCGTTCGGCGATCCCCGGCTTGAGCACGTCTTCCAGGACCACCATCCCGGCAAGCCGGCTGCCCGCGCAGACCAACAGCGGCGTGGCGCCTTTGCCCGCCGCTGCGGCTACAAGACTTTCCACCGGCGCCGTCATCAATCCATTCTGCTTTTTGATATGCCGGAGAATCGCATCCGGCGCACCTTTACGAATCTGACGACCATCCGGCAGGTCGATGCCGCTCATCCGCGTCTGCGCCGTGAAAGCCAGGAACCGCGATCCCGGCGGGACTAGGCCGCCATCATGGGCGCTCGATTGGTTTTGCCAATAGGCCCCCTCATGTGATCCGCCAAACTTGTGGAACAACTCCACGATACTCTTGCCCTCGGGCGTTTCATCGGCGGCAGATGCCTGGGCCGCCAGGCGCCCAACTTCCTCAGCGGTAAAACCGTCGAAGGGAACAAACTGCGTGGCCCGGCGGTTTCCCACGGTTATCGTGCCCGTCTTGTCCAACAGCAGCGTATCCACGTCGCCCGCCACCTCCACGGCCTTGCCGCTCTTGGCAATGATGTTGGCCCTCAGCGCCCGGTCCATCCCCGCGATGCCGATGGCCGCTAAAAGAGCTCCAATCGTCGTGGGAATCAGGCACACCAAGAGGGCCACCAGCGTGGGCACGTCTGTGCCCAGGCTGATTAGTCGCCCTTCCAGGCCGCGATAATTCTTCATGTACAACTCCACGTTGTATGCCATGGGCCAGAGTGTGGCGGTCACAATGAGAAAGATTAATGTGAACGCGGCCAGCAGTATCGACAGTGCGATTTCATTGGGCGTGCGCTGGCGGATGGCCCCTTCGACCAAGGCGATCATGCGGTCGAGGAACGAACTGCCAGGTTGGGCCGTGATCCGCACCACGATCCGGTCCGAAAGCACCCGTGTGCCCCCGGTAACTCCCGAGCGATCTCCGCCGGCCTCGCGAATCACGGGGGCCGACTCGCCGGTAATGGCCGATTCGTCGATCGAAGCCACGCCTTTGATGATTTCGCCGTCGCTGGGGATCACTTCACCCGCGACTACCTCGACGGTATCCCCGGCGCGGAGCGCCGTGGAGATGGTTTGCTCCATGGTTCCATCCGGCCGTATCAACCGGGCCGGAGTAGCGCGCCGCGTCTTGCGTAAGGCGTCGGCCTGGGCCTTGCCGCGGGCTTCGGCGATTGCCGAGGCAAAGTTCGCAAACAGCAAGGTTGCCACCAACCAGAAATCCAGGGCCAAAAGATATCCGATGCCCGCCGCGCTTTCATAGCCCAGGAGCTGGGCAATTGTATAAATGATGGTCAGAACCGTTCCCACTTCGACCACGAACATCACCGGATTGCGCCACTGAATGTCGGGCCGGAGCATCACCAGCGACTGCCTGAAGGCCGTTTTTAATAGCTGCGGCTCGAAAAGCCCGGACTTTCGGCTGGCCCGCCGCACGAATTTAAGGTCTTCCGCTGCGGTAACAATCACCGGCGGCTCCTTGATGAACATGTTCGACATATCGCTTATCTTTCCTTTGCTAGCCTCCAAACGGAATCGGCCCAAAATGTTCCGCAACGGGCCCCAGCGCCGCCACAGGCAGAAAGAGCAGTGCGCCGACAAGGATAATTGTCCCCAACAACACGCAGCCAAAGGTAAATGTATCGGTCCGCATGGTACCGACCGTGAAAGGCGTCGGTTTCTTTTTTGCCAGGCTTGCAGCGAAGGCCAGGGGAGCGATCACCGGGATGAATCGGCTGAGCAACATGACCAGTCCCGTAGCAATGTCCCAATACGGACTCTCGGGGGCCGGCGCGGGGTTGTCGTTTGCACCATAGGTGTCGCCGAGTCCTTCGAAACCAGAACCATTGTTGGCCGAGGCTGAAGTGAACTCGTAGAGGACTTCGGAAAATCCATGGGGACCAGGATTGTTCATGGCCTTCATGCCCCAGTCCGTCGCTACAAACAGGCCCGTGGGCAGCAAGATTAAAATCGGATGAACCAGTAGAGCGATCATGGCGAGTTTCATCTCCCGGGCCTCGACCTTCTTGCCCAAGTATTCCGGCGTGCGGCCCACCATTAATCCGGCGATGAACACACCCACGATCAAATACAAAAGCAGATTAATCATGCCCACGCCCTTGCCGCCGAACACGCAATTGAGCCACATGCCGGTCATGGGCGTGAGTGCGGCCAAGGGATTCAGGCTGTCGTGCATGCAATTGACCGATCCGCATGTGATGGCAGTAGTTACCGCGGAGAACGTTGCCCCGGCCGACGTACCGAAGCGAAGTTCTTTGCCTTCCAGATTCCCCAGGCTTTGATCCACTGGCAGCCCGGCCAATCCGGGGTTCGCCATGAGCGTGTCCCAATAGACCGCCCAACCAATCATGGCCACAAACAGCACCATCATCACGCCGAAAATCACCCAGGCATGACGCATTTGGCGCAACATGCGGCCGAACATCAGCACCAGGGCGAAGGGAAAAATGCAGATATTCACGCAGGTAAGGAAGTTGCTCCATGAGCTGGGATTCTCGTAAGGATGCGACGAATTGGCGCCGAAGAATCCGCCACCATTGGTACCCAGGTGCTTGATGGGAATGATGGCGGCCACTGGGCCGCGGGCAATCTGCTGATGCAAATGCGGCTGACCGTTTTCATCCGCGCCCATTGCGCCCGGCTCGACGGTGGTAACAACAGCACTGCCATTGAGCGTCATGGGGACGCCGTCCGCCATGAGCAACACGCCCATGAGCAAAGCAGCGGGCACGAATATGTAAGTCACCACGCGCCACATGTCTAGATAAAAGTTACCCATGTGCGGATCGCCGCGGAGGGCGCGAATGATCGCCGCCAGGCGCAGAAGCCCACGCTGGCCGATACAAACATGTTCCAGCAAACGAAGAACAACTGGCTGAAATAAGAAAGATGCTGCTCCCCGGAGTAATGTTGCAGATTGGTATTTGTCAGAAACGAACATACCGTGTTGAAGATCGTGGTGGGGGCCAGCATGTATTTTTCATCCGGGTTCGGGGGAAAGACCGGCTGCAAAGACAAAACAATAAAGCCAAATACGAACATCAGCGTGTTGAACAAGAGCAAGGAAACGGCAAATTGCTTCCAGTTCTGCGGCCCCGTGTCCAGGCGATTCTCAATCCCTCGCAGAAATCGCGGCGCACGATAGCGGCCGTCCATGATCCAGGCCAGATAGCGGCTCAGCGGAATCGCCAGCGCGGTAGTGACCGCCAAGATCAGGAGAGGCAAAAACCAAACTTGAAATTGAAACATCGCCTAACACCTTTCGCGTCAAAACCACTCCGGCCGCACCAACGCCACAGACAAGTAGACCAGCAGCAGTAAAGTCGCCACGGCAGTCAGCCAGGTCAGGATTCCCATATCACACCTTTTCATATTTTGTCGCAGAGGGATACACAGGCGAAGATCAGGGCGAACGTTGCCAGCCCCAGGAAGAACATTGCCGGAAGCCAAGTCATCAGGTCCATAAGTTTTCTCCTTGAAAATAGTGATCCATGCGGGCAGACATTACCCGCACCAACAGCCCCTTCTTGATTCCCTCCTGGATGTTTTTCTCGATTAACTTTTTGATTCCCTTTGTCCAGGATCTTGTCGAAATACCTCTCCAAGTACTCGTCACGCCAATCGCACACCCAAGTGAAGCCAATCAAGAGCCCTAGCACGACTGACCCGAGTAAAAACAGATGCAAGAAAAATCCTACCACGGAACCCTTTGGCATATAGACATCGAGAAGGGCGCCCGTGCACGCCAGAATTCCGGCAACGGCAAGGGAAAGGCTGACCATGAACACTTTGTTTTTCAGAAGCGAGAACATGGGGTGTGTTCCACAATCAAAAATGATCTTCCGCGGCATCTGCCACAATGGCCTCAGCCGCGTACAATCTCCAAAATTAGTGGATCCACGGCATCGAACCTGCACTTTATCATTTGCATGCGGCGTGCCACTTCAAAGTAAAAGACGCAACTGCAACGATCCCAATGACTTGCAAAAAGCGAACGGTTTCCAGCGTGCGGCTCCGCATTGCAAATCGCACGATAGGCCATGTAAAATGCACGCTGGATGCCAGTTGAGTAAATTCTGTACGTGATCTATGAACATCCTTGTAATAGACGATGACGCGAGCCTCAGACGCACCTTGCGCACGTCGCTGGAGGTGCTCGGGCACCAGGCGGTCGAAGCCCAGGACGGCGATCAGGCCTTGGAACTCCTCGGTCACCGACCATTCGATACAGCCCTGCTCGACCTGCGTTTAGCCCAGGAGCACGGGCTGGACCTGCTGCCGCGGCTCTTGAGCCTGGCCCCGGGGCTTCACGTGGTGGTCGTCACGGCGTACGCCACGATCGAAACGGCCGTGGAGGCCATGCGGCGCGGGGCGTTCGATTACCTGCCCAAGCCATTTACTCCCGATCAACTCCGCGTGGTTCTCGACCGCATTGCCCAGATGCGGCGCCTCCAGTCTCACGTCGAGGAGCTAGAAGAACAAGTCCGTTCGGTCGTGCCCGAGGCGGACCTGCAAACCAGCGACCCGGCCATGCGCGAGGCTTTGGAAATGGCCTTCAGGACCGCCGCCACCGAGGCGACAATCCTGTTGCGCGGCGAGAGCGGCACTGGCAAAGGCGTTCTGGCGCGGGCGATCCATGCCCGCAGCCAACGCGCCGCCGGACCCTTTGTCACGATTCATTGCCCCAGCCTTTCGGCCGAGCTTTTGGAGAGCGAACTGTTCGGGCACGTCCAAGGGGCGTTTACCGGCGCGGTGCGGGACACGATTGGCAAAGTGACCGCCGCCGAAGGCGGGACCTTGTTTTTGGACGAGATCGGCGACCTGCCGCTGGCCCTCCAGCCCAAGCTCCTGCGCCTGCTCCAAGAGCGATGTTATGAGCGGATAGGAGAAACCCAAACGCGCGGGTGCAACCTCCGCGTACTGGCCGCCACCAATCACGACCTGGAAACTGAGATCGCGGCCGGACGGTTCCGGGAAGACCTTTTTTATCGTCTGAACGTGATCGAGGTCACCGTGCCCCCGTTGCGGAAACGGCCCGCCGACATTCTCCCTTTGGCGGAACACCTCCTCCACTTCTTCGCCCAGCAAAACGGCAAGACAATCAGGGGATTTGCCGAACCAGTGCGAGAGATCATACTTCACTATCATTGGCCCGGCAACATTCGCGAGTTGCGCAATGCGATCGAACGGGGCGTGATTCTCGCCTCCGGCCCTTTGATCGAGCCGGGAAACCTGCCTGCGCAGATCGGCAGCGCGGAACGTTCGCCGGCGGCCGTGGCCGAGTCCATGACCCTGGAACAAGTCGAGGCCGAGCACATCCGCCGCATTCTCGCCTCGACTAACACGATCGAGGAAGCGGCCGCAAAACTGGGCATCGACCCCAGCACCCTGTATCGAAAACGCAAAAAATATGGAATATAAGTGAGGCCGGTCAGTCGGCGTATCCCGGAGGGAAAAATCCAATATTTTCAGGGAGTGTGCACATGACTTTTCGCTACCGGATCATTGTGGCCATGGTTCCCCTGTTTGCCCTGCTCGTGGCGCTCGGCGGAACAGGCACCATTCTGTTTTATCGTCTCGGCAACGGCATCGGCAAAATTCTCCGCGAAAACTACGACAGCGTGATTTTCATGCGCGATCTTAACGAGGCCCTGGAACGCATCGACTCATCGATTCAGTTCACCTTGGCCGGACGGGAAAAAGAAGCATCCCCTCAATACGAAACCAACTGGAAGCTCTTCGATGCCAGTCTCTTGAAGGAGCAACACAACATCACCCTCCCCGGAGAAAGAGAACTGGTCGATAGGCTGATGAAACTGAGCGACCGTTATCGCCGTTTAGGAGATGATTTCTTCCAAAGCCCTGCTGAACCGCGGGACAGGCTCTATTTCGGCCAGGAGGACGAGCCCGGGCTCTATGGCGCCTTCCGCGAGATCAAATTTATCTCCGGTGAAATTCTGCGCATCAACCAGGAGAACATGGAAGAGTCGAACCGGCAGGCGCGTCGCATGGCCCAATCCTCATTGATCTGGTATAGCAGCGGCTTGACAATCGGTATTGCCTTGGCCGTATTCCTCGTGGCCAGCACGATCCGCACCATCCTTTATCCCATCCGCGCCGTTACCGAATCGGCCACGGCCATCGGAGCGGGCAATCTCGATCAGCTCGTTCCCATCTCCTCGGATGATGAGTTGGGGCAACTGGCCAGCGCGTTTAACGCCATGACCCGTCAGCTTCGCGATTACCGACAGTCGCACAAGGCTCAATTGATCCGCGCAACAGACCAGCCAGGCGACGATCAACTCCTTTCCCGATCCCGTACTCGTGCTTGATCGGCAGCAACGCGTGGAACTGGCCAATCCCGTCGCCCAGCGCCTGTTTGGCGTTCTGCCCCAAGTTGCGGAGAAAGGCGCGGCACTGGCCTGGCAGCCGCCTGAATCCTTGCGCCATCCGCTGGCCGACGTTCTGCAAAACCAGCGCGAGTACCTGCCCCAGGGCTTCGACAAGGCCCTGGTGCTGCAAATGGGCGAGAAAACGCACTGGTTTCTCCCGCGCATCCTGCCCATCCGCGATTCCCACGGCCTGACGCTGGGCGCGGCGGTGCTCCTGGAGGATATTACCCGTTTTCGCCTGCTCGACGAGGTCAAAAACAACCTTGTAGCCACCGTCAGTCATGAGCTGAAAACCCCTCTGACCAGCATCCGCCTTGTGCTGCACCTGCTGCTGGAGGAATCCGTGGGGCCGCTTACGCCAAAGCAGCTCGAACTGCTCGTGGATGCCCGCGACAATGCCGAACGACTTTTGGTCATGATTAATAACCTGCTCGATTTGGCCCGTCTGGAACAAGGGCGGAGTCAGCTCCTTATGCAACCGGAACCTCCGGCGTCTCTCTTGCAGGCGGCGGCCGAAACCTTTCAGCCCCGGGCGGCGGATCAAGGCGTCGAATTTGTGCTGGATGTTTCCCACGATTTGCCCCCGGTGGCAGCCGATGCCGAGCAGTTTCAGCACGCCTTGCAGAATTTACTCAATAACGCCTTGGTCCACACGCCCCAGGGCGGACGCATTACGCTTTCCGCGCAACTGCTCGACGACAGAATCGTCGTCGCCGTTGCCGATACCGGCTCCGGCATTCCCGCTCAGTATCTTCCATTTGTATTTGAGCGGTATTTCCGCGTGCCTGGAGATACCAGCCCAGGTGGCAGCGGCCTGGGATTGGCCATCGTGCGAGAGATTGTCGCGGCCCACGGCGGCACGGTCGAGTGCGAAAGTCGCCCCGGTGAAAAAACCGTGTTTCGCATGTCATTGCCGGTCTGGAGCGCAACATCGGCCGAAAAATCCTTACACCTAAACAGCCAATGATCAAGGCAACCCTCACGATCAACAAAGGTGCAAACAGTGTCCTTTGACGAATTGCAGCCCAAACCTGAGATCTTCCTCGATCTTATTCGCCGACAACAGCGCGGCCGACTGAAGATCTACCTGGGTTTTGCGGCGGGCGTCGGCAAGACCTACGACATGCTCCAGGAGGGCAACCGGCTGCTGCGGCAAGGCGTCGACGTGGTGATTGGCTTTGTCGAACCGCACGGCCGGGCAGAAACTATCGCCCAGATCGGCGACCTCGAACAGGTGTCGCGCCGACGAATTGAATACCGCGGCATAGTGCTGGAGGAAATGGATCTCGATGCCGTGCTCGCCCGCCGGCCGACCATCGCGCTGATCGACGAATTGGCGCACACCAACGCCCCGGGCAGTCGTAATCCCAAGCGCTATCAGGATGTCGAGGAAATCCTCCGCGCGGGCGTCAGCGTAATCAGCACCCTTAACATTCAGCACCTGGAAAGTCTGCACGACATTGTCCAGCGCGCCACCGGAGTCCGGGTCAAGGAGCGCCTGCCCGATTACATCCTCAGCATGGCGGATCAGCTCGTCAACGTCGATCTTTCCGCCGAAGACCTGCGCGAAAGGCTCCAGGCCGGAAAGATTTATCCCCCCGAGCGCGTGCAAACGGCAATGGAAAACTTCTTTACGCCGGAGAATCTGACGCAACTCCGCGAACTGGCCATGGAGGAGATCGCTTTCCGGCTCGACCAATTGCGCCGGGAAGGCGAGCAGCGGCGCGGCGGCGAGCCGACTTCCGGCTCGGAACGGGTGATGGTCTGCCTCAGTTCGCGCAGTCCTCACGCCCCTGCCCTTTTGCGCAAGGCCGCCCGCATCGCTGACCGCTTGGGCGCCCCCTGGTATGCCGTCTACGTGCAGACGCCCCGCGAGTCGCCGGAAAACATCGATGCCGCCACCCAGCGGCGGATCGGCAACAACCTGGACCTTGCCCGGCAGTTGGGCGGCACGTCGCTGGCCTTCAAAGGCGCCGATCTGATCAGTACCATCGCCGCCTTTGTCAAGGAATATGGCATTACTCACGTGGTGCTCGGGCGCACGCGCCAGCCGTTGTTTCGCCGTTGGTTCGGCCGATCTGTTTTAGACCGCCTGCTGCAAACAATCCCCGGGATCGATGTGATCGTGATCGACAACAGCCCGCCGCCGCAACCGTAAACTGCTCTATGGCACCTGCTCCGCAACTGCGCGTTGGGTGCCACTGCTGGCTTGCCCAGGGTGTCCGGGAATTGCTATTGAAAAATGTGGAATTTCGGCCAATTTGTACCGCTCCCCGACCAACCTTCGGTTGGTGCCCGGTCGCGGCTAAACGTAAAGAAAAATGCAGGAAAAATGGCTTCCCTATTCCCGGATGGTCTCTGCTTGCAAGCAGTGTATTTTCAACATGTTATACAGCACTGCTGGACAAGCCGGGCACCGACCGAAGGTTGGTCGTGGCACATGTAATTTTGTTGGAAGCTCTTAGTGTAGTCAGACTACTACAACTCTCATTCATTATGTTCCGGCACGGCGATCACAGATTCGGCGGCAGCGTCTGTTTTTTTTTCGCCAAACCACTGAATAACGTAGAAAAATACCGGCGTGAGGAAGATGCCGAACAGCGTCACGCCTAACATGCCGCTGAACACCGCCAGGCCCAGGGCCTGGCGCATCTCCGCGCGGCGCCTTGTGCTATTACCAGCGGGATCACGCCGAAGATAAAGGCGAACGAGGTCATTAATATGGGCCGCAAGCGCAGCCGGCTGGCCTCCAAGGTGGCCTCGCGCCGCGACTTGCCCAAAAGGTGTTGTTGTTTGGCGAATTCCACCACCAAAATCGCATTCTTGCTGGCCAGGCCGACCAGCACCACAAAGCCGATTTGCGTGAAGATGTTCACGTCCATGCGCCCCAGTTCCACACCGGTAATGGCGCAAAGCAGGCACATGGGCACGACTAATATGACGGCCAGCGGCAGCGACCAGCTTTCGTACTGCGCCGCCAGCACCAGGAACACGAATACCACCGCCAAGGCGAACACGTAGATGGCCGCATTTCCCGCCAGGAGTTGCAGATATGTCAGTTCCGTCCAATCGGAGGCCATGGACCGGGGCAACGTCTTTCCGGCAATATCTTCCATCAGCTCGATCGCCTGCCCCGAACTCACCCCGGGCGCGGTATCGCCGGTGACGGCGGTGGCAAGGTACATATTATATCGCATTACCATTACCGGGCCGCTGATGTTGCGTACGTCCATCAGCGTGCCCAGGCGGATCATCTCCCCTCGATCGTTCCGCACCTGGAGCTGCCGAATATTGCGCACCCGGTCGCGGAAACGCTGATCGGCCTGGACATTCACCTGCCAGGTCCGGCCGAATTCATTAAAATTGTTCACGTAGTAAGAACCGAGATAGACTTGCAGGGTATTAAACACGTCGCTGACCAACACACCCATTGTCATGCATTTTGTGCGGTCGATCTCCAGATGCAGCCAGGGCGTGTTCGCCCGCGAACTGTTGAACAAGCCCTGCAATCCCGGCGTTTTGTTGCCGCTATCGACGATCTGATCGCTCATCTGCTGGAGAGTTCCCAAACCCAGATTGCCGCGATCCTCGATAATCAATTTAAATCCGCCCATCGTGCCCAGGCCGTCAATCGGCGGAGCGCCGAACGTGGAGACGATTGCCTCGCTGACTTGCTGCTGGCAACGATCGCGAAGCGCCTTGGCAATGGCGTCGGCCGATAGTCCTGGGCCGCGCCGTTCATCAAAATCCTTTAGCAGGACATACATCGAGCCCAGGTTAGGAGCGTTGGCGTTTAATATTAGCGATTGACCGGAGATGCCCACCGTATGCGCCACACCCGGCGTCTGGCGGGCCATGGCCTCGATGCGGGCCATCACTTTTTGCGTGCGCTCCACCGAGGCGGAATCCGGCAATTGCACGTTCAGGAGCACATAGCCTTTATCCTGTTGTGGAATGAAGCCCGTCGGCGCGACTAAATTGCCAGTACGTCAGCGCCAACAGACCGCCGTAAACCAACAAAGTCAAAAGGCTCACACGGAGCAAGCCTCCAATCAAACGCGTATAGATCGCAGTGCTGGCGGAAAAGGCCAGGTTAAACAAGCGGAAAAACCACCCTAAGAGCAGGTCCAGCAGCCAGGTGAGCGGATCGCGGCGCGCCGCGCGGGCGCAGCAGAATGGCCGACAGGGCGGGACTAAGGGTCAAGGAGTTGAAGGCTGAAATGACCATCGAGACGGCGATGGTCACGGCAAACTGCCGGAAGAATTGGCCACTGATGCCGCCCAGGAACGCGCAGGGAACAAACACGGCGCACAGCACCAAGGCCACGGCAATGACCGGCCCGGTCACCTCGTCCATGGCCCGACGCGCCGCCTCGCGCGGCGGCAGGCCTTGATCCAACCAGCGTTCCACGTTTTCCACCACCACGATCGCGTCGTCCACCACGATGCCGATCGCCAGCACCAATCCGAACAGCGACAGGTTGTTCAGCGAAAACTGCAGCGCCGCCATCACGGAGAAGGTGCCCACGATGGCCACCGGCACGGCAATCAACGGAATCAACGCTGCGCGCCAGTTCTGCAAAAACACCAGGACCACGATGGCCACCAGGATCACCGCGTCGCGGAGGGTCTTGAAGACTTCGTGGACCGACTCGCGGATGAAGGGCGTGGTGTCGTAAACGATCTTGTAATCCAGTCCCTCCGGAAAGCGCGTCTTCAGATCCTGCATCTTTTTATAGACGCCCTGGGCGGTCTGCAATGCGTTTGAGCCCGGGAGCTGATAGATGGACAAGGCCACTGTGGGTCGGCCGTCGAGCGTGGCGGTCTGATCGTACTGCTGGGCCCCCAGCTCCACCCGGGCCACATCGTGCAAGCGGACCACGCTGTTCGACTGAGGCGTGGGGCCGGTGGTATTTGCCTGGCCGGACTGCGCCGGTTGAGTGGCCGAGCTGCCCGATGACGAACTTTGCGCGCCGACGCCGCCAACTTTTAATATGATGTCGGCAAACTCCTCCGGTTCGGTCAACCGGCCCAAGGTATTGATGGTCAACTGGAATTGCTGGCCCTTGGGCACGGGCTGTTGTCCGATTTGTCCGGCGGCCACTTGTAAGTTCTGCTGGTTGATGGCGTCGACAACATCCCACGCGCTCATGTTTAGCGCCGCCAGTTTATCGGGATCGAGCCAGGCGCGCAGGCTATAATCGCGTTGGCCCAGGTAGGTAATGCCGGCCACGCCCGGCAGGCGTCCCAGTTCGTCCTTGATATAAATGGTCGCGTAGTTGCTCAAAAAAATGCTGTCGTAGCGGTTGTCCGGCGAGACCAGGTTCACGATCATCATTATATTGGGCGACATTTTTTTGACGTTGATGCCCTCGTTCTGCACCAACGTCGGGATGACCGGCAGGGCCAGAGAAACGCGGTTTTGCACCAGCACCTGGGCCATATCCGAATCCATGCCCAGATTGAAAGTCACTGTCAGCATATAAGCGCCGTCGTTGGTCGATTGCGATGACATATACATCATGCCCTCCACGCCGCTGACCTGCTCTTCGATCGGCGCCGCTACTGTATCTTGCACGGTTTGGGCGTTGGCCCCTGGATAATATGCCGTCACTACGACCGTGGGAGGCGTCACGTCCGGATACTGCGCCACCGGCAGCGTGAACACGGCCACGCCCCCTGCCAATATAAAAACGATCGACAGGACCGAGGCGAATATCGGGCGGTCGATAAAGAAATGAGAAATCATGACTCTTGACCTCCATTTTGGGAGAGGCTTTTAGACTTTACCCTCCGATGGATTCCCATAACCATTAGTGCGGCAAGCACTCCCGTGATCCCGCCCAGGAAAACAGCCCAGTGCATATGGACGACGCCGATCCGGCCCAGCATAAAGCCCAGCGTCACGCCCGCCAGTGCGCCAAACAAGAAAGAACCGATCCGCTGAGTTGCCATTGCCCTGAACAGGCGCAACTCGCCCATTCCTTGGATTACATAGAAAAATACCGGCGTGAGAAAGATGCCGAACAGCGTCACGCCGATCATGCCGCTGAAGACCGCGGTGCCCAGCGAGCGGCGCATTTCGGCCCCGGCCCCAACGGCGATTACCAGCGGAAACACCCCGAGGATAAACGCGAATGAGGTCATCAGGATCGGGCGCAGGCGCAGCCGCGACGCCTCCTGCGTGGCCTCGAAGCGCGGCCGGCCTTCCTGGCGGAGTTGCTTGGCGAACTCGACGATCAAAATCGAGTTCTTGCACGCCAATCCCACCAATACCACCAGCCCGATCTGCACGAAAATATTCACGGCCGTGTGCGTATAGAGCACGCCCGCCACCGAACAAAGCAGACACAACGGCACCACCAAGATCACCGCCAGCGGCAGCGACCAGCTCTCGTACAGCGCGGCCAGCGCCAAAAACACGCACACCACCGCCAGCGCGAAAACGTACATCGCCGTGTCGCCCGCCCGAATCTGCATGTACATCAACTCGGTCCATTCGGCTTTCATCGTCAGCGGCAGGGTCTTGTCGGCCAGCTTGTCGATGGCGGCGATGGCCTCGCCGGTGCTGAATCCGGGCAGGATATTTCCTGTTATCGGCGCGGCGCTGTAAAGGTTATAGCGTGTTATAAAGACGGGTCCGCCGATTTCGCGCACGTTGACCAAAGTGCCCAGCGGAACCATCTGCCCTTGTTTGTTGCGCATCTCGATCAGATTTATTTTTTCGATTTTATCGCGATACTCTCCCTCGGCTTGGATGGTAACCTGCCAGTAACGGCCAAAGGCGTTGAAACTGTTGACGTACAGCGAGCCTAAGTACATCTGCAAGGCCTGATTCACGTCGTCCAACGATAAGCCCAAGGATTCCACCTTGGTCCGGTCGATATCCATGTAGAGTTGTGGCGTGTTGGAACGGAACTGGGTGGTCACGCTGGCCAGGCCGGGTTCGTTCTGCAACTTTTGGATCAGCGCGTCGGTCTGTTGTTGCAGGGTCGGCAGTCCGAGTCCGGCGCGGTCCTCCACCATGATCTTGAATCCGCCCGCCACGCTCAGGCCGGGAATAGGCGGCGCCCCAAACGCGTTGACTTGCGCCTCTTTGACGTGCTTATGCCAGGCCTGATGTAATTGGGCCATGATCGCCGTGTCGCGCAACCGGGGGCTCCTCCGCTTCTCAAACGGATCGAGAATCACGAATATCGAACCGAAATTGGAACTGTTGGCCGATTGCATGAACGAATAACCCGCCACCGCGGCCGTATGGGCCACGCCCGGCGTGGCGCGGGTGATTTTGTCAATCAGCGCCAACGTTTCCTCTGTGCGCTGGAGCGAGGCCGAATCGGGCAGTTGCACGTTCACGATCAGCCGGCCTTGATCCTGCTGCGGCACAAAACCCGTCGGCGCCTTTTCAAATACCCAGTAGGTCAACACCACCAGCATTCCATAAGCCAGCAAGACCAGCAGGCTGATACGCAGCATCTTTCCCACCACCCAAGCATATATAGCGGTGCTTGTGCTGAAAATCGCGTTAAATGATTTGAAAAACCAGCCGCATACTCCGTCCAGCAGCCGGGTCAACAGATCGCGGTTGCCTTCGCGCGGCCGCAGCAGAATCGCGGCCAGCGCCGGACTAAGGGTTAGCGAGTTAAACGCCGAAAAAGCAGTCGAAAAGGCGATTGTCAAGGCGAATTGGCGAAAAAATTGGCCGCTGATGCCGCTGATCAGCGCGCACGGCACAAACACCGTGCACAACACCAAGGCCACGGCGATGACCGGCCCCGTCACTTCTTCCATTGCCTTGCGCGTGGCGTCGCGCGGCCCAAGACCGTGATCCAGCCAGCGTTCCACATTCTCCACGACCACGATGGCGTCGTCCACCACAATGCCGATTGCCAGCACCAGTCCGAACAGCGAAATGTTATTCAAGCTGAAGTTCAGCACGGCCATTACGGCGAAGGTGCCCACAATGGCCACGGGCACGGCGACCATGGGTATCAGCACTGCGCGCCAGTTCTGCAAAAAGACCAGCACCACCACGCCCACTAATAATACCGCCACCAGCAAGGTGTTTATTACATCGGCGACCGACTCGCGGATGAACGGCGTGGTGTCGTATGCGATTTGATATTCCAGCCCCTCGGGAAAGTTGACTTTCAACTCCTCCATCTTCGCCCGCACCAGGTTCGGCGACGTCCAGCGCGTTGGTGCCGGGAAGCTGATGAATGCCCAGCCCCACGGACGGCTGACCGTCGAAGGTGCAAGATTGACTGTAATTCTGCGCGCCCATCTCCACGCGACCCACGTCGCGAATGCGCACTATGCCCACCGATGGACTGGGGGCGCAACTTCAGTTGCCTGACCGCCAACTGCCGCATTACCTAGCGGATTGTTGATCGCCGCGCTGCTTTGCGCAAGGCCGCTCAGCGTCTGGCTCATCACGCCGCCGGCTGTAGCGCTGCCGCCCGACGTTCCTCCGCCGCCCGTGGTTCCCCCTCCGCCCATAGTGCCGCCGCCGCCGGACGCGCTGCCTCCGCTAGTCGATACGCCGCTGGTGGTTCTACCGACAGTGGTTCCCGTGTTCGGCGTCGGACTGCCCGACAAGGCCTTGCCGGGCAAACCGCTGGCCGAAAATCCACCGCCCGTAACTCTGCCTCCGGTCGGATTGTTTCTGTTCAAACCGCCGCTCGTCGCTCCGCCGCTTTGAATCGGACTGGCGATATTTGGAACTGGCACGTTGATGCTTTGAAACGTTCCCGGAGTTCCGCGGAACTGCTGGGCGGGGCTGCTCTGGCCGACCTTGACAATGATGTCGCCGAACTGTTCCGGATCGGAGAGACGGCCCAGCGTATCGATCGGCTCTTGGATACTCTGATCCACGGAGACCGGCGGTTGTCCGATCTGTCCGGCCGCCGCCTCTTTATTCTGGCTGCGTATTGCGCCGGCAACGTCTTGGGCGGCGATCCCCAACGCGGCCATTTTCTGCGGATCGAGCCAGACGCGGATGCTGTAGTCGCGCTGGCCCATAATATTAATGTCTGAAACGCCGTCCAGACGCAGCAATTCATCTTTTAAGTAGATCGTGGCGTAATTGCTTAGGTAGAGATCGTCGTAGCGGCCGTCCGGCGAGATCAAGTTCACGAACAGCAGGATGTCGGGCGTTTTTTTCTTGATGGTGATCCCCTGATTTTGCACGGCGTCGGGCAACTGCGGCATGGCCAGGGACACGCGGTTCTGCACCATGACCAGCGCCGTGTTCAGATCGGTGCCGATATCAAAAGTCACGGTCAGCGTGTACGAGCCGTCGTTGCCCATCTGCGACGACATGTACAGCATCCCTTCCACGCCGTTGACCTGCTGCTCGATCGGCGCCGCCACCGTATCCGCCACCACCTGGGCGCTGGCCCCGGGATAACTGATGGTGACCTGCACCGAAGGCGGCGTAATCTGCGGATACTGCGCGATGGGCAGATAAAAGACCGCGATCCCGCCGGTCAGTGTGATCACTATCGACAGCACCGACGCGAAGATCGGCCGATCGATAAAAAAGTGCGAGATCATGGATCGAGCCTCTTCCCGCGTTACTTTTTCGCCGGGCTTTCCGTTGCCGCGGCCGGCGTCTCGGCGTCCGTCTTGCCGAGCGTCGGCATGGGCATCTCTTCCGGCGCGACTAACAATCGCGGCCGGATTTGCTGCAACCCGCCCACCACGATCCAATCGTCCGCTTTAATTCCGTCCAAGATCACTCGCAATCCGTCCTCCTGGAGCATCCCGGTCGTGACCCGCCGATACTGGACCTTTTTCTCCGCATCCACCACATAAACGAACTTCAACCCCTGGTCCGACGCCACGGCCCGGTCGATAACCAACAGCGCCGGGTGCGGCTTGCCGATCGGCAGCCTGATCCGCACGAACATCCCCGGCGACAACATCCTCACGCCCTGCGATAACTTTGGATTCTTGAACTCCCCTCGCACCAAGATACTGCCCGTGGATGGATTGAACTGGTTGTTGATAAAGTTGATTATTCCCTGATGCGGATAGCCCTCTTCGCCCTGCAATCCCATGAAGACCTCTATCTCGCCCTTCTCCGGCATCTTGAGTGTTCCCTCTTGAACTTTCCTTCTAAGTAGCAGCAGTGTGGGTTCATCCATGTCAAAGTACGCATACATCGGATCCAGCGACACGACCGTGGTCAGCAGCGTCTGGTCTTGGTTGACCAAGTTGCCCAGAGTTAGGTAATAGCGGCTGACCTCACCGTCGATCGGCGAGGTAACCCTGGTAAAGGCCAGGTTCAGATTGTAAACTTCCAGGCTCGACTTGGCGGCCTTCAGCGCGGCGCTGGCCTCTTCTTCCTGGGCCTGATAAGCGTCAAGGTCCTGTTGGCTGATGGCCCCGGGGGTTTTCGATAGCTCTTTCCCGCGTGCGTAATTGGCGGTGGCCAGTTTCAGTTGGGCCTCATAAAGATGGACTTGGGCCTGGGCCTGATCGAGTTGGGCCTGATAAGGCCGGGGATCGATCTCGAAAAGAAGATCGTCAGTTTTCACCTCCGCGCCTTCCTTAAAAGGCATCTTCACCAAATACCCTGTCACCCGGGCTTGGACGTTCACCGAATTCACCGCGTCTGTTCGGCCAGTGTAGTCTACATAATCGGTAACCTCCCGTTCGACAGGGCGACTGATAGGCACTACCGGCGCCTCGGGCGGAGCTACTTGGGGCGGCTTATTGCGGCAACTGCCAACCGCCACCAGCAATAAGCAAATATTAAAAACAAAAAAAATACGATTGCGATACATAAAAGCCTCCCCGGCGTATATAAGCCTCAAAAAAAATTCGATCCACTTAATCCCATTAGCTTCGATAATCACCGCTTGTACAGCACCTTGCTCATGGCTAAAAAACGATAGCTTATCTTGATGCTAAAACCAAACAGAATATGGACTTAGTTACAAAAATGACTTGCCACGGACATATCTTTTTGACCTGCCAAAAAAATCTCTGAAAACTGTCCCCCAAATCCCCTCTCCATTCGTTGAATTGAGCATCCATAATAATTAACTCGCCAATGGATAATTCATAATAAAGAGTATTTCTAACTCCTTATGGAGTAAGTGGTTGCGACAAATATACTCTTCATTACTTTAGGATAATGTGAATCTACATAAGCTAAATTGATTGTAAGGAATATGCCGATAATTTTAGTTGTATGGCTATTAACGACTGGTAAGCAGACATGCGTGGAAATCCAATTTATGAAGTCATGTTTCTATTTTGCTTGCCTGACGATCCTTGCGGTTCTACTGAGCGGATGTACTTCATTTAACGACTACATCCAGAACGGATTCAAAGTCGGGCCAAACTATGCTCGACCATCGGCGGCAGTAGCGCAAAATTGGATCGACGCCTCCGACAAACGCGTGCGAAACGAGTCGGATGATCTGAGCCAATGGTGGACGGTCTTTAAGGACCCCGCGCTCGATTCATTAATATGTTGTGCGTATCGGCAGAACCTGTCTTTGCGCGAGGCCGGGTTCCGCGTGCTGGAAGCAAGGTCTCAATTAGGCATCGCTATCGGGAATATCTTCCCGCAGCAGCAATACCTCTCGGGTGAGTTCTCTCGAAATGCGCTCAGCCGGGAAACCGCCAATGGACAGTTCATCACAAAACAGTTTTTCAGCCAGTGGGATTACGGCTTCAACCTCAGTTGGGAACTCGACTTCTGGGGTCGGTTCCGCCGGGCTGTGGAAGCAAACGCCGCCAGCCTCGACGCCTCGGTCGAAGGCTACGACGATGTATTGGTCACCTTATTAGGCGACGTGGCCGCCAATTATGCTCAGTTGCGCACCTTGCAGAAACGAATCCAATGCACCCAGACCAACGTGGAGCTCCAGCGCCAGACATTGGTTCTCACCGAAGCCCGCTTCAAGGCCGGCACTACCAGCGAGCTGGACGTGTATCAGGCCCGTAGCACTTTGGAGCAGACCGAGGCCCAGATTCCCGAGTTGGAAATCAGCCTCCGCCAGACGGGCAACCAGTTGTGCATTTTGCTGGGCATCCCGCCGGAAGAATTGCAGGCCAAGCTCGGACCGGGGTCCATACCCACGGCGCCCCCGGAGGTTGCCCTGGGCATCCCGGCCGAATTGTTGCGGCGGCGCCCGGACATCCGCCGCGCCGAGCGCCAGGTGGCCGCACAATGCGCCCAGATCGGCGTGGCCGAGGCCGACTTCTATCCCAGCTTCTCGATCAATGGCACAGTCGGATATTCGGCCGAGTATTTTCCCGACCTCTTCCAGAGTTCCGCTTTAAAGGGAACTGTGGGACCTTCGTTCCAGTGGAACATCCTCAATTACGGACGGATCCTCAATAACGTCCGCCTCCAGGACGCCAAGTTCCAGGAGTTGATCGCAGCCTATCAGAATATAGTCCTTACGGCCAACCAGGAAGTGGAAAACGGTCTGATAACCTTCCTCCGCGCCCAGCAGCGGGCAAAGCATCAGGCCGCCAGCGTGGACGACGCCGAAAAAGCCGTCAATCTCGCTCTGGCTCAATACAAGGCGGGAACGGTCGACTTTACCCGCGTGACTCAGGTGGAGCAGGCCCTGGTGCAGCAACAAGACACGCTCATGCAGGCCCTGGGCGAAATCGCCACGGGTCTGATCCAAGTTTACAAGGCCCTGGGAGGCGGTTGGCAAATCCGTTGCATTGGCTGCCAGCCCACCGAGTTGCCGTTGCCAAGCGATTCTATCCCGCCTGTGGAAACAATTCCCACTCCAACTCCCGATCAGGCAATATTGCCCGATCCAACTCCGGATCCCAAGCCGATGGCACTTCCAGCAGAGCCAATTTAATACATCTCCTCCTTTTCCTTGTTCCTAAGCTCCGGCTTCGGAACGAATACGTTGCCCATTTTCGCGGCCACCCGCGGAGAAGACTGAAAGACCAAATACGACCAGGGCCATCCGCGGATGGCCCTGGTCTGTATGCTTGCTTTTCAGTTTCACATTGCTTACTTCCGCCGTCGCCATCCGTAGGCAAGTAGACTGACTGCAGCGACGCCGAGGAGGGCGAGGGTGGAGGGTTCGGGGACATATCCGACGGTGATACGGTGCTGTACACTCCGCATTGCATTGGTTACAGATTGCATTAGTTTGCACCGAATTGGGCAAAAGCACGGGATAAAAGGTCCAAAACACAGATGTCGCAAGTCATAAAGTGTTTGTCACTTGCGGCATTGCTTTGCACTAATTTGCATCGGTTTGTATCAGGATTTTCAAGTAGCCGAGGCCGGATTCGAACCGGCACGCCCTGTAACGGGCACGGGATTTTAAATCCCGAGCGTCTGCCATTCCGCCACTCGGCCAATATTAGGGTTCAGAGGTCAGGGTTCAGGGATAACGAAACCGCAAGCGGTTTCACTCTTCACTCTACACTATCCACTCGCCGCTATCCTCCATTATTTCACGTTATTTGTCACGGCCAGCACGCGGTTGATGGCGTTGAGGAACGACTTGGCGCTGGCTTCCACGCTATCGGTGGAGACGCCGCGGCCGCGGTAAACCTGGCCTTGATGTTCGACTTGGACCATTACTTCGGCCTGGGCGTCTTTGCCCACGGTAACACTGTGGACCACGAAATCCTTGCAGATCACGGAAATGCCGGTGAGTTGCTCGATGGCCAGGAAGACGGCGTCGATTGGTCCGTCGCCCGAGGCGACCGAGGCAGTTACTTTTTCATTTCCATGGTGTAAGCAAAGGGTAACTTCGGGTATTTGGCCGGTGCCGCAGAAGACCTTATAGGAATCGATGCTCCAACGTTCGGGGATGGCGTGAATTTGCTGTTCAATGAGGGCGGCGATATCGGCGTCGTAGATATCTTTCTTTTTGTCGGCCAGGTTTTTGAAGGCCATGAAGATGGTGTCGAGCTGTTCGCTATTGAGACTGTATCCCAGGGCTTTGGCGCGATCGGCCAGTGCTGCCCGGCCGCTATGTTTGCCCAGGACCAGATCGGTCATGGAAAAGCCCACGTCCTCGGGGTGCATGATTTCATAGGTGGTGCGTTCTTTGAGCATGCCGTCTTGATGGATGCCGGCCTCGTGCGCGAAGGCATTTTGGCCCACGATGGCCTTGTTGCGCTGCACCTGGATGCCGGAGATATTGGCAACCAGGCGGCTGGTGGGCACCAGCCGGCGGGTGAGGATGCGCGTGGAGGCATGATAATAATCGTGACGGGTGCGCAGGGCCATGACGATTTCTTCCAGCGAGCAGTTGCCGGCCCGTTCGCCAATGCCGTTGATGGTGCACTCGACCTGTCCGGCGCCGGCATCGACCGCGGCCAGACTGTTGGCCACGGCCAGACCGAGATCGTCGTGGCAATGGACGCTGATTACGGCTTTATCGATGTTCGGCACGCGGCTGCGCAGGGTGCGGATCACTTCGTACATCTGGTTGGGCGTGGCGTAACCGACGGTGTCGGGAATGTTGATGGTCGTGGCGCCGGCATCGATGGCGGCTTCGACTACCTGGCAGAGGAAATCGGCTTCAGTGCGCGAGGCGTCCTCGGGCGAGAACTCGATGTCCGGGCAATAATCCTTGGCCCTTTTCACGCCGGCCACGGCATGGCGAATAATATCTTCTTTGTCCATGCGGAGCTTGTGCTCGCGATGGATGGCACTGGTGGCCAGAAAGACGTGGATCCGCGACTGTTGGGCGTGGCGCACGGCCTCCCAGGCGCGATCGATGTCCTCGTCGCGGCAACGGGCCAGGCCGCAAATCACCGCGCCGCGGATCGTTCGGGCGATTTCGCGCACGGCCTGGAAATCGCCGGGCGAAGCAATGGGGAAACCGGCCTCGATAACGTCCACGCCCAGGTCGACCAGGGCCTGGGCAACTTCCATTTTTTCGCCCAGGTTCATACTCGCGCCCGGCGATTGCTCGCCGTCGCGGAGCGTGGTGTCGAAAATAACAATGTGTCGGGATGGAGAAGAAACTGTATCGGTCATGGTTAGATATCCTTTATCCTCTTATATTAACAAAAAACCCCAGGGCTTCATCGGCCTTGGGGTTGTGACGTGCTAGCAGTGCAATCAGGTACGCACCCTAAGGCCGGCTGCTGGCTAATGCCAGCAATAATAACGGCAATAGGCTTAACAACGTACCCATAAATGATTTCCTATTTTCAAATTCGGCTTGGATACCGAACTTCTTAAATGTACAAGACACATATAAGCAAGTCAAGTTCGGGACAGTCGCAGTTATTATGTCGATAAAGGCATCATAAACAACTTGACATCAGGTGTTAGCAATGGCGGGCGAAAAACTGGATTTAAGCAGTATTCCCGAATCATCATCCTCCCCGAAAGGTGTAAATCGCCGTTTTGTGGGTATCCATTTTGCCTGTTGTGACGTCTACATAAGGATTTACGTCAACCTGAACGAGACCGCATACGAAGGTCACTGCCCGAAGTGTGGCCGGCCGGTAAAAATTTGCATTGGGCCGGGCGGTACTTCGTGTAGGTTCTTTAAGGCGTATTAAAATCCCCATCTCTCTGTGGCATTATTCATCAGCTAACATTCTCACCTTGAAGGAATTATATAAATTCCATCTTATTTACTGCTTATACGGCTAGAAGGAACTGTATTTGCGTAAGCAATTTCGATTTGTTTTATGCTGTCATTGCTAGTATATGAATAATGTTTCTCCAAGAGAGGACTAGGGTGAGTATTGTTCTTATTTCTCAGAAGTGGGCTTCCAATCTCTGTGAAAATCAATCATATTTTGGACAATAACGGAGGCTAACCCATGGCATGGACCGCTGAAACTATTGATCGTATATATGAATTATATGGGCAACACATTCACCAATTGCATCTCGAAGTTACTTCGGTAAACCGGTCGCTAGGCTCTACGAATCCAGAGAAGACAGCTCTGAAGTGTCTACCCCGAGCTGAATTTGAAGCTCTGCTTAAAGGATCAACAGATGATCCAGAAGTGACTCGCTTATGGGTACAGCGGATCATTCAAGGCCACGAACATGAATTTCCAGAACTTGTAAGAGAAAATGATTCGCGCCATACGATGGATCTCAATACACTAGTGGGACTCCCCAAACGGTGCCATCGCAAAACGGGTACATGATGCGGCCTTTCCTGCGAGATGTCGTTACTTGGGTCCTATTACTGTCAATCCTTTAAGTTGCATAAAGACATTCTCGTTTTCTAGCTCTTTTGCATTGATGCAGGCTTTATAAATTGCGTTAACCAAGTCGTTGAAATGGTCTGCTTCTTCAGGCCATATTAGGTTCAATCGAAGCCCCGCAGCCATGGCATTACACAGTTTTATTACTAGAGCCTGGGAATCAGCCGACCGTTCGAGTGAACGTGCCGTGCTTACAAGTATGGGAGTCACAGTTTGTGCAAAGTCTTTTTGCCAATCTCGCTCCCCTGCGCTTTTTCTGACTGGCTTGAAGAACTCATCGCTTAGCTGTATGCCCACAATTATCCAGGAAGGATTGTAGTTCGCCACCAGTTCAAGTTCCTTCTCTTGCCGCAATGCCGTTAGTACGATGCGAGCAACCTTGGAATTCCGGAGTTTTCCGTCTGCAATCGATTTCTCTAAATCATGTAGCAACTTTCCGTGTGGTAGTGGTTCCGCATCCATACTCACAACACTAAGCGCCGTTCTGATTTGGCCTGCCATAGGTTGTGCGGATTTATCTTGTAGTGAGCCCGTTGGGTTTACGGCTTTTCTGATCGTAGCGCAAATTTGTACCCACGCGGCGTCACGTTCGGCATGCTTCAGTTGCGCAAGGGGTTTTTCAGGATCATTTAGTGCCTGGTATATCTGGATGGGCGACTGCTTGTAGGAGCTTGCCTCAGCGTGAATACAGAGAATTTTGACACTGCCTGCTTCAGCTTCTGTCAATAGTGGAGTTAGTTCATATTTGCGGATAAAATCAGAGGCCAGGAAGTTTTTTGTAACCAAAAGCACTGCTACTTTTGTCCTGTCCAATGCGCATCTTAACTCATCAAACCATTTTGAACCCGGTTGAATTTCCTTGTCAGACCATACTGTGATCGAATCGTCATGTCCGTAAGGCTTCAGATGTGTCCGAAGATCTTTCAACCAGCTCTCATCTTCGTGGCTGTAGCTTATGAAAACTTGATCTCGCTTTGTGGAGGTCATTACTTCCTCCCTTTCCTGGCCCTTGATTTATGCATACTCTACCTATTCGATCATAATTGACAATGTAACATCCTCTAGCTTGAGGAACAATCGGCTTATTGAGTAAGAGTGTATGTCAACTTTTTATAGCTCATAGGGGTGTGAACGTCAGATTTGTGGATAGATGTTTTAAAATATATACAGAAGCACTTTAGAGGAGTGGCTCGTGCAGCAAGCTGCGCAGGGACGGCAAAATGCGGTAGGTTCGTTGTGGTTCCAAGACTGGAAGATCTTGAGTAGTTGATGCCTTAATTTCATCGAGTGCTAGAGTTTTAATGGCACTTTGCCAGCTATCTGCAAACACTGCAGCTCTGACGTTTCGTAATGTAACTGCTTTCCACAATTGGACATGCGATCTGTATGGAAATGGTGCCATTTTAATCAGTGGCAAATTAGGTGACCTTATACGGCGCATGGAACAAAGCCCGGATTAACCACTCGCAATCCTGATACTCACATTTAAAGTGAAGGGAATCAAGTCACACATTGAAACAAATTCCAAATTCGGGTATGCTTTGCGACCTTTGTTATTACCGATCGGTAAGACTTTTTTTCATGTTATGGATTACGAAGTTCAAGGCTTTACCAGACGTTGCAAGTCGACCGGTCGAGAATTTGCTCCGGGCGAGTGGTACTATTCGGTGCTCGTGTCAGAAGGAGCGGAACTGAAACGCTACGATTATGCGGCGGATGCCTGGAACGGTCCGCCCGCCGAGGCCCTGGGTTTTTGGAAATCGCAAGTGCCCGACAAAACCGGCCGGCACAAACGTTGGGCGCCTAATGATGTAATCCTGCACTTTTTCGACGATCTAGCCGAAGCGGCCGACAAACAGGACATGCGTTATGTGCTCACGCTGCTTTTGATCCGTCGCCGCGTGTTTCGGCTGGAAGAGGAAAAACGCGACCAAAGTGGCAACGAAGTGCTCACGGTTTACTGTCCGCGTCGCGAAACCTCCTACACCGTCCCGGCAGTCGTTCCGGAACAATCAGGAATTGACCAAATCCAGCAGCAATTAGCCGCGCTGTTGCAATAGAAAAGGGTTCAGGGTTCAGGATGAGGATGATGGATAAAAACATATAATCCAAAATGTCATTCTGGGCGCAGCGAAGAATCCGCCGACTGTGAACCGTTAACTGTAAACTTGCTGAAAGCTGACTACTGAGAGCTGATAGATACTGAAAACTCCCCATGCTCCGACATCGACCTCTACTGTTTCTAATCACAATAACGGTGTTATTTGCCGTTAGCGGCGCCAGTTGCCCGAACATGCTGCGACCGCCGGCGCCCATTTTGCCTCGGGTTTTGCCCGTTTCGCCCACGCTGGACCAGGTAATGCAAGTGGTCAACCGCAATAACTCGCAAATTCAATCTTTTTGGTCGAATCACGCCACGATATCCGGGCCGGGTTTTCCCGCCCTGCGGACCAGTATCGCCTGTCAAAGGCCAAGATATTTTCGCCTGCAAGCCGTCTCGGGCTTGACCGGACCGGAAGTCGACTTGGGGAGCAATCCCGATATTTTTTGGTATTGGATTCGCCGCAGCGAGCCTCCGGCAGTGTACTATTGCCGGCACGATCAATTCGCCGCCAGCCCGGCGCGATATTCCATTCCCGTCCAACCCGACTGGCTGATCGAGGCCTTGGGCCTTACCGAACTCGATCCGGCCTTGCCACATCAAGGCCCGTTTCCGCTGCCGGGCGATCGTCTGGAAGTACGTACGGTCCGCGAAACGCCCGATGGACCGATCACCAAGGTGACTATTCTCGACGGATCGCAAGGCTGGGTGGTGGAACAAAACCTTTACAACGCCCAAGGCTGCTTGTTGGCCAGCGCCACGGCCAGCCAACATCGGCGCGATCCTTTAAGCGGCCTGGTCATGCCCGGCGTGGTGGTGATTAATTGCCCATCGGCTCAATTTTCCATGCGCATCGACTTGGGAGCGGTGCAGATCAACCGTCTATCAGGCAATCCTGCTGAACTCTGGAACATGCCTTCCATCACGGGCGCCGGCAGTGGATCTGGCCAATCCGAATTTTCAGCCGATGGCGACTCAAGCGCCAGGAGTCGCTGTCCCTACTCCAGCTTGGCAAAAATAATCTATAGCGTTGACGCCTAATTCAGCTTTTCATATAATGCGTGTATGAAAACATTTAACATCGAGTGTCCTGACTGGCTGGCAGATCGATTAGCGCTACTGGTGCGCGAGGGATGGGTGGTCGACGAACAGCAGGCAATGATCGAAGCACTGCGCCGATTCCTCGATTCTCATCGCCCGGAACTTATCGAGTCACAGATCCTTGCCGACGTAGAGTGGGGTCTGCATGGCAACGACTGACTTGCCGCCGATTGTCAGCGACGCCGGACCACTCATTCACCTTGATGAATTGGGATGCCTTGATCTGCTCAGAGACTTGGGAACTATCCTGATTCCGCGAGAGGTGTGGACTGAAGTGGTCGGTCACCGACCGCAATTAACCATCCGCAACCTGCCCGCTGCGAATATCGTTGATATTGCCGTCGAGCCATCTGCAAGATTGCTTTCGCTCAGCGATGCCCTTGGTCTGGACATTGGTGAAAGGGCTGCAATTGCTCTAATGGAAGGCGGTTCGGGGAAATTACTGCTTTGTGATGACGCCGCCGCGCGACTGGCGGCCGAGTCGTTGGGTTTCACCGTGCGCGGCACGATCGGCATTGTCGTACGCTCCATCCGTATGGCAGCGCGGACACGGCAACAAGTGCTCGCCCTCTTGCGAGAACTTCCCACAAAATCATCTCTGCACCTCTCCCGTCAACTCCTCGAAACCGTGGTTAAGGAAGTTGAACGGGCTTCCAAAGATTCATAAGGAATAAATGGATCGCCGTTCGTTTTTTATAGACAACGTTATCCTAACTTCGGCGAGCTCAGTCGAGCCAGGTTCCTGGCTTTTATTGGCGACGGCCTTCCTCGCTCTGTTTGCTTTTGCCAGGCGACGGAGGAAATAGGGGCCGAGTAAGCGGAGCCGGGGCGTGTTGCCCCGGAAAGAACCTTTTAACAACGCTCCAATCCGGGCCGACACGGCCCGGCTCTCTTTGTTAGGCTTTTTTTGTTAGAATTATTTTTCATATTATACACAATATATTGGTGCAACATCTCCATGAACGATCTACCCCTTGCCTATCACATTACCTTCGAAACTTACGGCACACGTTTACACGGCGATCCCAAAGGCACTGTAGATCGTTCAATGAACCGATATGGAGATCCGATTATTGGTTCCGATCACAAGCGTTGGATTCGTGAAATTGAACTGTTGAAATTTCCGTCCGTCAACTTCGATTTGTCACATAGACAATATGCGGAATCCTTAATTCCTTCGATTTGCCAAACGGGCGGTTGGATATATCATATCGCGGCAGTTGGTGTTGATCATATTCCTGTTCTGTTGACTGCCGACGCCGAGGGTACCGTCGTCAGAAAATGGTTCAAACGCTGGTTGGGTGAAGAGCTCTCAGAAAAATGGCCTCTCTCCACAGGGCAAACATTTTGGTCTGAAGGCGGTAGCGTGAAATGGGTGTGGAATGAAGACTACTTTCATGCCATCCACAGATACATCCTCCACCAACGCACCACGCCTGCCTAAAACAGTAAAAAAGAGCCGGGGCGTGTCGCCCCGGAAAGATTTTTTTTATATATACATTACTATACTCCGGGCCGACACGGCCCGGCTCTAAACCGACACGGCCCGGCTCTTATTATGGCTGGCTGAGCAATAATCGCACTAAAAAACAATCTGCGTAATCTGGGCAACATCGGCAGGTCAGGTGCAATTTTAACGGTCTTAGCGGATTTTCCAAAGAATCGTGTTGTAACAGGCCGACCAATACACCCTAGACAGGTGTTCTGCGCGGATAGTTCTTGCGCGGGACCCCATTGTGAGTGTCTTTTAACAGTTTTGTAAGACGGATTTCAAATCCATCCTACGATGAAATTAAGTCCACGCTCTTGCCTGGCCGGGGCGTTTACCCGGCACAGGCTCTGAGCACAATGGAGGGGGGATACCATGAGGGTTTCTCTGTTGACGTTGTTAGTAGTTGCAATTGGTATAGTTGGTTGTAAAGGGCCCTTAAAGCAAAACTTGCCACCGGCCGAGATGCTGATGCATCCGGGACCTGGGGTGGATGGTCCGGGGCCGGGCGTGATGATGTATCAACCTGGTTTGCCCATGTCACAGATGACTTCTCAAATCGCCTTTGTGGGCCCAGAAGGCATGTCATTGACTTGGGACGTGATGGCACCAGGGCAATTCGATTCGGATCCGCTGATCACACCGGGCCGCACCAATTTTCCGCAAGGGGCGATCTATCGGCTGAAGCTCTCCAATGTTCCCGGTCGGCCGGGCGTGGAATTGTATCCCACGTTGGAAGTCGGTCCCGCCATGCCGCGATCCGAGGCCTTCCTGGCGCACAATGCCATTCCCGTGCAGTTTACCGAAGAAGATTTCGATCAGGTCTTAAGCGGCAATTTTGTCACCAAAGTGATTTATCTGCCCGATCCCGAATTCCAGGAACTGGCGGTTGCCGGAGTCGAGACTTTGGTAAGCACGCGGCTTGATCCGGGCGTGGACCCGATCGTGGAAGCGGATCGCCGCGGCGCGATTTTGGCGATTGTACGCCTGGGCAACAAGGACCTGCAAATTCCCAATCCGGGAGGGATGCAAGGAGGCGACGTTCAGCACGTGGGTTATAACTGTCCAATTTCCGACGGACAAACACCGCTGGGGATGCCCGTGGGAACTCCCACTACCATGCCCAACAGCAATATGATTTCCGGAGTGACCATGCCGCAATACGGCATGCCGATGTGCGGCACGCCGATCGGGCTGCCTGGTCCGCCGCATGTACCGCTGGGAGTACCCGCGGGCCTGCAAAAACACACAATCGTCAATCATACGCGCGTGCATCTGCCGGGACCGACCGACAAGGTGCGCATCGACGTGAAGCAAAAGCCCGGCTACAGTTATCCGAAGCCTGTGGACCACATGCGCATCGTGGAACAAAGCAGCCCGGGCTTGGGATCGTACCGCCAACCGTTAGGGAACCGCCAGGAAGTGATCCGAGGAGATTGCCCTGATGGCCAGGCATGCCCAATGGCTAACGATGATTCGCAGACAAGCTTAAATGAAGGCTCGTGCCCGCAAAGTGAATGAAAAATAATTATCCGTTTTTTAGTGCGATTAACTCGTGACAATGGTCTTAAACCGCTGCTGCCGGCCAGCAAGGATTATGTTATCTATGCCAGGAAACGCCGGCAGAGTTGCCATGATGCTGTTTTGGACGCTGGGTCTGACCAGCAGCATGTTGCTTGCCGAGCCACCGGGCGTCCACTGCTGGCATCAAGGCGTCATGCCGCCGGGAGCGATTGGCAATAGGCAACTCCAGCGCGGCGGACCATTGCCCGGGTTCTATCAGCCAGTAGAAATCAAGGCTCCGACGGGGGCCTTGATTTCGCTGGCTTCGGCAGGCTGGTTCGAAGAACCTCGGCCCGGACCGCGCAAGGTAGGATTGCTCATTGGCGCGGTGTACCGCCTGCGCATAACGGGCATTCGGCTGGCCGAAGGCATGGAGGTCTTTCCCACCATTGAGATCATCGATCGGCTCTACGCGCCGATCGGTCAGCAGTTGCGTTTCCCCATCCGCGTTGAGCTTAGTGAAGAAGATCTCCGCTTGGCGCTGGACGGGAAGTTCACCACCCGGGTAGTCTATCTGGAAGATCCGCGCAATGCCTTGCCGGCGAGCGGCTTTGGACAACAGCAAAACTGGTTTGAACTAAGTCCGGGGCAAGATCCTTTAGCCGTAGCCGATGGTTTGGGTCGGCCGGTGGCCATTGTGCGCATGGGCGGCCGGCTGCCAGGGACACAACAAGGCGTCGATGCGAGTTTTCTTTACGGCTGTCCGCCGTTTGTATCTTATCCTTGCGAACCGCCGAATGCGGCAGTAACAAAAGTCGCATGGCATGCAGAAGAGAAACAGAATCGCTCGAAAGTCAAGCTTTTGTCGCCGCCAAAGCCGGATTCCATCACGCCCAGGGCTGCCGCAAGCGAGTGTCCTATCGAGACAACGGGCATTGACCAGGACGCGCCATTGCCATTATCGGCGTATGCGCCGTGGTTGCCGCCGGGCATTCGTCCGCCGTGGCCGGAAGATGAGTATCTGCGCGACGGCGGAGACGAGGGCTCACCGGCAGGAGTGAGAAAGCAATGGGACGTCCTCGGCGTGGAGAGGGAAGACACCGTGGCCCGCTACGACACGCTCGACGGCCGAACGTTAGTGGAACCCAGTAACGAAGTATTTATTTACAGTCCGCGGTTTGGATCGGTACGACAAGTTGTGGGATTAGTAGCAAATGAACAGCGGGATCGACTCTCGGGCGTGAGCGTGAATACGACCTTGGCGGGTCCTACGCTGACGCAGAAGATCGGCACCGCCAAGCAGCAGGTACAGGCGGGAAACGAAATCAGCGCCCGGCCGGCACGCGCCTTTCGCATGAAACAAGGCGACGGGGCGCTTTCCAGCGTGATCGGACCGCGCGGTTTTCAAGACGGCTTCAAACCCTATGAAAATCTAGCCATTATTCGGCTGGGCATGTATGCAAACGCCGAAAAGGCGTATCTCGCCCGCGCCGCTCAGGCGGCCGTGGCCTGGGAACACATACAGGCCGTACAAATCATTCTCGATCGCCAAGGCGCAATGGCCCTTGTGCAAAACGAGCAAACCGAGTCGATATTCGTGGCCACCGTGCCGCCGGGCAATCCGAAACTGCGGATCGTCAAGGTGGCTTCCACGCCATACGCGCAACCGGGCGAAACAGTATGGTTTACCATTCGCTTCGACAACGTGGGCAATCAGAAGATTGGCAACGTGACGATCATCGACAGCCTCAGCCCGCGCTTGGAATTCATGGAAGGCAGCGCACAGTGCAGCCGCGAGGCCAAATTCTCCACAAAGCCCAACGAAGGCGACTCGCTAGTGGTGCAGTGCGAGATCACCGATCCGCTGGAGCCCGGCAAGGGCGGCCTGCTGCGCTTCTGCTGCAAAGTGCGATAGAAGATCTGTTTAGAGGTCAGAGGTCAGGGGTCAGGGAATACTGACTTTCGGAGCTACAATAAAAAGCGTCGGCTCTTGCCATCGCTGTTTCTTCGAGGGATAATACTGTTCCAATCTCTGTTAAGGAACGGTCGAGATGCTTTCCGATACTCATCCTGATGCCGAACGAGTGCAAGTGGAATTGATGCGGCAGGCGAGTATGGCCGATCGTGTGGCCATCACACGCACGTTGACCAACCTGGCACTACGCATGTCGCGTCAGGCGATTGCCGATGCGCATCCCGAATTCAGTCTCCGGGAAGTGGCCTTGTTTTGGGTGGAATTACATTACGGTCAAAAACTAGCCGACGAATTAAGGGAATATATAAAATGCAACCCGACCCGCTTTCCGGAGAAGGATTTTCCGCTCTGCGACCCGTTGTAGCTGAACTGGAACGATTAGGCGTCCGTTATTATATCGGCGGATCAGTCGCTGGCACGGCCTACGGCTATGCCCGGATGACGCAAGACGTGGATGTTGTCGCGGAATTGCGGATGGAACACGTCCAACCCTTAGTCCAAGCGTTACAGGAGGCCTACTATGTCAATGCAAAAACCGCTGCCGAAGCTGTGGCCCGGCATTCCTGCTTCAATTTGATACATAATAAGACTTATTTCAAAATAGATATCTTTACAGTCAAACCTCGCGATTATAATCGTGCGGCGTTAAAGCGCAGGCGGAAAAGGACGTTGATCAAAGAAGATCCCGCGACGGAATTTTTCGTCGCCTCGGCAGAGGATGTAATTCTAAGCAAGTTGGAATGGTATCGGATGGGAGACGAAGCTTCTGACCGCCAATGGACGGACATTGTGAAAATACTGGAAGTCCAACAACATCAAGTCGATCGTGATTATCTTAAAAAATGGGCCGCCGAATTGGGGGTTAACGATCTTCTGACGAAAGCTTGGCAAGAGTTGGAGAAATAATCGAGCTTTGATTACTTTTATCGTCTGGCAATAAATAATAACTGCTTGCTATCTACTACCTATATCTACCACAAACCACCTACCACAAACCATGCCTCGCAATTGGCTTGCCGACCGTACTCGTTTGTTCGACGCCTCGGGCATCCGCAAGGTTTTTGACCTGGGGGCGAAGCTGAAAAATCCGATCAACCTTTCCATCGGTCAGCCCGATTTCGATCCGCCTGATGCGGTGCGCCGCGCGGCCGTCGAGGCCATCGAAAGCGGCAAAAACGGCTATGCCCTAACGCAAGGCATTTTGGAACTTCGGGAAAAACTGCACGCCCAGATGCGGAAAGAATATGACCACGACGACCGGGAGTTGTTCGTCACCTCGGGCACCAGCGGCGGACTGCTATTGGCGCTAATGGTGCTGATAAATCCCGGCGATGAGGTGATCGTCTTCGATCCATACTTTGTAATGTACGAGGCGCTGGTAAAAGTGGTGGGCGGCACAGTGGTGCCGATGGATACTTATCCAGACTTTAAAATCGATCTTAATCGCGTGGCCGACGCCATCACGCCGCGGACAAAAATGATAATTTTTAATAGTCCGGCCAATCCGACCGGCGCGGTGGCCGATGCACAGACCGTGCGCGGCCTGGCACATCTTGCGGCCCAGCGGAACGTGCTGCTTTTAAGCGACGAAATCTATCGGGCCTTTTGCTATGATGGGCCGTTCGTGTCGCCGGCCAGGTATAATCCGCAAACATTGGTGATCGACGGATTCAGTAAGACTTACGGCATGCCGGGCTGGCGTTTGGGATTCGCCCACGGGCCGGGGGCGATCATTCGCGAGATGATCAAGCTGCAGCAGTTCAGTTTTGTTTGTGCCCCGCATCCATTTCAATGGGCCGCAGTAAAGGCGCTGGATGTGGACATGAGCGAGAAGCTGGAAGGCTATCGACGCAAGCGCGACATGCTAGTGGCGGGTTTAAAGGACGATTACGAACTCGTCGCGCCCGGCGGGGCTTTTTACGCCTTTCCAAAACTGCCCTGGGGCACAGGCATGGAATTCGTCGGCCGGGCAATCGAAAAATATCAACTACTGATAATTCCCGGCAATGTCTTCAGCCGCCGCGACACGCACTTTCGCATCTCCTACGCCGCCCCGGATGAGGTGATTGAGCGCGGCATCGAAGCGCTGAGGAAATTGGCTAAAAGGTAGTGTTGGGTGCCACTGGCTGACAAGCAGCCAGTGGCACAACCGCACGCTGGATTGTGAACTGCATTCCACCACAAAAAACAAGCCGCGCTGGAAGTGCGCGGCTTGAGGGAGGGGGATCGTAAAGTTTTTATGCTGATTTTGCTTCGGCACGCACGGGAATTGCGGATTGACGACGGTGGACAATGTCATCGGTTATAAGGTATTGAGTGCCGGCGGGTTGATCGGGCAGCTCGAACATGATTTCGAGCATGATCTCTTCCACAATGGAGCGCAGCGCCGGGCGCCGGTATCTTTTTCCATGGCCCGTTGGGCAATGGCTCGCAGGGCCGACTCGGTGAAGCCCAATTCGGCGTTTTCCATGCCGAAAAGGGCTTGAAACTGTTTGACCAAGGCGTTTTTGGGTTCGGTGAGCACGCGGACCATGGTATCGAGATCCAGCGGCCTGAGGGCGGACACGACGGGCAAGCGGCCGATCAGCTCGGGAATCATGCCGTATTCGAGGATATCGTCGCTGGTGACTTGCTGGAGCAGGTCGCCCAGTTCCATTTGATCGCGGCTGACGCCCTCTTGTGTGAAACCGATGGTCCGTTTGCCCAGGCGTCGGGCGATAATATCTTCCAGGCCCACGAACGTGCCGCCGCAGATGAAGAGGATATTCGTGGTGTCCATTTGGATGTACTGTTGCTCGGGATGCTTGCGTCCGCCTTGGGGAGGCACGTTGGCCACGGTGCCTTCGAGCATTTTCAAGAGGGCCTGCTGCACGCCTTCGCCGGAGACGTCGCGGGTAATGGAGATGTTATGGCTGGTTTTGCCGATCTTGTCGATTTCGTCGATGTAGAGCACGCCGCGTTGGGCGGATTCGAGGTCGAAATCGGCGGCATGGAGCAGTTTCAGGAGCAGGTTCTCGACGTCTTCGCCCACGTAGCCGGCCTCGGTCAAAGTGGTGGCGTCGCCGATGGCAAAGGGGACGTCGAGAATGCGGGCCAGGGTTTGCGCCAGCAAGGTTTTGCCCGAGCCGGTGGGGCCGATCAAGAGGATGTTCGACTTGTCGATATCCACGTCGGAGCCCGAGGCGCCGTGAATCAAGCGCTTATAGTGGCTATGGACCGCCACGGCCAGGATCTTTTTTGCATGTTCTTGACCAATGACGTACTGGTCGAGCTGCGAGACGATTTGCCGGGGCGTGGGAATCTTGGTGAATAGTTGCTTGCTCGTGCCCCGGCGGCGTCGTTCTTGTTCGAGGATGGATTGGCAGAGATCGATGCATTCGCCGCAGATATAGACGTCGCCGGGACCTTCCACAAGGGGACCGACGTCGCGATAGCTTTTTCGGCAGAAGGAACAAAAGGCGTTTTTCTTGACGGGCCCGCCACCGCGACGACCAGTAGTGAAATCTCGACCTGTAGGCATTGACCTTTCCTTTCCGCACCCGCCGCGCGGCATTTCAGTTTTTCAATTATCAAGCATTAGTCGGCGGGTTATAAAACTATACAACGTGTATTGCTCGAAGGCCGGGATTTCAATGCTGTCGGGCTGCTTGCCGGATGACTTTACCCTTTAATTCGAGCCAATCAAAGCTGATATTTCTACGTATCAAATTGGCCATAGTTTTGGCCATCCAGGACTCGCATCCCTTCAAGTCGTTAGAACTGCACGAATCTACCACTCCAGTATGGTTGGTGTTATTTAACCTAAGCTGTTTCGCTGTTATCATTTAACTCTTTTTGAAGCTGTTCTGCCAATGTAGTTTTAATAGTTCGGAATTCTGCGTCGGTTAGCACACCCCGGGAGTGCATTTCGCGAAATTTTGAGAGTAATTCGCTGGCTGGCGGTTCGTGTTGTAGCGTCTTGGGACGGATTTTCAAAATAACATAGACCGCAACGGCGATCATAATCGCCAACAGGGCCAGCGAAATAATCATCCCATCCGGCTGTAATGCCAACAAACGATTCCAGGTCACGGTTAGCAACAGCCCCTATTTTCCCTAAATTGGTGATTGTCTTTTGTAATTATCTTAAAAAGCTCATTTTAAGTCCAGTAAGAATTTTTCAGGGTGTAAACTATTATTTTGAAATGCAATTAACCTATCTACAAGTTGCTTGTGCTCACCCCTCCACTTGTGGTAGAATGGCTGAAAAGGACCTGTTAAATTGGTCAAATCCATGGAGAAGCGAGAGAGTTTTGCCAAAAGCGCCCAAAACGCCATGGCCATGTACCGCTGCTGCAAGTTGTGCGAGCGCCGCTGCGGGGTGAATCGAATTGCCGGTGAACGGGGGTTCTGTGGAGCGGGGACAAATGCTCGACTTTGGCGCTATGGGATTGATTTTGCCAATGAAAAATCACTGTGTCCTTCTTTAGAGATTTTTTTAGCGGGTTGCGATTTGCGTTGCGCCTTTTGCATTTCCGAGGAAAACTCCGTTGATCCCCAACGCGGCCGGCCTTTGACAAGCGGATTGCTGCAAAGCATCATTGATGAAGCTGCCGCCGAGGGAGCCCGAAACCTGCAATGGCTAGGCGGCGAGCCCACGGTACATCTCCCGGCGATACTGCAAACACTGGCGGAAATTGAAAATTCATTGCCCCTGGTCTGGAAATCGAACTTTTACGGAACGCCCGAGGCATGGAAATTACTGAAAGGGTTGGTGGACTGTTACGTGGCCGATTTCAAATACGGGAACAATGCCTGTGCCAGGCGGATCTCCCAGGTAGATAATTACGTGGAAACGATTAGCCGCAATCTGTTAGCGGTGTCCAATGGCAGTAGACTGATCATTCGTCATTTGTTATTGCCGGGCCATTACGATTGTTGTTTTCGGCCGATAGTTGCTTGGATGCGCAGCCGGCTGCCGGAAACGCCATTTAGCATCCACATCGGATACCTGCCCCGATGGAAAGCGGATAGTCATGCGGAGTTGAATCGGCCCCTCACAGCTTTAGAGGTTAAGCAGGCCCAAAGCTGGGCTGTTACCAACGGGTTGAATGTGATTGAATAAGATAAGGAATGACAAATCAAGCCAAGCCCACGGGTTGCAGCTCGTGGGCTTGACGACATTATTACCATTATGACAGTCAATAAAGTAAATCATGAATCCGCTCTCCAAGAAGTCGATCTTCGCGGCGCCAGCGAGATTTTGATCCTCCCCGACGGGAGAATCTATGTCCACGGTCTGTCGAAAGCGTTAAAGGAATTGTTGGAAGCCTTGGGAGGCAATACAGCAGCGAGCAACATGAATGATTCTCACCGTCGGAAGGCAGATCAGACAGAAGAACAATCAAAGGCGCATCAGGCATGTGCTGACATCGGTGGTATTTAGTTATAAAGGTGAACAGGAATGGATGATATTTCGACGAACGCATCCGCGGCAAGGTCGCCGGAAGCTACCCCGGCGGCGCCCGCCACGCAGGCTTCAGCGCGGGGCAAACAAGGGGAATTGAAAAAATGGGCGCCGCGAAAATTGTCGGCCCTGGCGGAGTTGGACGTGCTGATTCGCGCCCGTTATCCAATTATTTACGTGGTCACATGGGAAGAGGAGCGGGTGGAGCGCTATCTGCGGGAGATCGCGGCGAATCGCAAAAAAGGCCTTTTCGTCTGGACGGTGACGCAGGGGATCATCAAATCGGGCGCCGAATCGCAACGCGCAAAACTAGGCGGCAGCAACACCACCGATCCGATTAACGCCTTGGACGCGGTGATTCAGCACGTGGAACCCGCCATTTACTTGTTCAAGGACTTCCATCGCTTCACGATAGAAGACCGGGGCAATATCGCCGTGATCCGCCGACTGCGCGATCTGGCCCAACAACTCCGCGACTCTTATAAAACGCTAGTCATCGTGGCCCCTTCCATGCGCATTTCGCCCGATTTGGCCAAGGACGTAACCGTGCTGGAATTCGCTTTGCCCGGTCCCGAGGATTTTGGCATACTATTGGACCGGATTATCGCCGACGTGCGCGGGAAACCAAACGTGAAAATCGAATTGAATCCCGAGTCGCGGGAGCGCTTGCTCCATGCCGCCCGGGGCTTGACCCTCAAGGAAGCGGAAAACGTCTTCGCCAAAACGCTGGTCTTGGAAGGGCGCCTGAGCGGCGACGACATTTCCGTCATTTTCAGTGAAAAGCAACAGATCATCAAAAAGAGCGGCTTGCTGGAGTATTACGAAGCCAGGGAGGACTTCAGCCACGTGGCGGGACTGGACAATCTGAAGGATTGGCTGCAAAAGAGGCAGATCGCCTTTACCGAGCGGGCCTCGACGTTCGGCGTTCCCCCGCCCCGGGGCGTGATGCTCTTGGGTGTGCAAGGCTGCGGCAAGAGTCTTTGCGCCAAGGCGGTTTCCAGTCTGTGGAATTTACCTCTCTTGCGCTTCGACATCGGGCAGATGTTCTCCAGCCTGGTGGGCTCGAGTGAAGAGAACATTCGCCGGGCATTACTAACCGCGGAGAGCGTGGCCCCGGTGATTCTCTGGGTGGACGAGATCGACAAGGCCCTGGCCAGCGCCACGGGCTCGGCCTCCAGCGACGCCGGCACCGCGGCCCGCGTGTTCGGCACGCTCTTGACCTGGCTTTCGGAAAAAACTTCCGAGGTCTTCGTGATCTGTACGGCCAACCAGATCAGTCATCTGCCCCCTGAACTTCTGCGTAAAGGCCGGCTGGACGAAATCTTTTTTGTGGACCTGCCCTCGGAAGCCGAACGCCAGGCAATCTTCGATATCCATCTGCGCAAGCGGGGCCGCGATCCGGCGAAATTCGACCTGGGAGCGCTCGCCAAACTGAGCGACGGTTTCAGCGGCGCCGAGATCGAGGAAGTGGTCATTTCCTCTTTGTTCGACGCCCTGAGCTGCGAAGAGGAATTAAGCACGACT
This sequence comes from Pirellulales bacterium, assembly GCA_963820545.1. GTDB lineage: Bacteria > Planctomycetota > Planctomycetia > Pirellulales > Thermoguttaceae > CAWGAJ01. The sequence continues at coordinate 1,508,216 of CAWGAJ010000001.1, forward strand.
TTAATCGGCAAGAACATCACCGAAACCGTGCCCCTTTCCCGCACCATGAACGAGGAGATGAACCGTTTGCGAAACTGGGCCGTCGGGCGTGCGCGGCCGGCTTCGGTGGTCCTCGAGCCACGCCGCGACGATACCCGACGCAAAATCGAACTATGAATCTAATAATTCACTGCTTGCAAAGCAAGCAGTGGCACACCGATGTAAACTTTGTGGAGCAAATCGAAAAAAATTAAATAAGGAGGAAAAATTATGAGTGCGATAATTGTATTGGCTCCGCTAATAATTGGGAATTGGGCGCTGATCTCGGCTGCCATTACAGCCGCCGTGGGCACATTGGGTTATGCCGCGGCGAGATCCGAGACCCACGCCCATGAAGAGACGGAAACGACAAATCGCGAAGAGATTGTCCTGGACAACACGGATATTCTCGCCAGCCGGACGGGCGTGGAAGAGAAAATCACCGTGCAGCGAGAGGGCATCAACGCCACTTTCTCCCGCGACGCCAGGGGAAATCTGAAAGTCTGTTTGGAAGGCCCCTACACCAAGTCGGAATTGCGGCGGATCGGGCAGGAATTGATCGACCGCGTGACGCAGCAATATGTCTATAATCGCATCGTCACGGAATTAAAAAAGCGCAAGATGTCGATCGTAAGCGAAGAAGTAGCCGAAGACCGCACGGTGAAAATCCACGTGCGCAACTGGTAATCCCTTAAGAAAGAAAATCTCATGGCTAAAGAAGAAATCGAAATTGAAATCAGCGCCTCGGGCAAAGTCACGGCCCGGCCCATCGGTTTTAAGGGGCACAAATGCCTCGATGTCGCCGATCTGCTGGCGCAGGATCGTGGGCAAAGTAGAATCGCGCACGCTCACCAGCGAGTATTATGAAGTCGAAGAACATGCCTGCGAGCAGGTCGAGGTGCATAATAAACGCAAAACATAATGCAAGACGCTCGTTAAGGAGCGGCGATCATGCAATGTGCAAGCTGCCATTTTGAAAATATGCCCGGCGTGAATGTCTGCGGCCAATGCGGGGCCAACATGCAACTGGGCGCAGCGGCGATCGACATTAATCCACCCAGGGCCGGAGCATGGAAAAAACATCTGCGCATTTGGCTGCCCTTGCGCGGAATTTTATACGGATGGAAAAATTATTTTATTTCCCTTTCGACTGAATTTGTGCCACGCTTTATACCCGAGTGCTCTAGCCTACCGATTCTGCTGAGGATGATAGTTCCCGGTTGGCCGCAAATGGCGATGGAGCGTCGCACACTTGGCCGCACCATGCTGGGACTCTATCTATGCATGTTATTGTTAACATTGTTGTTCTTTGGGAGCGGGCCCGGCGGCATTTTCTTTGGTCTAGCAATTGCAATTCATGCATCGAGCATTATTGACGTTGTCTGGTGTGGAATGCGCAATTACAGGCAGCGGGTTTTGCCAGCCTTCTTTTGTATGATCGCGGTGGGCGCGCTCTGTTATTTCCCGGTTATCGCCGGCATTAACCAGATTATTGTCCCCAGGAACATCCTCGCCAACTATGGACAGTTTCAACAGGGCGACGTTTTTATTTACAGTCCGGCTTCTTATTGGCGGCGCGAGCCGGCCGTGGGTGATGTGGTGTTCTACAATATTGAGCCCTTGGGTTACGCGCTGGGAGGAGGAAGGGCTCATATAGAATACCGAATTGAAGGGGGGGAATCGATTGATCGGATCATTGCCCGGGAAGGGCAAACAGTAGAGTGGAAAAATCAACAACTGCGTGTTAATGGCCAATCCTCCCAGTGGCAACCGATTAATCCCATTAATGTTATTACAAACTTGAAATTAATCGTGCCGGCAGGTTATTATTTCATTTTGCCGAGTACGCAGCCAATTATTCAGCCCAATTTGCCCGAAGGCGTCTTTCAGCGGATCTGCCTTGTGCCGCGACATAGCATCCTAGGACGAGTGATCGTAAGAAACTTTCCCTTTACGCGCTGGTGGTGGATTCGCTAAAGGAGGCCGGCGCGTATTCGAGACGGCATTAGTTTTCAAGGTGGCATAGGCAAGCATTTAGAAAATTGTTTTTGTGGAGCGGCGATCATGCAATGTGCAAGCTGCCATTTCGAAAACATGCCCGGCGTGACCGCCTGCGGCCAGTGCGGGGCTAATATGCAACTGGGCGCAGCGGCGATCGACATTAATCCGCCGCGGGCCGGGGCATGGAAAAAACACCTGCGCCGTTGGCTGCCTTTCCGCGGAATTTCCTATCGCTTGGGAAATTATTTTGCTTCCCTCTCTTTTGAATTGATACCGCGATTAAGACCAGATCAGCCTAGTCTTCCAATTTATCTGAGGATGATAGTACCGGGTTGGGCGCAAATGGCGGTTGGCCGCACCATGCTCGGCCGGGCCCTGCTGAGGTTCTATCTTGGCATGATATTGTTATCATTCTTGTTCTTTGGGAGCCTTCTCGGCGGCTTCTTCTTTGGTCTGGCTATTGCCATTCATGCTTCGAGCATTGTGGACGTAGTCTGGTGGGGAATACGCAATCTCAGGAAACGGATTTTTACGGCCATCTTTTGTACGATAGCGGTGGGTGCGTTTTGTTATTATCCTATTATCACCGGCATCAGCCAGATTCTCGTTTCCCAAAACATGATCGTGAATTCCGGACCGTTTCAGAGCGGCGACGTCTTTATTTACAGCCCGGCTTCCTATTGGTGGCGCGAACCGGCCGTGGGTGACGTGGTGGTCTACCGGACTGAAGAAGTGCAATTTCAAGCCAGGCGAATAAATACATTTCCCGGCTTATACCATCTAGGAGGCGTGGATTACCTTGACCGGATCATTGCCCGCGGCGGGCAAACAGTGCAGTGGGCAAATCAACAACTGCATGTCGATGGCCAACCCTCCCAATGGCAGCCCCTTAACCCAAATAGTATTAAAAACAACTTGAATATATCGGTGCCGGAAGGTTATTATTGCATAATGCCCAGTGTGCTAGCAGAAACTATAGATGCCGTAGGCGGAATCCCCACTGAAATATTAAAACGGATAAGTCTAGTACGCAGGGATAGGATTATTGGCCGAGTGATCGTGAGAAACTACCCCTTTACTCGCTGGTGGTGGGTTCGCTGAAGGAGTGTTGTAGAATGCCGCGTTTCGATAAATTGGAATTCGACGACCAGCGCAAGCCTGCGGCGACGCCTTTGCCAGAATCGTCGGTCCCGGAGCCCGGGGCCGAGGCGCCCGGCGCGGAATCCGCGGCCGAGGCTGCCGGCTTGGAGCCCGTGGATTGGCTGAAACGTGCGGAGGGGCAGCGGCGTTGCGGACACTATGAAACCGCCTTGCGATATTATTCGCGGGCCTTGCAAGAGGATCGATCGCTGGTCGAGGGTTGGGTGGGTCAAGCGCAAATGCTGATTTTGCTGGACGAATGCCCCGAGGCCGAACTTTGGGCCCGGAAAGCCCTGGAACTTTTTCCCGCCCAAGGCAACCTTTATGCGGCCCGCGCACAGGCGCTAATGCGCATGGGCGATACGAAACGCGCCTTGGAAGCAAGCGACGGGGCCATGAAGCAGAAAGGTCAATCGGCCTATACGTGGATGGTGCGGGGCGAATTGATGGCGGCCACTAAACAAAATACCGATACCTCCTGCTTCGATAAAGCCTTGCAGTCCGATGGCGATTGGCTGGTGCATTTGGAAATCGCCCTGATTTATTTTTACTATGGCTCTTATATCAAGGCCCTGGCCAAAGCCCGCCGGGCCGTGGAACTGGCCTCCGGTGAATATTACCCTTGGTTTATCCAAGGATGCTGTGAAAAAATGATGGGAATGACCACGCAGGCGCGGCGGAGTTTTCGGAATTGTTTGGACATCTGCCCGAACAATAGCGAGGCTGAAGATATGCTCCGCGACTTGGAGCGAACGTGGTTTTTCCAGCGTTGGTGGAACCGTATTTGGAAACGATAGGCAAGGCCATGAATTGGAAATTTGAAAGAATAATGCGGAGTGCGCGAAAATTAAACGCCAGCGACGTGCATTTAACGCTGGGGGTGGCGCCGGTGGTGCGCATCAACGGCGAAATCCAGTTTATTCAGGGACCGCCCATGGACGAGCAGACCCTGAAGAACTTGATCGACGAAGTGCTGCTGCCCCAGCAACGCCAGACCTTTCAGGAGCAGTGGAAACTGTGTTTTTCCCGACACCTGGAAGGCGTGGGCCGATTCCGCGCAAGCGTTTATTATCATTCCGGCTGCCCGGAGATGGCCGTCCGCCTGTGCGAGACGGTAATTCGCACGGCCGGGGAACTCGGTTTGCCGCCGGTGATCGAGGAACTCACGCGGTTGCCCAACGGCTTGATCATCGTCACCGGACCAACGGGCGTGGGCAAGACCACGACGCTCAACTACATGATCGACGTGATCAACCAATCGCGGCGGGCCAAGATCGTGACCATCGAAGACCCGGTGGAATTCGTGCATCAAAACTTCCGCAGCATCATCATCCAGCAGGAAGTGCAGACCGACGTGAAATCCTTCCGCGAGGCGTTGGTCCATGTATTGCGGCAAGATCCCGACGTGATCGTGATCGGCGAAATGCGGGACCTGGAGACGATCGAAACCGCCTTGACCGCGGCGGAGACCGGCCACTTGGTGATGGCCACGCTCCACACGCCCGACACCATACAGACCATCCAGCGGGTTTACGCGGCGTTTCCGGCCGAACAGCAAAACTCCATCATCCTGCAACTGGCCAATAGCTTGCAAGCCGTGATCGCCCAAAAGCTCTTGTCCCGCGCCGACGGCAAGGGACGGGTTCTGGCCTGCGAAGTCCTGGTGGCCAACACCGCCGTGAGATCGCATATCCGCGAGCGCAAGGAACATCTCTGTTACAGCGAGTTGCAAACGGGCCGCAAACAGCAAATGCAAACCATGGACAGCGCTTTGTTGGAACTGTATCAACGCGGCGAGATCAGCTACGACGTGGGGCTCACAAATGCCCGGGACCCGGCCTATTTCCGCCAGCGCACGGGCGAGGTTGCGGAAGAAGAACTTGATCCGCTTGTGGAAGCGCGCTTGAAAAAAAGCGGGTAAGGGACCTTTAATAATCCAAAGTCTTGTGCCCAGGCTCCGCCTGGGAACAGATGCTGCTTGAGAAATGGGTAAAAATATGAGGGTCTTACAACGCACCGGATTCACCCTTGTCGAATTGCTGGTGGTGATCGGGATTATCGGTATCTTAATCAGTTTGCTGTTGCCTGCCGTGCAAGCCGCCCGAGAGGCGGCCAGAAGACTGGAGTGTACAAACAAGCTTAAGCAAATCTCTCTGGCGGTGCTAAATCATGAAGGCTTGACGCATCGGTTTCCCACGGGCGGCTGGGGGTGGCGATGGGTAGGCGATCCGGATCGCGGCACCGCGCAAAACCAGCCGGGCGGCTGGGCCTATAACATCTTGCCCTTTATGGAACAGACTGTCTTGCACAACCTGGGCTCGGGCTGGAAAGAAAGTGATAAGTACAACGCGGCCGCGGAAATGCTGGCCACGCCCTTGCCCGAATTCATCTGCTCCAGCCGCAGGAACGCGATGCTTTATCCTTATCATTTGGGCTATAATCCCCAAACCTACAACGCGGTGAATACTCCCTTGGCCGCGCGCACCGACTATGCCATCAACCGAGGCGACTTCTACGTGGACGGCGGAGAGGGGCCGAGAAGTTATGATGACACCTCTTACATCTGGCCCGACACCACGCCCATCACGGGCATTTCCTTCATCCGCAGCATGATCCAAACAAGGGACATCACCGACGGCCTGAGCAACACGTATCTGGCGGGAGAAAAATATCTCAATCCCCAGGACTACACCACCGGAAAAGATTACGGCGACGATTCCAGCCTCTACCAAGGCGACGACTACGACATCGCCCGGTATACCGCGCTTGTATATTATCAAGGCAATCAGATCATTACCGAAATGGTGCCGCCGGTGAAAGACATGCGCATGTATTCAGATTACTTTTGCTTCGGCAGCGCCCATCCGACCACGTGGCAGGTCTCGTTCTGCGATAGTTCGGTCCACTCCATAAGTTACGATATCGACCCGGAACTGCACCGCCGACTGGGCAACCGTTGCGACGGGCAACTGGTAGATAAAAGCGGCCTGTAAATTATGAGGGGATAGGGAATCGGGGATAGGAAATAGGGAAGGAAGTCTTCGTTTGAGGTTTGATTGCGTTTTGCGCATGTTTCAGAGCCGGGCCGTGTCGGCCCGGTGAAACTATAAATCAGCCGGACTGACACAGTCCGGCTCTGCTCTTTGGATGCGGCCCAAGGCCGCGCTATTCAGTCATCAGCAGCCCATGTAACGGCGAAGAATCCATGCCATTTGAATTTGACGGCAAGCAATACGCCGCAGTGTCGAGGCATCAGAAAGAATGGGGGGCGAAACTCGTTGCCGCGTTCCAGTTCCACGGCCACGAGCAGATCCTCGACCTGGGCTGCGGCGACGGTGTTTTAACCAGACAATTGGCCGAACTTGTTCCGCAGGGCCGGGTGGTCGGCGTCGATGCCTCGCAAGGCATGATTGACCAGGCCCGAACCCATCGGCAGAGAAACCTGGCCTTCGTGTTGATGGACATCAATCACTGGGATCTCGATGATTGCTTTGATGTGATTTTCTCGAACGCTACGCTCCACTGGATTTTAGATCATCATCGTTTGCTGGCCGATGTCTACAAGCATCTGCAGCCATCGGGCATTGCCCGGTTCAGTTTTGCCGGACAAGGAAACTGCTCGAATCTGATCAGGATCTTAAAAGAGGTGATGAGCAAAGATCAGTACGATGCTTATTTTGAAAACTTTACTTGGCCGTGGTTCATGCCCGGTGTGGATGAGTATAAAAAACTTTTAGGGCAATTCTCCTTCCAGAAAACAAACGTCTGGCTGGAAAATGCCGACAGAAAGTTTCCTGCTGCAAATGAACTCGTTGGATGGATAGACCAACCAAGCCTGGTACCCTTCTTGAAACAAATTGAAGGTCCCGACAAAGAGAACTTCCGGGACGCCGTGGTGACAAAGATGCTCAGCGAAACTGCTCAAGACGAGGGAACGTACTTCGAGACATTTCGCAGGCTCAACGTACTTGCCGGAAAATAGGGGACGGGATTAGTGAATAGTGTCAGTGTCAGGTACGGGGTACCTGACCTACTGCTACTTCGAGACATTTCGCAGGCTCAACGTGCTTGCCGGAAAATAGGGAACGGGATTAGTGGGTAGTGGACGGTGGGCGGTGGACAGTGCGAAACCGCAAGCGGTTTCTTTGAGTTTACAGTTTACATTTCTGCGTTTTTTTATTCATCCCTCATCCCTCATCCTTTTTCATTCCCCGCCTTCACCGCGTGATTTGGACTTGCCCTCGGGCCCAGGCGGTTCAAACTCGATGGATTTCCACACCATCGGCCTGCGCAGATAAGGCTCGATGCGGAGCACGACCTCGCCGTTGTGAAAGATGCGCACGGTGCCGTTGGTCTGGCTGACGGTCACGGCCACGGCGTTGGTGGCCCGCGAAATGGCCGCCGCGGCCCAGTGCCGGGCGCCCAGCCCTTTGGAGAGCGTTACGTCGGCAGCCGAGCAATCCAGATAGCGACAGGCGGCCTCGATCACGCCGTCGGCCGAGACGATGATCGCCCCGTCCATCTGGGCGATTTCCTTGATCCCTTCACGCACGCGCGGATCGCTGAGGTTGCGTTCCTTGCGGCTGTAACCCCGGACCGGGTCGAATCCCGTGGGCCGGCTGCAATTGAGCACCTTGCGGGCGTCGCCCACCACGAACAGCGTGCCTACGGGCTTGCCTTCGCGCCCTTCCCGGCCGATCTCCACGGCCAGGTCGACCACAGTCTTCAGCGTGTCCAAGGGCACCCGGGTTTCCAATTGTCTGAGATCGCGGCCGGTCAGCCGATTGAGGTGCTCGTCGAGGTTAATGAGGCTTAAAGAATCGATGCTATCGGCATCAAAGCCACTGTAAAGCGTCAATACGCTGGAGCCGGGGGCCAAAAGGTCGTCGGCCACGGCTTCCAAGACCGATTGGGTAAGCCGTTCGTAGATGGTGCTATCGGGCATTTCCAGTCGGAGGGTCGCCAAGCCCAACTCTTTAGCCCCTTCGAGCTGGTCGGCGGTATCGGCGGCCACAATGACCTTTGCCTTGCCGGCCATGGTTTTTATCCGCGACCAGTCGGCCGGCCCGTCAAGCAGGAGGATAATGGCGTCGACCCCGGCCGTGGCGGTCATCTGTACGGCCAGCGAAAAGAGCCCCTTGAATTGCTCGGTAAAACGTAGCGAATGCATGGCTTTATCGCCTGACGCGGGTCCGGTGTCCTGTGGAGTGCGAAGATGCCGGGAAGAAGTGCGGCCCTCACGGTGTAGCGTGTGCAAACGTCTCTCGGAAGCGGCCATACGAACGACTCCCTCATTTTCGTCGTGGCGCTCGTTAGCCTCACCAGCCGAGTCGTTTTTGACGGCGCCTACCAACCGCAAACGGCCCGACAATTCCTGATCCACCATAATATTACGGGCTTTTGCGATTTTGAGCAACTGCAAAGTGTGCATGATCTGGAAATTCTACTGGAGATGATTTTCCGGAACCAATTTCAGACGTCGGCCCGGTACATTAACATCGTCAAGATCAGGGTTTGGATATTAGGATTTAGGGTTCAGGGTTCAGAAAGGCCTCGGGTCTGAAAAGCATACATAGGATGACGACTTTCAAAGTCGTCCTACCGATTCCCGATTCTCGATCCCCGACTAAAAGATCTTTCCCATGCGATCGGCTAGGGAGGCGGGTTGGCTTGGCTGGGGATGCTCCTGCTTGACGTACTCACGCCAACGATCGACATTATTTCCCAGGTCGGCCCCGGTGATTTCCTTAAGCGATAATACTGCCCGGTATTGCATGGCCGGATCGGAATCGACCAAGGCGTCGCCCAAGGCGATGATGGCCTGCTGGTCCTTGGTCTTTCCCAAGGCCCGGGCAGCGGCCAAACGCACGTCCTGGTTTACATCGCTGCTTAAGAGCGGGGCTAAAAGGCCGGCGGCCTGGGCGTCGCCCCGTTTGCCCCAGGATTGACAGGCCGCTATGCGCACGTCGGTGTCAGGGTCGTTTAGGGCGGCTTTTAATATCCCATCAGCCGCGGAATCGGGATAATCGCCCAGGGTACGAACGATTTCTGCCCGAACCAGCGGATCGGTCTCGCTGCGGATGGCACTGGTCAACTGCAAGGCCGCCCGATGCTTGGTTTGTGGGTCACTCTCCGCCGCCTTTAATGCCAGTTTTCTCAACTGGCTGATCTTTTGTGCGGGGGTGATCACCCCGGGCAAATTGTCGCTCGTCGGCCCTTGGAACGGCACCCAGGGAGGCAATTCCGCGCAACCGGGCAGCAGTAAGGCCAAAAAGGCGAAAACGATAATCAAAAATCTTTTGCCGGAGAGAATGATCATCAGAGCAGTTACTGTTTGCAAAATATCAAGGCTAAACGCCGTCATAAAGAATCGAGGCGGGACTATACCATCGTCTGTTTGTTGGGCCAAGATGAATCAGCTTATGAATTAAGTTAAAATAGGCGAAATGAGAAATTGAGAAAAACCAATAAAGTAAAAAAGAAAACTAGCTTTAATAGGCTCGCAGTTAGTCAATATTCCAGCTTTTTTCACGAAGATACATTAGCGATACGCTGAACCATGCTTCCCGGATGTGACGTGGATCGGTATCATGCTAGGGAACAGGTGACAGGGCATAGGGAATAGGTGATAGGGAATAGGGATTAGAATTATTACCGGTACAAGTGCTGGGCATATATCAGGAGTATAAACATGGCTATTCGTTTGGAAGTCATTCAATTTTTCGATCAAGAGAACAAGTCCCTGGTGCAGCGTATTCCGCCGGAGGGATCGACGGATATCAAGATCGGCGCCCAACTGATCGTGCAGGAAAACCAGGAGGCGGTATTTTTCCGCGGCGGCAAGGCCCTCGACGTGTTTGGTCCGGGCCGACACACGCTGGTTACGGCCAATGTGCCGATCCTCACCCGACTGCTCACCATCCCCTGGGAACAATCTCCATTCCAGGCCCAGGTCTATTTCATTGGCAAGCAGACCTTTTTGGATCAGAAATGGGGCACCATCGAGCCGATCGGATTCCGCGATCCTGATTTCGGCATGGTCCGGCTGCGGGGATTCGGAAAATATTCGTTCCGCGTAAAAGATTGCTCGCTTTTGGTAAACACCTTGGTCGGCACCCAAGGAAAATACACCACCGACGCCGCGACCTCGTTCTTCCGCGATCTGATTGTCTCGCGCTTAGCGGATATTATGGGAGCGATGAAAAGCAGCATGCTCGATCTGCCCGGGCATTACGATCAACTTGCCGGTGAAACAAAAACCAAAGTGGCCCAAGAGTTCGGCAAATACGGCCTGGAACTGGTCGACTTTTTCATCAACGCCATCACCCCGCCCGAGGAAGTCCAAAAGGCCATCGACGCCCGGAGTTCCATGGGGGCAGTGGGCGACCTGAACGCCTTCCTCAAATTCCAAGCTGCCAACAGCATGGCCAAGATGGCCGAACAAAGCGGCGCGGGCGGAGGTTTGGGAGCAGGCGCAATGGGCATGGGCATGGGCGCCGGATTCGGTATGTTGATGCCGGGCATGATCCAACAAGCCATGGCTGCCGGAACCGCGCCTGCGCAAACGTCGCCTCAGGCCGGTCAAGCTGCCGCGTCTGGTGCTGCCGTGGTCGGCATGGCCCTGGGGCCTGACTTTGCCAATTTGGCGTCGGCGGCGGTAGTCGATCCCAAGGCGGTCGTTCGCACAGCAGCCGGCACAAGCGGTTACAAGATCGAAGAGTCGGGCGACATTATGCAGATCATCATCCCCGTGGGCGCATTACGCAAACAGAAGGTTACGGTTGAATTTGGCCAAAAAGACCCGTCTGGCAATGCAATCGTGAATTACTGGTCGATCTGCGGCCCGTTTGTGGAAAAAAACGCCGCCGCGCTGTTGCAATACAATACCGCCACCATCCACGGCGCATTTGCCGTAAAAACCATCGGCAACAATCAAATGGTCGTGCTTCAGACCAATCAACTGGCGCAAACCCTCAATCCCGTTGAAGTCGGCCGCATCCTTGCCGCCATCGCCTGGCAGGCCGATCAAGTGGAACAAAAACTCGTCGGCGGAGATGAAAATTAGAGATAAAGAATAGCCGGCGGTCAACGACCGCCGGTATAAATGCATGCCGAATGATGAATGCCAAATATCGTTTAGCCCGGCCGCTCGTAGCCGATGCTTTTTGTAAATTATAAATGCGGGTGGCATATTCGGTTAGTCGTGCCATCCGGCCGATCCCAAAAGTAAAAAACACAGGAATTAATTATGTCATCCCCGGAATCACCTCCAGAATTCCCCGAATTCCCGTCACGGGAATACCATCTGCTGCATCTTCATCCCTCCCGTTTAGCGGTAAGGACAGTGGTCAGCGAAGCTAATCCTGCGCAGCCGGAACTTGCCGCTCGTCCATTGTTAGAGGCTTCCACGTAATCTCACAGTTGGGCAATGCATGCTGGAGTCTCTTCACACCCTCGTGGGTCACTCGAGTGCCGTTGAGGTTCAATTTCTGGAGTCTGGTCAAACCTTTGATATGTTCCAGACCATCGTCGCTGACTCTTGTTTTCGAGAGGTTCAATTCCTCCAGCTCGGTCAATCCCGTCAATTGGGCCAGCCCGGCATCGGATATGGGACGCCCAATGCGAGCGAACTCATACTGCCCCGCACCGGTGTTGGGCTGCCCCGATATACTCAGACGCTTTAGATTACGGTTCGTGCGGAGATGAAACAGTCCTGTATCAGTAACCCTACTGTCATCAAGAATCAGGTCCGTTAGGTTCTTCATTTCCTCCAGACCGGCTAGGGCGGCATCGGTCGCTGCGGCGCTGCCAAGATCCAGTCTTACCAGATCAGGCAGGCCATGGAGGTCGAGTGTGCCCGGATCGTCTAGTTCCACATGAAGAGTCAGATCACGGAGATTTGGCAGGGTTTTTAGAGCCGCAACCTGCTCCTGGCTAATACGACCCGTGAAATACAGTTTCTCAATTCCGACATGATTCTTCAGAACTTCGAGAGCGGTTGGGTCTACGCGATCATACAGAAGAAGCCGTTTGAGGTGAGGAAAACTGGCTAGGTGGCGCGTTCCGCTCGCCGAGACCGGCGCATGATAAAATGAAATCTCTTCAAGGGTTGCCATGCCATTGATATTTGCGAGCAATGCATCGACGTCTCCGATATACATCACCTGGATGGTTCTCAAATGAGGCAAGCATTTCAAGTATCGGAATCGCTCATCTGCAATACGAGATCCTGTGGTTTCCCCGATCCATACTTCCGTAATCTTGTCGGCGCAATCGCGGTCTTTTGCGAGTTCCTCAAGCAACTCGGGGGCTGGATCGGAAATAGAGGTTGTCATTCCCTCTTTCACTTCAGCCATCTGGTGCCGAGTCCATCCCTCATGGCCTCGGCGTATAAATCCTTCAAACCAGTACGGAAAACAACAAACCGCAAGGAGAATCAGCAAGACTATGCACCCGGCCACGATGGGCATCAGGGGCAAAGAACACTTGACCGAAGGGCCGGTGCTATTGGTTTCCGGGATAGTAGGCATTTCAAGCTATATCAAGCCGCCGCTAATGGCATTCTTATGTATACTTTGTCAATAAGTATGGTTGTGAGAGATTGATTATATCGCATATCCAACGTCCAGCAACAACCACCCACTTGCCACAATATCGATGTGGTTTTAAATGAACCGATCAATTCCCGGGACCAATTTTACAAAACAGTGCGAATCTAGGTGTAGCTCATAGTTTACAAAGATAATTACAGCATTTGATTCACATTTTCGAAGCGTTTAAAATTTCCCGGACACAAGTGACCGGACTACTTTAGGAAGTCGGCATCTGGGCTATATAATCGGAATAATCGGTAATAGATATGCCGTGTATGTGGTTATCAAGTATAATGGATAGATGATAGCTCGAAATATAGATCGCTGTTTATTTTCTGTTGGTTTTCTGCTCTGCGTGGTTGCCGTTACCTCGGCCATGGATCATGTGACCTTGCGCCGCGACGGCAAGGAGATCCAGCAAAGCGGCCGGCTGTTGGTCGAGGCCCAGGACGGCGGAATGTTGCTCCTGGCCCAGGATGGAGTGCTTTGGACAATACAACCGGATGAGCTGGTCAAGCACACGAGCGATAATGTGCCGTTCGAATCCTTCAGTCGCGAAGAGATGGCCAAACGCGTGCTGGCCGAATTGCCCCAGAATTTCGAGGTTTATCAGACCGCGCACTATCTGATTTTCCACGACACCTCCCGGGCCTACGCCCAGTGGTGCGGCGCGCTTTTCGAGCGCCTGTACATGGCCTTCAGAAATTATTGGACCCACAAGGGCTTCGAACTGGCCGATCCGGAATTCCCCTTGGTGGCCGTTATCTTCGCCGACAAACAAGCGTATCTGAAGTATTCCCGGGGCGATTTAGGCCCGGCGGCCGAATCGATTAGCGGCTATTTCAACCTGCTGACCAACCGGATGACAATGTACGATCTGACCGGCGTGGAGTCGGCCGGACAGCCGGCAAAATACATCAGCACCCCTGCACAAATCAATCAAATTCTATCCCAGCCCGATGCCTTGCAGACCGTTTCGACCATCGTCCATGAGGCGACTCATCAGATCGCCTTCAATTGCGGGCTGCATACGCGGTTGAGCGATTGTCCGCTTTGGCTGAGCGAAGGCATTGCCGTTTATTTTGAAACGCCGGACCTGCATAATGCCAAGGGTTGGAACGGCATTGGAGCGGTAAATCAATTGCGCTGGCAACAATTTCAGAATTACCTGCTCCGCCGGCCGGCCGATTCGCTCGAAACACTGATCGCCGCCGACAAACGCTTCCGCCAGACCAAGGGAAGTCTCGATACCTATGGCGAGGCCTGGGCCTTGACCTATTTTCTCATGCGACAGCATCCCAAGGAGTATCTTGCTTATCTCGGCATGCTTTCTCAGAAAAAACCCCTCTCGCCCGACTCGCCCGCCACGCGCCTGGAAGAGTTCCAAAAGATCTTCGGCGATATCAAAAAACTCGACGCGGAATTCTTGCGCTACATGAGCAAAATGCGATAACAAATAGGCACTGGCTGACAAGCAGCCAGTGGCACACGACCGTGTATTTTCTATTTTTCCGGGGCACGCTTTAAGGTAAATTCCCTTTCCTCGGGAAAGCCCGTGACTTTCATTTTGATCTGGTCGCCGGAAATTTTACACTGGTGACCGATGGTGTTATCGCCCAGTTTAACGTCAAAGGAAAACTCGTCGCCTTTCACTTTCCCGTTGATAAAATCCAATTCACCCATGGGCAATTTGACCGTGCCGGTGAGTTTTTCGCCGTCTACCTTGAAGGTGAAAATGATTTCCATTTCCTCTCCGTCCGGCGTCTCGAATTTGCTCAGCCACTTGCCATTGATGTCCACGACGGGAGAAAGAACGATTTCCCTTTCGCCCCATGGTCCCTGAGATTTCAGATTGATTTTTTTATCGGCTAGCTTGCCTTGGGATTTAATGACATTATCTCCTGCATCGACCTCAAAGGAGAATTCATCGCCTTTGACGGTGCCGTTGGTAATCTCCCGTTCTCCCCTGGGCGATACGACCGTCCCGGTTAATTTCTCGCCTTCGACTTTGAAGGTATATGTAATCTTCATTTCCTCGCCGTCCGGTCGGGTGAATTTACCTTCCCAGCGGCCAGCGAGTTTCGATTCACTCTTCTCTTTCATCACATCTTTAGCTTGCGACTCGGCCGATTTTTGCGCTTCGGATACTGGTTTCTCCTCGGCGGCATACAGCCAAACACCGGCAAAACAAAATAGCACGGCGACGGTTAGCGAGGTAGTTTTCATTGACTTGTCCTTTTGTTCGATTTGTTTTTCGACGCTGTAATTCAACCTACCTGTCTTGGACCACCTTCGAGCGGTCGATATCAAGCATATTATCTTTTAGCCTATGATATCTTGTCAATCTAGCCTTACGGAATTTGCATAACACCACGATAATAGCTGAAAAATAGGCGTCTGACTTGTTGTGCGCCGGTTGAGTTCTTTATATATATCCAGATTTAATCCGCCGGATTCAATCAATAAGATTTAGCGTGCGGCAAAACGGTACGTGCCCGAGCCGACCGCGCAGAGAACGTGGTTGGCCTCGGTGCGGATGTACTTGACGCCGGGTGCATCCTCCACAGGCCTGCCGCTTTCGGTCACCTTTTCTGGTCCAGTAGTCGGGACGTAAATCATCGCGGATGTGTTCGGCGGGATCGTGACGGTAAGTTGCAGGTTGTCCCCTTCACGTCGCCACTCGACCGAAATCTTTCCTTGGACGGACCGATACTCGCATCGCAGCCACTCGATGTCGCCGACTATCGCGGGCTTGATTACGATTTTTTTGAAGCCTGGAGCGGTTGGATCAGGCTGAATTCCGGCCAAATCATGGAACAGCCACTCATTGATTTGCCCGAGCATGAAGTGGTTCTGCGAGCCGAAACTGCCCACGGTGGCGTCCCATTTTTCGGTGAGGCTGGTGGCGCCTTTCTTGATTTGCATCCCGTAGCCGGGATGTTCGGTTTGGTTGTTCATCTCGAAGACGATATCGCTGCGGTCGGCGTCGGCCAGCGTGCGAAGGACATAACGGTAGCCAACATCACCCGCGCTGAGCGCATTGCCTCGGCTGCGAATGTCATCGATCAATGCCTTGAGCACTCCCTCGCGGTGTTCAGGCTCGATCAGGCCCAGCACCAGCGGCATGGCGCTCGTGCATTGCGAGCCTGTCGCGTATCTACTTGTCGACGGATCGAAAAATCGCTTATTGAACGCAGTGCGGATTCGGTCGGCGCGTCGGCGGAATCGTTCGGCGTCATCGAGTTTGCCCAGCAGTTCGGCTATTTTGCCAAGTATACAGTTATCGAGGTAGTAGATGGCGGTTGCCGTAAAGGGTGGCGGCGTGAGTTGCGAGCCCCAGGGCGGCTTTGGGCCGATGTCGTACCAGTCGCCCAATCCAACTGTCACGCTGTCGTCCTTTGCCGTGCCGGCCAGGAATTCGACGTACCGCACCATATCTGGGTAATGCCGATGCAGCAGGACGGTGTCGCCTGTGAACAGGTACTGTTGCCACGGCGCGATGACGAACGAGCTTCCCCACTCAGGAGAGTTGCGGAACGGATCGCTTATCTTAGTCGTTGAGGCAATGAAATATTCGGGCGCTATGTTCGGCACCAAACCGTTATCGAACTGGCTGTCGGCCATATCGTTCATCTGCTTGGCGTAGAGGTTCTCCAAGGCAAAGTTGTAGCGTAGCGCCGGGCCGTTAAGGTGGAGTTCCTCAAGCCAGCCGAGTTTTTCGCGTTGCGGGCAGTCGGTCATCAGGCTCATCATGTTGCTGCGTTGCGCCCAGCGCACGAGCGAGTAGATTTTGTTGAACAGTTCGTTTGAACATTTGAACGTACCGATCGGCTCTGCCGACGAGTGGACGACGACGCCCTCGATGGCCTCGACGATCGGCAATTCTCCCCCAGGCACGGCGGCATAGCGCTCAACTTGAAGGTAGCGGCAGCCCTGATAGAAGAATTTTGGAAAGTAACGCTCTTCACCGGTTCCCGCGAGCGTGTATTGCCACCACGCCGGACCGCCGGCGTCCTGCACGCAGGAGGATCGGTCGACAAAACCGTTGGCCCCGAGCAGTTCAGAAGGGATGACTCGAACGTACGCTCCGGCCGGCCCATGAACTATCAGGCGCGGCATGAATGAAGCATTCTGCCCAAGGTCGTAGACGGTGACGTTTTGGCTGAGCTTATTCTCGCTCGTCGGGTGCCGCGTCTCGATGGCTTGGATCGGCGGCGCCGCGGCGGAGTGGCCGCGCAAAGCGCCGCCGGGGCCGTCAACCTCAATCGCGTAAGGCCATGATTCAACTGGCGCGAAACCGGGCGTGTCCCAGCCCGCGGGTTCGAACCGACGATCGTAATCTTCGCCGCCAAACACGTTGCAGTACGTGATCGGTCCCGGAGCGACCTGCCATTTGCCGTCGGTTGCGACGGTTTGGATGGTCCCGTCGCTGTATTCTATCTGAAGTTTTGCGATCGCCTTCAGACTACCGAATGAGTTGGTGAACTTAACATACCGGCCACGGGTCGGCTCGATGTGATACATCCCGCTACCCAAAATCAGACCGATAGCGTTCTCACCGACACGAACATGGTTGCTGATGTCGAAGGTGTCATAGAGCACTGTCTTGCGATAATTCGTCCAACCTGGCGCGATCAACTGAACGCCAACCTTCTTGCCGTTGATCGATAATTCGTAGTGCCCTAGCCCGCTGACGAAGACGACCGCTCGCTTGATCGATGGCTTGCAGATGAAATCGCTACGCAAGAGCATCGAAGCGAAGTTTTTGGTTGCATCGCCGGGCGCACCGTTTTTTAGTGACGTCAGTGGAGCGACCGCCGCTGGGGCGCTGATCCAGTGTGCCGGTTGCCAGTGTTCCGGATCGAGTTGGCCCATCGTCCAACTGGCAACCGGACTCCACACGGACTCAACATCGGCGTTGTCCCAGATGCGGACCTTCCAGAAGACAAGCTGACTTGATGCCAGAGGTTTTCCAGCGTATGGAATGTACGTCGAATTGCCGGATTCCACTCGGCCGCTGTTCCACAGATCACCTTCATCGTGGGCCAAGAGTTTCGGTGATGTCGCCGCGAGCACTTGATAGCTCGTCTGCCTTAGCCCACGCACGGAAGCGTCATCACTTTCGATGTTCCAACTGAGCCGAGGCTGAGTCGTGTCAATTCCCAGAGGATCGGCGTCGGATTCGCAGCGAAGACGCGTTGGCATGCATTGAGCCAAGAGGGAAAAATTCACACAGATAGTCACTAAGAACGCCGCCAAGAATACTCTGATAAGCCAATCAGTCATAAGCTTCCTCCCATATTGGGCGATCTACGCAGGCGCAATAAAATGCGCGCAGCTTTAATGTGTGAATGGTAATACATCAACCCGTCGCCAGATGGCGTTCGACCTGGCGCACGGCCTCGTCGACGGCCCAGGCGCGGTGGGCCAGATCGATCGAGCGGCCGCAGGCCATCCAGCGTTCCACGCGTTTTTGGGCCGAGAGGACCGTGCTGTGGCTGCGGCGGCCGAAGAAACGGCCGATTTCGCTTAAAGCGGCGCGGGTATGCTTGCGCGCAACCACATGGCCAGCATGCGCGGATGGCTGACGCGTTGGGATTTGTCGTCGGTTTGCAGGCATTCGGGCTCCAGGCCGAAGACTTCGCAGACGGCCTTTTCGATGTCGCCCAGGCGGACCATGCGGGTGCTGTGATGGATCATTTCTTGCAAAGCTTCTTCGGCCATGGCCAGGGTGATGGGCTTAGCCAGGGCCTCGCTGGTGGCTTGCAAACGGCAGAGCGCGCCGGAAAGTTCCCGGGCGTGATTGGTCAAGCGCGAGGCCACGTACTGCTGCACCTCGTCAGGGAGATGCAATTTCATGCGGCGGGCCAATTGCCGGACAATGCCCAAGCGCGTGGCGTAGTCGGGCACTTCGATGCGGCAGACCATGCCGCTGGCCAGGCGGGTGGTAATTTCCGGTCCTAACTCGGCGAGTTCGGTGGGCGAGCGATCGGCGGCGAAGACCAGTTGCCGCCGCTGGTTAAGCAGGGTGTCGATGGTGTGCAGCAGCTCGACCTGGGTGGCCCGTTTGCCCACGATAAATTGCAGGTCGTCGAGAATCAGTAGCCCCACGCCGCGATATTTGCGGCGGAAGTTGGGCAAGCCGCTGCCGCGCAGGGCCTCGAGAAAATGGCTGGTAAATTGTTCGGCGGAGAGATAGACGGCCGAGAAGTTGCGGGAGTTTTTGCGCACGGCGGACCAAATGCCTTCTAACAAATGGGTTTTGCCCACGCTGGTCGGTCCGTAAAAGAGCAAGGGGGTAATTTGGCCCATCTGGCGAATGACCATTTCGGCCGAAGTCAGCGCCAGTCGATTGGAATCTCCGGCAACAAAACTCTCCAGGGTGGCAAAGCGACGCTGGGAAGGACCCGGGGAGTCCTCGGCCGATTTGGCGGGCGGATTCTCCTTGTCCGGCGTCAGCGTGATGATCTGTGGCGCCAATTCCGGAGGATGTTTTGTCGCAGCGCCGGCTTTGCCGTTTCCGCTGGCGGACGTTGATGGACGGTTGTGGTCGGCCATATTGGCATCCACATACAAGTTGATCGTCGGACAATGCCCCAACACTTCGAGGCAGGCTTCCTCGATGGGCCGGCGAAAGTTGGCGCCGATCCAATCGCGGAAACACTGGTTGGGAACCCCGATGCACAGCGTCTGACCATCATAGTCCAGATGCGTACTGGCGCCAAACCATACGTCAAAACGTTTTTGTCCGACCTTGTCGGCCAAGGCCTTGCATAAGGCCGACACGATCTCCATATCGTCCCTGGTCACTTCCTACCTATCCCGAGCGCACACTCTCTCCGCTTATGCACAAAGAATTTTTTGCCAATCGGCCAAACTTTATGTAATGTCGGAGATTGTGGCGCGTGCTGCGACGGCAGACGCCGCCTTTGGTCCCTTTGTTATCTGATACGTGAAAAACTGATTCTAGCGTTGCTAGCAGCGATGTCAAAGGCCCCAACCGTCCGCGTAGAAAAATTTTAATCCCCACGGCCTATGCGCCGGAATAGCCGGAAAATACCGTTTTATCAGGTGGATGCAAGTACATCCTGCCATTGGTTGGAGTCTGGTTGATCGTGGAAAACCTGTTCAGACCAAGCGTGCCAAGCGATTGCGGAAACAACCGCCAATGTGCAAAAACTATTTCCGCAACAAGGGTTGCCGCCGATAAAGAACCGCGTTTTGAAAAAGCCAAAGCTGAGAATGCCTGAAAAAAGCCTTTACCGGGAAAAAATTCGATAATAAATCTGCCGTCGATCCCAGGCCTTAAATCCCACTGAAGCGTACATTTGCAGCGCCGGGCGATTTAGCGCGTCCACTGCCAGGACTAAACGCGAGCGGCCGGATTGCCGGGCAAGCCATTGAGCATGGCGCACAACGTCCATGCCCCAACCCCGCCCCCGATGAGCAGGAATGAGTCCCATATACACCAGTTCCATGTTGTCGTGCTGAGGGTGATCGCTCAATAATAAACAACCTATATCCCGATTATCATGACGCACGATCAACCAATTGGCAGGCGAAAAGACCCCCGTAGCACGATAACCTTCTAAAATGTCCGCCATTTTGCGAACCTGGTTAAGTTTTTCGCAATCGAGCGTGCCTTGATATGTAAAATCCACAATTTGCGTTAAGCGATCACGATGTTGAGAATTGTAAGGCTCAAATGATAAAGGTGAGGATACGGGAACAAGCGGGAAATCGTCTTTCAGGCTGACCAGGTAAAGCAAGTCGGTTAGATAAGCAAATCCCCCCTCGCGCAAGATCCTTTCGTCCTCTGGGGCGGCTGTTTCTAAAAATAATTGTGCCATGCAAATTTGGCGTTGATCGTGCCACTGGGCCATGGCTCGCAGCAGGGCAACCGCGATATTTGCATCCTCATTTTCGCGGAGACATGGCAGCCAAACTTGGGCGGTTTTTCCGGGTTGAATTTGCGAAAATACCGCCCCCACTAACGACTGAGCCCGATAAGCGCCCAATAATCCGTCATGGGAAAGCTCATTGTTTGCCAACGAAGACAAGATCGTTTCAATTTGCTGCTTGCGTTCCGCCGCCGGCAACCGGCCAAATGCCAGATCCAATGCCGTCAGGCGATCCTGGGGCGAAACCGGACAAATTCGCGGGGATGGTTGGATATCGGGAGGCATCGGGACAGATTAAAATCAAGGCAAACAGGTTTTTTCGCCCGCCGAGTGTTTGTCGGCCAGTGCAAAGAACATGTACATGTAGAATGTACTATACCGGCAAGAGCGCAGCCAGGGATTCCACGCGGTTTCCGCCGCTTTTTTTTGCCAAATGGAGTGCCTGCGCGACGCGTTTCAACAGACTGCTCGTTGTATCGTCGATGGTGGCTTCGGTCACGCCGAAGCTGGCGCTTAGCCCGCGCTGGAGCATTTCTTCCGCCAGGGAAGCGGTAGTGGCGATGCGCAGTCGTTCGGCCATTTGGACCGCGGCGTTTAAGTGCTGTTGGCGTAAGAGAATCACGAATTTCTCCTGGCCATACCTGCCGATTATATCCGTGCCGTGGCATTGCCTTTGCAGGAGTTGGGCCATATTAATCAATGTATTATCGGCAAAATCAGGGCCCCGGGAATCGATGATCCGCTGGAAATGGTCGATCTCCAAGAGGATCATGCCGAAACTGATGCCGGTGCGTTTCAGGAGCGCCAATTGATCCTTTAAGGTTTTGTGGAGTTGTCGGCGATTGGCCACGCCCGTGAGCGGGTCTTTTTTCGACAATTCGCGGAGTTTATTGTAGGCGTCTTCCAAGGTGACCAGGGCGCTGGCATCGCGTAAGACTCCCAGAGCCCCGATGATTTCGCCTTGCGGTTTTTTCAGCGGCAGGGCATGAATATTGACGGCCATGCGCCGGCGATCTTTGTGGCGGAAAAAAACTCGTTTGCATTGCACCTGCCCGGTTTCGATGGCCTTCACCAGCGGACAGTTGCCCTCGCACAGATGGCAGCCGTTGCCATCAATATGGTCCTGAATGCCCGAATTGCAATACCGGCCCACGGCCTCCGCTTGTGAATAGCCCGTAAGCATCTCTGCGCCGTGGCTCCAATACAAGATTTTCCGCTCCCTATCGACAAAGTATACGCCTTCATAGAGAGCGTCAAAAATCTGCTCGATAAATGCCGAGCCAAAGGGCAGCTGCTCCCCAGTCAATATTGATTGGTTGGAAATATCGGGCGGATTATCCGTCATTTCCCCATCCCTGCGCACGAACGCATTAAGGCAACGGTTTTCTCTCCGAGAAAATATAGGTTAAATCTGTTAGTGCCGGGTGCGATGGATTTCTCTAAATACCATACCTGGGCGGCATGTTTTCCATAAAAGACGGGGAAAGAAACCGCTCGGATGGGAGGAAACTAGCGAAAAAACACAATTTGACGGCAGGCTGCGTTATCGTTTGTCAAGCTTGGCGCGAATCAACCAATCTCCTTTTTCAAAATCTTTCCCATCCCGGCCGGGCAAACCCACCAGCGAATTGCCGCTTCCTTCAGCATCATAGTGGACATAAACCCCTTTTGTGGCCTCGGGATTAAAGCCCACGCAGACAATAAATTCCGCCGGCACTCGCGTGGGCTTGATTTTTAGCGTAACCCAACTGGGATCTCCATAGGGAAACTTTGAATAAGGGAAGGGATTGTCGGAAATTACTTTGAAGTCTTTATCACAAAGCCAAACGTGAAAGTTCTCTTTAGGCGGTGCGGGATAACCGTATCGCGAACCGTAGATCCGCACCTCGGTCAAGTACCAGGAATCGCCGGGGGCCTCGAAGCGCACCGCGTGACCACTGCCCGCAATGCTGCGCTTGCCCGCCGATTGGCCGTCGTCGTGAGCCAACTCACGGGATTGATCAGCGGGTTTATTTTCTTTCGCCGTTCCAACATTTGCGCACAATAACATTAATATTGCGGCCGTGCATACGAAACTACATTTACAAAACATGGTCGATGCTCCTAAAAAGTAATGCAATAAGACAATTCTCAACACAAGTTTCGGGACAATTGGGTCTCAGATAAATAATATCGTTAAGCCCACGGGTTGCAACCCGTGGGCTTGGCTAGATTTGTCATTCCCTATCATGACATTAGATAGCTGAGTATCAATAATATCTTAAATACAACAAAGAAACACAATAACATTTACGGCTCGATCAGATAGCCCTGATTTTCCATATTCAAGAGCACTGGTTCGTCGAACACAAGATATTGAGAGAGTGCTCGGCCGTGACGCCGGGCAAGCTCGAAGTATTCATCGCTGAACTGTTTGATATGCTTGGCATTCCGCTCCTGCTCGGTGCTCAAGAGCGAATCGACCCAGCGGCCGTCGCGCTGATAAAAAGTCCGGTTGCCCACGTTGCGCATATTGGCTTGCACGGCGGCCAATTCCTGTTTGGCGTCTCCGGAAAAAGCCCGGGGGCTACCGATACTTGCCGGCGCTTCACTTAAAGTCACCAAGGCATCGGCGGTTTGTTCTGCCGGGGCGCCATAAGCGCCGGCACTTGCGGGTTGTGCGGAATATTGAAAGCTGCCTTTCATTGCCCGTTGCGCAAAACCGGCCCGTCCGCTGGAGGCATCCAAGGCGAGCAAACGTTTTTGGGCATGTGTGACGTTGCCGGCAATGTCGCGGATGTTCACGTTCTCATCGGCCATGAACGAGGTATATGGAGTAAGGATGCCGTGGCGCGTGGCCAGCTCGACCAACTCTTTGACCAATTCCTCGTTTTTGCCTTTCAGGTCCAACTCATCGAGGATTTCGCCTACACGGCGAACCGCCCACAGTTTCTCGATAAAGGCCAAACTTTCGTCGCCGCTTTTTTCCACGAAAGCGGCGGGGAAATCGATTTTCCGCGGATTTCCCGCCACGGTTCCTTGCACGATCACCTTGGCGGGGCCGGACTTTTTGTAGCGCCCCACCAGCACCAATTGTTCGCCGGCAAAGAGATCAATCATGCCCCGGGGATAAACCCGATTGATCGGCTCGCCTTCTTCGGCTTTCACTTCATCAAAGACGAACTGCAAGCGCACGTCGGTCATCACGGGCGACTGGAGACGGTTGTACAGCCGACTGATTCGATCCTCGATGTCTTCGTTCGGGCGGACAAACTCGCTCTGGCCGAAATTCTCGCGCACGATCTTGTCCAACAACCGGCTGTTTACGTCATAGCCCACGCCAAAGGCGAAGATCCGCGCGTGGACCTGGTTGTGCTCCTTGGCGCTGAGGACGATCTTCATCTCGTTGGTTTCGCCGGCGGTAGGCAGGCCGTCGGTAAGAAAGACCACGTAGCTGGGGCGTTTGGGATCTTGAAGCTGGCTTAGGGCCGCGCTTAATGCGCCCTCGATATTCGTGCTGCCGCCCGCGTACAGCCCTTCCACAAATCCCAGCGCCGCCTTGCGCGTATCATCGTCGAACCGTTGCAACTCGGGCCGAAACGTCTCGATGTGATCGTCATAAGCGACGATGTTGAACAAATCGCCTGGGTGAAGATTGTTGAGTACGTACTTGAGCGCCCCTTTTACTTGTTCGATCTTCGTGCCGCTCATGCTGCCCGAACGGTCGATCACGAAAACCACGTTCTTTTCCGGACGTTTATCGCCCTCGGCCTTGATTTCCGGGCTGGCCAAGAGCAAGAAAAATCCTTCCTTCTCGCGCTCGGGCCTGTAGCTTAACAAGCGCGCTGCGAGCAGGCCTTTTCCCGTGTCGCAAAACAAGCGGAAATCGGCCGAAGGCACTTCGTTCTTGCTCGTATAAGTGACTGTGGCGTGCCGCTCATCAGGCCGTTTGATCTCCACGGCATGGGTCGGGCTGTAAACGTTCTTGATCTCCTCCTGACTCTCGATGGTTAGGCGAATGCCCACCTTCTCCACCGCCTCGGAAGTATATTTCGCCGTACCGAGCGGGAAAATAAAGTCGGTCAAACCGTCTTGCTTGCGGCAAATCTGCGAATAGCGCAGCGATACCGTCCGGCTGGCGCCGGCGGGCACGGGAAAGACACTGGTTTTGAAGAGTCCTGTTCCCATCCACTCCAACAGGGCCGGATCGCGATTTTTGCGCACGATCTCTTCGTACAGACGCCGGGCCTCTTGCGCGTCGAGCAACTTGGCCGGATATTCCTTGCCGTCGATCATGAGCGTCATTTGCTCTACTGCTCCGTCGTAAGGCAAAGGGAATACAAAGACCACTTCCATGGGCCGGCTGCCGTTGTTCAGAAACGTCTGCGAAACCTGGACCTGCGCTACCTGGTCGATGAGCCGGGCCTGAACGTCCAATTCCTTGATCTTGTAAGTTGCGGGCGGCGGCTCCGGCCGGGGGATCGGATGCGGATGCGGCCAATGGCCCGGCGGATAAATGATGATCGGTCGCGGCAAACGCACCTGTTGCTGCGGGTCCACGACTACTAACAAACCCTGCGCCGAGGCAATGCCCGGCGACATGAACATCACTGCCGTTAACAATCGCATGATGAAGCGTGACATGACAAAATCTCCGAGTTACTCACTGTTCCAATTGGTGATTACCGACTGCATTTTTGATGTAACTGTGCCAGAAATAGTTCCCTTATTATGATTTTCCCTGTTCCGCCGGATAGTTTTCCGCCATGAATACCAAAATATGCTAAATTCAATAATGCAGGAGGGCAATTGGGTGTACTCCGCTAATCGGGTTATGTTGGCAAATTAGGCAAACTGTCCTAGTAGGAAAATCCGGGAACTTTTCGTGGGGGATTTGACCCTTTCTGCCCGGTTGATAAGATCGTATTAGTATTATTCTGTCCGCATATCTAGCGGGGTTTTTTGTAGCTTTTCTTTTACAACAACGAAAGGAAGGAACGCTATGCAAACGGCCAAACAACTTTCGGTCACGCTGGTGAACAAACCTGGACGACTCGCCGACATGCTTACGGCATTGGCTCAGGAAAAAGTAAATTTTCAAGCGCTTACGGTCATGGATTCCGGCGAACGAGGCACAGTCCGCTTTGTACCCGATGACGTTTACGCCGCCATTGCCGTGCTGGATAAAATTAACGTTCGCTACGAAGTTACCGAGGTACTATTGGCCGAGATTCACAACCAGCCGGGAGGATTCCGCAAAATCTGCGAACGGCTGGCATCCGACCATCTGAACATCGATTATGCTTACTGCTCTTTCAATTGCGGCAAGCGGGCCAAAGGCGGGGTGCTGGCCGTGATCAGAGTCAACGACCTCGCCAAGGCCCAACGCGTACTGAGCGAAAACGGCAACGGCCGCCGCCGCCGCGTCCCCATGCGCCGACCATTGAAAATCTCAACTTGATTATAGAGTGGATAGCGGTTGATGGTCGGTAGATAATGGATTATTGAGTGTGGAATGGAGGGGTTATTCGCCACTTTCTGGGTGAGTATGGGGGGCATAATTGACTATGCCCGGAAATCTGTCATAATGATGACTGCGCTTAACTGCCAGTATATTGTCCAATACATGGCAAACTAAGTCCCAGATTCCATAAGACTATGAAAACGCGAGAGATATTTGAGATCGTTGTCAAGACGGCAGGACTAATTGTGCTTCTCTACGGCGCGGAGCACTTCCTTTGCTGGATTATGAGCATAATAAACCTGTATGAAACTAAATACACTCAATATCATATCGCTCTCGGTATCATTATGGTGACTGCTGGACTATTGATAATGAGTGGCGTCATTCCACTTACTGATATAGCGTATTACCCAGAAGAGGAGGAAGAAGGGGAGGAAGAAGAGGAGGAGGAGGAGGAAGGCCAGAACTCTCTGGCACAAGACACTCAGCCCAAATCTGAACATGAGAAAGACATTACCTAACAGCCTCTCCTTCCCAAATTACCAAGTAATCTTATTTTTCACCATCCTGTGATACTGGGCACTGGCGAGATGCCAGTGGCACCTAGTTTAGACGCCAGCGCCGATCAACAATTGGATTGAATCAAATGGATTTCTGACCTTGCCTGGCCGGCAGATTTTGGGGAAACTACCGCCCTATTTTCTCTAGTACCCTAGCGTGAACGCCTGGGCTAGAAAAAACATGCGGGAAACCGCGAACTTTTTGTCAAATTTCATTGACGGATCGCCATGCGCAAATGGTTTGGGATCGCATTGATGGCTCTTGTACTGTCGGGCTGCACGACTCCGGCCTGGACGCCCCCGCCGCCGCCGGAAATGTCTCCCTTAATGCCGACAGAAGCCGTGGTCTATCCAAATCCCGTGTTGGCGCCCATCACAGACCCGCAATGCGTTTGGGAAGTGGTGGTCGACGCAGTCGACGACTATTTCAGAATTCAGCACGAGGAGCCGGTGCGTCAGATCGGAGGTACGCTTACCGAAGGCCGGATTGAGACCTTTCCCGAGGTCAGTCCCACGGTGTTCGAACCTTGGCGGCGCGATACCGCGGGCGAATATCAACGCGTGGAAAACACCTTGCAAACCATGCGGCGCCGCGCCGTGGTCCGCGTGTTGCCAGCCGAAGGCGGACATTGGGTCGACGTGACCGTGTTGAAGGAACTAGAGGACCTCCCATCTCCCGAACAATCCTCTGCCGGCAGCGCCACCTTTCGCTACGATAATTCATTTACGCGGGTGGTCAATCCGGCAAGCGGAGGACAGGCGCCACAATGTTGGATCTCGAAAGGACGCGATCCGGAGTTGGAACAGCGGATCATCGGCCACATCATCACGCGCTGCAACGAGTTGGGCATGAACGGCGTCAGACAGCAATTTTGAGTAGATGGTAATAATCAGTGATTGATACGGCCGTTTAGTAATAGTCAGAAAAAGAATGTCGTATGAAAGTCCGATGAAACATGCCAAATGCTGAATTCCCATCTCAGATTCCCGAATTCTGAACCCCGCAACCTTGTTGCTACCCACCTTCCACTTCCCACTAATCATTTTCCTATCCCCTAGATCTGTCACTTCAAGATTGTTTGTCGCAACGAGGCCAGGGTGCGCAAGGCGGGCTTTGGTTTGCGGCGGAGGTCGAACAAGCCGCCGTAGGGGAAATCGTGCGGTTGGCTGTCGTGCAGTTGATTCCAGATCACGCCTTGCACGCCGGGCTTGGCGAGCATCAAGGGCAAGTATCGGGCGATCCAGGCCTGTTGCACGGCCGGGGTCCAGGTTCCCGGCGGCACGGCGGCTTCGCGCTGGGCCATGGGATCGGCATCGCAGAGGCTCGGCGCGCAGATCGACAGCCATAAAGGCAGGCCCCAGGTCATCCAGGCATCCAACTGGCGGCTGACCTCCAGCGGATTGCGGGGCAAGGAGCCGCCGGGATAATAACCCACGTTCATTTCCAGCATCACGCCGCTCAGTCCCAGGTCCGAACGGATCAACACGTCGGCAAAGTGCAGGGGGGTGTAATCCGCTTCGCGGCGGCTCATGTATTCCGCCCAAGGTTGATCAAGGGAGACCAGGGCCGGCGTGTCCGGATCGTAATGCCGGGCGATTTCGATGGCTCGGGCCGCCAATTGCAATTTTTCTTCCTCGGAAAGGGAGAAGACCTCGCCTGTATTTACGCGGCCGGCACATTGCCAGATGTCGACCAGGCCGCGATAACGTTCCACCACGGCGCGGATGTGATCTGAGAAAAAATTCAAGAGGTTGTCAAAATCGCCTTCCCAGAGGGCGAGCCAATCGGGCAAAGCCCGAGAATCGAGCAACAACAGCGGACCGGCGATCACATACAGATTGTTGCGCCGGCACCATTGGATCTGCTTGTCACAGACGCTCCAATCGTAGTGCCCCTCGACCGCTTCCACCTCGCGCCAGCGGAGGGGAACGTTTGCGGCGCTGAAGGCGAGAAGGAAGTTCTTGGCCGTGTCATTATCGAACATGTTGGCGCCCAAATCGGCCCCCAAAAAGGCCGCTATTTTCCCGCTACTGCGGCTGCGAATGAGCAAGGCCTGTTCCACGTATGCCGCCGCCAATTGATTGGCGGCCCCTGTGGCGGTGCGCAAGACCTGTTCGGCCAACACCGCGGAGGCCACCGGATCGTCTTGTGCCACCGCAGCCGCGGCCATCTGCCGGACCGACTCGTTGACCAGGTCCCCCAACTCCCGGGAGACAATCAGCCCAATAGACTTCCATTCGAAGAGTTGCGAGAGTAGTTGATTGACCGTTCCCCGGGCGATTTCCAAGGGCAAATGATAAGGGGCCTCTTGTTCCATGAGGCTGCCGCTGGTAAAAATCATTTGCCCGACTGGCTCCAACGGCCAGGGGATGTGAAGATTCGCCGAGTCGGAAACCGCCCGCTGCATAATCAACAGGCCGTTTTCAACAGCGGTCCGCACCGGCCAAGCAGAAAGATCAATCCCGGTTAAATAGGCCTGTTGGACCATTTCCTCGGTAAAGCGTCCGCCGGTTGAACTCGAAATCGCATTATACCCATGACGTTATGATCCTCTATTTATCTACTTTACCGAATCCCATCGCTGCCCTCAACCCACCCACACCCGCTGGGCAATAAGAATGTTCGTGAGTATATTTTTACGAATAACCCGCTCCCCGACCAACAGTTGGTACCCGGTCGCGGCTAAACAAACTAACCACTCTCCACTAACCACTAAACACTATGACTACTACCGTTGTTCGTGAAACTTCTTTTCCGGGCCTGTCCCTTCGTCGGGGCAAGGTACGCGACGTATACGATCTGGGCGACCGGCTGTTGCTTATAAGCACCGACCGGCTGAGCGCGTTCGACTGGGTGCTGCCCACGGGCATTCCCGACAAGGGCCGAGTGCTTACGCAGATTTCGGCCTTTTGGTTCAATCGGCTGGGCGTGCCCAACCACATGCTCACCACCGACGTGGAGCGGATGGATCTGCCCCTGCAAATCGACCGCAAGATGTTGACCGGGCGCACCATGCTCTGTCGCAAGGCCGAGGTCGTGTCAATTGAATGCGTGGTGCGCGGCTACCTGGCCGGCTCGGGCTGGAGCGAATATCGCAAGAGCGGCACTGTTTGCGGCATCAGCCTGCCCGCCGGACTGAGTGAAAGCGCCGGCTGCCGGAACCGATCTTCACGCCGGCCACCAAGGAATCGACCGGACACGACGAAAACATTTCCTTCGAGCGGATGGTCGAAGTCGCAGGACGCAAATTGGCCGAAGAACTCCGTCGTCTCAGCCTGGAAATTTTTCAACGCGGCGCCGCATACGCCTTGCAGCGGGGAATTATTATCGCCGACACGAAATTCGAGTTCGGCCTGATAGGCGGCGAGTTGATACTGATCGACGAGGCGCTCACGCCCGACAGTTCGCGCTTCTGGCCCGCCGATCAATATGCCCCGGGGCGCAGCCAACCGTCCTTCGACAAGCAATTTGTGCGGGATTGGCTTTCGGCGACTACCTGGGATAAAAACAGCCCCCCGCCGTCTTTGCCCGAGGACGTAGTGGCCAAAACCCGGGAAAAATACGTCGAGGCCTACGAGCGGCTGACGGGAAAAAAATTCAACTAGTCCCCCCCTCGCCTTTTTAAAGAGTCGGGTGAGCGGCCAGCGTAAGCCGGCTGAGTTTCCATGTTGTACATTAGCCCACGTGCTGCATCCCGTGGGCATGACTGCTGCCCTCCGAATTCGCATGTTGACTGCTGAGAGCTGACCGCAGAGAGCTGTCTCCTGTCCGCTGTCCCATCGCCCTCATACATGCTTAGCCCTAACGCTTTAGATGCACTTCCTCGGGGCTTTCTATTCCCAGGACAGGTACAATCACGCGGGCGGTGTTTCGGTCACCCCAGGTTCATTATTGACCCAAATGCGCGATGGCTGGATCTCCGCGTTGTGTTGGGCATCCAGCCCCGCCTCCTTTAACGCGGCCGCCACATCCGCGTCCGTGAGCGGCTGGCCGTCCATGTAAACAAGGCCCCAATTGACAGTGTAGCCGCCTTCGATATGCACCCCCGTCGCTACTTGAACGACCAATAGATTTGGATTCAGCCGTGCCATCAGGTCTTGAATGAGCGGAAGGTCACGATCATCACGTACGGAAAATGCTTTCGGCAGCTCTATGGTAGCTTGCATCGCATGACTCCTTAATTACCCGATCACTTTTTTCACGACTTTCTTTACCGTGTCGACGGCCTTCTGGGCGGCTTGCTTGGCTTTGCCAACCGCTTGGTCGGTCTTTCCTTCCTCGCGAAGCTTATCGTTGCCGGTCAGCGCCCCGGCGGCTTCCTTGAGTCGGCCTTTCACCACGTCTGTCTTGCTACTCATAATTACGACTCCTTATCCTAGAGGTTGTTATCGTAACAGGTTGTCGATCAGACTGGAAACGACGGGGGGCGGCTTAACGGCGGCGTCGAAAGCCAAGATCGTACTCGTCTAGTAGCAGGCCGATCGTAATGCAGAACAGCCCCCAAATTTCCGGATTCGGGATGGCCCTTGCCCCGATTCCCGCCAAAAAAAGCACTATGGCCGCTACCACGTAGAAGATCATTCCAATAGTCATACATAGGTTCCTTTGCAAAAAACGTTATTCACTAATCGTGCGGCTTTCGGGCTTCTGAACAGCGGAGTTTTGCTCGCACCCTACGGTCGCAAACACCACGGCCAACATCAACATTCGAGGAGATCGGGCCGTGATCAAATCCCCTTTTTCTGTGTACAGACGCTGAAACCAAGTGAGCGGGTTCGCTCAACCACGACGACTACCTATTTGTCTTTACCTTTGTCCTTGCCCTTGTCATTGGATTTGTCCTTGTTCTGTCCTCCCGATTGCTGACCCGCCGCCGAGTTGCCCCGTGACTGCGACTGCTCCGCCGATCGATTCGCTCTCGGCTTGGGCTCGACCTTAGGATCCGGCTTGGGAGCATCGTAGATCTTCGGTGGAGCGTGGTCCTTGCCAAGCTGATCGGCCGACCTCGCCACAATCGGAGACCTGGGAAGTTTCACTCTGGCCGGCTCAAATTGCTTGGTACGCGTTTCGGTTTGAGTACCCGCCGCGTTGGTTTCCAGCTTTTGCCGCTCCTTGCGGAATCGCTGGACCTCTTGGGCATGCTGAGCGAGCTTTTGTCTCTCTAACTGGTCCACCGTCTGGAATCGCAGCGGACTGTCTTTGCTCTTGGTCAATTGGTCGAGTGGCGCGGCCACCACGAGCTCCTGCTCTCTTGACTGCACAGCACGCAAGTCTATTTCTCTCTGGGCCGCCCAGGTGCGCGGCGGCCGGGCATCCTCGTGATCGCGGCGATTCAGGAAGTCCGCTGCCATGCGGTGCTCCCACTCACCGTCCTGCCGATGCTGCCAGCGGTTGTGAGCGTAAATCGGATCGTAGCCGAAACGGCCGGAGTTGATTGAATACGACGGGTAGAATCCCGCGTTGCCGTAGTTAGCGGCGTAGTAGTCGCCGAAGTAGTAGTGTTGGTATTGCGGCCGCAAGAAAAGATGGTTGTCGAACACGGCCAGGTCGATCACCGTCGCGGGCGAATAGGAGAAACCTCGCCGCCCATACACGCCCGCATCGAAATAAACCGGCGCAAACAGCACGCCGCGACGGCCGACCGAGTAATCCCAGTAGCCGTCGACGAAGACGTAGCCGCGCGGGGCCCAGACGTAATGGGCAGGGACCCAAACCCAATCCGGCTGCACGGTCGCCCAGAAACCGGGACGCCAAGCGTAGCGGCCATTCTGCCAAACCCAACAGCCTGGCAGCCAAGTGTCGTCGGCCGAAGGCGCGGCAATGTTGGGACCGGCTTCGACCGTCGCAGGCGGCTCGGGCAAGTATTCAACCTCGCTTACCTTGGCATCGGCCCAGTACCCGGAAGTCCACTGAAAGCCTTGCGCGGACTGGCCCCAATAGCCGGGCACCCATTGGCGACCAGGCGGCAGGGCGCGCCAGATGCCGCTGACCCAAAGGAAATCGCTCCGCTCGTCGTCCCAGCCCCAGTAGCCGGGGATCCACGCGACGTTGGCCCCCTCCGGTCTCTGTTCAGGCGGCACTTCCTCGATGGCAGCCGGCGGCGCCTTCGGCACCACGATGCCCGGCTCGGGATCGAATGTCACTGTTTCCGCGAAGGCCTCGTGAACCGGCCCGCGCGTGAGCACTTGCACCCCTTCCTCGGCATCGGCCGGGACCGGCTGTGCGAATAGGGCCTTGTTCAAGCCAAAGCTCAAACCCAGGGCCAGCAGTGTGCTGACCACGCACAATTTGTAGACATGACGTACGTTCATACTAGTTCTCCTTCGTGAGCTTAAATTCATCTCGAGTAATTCTCATTTCTTGTTTCAGATAAAGCACATCGCCGGGCCTGCCATCCATCAATCGGCGCAACTTCAATGTCCAACTCGACCTTTCCGGGTTGCGGATTCCGAGGCTTCAAACGCTTCCAGCACGGCGGCCAGCGCCAACTGCTTGACGTGGTGCGAGTCGGAGCGGCCGCGCACAATGACTCGCCCGTCAACGGTCTCGACGCGTAGGTTCCAGACGCGGCCGCCGGTTCGCCTGGCGATCAAACATTCCAGGCGGCCGTTTTGTTCGGCCAAAGTGAAACGCAGTTGGGGATGATCGAGCAGGCTGCGGAGCCTTCCCGCCAATCGATCGGCCGCCAGCGGTTTGACTTGATAGTCGCTTATCGGAAAGCGCGCCACGCGGTCCAAGACATGAGGATCGCGGCACGAGGTAAGGATCATCACGGGAACGATCGCAAGGTCGGGATCCTCGCCCATCATCGCGAGAACTCCGTCGCCCCCGCCCCACGGCAACTGCGGCTCAAGCACGAGCACGTCCGGCACGCGCTCGCGCAGCCGAGAAACGCACTCTAAGCCGCTTAATGCCGTGACCACTTCGAAGCCGTCCCGTGAAAGAGGCTCTCGATACACTGGGTGAAGAGACTCATCCGGATCGGCCATCAAAACTCGAATGGGCTTCGAACCATTCGACCGCGGTTGAACGACGTCTTTACTATTCAATATAGACACCCTTCCTTGAGCTTGTGTGTTTATAAATGAATCAATTGAAAACATCGGTTGTCCGAAGCCGCCGGCCGGAATGTCTGACCCGCCGTTAGCGTGGATTCGTTAGTCTCCGGAATTTCTCCTTCTAAATCCGTGGCCCAGGAAAGACAGCACCGCGAGAACGAGGAAGATGAAGAAGAGGATCTTCGCCCCTTCCCACGAGAGGGCTGCCACCCCTGCGAAGCCGAAGAAGGCAGCGATCAGAGCGATCACCAGGAACACGATAGCTAAATGTAACATGATCAACTCTCCTTCAAAAAAGTCCGGGCTCAGTTAGCGAACTTTTCCTTGGCCTTGCCCTCATCCGCTCGGATTTTGTCTTGGTCAACGGTGATTGTAGCACTGGATTTTTGGTCCGTGCTGTTAGTCGAAAAATGGAACCAACCTCGGTAAAACCCCAGACAGGCGATGCCGACAAGGAGCAGAACTACCACACCAAATAGAGTTTTCACGACTAATCCTTTCTCGATTGTTCTTAAAAAAGCCCATCAACTTTAGATTGCAGGCAACCGATGTTGTTTTTTTCACATTCTCGGCAATGGCGATCAGATTCGCCCCATCAGTAGCAGGATGAGCAGCACTACCACAACCAATCCAAGACCGCCGCTCGGGCCATAACCCCAGTTTCTGCTGTGAGGCCACGTGGGCAACGTGCCCAGCGATCCCAAAAGCATCAGAATCAAGATCACGAGCAAAATAGTGGAAAGTATTTCTGTTCCCCTTTCAAAAAGAGTCAAACGCAACGAAGTGTTTCATGTGTTATTTCACAATTACGCCTCTGCTTGGCAGGGTTGATGCCCAAAATAAACGCATCAGGCAATCGGTGAGGCAAGTTCTTCCCTCAGGCCGGCTGCCCGACCGTTGCCGTGGATTCGCTCCCAAAGCTCCTCACGATGGATAGGAACATCGGCATCGACCTCGAAGCCCAGTTTTACCCTCCCGCCTATAATCCCGAGCACCGTGACTTTAAGCATGCGATGAAAGCCATCAGTTCCTCCGATCACAACCGCTTCCCGATTTTTCCTCGATAAGACTAACATGATTAAACCTCCGTTTTTAATGGTTGATTGCCTAATTTATTCCCGCTCCAACTGTCCGCCGCTACGTCACTGGCCAGCAGGAACACCTGCACCACAGTGCCGGTCGTAAACACCTTCACCACGGTACCGGAAGTCGGCTCGACTTCAGCGACCGCTTCGCGTACCTCCACCCCGGTGATTCTTTTGATCTCCTGCCGCAGTGAGTCGGCGGTGTTGTTGAACATCTGTTTGTGGAACTCCTGCACCTGGGCGGCGCCTTCCGGGCTCTTGGCCAGGGCCTTCTCGGCCGGCGTCAAGGCCCCATGCAGCGTGATCACCAGCGTGTTCTCACTGAGGACCACGGATACCGATTTGGGCAAGCGGCCCGATCGTTGCAGCTCGAAATCGCTTGCCACTTGGGCGATCTGCTGCGCCACGGTCGAATCGAAGTTTTCCATAGGCTTACTCCTTGACCCGTTCACTTCGTGGTGCCGAAAATAAAAAAAGCCGACGTGGCCGAACACCCTGAGGTATTCGACCACGTCGGCTTACTCGTCATCGAGCCCCCCGGCAGGGCCGGGTTGCTATGCATCTAGTCGTCCGACGACTTCAAATCTCTTTAGCGGAGCCACATTCAAGTTCGCTATGACTCCACACTTGGCTTAATTTTAAGGTTCGAAACAGAGATGTCAAGTGGAGTTAATTCTTGGGCCAAAACTTGTGTTAACCTCTTTGCTGTTATGACGTTATGTTAACCACAACCACCAACTTGGCCCCATGAATCGTGAATTTTTTGTGCTGCACTTGGTATTTTACTCTGCCACTGGTATCATATTTCCCAGATCACCGGGGATTTGATGACTGATGTGCTCTCGACAAATGGAGGTTTTCGCCCATGCAGCCCTACAACGGTCAGCGGGGACACTAGCGAGGTCGCTATGAAAACGCAAGGAGAAATCGAAGCCGCCGTTTGTGAAGGAATCAGTCGCTTTGAACAGGATTACATGGGCCGGGGACCCAAGGAGATTCACACCCACCTGATTGGCAATCTACTCGTGGTCCGCCTTCAGGGCGTTTTGACCGCAGCGGAACAGCAACTGGTCAAGTCGCTTCCGGCCGAAAAGGGGAGAGACCTGTTGAAGCAAGTGCGGACCCATCTGATCGAAACGGCCCGTCCGGTACTGGAAGCAATGGTCCAGGAGATCACCGGCATCAAGGCGTTGACCATGCACCACGATATTAGCACCGGAACCGGCGAGGAAGTCGTTCTCTTCACCCTAGCCGAGTCGCCTATTTTCCGCGATGCAAAAAAACAGTAGCGTTTCTGAATAGTTGAAATTTGCAATTCAATTACTGCCAAACGGCCCTTGCCTTGGCCTCGTCGGCCGCGCGTTGCTGCTTACTGGGCATGTCGGCCGGGGCCTTGCGCTCCGGGGCGGGCTCGTCCAGCGGATAACCATCGAGTTTAGGCTCGATCTTCGATAGCTCCAGGCCAAAGCGTTTCAGAATCGTCGGCGTAATGTCTTCGCGCACGCCGTTGCGATTGACTTTTTTGTCGTTTGTGGCCAGAAAAATGTAAGGGGCGTAGGAATGGCTCATTTTGCCTTCGTCGAAACCGTGATCGGCCGTGACGTAAACCAGCACTTTATCATAGAGATTTAACTCTTTCAGCTTGTCGATGATTTTGCCGGTCCATTGATCGTCCGCTTTAATTCCGTCAGTATATTCCTGAGAGTTCTCGCCGTATCTGTGGCCGACGGAATCGGGCTGGAGAAAGTGAATGAAAAAGAAGAAACGCTTGTCCTTGCATTTTTCCAATTGCTCCAGGGCCATTGCGCCGACGTGCTGGTTTCCGCCGAGTCCGTTTTTAAACAGCGTCATGTGATCTTTGGCATGGAAATAGGGTTTTCCGTTTACCAGCGCGTATTTCACGCCGTTTTCCTCGACCACTTTTCCGCTTTCCTGGGCGCCCAGCCCGTAGCGGGTCTGGTCGATCTGCTCCTGCTTTTTCTGCCGCGATTGCCACTCGTCGAAAGGCTCTTTTTGCGGTCCGTCGGCATCCACGTGGTCTTTCTTGCCCACGATGGCCACGGTGGCGATTTTGTCCGGGCCGAAGAATTTTTCCAGGCGTTCGAATACCGTATAGCCCTCGGGAATGGGCTGGTAAACGGTGTTACTGTATATTCCAGTTTTTTCGAAAGTATAACCGGTAAGAATCTGCGCCCAGCCGGCCTTGGTGTCGGTCCGGCCGGTCACGACGTCGATATCGACCATCGTGCCATCCTTGGAAAGCGCCGCCAGATTGGGCAGTCCGTTGGCGGCGAGCATCTCCTTGACATGATTCCGCTGCGCCCCATCCCAGCCGATGAGCACGATACCCTGGGGCACGTCCGCCGCCTGCAAAGCGGCCGCAAATGCCACAATTATTAACGCCAGTCTCAGCCATTGAAGAACCTGTTGCCATTTTCGCCGAGCCATGATCGTCCTCCGTAAGAATAATATAATGGTATATTATCCGTGTCGTTTCCTCACAATTATAGACATTATGAAGCATTCAATGGGAATCGTCACCTCTTCCCCTGAGTTAGATAAACGGGTAGCACCCGTCCGCACCCATCACTGTTGGGCAAGCCGAGGGCGTCCGGGAATTCAATCACTAGGAATGCGTGTTCTCCGAGGTTTTTCTAATTGACCGTTTTTTAATAAAACTTGTGGTGCTAGCATAAGTACAGAAACACCCGACTGTATATGAACTTACGAGTTTTTTAATTCCCGGACAGCCTCGGGCAAGCCAGCAGTGCCACCCGCCGCCTCCATCAAGACAACTTAGCGCTGGCCAAACGATTGAGACTGACGCCGGCTTCCGCGGCTTCGACGGCCAACTGCCGATGAACTTCCGGGGGCACGCGAACCATGAACTTTCCGCTGAAACGACGCAAAGCAAGAGCCTCGGGAATCGCTTCTCCGTTGGCTTGCATGTCTTCAACGACCTCGGCGACGACCGTTCGGATTCCGCGCAAAGCCGCCTCGGGCGAAGAGGCCAGCCAACTCAAGCTCGGCAGCTCGGCGCAAAGTCCGACGTGCTCTTGGTCTTCTTCCGACCACGTTACGCGATAGGTATAGCGGTCACTTTTTTTCGTTTTCACGTTTCAGCCTTTCGATGGCCTTGAGGACTTGGCGGACCTGATATGCCTTGGCCATTCCTTTGGCGTTCTGGATATTGACCCTCGGATCACCTTCCCACGGCGTCTTATAGATCCGATGACTTGAACCGAATTGACGCGATTGTCCAAAAAAATGGTCGCAAACGCGACACAAATCGGCAAAACGAATCCCCTGCGGACTCCGTTGCATTTGATCGACAATTCCATCAATGCTGGGCATTATTTAATGATACCATTATTGATACTATTGTCAAGGGGGTATCGGGAAAAAGGATAAAAGGTGGTTTGAGGGGGCCTGTTGACGGGGGGCGGTGCGACCGATATGCTGGCCAACGTCGAACGTAGCGGCAATGCGTAACGGACAAGAAGACACGAGTGCCCCTTATACAGAAGACAACGGCCTGCAGTTCCCGTTTTGGGCAGGTTGTAGTGTCATTTTTTGACCAAAGAGATAGGAAAGGACGATTGCATGCCTCTGAGAATTACGCCCATTGATCTGACAGAGCAGGAATTGGAGGATCTCCTATTCAACTCGCCTGACCTGATCGAACCGGACATGAAGATGCTGTCAAGACAGCATCCCACCGATTCTGGTCCCCTTGACCTTCTCGGTTTTGACGAGGATGGTGTGATGGTCGTCTGTGAAATCAAGGTGCAACCGACGGAATTGCACCTGGATCAAGGAATGCGATACTACGATTGGTGCTGGCAGAATATCGCTTGGCTGCACAAGTCTTTCCCGAAGATCAAACCAGAGAACCGTCCAAGGCTTATCCTCATTGCCCCGAGTTTCACAGATACGGTTAAGCGGATTGCGAAGTACGTCCAGGTAGAACTGCAATTGTTGGAGTATCAAGCGATTCAGGATGCAAAAGGCGAGAAAGGACTTGTTTGTCGAGAATTTGAATTAGAGCCAGTGCCTGTCCCCCCGCCGGATAGAACGATTGGAGGCAAGCTGGAACGCTTCGATGACGACGCGGTGAAACAGGTGTTCACGGACATTCTTAAGGACTTGGCCGCAAAAACAATTGAAGTCCGCCCATTAAACAACGAGTGGATGTCTCTATGGTACAAGGGCAGGCGGTTCGCCTACGTGGGTGTTAAGAAGAGGTTCTTCGTCACGCAGATTATGACGATTGAGGGAACATGGTCGCCCCGACAGCGGATCACCTCGCGCGAACAGTGGAATGCCTTTTGCGACAAGTTCATGCAACCTGTCTTGCACCAGTTGGAGTTAGGGAACTGAAAGGCCGCGGGTGTGACCAATGGAACCGCCAAAACTTGACAGAAATCAACCAAACAGGATTAACGCGAACCCAGGGGATCATCTTCACTTTTGGGACCCGCCGTTTGGCGCAGCCGAAAGACAAAATCTAACCTTGCAGGATTGCAGTGGTAACGATGTTCTTACGGTATATGGACTCACAAACAATCAATTGGCCGATTTGTACCTGGATATCGCGACTGTGCTTGGAAAACCGCCCAAACCAACTCTGCATCATCTGAAACAAATACATGAAGCGGTTGGCAAGCTTATTAATGCCGCTAAATCAAAAAAGGAAGAAGGACGGTCAGATTGTTTTCCAGATGAAATGTTCTGACTGTGGCGGGCCGGAGCGGGAAGTCTGGGCAGCCGGTGAGGTTTGCCTTCCGTGGCAAGGCAAGCATAATCAGTGATACACGACAGCAACCTTAACCAAATCAAGCACGGCCCCCCGCCTGGGACTTGACATTCGGTATGAAAGACAGCAATATTTAGTGTGGAGTGAGTGGTCTTCCTGCGACCTTTTTATGGGGAGTTCCGATGAGCTTGAATGCAGTTTCCATCTTCGACCTGAGTCCTGCAGAGAAACTTCAACTGGTGGAGGATCTCTGGGACGACCTGGCGACCAGTCCAACCGCGGTTCCCGTCCACGACTGGCAAAAAGAGGAACTGGCACGGCGAAAGGTCAACCTGATGAACAACCCGGCTTCAGGGCTTTCCTGGGATGAGGTCAAATTTCGTAGGGATCGGGCATAGTTTGCCGAACGTTTGGCCCATTGGGCCGGAAATAGGCGTTGCCGTTATCGTTTTATGTGCCGGATTTCGCCACCGGGCGCACGTCGCGGATTTTGGCTGAGGGGCGGAGTTGGTCCAGGGCCACTGGTTCGCTGCGTTCCTGGATCGCCAGGTTGCCGGCCTCGTCGCGGACTTCCAGGCGGAGATAGATAAGCGGCGGCACGCGGCTGTCGAGTTGCCAATCATAGCGGCCGGTGTTTTCCAAACCGGCGGCAATGGTGGTCCAGGGCCCGCTGGAATTTTGACTGAAGGCCAGCGTGACGGGCCGGTCGGCCAGCATTTTGTCGGCGGCCTCCCAGGTGATGATCAATCGCCCCTCTTCGGCGCCTTTGCCTAATTCCGCTCCGGTAATGCGGGCAATGGGTTTAGTAAGATCCACGCCGATTGTAATCGAGGGCAGATCGCCGCTTTTCGGCGCCTGTTCGCTCAAACCAGCACCGCTTAAGGCCACCACGCGGAATCCATAAATACCTTCTTCATCGACGGAAACAGAGATTGGGCTGTGGTTGTCGTCATCGACGGTAAACAGGCGCCAAGTGCGGCCGCCGTCGCGGGTGCCCCAAAGTTCCACGCGGCTGATGCCCGATGGGCCGACCGATTCCAAGTCATAATCCAACTCGAACATGCGCGTATTGATCATCCTGGGCCGCTCGCCCGCGGGAAGCGAACTCATTTCCCGATCGGCCGGCGTCTGGCCGTAAGCTTGATAGCGGCTGCCGATGGGCGGATTGATATTCTGCGCCACAGGACCGGCCTGCGCACCAGCGGCATTTGAGCGTTTGGTTAATTGCTTCGACCTTCCGGCGGCGGACTGTGGGGAAGCATTGACATCGCTGTTGCGCATGGCGGCCAGTCCTGGCTTGGGCGCGGGATCTTGATCGATTGCGACCTGGGCGTGACTTACGGACTTGTTGCCGGCAGTATCGGCCGTTTCCGCGCGGATTTGGATCTCGCGCGATCCCGGCTGCGGCCACCAGGCAACCTCGCCGGTTTGCGTGTTTTCCGAAACAGTGGAATTTTTCTCGTCCACGGCAACTGTTTGCCAGGGACCATCGGGCGAAGTTCGATATTGCAAGGCAAGGCTTTCCGGTTTGAGGTGCAGGTCGCTGATCTGCCAGGCAACCGTGATCTGCCCGGCCGGGCCGCTACTGCGCCGAAAGCCGCATCTGCGGCGGCGCGGTATCGACAATGACCCGCAAGCCGGGACCGGGAATGGTTTCGGGATGCATTTTCCCCGCTCGATCCACGGTGCGAACAGCAAACCAATATTCGCCGTCAGTGGCGGTGCGGAAAGGGATCTGTTTCTGATTGGGCAGCGCTTTGGTGTAAAAGCGCCAGTCGGCGCCGTTATCTTGCGAAACCAACAACTGCACTGCCACCGGCTGCCGAGATAATTCGGCCGCTTGATCCACGCGGAAAGGAATGGAAAAATACATCTGCCGGGTGGCGATGGGAGCGGGCAGCGATGAGCCGCTTGTGGGCGGATCATTTTGTGCCTGAGCCGTTATCGTCGTCAGGGCCAGCCCTGAAGCGATGGCTAGAAGCCTTATAAACAACTTACCGCATTGGCCGAGGATCATTATTAATCGTATCGGTTACAGCGGTCGTATGACTTGGATACTATCTGAAAACCGGCGAGTACCTGTTAATATTCCCATAAATTCGCATTAGGAAGTCCCAGGAAAAGCCCTCACCCTCCCCTCTCCCGGAGGGAGAGGGAGTATTATAATGACGCGAAGATCATTTGCGCTTAAGGCGGCCAAGACTGTGTAACGGCAAAAAGCAGACAAGCTTGCGAAAAGTATTGCAGCCGAACGGCAGAACGCGATTTACGTTCCGCTTTTGTTTTTTTCCCGACAAAGCGACTGAAAGTCGGGATCTTGACGAAGGGGATTGAAATCGGGTTCTTCGTCGATCAGGTGGCGATAGCCGGGGGCGATGGAAAGGGCCTGCGACAAATAACGCAAAGCGCGATGCTTATTGCCCGCCAGACTGAAATAACAAGCCAGATTGTAACGCAAGAGCGGTTCATTGGGTTCAGCGGCCAAGGCCTGCTCCAAGGCATTAATGGCCAAATCAAGCCGGCCGATACGTTTGTAGCACCAGGCTAGCGACAAATATGCATGGATGCCCTCGGCGGCGGCATCGGCGGCGTGCTGTAAGGGCTCGATGGCTTCTTCGTAACGTCCCAAAGAACGCAACGATTCACCCCAAATATACGACCCATTGGGCTCCAAGGTGGCTGGGTCGCCGAGCCGTGAGAGAGTGGAGAGGGCCTGCTGGGCCATGCCCAGTTCCAAATATCCCTCGGCCTCGCGTTGTATTTTGCCGCGGCGGATATAGTCTTGGATGTTCACGGCAGAGTGCTTTGCAAAATATTTTTGCCCTTTAATCTCATTCTACTGGTTTCATCGGCAAATCGCAAAGTTTTGGCGAGCCTTAAATCGCAAGTATCGCAATAGCAAGCGGTAACGCCGGGAAAAGCGAGTTCACCTCTGAAGTGGACATTCATTTGGGAATATAAAAGGTGTGTAAGATGTCAAATTAAATTCACTCGCCGATCAGGCAGTTGGGGCAATTGCTTCGTGGAGATAATCGACCAGTGATTTGGCGGGCATGGCGAGTTTCAACATGGGGGCCAATACGACAAACTCCATGTCGATTTTGGCCAACAATTCGAGAATTGTCGGTTTGTTGGCAGCGGTGATATTCTCGTAATACGACTCGAACTGCCCGCATTCGGCCCAGAATGGATCGGCAATCGTTGGTAACAGGGCCGAGAGGGCCACAGCCAACTTGCTTGGTTCCTTTTCAGGATGGGCGGCAAAAGCGTCGATTTGCACATGGCTGGCGATCAAATTCACAAAATCCTCGGGAAAATTCCAATGTCGGGCCATGGTGCCGGCGGCTTGGGCATGGGTCCAGCCGAAAAGCTGATTTTCCAAAAAGGAAAGCCGAATCTGGCCCTGCTTGCGCGATCCCAATAACTCTTTATATAACTGAGGCGCTTCCTTGGCCAATATCGGCACTGCCATGTCTTGCAACAAGGCGGCCGCAAAAACATCCTCGGCATCCTTCAGGCCTAGTAATTTGGCCATGTTCCGGGCAAATAACGCGCGACGGAGCGAATCTTGCCAGAGAATTTTCAAATCGAACGGTCCGCATTTGGGATTGGGCATCAAACTGAAGACCGCGCTCCAAAGAACGAAGTTTTTGATGGTCCGCACGCCCACCAAGGTGATCGCCATTTTGACACTGGAAATCTCGCGAGAAAAGCCAAAATAGGAGGAATTGACAAACCGCAATACCTGTCCAGTTAACCCAGGATCGACCTCAATCGGGACCGCAAATTCGGCTGGTCCATTGGCAAGGTCTTGTGAAAGCTCCAAGATTCGAAGGGCACTTTGAGGAAGTGCGGGCAGTTGGGCTATAGAGAGTATCTTCTTCAAGTCCAGCTTGGGAACCGATGTATTGACCATGTT
This sequence comes from Pirellulales bacterium, assembly GCA_963820545.1. Lineage (GTDB taxonomy): Bacteria > Planctomycetota > Planctomycetia > Pirellulales > Thermoguttaceae > CAWGAJ01. The sequence goes on from CAWGAJ010000001.1 coordinate 1,551,691, forward strand.
TTAACCCCCTCCACAGACGGGAGCGGTATTTTTTAAAAATACCCTGGATACAAAGCCCCCTTTGGTTACCATAGACCCACAAAAAGATAGGACATGCAGTCATTCGAGGCAAATTAAAAAACAAGGGTTCTCTGCCCTTGAGCACGACGTTGCAAAAACACAACAAGAAGAAAAAAGCATGTTGATCGACCGCCACGCAATTGATTGCTGAAATTTCTCTGCCGCGTTAATTAACCGGTTATCTCATAATCGGTTACGTGTGCATTTTTTCGTTCGGCATTGCTCGGTCTGAGAATTGCCCGTTTACTGGGCAGTGACATCTATATTCACACGACTTCCACTTATGCGCACGAAATACACTGCCTCAAATCAGTGGAATTGATTGGCGAAGGGCGCTGCTGTGCAACGAATCGGCTGGATCTTGGCGGTTTTGATCTCCCTGGGCTGGCTGGCTAGCGAAATTCCTTTACAAAGTGCATCGACAACCGATCAGATGAAGGTCCAGACCTGTTGGCGGCGGACCGTCAGCGGCTGGGAAAATGCCAGCCAATGGAGCTTTGAAGACACCACGCCGCGTCCAGACTTCCACCCCGTCCTCTTGGTTTTGATGCAATGCACCTTTGTCGCCTTGGTTGTATTTTCCAACCTCTTCACGAAATCAAATCTCAAAGCCAAGGCAAAATGCCCGCCGGAAAAAAGTGAACTTGTCGGCGAAGATCAGTAGAGCTTCCGCGGTGCGACGCCTCATTGTGCATTTATCACCCTGTACCTGCCGTTAAGGTCTTGCTCTTCGATGTGTCCGGTCAATAACCAGCCGTTGTGCTGCTTGCAGAGATCGACTATCAGCCTGGAAGCGTAGTTGTTATAAGGCATCTGTTCTTGCCGGTCGCGATAGGAAACGTAACCTAAGAATGCGGCCTTGGCGGTGGGAGGGTTGGTTAGTCTCTCAATAGTGATTTCCATGTCGTAGATGCGCGGTCTGCACTTCGACTCTGTGCATGATCAAGGTCACAATATTGCGTGCTTCTTGGGCTTCTGGAGAAAAGCAACTCAGCGCGGATCGAGATCGTTTGCCTCCAGGGCGGCTACGCCTCCATAAAGCGTCGCTTCGATACGCTCTCTATCGGTGACCACCAGGCGCTCAATCAGCAAGCCGAGGAGCGTAACGGCCAACACGCCGAGCATCACCCAAAGCAAGACTCCCCGCCGCGTACAAAGCAAAACAACGGCTAAAACGGCCTCGAGGCCGATGCCGATAAAGATGATCCACCAAGGGTGTTCAAAAAGGAACATTTTATTGAATTAATATTAAGACCCTATCCAAAAACATTTCCGTCATTCTGAACGCAGCGAAGAATCTCCCAAGCGCTCCGCTATCAGCAGTCCGCTTTCAGCCTCCAGTCTCCAGTCTACAGCCTAAATGAGATCCTTCGCTCCGCTCAGGATGACATTTGGTCTTTGGTGATAAATTCTAAGAGCTTCTTACAAAATGACTTAATGTACGTTTTCTTCATTTTGTTAGAAGCTCTTAGGCTGATATATTGGAAATAAAGCCAATTTGTGGTTGACTTCATGTTAGATGAGCTCACGACCTCATTGGTTTGCAAACGTGATTGCCTTCACATAAAGGGCCGGTTCGATACAAATATCAAGCAGGGCATGAGCAATAACTGCCGACCATACATTACCCCGCCAGGTGGTCACGACCGCAAATGATAAGCCTAAGACAAAAGTGAAAAACAGAGCGATTGGTCCCCACAAAATATGAGTTAAAGCGAAGGCCAGAGAAGACCACAATATCTGAGCTTTTCGGCCCCCGCCGGCGCGAGCGATCAGCAGTATAATGAATCCGCGAGACAAAAACTCCTCGCAGCATCCAGCGCTCATCGACGCGGGTAGGGATTCTAGTTTGGCTTGGTTAATGACAAACATATCTGAAAACGTTGGCCAACCAATCGCTCCATAAACTATTACCCAGAATCCTCCGAGAAGGAGTCCAATGGCGAAGTCTTCCCAAAAGAAGTTGGTTCGCGTATTGAACAATGTGGCAAAGGTAGCCTCTTTTCGACGCAGATACCACCAGAGCAGAACCGTAAACCACTCACCGACTCCGACACCTAACATAAAGCTGCGCTGCATGACCGAAAAGGGCGGCGGTCCCTTATGAGGCGTGCCCGACATCGCCATAACCATAAACCAGATGGTAATATAAAAACCGGCGGCGAGAACACCCACAGCCAAAGGAGTGACGACAGTAAAAATCGTCCACTTTATAACGCGTGCTTTTGGGATCGTTTCCATGGTCGATTGGGCTTATTAGTTAGCTTGGCTTGAGATACAGATTTACATATTATTAGAGCTCTCAAAATAAACGCTATTTAATAGTCTTTAAATGATCCTTTATTTCTAACACCTCGTCAAGATATAGAGAGGCTGCGGGGAGATAAAGGGGATAACAGTACATGACTATTCTTCCTATGTTATAGACAACATCCGCAAGCATGGCAAATATCAAGAGGACAATTAAACACGAGACATCGGATATTTCGAAATAGTCGGTGCGTTTGGCTTTGATTGCCAATCCCACGATGAGCAGAAGCACCAGCATGGGAAGGATGTTCAGAAAAAACCCGCGGAAAGTGAGACTGTGCAACAGCGAGGCGTGCAAATGCGTGAGAAACAAGGCGGAATCGGTCTGGCTCTCATTGCCCGGCACCTTGAGGATGAATGTGATCAGGAAATAAGCGGCAACAGCCAGACATGAAGAGAGTAATTGTAAATGAAAAACATATTTACGGCGCTGAAAAACTGATGTCACCAGGCGGAACCCGAACATGGTGGCAAAGATGACGGGAATTTTTTCGTTAATTCCCACGGATATTAAGATCAGCGGCACAAAGATCGCGGGTTTTTTCCACCACAGCGCCAGCACGCTGATGATAAGAATCGCGAAGGGATCAACGCCGGTTTGGGCAATGAATCCGCCGAGAAAAAAGGTCATAAGAGCCACGATAACAGACGAAGACCCGGTTGCCGCATATTGTTTCCTCGCGATGGCATAGATTACCAAAGCAATGAAAACCAGCGAGATGTATGAAACCATCGACAAGGCTTCATTGGCTCTCTGATAAGCCAAATCGGTATTGGGCAAATTAGTAAAGGTGAATACCGGCAAAACATAGTAAAAAGGGATAGCCACGGCGACAGAGATAATGCGGTACGCACAGCGAGCGCAGGGAATTTGCCCGCCATCGCCCACCAGAGCTTGTAAATATGGCGCGTAATCATCGTGGGGAACCGTGTTAAACAAAGCGGTGCGATAAATATCGACGAAGATGGGAAAGGTGGCCAACAAGAACGTTAAGAGCGATACAACGACCAGAAATTTATTTGGCCTGTGCTGCTCATCCATGACTATCTCCTTGCCGTGTATTTACGGCGGGCTAAATAAATTCTTTTGAGCAGGAGAGTCTGCCCTAGGTTCCACACATAGCGGGTCGTCGCGCGCGGGATTGTTTACCAGCGTGGATACCTGGTAGGCTTCCAGTTCTTTGCTGGAAAAAGAGACTAACAATCCGGCGATTTCCTCGAACCTTTGCACCCCGGGATCGAGCCAAATCCGATAAGCATCCGGCGGCAGGATGACCGGCATGCGCTCATGGATGGGACTGATCAATTCACTGGCAGAAGTTGTTATGATCGTGCAGGATTCAATGACCGAGTGATCCGCGCCTTCCCACGTTTCCCACAGCCCGGCAAAGGCAAAGGGCCGATCATCGCGAAAATGGATGAAATAAGGCTGCTTTGTGTGGCCGGCGCCTTGCCACTCGTAAAAACCATCGGCCGGCAGCAGACAGCGACGACGCTGCAATGCCGAACGGAAAGCCGGTTTTTTGGCCAGCGATTCTGCCCGGGCGTTGATCATGCGGTTGCCGATTGTCGGGTCCTTGGCCCAACTGGGAATCAGCCCCCAACGCATGAAGACAAGTTCGCGCTGGGGCTTGATCTGGCCGGGCTTCACTCGCACGACAGGCGCCGGCTGACCGGGGGCAATGTTGTACCGGGCCTTTAGGGGCGGTACATCGACAATATCGAAATACTCGGCCAGCAGGGCGGCATTCCGGGCGCGTAGGGAAAATCGTCCGCACATGGCATTATCGAGAGTTGAGCATTATTATCGGGAGCTGGTTCCCACGCCGGAGCATGGGAACCAGTAGTAAACCAGTAAATTTTATCGCCCTCACCCCAGTCCCTCTCCCAAAGGGCGAGGGGAGTTTATTTGTCAGGCCAGAATTTCTTTGGATGTTCCGCCCCAGATTTCTCGCACGTAACGCGGCACTGCATAGCCGGGAAGTTTTACGCGGAGGTGGGCGATTAATTGTTTGCCTTTGGCAATGGGCACTTCAAAATGGGCCGTACCGGCCACCGGGTCCAATTGATGCAAATAGTACGGCATCACCCGGAGGTCGGCTAATCGTTCGTAAAGTTGCACAAGCACCTCAATATTGTCATTGATTCCGGCGAGCAAAACACCTTGGCTAAGCACGGGAATGCCGGCGTTGACCAGGCGGCCCAATGCGGCGGCCACTTCATCATCGATTTCAGCAGGATGATTAATGTGAACCACCATAATGGCGGGCAATCTTGTCCCCTTCATCCAGGAAATTAGTTCTTTGCATACACGCTGGGGGATTACGACAGGCAGGCGGGTATGAATCCGCAGGCGTCGCAGATGCGGTATTTGTGCGGATTTCGTGGCAATTTTGGCTAGTTGATCATCGGTAAGCGTCAAGGGATCGCCACCACTGAGAATCACTTCGTGGAGGGAGGGTTCCGCGGCGATTTGTGCAAATAACTCATCCCACTGCGATGGGGATAGGGGACTTTCAGTAAAAGAAAAATGGCGGCGAAAACAAAACCGGCAATGGACGGCACACGACGGAGTTGCTAGGATCAAGATTCTGTTTTGGTATTTCCAGAGCAGACCAGGACCGCAAAGGGCAACGGCTTCGCCCAGCGGGTCAGGAGTAAAACCGGGTGCGGGATATAGTTCGACCAGTTGCGGCAAGACCTGCAACAGCAGAGGGTCGCTTGGATCAGCAGGGCGAATTCGGGCAAGATACGGTCGAGGAACCAGGAGCGAAAAACCATGGGCGGCCCGGAGGGCTGCTTCGGCCTGCGACGAAGACAATCCTAGCAGGCGGCACAATTCGGCCGGATCGCGCACGGCACGGGCCAATTCCCTTTGCCAGTCGGCCAAGCGCGGCTTGGCATCCAAAGGTTTTGATTGAAATGCTACACTTGCCATAAAGGTAAATCCTATCATAATCAGTTCTTTTAAGAAAGCGAAACGGGAAGAACAATCGTGGCTAGTTACAATACCAGCGAGTTCCGCAAGGGGCTGAAGGTCCAATTGGACGGCGATCCGTACCTGATGATCGAGTGCAATTTCGTCAAGCCCGGCAAAGGTCAGGCCCTTTATAAATGCAAACTGCGGAATCTCTTGCGCAATACGGTGATCGATCGCACCTACAAAAGCGGCGACAGCCTGGAAGCGGCCGAAATCGAGGAAATCCAGGCCCAGTTCCTCTACCGGCAGATGGACCACTTTGTGTTCATGGATAACGAGACATACGAGCAATACGAACTGACAGCCGAGCAAGTCGACGAAAACTGGAAATACCTTAAGGAAAGCATGATCTGTAGCATCATCCTGTATAATAAGCAGCCCATCAGCATAACGCCGCCTAACCACGTGGTACTGCGCGTGGAATACTGTGAGCCAGGAGTTAGAGGCAATACGGCCACCAACGTCACCAAGCCCTGCAAGGTTGACACCGGGGCCGAGTTCCTTTGCCCGGCCTTTGTCAATATCGGCGAACTGATAAAGATCGACACCCGTACCGGACAGTACGTCGAACGAGTAAAAGAATGAATGAGAGGGGTGAGGGACGAGGGGCGAGGGGTGAGAGTATTCATATGTCCTTTGGTTCTAAGGGTGATTTTCTTCCCACGGCCAGTTGGGAAAATCTGCGACTTAGGGCGGAGTTGCTGCGGCGGCTGAGGGAATTTTTCCGCCAGCAAGGATTTCTGGAAGTCGAAACGCCGATTCTCTCGGCCGACACGGTAATCGATCGGCATTTGGATCCTTTTTATACAGAAACGTCTTTGACGTCGGGCAAAATGCCGCAGCGCTTATGGTTGCAAACTTCGCCTGAGTTCGGCATGAAACGCCTGCTGGCCGCCGGGGCAAAGGCGATCTACCAGGTTTCCCGGGTATTTCGGCAAGGTGAACAAGGTCCGCTGCATAATCCCGAGTTCACGCTGGTGGAATGGTATCGAGCGGGCGATGGCATGAGCGAAGGGATGCAATTGACCAGCGATCTGGCGCAAACGATGCTCGGACGCGGTCCGGCTAAGCGCATCAGCTTTCGCGAGGCGTTTTTCGAGCATGTGGGTGTTGATCCGCATATCGCCGATACAGCAACGCTGATCGCGGCGGTAAAGAGGCATTGTATCGAGGCGCCGGCAAGTCTCTCGCCCGACGATCGTGACGGCTGGTTGGATCTGCTCCTGGTCCAGCGGGTTCAGCCGCATCTGGGGCAAGGCTGCCCGGCGCTGCTTTACGATTTTCCCGCCTCTCAGGCAGCATTGAGCCGTATCCGCGATGACGATCCGCTAGTTGCCGAACGGTTCGAGTTATACGTGGCAGGCATTGAATTGGCCAACGGCTACCACGAGCTCTTGGATGCCGAAGAACTGAGGCGGCGCAATCGGGAGACTAACCTCCTGCGTAGCGCCGAGGGTAAAAACATGCTGCCCGAGCAGAGTCGCCTATTGGCCGCCATGGAATCGGGCCTGCCCGACGCGGTTGGCGTGGCCCTGGGTTTCGACCGCTTAGTAATGCTGGCCGCGGGAGCGAAAACCCTGGCCGAGGTGATTGCATTTCCCTTTGATCGGGCCTAACTGCCCAACTGCACAATACCCGACCATTACGATAAAATGTTTTACCTATCCCTGAATCTTGAATCCTGAACCTTGAACCTTGAACCCTGAACCCTGAATCCTGAATCCTGAATCCTACACATGCCCAACACCTTTGATCCTTATCGTGAAGCCTTGGTTATCGAGCAGATTACGATCTGGCCGGAGTCGCATGAGCATCCACCTGCTGATCCGACAGAGCGTGAGCGGATCGAAACCCAGTTGCACGCCGATCCTGCCCGGGCCGCCGAGTTGGCATATATACGCTTACACACCGGCTTTTGCCGGCAAATTACCGTTACCGTTGAAGATCTGGCTCGATTGAGGTAAATACTCCCGGTACAAGTGCCGGGGCTAAACATAAGGGATATTCATGTCTTCAACAGTTCAAACCGTACGCGTAAATCTTGCCCAACGGAGTTACGACATCGCGATCGGCGCCGGGAATCTTGCTGGGCTGGGCCAGTTTGTGATCGAGCGCGGTCGGGCGACCCATGTTGTGTTGATTACCGATGACAACGTGCAAAAACCACATGCCATGAATGCGGCCGAAAGTCTTGCCGGCGAGGGGATCGAAGTCGATGTGATTTCCATCGAACCCGGCGAACCGACCAAGTCGGTGGACATGGCAGCCAGCTTGTGGCAAGTTTTTTTGGAACTGGAGGCCGATCGCAAAAGCATCGTGGCGGCCGTGGGCGGCGGAGTAGTGGGCGATCTGGCGGGATTCGTGGCCGCAACCTTCGCCCGGGGGCTGCGTTTTTTCCAAGTGCCCACCTCCGTGGTGGCCCAAGTCGATAGTTCCGTGGGCGGCAAGGTGGGCATCAACCTGCCCGAGGCAAAAAACATGGTGGGCAGTTTCTTTCAGCCCGCCGGCGTATTAATCGATACCGCCACATTAGATACTCTGCCGCCTAAAGAGTATTGCTCGGGCATGGCCGAGGTGGTTAAATACGGCGTGATTTTGGACGCCGATTTTTTCGCCTACCTTGAAGCCAATGCGGACGCCATCAATCAGCGCGATCATGAGGTGTTGGTGCGGGTGATCGCCCGTTGTTGCCAATTGAAGGCTGACGTAGTCGAAAAGGACGAACGCGAAGAGACTGGTTTACGTTCGGCACTGAATTACGGCCACACATTCGGCCATGCCATCGAGTCGTTAAGCGGGTACGGCAAACTGCTGCACGGCGAGGCTGTGGCCATAGGCATGTGCTGCGCCGCGCCTGGCAGGGCGCATGGGTCGGGTGGATGAGAAATTTGTCCAGCGGCAAAAGAACCTGCTGGAAGCCTTGGGGCTGCCAGTGAAAGTACCGCGACTGGATCACGATAATATTCTTGACACGATGATGCACGACAAGAAGGTTCAGCACGGCAAACTGCACTTCGTTTTGCCCAGCCGCATGGGCAGCGTGGAATTGGTCGGAGACGTCGATCCCCAAGACGTGCGTGCGTCGCTAAAAGAGTAAATTTATACGCCTCGGCCTGCTACTCAGCAGTGCGTCTCGTCTATATACTATTGTAGAGTCTTCTTCTTATCATATCGTGATCCTGTGGTGCAGAGCATGTCCGAAATGGGAAATCATTCTGAGATAACTACTGATCAAGAGTTGGTTGACACATTGCGGCTGTCGCTGATCTCCGGAGTAGGGCCGCGTACGCGCATGGCGCTGTTAGAGCGGTTTGGTTCGCCCGCGGCTGTTTTGGCCGCTCCGTCCAGCCAGTTGCGGGCAGTAAAAGGCATTGGGCCGAAACTGTTGGAAAAAATTCTTCAGGCCAACAGTGAAATCGACGCTCAGGCCGTCATCGACATTTGCCGCCAACATGGTATCGAGATCCTTATGGAGTCGGATGCGACTTATCCGCGGGCATTGCGGGAAATCTATGATCCGCCGGGCGTACTCTTTGTGCGCGGCAGTATCAAGCCGCAAGACGCGCTGGCCATTGGGATAGTCGGCACGCGGCACGCCACACAGTATGGATTGCGTCAGGCCGAGCGCTTGGCCAGCAGTCTTGCGCGGGCGGGGTTGACGATCATCAGCGGTTTGGCGCGGGGTATCGATGCGGCTGCCCATCGCGGGGCACTGGCTGCCGGCGGGCGCACGATTGCCGTGCTGGCCAGCGGGGTGACCAATATTTATCCGCCGGAACATGCCGGTCTGGCCGAAGAAATAGTCCAGCAGGGCGCATTGATAAGCGAAGCGCCGCCTCAGGCCGAACCTTTGGCCGGAACTTTTCCCCAGCGCAACCGGCTGATAAGCGGAATGTCGTTGGGAGTGATCATCGTGGAAGCCGGGGATCGCAGCGGCGCGCTGATCACCGCCCGACATGCCATGGAACAGGGCAGAGACGTGTTCGCCGTGCCGGGCAACGTGGATAATCGTACTTCACGGGGTACTCACCGGTTGATCCGCGACGGGGCAAAACTGGTGGAATCGGCCGACGACGTGCTCGAAGAACTTGGCCCCTTGGTCGAAGCCGCCCCGGGCCTCAGCGGCCAGGAAATCCATCATCCTGCCGAACTATTGCTAAATGAAGTGGAGCAGCAAGTGCTTTCTAACATCGACAGCGAGGCCACGTCCATCGACCGAATTGTGACCCAAAGCGGCCTGCCCGTGCCTCAGGTATTGGCAACGCTCAGCGTGCTGGAAATGCGCCGGTTGATTCGCCGTCTAAGCGGCACAACGGTCGTGAGAGTGTGAATTAAAGATTCCAGGATTCAGGATTCAGCACTCGCCACTAAGCACTTTTCTTAAAACCGTCCTAAGCAGGTTAACCATGTCTTTTAGGGGAGAGACACTCTAAAAAAGGACATAACGGTAACCCATTGGTAACACGCCGGTAACACTCAGAATCGACAATAGTTTTAATGATTTCGGAACAAACAGCTAATTCGGGAAAAAATCATATATTTCAAACCGTATCTAATTAGAGGCAGCGTTCGTACCTCATAGCCCGACACTCTGAAACCGGAAGTCTTGGGGTACATTCTGACGTGGCTCGCAGCGGGCCGACCCGTGAAGCAAACGCCGGAGATGCTCTGGCTTTTTGCCCTTGTTTTTTACCATTTCCTCAAAACCCTGTAATACTTGAAGAGATTTCACAATGAATCGACATCTATCTTTTTTGGTCATGCTCATCCTGTGCGTCTTTGCCTGCGGCACCGCACAAGCGATCACCTACAACATCACCGACCTGGGCACACTCGGCGGAACCACCAGCGTAGCCTATGGCGTCAACGCCAGTGGGCAGGTGGTGGGCTATTCGAGCAGCCCATCTGATCTTCATGCCTTTCTCTATAGCGGCGGGTCGATGCAAGACCTGGGCACGCTGGGCGGAACGTGGAGCAAGTCCTTCGGAATCAACGCCAGTGGGAAGGTTGTGGGCGAGGCGGAAACCGCATCGCTCCAAGTCCACGCCTTTCTTTACAGTGAGGGTTCCATGCAGGACCTGGGCACACTCGGCGGAACGTGGAGCGAGGCCTACGGCATCAACGCCAGCGGGCAGATCGTGGGCGATGCGAGCAACGGATCGAACTGGCATGCCTTTCTCTACAGCAGCGGGTCGATGCAGGACCTGGGCACGCTCGGCGGATCAGAAAGCTGGGCCCGTGGCATCAACGCCAGTGGACAGGTCGTGGGCTCTGCGCAAAACGGAACGAACTGGCATGCCTTTCGCTACGGCGGCGGGTCGATGCAGGACCTGGGCACGCTGGGCGGAACAGATAGCTTTGCCTATGACATCAACGACCATGGGCAGATCGTGGGCGAGTCGTATAACACATCGGGCAAGCGCCATGCCTTTCTCTATAGCGGCGGGGCGATGCAGGACCTGGGCACGCTCGGCGGAACATTCAGTCGGGCATACGATATCAACGCCAGTGGGCAGATCGTGGGATATTCGAAAACCGCATCAGGTATTTCCCATGCCTTTCTCTACAACGGCGCCTCGATTACTGATCTGAATAGCTTGATCGCTCCCGGCTCGGGATGGGTGCTCAGCTATGCGATGGCGATCAACGATTCCGGCTATATTGCCGGGTACGGCGTGATCGGAGGCAATACGCATGCCTTCCTGCTCACGCCCGAGCCCTCCACGCTCATGCTCCTGGGTTCGGCACTGCTGGGACTTGGCTGGGTTCTCTCATTTCGTCGTCGGATGGCGAAACAATGATGGATGAAAGGAGATCGGGGGTAGGGATCAGAGATTAGAGGAATAGCGCGGGTGGTACGACCAACCTTCGGTCGGCGCCCGGAGTACCCAGCAGTGTTGAGGTGCATGGATCAATTGCCAGCCCAGGACTATCGCCAAGTGCTAGTGGCCGCTTGTCGGCCAGTGTATCGGGTGTTCGATTGGCATTTGTCGGCAGTTGTCTGGTAAGACCGCCGAAGGTGGATGGCAGCCGATTTTACTTGTGTTGAACTACTCAGCGCCTGTTTCCGCTTTAGTCTTCATCGTAATAGTCTGTCACGGGCAGAGAGGCACGGCGCTGGTCGAGGGGTCTTTCTTCCCACTTCAAGCCGGCGGATTTTTTCAGGTCTTCCAGCCACTGCCGGGTGTCTTGGCTGAAATCCACTCTGGCAGGGGCCGCGTACTTGCTGAAGTCGTCGACCAGAAATATGCGCCAGAGCACTTCTTGCGACGGGTTGTAGCTGACCAGCCGAATCACGTACGCCACGGTCTGGGGCGTATTCATTGCCAGGCCGATTTGTTTTTCCTCCAAAGCGAACACGGCGCGCATAAAATCGGCGCCCACCAGAGCGCGCCTTCCACCGATGATAGCGGCGGAATCGCCGTGTCCGATGATCCCCGGGGCACGCTGCCTTCGGTATAAAAGGTGAAAGGCGCGGGCGTAATAATTTGCATGTCGGGACGGTCGGCGAATATTTCCTTGAGCGAGGCGTCTGTTTTGCCGGCGGTTTCGGCGAGTTGTTGGGCCTCTTTGCGCGTGACGTCCCGGGCGCGGCTTAATTTCCAGGCATAAACCACTTGTTGGCGCACGCCGGCATTGTCCAAGGAAGGCTCTGATTCGGGGGTTTCGTTGACTTTCCAGAAGAGATAAGCATTGCCCCCGGCGTCGACGGAGATTTCGGCTTTGAACGCGCTCAGCCCCTTGAAGGCCAGGGTGGCAAAAGACTGGGATCCTTCAATAAGCGAGGCTCCGATATCGAGCTTGTGCAAATCCCAGTTGGAGATCAAACCCGTTCGCGCGGCGCTGAGCCCGTGTTTTTCGGCCAAGGCCTCGAAGTCGAGATGCGGCGGCGGGGCGGCCTCTTCATGATGGATTTTTTGGGCCTCGTATTTGCGCCATTTTTTGCCGTTTTCGTCCATCTCTTGCCGAAGTTGTGCAAAAATGGCCGTGATTTTTTCCCTGGCCACCCGGGCGCGAACTCTTTCTTTCATCTTTTCCGACAAAACAGGTTTGGCTGTTTCAGCCTTTTCCGTAGTTGATTCGGCGGGGTTTGTTTTAGGGACTTCTTCCGTCTTGGCGTCGGCTTTTTCCGCTGGAGATTCCTTTTTTTCTGTAGTGGCTTTTGTGGCCGTGTTCGTCTGAGGCGTTTCGGCCGGCTGGGCGGCGGGTTTATCCGCCGGGGGCTCTTTTGGCGTCGCGCTTTCTTGATTCGGCTGGATTTCCTTAGCAGCCTCAGATTTTTTATCAGTCTCGGATTCTTGGACTGCCGCGGATTTTTTATTAGCCTCGGATTCTTTGTTGGTCTCAGATTCTTTGCCCGGCTGGTTTTCTTTTTCCGGGGAAGCTTTTACTGCGGGCTTTAGGGCGGGCTCGGACTGTTTTTCGGATTGCTGGAAATAGTCGCGATTTTTTTCATAGCAATTCTGGATTTCTTCGGCGGTGATCGTATCCGGAGCGGAAAATTTATCGAATTCCGCCTTGAAGTATTGCAGGTCGATTTTCTGCGGGATGCGGAAACCGGGCTCGGGCGAGTCGGAGGTGGGCATTTTGTCTTTGTAGCGGTCAAAATATGCTTTTAATTCCGCTTCGTTGGGATTCTCGATTTTGTCCAGGAATTGCTCTACTTTCAGGGGAATCAATTCGATGGTCGCCTGCCGGCGGAGTTGGCAGAAATAGTTCCAACGCTGCCCTGGAGTAGTTCCCCCCAAACTAAACGAGAATAAGCGAAAAGCCTCCTCGGCGCGCAACTGTTCGCGCACGATCTCGAAAAATTGGTTTTCGGCAAGGCCTTCCTGCTTGATAAGTATGGAAACATCCTGCAAGGGGAGCTTGTTTTGACAAAAACGCAGCAGAAATTCGATGATCGTTTGATTGCTAATGATCATCCCCAGTTCTTCGGCCCGCCGCGCTTTAAGCCAGGTATTGACAACATCTTCTTCGCTGGTCGTACCGAAACGATTTTCGATTAACTGTCTGCTGAACGCCGGATTGATGTTAAATGCCCTAAAAACCATCTTTTCCAGGATGCTAAACAGCCTCAGCCGCTCGCTCCGCATATAATTGAGATCGTATTGATGTAAATTGCCGTACTTACTGGTTCGCACCACCACGGGATTTTGTACCCCGCGCGTACCCATCAGGTCGGCAATTACTCCCAAAAATACGAACGAGAACATGGCCAGGATGGTCAAGCCGGCTAGCATAACCTTTTGGTGTTTACGAAAGACCTTAAACGGACTGGCCATGAATATTTATCCTTCTAGAGGGGGGCAATCGATCAATTCGACTTGACAAGTCCACCGCTGCAATAGTAAAGGTGTGGCTTCCTGCATATATGGACTTAATCTGGAAATTTTATTAGGGTTTGACATAAATGCAATGCCAGTGCAACTTATGGGTGGATTGCCGATGAGAAAATCACTTCTGAGAAGTGGGTCTTGGTCGCCATTTTCTAGTATTTATCAATAAATTGAGGCAATAAGTCCACATTCCGCAGATGACTAAGTAGTTAATTTTTTAATGGTACTATCTCACACAAAATCAATCAACTTAATATATGTAAATTTCCAAAAACACCTTTTTTACCCATTTATACAGGTATCGGATCGTGGTTTTATGACTAGTATTTGGTAAATACGAACAAAGTATTCTAATTTTTAAAACCATTTTTTAAAAAAGAGACATGGCCAAGAGACAAAAAACATTCGACAAAAACTCGCTGGTTATAGTGGAATCGCCGGCCAAGGCGCGGACTGTGGGTAAGTTACTTGGGCCGAAATATACGATCGAGGCCAGCATCGGCCACATTCGAGACCTCCCGGAAGGCGCAAGGAGATTCCCGAGTCTTATAAAAACGAAGACTGGGCATATCTCGGTGTGAACGTAACGAAAAATTTCGAGCCGATTTACATCATCCCCCGCGACAAGACAAAGCAGGTACGCAAACTCAAGTCGCTTTTGAAAACGGCCAAAGACCTGTATCTGGCCACCGACGAAGATCGGGAAGGCGAGGCCATAAGCTGGCATCTCTGCGAGGTGCTAAAACCGAAGGTTCCGGTATATCGCCTGGTGTTCCACGAAATTACCCAAGAGGCGATCCGCGAATCATTGGCGGAGCCCCGGCAGATCGACGAGAACCTGGTCCGCGCCCAGGAAACCCGGCGGATCATCGACCGGCTTTACGGCTACGACGTGTCGCCGCTGTTGTGGCGGAAGATTCGGCCGCGGCTTTCGGCGGGCCGGGTGCAGAGCGTGGCCGTGCGGCTGATTGTCGAGCGCGAGCGGCAGCGCATGGCCTTCCAGGCCGCCACCTATTGGGATTTGTTGGGAACCTTCAGCAAGGCCAACGGCGAAAGTTTTCAGGGAGAATTGATTTCCGTGGGCGGGCGGCGAATTCCCGAGAGCCGCGATTTCGATCCCGCCACGGGAACGATCAAGGACTCGACGCTGTTATGGCTTGACGAAAAACAGGCGGAAGCATTGTTACAGCAGCTTCGCGGCAAGTCGGGGTGGGTAAGTAACTTGGAAGACAAGCCCTATACCACTCGTCCCTATGCGCCGTTTACCACCAGCACCCTCCAGCAAGAGGCGAACCGCAAGTACGGTTTTACCGCCCGGCACACCATGCAGGTGGCGCAAAGTTTATACGAAACCGGACACATCACCTACATGCGCACCGACTCCACCTCTCTGGCGGCGATAGCCATTGAGACCGCCCGGTCGCTGGTGGCATCGCAATACGGCAAGGAATATCTGCCGGCGGAACCGCGATTTTATCAAACCAAGGTGAAAAACGCCCAGGAGGCCCACGAAGCCATCCGGCCGGCCGGCCATCCTTTCGACTTTCCCGAGTCCTTGCGAAACAAGCTCAGCCCCGATCAATTCAAGCTCTACGACCTGATTTGGAAGCGGACCATAGCCAGCCAGATGACTGACGCCCAAGGCCGGCGCGTGACGATTACGGCGGAAGTCGACGGGGCAGTGTTCCAGGTCAACGGCAAGACCATTGAATTTCCCGGCTATCTGCGGGCGTACGTGGAAGGATCCGACGATCCCGAATCCGATCTGGCCGAACGGGATATCGTGCTGCCGGGGGTAACCGTGGGCGAGACGCTTAAATGCGAAGAACTAGATCTGAAAAGTCATACCACCCAGGCGCCGAATCGTTACAGCGAAGCTACGCTTACCCGGGCGTTGGAAGAAATGGGCATTGGCCGGCCGAGCACTTACGCCTCGATCATCGACACGATCCTGGCCCGCGACTACGTGTTCAAGCTCAAGCGCGGCAACATGCTGGTGCCCACTTGGACGGCCTTCGCGGTTTCGCATTTGCTTGAGTCCCACTTGCCCGATCTGGTTGATTACCAATTCACCGCCGAGATGGAGGATGAACTCGACTCCATCAGCCGGGGCGAGATAAACCATCTGGATTATCTGAAAAGCTTTTACCTGGGCAACGCCCATCCGGGCCTGAAACGGCAACTGGAAGACAAGGCGGCCCAGATCGACGCCCGCGAAGTGTGCCGCATCTTCATCGGCAAGCCCCCAGGCCAAGGAGAAAAGGCGGCGGAAATTTACGTGCGCGTGGGACGTTACGGGCCGTTTTTGGAACAAGGCGATCGCCGCGCCAGCCTGCCGGAAAAACTCCCGCCGGACGAATTGACCGTGGAAGCAGCTCTGGAAATGCTGGAAAAATCCGCGCAAACCGAGGAGCCCTTGGGCATCTGTCCGGTAACGCACAAGCCGGTGTTCGTTAAAGTGGGCCGCTTTGGTCCGTACGTGCAGCGCGGCACGGCCCAGGACGACGAAAAGCCGCAAAACGTCTCGCTCTTAAAAGGCATGAATCCCGAACACATGGACCTGGAAACGGCCTTGAAATTACTGGCCTTGCCGCGGATCCTGGGCAACCATCCACAGAGCGGTTTCCCCGTCGAAGCCCACAACGGCCGCTACGGCCCATACGTCCGATGCGGCGAGGAAACCCGCTCGCTGGGCGACGACTTTTCGCCGCTGGATATCACATTTGAGCAAGCCTTGGGACTTCTGGCCCAACCCAAAGGCCGGCGCGGTGCGGCCAAGACGAGCAAGGAGCCCTTCAAGGTGTTCGATGCCTCGCCGGTCACCAGCCAGCCCGTGCGGGTCATGGTGGGCCGATATGGTCCTTATGTGACCGATGGAGTGACCAACGCCTCGCTGCCCAAGGACGCACCGCCCGAGGAAATCACCTTCGAATACGCCTTGAATCTTTTGCAGGCCCGCGTGGAAGCCGGCCCCAGCAAACGCGTTTTCCGCCGAAGATTTCCCTCCAAAACCGCCGGCAAGACGGCAAAAAAAGGCGCCGGCAGGAAGCGTGCGGCAAAAACCGCGGACAATTGATTTCCCTTGTCAATCTAAGACATGAAGATCATCTCCGCTGAGACTGATTGGCAAATAGCAGAGGCCGGCATTTTATTTCGTGAATACGCCGATGAGCTGGGCGTGGATCTTTGCTTTCAGGGATTTGATGAGGAATTGGCGCATCTGGCGGAAAAGTACGGGCCTCCCGACGGCGCACTGCTGCTTGCCGTCGAGGAAGAAAAAATCATTGGGTGTGTAGCGCTAAGGAAGTTCGAGGGCCGGATATGCGAAATGAAACGGCTCTTCATTAGACTTAAGTTCAGGGGAAAAGGCATCGGTCGGCAACTGGCAGCGGCGATCATCGATCAAGCAATCGCGCTGGGCTACACAACAATGTATCTGGACACTCTTGCGAGTCTCAAAGAGGCCATGAGCCTTTATGCATCCTTAGGTTTCAGAAAAAGAGATCCCTACTATGACAATCCGCTGCCGAATGTCGTGTATTGGGAACTGGATCTAAGCACAAAATCATTCTGAGCGAAGAATCTATTATGGGATTAGAGATTGGGGATTAGATTCTATCTTGAGATCCTTCGCTGCGCTCAGGATGACAGACGCATTCTGGATTGATCTTCCCTACTGCTGCGCCGGCATCTTCAGCGGCTCGCCGCCGGCGTAAGACCAAATGACCTTTGTCCCATCATCCACGGTGATCTCATAGGTAAAGTAATTGATGGTTTCCATTTCCAACAAATCCCGTTTTTTCTGGCGGATGGCCTGGAGATGTTCCTGCCAACTGGTCTGTTGCACCCCTGGGGGAATTTTTCCGAAATCCGCTCGGGGAAATGCAATTACGGTGCCGTCGCGACGCGGAATGCGTTGAACCTTGAACTTTTGATTGGTCTCCACATCTCGACAAAGATGGACTCGTATCATCTCCCAGTTAAGCAAGCGGAATTGACCGGCGGCAATGGCCTGATTAATCTTTTCATGGCGTTGCTCCTCTTGTTTCTGCTGATAATCTTCCCACGATGTCACGTTTTCCAGAGGCATGGAGAAGGTTATTTTAATGTTGTTGCCGTCGGATAAGGTAAAACTGTACTCGTACTGCATTTCACCATCAGGAGAGTCAGACGTACTTAGCAAATTATATTTTTTTTCCGCAATGAGTTTATTCATTTCTTCATGATGGGCTTTGCTTCCCCCCATAAATCCGCTGGTTCTCGAGGTAGTCATTGTTCTGCCATCTGGCAACGTCCAAGTTCCTGTAATTGTCGTTGTTTGTTCTTCCGGGCTCTCCTCCGCAGGCTTTTTGTCGGCTTTCTTAGGCTGTGCCGCGTCGGAGCGCAAGGTCGGCAAGACACACATCAACATGCCTGCTGCGACAAGCCATAACCGTAGATTAGGGACAACGTTGAGTAATGTTGCCCGGAAACTATAATTGTTAGCCATGATATTGCTCCATTTTTATGGGTAGCAAGGGGGGTAGGCCGTGATTGTCCTACTGTTGCGCCGGCATTTTCAGGGGCTCGCCGCCGCCGTAATTCCAAATGAGCTTTGTCCCATCGTCCGCAGTCAGCTCGTATGTATAGTAATCGGTGGTTTCCATATCCAATAGTTCTCGTTTTTTTTGGCGTATGGCCTCCAGATGTTCCTGCCAACTGGTCTGTTGCACCCCTGGGGGAATTTTGCCGAATTCCGCTTTGGGAAATGCAATTACCGTGCCATCGTGACGATCAATGCGTTGGACCTTGAACTTTTGATTGGAGTTCAAATCTCGGCAAAGATGGACTCGTATCATCTCCCAGTTAATCAAGCGGAATTGACCGGCGGCAATGGCCTGATTGATCTTTTCCTGGCGTTGCCCCTGTTGTTCTCCTCGCTTCTGCAGATAATCTTCCCAGGAGGTCACGTTTTCCAGAGGCATGGAGAAATTCATGGCAGTATTGCTGCCGTCGGCGAAAGTAAAACTGTACACATATTGCTTTTCTCCCCGGGCGCCGTCAAAAGTTTTTAAGAACTTATATTTATTTTCGGAAATGAGCTGCTTAATTTCCTCGAAATGGGCTTGGTCTATTCCACTAATGACCATACCTCCCGCCCTAATCATTGTTGTTTTGGCCTCTGTCTGTGTCTGAGTTGACGAAGCGATAGGTTCTTTTTTTATCTGGTTCTCCGCAGGCTTTTTGTCGGATTTTTTAGGCTGTGCCGCGTCAGAGCGCAAGGTCGGCAGGAGACACATCATCATGCCCGCCGCGATAAGCCATAACCGTAGATTAGGGATAACGTTGATCAATGTTGCCCGGAAACTGTAATTGTTAGCCATGATATTGCTCCTTTTTATTAACTTATGTGTTAGCAGCCCTAGTTTTGACCCGGCATTTTCAACGGTTCGCCGCCGGCATAATTTAATGTAGCCGTTTTCCCATTGTCCATGGTCAGTTCATAAGTATAGGACCTGGCGGATTCCAGCTTCAATAGCTCCCGCTTTCCATTGCGTATTGAATTGAGATGTTCCTGCCAATTCGTTTCCTTCACGGCTGAGGGAATTTTTCCGGAATCCACGCTGGGAAGCGCAATTTCCGTGCCGTCTGAAAGCTCAACGTGTTGAACCTTGAACTCCTGGTTGGAATCTACGTCTCGGCAAAGATGGATTTCTATTACATCCAAGTTAAGCAACCGGAATTTACCGTCGGCAAGGGCCTGAGTGATCTTTTTTTCCATGTTATTCAGGGACGTCGAGAAAGTCAGGGCAGTTTTGCCGCCGTCGGCGAAGGTAAAACGGTAAGCGTATTGCTTTTCTCCCTGGGGACCGTCAAAAGTCTTTAGCAATGTATATTTTTTTTGGGCAATGAGCTGCTTAATTTCCTCGAAATGCGCTTTGTCTATCCCCCCAATGATCGCGACTCCCGGGTTTGTTGTCTTTCCGTCTTTTGTGGACAACGTAAGCACAGGGGTCGGTGCTTGTTTTTTCTGGCTTGCCGCGGGCTTATTGTCGGTTTTCTTAGCCCCGGCCGCGTCGGAGCGTAAGGTGGGCAAGACACACATCAACATGCCCGCCGCGATAAGCCAGAATAGATTGCACCGCGAGAGCATCGGATTGGTTTTGCCGGCGGACACGAGCATTTTCATGCGCCGCCGCCAAAACGCACTGAGCTGCGGATTAGGGCCGACGTCGATCGGCGTGGCCCAGGGACCGTATTTGTTTGACATGATAGATCTCCTGTAAGGAACTATTGGATTAGAGCCTTCCATTGAGGTTTGAAATCATTTTACGTGCATGTTTTTTAATGCAAATTGACAATTGCAAATTTCAAATTGCAAATTGAACAACCGTAAACACTAATGCGATGTATTACTTCACTCCGTACTTGGTTTTAAGTTTACAGTTCACATATTATAGTTCACAGTTTTTTATTCATCCTTCCTCCCTCATCCTTCATCCTTTTCCCTCGCCCTTCATCCCTCGCCCCTTTGATTTGTTTCCAGTCAGGCCGGCGGCGATGGCGGCGGTGTGCACAATCGCCGGCTGGGATGCATGACTGACGACCTGAAGGAGCATCTGGGCATATTCGGCCGCGGAATGTCCGCTGCGGGCCATGGCCAGTTGGTCGCAGGCCAGTTCCCGCTCCAGCCGGAGTTGATAGGCGACCCAATAGACCAGCGGATTGAAAAAGTACGCGATGCGCGCAATCTCCACGGGCCATCCCCAGAGTAAGTCGTGCCGCTTGATATGCCCTAATTCGTGTAAAATAACTTGCCGGCGGTCGGAAGGATCCAGCGCGGCAAATACTCTGTTCGGCAGGATGAGTAACGGCCGCCATAGCCCGCACACAAACAAAGGACAATCGCCGTTGACTGAAGCAACCCTCGGCCCGCGGCGAAGTCCGAGTTGCGCGGCAAGTTCGGCTACCAGGCCGCTAATCTCTTCGCCGGCTGGAAGGGCTTGTTTAAGTAATTTCGCCAGCCGAAAACGTTGCACTAGCAGTCGGACAAGTTGACAGAATACGAGCATAAGCCAGAGCATCAACAGCCACGCCCGCCAGGTAATTTCATCGCGATTCTCCTGGAGCGACGGCATGTAGGCGCCTTCCGTGCGGGCGCTTCCGCCAACCGCAACGGATGCCGCACGATCGGCCGGTTCGAATCATTATGGGAAATCTCTCCCGGCTGTGCCATCGCGACTTGATCCGCTGGACTTCTCTGCCACCATGCGGGCAGCGGAATGGCAAACGTCCAAAAAGGCATGAGCAGGAGTTTTATGGCCACGATCTGCCACAGCCAGTAGCGCACCACCGGCGAGGACCGCCGCAAGCACCAGGCGATCAAAGTCGCTACTGCCACCAGCAGCGCGGATTGCCAAAGGACGTCTGCCATAACGCTCAGCCATGTCTCGGCCCAGCGGTTGAGAGTCTCGATCATCGTTAACATAGAGACGCCGTTCACTTCTGCTCAGATGGTGTATCTATCTTTTCCGCGATCGCCCGCAAGGCCTTGAGGTCTTTGTCCGAAAGTTTGTCGGTATCGGCAAGGTATGCGACCAAAGGGCCGGGTGAATCGCCCAACATTTGCTTGACAAACCGGCCGATCAAGGCCGGCAGGATGCGATTTTCGTCCACCACGGCGCGGAAACGCACTGGCGGGTCTCCTCCTACCCGGGCCAAAAGCCCCTTGGCCTCCAAGCGCTGCAATGTCTTCAGTACCGTAGTACGAGCTATTGTCCGGTTTTGTTTGACCAGGTCGCTGATCTGCCGCTCGGTGCAGGGTTGGTGTTGCCAAACAAGGCGCAATACCTGGAGTTCAAACTCGCCCAGCGAGGGCAGTATCTTGGCCATCGCGATGCTCCGGATTTTACGGCAAGTGTCGTACAACGGCGTAGTTTACGACTTCTGCCGTAAGATGTCAAGAGCCCTCGGGGAATTCTGGAAAAAAGATTCGTCCGGAAACGCCACCCGAATTGGCGGGTGGATAATATGGTCGATTAAATTTCCATTCTGAGTGAAGCGAAGAATCTTTGGAGTATCGAACCTTGGGGCATCGTGGGCGAGATCCTTCGCTGCGCTCAGGATGACATTCGCGCTCAGGATGACATCTGCGACGATCTTTTTTCT
Organism: Pirellulales bacterium; assembly: GCA_963820545.1. Classification (GTDB taxonomy): domain Bacteria; phylum Planctomycetota; class Planctomycetia; order Pirellulales; family Thermoguttaceae; genus CAWGAJ01. The sequence goes on from CAWGAJ010000001.1 coordinate 1,573,528, forward strand.
ATTACTCCTCTGCGAAAAGCCCGCCACCAGGCGATCAGACAAACCACCGCTACCGCTAAGCCCAGAAAGCTCGGCCAGAGCCAGCACCACCAGGCCAGGCCCGCGGCAATGCCCACCGCGTATGGTCGGTCTTTAAGAATGGTTGTCCACGTGCCGCGGCGGATGCCTAAGATGATCGCAAAGCACCCGCCCGCCAGGCAAAGCACGGCAAATAAACGCGCGCCCGGCCCTATTTGGGCGATAAGCTGATAATCGACAGCGATCGAGGCTGCTCGGCCTGCGACGGCAAAGCGGGCAATGTTTGTTGATTCGTCGAGACCTGCTTGCCAGCAATCGGTTGCTTCGTTGGTCACGGGCGAAATGGCCTTTGCTTGCATCAATACATCGGTCAAGCCGATGCGCTCGGCGCATTCGGCCTGTTGGCGATCGACTGCCTCGATTTCCTGCTTTAGTTTCTGGAGAGGTTCAGAAACAGGCGTCGAGTCTAGTTTTTTTTGCAACGCGGATCGAGCTGCCATCAGGTATTGGATTTGCAGTTGATACCAGCGGCGCGTCTCCTCGGCGTCATCCATTTGCAGCAGTTCCGCGGCCGATGTGATCAGCATGGCCGCATTGTGCAAACGCAGCCATTGTTGTTGATAAAGCGGCACTGTGTTCCGGTCATTGCCGGTTTTGGGCACAAGCTGAGGCGGGCTGAGGATGGTCCATAAAGTCTGGGTCACGGGAAGATCGCCCAGCGAAGGCGCCGAGAAATTCCGCGGACCGCCGCCCAGCGGAGCGGATAATGTGCTCCGAAACACCGCGCCGATACGTTGCGGCAAGCGTTCCGACACCAAGGGCAATTGCCACTGGTTGGGCCCCAGCACAAGGGGCGCGACGGGCAGACCGTCTATGGCCACGGAAACCAATTCAGATCCAACAGGCATAAGTAACGGGCAGAATTTTTGTCCGCCGGGTTCCAAGTCGAACGCGGCCGCGCCGCGCAGCAGGCCGTCGGCTTGCCAGGCCAGCCGGACGTCGGCCAGACGCACCTGGGCGGAAGCGGGCGGCACAATCCGCGGGCGAAGCGTTGCGCGGGGCGTCTGGCTGACAATTTCATAGATGAGATTGTTCTTCTCTTCCTCCGCTTCGGCCAGAGCGGCGGGCAAGCGCGTGGGCCACAGGCCCTGAATTTCCCAAGCAATCGCTTGATCTTTCATTTGGCTCGGCAAGACCAGCCAGCGCGAATATTTATTGGTCTTTCGCAAAAAGATGTTCGGCGCGACGGGCGTTTCAGCGGATTTGAATTCCAACGCCCCGGCAATACTGAACCGATACGCGCCCGAGACGGCAAAGCGCGGTTGCACCAGCAGACGCCGGATTTCGCCGGGAAGCTCCACGATTTTCAGCGTTGCCGGCGGATCGATCGAATATGGTTCTTTCCAGCACTCGTGAACATCGAGCCAGAATTGATCGACCACGCCGTCGCTTACGGCAAGGGAAAAATCGGCCTTGGCCATCCATTGCCGTTCTTGCTGACGCAACCGGGTAACCTGTTGGGCCTGGAGGTTGGGCCGATTGGGGCTTACAAGCACCTCGCCTTGCAGTGGCTCTTCGCCTTCGATACGGAATGTGCTCACCACCCTGCCCTGCCCCGCCAGATCGGTTTCGCTGCTGGGAGGGGGCGTGGGTTTCATTGCCGCCGAAACGTTGTTCAATTCCAACTGCACCGCTGGACGGCGAAAGACCTGCAACGTGGTCGACTGCACTCGACAGCGCTCCAGAGAGACGCTGGGCAAAGGGGTCTTTTCCCCGCTTTTCAGCGGCATCAGGCCGCGAAAGGAAATCTGTTGTTCGCCCTCGGCGGGCCCCTTGAGGAAGACGGTTATCGCGCCATCCGGGCCCTGCGACCAGCGGGCCATCTGTTCCGCACCTTCCTTGTGCACCGAGACCTGAAGAACTTTCATCGCGGCCGGCGCCGACAACTGGTATTGGAAAACGTAACCCGACGCGACCGTCAATTGGGCTTCGTAGTGCGCCTCGACGCCGCCTAGATCGAAACTCAAAGCCAGTGTTTGTTGGGCGGTGATTTGCGGCTGCCGAGGCCGGGTGGAAAAACTCCAATCCACCTTATTGTTGCTCAAGCGATACGCCTGAAGCGGCGCTAAAGCCGATGTTCCCCAGTTTTTCAAAAATTCCGCCGTGGTGATGGTTTCCAAATCCGGCGAGCGCTGCGATTCGAATTCCAGCAGGGGATCGACCGAGACGGCCAAGGAGCGTTTAATCTTTGCCGCGTCGAGCAGCTCGATATGCGGCAGGCGGAATTTCCCCACGCCCGAGGCGCCGGTAAACAAAAAAGACAGATCCAGTACGCCGTCTTCGGTCAAGGGGCGGTCCCATTGCAAGGTGATGATCTGTGTTGCGGAGTGTGGCGAACGAACCTCGACCGACGGCGCACTGTTGCCCTGCAAAGGCAGCAGGCGCAAACGGGGATCAACGGCCAATTGAATCCGTGAGATTTGTTGGCCTTCAGGCACGTGGAATTTGCAGCGGACGTCGACCACCACCGAGCCGGATTGCACCTTGAACCACATGAATTGATCTACGTCCAAAGCGCTTGCCGGGACGCTTTCCGACCACCGCACCGCCAGACGATCGCTCGGCCCGAGTTCGGCTAAAAGCCGGGAAGGATCGCTTTCCTTGCGCACGGCGCCAATCGCGGAAGGCACGTCTATGGCCGGCGTTTCGGGGGGAAAGAGTAATTCGAGTCGGGAATCGGCAAGCTGCGGAATGGCCATTTCAAAGCCGGCCGATGCGGCGTTGGTGCGGACCTTGGGCCGTAAACCTAATTCCAAACGGTAATTGCCCGGCTCTTCCACTTCAAACTTCAAGGCGGCGCCGTCGGCTTCCCACGTCGAGGGCACGGGCCGGCCGTCAAGAGTGACACTCTCCGGGATCAAATCAACGTTATTTCTCTGGAAAGGAAGCCTCACTTGAACCATCCGGCCAAAAACCTGCAAGTCGAATTGGGCCTTTAGTGTCTCGGGAGTCAACCGGCCGGCAGCGGCTTCCAGGACCAACGAGCCACGATACAACGCCGCGCCCAACAACCAACCTTGAGGCTCTTCCTTGGCCTGATTCGCGCGGCGATATAGTTCATTATAAAATTCTTCCGGAAGATAGACTTTCTCGCCCAGGGGTTTCTTTTCGGCGTCGATGGGAATGAAGACGCGATAATCCGCCGCGGCGGCAAGGGGAGGTTTTTCGGCGGCCTCTTCGGCTTGAACATTCAGGGCGGAAAAAATCGAAGCGGCGATGATCATTAACACCACTCCGGCCTGGCTCGCCAGCGGTGCGGGTTTGACTTCCATGGGGGGAGACGCCGACGAGGAATTTTGCTCCGGCGTTTTATGATGAGCACTGTTTATGAAGTAAAAACGAATGATTCCGATCAATAGGCAGGCAAGCATTCCTAACACAACGGCAGTGGCAAGGGGCACGTAGGCTTCGGGCAGAATAAATGCCGACACGCCGGCAACCGCGGTCAGGACGGTAAAAAGGATCGGACGCTCAGCGGCCTTCCAATAGCCTAAGGCCCAGGACAAGAGAAAAATCAGCGCGATCCAACATTGCCGTCCGAAGCGGTGGACGTATCTTACAGGCAGCGGCGGCGAGACTGATAATTGCAGCCTCGCGACGTTCCAGCCTTGGGTATCCGCCGGCTGGCAACCCGCGGGACTGTCCTGGATCCAAAATGATTTGCTTTCCTCCGTGAGTCGGTGGCTAGACTCGGCGGCAACCAAGGATTGCAGGGGTACTTCAGCGGCATCTCGTCCCCAGGGTCCGAACAACCGCCGGCTGAAACTGATTTGCGGTCCGTGCGGCGCCTGCCAAGGTGAATCTTCAGCGACAACTTCAAAACCCAGCGGCAACCATACGGTCCACGCGCCGGCCAGCACGGGCACTTTGACTTTTGGTAAAGGCGGCGCTAAGGAACCAAACGTTCGCAGTCCGGATTCACGTGTGATAAAGTATAGCGAAACCGCGGGAAAGCGTTTTCCCGCGGGAAGCGATACTGAGACCATATCGCTCGAATCGGCCGTAGTGGTCCCGCTATCGCGATCGACCGCTTGCCGCCAGGGGACCGGCACGTTATCGACCCAGGCGCCGCGCAGGTCTTTAGTCGCAACGCCGGGGGGCAAAACAAGTTGTAATTGGCTCTCACCGATATTTTGTAATTCAAAGCGGACCAGATGCCGTGCCTCGCCTTGGGCTTGATACCATGAGTCCAGTTGACAATTCCACACAAAAACCGGGGGAAGAATTTCCTGGCCTGTCGCCGACAGCATTAAGGCCGGTTCGCCGGCCAACGTGACGTCATGTACGGGATCATAGCGGAAGGTTGCCTGGATGGTGGAATACCGATCCGCTGAAGCCGGCTGGGGAGGAATGGATTTGAGCCGGCGATTGTCGATATGCAATCCATCAGCCCCAGAGCAATAAACCGTGAGCGTGCCATGCTGACTGGAGGCTTCGGGCAGCGAGGCCAAACACACCGCTTGTGTACCGTTCAACGCTGTTTCCTGCGTGCCGCTGAGCTGAAAAGGAGCACTCCGCGGCCGGCGCAAGAGTTAATTCCCAGGTTTCGCCGGCAGTGCCCAATCCCGCGGCGGATTGTTCGCCTTTGGACCATTTTCGGACAGACAGCTGATTTGTCGTCTTCGCCGGCAAGGGTCCATTGCGGCGAAACGTCGCGGGCTTCTGACAATTGTATCACCACCCGATCAACGCGGGTCGATTCCGGCACGCATCGCAAGAGGTAACTTTCTTGCAAGCGATCCCGGTGCACCTCGGCTTCCACTAATACGACGCCGGAATAGGCGGGTTTTTTGGGTTCCACGGCGATTTCCGCGGCGGCGGCGCCCGGGTCGTCCAGAAACAGCAGGCCCGCCGGAGGGTCGGCAAAAAGTTCCAACTCCGCAGGAGTAAGTTTCTCCGCGCTCAGCCGGGCAAGTTGTTCGCCGTCAACTAGTTTCAACTCGTAAGAATCGACCGCTTGAATCGCCACCAGGCGTTTGTTCTCCAGGGGATTGGTGAACCGCAAAGGCAACAGCTCGCCGACGCTCCATTGATGCTTGACAAACGTCCGCAGCCGGCGTGCGCTTATCACCAGGCGGAGCGGTTGCTTGGGAAGGGGAGTTTTAGCCAGGCGGAGGAGTAATTTTTGCTGATCGTCCGCTGGCTTTTCCAGGCTCCAATCCGCCAAGGCCTCGGGGGGAATCGATTCCACCGCGTCGATAATCCAGGATTTGGTCACTTCCGCTTCCAGGGCGGATTGCGCGGTATCGGCGGCACGAAAATCGACCGTCAGGCGAGCGGTAATCTGCCGGCTGCCCAATTCCACGGCCGTGCCGCTTACGAGTTGCGTTTCCGCGGGAGGATGGGCTAAGGTAAGTTCGATGCCGGCATCCGGGCTGAAATTCTGGAATTGGAGCGACTCGCCTATGCGCGGTTCGGCCAAAGGGCCGACGGCTTTTTGGCTGCATTGGATTGGCATGAGCTGCTTGATGATCAGCGGATCGAGAACAATCAGCGTCGTGGAGCCTTCCTGCCAGAAAAGTCCATCGGGTAACATTCGCGGCAGCCGGAAGGATTGGTCAAGAGTCAATGGCGCCAGGGCTGCCAAGCGGAGGATCCGCTCGGTATCTTGGATAGGTTCGGGCAACGACAACACGGCGCGCGTGCCGGCATTGTCCGTCAGCGGTTCGATTGTCCAGGGCAAGGAAGTATTGCCCAGACGCGCGGTTACCAGTTGCACTCCGGGATCCAATAAGACGCTGATTTTCTCCAGCGGCTCATTGTGGACCTGGATCTTCCATTGAGCCGACAAATCCACGCCCCGCGGCGAAAACTCGTAGACGGTTGACTTCGCGCAACAGCGCCAAAGGCGGTTTTGCGGCGGCGGCGGCGGACATCAGTCGTAAATGAAAACGGCAATTGCCGCCCAATTCGATCCGCCATTGCCGGCGGCCGTCCGCGTCAGCTTTACTGCCGGAGACCAGACCTTTATCGACGGCCAGCGTCAGGTTCTCCGGCAGATCAAGCCACAGCACATTTACCGGGGTAGCGGGAAGTTCGCAGGAAAAAACCATCGCTTCGCGGGAATCGCGTTGGCCGGCCAATGACCAGAAGAAACTCAACTTGCCGCTCTGCTCGACCAGGAGTTGCAATTTGCCGCCGGGCCCCAGACCCAAAGTTGCTTTTTTTGTTGGCGGATCGCTGTTTTCGCCGGAGAAAAGCCAACTGGCTTGACGAATGGCCACGTTGCACGGCTCCAGGGGCAGCATGGTTGCAGACTGGCCGGAATGGTTGATTGCTAAAAATGCCTGGCCTGTCAGTAGTTGCTCGCCTTCCAATCGGGCGCGATATTCCGCGGTGGCGATCTGAGTAGTGAAGCTGCCTGGTCTATCGGCCGCGGCGGAGCGGGCCAGCGAGAGCAGGCGGGTGAATTCCGCGGCTTCCAAAGGCAAATACCGCTTTTTGTCCGTGGGCCAGTCCTGCATGCGCTCGGCCGGGGCGTAAACGCGGCGAAAACGCAGTTCGGCCGCCGGCTCCGCGCGCTGTTGGGCCTCTGCCGCCGACAGCAAGGCTGCCAGCAGTATCGCCAAAAGCCAGGGAACAAAGAATTTTGGGCGAGTCATCGGGGCGGTTCCTCGGGAAGAGGAAGAGATTGCGCCACAGGCGTCAACGCTCTGGTGGAAGAGCCCGGCGATGACGTGGGCAGCGACGGCTGCGGGCTCTGCGTCGAAGTCAAATCTCGGATTACTTTAGCAGGCTCTCGCAATAAGACGGCCTTGCGGCGTCGCGCCATAGCCCGCTCCAACAGACCGGCCATCAACGTCAATGCCAATCCCAAACCCGAGGTTTGGGCGAATAGCGCCGCCTGTTCCGGATTGATCATCGTCAGGCTGACAAGACTAAGCGCCAGCACAAGCAGGATTAGCGGATGGCGCGCCAGCGGCACGTAGATCAGCGACAGGCCGAGAATCAAGGCCGCTCCCGAGGCCGTCAAAACCAACCAGGTGCGGTCGGCGGTGCGTAATTCAGCGTGATCGGCATTGCCCAAAACGCTGTATAAATAGGCATTGACGCCTTCAGGCAGCACCGCGTGATGCGCCGTACCGATCCAGTTTTCCAACTGTGTTTGATCTAAAAGCGATTCGCGTCCCCAGTAGTATCCGCTCCAATGCCAACGATACTCGCCGACGAAACCCGGCGGATTGACGATGACGTGTTCGTTTTGCGGCATCACGAGTTGCCAATACATGCGCCGCATCCAGACGTCGGAACCGAAGCGGGGAAATTCCAGCAGCATTGGTCCCCGCGGCGGGCGCGGATCGGTAAAATGATAGCGCAACTCCAACAGATAGTGGTTGCTTTCGCTCTCGCCGCTGAAAAGAAGCGAGAACCGATTTTTGCCCAACGCTTTGACCTCCACGCGCTTGCCATCGAGTATAACCAGGTCCATGGCCGTCCCGCCGGGTAGTTGCAGCACCAGTTCTTTCTGATTGTCAATGAATTGGAATACGGCGCGATCTTGCCGGGCGGAGGACGTGAGCCAGGTTTGGATCCATGCCCGCTCGCCTACGATCGCCTTGCTTTCGCCGCGCTCCTCCGGTTGGACCTCCAAGTTGAAGCTGCTTTGAAGTTGGTCCGCCTGAAATTCCAGGCCGGATTGGCGATTGATAAACTCGAGGCCTTTCTCCGCGGACTTCCAGACATCGCCATGCCCGATAATCTTGATGCCGGGTGCGCCCGTGAGAGATAACTTATTGCCGGTCGATTCGGCGTTGATGGGCATGACCAAAGGCACGCTCCAAGGCGCTGGCGACAGCGTTTCCAGCGGCGGCATTGACGCGTTGTATCGCACAATTAGTTCGCACAAGCCGATCGTTGGCCCGGAAAGGCTCACGCGCATTTGCGCCCGGCCGGCGGGAACAGGGGAGTCCTCGCTTGCGGAAATAATTTTGGCCGCCAAGGGCTTGCCGTCGCGCTCGATCTCGATGCGGTTTGGTCCGGCCAGCGCCTGCGGAACGTCCAGCACAAGGTGATCCACGGCTTCATAAGCGATGGAATAAGTAAGTTTTTGCTCCACACCGGCGGATTCTTCCGCGAGATTAACCTGACTGGCCACGTCCACGGTTACGCGACGGGAGTGGACTTGCATGGCGGCCGCAAAGACGGCGGCTTGGCCTTCGCCGCGATAGAAAAGCGGTTCTTGCCGGCGTTCGGGCAGTTTCAGGGGCGGGGCGATTTGCAGGCGGGTTAAGCCTTTAATTGCCTTGCCGTCGGGTGTGAGTTCGACATTATCGGCCGGCAGAACCGCGACCGTGGCCGGTCCGGGCGAAACAACTTGCGGCAAAGGCAAGGAGAAGGAAAATGTATTCGCCGCTTTCGGCAATATTTTGTGTGCGTGCAAACGCAATTCCACTTGTCCGGATAACGGCTGCTGCAAGGGGAGCGAAACCAGCCCGCTCTCGTTGCGCTCCACGGCGTCGGCAATCACCAGATTTTCCGGCCCGGCCTCATCCAGTTCCCAATCGGGCATGGCTAGAGACAAGACATTGACCTTGGCCCCGCGGATAAAATATACCAATTTCGCCTCTAGTCGCAGCCGATCGCTTTCCACAAGAAACAGATATTCTTGATCGACGTTGATCCGCGTTTTTCGCGGCGCCAGGCGTGCGCGAAGGGTATACGGCTGAGCGGCATACTCGAAACCGGCTATCACGTCTTCGCCCCGCAAGGACTCGGGCAAAAGATCGATCTGCCGGACTCCCTGCTGGGAAGCAAAAACAACTTGCCGGTTATTGCCGGCCGCCACGGCGATCGTGCCCCATTGCCGCGCCGAGCCCACAACCTCGAAACCGGATAGTTCCACTCCCTCGGACAATCGATCCTCTTCCAACTTGTGCCGCGTGGACAAACGAACCTCAATCGGGCCGGCGGTCTTTTTATGCAAGCGCACTTCGACTAGTGGTTGCCGGGAGTCTTGTTCGTCCTTTGCTTCCAACGGGTGAAGCGTATATCCCGGCGTATTGCCCGGCAAAACTTCGGCGCCCGGCGGCAAACGCACCGCAAAACGATCGAACGGCGAACTATAACTGTGGACCGCAAGCGTCGCTTCGCTGGTTATGCCCCGATTGTCAAAGCGCACCGAAATGTTGCCGGTTGTCTCCAAGATCGGCGGGATCTCGGCCACTCGATCGCCAGCCTTGTGCCATGCCAACTCAAATTCGCCCCCCACTCCCAAAACCTCGAACAAAGTTCCCTCCGCTTGTTCGTCCGCAACGGGAAGAATTGTGGCCCCTGCGGAAACCGTTCCCACTGCGTCGACCTGGGCCACTTTTAATTTCAATTCCGATCTGGTCGCCCGGGGAGCGAATAGTTTGAGCTTGGTTTCTTCGCCAACCACACTCAAGGGAACAAGCATTTTGAGGGTAATTTCATGCAGTCCTTCCTTTTTGCCATGAATCCAACTGACGTAACCTTCGCCCTGGCCTGCAAAGTGGACCACGTGCTCGCCGGGGCCTTGATATTGCGCCGGCTCGAGGAGCAATCCTTGATCGAGACGCAACGGCACGCGGACCCAATCGGCGTCGCCCAGCAGAATCTGAAACTGGATGGTCAACTCGGCGTTTTCAGTCCCTGCTGAACCGGTGATCGACAGGCGTTGAAAACTGTAGCGGGGACGCTGCTCATGTTGCTCGATCCGCTGCTTGAGTTTGTACAGCTCGACAAAGTCTTCGTAGCGGAAATCCAATACTGCCTGAAGGTTGCCTTGTTTATCGGGGAGATAAAAAACCGCGGGCAGGACTTCTTCGACCTTGGCATCAACCGGCGCGGAAGTTTTTGCCTCCGGCGGCGGCGTGGTTTCCAATGCAGAAGGCTTATCGCCTTCCTGCGCGGCAACAAAAACGTTACACCAGAACGACAATAGCCATGTCGCTGCTATCCACCGAAACCTGCGGTTGAGCAATGCTATATCTCCACTACACTTGCCCTGAGATTCTGGCAAGTATTCCTATTTTAACACGGGCTAAGCTCAGATGAAAACGAGCCAGATAAGCGGCCTATCTATCTAGTTTAATAGCCCCGGGATAAGAATAAAGGGGCAAGATGCGAGGGGCTATTGACTACGGGCGATGGGGCTGAGACCAAGTGGAAGGGTGGGTATTGAATTAGAATTTTGAGTATTTTAAGGACTGACAGAGTAACGTAACCAATTATATATCAATATGTTAAGTTTTATCACCCATGGTAGAAAATATCTCTTTTCATTTGTCCCTCGCCCATCATTTAGCCGTTCCAGGCGTAAGTTCGTTGGAGGGCTAAACGAACCATGTTGGTGATTTGATTAACAGTCACTGTTTTTGAAAGGACGGAAAAAGCCTGGGCCAATATGGCCTGTTCGATGATCAAATCGTCCAATTGCGCGGAAAGCAAGATGCAAGGCAACATCGCCCGAAATTGTTTTAAGCGATGCAGGGTTTCCAAGCCCGAAAGTCTGGGCATGTGCACATCCAAAAGGACTAAATGCACTTCTTTACGATAAACGATGTCGAGGGCCTCTTCCCCATTTCCTGCCAGAAGTGTATGGAATCCCTTTGGTTCAAACGCCCCGCGCAGGGTTTCCCGAAACCCGGCATCGTCGTCAGTGATAAGTAGAGTGGGATGTTCCAACAACATGGCAAATAACCCTAAAAAAACTGTTTCAAAAATCAAACTTGCAATTTAAATGCCATTTTGCAGTTATTCTATTTGTGATTATGATAATCGCGCGTAACTCCTTCTTCTAAAATATATTACGATAAATCAATTTTTTAGTAAAAATGAAAGAATGGATTTTCTTCAGAGAAATTTGCATTAAAAATGCAACCAATTTCTGCCGTTTTGGCAGAAAGGATGGGCTTGGCAAAGTGATAATCGAGCACGAGGCGTTATAATACCACCCATAGAGTGTAAACAGGGCATTTTCAGGCTCAATAAATTACCTAATTACACTCCTATCGCCATACTTATTGGGGGCATTAAAAATGATTTCCATCCGAGGGGTGTTGACGTGCAATACCTGCCTCGATTTACTGAACAAACGCCGAATTGCCCTTGAACGACGTCCCTAGGAACCTATAATTCCGGGATTCAAGATCGGACGCAATATTTTGTACAACAGAAAGCGGTAGTTTTATCGGCCCCGGCAGCCGGCATTCCGGCCCGATAAGCGGGTGTAGCTCAGTTGGTAGAGCGCCACCTTGCCAAGGTGGTTGTCGTGGGTTCGAATCCCATCACCCGCTCTATTTCAATTTTCAAACGATGATCCCAATGTAACGGCATGATCATGGCTGACAAGAAAAATCCAGATTGGGACGAATCCGCGTCTAACACCGAAGCGCTCGCCGCGGAAGAGACGGTCGAGGAAGAAAAGCAGCGATTGAATCTCGGCCTGGATATTCAAACGCGCAGCACTTGCGAGCGTCACATCACGGTGAGCATTCCCCGCGAGGACATCGATCGTTATTTTGACAATGAGTTTTCCGAACTGATGCCCACGGTCGAGGTTCCCGGTTTCCGACCCGGCCGGGCGCCGCGGAAACTGGTGGAGGCCAGGTTTCGCAAGGACGTAACCGAAAAGGTCAAGTCGCAATTGCTCATCGACAGCCTGGCGCAAATTCACGACGAGCAAAAGATCGCGGCCATCGGCGAACCGGATTTGGACCTCGAGGCGGTGGACATACCCAAGGAAGGCCCGCTGACTTTTGAATTCAACTTGGAAGTGCGGCCCGAATTCGCTTTGCCCAAATGGAAGGGCTTGCGCATGGAAAAACCGGTCCGGGAAATCACCGAGGGCGACGTCGACGAAGCCTTGCGCAACATCCTGGCCAACCGCGGCCGCTTGGCGCCTTTTGATGGGCCGGCCGAGCCGGGCGACTACCTTACACTCAATCTCACCTTCAAGGACGGCGAGCGGGTGCTTTCCAGCTCCGCGGAAGAAGTGATCCGCATCCGGCCGGTGCTGAGTTTTCGCGATGGGAAGATCGAGGGCTTCGACAAACTGATGACCGGCGTTCGTGCCGGCCAGTCGCGGCAAGGCGAGGCGCAAGTGGTGGCCGACGCTCCCAATCCGGCCTTGCGCGGCAAGACGATCACCGCGCTCTTGGAGGTGCTGGAAGTGAAAAAGCTGGAAATTCCCGAGTTGACCAGGGAACTACTCGACGAATTGGGCGGCTTCGAACTCCAGTCCGATCTGCGCGATGCCATCCAGGATCAGCTCGGCCGCCAATTGGAATACGAACAGCGGCGCCGCGTGCGGGAGCAAATCACCGCCGCCTTGACCGAAGCGGCGAATTGGGAACTGCCCCCGGAACTATTAAGGCGGCAGAGCCAACGCGAATTGCAGCGGGCGGTTTTGGAACTGAAACGCAGCGGCTTCAGCGAGGACGAAATCCGCGCCCATGAAAGCAAACTTTATCAGAACAGCATGGCCGGCACGGCCCGGGCGCTGAAGGAACATTTTGTCCTGGAACGCATCGCCGAGGAGGAAGGCGTCGACGTCGAAGAGGCCGATTACGAGCAGGAAATCAAGTTGCTCGCCGAGCAGAGCGGCGATTCGCCGCGCCGCGTGCGAGCGCGGCTGGAAAAAAGCGGCAACATGGACGTGCTCCGCAACCAGATCGTCGAGCGCAAGGTTATCGATCTGATCCTCCAGCATGCCACTTTCCGGGAAGTGCCCTTTGAATTTGAACGCACCGACACGGAAGCCATCGATCAGACCCTGGGCGGCGAACACGGCGATATTCCCGCTGCCAAACCGGCAGCGCACGAACATCACGAGGGAGGGCCGAGGGGCGAGGGACGAGGAATGAGGGCGCGGGACGAGGCATGTAAGGAATGAGGAATAAAACAATACAACCGCGCGGTTTCGCAGTAACCACTCTCCACTAACCACTAAAAAAGTAACGGACTACCCGCTGCAATCGGAAGGATCTGGCATGAGCAACTCTTCGCGGCCTTGGATCGTTGATCCGCAAGCATCTTATCGCGATTATCAGCGGCAGCGTCAACTGACCCTGGGCGACTTGTTGCTGGAAAACCGCATTATCCTGATCCAGGGCGAAATCCACGACGCCAACGCCAACGAATTGGTAATGAAGCTTTTGTACTTGCAAAGCGATAACCGCCGCAAGAACATCGATTTCTACATCAATTCGCCCGGCGGCAGTGTGAGCGCCACCCTGGCCATTTACGACACCATGCAAATCCTCAGTTGCCCGGTGTCGACGTATTGCCTGGGCGTGGCGGCCAGCGGCGGCGCGGTGCTTCTGGCCGGCGGCAGCAAGGGCAAGCGTTTCGCCTTGCCGCACGCCAAGGTGATGATCCACCAGCCTTACGGCCAAGTGGGCGGCCAGGTTTCGGACATCGAAATCCAGGCCAACGAAATCCTCAAAACCCGCGAGGTGCTGAACCTCATCCTTTCCCAGCACACCGGGCAGCACATGGAGCGGATCAGCAAAGACACCGACCGCGACTTTTACATGGACGCCCAGCAAGCAAAGGATTACGGCATTGTCGACGATATCCTCACAAAACAATCCGTCGAGGTCGCGGAAGAAGAATAATTATTAAAGTTATCAGTGGAGTTTCACTTATGCCCTTGATTCCGTACGTTATCGAAAAGAGCGGCCGCGAAGAGCGGGCCATGGACATCTACAGCCGGCTGCTGAAGGACCGCATCATCTTTCTTGGCATGCAAATCAACGACGAAGTGGCCAACGCGGTGGTCGCGCAACTGCTGTTTTTGCAGTCCGAAGACCCCAAAGCCGACGTGCACATGTATATCAACTCGCCCGGCGGAAGCATTCCCGCCGGTTTGGCGATTTACGACACGATGCAATTTGTCAACTGCGACGTGGCCACCTACTGCGTGGGGCAATGCGCCTCGATGGGCGCCGTGCTTTTGGCGGCGGGCACGCCGGGCAAACGAAAAGCCCTGCCCAATTCGCGGATCATGATCCACCAGCCCCTGGCCGGCATGGAAGGCAGCGCCGAAGACATCCTCATCCACGCCAAGGAGTTCATCAAGGTCAAGGAACGGCTGAATCGCATCCTCATCAAACATACCGGCCATCCTCTGGAGAAAATCGAAAAAGACACCGACCGCGACCGCTTCATGTCCGCCGAAGAGGCGCTGGAATACGGCTTGATCGACCACATCATCGAACACGCTGGATGACATTTTTTTGGACTTTGTGACAGACATTCAGCCCGCCGTGAACACGCGGCGAGATAAATATACTTTTCCTTACTCTTGTCAAACTGATAACTCGTCACAACTGAGGAACGCCAAAAGGTTGTTCCGCATAACTTTTTTTTAACGCGCGAGGTTGTTATGAAACCGTGGCTTTTCGCCGTCGTGGGAGGGGCTCTTTGTGCCTTGGCCGGATGCCGTTCCGACCCTGCTATCACCTTGCTGGAGCGGCAAAACCGCATGTTGGAAGACGAAGTCTACCGGCTGCGGGGGATCGTTAATGATTACGAGACGGGCATGGTACAAAGTTGTAGCGAAACAGAAGGCGCGGAAACTATATCCACTCACCCCGACACGACTCCGGGGTCCGCTGCTGGTGCGCCGGCGGCGCGGAGTAAAAAAGCGCCGTCCCGTCAAACCGTTCAGCCGCCCACGGTGGAGCTGCCCAGCGAAGCCCAGCCGCCCGGCGTAGTTCCCGAGTCTCTTCAGCGGCCTGCCGGAACAAAAGCCCCGGGCAATTCCGGCAAATCCAATGTGCCCGATGCGCCCAAGCAACTGGAAGGACCATCAGGGCCGAATTTGCCCGGACCGCTATGCGCCGGAAAAAAACAAAACAACTAAACCTGCTCTGATACAACCCACCAGCGGATTTGAACCCATTGCCCGGGCCGATAGCAAAGACGTCGGCCAATTGGTGCTTAACCGTATGCTCACCGGCGGCTACAACGACAACGGCAAGCCGGGCGACAGCGGCGTGTTGGTGGTCCTGGAAACCCGGGACGCCAAGGGTCGGCGCCTGGAAGCCCCGGCCGACGTCTCCGTGGTGTTATTAGATCCGGCCAAAACCGGCGATATGGCGCGGTTTGCACGTTGGGATTTCGCGGCCGGCGAAACCGCCAAACTCTTCCGCGGCAACGGCGTGTCCCGGGGGATGTATATTGAATGTCCCTGGCCCGGCAGTCCGCCCGAACATAGCCGGCTACACCTATTTGTGCGCTACACCACGCGCGATGGCCGCAAGTTGGAGGTCGATCAACCTATTGAAGTGGGCCTGCCCAGCGAAAATATTTCCCGCTGGACGCCCGCTGATTCAGAAAAACAATCGGCAAAGCTGTCTCAACGCGAGTTTACTTCGCAACAGTCAGATACAAAACTGACCGAATTTGAATCAGCAGATTCGTCTACAAACGATTTCTCTTCTCGGCTTCGCACCCGATCAATGCGCTCTCAATCCCGGAATAGTGCGCCTATATTTAATCGCCCTGTCTGGTTGCCTGAGCGGGATAGTAGATAGTTAAGCATGTGAGGTCGGTTGGGTGAGTTCGGGTCCAGTCGCAAGTAGTTTTTATTGGTTTACCTTTTGGCTATGCAGGCGTCACCAGAAAGGGCAGATTGCAGATGAAGGTGTCGAAATGGCCTTTTATCAAGGAGGCGGTTTTTCGATAGATGCCCGCGAAGAGGAACGGCGGCCAAAGGAAGTGGACTACCTGGATCATCTGTAACGTCTGCCAGCGCACCGCCGGATTAGGGCTGGGCACAACCAAAAAATAGATGACCGCGAATCCGCTCACGATGGCCAAAAATCCCAGGGTTTGAAAGACAAAACCCAAGATCAACAAAATCCGGGGCCGGGGCACGGCCAAGGCGTAATCCACGCGCGTGGTTCGGTCGGAAAGCGGCGTGAAGCGCATCTGGCCTTGCATGGTCAGCAGGGCCCTGGTCTGCCCGGGCAGATATTCACTCGGCGTTTCAAACTCGATCAGCTCGTCGGTGCGCTGGCAAATGCGCATGGACTTGGCGGCCAGGAGCGCGGCGGCTTTTTGGGATAGTTCGGCGGCCCGGCCTTCCACCTCCGCCGATCCGTGGACGATGTTCGGCGGCGTCTGTTCCTCGGGCAGGGTGAACTGTTCGACGTTATTTCTTCCCCTTCGTATCGTGGCCGTCAAAAAACGCAGGCCCTCCACCCAGACCAGAACACTCACGGCGGTTATGCCATAAAGCACAAGTTCGGCAGTCGAAGGATTCATGAAATACCGTTCCGCGATAAGGGATTATATTCTTAGAATAAAACATGTGCGCGTTTTGAGTGCATCACCACAGTAGTTATACACTATGTAGTTGATGTAGTTAAGGTTGGTATCCGGCAAGAAAGGCATCCGCCGCGTTTTGGCGCGGTCTGTTTTTCTTTAAAAGATAATTCTTAATAATGCCCTGCTCCAGATCGCTCAGCCAATTAACCTTGTCAGCGTTCAGTTCGCCTTCGAGATCTTTCCCCGCAGCAGTCTGTCCGAAAACAGCGTCGTGGAAAAGGGCCCGGTCAAAAACGGCATTCCGGGGCTGTTCGGCCTGGCGCTTTATTTCCTCAAACGAGGAAAAAGCCGCTGCCGCGCCCTGGACGCCGGCATCTGCCAGAGCCTTGCCCGGAGGCGATATTTCCCTCAGCGGCTGCGAAAGCCGATTAAATTCAAACAGATTGTATGCAAAAACCATGGTCTTGGTCGCCAAGAGGTCGCTGGCAGGCAAGCTGCTTGAGGCGGTCATGGCGCCGCTGTCGCCCAATAGGCTGTTGGCAAACGGCAAGGCAACCGGCATGACCTCAGCCGGCGGAGTGATGATGGACGTGGCGATGGACGATACCAGCGGCGCGGCCGCCAGCGATGCAAGCGGCATGACAGCCGAAGCTTCCATGGACGACGCAGCGACCGCCGACGTGTCCGGCGGCGGCGCGGCCGCCAGGGCTAACGGTTGCATGGTATCCTCAGCGGCCAGCGGACCGGTAAGCAACCATAAACTAGCACCCGAATTGTGACGGGCAATCAAATCGTCGGAGGCATTCACCTGGCGGTCGCGATTGTAATCATAAGCATTGCCGACCGACGCCAAGGTAAAGCCCGTGCGGTTGCTGCGAGAGGCTTGTTCATCGCTGGTATTCACTGCGGCGTCGTTGCCCGACTCGCCGATCAGATTGCCAAAGTAAAACACGTCCGCGACGGACAGGCCCGTGTTGGTGTTGGCCTTGACCGTTACTTGCAGCCACTGGTTTTTGATTGAGTTGCCGGCGATGTCGTCCCAGGTGATGGTTACCCGGTCCGAACCGCCGGCGCCCTGGCCCTGGCGCACAGAGACGCTGCTCGGCGCGGGCCCTGTACTCCAGCCGGAAGGATAGTTGTCGTTGCCGACTTTGAACTGGAAATCGGCGGCGGTTAAACCCAAGGGGTTTGTAGGATTTTGAATGTCGATGATGATCCCGTTAATGCCGCGGCTGTAACTGGTGTAGTTGGCAGAGGTGGCGGTCGGGCCGGGCAAAAGGGCCTGCTTATTGGTGGCAATGGCATTGTCATCATAGACGTTGGCCGCCGGATCGCCGTTGGGATAATCCATATGCCAATCAAACATCGAATTGTTGTAAAAGACCATGCGCCCGGCGATGGATGAGTAGACGACTACGCCGACTGAGCTGGTGACGGTCAAACCGCCGGAGTCCATGATCGTCACTTGTAAATTGTACGTGCCGGCCTTGGTGAAGGTGGCCACGGTGTTCTTGGCGTCGTGGGTGCCGTTGATGCTGAAGCTTACCGGCGCGGGCGGCGTGCCGGTAGCGGCCCAAGTGTATTTCAAATTTCCCTCTCCGCCGTCGTCGGTGCCCAAGACGCTGAGATTGAACGTGGTGCTGGTAATGGGCGAGGCGCTGGCCGGCGTGGCAACCGTGGGGGCAGTGTTCGCACTAGTGATCGAGACATTGGAAAACTGAGTAGTGGCCAGTGTATCAGTAGACTTGGAACAAGCCGTCAACCCTCCGAGGGTCAAGACGCCCATACTGATCGTTCGAGTTGAGCCGTTTGGGAACAGGTTCCAAGTAGTGCCGTCAGTGCTGTAATAGCCCGTAAATACATTGCCTACTCGAGTCAACTTGAACCATATCGGTACGGCCACGTAGCCCGTAGAATAACTGGACGAACCTCCATCCGAGGAGCGCCAATTGAAAAAGATGTGATTCTTAGAATCGGAGGTGGCGACCACGCTTACATAACGCGAGGTGGCGGAGGTTGAGTTGCGGATCATTATTCCGCCCCAGCCCGTGTCGGCGGATTGCGAATCCACTTTGACGATAATAGTGCTATCGCCGATAAGTCCCTGAGTGACGAATTGGAATCCATCGCCCGAGCTGGCGTTGGAGCCTGTGACCTGAAAAACGCCGTTGGAGTAGATGGTGTGACCGGTAATGCCCACGTTGCCGATGTCCTGGGCAACCCACGGAGCAGGCAAAGTGATTGTGGCACTTACCTCGGATGAGTTGGGGCTCCCGTTCGTTGCGCTTACCGCCGCGACCGCGTAGTAATATGTCGGGCCGCTGGTCACGGTCGTGTCGGAATAGGTGGTGTTTGTCACGCCGGAGGCAATGGTTGTATAAGGCCCGCCGCTATTGTACGCTCGTCTGACCAAGTAACTAGTGGCGCCAGCACTGGCCGTCCAAGCCAAATCGACCTGGCTTGAGGAAACAGCCGTTACCGTTAAGCCCGTGGGCGCCGGAAGACCGGTAATCGACCCCATGACCTCGGCGGAATTAGCGCTTTCGCCGGATGAGCTTACCGCCGAAACGACATAGTAATAGGTGCCGCTGACTTCTACGTTTGTATCCGAATAGCTGGCGCCGGTGACGCCGGTGGCGATCGTGTAGTAAGGCCCGCCGGTGTTGTCGGATCGTTTGATCCTATAGCTGGTAGCGCCCGCACTGGTCGTCCACGTCACATCGATCCGGCTGGGAGTAATCACAGCCGCCGCCACGTTTGTCGGCGCCGCCGGAGGTACAAGGCCGCTTTGGACTAGATAGATATTTGGAGTCGGCGGAGTGCTCATGCCGTCGCCAAGATAGTAGTCGATCATATTCGACTGCATGTAGCCCTTGACCGTCATGCAGTTTCGGTATTCTGGGTTTTGTGCGAGGGTGTACAACCGAACGTCGCTGGAAATATCCGTCGTAAAGATCTGCAGTTCAGTGTGGTCGTACTTCTCGAAGATTATCTCTTCGCGCCAATCGCCAAAAATATCGCCATAAAACAAGGGGGCGTCTCTGGCGGTATTGACGGCGCCGTAGTTGTATCCGGTCAGAAGTCTGCTCGAGGTAGACGTGGAGTAGTTCCAATTATCGACCACGGTGTCATTGAGGTTCTCGCTCAGTACGTCGCCGTCCCACCAGATACGGAAGTTGGGCCAAGGGCGATTTGGTTCTGTTGTAATCTGTGTATTCGTCGGTCCGTTATACATGCCCTGGAATGACCAAACCTCATAGCCCGGGTAGCGCGGATCCACGTCCGCGGCGATTCCGCGACCTACGTCTCCAACCGCGCCAATGTGCTCCCAGAGGATTTCTCCGGTGGCTGCGTCGTAATAGTACTCTAAGAGACCGCTGGGATTGCTCTGTTGAATACCGTAACCTTCCAGGCCGGGGCGGCTAGGGTCCAGGTCGCCGATCTGGAAACGGTCGCCGTGGACGACGCCCTGATCCGCAAGGGTGTAGAGCAGGGTGCCGTTGTCGTCGAGCACGTATCCGCCATCGCAGAGTTCGTCTTTGCCGTCGCCATCGACGTCGATGATGCGGATTTGGTGGAAATCGGGGCAATTCTGAGTTCCTCTTTGCCAGGACCAGCGCTGGGACAGCGTGCCACCAATAAAATTCCAGGTCGTGACAATAAGATTGAAAGAGCCGTCCGCGTTTCTGTTTTTTGCCTTATAAACTATGCTCGGATTGACTCCGTCGCAATACATGATGCCCATGTGGCCGGAAACGCTTCCCCTGGAAATATAGGGATTAGGCACGGTGGCTCGGGCGATCTCTGCGCCGGTCATGCCGCTGAGCACCGAGATGAACTGTGTGACATTGTCATTGTAAGTCAGGGTCGATCCATTGCCGAAGACTACGCCGTTGGCCGTCTTGAGAATAACTTCAGCGCGCCCGTTGCCATTGATGTCGTAGACTGTTAGCCCGTCGTTGTGCCCGACGTCGATCGTGGCGGAGCCGGGCGAGATGTTATTTAAATTGAGGCTGTTGGGGCCTAAGTCCACCCGCCAGAGAAGACCATCTTGTCGGTATGCTTCTAGTTTTTGGGTCTGGGTGCCCGCGGAAGAGTCGATAGGTTGGCGATCGACGATAAACTCGTACGAGCCGTCGCCGTCCAGGTTGCCGACCCAAGCGAATTGCACGAAGGTGTTGTCCAGCGGTTCTAGAGCGAGCGAGAAATACGGTCCCACAGTTGCGTTGGCAAAAAGCGTATACGAGGCGCTGGGATCCTGTTCCACGCCGCCTAAAACCGG
Organism: Pirellulales bacterium; assembly: GCA_963820545.1. Lineage (GTDB taxonomy): Bacteria > Planctomycetota > Planctomycetia > Pirellulales > Thermoguttaceae > CAWGAJ01. The sequence goes on from CAWGAJ010000001.1 coordinate 1,594,124, forward strand.
CCGGACATAGTAGGCGTTGGACAGTGTAAGGTTGGCTGTAGTGTCGGTGTAATTGGTGCCGCCGGTCAAGGGCGAGCTGTTAAGTTTTACTGCCGTGCCGCCACCGGTGGAACGATATAAGTTGAAGGCAATGTCCGACGGATCAAGGGCAAACAGGCGCCAACTGATAAAGACCTGGCTGGTTGTCGAGCGGATCGCCACAACGCCGCGGTCGAGGTTTTCCATTTGCCGGGGCTGCCCGGAAGACGTGAGTTCTTCTGTCGACAACGGCTGTAAAGTATCATCGGCCGCCAGGGCTAACGGTTGCATGGTATCCTCAGCGGCCAGCGGACCGGTAAGCAACCATAAACTAGCACCCGAATTGTGACGGGCAATCAAATCGTCGGAGGCATTCACCTGGCGGTCGCGATTGTAATCATAAGCATTGCCGACTGGGGCCAAGGTAAAGCCCGTGCGGTTGCTGCGAGCCGCTTGTTCATCGCTGGTATTCACTGCGGCGTCGCTGCCCGACTCGCCGATCAGATTGCCAAAGTAAAACACGTCCGCGGCGGACAGGCCCGTGTTGGTGTTGGCCTTGACCGTTACTTGCAGCCACTGGTTTTTGATTGAGTTGCCGGCGATGTCGTCCCAGGTGATGGTTACCCGGTCCGAACCGCCGGCGCCCTGGCCCTGGCGCACAGAGACGCTGCTCGGCGCGGGCCCTGTGCTCCAGCCGGAAGGATAGTTGTCGTTGCCGACTTTGAACTGGAAATCGGCGGCGGTTAAACCCAAGGGGTTTGTAGGATTTTGAATGTCGATGATGATCCCATTAATGCCGCGGCTGTAACTGGTGTAGTTGGCAGAGGTGGCGGTCTGGCCGGGCAAAAGCGCCTGTTTGTTCGTGGCAATGGCATTGTCATCATAGACGTTGGCCGCCGGATCGCCGTTGGGATAACCAGAATGCCAGTCGAACTTCGAATTGTTGTAAAAGACCATGCGCCCGGCGATGGATGAGTAGACGACTACGTCGACTGAGCTGGTGACGGTTAATCCGCCGGTATCCTTTATCATAACCTGGAAGTTATAGGTTCCGGGCTTGGTGAAGGTGGCGATGGTGTTCTTGGCAGCGTTGGCGCCGTTGGCGCTGAAGGTAACGTTGCCGGGCAACATGCCCAGGGGGTACCACGTGTAAGTGAGGTTTGACTCGCCGCCGTCGTCGGCGCCCAGGACGCTCAGCACCGTATTGACGTCTGTGACCGGATTGGACGCTGACGAAGCCGGTGTCGCCACCGTGGGAGCGACGTTAAGCGTGTTGGTGTAGGAAATATTTTCAAAGGTTGCTGTGCATGCCGAGTTGGGATTGTGCGTGGCGTCAACCAGACCGACCAGCACCGAACTGGGCATGGTGACGGATTGAGTCCGCAGCAAAATCCAGTCGGAAGTGCCCGGCGTGCCGGTGGTGGAGGCGTAATAGCCGCTAAAGCCGTTGCCGTCGCGTACCAGTTTGAGCCACACGGTGCTGCTATGGAGGTGGAGGTGGTCACATAGTAGGACGTGGAGTTTATGTCGAAGTTGTCGCTGGGGCGCCATTGGAAGCTCACGCCGTTGCTTGGAGTGACGACCAAATCCACGAAGGCGGCGCCGGCGGCGTTGGATTTGCGGAACATCAGCCCGGCCTTGGCCCAAGGATCGCTATTGGTCTGCGAGGTAACGCGGGTGATGATGGTCGTATTGCCGGTGAAAACGTCGTATGCGTAGAAGAAGTTGTCGCTGGCCCGCCAGATGTCATTGTTCTGGGCTGTGAGGGTAATCACTCCGCTTGATTCGGCATAAGCGCCGGGGACGGTCGGCGTGCCGATGTCTTGGGCATAGGGGAAGGTGCGGATTGGCTGGGTGACCGAGAGGTTGTCGAAAGTGGCGGTCATTAGACTGCCGTTAGCGTGCGAACAGCCCTCCAATCCCACGTAGAGCGTGTTGTTCATGTTAATGGTCTGATCCGTTCCCACCTGCGTCCAAGTCACCCCGTCCGGGGATCGCTCGGCCTTAAAGCTGTTGCCCGTGCGAGTCAGGCGAATCCAATAGGGCGCGGTGACACCGCCGTAGCCGGCGTTATGCGCGGCGGATCCGCCAGCCGAGGCGCGATACTGGAACGCCACGCCGTTGGTGGTCGTGGGCGTAACGAAGGCCATTGCGTAGGCGCTGTTGGCGTCGAGCGTGTTGCGGAACATCACGCCGGCCTTGGCCCAAGCGTTTGTATTGGTCATCGACGCGACTCGCGCGGTAATGGTTCCGTCGCCTGTAAGCGGCATGTAGATGTAGCGGAACTGGTCGCTGGTGCCCCAGATGTCGCTGCCGCCACAGGAAACTGTGTAGGCGCCGCTGCTATAGGAAGCCGATCCCGCCGGACTAGGCGAGCCGATGGCCAAAGTATTGCCGAAGACGCCAACCGGCGTCAGCGCTGTGACTGTCACCGACGCCGAACCATATATCGAACCGGATGTCGCCCGCACTGTGGCCGAGCCGCTTCCCGAGGCCGGGGCGATGTACAAACCGGTCACGCTGTCCACGGTTCCCACGCCAGAGACGACCGACCAGGTGAAAGTCGGCTGCTCGGTCAACGGCAGGTCGAATTGATCTTTCGCCATGGCGGTGAACTGCTCGGTGTCGTTATTGTACAAGTTCACGGGAGTGGGAGCGACCGAAATGCCGGTCAGGGTCTGCACCACACTTACGCTCACGTCGCTGGTGGCAATAAAACCAGCGGCGTCTTTGATGATGACACGGAAGTTGTAGACCCCGTCGGTGGCGAAAGTGACCGTGGTATTCTTGGCGGCGTTGGTGCTGTTGGCGGAATAGGTAACCGGGTCCGGCGGGTTATCCAAGAGATACCAGGTGTAGGTAAGATTCGATTCGCCGCCGTTGTCCGCGCCTAAGACGCTGATGTTTACCGTGGTGCCGGTGACGATGCTTGCTGAAGCAACGGCTGGTGTCGCCACGGTCGGGCTGGAAGCGGGGACAGCCGAAACATTGGTAAATACCGCTGTTGATAAGGCCGCGGTGTTGTGTGAACTGACTGCCAGGCCCACAAGCGCGGCGGACGAAAGCGAAACGGTCTGGGGCGCGCCGATCTGCGTCCATGTCACCCCGTCGATGCTATAGAAGCCCGAAATGCTGTTGCCGGAGCGTGTGATCCTGACCCACACCGGCACAAGCGGAGGGGCCAAGGCGGACCAGGTCATCGTGTCGCCGGTGCTGGAGCGCCACTCGAATAATAGACCGCCCGTCGGCGTGCGGACCACGGCGGCGAAGGCGGCGTCTGAAGCCGAGCCGTCGCGGATCATCACTCCCGCCTCGGCGGCGTTGTTGACGGCGGTCTGCGAGGAAATCAGTGCCGTGACGTTCACGTCGCCGGTATAGGAAGTGGAAACGAAGCGGAAGGCGTCGGCCGTGCCGCCGATGTCGGCCCCGGCCCCGCTTACCGTATATGTGCCGTTGGCGTAGCTGTCCGAGCCCGCCGTGCCCACCGCGCCGATATCCACCCCGGGATCCAAGCCGGAAATCACTCTCGATGCGTCGAGCCAGAAGATCGCGTAATCTCCGGCAGCCACGCTGACCGTGGTAAGCGTGGTGGACGTACTCATACTATAGAGATTGCCCGTTGCAAGATCTTCCACCAGTCCGACGCCAACGGGGAGTGTTGCATTGTAGGTGCTGCTGCTTTGGTTGAGGACCATCAAGTAGTCGCCGTAGCGGACGACCGTTGGGGTAAACACCTGTGTGCCGCTGAGGTTGCCGTCGGACTGCACGGTGGCGGTGTTGTACGGCAGTTTGATCACGGCGCCGCGGTCAATGGTGTCGGTAGTGAAGTGGAGTCGGCCCACCTGGCTGGGGACCAGATTGGTGAAAGTGTTATTGTTGAATTCGTAGTTGCGCCAGTTCGCGTTTAAGTAGAGTTTTTCGCCGTGATTCACCACGGCGACGGCCCCGGCCTGGACATCCGCCCAGGCGAAGTCGGGCTGGCCCAACTCGCCGGGCAAAGGCGTGAGGGTGGCCGGATCGACGTTAATCAGGCTGCGGACGGTGGCTTCATACGAGGCCAGGTCGCGGAGGAAATTCAAGGAGCCGCCCTGGGGGCCGTTGCCGGCGCTAGCGGTGTTGTAGGAGGGCGCGAGGTTGTATTGGGTCGTCAGATAGGCCGATCGCAGCGCGTAGGCGTTCTGTAGGACGCCGTTGAGATCGGAAGCGATGTACTGCGGATTAAAATTGAATCTGTCGGCATACTGGTTGATGTTTTTGACATCGCGGTAGGTAATATAGGTTTCCTCAGCGAAGCCATAGGTATCGCTGGTGACCACGCCGTTGCTGTTGACCGTGGCGTTTTCGAGCGGAGAGAGGAAGTGGTCGAAGCTGTCGATGGTGGTGTTGGCTATGGATAAGATGGTGTTGTACGTCACTGTGTCGATGTTGGGGTCCCACGAGGCGAGTTCGGCCACCTTGGGAGTAAGCCAGGGGATGATCTGTCCGTAGCCGCCGCCGTCGAAGCCGGTGGAGATCGAACCGTGGGCTTCGCCGAAGCCTTGGGCGGTCAGACCGTAGTTCGGATACGGTGAAGGTGTGTAGGGCGAGTTGGTGTCAATGCCGACGCCACGCATTGTGCTGGGGATGAGTCCCACTAGGTCTTTGACATAGGTCAAGGCCAAGGCGCTGTCGTTGGGATAGGCGCCGTTGGGGAACAAGGCCTGGAGCTTGCCCAGGGCGATCGAGGCGGTGTACAGCGCCGGGACCTCGAACATGTGTTGCGATTCGACTCCTCCGGTGGCCCAATACAGATATTGGATATGATTGTAAAGCATGCGCTCCCAGGCGTAGGCGCGCAGCATCGGAGTGCCGCTGAAGTCCGCGTCGTAGGACTGGCTTAGGTATGCTTGCAGAATCGGGCTGGCGGTGGGATCATTGAGCAGCTTGATGAGCGTCCAGCCCAGAGTAGAGGTATCCACGCCCTGTAAAGTCCCGCCGCCCCAGGTCGTACTTTGACGGTCGGCCGATCCAGTATAAATGCCGGTGGTGCGCACCGAGGAGCACAGGCCACTCCATGGGCCGCCTTGTGCCGTGAAGCCGCCGTCGGCGCTCTGTAGATAGCTTGACCCGTCCAGTGCATAGACAATTCGTGCAATAATCGAGGCGTCGTGATAATGGTCCAGGCCAGAAACGACGTTGTTGTTGGCGTCGCGGAACGGATCAAGCAGATAGGTGGTGGTCAGGACGCTGAGCAGTTGATCGGGGAAGGCGGTATAACCGGGCTGAGGTTTCTGTTTTCCGATCTGCTCGCGCCAGGCGTCGGGCGTGAAGCCTTGCCCTGCCCAACTGGAAGCGTTCGTGAAAAGATCCAGTCCGATCGTCTCCGGCGGCGCGTCGACCATGCCGGGCATGACCTGGCGAGCCAGCATCTGGTCGTAATAGCCGCCGCTGTTGTAAATGGCTTGCCGCTGTGTTTGCAGCTTGGAAATAGCTTCGCTGGCGGTCAGAGCATCGAGCGTCACTTGCCCGGTGAGTGTGGGTTGGGCGCCGGTGGGATCGCTGGAATCGGGCACGAACATCGGCTCGGTATGTGTGTAAGCGTCATAGATGGGCCGGTAGAAGGCCGTGCCCCCGGCGAAGTCGAGCGTCAACTCGACAGACGTCTTCCCAGAGGTCATTGAGGTGGGAATGGCGACCGTGTAGTAAACGAAACGGTCGGGGAACTGTTCAGGACCACCGCCATTGTCGATGTAGTCGTTTTGCCAAGGAGTGCCGACAAGGCCGACGGGGGTGCCGGGCACATCGTTGCCCCACACTCGCCATGTGAGGTAATTCTGCCGGTTCGGATCGATCGCCATAGTGAAAGTGAGCGGCTGGTTGCCGGCAGGCTTGCGAAAGGACATGCCTGCGGAAGCTCCCACGGTGCCGGTCCCCATAAGCGGCATCTGTTCGATCGTATAGCCCGGCTCGAAGTAATGCGACGCCTCTGAAGCCAAGTCGCCGAAATCCAGCCGGTCGAGGGCGTTCGAGCCGCTAAGCATCTCGCGCAATTCCAACTGCTCGAAGCGAAAATATCTTGATTTCTGCAGCCGACTTTTATTAGGCTTATTTCCTCGGCAATAACTTTTTAATCCCTGTTGGAATTTGAATGGCCTCATCCTATTATCCTTGGTGCCTGGTTCTGTTCCGTGCGTTCTACTTAAGCCGAAAACTATCTCGGAAGGCTGGATTTGAGAGACAAACGTGCATTGTTCATGGCGAATACCGTGGCTTTAAGATCCACACGCGCCAATATGCGACGTCTTTTTATAAATTGCAGCACCAACTATCTCACTATCCCGGCCAGTTACATTATGTCGCTGTTTTAAATGAGAATGTGTATTACAAGCACCTCTCTGATTGTCTAAGTTTGGTATCCGGCGAGAAAGGCATCCGCCGGGTTTTGGGCCGGTTTGCTTTTCTTCAAAAGATGGTCCTTAATAATGGTTTGCTCCAGATCGCTCAGCCAATTTATCTTGTCAGCATTCAGTTCGCCTTCGAGATCTTTCCCCGCAGCAGTCTGTCCGAAAACAGCGTCGTGGAAAAGGGCCCGCTCAAAAACGGCATTCCAGGGCTGTTCGGCCTGGCGCTTTATTTCCTCAAACGAGGAAAAAGCCGCTGCCGCGCCCTGGACGCCGGCATCTGCCAGAGCCTTGCCCGGAGGCGATATTTCCCTCAGCGGCTGCGAAAGCCGATTAAATTCAAACAGATTGTATGCAAAAACCATGGTCTTGGTCGCCAAGAGGTCGCTGGCAGGCAAGCTGCTTGAGGCGGTCATGGCGCCGCTGTCGCCCAATAGGCTGTTGGCAAACGGCAAGGCAACCGGCATGACCTCAGCCGGCGGAGTGATGATGGACGTGGCGATGGACGATACCAGCGGTGCGGCCGCTAGGGCTAATGGTTGCAAGGTATCCTCAGCGGCCAGTGGACCGGTAAGCAACCATAAACTAGCACCCGAATTGTGACGGGCAATCAAATCGTCGGAGGCATTCACCTGGCGGTCGCGATTGTAATCATAAGCATTGCTGACCGACGCCAAGGTAAAGCCCGTGCGGTTGCTGCGAGAGGCTTGTTCATCGCTGGTATTCACTGCGGCGTCGCTGCCCGACTCGCCGATCAGATTGCCAAAGTAAAACACGTCCGCGGCGGACAGGCCCGTGTTGGTGTTGGCCTTGACCGTTACTTGCAGCCACTGGTTTTTGATTGAGTTGCCGGCGATGTCGTCCCAGGTGATGGTTACCCGGTCCGAACCGCCGGCGCCCTGGCCCTGGCGCACAGAGACGCTGCTCGGCGCGGGCCCTGTGCTCCAGCCGGAAGGATAGTTGTCGTTGCCGACTTTGAACTGGAAATCGGCGGCGGTTAAACCCAAGGGGTTTGTAGGATTTTGAATGTCGATGATGATTCCGTTAATGCCGCGGCTGTAACTGGTGTAGTTGGCAGAGGTGGCGGTCTGGCCGGGCAAAAGGGCCTGTTTGTTCGTGGCAATGGCATTGTCATCATAGACGTTGGCCGCCGGATCGCCGTTGGGATAATCAGTATGCCAGTCAAACTTCGAATTGTTGTAGAAAATCTTCCGCCCAGCAATCACTGTGGCAGTGAGAGTACCGGGTGTGGGGGCGGCGGCGATCCAACTGGCGGGATCATCGCCCCAGGCGACGGCTGATAACCGCTGTAAAGAAGCGCCGTCTCCATCAGCCTGCGACGGCCAGGGCGAAGTGTTGTCATAATTAACTTCATCTTCCAGCAAGCCCGGGTAAACCGGCGGATTACCGACGGGATTATCAGGCCGTTGTAACTGAACGGTTTCTCCTGCATTGTCCAAATGGCCGGCAAATCCGCCCACCAGACTCACTGACGAACCGATGCCGTATTTATTTTTGAAGTTATTTAGTTTGGTCAGGTCGCTAGGATCGAAGGGAAGTACCACCAAGGTCCCGTAGGCTGCAATCGTCGTACCATTGGCAAAATCGAAATCGACGCCCTTACGGATTCGCCAATTTGTCAGATCCACGGCCGCGTCGGTGGGATTATAGATTTCGATATACTCGTAGTCGTCCGGATCTTGGCCCACGTCGACGTTCGGATGATACATCACTTCGCTGATCACCAGCGGACCGACTCTCGGTCCGTTGCCGCCGTAGTCGTTCGTTTGACCAAAGGTGCGATTTATCAGGGGATACAAGTCGCCCGTGCCGTTGGGCCAGCGCCCGAACGACTCGCCGTTTTTGGCCGCGCCGAATTCCACGTGATCGATGAAATAGGTCAGGTTGCCCGCGCCGTCGGCCTCAAGCAACCACACGTCGTCGCCTGCGGACGCGTTGAGGCCGAAATAAGTGCCGAACTGCTCCTCGGTAATGACCAGATACCCATACGGTCCGAGTATCGTGCCGTTGGAAAAGGGGTACTTTTTATAATCGTCGTTCGAGTCGCTTATATACCAGCCGCTTATGTCGATGGCAGCGTCGGTGGTGTTGTAAAGTTCGATGGAATCGGAAAGCGGGCTATCGGCGTGGCTTAAAACCTCATTGACTACCACGTTTACGATCGGTCCCACGCCCGCGCTGCCCGGCGAACCCATGTATTCGCTGCTCGATCGCCAGTTGTCGGGATCGTTGTAATCGCCGGCGATGTTAATAAATTCGAGCGAACTGCCGTTGCCGTCGGCGCGGCCGGGCCATGCGTCGCTGTCGCTGTAGGTAAAGTCCACGATGGTTTGGTCCAAAAAGTCGCGCAGGCAAATTCGTTCGCTGTCGTGACTCAATTCGCCGCTGAACTCGCCGGCGATTTGCGCAGCGATCCCGCTGCCATAGCGAGATATTAGCGCCTCCCGATCCTCGGCAATCAGCACGTATCCGCCGGGGGCCAGCGTGGTAACGGCGTTGCCGGCGAAGTCGAAGGCAACCTGGTATCCCAGCGTCAATTGCACGTCGGTTAAGTCGATAGTCTGGGTAGAGGAATTTTTCAGTTCGATGAACTGGAAGTCGTCGGTGCTGAAACCGCTGCCCGTGGCCGGGGACACGGGGTGGTAGTTCACTTCGGTAACGGCCAGGTTTTCCACAGACGCCGGCGTGTGGATGTAAAACTGTTGGTTGTCGAGCGCCGACCAGGTCGTGCCGTTGAGCACGCGGGCCTTCACGCGCACGACTGGGTGAGCGTGATCGGCCCGGTGTACAGAATCGCCGTCGGCGAGACGACCCTGGTGGCCGCGATTGTGCCCGACGCGTTCGCTCCCGGCGAACTTGCCATGGTGTAGGTGAAGGTGTTGGCGTTGACGTAAGTAATGATGAAGTCGCCGTTGTACTGCGTGGGCGTGGCACCGGTGATCCGCACCAGGTCGCCGGTGAGAAAGCCGTGGTTGACGACAGTCGCCGTGGCGATAGTCCCGCTATAGGTGATGCTACTGACCGACTTGTCGACGCGGCGGACGTAGATGGTTCCCGTGGCCGGCGAGGTGGGCGAGCCCGACACGGTATAACTGAACGTGTTGGCGGTGAAATTAAAAATGGTGAAGATGCCGTTATAGTTTGTCGGAGAAGACCCGCTGATCAGCACGAGATTGCCATTGGCAAATCCATGATCGGGGAGCGTCACGGTGGCCGTCGTGCCGTTGCGAGTAATCCCGTAGGGCGTAACGTAGATCGTGCCGGAGGCCGGTGAGGTGGGCGAACCAGTCACGGTATAGTCGAACGTGTCCTGCGTTACATTGAAAATGACCGCGGACGTAGTATTGTACTGTCCTTGGCCCGCGCCGCTGATGGCGACCGTTTGTCCGTTGACGAAACCATGATTGGGCAGTTTCACGGTGGCGGTCGTGCCGCTGAGCGTGATGCCCTTGGCCTCCATCGGCGTCCCGGTGCTGAACACCATTTGCACGGTGTTGGGCACGCGCGGGTCGGAGCCGTCGAGCGTGTAGTAGACTACGCCCACGCCGTCGGGATTGGTGATGGACAAGGTCCCGGTAAGATACCCGCCGCTGGGTAGGCTGTATTCGGGCGCGTCAGTGCTCGGGTACAGGGATGTGGAGTAGCTGATGCACTGGTTGAGGAAAATGTTGGTGCGATAAGGGAAATAGGTGTTGATTATCCGGTCCCGCTCGGCGACCCAATGGACGTCGCGCGTATAGAGATATACCGGCGTGGACCACAAGTATCCCCCCGAGTACACGTCCCGGCGGTAGTCGCCCCAGCGTGCCGACTCGGCGACCATAGCCTCATCGACCTGAGCGGCATCCGCCGCGAAGCGCGCCGCCGCCTTGGACGGGGTCAACACGCCGTCGTCAAACAGCAATACGTGCAGCCGGTCGGCCCAGAGTTGGCGGAATTCGGCGTTCTGGATTAATTTGTTGAACAGGCGGGCCGGCCCGTTGCTTATCGCTTCCACGCCGATCTTATTTTCGTTTACGCCCTCCAGAGTCCGCTCCGCGTCCCAACTGAGGAAGATGAAACCGCCCAGGGTGTCGTTGGCGACTCCGTCCAGCCGCGACCGACGTATGGCTATCCAGTTGTGCTGGTCCCAATCGTTGTCCACCGCATAGTACTTCGAGATCATGTAATCGATAAAGCTGGGGATATCGAGGTACTTTTTGAAATTGGCATAGGCCTCGGGCGTGGACAGACCTGCGTTGGCGGCCGTGAACATCGCGTTATAGGCGGTCATGTCGCCGTCGTTGGCGCTCAGGCCGCTATCTTCGCTGACTTTGATGACGTCATAGTCGGATGCATCGCCGCCCAAGTAGGTCGCGGCGAAATTGGCATTGGGGTTTTCCACAAGGTTGTACACTCCCCAGTACAAACCGTTGATATATAGATTTACAAATATCCCGTGCCGGCTCAGGTCGCCCATGGCCAACTGCGTCTGGGCGTTCCACTCGTCTTGAATGTAGATGCCCCGATCGCGCTGAGAGCTTTCGGCGTGAAACCAAGTGTTGTTGTAGCCCGCCCGCAAGATGAGCGAGCTAAAGGAATCGGCGGCGTCCGATCCGAACAGCGCATAATTCAGGTTCCCGTCGTAGTTGTCGTTGAAGGAGAGCGTGAACGAGTGTTTGGGCGCCTTCTCCGGATGACTGCTGCCGCCGCCGTGTATCTTGATGCCGGCGTCGATCTGGAAACCATCGCTGCCGTCCGGATTTATCAATTCCACCGACGTCTCCCGCTTCCACAGGTCCGGCCCGCCGTTGGATTGGGGATCGGGGTTGCTCGGGTTGGCGTTTGTATAGATCCCCTTGATGCCGTTGGTCCCGCTGGACCCGTTGCCGAACCAGTCGTCCGGGTTCATCACCAGCGAGATCGATGGCAGCGACTTCAGATCGTCGATAATCTCGCTGCTGTATGCCGGGTCGTTGACTACCTCGGGATCCATCTCGTAATCCACTCCTGTCTCGCCGGCATGGTTCGCGGGGGCGGAGACGTTGTCTTGGTCAATCCACTGCGTGGGAAAACTGGCCGGATTGTGCGGCTGATGAATTACATCATTGAGAAATACGTATGTTTCCGTGTCAACGTTAGTCGAGATGTAGCCCGTCTTGAAGGCTGCCGCGCGGAGGGTGGTCGTTGTGGTGATGTTGATCGGGCCGGTGTAGGTGTAGTAGTTGTCCTGCGCCGTGATCGTGCCCGTGGCGGGCGTGGCTGGCGTGCCCGTGATTGTGTAAGAAAACGTGCTGGAGGTCACGCTCGTAATCACGAATATGCCGTTATACTCGGATTGATTGGCCCCGCTGATTTGCACCCAATCGTTTACGGCGTAACCGTGACCGGCGCACGTCGCCGTGGCAGTCGTGCCGCTCCGGGTGATTCCGCTAACCGACTTGGTATTGTCGGCCGCTCCGGGATCGCGACCGTTAACCGTATAGTGGATTGCCGCTCCCTGCGTGTCGCAGGTGATGCTCACGTAGAACGACGAGTCGAAAAATCCCCTGTCCACGCTGAAATGCGTGTCGCTAACCTGGCCCAGGACGCTACTCTCGGCGGTATTCGCCGCTCCCGGCGTGGACGGATTAAAAAACTGCGGGTTGCCCGATCCCAGGGTCGTGGCGATGAGCTCCGGCATGACCAAAAAATCGGAATCGCCGGCGGAAAGATTCAATCCCTGGATAGCCAGCACGTTTCCGGCGCCCAGGATGTTGACGAACTCGCTGATATTAATATCCTCGAAAACCGCCCCGTCGTTGTGGAAATGTTCGGCGGTCGCCGCGGCATTCCAGGCGGGCGGCGTGCCGGCCGTGCCCGGCGCGTTGCGGCGGGCCACTTCCACTCCGTTCAGATAGGCCACGAAGCCGTCGTCGTATTTCATCCGTAGCGTTAAGGAATTAATTTCGCTCGGATTGGTGGCGCTAAAGGGAATGCGGATGTACGCTGATGAATTTACACCCGACATCTGCGTGCTGATGTTGGTTTGGATCGAGCTGTTATAAGTGCCGGGGGGCGGTTTGTTGGAGGATAAGTAGATGTCGGCGCTGTAGGTGCCCGTCGTGCTGCTGGTGCCCTCCACCTTGACGTAATAATCGCCCGAGGTGGGAATAATATAGGCGTAAAGAGGCGAATCCTTGTCATACGGCGAAGAAAAGCTGCTGGTGCCGTCTTCCAAGGCAATGACCGTGCCATCGCTGCTCAACAGCGAGACCTTGGCGTCGAGGGTGGACGTGGAGTCGATATTAATGGTCACCAGGTCGCCCGCCGCGAATTGATAGTGTAGATAATCCACGTCGCTGGTGGAGCTGATCGTGCCGGTGGTGTGCGATACATACTGCACGGCCCGCCAACTCGACGCGGCGTTGTTATAACCGCTTTTACTATCGTTCGGCTCGGCTTCTTGTGTGAAGACCGCTCCGGTATTTGGCAAAGTCGGGCCGCTTTTGACCAGCCACACGCCCAACTGGTACGTCCCCGAGTTTGTGTCGTTCCGCCTGCACCTGATGTAATATTTATCGTTGGTGGTGATCGTGTAGCGGGCAATCAGGGAGTCTTTACCGGGGCCGCCGTCATTGTCGGTTGTGACCGCGCTGCTCGAATTGTCGCGCCACAGTTCCACTTTCGGATCGACCATCGTGCCGCGGCTGGAAGGCGAACCCGACTGGGTGATCGTAAGCACGTCGCCCACTTCAAGATCGCCGATCCTGTACCAGTCGTCGTCGCCGCCTCCCGTGGTCGGTATCGAACCGGTGATCCCCTGGTGATACAGGTTGCCTGAGTACGCGGAAAAGTTGTTGGTCGCGTTGTTGGCCGTGGCCTTGGTGTTATTCGACTCGACCTCGGCGGGAAGGGTTGTGACCGTGGTGTTGTCGAAACCGATCCCCGTCTTGCCGCTAATAGTCCATGAGGAATCGTTAAAAGTGGTCTGCATCCAGTCGGCCGGATGATTGTCGGAACTAGGTACAAGCGCCTTAGCCGTGGCCCCAGACGTCCCTGACGCGACCAATGTGGTGCTCGACATCGGCATCCCATACGATACGTCGGTGAGCTGCTGGGGATAGTCGTAATGCGAGGCGACGGTCGTCCCATCGGGCTGGACTAACGCCAGGTAGCCGCCGCCAGCGCTGATCTTGAAGTTGGTGTGAAATTCCTGGCCGGGCACGGCAAGGTCGTTATCAGAGGCGAAGACCACCAGATACCCGCCGGCGGCGATCGGCACGTCCGTGGTGGGACTAGGATTCGTGTCGGGGAACCGCCACTTCGTCAGGTTGCCGGGATCGTCGGTCAGGTACCAACCATCCAGGGCTTGAATAGTGTTCGTGGGATTATAGATTTCGAGCCAGTCGGAGTGCTTGCCAAACTTGTCTACTAACGCCGAGTTATCGTTCGAGGCCATGAACTCCGAAATATAGAGCGGACCTGAATCGAGCAGCCAGCGAGGCTCGAGCGGTTCAAATTGCAAGCGCGTGCTGTGATTAAAATGCGGATGGGATGATCGACCTTCGCGCCAAGAGGAGAATCTTCGCCCCAACTTTTGGTATTTCTTCATGAAATGGCGAAACATAATCTCCGCTCCTCCTCTAATCCCATTATTTAAGGACTTGAGTCTCCGAAAGGACAAAAAATCCAACCAGGTTTTGGCACTATATTTTTATCTTCAGGCGCAAGCCGAAGAAAAATAGTGCGCCCATTGCCAGCATAATCAGCATGTCAGGTTCAGGTTTGCCGCGCCAGGAGTAATTTCATCGGTGGTGCGGTTCGACCGATTTCCAGCAGTCGAAAAATCATATTGTCTGCTGAGATTTCGCGCATTATCTACGCTGCCGGCATTGCTTCCGTCGCCGTCGATTTCCAGGAGCCATATGTTACTAAGGCTATCCTCTGGATCGGAGCGCATGATTTTGACATATTCGTTGTTGCCGTCGGTATCGGGCGGATGCACATAGATTTCGTTCAAAAGAACACTCGCGCGGCTTTGCCCAATGAACATCACCGCCACTGCTATCATAAAAGCTGAAAATGTTTTTTGCTTCATGTTTCTGTCTCATCGTTGCTGAAAGTCAATGGTACTAACTCAAAATCTGAAATCCTAACATAGTTTCAAATCAGCCTGTGGATGGGATAATCTGTAGAGAATTCGAACTCCGGGATTATCTGCGAATTCCCTTCAAAGGGAGGGCCTCCATAGCTGAAACATCCGACAGACTTTTAAATTAAAAGGTACGCTACCTCTCCGTCAGCCGTGTATGTATCGATGCCCGAAATAGATAGCAACACCGAACTATATTTGGTCCATCAACTTCGCTTTAGGCTATTTCCGAAAAAGTATCTGCAAAATCTTTTAATGAAAAGACGCTTGCACCACTTGAGAAACTAAATTGAGTTAAATTGGCTATAGTGAGGCCTTACGCTAGTTGCAAAAACGCTCATTATATTTATTAAGAGACCCTCATGATAAACAAAATCATGTTAAATTGCAACTTTTCACAGGGGTTACAGTGTTTTTTGGAGGTACAAATATATACTTATGAGTATCTATAGCATGACCAAATGAGGGATTTTCGGCGGTGATAGTATCAACAAAGCTTTATCATGCCCTGGCAAGGCAATTCTAAGAAATTACATAGTCGTAAAACAACGCCAAAGATGCTTGTCTATTGACCAGACGTAGAGAAAAGCAGCCCTATGTTACGGAAGGCGCCATTAGCTTGGAAGACCTGCCCCAAGATGAAGATTATTCCCGCAAACCGGCAGCATTGAGGACTGCTGCAAAAATCACTGCTTTGTTGGACCAGTGGGATCTGCATGTATTATATTTGTCCGCTGCCCAAATATTCTTGATGTTACTAATCCTTGAAATAAAACAAAATGTTAAATATAATCATGAGATTAATCGTATAATTTCCTGTCTTTACTATTTAGATCAAGATGACTGAAAGCTGTATGCAAAACCTTGGGCCGGCTACTATTGTTGTTCGCATATACCAGGATGCCGAGAACGTTCCGCTCCTTGTAAAAAGCATCCGGGAGGCGATGTTGCCAAGCTGGCGGCAATATGAAATAATTTTCGTGCTCGATAATAGCGGTGATGGTTGCGAGGAAATCATCCGGAAACTGGTCGAACAAGGTATGCCTGTGCGGCTTATTGTTCGTAAAAAGGAGCAGGGAGTTTCCGCGGCGGTACTCGCCGCTTTTCGTGAAGCAAAGGGCGATTATCTCGTATGCCTGAATGCCGACCTGAGCCATCCTCCCTCGGCAATCCCCAAGATGCTGGAAATCCTCAAAAACCACGAGGCCGAGTTCGTCATTGGCAGCCGATTTGCGCCGGGGGGACAAGCGAAGAAAAATGGGGATTATGCCACCGGCTGAACAGTAAAGTCGCCGCCCTTTTTGCCAGAGCCTTCACCAACGTCAAAGATCCCCTGTCGGGTTTCTTCGCTTTACCGCGCGAGGTGTTTCAACGAGCAGTTGAACTCAATCCCAGTGTCTGCAACGCGGGCCTGGAATTAATCGTCAAATGCGGCTGCAAAAAGATTCTTGAAATCCCCATCCATTTCGCCAATCCGCGGCGGGATAAAAGCATCCTCGCGCTACACGAGCCGATCAATTATCTCAAACACTGGAAAAATCTCGCCGATTTCCAATACGGAAGCTTCTCGCGTTTTTGTCAGTTTTGTTTAGTGGGCGGCACGGGCATGGGCGTCGATTTGATAATGTACGCGTTTTTTCTGGCCGCGGGCATCCCGCTAATCTTCTCCCGAGCCGCCGCGATCTGGGTGGCCATGACCTGGAACTTCTGGCTGAATCGCCGGGTCACATTCAGTTACAGCCGTGATCTTCCGGTCGGCAAACAGTATCTGAAGTTTGTTTTATCTTGTTCTTTAGGCGCTTTGCTGAGTTGGTCGGTTGCCGTGGGCCTGGCTTTAGGAAGCGTTTTTTTTCAGAAACATGTTTTTCTTGGCGCCATTATTGGCATTGTGATTGGCACCGTATGCAATTATCTTCTTTCCGCGCTGTGGGTCTTCCAGCACAAAGGTCTTTCCTTACCCGATGTTGCTAACGAGAGTCCGCGTACAAATTCCCTCACCCCTCGTCTAATTATCATTGTGGGAATCATCGCGTTGGCAACCCGATTGTTGTACCTGGGCTGGACTTGGACCAATTGGTATGTCTTGCCGGATGACTACATGGTCCTGTTGTATTTCGATGAGGGATACGCCATTTGCACGGGTTACGGATATGTTCGCTCCTATACCGAGAACGGCTGGAAGGAACTGTACGAGCTGCGGGCAAGGGTCGAAACCCAAGACCTTCAGACCATTCGTGAACAAAGAAATGTTGATACCACTGACCTTCATCCCGAATTTATCCATCCTCCGGGACTGCCCTTGTTAATCGCCGGCATCCGCACCTTCTTAGGTATAAAAGCCGACGTGCCGATCCAATTGTTAGGCGTTTTTCTCGATACCGTTGCCGCCTGCCTGCTGGCCTATCTAGTGGGAAAGTTTTTTGCCGGGAATGTCGCTTTCCTGGCGGGCATTTTCTATGCCCTTTTCCCGCCTTTGGCGTATGCCTCCGTAAACAAGTATCCCGACGGCATACTCTCGGTATTTATTCTCGGCTGCCTGGTGTGCGCTATCGAAGGCAACCAATATGTCAATCTAAAAAGATTTACCTGGTGGATCGCCGCGGGATTGGTTTTGGGCCTGGGCTGCTATTTGCGGCCCGACTACCTCTTTGTGCCTTTTGCCATCGCCCTGGGCCTTTGGCTTTATAGCGGCCGATTCCTCCGCGCGGTTTCGGCACTTTTGCTGATACAGATCGTTTCCCTGATTGTGCTGCTGCCCTGGGCTTACCGAAATTATCAATTATGCGGCAGATGGTTGTTTACTTCCTCTAGTGTGGGCGGCACCATGGTTACAGGCCTGGGAGAATTTAACAATCCCTGGGGATTCGGGCGCACTGATCTGGACCGTGAACAGCAGGCAAAAGATCAGGGCTTTGGCTCGGCCTGGAGTCCCGAAGCAGACGTTTACTTCCGTAATTTGTTTTGGGAATCCGTGAAAAACCACCCCCTCTCTTATGCCCAGGCCGTAATCAAACGAATTCCCTTTGTTGTTTCACCCCCGAATGTATTCGGCTACAAGAGCCCTTATCGCAAAAAACTTTATATCACCACGGAAATGAAAAAAGGACTGAGTTTTCCGCAAATAATTCTGGCTGATCCCAAATATATTATCGCCGCCTATTGGGATTTATTATTCATGGGACTTCTGGGATTTCTGATTTTTCTTTGCAGCGCTTATATGGTTGTTCGTGAGTGGCGTTCCTTTCCCCTGATCTTCCTGCTTTTATCTCCGCATCTATATTCCATTGGCACGCACATGCTCACGCATATAGAAGCCCGATTCTTGCTCCCCAGCACGTTCTGCTTTCTGATTGGTGCGGCGTATGTGGCCGGCCGAGGCTGGAAGAGACAAAACGTATAATCTTCCGTTCGGTCAGGGCAAGTAGGCAAGTTGGATTCCATCCGCCGATCAAAAACACACGGCAACCCGATCGCTGAGATGAAACCGCTTTGCAGTCCGGGCAACCTCTTTGCGTAATTGTGCCAAATACGCGGCCCGCGCTGGAGGGCTGAACATGATTTTCGCATAGCGCTGTGCAGGTCGGGAAATTTATCACGCAGCAATCGTGCCACGGCCGGCCAGACCCGCGGCCGCGGATTGAGCGCGTCCACCCAGATCGAATCGATCCGCAAATCGGCTGCCCGCTGAAAGAGCATCTCCAGCGAATCCCGGCTATCGTAGAGCAGTGGCAGCAGCGGGCCGAACATGATCGACGTTTTCAGTCCGGCCTGTTGGGCCGCCTCGACAACCCGCAGACGTTCCTCCGCACTAGCGGCCCGCGGCTCCCACAGTAAACGCAAATCCTCGTCGAGCGTGGTTATGGTAACGCCCACGCGCGCCCTCTGCCCGGCGAAGATGTCCAGATCGCGCAGCACCAGGGCGCTTTTGGTAAGCACGTTCACTTGGAAGCCATATTCCAAAAGCAATTGGCAAGAGCGGCGGGTCAACTCATACTGGGCCTCGATTGGCTGCCAGCCGTCGCAGGCGCTGCTCATGAAAACATCGCCCGGCTTCAAGCGGCGCAACTGCCGTTTGAGCACCTCAACGGCATTGATCTTCACATCGACAAACTCGCCCCAAGGCTCGTCGTGGGCATGGAACCTTTGCATGAATCGGGCATAACAATAAACGCACCCATGCGTGCAGCCCGTATAACAATTTAACGAGTAATCGTCTATGGAACTCTTGTTCAAAATTGTCTTGCACACGGTCTCGCGCATCACGGCCCGCCGAACATTTTCCGCGCTGTCAGCCGTTGGTGTAGGACTTGCAGACATACAAATGATGATCCAGGAACCGCAACCGAAACTGCTTGCAATACGAAAACAATATTATCCCCCATTATACACCCTTTTTAATCCATTCCGAAACCTCATTGCACATGCGGCTAATGAGAGTCAGAAAAAGAATGCCAGAAGAGAAATCAGAGCCAGAAGAGAAATCAGATCCGGGGCGTGTCGCCCCGGCAATGCCGAGCCGACACGGCCCGGCTCCGAGGAGCAAAAACGACATTGTTTTCCTGAAGGCAATAAAGGGGTATTTCATTTTGGACCTTTTATATATTCACTCGGCAGGCGGCATAAGCCGAAGATCAATGCCTACAAATGATCCCGAAGAGCACAATTAAGTGCTCTTAGACAATTCGAAGTGTGGAAGCCGCACGGTGTGGTAAACCAGGCGACTGGAAAAATAAGTTTTTACTTCCGCCGCCGCCAAGCATAGGCCAACAGGCACGCGATACCGGCAAACAACAGCGTGATGCTACCGGGCTCAGGAACACTTGCCACGCGGAAACCCATGTTCTCGGCCTCGTAGACGGGGCCGAAGTAGCAGCGGAGGGAGGCGGCCAACCAGTCGGAGGTGTTCTCAAAATCGCCGCCACGCACACCACGCCCCCAATCATACTCCTCCATCACGGTTTGATTCCACTCATTCCACTGCCAGACATCGCCGCCCATATCAAACGTGCCGTATGGTCCCGGCGAGGCCGCAAACGCCCCGACCGGCGTCAGCCAGTTCGTCGGATCGGGGTAGATGTCGCTATCGTTGTCGCTGATGTTGGCGTTGTTTATGCCGGTCGCCGAAAAGACGTTGCTGGGGGGTGTGTTGCTCTGCGTAGGGTATAACCAATAGCCGGCATTAGTCCCACCGCCCTTGTAATACGCCGCCTTGTACCATTCATTCTCCGATGGAATGAAGTAGGTGGCCCCAGTATTCCGGGTTATTCCCATCAACGCGGCTTTGGTGACAGCACCGTTGAGCGTGTACGCCCCGGTCTCTGTCGTACCTGCCCCTTCGGCACCTGTCGGCTGGCCGTTTTGCAGCCAGTTGCAGAACCGTGCTGCACTGCCCCACGAGACAGAGAACATCGGGCAGTTGACGCCTTGGCTGTAGCCGCCCGTGACCGAGTAGCTGTAGTTGCCCGAACTACCGTTCTGGGCGATTCCGAAAGTCGGAAAGTCCAGGGCCATCCCACCATCGTAACCGGGACCGCCGACATTGTAGAGGCCGTAGGTATCCATTTTCGCCACGGCATTGAGGAACTGGCAGTACTGGCCCACCGTCACATCGTACTTTCCCATCTGATAGACGTAAGGGACCGAGCCGTAGCCGGTCGTGCTGTCATTCATCACCGTTGTATCCGCCGTATTGCCCGGATCGCCCACGGTGACGAATTGCAGACTTGTTTGGTCCGATGGCATGTAG
The DNA here is from genome assembly GCA_963820545.1 of Pirellulales bacterium. GTDB lineage: Bacteria > Planctomycetota > Planctomycetia > Pirellulales > Thermoguttaceae > CAWGAJ01. The sequence goes on from CAWGAJ010000001.1 coordinate 1,614,402, forward strand.
AACACGTCGGCCTGGGCCACAATGGCGAAAGACAACAGAACCAATACCAACAGACTTCTCACGATTACTCTGCGAAACACGGTACTCTCTCCCCGGCAGTGAAACGGATAAGGAACTCCCACCGAGCATGCAAAGACGGCGACACCACCGCTATTTTCCGCCATTTCACCAAACCGTGCGGTAGGAAGTTAAACAAATTGAGGACCCGAAAGAATCGACCGACACGAGTGGGTCGATTTTAAGATGCACCCGGCTACAACGCGCCTTTTCAGGCCGATGGAGGCTTGGGTCTGGGTGCTAACGCTACCTCTTGGCTTGCTGCCTTTGAGTTGAAAAGAACGCAACTAATGTATCATACTCAACACTGCAATTAAAGCACCAGAAAGAGGGAGAGCGGGGGGTATGAGTAACGCCAAGCCGCGATGCTCATGCCGTGGTGCTCGACGCCGTGGTGATCGGTTCGCGCCCTCGACCAAACAAAAATCCCCATGCCCAGATTAGTGGACACGGGGGCGATATTTGATGGGCGCTGGCCGAACGAGGCAGCGTTCTGACCTTAGAATGCCCATCTACTTTTAGCTTAATCTAGGCCGGGTGTATGGCAATATGGGACAGGTGTTCAGAATCAACAATGACCGTGGCCGTGGCAATCTTGCATATCGGTCCATTTTCTATGCGTCTCGCAATACGTATAAGTTAATGGAACGGCAGCTCGAATGGACATACCAACGACAGGGATGATCAGGCGGCCAGGAACCAGCCAGCTATTCCGCAAACCTCAGCTACCGGCTGCTCTGGTCCATCCCTTTGTTACATGGTGACAATGCGGCGGCGTTTCCTTTGACGAATGCGATGAACTCCTCGATGACCTTCTTCGCTCTCCTGATGGGGCCACCCTCGCATGTCCAATCGTCCTTCCCGTCTGGACCCTCAGGAGCAGAGTGGAAAATGCGGGCGTACTGCCATGCACCCTCGGGGCCGATGGCGGCGAGTACCTCTCGGGCCGCGGAAGTCGCACGTTTCGGTATATCTGCGGGGTCATCCTTCCCGCGCGTAGTGATGATCTTCGTCACTTCGTCAACGATGAACTTTGATCGGGCAGAGTCGTCGGGCAGTGAGCGAAGGTAATCGGGGTCAAGTGCCATCATGAATACGGACTTTGTTGAAAGGTTGTCGCCAAGACGTTCCTTTATGCGTTGCTCGACCCCCGGCCAGAGCGCGTCGAAAATCTCGATCAATACAACGTCACTACGCCTCAGGTCCTGTTCAAGCTGATCGAGGTCGACGGCCTGCAACATGTCCCGGACAGGACCGATGAAGAAGCTAAATCCGGGAAGCGATGCAATTGCGGATCGCGACAGAAAATAGTAGTCACGGCCGCTCTGCTCATTCTTGCGCACGGCCGCGATGTGTACAGGATAGCCCGTGGACACTTGAGGTTGTGATCCGGCAATGCCGCCGTGAGCCTCGATTTGCCCGCGCCAGAGTGTCCCGATAGTCGCACTAGCAGCATGGTTGCTTCCCTGTGGGTATTCTAAGCCATGTAACAATGATTAGATTGACCCACATAAGCTGCGGAGTCCTCGTTTCCTTTCCGTATAACACGCCGTGCGAATCCTTGTAGAAGACGCCTTAACTCCTTCGCACTAAGGCGGTTGACGCCTGTCCGGCAGTTTATCCTGGCATCTTATGCTGATCGGCACAAAACAACCTCGTTGAATAGATTCAGAGCCCGTCTACCGGAATCCGCACGCTCATCTGTCCCCAATTGAGGGAACGTAGACACGGATTATCGTTGATACTATGACCCAACAATTCCCAGAGCGATCCTATGCCATCGCCTTAATCTAACGGGTACATGCCAAGTGTCAAGTTGCATTGTTAGGATGACAAATTGCATATCGATTAGCTCTGGACAGATTGATCCAAAACAGGACGCCAAAATTCCCCCAACGGAGGCATCAACGTATGCTTGAATTACTCTTGAGAAAACGGTCATTTATTGCGACTCCGAAGGAACGGTTGAGTTGATAGGACGGCGGCACAATGTCGGGCTGTTCTAATGCCGTGAATCAACGGTGGCGGTGAACGACTCTGATTGCAAAAACCGACGTTGCCAGCCGCTGTGGAGCGATTTGTATCATGCGAGCATTTTGGATTCGGAGTTCTTCATTGAGCAGTGCAACTTCCTCTGTGAGCCGGCTGATTTCCGATTTCCGCCTCACCCTATCGCTTCAGGAATCTGCCGCCCAGGATTGTGAATAAATAGGATATCACGTGCAACACAGCCGATTTGAGGATGGAGTTCCAGGCTCGGGGCAGTAGAATTTCTGTTGGTGATGGTTTTGATGGCATTGCAAGGCTCAAAGAAGGTTTTCCAGAATCACTTCTTGAAGCCTACCATAACCTGCTGTTGTTTCCCGAGTTGCAGCAACAACAGAAAGAATTAAAAATCGATGGACTAGCGCAGGAGGAACTAATCCTTTTGCTTGCGATGATCTTCCAGTTGTCGTCGCATCTGCGCGGCTTGTCCGTAAACATCGCCGAAACGAGCAGGCCAACCGGCGGTTTCCAATTGGCGCAGCGTTTCCTCGGCTTCGGACAATTGGCCCAGATGGATTTGCGCTGGCAAGCTTTAGCAACCCCCTCGGTTCCAAGGAGCGAAGTTTCGCGACTTGTTTCCAGCAGGCGATCGCTTCGGGCCATCGGTTTTGCTCTTGGCGAATTTCGGCCAATAGGGTGTAGCTTTCCGATTCGTTAGGCAGGACTTCGACAATCGAGGTATATGCCCGCTCGGTTTCCTTGCCCTTGCCCAGCGATTCGTATCGCTTGCCAAGATTCTGATAGAGCTTGATGTCGCGGCGCGAAAGTTGGACGGCCTGGAGCAATTGCTCCATTGCGCCCGCCTTATCGCCTTGTTTATCGTAACAGTCGATCAGTTGTTGATAGGTTTCGGTATCGTTCGGTTGCAGTTCGCATGCTATTTTTAGCTGAGCGATTGCCTTGGTGTATTGCTGCTTTTCGGCGAATATCTGGCCGATAGCCTTACGTACGATTGGATTTTGCAAACCGGTCTCTGTGCATTGTTTGTCCAGTTCGACGACGTAAGCGTCCAGGTCGGGCGATTGGCGGAGGAACTTGTTTGAGCGATTCAAGGGCTTGTTTTCGCTGCTCTATGCGGGGTCCCCAACTGATGATCGCCCCGCAGGCCGCATCGACGGCCTCGGGTGTCTTTTTCAAGCCCACATAAGCCTGGGCCATTTTTGCGTAGTAGTCCGAAAGCGTGCCGTTGCCTATGCCGCGGTGCGGTTGGGTCCGCTGGTGCAAAGGAATTAGCTCTTTATAGTACGCCACCGATTGCTCATAGAGCTGGTTTTCCAGGCAACTTGCCGCCAGAGCAGCCATGGCCGGTTCGGTCCAGCGGTTTGCCTCGTGGAAATAAGCGTCGGTTTGTTTGAGTAGTTCTGTCAATTCGGCCGGACGATTAGTGCAAAAATAAGCGTGCATCAGCCACACGCGATATTGCATGTTATCCGGCCGGCACTCGACAAGCGGCAAAAGTATGGGAATCGATTCGCCGTGCCGATTTTGCTCGTGCAGATATTGCACCAATTGCGATTGGCCCTCTTCATCGAGGATTTTTTCATGATAAACGTCGAGGAGAATTTCGATTGCCCGATCGAAACGATGCAAGCTATTATAGAAATACTGGGCGATATAGACCACCGCCGCCGAGGATTTCTTTCGTCCGGCGAGCACTTCTTCGGCAGTGTGGGCAAATGCGTCGCTCTTTTCAGACCAGAAGTAATTGTAATTGGGATTGCCGCCATGATCCATGCGATGAATAGCGGCGTTATGCGTTTGCCTGTATTCCAGATCGCGGCGCAATTCGGCGATAACGATCCCCAACAATCGCTCTTCCAGATCGCCGAGGTCCTTGACTTCCAGGCGCCAATCGGCAATTTTCCATCCGAACGAGTTCCATGAGTCCCCGTTGTTCAGCCGGAACCAGGCCGGCTCGTGCTCGACCCGTTCGATTAAAAATGCCAAAGCGTCGCGCGGGCCGGCCACATTGTGCAAAGTATCGGCCACCTGGTTGACGGCCGATTGATAAGTATTGGTTTGTAGTTTAAGGACTTCTGGCAGGCGTTTCATGGCGAAGGTTTTGATATCTTCGGCCGCGGATGGCATCTTTTTCTCATGAGCGGCGTTATATATTCCGCATAGACGGCCGATCAGTGCCGCGCGATGTTTTTCATTGCCCGCATCGAGGTCCGCTTGGATTTTTTGCTCCGCTGCTTGGTAGAGCGTTGTCGAATTGCCCAGCGACACGTCGCCGTCGTTGCGGATGGCGTTTTCGTACAATTCGTCGAGCCGCTCGATAAGCCAATAAGTTTGCTGCTGGTTGCATGGGTGACGGAGTTGATCCTGCAATACTTTTTCGCCGCGATCGTAGCGCCGCGTTTGTTCGAGGTAGGAAACCAACGTTCCCAGGGCATCATTGGCGGCCGAGGTGAGGATTCCGTTTAAGGCATTTTGATATTCGTCAAGCGCCGACTGCAATAGGTCGACAGCCTGATCGCGCCGGGAATAATTCCAATGGGCGTTTGCCAGGCGCAGTGCGATGTGCAGCCGATCGAGCGAGCCGGACGCCGACTCCTTGTGCAGCGTTTGCAACTGCCGGAGTTGTTCTTCGGCCAGTTTGGCGTCGGGAATCGCGCCCAGCGAGGCCAGGAAATCGGCCATGAGTCTCCGCTCGCCGGCCGACCACTGCCGCTTGAAGGCCCTTTGCATGGCCTGAAGAGCCTTGTCAGCGTGAGGGCCGGGCTGGTTTTTCAATTCTGTTGCCCGGCGTTCGACCATAAGTTCCAGCATGTCGAGGGCCCGTTGGTCGATTTCGGTCTTCGCCCGCTCCCGGACCTTGGCCAGATGCTCGATAAGCGAGTCGGCTGCGGCCTCATCGCGGATTTCGCCCAAGACCGAGCCCATGCCTTGCAAGAACGGGTAGACTTGTCCGGCGGTATGCCCCACCACGGCATCGGCCATACAGGCGAGTAATCGAAAATCGCGCGTGGCGAAATAGAACTGCTGAAGCTGCCACAAATAGTTTTGCGGATTGCTCGCTTTCTCGAAAAGCGCGGCAAAGACCGTAATTACTTCTTTATCCAATTCGCCCGGCGGTTGGGCGTTACCATATTGCCAAGGCCTGAGTTTTTGCGAAAGCCAGTTGCTCAGATCCCATTCTTCATTGAATTTATAGGAGGCCACCAGCGAGCGTTCGTAAAGCTCGCGGCGATTGAGGACCATATACCAATCGGCCAGGGTGCGATATTCCCGCGGCCCCAGTTCGTCGGCGGCCTCGATGATTTCAAAGAGTTTCACGGCTTCGGCGATTTTTCCCTGCTCGGCCAGCAGATAAGCCAACGTCAAGCGCCAATGGTTGTCCGCCTCTCCGGGCTTGATCCACGATTGCAACGCCTGCTCCAATTCCTTGGGCCGATCGAGGGCAACCAGGAGTTGATATTTGAGCATTTTCCAATGCGAATCCTCCGCGTCGGCGGCCAGGGCTTCGTCGAGATATTTCAGCAGCCGGTCGATCAATTCGGGCTTGGCGTTTTTACGCGCTGCCAGATTTATAAGCGTGATCAGGTAGCGATGCCGCAGGGATTCCTCCAACACGGCTCCTGGATCGTCTTCGGCAGCAACGGCGGAGTGTCTTGGTTTCGCTCCGACATACTCCCAACATTCCTCCGCGGCGCGGTCCAGATTTCGGCCTAAAAGCACGTCGAGATAGAGCCGTTCGATATTCAGCCAGGGCAGGATTTTTTCGGATTGTTTTTGCATCTCTTGCTTTATCCGGTCGGCGAACCCTTCCCGGGCCAGCCGGACGTTATCCGCCCGCTTGGCTGCCAGTTCAGTGCGGGTGAGCTTTTCCTGGTGTTCGATCTTGGCCATGCCCGCTTCAAAACGGGATTGCAGCATGCGGTCGGTCAGGCGGTACAAGGCGGCGACTTCGGCGGCCAGGCGTTGTGCCGGTTCTTCGGCGTCGGATAGCTTATCCAGCAACGAAAACGCTTCGTTTTCACGCTCCACCGACCATGGTTGGGTCAAAAGGGCGTTGAAAAGCGCGGTGGCGCATGTTGTTCGGTTTTCTTCCGTTGCTTTGTCCAATTGTTCGCGCAAAAAGGCCAGATACTCTTCGGCACCAACGCGTGAAGATAAGACCTGCACCAGCGACTGGGCCAGTTGGGCCTTGACGGCCGGATCGGTTTCGGCCGCCCAGCGTTTATGCAACTCGGCGGCCAGCCGTTTCCATACGTCCGCCTCGACGGCCGGATCGTTCGGCATAATCCAGGAAATGTAGCGCTGGATTTGGTCGGCGGGAAGTTTGTCCGCGTCCGATTTCAATAATTCGGCGGCGGCCTTGCGCACTCGCCGGCACTGGTCGGTTTGCTGGAAGCGCCAGTGATTCATGATATTATCGGCCATGCCCTGCTGCGATTCGCTTTTGGCGAAGAACAGCGCGGCGTCGGCCAGCGGCGCCTGCCAGCGCTCGTCAATCCGGTCGGCATTGAGGTTGTAACCCTGCCCCAGGGCCTGTTGCACGGCCGCCTGGAGCTTTGCACCCGCTTCGGGCGACAACGGGCCGGACATTTGGCCTTCCTTGAGCCATTGCCCGATCAGCGCGTTGGCTTCGTCCAACCGGCCGCTTTTGACCAACGCGCTAAGATATTGCTGATAAGGCGACATGCCCGGCGGAATTCGCTTCATCCACCCGGTCAAATAATCGACCAATTCGGGATAGCGACCTTCGCGCTCCAGCAATTGGGCGTAGCAGTTCCGCAACGATTCCTCTTCGTTGGGCAACCATCTGGCTTGGTCCGTGAGCACTTGGGTAATCCAGGCGTAGGCCGATTCGTAATCGCCCGAATTGCCCAGATTTTGGGCGTATTGCTGCTGCAAATTGGCGTCGTGCGGATATTCCTCGGCCAATTGCTTTTGCAGGGCGAGACACTCGTCCGACCGGCCCGCCTGTTGCAAATAATTCACCCGCTGCTGGTTCCACTGCTTAAGACCGAGGAGATATTGCGGCTGGCGCTCGAAGACCGGCCGCAACACGTCGAGTAAGGCCAGCATTTCGTTGGCTTCCAAAATGCCCGAGGACTGGCCGATAAAGTGGTTGGCCAGAAACAATTGGTCGGAAAGAGAATTGTCGGCTGATGACGGTTTGGCGAGTTTCCTGGCTTCGGTAAGAATATGATCCTTTAGTTCCTCGTGCCGTCGGCTGACATTTAGGAAGGCGTTGCGAATCCAGCACAAACCGGGCTTGTCATCGGCCAGTTTTTCGGCTTTTTCCAGGTATTCCTGGGCGCGAGTCCATTGTTGGATTCGTGCGAAATGAAGCAGTAGGACCGCCTGATCGTCGAAGGTTGCCTTACCAGATGCTATCGCCTGCTTGGCGGTGGTAAGTTTGGGCAAAGGCTCGTGAAGGAATTGGATTTGATCGCGCCCGGTCAACTCTTGGGCGACTTGTCGATCCAAAACCTCAGTCGAAATGGGTTTGAATTGTTGCACGGTCCGCGAGGTCCGCCGTCCTTCAACGTCGAAGGTTTCGATGCGGCCTGCCCACCATGTGCCGGCTGCTTCGATTAAATCGTCACATTTGGTGGAGCTAGTAATTTTGCCATCATATCGCTCCTCGATCCATTGTATGACGTGACGATAAGTGTCGATCATCACATCGGTTTCACCGAGCGGGCTGGAGGGATGTTTCAGGACTAGCAACGTGCGGTTGTCGCGTTGCGTTTTAAGTTCGACTTGATATTGCGAATAGGTTTTTTCCAGCGAATCGAGCGTGAATGGCCCCAGGTCCAAGGGTGGTTTGGCAAGGTCTGAGGGCATAGACGCCCGGATGCGACCGAGTTGGAATGCCTTGGAAAAGATACCTCGTTCTTTATCGTCACACCACTGCACGATAGTTTGCTGTCCGCCGCCTTGGCCGCGGATAAGCCACATCCTGACCGAAACCAGCGACAGCGTTTCGGATCGCGATGTGACATCGCCCCAACGCACGTCGAACGTTTCGCCGGTACGATTAATTTCCAGGCCGCCTGTTAATCGGGGGAGTTGATCGTTGCGCAAAAGGCTTTGAGCCAATGCCCGGGCCTCGGCCGACCAATGTGTTTTCGGCTCCTTAATGGTGGTTTTACGCTCAGCGGGCGGCAGGTAGGGGAAAAGACTGGTAAACCATTGGTTGTCCTGCGGCGGTTTCCCAGACCAGGGGCCGAAGCGATCTCGCCGGTTAAAGCTTATCTCACTATTTATAACCACCTCACCTAAGTATTTGTAACGGAGGCTACCCTCAAAATCCACTGCATCGGCATTGATGCCGCCGAACCCAAAACCTGCTTTGGATTCGTCCGCAAAGCCAAATGGTTTTTCTTGTTCAGGCATATCGGTTGCGAAAAATTCTTCTTCATTGACCAACCTTCTTTCTTTTCTGCCTCCGAAGTAGAACTTCTCGTCGCGTTCTCTCCTGCCGGAGATTTCATCAATTGGTAAATTGCTATCCAAGGCGAGCAATTCTTGCTTATTGTCTTGCACGAGATCGCCTAAATCGTAATCCGGCAAAAATTTGTCCATTCCTCCCGATGTTTCAAATGATTGTTCAAGTTCTGAGTCATCTAGAACCAGTGTTCCTCCACCGACAACCGATAAGCCTCGAAATACAGGACTGGAAGCCGGCATGGGGCCATTGACAATTCCTGAATCATCCCAACCTCCTCCAAATCCGCCTCCACCTCCACCCCAGGCCATTCGGCGAGATACCTGCTCGGGCGCTTGCCATTGCGGCGTTCGGCGACCCAGGGCGGCCAATTGGCCTAGCACCGCACTGCGCAATCCGATCCGCCAATTGCCGGCGAGTTTCATCTGCTGCTGGACCAGTTCGTAATTGGCGTTGTCGCGGCCTTCGGCAAAGAATTTTTCCCCGTCGCGCATCTGAAAACCGCGTTTCACCTTGAACCGCTCACGATCGGCGTCGCTTTCCAGCACCAAAAGCGAGGTGTACGGCGTGATAATGTGATATTCTTCCGACAAGGCAATGATCTCGTCCTTGATTGCCGGCGATGCGCCTTGTTGCAGCAATGCATCGAGGTGCATCCGCGCCCAGAGCCGGGGAATGAACGAATTTCTCTGCTCGGCGTCTTTGAGCGAAACTCTGCTGCTGTAACGCACCGGTTTGCCGCCCAACGTGCCGCTAACGATCACTTCGCCCTGCTGATCGCCGCCCTCGGGCAGATAACGGCCTAAAATGATCTGCTGCGAACCGGCGGAAATATTGGGCAGTTCATCGGGATAAACCCGGGCCGTGTGGAGTCCTTTAAATTCGATTTTAAGATTTTTCAATCCCGGCCGGGTCAGTTCCTGAAGCAATTCCGCCGTCGTTGTTTGCGGAGAATGTTCACCGGTGATTTGCCTGAGCGACCCGCCGCCCAATGAGACGATGGTTTTGATGACCACAGGCTCGAAACTGCTGCCAAGCGTTATCGCGTGGAACGTCGCAGTCTTGCCTTCGTACAATCGCCGCAGTTTTTTGCTGAAGTCGACGGGATCGGCGTCGCTGGCGGTGGGAATGCCGTCGCCGATGTAAATCACCTGCGTTTTCGGCCCCGCCTGCTCCAAGGCCGAGGCAAAGGCCTTGTCCAAGTCGGTCCAACCCAATGAGGTCCGATTGGCAAAAAAATTGCGGGCTGTGGCAACGTTCTTCTCGTCGGCCGGCATCGGCTTTTCAAAGACCCAGTCGCAATCCACGTCGCAACCGGCCACATTGAACGAGTCCTTAGGCGTTAATGCGCTTAAGAGCGCGGCAAGGAACTCAGCCTGTGCAGTGCGGCCGGGCGCGTTGATCGAGGCCGATGTATCGGCCAGTATAAGCAGGTTCATGGGCACGCCGTCGGGCAGGATTTCCCGCTGCCATTGGTCGTTGCCGGCCGGAGGCGTCAACTGGAGCATGAAATAGCCGTCGTCGCCGCGGCAATGGGGAATCATCATCACGTCAGATTGCCGGGCACTGGTTTCAACCACAACCTCGAAATCGCGGGTAGGCGTATATTCCTTGGCGGAGAATTCCACGCGGGCCGAGTGCTCGGTTTTCTCCGACCGCACAGTATGTGTGGGGGAAGTTACATTTTTTAGCGGCATCACGGAGTTGAGCGTTACGTCGATGGCCAACTCCCGCAAGGGGTGCTGCTTGAGCATCTCGCTTTGCAGGGGATAACTATAGCGATATTGGTTTCCGGTGAGCGGCAGCACCTGAATATAAGTGATTTTGATGCGCTTTTCGCTGTTGGGCTCGATGGGGAACACGCGGGCTTTGAAGATGTTCCCACCGGACCATTCCAAGAGCCCGGGATCGCGCAGCTCGCGGAGGATGGTTTCGTAAATTTCCCTTGCCCGCTGCTTCTCGACCACGTCGGCTTCGACCAACTCGCTGCCGATCCACATGCCGAACCCGGAGATGGAAGCGTCCGGCGGCAAGGGGAATTGGAATACGCCCTCCAGCCGCGCAGGCGTATGGTTGACGAATGATTCCTCGATAACGGTGCGGGCGATCTGGTCGCGGATGTCGACCGAGACCTTGTGATATCCGACCGTAAGCGGCACGTCGCGGCCGTCGACCTTGGCGATCAACGAACCGATCGATTCCACGGCCGCCGCGCCTTCAAAACCCTTTAACCAAAGAGGATCCTTGTCGAGCCTGACGAGTTTTTGTTTATCGAGCCGGAATACTTGGCGGCCTTGGACAGTGATCTTTTGCTCATCCGGCCCGAGGATTTCTAAGGGCGCTTTTTCCTCGGCCGTGACTTTTATCTCTCCCTCAAATAATCGGATCTGATTGGGTTTGACAAGTTCGGCCAGCGAGCCGGGACCGAGCGTCACGTCGGTCTGCTTGACCAGGCGTAAAGCTACGGCATTTGCCCCGCGCGGATCGGTGCGGATCCAATCGCCCGGCTTGATAACAAGGTGTGCCGTGACGGGAGTCCAGCGCTCGGCCATCGCCGGCTTAAGACCCACGATCCCTTGCACGTCGCTTATTTTTCCGATGCGTCCGTCTTCGGTCAGGACATCGCCGACGATGAAGATATCTTCCGGGGCGGGCTGGTCGGTTGCCAGAACGGTTAATTTAGCGACCGGCGTTAGGCGGCCGTCGCGCTGGGTCGTTGTTGCCTCCAGGGTCTGCAGGCATTGCGTGCCGGCATCGACCAGGGCCTTGATATGGATTTTCCCTTGTTCCGCCGGTAAATCGAGTTGATAATCCTCGCAATCCCTGCCATCGAGTTGGACCGGCCGGGAAGAACGCTTAAATTGCAGATCTTTCGGCCACTTTGGGCGCGGCAATTCCAAAAGGGACAAGACGTCCAACTCGCCGGATGCCCCTTCTCCGCCGAGAAAATACGGAGAGACCGCGGAATTGGCCCGGTTGGCTTTTTCATCCACCAGCCAGAGCTGTTTTCCATGGGCGATTTTGTAGGTGCCGTCCGCATTGTTCCAGCGTAGTTTATCGGGTTTTCGGGTCCAGATTTCGCTGGTTTTGCCATCGCGAGTGATGCTCAGGTGCAGGCTATCGGCTTGGTTGACGCTAGCGAGCACCTTTTCGGCCGGAACGGCTGTGGTACTAGAAAGGACGGTAAAAAACATCACTGCCGCGGCAACCGCCGTTACAGCCGAGGCCGCCAAGCCGCGCAGGGCAAAGATAAACATGCGATGTCTCCTTCGCGAAGGTAATTTATTCCGCCGATTTCGGGCCGAGAACTCCTGGGCAGTTTGTTTGTGCAAACGTTCAAGAAATTCTTCGTCGGGCACCACGGTGTTATTGTCGGCCGCTGCGAACAGGGCCGCCCATCTCGCTTCGTCCCAATGTTCGTTTTCAGGATTCATATCGCCCTCCGGTTTGGCCGGTATCGGGATCGTCGAATGTTTTCAAAAAGACTTGTCGGAAGGCCTGCCGGGCACGAGCCAACCTTGATCGCACCGCCGTTACCGAGCACTGCTGGGCCCCGGCGATTTGCTCCACGCTGGCGCCGTCCAGATATTTGGCCGTCAATACTATTTCGTAATCGATGGGTAATTCGGTTAGCACGCTACGGACCATTACAGCAAGTTCGGCCGACTGCAGCACATCGGCAGGGGCCGGCTCGCGCCCTTCCAACCAGCCGATAAACCGACTGTTTTTTTCGATGTGCCTTTCGTCCTGCAAGGCCGAACGGTCGAGTCGCTTATGCTTGCGATGGTGCAATGCCACGTGATTCCGAGCAATACCATAAAGCCACAACCATAGCGGCCCGCGAGAGGCATCGTATTGGCGTGCAGACCGGGCGGCGGCCATGAAAGTTTCCTGAACCACATCGGCCACGTCCCCTGCACTGGTTCCCATCATCCGAGCAACCGCTTGCCAGACCTGCCGGCAATAGGCGTCGTACAGCGCATGCCAGGCGTCGGCGTTGCCATCCTGCAATCCCCGAACGACCTGTCGCTCCTGCTCTTGATTCATAAAGGGCTATTTCCGCCGGGTAAGTGTCAATGCCAGGCAGTGCTGCATGGCAGGTCATTTGCCGAGACTAACTCAAATAGGGTCACAAATCCATAATATTACACTGAAAATAAGGGTGGTGGTTATTTACTCTTAAAACACTTATTGCCTGCTTTCAATAATATATTTGCGCAAAACGACCGAAATGTATCGTGAAATCCCCCCTTTAGAATATTTATGGCGAGATTTAATGCAATTAACTGAGGGTGTCCTGAAATTCACAAACTATCTCCGATCCATATTTAATTGCCCATTCTGATTGCCGTGTCGGTGATTATAACGAACCAGGAGTTTGTACGCAAAAATTGCTGCGAGCATTTGTGTACGTTTGTTATTGAGACCTCGATGCAAAACTCGATGATCCAACTTGAACAATCCTTTGAAACAGTCGTTGAACGGCTCCACCGTTTGATTGCGGCGTGCATAAAGGCGTTTTCCGCGACAGCTCTTGAGGAATTTCATGCGCCGGAGTCGCCATTGGTGTTGTTCGCCACGCGGTGTCTGGGATATTGAAAGGCTGGGAACGCCGGTTCCGTGGTTCTCTGGTGTTCCATCCAACGTTAACTTTTTGGGGCACTAAATCTACATGTATTCTACTAATTTGGTGGGCATACACCCGGCTGTCAAGAATGGTCAACTTAAGGTGATTGTCTCATGGTCACATACCGGTAGTAAGTGGACCGCGAAATATGCAGTGTTTTGCAAATGTCATCAATTTCGATGGTCTTATCGCCGTAAAGTTTCCTTGCGAGCAATACCTTGGGTTCGTTAAGTTGCATTCTTGGGCGTCCACCTTTCCGGCCGCGGGCACGAGCAGCGGCGAGTCCAGCTTTGGTTCGCTCCTGGATTAAGCGACGTTCAAACTGAGCCAAGGCAGAGAATATGTTAAAGACTAATTCACCTGAGGCACTCGTTGTATCGATCACGCCATCGTTGATCGACCTGAATCCGATACCTCGCCCTCGAAGATCTTTGATCAGCATCACCAGATGCCGCATTGACCGTCCTAGCCGATCTAGCCGCCAAACAATCAGCGTATCGCCATCTTTCAGCATATCCAAGCAACGATTCAAACCTGGCCGGTTACATTTTGCACCGGAAATTTTATCAGTGAAGATACGGTCTTTGGCTATGCCGTGTTTTTCTAATGCATCTAACTGAAGGCTCAAATCCTGATCGTCCGTACTTACGCGCGCATAGCCGATCATGTCGCCAGTTTTCATCTTTCTGGCTCCATTCAAGGGTGCAGTTTCAAAGGTGAGGATATACAATATAGGACGGCCTGAGAGTCTGGAAAGTTCCCGATATACAACGTATTGTCCCCCACATTTCTGAAAACGCCAGAGAGAAAAATAGTCCTTTTTCTGGATTCTCGGAAACGAATGATGAGTTGATGAGACAGCAGCAGGAATTTCAGTAAAGTATTCCCGTTAGTCGGGTGGTTACTCGTAAGCCAATATATTCTTTAAATCATTTCTCAATGTAGATCATAAATTCTGCATTGGTAATGGTTACACAGCTACAAATCTTGCTTACCCTTGCGCGAGTACACTTCAGAGCGCGATGTTTTTTGACTGTTACACGGGCCCCACTCCGCGCCACGGTTTTCAATCGTTGTTTACAGTTACGGAATTTCGCAACCCTCTGGATCAATTAACACCGGAGACCACGGCCTATGATGCGGGCCGCTGCGAATCGGACCCAATCTGGATCAGAATGGCCAGCGAGCACTTCCGGCATTTGATGGTGCCGATTGGATAGGTACCATGTTCTTTGCATCGGGGGCAAACAAGTTCGATCTGCTCGTACTCGGCATGTGCTGTTTCGCTGGTCTGTTTGCCGCCAAGCCGGTGCAGTATCGGCACACAAAGCGAGAAGCAGGCATCCAAGATCCCCACGGCGCCCACGAACCGCATGATCCAATCCTCACGTGGAAGAGGCTCGAACACGATGATGCCGGATATGATTGCTGCCAATCCAAGGATTGACACGACGGCGGCGTAGTAAACCCATACCTGATTACGCTGTAAAGTGGCCAGCGACAAAAAGCAGGCTTGGGCAAACGAGAACGACAGCACGCCCATGATACACATCGCCTTGCTGATGGTCTGGATCTCGAACCACTCGGCCCAAATACTCGGGACGAAGAACAGAAGACCCATGACGCCCAATACAAGTCCTGGAACGGCCAGGAGCAGGTATCGCTTTTGTTCATAAGCTGCCGCACATGCGAGAGAAGTCATGCTGAAGTACGAGATCGTCAGCGTGGTGAACAGGATCTTGGATTCTGTCTTGCCGAGGCTGCCAGAGAGAAGGACATAGATTCCACACAAGGCGGACAGGGCCAAGGCAGCAATGACCGTGTGAAGAAGAGTCCGCTTTATTGATAATCGATTGCCCATGGCATTCTCCTGGCCTGTGGCCACCCGATAGACCATGATGCCCCTAATATCAATTGGCGAAATCCGCCATCAGATATAACATCGAATTTGCTTGGTCAAGTGACATTTCCCATTTGCCGTGAGCCTGAAGCCGATTCAGACTCACAATGCCATTCATCTTACCAAGGCGCTCCCCCGCCGCCAGCGCCTGAGCGGATTTTCGCTGCTTGACGGCCATTTTCCTTCGCCTCCAGACCCCATGCTATACCCCTGCCCGGGGACCGACGCCGGTTTGCGGCGACTGGCGGACGCGGCTTCCACCAGTTGCCAGTCCTTGCAGCCGTCCCGTCATGCTACGCGTGTGCTCCCGCGACCAACGGCGGCGCTCGTCCCCAGCCGCCTGATCCGGTCCAGCATCGGCGACAATAGCCGCACCCGCTTGCGCATCAACAATCGTTACTTTGATGGGCTAATCGTGGGTACTTCTCCGCCAGTGGATGTTGCTTCCGTCCCATAATCCTAACGGGTACCGTTTGACGGAATCGTAGAGGCATGTCGAAAAAGGGGTGGTTTTTCAGGATTCTGATGAAACGGTTGACTTGATGGGACAATAACCGGGCCTATGAACGTGCTAATGAGAGCGATCACCTAGGCCGCGATCAAGCAATCATCCATTGGCAAATGACCGGATCGTGGCCCTGCCGTTTGTCGCTTCTTAAACATCTTTCGCCCTCCTGTGTTAGGTCCAAGCACAAGTGATTCTCACTTATTGCCTGGACTCGTTTCAGTGGGCAAGGTCAGGAAATTTATAGCGTCAGTGCGGGTCCAAATCTTGGAGCGTGTAAACCACATGTTCGAGAATTTTGAAAATTTCCCGGAGATATTCATCCACGGCTTTGGGACTTCCCGGTAAGGCATATATTTGCGTGCGCCCCGCAACGCCGGCCACTGAGCGGCTAAGCCACGCGCGGGGATTGGCGGCGCCATAATGTAGCCGGATATGTTCCATGACGCCGGGGATAAATTTCTCGCAGTGTGCGCTGACGACCTCGGGGGTGATGTCTCGCGGGCCGATGCCAGTACCGCCGGTTGTGAAAATCACGTCCGCGCCAGCCGAGAGGCCTTCGGACAACGCAACATCGAGCAAACTTTTTTCATCGGGAAGAATTTTCATATCAATTTCCAGTTGCCAATGCCTTGGAGGGAAGAATTCCTCCATCCGTTGGCGAACCAATTGCCCGGAGCGATCGGCGTAAGCTCCGGCCGCTGCGCGATCGCTGAGTGTGATAATTTTTACGCTGAGTGTGCGTGGAAGATAGGCGCCTTTCGCGTTTGCGCGAAGTATCCCTCTTTGCCGCACGCGGGCAAAAACGCCCTCCTGCGGCATCACGCATTTACCCACCTGCTGGAAAATCGCGCAGCCTTTCCCGTGGCAATCTTTGCCCAGTTGCGTTACCTCCAGCTCCACTTCATCGAACCGCAAACGGTCCAGGGGAAACATTCCTTCCGGGGGAAGACCGCGGACAGTCAAGTTCTCGCCGAACTGGCCGGGCGCGATCGTTCGGCCTAAGGTCTGGGCAAAACGGTCTATTGTTGCCTTGTCCAGCAGGCTTACCTGCCGCCGGCCGGGGCCTGCGTGGGCGTTGCCCGCCAGGCCCAACAGATTCACCTCGGCCTGCCAGCAGGGAAGCTTGATCGTTCCTTTTTGTTCGGAGCAGTTAACAGAAAGGATTTCAATTTCCCGGTTCATCTGACTTGACCTTTTCAACGAGATGAATGTCGGTAATCCGCATTCCGTGATCGACCGCTTTGCACATGTCGTAAATGGTCAACAAAGCCGCGCTCACGGCGGTAAGGGCTTCCATTTCCACTCCCGTGCGCCCATGGTAGTGAACCGTGCTGCGGGCCACTACGCCTTGATCCGCTATTTCCAGTTGCACGTCGATCTTGTCCAGCGTCAGGAGATGGCAGAGCGGGATCAACTCGGCAGTGCGTTTGGCGGCCTGAATGCCCGCAATTTGGGCCACGCATAGAACATCGCCCTTGGGCAATGCCTTTTGGTATAAAAGTTCCAGCGTGGCGGGTGCGAGATGGATTTTTCCTTCCGCCTGGGCCCGCCGGTACTGAATAGGCTTGTCTCCAACATCAACCATGCGTGCGCGGCCTTCGGCATCCAAATGACTCAGCTCGGCCATTTTATCCTCCAATTATATGCATTGCCCTGGTAGTGCAACGGGATCCCCATCTTGGCTTTTCGGCCACGGCTCGACGCAGGGCCTCGGACGCACCCAGCTCACGAACAGAGTAGCCACTGTCGTGAAACAGACAAGGAAGAATCCATCCATCGCAGGTCAGACGTAACCGATTGCAGCAACGGCAGTTGCCTCCCCCGTTGCGATGCACGATCCCAAATTTGCCTTTCGGCAGGTCCATGCGCGGGATCAAGCGGAGTTCCAGGTTTTTTTTCTCGGCGAATTTTCGTAAAGCCTCGACGTCTTCCGCAAGCGTCATTTGGCTGATTACGCAGTTTAATTTGATGGGCACTAATCCCGCTTCCTGCGCAGCGGCAATCCCGGCGAGGACTTTTTGCACATCGCCGCCGCGAGTCAGCGACGCGTAGCGCTGGGGATCGAGCGTATCCAGACTGATATTCACGCGTTGCAAACCCGCAGCCACCAAGCGGTGCGCGTGGGAGGCCAGCAGAATGCCGTTGGTCGTAAGCGTTAGCTCGCGTATCCCGGGGATCGCGGCGATCATTGCCACCAGCTCTTCCAAATTCCGCCGCACAAGCGGCTCACCACCGGTAAGCCGTACCTTGGGAATCCCCAGCGCGGCGGCTGCTCGCACCACATCGGCAATCTCTTCGTAACTGAGGATTGCCGAATGGGGTAACAGCGAGATCCCTTGCGCCGGCATGCAATACTCACAGCGCAGATTGCAGCGGTCCGTCACCGAAACGCGCAGATACTTAATAGTTCGTCCCCAGGAATCAACTAGCATGCGAATAGATTTTTAAAACCAAATTCAGGAGAACATCGCTTTCAATCTTCTCGATTTTTACGTAAGCCTGTGCCGATAATTTTCTCCCCTTAGCTGATTCTATTATATATATATCAAACCGATTTGCGAATAATATGCACAATTGAGTTACCTAACGCTTAGGGTGATGATTTTCAGAGGTATAGATGATCGAAACCCTCTGCAAAACTAGTCATCATCGCTGGGGTTTGGTATAATCTGCAAGTAATCTTCAATTGAATGACATGATCATGATCTCTCCACAAGACGCATTTCAAAGTGTTGTAACGTCCTGCTCGCCGCTTCCGCCCCGAGAGATGCCTTTGGCTGAGGCGGTGGGCTTGCGATTGAGGGAGGACATCAGGACCGATCGCGATTATCCCCCTTTTCCCCGGGCAACGATGGATGGTTTCGCTGTGCGTCTGGCCGATGCCGGCAAGGACGTGCCGATAGCGGGCGAGCTACAAGCTGGGTTTGAGTGGACCAAATCTTGGCTTGAAGGAACGTGCCTGGAAATCATGACCGGCGCCGCTTGCCCGCCGGATGTGGAGGCCGTAGTGGCCAAGGAGTACGCGCGGCGCGATGGCGATAAGATTGTCTTGCCCTTGGAGATAACGCGGGGCATGAATATCGCCCCACAAGGCAGCGAGTGCCGGGCTGGCAAAATAGTTCTTTCCTCCGGCCAAACGCTCACGCCCATGGCTATAGCTGTTGCGGCGGCAGTGGGGCGAACGCATGTCTGGGCGAATCCGCAGCCCCGTTTGGCCATTATTATCACTGGAGAGGAGTTGGCACACGAAAGTGAAATCTTGCCAGGCGCGAAAATCCACGATTCCAACGGCCCCATGCTCGTGGCCATGGCCCGGTCGACAGGCTTACCCACTCCTAAAATTGTTCGCGTTCGCGATAAAGAAACGGAAATCTACAGCGTTTTGGAACGCTTTGCCGACTGCGATATTATAGTCCTGTCCGGTGGCGTATCTGCGGGAAATTATGATCTGGTTCCCCGCGTGGTGCAAGATTGGGGCGGCGAGGCGCTCTTTCATTATGTGCGGCAAAAGCCCGGCAAACCACTGTTTTTCGCGCGGCGGGAAAAGCAACTGATTTTTGGGCTGCCAGGCAATCCGTTGGGCTGCCACTTTTGTTTCGCACGCTATGTCGCCGCAGCGCTGGATGTGCTGGAGGGGAAAAATCCCTACGCCCGGGAATTCAGGGGAACATTAAATGCCCAGGTCCGCGCCAAAACCGAACGCACCCTTTTTATTCCTGCGCAGTGCATATCGAGTGCCGCGGATCCGGGCGTGTGGCAGGTAACACCTTTGCCTGTGGTCAGCTCGGCCGATATTTTCTCCTGCACTACGGCGAATTGTTACCTCGAAGCGCCGCCGCGCCAGGAACCCTGGCCGGCGGGAAGTACGTTGCCCTGTCATTGGTTAGTGAATCTTTGAAGACAAGCGACTTTGCCCTACGTAGAGAATCATTCAGACAAATCATATCCCTAAGTAATAAGTTCCCTTGCTGTCGATGGCCGAGATCGATGTAAATCCCCTGATTTCGCCAAAAGAAGCGGAAATCGCATTGCCGCGTTTTTACGGCATGCTGCGGATCGTTCTCATGGAGACCTCCGGCGCCTTGGGTGATCTGGGAATCTTCATTCCGCTGCTGGCCGGCATGGTCTCTCTGTGCGGTCTGCAACTAGGGCCGGCACTGGTGGGGGCAGGCCTGGCAAACCTTGCCACGGGATTGATCTTCAAAATCCCCCTGACCGTGCAGCCCATGAAGGCCATCGCCGCGGTAGCCATCAGCGAATCGTTAAGCGAAAGCAATATCCTGGCGGCAGGCATCATTGCCGGTA
Organism: Pirellulales bacterium; assembly: GCA_963820545.1. Lineage (GTDB taxonomy): Bacteria > Planctomycetota > Planctomycetia > Pirellulales > Thermoguttaceae > CAWGAJ01. The sequence continues at coordinate 1,634,248 of CAWGAJ010000001.1, forward strand.
CGGTCGTCCTGCTCCTGAGCTGGTCGGGAGCGATCCAGCGCCTCAATCGTTACATTCCTCTGGGCGTCGTTCGCGGTCTGCAGTTGGCATTAGGTCTTAAACTCATCAGCAGCGGAGCACAAATGATGGGCGCCTCGTGGGCCGCGTTCGATCTCGCTCTAGCTGCTTTGGCAGCCCTCTGTGTGCTGTTGGGGTGGCGGCTGAAATATTTCCCTTCTGCACTCGTGGTGTTTCTCGGCGGGATGAGCGCGCTAGTTTTTACTAATCCGGATCTTTTCCGCACTATGCGCTTGGGCATGGACTGGCATCTTCCGGATCTGTTGCGATGGGATGCCTGGAGTACGGGCCTTATGGCGGCAGCCTTGCCGCAAATTCCACTCACCTTGCTCAATTCGGTGTTCGCGGTTTGCGTGCTTTCAGCCGATCTTTTCCCTTGCCGGCCCGCCGCTGCAGGACGCGTGGCGCTTTCCGTGGGTTTAATGAATGTACTGCTTTGCCCTTGGGCGCTATGCCCATGTGTCACGGGGCGGGCGGATTAGCCGCCCAGTATCGGTTCGGCGCTCGGAGCGGCGTTTGCAACCTGATCCTCGGAAGTGTCTTAATTTGCCTGGGGCTGCTGTTGGGCAACTCGTTGTTAGGGGCCTTGCAACATTATCCCCGGGGTATTTTGGGCGTGCTGCTGATCACCAGCGGCGGCGAATTGGTATACGTTTGCCGGGACCGGTTTTGCCGGCGTGCCTGGATCCTGCCCGCCTTCACCACCGCGGCATGTTTGATATTTCCTTTGTGGATCGGTTTTTTACTGGGCTGGGGGGTTGCCTTATGCAATAAAGGCGAGATAAGTTAAATATTTTCTGATGCAGAAAGTTTGATTTGAAGTAGGGTGCGTGCTTGCACGTACGTTAAATCTCGTTGAAAGACGTCTGCGTGGGTGCCAGCACCCACGCTACAAAGAATTTCCGCAACAGAAACCAAAATAATAAAAAATGCGAGACACTCTCATGGAAAAGACTTTCACTTTCATCGTCAACGGCGAGTCGAAGACAGTGACTACCGATCCGGAAAGGCCCTTGCTTGAAGTGCTCCGCGAGGACCTGCAACTGACCGGACCCAAATATAGCTGCGGCGAAGGGCAATGCGGCGCGTGCACCGTGCTGTTGGACGGCAAAGCCGCGTTCTCCTGCATCATGACCGTGGAAGATGCGGACAAAAAGACAATTCAGACGATCGAGGGCCTGTCTAAACGCGACAAACTTCATCCCGTGCAGGAGGCGTTTCTCGCTGAGGGCGCATTTCAGTGCGGTTATTGCACGCCGGGCATGATCGTAGCCGCGGTGGATTTACTCAACGAAAGGCCGAATCCGACCGACGCCGAAATCCTTTCGGGCATGGGTAAACATCTGTGCCGCTGCTGCGGCTTTCCGAAAATCCAGAAAGCGATTAAACGGGCAGCGCAAGCCGTGAGGTAACAACCATGAGCACAAACCAGGAATCCAACGAATATTTAGAAACACAGTACCAAGAACCAATCGAACAGGTGGGCTACGACTTCGGCCTCAGCCGACGCGACTTTGTGAAGGTGCTTGGCGCGGGCTTGCTTATCACCGTCAGCGCAGGCACCGCTTTAGGACAACGCAGGGGTGGTCGCGACAGCGGCCGCTCAATAAACATCTCCGCGCGAATTCACATTGCCAACGATGGCAAAATCACCGTCATGACCGGCAAAGTGGATGGAGGACAAGTGCCTGCGCGGAACTGACCCAGGCCGCCGCCGAGGAATTGCACGTACCCGTGAGCCAGGTGGAAATGGTGATGGGTGATACGAGTCTCGTGCCGGACGACGGCATTACCGCGGGCAGCATGACGACGCCCTTAACCGTGCCGCCTGTACGTCGGGGCGCTGCCGCTGCCCGACAGGTCCTCGTCCAAATTGCCGCTGAGCGTTGGAACGTGGACGCCGCCGATCTGGAAGTGCGCGACGGTAAGATCATCCACGCCGCCAGCGCACGCACGCTGAGCTACGCGGACCTGACACAAAGCGATGAACATGCAAAAGCCTTCGGGCAGACAGTGCCAAGTGACATCGCGGTGACGCCCGTCAAGGAGTGGAAAGTCCTGGGCGTTTCGCTTCCGCGTCCGCATAGCCGCGACATCGTAACCGGCGCGCATAAGTATCCTTCCGACCTTATGCGGCCCGGCATGCTTTACGGCAAAATCCTCCGTCCGGAGTCTTACGGCGCAAAGCTCGTGTCGGTCGACCTGGAACGAACGAAAGCAATGAAAGACGTTGTGGTAGTGCAGGACGGCCAATTCGTTGGCGTGGCCGCGCCTACGACACATCAGGCCCGGAAGGCACTGGAAGCCATCGCCGCGACCGCCAAGTGGGAGCCTGCCGCTCAATCGTCAAGCAAGGAAGTATTCGACTATTTGCAAAAGCACGTGCAGGGTGAGGTACCGAAAAGTCCCTTTGCCGAAGAACTCGCCAAGGCAAAACAGGTTCTTAAGCAGACTTTTCATGTCGCGTACGTGCAGCATGCGCCGCTGGAAACTCGTACCGCGCTGGCCGAATGGAACGACGACAAGCTGACGGTATGGACCGGATCGCAGAATCCATTTGGCTACCGTGGGGAACTGGCGTGCGCCTTCCACCTGCCTGAGGAGAGCGTGCGCGTGATTGTGCCCGATTTTGGCGGCGGCTTTGGCGGAAAACACAGCGGCGAGGCCGCCGTGGAGGCGGCGCGCCTGGCCCGCGCTGCCGGGAAGCCAGTGTCGCTAAAATGGACGCGCGAGGAGGAATTCACCTGGGCGTATTTCCGTCCGGCGGCGGTCATTCAAATCGAAGCCAGCCTCGACGCGAACGGCCTGCTGACCTCGTGGCATTATATAAATATCAACTCGGGTCCTGCGGCGATTAATACGCCTTACCGAGTAGGTAGCAAGCCCGATTGCCGTTTCGTGCCTTCCAATACGCCGCTGCGTCAAGCTTCCTATCGTGCCCTGGCCGCGACGGCCAACAACTTCGCCAGAGAATGCTTTATGGATGAACTCGCCGCCGCCGCAGGCATCGGTCCGCTGGAATTCCGTCTTGCACATTTGGACAACCCGCGTCTGCGCAGTGCTCGAAGAGGCTGTCAAGCGGTTCAACTGGAGTGAGAGGGTGAAGCAGAAACAACCCGACGTCGGCGTGGGCCTGGCATGCGGAACCGAGAAAGGCTCTTACGTGGCGGCCTGTGCCGAAATCGTGGTGGACCGGGTGCAAAACCGCATCGCTGTGCGCCGCGTGTGCGAGGTGTTCGAATGCGGCGCGATCCTGAATCCCGATAACCTCACCGCCCAGGTGCAGGGCTGCATCGTCATGGGAATGGGTCCGGCCTTGCGCGAAGAAATGCGCTTTGAAAACGGCAAAATACAGAATCCCAATTTCAAGCATTACCTCGTGCCTCGTTTCAGCGACATGCCGGAACTCGACATCTACCTGCTGGACCGGCCCGACCTGGCCAGCGCCGGCGGGGGCGAGACGCCTATCATCGCCATTGCCCCGGCGATTGCCAACGCGGTCTTCCCTGCCACCGGCAATCGCATCCGCCAAATGCCCATAAGGTTGTCGGGAAATACGCAAGCTTGATCTCGATCATAAAAATCGCCATGAATACTCGTCAACTGCCCAAGGACATTCATCAAGCTATAGTGAAGCAGTGTGATCGCAATAGCGATTTCGCGGTGGCATCGGTCTTAAAAGCTGAGGGCTCCACGCCCTGTAAAGCGGGCGGGAAAGTGATTATCAATGCCGGCGGCGCGATCCAGGGCACAATCGGCGGCGGTGCGGTTGAAGCCCAGGCTCAGTGCTTGGCCATCGAGGCCCTCAAGATCCGGCGTCCACTGGTGTTCGACTTCAACCTGGCGGGTGATGCCGTCGAATGTATGGATCCCATTTGTGGCGGAATGATGCGCGTGCTCATCGATCCGAACGCAGTCAGGCATCGCGCAGCCTATCAAGCCGCGTCAGAGGCTCGAGTGTGCCGGGAGCGAGGCGTGTTGCTGACCACAATCCGCGGAGGGAAAGAGCCTGATGTCGAGGTCCAGTTTTTGGCCGAACAGAAGATTCCCTCCGAATTCGGCTTTCCTAATGCCCAGAACATTCGCTCAGCTTTGGGACGGGAGGAAACCGAGTTTTTTGTTAGAGAATCACCCCCAGAAGGACAACGTCTCGAAGTCCTGGTAGAGCCACTCATTCCCCATCCGCTGCTGCTGATCGTCGGCGGCGGCCACATTGGCCAGGCCTTGGCCGTACAAGCCGATCTCGTTGGATTCGAGATTCTGGTGATCGACGATCGGATAGAATTCACGGCCGCTGAATTATTTCCCGATGGCGTGACTACGTGCTGTGGCCGGATTGACGCGGAGATTGATCGCTTGGCTATCGGCGGCGACACCTATATTGTCATTGTCACCCGTGGCCACCGGCACGACGCCACGGTGCTGGCTGCCTGTCTACACAAGCCGGCGGCCTACATTGGCATGATCGGAAGCCGTCGCAAGGTGAGTCTTATGTGCAAGGAGTTTATCGAGTCGGGCCGGGCAACGGCGGCCGAGTTCGAGCGAGTTTATGCGCCCGTCGGACTGGACATCGGTGCGGTGACCGTGCCCGAAATCGCGACTAGCATTACAGCCCAATTGATCGCAGTGCGCCGTAAAGGCGCCGCACCAAGAATTCCCAGCAAGTGAGATGCCCATGATTTATGCCATGGTACTGGCAGCCGGCCGATCGCGTCGTATGGCGCACAAAAACTTCTCCTGCCCCTGGGCGACCGGCCTGTGATCGTTCACATCATAGACGAGGTGCTTCGCAGCCCGGTGGATCGGATTTTCGTGGTCGTCGGTCCCGACGGCAACGGCATCACCACAGCGCTTGCCGGCCGGTACGTCGACTTCGTGATCAATCCCGATGCAGATGGCGACATGCTCAGTTCGGTGCGCTGCGGTCTTTGCGCAATGGGGGAAGATTGTGCCGCCGTACTGGTGGTATTAGGCGATCAACCGGGAATTACGGCGGATGTTGTTGCCATACTGGTCCAGGCTTTCAAGGCCTCCAGCCACGGAATCGTAGTACCAACTTATAACGGCCGGCGGGGTCACCCGCTCCTTTTCGCCATGCACTACCGCGAGGAGATTCTAAGTTGTTATCGGGATGTCGGTCTGCGCGGACTGCTTTATGCGCATCCCGAGGACGTTTTCGAGGTCGAAGCGTCTGCCCCCGGCGTCATTGAGGATATGGATGTGCCTGAAGATTATGAACAAACAGTGACCAAGTTCAGGAACAAGCTTGAAAGCGGCGGACGCGATAAAAAGAAATTGAACATTTGAATAACAGTTAGATGGGAAATGTCGTGCCGAGATGAAGGATCTATGAATTGTTTTGACACCACCCCCATTGTCCTGTAGCATGGAGTGATGATAGATTTATTGTGTACCCCGCCCGTTGCGAATGCAGCGGCCATTTGAAACAAAGCAGCGGCACTCAGTGAAGCTGTTTGCCAGTCTGGGAATACTCGGCTGAATTACTACATCTGCCAGTAAGGGAGACACCGATGGAACAAGCCATTCAGTTCACGCTCAATGACAAGCCCATCCGCGTCACCGCGGACGGTGACCGCAAGCTCCTCTGGATTTTGCGCTCCGACCTTGGGCTAACCGGCTCCAAGTGCGGATGTGGACAAGGCCATTGCGGCGCATGCACGGTTCTTGTCGACGACGAGCCCATGCGGTCCTGCTTGATCCCGTTGAAGGATGTTCAGGGCATGGAGGTGGTCACGATCGAGGGACTGGACCAGAATGGGACACTGCACCCGGTGCAGAAGGCGTTCATGGAACATGACGCCCTGCAGTGCGGCTTCTGCACGCCGGGCATGATTGTTCAGGCGGTCGCCCTGCTGCGCAAGAACCCCAATCCGAACCGTGAAGAGATTCTCGAGTTCATGGAGCACAACTTGTGCCGCTGCGGGGCTTATACGAGAATCGTCTCGGCCATCGAGTCGGCGGCCCGTAGTTTCAGTGGAGGAGAAACGCCATGAGAGACGAATACCTGAAATTCGATTTCGGCGATACGTCAGACTGTTTCACCACCGATCGCCGGGAATTTCTCAAGATCTTTGGCGGGGGGATCTTGGTACTTATCTCTCTAGGAGAGAGTGAATTGCTTGCACAGGGCAGACGCGGCGGCCCCGGCCAGCAACTCCCCTCGGACTTTAACGCTTTTCTCAAGATCGGAGAGGACGGACGCGTTTCCTGCTTTACCGGCAAGATTGAGATGGGCCAGGGCGTCGTCACGTCGTTGGCACAGATGCTCGCCGACGAACTCACCGTGCCGCTGGAGAGCGTGGACATGGTCATGGGCGACACCGACCTCTGCCCCTGGGACATGGGGACCTTCGGGTCCATGAGTACCCGATTCTTCGGACCACCGCTTCGCGCAGCGGCTGCCGAGGCCCGGGCGGTGCTGGTGCAACTGGCCGAAGAGCGTCTGCAGGTTCCTGCCGCACAACTGAAGGCCGAAAACGGCGCCGTCTGCGTCAAGGAGCATCCGGAACAAAAGGTATCTTACGCCGAGCTGACTAAAGGCAAGCGAATCGAGCGCCGATTGGATCAAAAGGCCGCGTTGGAAGCTGTTTCCGAGTTCACTATAGTCGGAAAGCCCGTCTTGAGACGGGACGCCCTGGACAAGGTGACCGGCAAAGCAAAATACGCGGCCGATATCCGTTTGCCCGGCATGCTTTCGGCAGCGATCTTAAGGCCGCCTGCCCACGGCGCCACGCTCAAAAGCGCAGACACATCCGAGGCCGAGCGTCTACCGGGTGTGCGCATCATAAAGGAGGGCGATCTGGTGGCCGCGCTTCACGAGCATCCGGACGTTGCCGAGCAGGCCCTGAGCGAGGTGAAAGCCCAGTTCGATCAGCCTCAAGCCGAGGTAGACGACAAAACGATCTTCGACCATCTGCTAAAAGTTGCGCCCGAAGGCAGAACGGTTGTCAGCGGAGGCGATCTGAAACGTGGCGCAGAGCTGGCGTCGGGCGTGATCGAGGCGACCTACTTGAACAGTTACGTATCGCACGCCCCCATGGAGCCGCACGCCGCGCTAGCGCAGATCGAGAGCGACAAGGTCACAGTGTGGGCCTCCACGCAAAATCCATTCGGGGCGAGAGACGAGATCGCCCGGCGGCTGGGACTGGATTCCGCCAAGGTCCGCGTAATTGCGCCTTTTGTGGGCGGGGGCTTCGGTGGCAAAACGAACAATCAGCAGGCCGTGGAGGCGGCAATCCTGGCCAAGGCAATCGGCAGGCCCGTCCAGGTCGTTTGGAACCGGGCCGAAGAGTTCTTCTACGATACCTTCCGACCGGCTGCCGTAGTGAAGATCCGATCGGGCGTGGACGGAGCGGGGCGGATCGTGCTTTGGGATTACCACGTTTACTTTGCGGGCGAGCGGGGGTGTCAGCAGTTTTACGACGTGCCCCATCACGCCACTGTGTCGCACGGAAGCGGCTGGACGGCTGGGCCCGGCACGCACCCGTTCCGGACCGGCCCTTGGCGAGCGCCCAGCAACAACACGAACACCTTCGCCAGGGAATCGCAGATCGACATGATGGCCGCGAAGGCTGGGGCCGATCCCGTGGAGTTCCGCCTGAAGAACTTGACAGACGAGCGGATGCTCCGCGTCTTGAGAAAGGCGGCGGAGAAATTCGGATGGCCGCCAAAGAAGGCCTCGAGCGGCCGCGGCGTCGGCGTTGCCTGCGGTACCGACTCGGGAACCTACGTAGCATGGATCGCCGAAGTCGAGGTGAACAAGACCTCCGGCACAGTTCAGGTCAAGCGTGTGGTTTGTGCCCAGGAGATGGGTCTGGTGATCAATCCGGAAGGGGCGAGAATCCAGATAGAAGGCTGCATCACCATGGGATTAGGCTATGCTCTGGCCGAAGAGATCCGCTTCAAGGGAGGCGAAGTACACGACCTCAATTTTGTGAGCTACAAGATCCCGCGGTTCTCATGGCTTCCCGAGATCGAGACAGTGCTCGTCGACGCCAAAGACTCGCCTCCCCAGGGAGGAGGCGAGCCGGCGATCATCGGCATGGGCGCGGTACTGGCCAACGCGGTCTTTGATGCTACCGGCGCCCGGCTATTTCAGCTCCCGATGACTCCGAAGCGGATCAAGGAGGCGATCAAGCAGCAGGGATAGCCCGGCGCGGCCCAATGGCCGAGAGAGTCCGGGCCCTGTGGGCATTATGTAGTGAAAAAAAATTTCGCAGAAGGGCGTTATTGACAAGGCATGCAGCAGTGACACTGCTCCAGGCTGAACAAATATATGATAATGCGTCGCAGTTATCCAAGGCTACGAAAGCCGGTTCCGCAGTTCTCTGGTGTTCCGTCTAACGTTACTTTAATGGATCAGTTGTTGATGCTTTTCCATTAGGAAACGCTGCTGCTATCCCGGAATCCTCACGGGTACCGTTTGACGGGATCGTAGAGGCGTGCCGAAAAAGGGGTGGTGTTGTGGGACAGCCGGGAATCGCCTGGGCTGGCGGAGACCATGACGGCCGGTGACAGTTGGAGCTATGCTCACAATGTCTTCCCCAGGGTATCCCTTACACCGGGGTGAACAATCGCGGCATTAGCGATGGCGTGCTATCCGTGGAGACGCTGTTCAACTGCTGGCGCAGCCTCTTGGCGTTCCGACCGCCGTAAGTGTATCATTAAGCGTATCATGGCTATTACCTGTCCGCGATGCGGTGCCGATTTTGATGCCACGTTGTTCGAGTTCGAACACCAAGTCCGCTGCGCATGCGGTGCTGAGATTCGTTATCCAGGCACGGATCTTCGTAGTGGCCACATTGCAACCGATCAGACTGGACGACGCAAACATAAGGGTGACGACTTGACAGAACCCATGCTCAGGATCGATGGTTCTTTAGGCGAAGGGGATGTTAATAATGGTTGAAAATCGTGGCGCTGATCTTCTCAAGTACCGTTTGACAGGATGGTAGACATGTGCCGAAAAAGGGGTGCTTTGTTGGGATTCTCAAAAAACGGCAGTGTTTTTGAGACAGATTAAAACAAAACAAAACTTGCAGTCGTAATTGCTCGACAAGATTCGAATCTGTAGCCTTTGGCTCTATAGGCCGATATTTTATCCAATTGAGCTACGGGGACGTTTTTGTCAATGGTTTTTGGTGGAGCAAGCAGTCGTGATGCCAGCCACTTTATCGGGTTCTAATCACAGGGTGGCGTTATTATGATCGAAAAGCCGCCTAAGCGCGATGATGCCGACGTACAACGAAGTATGGCTGGTTCGCAAGGTCTGCTGCAAAGCCCGGATAGAGCCAGGCTGTATCCGGTCCTTCTTTCAACTCAAAGTAGTATTGGATTGGGTACGGGGAATCGGTGTAGGCCGCCGGAATGACGGCCCGATATCGGTTATCTTGCCCCTGCATTTCCAGGGTCTCGTATCGCTCGGCCTGGTTTACATGCCGGTAAAACAACCGTATCAACAGGGACGTTTTCTCGAGCGACAACTCGATTTTCAGGGGCTGACCGGGACGGAATTGCTCTGGTTGGATGTGGCGGCAAGTAGCAGACGCGCGCTGCGGCCGGCCCAAGGCCGCCTGAATAGCCAATCGAACGTGGTCCTCAGGGGCGCCGCTTTGGGTTTGGCTTAGTTTTTTCGCCATATCGGCAATGTCCTCATCCATGGCCGGCAGCCGGTCTAGCCAGTGGCCCCGTAAATGTGTAAGCTCCCCAACGGTAACGTCAGGCTGATACACATCCTTGGCACTGTTGGCAAGTTCGGCCCATACGGCGCGGGCACTGCGGTACGCTTTCAGCGCTTCGTCCAATGCGGTTCGATCGCCGCTTTGTGCGAAGATTGCATACAGGACGCCGCAGCGAAATTTGGCTGCAAAAAAACGGCCCAATCCGACTTGGATCGCCACGTCCGCGGCCATCCGCCGGAATTCCGGCCGCTGCTTGTCTTCTGCTTGCGATTCAGCTTGCGCGAGGTGTCTGGCCGCTTCGTCGGCATAGTCCTCAATCCATTGCGCAACCTCGACCGGGGTGTATTTGCCGCTGCTCTCTCTTTTGAGCAACTCATCGGCATAATCGTTGATTCGCAGAAATAACTGCGGATCAAGCGGGCTGACATTCCCAAAGACCTTTGGCGCGGGACTGTCGCTGTAAGGATGTCTGCGCCGGGATCAACAATCGGTTGGTTGGTGTACATCTCGGGCCAGTAAGTGTTGTTGCCGGCCGAAGCACTGTGCGCCGTAGTCACGATCGGCAGTATGCGGGAGGCGCTGGCCAGGGCTGACTCCACGGCCTCAGCACCGGTCTCGAACTGCTTGCGCAGATAACGGCACCAAACATCCGGTTCAGAATCGGGATTGTAAAGCAGTCGCCCCCAAACCCGGAGACTATAAAGATATTTTTCCCAATCCCACCGAGGCTTCAAGGACGCATCCAGGTAACCGCAGCGGTCGCCCGCAATACCGGATCCTCGGCGGCCCTTGAACGAGAGCGGCTCCATGATTTCCACGCCCGCACTGCCGCAGAAGCTAAAGGCCCTGGCGTGCGCGGCGGCCATGACCGGGTCGCCCCACAACAGGAGACGCTGCGTGCCGGGCCAAATTCGATGCATCACACCGTAGCGGCGATCTTCCTGTAGCAGGTCGCCATAACCGTAGCGCAGGAAGCTGCGGGAACCGCTGCTGAGTTTCATCAATCCTGATCCTTCCTTGCCTGGTTTGGGCCGTTCCAGTTCCCGGATATCCGCCTGATGATAGGACATGCCGAGATGCTCCGCCCAATACTTCGGCGAAATTTGCACCGGCATGCCGGTGGCCAGCGTCAGATCGATCATGGCCTGATCCATTCCTTTGGCATGCATGTCGATTTCCACCTTCCGCCCGCATTTCGCCACACCTTCGAATACCGTTTTCCAAAAATCGTAACTCCCCTCGGAGATCCCGCTCTCTCCGTGGATGCGAAACGTGATGCCGCTGATGGCCGGGCAGGCTTTCAGCAAACCCAATACCGCGTCGCGACAGTACGGACCATGGCTTTCTCTGGACAACCCTGCGATCGTGTAGTTGGCATTCGGGCTATTGATCCACTGGTAGCCGTGCATCCAAATGCCCAGTTGAAATTGGAGGCCGCGCGCCACGGTCTGTTCGCTGATGAATCTCAGCATTTCGAGATTCCGTTGGCGTTCAGTGTCGGGTAACTCCGGCACCTGCACGTTGTAACCCGGCACGGACAACAGGAACGGGTAGGCGAAAAGGAAATACCCGTCTGTGACATTGCGGAGAAAGTCGTAGCCGATCCCCAAGGACAGATTGAAGCGATTGAATCGTTGCGTCGCCAACATGGTGAGATAGGAGGGCCACATTTGGCGGTCGTTGTACCAGGGCTTGTCTTCGATCTCGCTGACAAAGAGCCGGTTGAGGCTACGGACGACATTGGCCGGCTGCTCGACAACAGGCTTGGGAAGGTTCAACGAGACCAAGGGCTGGGTTCCATGGCGCACCCGGTCCGCTAGTTCCAAGAGCGCATAGACAAGTCCTCGCTCGTCGTGGCCGCACACCAGCAACACCGGTTTGCCGGAAGCCTTGATCGGTACCAGACTAAGGGCCTCAGCGACTTCCGGAATGCGTGCTCCCGCTTCGGCGAGGAGTTGACGGGCCATGGGTGAATCAGGGCCTGCCGCCACAATGCACAAATCTCCGGCTACTGCTTGGGCCAGTTGTTGATATCTGTGGACAACAATCGTTCGCGAAGTCAGTGCCTCCGACAATTCGCTTATCGCCCATTGCGCCGGAGACGATTCGGCTACCGAGTCTCCAGGTTCCACGACGATGGAAACACCGCCGGCTAAATCGGCAGCGCTACCCGCGCGGGAAATTACCATTGCGGTAGCAAATCCCGCTGTTTTCAAAAAGTGCCGTCGGTTGAGGCCCTTGGCGTTACGGCGGCTATTCCCGCCCATGGTGAGTTTTGTCATTGCACTTTAGCTCCATCGCGATCTGTTCCTCACAAGAACTCGGATCTCGTCATTATGCAAGCACGCACGTCATTTGGCAAGTTGTGCGGTCTTCAACAGTATAAGGCGGTTTCCACCAAGGGTACGCCGAACCCACGTCGCGCAATGCAGTGAACTGGGAAATGGGACAGTTTTGGGCTGAGCGCGAACGAACGCATCCGATCTGCCTGGTAGGAGGAATTCACAGGTGTTGGTGACAGGATCGAAAAGGCGTGACAAAAAAAAGGTGGTTTGTTAAGAGAGTCAAATAACGTATGGCTTGGTGAGATAAAGACATGATTTTGGGTACTGGTAATCGTTAGCCCGGCAGCTCCTCGTGGGACAATATCTTTTTTAGCATGTCCCAATGTAGATGATAGACCTTGCAGGCCTCTCGCTTCGACAATTCGCCGATCAACACCCGGTGACGTACTTCGCTCTAGAATTCCATGTTCGTGTACACTCTCGACTACCTCGCGGTGGGGTAAGATTTATAACGGTTATACCGCTACAAGTCTTGCTTACCCTTCCACGAGTAAGGTTGAGAACGCCACGTTTTTCCACCGTTACTCAGGCCCCAATCAGCGCCACGGTTTTCATCCGTTGTTTACAACCAAGGCCAGGAGCCCACAAAGAAACGGCATCTGCGAGCGATTCCACAAAACGATCCTCCAAGAGTTCTACCAGATCGCCTTCCGAAAAAAGATTTATCGAACTCTAGAGGAACTACAAGCCTATGTCGATGAGTGGATAAAAGAATAAAATGGACAGCGCCCCCATAGCGGAAAGTACTGCTTCGGCAAAACGCCCATGCAAACCTTCCTAGATTCGATCCCACTCGCCAGAGAATAGATACTTGATCAAACCTTACAGACAGTAGCGTAACTTAGGAAATTCCTCTCAGATCAAGTAGTGGCAACTACACATTATCCCTCGATACGCCCTTCGAGGACAGGTCCGTCTGAGCCAATTTCATCATATTTACGATCACACACAGCTTCTTGACAATGCATGTTTTACTCCAGTGAATAGATTCCCTCCGGAACATATCGCTTTGTTAGTGTTGATTGTATCATGTTTTCACGCTCTTCATCGGCGGAAACATGCCCCCGGCCAATCTTCATGAAGATTCGGCCTTGCCCGCGCACACGCTTCTTGCACACAATGCACGTTATTTATGATAATTGACGGTAATTTAGCGGCTAGATAAAATGATGTGAGTTGTTGTCACTAAGTGTGTTGTAGTTTTGTGTTTTTGCGGGAAAAGTTCGCTTCTGGATCAGTTAGTCCGGGTTCAAATCCTAATTCCCCCACTTATTCTTGATTTTTTAATGTGACAGCAAGTTGCATCAAGCCCTCTCCGAATAAAATGAAGACAATGAATTCGCCCATTCATGCTGCCATCTCCGAGCCGGAGAGAACTCATAAACTCACCCGGTCCTGGCTGAAACAAGCCGCCGCGTTGCCGCCGAATGTAATCTGCGGCGTGCTGGACGAGTTCCCTGAAAAAGTCGTTCAATTCGGCGAAGGCAATTTCCTGCGGGCCTTTGCAGACTGGATGATTGACGTGCTTAACGAAGCGGGCCTTTTTGGCGGGCGCATCGTCGTAATCCAGCCGATCCGTGAGGGGCTGGCATCCGTTCTTAATGAGCAAGACGGGCTTTATACGCTGCTGATGCGCGGCATGCAAAACGGCAAAGTTCGGGATCAGCGGCGCATTGTGACCGCCGTTAGCCGCGCACTAAACCCTTATGACTCGTGGGCGGAAGTCAGGCACTGCTTCCGCACCCCGGAACTACGCTTTGTCGTGTCTAATACCACCGAGGCGGGCATTGCGCCGGCTGACGAACCCTACCGGCCCGCGCAGTGCCCGGATTCATTTCCCGCCAAGGTAACCGCGCTCCTCCACGAGCGGTTTCAATCCCTGCGAGGCGATCCGGATCGTGGATTAGTTTTTCTCCCTTGCGAATTGATCGAGCATAACGGCGATAAACTTCGACAAATTGTTTTACATCATATTCAGCAATGGAACCTAGGCCGTGATTTCGCGGATTGGGTGACGTGCTGCAATCATTTTTTAAACACGCTTGTAGATCGAATCGTGCCCGGCTACCCACGCGAGGAAGCGGGGCAAATAACCCGCGAACTCGGCTACGAGGATTCGCTCATCGATGCCGCCGAGTTATTTCATCTTTGGGTAATCGAGGGGCCGGAGCAATTGGCGGAGGAGCTGCCATTTCACCGCGCCGGTTTGAACGTGGTTTGGACCAACGACTTGACGCCCTATCGCACGCGCAAGGTGTGCATTCTTAACGGCGCGCACACGTCCAGCGTACTGGCTGCGTTTCACGGCGGGCTGAACACGGTGCAGGAGATGGTGGAAGATCCGTTGTTCGGCCGTTTTGTGCGCCGCGCGGTCTTCGATGAAATCGTGCCCTTTGTGCCGCTAGACAAGCAAGAGTGCGTAGATTACGCAAACTCTGTCCTTGAGCGGTTCCACAATCCGTTTATACGTCACGAACTGCTGAGCATCTCGCTCAACTCCGTTTCCAAGTGGAAAGTACGCGTCCTCCCCTTGGTGCTGGATTACGCTCGCAGTCGCGGCGCGTTGCCTCCGCTTTTAAGTTTTTCGCTGGCCGCGCTGATTCACTTCTACCGGGGCGAGCCAAAGACTGCGACTGAACTGACCGGCCGTCGCGACGCGCAAAGTTATTCAATCCGAGATGATGCCGCCGCAATCGATTGCTTCTCACAATGTTGGGGCGCTTTATGATCGGCATCATAATTTTAACACGCTGGCTGCCGCCATATTTGCCCAAATAAATATGTGGGACATGGATCTGAACACCATCTCCGGATTTGCCGACGCGGTGGCCGACGATCTCCAAGCAATCGAGCAAAAAGGCATTCGCTTGGCCGTGGAGAAACTCCTGTCGTGAACACAACTGAACACGCCTCGGTGCTCGTGATTCATCCGCGCGATAACGTCGGCGTGGCTCTCGAGGATCTCGCTTGTGGGCAGACAGTCCAGGTGAAAGGACATTCAATCACGCTAACCGCCGACGTCCCCCGCGGTCACAAGTTTGCGCTATCGTCGATTGCGGCGGGCGAGGCAGTAATAAAATACGGCCAGCCCATCGGCAGTGCATCCGTCCCGATCCGATTGGGTGAGTGGGTCCACGTCCACAACCTGCGAACAAACCTTTCCGGCGTAGAGAACTATTCCTACATTTCCGCCGTCGAACCACTGTCGCCCATCAAGGACGGCCTAACCTTTGACGGTTTCATGCGTTCCAACGGTGACGTGGGTGTGCGCAACGAGATCTGGGTGTTGCCCACGGTCGGTTGCGTTAACGAGATTGCCCAGAAACTAGTCCAACAATTCCGCAATCAAAATCCTAGCGCGGCCGTGGAAGGAATCCACGCGTTCACGCATCCCTTCGGCTGTTCCCAGCTTGGCGACGACCTCGATAATACGCGAAAAATCCTCGCCGCTTTAGCGCAACATCCGAACGCCGGCGGGGTATTGGTCCTGGGACTGGGTTGCGAGCACAGCACCATGGCCGAGTTTCGTCAGACGTTGGGCAACCCGCAGCAGGAACGTTTCCGATTTATGGTCGTGCAAGAAATCCGCGACGAACTGGGGGAAGGGATGCGTTTGTTGAAAGAACTGGCAGATTATGCGGGCGGTTTCCGCCGACAGAGTTTGCCTGTTTCCAAGCTGAGAATCGGCCTGAAATGCGGCGGCTCGGACGCCTTTTCCGGCATCACGGCCAATCCGTTGCTGGGCATTTTCTCCGATGAACTGGTCCGACGCGGCGGTGCAACCGTGCTTACTGAAGTGCCGGAAATGTTCGGCGCCGAAGCGTTGTTTATCAGTCGTTGTGCGACGCGCGAGGTGTTCGAGGCTTGCGTCGGCATGATCAATGGATTCAAGGAGTATTTCCTTAGCCATAATCAGGCGGTGTATGAAAATCCCGCGCCGGGCAACAAAGACGGCGGCATCACCACGCTTGAAGAAAAATCGCTGGGCTGTCTGCAAAAAGGCGGAACAACGTCCATCCAAGACGTGCTACCTTACGCCGGACGCGTATCCAAAGCGGGCTTAAATTTCCTCGCCGGGCCGGGCAACGATATGGTTTCCCTTACGGCGCTCGTGGCGGCCGGAGTGCATCTTGTGTTGTTCACCACCGGACGAGGCACTCCGCTGGGCGGGCCTGTGCCCACGATAAAAATCTCGTCAAACTCGGCGCTGGCCGAACACAAACCGCACTGGATCGATTTTGACGCCGGCCGGCTGCTCCATGGCGCCGCTTTGTCCGACCTGGCCGGTGAACTTCTGCACGAAACGCTCGCCATCGCCAGCGGCCGCCGACTGGCCCGAAACGAGATCAACGGATATCGGGAGATAGCCATTTTCAAAGACGGCGTAACACTATAATAGCAGTTTAAAACCTTTTGCTTGTGTCCTATCGCTGGAGCTGCAGCCAAGTAGAGACCTCCAATTCGTCTAGAACTCGCGTCCCAAAATGCCTTAATTTTTTGACAGTTATTTCATCGATCGACGTTGAGGAAGACTTTCTATCCCGTTTTCCCATCTCAGGAATCATTATCTCAAAAACTCATTCTGGTAGACGGTTTGTGAATTATACCAGATTGCCATGACCGGGTGAGTAGCGATTACCGCCTCATCCTTGCTTCCAGTGCCGGTCACAGATTACGCCGGCGGCGGCGGTAGGTTCGGTCCTCGGCTGGATTGCATCGGGGATCCCCGTCATCATGGCAGGCGACCATGAGCGGGCAGGGAGGTATGTTTCCCGGTTACTCTATACAGCGGCACGTCGGCGCTGGAGGGAGGCCTGGGCGCTGGCGTCGATCATCTTGGAGCCGGAAGCCGTGGCCGATCCACAAGAGGCCGTGGCGTAGGCTTAGATGCCGATATGCTCAAGGATTATTTTCCTCTGCCAGCCGAATATTAGATTCACATTCTTGGCGCATGATCTTCTCAATCAAATCGGTTTTGGTTACTACTATTGAACTTGGAGCCCAACCGTAACCGTTTTTTTGAGTATACATATCCCTGTAAGAAGGCGTTTCCCCAGGAACACTGGATTGCAGACTCATGCCCTCTTCCAACCCAGCTACACCATTTAAGGCTAATCGAACTTCATCAACTGATGAAACGGAGGCTTTTAATACAACTCTAATTTTCTCGTACTCTTTGCAGATCACTACCGTTGCCACTTCTTTAAGTTTTTCTTTTAGGTAGTCCACAATCTTTTTGGGTGTTTCATCCTCTTTCATTTCGGTAATCAAGAAGAAGGCCGCGTTATCCATTTTCTTCCCCTTTCAAAGCGAATTTCTGAAACCTAATAAAATTTCCTTCTCGGGTAGGAAGGAGGTAGGAACCGACCGAAACTCTAATGTTCACTAAAAAGCAAGCCTTGCATAACTAATTGCTACACAAGGCCTTACAAGTGCCCCCTGAAGGACTCGAACCTTCAACCCTCTGATTAAGAGTCAGATGCTCTGACCTATTGAGCTAAGGAGGCCTTTAGACCAATTTCAACATGTAAAAAAAGAATTTTACGAATATCGGAATAATATGCAAGTATCCCAAAGGTGGTTTATAGAGTGGCAAAATGTCCAGACAAAATGCGCTAGTTAGAAGTTTCCATGCCGAGTTGGCGCATTTTGCGATAAAGATTCGACCGATGCAGGCCCAATCGGGTGGCGGCCTGGCTGACGTTGCCGCGGCACTGCTCGATGAGGCGGCGGATATATTCCACCTGGAATTGGTTGGTGGCTTGACCCAGGGGCAGATTATAGTCGGACACCAAGGGCGTCTGACCGTGGGGCGAGAGGATGAACGCCAGGTCTTCGGCCTCGATAGTATCGGCAACGGAAAGATATGCCAGCCGCTCCATCAAATTACGTAATTCACGAACATTGCCCGGCCAGGCGTGTTCGAGCAATCGTTTTCGGGCGGCAGCGGTGAGTTTGGCGCTTGCGCCGGGCGCGTTGGCAAAAGTCGGTCAAAAAATGTTCGGCCAAGAGTATGATATCGTCGCCTCGTGCGCTGAGCGGAGGCAGTTCGAGCGTGACCACGTTCAGACGAAAATAAAGATCCTCGCGAAAACGTTTTGCCCGCACCATTTCGGCCAGATTTTGATTGGTGGCCGTGAGCACGCGGACTTCGGTATGAATGGGCGTGGAGCCGCCCACGCGGAGGATGATTTTTTCCTCCAATACACGCAGCAATTTTGCCTGACAGGCCAGGCTCAGGTCGCCGATCTCGTCGAGGAACAGGGTTCCGCCGGCGGCGAGTTCGAATTTTCCTGCCCGGGCCTCGCGGGCGTCGGTAAAGGCCCCTTTTTCATGGCCGAACAGCTCGCTTTCGGCCAGAGTTTCGGGAATGGCCGCGCAATTGACGGCAATAAACGGCTGATCGCGGCGGCGGCTGAGGTAATGGATCGATTGGGCCACGACCTCCTTGCCCGTGCCGTTATCGCCCAGGATCAGCACGGCCAGATCGGTCTCGGCCACGCGGCGGATGATCGAGCGCAGGGCGTCGATGGCCGGACTTTCGCCGATCAGTCGCACATGCTCAGCCGCTTGATCGGCAATTTGCCGGTTGGCGGAAATCAGCAGTTGTCGGTCTTGGGCGTTCTCCAGGGCCACGGCCGCATGGGAGGCCAGTTCGATCAAGGCTTCTTCATCTTCAGGTGTAAAACTGCCGGAAAGTTTGTTGATCAATTCAAAAGCCCCGAACAATTCACCGGACCGGCCGCGCAGCGGCACGCAGAGCAAGGTTCGGGTTTGGTAGTGCAATTGGGCGTCGACGTGCCGATCGATGGCCTGGGGTTCGGCGGCCACGTCAACGCGCCGGGATTCGCCCGTTTGGATCACATGGCCCACAACGCCGCGATCATCCGGAATGCGCAATTCACCGCCGGGAATGCCCAGGGCCGGCCGGCCCACGAGAATATGGTTCTGCCGATCCCAAAGAAAGATGCTCGCCCGATCGGCGCCCAGCAGTCGCGTGGCCGCCTCGGCCATCTGGACCAGCAGCGGCTCGACCTCATGGGTTTGGTTCCATTGGTTGGTAATTTCCAAAACTGCTTCCAGGCGTCGGAGCCGCTTTAGGTTTCGCTGGCGCTGGCGCACCGTATCCAGGGCATCTGCAAGCACCGGGGCAATGACTTGCAGCACGGAGAGAACTTTCCCTGCTTCGGTGGGCTTGGGACAATGCACGGCCAAGACATCGGCATAAGTATTACCCGTGCTTAGTGGAACAGCGTTCCACTCGCCAGCAGTCCGGGCGGATTGCCGATCTAGCACGTCGGCCAAAAGTTCCAACGGGAGCGAGCGACTGGTTCCGGCTTCTCCGATAACCGTCCAGCGTCCGGCAGATGGGGCGGCGATAAAGGCGTAATCACCCCCTGCTTGGGCAAATATTGCCGGAATAACCTGGTTTAAAAAAATGACTTGGTCTTCCGCATGTGCTGCCTTCCAGAGAACCTCTGTTAGAACTGGCCAGAGATTAGGCTGATTGCGGATGTTGTCGAAAATGACACGGTGCTGGTTTTGAATTATTGATTCAGGCATGGTAATGGATTTTTTTATGGGTAAGATGGTACAAAATTTAGTGATTATTGATAAAGACTTTTAAAAGCAAATCAGATTGATGAACAAATAGCATTTAATTCTAGATTGGTGTTTCAGAATGATGTCATTAATAATCCAAATAGTTTACAATTTTGCAATCAATTATACAACATGATGTTAATAGCCTGTTACATATTTCATATCAATTTTTGGACAGGCGTAAACATATAGCGGGGATTGACTTAGAGGGCTGAGGCTGATAATCTCCGGGGTTTTAACCACCAGCACTTCGCGGAGCATAAAACAGTGCCCTACGACAGTGTCGTATGTGTAAAACAGGTGCCCGATACCGCCAACGTCACGGCCGAGGCCATGAAGGAAGATGGCACAGTCAATCGGGCTGCCTTGCCCACGATTTTCAATCCTGAAGATCTATACGCGCTGGAAGTGGCGCTTGATATTAAAGACCGCCATGGCGGCACGGTCACCGCAATCAGCATGGGACCGCCCAAGGCGGCCGATGTGCTCAGGGATTGCCTGTATCGCGGGGCGGATCGGGCGATTTTGATCACCGACCGTCGCGCCGCTGCCAGCGATACCCTGGCCACCAGTTACATCCTTAGTCAGGCGGTGCGGACTATTGAGCGGTTTGATTTTGTTTTCTGCGGCCGGCAGGCCATCGACGGCGATACGGCCCAGGTCGGCCCGCAATGTGCCGAGAAACTCGGTATTCCACAGGTCACATATCTGGAACAGCTCGTCGATCTGCACGATGGCGTAGTTCGCATCCGGCGGAACATCGGCCACGGCTGGGAGGTGGTGGAAGCAAGATTGCCCGTGCTAGTAACGGTATTGGAGACAGCCAGCCCTCCCCGGCCGCCCTCGGCCAAGCGCGTGATGTGTCTGAAAAAGGCCCGGGCCATGGCGGAGTTGCTCAACGAGGTGAAAACCCAGATGCCCGATGCCGCCGAGGATCAACTCCAAGCCGAGGCCCAGCGTCGCGCCGAGGCCCTTAAACAGCACGGCTTGTTGATCGAGCAATGGAATCTCGACGATATCCACGCCGATCTATCGCGCTGCGGCATGGCCGGATCGCCCACCAAGGTGCATCGCATTCAGGCCATTGTGCTGAAGAAAGAAGGCCATACGGCAATTCCACCCAGCGAAGAAGGCGTGCGACAGTTGATCCACGAATTGGTGATTGATCGCACGTTGGGATAGGATATAGGACGGAGGCTGGAGGAAGAAGAAAAAGAATTAATTATTTTTATCGTCTCATGAGCCCTCACCCTAACCCTCTCCCAAAGGGAGAGGGGACTAACACTTGAGTTAAAAATCCTGAACCCTGAACCCTATGATTGAACCAAATCGTCAAGGCGAAGTTTGGGTATATGCCGAGCAGGAAGACGGCTTGCTGGGCGACGTGGCATTGGAACTCTGCGCGCAAGGCGCGCCAGTTGGCCGATCGGCTGGGAGTAAAGACCGGCGCGGTGCTCTCGGGCACAGGTGTCAATAGTTTGGCATCGCGGCTGATTGCCCATGGCGCCGATACAGTCTATATCTGCGACGATCCGCGACTTTCGCATTATCAGACATCGCCTTACGCCCGGGTGATGAGCACGCTTATCAAGCGGCACCAGCCGCAAATCGTGATCTTCGGCGCCACGCCGCTGGGCCGCGACCTGGCACCGCGCGTGGCCTCTGCGCTGCGGGCCGGCATGACGGCCGATTGCACCGACCTGGAAATCAGCGACGTGGTGGATCCGAAAACCAAGGTGGAGCATAAAAACTTACTTTTGCAAATCCGCCCGGCCTTTGGCGGGAACATCATTGCCACGATCGTCAATTTTGACCAATGGCCGCAGATGGCCACGGTCCGCGAAGGCGTGATGCCGCTCAAAGAGCCTGATCCCTCGCGCCAAGGCCAAATCGTCGAAGAGCAGGTGGATCTCGACGATAGCGAGATGGCGCTCAGGTTGATCGAGCGGCACATCGAACCGCGCAAGATCAACCTCAAGGGCGCCCGAGTGATCGTGGCCGGCGGCGGCGGCATTGGCAGCAAGGAGAATTTCAAATTGATTTATGATCTGGCCGGCGCGATCGGCGGAGCGGTCGGGGCCAGTCGCGCGGCGGTCGATGGCGGCTACATCGGCAAGGAACACCAGATCGGCCAGACCGGCACCACCGTGCGCCCGGCATGTACATCGCCGTAGGCATCAGCGGCGCAATCCAACATCGCGCAGGAATGGAAGAATCGGCCAAGATCATTGCCATTAACAAGGATCCTCAGGCGCCGATCTTTTCGGTGGCCCATTACGGCATCGTGGGCGATTATCGACAGGTCATTCCCATGATGATCAAAGGAATCAAGGAAAAAGCGTAATAACATAAAGCCGCGACCGTCGGTCGCGCAATGTGAAATGATAAGCGTTCCCAGGCAGAGCCTGGGAACGAGGTGATGCTAGAGTCCGGCGGAGGTTTTTGTGGCGAACTTCTTTCTCGATAACGAAGATATTCAGTTTCTCTTCAAGTACATAGATCTGGCCGAGTTGGCCTGCATCCAGGAAGACAACTTCGCGCAAGGACAACGGCGATGCAAATTACGTGCCGGTCGATGCGGCCGATGCCGTGGACAATTATCGCCGCGTTCTGGAAATTGTGGGCGAGATCGCCGGCGAGATGATTGCACCCCATGCCGAACAGATCGACCACGAAGGCAACACACTCAACGAGGACGGCACGGTCACGCTGCATCCGTTGGTCCAGGATAACCTCAAGCGGCTCATCCAGGCCGATCTGATGGGTTTAACCCTGCCGCGCAAGTACGGCGGGCTGAACTGCCCGAATCTGATTTACACCATGGCTAACGAGATTATCAGCCGGGCGGACACCTCGCTGATGAACCTCTTCGGGCTGCAAGGCATTGCCGAGACGATCTACGCCTTTGCCAACGATGAGATCAAGGACATGTCGCTGACCCGCTTTTGCCGCGGCGAAGTGACCGGGGCCATGGTCCTGACCGAACCCGACGCGGGCAGCGACTTGCAGGCCGTGCGCCTCCGGGCGTATCAAGATGAGCAAGGCAATTGGTTTCTCGACGGCGTGAAGCGCTTCATCACCAACGGCTGCGGCGAAATCCTCCTGGTGCTGGCCCGCAGCGAACCCGATATTGCCGACGGCCGCGGCTTGAGCCTGTTCTATTGCGAACGCTCGGATAAAGTGAAAGTCCGGCATTTGGAGAGCAAATTGGGCATCCACGGCTCGCCCACCTGCGAGCTGGTTTTCGATCATGCCCCGGCCTTGTTGGTCGGCGAACGCCAGCGGGGATTGATCACTTACGTGATGGCCCTGATGAATGGCGCACGCGTAGGTATTGCAGCGCAATCGCTGGGCGTGGCCGAGGCGGCGTATCGGCTGGCCCGCACTTACGCCCACACGCGCCAGCAGTTCGGCGGGCCCATCGAACGCCTGCCCGCCGTGGCCGAACTGGTCACCGACATGAAAATCACTATCGAGGCGGCCCGGGCACTGGCTTACGAGACCTCGCGTATCTGCGATCACGAAAATAACAATCTCCGCGTGCTGGAAACCGGCCTATGCCCGGATAAGGACGAAGAAAAACGCCGCAAGCAGCGCTCTCGATCGCTCAAGCGGCTCAACGGCATGCTCACCCCGATGAGCAAATATTACTGCTCCGAGATGAGCATCAAAGTAGCCCACGAAGCCATCCAGGTATTGGGCGGATCCGGCTATATAAAAGACTATGCTGCTGAAAGGCACTGGCGCAACGCGCGCATCACCACCATCTACGAGGGCACCAGTCAATTGCAGATCGTAGCGGCCGTGCGCGGCGTATCTTCCGGCGCCTTGGAAACCTGGACCGAAGAATACGAAAATAAACCCTATAGCGATCCGCTGCTGGAGGAACTGAAGCAAAAGCTCATCGAGGCCAAAAAACAGGTAGTCGAGGCCATGCAGTTTGTAAAAACCCGCGGGACCATGTATCTCGACCTCTCCGGGCGGCGATTGGTTGATGCGGCTTTGGTCATTGTGATCGGCCACCTCCTTCTGGGCCAAGGCGCGGTTAACGATCGCAAGAAACGGGTTGCCCGGCGTTTCCTCCAGCGTGAATTGCCCATTTTACGCATGAATTGCGAGAAGATTCTCTCCGGCGACATGACCCCGCTGGAAGAATATGGCCTGCTGGCCGGCCCGGTTCCGGCTGCCGATTGACCTGCTACTGTATAATTAGTCGAATCATAACTTTGTCCCCTGATCCCTGTCCCCTGATCCCTAATCCATGGGCATGTTTGACGGCAAAATCGGCGTGGTGATGGGCGTGGCCAATGAGCGGAGCATTGCTTGGGCCATTAGCCAGGCCCTACATGCCGAGGGAGCGGAATTGGCATTCACCCACTGGCCCAGTCCGTCCGGTGAAAAACGCGTCAAACAACTGCTCGAACCGTATCAGCCCAAAATCATCCTGCCCTGCGACGTGCAGAAGGACGACGACATCAACCGGGTGTTTCAGGCCGTGGCCGAAACTTACGGCAAGATCCATTTTCTGGTGCATTCCATTGCCTTTGCTCCGCCAGAGGAATTACGCAATCCCTACGTCGAGATGAGCCGCGAAGGGTGGCGCTTGGCCATGGATATCTGCGTTTACAGTTTAGTGGCCGTGAGCCGCAAGGCAGCGCCGCTGATGACCGAGGGCGGCACGATCATTACCATCAGCTACTACGGCGGCGAAAAAGTCATGCCCGGCTATAACGTGATGGGCGTGTGCAAGGCGGCCTTGGAACACAGCGTTCGCTATCTGGCCTGGGATCTGGGCCGGCAGAATATCCGCGTGAATTGCCTTAGCGCCGGTCCCGTGCGCACCCTGAGCGCGGCGGGCATCGCAGGCTTTGACGAACTGCGCGAGCATGCCGCCCAAAAATCTCCCTTGGCCCGCTCAGTAGATCCTAAAGAACTCGGCGCCACTGCTCTCTATCTTTTAAGCGATCTATCGTCCGGCGTGACTGGCGAAACCATCCACGTCGACTGCGGCTACAGCATCGTCGGGCTGTAAATGTAAGACAAGAAGAATCTGGGTTTTGCATAAAGCAACTAAGAAAATGGAAACCATAGAAGCCATTCACACGCGTCGAAGTATTCGCAAATTCCAAGATCGGCCCGTTTCAGACGAGCTAATTGAAACGCTCCTGGCGGCGGCCATGCAAGCCCAGTGCGAGGAATGAGCAGCCGTGGCAGTTTGTGATGATCGACGACAAGCGTACGCTGGGCAAAATTCCCCAGATCATGCCCAATGCCGCAATGGCCGGAAAGGCCCCGGCGGCAATTCTGGTCTGCGGCAACCTGAGCCTGGAAAAATCCGAGGGCTATTGGGTGCTGGACTGCGCGGCCGCGGTGCAAAACATTTTATTGGCGGCACATGCTTTGGATCTCGGGGCGGTCTGGTGCGGAGTTTATCCCAGACAGGCGCGGATGGATGGGCTGCGACGGCTGATCGGACTGCCGGAAAAGGTCATGGCCCACAGTCTTGTCGTAGTGGGACATGCGGCCGAGCAGGTAGCGCCGGAGAAGCGCTTCCGCCCGGAGCGAGTCCGCCGCAACCGCTGGCAATGAATAGAATATTATTTTAGTTCGCCGTTGTCTTTGTGGCACTCGGTTCGCCATACGATTTAAACAGAAATGCAACTTCCTCGGACGTTACGCGCGATTCCATATCATTGGCTCATCAATAAGACCTCGGAATGATAAGCCTAGATCATCCTCATGTAAATTGGAGCGATTGCAACCAATCACTAAGTTAAATTCCGTGGCGCCGACTCGTCCGGGATTTCTCCAGCGAACAATCCTGTTTTGAGGCTGGCCATCCACATATAGTCGTTGTTCGGTTCCATCGCAAGTAAAAACTATGTGACGCCATTGTCCGTCGGCCACCACATTATTGCTCAAACTTAAGTGAGTTCCAGGTCCGATCTCCACGCAGGCCCGCCCTCGCCATTTAGTGGCTTGCCAATCACCGGCAATGCTCATGGCGTAACCTTGGCTGTAAGATTTGTCGAATATCCGCCGCCACTTGTCGTCGGTAAATGAGGTTTTAATCCAGGCAGCCAAGGTAATCTGCTCCGGATTAAGCGAATCGTTGTTTAGGACTTCCACCTGATCGCCGTCGGCGGTGAATTCATACGCTCCGCCTTTTCTTCCGTTAGGCGTCCAGCGAACCCCCGATGCCTTGCCGTGATTTTTCCGACCGCTAAGGTCAATTACCTGACCGCCGGGTTTGGCGCCGTCAAAGGAGAAATGCAGAACCAGACCTTTCCGGAGAGTATTGTTGGTTACTGGCGTACCGGCTTGACCGTCTTCCACAAAGAGAATTGTAGCGGAGACGGAGACAACGGCCACGATCGACGCCGCCAAAATTGCACATGCGGTTTTTTTTAGAAGTATGGTTTTGATCAATGCCGACAAGCCCAGCGATTTAGCGACTGTCGGCCCGGCCATTGCCATTTTGGCCAGCGATATGGCCAACCTCTTCGGTACTGCCGCCGTGGCATTTTTGGCGAACATCGACGACAAGGCAACAACACCGCAAACCACTCCGGCCTTCTGAAGATGTTCCCGGAGTCTTTCAATGCCTTCCTGAATCCGCCGGGATACGGTGGCTTGTCCGACATGGAGATTTTCAGCGATTTGGGCCTGCGTGTGGCCCAGAAGAAAGTGCTGTATCAGAGGCTCGCGAAGATCATCCGGAAGTTTGGTCAAGGCGGCGTCGATAAAGGGCGTAATATTGTTCCAATTGGATTCACCGGCGGTTTTGGGCGGCGAAAAAGCGTGGACCTCGTGATGTCGACGCTTGGCTTCATTGCGGGATATGAATATGGATCGATTTAACGCAACACGGTGGAGCCAGGCGGGAAGTGAGCCGCGGATGGTAGCGGCTTTATCGGCAAGGGCGAGAAAACAGTCCTGGGTAATGTCTTCGGCAGTGCTGGTGTTCCCGGTGACTCGACAAGCAACCGAAAATACCAAAGCCGTATAACGCTGAACGAGCATGGCAAATGCTTCAGCGTCGCGTGATCGAGCATAACGAATTAGGAGGGCTTGATCATCTGCCATATTACACCCCAATTAAGTGAAAACTGGTCCCTTTATATATATAGAGATGATTTGCGAATGAATTATCCAAGAAAATTGATTAATCTGTTGAAACAATCCGGCCGCAGAGCGTACGCACCGTAATTCAGCGGGGCATGACATGATTTAGCCTGCCCCGAAAAAGCTGTCATGCGGTATGAGCGTCTTGTCAGCCATTATCGATGCCGATGAGCTTTCATGGAAAAAACAACAGCGCAAAAAAAGGGGTGGCTGACGGGATTTGAACCCGCGACACCCAGAGCCACAATCTGGTACTCTATCCAACTGAGCTACAGCCACCGTGTGAAAAACACTCTAACTATTATAAAATTCTGTTCTGGTAATCGTCAATGGAGTGCATAAAGCATAAAAGCCCATGGGCCGCGACCCATGGGCTTGGTAATTGTCGTATCCGGAGGGCAATTTATCGCCAAATTTCAGTTTTTTGAGGCGTGCTTTTTATCGGGCTTTGGCCACTTGGGCGAGGTTCAGGTAATCCACGGTGATGGCCAAGACCTCGTCGAGATAATAGTCGCGGACGATCCCTTTTTTATCGAGATTGAGGTCATCGAGGGTCTTTTCTTCTTCTTTGTCGGCGTTTAGTTCGGCCCGTTCTTTAAGGAACTTTTCTTCGTTTAAGGTGATGGTTTTTTTGTCTTTTTGTTCTTGATAGTGGGCGATTTTGACAAGCTCCTTTTGGAATTTATCCGCGGCTTGCACGCGTTGTTCGGATAGTTGTTTGAGTTGGGCGCTGATGGCGGGAGTGACGTAATCGAAGCGCTTATAGGTCACGGGATTGACCCGGTCGAATTCCAGGGGGTAGTCGAGATCGGCCTCGCCCACGTCGAGATGGGTGGTCAACGAGGGGAGCTCGATATCGGCCAGCACGCCGCGTTTTTGCGTGCTTTCGCCGTTGGGTCTGTAAAACTGTTGCATGGTGATTTTCAGCGCCTCCCATCTGGGGCGAATTAGGCAAATGGGAGAACAGTTCCTGGCCCAAATCGACCAGACTTTGCACGGTGCCTTTACCGTGGGTGGAATGGTCGCCCACGATCAGCCCCCGGCTGTAATCCTGGATGGCGCCGGCCAGAATCTCGCTGGCCGAGGCGCTGAACTTGCTCGTGAGCACCACCAACGGCCCGGCCCAGACTATGCCGGGATCAGGATCGTAATCCGGCTGCACTCGTCCTTCGGCGTCTTTGACTTGCACGACGGGCCCGTCCTTGATAAACAAACCGGTGAGGTTAATCGCTTCGGCCAGCAATCCGCCGCCGTTGCGGCGCAGATCCAGCACCACGGCATCGACGCCCTTGCGGTTGAAGTCTTCCAGGATCGCCCGGACGTCGCGGGTAGTGCTGCGGAAATCCGGTATTCCGCGGCGGTAGCCGATCATGTCCATATAGAAGCTGGACAGGTCGATCACGCCGATTTTATAGGCGCGCCGTCGGGGCGAGTGCCCACCTCGAAGATTTCGCCTTTGGCTTCTTTGTCTTTAAGTTCGATCTTTTCGCGGGTGATTTTCAAGATCTTCTTCTCGTCGCCGGGAGGCAAGACCTCCAGCCGGACGACCTTGCCGCGCGGACCGCGAATGAGTTTCACCACGTCGTTGATCTTCATATCGATCACGTCGACCATGGGGCCGTCTTCACCTTCGCCCACGCCGACGATCTTGTCATCGACTTTCAGCCGGCCGTCTTTATCAGCGGCGCCGCCGGGTACAAGTTCCTTGACCATCGTGTAACCGTCCTCGGAGAGTAGCTGGGCCCCGATACCGTCCAATTCCAGCCGCATCGTGATGTCGAAATTCTTAGCCGTATCGGGCGACATGTAGTTGGTATGCGGATCCAATGAAGTAGTCAGGGAATTTAAATAGATTTCCAGTAAGTCCTCGGCGCTGGTTTGATGCCAGCGCTTGACAATGCTGTGGTAGCGCTTGGTGAGTTTTTCGATAGCCTCCTTGCCTTCTTTTTTATCTTTGTTGTCTTTGTTCGTCTTCAGCAACAGCAAATCGTACTTGATGCGTTTTCGCCAGCGCTCCTGCGCTTCGCTGGGATCTTTAGGATATTGAAGTTCATCGCGGTCGATGACCATCTCCTCATCGAGCGTGAAGTCTTGGGGCTGGGCAAGCACCTCGTCGATTGTTTTCAACCGCTCGTCCACCCGTTGCAAAAAACGCTGGAAGACGACATAAGCCAATGTGATGTCGTTCTTGCGGATCAGTTCAATCAACTCATCCTGGTGCTTGGTAAATTCATCCACGTCGGACTGGTAAAAATAAACCTTGATCGGATCCAACGATTTCAGATACATCTTCATCCACCGGGCGGCAATTTCCTTGTCCAAAGGATGACGTGAAAGATGACCCCTAAGCATCGGTATGACGGTATTTGTGATCTGATGATCTTCCCGTCGAGGACCTACGGGATCTGCCCACGTGGCCGTGTAAAGGCAGCTTACAATAAGAGTAAAAAGCAATCCTTGACGGAGAATTTGACGAACGTGTAAATTCCTTTGAGAAAACAAACTCATTGAAGAACCTCTGCTAAAATAGAGAAACTATATAACAGCCGTAATCTTTGACGACTGGTCGCCTGGGGGCATAGTAACCAGGATGGCCGAACGAAACAAGAGCGAGACTTTTATAAGGGGGGAAAGCATTATACAATATAGTGGGGGTAATGGTTTTGTAGGAACTGTCTTTAACTATGTAAGATTTGATCATGACTTGCGTTATATTTCCCAGGGAAAATCGCTGGTAACAGACATTCTCGGTGACTAGCCTTTCTATATTACGTACCCGAGGCCAATTTTGCTCTATATCGGGTGAATTTAAAATAAAATGTAATGCTATACCCCCCATCATGCTAAGTGGTACCATATAATAACTTATGCTCATAGTAGTCCGTACACACCGTGTGTGGGGTTGCGGCACATGGAGTGTGCCGCCTACATTTTTTATGCGGTTCCACTTAGTCGCTTTCCCTATTCTGAATTCGCTGTTTTTTCCCTGATCATAACCAGCATCATTTTGAACCGCTTGACGGCCTTCACGGCGTGAGGTTTGCCCGCGGGCATGATGACCATTTGTCCGGCGATCAGACGCGTCGGTTTGCCAGAAATGCTGATTTCCGTTTCGCCGTCGAGCACGTACACCAAGGCGTCAAAGGGAGCGGTGTGTTCGCTGAGTTCCTGTCCGGCAGCGAAGGCAAACAAGGTTACAGTGCCGATATTTTTTTTGATCAATGTCCGGCTGACGATTGCGCCGGCTTGATACTTTATCAGCCCGGCGGCATCGACGACTTTGCCCAATAGTTCTTTGTCGGAGGTTTGTGCTTTTCGGCTCATGGAATCTTTCCTATGTTGGTGGAGATTTTTCCGTTTGACGACGAATCGTCCGCGGAAATTGTAACAAATATCTTTCACCAAATGCAGTTATCATACCTGCCCTCCCCTACCTAAGGCTGGATTGAAAAAAAGTGCGATTCTGTTTCCAACAGCCGAAATAACACAACTCCTTTTACAAATAGACGTTACGGCTTATAAAAACCTCCATAACCTACCTTGATCCGTTGGCCGGATACGCATATAATCTGCCCGCCTGAAATCGGCAACTTTTCACGTAAGGACTTTTCACTCTTCATGTTACAGCTTCATCTCGGGCGGACTAGACTGGGGCGGCTCGAGGTGGCAAGGATGCTCGTCTGCTGAAATCACGGCCTAAAAGACCGGTTGATGTCGGATGCGCAAGTCTGCGACTGTGCGCAAACAATGATCCCGGCCGCAGAGAGAAGAGTGCAATATATTTTATCGGGCATATTTGCTTTAGCGATATTTCTCTGCTTTACCGCAACGGCACTCAGCCAAGTGGAACTGCCACAGCCGAATCCAGCCGATTCCATCTCCGTTAGTGCTGAAGCGGCCAACCGCTGGAAATCGGGCTCGTACGACGTTTGGTTACTGCGCGGCAACTGCCGCATTCAACAAGGAGCGGCCGATACTCGAAGTCGCGAGGCGGTGCTCTGGATCGAGCAGGCCGCAGGAGATAAAAAGCCGGCAAGCAAGATCATCGCCTACATGGAAGGCGACGTGGAGTTGATCCGCAAAGGTCCTGCCGGCTCGGCGAAGCTTAAAGATCAAGCCTGGCTGGGAGAATTCATTACCACAGGCGAGATTCAGGTGTATGCCGCTCAGGTGGCCGGCGAGCCTGTGGCTCCGCCGCCGATTTATCAACGGGGTATGGAGCGCCGCCATCCAATTTCGGCCGATACCCTGACCAGAAGCGAGGTCCGTCCCGCGCAATTCACCGCGCCGGCCGCGTCGCCGGAGGTGATCCGGCGCCGCCGGCTCAACCGTTGCTTCAGGAGCGGAGGATTCGGGTGTTTCCCCGCAGCGACTTGCCCTGGAATTTTCAATGGCTCCCCGATCCTCAGGGCGGCAATTTTGGCATTGCGGTGATCGACTCGGGCGTGAATCTAGTGGTCGACAGCGCGGACGAACTCGCTTCGATCGATGTTTCCGCCGACCGCTTGGTCATTTGGACCGTCAGCCCGCAAACACCCGATTTTAAGGTCCCCAATTTCCAGGATGAACGCACGCCTTTGGAAATTTACATGGAGGGAAACATCGTCTTCCGCCAAGGCGAACGGATTATTTACGCCGACCGCATGTATTACAACGTGCCCAATCGCACCGGCACGATCCTCAGCGCCGAAGTGCTCACGCCGGTGAAAAACTACGAGGGCCTCTTGCGCCTGCACGCCGACGTGCTCCAGCAAACCGGCCGCGACAGTTTCTACGCCAAAAACACCTTTATCACTTCCAGCCGCATGGGCGAGCCGGGCTATCGGCTCCAGGCGGGCGACATTTATTTTGAAGACATTCAAAGTCCGCTCTTGGACCCGATCACCGGCCAGGCCGTGCCCGATCCAACCACCGGACAGACGGCGGTCGCGCATCAGCGCTTGGCCCAGGCCTCGAACAATTTTCTCTTCATCGGTCCTGCGCCGGTATTTTACTGGCCATCTTTGTCGACCAACCTCGACGATCCGACGTATTACATCCGCCGCGTGCGGGGAAAACACGATAACGTGTTTGGCACGCAAGTCTTGACCAACTGGAGCGGCTATCAATTACTGGGAATCCGCCAACCGCCGGCCGGCACCGATTTAGAGTTTAGCTTTGATTATTTGGGATTAAGGGGTTTTGGTCACGGCGGCAGCTTTACTTACAATCGGGAGGGGATGTTCGGCATGCCCGGGCAAGTGGGCGGGCTGTTTGATTATTGGGGAATTCCGGACCACGGCCTGGACAATCTGGGCGTGGACCGCAGCGCATTGGTACCGGAAAAGGACTATCGTTTCCGGCTCTTCTGGCAGCACCGGCAAATGCTGCCCGAGGATTTCCAGCTTTCCGCCGAGGCGGGCTGGATCAGCGACCGTAACTTTCTGGAAAGTTTTTACGAGAGCGAATGGGACGAATTGAAAGATCAGAGCACCGGAGTGGAATTGAAACGCAC
Source organism: Pirellulales bacterium (assembly GCA_963820545.1). Classification (GTDB taxonomy): domain Bacteria; phylum Planctomycetota; class Planctomycetia; order Pirellulales; family Thermoguttaceae; genus CAWGAJ01. The sequence goes on from CAWGAJ010000001.1 coordinate 1,666,572, forward strand.
CCGGGAAAACCGCTCCTTGAGTATTTCGGCCGACGCGCGGTTGGACAACTTTTTTACAGAGACTGAATGGTTGCCGCGGGGCGATCATTTTTGGTTGGGTCAACCGCTGTTGAACGACACTTTCACCTGGTACGAACATAGCAGCGCGGCGTTTGCCCGCTTCCGCCCGGCCAATACGCCGGCCAATCCGTCCGACCAACCTTTCGAGTATCTAGATTGGGAAAAATCGCCGATTACCGGAATCCCCGAAATGCGCTATGGCGAGCGCCTGGCCACGCGCCAGGAAATCGACTGGCCCTTCCAACTGGGCGCGGTCAAAATGGTACCTTATGCCCTGGGCGAATTGGCCCGCTGGGGACAGGATCTCAACGGCAACGACATGAACCGGGCGTATTGGCAGGCCGGCGTGCGCACGAGTTTGCCCATCTGGTCAGTCGATCCCAGCGTGCAAAGCGAACTGTTCAACGTGCACGGCTTGGCGCACAAAGTGGTTTTCGAGGCCGAGTTCGCCCACGCCCAGTCCAATCAAGATCCCAGCCTGCTGCCGCTGTACGATCAGTTGGACGACGATTCCGTGGAGAGCGAACGGCATCGTTTTATCAGCTATACCTTCGGCGGGACAATTCCTCCTCAGTTCGACGAGCGCTGGTACGCCGTGCGCACGGGCATGGGCGGTTGGGTCACCGCGCAGAGCACCGAAGTGGTCGATGATCTGACGGTTCTGCGCTGGGCGCCAGGCAACGCTGGCAGACCAAACGCGGCATGCCGGGCAGGGAACATATCATCGATTGGGTTACGCTGGACACCAATATCAGCCTCTTTCCCGATCCCAACCGCGACAACTTCGGCCAAGTGCCGGGACTGGTGAACTATGATTTCCGCTGGCACGTGGGCGACCGGCTGACAATGGTCTCCGACGGTATTTTCGACTTCTTCGATCAAGGGCAAAAAACCTTTAGCGTGGGCGGTTTTCTCCGCCGTCCGCCGCGGGGCGACCTGTATCTTGGTTACCGGCAGATCGAAGGACCGGTCGACAGCCGGGTACTCACGCTTTCTTACACTTATTGGATGAGCCCGAAATGGGTATCCACTTTTGGCACCTCCTTTGACCTGGGCCAGGAAGGCAATATCGGCCAGTCCTTCAGTATCACGCGCATCGGCGAGTCGTTCCTCATCAACGCCGGCTTCAGTGTTGATCCCGCGCGCAACGACTTCGGCGTGGCTTTCTCCATCGAACCGCGCTTTTTGCCCAAAAGTCGGCTGTCCAACATCGGCAGCGCCCATATCCCCGTGGCCGGTGCATACGGGCTGGAGTAAGATGAGAGATGAAGGCAGAATTATAAATGCTGAATTATGAATGCTGAATAGATAAACTGTGAACTGTAAACTTCCTCGAACCGCTTGTGGTTTCGCACTAGCCACTAAACACTATCCACTCTCCACTAAATCATGCTCGATCCTCAACCCATATCTGAGCGTCCCTGGCCGCGAAAGTTTCGCGATGCTTTCCGCGGCATAAAAGAAGGCATCCGCGGACAAAGCAGTTTCTTCGTCCACTTTTTCATGGCGGCCGCGGTGATTGTCGCCGCCGTAGTCTTTCAGATGAATCTGATCGAGTGGTGCATCCTCCTGCTGTGCATCACTATCGTGCTTACCGCCGAGATGTTCAACAGCGCCTTGGAATCGATGGCCAAGGCCATTACCGGCGAAACCGACCCGCACCTGGGCAATTCGCTGGACATCGGCAGCGGGGCAGTGCTTATGGCATCGATTGGCGCCGCCGTTGTAGGCGCGATTGTCTTCCTTAACCGCTTAGGAATGATGCTCCAGTGGTGGTAAACGCGCGCTCGGAGCAAGCCCACTACCCCCGGCCAGCAGATCGCCCAGTTTCTTTTCAACAATGGTTTTAGTGATGCAGCTTCCAACTTTGCCGTAACTTCTAGCCCGCATTTCTCACCAACGTGTAGGGTGGGTCAAGCAAACTGTTTTCTATGTGGAGTTGGGGGATAAGAGATCGGGAATCGAGAATGGGGAATTATTGGAGGGGGATTTTGGGATTTTCGTTCTACTATAAGGGATTCTTGTTTTTTGGCCAAAATGGCGCGGTGTAAGGTATTGAAAAATAAAGAGTTGCGGCGACGATTTTGACCACTCTTAAGTAGTAGAAAAAAATGTTTTGCATTTTAAGGGGAGCAGTGCGCAAGTGGTTTATGGAAAAGATGGTTGGAATTTTCGAACAGAGAAATTTTTTGAATGAATTATTAGGGAAAAATGAATAAAGTCGTAAGTTATTGATTTAAAGTTTTCAGTAAAAAGCAAGTGGTTGCGGTGTAAAGAGATGCAACGAGCGATGGGAGTAAACACACTACAAAAAAGTGCGCGCTAGTAAGTTTATCAACATTTGTTTTTTGTGGTTTTTTGGCGATTTTTGTTCGAAATTGTTTTTCTTGAAAAAGGGCAATTGTTGGATACTAGGCTGTAGGCTATAGGCTGTAGGCTGGAGGAAAGTGGGCAGCGGATAGGGAATAGGGGATAGAGAAAAAACTCTTGTGCCTTCGGCACCTCAATAGCAAAAGCTATCGAGGCCACCCGCGAAGATATCGGTACTATCGGCATGTAGGCAACTTCACTCGTTTATTTTGTTGCCTCTGTTTCCGCACTGCCAGGCCACGGGTAGGAGTGGGCTTTAACGTTACGGTAGTTGTCGTCCAGGGCCGGTTGCAAAAGGATGATTGCTGTAAGCCGGCGGGCCATGTTCATTACTTCGCGGGCTTCTTCGGATTTTAACGAACGGCCCAACAGTTCCTCTTCCCGATAACTCAGCCACTTTTTAATGACTTGATAACCGCCGATGTAATACTCCCACACATTGGCCGGGATGTTTTTCCAGTAGGCTTTGTCGTTCAAGTACACGTCACAAGTTGTCTGACCGAGAAGTGAAAGCGTCTGGTTGATCGAAAGCCCGCGTGCTTTGGCGGCTTCATCTATTGTGTCTTTTTCTGCCTTGTCATAGGGCCTTGTGATAATGCGCCCTTTTGCGGGCATGGTTACGCCGCCCTTGCCAGCGTGTCCCCAGCCGGCTGTGACTGCCAGGTCGCCGGCGTCTGGGTCTAAAGCGCCTCCGCCCACTCGGGTTAATACGCCGACGGTTCGTAAAAGCGGATCGATTGTTCCTTTAATCACGCCGGATACTTCGGCTTCGATATCCAACAAGGCGGCAATCTGCTTTCCAAGTTCGGCCGATTTTTCAAGCAAGTCTTTTTTATCGGGCAGCGGTATCCGGGGCCAGTCGCGGCGGATTCCATCAGCGTTTTCGGTTAGGTATTCGGAACTATAGCCCACGGCCAAAGCGTGCATCCAAATAATGCCCGCCATTTCAGCATTGGCATCAGTATCCTTAATTTTCAATAAATCCAAGTATTTACGGGCTGAGGATGATAGATTTGCCCTAGGATCGTCAGAGAAGAATGAATTTTGCCCGCTAGCTTTCTCAGTTCGTCTTTTTGCACTCGGGGCAAGTAGCATAGGAAAATGTCGCGCATGTCCTGAAATGCAATCATAGTCACAAACAAGTGGCGAGAAGTAAAAGGGTGGCCCCTCGGGTACTTTGTCAGCAGTGTCTCGCGTAATGAAAAAACCATTTCCTGCAATTTTATAGTGTCGTAAGAGTTCAGGACTAGGGCGGGAAAATAATGGTTGAATGGATTCATCCAGATAGGCAAAACGAATATCAAACGGCTTAAAAGGATATTTGTGAATTTTCTTCCGATCAAAAACAACATTTCCCTTTAGCTTATCCCTTGTTGGTTCGGCGTGAAACTCACCAGATGATTTCATAAACAGAGGGGCGATAGTTCGGATTTCATCGTCTGTCTTAGAGGGATCAAGATATTCCTGCAATAACAAGAGTTCGTTTTCTTCAATAACAATTAACGAATTACCCCGTCGCTCGACAGGCCCATTGAAATGGGAAACCGAGAGTTCTGGCAGTATGGGCCAAGTGTTATACTCAATCGACACATTTTCTGGCCGGAAGGAATAGCGGTTCTCCTTAATGGGATTGGCTTGGGTATAAGCAGCGTTAAATTTTTTCGCATTAAGGCTTTCCAATAAGTCCTGTCGTTTTGTGACGCCCCAAAAATGACGGAAACGAATAGTAGGTTTTTTCTCTCGTTCATCTTTGCGGACGATCACGCAAACTGCCGTCCCAACACGGATGCCTTCTCGGTTATATTCAGTTGAGAAAACGGAAGGATCGGGATTACCCTCCGGTGTCAACTTGCCTGTTTCCCGGCTGTCTCCGTTCATACAATCAAACCACAACCGGTCAAACTCGGTCAGGAATCGTTGTCTCATAACCACAAAAGACGGGTCCCCGAGATAAGAGAAGTTGGAGATTAAGGACACGACACCTTTGCCGGTCATTTCGGCAATGCGCCGTTCGGCCAAACGGAAGAAGCGGACATACATATCGTCCAGGTTAAACTTCTTGATGCCCCATCCGCCAATAGACTCTGGGTCGTTCAAAATATACCGTTTGATCCGCGTAACACTCGTCTCGTCTTGTTTAGCGCCCTTCTTTTGCTTCTTTGTTTTCTCTATGTAGTAGACACCTTTGTACACCTCAACGAGCCCCTGCTCTTCTTCTGGACTTACGCCAGCGAAAGCGTTGTAGGGCGGATTACCTAGAACAACTAGGATTTTCTCATCACGCTTGACGTGTTCGGCTGCGTCACGTTCCTTTTCAAGCTCCTCCCAGGCAAGCTTTTGCTTGGGGCCTTCCGGCGGTTCCCAGCCGGTCAGGGAATTGGTCAGGTAAACGCCCACACGCTCGTTGGTTTTAATGCTTAATGGAGCGCCCAACCGGTGGAGCATCAAACCAAGTTGCAAGTGAGATACAACAAACGGGGCTGGTAGAATCTCAAAGCCGAAAATCCGAGTCATTGCGGCTTTTTTGAGGTCAGAGGCAATCAGGGCGTCGCCGCCTTTGGCTTTCAAGGTTTCGGCAATCTTCTCCAGCACTTCAACGAGATAGGCACCGGTGCCACAACAGGGATCGAGAACGACCACGTTCAGATCGGCCAGTCCGTCGGCAAGGTTCAGTTCTTCGCGAAGGACTGTATCGACGCGGGCAACCTGATATTTGACGATTTCCGGCGGTGTGAACCAAACCCCCAGTTCCTTGCGCAGTTCCGGGTCGAACGCCTCCAAGAACGGCTCGTAAAAATATTGAACTGCATGTTCGTCTTGGAATTTATGAAAAAACTCCCCGCGCTGTACGCGGTTCAAAGCGGCGGCCGTCCAGTTCAACACTTCTTCCAGCCCCAGCGGGCCAAGACGATCTCGGCTGGCAATCTGATGGTAAAGTGTGCGGATAAACGGCACCCGCAAAAACCAATCGGCTTCGTGCCAATTAAATGGGTCTGTCCGCTCCGGCCTCTCTCGATGCCATAGTACCCATGCCGAAAATACGCCGTAAAAAATCGTCTGCACCAACGTGGAACGAAAAAAATGCTCACCGCGTTCGCCAGTAAACTTCATTCCCAAAGCTTCCTCAAGCGCCTCCCGAACCGATGCCAGGGCCGATAAGTCCTTGTGGTTCTCCACACGGGCTTTGGCGTCACGGGCATAAGACGCCAAAAACCAGGCCACGTCCTGCGGGGCCGCAAGTGGCGCATTGTAAAGCATCACTCGCGAAAGATACTCGCAAAACTGCTCGCCATGTTCTTTGGTAGCCTTTTGCGGGTGCGCAGTGAGTGCCCAAAAAGTCTTTTCATCTTCGGCCAGCGTGTAGGCCTCCAAGGGCAACGGCTTGCCTTGAGGATCACAGCCCAGAAGCAAAAAGTCTCGGTAATTTGTGACAAGCACTAATCCGTACTTGGCACAATACCGCTTGATTTGATCGGTACGGGCGATTTTCAGAACGTCATTCGACGGCGGTTTTGCCTCCAAAACACCTCGGGCTGGAGGTTGCCCTTGCTTTGGTTCGACATCGGAAGACCTTTGGAATTGATCGGCGGTAAACAAGCCACCGTCGGGCAATCCCGCTCCGCGATTTTGGATATTTATAACACAGCGGACTTTTGGCTTAAGAGATTTGCCGATCTCATTAAAGAAATTGCGAAGAACGGGGTAGAACGACGTTTCCGCAACGGCCGCCCCCGTCGCCCGAATGTCGCGCATTTCTTTGAGATAAATCTCCAGAGGATTCATACTAACTTTGTACCTAAAATGGATGGCGGATGCAAGCCATGTATCGGAGAGATGAGAATTTCAGTACGGAGTATGAAGTACGGAGTAAGATGAGATAAGGGGTTAGTGGGGAGTGGGCGGTGGGCAGAGGACAGTGGTCAGAATCAAGTGGATAGTGGGTAGTGGGCAATGGAGAGCGTTCCCAGGCAGAACATGGGAAGGAGATTAAAATCCTAAAAGACAGGCAGGAATGCCTGTCCTCCTTATCCTGAACCTTGAATCCTGAACCCTAAGGTTGCAGCCAATGGGCGATGAGGGAATCGGCGCCGGAATTTTCCCTGAGTAATTTATCCCGTTCGGAAAAGGTTTCGATCTCCAGGCGCATGAGGATCTCGATTAATTCCCGGGGCGTTTGCGGGCGGCGGAGCGGTTCTTTGGATAACATGCGGTGGACCAGGCGAACCACTTCGTCGGGCAGATGCGGCGCCAAGCGACGGAGACTGGGCGGGATCGATTGTTTGTGTTGCGAGGCCAGTTCCGCCAGATCGCTGCCTTCGAAGGGCAGTCGGCCGGCAAACGTGCGGAACAGTACCGCCCCCAGACTGTAAATATCGCTGCGGATATCTGCGCAGGGCAGAAGTGAGCAGTTCCGGCGCGATGTAATGAAACGTGCCTAGCACGCAGCGATCCACGGCCGAGCCGGTTTCGTTGCATTGCCGGGCAAAGCCCAGATCCAACAATGTCACGTGCCCTTCGGTCGAGACCATGATATTGCTCGGCTTCACGTCGCTGTGCATCCAACCGGATTGGTGAAGCGCATCGAGGGCCTCGGCCGTCTGGCGGGCGATCCACAAAATTCGGGGCAAATCAAAATACTCGTCGGTGGCCAGTCGCTGTTCCAGGGTGGCACCTTCGAGCCAAGGCATGACCACGAAACGCGGCGTGTTTCGCAGGCCGGCATCGAGGATGGGGATCAAATGGAGATGTGAAATCTTTTGCCCCACAAGCGCCTCGCGCTGCAACAAGCGTACTGCCTGGGGGTCGTTTTCCCAGGCCGGCAAGAGCATTTTGAGGGCATACAAAGCAGGCTGATCGGGCCCGGCGCCTGCTGGTCGGGCGCGGAAGATTCTGGCCAAGCCTCCTGCGGATAGAAAGTTTACCAACTCCCACTTCCCTACCCTGGAGGGTAACTTTGCTTCGTCCAGAACAGGAACCGAAAGCGCAGCCTGCGGCGGCGTTTGCAGGATTTGGGTCATTTCGAGCTATGCGGGAAAAGAATCTTTTTTACTGACAGGTCTAACAATAACATCGGTTATCCCGGCCATTAGATTCAATAACATTTATTTTCCAGGGCATTCCCAGGCGGGGCCTGGGAACGAGGTTTAGCGAGATTTAGAGCCTGGGAACGAGGTGTAATCGCCCTCTGATGCAGCGTGTGAAAAAAAGGGATTGTGGTTCATGTCAGGGGAAAAAATTAAAAAAACCCCCCCGTGGCAGGACGTCTTGTTACGCAGATTAATTGACTTTTCCTAAAAGTATTACTAAAATCAAGGAAAGTTTATCGAAAAGTTTATTTAATAGCTGATGAGAACAATGCGGCATTTTTCGCGAATTTCGCTCCTGGTTTTGGGCCTGCTTTTTTCTGGTTTCGCGCCTGCCTGGAGCGAAACTTGGACATGGACCGGCAACGCAGGTACGGACGGCTGGTATGATGTTCTGCTGATCACTACGCCGCCGTCGCCGGCGAATTACATTAATAATTGGGGGAAAACGGGCGCTCCGCCGCCCTTTCCCGGCATCACGGCCGATGTCAACCTGCTCGATTTTTCCGTAGTGCTCAAGGACGACAATGCGACCATTCAAACCCTCTCGCTTGATAGGTCTTTGGACATCGTAGCCGGCAAGTATTTGACTCTTTCCGGTACAATCCTAAACGACGGCACGATCACGGTCAATTCTACCAGCGGCGGCACTGATACTTACTTGCAGTTCGAATTAAGCTCGACGCTCGGCGGCAGCGGCCATCTGCAACTAAACCAATCTGGAACCTATGCGGAACTGAAAACCGGCACTAGTGTCATCCTCACCCAGGCTGACACACACAGCATCTGCGGCTCTGGCCGGATCAGCGCCGCACTAGATAATGAAGGATTAATTAACGCAAATTCCAGTGGAAAAACCCTGGAATTAACCACCAACTCCAAGAAGAACTCGGGAATAATACGGGCGTCCAGCGGGGGTATTCTTTCCTTCCAGGCAACAACAACGGCCTACGACAACACGGATGGGACCATCGAAGTCCTGAATGGCTCCCGCGCCGAATTGAACGACGGCGTGAGCATCACGGGCGGCACGCTTACCACGGCCGGCAGCGGAAGTTTTCGCGTTCTCTCCGCCAGCAATCCCGCGACACTCGATAATCTGACTAACGCCGGCACTGTGGAGATCTACAATGCAAAAACGCTTATCTTCACGGGGAGCATCATCAACACGGGCACGATCCTGGTGAATTCCACCGGCTCCGAAACATATTTGCGCATTAGCGGCAACGTGACCTTGAGCGGAAACGGAGCGGTTAGTCTTTCTTACAATACAGGCACTTATACCAACCACGTGCAGGGCACCGGGAGCAACAGACTGACTAATGATAGTAATCATACTATAAAAGGTGCAGGAGGATTGGGCAACAATACGCTCGAGATCACCAACCGGGGGACGATCCAAGCCAATCAGGCGCGGGCTTTGGAAGTTAATCCTCACGCGGAATTGATCAACAGCGGCACGATGAATGCCGTCAATGGAGCACAACTCTACCTCTACGACGGCAGCTACACTAACAGCAGTGGCACCATCAGTGCTTTAGATACTTCGCAGGTTGTGTTGTTCGACGGCGTGAGCATCACGGGCGGCACGCTCACCACGGCCGGCTCCGGCCTGATCCGCAGTCTCTCCACTTATTCTAATTCCACCAACCCGGCCACGCTCGCCGATCTGAGTAACTCCGGCACCATCGAAGTCCCCGATCAAAAAGGCCTGCGCCTGACCGGGACCATCAACAACACGGGCACGATCCAGGTGAATTCCACCGGCCACGCAACGTATCTGCGGATCAACGGCAACACGACCCTCACGGGAAATGGCCTGTTACGGCTTTCCTATTCCATGGACAGCGTGCTAGGCACGGGGAGTAATCGGCTGACTAATCAGAGCTTACATAATATCAAGGGTTCCGGCGCCTTGGGATCTGACAATCTGGCTCTGACCAACTACGGTTTGATCGAGGCCGATCAAGCTTGGTCTTTGGACATTGATACTAAAGATTTACCCGCCGACGGCCAAAGCGGTTTTATTAATTATGGCGTTGTCCGGTCCAAAGGCAGCGGCAGTTTGAATATCTATGGAACCACCTTCAGCAATCCGGGAACTGTGGAGGCAACCAATGGCAGCACGCTCTCTTGTCTTGTCACACCAGTGCAACTTTCCGGCACCACACTTACCGACGGCACCTGGATTGCCCGGGCAGGCTCCACGCTCAGCATCACCAAAGGCAGCCTCATTACCACCAATTCAGGTACGGTAATCCTCGACGGTACCGGCTCGAAGTTTGATAAAATCAACAACCTGGCCGATAATCAGGATACTTTCGAGGTGCTTGGCGGGCGCAGCTTCACCACCGCCGGCAACCTGACCAATTCCGGATCGCTCTTGGTCAGCGGCAGCGGAACATTTTCCGTCGCCGGCGATTTGACCGGCACGGGCAGCACCGCGGTGACTGATTCGGCCACATTGTACGCCAACAGAATCGTGCAGGGTCACATCTACATCGGCAGCGGAGCAAAACTGGTGATCCGCGCCTCCAGCGGCGAGCCATTGGCTGCCGCGGAGAATTTCTCAGCCGTGCCCGAACCGCAAACGTGGCTCTTGCTGCTTATCGCTATTTTCGCCCTGGGCGCCTCTCGAGGCATTGCCGCGCTTAAACAATCATAATTATTGATTATTTTACTGAAATACGCCGGCGCGGTTGAGGAATTGTTTTCCGTCTTTGGTTTTCTGGATGGTCAACGTTCCCGTGATCTGGGGCCCTTGCTGCATTGTTTCTTTTGATATCTCCACGATTTCTCGCGGCCCTTTGTCTTTATGGAGGTTCCACATATAGTCGCCTTTGGCCTGCATGGGAAAGCTTTTCATCTCCAGACGCAGGCTGTCGGGCGTGACTTTACAGACCAGATAGTCCTGTGTGTCTACTACCTCGCGTCCCCACGACGAACCGTGCACGATTTGCCAGATGCCGTCTGCTTCGCCGACCGTGACGGCGTGAAACTCGCCGCAAAGGTACAGGTCCACTCCGGCTTGTTTCATAACCTTCCAGAACTCGCTTTCCTTTCCTCCTGCCAGCATCAGCCTGCTGGATGAACGACTTTTAAGATTACCAAACACGGGAACATGCCCCTGAACGATAATGTGATCCGCGCCCTGATGCTTTGCCAGCACGTCTTTAAACCAAGCGAGTTGTTCGCCAATTATACCGATGTGCATCTGTCCGTCCTGCGACTCGAAGGTTTCGACGGTAATGATCAATGTGTTGTTGTGAAGAACATAGTAGGCTAAGCTCTTCTTGATCGGAGGGCCGTTAGCGGGCATTTGTAAATGTTGAGCAAACACCCGCTCGAAATCCGGCATTAATTTGAGCTTCTCCGGCGGCCAGGGATCGTCGCCTAGTTCGTGATCGCCCAGGCCTACGTAATACTTCAGGTCGTGCGCGCGCATGCGGCGAATCCAGTTCTCGTAGTATATCGCGCCCATTTGCTCGATACACTTCGGCCCGTCCCACCAGTGGCCGTTGACCAGGTCGCCCATTACGAGAACGAAATCCGGATTCTCCTTTTTCACCTGGTCGAGATACCAGTTCACGGCCGTGTCCCACTGCGGCCAGGGATTAGGCACGTCGAAATTGAAAAAATCCGGCGTGCTTACAAAGGTCCAGGATTTTTCGCCGGTCGATTCGCCCCCAACACTCGGCGAACTCTCTTGGGCCGCTGATCCAGATATTGCATAAGCCAACAAAAGAGAAAATACGACAAAAGAAATCATGCCTTCTCGCCAAGACGTTTTTTGCCATAAATGTAAAGGTAATATGATCATGTTTGTTCTCTTGCTTTCTGATTATAGTCTTGTTATTGTGTTCAGGGAACTAAGGTGCGTGAAACTCGGCAACATGCCAACGGAGCATCATTATGCCCAAATGTCCAAAATGCGGCGAGATGAATCCAGCGGGCGTGGGACTGTGCAAGAATTGCGGCAGCCAAATTCCCCTGGAAGATAAACCTCAGCCGGAGGTCGCCCCCGGCGGATTTGAAGCAGAGGTGCTGGAACTTTTGCGAGGCGATAAGAAAATCGAGGCCATAAAAGTCTATCGCGAAAAAACGGGCATTGATCTGAAAGAAGCCAAAGATGCAGTAGAAGCCTTGGCAAAAAAACACAATCTTACATCATCCGGGGTTGGCTGTGCCAGTGTTCTGCTGATCTTGGTCGTGGCGGTGGCGATCATCTGGCGTCTTATGTGATAATTTCGTCGAGCGTGTGCCACTGGCTGCTTGCCAGCCAGTGTTGCTCTTCTTGCTGTCCCCCGTCTTCATGCCCCAATATATTTTGCATACACTGTGCGGGCGGTGGCGATGTCATCGGTGCCGGTAATGATGGCCCGGCCGTCGGGGAAGAGTGTTATTTCGTAGGGCGGGACTTTCAGACGCAGTAGGTATTGGTTCAGCGTGATCGGGCCTATGCCGGCAAGGCGCTGGGCCAGATCGGTAAGCGAAATTTTTGTTCCTGGGTGAGAAAGTTGCACGGCGCTGCGTCCGCAGAGCACCGCGGTACAAGTGCCTTCGCGCCCGGCAAGCCAAGGGAATTCTCTGCGCTTGCACGTGGGACAATCGACCTGATCACGCAATTGGCTTACATCAACCTGCTTTATTCGATTTTGCCAGAGATCAATAACAATCAACTGTCGCGATATGGCATCCCGGCTGCCGCTGAGGATTTTGATTGCCTCCATGGATTCTATCGAAGCGATCAGACCCACGATGGGGCCCAAGATGCCGGCCGTATCGCAGGTGGGCGTGCTGCCGGGCGCCGGGCAGGTTTCCATCAGGCAGCGCAGGCAAGGGGTTTGGCCGGGAATGATCGTCATTGTTTGACCCTCGGATCCTACGCAGCCACCGTAGATCCAGGGCAGGCGTCGCTTCACGGCCACGTCGTTTAGCAGAAATCGAGTCTCGAAATTATCGGTCCCATCGAGGATCACATCAACTTTTTCGCAAAGCTGTTCAATATTGGTGTGATTCACGTCGGCCACCAGCGGCTCGATTTCGACCGCCGAATTAGCACTTCGCAGTTTTTCGGCGGCGGCCACGGCCTTGGGCAATCCGGCGGCGGCATCTGCTTCATCAAAAAGCACCTGCCGGGCGAGATTGCTCAGCTCGACGAAATCGCGATCCACGATCCTCACTTTACCCACGCCGGCTCGCACCAGCGTGTTGGCAATCACGCTGCCCAGCGCCCCGCAGCCGCAGATCAGCGCCCGACTCGTAGCCAAGCGCCCCTGCCCTTCTTTGCCCAAGGGTGGGAAACGTATTTGGCGGATGTAGCGATTCAGGGATTGAGACATAATGTCCGTCCGGCGGTCGTTGACCGCCGGCTATCAATGTAATTTGTTTGATTGTATTAATAATGTTTTCACGCGACCAACGGTCGCGGCTTTATATGCTGCAATTTGCAATTTTCAATTTGCAATCTCCTTGCGCAGCACTTCGGCCAGGTATCGTCCTGTTACGGAATGCGGGCAGTTGGATACCATTTCGGGCGTGCCTTTAACGACTATCTGCCCGCCTTCGTCGGCTGCGCCGGGGCCAAGGTCGATAATGTAATCAGCGGCCTTCATGATTTGCAAATTATGTTCAACCACGATCAATGAATGGCCCACGGCCAGCAGGGCGTCGAAGCAGTCTAGCAGTTGCACGACGTCGGAAAAGTGCAAGCCCGTGGTGGGTTCGTCGAGGATGAACAGGCAGCGGCCGCGTTTTGCGCTGCTCATGTAGCCGGCGAGTTTCAGGCGTTGGGCCTCGCCGCCGGAGAGCGTGTTGGCCGGCTGACCGAGTTGCACGTAATCCAGGCCCACGTCGATAAGCCGTTTCAGCCGGGCCTGCACTTTGGGCTGTCCGCGGAAAAAGGTGAAGGCCTCGCGCACGGTCATCTCCAGCACGTCGGCGATGTTGCGGCCGCGATAGGTGACGTCGAGAATTTCGTCGCGATAGCGCGTGCCGTTGCACTGGCTGCATTTCATGTAGACGTCGGCCAGGAACTGCATGTCGATCTGGATGTAGCCGTCGCCTTTGCAGGCGGTGCACCGACCGCCGTCGACGTTGAAGCTGAAATGGCCGGCATCGTAGTTGCGCGTGCGGGCTTCAACAGTCTCGGCGAATACGTTGCGGATCTCGTCGAAGACCTTCAGATACGTCACCGGATTGGAACGCGGCGAACGCCCGATGGGACTTTGATCGACCATGATTACGTCGTCGATCTGTCCGTCGCCGAAAACGTCGTCGTGCTGATAGGGTTTGGCTGCGTCTTTGCGCAGGCGGCGGCAGAGGGCCGGGTAGAGCGTATCTTCCACCAAAGTGCTCTTGCCCGACCCGCTCACGCCCGTGACCAGGCATAACATACCCAGGGGAAATTCCACGGTGATGTTTTTCAAATTGTTGCCCCGGGCGCCGGCCAGACGGATCCAACCGTGATCGGGCGCACGGCGACGGCCATTAGCGCCCATGCCGCGCCGGCCTGCCAGGTAGTCGCCGGTAAGACTTTCGGGGCATTTTTGCATTTCCTCGGGCGTGCCTTGGAAGACGATGCGTCCGCCGCGTTCGCCCGCCCCGGGACCGATCTCGACCACCTGGTCGGCCGCGCGGATTAGCGACTCCTCGTGTTCCACCACGACCACGGTGTTGTTGCGGTCACGAAGCTGTTTGATCGCGCTAATAAGCTGATTGATATCGCGGGGATGCAGCCCGATCGACGGCTCGTCGAGCACATAGAGCATGTTCACCAGGCTGGAACCCAAAGAGGCGGTCAGTGCTACGCGCCTGGATTCGCCGCCGCTTAACGTGCGCAGCGGTCGATCCAGGGTCAGATAGCCCAGCCCGACTTCTTCGAGATAGCCCAGCCGGGCCTCGACCTGTTCGAGCATCATGCGACCGACCTGGTGCTCCCAGGCCGGTAATTCCAAGTTGCGGAAAAAGGCGGCGGCATCACTGACCTTCATCGCGCAGATCTCGCCCAGGTTCTTGCCGCCGATGCGCACGGCCAAGGCCTCGCTGCGCAGGCGCGTGCCGTGGCAACTGGAACATGTGCTGGTGCTCCGCCAACGGCTCAAAAAAACGCGGATGTGCATCTTGTACTTGCGCCGCTCCAGCCAGGCAAAAAAACCCTCCAGGCCGCCGAATTTTCGCTCCGGCACGCCGTGGGTAATCAACTCCAGATGCCGCTTGCTGAGCTCCTTAAACGGCACATCCGTGGGAATGTCATAATCCCGTGCCAAGGCCAGCAATTCCTGCATCTCGTGGGCGTAAGCCGGGGTGTTCCAGGGGGCGATGGCCCCGTCGCGCAAGGATTTGTTCGGATCGGGCACGACCAATTCCATATCGATGCCGATCACATTGCCAAAACCCTCACATTCCGGACATGCACCCAGGGGACTGTTGAAGCTAAAAAGTCGCGGTTCAGGCGGAGGATACTCGATGCCACAATCTTCGCAGGCCAATTGAGTGCTGAATCCGAGCCGTTGCCAGGGACGGCCATCGATAAGGGACAAGGGGCGAGAAGAGGGTTCAGGGTTCAGGGTTCGGGGTTCAGAGTCCCCTCTCCCTTTGGGAGAGGGGAAGGGTGAGGGCGAATCGCCGTCAGGGCTTACATTTGTACTTTCATTTTCCTCCACAAACACGTAGCATCGCCCTCGACCTTTGCTAAAGGCGGTTTCCAGGGAATCGCGCAATCGACTGGCGCTTGCGCCGCCTGCCGTTAAGCGATCGACAACGACATAGATCCCGTTATTAGGGTTGTTTAGCCCCGGCATTTGTGCCGGGTGCGGACCGGAGACAGGAGACGGGAATGAAGTTCTTTCTTGTGTTGGGGTGACAGTTGAACTGTCACCCCAACTGATTGAGGAAGTGTTTTCATCCAAGTTGATTGTCCGGCCGTTGGCAATCACGCGAATGAATCCTTCTTCGCGCAGTCCCGCGGCCAGGGCATCCATTTGTTGGGGCGACAGTTTAACTGTTGCCCCAACTGACTTCTGATCATCCGCGGGCAACGCCAGCCGGAAGGCAATCAGGCAGCGGTGCCGGCGGGCAGCGTGCTTAGTATCTCGGCGGCGCTCTGAGCAGTGTCACAATGTACTTCTTGCCCACAACCAAGGCAAAAAACATGCCCGATTTTGGCAAACAACAGGCGCAGATAATCGCTCGTCTCAGTGGCCGTGCCCACCGTGGACCGGCTGGAACGGCTGGTGTTCTTGCTGGTCACGGAAATCGCGGGCGGGATGCCGTCGATGCGTGCGGCCTCGGGCTTTTCCAGGCGCTGGAGGAACTGTCGCGTATAGGCCGAAAAACTCTCGATGTAGCGGCGCTGGCCTTCGGCATAAAGGGTATCCAGCGCAAGGCTGCTCTTGCCGCTGCCGCTTAAGCCGCAAAAAACGATCAGCCTGCGGTGCGGCAGGTCCAAATCAATGGACTTGAGGTTGTGAACGGCAACGCCGCGCAATGAAATTGTATCTACGGCCGTCATGGTTTTGCTCAGAATACTATGGAGATAATAAGGCAAACTATTATCATACCAATTATTTGTTTTTTTGTCCATGAAGTCAGGATGATCTTGACAAGAAATTAAACATTGCTATAGATGGGTTGTTTTCGCGGCGGTGTTATGCCGTCGCGGTTAACAACCTCGAGGTCAACGATGGCGAGGCCTCCTTGGCGGAGGCCAAAGCGGTGCTGGGAATCGTTGCCTCGAGGGATTTTTTTTATGGCATGGCTGTATCTGGCGTCAGTTACGGTATAATGTTTAGGGTTTAACTGAAAACTGATAACTGTATACTGGGGACTTCCATGAAAGTTATGCACTATGAACAAATTGAAACGGCGCCGGTCGAAATGGAAGGAGCCATTAATTGTTGCATGCGCTGCCTGATCGGTCCGGACGACAACGCACCAAGTTTCACCATGCGGCAGTTCGAGGTAGCTCCTGGCGGCCATACTCCCAAACACGCGCACGGATACGAGCATGAAATTTTCGTCTTGGAAGGCAGCGGCGTGGTGCTGGAAGGCGATAAGGAACATGCGCTGCAACCCGGTTCTGTCGTGTTTATTCCGCCCAATCAGGTACACCAATTCCGCAACACCGGTTCCAGATCGCTGAAATTTCTGTGCTTGATCCCCCATCCCCTGCGCGGCATGTCCGGCCCGTGCGTGGTGGCCTGCGCCTGCGAATAGTATTCGGATTATTCGATGAGATCATTGTCATAGTTTAGCCGCGACCCGCAGGGGAGCGGCACGCCGTACCAACCATATTTTATCTAACCGCTCCCCTGCGGGTCGCGGCTAAACATAAACACATTTTTTACAACATTATCGTACCATGCCCTCCGATCCAAAAGCTGAAATCGCCGGGCTGCGCGAACAAATCAGCTACCACGACCGCAAATATTACCTGGAAGCGGCGCCGGAGATCTCCGATCTGGAGTACGATCGCCTGCTGGAGCGGCTCAAACGGTTGGAAGCCGCCCATCCAGAGCTGATTACGCCCGACAGTCCCACCCAGCGCGTGGGCGAGCAGCCGGTCGAAGGACTCCTCCAGGTCGAACATCGCGTGCCCATGCTCTCCATCGAGAATACCTATAGCATCGAAGAGCTGAAAAAATACGGCGAGCGCGTGGCAAAGCTGCTGCCGGGCGAGAAGATCGAGTGGGTGGTGGAGTTGAAAATCGACGGCGTGGCCATTGCGCTAATCTACGAAGAAGGGCTTTTGACCCGCGGCATTACCCGGGGCAACGGGCGCATCGGCGACGATATCACCCATAACGTGCGCACCATCAAGGATATTCCCCTGCGCCTGTCGGGCAAAAAGGTGCCGCCGCTCTTGGAGGTCCGCGGCGAAATCTACATGACCAACTCCGACCTGGTCGTGCTCAATCAATCGCAGCAGTCCAAGGGCGAGGCGCTCTTTGCCAATACCCGCAACGTCACTGCCGGCAGCGTGCGCCTGCTGGACCCGCGAATTTGCGCCGAGCGGCGATTGCGGTTTTTCGCCCACAGCGTGGGCCTGACCGAAGGGCTTAAGGCCCGAACGCATAAGGAATTCCTCGACGAATTGCGCGGTTATGGAATTCCGCCCACGCCGGAGGTAAAGTGCTTTTCCTCCTTTCCCGAGGCCATGGATCATTGCGAAGAACTCATTGAGCGCCTGCACGAGTTGGATTTTGAAATCGACGGTCTGGTGCTAAAGGTCAATAGTTTTGATCAACGCGAGCGACTAGGCGCGACTTCAAAATGCCCGCGCTGGCTGATCGCTTATAAATTCGAAAAGTACGAGGCCACCACCCGACTGAACGAAATCCGCGTCCAGGTGGGCAAAACCGGCACGATCACGCCCGTGGCCGACCTGGAGCCCGTGGAACTGGCCGGCACCACTGTGAGCCACGCCAGTCTGCACAATGCCGACGAGATCGCGCAAGGACGTGCGCGTGGGCGACGTGGTGGTCGTGGAAAAGGCGGGCAAAATCATCCCCCACATCGTGCGCGTGGAAAAACACCTGCGCAAAGGGCCGCTGCGCAAATTTGTCTTCCCCACGAACTGTCCGGAGTGCGGCAAAAAGCTGATCAAGGACGAAGGCGGCGTTTACATCCGCTGCCCAAACCTCAATTGTCCGGCCCAGGTAAAAGAACGCATCCGCTACTTTGCCAACCGCAACGCCATGGATATCGAGGGGCTGGGCGACAAGCTGGTCGATCAATTGGTCGGCGAAGGCCTGGTAAAAAACTATGGCGACCTGTATCGGCTGGAAGATCGACAAGATCGGTTATTGAACCTGGAGCGCATGGGACGCAAATCGGCGGATAATCTGCTGGAGGGCATCGAGGCCAGCAAAGGGCGCGGACTGGCACGGTTGCTTAACGCCCTTTCCATGCGCCACGTGGGCGCCCGGGTGGCTACGGTGCTGGCCGAACATTTCGGCTTGATGGATGACTTGATGGCAGCCAGAGAGGAAGAGCTCAGCGAAGTAAACGAAATCGGCCCGATCATTGCCGAAAGCGTTTATTCATTCCTGCACAGTCCTTTTGGCAAGGAAACCATATCGGATCTAAAATCGTTGGGCGTAAAGATGAAATCCACTGCCCCGGCCCGCGGCAAGCGTCGGGCTTTGGAAGGAAAAACTATTGTCGTAACCGGCACATTGAAAAATTATTCGCGCGACCAGATCGAGGAGCTCATTTCCCAGCACGGCGGACATGCGGCATCAAGCGTATCGAAAAAAACCGATTATGTCGTGGCCGGAGAAAACGCGGGGAGCAAATTGGATAAAGCAAAACAGTTAGGCGTGTCTGTTATCACGGAGAATGAATTTGAGCTACTAATAAAGTAATGGGCCGTCAGTTGTATATGAATGTTTATGGTTTATTCAATTTTGTCATGTTTTTGCAAATTGTGTTTTCCACAAAGCAATTGAATGTTACAAGATGTGCTTGAAGAACCGCCTTTGGACCAAGGGATTATGTGGTCAAAATGGAGATCTTTAATAGCGCCGCATTTTGCACATTTACCTCCATCTCTTTTCCAAACTTCCAGTTTGACAGCAGTTGGGATAACACGCCGAGTTTCGGAATGGGGTGGCACAGGAATAGAGAAATCTTCTTCTCCTTCAACAGCCATAAGTTTAAACTTGAAAACGCTGCGACCACTGTTCTGCTCTTGCCATGAATCAACTAAATGAAAAACCCCGTTATATGACCAAATTCCCTGTTTGATTTTCTCATATACTCGAACTCGTTCAGGTGGTCGTTTTCCAGCTTCGAATTCCTGTGCTGCTTTATGGAATTTACCATTCTCGGTCAGGTTGCCAGATGGAGAATATTCTGGCTGATTAACATTCTTGGGGTCTACATGTTGAGAAGATAGAGGAATATCATGTCCTTCATAGACAATTGTGGAGCCATCATCTTCAAAACGATCATCATAAGGTGCGCCAACTCGTACAGACATGAGTATTATTGAGTGATTATCGCCGATTTCATAGTTCATGCCTCTTTGAAGGCTTACTCCTTCTCGTCGGCACATTTCTATATATGGGATAATTTCGTTTGCCATACATTTATCCTAGCGGGTAGCCCAGGTTCTCGAACCTGGGCGGCATGGCCGCAGGAGGTAATACAAAGGCAAAGCCAGTGGCACACGCGAGAGGTAAATAAAGATTGAAGATTCTTCGTCATAGCCTCCCGGGACTTTGTCCCATCGGTTCGAAAACCGACGCCACCCGCTCCCACACTTTACGCCTGCACAACTTCTTTGCCGGCGTTTTGGATGATGATTTTCGGATTAGCGTTTTGCGCAGGAATGGGAAGGTTTTGTTTGCTTAAGACTTCAACGTGTTCTTTCATGCCCCACCGGGCCTGGTATAAACAATCTTCCACCGAATGTCCGATGCCGGTGAAACCTTCCAGATCGGGCGAGTAAAAACCGAAGTAATCCGGTTCCTCGGTTGCTTCAATTACGAGTGAATATGGCAATTCAATCAACGGAAACCTTCCTTTTCCAAGAGTCGGACCAGTTTGCTGAATTTCACTTTTATTATCTCCGAGCCATTTAATACCAGTATATCAGGCACAATTTACCCGGACAAGTCCGAGGATAGTAGCTTGTTTGAGCCTGGTAGCGGATAGCGCAGGATCTCGATCCTTGGAGGCTTTACCGCGAGAGATAAATAAAGATTGATGATTCTTCGTCATAGCCTCCAGGGACTTCGTCCTCTCGGTTCGAGAACCGCTGCTACCCGCTTGCAGTCTTGTTTTGTTCACTTGGAAAGCATGGCCTCAGACGCTGGGCGCCTGTAAGAGATCCTTCGCTGTGCTCAGGATGACATATTGGAATGGATTATAGAGATAATCCTCCCGGCACAAGTGCCGGGGCTAAACAAATTATTCCGCGACCGACCAATGACCATGCTACGCATGGTGCCCGTTGGTGCCCGTCGCGGCTTTATGGATTTTTCTCTCTCTTCACTCTCCACTCTTCACTAGTTCTTCTCCGTCACGCCGAGTTCTTTGAGTTTTTTGGCCACGTCGTCGGCGTGGGTTTTGCTGTTCACGTCCTTGTCGATGTAGAGGATCTTGCCGTCAGTGCCGATGTAAAACGTCCAGCGGCTGGCAAATTTTTGCACGGCGCCGGTCACGCCGTAGGCCCGGGCGACCGCTCCCTCAGGATCGCTTAAAATCGGATAATCGGCTCCCACCGATTCGGCAAAATTCTTGTTTTTTTCCGGCGGATCAACGCTGGCGGTAAAGTAGGCGACAGCGAATTTGCGCAGACTTGGCCCGCCGGCGGCAAAGGCCTTGCACTCGGTCGTGCAGCCGGGCGTAAACGCCTTGGGAAACCAGGCCAACACCACTGCCTGCTTGCCGCGAAAATCGGCGAGACTGTAGGTCTTGCCATCGCTGCCGGGCAGTTTGAAATCGGGCGCCACGTCGCCGGGTTTCAACTCCGCGGCCTTCAATTGGTTCATGAATGCCATCATTACTATTGGCATGATCAACGCCACTCCGAGAAATTCAAAAATGTGCATTGCCACTCTCCTTTTTTGGATGAATCCAGGAATCGTAAAGACCAACTCGCTTTAGTGGAGTTACGTCTTAATAAAATATAGGGAAGAAAGCATTGCCGCCTGCCCAAGCCGTTTAGAATTAAGATGTTTCGACAGTTGGACACTTGGCTTATAAAGTCTATCCGAAAAGCCCAACCGTCATCCTGAGTATAGCGAAAAATCTCATCAGTAGAGGCTATAGGCTTTAGACTGTAGGCTAATAAAGGACTGCTGAACGAAGAATTCGCAGAAGATTCTACGCTGCGCTCAGAATGATTTCGCGACCGCCGGTCGCGGCTTTATGATTACTCGATTGACAAAACGCCCGTGCCGCTCAGGCGGTCGTTTTTCAGGTCCATTAGCGCACGATTGGCATGGGCCAGGGGATAAACAACCGTGTGCGGGCGGATGGGAATGGCGGCGGCCTCGGCCAGCAGTTCACGGCCGTCGGTCCGGGTGTTACAGGTGACCGAGTGGACGTCGCGCTCGTAGAATAAGTGTTTTTCATAATCCAGCGGGGGAATGGACGTCATGTAGATGCCTGCCAGGGCCAGTGTGCCGCCTTTCTCCAGGGCTTCCAATGCAGGCGGAACCAGATCGCCGGCCGGGGCAAAGATGATCGCGCTGTGGACCTTGACCGGCATTTGCCGGGCGTCCTCGCCGACCCAGGATGCGCCCATCTGCCGGGCCAATTGGCGATGCTTTTCGCCGCGCGTGACTACATACACCTCACAGTCCCGATGCTTGGCGATCTGCATTACCACGTGGGCCGATGAACCAAACCCATATATTCCCAATTTGCCGCCGGAGGGCAGGTTGGCTCGCTTCAGGGCTCGATAGCCGATAATACCCGCACACAAAAGCGGCGCGGCTTCCACGTCGCTAAACGCCGGCGGGATCCCATAGCAAAAGGCCTCGGGAGCGACGGCGTACTCGGCGTAACCGCCGTTGGCATGATAGCCGGTAAAGCGGGCCGACGCGCAGAGATTTTCTTGATCAGTCTTACAAAAGTCGCACTTTCCGCAGGTATGCCTGAGCCACGCTATGCCCACACGCTGCCCGACCTTGAAAGGAAAAGGGGACGGGGCTAATTTGTGCGAAGCACCCTTCGGGCCGTTCCGGCAAATTAGCCCCGTCCCCTTTTCCCGGGGTCCAATTTTATCCACCACTCCCACGATCTGATGTCCCGGCACAATGGGCAATTTTTGCCGCGGCAAATCGCCCTCGATCACGTGCAAATCGGTCCGGCAGATCGCACAGCAGCGGACCTTGATCCTGATCTCTCCCGGCCCTGGCTCGGGCATTGGTAAATCGACCAATTGCAGCGGTG
This sequence comes from Pirellulales bacterium, assembly GCA_963820545.1. Classification (GTDB taxonomy): domain Bacteria; phylum Planctomycetota; class Planctomycetia; order Pirellulales; family Thermoguttaceae; genus CAWGAJ01. The sequence continues at coordinate 1,688,993 of CAWGAJ010000001.1, forward strand.
AAGTATCAATCGCCGCGATTTGTTTTAGCAGCATGGCTTTCATGGCGAAAATATCCAATGAACTTATCTTTAGGATATCACCTCATATTACATTATCCTAACGGCGGCGAATGGAGAAATATTTGGTGCACATGAAGTTGGAGCGGCAGTGCAACTGCCGCTCCAACAACATTTATTTACGGCCAATGCCCCTTAACCTCTATTTCCCATCCCTTATCCCCTACGCGGCCTGATGGCCGCAACCAAACCGCGACCACTGGTCGCGGCTTTACATACTGGACAAACTACTGTACTTGATGCGCAAAACGCGATTAAACCTCAAACAAAGACTCTAATTACTCACCACTCTCCACTCATCACTGACCACTAACCGCGACCAGTGGTCGCGGCTTTGCAGTTAGATTGGTTTGCCGGTATAGGAGATCAGGGTTTTCATGTAGTTGCCGCGGGCGAAGGCTTCGGGGTCGGGGCAGTTTTCCTGGCTCATGCTGCCTTTAAGCTGCTCGACCGACTGATATTCTTTTTCTTCCATCCAGTCGGTCAGTTCTTTAAGCATAGTACCGACATATTCTAGACCTTCCTTGTAGATCACCGAGGCGATCATGCCCACGTCGGCCCCGGCCAAGAGCGATTTGATCAAGGCCGCTCCGCTGTGGATGCCGCTAGTCACGGCCAGCGAGATATTTACCCGGCCGTGCAAGATGGCCACCCAACGCAGCGGCACGAGCAGTTCGTAAGGATCGCTGAGCATAAGCTTGGGCGTGGTTTCGAGCGTATCCAAATTGATGTCTGGCTGGAGGAAGCGGTTGAAAAGCACTAGTCCGTCGGCGCCGGCGTGGGCCAGGCGTTTGGCCATGTTGGCCATGGCGCTGAAGTACGGCCCGACCTTCACGGCCAGCGGGATCGAGACCGAACTCTTCACGGCCGAGACCAGATCGAGATAGCGGGTTTCAACTTCCTGGCCGTTCATATCCGCGTCGGTGGCGATGTAGTAGACGTTCAGTTCCAGGGCGTCGGCCCCGGCGTCCTGCATCATTTTGGCATAGCGGACCCAACCGCCCTTGCTGGTGCCGTTGAGGCTGGCGATGATCGGCATCTTGACGGCCTTCTTGGCCTGGGAGATCATCTCCAGATATTCTTCCGGCTCGGAGCGATAATCTTGCGGCTCGGGAAAATAAGTCAGGGCTTCGGCAAAGCTTTCCGTGCCGAACTCCTGGGCCTTGGTCATTTCCATTTCATCGTGCTCGATCTGCTCTTCGAAAAGCGAGGGCAAAACCGCCGCGGCAGCGCCGGCCGCTTCCAGCCGTTTGAGCCAGTCGAGCTTGCCGCTTAAAGGACAGGCCGCAATGACCAGCGGATTTTTCAAGTTCAGACCTAAATATTTCGTGCTGAGATTAACGCTCATGCTTGCACCTCCTTCGCGGCTTTTTCCTTGGTTTCGCCATTGCCGCCTTCGGAAGATGCCTCCGCGGCGGCTTCAGCCACGGTCTCGCGCTTAACGCCGGCCAGTTGTTCGTAGAAATGATATCGCTTGTAGATGTCCTCCTGACCCAATTCCAGCAGTCGGGCCGAATCCTCCGGTTTGGAGCGGGCCAGCATGGCAAAGCGGGCCTCTTTCATGGCGAACTCCTTGAAGCTTCCCATGGGCTTTTTGCTGGCCAATTGGAAGGGATGCTCTTGGTCGCGCGGATCGAAACTGTAAAGCGGCCAATAGCCGCAGGCCACGGCGTCTTTTTGGATGCCCATCCCCATGGACATGTCGATGCCCCAGCCGATGCAGTGCGAAAAGGCGATCAACAGCGACGTGCCGCGGAACGATTCGGCCGCCCGGATGGTGCGGATGGAGTGCATGGGATTGGCCCCCAGCGAGATCTGGCCCACGAACACGTTGCCGTACGACATGGCGATCAGCCCCAGGTCTTTTTTGCAGCCCGGTTTGCCGCCGGCGGCAAACTTGGCCACGGCCCCGCGCGGCGTGGATTTCGACATCTGGCCGCCGGTGTTGGAATAGACTTCGGTATCGAGCACCAGGATGTTCAGGTCGCGGTCGGAGGCAAACACGTGATCCAATCCGCCGAAACCGATGTCGTACGCCCAGCCGTCGCCGCCAAAACTCCAGATGCTCTTGCGGATCAGGTAGTCGGACGAGGCCAACAAGTTTTTGGCATCCGGGGTGTTGATGCCGGTCAGTCGCTTGTTCAGTTCGGCAACCAGCGACCGCTGCCGGGCGATTTCCTCCTCGGTTTCCTGCTTGTTATTCTTCAATGCTGCAATCAATTCATCGCTCAGTTGCCCGGCGAGCCGGGCAAGCAATTCATGGGCGTACTTGATCTGTTGATCCACGGCCAGGCGGAAGCCAAAGCCGAATTCCGCGCTATCCTCGAACAGCGAGTTGGACCACGACGGACCGCGGCCCTCGTGGTTGACCGTGTACGGCGTGCAAGGCAGGTTGCCGCCGTAAATCGACGAGCAGCCCGTGGCATTGGCGATCAACATCCGGTCGCCGAAAAACTGCGTCAGGAGTTTCACATAAGGCGTTTCGCCGCAGCCCGCGCAGGCCCCGGAATACTCGAAAAGCGGCAACAACAACTGCGAGCCCTTGATCGTATCGGCCTTGACTTTGGTGCGATCCACGTCGGGAATCGTCATGAAGAAGTCGAAACTCGCCCGCTCTTGTTCCAGGTGGGCCAGTTTCGGTTCCATGTCGATGGCCTTGTGCTTGACCTTTTCCTTGTCCTTGGCCGGGCACACGTCGACGCACAATCCGCAGCCGGTGCAGTCATCGGGCGCTACCTGAATGGTGAACTTCCAGCCGGCGAATTCCTTGCCTTTGTAATCCACGGCCTTAAAGCCGGCCGGAGCCTTGGCCAGCAGGGCCGGATCAAAGGCTTTCATGCGGATCGTGGCGTGCGGGCAGCCCAGCGAGCAGAGGCCGCACTGGGTGCAGATGTTCGCATCCCAGATGGGAATGTCCTGGGCAATGCTCCGTTTTTCATACTGCGTGGTGCCGGTGGGAAAAGTGCCGTCGTTGGGCAAGGCACTGACGGGCAAATCGTCGCCGCGATTGGCAATCATCTCGCCCAAGACCTTTTTGACAAACTCCGGGGCGTGATCCGGCACCGGCGGCACCATGCTCAGTTGGGAAGTTACCTGGCGGGGATATTTTACTTCAAACAGGGCGTTTAGCGCGCCGTCGACCGCCGCGAAATTTTGCTCCACGATCTTGCCGCCGCCTTTTTTGCCGTAAGTCTTCTTGATGGCGTCCTTGATCTGGGTGATCGCTTCGTCGGCGGGAATAACATTGGCCAGCTTGAAGAAGCAGGTCTGCATGATGGTGTTGATGCGCACGCCCATCTCGGCCTCGCGGGCCACGCGGAAGGCGTCGACCACGTAGAATTTCATCTTCTTGTCGATAATTTGCTGTTGCACCTCGGCGGGCAGATGATCCCAGACTTCCTCCGGACCGTAAGGGCTGTTCAAGAGGAACGTGGCCCCGGGATCGGCCATGGAGAGCATGTCGATCCGTTCCAGGAAGTGGAACTGATGGCAGGCCACAAAGTTCGCCCGATGCACCAGGTAAGAACCCTTGATCGGGCGCGGGCTGAAACGCACGTGCGAGGTGGTCACTGAACCGGCCTTGCGCGAGTCGTACACAAAGTAACCCTGGGCGTGCAGCGGCGTGTTTTCGCCCACGATTTTCACCGAATTGCGGTTTGCGCTTACCGTGCCGTCGCTGCCCAGTCCGAAAAAAACCGCCCGGGTAGAGTCGTCGGCCTCGGTGGAGAATTTTGGATCGTAATCCACGCTCAAGTGCGTCACATCGTCGTTGATGCCCGAGGTAAAATGCTTCCTAGGCTTGGATTTTGTTAGTTCTTTGAACACGCCAGCCGCCATGGCCGGTGTGAACTCCTTGGACGAAAGACCGTAGCGCCCGCCGATGATATGCGGGAATCCTCCTATGCCGCAGTACTGGTTCGCCCAGCACTCGGACAGCGCGGTGATAACGTCCTGGTACAGCGGTTCGCCGGCGGCGCCGGGTTCTTTGGTCCGATCCAATACGGCGATCTTCTTGACGGTTTTGGGCATTGCGGCCACAAAAGCGGCGGAATCCCAAGGCCGGAACAGGCGCACCTTGAGCACGCCCACCTTTTCGCCCTGGGCGATCAATTTCTCCACCGTCTCTTCGACCACGCCAATGCCCGAGCCCATGACCACGATCACCCGATCGGCGTCGGCGCGCGCCGGTGTAATCGAACAAGTGATACTGCCGGCCCACGAGCTTGGCAAACTTGTCCATGTGTTTTTGCACGATGCCGGCCGCGGCGTCATAAAAAGGATTGCACGTTTCGCGGGCCTGGAAAAAGACGTCGGGGTTCTGGGCCGTGCCGCGCAATTTGGGCCGCTCGGGCGAAAGCGCCCGCGGCGATGGGCGCTGATCAGCTCCATGTCGATCATCGCCTTTACATCGTCTTCCGTAAGCTGCTCGATCTTGTTCACTTCGTGCGAAATGCGGAAACCGTCGTAAAAATGGATAAACGGCACGCGGGCTTCGAGCGTGGCGCCGTGGGCGATAAGCGCCATATCCTGGGCCTCTTGCACCGAGGCCGACGAAAGCATGCCCCAACCGGTCGATCGGCAGGCCATCACGTCGCCGTGGTCGCCGAAAATCGAAAGGGCGTGCGTGGCCACGGTGCGGGCCGTGACGTGAAAGACCGTGGGCGTTAATTCCCCGGCGATCTTGAACATGTTGGGAATCATCAACAGCAGGCCTTGCGAGGCGGTGAAAGTGGTAGTTATGGCCCCGGCCTGAAGCGCGCCGTGTACGGCACCGGCCGCGCCGGCCTCGCTTTGCATTTCGACCACGTCGGGCACGGTGCCGAAGATATTCTTGCGTCCGGCCGCGGCCCAGGCGTCGGGCATCTCGCCCAGTCCGGACGAGGGCGTGATCGGATAGATCGCCATCACCTCGTTGCAGAGGTGGGCAATGTTGGCCGTCGCTTCATTGCCGTCGACGGTTACGAAGCGTCGTTTATCCACGAGAAGTCTCCTCTAAATTGTTAAAAATCATTAGGAAGGGGCACTAACATGAAGTGCGTTTAGGAAAGAATCTAGTAAAATACTGCTTTGGCGGACATTCTGCAAGAACCGCTTAATGGGGGATGGGCAGAAACCCCTTAAATGTAGGCGGAAAAATGGTTATAATGGAGTAGTGGGTAGAAAAATACGTTTGCGGAGGAACATATCATGGAGACTGATACAATGGGCCGAGTGCTGACCGAAGCTACCATTGAAAACATGAGTGATATTTACGCTGTGGAATTGGGACATCTACCGGCTGAGAAAGTGCGTCGCATTGTCGTCACCGACGCCTTGGTCGATACCGGCGCCACAATGCTCTCTTTGCCCACGCGCATGATCCGGCAATTGGGATTACAAAAGCGATCGACGCGGCGTGTGACTAGCAGCAAGGGTGTAACCGAGGCCGATGTCTATTCCACTGTGCGACTGACGATCAAAGGACGTGATTGCCCGGTGGATGTGGTCGAAGTGCCCGACGACGTTCCCGTGCTTGTTGGTCAAATTCCCTTGGAATATCTCGATTTCGTCGTCGATCTACAAAGCCGAAGTCTCATCGGCAATCCGGCCCACGGCGGCGAACAAATGTATGAAATGTATTGAAAGCCTAACCCAAAAGTTCCCTCTCCCTTCGGGAGAGAGCCAGGGTGAGGGCCCCTTGTTTAACCCAGGCGCTTGCGGCGGGGTGGCACTGCCGAAAAGGGCTGAGATTGCGTGCCACTGGCTTTGCCAGTGCTTTGGGCTTTCTCGACATTCCATCGTGTTGCGAGCAGAAGTGGGGAATGGCACATCGAAAGACGGTGCGGCACTTTCACGATGACCACAGCATCTCGATCCGCCAATGATTCATGTTTTCCCGGAAAGAGCCGTCTCCCCAGAAGTTCCAGGGAAGGCACTGGCCACAAGCCAGTGGCACACTTGCGGGCCGACCCGCAAGACTCCACCTTCGACCAAGACGTGGCCCGGCAGAGGCGGACCAGTGGCGTTGTGTGGGTGGCGGCAGAGTCGCAAGAGGTCGGCAATGGTTGACAGTGGACTACTCTGTCAAGCGGCGCATAATCGAAATCCTCTATTTGAACTTCCGTTTTGATGACATAATTCCAATCCCCACAATGAGAAAGCCCTTCGACGTTTTTGCCGAAGGGCTGATTTCTAAAAAAGTCGGGGCGACTGGACGCCAATTGAACTTTTCTTGCGGGGTGCCGCGTCCATCGAACCGCATATCCGACGGCTCATTGTTGTCTTCGTTCGATATTCATAGACTGGGGAAAATGCGCTGAATTTACCGGTGGAATTCTCGTGTATGGGAAAAATGGACCTTAAAGTCAGTCTGCATTGCCCATTCTGTCTTCATCTGAAGCAGATTATATGAATGACGATGCAAATATCTGTCAAAAAGTCCGGTTGTGCCTATTTTATGAATTTTAAGGATTGTAGGCCCGATGTAAATTTTGGGAAGTTACGCCTTTAAGACATGCCATATCGCACAAAGGGGCTAATTTTATGTCTTCCTGCAAATTGTTCGGAACAGCTATTTGTGCATTTTTGGTATTAGTGACAAGTGCTGCCTTTGCAGTGGATCAGAACGACCCGGCGACCTACCGCTTGCTGACAGGCAATGGAGAAGATTCGTCGCCATCGTTTTCAGAGACGATGGCCGAGCAGTCGCAGTGTGCCGGCTGCTGCGATATAGGTTGCGGTCAGTCGAGTTGTTGTCCGCGTTGGACTGCCTCGGCCGAATTCATCATCTTAGACCGGATCGGCAGCGTAAATCGTACGCTCGTTGAACTGGTACCGGGCACCGTACCGTTCCAGGATCTACAAACCACCACCGGCGCCGAAGCGCTAAACGCCAACGATTTTCAACAAGGCTTTTCTAGCGGACCGAGAATAGGTTTGATTCGCCACGGTGATAACGGCTATGACTTGGAAATGTCGTATTATCAAATCGACGGCTGGAGCAGCGCCAGAAGCGTTGGGCCCTATGATCATGAACAAACATATTGGTTGGTGATGCGGGCTCCCGGCGGATTTCTCCAAACCCAGGATACAGATCAAGCAATGGCATGGGAGTATGCCACGAAACTTAATAATTTGGAGTTCAACGTGCGATGGAATCCTTGCAACCGCGTAACCATGCTGGCCGGATTTCGTTGGCTTGAACTTCGTGAAAATCTTAAGGGCATATTGACGCCGCCCACATATTCCTGGGAACCGCCTTTCTGGAATACCGATACGAGAAACAATCTTTATGGTTTCCAGATTGGTGCGGATGGAAAACTTTTGGACTATGGACGATTTTCGATCGACGGTCTGATAAAGACCGGGATTTACGACAACCAAGCGGATCAACTAACGGAAGTCAGCATCTTTAAAGTCGCCAGACCATCGTTAGCCTCGACCAACCACGCCGCCTTCGTTGGCGATATCGAATTGCAGTGCAGGTATCAAGCAACCAGTCATCTTGCTTTTAGAGCAGGTTATGAAGCCATATGGCTGCAAGGCCTTGCTTTAGCCCCCGGACAAATCAATGAAACTTATATGATTCCAGTGGATATTGTGGAAGCACAAGGCGTCAATTGCGACGGTGGCGTGTTCTATCACGGCGCCACTGCCGGCTTGGAATACTCGTTTTAGAAACAACGTGAAAGAAAAGGATATAAGTCCAATTTCTGAACTTATCCCCTTGAATAAATCGGGGCGACTGGACGCCAATAGAACTTTTTCTGCGGGGTGCCGCGTCCATCGAATCGCACATCCGACGCTTTATCATTGCCTTCGTCCAAGGCACCCCACCCCAGAATTAGACCGGATCGTTGCCGGGTGGTCAAGCCCGCCGGCTTTGACCATGAGCATTTGGCCTTGGGTGGGTCGGTGGCCCTGCCCTGGGTTGCCTGGGTTCCCTGAAAGGTGTACGATGGCTGCCGACGTGGGAGAGACGCTGTTTGCATTCGCCACCCCTTCTTGTTGACAGAACGTCCACAAGAACGCCGCTACTATCCAGGATCGGATACGACCATGTCCGGTAATCGCAAATTACGAATCTCATTCTTCGTGACAGTCGCGCTAATTGGAATGTTCGCCGGTGCAATACTTTCATTTAGACCCAGCGTTCACGCAAATGACAGCCCGACCGAGAACCGGCCTAGTTCCGGGAATCAGCCGAGAGAATCGTCCGAGCAGGAGGTAAGACTCATCAAGGACGAAAAGGCAAAATTGCGCTGGCGGTGCCGCCTTCGGTTATTTCCGCTGGAGTTGTTCAACCCCCGTTCGCACGAACTTCTTCCGAGTCCCGACATGACCCGAATCGCCTATGCGGCAATTGTTGAGAATGAGAATAACCAGATCATCGTGGATGGGAACAAAGGGAAGAAATACGACAGCATCTGCGAGTACCAGTTCAGCCCGGACTCTAAGACCTTTGTGTACACGGCAAAGGAAGGGGAACAGGAGTTCGTGGTGATAAATGGACAAATAGGCGATCGTTACGGCGGGGTGTTACACGTCGTCATCAGCCCCGACTCCAGGCGTATCGCTTACACGACAACTGGTCCGAACGGCCTAGTTGCCGACGGTCGATGGCTCGGGCCTTATGGGTTTGTCGATTTCGAGTCGATGGTGTTCAGCCCGGATTCTAGGCACTTCGTCTATGCCGCGCATGCCGCGAGTGACAACCGACTCTGCTACTTGTATTTGGACGGGAAGGAAATTGACCGTTTTGAGAAATTGGCCATGTTTTCCGTTCATTTTGCGCCGGACTCGAAATCCCTCGCTTACGTCTATCGAAAAGCAGGAGAATGGTTCGTAAAGTTTGGTGCGGTGTGCTATGGTCCGTTCGAGGAAGCTGACGGCATACGCATGAAAATCAGTAACGATTCCAAGCGAACGGCCTTTGGCGTGCGGCAGGGCAAGGACTGGTTCTTAGTATCCGGGGATCAAAAACTTGGTCCTTATGCCTGGAGTCCTAATTCCCTATTCAGCCCAGATGCGAAGCATCTGGCTCACATCGGTGGCCCAGCAAGCAAGGCGACTGTGTTCCTGGATGGAAAACCGCTCGGCACCTATGACAGCGTCGGTGAGTGTTCGTTCAGCCCGGATGGTCGGCACCTGGCGTGGGTTGCCGAGGACGGCAAGAAATCATCCCTAGTGATCGACGGTACCCGAGCCGGTGAGGATGTAATTGCGTTCACGTTCAGCCCGGATGGGCAGCGCCTGGCCCAAATCGTCCGCGCCGGCAATGACCAGCAGGTAGAGGAGGCAGGGCAACGCGGGAGAGTATACCAGCGGATCCACCCCCTGTTGTTTAGCCCGGATTCCAAGCATCTTGCTTACTGGGTTTCTCGTGAAAACGAGGCTGTGTTGGTTGTCGATGGGCTGGAGACAATTCGATTTGAAGGCGATGCCCTTTCGTCATACTTCACCGCAGATAACCACATTCGCGGGGCGGGGGTCATGGTCCTCGGGGGCGGCAAGGAGAAACCCGCTCAGCCCACCAATGCGAAAGAGATAAAATCGCTACTTGAAAAGTCGCGTCTCTTCCTTTTCGAGATGGCCGAAGCAAACTGAACTGCTAGCAAACTACACGCGCATGGTTGCCTTGTAGTGAGAAGGCATCAACCACTTGGCCCCGGCAGCGGCTGAGCAGTGGCGATATGTGGGTTGGCGGCAAAATTGCCAGTGGTCGGTATAAGCTTATGGCGGATTATTATGCCAATCGCCGAATTCTGGAAATCATCTGTTTGAACTTTCGCCTCGACGACGCAAGTCTTTGCCCTATATGGAGAAAGCCCTTCGAGGTTCTCGCCGAAGGGCTTCTTGTCCAACGGAGTCGGGGCGACTGGATTTGAACCAGCGACCTCTTGGTCCCGAACCAAGCGCTCTAGCCAGGCTGAGCTACGCCCCGGTTAAAAAACTTTCAATTTCTCCTCAGCAAAATAACAAGCCTTGTGATTTCCAGCAAAATAACAGGCCTTGTGATTTCTCGTTTTTTTATTTACCTACCTACAGAATCCTACATTTTAGCCCTTTCCCGACCTTGGTCAACACAGCTTTACTCTACTAAATTGTTCCTTACTTTGCGATAAAGAGCGACTTTAGTTCTTCACTACTTGTTTTGGGAAATACACATGCATAATCGTGTTTAAGTCATTTGATTAGCCGCGCTGTTCACGGGATAAGGTGAACGTATCGAATCACTCTTCTGCGTGGTATATGATTAACCATTAGTTGTGTGGCAGTGCCTATTTGACAGAACAAATATGGATTTTTTGGAAATGGTACTTTTTTTACAATTTTTATTGTAGCAATTTGATTGCAAAAAATGTTATCATGCTTTTAATAATAGGAAGGGGGCGGTAGTTAATAAAAATATGCGCTAATTTTGTTTTTCTCATCCGAAATTGAATCTCTGAACTCTTCTGAAGGAGAAAAAGCATGACGTTAGAGGCTAGTATTCGGCAACTGCTGGGATGGTCATATATTTTGCTGGGAGTGTTAATGCTTGCCCGCTGCGCCCAAGCCAGTCCGCCGGGAACGGGCTGGGGATTGCTCTACGCCGACGAGTTCGGCGGCAACAGCGTGGATACGATGAAATGGGGAACGATGTATCCATGGGGAAGTCATACACATAATCATGATGCCTATATGCTGCCGCAAAATCTCAGCGAATCCAATGGCATTTTGACCGAAACGGCCATACGCGAAACAGCCCCCGACGGCAAACCTTTCACTTCAGGAATGATAACAACTGGCAACATATTCTCGTACACTTATGGGTATGCCGAGGCGCGCATCAAGCTGCCTTCCCGGCTTGGCTCCTGGCCGGCATTCTGGGGATTGTACACCGGCTGGCCGCCCGAGTCGGACATCATGGAATTCCCCTGCTTTACCAGCGGCGATGACTTTACGAATTACAACGTCGCCTACCACTACAATCTTCCCAATCCCCCCGGCGGAAATTCATCCTACGCCGGCTGGACGGATCCCTCGGGGGTCGGCGATCTGAGAACAACTTACCACACTTACGGCATGGAATGGTCCTCGACTAATATCAAATACTATTTCGATGGTAGCTTGATGTGGAACATCACCGACACGGCCGCCATCGCTCAGATGGGATACATGTATCTGATCCTCAATTACGCCGTCGGCAACCTGGACTCCACACATGGCTGGCCGGGAACGCCTAACACCACGCTCTGGCCCGTCGGCGCCACCGATACAACCCAAATCGATTGGGTCCGCGTGTGGAAAAACGCCAGCTCATATCCCGCCTCGACCACCTGGACAAACGCCAGTGGCGGATCGTGGGACACCTCGTCCAACTGGTCGGCCGGGTCGCCGCAATTGAACACGCAAACGGCCACCTTCGGCTCGGTCGCCGCCAGCAACGTGACGGTGGATTGGGGCAATTCCCGCACCGTAGGCGGACTGGTCTTCAACTCTTCGGTAAATTACACCTTGGGCAGCGGCAACGATAGCATTATGTTGACCAGCACCACTCCTATCACCAGCGAACAACCTAATAGCAATACGATACTAATCGATGCCAGCAGCGCCACGGGCAGCAGTCCGAATATCATCAATTCCCGTCTGGAATTGTACAATAACGTCACCATACGTTCGCCTAATAAACCGATGACCATAAACGGTCCGATTACCGGCCTGGGCTCTTTGCGCATCGACTCGGGCCAGATCATCTTAAACAACTCGGTCACCTACAGCGGCTCGACCACGATCGCCGGTGGAACCTTGAAACTTGGCGCATCACCGGTCACGGTTGCCCATCGCTGGAGCTTCAACAACAGTTTGACCGATTCCGTAGGCGGCAGCAACGCAACCATTGTCGACGTGGGCGCAAATAACGTCACACTCGGGTCCACCGAGGCCACGCTGGCGGGCGGCGCAAGGGACTCATCCGACTACATCCGCCTAGGCTCGAACCTGCTCCCGGACGCGAATGCACCCATAGCTCTCGAGTTTTGGGCCACGCCAAAGAGCATACAGAACTGGAGCCGAATATTCGACTTTGGCTCCGGCACCACTGAGAATCTATTTATGAGTTGGACAAAAGACATCAACCAGCATGCGGACCGGGTGGAATGGCTAGACGCCGAAACGAATACATCGGACAATACCAACCAGCCCTACAATCCAAACACCGAATACCATATCGTCATGGTGCTTCGTCCGCTGGGCAGTTCCACGGAGGTCACGTGGTATTCCGCTCCCTCGGGCAGCGCCAACCTGGGTCCCGCCAAAGGCTCCTTCATCACCACCCCCATCACCGGCAACACCCTGGCAAGTTTTCTCGATAGCGAAGACAACCTCGGCCGCTCATTCTATTCAGATAACACGGCGAACGCCAGTTACGACGAAGTGCGTTTTTGGAACGGGCCGATTAACTCGACCATCCTGGAAATCCTGCAGGATGCCGGTCCCGACGCCGATCTAAACTCCTTGAATATCGGCTTGGCGGGCGGCGAGCTGCCTACAACCACTGCCGTGAATATAACCGGCAGCGGAGCAACGCTGGATCTGAACGGCATCTGCCAGACGATAGGTTCGCTGTCGGGCGTGGCCGGCAGTTCCGTGCTACTAGGCTCCGGCGTCCTCACTACCGGCGGCAATAACACTTCCACTACCTTCTCTGGCATTATTTCCGGCTCTGGTGGCCTGACCAAAACCGGCAGCGGCATCTTCACCATTAGTGGCGCTAATACTTATGGCGGCACGACCACGATTAGCTCCGGCGTCCTCAAAACCGGCGCAATCAACGCCCTTCCCAGCGGCAGCGGAAAAGGAAATGTATCTATTGCCCTTGGCGCCATCCTGGACTTGGGCAGTTATAGCCAAACCGTCAACGGGCTTACAGGAAACGGCACGGTCGACAATACCGGAGGCGGCAATCCTTTGCTGACCGTGGGCGCTAATGACGTTAACTCGACGTTCAATGGAGTGGTCCAAAATACTTCCGGCAGTATGGGATTGGCCAAAATCGGCACTGGTGTAATTACTCTTACCGGAACAAATAGCTATGGCGGAACGACCTCCGTGCTCGGTGGGGTGTTGGAAATAAAAAACGCTTCGGCTTTGGGCAACACTTCGGCAGGCACGACCGTGGAAAATGGCGCTAGTTTGCACATCAACATACCCTTGAACATCGGCAATGAGGCGCTCTCGCTAAAAGGCGTCGGCGATGGCAGCGGGGCGTTACGCATCGGCGGAACCAGTACGGTAAACTACGGCGGGGCGGTCAATCTGGCGGATGCAGCCTTGATTAAAGTTGATGCGGATTCGCTGCTCAACTTTACCAACGCTTCCGGCATTACCGGATCAAATAAGGATTTGACATTCATTATTGATGAAGGGGCAATTGCCGCTGTAACTGGAATTCTGGACTTGGGTAGCGGCAATTTGACCAAGGAAAACAGCGGCAACTTGATCCTTAGCGGCAGTTCTGTTTCCATCGGTTCGGTCGCACTCGCCGGCGGATCGCTGGAGGTGGATTCCGTGGCGGCGTCGGTGCTCGATATAACTGGCAGTGGCAAGTTGGCCGTGGGCAACGGGTCGACCGCCGCCTCGCTGACGGTCAATTCCATCAACGTCGGCTCGTTATATATCGGCCCCGGCGCAAAACTGGCCGTCCGGGCCGTTGCTCTCGGAGAGCCTTTGGCCGACCCCTCCCAAATGCAAGCCGTGCCCGAACCAGCCACTTGGATTTGCACTCTTATGGCGGCAATTGCTTTATTATGCTGGAGATGGCGCAACCACGCCGCAAATCCGCATTTCTCACCAACGTGTAGGGTGGGTCAAGCAAACCGTTTTCTTGGTGGGACTTCGGTCGCAGATTGAATGCTCACCATCGTACAGGCTTTAAATTATAGATCGATCAGTTTGCGCCGACCCACCAATAACTTGCGCGACTTTGTCCCACCCTACGGTGAGAAATGCGGGCTAAGCTTGAATCCCTGATTGAAAGTCTATTCGTCCGACCAGCCTTGCGCTCCGATCAGGGGCACAAAACGGCAGCCGGTGAGAACGGTTATTTTCGCGACGCCGGATACTTTCTTTATTGCCTGGAGATTTTGATGTTCGTAACCACCGATGGGTATGACGATCAAGCCGCCCTCGCAAAGTTGATCGAACAAAGCCCGGGGGCAGCGTTCGGCCATGGCCGTGACAATAATTCCGTCGAAAGGCGCTTGTTCCGGCCAGCCTAAGGTACCGTCGCCCACTTGTAAGCGGACGTTCTCATAGCCCAAGCCGCGCAGAGTGTCCCCGGCTTTCATGGAGAGTTCGGCAATGCGTTCGATGCTAAATACTTCCCGGGCAAGTTCCGCCAAGATGGCGGTTTGATATCCGCTGCCCGTGCCCACCTCCAAAACTTTTTCCTTGCCGCTTAGTTCCAAGGCCTCGGTCATCAAGGCCACGATATACGGCTGGCTGATGGTTTGGCCGCAGTCGATGCTCAGCGCCGATCGGCATAGGCCTCGTCGCGGCACTCGGCCGGAACGAATCGTTCCCGGGGAATTTTGCTCATCGCCGCAAGCACGCGCGGATCGGCAATGCCGCGCGCGCAACTGCCGGCGAAGCATATTGATTTTGGCTGCTTCCAGATCAACCTCAGACATGTCCTTACTCTTCAATCCCCTGATCCCTGATCCCTCAGCTAGAATTTCGCCCGCCAATCGACCAGGTGCAGTTCCACGTTATGTCGGCCGCGAAAGGTGTTGATCACCGGACGAAAGGCAATGTCAATCGGTCCGTCCAAGGCGGTCATTTGCTCCAGCCATTCGCCGCCGCCAAAGGCCACGGCCCGAAAGGTTATGCCGTATTGCGTGAGTTTCAGCGCCAGATGATGGCCGCCGTTGCCGATCGTGCGCGGCGGCTCGGCCAAGGTGACCTCGCTGGTGCACAACAGCGGCCGGACATTGGCCGGACCAAAAGGCGCCAAACGCTCGATCTGCTCCACGGCCTGGAGCGTGAACGCGCTTAAAGGCGATTCGGCGTCGATGAGCAACTCGCCTTCCCGGGGCACGGCGCCCAACTCGGCCGCCGCCGCCTCGCAAAAGGCCGCCCGGAACCCGGGAAACTTGTCTTCTTCGATCTTCAATCCGGCCGCCATGGCATGACCGCCGTGGGAAAGCAGAAACTCGTCGCAAGCCTGCAAGGCCGCGTGTAAATCGAACCCGGGCACGCTCCGCGCCGAACCGATCCCGGGCTTCACACCCATTGAATCCCAGGCCACCAGCACCACCGGCCGATGAAATTTATCGGCCAAGCGGCCGGCCACTATTCCGATCACGCCCGGATGCCAGCCGCGCTCGGCCAGCACCAGCGCCGGTTGCGAGTCCAGATTGGATTGCTCCTTGACCTGTTTCGTGGCGGCAAGCTGGATGCTCCGTTCCAGCGATTGCCGGGTGCTGTTGAGTTCGTCGATATATTGGGCCAGTTCCTTGGCCCGCTCCGGCCGATCGGTCACCAGCAGTTCCACGGCCAATTGCGGTTGTCCCAAACGTCCCGCCGCGTTCAGTCGCGGGGCCAGGGTAAAGGCCAAATCGTCGCTGTCCAGGCACTGCTTGCCGTCGATTCCGGCAACTTGCATTAAAGTGGCCATGCCCAGCGTCGGACGCCGCGCAAGACTGACCAGGCCATGGCGGACCAACACGCGGTTCTCGTCGACCAACGGCACCACGTCGGCCACGGTTCCCAGCGCGGCCAGGCCCACTGCCTGGAGCAAAAAATCTTTCATGCGATCGCCGACCTTCTTGGCCCCGCTCGACTGCTGGCAGATCGCCCAGGCCAGCTTGAACGCCACGCCCGATCCGCTTAAACCGCCAAAGGGATATTCGCTGCCCGGCAGTCGCGGATGGACCACTGCCGCGGCATCGGGCAGTTGCAATTCCCGGCTCATGGTGGTCGGTGATAATCAATTCCACGCCCAGTTGCCGGGCAAGCGCCGCCTCTTCCACGCTGGCGATGCCGCAATCCACGGTCACGATCAAATCCACCTTTTCTGCCGCTTTGGCGCGGATCATCTCGGCGCTCAGCCCGTAGCCTTCCTCGATGCGGTGCGGAATGTAATAGCTCGGCTCCGCCCCCAGCAGCTTCAGCGCCAGCCAAAGCAGGGCCGTGCCGGTCATGCCGTCGACGTCGTAATCGCCGTGGATGCAAATCCGCTTGCCCGGCGCAAACCGCCTGGTGAATGCGTTTGGCGGCCTCTTCGCAGCCCGGCAGCAGTTGCGGATCCCGGAGATCGGTCAACTTGGGATCGAGAAACTCCCGCGCCTTGCGGCCTCGGTCACGCCGCGACTAACTAGCAGTTGCGCCACCACGGCTGGAATGCCGGCCGCGCGCCCGAGAGTGCTTATTTGCTCGGGATCGTGACAGTGAATGCGCCATCGCTTGGACATGATTAATAGGGATCAGAGGTCAGGGAACAGAAAGAAGAATGTCAGTGGTCAAGATTAATTACTAACCGCCATCCACTAACCACTATCCTATTTCTTCTTTTCCGTATGTTCAGTGTGTTTGCGCAGGCGCGGACAGTATTTCTTCAGCGTCAACTTTTCCCCGCCCGGCTTGCGTCGCAGGGTGTAGTTTTGATCGCCTGTCTCTTTACAAACCAGAAAAACCACCTCCGCCTTCTTTTTGCCTTTGGCCATAATTGCCTTTCTAAATCTAAAGAACTCTAACAAAACGTACTCCTCACGCTCCGCGTGAGGCTGAATCAAACTTACTATACCTCTCGCGGAGCGAGAGGAGTACATCCTTATCCCCGTTTTATTAGAACCCTAAATTAAAAAAATACACCTCGTTCCCAGGCGCGGCCCGGAAACAATACTGCTAAAACGTATTATAGTGTCTTGTTTAAGTATAGAAACCCCTGCCAATTTGCAATTTTTCAGTTGTCAGTTTTCAGTTTACGGTTTTGTGTTCTTAGTTTTGCGATCTTACTTCATCCTTCATCCCTCATACTTCATCCTTTTACCCCCCCCGCCCCACCTCAGTACGGATTTTATTGAATCTTTTCTAAAATTGTTGACAATCTCGTGTAAAGCGGTAAATTACTTAAATGTCACCTTTCTCTTATGTGACACATTAAATTAGAGGCAGCGTTCGTACCTCATAGCCTGACGATCTGAAACCGGGTGTCGTGGGGTACATTCTGACAAGGCTCGCAGCGAGCCGAACGGTGAAGCAAACGCCGGAGATACTCTGGCTTTTGACTCTCGTTTCCACTTATTAAAAGAATGACGGGCATTCCTGCCCGTCAAAGGAGATTTCACAATGAACCGACATATATCTTTTCTGGCCGTGCTCATAATATGCATCTTAGTTTGTAATGTCTCACAAGCGGTCACATACAATGTCACGGACCTGGGCACACTCGGCGGAACGGACAGCAGTGCCCTTGGCATCAACAACAGCGGACAGGTTGTGGGTTGGGCCAACATAACCGGCGGTGCTGAGCATGCCTTCCTCTACGATGGCTCGAAGATGACCGACCTGGGCACCTTCGGCGGACTGACCAGCTATGCCTATGGCATCAACGACAGTGGGCAGGTCGTGGGCATGGCCTATGCCACCGGCTACGCCAATATACGCCCCTTCCTCTACAATGGCTCGACGATGACCGACCTGGGCACACTCGGCGGACCGTGGAGCTATGCCTTTGGCATCAACGACAGCGGGCAGGTCGTGGGGAAGGCCTACCCCTCCTACATCAACGTTTGGCACGCCTTCCTCTACAACGGCTCGAAAATGATCGACCTGGGGACACCCGACGGAACGGAGAGATGTGCCTATGGCATCAACGACAGCGGGCAGGTTGTGGGCTATTCCAACACAATCGGCGGTGCTTCGCATGCCTTCCTCTATAATGGCTCGAAGATGACTGACTTGGGGACACTCGGCGGATCGAACAGCGCTGCCTATGACATCAATGACAGCGGGCAGATTGTGGGCAGTTCCAACACAATCGGCGGTGATTCGCACGCCTTCCTCTACAGCGGCTCGACGATGAACGACCTAGGCACTCTCGGCGGAAAGAGTAGCTGTGCCCAGAAAATCAATGCCAGCGGGCAGGTCGTGGGCTATTCCCACACCGGCTACAATTATCACGCCTTCCTCTACAGTAGTTCGAAGATGATCGACTTGAACACCCTGATCGATCCGCTATCCGGCTGGTCGTTGCAGGGTGCAGGGGACATTAACGACGCCGGGCAAATCGTGGGGCATGGCCTTATTGACGGCCAAACCCACGCCTTCCTACTCACGCCCGTGCCCGAACCGTCAACGCTCGCGCTCCTCAGCCCGATACTGCTGGGACTTGGCTGGATTCTGTTGATTCGCCGGCGTGAGGCGAAAAGATGAGAGTTGAAATTTGTTCAATTTGCAATTTGGGTAGTGTCTTAAGAGTGTGTTGCTAGGCAAGTTTCATCGCAATTTGTTCCTCTAAAATTTCCTGGACAGTTAAAGCCACTATAACCTTGCCAGTTTTCTTAAAAAATGCCTGAATTTCTCTTAGGGCATCGCTTGAAAAATCGAAAGAGACAAAAAATCCCTTGGCGCGGTCTGACCGCATCATAGCAGCCTCAAAAGCATCAATATCCGGGCGGCCAGTCTTATCCTTTTGCTTAACCTGGATTGGATACCAGTCATCCATAAAGGGTAGTTCCTCTTTTCCGGGTTTCTTTGGGGTTGCATGGATAGGAAAGATTCTGCCGTCAATTCCCATATCGCCTACCTGAACTTTGTTAGGTATTCCGCCGATGGCGATAACGGCCCAGTTTTCAAACTCAAAAGGCGGAATTTTACGTAATTGGGCTTCAGTCCAGGGCAAATCACGCACCACAAACCCGCGACCAGCACGCCAAAGCTTTTCATCTTCTCTTAAGTGGCATACATCGCGCATACGCTTAGCCATAATGCGGCAGGCAGTTGGGGAAACATCTATTCCGATCCATTGCCGACCGAGATTCTCTGCTGCTACAAGGGCTGTTCCACAACCACAAAAGGCATCAAGTATAATGTCATTGAGATTGCTGCTAGCCTTGATGATTCGATCAAGCAATGCAAGGGGCTTTTGTGTTGGATAGCCTAATCGCTCCCTTGCGGATGGGCTGAGGGCTTCAATATCATCCCATAATGTTTGAATTGCTACCCCCTTGCCCTTGTCAAGATAAAGTTTCCGTTGGGGAACCGCACCTGGTTTGCTTTGAACGACCATCCCTTCAGTAATAAGTTTTTCCATAGTCTTTTTTGAATATCGCCAATAACGTGTTACTCCCATGCACTCATAGTGCGGATTTCCTTTTGCACCACCACCGGGGCCTATCATGCTAATAAGGCGATACTTTCGCCCATCCGAATCTTTGTATTTATAAAATTGTGCAAGGTACTCATCTGAATACGCATTAAATTGTGGATTAAATGTATAGTCTTCGTTATTCTTAGAATAGAAAAAAATACTATCGGTGTTCGGACTCCAGAGCTTACTACCCTGTCCAAAATTTCCCTTAATTGTGCTTGCACGTTTCCAAATAATTTCATTATGGAATTGATTCTCTCCGAAAATCTGGTCAAGCATGACCTTGACATAATGAGATGCGTGCCAGTCACAATGATAATAGAAACTTCCAGTAGGTTTTAGGACACGATGTAATTCCACACATCGGGGACGCATAAATTCGATGTAGGTGGCCGTGGAAGCGTGTCGATCCTCAAAAGATCGTTTTTCTTTAGCTTCACCCCAAAATACTTCATAATTGCGATTAGAATTAAACGGCGGGTCAATATAAATAAGGTCAATACATTGATCGGGCAGTTTTGGCAATTGTTCAAGATTGTCTCCGCAATAGATAACGCGGGTATCAATTAGTGTGGAAGGTCGTTTGCTCATAAATTCGCCAATTCATCAAGCAATCTTTCGATACTCCAAACCCGGTCAGTCAGCCCATGCGCCACTGCCGGTGTAGTCTTTAGTGTAGCATGTACCCGGCAGAAATTGTAGTAGAGGAAATACAGGGATAAATGGGCTTCGTGATTCTCCCATTTCTTAGAAAAAGCGTTAGTTAGGCGAGTCATTCTCCGCACACCCATACGGATCGAAAGATTGCATCGCTCGATATGTGAAGTGCTTATTAGATTTTTGTCGGGGTGCCCCCAAACTACACGTTTACGAATTTTTATTATTTGGGCCGGTGTATATTGAGCCTCACTTGCTCCTCTCTCTCTTCCAAATATCTTAACGAGTTGAGAAAAATCTACTTGTCCATTAAATGCTTCGGGGACTAAGTGGTAATAAGGTTTATATCCATCGGTTGTAATCTGAAAACGTCCAGTAGTTGCGTGACGTAATTTCTCGCAAAACCACATAGTATCGTTTGGATCGCGTTTGCCAACGTGCCAGGAAATCAAGAGTTTTGTATCCCGTTCAATTGCCATAAAGCAATAGGCATCCCCACATTCGTCCTTTCTGCCAAGCCGATTGCGAATCTTTTCTTTACATCCAACAAATCCCCATACCTCATCTACCTGGACATTCTCGGCATTAAGGCCGGTCATGCGGTTTGTCCAATACTCTTGGGCGCGATTGCCAACCAGCGTAAGCAAAGACATGATCGTATTTCGGTTGACGCTTGTCAGCCTTTCGGTGGTTCGGATGCTATTACCCTCTAAGAGCATCCGTAAGCAAAGCACCGCCTTTGTCTTGTCGATTCGCATATCTCCAAGAGGTTTGGGCTGGGCAGGAATCCAAGTAATGCCACACAAAAGGCAGCGATATCGTTGATTGCCGTGCCGATCATGGCCGTGTTTCTTATAGTTTTCATGTTTGCAGGTTGAACATATCATAACGAATCCCTTTGCATTTTCTGCGGGATTCGCTACAATTTAGTTGGATCACTATTGAGCGAAACCCGCTTGATTGTGATTGCCCCGGCTGGGTTGCCGCCCGACCGGGGTTTTTATTGGATTCATAATTTCCAATCTCTATTATTATTGTAGCAACATTAAATAAAAAGTCAATAGGAAAATAGGGCTTGTACAAATATTTTTTGTTGCTATAATAAATCTATGAAAACTAAACGTGGAAGACCGTTCAAAACCCCGGAAGACCGCAAAACCGCTGAATTGCGGATACGCCTTACGGGTGCAGAACGTACAATGTTTGATTCCGTCGCTGGAGGAAAAACTTCCACTTGGGCGCGTGAAACGCTCTTAAATGCCGCTAAGAGGCGATTAAAGAGTTAAAAGCGGAGAGAGGGGGATTCGAACCCGATCGGCAGACCGTCCCCTCCGGCAGGTTATAAGGCTGCTGCGCCTCCAAGACGCGGGCCACTCTCCCTGCAACAGGAGAATGAAGAATAACCCGCAAACTAAGAATATCTTATGACAGCAACAAAGTAGTTTTGGTTCGCTCATTTATGGCTTTTCTTGTTTGTGCCGACATGATAAAATAAGAGTAGACAACTAATTAACGAGACGGATCATGCTTAAAAATCAAAAAGATTGGTTGAAATTCCAACTTGTCGGCAAAGAGAAGGCCGTTGATGCCGAGACTTTTGTCGATGTTTTTCAAAATATAATTTCAGCCCTTAAAGCTATTGATAAAAATCTATCTACTTATGGAACAGAAACTATTCAGTGGCAAATTGTCGATGCAGGTACAAGCAGTCCAATTTTTGCCACAATTAGCGGCAAAACACAAGTTGCCAATGACGAATATAGCAAAGAAGTTATTGAGACCTTTGTATCGGGATTAGATCAATTGGGCAAAAACAAAAATTGTCCACCGCATTTTAATCAAGATAGTCTTGGATACGTGCAAAATATGGTTACTAAGGCCGCACAACACAGTCTCCAACCCAAATTTTCTACATTTTTACATGAGGTAAAGGTTGCGCGTAAAGTTGCGAACAATGCAAATTGGGCAATGAAAGCTCTTGCATTACAAAAATCGCACTATACAGAATATGGAACACTAGAAGGCTATTTAAGGGAGCTTAATGTTTCTCATAATGATGACAAATTAGTTATCATTGATGCTCTCACAGACCAAGAAATCCCGTGCTACCTTAAACAGTTAGAATTAGAAGATAATGTACGCAAAGCATGGAAAAAGCGTGTGAGGGTCACAGGCGAAATAACTGTAGATAATAATACTAAACAACCCATTAAAATTGTTGTTGATGAAATTACAATACTTAGAGAGCGTAAAGATCTTCCACAAATTGAAGATTTAAATAATATCGACATTACTGGCGGCATGGAATCGTCTGAATATATCAGGGGATTGAGGGATGCCGATTAAACCTAAATTGGTCTATTGGGATAGTTGCGTCTTTGTCTCGGCTATCGAGAAAACTGAAGGGCGATATAATATTCTTGAAAAAATAATAGAAGAGGCCAAAACAAATAAAATCATAATTGTGTCATCTACTCTAGCCATTGCTGAAGTGGTAAAGTTAAATGTCATTCCAGGTGCAAAAAAAGATCAGACTAAACTTACCGCAGATGCGATTCTTATTCGAGATTTTTTTGAAAATGATTATATAAATATCAGAAATGTTGATCGGACAATAGCAGAAGAAGCAGCATCCATTGCGCGATTGTGATATTAAACCTCATGATGCTATACATGTAGCTACGGCTCTTAGATACCAATGTTCGTGCCTGCAAACATACGATGGCGATAAAAATGTTCCCGGGCCTAAAAAAGGACTCCTAGACTTCGATGGCAAAATAGGACGCCCTCCTCTTAAGATAGAATTGCCTTATCCTCTCTTTGATGAACAAAAAAAGATGTTCTAGTCCCCATTATCAAAAATATGTCAATAGGGGGACGATTAGCAACACACTCTTAAGACACTACCGCAATTTGCAATAGGCAATTTGCAATAAAAACATGCAGGCAAAATGCGCGTAAACCTTAACAAGGTAAGACGACTTTCAAAGTCGTCCTACTGTCCCTTGATCCCTATCCCCTAAAAAAGTGCGAGAGCGGGGATTCGAACCCCGATCCCTTGCGGGACTGGATCCTAAGTCCAGCGCGTCTGCCAATTCCGCCACTCTCGCTAATAATCAGGTAGATTGTAGATCGTAGATGGCAAAGGATTAAGATTAGTAAAGTGGGCAGTGGTTGCCGGTCAACAATTAGTAAGCAGGGTTCGGGGTTCAGGGTTCAGCACTAACCACTCTCCACTGTTTTTTCATCCTTCATCCTTCATCCTTCCGACTTTTATAGACGACCGTTTTGGCGTTCCAGTTCGGCGATTTTTTGGTTTCGTCGGGCGTGGCGTCCGCCCTCGAAGGGCGTATTGAGCCAAATCTCCACGATCCGGTCGGCCAGCATCTCGCCCATCAGGTCGCCTGACAGGCAGAGCACGTTCAGATCATTATGTCGGCGGCTGATTTCGGCGCTCAGATCGTCAAAGCACGGCGCGGCCCTGACGCCGGGGATTTTATTGGCCACAATGCACATCCCCGTGCCCGAGCCGCAAATCAAAATCCCCCGATCGACCTCTTGGCTGGCGACCTTGCGCGCCACGGCCTCGGCCACGTCGGGATAATCCACGTCCGCCTTTTCGTGGGTGCCTGTGTCAACCACTTCCTGCCCAAGCTGCTTGAGAAAATCAATCAGCTTGATGCGCATTTCCACTCCGCGATGGTCGCTGCCTACGGCGATACGCATAACCGAATCTCTCCCTTAAAAAACCGCCAACTCTTTTAATTCTAAAAAATCCTTGGCGAATATGCAATTCCGGGCCGCCATTTAACGGGCAGCGATTAACTCTATTATCACCTCTAAATATAACTATACAATATCATTTTTCGCACCCCCCCTGCTATGAACGCCAGGCACCGGGTGCCACTGCTGGCTTGCCCAGCAGTGCAGGGTTGGACAAGCCAACCGAGTCATTAAGCGCAGACGTGTTTTAAAACCCACCACTCTTCTTCCGCTAATGAGACACAAGTGCAACTCGGCAGAGGATTGGGGGGGTTACTTTTTAATTTATATACTGCATCTATAAGAAGTTTATTCTTTAGTTGGCTGACTCATTTCCCAGTAATCCATATTAGTTTGTCGGAATATTTAGCTACAAAACGCACTGAATCGTCCGCCTCAAAGTGAATTCCAGTTTGAGCGACAATTCCATCATAGGGTTTTGCGATACCTCGGTTATTCAAAAATACTTGCCATTTATCGCCTTGAATTTGGGCCGCATAAGCAATTCTATCTTCCGGACCCGCAACGAGTGGGCCAACCTTGAGAAAAGCCGACGAGTCAGTTATTCCCTTGATTATCCAGCCTTTGGGAGTTTTAGCCGCGTAAGCTACTTTGTCATTGCTAACGATGAAAACGGGATTCCCCACTTCCTCGAATTGTTCTTGAGGAACTTCGTCTCTGAAAATAGTCCATTTGCCTCCATCCTTGGCTGCGTAAGCCACATGTTTTCCATCTGGACTTAACGATAGTGATGAGTTTCGGATTTCAGCACGGGCACTAAGGATTTTGCCGTTATATACAACAGCCATCGGGCTGTCTTTCTTATCAGTTAGATACGCGACATAAGCATGAGATAAGCCATTTTTACTCCAAATAAAACTAACTGGGTTAGATAATAGATCATTTCCCCACGCCACCTTGGGAAAAGCCGGCTCTTCTTTTCCGTCTACTACCACGGCTTGCTTGTCAGGTTTTTTCTCCACGAGTGTGGCCAAATACGAATGGTCTTCGGATACTATAATATTTCCCGCAAGCGATCCGTATTCTTTAAGCGGCTTTTTTCCTTCCATCAACGTCCAACTATCCCCCCATTTTCCCCTATATATAAAGCGGTTTCCTGGTTGCAGATAGATGGCATTGTCGATGCTTTCAAATTGTTTGCCAGCCAAACCATCTATATAGATATACATGTTCATTATTTTTGAACGAGCCCAGATGGGAGCTAAAGCAAATGAATAATGCTTTCCGTCCGGGCTGATGGCCATACCGTCAGGACAAAATGAATTGAACTCCACCTTAAGCCAATTCCCGTTCATGAAAATATTGCCTTTCTCATTCGGATAACTTACGACAAAATAATCATCTGCGGTCTCTGCGAACCAGATGGGAAGAGCCTGCCACATTTTTACACTCCATTCGCTGCCAATTAAATTGAGATAGCCGGCGGCTTGACTGAGGCTGGCAAGTGTTCCTAATTGGATAATTTCCTTTCCATCCTGGACCAAATACCATTTTTCCAGGGAACAACCTCCATAATAGTAGTGGTTGCCTTTCGGAGAAAACTGGACTGGCGTAATGTTGTCGTATATTTTTTCCTCTTGGCCATTTACCACAACACAATATTTTTTTTCCTTAACAATAAAACCAGACTCCTTTTTAACACAAAACGCCACCTGCATGCCATCTTTACTGAAACTTACCATTTCGTATTTCAAAGGAATTGATACTATGCGATCCTCAGATTTTGTTATTCCCCTGCTCACTAATATGATTCCAACAAAAAACACGAGAGTCGCATAGATACGTCTAAATTGATATCTCTTATTCATCACCGATTCCTATAACTGTTTATTTAGACTCACAAGACAGTCCGGGTGCCATGCCCACGGCAAGCGTGGGCATGAAATGCGCTTTAAGAACTCAAACAAAACCTTCCCTTTCCTTTTGGGAGAGGGTCGGGATGAGGGCAGTATTGTTAGAGCCCCTTAATCTTTTTTACATTATTTCCTCGAGGATTTCCACCACGCTTTGCACACATGGTTTGCATACTTTATGCAACAGGTCGTTCTCTTTGAATTGTTTTTGTCCTTCCTCGGTCGTTAATTCACAGCCATTTAGCAAGCGGCGGCAGATAAAGGTGCCATATTTGGCGGCAAACCGGTCCATGAGTTCGCGTGTTTTCTTGTATGTCAGATCAGTGGCCGAGCGATCTTCTTTTTCGCCCCTGCCGTATTTTGCCCCGATGACCATAATTCCGCCGGTCACGGCGCCGCAGACTTCTTGTTTTCGCCCCATGCCGGCCCCGAACCCGCAGGCCAGTTTTAAGGCGGTGTTCTTTTCAAATTTCAGATCGTCGCAAAATGAATAAAACACCGACTGGGCGCAGTTATAACCATCGAGAAATTTTTCCACGGCAATTTCGCTTTTTGTTTTCATTGTCGATCTGTCCTATACATTTACCGTTGGGTGCCACTGGCTGCTTGCCCAGTAGTGCACTGTTGGACAAGCCAACCATGGCACACAATGGATAACACCCGCCGGATTTTCCGGCGGTCGTTGACCGCCGGCTATTATCTTGTTTTTCATCCCTCATCCTTCATCCTTTATGTTCCCTATTCCCTACTTCACGTCCAAAGTTGCCGATCGATCATCCGATAATTTATCGCCTCGTTTATGTGTATCGGTTTGATGTTTTCACTGCCGTCTAAATCGGCGATGGTGCGGGCAACGCGCAGGATTTTATCGTGTGCCCGGGCCGATAGGCCCAGTTCAGTCATCGAGGAACGCAGCAAATTCTGACTCTCTTCGTCCAGCTTGCAAAACTGCCGGGTTTGGCGATGGCCCATATCGGCATTGTAGCGGATCGCGCCGCCATCGAAGCGCGCGGCCTGCATCTGCCGGGCGCTGATCACTTGGGCCCGTATCTCCGCGCTTGACGTGCCTCCTGCCCCGGCCGAAAGGTCCTTAAAGGCCACGGCCGGCACTTCGATGTGGATATCAATACGGTCCAAAAGCGGCCCGCTGATCTTCGACATGTAGCGCTCGATTTGCGGCGGCGTGCAGTGGCAATTGCGGCGCGTATCGCCCCGGTAGCCGCACGGGCAGGGATTCAGGGCGGCAATGAGCATGAAATTCGCCGGGAACGTGGTGCTCGACATTGCCCGGGCAATCGTGACCGTGCCGTCTTCCATCGGTTGGCGCAGCACTTCGAGGGTTTGTCGGTTGAACTCGGGCAGCTCGTCGAGGAACAGCACGCCGTTATGGGCCATGGAGATTTCGCCAGGCGTGGGCGTGGACCCGCCGCCCACCAGGCCCGCGTTGCTGATCGTATGATGCGGCGAGCGAAACGGTCGCACGGCCAATAGCGGTTGACCAGGCTTAAGCCGTCCAACGGCGCTATAGATCCGCGTGGTCTCGATCGATTCGCACGGGGTCAGATCGGGCAGGATCGTGGGCATTCGCTTGGCCAACATAGTTTTGCCCGAACCCGGCGGACCGATCATCAATATATTATGCCCGCCCGCCGCTGCCACGGTCAAAGCCCGTTTGGCCATCTCTTGGCCGCGCACGTCGGAAAAATCGCTGTCATAGATCGAATAATTGCGAAAATGCTCTTCCAATTGCGAGGGGCAAGGATCGATCTCGATCTGGCCGGTCAGAAAGGCCACGGCCTGTGCCAGGCTGGATATGGGTATGATTTCGATGCCTTCGACCACCGCGGCCTCGGCAGCGCTATCACTGGGCACCAGCATCCCGCGCAGTCCTTCTTCCTTGGCGGCAGCCATGGCCATCGACAGCGCCCCTTTGGTCGGGCGCGTGGCCCCATCCAGCGCCAACTCGCCCACCGCCGCGTACTGACTTAACAGTCCGGCCTCCATCTGTGCGCTGCCCACTAAAATACCCAAGGCAATGGGCAAATCGACCGAGGCCGCCTCCTTGGGCAAATCCGCCGGGGCGAGGTTGATCACCACGCGGTTCTGCGGGCGTTGAAAACCTGAGTTGACGATCGCCCGTTCCACTCGATGCGTGCTCTCCTTGACCGCCTGCTCAGGCAGACCCACGAGAATTGTTTTTGGCAATCCGGCGGGCGAGACATCCACCTCAACCTCGACCGGCAGCGCATCGATTCCCACGAGCGAAAAGGTTTTTAATTTGGCGAGCATGAAAATTGACAATAAGAAAGTGAAACGGATATTTAATCCCTAAATTTTGATGCTATTGTGAGGCTTTTGCAAGGGCTATCGAAATAATTGGCACTTCAGCATATCTCTAGTGCGCAAGACTCCAGTCGCCGCTTGCGCTGGGCCGTGAACTTCCACCAGGGTTTTGCCGGTCCGCCCTCGATGAACTCAACCGCCGAGATAAAAACGTCCAAAACGCACGGATCGTGGCGAGTTCCGCTCAGCCGACACAAGTCTTCATACATTTGATAAGCGTCACGGCCGCGAAGATCCTGGGGGACCTTCACTCCAAGTCGGCGAAGAATCCTGGCAATTTTTGGTCCCACATTGGGCAGTTGTTCAAGCCGGGTGAGCGCGTCCCGGTTGTCGGTACTTAAGTGCGATTTTTGAATTGTTTTTCGGGTTTTTTTGGCCATGGTATAAATTCCTTTGCGAAACTGATAAAACAGAATATGGTGTTCATATTTTCACTATCTTAACAGTTGATATTTTCACGTCAAGTGTGTATTGACAATAATCGAAACCAACTTAATCCATTTCATTTAACACCTTTAGGGGCGGCTGAAACCTGGCTTAGGCAAACCCCGTGACAAATGGAAATTATTTGATTTCAAATGTCATGTGCTTACCTGCCGGCACCATTTGATAGGATGACTCTTCAGCTTCTTTAAGGCGCTCGGGAGTAGTTGGACGATATTTCTCTGAGTATTGTTGTCCGCCTGTGCTAATTATGGCAATTTCATCCCAAATCCAATCGATAGTTGACATGTCGACTTCGTTTTTTAGTTTTTCATCAAGTTGATCGGCAAAATTGTACAGTCTTTTCATGTCTTTAATATAGTCAGGCTGGCATAAACAATTACCAATATCATTCAGTGTCCAGGAAATGGCGTTTTCCCATTGTTTTATCGTTACTCCCTTTGGGCGACGATCTACAAGGTTATCTACGGCGGTATAGATTTTATCGTAGGTGTGGCGGAATCTAAAAACTGGTTCCCAGGAAAAATAAAATGCAGATAATACGATACCAACAGATACCATAGTTATTATTAAATTACGCCTAGTGAACAACCACTGAGATGATTGATCAATCAAGACTGGCGACTTACCAGCTTTTATTTTTCGCACGATTAACTCAAGAAACGTTATTGATACTTCGATTATTAATGCCCAAAAAGATCCATATAACATGCATAAGGCAAATGACCTATATCTCATAATTTGGAATATGAATTTGTGCTGACTATATAAAATTTCTAATGATATGATGGCAATACTAAATCCTATCAGTGCTCCAAACCAAGCAATGACGTGACGTGCACCGATTCGACGGCCCAGCCAGGAGCCGATGAAGCGAAATAAAAGAGCAGTTATTGCAACGATTGCTACGATGCACCAGAACAATAGTTTCATGAAAGACAGTTTCTATTAAACCATTGGAATTTCAAGGCGCCATTTTTGAAAATGATAGGCGTTCCTTGTCATATGTATTCTTTTGATAAGAGTCAACCATCTTGATGTAATGTGATTTTATCAGAACCAAGGGTACTTGATAAGGATTGGTTTAAATCTTTCCCCTATTGCCTTTTTTTGCTCTTATATCACGCCCCTCCCCCCTGTTCCCTGATCGCTGTCTCCTATTCTCTGCCGTGTTGCCATTTCGCTCAGAAAATGGGATACTGAAGTAGAGATTTTGGCCCCTAGACAATCCCAATCCATGAGCGACCAGCCCGAACAACCTGATAAATCTTCTGCTGAAACTGGATTTACCCGCCAGCAATTGGGCGATTTCCGTCTGTTGCGTCGCTTGGGCCAAGGCGCCATGGCCGATATTTATCTGGCCGAGCAGCTTTCGCTGAAGCGCCGCGTGGCCATAAAAATCTTAAAACCCGAGTTGGCCAACGATTCCACTTATCTCCAGCGTTTCGAGATCGAGGCCCAGGCTGCCGCGTCGTTGGTTCACGCCAACATCGTGCAGATCTACGAAGTCGGTCACGTCGAGCGCCGCCACTATATTGCCCAGGAGTACGTGCAAGGGCAAAACCTCCGCGAATGGCTGGCGCGTCACGGTCCTCCCGACCTGGCCCATGCCCTCTCGATCATGCGACAAGTGGCGGCCGCGCTGGCCAAAGCCGCCGAAGTGGGCGTGGTCCACCGCGACATCAAGCCCGAGAACATCTTGATCACCTCCGCCGGTGAAGTAAAAGTCGCCGATTTCGGCCTGGCCCGACTCACGCGCCAGGGCGCGGTCAACGGTCTCACGCAAGTGGGCATTACGTTGGGAACGCCGCTTTACATGAGTCCCGAGCAGGTCGAAGGCAAACCGTTGGATCACCGCAGCGACATTTACTCATTCGGCATAACCTGTTATCAGATGCTGGCCGGTGCGCCGCCTTTTTCGGGCGATACTGCCTTGTCTGTCGCCGTGCAGCATATAAAAATGCAGCCCAAACCGTTGGAATCTCTGCGTCCCGACCTTCCGCCCGCCCTTTGCCGGCTAGTACACACGATGTTGGTTAAAGATCTCGAGCGGCGATGTCCCTCGGCGCGGGAAATTCTCCGCGAACTCCGCCGCCTGCAAATCGAGCATTTTGGCCAAAACTGGCCGGAAGAATTGCCGGGCTGGGAATCGCTGGCCGGAGAGACGGCGCTCGTTTCCCGATCGGCCGTTACCCAGCAGCTCGACAATCTGATGAAAACCATCGCCCTGCAACAAAAGACGCACCGCCGCTATCGCTGGTTGGTCTTGGCCGCGGCGGGCGTTTTTTTGCTGGGCATGGTGCTGGCCTGGTTCTTCGCCAGCGAAAGATTTTTGCTCGCCGATGCCAAAAACTATCGGCCAAACATCGCCAAAAAGGCGAACGTCTTACAGCAATGGTACTACGCCAGCAAAAGCGGCACCGAAGCGGCCTGGCAAAGCGTGATCGATTACTTTCCTGAAAAACCCTACTTCACCCTGCGTGCTAAAGAGCAATTGGCCTTAATCTACCTCCGCGAAGGCTCTTACGATCGAGCGCTGGCCATCTTCAACGAACTGGCCGACCAGGGCGAATACGAACTCGAACTGCGGGCATTTGGCTTGGCAGGTCAGTGCGGCATCCTCTCCATCCAAGGCAAATACAAAGAATCGGCCAAGGTAATGGACGAATTTCTCCAGATTAGCGACTATCTAACCAGTCCTCCCATGTTACGTCTGGTGGAAGAAACCATCAAAATTAACCGCGCTAAATTGGGTCCCATTACAGCGGATAAAAAATGAAAACCAAGGCCTGACGCCGTTCGAAGAAGACATCTGCATGCGGTTGACAGTCGCTGTTCGGTTTAGTAGAAACTAGGGTTCCATAATCAGGCCCCCTTCGTCTAGTGGCCTAGGACATCGGGTTCTCAGTCCGAGAACAGGGGTTCGACTCCCCTAGGGGGTAGTATATACTCTTGTGCACTATCGCATTGACTCGCAACGATTGGCAAAAAGCCCTGGTTTTCTGGGGCTTTTTGCGTTTCTTGCGATTCCTTACCGAATCGTGCCGCCGGTTGCTGTGCCTGATTTTGTGCCGCCACTGTGCCGGATTCTGTGCCGCGCTGGCTCGCCCGGTCGAAGTCAGAATCGACCACCTGCAAATAATGCCGCACCGCGATTGGGGCACTGTTGCCGATCCATGCCGTCACGACGTGCAAAGGGTAATCTTGGGTCAGTTCAGTTTCCCGGCTTGCCCGCATATTTTGAAAAGCACGTTCCCACAACTGGACACCCGCCCGTTTGCATATCCGCTCTAGCGTGGTCCGTAGGTTCGCGCTCGCAATTCGATGCTTTGCAATAATGTAGGTGGTGCCCGGTTCAGCTTCGTCAAGCACAGATTCCAAGTGTGGCCGTAGTTCGGGGAATAGGGGCAGCATCCGCGACTCTCTTCCCGCATGGCAGGCCGTCTTGGGGCTGGGTACGCGAATCCGGCCGCGCTCCCAGTCAATATCCGCCTTTCCTTGTCAGTTGCCTCTATAAACGTCTTTGCGGTGTGCCACTCGCAACACTAAGACAACCAATCGGTCATCGTGGATTTCGTATACCACCCGATATATTCCGATCCTGATTCGCCAGAGGTTTTCCACACCGGCCAGCTTGACCACGCCCGACGGTCGAGGATTGCTCCGCAGACCTTCCAACGCATCAGCGATACGACGGCGGGCGGGCCAGGGAATCTTGTCTAGGCTTTTTTCCGCCGTTGGCTTGATGATGATTTTGTACCGCATTCCAATTTACAGACCGTGTTTCTTGCGATACTGCTGCAGAGTAACGCCGCCCTTTTCCTTGCGGGCTTTTTTCGCGGCTTTTACGTCGGCTTGATCTTCCAGGGCATTGAGCAATTCCAGGTCTTCCATCGACACCACGGCCACCACGGGCTTGCTCCGCCGCTGCAAAACGATCCTTTCGCCGCCATAAGCGACGCGATTGATAACTTCGGCCAAATTAGCGCGAATTTCGTGAACGCCTACTTTTATCATGGATTTAGACTCCTATGGTAAATGTCCCTTATGTACATTATCGCCCTTGGAGTCATATTTGTCAAGTAGTTTTTTTCCATTGCCGCAATAATTCTCACTCTTTTACAATCCCGCATTACCCATGTTTATACTGGACCCCGACAAGATCAAGACTATCAAACGCATGAAGCAAGACGGTAGCAAGATAACGGCCATTGCAAGGGCTGTTAGTCTCAGCCGTCCAACAGTCTACGCTGTGCTAGATCGTGCATAATCTACTGACTACCCGTTGCATCTTATCCAATCGCTTTGTCTGCGATTACAGAGCATCATTGTAACAAAGCATCTTACGTATAATGCTGCCCGTGCAAGAGGCCGCAAAGCCGCTGCCGTGGTCATTGTAGATAAAGCCCGTGAAGCCTATTCCGATCTTGCGCCGCTTATGCGTGAATGGCAGCAAGCCTGTTTAAGTCAACAGGCTATTGCCAATAGATTGAATGAGCAAGGCCATACTACCCGCCGTGGAAAGCCGTGGTCGCAAGTTCAAGTCATGCGGGTGTTTGAACGGGCGGAGTAACTGGCCCCATATCCGGCCACCAAGATCATCGGCCGCCGGGGTCAAGGTGCCGCCAACCCACATAACGCCACTGGTCCGCCGCCGCCGTTGTAAACATGTGGGTGTCCCCTCTATCTCCTTATTTACTTCCCCGTTACGATGAAATGGTTACGCGATATGACTTGACAAACTCGGCGAACGTCATCTTGCGCCAGTGAAAGTATTCGGCTATTTCAAAAATAAAGAGACCATCCATGCTACCGCAAGCACACGCGAAAATCTTGGCAATGCCCCAGTTTTCGCCAAGGGGGTGTGGTGTGCGGATCACTTGGCCGTACATCGCTGCACGCCTCTTGATACGGTCATGCGCCGTCTCTTGTTTCTCCGCAGGTATCAAAAACCCGATTGCTTCCGGCGTTAGGAGTTTCCACTGAGAACAACCGAAGGCAATCCTTTCAGGAAGCGATGGAACTTGGATCGTTCCTAGCCAGGCGCCGATCCGAGACCAAAAGCGGTCGAGGATTGCCTTCCTCTCACGCTCCTTAAAAAGTGCAAACACGCAGAAATCAACTGTGAACGTGTCGAAGTAAAGCCATTCCTGCTTCACCATTTCGACTGAAATCTCGCACCCGTGTTCCGGGAACGCATGATCTTTGTAACCATTCGCAGATACATGTTGGATGTGTTCATACATCACATCAGCTAATTCGATTGCGGAGATGGGTTGTGATAGTCTCTGTGTAATATCTGAAGGCGGTGAATTCGCCGTAGGCGCGGGACAGACAGGAATCGTAATCGGTGTCGATTTTGGAAGCATGACTATCCTCCGCAAATCTTGCAAGCCCGCCCTTCATTAGGGCCACAAGGCCGCCCTTTGCTGTTTTGGTAATATCGGCAACTGCTGTTGTGGCGTGGTTGCCCACACGGTCATAGTGAACTCCCTTGTACTTGTGCCCACAACTCCTCCTGAATCGTCGGCCTTCCTAGGGGTGGATAAGCGAACGCCAGCAATGTGGAAATGAGATGCCAAAACAGCGCAATACATCCAGCGGTAACTCTACCCGTAGCAAATAATACAACCGCAACAACGAAGTTGGCGGGCAGAGACACGTAGCTGTTGTTGAGGAGTGAAACAATCATCGCGGTACGCAAACTAACGAATCGTGTGCGAATCGGGCACCAGAGCAATGAGCACGCAACCAACGCGAGACATACCTGCCACCAACTGAACCAAAATAATGCAATGGGTGCAATGCCGCGAGTGGCAAAGACCGGCAACGCCTCCCACTCAAGCGAACGAAGAAGAATTAACCTTGAGGATTCTTCCTCAGTGAACGTCATGCCGAAGAAGGTGCTAGATGCAAAAGAGTTGCTTATCAATGCAAACCTCCCTTGAAATATCATTCACACGGGTAGTAAGTTATCCCTACACAAGCATAGCTTGCCTCACAAAGACCGGGAGGGGTTTTAGGGGGGTATTACTTCGATCCCTTAACCGATGCCTGTCGGACGATTTCAAGAACAGCCTTCCTTTCGGCCAGGGATAAAAGGGGCCACGAATTCAACAAGAGAGTGAAAACAGGATCGGGCGTTGCCGGGGCATCTATGGAATCGCGTGGGCTAGATTTTGCCCCGCTTTTATTAACAACCCGTTGTTTTTCCGATGAATTTACACTATATTCGACTCCCCTAGGGTATTTTTTAATCCGTTTTTTCGTGCGCTTTATTACGGAGCCTTGGGCTGCCCGGTCAGAGTCTTCGTCACGAACTTGTAGATAATGCTTAGAGCGCTGCTCATTTTGGTGTAGCGTATAGCATTCCTAGAAAATTCACCGGCCGCAAGCGGCCGGGCTAAACGGACGCTACACCTTCCTGACCTTTGCTCTAGTTGCGCCGGATGAGAAAATGCCCTGGGCTTGTCCGTTTCCCGGGCGATCAGCCATGGATTAGTGAATCAAGTCCGACGCCTTCGTTTTTGGAAGTGCAAATTAACGGTTGGATATACGCGCGCTGGACAGTGCGGCAGAGATCGAGAAGTTCCTGGGTGATCTCGGCCAGCTCGACGAGGTCGGCGTCTTTGGCGGCGGCGGTTTCCAAGCGCTCGGCGGCAGCGCTGATGCGCGGCAGGTTCTTTTTCGCGGCGGTGAGTTTCAATCGTCCCGCCAGCAAGGCCAGACTCGGTCCATGACGTTTGTCCAGGGCATAGGCCAAGTTCTCGATACTTTGTCCAATACTCACCGCGGTCTCGTAGGAGATATGCGCCATCGGTTTAGATTCACCCTCATGCAGATCGGAAACTTTTTCGATGAATTCTTCGACCAGGTAGGGATCGAACTGGGTCCCGGCGAAACGGCGGAGTTCCTTGAAGGCTTCTTCCTGTGTGTGGGCCTTGCGGTAAACGCGATCCGAAATCATGGTATCGTAGGCGTCGGCAACCGTCAGGATGCGTGCGCGTAAGGAACAGTCTTTCCCCTTCAAGAGGTCGGGACGGTCGGGATTGCCATCGTACCACGCATGATGATACATCACCGTCTCGACCAGCTCCGGATTGGCGAAGGCGAAGCGGATGATGGCCACGCCGATGCGCTCGTGGGCGTTTATAACTTTCCATTCCTCTTCGGTGAGCGGGCCGGGTTTCAGCAGGATCGCGTCCGGGACGCCGATCTTGCCGATGTCATGAAGCAGGGCGGCGGTTTCCAACACGTAGACCTCGCTGGCCGACATCTTTCCCGACGCCATAAGAACACACAAATCGGCCACCCGGATGCTATGCTCCGCGGTGCTGGGATCGCGATAGGTAAGGGTGGAAAGCAGGGCACTTACGGCGTGGAAGGGGATTGCCGTGCCGATGCTTATTGTTTCCGGCAAGGGGGTGTGGGTGATTACTAGTTGTTCAATTGCCGGGTAGCGGTCGGCTTGATCCCAGCGCACGCATTGATTACGTCCGTTGTACTTGGCGAGATAAAGTGATTTGTCCGCTTGTTGCAACAATTCCTGAGGGTTGTTTCCGCCCAGCGTGGAAGCCGAAACTCCGATGCTTGCCGTTACCTGAAAGCCCTCGAAATCCAACGCTATCACCGCGTTGCGGAAGCGTTCGGCCGCCAAACACGCGTTTTCCACGTCCACGTGCGGCAACAAAACGCAAAACTCCTCGCCGCCATAGCGACAAATCGCGTCGCAATCGCGCATGGTTTTTTGCAGGGCGGCGGCGATGCGTCTGAGGACCTCGTCACCCATGGCGTGTCCCCAGTTGTCGTTGACCGTCTTAAAATGATCGAGGTCGATCATGATGCAACTAACGGGAAAATTGTAGCGTTGGCTCGTTTTCCAGTGCACCTCGAACTGTTCGAAGAAGGAACGGCGGTTCAAACATGCCGTGAGCGGATCGAGTGTGGCCAGGATTCGCAATTCTTCGTTTTGCTTGCGAATTTCCTCCCGCGAGTGTTCCAGTTGAGCGAGGGCTTTATTCAGTTCGTCTCGTTCCCGCTCCAAGGGGGTCACGTCTTCCAGGCAGACCACGACTCCCAGAATGGCATTCGCCGGATTCCTCACCGGCGCCGCGTTGACCACGAAAGTGCGATAGTCGGTGCCGTGGGTTTGCAGACGGAGAATGGCGCCGGTCTGCGGATTCCCCTTGCGGAGCGCGTAACTCCAGGGATAGGGTTCGGCGGGGGAAGGCCGCTCTTCCCAGGGCAAGGAAGAAACCGGTCGCCCTTGCAGTTCCCCGGAGGAAATTCCCAGCGTTTCCTCGAAAGCGCGGTTGGCCAACATGATTCGCTCGTTTTGATCGAGGACCAGCAATCCCTCCGCAAGAACATTTAATGCCGAACGCACGCGGTTAGGCACGGCCTGCGAAGGATCCAAACCTCGCAGCATGCGGCTTAAAAAAATCACGTATAGCAAGAAGCAAGACACCGAGACAAACGTCACCAATCGAACCGTGGGCGACAGTAGCAGGCCTAACAATCCCGTTTTTCTTAACGGCGGAAAGCGAACCTCTAGATGGCCCCAGTTATGACGAGCGCCGACGAAAGGAATTTTAATATGAGTATCCGTTGAGTCACTCGAGGGCGGCAGATCCCAATCCCGCGCATGTTCACCCACGGCCACCCATAATCGGCCGTCCTTCTGCCGAATACCCGCCGAAAGCACGTCAGGGCGGCTGGCAACGAAGAGTTGCAGCAACTCCGCCGCCCCCTCGCGGTTGCCTCGGGAAACCATCGCGGAAGCATGCAAACCGATGGTTTTACACAAAGCGATCCGCTCTTTAACCGCGGTCACGTAGCGATCTGGTATCAGTCCTAAAGATATGGCCGTCAAGATCACGCACATGGTGAGACAGACCATGCCAAAGGCGACTCGCGTTTTCGCGCTTACCAGTTTCATCGCTCTTCCTTATAAGCGATATGGCTTATACTAGGTTTTTTTGCCTCAACATCGACGCCGGGGATTTGGAATCCTGTTCATGGTTTCGCTTTTTTGGAGTTCGCGGAATCGAGAATCAACCGGGGCTCGAAACAATCCCGATTTGGCGTGGAGCTCGCGAATCAACATGACTTAGCCATCCAAAGGGAAACCAATATTTTCGTCGTCGATTAAAGTATCCCGTCAACGTGTCTGCTTGGACCAGCAGCACTTGAGAAATCTGCTCCACCTTGAATTCTTGCGTCAACAAATCCTTCCGGAAAGTTGGATTCGGCGGCACAAGATATGCACAGGCCCATTATTTCCCGTTAAACAAATCTAATTTACGTTATTCTTGGCTCCACTGATTTTGCCTTAGATTCATGTGAACTATAGAGGGGGTATCACAATCGAATCTATTCAACCGATACAACTTCCCCAATCCGCGAAATGAAAATATACGTTTCGATACAAAAAATCACTCGGGACATCGCCGCGGAGGTTGGGTTAAAGCGGCTAGAGCGTTTCTCAGGCTAGTGTAGCGCTCACATAGAGGCGAGCGGCCGGCGTAAGCCGGCTGAGTTATTTTAAGGGATGCTAACTCCATGTGAGAGCTGCTCTAAATTTTTTTTACAGATTCCAAGTACTACGCATCCAGCGAACTTTATCCCGGCACCAACGTTGAAATCGATTGAAAAGAAAATCGCCCAGCGATTGTCCCTCGGGAGTAAAACTTACCTGGACGCGTTGGCCAGCCGCTAATAAAATGCTTTGTTCCAAGGGCAATATCACCTCTCCGGTAAATTGGGGAGTGAGCAATTCATATGAGTCCTTGCTGGATTCGTCTTTTTTGTCTGGGGACTGTTTTGTTTTGTGTTGCACTGGGAGTGGTCCGCCTTTTGTGGCCGCCAGCGCCGGATGAAGCGGTTCCAGACTGGCACGGGGTTCGATCTGCGATAAGGGGCTCGAAAAAACCTTTCCTCCCCGGCGAATCCAGACTGGTTTTCCCACTTGTGCGAAAAAGGCGTCCGCATCGTCTTGGTCTATGGCCACGCGTAATTCTTTACTGTTTTCTTCTCCCAGCGACACAACCTCCGAACCTTCGGAAAGATACCTTCCCAGCAGCGATTCCGGCTGACGACTGACGATTACGCCTGCCAGGGCGCGCGAACCACCAGTCGGGAGACCTGCTCGAGTTTTTCCTCTCGCCGTTTTTCCAATGCCCCTAATTTATGTTGTTCCGCTTTCAGCGCGGCAATATCTTCCTTGCGCTGTAAGGTGCGGAGCGCGAGTCGCGAAATGTCGATTTCTCGTTGCAGGTCGGCCAGTTGGTAATCAAGTTCATCATTGGCGAGCATGGCGATTACTTGGCCCGCTTTAACGGCTTCTCCCGAATGCACTGCGATTTCGCGCACGAAACCCGCACTATAATTCCTGATCACCTGAAGCGGTTTGTATTCCACAATCGCCGGCGCCGCGAGTCGGAAGGGGGTGGAAAAGCAGAGCAACATCAAGCCCAGCAGCAAAAAAATGCCGCCGCTGACAAATATATGGCGCAGGGGAGAGGGTTTTTCGCGGGGACTGGGAAGACGATAGTTTTTTCCCCAACGCCAAAGCGCAAGGGCCGTCACCAGCGTGAGAATGCACCAAATCAAGTGCGACTCGTCAATGGGAAAGATCGCTAACGTTAGAATGGTCAGCGATAAATACACGATGCAACGCCAGATTGCCGCGAGCAGTCCGTAGCAGGCGATGAGTTGGCGTTGTCCGGGGGTGTCGCCGGGGAATACCACGGGATTGCCTGCCAGGATTTTGCCCCGCACGCTGCGCCAAAATTGTTGCCCGAAACCGTAAAGGTTCGGTATTTCCAGCAGGTCCATCAGCACGTAGTAACCGTCAAAACGCATTAACGGGTTGCCATTGAACAGCAGGCTGCTGATTCCGGCAATGACTACTAAATGCACGCACCAATAATGTATCCAACCCGGACCGGTATGAGACCAAAACAACGCGGCCAGGGCGGCCACGAACAATTCCACGTACATGCCGGCCAAGGCCGTATAGATCCGTTGCCGTTTGGAGCGAAAAGCCCAGGAGGATGTGACATCGACATAAGGGACAGGCATGCCCCAGAGAAACATGATTCCCGTTTCCGAAACGACGCCGCCGTACTTTTTACAAACCAGGCCGTGAGCGGATTCGTGCAGGACTTTCAAGAGGATCCAGGCAATCATCAAGGACGGCCAATTGTGCGGGGCGACGACGGTCTGCAACTCTTTGGTGAAAGAACTCCAAGAGGAGATTAACTGCCAAACCGCGGCCAGACACACGCAAACCCAAACTCCCCAGGCCGCCGCTTCGAACAACCAGGCACACCACGGTAAAATCGTGGTGAAGAACCGATCGGGATGCGCCAAGGGGATGCGAATCGCCAAGGGATTAAAACTATGGCGGTGGGAAGAAGTAGCTCCCTCTGTTTGTTGTTCCAGACTTATCATGCCTG
This sequence comes from Pirellulales bacterium, assembly GCA_963820545.1. GTDB lineage: Bacteria > Planctomycetota > Planctomycetia > Pirellulales > Thermoguttaceae > CAWGAJ01. The sequence goes on from CAWGAJ010000001.1 coordinate 1,728,922, forward strand.
AGGGATGAGCCAACTTGACATCCAGCAGCCAATGGACGATTTGCATGGCTTCCTGTTCCGAGAAGGCGTCTTCGCCCAGGGAGATCGCCGACCGGCGCAGCACGTCGTCCAAGGAGGTTTTTCCGTCGAGCATGGAGATGAAGGTTCCCTCCGCGATCCCCACTCGATAGAACTGAATTTCCTGGGGATCTTCGAGGAGGTAGCAGGGTTTTCCCCGGTAATATTGTACTGAAACGTGCAGATCTTTGCGCAAGGTGATGTAAAGTTGACGCGGATCGCGCGTACTCGCATCGCCAAAGCGTTTTATTTTACCAGCCGACATACAGCAAGAGGTTTTCCCAGAATTTATGGAAAAAGTTCCAATACAAAGTGTGCCGCTTGGCATAGATACTCGCCCTGCCATTCATGCCGGGACGGAAAAGCTCCCGGGGATTTTCCATGAATATTTCGCCGATGAACACATAGTCCGCATCCCATTCTTCTGCGCGGGGGTGGATGCGAGTCAGGGTGCCGTCGAGGGTTTGGCCTGGGTAGGCGTCGAGTTTTACGCGGACTTTCTGGCCGACTTCGGCGTGGGGAATATCGCGTTCCGGGATCGCCACCTCCACGACCATCTTATCCAACGGCGCGACTTCAAAAAGATTTTCTCCCAGCGTAACGGGCATGCCTTCGGCTCGTTTTTGATCGCCGCGGAGGATGATGCCGCGGAGGGGACTTTTAATTTCCAATTTTTTGCTCCGCGATTGGAGCAATTGCATTTTCAAATCCAACCGTTCCGCCTCCAGCGCGGCCATTTGTGCGGCGCCCTGATCCTGCTTGGCCATTTGGACGTTGCGTTTGACTTCCGCCCGTTTGAGATCGGCGGTGGTTTCGGAAATTGCCAGGCGGATTTCCCGGCCGTCCATCCGCGCCAGAACCTGATCTTGCTGGACCACGTCGCCGGGTTCAACCAGACTCTTCTCTAAAATGCCTTCAAAGGGCGCGGCCACGAAGCGGCGCGTAATTGGTTGGAGCCGGCACTTGCAGCCGATTGTATAAGGCCAGGGTAGCCACAGCGCGAAAAACAAGATGCCTAGCACGATCGGCAAAATCCTCAACACCCACTTGCGGCGGCATCGCTGAGGCGTTGATACCAACGGCGGAGGCGGTTGCTCTCGGCTTGGCGGAGCAGTTCCAGGCAGGCCGCCACGCGCGGTTCGCAGGCCCGCAGCAGCCCGAGGAGCTGCGGTTTTTCGGCTAATTCCTTGGTTCCCAGGAAAACCCAAGCCGCCACGGTTTTTTCTGGAGATAAACGTAAGGGACTGCTGACCACCACGGGGGAGTCGGCTTGGGTGGAAAGTTTCTGGTGCGCCAAAGTCGCGTAAGGAGACGCCGAGTCGGCCGGCGGCCAGACAGTCAGTTCCGCGTGCAGCACGGCCTCGGCCAGCACCGCCTCGATGGCCCGCGCCTTTCCGACCGCCGATCGATCGTCGCCGCGCCCGATACCGCCAGGAGACGAAAACTCTCCGGATGTTTGCCGCAGAGGCCCAAGGCCACGCGCCGGCAACCTAAAAGATTTTGAAACTCGTTGACCAGCGTGGCGCAGCCTGGCGCAAGTCCTTCACTGTTTTCCACGCGCAAAAAAATATCCATGACCGCGGCCGTGGTTTGCGCCTCCCACTCGGCCAGCAGCAAGTGGTTTTGTTCCGAGGAGGCGGCCGCTTCTTTAATTGAGGGCGAAATGGCGGGATAGTTTCCCCAGGAAGGTTCGAGGGGAAACACTGCCGGATCGGTTGTGTTATTCACCAGGATTCTCGACGTAAATTAATGCGCTGAATCTGTTATTTCTCCGCTTTTTTATCCGTGACGGCGGTCAGCGATTGCCGCGAGGGGGTGTCTATTTTAAGCATGCACGCCATGCCGCTCCGATATTTTCCTTCTAAGTTATCGAGAACGACTTTCACGCGAACCGTATCACTTTCCGGATCGGTTACCTGACTGACCACCTCGACCAAGCCTTCGGCTGATTCCACGTCTTCGGTAAATCTTATTTTTACTTTCTTTCCTGCGGAAAAATGCGACGCTTCGACGGCGGGAATGGGAAACATGACTTTCAAGCGATCGCATTGCACGACCGTGAGCACGATAGGATCCGTGGCCGCGACGAATTCGGAAATCTCCTTATGAATCTTGGTGACAAACCCGTCGACAGGGCTGATGATTTTACGACGCTCGATTTGGGCTTCGATGCGGGAGTATTCCAAGGTCTTTATATTCTGTTCTTCCTTGGCGGAAAGTAGTTCAGCCTCGGCGATTTTGACTTCCGCTTCCGCCCGCAAAATTTCCTCGGGGTGCGCGTGGCCCTCGGCTTGCAGCTCCTTGAGTTTTTCATAACGCTCCTTTTTGAGTTCCACCGCGGCGGTGGCGGATTTGATGCGTCCCATGGATTCCTTGCCGGCTTTGGCGATTTCTTTCGCCGCTTCCAAGACCTCATCATCCAACGTGGCCAGGAGCTGTCCCTCGTGAACAGTATCGCCTTCCTTGACGAGCAACTCGGCGATAATTCCCTGTTCCGCCGCCGAAACATTGATGGTCCGGTAGGGTTCGGTAAAGCCGTCCACATCCAGGGCGCGGAGCGGATTTTCATGGATCACAAGAGCCGCGGCGATCATCAGGCTCCAGGAAGTCAAACGGAGTATTTCTTTGAATCTTGGCATAACCATCTCCTTTACTACACCCCCCGGGAGTATTCACCCGGGGCTAAATAGGTTTGTTAAAGTTGTTTATCGCACTTAGTTAATATATCTCGCAACCAACGGTCATGGAAAAATAAATTGCGCCGGGACCAATAATGTTGCCGTTGGACCCGGCGTTGAACGCGGGTGATTTCTTGCGATAAGTCCAGTGTAGTTTCGCCTTTATCGTCGGCGAGACGTTTCATAAGTCGTCCCAAACCGGGGGCATACTTTTCCACCAAGGGATCGTCGGCGGCCACGAAGAAACGGCAGGAACCCGGATCGCCTTGGCGGGCGGCTCGGCCGGCAAGTTGGCGGTCGATGCGCTGCGATTCGTGCCGTTCCACGCCAATCACGTGCAAACCTCCCCTTTCGGCCACGCCGGGAGAGAGGCGAATATCGGTACCCCGGCCGGCCATGTTCGTGGCAATGGTAACCGCTGCGACTTCTCCGGCGCGGGCCACAATCATCGCTTCCGCCAAATCTTGTTTTCCGTTAAGGAGTCGGAAAGGAATTCCCCGCGCCGCCAGTTTAGCGGCTAAAAGTTCGCTATTCATGATGGTTCGCGTGCCGACCAGGACCGGTCGACCGATGTGCTGAAGAGCGGCGATTTCCTCCACGATTGCCGTGTATTTAGCTTCGGCGTGGACAAAATAACGGGGCGGAAGCATTTCGCGTCGGCAGGGCTTGTGAGGAGGGATCGCCACGATCTGTAACTGATAAATATGCCAAAACTCCCGTTCGCTGCCTTGCGCGGTTCCCGTCATGCCGGCTAGATGCGGATAAAGTTGGAAATAGCGTTGCCGGGAAATTCGCGCCATCGAACGGTTCTCGGCATTGACTGAAATCCCTTCCTTGGCTTCCACGGCTTGATGTAAACCGTCGCGCCACTGCCGGTCGGGGTAGAAACGCCCGGTGAACTCATCGACCAACAGCACCTTTCCGCCTTGCACCACGTAATCCACGTCTTTTTGCAGAAATTCCCGGGCGTGCAGGGCTTGTTCGATGTAGACGCTCCAAGGACGGCGAAGTCCGCGCGTGGGTATCGATTCTTCGGCGGCGAAGATTTTTTCTTTTCCCGAGTCGGTAATGGTGATGTGACGAAAAACGCGATCAACGAGATAATCTACGCCGGAAATGAATTGCGCTATCGCATCCCGTGCAAAGTGATAGACGAGGATCTCGACATCGGCGTCGCTGGAGCACTGGCTGAGCAACAAAGGCGAGATCGCCGAGTCGATCAAGACACTATCGATTTCATCCACGATGGCGACCGCCAGGTTCCGCTGTACGGTCAACGCCCTCGGCAACTCCTCGCCGCGCAGCATCGCCCTGAAGCTCAGACCCGGCTTTTCATGCGGTTGATTCCAGAGTCGAAGTTGATCGCGTAGATAGTCAAAGCCGAATTCTTGATCGGCACCATAAGTCACATCGCAGGCATAAGCCGCTTGCTTCTCGGAAAGGGAAAGATCATGGCGATTTAGACCTGCGGAAACGTCCAACAATTGATAAACCGGCCGGAGCAGTTCATAGTCGCGCCCGGCCAGATACTCGTTTGCCGTGACCACGTGCACGCCGCGCCCGGCCAAGGCATTGACAAAGGCCGGAAGGCTGGCCAAAAAGGTTTTGCCTTCGCCGGTTTGCATTTCCGCCACGCAGCGGCCGGTGAGTATTAGTCCGGCGAGCAATTGCTCCTCATAGAGTGTTATCCCCAGGCAGCGCCGCGTGGCTTCATACACCAAGGCGAAACCAGGCAGCACGATTTCCTCGCGCGAGGGATGAAGACCGTCGGCCACCGCCTGTCGGAGCCCTCTGCTCCGCGATAAGAGCTCCTCCCGGGAGCAACGTCTCAGGCTGCGGGCGAGCTCCCGCACTTTTTCCACGAATCGCCACTCGCTTTTGGAGGCCCAACGGGTCTGCGGCCAAACCCATTGTTTGGCGCGGATTAACGTGGGTAAAGGAGGTGAGGAAGGGACGCCAGTGATCATGGCAAGGTTTTTCTATTGCCTAAACTCATTCACAAGCGGCTATTATCGGGTAATAATAGTCTGCGTCGGTGTCGTGCCCGCGGCTGTGGCGGGAACATTGGTGAGGGGGGGTGGAAGCGGCGCGAGAGCTTCGGCTGGCAACGGCGGGGAGGAGGCCCCCACACCGCCTTTCGGCGACCTTCTCCCTTTGGTTGGTAAAGGCGCGGTCTGGGATTTTCCCACGTTCCCTGTGACGCGATTCAAATTCGCGTTAGCTTGTACAGAAGTGTTGTTTGCCGAATTCCCGCCGGGCGCGGTGGCTGGAAGATTGGTAACGGCGGGTGGCAACGGCGCGAGAGCTTCGACTGGCGGTGGTGGAGAGGCCTCCACACCGCCTTTTCGCGACCCGAAACTTTCGGGGGGCAATGGCGCAGTCGGGGATTTCCCCACGTTTCCCGCGACGCCGTTCAAATTCGCGTTAGCTGGCACGGGAGCGTTGTTTGTCGAATTCCCGCCGGGCGCGGTGGCTGGAACATTGGTCATGACAGGCGGTAACGGCGCGAGGACGTCGGATGGCGGCAGGGGGATTTCCTCAATGCCGTCTTTTGGTGGCGCGCCTGGTTGGTTGAATGAAGGTTCGGCCAGATATTTCAAGAGGATCCCGGTGGCGCGGTTCAAGTTTGCCAGTGCTAAATTGTAACCGATTTGCGCCGAAGCAAAGCCAATTTCCGCGTTTCCGCACCGCTCCTGCGCGGCCAGTAGATCTTCGAGAACGATGCCGGCTACTTGTTCTTCGCTGGGCAACAATCGCCAACGTGATTCCAGATACTTGATTTCCGTGCCGGCGGCATTCATGGCGAGATATTGCGCTTGTGCCTCGCGGAACGCCGCGTCAATATCGCGCACGGCGACTTCGATTTCTTCGACCAAGACGGCAACGGTTTGTCTTAACTGTAAACTGAATTGCTGCAATTCCAATTGACGCTTAAGCAAGCGCGCCCTGGCCGAACGGTTTCCCAGCGGCAGTTCGAACTGCAATCCGAGAGTGTAGGTCGGTTCGCCCACACCGAACTGATCGACCCAGGCTCGGCCCATCCCGCTGTTCCCTTCCAGACCGCTGACGTACGTGGCCAAAACAGCGTCCAGCACCGGAAGCAGATCCTTGGTGGCGATCTGTTCGCGGAGGCAGGCCGCCCGAATCTCTTCGATCGACTGATTGATTTCCGGTCGATTGTGCAGCGCTAAAATCAGCGAATCGCGCACGCCGATGTTCGGGTATTGCAGGTGCGGGCGTTGAATGGGAATGAGCTCGGCCCGTTCGGGTACCAGGAGTTGAGGATCATTCACCAGCAAATGGATTCTAGCCTCCGCGTTTAAAACGGCTGCTTCGAAACGGATCAGGCTCGCGCGCCGCGATTCCATGGCGGCTTTGGCCCTGACAATTTGGCCGCCGTTGGCATCGAGTCTTTTTCGTGCTTCCAATTCGCCGAGGATCGCTTCAGCCTCCTGTAAAAGACGCCGTTTTTCAAGCAAGGTTACCCGTTGCAGATACAATGTCCAATATGCTTTATTTACTTCCAACAAATGGTTCTGCAATTCGGCGGCGAACTGGTCGGCGGCCACGCCGGCGTCGATTACGGCCAGGACAATCACGCTTTCGTTGTATGCCCGGCCCGCTCCATTTAATAAAGGTTGCGTGTATGAGAGTGAGAGCTTTGATGTTCCTTGCGGCAAAGGCACGCCTGGGACGACGTAATAATAGGAGTTGTTATCTTCTAAACCGAAACGCTGGGCCGCTTCGAATTTTCCCCCCAACGCCGACTTTCTCCGAATCCCGCCGCTGTAAAACCAGTTCTGATCCCGGAACCGGTCGACGTTCTCGTAGCCGACGGTGAGCAAACTCGCCACGGGATCACTGGTGCGAACGAATTTACTTTCCAGAAAGGCGCGGGAGTCGAATGTGGCCTCGGCTACACTGATCTCGGTCTTCTGAATTTCGGGAACCATGCCCAGCGCCAGGACTTTGGGAGAATGCCTCACGGCGCCAACAACCAATGCTTCCACGTCAATTGTCAAAGCGCGAGACGACTCCCACAAAGGTCGATCTATATATTGTGTCCACCACGGCTGAAACCCCGGGGGAATTTCCTGCTGGGTGTTTGCCATGCGCAGGGAATGTTGCTCATCGACGGCGGCCACGCGCTGCTCGTAGGGAATCAGTAGCTCTTGACGCCCCTTCAATTCGTCCGCCAAAAGAACACTGGATTTATGACTACCTGGAAAAACACAAATGCCAACCAAGACGCTGACAATCAGGCAGGTTGCGTGAGGGGCAGTTTTCAGATGATTAATCATCACGAACCTCATCTTTTAAAGGTTTGCGATCTAACATCTTAAAAGAAGTGGCATTAAAACCCCTTTAAAAGTTGCACACAGCGCCTCTATTCATAGTTCGACATATCCTTTCCTCTTCCCCAAAGTCACATTTTTTTTCGTTACCAACAATGCAATCCATACAACCGACTAAGTCACCTTGTTTTATTGTATTTATTGCATCGCATAAAACTCGACCATTTTTCTCGAGATTTCAAGTGAGGATGTTAACCTGTAACGGTGTTAGGGGTTATTCCAGCAACCGACAAAGTTTGCGCCGTGATTAAATTTTCCGCCATAAGAATTTTTTATGAAGTATGTTTTTAATACAGTATATTGCTTTTCTTTAATCAGCACCTCATATCAGATGCATCAACCTCCCCCATCAGAACGTATATACATTTGTCACATAAATAATCCGCGCTAAGATTGTTTTAAAATTTTTGATCAACGAACGCCCCGTGCTTTTCAAAATCGTCGGAAGTTTCTCCTTGAACTTAAGCTCTTGCCCCGGTTGTCTCTGCCATGTTCAAAAAACTTTTCTACCGCAGTTGTGCCTTGGTTAGTGAAGTAGAGGATACCCTGCACCATTTGTATCGATGGCATCGCACACGGTTGACGCACCCGCACGATCGCGTGTTGGACATGTATGCCCTTGAAGACCGCGTGCTATTCAACATTGCTCCGATCATGAACGTTGCCGCTCTACAAGCCGCAGCCGCCGGGACGGGAACGGGAGTGGGGCAGGATCTGCAAGTCAGCGCAATGCCCGCCCCCGATCAAAACCTCGTCGCCGTCCAACAAGTCCATGCGGGGCAAGAGACGCAGCAGAGTTCCCAAAATTCCGATAACCTCGATAACAAATCTATCTCTAGTCTTTCCTCACAAATCAAAGATCAAGGCAAGGCATCCAATACGGACGGCACGGGCGATGATCGGCACGTCGATTTCGCGCTTATTGACGACAGCCTGCAAAACCTCGATCAGCTCATGCGATCTTTGGATTCGAAGGTCGAGGTTTATTTATACGATCATCGGCATGAATCCCCCACCGACGTCTTGAACACGGTTTACGATTGGGCAAAATCAAATCATGCCGAGATCGACACCCTGTCAATTATCTCGCACGGTGCCTCGGGAAGTTTTGTCCTGGGAAATCAGTGGCTTTCCTCATCCAACCTGGGACAATCCGCGGAGGCCTGGCAGCGGCTGGGCGCCGTGATGGCCCCCAGCGGAAACATCGACATCTTCGGCTGCAATGTGGCAGACGGAACCAGTGGTCGGGACTTGATCAACAATATCGGCCGCCTAAGCGGCGCCACTGTGTTTGCCTCGGTGAACGATACCGGCTACAGGGGCGATTGGGTGCTGGAAGCGGCTTCCACGACCGGCAACGCATCGGCCTGGCACAATCCACTTGACACGCAGATTGTGGGGCAATGGAGATATGAACTTGCCCCGGGAATTACGGTTACTCCGACCTCCGCATTGACCACGTCCGAGGCCGGCGGCACTGCTACTTTCACGGTAGCGCTCGACGCGGCGCCGGTAGGAGAAAACGCTTATGTGACCATCGGCATTTCCTCCAGCGACACCACCGAAGGCGTAGTTTCCGTCAACTCGCTTACCTTTACCTCCGCCAACTGGAACGTGGCGCAGACCGTTACCGTGACCGGAGTGAACGACACCCTCGTGGACGGCAATATAGCCTATACCATCCTCACTGCCCCCGCCGTCAGCAACGATCCCCTCTATAACAACATGAACGCAGACGACGTGTCGCTGACAAACATCGACAATGGCTACAACACAATCTACGTGACAACGACCAACGACACCATCAACGGCACCATCACGTCGATTGCCGCCCTGTATGCCAATCCCGGAGCCGACGGCATATCACTGCGCGAGGCGATCACGGCCGCCAACAACACGCCCAATGGCCTCGGCGGGCCGGATCGGATTTACTTTAATATTCTCGGATCGGGAGTGCATACAATAGCGCCGACCACGGAACTGCCTTATATTACCAATCCGGTGATTATCGATGGGTACACTCAGCCGGCGGCTTCGCCGAACGCGCTGGCTGTCGGCAATAATGCCGTTTTGCAGATTGAAATCAATGGTGCTGCCACTACCGATGTCAGCGGCTTGAGCCTTGCCTCCGGTTCCAGCGGCAGCACTATCAGCGGACTGGTAATCAACAGCTTTGACGTAACCGCAATCAACATTCTCTCTGACAACAACACCATTGCCGGCAATTTCATTGGCACCAACGCCGATGGAACCGCCGTCCAAGGCAACAGTCATGGCAACAGTTACGGCATATACATCCTGAACGGTCAATATAACACTATCGGCGGCACGACCGCCGCCGCCCGGAACGTTATCAGTGGCAATACAACGGAAGGTATTTACCTCTTTAACGCAATGGTTACTACGATTACCGGCAACTACATTGGCACCAATGCCGCCGGAACCGCCGCCATCGGCAACAATATTGGTATTTATAGTTACCTCGCGTCCAACACCGTTATCGGCGGCACGACTGCCGGCGCGGGCAACATCGTCTCGGGGAACACCAACTGTGGCATTCATCTGGACTCTTGCGGCAGCGGCAATGTGATACAAGGCAATTACATCGGCGCCAACGCCGCCGGCACGGGCGGCATCGCTAACAATACCGGTATCATGGTAAATAATACGGCCGGCCTCGTCATTGGCGGCTCAACGACCGCGGCCGGCAACGTCATTTGCCACAATACCGGCATTGGAGTGAACATTTCCGGCAACTCATCCGGCGTGCGTGTATGGGGGAACTCGATTTATTCCAATGGCGGCTTGGGTATAAACCTGGTAGGGAATGACTTGCCTAACAACGTGACACCAAATGATCCAGGTGATATAGACACGGGGCCGAATAACTTACAGAACTTCCCCGAGCTGACAGGCGCGGCAATATACGGCAACAATTTCACGGTGCGAGGCACTTTGAACAGCACCGCCAGCACCACCGGCATAAATTTCCGCATCGAGATCTTTGCCAACACTGTCGCCGATTCCAGCGGATACGGCGAAGGGCAACGGTTATTGGGCACTTTTGACGTCGCCACCGACCCCAGCGGAAACGTCAATTTTTCCCATGTTTTCAATAATGTTGCTGTTGCCGATGGCGAGCAGATCTCGGCCACGGCCACCAATCTGACGACCAATTGCACTTCTGAGTTTGCCTACAGCATTCCGGCCGTAACGCCCGGAATCAATGTGACACTCACCTCAGCTCCGACCACCACCGAGGCCGGCGGAAAGGCTTACTTTACTGTGGCGCTGGCGATCGCTCCAACCGCCGACGTGACTATCAGTCTTAGAACTTCTGACGCCACGGAAGGGACAATAGACAAAACGTCGCTCACCTTCACCACAGGCAACTGGAGCACGCCCCAGACTGTAACCGTCACTGGAAAGGATGATACCTATATCGACGGCAACGTGGCCTACACTATTTTCACCGATCCCGCCGTCAGCGTTGATCCTAACTATAGCGGCCTGGACGCCGCCGACGTGACGTTGACCAATAACGATAACGATACATACAACATAATCACCGTAACAACCAACGACGATCTTGTTGACGGCGATGTGAGGACCATCGCCGACCTGTATAACACACCCGGAGGCACCGGCATATCTCTTCGCGAGGCGATCACGGCGGCCAACAACACGCCCAACGGCACCGGCGGACCGGACCGGATTTTCTTCAACCTCCCGGATGGGTCGCACACCATCAACTTAATCTATACTAATCCAGAAGGCTTGCCACATATTACCCAACCAGTCATTATCGATGGCAGAAGCGATTCGCACTACGCCGGCACGCCCATCATTGAAATCAACGGACTAGCCTCCAACTTTGTGGGATTATGGCTTGACGTGGGGAGCGACGGCAGCACCATCCGCGACCTGGTCATCAACCGCAATGGCTGGGAGGGCATCAGAGTCGACAGCAACGACAACACGATCGCGGGCTGTTATGTGGGCACTGATGTTACTGGCACGAGCGCGCTAGCCAACGGCACCAGAGGCGCCAATGCCTTATGGATACTCGGCAACAACAACACAATAGGCGGAACAATTGCCGCGGATCGGAATGTGATCTCAGGGAACACAAGAAGCGGCATTTGGCTTTCCGGCGTTAACAACACCGTGCAAGGTAACTATCTCGGAACGGATTACACCGGCACTATCGGCATAGCTAACGGCTGGGATGGGGTTACTGTCTCCGGCTCGAATAATCTCATCGGCGGCACCGGGGCCGGCATGGACAATCTGATTGCCCATAACACCAATTATGGTGTTGCCGTGGTTGATGGCTGTACCGGAAATCGGATTTTAGGCAATTCGATTTATGGGCATGGCTCGATCGGCATCGATCTTCGCCCCTCTGATGGCGTAACTCCCAACGACCCTGGGGATACCGACACCGGAGGAAACAATCTGCAAAACTTCCCGGTCCTCTCTACGGCGACGGCAAACAGTACGCAGGTGTATATTACCGGCAGTCTAAATAGTATAGCCGGAACCAACTATCGCCTCGAGTTCTTTGCAAATAACACCTCGGTCGGTCCCGATTCCACGGGCTACGGCGAGGGCCAGCGGTATTTGGGCTCCGCGAACGTGACCACCGATGCCGACGGTAATGTCGCGTTTGCCGCAACGCTTACCGCTGCCGTGGCGGAGGGCGAATATATTTCGGCCACCGCCACCAATCTTACGACCAACGACACTTCGGAATTCGCCAGGGACGTGCAGGCTCATACAGCGGGGATTAACATCACGTCGACCCCGGGCCTCACGACCAGCGAATCCGGCGGCCTGGCTCAGTTTACGGTGAAGCTGAATGCGGTTCCAAGTTCGAATGTGATTGTTTTACTTGCGTCGAGCGATACAAGCGAAGGCACGGTTTCCCCCGCTTCGCTCACCTTCACCACCGCCGATCCCGCCGCTGCCAATTATTGGAACAAACCGCAAACCGTGACCGTCACCGGCGTGGATGATCCTTATGACGATGGCGACATCGCATATACAGTTAATGTTTCGATAGACGCCGCTCACAGCGCTCCGGAGTATGCCGGCCTAAGCGCCCAGAATGTACCGCTGACGAACCTCGACAATGAATTGGCCGGAGTTAACGTGAATCCAGTCGGCACATTGATCACCACCGAGACCGGAGAGGGCAACACGACTACATTCACGGTTGCACTGAACTGCCAGCCCACGGCTGATGTGAAACTCAATCTCAGCAGTTCAAATACTACGGAGGGCACCCTTTCCTGTGACACGCTCACCTTCACCACCGCCGATCCTACCGCTGCCAATTATTGGAACAAACCGCAAACCGTGACCGTTACTGGGGTGAACGATTCCATAGCCGGCAACGTTGATTATTCGATCAGCATCTCGGTTGATGTCGCCCACAGCGCACCCGAGTACGCCGGCGTATTAACCCAAAATATTCAGGCGAGGAACACCAACGTCGACGACACTTACAGCACCATCCTTGTCGATACGATAAGCAATACAAACGATACGGGGCTGAATCCCAATACCATGACTATCGCCGATTTGTACAACCACAAGGGTACGGACGGAAAAATATCGCTGCGCGAAGCGATTATAGCCGCCAACAACACGCCCAACGTTATCGGGATAGATCACATCTACTTCAACCTACCCTTCGGTTCACAACTCGAGGTTGCTTCACAATTGCCCGACATTTCCACGCCGATGTATATCGACGGCAACAACGGTTCCGGCTCGGGCACGCCGTCAATAATTCTTCACGGCTCCGCTAGCATAATCGGGCTTAATATAACTTGCATCGGCACCAGCTCCTCCGAGGGCGCCACCGTACGGGGATTGGTAATAAATAATTTTGGTAATAATGGAGTTTTATTAGCGGGTAACTACAACAAGGTCGTAGGCTGTTATGTAGGCACTGACGTTACAGGCACGACGGCGGTGGGGAATACATATTCCACTTGGACTGAAGCCATAAGAATAACCGGCAATTACAACACGGTGGGGGGAACTACAATCGCCGATCGGAACGTGATTTCAGGGAACTTACATGCCGGCGTGTGGATTCCGGGCAGCTATAACAACGTTCTGGGTAACTATGTCGGCGTTGACGCCACGGGGAATAATGCCTTGCCAAATCGAGGTTCGGGCGTCGGCACGCAAGTGGGGAGCGTATATAACGTCATTTCAGGCAACGTCATTTCTTGTAATGGCTACTACAATAACGGTCAGAGGTACATGGGTGTAGAGAATGACGGCAACTACACCACCATCTCGAACAACATTGTCGGTCTCAGCGCTTCCGGCGCCTTGATGACTTGGACAAGCTATGACGGAAAGGTATTTGTCGGCAATGTAAATAACGGCATTTTTTTGAGAGGTTCATATAACACCATTACCGGAAACGTCGTCTCGGGCAATACGAATCATGGCATTGCGACTAATAGCGGTTCTAATTCTCAATACAACCTCATCAGTGGAAACCGCTGCGGCACGAATCTGGCTGGCACTGCCGCTATCCCTAATACCATCGATGGCATACGCTTGGAGACAAGCCATTACAACACAATTACGGGAAACCTCGTCTCCGGCAATCGTTATGGTATTTTCCTCAATAACGCCTGCCTATCTAATACCATCAGCGGGAACTACGTGGGCACGAATCTGGCCGGCACCGCGGCGATCCCCAATACACTATCCGGTATCATTTTGAATAATGGACCTAGTTCCACCATGGTCACAGGAAACCTCGCTTCAGGCAATGGTAATAACGGCATTTATATCATAAATTCCCCAAATAATACCGTCCGAGGAAACATAATAGGCCTCAATGCCGCCGGCACGGCGGGAATACCTAACGGATATAGTGGAATTTGCATCAGGGGGGCTAACGGGAAGAATAACGTCATCGGCGGCACTGATCCCAGCTATGGTAATTTGATTGCATACAATGCTTATTATGGCGTTAGAGTAGATACCAGTTCAGCCACGGGAAATCAGATTTTAGGCAATTCAATTTATAAAAACGGTAGGATCGGCATTGATCTAACTAATACCAGCGGCGACCCTGTGGGCGACGGCGTTACTCCCAACGACCTTGGGGATGCCGACACGGGAGGAAATAACCTGCAAAACTACCCCGTCCTCAACACGGCGACGATTCTCGGCACGCAGTTGAATATTACCGGCAGTCTAAATAGCTTGGCTAGCACCAGTTTCCGCATCGAGTTCTTCGCCAATGCCCCCGGCTCTATCGATATTTATGATCAATACCTGGGAAATTACTACGGCGAGGGCCAAACTTTCATCGGCTTTGTGAATGTGACAACCAACGCCAGCGGGGATGTTATATCGGTCGGTGACTCGAGCGGCACTGCCACAATGGCCGGCACGAATACTTTTGCCGTCACGTTTACCAAACCCGTTGCGGATGGGGATTATATTTCGGCCACCGCCACCAAGATCGTCGGCGCCACCTATACCGATACATCGGAATTTTGCCAAAGTAAGGCGGCCCATATCCCGGGGGTTACCGTTACGCCGACCTCGGGCCTGATCACCAGCGAATTTGGGACTACGGCTACTTTCACGGTTGTTCTGAACGCGGCGCCGACGGCGGACGTGACGATTGCGATCACATCGAGCGACATTACCGAAGGCCTGGTCTCCAGCGCATCTTCGCCTACGCCCGGGACGTCTCTTACACTCGCCTTCACAACGGCCAATTGGAACACGCCGCAAACCGTGACCGTTACCGGCGTGGACGACACCGAAGAAGACGGCGCGGTTCCCTATACGATCGTCACCGGGAATACGAGCAGTACGGATACATTATACATTAACTTGCCGGTCGCGGACGTGTCGGTAACCAACGTCGACAACGATTCGGCCGGATTTGCTGTAATTCCCGCCAGCGGATTGACAACTACCGAAACAGGCGGATCAGCTAGCTTCCAAGTCGTACTGAACAAGCAGCCCACGTCTAGTGTGACGCTCAATTTCAGCAGTTCGAATCCTTACGCGGGCACGGTATCACCCGCTACCTCTTCGCTTACCTTCACCACCGCTAATTGGAACGTAGCAAAAACAGTGACTGTCATCGGAGCGAATAATGATATATACGGCGATATTAATTACACGATCGATATGACAGTCGACCCAAGCAGCGCCCCGGAGTACCGCAGCGCATATGCTCCCAGCGTGTCGGTGAGGGACATCGACAACGATACATATAGTACGATTTTTGTGGATACGAACAGCGATGTAAACGATACGGGACTGGATCCTGCTACTATGACTATCGCCCAATTGTACAACCACAAGGGTACGGACGGAAAAATCTCGCTCCGCGAAGCGATTATAGCCGCCAACAATTCGGCCAATGGGCCCGGCGGCCCGGATCGGATTTACTTCAATCTTCCCGTCGATTTGCGGCAAATTACCGTTTCTTCCCTATTGCCCGATATTTCCACCCCAATGATTATCGACAGCACCAACGGTTCGTATAATCCCAACACGCCGATTACGCCAATAATTAATCTTTACGGCTCCGCCAATATTATCGGGCTTAGTATTAGTTCCAGCGGCGCCAGCGCTTCCGTGCCCGGCAGCACTATCCGAGGCTTGGCGATAAACAACTTCGGCAATGAAGCCATTATCATATCCGGCAACTACAATACCGTCGCGGGTTGTTATATCGGCACCGATGTTACGGGTACGTCGGCGGTGGCGAACGGCTACTCCTCTTGGTTCAATGCCATAGCGGTAAACGGCAACTTCAATACCATCGGCGGTGCGAACACCGCGGATCGGAACGTGGTCTCGGGGAACACGCATCACGGAATCTGGATTACCGGCGACGATAATGTCGTGCGGGGCAACTATCTTGGCGTTGACGTTACGGGCAATGTCGGGCTGGGGAATGGCTGTTCGGGCGTGGGAACCGATGGGACAATACTGGCTGAACGAAACGTCATCTCGAACAACGTCATCTCGGGCAATGGACTCTTGAGCAACCAACCGTGGTCGAATCTCGAAATTCGCGGAACCTACACCGTTATTACGGGCAACTATATCGGCACCAATGCCGCCGGCACCGCGGCAATCGGCAATAGTAACGGCTATAATATAGATGGCATAACAGTCTATGGCAATTACAACACGATTGGGGGCACGACTGCCGCGGCAAGGAACATTGTATCGGGCGACAATTACGGCATTTATCTCTATTATTGTTCAAATAATACCGTCCAAGGAAACTACATCGGTCTTAATGCCGCGGGCAACACAAAGATCGGCAATCTTTCTTGGGGCATAGACGTATATTGCGGAAATAACAATTTGATTGGCGGCACGACCCCCGAGGCGAGAAACGTCGTCTCGGGCAGTGGACAAGCCGGTATTGCCATCTCCACCTATGGCGGCACTGCTTCCGCCAGCAACAACATTATCGAAGGAAACTATATCGGCACGTTCGCCGATGGCACCGGCTCGGTCGCAACGTCGGGCAACCTTAAAGACGGAATTGACTTGAGAGGTGGAAGTTTAGCGCTGACAAACAATACCATCGGCGGCATAGACCCCAACGCAAGCAATCTGATTGCATATAACGCTAATTGCGGCGTTAGAGTCGACGTCAACACGGCTACCGGAAATCCAATTTTAGGCAATTCGATTCATGACAACGCCCTGTTGGGCATCAATCTTACCACTAGCCTCACCCCTGCCGCGGACGGCACTGTTACCCTAAATACCACGAGCACGGCGGGCGGAAACAACCTGCAACACTTCCCGGTACTCGCCACGGCAACGATCAGAGGCACGCAGGTGCGTATTAGCGGCAGCTTGAATAGCGCAGCCGACGCCAGTTACCGCATCGAGTTCTTCGCCAATTCCTCGCCCAATACCACGGGCTACGGCGAGGGCCAGCGGTATTTAGGCTATGCGAATGTGACCACCGATGCCAGCGGAAATGTTATATCGGTCAGTGACTCGAGCGGCACTGGCACAATGATCACTGGCACCAATAATTTTGCCGTCACGCTTACCGCTACCGTGGCGGATGGCGAATCTATTTCGGCCACCGCCACCAAATTTACCACCGGCACTCCTAATACCTATACCGACACTTCGGAATTCGCCCAGGACCAGGTGGCTCATACAGCGGAAATTACTATCACGCCGACCTCGGACGTGACTTTGACTACCAGTGAAGATGGGACTACCTCGCAGATTTCCGTGGTGCTACATGCGGCGCCGGCTGCGGATGTGAGGGTTGAGGTTTCGGTTGAGGTTTCTTCGAATAACACAAGCGAGGGCATGATCGTCACCAACGAAGGCATGGTTCCCGCCACATACTTGACCTTCACCCCCGCGAATTGGAACCAGCCTCAAACCGTGACCGTCACCGGGGTAATGGATTATTCAACTGACGAGATCGTGCCCGTGCCCTACACGGTCACCATACATAATGCTCAAAGCAGCGACGCCATGTATAACGGTTCAAGCGGGGCGGTGTTTTCGGCCAACAACATCGACCACGTGAATCTCGCTCCCGTGATCACAGTACCTGAAACGCAAACTGTGAACTCATTTGTTGTGTTCTCCTCGCTAACCGAGAATGCAATTAGGGTGGAAGATGTTGATGCCGGTACTAATCCCCTGTGCGTGCAGTTAGTAGCCTCCAATGGGAATTTGACATTAGGAAGCACTACTGATTTAACTTTCCACGTCGGAAACGGCGTCAGGAACGGAACTATGGAATTTGTGGGATCGTCCATTGCCGTCAACGCCGCTTTAGAGGGGATGAAATTCACTCCCACAATCTCTAACGGCAATATTCAGATTACTGTTAGCGATCAGGGATTCTCCGGCTCGGGCAATGCCAAAACGGGCATGGCAAACGTCGGCATTGAAGCACTTACTCCGCAGGCGCCCTCGGCGCCCCGCCGGTATTGCCCCTGTCACAGCCTCCTTCTACCTCGCAGCCCTCGCTATCCACTTTGACTTCAGCGGTGACTCCATCCGGCGCGTCGCTTAACTTCTATGTCAATCCGAATTCAAAGGCCTCTTTCGAGCAGAGCGGCAATCTTGTGCGCACCGAGTCGCCAAATAAAAATGTAGTAGATGCCCTTGGCCTGAAGACCATCATGAGTAACGCAAAACCGGCGGAAATCACCGCGGTCGACGTTACCTCGGATAATGCCTCGATGCGCGATAGATATCAAACTCTTGCCCTGCAGCCGATTGTCCCGAAAGTGAGTGATGACAAACTAGTAACTCAAGCAATTGTGGATACGCAATTGTTGTGGAAAGATATCAAAGTGCTCGCCGATGCCAGCGATAAACTGCCCTGGTTCAGCAAAATTAACGTGGGAACGGCGATCGGCTTAGGCGCCGGACTCTCGGCAGGATACCTCATGATGGCCTTCCGCTTCGGAGCTTTGCTAACCAGCAGCTTGGTTACGTTTCCCGTGTGGCAGTGGGTCGATCCTTTGCCGATTCTCGAAACATCGGCATACAAATCTAATAAACCAAAACACATCGGTGAGAACGAGCAGGATGCAAATGCCTCATTGGAAGAAAGCATCGAAACGCTTGTGTCTTAAACCGAACGCTGGGATTTTCCCGAAAGAGCCCGTGTTCTCCAGTGGCCTCTTGATGTTTCTTGGAGCGTAGGATCGCTAGGGCGGTTATCAATTGTTCCCCCGGGCCTTGAAAAAGATCTTTTTCTTCCCGGGCTTAAACCAACCCTTAGTCCTCTAGGTTGCACACTTTGCCGCGTGTTGCGACTTATATGAATTACATACTTCCCAATAAAGTTTAGAAACTTTCCTTCTAGTCTGGGGTTTATTTATTTAACAGCATGCAATTTTAATGTTTTATCGTGTAAACAACTCTCTTTACCCTTACAAAGGAGTATTTTCTATGACTCGAAAGTATGGTTCATTGGTACTAATTGGTTTTCTGACAGCGACCCTGCTGGCTTCCGTGGCCTTTGGACAAGGTCCAGGTGGCCCAGGAGGAAGGAGAGGGGGAGGAATGGGGGGAATGTTCCCAGGACGGGGCGGACCAGGCCCGATGGAAGCCTTTATGTTGTTACGTGTTGAGAAGGTCCAAAAGGAATTAAACATTACTGAGGACCAGTACTCAAAACTGGATGAAGCGGGCAGAGATTTCATGGAACAGATGCGCGAGAGCTTTGGCTCCTTACGCGACCTCAGCGACGAGGAACGCCGGACTAAGATGGATGAAATGGCCAAGGAATCTCAGGAAAAACTCGATAAAACGCTCGCCGAAATCCTCCAGCCCAAACAGCTTGAGCGGTTCGAGCAGATTCAGCTCCAAGTACAAGGCCCCATGGCTGTGACCACTCCCAAGGTCGGCAAGGCCGTGAATATTGCTGATGACCAAAAGGAAAAAATTCAGACCATCCGCGACGAAATGCGAAATGCAGTAAGGGATCTCATGGGAAATATGCGGGATTTAAGTCCCGAACAACGCCGGGAGAAGATGAACGAAATGCGGGATAAGTTCCAGCAATTGAATAAGGAAACCGGCGACAAAATTCTCGCTGTCCTCAACCAGGAGCAGCGGGATAAATTCCAGAAAATGCAAGGAGAAAAATTCGATCTGGACCTCTCGACTCTCTTTCCGCGCGGACCTCGAGGCGGAGGTGGACCTCCTCCCGGCGGCGGCATGGGACCTCCTCCAGGTGAAGGCGGACCGCCACCACAATAATAATATGAATCAGATTTAATTCGCCACTAGCGGGAAGATCGGTTTTCCCGCGGCGGTTGAATCTGTTTTCCGGACTATAGTGACAGACGTTTTGCCGACCGAGAGGCCGAGTTCTTCTCGGTCGGCAAATCATGAGGAAGTCTTGATAAGAACGGGATGGCGCGTAATGGAAGCTGGTGAAATTCTCTTACGAAAAGGCTTGCTCGATCACCGACAATTGCAGATGTCGCGTGAGGCCCAAAACGAGGGCACGCGACTCGATCAGGCCGCCGTCCAATTGGGATTCATCAGCGAAGAGGCGGCCCTCCGCGCCCTGGGCGAAGAAGTAGGCATCGAATTCATCGATCTGGCCGAGGCGGAAATCGATCTCTCCTTGCTGAAAAAATTTCCCATGCGGTTCATTCACCGCGAGAATATTTTTCCTCTTCGTCAGAATAACGGCGCCTTGGTGGTGGCCACCAGCGATCCCTTCAATTTATATCCCCTCGACGAATTAAGCGTGGCCACCGGCATGACCGTGGTGCCCATGCTGGCCGCCCGCTCGGAAATCGCCAAGCTCATCAAGACCCATCTCGGCGTGGGCAGCGAAACCATCGAAGGGCTGCTCGCCCAAAGCGATGACAACCGCGTGGTATTGCTCGAGCAGATCGAAACCGACGGTTCCGAACTCTCCGAAATGGCCCAGGAGCCTTCGGTCGTTCGCCTGGTCAACGAGATTTTGCTGGAAGCGATCGAGACCCGCGCCAGCGACGTGCACATCGAATCGCAGCAGTCGGGCCTGCGCATCCGTTACCGCATCGACGGCGTCTTGCACGACCAGCCCGTGCCCCATGAAATCAGCCGTTTTCAGGCGGCGATCATCAGTCGTCTGAAAATCATGGCCCGGCTGAACATCGCCGAACGCCGGCTGCCCCAGGACGGCCGCATCCAGCTTAAAGTGGCCGGTCGCGAGGTCGACGTGCGCGTTTCGGTCATTCCCATGATCCACGGCGAAGGGATCGTGCTGCGTATTCTGGACAAAGGCGGCATGGAGTTCTCCCTGCAGCAAGCTGGGCATGGAAGACGATCTTTACAAAATCTTCCAGGAGTTGATCCGCCTGCCGCACGGCATCATTCTGGTTACCGGTCCCACGGGCTCCGGAAAAACCACCACGCTTTATAGCGCGCTGTTGGAGATTCGCGACGAAGAAACGAAAATCATCACCACCGAGGACCCGGTCGAATACCAACTGGAAGGCATCAACCAGATTCAAGTGCATCCCAAGATCGGTTTGACCTTCGCCAATTCGCTCCGCAGTATTTTGCGCCACGATCCCGATATCATGTTGGTGGGCGAAATTCGCGATTTGGAAACGGCCGAAAACGCCATCCAGGCCTCGCTTACCGGACACCTCGTCTTCAGCACCTTGCACACCAACGACGCGGCGGGCGCTTACACCCGGCTGATCGACATGGGCGTGGAGCCTTTTTTGGTTTCCAGCACCGTCGAGGCGGTGATGGCCCAACGGTTGGTGCGCACCCTTTGCCCGCATTGCAAGGAGCCCTACCGGCCTGATCGCCTGGAGTTGCCCGCCGATTTCCCCTACGAACAATTGCCTCGAGATTTGCCGCTTTATCGGCCCACGGGTTGCCGCGAGTGCCGGCATGTGGGATATTCCGGCCGCGTCGGCATTTTCGAGCTCCTGGTCACCACCGAAAAAATCCGCGAACTGGCCCACCAGCGGTCCAGCAGTTGGAACATCGCCCAAGCCGCTCTCCAGCAAGGCATGCGCACCTTGCGTCAAGACGGCTGGCGCAAAGTTCTGGCCGGCAAAACCACCGTCGACGAAGTGGCCCGAGTCACCAAAGGAAATATTGAACATTAGTGGAGACAACTGAAAACTGATTACTGAAAACTACTATTCACTCTCCACTTTCCACTCTCCACTCGCCACTAAATATGCCCGAATTCCAGTATATTGCTCGTGACAGTACCGGCCAGAAAATATCCGGCACCATTTCGGCCGCGGGTCGCCGCGAGGCCACGGCCGCGTTGGTTGTCCGCTCCTTGTTTCCCGTGGAAATCAACGACGCCGTGCGCTTGGCCGCCCCCCAGCAGGTGCGCCGCGTGCCCGCGCAACTGTTGGCGGTTACGTTTAGTCAGTTGGCCGATCTCTTGCGCAGCGGCGTACCGCTGCTCCGCGCCCTGGATGTGATGCAAAAGCAGACCTCGCACTCCGGCTTGAATCAAATCCTGGGCGAAGTCCACCACCAGGTGGAAGAAGGCGCCACTCTGGCCGAAGCGATGGGCCGCTTCCCCCGCATTTTCAGCGAAATGGCGGTGAGCATGGTTCGGGCAGGCGGCGAAGGCGGCTTTCTCGAAGAAGCCCTTACCCGGGTGGCCGAATTCACCGAATCGCAGGAAGACTTGAAAAAACGCACCCTCGGCGCGATTGCCTATCCCGCCTTCCTCACCGTGGTGGGCCTGATCGTGGTCACCGTATTGATCGTGTTTTTTGTGCCCAAGTTCAGCGACCTCTTCGCCCGCCTGCGCGAACGCAATGAATTGCCCCCCATTACCGATTGGCTCCTTTGGCTGAGCGATACGCTCCGCGCTTACGGATGGTTGATACTCATAGTTCTAGGGGTGGGCACATGGTTTGCCCGACGCTGGCTGCTCACGCCCGAAGGACGCTACTGGCGCGATCGCCTGGAATTGCGCTTGCCTTTGATCGGACCGATTCTCCAGAATTTGGCCGTGGCCCGCTTCTGCCGCGTCTTGGGAACCTTGTTGCACAACGGCGTGCCGATCATCCGTTCGCTGGAAATTTCCCGCGACGTCACCGGCAATCGCGTGCTGGGCACGGCCATCGGCGAAGCCACGGAAAATATCTCCGCCGGCCAATCCCTGGCCGAACCCTTGGCGGCCAGCGGCCATTTTCCGCCCGCCGTAGTGGAAATGATCGCCGTGGCCGAACAAGCCAACAATCTGGAAAACGTACTGCTGGGTGTGGCCGATTCACTGGAAAAACGCACTTGGCGCAAGCTCGATCTGGCCGTGCGCCTGATCGAGCCGGTGCTCTTGTTGATCCTGGCCGCCGCGGTGCTCATGGTAGTCATCGCGCTGTTGCTGCCGATGTTAAGAATGAGTCGATCGCTATAGAAGAACAATATATTTCTTGAGAACTGGAAAAAGAATGGCTTAAATATAGATAATCAGAGCCAAATATAGATAATCAGAGCCGGGGTGTGTCACCCCGGCACACCGGGCCGACACGGCCCGGCTCCGATGATCAAGGATGACTGAAAATCAATAAACATTCCCTTAACTAATAATTGGAGTTCACATTTATGAAATCCTCACATTCCCTCCGCCGTCGCGGCTTTACTTTAATTGAAGTCTTATTGGTGTTGGTCATTCTGGTGATCATCATGTCGCTAGTGGTCGGATCATATACCGCCCAACAACGCAAAGCGCGGGCAGACGCCGCCAGAGTACAGGTCGGTTTGTTCGAAACGCCTTTGGAAGCCTACAACCTCGACATCGGCTCCTACCCCGCCACAAATCAAGGTCTGTCTGCGCTTCTCTCCTCTCCTGCCGATTTGCAAAACTCCGCAAAATGGAACGGCCCCTATTTAAACAAGGACCTTCCCCTTGATCCTTGGGGTCGTGCTTACCAATATTCGTCCCCGGGAAGACATAATCCCAATACCTTTGACGTCTGGTCGCTTGGTCCCGACGGCGTTGACGGCACGGCCGACGACATCGGCAACTGGACTTCGCAGTGAGCATCGCGCGTGTGTCTCAATGATTACATCCCCGATAAACCCGATTTCCCTTTTTTCTCGGGGCAACAATGTTCGTTGTAGACGGCACACTCCCTGTGCTGTTTCCGCACACGGAGTGTGCGGACTACCTTCTCATCGCCCGGGCCTGACGCTCTTTGAAGTCCTGTTGACGCTCTGTTTGCTGGTAGTTATAGCCGCGGTGGTTTGGCCTAGTCTGGGAAAATCATTCAGCATTCATCGGTTGCGCAAAGCCGCCGACCAGGTCCATATCGGGTGGTGCAAGGCCCGGCTCAAAGCCATGGGCTCAGGTTGCATTCTCGTCTTTCGCTATGAAGTGGGCGGCAACAAATATCGCCTTGACGCTCAAGCAGCCGGCGCCGTTTCCAGCCAAAGCGACCTCATGGTTTCTTCCGCCGCAAACTATGGTCCCGAAGCCAATTTTGCCGGAAATACCAATCCGCAAAACAACGCTCCCTTAAACGGCGCTGCCTCTTCCCCCGGAATAACGCTGCCCGACGGCGTTTTTTTTCTCTCTAGTGAAATCCTGCCCGATACCCGCGCCATGGCCGCGATAAGCAATATGTCTCCTCCTGAGGCCGGCTGGTCCGAACCAATTTTCTTCTATCCCGACGGCACTACATCCACGGCACAACTCCTGCTCCGCAACAAGGAAGACCGGCTAATTGAATTATTCTTGCGCGGGCTGACGGGCGTGGTCACGGTAGGCAATGTAACCACTACCCAAGAACGCGGACTACAACAACAATGACGCACTTACTCCCCACTGCGAAAAGTCCCGCTACCTTACGGGAGAACGTCTCGAATAGTCCCCTCTCCGGGCACCACGCAGTGGTCGGGGAGAGGGTTAGGGTGAGGGCAAGTGTCATTCCTTCATGCCGCTCCTCTTCCATCCCCAAAAACAAAGCAGGTTTTTCGCTTCTGGAGGTTATTTTAGCCTTGGCAATTCTTTTCGGGGCCATAGCCGTATTGGGTGAGTTGGGACGCCTGGGAATGCAGAACGCCCGATTAACCCAAGACCTCACCCGAGCCCAATTTCTTTGCCAGAGCAAATTGGCCGAAATTATCTCCGGCATTACCCCGCTGGAAACGATCCAGCGCGCGGAGTTCGATTCCCTTTACCAAGATAGCGACGTGCCCTGGGTGTATTCCATCGAAACACAGCAAATCGATAATGGCGGTTTATACATGGTGCGGGTGACCGTGGAAAAAAATCTCCCCGCCGCGCAGCGCCCCGCCTCTTTTTCGCTGGTGCAATGGATCGCCAACCCGATCTTGTCCATAACTTCCTCGCAAACATCCACCACCAGTTCCGCAACGCAGAACAGTAGCCAATAGGTTTATCAAATATACATGGTGTTTCATAATGGCAACTAATTGACAGCCTTATTTAAAAGAGCTGATTACATGTATAGACAGAATGCCGCTTTTACACTTTTGGAAGTGATTTTGGCCATGGCATTGTCCGTGCTGGTGATCTTTGCCTTGAGCATGGCAGTGGATCTGAATCTTCGCCTGTTGGACGCCGGCCGCACCCAAGTTGTGGAGGCACAATTGGCCCGGGCGGTTTTGCAGGTCATTGCCCGCGATATCTCCGCCGTGGTTTATTCCAATCCCTCGGACCTGAAAAAACTCACGTCTAACGCTTTTTTGACCGCCAGCAGTCAAAGCGGCAGCACTTCACAGAGCGGAACTAATTCAAGCCAATCTACGAATCAGTCCAGCCAAAGCGGCAATGCACAAAACAGTTCTTCATCATCAACGGGATCAAGTTCCACGTCCGATACCAGCACTGACGAGACGACCACCGACATTGACCGCACCAGCGATTTGGCCGATGCAACATCGCAAACGCAGCCGGGACTGTACGGCAATACCGCTGAGCTACTGATAGACGTCAGCCGACTGCCGCGGGCCGATCAGCTAAATGCCTCGAATCAAGAGGGCAACACTGCAAATACCGGGTATTTAAGCGACCTGAAAACCGTGGCCTATTACGTCATTAGCGATAGTGCCTCTCTGCCCTTGACGACCGGAAACGGACTAAATTCCGCGCGCGGGCTGGTCCGCCGGGAATTTGACCGCGCGCCCGCGGTCTACGCCGCCCAGCAAGGACAAGTTATCCAACCAGAAGGCAATCTCGTGCCCCTGGCCCCCGAGGTGGAAGCCATCGAATTTCATTACTTCGACGGCACTCAATTGTTAGACACCTGGGATTCCATTAGCCAAAACGGCCTGCCCGTGGCAGTGGATATAACCGTCTATATCACCCGCCAGCACCCGCGCAACAGCGAAAATGCTCAGCCGTTGAAATATCACCTCCTGGTCAATATTCCTACGGCCCCACCCGCACAAATCTTGCCATGACAACATATTGCAATATGCAATCCACTTCTCGCCGAGGAGTTGTACTCATTCTCGTATTAGTAGTGATAGCCTTGCTGACAATGGCCGGCCTGACCTTTTCGGAATTGATGTTCACCGAGCGCAAAGCGGCCACCATCAACGGCCGGCAGGCGCAGGCCTTGGCCGCCGCCGAATCCGGTATAGAAATGGTGCGTATTTTTCTGAACAAGGATAAAGATACGCAAGAGCAGGCGGGCGGATGCTACAGTAATCCTTCGCTTTTCCGCGGCGTTCTGGTTTCCGACGACAGCAATCCCGCTGCCCGCACACGCTTTACCATCACCGCTCCTTTACTGGAAAACGGCGTTGCCGCGAGCATCCGCTTCGGCCTGGAAAATGAATCCAGCCGATTGAATATCAATGTTTTATTAAAGTACGGCAAATCCAGCAAAAGCCGATCGCAATCCACATCATCCAGCGGCTCCACTCAGTCGGGCAGCTCCACTCAATCTACGGACTCTTCGACTTCATCCGACACTTCCACTCCTAATGATCCACGCTCGATATTGCTGACTTTGCCGGGCATGACCATGGATATTGCCGACGCCATTCTCGACTGGCTCGACTCCGACGACCAACCGCGCGAGTTTGGCGCCGAGTCGGAATATTATTCCACCCTGCAGCCCCCTTACAAGCCTACTAACGGTCCCATAAGCACCATCGAGGAACTGCTGCTGGTGCGCGGCGTGACGCCTTGGCTGCTCTTAGGCAGCGACCTGAATCGCAATTATATCGTCGAGCCCAACGAACCCCGCGGCGATAATCAATCCATGGTGGACAACTCCGATGGCTCCATGAATCAAGGTTGGGCGGCGTATTTTACCTTGTACAGCGCGGAAAAAAACGTCCAGCCCAATGGTCAGCCACGGATCAATCTCAATCAGGACAACTTACAGACTCTCTATGACCAATTAGAACAAACCCTAGGCTCCGATCAGGCCTCTTTCATCGTGGCTTATCGCCAGTTCGGTCCCTACAAACCGCCTGACAGCAACACGCCCGCCTCAGGCCCCACGCCCTTGACTCAAAGGTCGCCCACGCCGCCGATTCTTCGGACTCAACGCGACGAAAATAGCTCCAAACAATTCGATCTTACCCAAAAGGGCTCCAACAAACTCAATAGCGTACTCGACCTGATTGGCGCAAAGGTGCAGGCGCAACTCCAGGGACAGAAACAACCCACAATTATGGATTCGCCCTTTACCGATGCGCCCGGCGACATGACCACCTATCTGCCCAACCTCTTGGATTACACCACTGTTAGTTCCGCCGCGGTAATTCCCGGGCGGATCAACATCAATCAGGCGCCCCGAGCGGTATTGCAGTGCATACCCGGCATCACCACGGAAATTGTCGATGAGATCATTGCCCAGCGCACCATGGATCCCACCAGCGCCCAGACCAGCCGGCGTTACGAAACCTGGTTGCTTACCGAAGGGATCGTCACGCTCGATAAAATGAAGGCGCTCATGCCTTACATCACCTGCGGGGGCGACGTGTACCGACTCCAGGTCTTCGGCTATGCAGACGACGGGAGTGTCATGACCCGGCTCGAAGTCATAATTGATGCTAGCACTCAGCCGGTCCGGGTGTTATTTTGGAGAGATATAAGCCATCTCGGCCGTGCATACACCCCGGCAATCCTGGGAGTCGGATCCTCGCAATAAAAACATACTCCAAGGGTTGACGATCAGAACGGGGAGGGATTTCATATTGATGCCGAGTCCTAATCCCTTGCCAATTAACCACTTAGAACATATTTGCTAATCAACTAAACAATCGTAGATTTGCATATTATCGGATTAACATAATGCCTCGACTTCTTGCCCTGGAATGGGACGGTTCTGAAGCGCGTCTAGCGGTGGCCTCCACGCGAGGCGACCAGGTGCTGATTGAACAGGCCTTCGCGGTCGAGTTGCATGCGCGCCAACCGGGGGCGGATAAATCGGAGGTGGACATTGGAGCGCGGCTCGCCGCGGCGCTGGCGGTTCGCGGGCTGGGCCGTTTGGATACGCTGGTCGCCATTGGCCGGACGAATATCGAATTACGTCAGCTTCTCTTGCCCCCGCCCCAGACGACGAATTGTCCGACCTGGTCCGCTTTCAGGCCATGCGCGAATTCAACGAGTTCGACGAACAGTGGCTCTTGGATTTCATCCCCCTGGTTGATTCGCCCGACGAACCGCGCACCGTGCTGGCCGCCGCCATCGGTCCAGAGCTGGTGGCGCAGATTCAACAAACTTGTCAAGCGGCGGGACTTAAACCGCGGCGCTTGGTATTGCGGGCCTGCGCGGCGGCGTCGCTTTTGGCCCGCGCGGAGTCGGCCCGGCAGGACGAATTGCGCCTGCTCATAGATCTCCTCTCGGAGGAAGCCGACTTGACTGTGATGAGCGACGGCCGCGTGGTTTTTCTCCGCACCACGCGCCTCGGCGGCGATCCGCCCCAGCCGCAAGTGCTGATGGGCGAGGTTCGCCGCACCATGGCCGCCGTGCAGAACCAACTCGGCGGGCGCAAGGTCGATTCGATCGTGCTTTGCGGGCGGGGCGCCCAACAGGCCGAATTGGCCCAACGCATCGAAAAAGAGCTGGCCGTGCCCACCGAACTATTCGATCCCTTCAAGGGATTGAATTTGGGCGAGGAACTGCGCTTCGCCCCGCCGGAACATCCCGGTCGGTTCGCCCCCTTGTTGGGTTTACTGCTGGCCGAACTGGAGCATACGCCTCACGCGGTGGACTTTTTGCACCCCGCCGCCGCCAGGAACCGCCCCGCAAGTGGAAACGTTTTATACTGCCCGCCGCGGCCGCGGCAATTTTAATCGGGATCTTCCTTGCTTATCAAACTATTGCACGGCACAGTCTGCTCAGCGAAATCCAAGACAAGTCCGAACAGTTAAAAACATTGGAGCCTCTGCTGAAAAAGGGCGCCAATGTCCAAGAGGTTGTCGCCGCTATCGATAAATGGACCGTTTCCGACGTGTGTTTGTTGGATGAAATCGAGGAACTAAGTCGCGAATTCCCCCAGGCCAACGATGCCATGCTCACGAAACTTACCTTCGGCGGAAACGCCAATGGCGCTGAAGTAGGCCTCGACGGCCTGGCAAAGTCCGCCGCCACCATCGAAACCATGGAACAAGCTTTACGCGATCCCACGCGCCGGGTGATGGGCAAAAACAGCAGCGAAGACGGCACGCTCAAACCTTATTCCTGGCACTTCAGCGGGTCCTTGATGATCAATACTAATCCCCCGCCGCCAAACCACCAAAAGTAATGCCCAAGGTATTTTTTACTCGCCCCTGAAAAAACCTCATGGTCCTTAAAAAACGCGAAAAAATACTGGTTATTGCCGCCGCCGCGCTCTT
The DNA here is from genome assembly GCA_963820545.1 of Pirellulales bacterium. Taxonomy (GTDB): domain Bacteria; phylum Planctomycetota; class Planctomycetia; order Pirellulales; family Thermoguttaceae; genus CAWGAJ01. The sequence continues at coordinate 1,758,341 of CAWGAJ010000001.1, forward strand.
GGGCGCGTTGGCTTTGTATTGGTTATGGCCCGCACAGGGAGAGTCGCTGGCGGAACTACGCGCAAACCGGAACAAACTGGCCGATGAGCTGGCGGATAAGAAAATCAAGGTCCAAAAGGCGAAAAAAGCCGCGGAGCGATTAAATCTCTGGCAGCATCGCGCCTTGCCCGCGGAATTGGAAACCGCTCAATCCCAGTATCAGAATTGGCTCCGCGAGTTGGTCTCACGCGGCAATTCCACAATTTTACTATCAGTACCGTGGAGACGCGTACAACCCGCGACGCGTACACGCTGTTTTCCTTTTCGATCAAGGGCGATGCCACGCTGGAACAGTTTACTCGCTTCCTCTATGATTTTTATTCCGCCGGCCATTTGCACAAAATCTCCAAACTGACTATTACGCCCATTGAAAACTCCCGCTTGCTTCAATTGCTCATTACCGTCGAAGCCTTATCGCTGCCCGGCTCCACGCAAAAGGATAAACTTGCCGCCGCATCCAGCAAACGTCTGAAACTCGCCTCCTGGGACGACTATAAAAAAGTAATTGTCGGCCGAAATCTCTTCGCCCCTTATACGCCTCAATCAACTGCGGATAGCGACAAGGCCCGACGCGATGCGCAAAACTCCGATCCCGCGCGAGCCACCTATCTCACGGCCATCATCGAGTCCAACGGCGCTGCCGAGGCCTGGTTGTATGTACAGCCCACCAACGAAACCTTCAAACTGCACGAAGGAGAGGAGTTTTCCGTGGGCTCGGTCCTCGGCAAGGTCAGCCGCATCGGACGCGGCGAAATCGAAATCGAAATCAATGGCCAGCGCCGCACGCTGAGCTACGGCGATACTTTGGCAATGTAATCCGCACGCCGTAATTTGCGCGTCTTGTGCTGGCACTGCTAGCAGGCTCTCCTTTGTGGATAATAATCCTCCCGCCTTCTTAGGACAAATCTGTCTTGCCGGGGGACGGATTTAAGGTTATCCTTTGCTTTCTTATTGGCCTTTGCATGGCCCCTGATCGAGGGCTACCAGGCGCAGGTCGGTTTTGCGCACTTCGCGCGGCAGTCGGAAAATCATTAACCAAACAAACATCGATCAAGTGAGGAAGTACGATGGATCGTCCCTCTTTTCGCTTTGCAATCGTAGCGGCCTTGATTCTGTCGAGCGGGGCCTTTATTTCCAGCGGGGGTTGTCGCAGCGCCTTGGCCACGGCGGTATATCTGATCAATGGCAGTGAAGTCGAACCCGATTACGCCGGCTTGAAAGATAAAAAAGTAGCCGTGGTTTGCCGTCCGCCGGTGGGAGTGCAATACGTAAATCCCAACGCCGGCCGGGATCTCGCTCAGCAAATGAGCAAATTACTCCAAGATCGCGTGCCGAAGGTCAAAGTCATCGATGCCCAGAAGGTGGCCAAATGGTGCGACGAGAACATGTGGGAAGAATATGTCGAGGTCGGCAAGGCCTTGAAGGCCGACGTGGTGGTCGGCGTGGAACTGGAGAACTTCAGCATCTATCAATCGCAAACCTTGTATCAAGGCAAGGCCAACGCCACGGTTCGGGTCTATGATTGCCATAACGGCGGTAAGTTGGTGTTTGAAAAGATTCTTCCCCAGACCGTATATCCGCCCAATACTTTCGTGCAGACTTCCGAGATTCAGGAGCCTGAATTCCGCCGCGAGTTCATGGGCGTGCTGGCCGACCAGATCGCCCGGCATTTTTATGGCCATGATCCCCATGCCGATTTAGCCCAGGATACAAATACCCTGCGCTAAAGGTCCGCTGGCCTCGTAAATCCTCAACTAACCGTACGCACTGGACGGGGATTTGCCGCTGAAATTGCCCCGCTAGGGCATCCGCTACCGGCAGAATCACTATTCTCGCCACCAACCCCGCTTAGAGCGGGGGCTTTTTGCCCGTTCAGCTACCCCGCGATATTTGACTGAAGAAAAGCCCGCATTTAACATAAAAGCAGGGAACCGTGTGGCTTTTGCTTGGCAGTATCCCATTATCGGCAAGGAAACATCCTCATGGCCAGGACAAAAAGGGCGCCGGATAGGCAATTAATCGCGGCAACGATTCGTGCTCGGAAAATTTCTGCGGCGGTTTTTTTGCTTTTTGCTGCATTCTCCCTGACGCTCTTCGCCGCCCCGGCCGATTACTCCGCCAAAAAAACCGATTCTTCCGCCAAGAGCGGCGCTGAAGAAGAGCTCCCCAAACCCGAAGACGTCACGCTCACCACCGCCGACGGCTTGCGCTTGGTGCTGACTTATTATCCCGGCGCCAAAGGCAAACAATCCATTCCGCTGGTGTTGTTGCACGCCTGGAAGCGCAACCGCACGGACTATACCAAAGATTTGGCGCCGTTCCTCCAAGGCAAAGGTTACGCGGTGGTGGTGCCCGATCTGCGCGGTCACGGCGATAGCACCCGATTGATCAACGCCCTGGGCAAGGAGGAAACGCTCAACGCGGCCGCGATGCCGCAAAATCAATTCGCCTTGATGGTTACGCAGGATATGAAGGCCGTCAAGGAATTCCTCTGGGAACGCAATAATTACGGTGAACTGAACTTGGACAAACTTTGTCTGGTGGGCGCGGAAATGGGCGCCTCAATCGCCTTGGATTTCGCCCTCTACGACGCCGAGGGCTACGAGCAACGCACGCCCGTTTACGGACCCTTACAACTCGGCCGTTTCGTTAAAGCCCTGGTGCTGATTTCGCCGGAGATCTCCTTCAAAGGATTGTCTCTGCGCCCAGCCATGAAGAATCCGGCGGTGCGCGGCGAAATCTCCATCCTCATCTTTGCCGGTAAAAAAGACGAACGGGCGTTGGACGAAGCCAAACGCGTTTATGCCCTTTTCGAACGCGACCACCCCAAACCCGATCCCGATAAAAAGGCCGAACAACAGTCCCTCTTCTTGTCCCTGCCGGATACCAATCTGCAAGGAGCGAATATCTTCGCCGAGAAAAAACTCAAGGCCGATGAAATCCTGGCCGCGTTTGTCAATCTCCGCCTCGAAAAAAATGATGCCGCCAGAACCTGGGTCTGGAAAGAACGCAAACTCCCCCATCAGTAAAAACAGGATGAAGGATGAGGGATGAATTCAGAAAGCTGACTGCTGAACGCTGACTTCTAAAAGGAAACAACTTGCGCTTTCGTCATAACTATCTACTACCTACCATCTACCACCTACCATTTACTCTTTTGCAGCGAGGGTGGGATTTTCAGCTCCCCGCCGATGGGCAGTAGTCTCGGATCGTTTAGCACATCCCGGTTCAGCTCGAAGATTTCCCTTGCTCGGTCAGGCGAGCCCAAATAGCGCTGGGCTAGATCACGGAGTGTATCGCCATCGACGATCTTATGAACCAGCGGCCCATCCGCCTGGCGGGCCACGACCGGCATCAGATTCAGGGGCATTCCCCATGCGCGGAGTTCATCGTGGGGCCAAGGGGATAACTAGGCGGTAAATTGGGCACCGGCTGCGGCGGGTCCAGCGGCGTAAGGATGGTCGGCCCACTGGTAGGCTCAACCAAGACGGTGGATATTTCTCCCGCCACTTTTTGGGAAACACTTGCCGACGCCTGAGAAGGCGCGGAAAGCACTGCTTGCTGACGATGCTGCAAAGAAAGCGGACTGTTTAATTCAGAGATTACCGCGGGACGTGGGGATAAGATCGGCCGAAAAATAGTGGCCATAAACATTCCGCCCAAGAGGACGCTGATCGCCAAAGCCACTTTTACTGCCGGATCGTTCATGCTTCGACCCAGTTTGCTGTTGACCTGAATAATCCCTGACCTCCTTGCAGGGCAAACCCGCGTAATGAATGCGGCCCGCTTCTCCGGCCGTTTCTCTGGCCTTCAGAAGCGTTCCGTTATTCCAATATCGGGGTAAAACAGCGTGATAATCAGAGAACCAGGCCAAAGTTGGCTTGTTACGCCGCCAGGCGTGGCGCTCCTAGCGACTCTGGCGACGATGCGGCGGCCGGTCGCGAAAACCTTGCCAGCCGTGCGGAATATGACAATTACATGGATTAATGTGCCGTGCGCAGCACTTCCGCAACCGAAGGTATTTACAATTCAGTACGATCCACTAACCATTATTCACTAACCACTTTTTCACTTTCCCAACCCAACTTGGCCAGCCCGTAATAAAGTAAGAATCCCACCAGGAACGCGGCCAGCGGTGGAGTCAAAATCATTCCCCGGCAATTGGTTAAAGCAGGAACATAATTTGCCGCCATATTGAATGCTCCCACGGCAAAACCAACGATCCACGAAATCCATCCCGCCGGATTAAATCCTGCCGCGGCCCGGCCCATTTCCTGCCGGAAAGCAGATAGTCGGCGACCATCGCTCCACAAACCGGACCAAACAAAGCGCCGATAAGATTGAATACGTCAATGGCATTCCCCGCCCAGCCGGTCACAGCCAGGACGATCGCCGCGAAAGTGCCGATGCCGCAGGACACCAACGGATTGACCTTTGGCAAAGTGGTTTTAAAGCTATTGGCCGCTATGAACGACGAAAAACATGCCGGGGGGAAGGCCGCGATAGCCAAGAGATACCAGAGTATCGCCGCCGTTTTCTCGCCCACCACGCTTGACATCAAGGCGGTGGTTTGCAGGGCGGCGGGATCGGCCGCCTTGCCTAATCCATGAATACCCGCGACGATCAATAACGACAAACCGCCGGCAAAGATTATCGCGCCGGCAATTCCCGTCAGCCCGCCGAGTTGTACGTCTTTAGCGTGGCGATTATTCATGCCGAAATCGCAACCGGCGGCCCCGGCCGTGGCAAAAAATCCCACCACATAAGTGCATAATAATGCGATCACTCCGGTAACCGACAATGCTTCTTGGGGATAAACTGTAATCACATTCCCTCCCGTATCTTTGACGTCAACTGCAAGTTTGAAACTTGCGTCAACCAGAGCTTGTTGATCGAATTTACCGATGCCGCCTAGGGTGGCTACGGTAAGGATGATCAAGATGACAAAGGGGATCAGCGGGAGAAAAGTGGCCACTTTGGCCACGTATTGAAGCCCTTTAAGCCCCAAAAAAACCGCTGCGGTCGACCAGATAATTGCGACTATGGCATGCGGCAGCGTACCGGCGCCGTAACCGAACGGCGCACACAATAAAATTCCGGCAAAGTATGCGTTTACCGCCAGCCAGCAGAATTGTAACACTCCCATTAAAAAGCCCGGCATCAGAAATCCACCCTGCACGCCATAAGTCGATGTCCCTACGATGTATAGTGGTAATCCGGTCTTCATGCCGAGCATACCCGGCACTAAGTAAAAAAGGAAATGACAAATTAAAGCGGCAATAATCAACCCCAGAAAAGCTGTCCCTAATCCTTGAGCTAACGTACCTCCCGCAAAGGCACTATAAGGATATCCTTTCTCTAGGACGCTACCGACGGGAACCTCGTGCCAAAATACAAACCACAGCATGATACCCGCGTAGGTCTGAGCCGTGTTTTTATACCATGCGGCGCGATTGGCCTGGGGTACAGGTTTGGCTGAAGTCACATAAGATGGTAAAGACGACATCTATTTTCTCCTCCAATAAGTCCGGTGGGGAAATCAACCGCCATCTTTAGAGTCCCCTCTCCGGGCACCACGCAGTGGTCGGGGAGAGGTTTAGGGTGAGGGCAATTAAGCAACTGTAATTATTCTGGAACTAGTTTTGGGTAGACTCTTAACATCTCAAGAAGGCAATTCTTCTGAAAGCGATGCTTGCTAGCAGTGATCGTCAAAAAGTATATCTATTACCTTATGCTTGTAAATCAGTTTCAGGCCAAATGTCGGGGAAACTAGCCTTGACCCCAATGGCCTTACCAGAGTACCATATCCTGCCCATTTTATATTTCATGGAGAAACTATCAGCCGTTTTTCACGTATATCTTATTGTTGATTATTGAAATAAACTGAGAGCAAGTGGTGTTTACTGCGGATTGCTGTCCACCGTCCACAGCCCACTGTCCACTATCCTAACCATCATCCACTAAACCAAGGAGGGTTTCTTGTCATTGTTGGTCGATTGATCAACTTTTGCTGGTTCTTCTTCAAGTGGGGACTGGTTCTTTGTGCTATCGGCGCCGCGGCGGCAGTGCCTTACTTTTACCGTCGAGTAGACGAAGAGATTCGCCGTCGCATCGAGGCCAAATTCGCCCAGCATTACCCCGGCTTGAAGGTTACCGTCGGTTCCGCCGAGTTGGTCTCGGGCCAAGGGATCAAGGTCCGCGATCTGTCGATCGTGGAGCCGGGAGCGCAAGGACCGCGCGCCGAGTTGGCCAATTTCGAGGAATTGTTTCTGGCATGTCAAACCGACGTGAAAGAGCTGATTTGCCGTGATCCGCTGATCACTCACGTCACCATCCGCCGGCCCACGGTGCGCGTTACGCGCCGCTCTGACGGCACTTGGAGCGCGGCCCGGCTGTTGCCTCTGCCGCGCATTGGCAACCAGTCGCCGGAGGTCACGATCGAAAACGGCACAATCGAGATTTTCGATCCCCTGAAAAGTCCTACCGGCACCATGACCTTGCGCGACGTCAATTTGACAATCAGTGCCGCGACCCTCTCCTCCTCCAACGCCGCGGCGGTTCCCACGCGGAGCCTGCAAGGAATGCTCAACGGCGATCATTTTCGCCGCGTGGAATTTCGCGGCGCAGTCGAAGCTTTCGGTTCGGCCTGTTCCTTAAGCGGCGAAGTGGAAGGTTTGGAAGTTTCGCCTGATTTGCTCGAATCCTTGCCCGAACCGCTGGCCGCAAAATTGGCCGCGCTGGGCGAACTCCGCGCCGAAGGACGCATGAATTTTGAACTGACCTACAATCCCCACGCCCCGCAGCCGCTGCAGGTTTCAGGTTTCCGGGCAGTTGGCCAGCGGCCGGATCAACAACGCCCGCTTTCCTCATCCCTTGACCGACATGCGGATCGTCTTTCACGCCGACAACGGCGGAGTGGTTATCGACGAACTCACCGCCCGCTGCAATCAGGCTAAGCTCCGCATGAACTATCGGCAGTCGGGCTTTCAGCCCAACAGCCCCGTGTCGCTTGCAGGCCGAAATCCGCCAATTGGAACTGGACCGCCAATTGCTCGGCGTCCTGCCCCAGTCGCTGCAAGACCAATGGTACAAGTACCGGCCCATCGGCGAAATCGATGCCGACGTGCGCCTCGAATTCGACGGTCAGACCTGGCGCCGGAACTCTCCTTGCGCTGTTTGAACGTCTCCTTCACGCATTATAAATTCCCCTACCGAGTCGAACACGGCAAAGGCTCGCTTGGAACTGAAAAACGATCTGCTTACTTTGAACGTCACCGCCTACAGCGGCAGCCAGCCCGTGCGCATGACCGCCGAGGTGGCCCGGCCGCTTAACGGTCCGACGGGCTGGTTCGAGGCCAAAGGCGATGATATTCAGATCGAGCAGGCTCTTATCCAGGCCTTGCCTGAAAAATCTCGCGAAGTCGCCCAGTCGCTCGATCCCCGCGGAACCGTTAATTTTTATTATCGCTGCTGGCGCGACGTCTCCAACCAACCCATGCACCAGCATCTGCTGCTCAGCGCCAACCGCTGTTCGATCCGCTACGCCAAATTTCCTTATCCCCTTAGCAACATTCGCGGGCAATTGGAAATGTTCGACCATCACTGGACCTTCCGCAACCTGGAGGGCGTGAACGACGCCGCCCGCGTCACCGGCCAAGGACATCTCACGCCCACGCTCCAGGGAAACGAGCTGGTATTGCTGCTGGCGGGCAAAGACGTGCCCCTCGAAGAAGAACTCCGCGATGCCCTGACGCCCAACATTCGGCAGGTCTGGCACGATCTGAAACCGCGCGGAATGGTCGATCTTACGGCAAAGGTCCGTTACTTATCGGAGAGTAAACAGCTTAGCATCGACGTGCGCAGTCCAGCCGCAAAGCGAAACCGCTTCCGTCGAGCCGGTGCATTTCCCCTATCGCCTGGATAAACTGCAAGGCGTGCTGCTGTATCACGACGGGCATGTCACCCTGGAACGCTGCAAAGCCGAACATGGAGCGGTGAAAATTTCCACCGAGGGTTATTGCGACTTTCTTCCCGAGGGCGGCTGGAACATGCACTTTGCCGGACTCACGGTCGACCGGCTGCATCCGGACCGCGATTTGATCCAGGCCCTGCCCGAACGTCTGAAAAAGGCCGTGCTCGCGCTCAGTCCCAGCGGCCCGATCAATCTCCGCGGCAATCTCGATCTGATCCATGACGGCCGGCCGGGCGAGCCTTTGCGCTCGCAGTGGGACTTGCGCCTGGGAATGATGCAAGGCGCCGTGCAATGCGGCGTGAAGTTGGAAAACATCCACGGTAGCGTAACGCTCTTGGGCAAGTTCGACGGCCAAAAATTCCTTTCCCGGGGAGAGCTCACCCTCGACTCGCTCAACTATAAAGACTATCAATTCACGCACCTGCTGGGTCCCGTCTGGATCGACGACCAACGCGTCCTGCTTGGCGCCTGGGTCGATCGCCCTGCGGAAAAAACCCTCCCGGCCGAGGCTTCCACCGCGCCGCCATCGCCCCGCTCAATCACCGCCAGTCTCTTCGGCGGCACGATCTACGGCGACGGCTGGGTGGCCTTGGAGCCCGAGCCTCGTTACGGACTAAGCGCCACACTCGCCCACGCCGATCTCGCCCGCCTGGCCCAGGAAGTCATGGACGGCAAGCAGAATTTGCAAGGCAAAATCATGGCCAACATCGAATTGCAGGGCGCCGGCGCCAGCCGCAATGCCATGTCCGGACGCGGTTCGGTGCGGCTCTCCGACGCCGACGTCTACGAGTTACCGGTGATGATCTCGTTGTTAAAAATCCTCAGCATCCGCGCGCCCAACCGCAATGCCTTCAGCACCAGTTCCATGGATTACCGCGTTGAAGGCGAGCACATCTACTTCGACCGCATCGACTTCAACGGCGACGCCATCAGCCTGCTGGGCAAAGGCGAAATGGATTTCCAGTCTAACATCCGCCTGAAGTTCCATGCCATTGTCGGCCGTGGCGAATTGGACGTGCCCATCGTTAAACAAATCTATCGCGGGGCCAGCCAGCAAATCCTCCAGATCCACGTCGACGGCACCCTGCAAAATCCCGAAACCCGCAAAGAAGCCTTCCCCGTGGTCAATCAAGCCCTGCAACAGTTGCAGAACAATCGGAATTAGCGGAGAGTGGTGAGTGTAGTGTGGAGCGTTTGTTTAGCCGCGACCCGTAGGGGAGCGAGATCACAATTAAATACGTCTTCTATCCCTGCCCGCTCATGTCCAAGCGAAAAAAAACCTCCCCTGAGCAGATTGCCAAGGTTTGGTCGGAAACCTCTGATCCATCGGCAACGAAGCTCCGCGTTGCGGCGGGCATAGGGCTGATCATTTTGGCCGTTGCCATAGTTTATTTTCCTTCTTTAAGCGGAGGATTCATCCTCGACGACGACCTGCTTTTAACGAACAACCAACTCATCAAAGCCCCCGACGGTCTGTACCGTTTTTGGTGCACCACTCAGTCGCCGGACTACTGGCCGGTGAGCAATAGCACGCTCTGGTTTGAGTGGCGCCTGTGGGGGATGAACACGACCGGCTATCACGTTACCAACCTGATCTTACACATTGTCGCAGCCCTGCTGATCTGGTTGATTTTGCGAAAGTTGTCCATCCCCGGGGCTTTTTTGGCGGCAATGATCTTCGCCGTGCACCCGGTAAACGTGGAGTCAGTGGCGTGGATCGCGCAGCGCAAGAACCTGACGGCGATGCTGTTTTTTCTGTTGTCGATTCTGTGTTATTTGAAAATGGAAATCCCGTCGCCGGCTCCACAAAACGGCATGTATCGGATTGCCTCGCCGCCGGCTCCCAGGCACCACGACAGTGGTCGCTCGCCCCTTTGGTACTGGCTAAGTTTGTTGGCATTCGTGTTGGCGATGCTCAGCAAAGGCTCGGTGGCGGTTTTGCCGGTTTTGCTCCTGGGGATTATCTGGTGGCGGCGGAAAATGACAAAAAGGGATCTGGTGCGGACCGCGCCTTTTTTCGTGGTCGCCCTGGCGCTGGCTGGTGTGAACTTATGGTTCCAAACCCACGGCACCGGAGAAGAGTACCGCGCCGCCACTTTTGCCCAGCGTTTGCTGGGCGCCGGCGGCGTGGTGTGGTTTTATCTTTACAAGGCGCTTTTACCACTGAACCTGGCTTTCGTCTATCCGCAGTGGCACGTCGAGGCCGACAACTTACTTTGGTGGCTGCCGCTGTTTGCAGCATTGGTTTTCACAGCAGTGCTGTGGTGGTATCGCAACACTTGGAGTCGGCCCTTTTTGTTCGCCTGGGGATTTTTCTGCGTGTCGTTGGTTCCGGTGCTGGGCTTTACGGACGTGGGTTTTATGCGGTACTCGCTGGTGGCGGACCGCTATCAACACATAGCCCTCATCGGAGTGATTGCGTTGTGGGCGGCTACTTGGAGCGTTTGGCACGAGCGGACGCGGGAAGCAGCGTATGGGGTGACAAACGCCCTGGCGATTGTCGTAATCGGTACGCTCATATTCTTGTCGTGGCAGCAAGCCAGTCTCTTTCGTGATGCCATAACGCTGTATGGGGCAACGTTGAAAATCAATCCGGATTCTTCTTTAGCCCAGTACAACCTGGGCAACGCTTTAGACCAGGCAGGCCGGCCGCAGGAGGCGATCGAACATTATCGGCAAGCCATGCGCCTGGAGCCTGACTATGTCGAGACCTATAACAACCTGGGCGTCGCCCTGGATAAAACAGGCCGCTCGCCGGAGGCGATCGAACATTTCCGGCAAGCCCTGAGTCTGAAATCCGATCACTTTCGGGCCTACAACAACCTCGGAGTGGCCCTCTGCAAGCTGGGCCGGCCGCGGGAGGCAATCGAACATTTTCAGCAAGCCCTGAAATTCGAGCCCAACTACGCGGAGGCCCACTTCAACCTGGGCAATGCCCTGGTTGAAGTAGGCCGGTCACGGGAGGCAGTCAAATCCTACGAGCAAGCCCTGCGCCTGAAACCCGACTACGCCGAGGCCCACAACAATCTGGCCGCCACTTTAAATGATATTGGGCAATACTCCCAGGCAATCGAGCACTCACAGCAGGCCCTGCGCCTGAAGCCCGACTATGCAAGGGCCTACTCCAATTTGGCGTCGATTTATGCCAAGACAAATCGACCCGTCGAGGCCCTGGAGGCGGCCCAAAAGGCCTTGAATATCGCCCGATCCAAAGGGCAGACGGCCCTGGCCAAACAGATTGAAGATTGGTTGAATTCTCACCTCTCTAGTCTCTCAGGTCCCCCAAGTGCTGCGCCTTCTCGTGAATCCACTCACCCGCTACCTTAGGATGCTATCAGTGTTAAATTACCAGCGGTTTCCTAGGTTTATTCAGCATTCATCATTATTACTGTTTTTCCTTATACTATGATCTATAATTAAACAGATTCATATAGCGGCCCCAAGCGGGGAGAGTAATATCTCATGAGCGTAGGTCCTTTAGGTGGCGTTAACGTCAGCGCGGCCGGCACGCCGCTGGCTCAGACCAAGGGTTCCGAGGTCGAACGAACCAGCCAGGACGTTGGCGCACAGCACCGCGGCGTAGTCTATGAGCAAAAAGCTGAGGCGGCCGCGGGCATCGGCGAAACCGACGGTGAAGACCACCAGACCGACGAGCGTGACGCCGACGGCCGCCTCCCCTGGAAACGTCCACCGGAAAAGTCGGATAATCCCGCCGCCGAGGATGACGACCAACATCCGTCTCATAGCCGCGATGCCACTGGCACTTGCGGCAATCTGCTCGATCTGACGGGTTAATCTACGTCTTTGCAGTCAGTTGCCCTCCGGCCGTTAATTTTCTACAATATCTCGTTCCTTCATAAACATACACACACGGAACCATCACCATGCGCTTTACCAAAATGCACGGAGCCGGCAACGACTACATATATGTGGATTGTTTCACGGAACCTTATCCACTGGATCCCGCCGCTTTGGCCCGCCGGGTAGCGGACCGGCATTTTGGCATCGGCGGCGACGGCCTGGTTTTGATCTGCCCCAGCCAACTGGCCGACGCACGGATGCGCATGTTCAACGTCGACGGCTCCGAGGCCGAAATGTGCGGCAACGCCATCCGCTGCGTGGCAAAGTACGTTTACGACCACGGCCTTTGCAGCCGCTCGCCGCTGAGGATCGAAACCGGCCGAGGAATTTTGGTATTAGAGCTGCAAATAACCAATGATCGTGTGCAACGCGTTCGGGTCGACATGGGCGAGCCGATTCTCGAACCGGCCCGCATCCCCACCACACTTGTCGGCAACTCGTCTCTGCCCGGCAACCCGGTGGTCAACAGCCCGTTGAAAATCGGCAGTGAAATTCTTAACGTCACCTGCGTCTCAATGGGCAACCCGCACTGTGTTATCTTCGTCAAGGAGCCCTCGAATATTTGGGTGTTGCAAATTGGTCCGCGCGTAGAGATCGACGCGCACTTCCCCAATCGCACAAACGCCGAGTTCGTCCAGGTGATGTCGCCCAGCGAGGTGCGCATGCGCGTCTGGGAGCGCGGCTGTGGCGAGACCCTAGCCTGCGGCACCGGCGCTTGTGCGGTTTGCGTCGCCGGGGTGCTCGGCAATCGCACCGGACGAAACATCATTGCCCACCTGCCCGGCGGCGACTTGGAACTCCAGTGGAACCAGTCCAACAACCACGTCTACATGACCGGCGAGGCCGTGGAACTTTTTAGCGGCGATTGGAATGTATGAAAGAATGAAGGATGAGAGATGAATAAAAAAATGATGAATGCTGAATATAAAAACTGTAAACTGTGAACTGTTAACTATATATTTCCTACAACCGCTTGCGGTTTCGCACTGCCCACCGTCCACTAATTCCTGTCCCTTGTCCGCTGTCCCCTGTCCCCTAATATGAAACTCAACAGTTCGCTGCTGAACAAATTCGGAGGTCTATTAGGGTCAACAGCCATTCGGGCCTGGATGAGCACATTAGATTACAAAGTGGCCTATTACGACCATTCCGTCGATCCGGTATTTCCCCATTGTCACGGACAAAAGATTTACATTTTCTGGCACGAATATATTCTCTTTCCGCTGTATTTGCGCGGCCACTGCAATCTGACCATGCTTTTAAGCCGCCACCGCGACGCGGAAATTCTCTCCTATGCCGCTTATCACATGGGATTCGATTTTGTGCGCGGCTCGACTAATCGGGGCGGCGTGGCGGCCATCCGCGAGCTGCTCGAAAAAAGCCGGCACATGCACTTGACCATCACCCCCGACGGCCCGCGCGGCCCGCGCCGAAATATGGCGCCCGGCTCGATCTATCTGGCCTCTAAACTCGGCCTGCCGCTGGTGGTAATGGGCTACGGGTATGATCGGCCCTGGCGCGTGCATCAGCGCCTGGGACCAGTTTGCCATCCCCCGGCCGTTTTCCCGCGCCGGGCAGTCCCCAGCCATGAAATCTTCGTCCCCGTGAACCTGGACCGTGAGGGAATTGAATATTATCGTGAAAAAATCGAACAACTCCTGAATCGCCTGACACATGAGGCCGAAACCTGGGCCGAGTCCGGCGCGCGGAAAGTCGGCCAGATGAACCTCCAGCGCCGCGGCGCACCGCTCCGCTCGCAACTCATGCCATTCTAATGTCATTCTGAGCGCAGCGAAGAATCTCCTTGCGAACGAATGTCGGCCGCTGCCCCAATGTCAATCTCACCCATAGCCTGGCACGCGAAACTATGTTATTCTGGTGATCAATAAAGGAATTTGCTGATGCCGGAATTTTGGACGAAAGGCGCCGAAAACTACGAAAAAGCCCTGCGCGAGCAGTACGAAGCCCAGCACAAACACCTGCGGGCTAGACTTCGGCAGTGCGAGGATCCCGAGGACGCCAGGCGTTGACCGAAGAACTCAAAGCGTTGATGAACGATTTCCAGAGCCGGTTGCGAGGCATCGGCCGGTCTTTGTTTTAATCACAAATCTGTGCCATGTTTCCTTTTGAACTTCCCGACGACCTTGTTCCCGCCCGGCTGCTATCGGTCTGGGAATTGACCGCGCAGCTAAAAGATCTAGTCGAAGCGGCCTTTCCCAGCGTTTGGGTGACGGGCGAAATTTCCAACTTATCCCGGCCGCAATCCGGCCATTGCTATTTGACGCTCAAAGACGACCGGGCCCAGCTCAAGGCGGCCATCTGGCGTCCCACGGCCGCTCGCGTCCGCTTTGAAATGCACGACGGTCTGGAAGTCATCTGCAAGGGCCACTTGGAAGTGTATGCTCCACGCGGCAATTATCAATTGATTATCGAGCAAATCGAACCCAAGGGCATGGGCGCGCTGGAGTTGGCCCTTAGGCAACTGCGGGAAAAACTTGCCCGGGAAGGGCTTTTCGATCCGGCCCGAAAGCGTCCCCTGCCCTCTTTCGTGCAACAAATCGCCGTGGTCACCAGTCCCACGGGCGCGGCGATTCGCGATTTCCTCCAGGTGCTCGGCCGGCGTTGGCGCGGGGCCGACGTACTGATTGTTCCCGTGCGCGTGCAGGGCGAAGGGGCCGCCGATGAAATCGCCACCGCTATCAGCACCCTTAACCAGCTTGCTCGGCCCATCGACTGCCTGGTGGTCACGCGCGGCGGCGGAAGCCTGGAAGACCTTTGGGCGTTCAACGAGGAGGTTGTAGTTCGGGCGATTGCCGCCTCGCGCATTCCAGTGATCTCGGCCGTTGGTCACGAAATCGACGTGACGCTCTCCGATCTGGCCGCCGACGTGCGCGCCCTGACGCCCAGCGAAGCCGCGGAATTGGTGGCCCCGGCCGCCGAAGAACTTTTCGCCCAGCTTAGCCAGATGCAAAAACGCATGGCGGCCGCGCTGCGATCTCATGCCGCCGCCGCTCGATCGCGTCTGGACGCCCTTGCCCGGCATCCCTTCTTCCGCCGCCCATTCCAACGAATCTTCGACCTCGTGCGCCAAGTCGACGAATTAAGTGCCCGCATATACCGGGCAGCCGGCCATCGGCTGCGACTCGCCCGGCAACAGGCACAAACCTTGGGCGCGCGCCTGGAGTCGCTCAGTCCGCTGGCCGTGTTGGCTCGGGGCTTCAGCCTCACCGAACGCCTCGCCGACGGCCGGCTCATCCGCAAATCGGTGGAACTAACGCCCGGCGAGCAAATTTCCACCCGCTTTAGCCAGGGAAAAGCCATCAGCCGCGTGGAAAAAGTCGAAGATTAAAAAACCATCTGAAAACTCCCCACTCTCTTTGGGAGAGCCTTCCCCAAACTCCCCTCTCCCTTTGGGAGAGGGTCAGGGTGAGGGCAAATTACTCACAATCCATTTATCGACTTGTTGCCATGGCAGTAAAATTGCCACCCCAACAGATTGGAAAATCGCGCAGAATAAACACCACTTGATGTTCTCTCTTTATTGCATAAAATATAGACACAAATATTTTTGTTTGTTTTCCTCATGGGAGCGATATCATGAACATCGAATTAAAATACTGTGCGCAGTGAAACTACGAACCGCAAGCCGTCAGTTTGGCGGCCAAGCTTCTGAAAACTTATAAGCAAAAGATTAGCGCCCTGACCTTAATTCCCTCCGGTGGCGGATGTTTTGAACTTTCGCTGGGCGGCAAACTTTTTTACTCCAAGCTCGAAACCGGCAAATTTCCCGACGAGGATATGCTGATCAAACAAGTCGGGCAACTTCTGAAATAAGTCGCATGTTGGGTGCCACTACCGGCTCGTGCAGCAGTGCGATTTTTTGCCGCCTGTAAAATACAACCACTGCTTTCCTTTCGGTACTCATCCATCCAGAACAAACAACGCCCCCAGTTGACTTCCCATTGCACAATGGATAATCTCTGATTTTAGAAAACGGATCATGGGACAAGTTCTGCCAAAGGACATAGAGACGAGGATCAGCGGCCTTTTAGGCCATCCAAGTAAATAAGAATAGTATGCAGCACAATCAGCATAACTCTATGAAACTAACTATCCAAATCAGAAGAGCCGAGCTTACAGACTTGGATGCCATCACTGATATCTACAACGAGGCGATTCTCACCACAAGAGCAACGTTCGATACCGAGCCGAAGACCGCGGCCGAGCAATTACAGTGGTTTCAAGCGCACGACCAGAGACATCCCGTCTTGGTCGCTGTCCTGGATGGGAGGGTCGTTGGTTGGGCGTCACTTACCAGGTGGTCTGAGCGCTGTGCCTATGCCGATACCGCGGAAATCTCTTTCTACGTCAAATCAGAGTTCCGTGGTCAGGGTATTGGGCGAAATCTTCAAGAGGCGATTATCGAAGAGGCGCGCCGTTTGCGATTTCACACGCTCCTCGCCCGAGTAGCGCAGGACAGTAAAGAGAGCCTTCACCTCAATGAGAGTGTAGGCTTCGTTCATGTTGGGACGCTCAAAGAGGTCGGACGCAAGTTCGACAGACTCTTAGACGTTAACATTATGCAAAAGATGTTGGATTGATTCATCGTCTCGTTCCTAAACTTTGCTAGAACCTAACCATTTTAAGTATGAAGTATATCGAAGAAAAGCAACATCCCAGTTGACAGCGCATTGGCTGACGGATACGCTTAAATTGAGGAGATTGGACGTATGCCTGAAATATCGCGATTTTTCGGCATTATCATCCGAATGTACTTTAGCGAACACAATCCGCCTCATCTGCATGCAGAATACGCAGGCAAGAAAGTACTTCTCGACTTCCAAGGGAACATTCAACGTGGTGACCTTGGATCAAGGGCGGCGCTTCGACTTGTGCGTGAATGGATTGACTTACATGTGGATGAATTAATGGAAGACTGGGAACTGGCGCGAGCTGGGAAAGATGTCAAGAAAATTGCCCCCTTGGATTGAGGTGTATCATGTGGAAATTGAATGATGTAACAAAAATTGAGTATCTTAATGGCTATGTATTTCGTATCACATTCGATGATGGACTCGAAGGCGAGGTTGATTTTTCCGAGTACATTGGCAAAGGTCCCATATTTGAGCCGTTACGTGATGAGTCATTCTTTCGTCAGGCTTCCATTGAGGGCGGAACTATTGCCTGGCCGAACGGTGCGGATATCGCCCCAGAGACACTATATGAGAAGATCGAAAGCGCCAACAACGCCTCCGTTTAACAACGCATTGCCCCTGTATACGCTCAGATTGTGGAAAACTGGTTAAAGTATAATTTTAATATAGGAGAAGGCAAAAAGTCTCCGATGAAACGACTGCCTCTAGCTTTTGTTTTTGTTCTAGTGTTCCAGTTCTCTCTGCTTCAATCTTGCTGTGGGATGGAGGGAAACAGGAACGCAATGGATGACTTCGACAAGGCAATAAAACTGAATCCCTCATTCGCCCAAGCCTATTTTGAACGTGGTCTTTTGAGGATAGATTATGGCGATTATGATGGTGCCGAGCAGGATTGGCAACGTGCCGCAGAATTGGAGCCATTCTTCGGAAGTATTGCCCAACACGATTGGTACAATTGTTTCACACGACAATTCAGCACATCACTTCCCTTAAAATTGGCAGGAGAAGAACATGACAGGGGTCTTGTGCGCCAATTATACAGGACTGGTTTCATCGTTTTCGGTGTTTCAACCTTATTGATCGTTGGGGAACGTTTCTTCTCGTATAGAAAGAGAAAGGTTTTATACCTTCCCCTCTTATTGCCTGCGGTTACGCTTCTGTGCATTGCACTCATATTTGCTATGTTTGCCCACAACCTCTCGAAGGCTACGGAAATATGCCTGGAGGGTGCCAGAGTTTTGGAGTCATTAAAAAAAGAAGAGGAGTTGATCTCCGCAATGGAATATTTCAATAAGGCGATCAACACTTCATCATTATCATCATGCGCCTTCTACAACAGGGGAACGGTCAAGGCTGCGATAGAAAGGACGCAAAGAAATGAACAGGTTGGTAATAACAAACCAGAGATTCCGAAGAAAGCAAACATCAAATCAGAGGATACAGTGCAACCTCATTAATTTCGCCGTACCTGATAGATGGCGTTCGTTGTCTAACCAAGCTTTGCTGGATGATCCAGAAATGGCACCCGATAAATACTTTATTGTCCAATTTGCAATTGAAGGGGAAAAAAGAAGGAAAAAGAGACCTTGTGATTTTCCAAATAAATTCGGAAAACCACATTTACTTAGGGCACAAAGATGTATTTGATCTATTTCGACGAATCCGGAAATACCGGTAACAATCTGAATGATTCTCAGCAGCCTATATTTGTCCTTTGCGCATTAATCGTTCCCGAGTCTAAATGGCTGCAAGTCGAACGGGATTTACACGCAGAAATCGAGAATTTATTGCCATCGCCTCGTCCCGTCGACTTTGAGGTTCATGCAACCGATCTTCAAAGCGGTCGCCGTTGGTTTAAAACTATTCCCCTCACAGATCGAGTTGCCTTTAGAGATGCATGGCTTTCAATCGCCGTAAATCACGATCTCAAACTGATATATCGAAGCATTATAAAGAAAAAATTCGAACAAGGGATTTATAATGAATTTGGCTCTGGAATAGTCATCAATCCTTATGTGGTGGCTTTTCCTCTTGTTGCCAGGGTTGTTGACGATTATCTCAAATCTCTGCCTGATGCACCGCTGGGTATCTTTATATCTGACGAAAATAAAGAAATCGTCCGTGACGTTGAAAAGTCGATCAAGATACTTCGCGGTATAGAAAGCACAATTAAGTTGGGGCAAGTGATCGAGAAGGGATTCTTTATTGACTCAACTAAAAGCGTAATACTGCAATTATGTGATCTGTGCGGCTATAGCCTTCGAAAGATGGAAGAGGGTAATTCCGGATATAAAGTGAATCCAGTTCATCAGAGTGGTATCAAGATGCTGGAACCATTGATACATCGGGGCAATGAATCTTTCCGAGATGTCTTCAAATGGTTTTCAACCGAAGAAAAAAAGAAGCGGCCAGGGACAATGTCCTGAGTCGATCGAAACCGGCCCATACTGGTCGCTTATTAAAATATAGATCAAATCAATCTCTTGTCAATAGCAAGTGTCGGACTAAACGTTCATTTGCGATCCCCCTACGAAACCGCGGGCGTTTTATTGTTCAATTTGCATTTTGCAATCAGATTTACGCCCGGGAGATATAGGCCCCAGTGCGGGTATCGATCTTGATCGTCTCGCCTTGGGATAGATATTCCGGCACTTGGACCATGAGGCCGGTTTCCAGTGTGGCGGGTTTGGTCCGGGCGGTGGCCGAGGCCCCCTTGATGCCCGGGTCGCACTCGACGACTTTTAATTCCACGGTCAAGGGCAGTTGGATGCCCACGCATTGGTCGTTGTAGATCAAAGCCATCACGCCTTCGAGATTCTCGGTAAGATATTTCAGTTCCTCTTCCAAATCGTCCCTGGGCAGGGCGTAATCGTTGTAGTCTTCCTGGTCGAGGAAATGGACTTCGGCCGGATCGGAATACATATATTTCACCGGCCGTTTGGCAAAATCGGCCTCATTGAGCGATTCTCCGCCGCGGAGCGTGATGTCGACTTTTTGTTTGGTGATTAGATTTCGCGCTTTGTATTTGTAAATCGTGGCCGCCCCGCGCCCGACGGGCTTTGCACGTTGATCGTCTCGATCATGCACGGCGCACCGTTATAGTTCACAATATGTCCGCGTTTGATGTCTTTGGCTAACATTGTAAGTTTTCAGTTAACAGTTATCAGTTCACAGTTTAAAGCATTCAGCGGTCCGCTATCGGTATTCAGTAAAAAAGTGTACAGTTTTATATTCATCATTCATCTTCAATTCATCCTTCACCTCAGCCTTCATCCTTTTATTCATCATTCCTCAAGTATCGTTCCCGACTGGGGATCCACGGCCAGGCCGCCGGTAAGTTTGGCCAGCGTTTCCAGCACGATCAACAACGCGCTGGGATCGAGCATATCCTCTTCTTCCTCATCCGGGATTTCGCCGATGCGTTCAAAGTGCAGCACGTCAAAGCGTCCGTCAAAGGCGAGGATTTTTCTCTCGGGAATTTCAGCGCCGGTATCACTGCAATATTTTTTCAGATCCTCGACCAGTGCCGTTGCCTGCTCCCGCACCTCATCGCCGCTGGTGTAGCAGACGTCCAACGCCGCGTAATCCTCCTCGGAGATGATCGTCAGCGATTCGATCAAGCCCTGACTGTCGGCGTTCAGGTTGCACAGCTCGTAGCGGGGATTTATGGCCTGGATAGTTTTCGCCACGGTCTGTAATTTCGGCCGTTTTTTGGCCGGAAACAAGACAAAGTACGTCTCGCGCCAGCGATAATTATGATCTTCGAAAGTGGACATGATATAGTGGAATAGCTGTGTCAGTCTGACGGCGGTTCAGAATAGTTTTCAGTTCACGAGTTTTCAGTTCTGCAGTTTTATATTCATCATTCAGCATTCACATTCATCATTTTTTATTCATCCTTCATCCTTCATCCTTTCCCTTCGCCTCCCCAATCTCTAATCTTCATCCTCAGCGGCACCCAATTCCCGGGACCTTTTCGTGGCGGCTTCGACGGTGGCGATCAGCGTGGCGCGCAGTTTGCCGGCTTCCATTGCTTGCAGGCCGGCAACCGTAGTTCCGCCGGGATGGGCAACGCGATCCTTAAGCACCGTGGGATGCTCGCCCGTGCACAGCACCATTTCCGCGGCGCCCCGGACGGTTTGCAAAGCCATGGCGGCGGCGATATCCCGGGGCAGGCCCATTTGCACGCCGGCCTCGCTTAAAGCATCGATGATCACATATACGTATGCCGGACCGGATCCCGATAGGCCTGTAACCGCGTCGAGCATTTTTTCCTCTACTTGCCAAGCCGCGCCCACCGCGCCTAAAAGTTTGCCGATCAATTCACCGTCGGCCTGGGTTGCCCTTTCGCCCAGACAATAACCGCATGCCCCCTGACCGATAAAGCACGGAGTGTTGGGCATCACCCGCACCAACCGCGTGTCTTCACCCAACCAACCGCTCAGCCGCTTCAGTGGCACGCCGGCGGCAATCGAAACGACCAATGTCTCGGCCCGAATTTTGCCGGCCAGTTCCTTGCACGCCAAAGCCATCTGCGGCGGCTTGACTGCCAAGAATAGCACATCCGCTTGGGCGGCAACCACCGTATTATCGATCATTACTTGTCCGCCGGTGGCATGGGCGAATTTGGCCCGGGCGGTTTCGCTAGGATCGGCCGCCAGCAGATTTGCCCCAATGGTCAATCCTGTCCGTACGAATCCCTGTCCAAGGGCCGTGGCCATATTCCCTGCGCCGATAAAACCAATTCGTTGTTCCAACATAGGCTTGCGAGAATGAAAAAATGTAAATGTCAATTTTCCCCATAATAATTAGTAGTGCTGTGACTGACAATGGGCCAAACGGACCGTAACAAGCACCTCATCCCCCACCAAATATGGGCAAAGTATAAGGTTAGTTGTGAGTTAGCAAACTGGGAAGAATGCGCAATCCCAAAGCCTCTTTTCTGCAAAAAACCGACCTGGACACCACCGCCATTTTTTGCGACACTCTTGCCCCGAATCTCCTGCGAAATCTTCTCATCAGTTTTCCTAAATACGTTATCAGTTATCCGGTTAGACTGCCGGACTTTGAGGTTTTGGGGCCTTTACGTCCCATTGAAAAGCAAATCGAAGAGGTTCATTATGATTATTCGAATTGCACACATTTTCGCGCTGGCATTGGTATTTGACTTGCTCTTGGGCGTTCGACCGGCTATCGGCGAAGGATTGTTGTTACCCAAATCAATTTCCGAGTGCAAAACCGAAACCCAAAAAACTCTCGCCCAAAACAAGCCAATCTCAGCCCTCCACGCTGGACAAGCTAAGTGCCGGCACCAAAAAGTTCTTCAGCAACGTGGGCAATGCGCTCAGCTTCAAGAAATCATCTTCCCCAAAGAAAACCACCACTCCCACCAATCCTTGGATCAAGCCCGCGAAGAATGAGCCGGCCAAACCTTCGTGGCTCACGTCGATTTTTTACAAGGAAGAACCCAAGAAACCCAAAACTCCCAGCGAGTGGTTAGAACAAAAACGTTTGGATCCCTAACGCCACTCGACCAAAATTAACAGCATGACCGGCAATCATCCTCGCAGTAAAAGGTTTGGCTGGCGCTTGGGGAAGCGTTTATTATTGACATCGGTTTTGCTGGCGGCCTGCTGGGCAGCACTCAACACTGGTTGCAGTTTGAGGCCCCAGACAATACGCCGCCTGCCCGCAAAAATCGGCATGAAATCAGCCGATGCGGAGTTTGCGCCAAGATCGAGGCCGACAAGTTCCCCACCGCCAAAGATGCCGGCATCTGATAAAACTCTTTCTTCCTAGTAGTCTAACTAGTCTTATTTGTCACCTTGGGTGCCCCGGGCATCTTGCCCGTGCTTTCCCCCACTGGCGATATGCCAGTACCACACAAAGGCTGCACTTATATGAACAACGCTCTGGCATTAAAATAAGGTCATGTCCATCGACCTCATTCTTGGCACTGCCGGACACATTGATCACGGCAAGACCGCGTTGGTCAAAGCGCTAACTGGCATCGACACCGACCGCTTGCCCGAAGAAAAACGCCGCGGGATTACCATCGACCTGGGTTTTGCCGAACTGCCCTTAGGCGAGTTCCGCCTGGGCATTATCGACGTGCCCGGCCACGAACGTTTCATCCACAACATGCTCGCCGGCGCGACCGGCATTGACTTGGCCTTGCTGGTCGTGGCCGCCGACGAATCAATTAAACCGCAAACCCGCGAACACCTGGAAATTCTCCGCCTTTTGCGCTTGCCCGCCGGCGTAATCGCGCTGACCAAGTGCGACCTGGTTACCGACGACTGGATCGCCTTGGTCGAGGAAGACCTTTGCCGGCTCACGGCCGGCACCTTCCTGGCCGATGCCGCCATCATTCACACCAGCGCCGTTACAGGCATGGGTCTGGAATCCTTAAAAGACGCCTTGGTCCAGGCGGCCCGCAAAGCCACGGCATCGAGCCATCGGCCGCATCACGGGCCGTTCCGCATGGCCATCGACCGCTGTTTTACCGTGGCCGGGCACGGCACGGTGGTCACCGGCAGCGTGCTCAGCGGGCACGCCGGCGTGGGTAAGGAACTGATTATTGAACCCGGCGGCCTGCCGGTGCGCATGCGCGGCTTGGAAAATCATGGTCGGCCGGTCGAGGAAGTGCACCGCGGCCAGCGCGCCGCAGTGAATCTCGCCGGTGTGCATCACGATCAAATCGTCCGTGGTCAGGAATTGGCCGCATTAGGGCACCTGCTGCCCAGCACCTTGTTTTCCGTGCATCTCAATCTGCTCTCCTCAGCTCCCAGACCTTTGAAACAGCGCAGCCGGGTCCGCCTGCACGTGGGTGCGGCCGAGTTAAGCGCCAGTGTTGTTCTTTTGGATCGCGATGTTTTAGAGCCGGGCGACTTGGGCTTTTGCCCAATTGTTCCTCAGCCGGCCGGCAGTGGCCGTTTGGGGCCAGCCCTTTGTCATTCGCGCCGAATCCCCGCCCCTGACCATCGGCGGCGGGCAAGTGCTCGATCCACATGCCGGAAAACTTCGCCGCCGTGAGGAAAACTCACTGGCAAAACTCCGCCAACTGACATCGGATGATCCCCAGGTTCGCGCATCCGCCGCATTGTATTTAGGCGGCTTGAAGTCCTGGCGTCCCGGCGATCTTGCCCGTGCTGCCGGTGTGGAAGACGCGGAGCCGCTTTTCCAGAACCTGCGCCAGAGCGGCGAATTGGTGGAAATCGCCGTCTCGTCCGGCCGCACCGTCAGCCTGCATCGACAAGTGATGGATGAATTTGGCCGGCGCCTGGAAATCGTTTTAGAAAAGCTTCATGCCCAACACCCATTGCAGGCACACATCGAACGCGCTGGGCTGAGCGGCCATTTTTCTTATCTCCATGAAGATCCGGGCGTGAGCGAGGCGGTTTTCAACGCGGTTTTGGCTGCGCTGGCCGACGCGGACAAGATCGTCCTCACCGATAAAGAAGTCGCACTGAAAGGTCGCGGTCCGCAATTGTCGCCTCAACAACAAGAACTGCTCGAACAGTTGGTGGAAATCTATTTTCAGTCGGGCTATCGGCCGCCCACTTTGCCCGAGCTTAAGGCTAAGATCGCCCGCAAACAGGCCGCTTTGCCCGAGCTTATTCGCCTGGCAGCAGCCCAGGGGCGCCTGGTGACTATCGCCCTTGATTTGTATCTCCACGCCGATTTTGAACGTAAAATGCGCGAAACCCTTGCCGGAGCCATAAACGCCGCTGAAGGACTCACGGCAAGCCAAATCCGCGAACTTCTGGGCACTACCCGCAAATACGCCATTCCCTTTTGCGAGTATCTCGATCGTATCGGCTTTACTAAACGCCAAGGTGACTTGCGCTTTTTGCAGGGAAAGTAAATCAAGGCTATTGATAGTATTAAAAACAATGTCATATTTATGTTTAGCCCCGGCACTCGTGCCGCGCGTTAAGATAATTTTTCCGGCACAATTGCCGCAGTTAAACATCACAAATCACAAATTATCCTCCCATGTCGCCAAATCCCTTACGCAATATTCCCTCAGTCAGTGAATTACTGGAGAGTCCTCCACTAAAGGCGCTGGTCGATCGGATCAGTCACAATGCCGTGGTCAGCGCGATCCGCGCGGTGCTCGACGAAACCCGCACGGAAGTACAAACCGCGGCCGCTGAAATAACCCTGCCCAACGTGGCCGATCTGGCCGAACGCATTGCCCGGCGCATTACGGAAAGCGAAACCTCGCTGCTTAAGCCGGTGATCAATGCCACGGGCATCCTCCTGCACACCGGCCTGGGGCGTTCTCCCCTGGCCGACGAAGCCATTGCCGAGATGGCGGCAGTGGCCAGGGATTACGCCAGTTTGGAGATCGATCTGGTCACCGGCCGGCGCTCGCGGCGCACGCTGGCCGTGGAAGGCTTGCTCATGGAACTAACCGGCGCCGAAGCGGCGTTGGTGGTCAACAACAATGCCGGCGCCACCATGCTCACGTTGGCCGCCCTGGCCGTTGGCCGCGAGGTGATCGTCTCCCGCGGACAATTGATCGAGATCGGCGGCAGTTACCGTTTGCCCGAAGTGATGGGCGCCAGCGGCGCCGTCATGCGCGAGGTGGGCACGACCAACAAAACCCATTTGCACGATTATGCCGGGGCCATCGGCGAGCAAACCGCCGCATTGCTGCTGGTTCATCCCAGTAATTTTGTGGTCGTGGGCTTTACCGAAAGCGTGGAATTGCCGGCCCTGGTGGATCTCGGCCGCCGGCAGAAGCTCCTGGTAATTCACGATATCGGTTCCGGCGCCTTGGTCGATTTCAGCCAGTTCGGTTTCCGCGGCGAACCGCTGGCACTAGAAAGCATCCGCGCCGGCGCCGACGTGGTCCTGTTTAGCGGCGACAAATTGCTCGGCGGTCCGCAGTGCGGGATCATCGCCGGACGCAAAACGCTGATCGAAAAGATCGAACGCCATCCCCTGGTCCGGGCGCTCAGGATCGATAAGCTCACACTAGCCGCTTTGGCCGCCACGCTGCGGCTTTATCGCGATGCGGAAAAAGCCCGACTCGCTATTCCTTTATTGCGACTTCTTTCAACATCCGTGGAAAATCTCAAAAACCGGGCCGAGCGCTTGGCCCCGCAAATGGCGGCGGTCAAATCCGTGGTCAGTTCGGCCGAGGCGATACCCGACGTGACTTATCTTGGCGGCGGCTCGCTCCCCACCCAACAGTTGCCAACCTGGTGCGTGGCCCTAAAGCCGGACTGCTGGACCGTGGATCGCTTGGCCGCCGCTTTACGCACCGGCTCGCCTGCCGTGGTCGGTCGCGTGCAGCAAGACCGGCTCCTGTTGGATCTGCGCAGCGTCTTTCCCCGCCAAGATGCGGAGATGGTCGCTGCCTTGGAAACCCTAGGCAAATCCTGACCGCCCGGAAAAATCACTTCCATACTTCGTACCATGAAATTTAGTTTTTATAGTAATAGTTCAGGCGCGGCACTAATATGCCATTTCACTACGACCCATTAGCGGGGTGTGGAACTCATTACCCTCTCTTAAACTCAACCCTAAGGGTTGTGGATAATCACGGAACCCAGGTATAATTTATTTGACTATTCAGCAAGAGGTGCTAGTAGTCGCCTTGATCGGAATTTTTTTGGCCGGTGTCAAATGTATGAGGACTTGATCGTAAATCCTCCCCGCAGGACGCCCTTGCTTCTCCGACAATGGGGAGCCCGAATTTTTCTCGGGTTACTCGCGGCATGTTACCTCTGGGCACAGGCCGCCGCCCAGGAAACGCCGCTGCCACATCAACTGCACCCTTGGGGTCTGTTTGAGCCCGGTGCTTGGAAAATGGTGCGCATTGTTACGGAGAACCTCAACGAACAAGGCGCGGTAACGCAAGTCTCTACCAGCGATAGTAAAACCACTTTGCTCGACGTGGAAGACGACGGCGTCACCCTGGAAATGAAAGTCAGCGTGGAAGTGGCCGGAAAGCGCTTCGATACCGAACCGCAAACGGTCAAACAGGGTTTCCATGGCGAACTGCAAACCGCTGCGCTGAAAGTCAAAGAACCGACACCCGGAGAGGTTGTCGTCGAGGAGCGGAAAATTCCTTGCCTATCGCGAGTAATCGAGTCAGCCAGTCCCAGCGGCAAAACGATCACCACGATTTATTATTCCCCTTTGGTGCCGCCTTACATCCTAAAACGGGAAAGTGTTACCACCGACCCCGCAAGCAAAACTATTCTTAACGAAACCAGCGTTTCCGTGCAATCGCTGGAAATGCCTTGCAAAATCCTGGGCTGTCTGCGCGGCACTGCGCAGGTGAAAACCGTGCAAAAAACTCCCCAGGGCACGATTGTCACACTGGCGGTTATTTGTGCTGAAGTACCGGGTGGCATAGTCAGCCACACTTCCAAGGAGCTCGATCCTGCCGGCAGACTGACGCGTCGCAGCACTTTGGAACTCGTCGATTTCAGCACCGAGCCGGAAAAGGACCGCAGCGGCGTCTTCGGCCGTAAGCGTCCCGCCAGGTATCGCACAAAATAACGCCCAGATCACGATTTGAAAGAGCTGAACCATGAAAATTCAAGCATTTCTTGACCCCGGCCGTGCACCCGCGGCAACGATTCTTATCCGCCTGATCGTAGGCGCCGTCTTCCTCTCCGAGGGGTTCCAGAAGTTTCTCTTCCCCGACGCACTGGGCGTGGGACGTTTCAGCAAAATCGGCATCCCCTCTCCCGAAATCATGGCCCCGTTTGTGGGTGTGTTTGAAATCGGCTGCGGCAGCCTCATTATTCTCGGGTTCCTCACCCGCTTGGCCGCGATACCCATGATCATCAACATGGTGGTCGCTATCCTCTCTACCAAGATTCCCATCCTCTTGGGATATGGATATTGGATGTTTAGTCTTCCCAAACTGAACCAATACGGATTCTGGAGCATGGCTCACGAAGCCCGCACCGACTTCTCCATGATCTTGGGAGCGATATTTTTGTTGATTGTCGGGGCCGGAGCAATATCGTTAGATGCCCTCGTATTCCGTTTGGGTAATAAAGCAGATGAATGAACCAGCTCCAGATTCGGCACGGGGGCCGCACTCTGCTGAGACCGCCAGTTTGTATGATTTGGCGCTGCTTTTCCTCCGCCTGGGAACAACGGCCTTCGGCGGCCCTGCCGCGCATATCGCGATGATGGAGGACGAAGTAGTCCGGCGCCGCCACTGGATCAGCCGCGAGAAGTTCCTGGACCTGCTGGGTGTGGTCAATTTGATCCCCGGTCCAAATTCAACCGAAATGACAATCTATATCGGCTATCTATGCGCCGGTTGGCCGGGCCTTTTGCTTGCCGGAACCTGCTTCATCCTTCCGGCAATGGTCATGGTCACGGCCATTGCCTGGGCCTATGCGCGCTTCGGCGGTTTACCTCAGATCGAAGGTTTGCTCTACGGCGTCAAACCGGTGGTAATTGTCATCGTTGCCCAAGCGCTCTGGGGATTAGGTCAAACAGCGCTCAAGACAAAACTCATCCTCGTGCTCGGCATCCTGCTGGTGATCACCAACTTGTTGGGCGCCGATGAAATCCTGCTTTTACTCGTGGCTGGATTTGCCGTCGGCATGTGGAAGGGGGCGATCCAGGATCGACTCAGGCAACCCAAGTCGATCCTCATAATGCTCCTTGTCGTCTCGGGTATTCTCGCCCTGATTTATTTTAGCAAACTCATGAGCGCCTCGGCCGAAGTGCCCTTTGGATTGCAGCCGCTATTCCTTTATTTTCTCAAAGTGGGATCTGTGCTTTACGGCAGCGGCTATGTATTGTTGGCCTTTCTGCAAGCCGATCTGGTCAATCATTGGCACTGGCTTACTGCCAGCCAACTCTTGGATGCAACAGCCGTGGGACAAGTCACTCCAGGACCGGTCTTCACCACGGCAACCTTCATCGGGTATTTTCTGGGCGGTTTGCCGGGAGCCGCGGTCGCCACCGTGGGAATTTTCCTGCCCGCTTTTCTTTTTGTGGCTATGAGCGGTCCCTTAATCCCCCGCCTGCGAGAATCCCCGGTGGCCAACGCCTTCCTGGACGGCGTTAACGTAGCCTCATTGGCGCTTATGGCGGTTGTCACTTGGCATCTGGGTCGCGCGGCAATTGTTGACATTAAGACCATCCTCTTGGCTGCTCTGGGTGCGGTCTTGCTTATCCGGTTCCGCTTGAATTCTGCATGGCTGGTCCTGGGAGGAGCCGTTGTCGGTATTATTGTGCATCCCATTTGATACAGTAGGTAAAACTGCGGCCTCTCTCGTATAATACCTCCCCCGCCCGCCTATTCCTCCAAGATTCTCCAATATGCCATTTGCTAATAAAATAGGCACATTTTTGACATTGACCCACCTGGCAAGGTATCTATAATCCGCCCTTGCTTGTATTAATAACCTGTCAAAGTTTCCCCTGCTTCTATCTTTTCACCGGGAAATTTTGCCCCATCCGTAAACTTTATAAAAAACGAATAATCAATCCCCTGTGGTAGTTCGATTCTATATATATTTAGAACCCGACTTGTTGCATTTCGTGTCTGATATTCCTTATGGATAAGTAATGCCATTTCAGGCGGTTAACCTATCGGCAGAGCGCCACCCGTACATCTTTTTGTCCCGTACTAAAGGACGCCAATATCATGCGTATTTCCCATTTACGATACTCTTTGGTCGTATTGTTAGCGATCAGCATTTCCGGCTGCTATAGCGGCGGCAAGTGGTCGATGCCTAACTTGGCATTCTGGAAAAGCAGCCCGTTTAGTTCTTCGACCGCCAGTGCCATTCCACCCACCACAACGACCCCGACAAAGCCTTCCAACCTGACAACGAATATTTCTGCCAATAATTCCACTGGCATGACCATGGCGCCGAGCTATCAAAACCCGACTGCGAAGGCCGCCGCGGCTGGCGCCGCCGTAACGCCCCAGTATTCTTATACTCCGAGTTCTTATACTCCGAGTCCGGCTGTGTCCCCTTCGGCAACGCCCGCGTCAAGTTATACTGCCAGCACAATGAATGCCGTCGGCAGCAGTCCTTATTTACCCCCGCAGCAAGGTCCTTATGGCTCGGCCGGAACCGCGCCTCAAAGTGCGAGCAATACTGCCGGCAGTTATCCTGCCGAGACTGTAAAAGATGGTTATTCCAATCCGGTTCGACCGCCCGTTCAAGCCAGCGCAAATAATCTATCCAATACGGCCAGCGGCCGTTACGTTCCCAGCAGCGACCGTTACAGCGGCAATGACCGCTATGGCGCCGGCGATCGTTACAGCGGCGGTTCCGCCAATGGTTATAGCAGCCCTACGGGCTCTTCTAACAATTCATCCGATCGCTACGCCAACAGTGCGGACCGGTATGGCAACACCAACGATCGTTACAGTTCCAGCAGCGATCGCTACAGCGGCACAGCCGACAGATATGCTTCGCCCAGTAGCGCGGCGAGTGCCTCGCCTACGGCCGGGACAAACTACAACAGCAGCGTGCCTGTGGCAGTGCCTTCGCCTTACGCCAGCGGCGACCGCGCTTCTCCATACCCAGCGACAACTGCCGCAAACGCCGACAATCGCTATGGCGATACGCGCCCCGGCGATAGCTCGCCTTATTCTCCCAGCACACCATCGGCCTACGGCAGTAGCACGCCGGTCGAACGTTATTCTCCGACCAGTGATCCGGCCGGCGCCAGCCGCTATGCTCCTTTAAGCAATCCCGGCGACGGTTCCAATCCCTCCAGCAGCGGCTATGGCAGCGGTTCCGGATACTCACCGGGCAACACAAACGCCCCGTCTTCAGATGCCAGCCCTTATACTCCTCCTAGTACGTCGGCTCCCTCAGGAGGAAACTCCAGTGACATTCCTGCATATCGTCCGGGAAGCGTGAGCGAATACACCCCGAGTAAATCCGGCGCCTCGACTAAGAGCGTTGCCACCAGTCCAGGCACATCATTTCCCTCGACAGGTGTCAATCCCGCCAGCTACGAGCGATAATCTTTAGTCGTTATTTCTTCTTCCGTAAAGTACAAAAGAGACAATACGAAAGTCCTCCGACTATCAGCAAAATGAGCGACGAGGGTTCCGGCACCGGCGTCATGGAAAGGGGCTCGGAAAGGCCCGTCGGCTGAATCACCAGCTTACTTCCGGAGCCGATAAAAATATGGTTGATAATAAGCGAATCGGCGATAAGCTCAGCGCCGCTTTGCACGTCTACTGCCGCCGCGGGCAGATTGATGTTTGCCACTTCCAAGACGCCATCTAATACTGATATATCTCCCAGAAGATCTACATCTTGGGTTAGAGTCCAGGTGCCGGCGCCATCTTTGAGGAGATTGATGAGCCCGCTACCAGTGCCGTTGCTGATCGTCCCGGTAAATTCTCCATCACCCGCGCCCTGAAGGTAAAGATATCTCTCGGTCGCATTGCCGGTATTGTTGATGATATTGCCAGCGAGGGAAAGTTCCCCGGCATCGGATTGGATGACATAATCATAACCGCTCTCGGCGAGCGAGATATTTCCGGTCAGGGTATTGTTGTTGCCCGCGTTGACCAGATGCGGGGCGAGGTTTTCGCCGGGTGAGGCGCCGCGTCCGTTAAGCACGATATTCCTGGCGACGCTGATATTGTTGACAAACTCTAATCTAGCGCTACCAGTGCCTCCGGGGATGCTCAGTGCAGTGGTGGCATTGCCCAGGGCGTTAGCATGCGCCATGCGCAACGCTCCGGCGTTTAAGGCGGTGGGACCGGTGTAGGAGTTGCTGGCGCCGAGGATCAAGGTGCCGGTGCCGGTTTTGATTATGCCGCCGGCGCCGGAGATGGTGCCGGCGAAGGTCGTGGAAGCGTTGTCGCCTCCCACGGTGAGCGTGCCGGAACCGAGCAATACGGAACTGCCCGCTACGCCCGACAGCGAAGCCACGGTTTGATTGAAGCCGTTAAGATCCAAAGTAGCTCCGCTGCTGCTGAGGATCAGGTCGGTGGTTGAAGGCAGATTGCCGCTGGTGGTATATGTGTTTATGTAGCCTTCAGTATAAGAGCTTAAATCGGCGTCGGTTCCGGCATCGTGCAGGGTTTCCAGCGTGGTGGAGTCGAGTGCCCCGACCCAAATACGAAATTCATTGTAGCTGGCGTTGGCCGTACCATCGGCAGAATAGGAGGAGCGGCCAAGGTTATCCACACTATCAAGGAAATTCGCCAGAGTATTTGATGTGGTAAAAGTGCCTTTCATGGAGCCCAAATTAGCGCTTCCCGAGGGCGCGGAATACCATGAAACTTGCGTGGTGCTGCCCGAGGGAGTAAGTGTCATAACGATGTGGTATTCCGTGCCCAAAGTGTATGGTTGGTTGGAATTGACGACCCAATCATATGTGCTACCGTGTTTCCACCCCACCTTGTCCGTGTTTGGGCTAATTCCTTGGGTCCAGCTCATAAAAAGATTCTCAGTGTCGCTAGAGCCAAAGTCAAAGATTCGACTCCATGTCTGTATGCTTTGCGGCGTTGCCCAGAGTTCGATGGTCATAGCAGTGTTAGTATTGGGCAGCAAGTCAGTTCCAAGTTGGATGTAATCCGATGAACTCCTCGCCCCGCCTGTCATGGTGGCTTGGGTGGATGAAAGAGTGACGTTATTTGCACCCACATCGACAATAGTAGCATTGCTGCTGCCCACGGAATCGGCCAGACTGCCGTTAAAGCTCCAGCGATGTGTGACCCCCTTGGTGGTGATGAAAGTGGAATAGCGCTCGCCGAGTTTTACAATTCCCTGAGAGATCGTTGTTGCTCCGTTGTAGGTGTTGTTAGTGCCCAAAATGGTCAGCGTTCCGTTGCCGATTTTGTTTATTCCCAGGGTGCCGGCCGTATTTTGGATCTTGCCGCTAAACGTGCTACTGGCGTTGTTGTCGCCGACAGTCAGTATGACCGAGCCGGCCACGGTGTTGTCTACCGTGCCTGTGCCGGACAGCCCGTTTATGGATTGATTGTAACCATTTAAATCCAGGACATGCCGGAAGAGATTGCGACGTTGCCATTGCCGCTGCCGTGGGGAATGACGTTGACCGTGTTGGATTTAATCGTACCGCCGGTAATTGCGGTGTTGCCGCTGTAAGTATTGGCATAGTTTAGGATGAGGGTGCCGTTGCCATTTTTCTCTAGACCTTGCGTACCGGCCAAGGGAAGGTTTATCGTGGCAGTTTGATTTTGCACGGTGATCGCGGGTGCGCTGCGCCGATGTTTTCCAGCGTGAGCGTGCCGCCGCTGCCGGGATTGAGCACCCAATTTCCCGGCGTTGCCGTGTTCGAATCGCCGAAGACCAAGGTTCCCAGCGTTCGCGCGCCGTTTAGTTGCACGGCTGCCGTACCGGAGACGTCGAGGGTGCTGAAATCGGCGATTCCCAGTTTGCCCTGGGCGATCAGTCCGGATTGCCAATTCCCGCCGCTGGCCCAATCGCCGCCGCTGCTATTGGACCAAATGCCGTTGGCGCCGGAAAAGATATAGCCCACGGCGTCCAAATTATAATCCGTATAAGTAGTATATGTGCCTTGCAGCCAGTACAAGGCTGTGTTTTGCGAATCCCAATAAGGTAGGTTCGGGCGGATATTGTCGGAGGTGGAATTGGCCGTAATCGGAGTCCAAGTAAACGAGGCCCCGTTATTGTTGGTAAACCCGCGATACACCTCCCAATGTCGCTTGCCATCGGCCGAGGAAATTAACGGGGATCCCGTGACCGGATCAGCGTTTGTTGACATATACACCGTATTGAGATCGCTGGGATTAAGCGCGATCAGGCCGACGTAGTCGTTTTCGGCGGTGTACAGGCATTGACCGGCATAGGCGATTTCATTATCGTGCCACGTGGCGCCGTCAAAGCGGGCGTAACGGTAACGATGATCGTCATTGTTGACTCGAACGGAGTAAATGGCCACGGGATTCCCAGTGGCGTCGAGTTGCAAATCCGAGGTCCAGGCCCGATTATTATTGTGCGCGGCGGCGTTGAAAACCACCGTGCCTTGAGAGGGGGCTATGCCGGAGGAACTCGTCGTATTTAAAACTCCGATTTGCGTGCCGTAAGAGTCGTAGATGTTGCCGCCCTGAAGATACGCGGCATAGAGGTTTGTAACCCCATCGCGAGGA
Source organism: Pirellulales bacterium (assembly GCA_963820545.1). GTDB lineage: Bacteria > Planctomycetota > Planctomycetia > Pirellulales > Thermoguttaceae > CAWGAJ01. The sequence continues at coordinate 1,791,978 of CAWGAJ010000001.1, forward strand.
TGGCAGTCGGTATAGACGAACCATACTCTGTCGGTATTATTGGTGATGTATTTGACATAGGGACGGATGCCGGAGGCTGAGGTTCTGATCAAACGCCCGCCGTTGCTCCAGGAACTTCCATCATCGGTGGAAACCAGCACGTTCGGATTGTACCATTCGCCGCGATAGAAATCGTAAGTGATGCCCGTGCTGCTAAGCCGGTATAGATTGGTATACGTTGCGCCCCAGCCGTCCGCGGAATTCGCGAGGAAAGTTGATTCCGGAGACCAACTGCTGGTATCGCCGGGATTGGTGGTAATGCGGTATCGCACGTAGCCGTCGTGGCCGTGGGTGCAGTAAACGGCCAGAATCCTGCCGTCTGGCCGGACCATGAGCGCCGGCGGCGCGTGATCGTCGGAATCCAGGGCGTCGTGTAATGTGAATATACTTAGCGCCGAGGTGGATAGGTCATAAGTCGTTATCTCGTCATCGCCGTCGCGCGTGGCGCCGTCGGTGCCGCTGGCGTCGGCAGTCGATCCGAAGATGAATTTATTGTTGTAGATAATGGCGCGTTCATCCTGACACCAGTTCCAACCGGCGTTGGTATTAAAAACAATCGGGCTGCTTTGGGCAAAAAGCTCGCCGGCCAGATATGATGCAAATAACAATCCGGCGCAAATACATAAAAGTAACCAACGGGTAAAAAATTTCGACATGATAAGACCTCTTTAGATATTGGGGATCTGGAATGCTAATTAGATTATTTTTTTGCACCATATGACGAATGAAGTTAATCCGGTAAAAAACAGCAGAACGATGCTTGAAGGCTCCGGCACGGGCGTCATACTGTCGGACAAAGGGCTGCCCAGCCCGCCGCTGACAGTCAGCCTGGATCCGGCAGCTATGGATAAATGACTTACGACAACGGAAGTGACGTCAAGATATGTGGCCGTCGTTCCATTGCCTACAGTCAGCGATCCCAGGCCGAGGATGTCGTATATCGAGGCCGATAGGGAATTGATCTGTAAGGTTCCCCCGTTTATATAAGTGGAACCGTCCAAGAGCACGTTTCCGGCCAGGACGGTCTTGCCCGCGCCGGTTTTAATTAGATTACCGGTTCCGGAAATGTTGCCGCTGATGGTCATTGCTGTGCTCGAATAGGCGTCTAATATACCACCGTTGCCGGAAGCGTCGGGCACAAGCGTAACGTTTCCGCCGAAGGTATTGTTTGTGCCAGCGCCACTGGTTGTTTGCAGGGTCCCGCCTTCGAGGATCATATTTTTAAGGAGTATGTTCGTTCCAGGAAGTGCCCACATGCAAAGACGAGCGCCTGAGGCCACAGTGACCGTTTTAGATGAATCTCCCATGGTAGTGGTACCCTGGATACCAAGTGTTCCGGCAATTACATTGATGTTGCCGAGGCCTGTATTGCCCAGGTTGACTAAATAGATGGAGTTATCACCCACCTTGGTAAGTGTGTATCCGTTGCCGGTGAGCGAGGCAGGCGTGGAGGTGGGATTATCAGTGCGGATGTCCCAACGGCCTGAGCCGCCAAAGGTGGCGTTGTTGGTCAATGTGACAAAGCGCAAAGCGTAGTTCTGACCACTGCCGGAATTGGTGATAGCTCCGTTGCCGCCCACGCCGGCGCCTCGAACGGAGATTTGCTCGGCGCCCAAGTTATAACCGTTGACGTCGAGCGTTGCCCCGGTATAAATGGTGGTACCCGCGGCAGTGGAGCCCAAGGCCGAAGTTTTACCAATCATCAGCGTGCCGGCGGTAATGATCGTCAGACCGCTGTAATTGTTTGTTCCCGAGAGATAAAGCACGTTAGAACCCTTTTGTTCCAGAGTGCCGGAGCCGCTGATGACATTTGCGACTGTATAATTGTTTGATTTATTGAATATCAATGCGCCATTATTGGTTATATTGCCGCCACCGATGCTGCCATTTGCGCCGCCGTTGCCGATTTGCAGCGAGGAGCTGATCTGGATAGGTCCGGTGAAGTCGTTTATCCCGGTGTTGGCCAGGATTACCGCGCCGCTGTTGTTTATGGTCAATCCAGTGCTGCCGCTAATGTAGCCCGTGCCGGTGAACTTGTAACCGCCCACTATCGCCGTGGTGTGGTTGAAGGTCAAACTTCCCGGCTGGACTTTTGTGGTGATAGTGATGTCCGGCGAGTTCGTTCCAGTATCATCGAAGGTGATCATATCCAGATCGTAGAAAGTCTGGTCATGTGGATTTACATTGGTCCAGTTGGACGTGGTGCGATCCCAGACGTTACCGTTCAGGCCGCCAGCCCATTTAAGGCTAAGCGCCGAGTCCGTGGAAACGCCAAGCTGGATATAATGTGCGACGTCGTCGTACAAGGCGAAGGTTTGCCGGGTCAGGATGGCGTCTGATCCCTGCTGCAAAGTGATGCTGGCGACGCTGCCGGATTCGGCGCCGGTATAGTGGATCAGATTGTATCTGACGCCCGAGGCCAATTGGCCATCGAGACTGTTGAATATAAACGTGCTTGGGCCGGGACGTTTAAATCTCCCCCGACTTCGAGCAGATCGCAGTTGGCCGTCGTGGTGCTGCCCAGATCGAATTTGACCGTACTGCTTGAGCTGGAGCCCAAAGCGAGTTTGGTATTGATGGTCAGCGTGCCGGCCGCAAGGTTGCCGCCCGGTAGAATAACGCCTTTGCTGCCGTTAATAACGCCGTTAGCGCGTATTGGCCAGGAGAGTGCCGGAGCCCGCCAATTGTTGCGTGGTGCTGCCCGACCCGATGGTAAAGGCGGCGGGTATAGCGGAAACATCGAAATTAGCGCCAGCGCCAATATTGATGTCCGAACTGCTGCTGATCGAACTCGAGGCGCCCAACGACAACGTGCCGCCGGTTATCGTGGTGGGGCCGGTGTACGTATTGGCGATGTTTAGGATGAGGGCGCCGGTGCCCTTTTTCTCCAGACCTTGGGTCCCGGCCAAGGGGAGGTTGATGGTGGCGGTTTGATTTTGCACGATGATCGCGGGACACGCCGCGCCGATGTTTTCCAGGGTGAGCGTCCCGCCGCTGCCGGGATTGAGCACCCAATTTCCCGGCGTTGCCGTGTTCGTATCGCCGAAGACCAAGGTTCCCAGCGTTCGCGCGCCGTTTAGTTGCACGGAGACCGTGCCGGAGACGTCGAGAGTGCTGAAATCGGCGATTCCCAGTTTGCCCGAGGCGATCAGTCCGGATTGCCAATTCCCGCCGCTGGCCCAATCGCCGCCGCTGCTATTGGACCAAATGCCGTTGGCGCCGGAAAAGATATAGCCCACGGCGTCTAAATTATAATCTGTATAAGTAGTATATTTGCCTTGCAGCCAGTACAAGGCGGTGTTTTGCGAATCCCAATAAGGCAGGTTCGGGCGGATATTGTCAGCGGTGGAATTGGCCGTAATCGGCGTCCAAGTAAACGAGACCCCGTTGTTGTTGGTAAAACCGCGGTACACCTCCCAATGTCGCTTGCCGTCGGCCGAGGAAATCAACGGCACCCCGGTGACCGGATCGGCGTTGGTGGACATGTAAACGGTATTGAGATCGCTGGGATTGAGCGTAATTAACCCGGTGTAGTCCATCGCGGCGGTGTATAAGCATTGGCCGGAATAGGCGATTTCATAATCGTGCCACGTCGTGCCGTCGAAGCGGGCATAACGGTAGCGATGATCATTATATATATCGACGGTTCCTATGCGAACGGAATAAACGGCCACTGGATATCCGTTGGAGTCCAATTGCAGATCCGAGGTCCAGGCGCGGTGGGTCGAGTCGGCGTTATAAATCTTGGTGCCCGCCGAGGGCGCAATGCCCGATGTGCTCGTAGCATTTAAAACCCCGATTTGCGTGCCGTAGGAGTCGTAGATGTTGCCGCCCTGGAGATATGCGGCATAGAGGTTTGTAACCCCGGCGTCGGGATGGCAGTCGGTATAGGTGAACCACACCCTGTCGGTATTATTGCTGATGGCCTTGATATAAGGACGGATGCCGGAGGCTGAGGTTCTGATCAAACGCCCGCCGTTGCTCCAGGAACTTCCATCATCGGTGGAAACCAGCACGTTCGGATTGTACCATTCGCCGCGATAGAAATCGTAAGTGATACCCGTGCTGCTAAGCCGGTATAGATTGGTGTACGTTGCACCCCAGGAATCCGCGGAGTTCGCGAGGACAGTTGATTCCGTCGACCAACTGCTCGTATCGCCGGGATTTGTGGTAATGCGCCATCGCACCAGGCCGTCGTGGCCGTGCGTGCAGTAAACGGCCAGAATCTTGCCGTCCGGCCGGACCATGAGTGCCGGCGGCGCGTGATCGTCGGAATCCAGGGCGTCGTGTAATGTGAATATACTTAGCGCCGAGGTGGATAGGTCATAAGTCGTTATCTCGTCATCGCCGTCACGCGAGGTGCCGCCGGTGCCGCTGGCGTCGGCAGTCGATCCGAAGATAAATTTATTGTTGCAGATAATGGCGCGTTCATCCTGACACCAGTTCCAACCGGCGTTGTCGTTAAAAACAATCGGGCTGCTTTGCGCCCAAAGCTTTCCGGCCAGAGAGCAGAATAATATGATCCCGAGGTAAAAACACGAGCGAAACCAGCGGCTAACGAGCAGAGTCATGCTAGCCTCCCCAAGGCGTTTTTCCAAGAGAGTGATTAGATATAAAATTTAGGACAAATAATAAATATAATATAACCGAAATGCGTGAATTTGTCGAGATCTTTAGCGGAACAACAATGGTAGCGGCGTTTAAATCCGTTCAAAGAGAGCATAGGTCAAGAAAATTAAAGGCGCGGCGGGTAAGTCACCCCTCCGCGGCCTTTGTTGTTACTTATGATCGGCCATTGATCGAGGAAAAAACCTCGATACGGACGACAAACATATTTTTTACTTTTTACGACGAACGTAAAACGCGATCCCCATCGCTCCGGAGACTAGCATAATCCACGTAGCCGGTTCCGGAATGACGGTCAAAGTCCCCGTGCTCTCGCTAAACTGGTAGGTGACGTCGTTGGCATCTGTGTTCCAAAGATCCCCGCCAACGTCGGTGAATCCGCTGACGGTGAACGAGGGATTAAAGGTCTTTACCGTTGTGTTCACAATCGTCCAGCTATCACCAAGGGTGTTGTCGGCATCGCCCAAGTTGAAGTTGAAGATACCGTCGAGGGTGGCAGTTCCGGTTCCCGTGATTATGTTGCACACGCCATTGGTCGTGGGGGTGAAGTTCATCAGGCCGGTGCTGTCCAAAGCCCATCGGCTATAGCTGCTCGGGGGCGGGGTTACAGAGGTAGCGTGCAGGGCAAGAAGCTTAATGGAGCCGTCATAAGTGTTCGACCCAGAAGTGAAATAGATAGTGCGGACTGCTTCGCCACTGCCATTGTCGGCAATATAGAGAGTTCCCGAGCCCTTTACGACTGAATCAATGTAGGTGGCGCATTGGGCGGCGAACCCGCCACCGTTGGAGGTAACGGTAATATTTCCGTTCATTGAGCATGTTTGGTTGGTTGCCAGCCCATCTCGGATATAGGAGGCGTCCAGGATCAAGTCGTAGACCGTAAGGCTGATGCCGCTGGCCAGGAATATAAGAGAGTTGTTGTTGACGGTGCCGTCGGTGAGAAAGGGGTAGTGCGGCGCGGGTCCTCCAAGCGTGAGTGAATCACCTGCGAAGGTGTAGCTTCCGGCAACATTCGGTGAACGCAGGAGATAACCTTTAGTGGAATAGTTGTTCCCGGCGGAAGGCGCTCCAGCGGGGCTCCAATTTCCAGCGGTATTAAACGAAGAGGTGCCAATCGCATCATTGGCGATCATGATAGCATCTGCTGCGCAAGACGCGGGTGCCGCGGCCAGAATGGCCAAGGCCGCCATGCCAGCGATCAGGCTGGCTGCCATCTTACCAAGCTGTTGTTTTTTTATTGGGTTCATGTTAAATACCTGTTGAGTTGTTGGTTCAGTAAATTATTTACGGAAAAAAAGTCGAGTAATTACGGATTCCTAAAATCCGCCCGCCCGATGCTACAAGCATCATCTGTGAAGTTCAGTCTTCCCGAACGTTTCATAAAAACAAGAGAAGACATTCTCCGGCCACACCAAGCAGCTTGCACATTGGTAATAAGACAAGTTCAATGTGCCATACTACGATGAATAAAGCGCTGCCTCTTACGGCATAGAATTAAAGATTACGGAGAAATAGATCTTAAACGACTAACACTAAAGCCTAATACACACACACTAGCTTAAAGTAATCCACACACTTAAATAATCCCCGCAACGCGCCTGATTGTTTCACAGAGCTTCTCTCTTGTCAAACATTTCCCTGAATTTTTATAAATTTATTTCAGGCGGATTGGGGGGTAAGGTAGATGCGAGGCTAGGCTTGGTCATGTGAGACGGGTGCGGGGCGTCGGATTGGCGAGGATAAGGCATAAGCCATGAAGTCCGCATGGGCCGGGTTATACGAATCACTCCCCGCACTCCACCAAAAGGGGACTGTTATTCTTGGTTAAAAATCTGGTCCACTGCCGGGTCGTCGGCGACCATTTTGGCGGTTTGTGACTCTACGTATCCTACCATTATTATGTTGTGCTGGGGGGGGGTAGGAACGATAAAAAACATCCCCAAACACCGGAGCACGGCATTGTTTGTCGGACCGATTTTCCAGCGCGAGGTTGTCCTTGCCCCGCGACGATTGCACATCTACACTGGCGCACTGCATATATTGGCGTGCTTTTGTTGCTGATCTTCACGGCCTGGCTGGTATTATACGTGCCTTTGATCGTCTTCCCGGAGTTTAATATATAGCCAGTGTTGTCGGCAACGTCGAAGGTGCCGGTACGGATATCAATGAGGTTGCTGGCCAGCGAGCCGCTGGAGGCGAGTTTCAATGTTCCGTTGTATAAAGTGGTGGGGCTGGTGTAGGAGTTACTGCCGCCGAGGACCACGGTGCCGGAGCCGTTTTGGCTTAGGGCGCCGGTGCCTGAAATCACGCCGTTTACCGTGACCGTGCCGCTGCTGTTAAAGACCAAGGCGGCATTATTCGTGACCGCGCCCGCCACCGGCCAGCACGTACACAAATATCGCGTCGCGCAGAACCATTGCCGAGGCGGCGTAGAGCCAGGCATCCGCGTGTTCAGCGCCAGCTCAGTACTCGGAACACCCCCTCGCGGTGCTTCACCTGGTCGGGCAGAGTCAGTAAACGGTCGCGGTAGATACTCAGCAGCACGCCCGTGCCGAAAATCACTCCGCCGCCGATGGTCATCCAAATGGCCGCCGTCTGCACGTTCTCAAGCATGTTGATGTACAGCAGCAGAGTCGCGAGATAGATCACCATCAGGGCGGCCCCTGTGAGCGTCGTGGATCGGAGTCGGAACATGAAACCGGTCGCCAGTAACACGATGCCGGCCATGAGCATGCCCAGCTCGTTGAGAACCGAGAAATGCGGCTCGCTGCGGTGAACGAGCACGGCGATCGTCAAAGGCACTCCCACCAGGAGGCTGCCTATTAGGAGGCTAAACGAGACCAGGTCCTCCTGTCTCTCTTGCTCGCGATACCAGCCGAGGTGACCGATCACCAGCAAGGCAACCCCGATTGCCACGCTGAAGATTTCCATTTTCTCCCAAATGCTTAAGTGGCTGAGCAGTTGCAAAGTAATGAACATCAGGGCGGCCTCGACAATGGCCATGACCACATACCATCGGCGCCAGCCTGCGTGACGGACCAGCCAAGCCGCAAGGAGGCTCACCACGACCAGTGCCAATAACAACAAAATCAGCGAGCGGTGAACCGTGGCCAGACGGGTTGCCAAGCGGCTGAGGGTCAATAGGGCGGCGGCCACGAAGGAGAGCGAGAGGAGGGCATTGGCGCATTGGAAGGCCGGTTCGGCCAGTCCCGCCCACTCCCACATAGCCAGACGATATCCGATCAGCAGAATCAGTCCAACGATCGCGAAAGTGAGCGTGTAGTACTCCGGGCCGACTTGCCAGTATTGCAGTAGTTGCCAGACGGCGCCGCTGGCCGCAGCCGCGCAGAGATAGACATTGATCCCCTGCTTGCAAAAGGCGGCCGCTAGGGCATAGAACAATGCCGCCTCGGCAAAGACGATCGCCAGCGACAGGTTCAGCCGCATACCAGTTGTAGGCTCGAAGACGTGCTCCGGGGTTAGGTGAACCGAAGCTGCCAAGACGGACACAAGGATCACGGCCGTGGCGGTTTGCGCGGCCCATACCAACGGATTCTCTAGGGTGTGCCCGCGAAACAATCGAGCAGTTAATATGTAGAGGATGGGAATGACCATGAGAATCGGCGCCAGCTCATCCCAGGTCTTCACGCCCAGAATCGAGAGCAGGCCTGCTGCGCCGACCAGCATGGCTGTCGCCATGCCAAAAAAGTAGGTTGTCGACAGCCAGGGTATGCTCCGCCGATAAAGGTGTGCGCCGATGTAGCAGGCCACGGCCGTTAACAGCATTGCACCCACGAAGAACCAGCCTATGCTGTACAGTTCTCCTCCAGGATGAGGCCAGGCAACGTTCAAAGGCTTGTATGTTGCGCGGAGATGCAGCAGAACGCCTAGTATCACCGGCAGCGTGCTTAGCAGCAGGCCCAACGGCAACCCGGCGCGCACCAGCGGCCTGATTGACCACTCCGGAGACTCCGCGCTGGCCGGATGGAAGGCCTTGCTGCCAGCGGGTCGCCGACGGGGCGATCAAGTTCACTGCCAAAGCCGTCAACGCCAGGGCAACGATTGCCGCTTCTGTCGTCACCTTCAGGGCGAACAGCTCGATCACCAATACTTCTGCCCAAAGCAGGGTGAAGACCGCTAGAAAGATATACATCCCCACCCGGCGTACCGCCAGATCAGAATAAATGTAGGCATAGGTTCCCGCCAAGACCAGCGCCAAGGCCAGGAGTTGTCCCCAGCGCTCGGCGACCACGGCCGGCGGACCAAGGCGCCAATGTTGGTAGATGGATTCAAAGAATGGCTTGTAGAGCCAGTCGCCGGCAATCTGGGCACCTAAAAGAAGAAGCAGCCCGGCTGCCAACAAAGCATGACCTGACCAGAAAAAGCCCAAGCCGAAGGAGCGACGCGAGAACGGACCGTCGGTGTCGGGAAAGGCCCGCTCGGTGTGAATACAGATCAATCCCAGGACGACCAGGAGCGTGGCCGGGGCGGCAACCTCCCAGAACTTGCCCATGTCCGCCAGCATCAACAGCCCAGTCATCGCCACGCCGCCGGCCAGCACGTACACAAATATGGCGTCGCGCAGTACCATTGCCGAGGCGGCGTAGAGCACGCAGCAGACCAGCGCGGCAACCCACAGGTGCCCGTCGAGGGTAATCAGGTTGTTTGCGTGGTAGAACCAGAGGTTCAACGGCATCACCAGGCATGCCAGCAGCGTCAGGGCTCGACCGGCCGTCTCGTAGCGGGTGTAGCTGGTGATCGCCCAGCCGCCGACCAACAGCGCGGCGTTGCCAAGCCCTAGGGCCACAGCGACCACCGCGGGGTTCTTGAACAATCCCAGAGTTGCCAGCCAGATGACCAGTCCCAACATCAGCAGTGCTCCCCCCAGCCCTAAAAGCCATTGGATACTTTGGGGATCGAGCAGGGTCTCCCAGAGTGGTTGTCGCGGTGTACGGGCCGGAGCTTTGTCAATGGGCGGTGGTGAACTCCCGCGAACACCGCTTCCGGCCGCGCCGGCCGGCGCACGCCGGCTGGGCGATACGGTTGAAGGCGAGCCGGGCTCCTTCACGGGCCGACGCTGCCCTTCCAGGTTAGCCCGCAGGGCCGCATCCGCCCTTTTGCGTCGTTCATGCAGGAGTGGGCCTGTGCCAATGGTAAGCGATGGGTATCGCAATACGACTTGATCACGAGGCACGTACATTTCCAGTAGCGCAGTTCTTGTACCAGGGATCCTTCCACCGGTACTCCGCAGCCAGAGCAATGTGCGGGCGAACCGCACAGTTGCGCGTTGCAGTTCCAGCAATGATCACGCGGCGGCAGTCCGAGCCACGATGGCAACGGCTTACCTTCAAGCGCCATTTGAATAAGCGCTTGTCGACGCTGGTTGTTAGCCTGCGTGATCACCGCCAATTGCTCCCTGCTTATCAATTGTCCCCTTTCCCACAGCTCGAAACGTTTTTGAACGAACTGATTGGTTTCAATCAGATCCTGCCACTCGGCAGATGCATGGCAGTGCGGGCAGTCCTGCCCCGCAGCCGGCAGATTTTGACCGCAGAAAACACAAGTTGGAGTTGTGGGCGGGCTAGACATGTATAACCTCCGATTATGAAGATGATCAACCAAGACCCTGGCGTTCGCTGAATCTGAAAGAGGTGGTCCGAGTGCCGCTGGTGGTGCCAACATCGGTCACCGCCACGCCAACCGTTCCAGACGCCAAGTCTCCCCGGTCCTAAAGCATCAAGGCCGCCACTGCTTCAATCTTGTCCAGATCAAAGGCGTCAAACTAAGCGAAATATAACACACGAAAAATGATGAAAGACAAAGCATTAAACTCTAGTAGATAGTGGAGTTTAATATGCGTCGGGGAATAGTCAAGGGGGATTTGGCACCGGCCGTCCTGTTTAAATAAACCCTGCCCAACAAGAAATTGACCTAATGATTTCTCTGATAGTGTTTTTATCTACCGATCGTGGACATGCCCCAGTCGCTATTTTTTCTTCCGTAAAAAGCGAAAGGGATAATACGAAAGTCCGCCGACTATCAGCAACAGCAGCGATGAGGGTTCCGGCACCGGCGTCATGGAAAGGGACTCGGAAAGGCCCGTCGGCTGAATCACCAGCTTACTTCCGGAGCCGATATAAAGGTGATTGATAATAAGCGAATCGGTTATAAGCTCGGCGTCGCTTTGCACGTCTACTGCCGCCGTGGGCAGATTGATGTTTGCCACTTCCAAGACGCCATCTAATACTGATATATCTCCCAGAAGATCTACATCTTGGGTTAGAGTCCAGGTGCCGGCGCCATCTTTGAGGAGATTGATGGGACCGCTGCCGGTGCCGTTGCTGATTGTCCCCGTAAATTCTCCATCACCCGCGCCCTGAAGGTAAAGATATCTCTCGGTCGCATTGCCGGTATTGTTGATGATATTGCCAGTGAGGTTGAGGTCCCCGGTATCGGATTGGATGACATAATCATAACCGCTCTCGGCGAGAGAGATATTTCCGGTAAGGGTGTTGTTGTTGCCCGCGTTGACCAGATGCGGGGCGAGGTTTGCGCCGGGTGAGGCGCCGCGTCCGTTAAGAACCATATTCCTGGCGACGCTGATATCATTGATAAACTCTAATCTGGCGCTGCCCGTGCCTCCGGGGATGCTGAGATCGCTGGTGGCATTGCCCAGGGCTTTAGCATGCGCCATGCGCAGCGCTCCGTTGTTTAAGGCGGTGGGGCCGGTGTAGGAGTTGCTGGCGCCGAGGACCACGGTGCCGGAGCCGTTTTGGCTTAGGGCGCCGGTGCCGGAAATCACGCCGTTAACCGTGACCGTGCCGCTGCTGTTAAAGACCAAGGCGGCGTTATTCGCGACCGCGCCCGCCACGGGCAAGGCACCGCCGTCGCCCACCTGAAGCGTGCCGCCCGCGTAAATGGTCGTGCCACCGCTGTAGGTATTTGTGGCGCCGAAGATCAGCGTGCCGCTGCCCTTGACGTCCAAGCCTTGCGTGCCGGCCAGCGGAACGTTGATGGCGGCGCTTTGATTCTGCACCGTGATCGCGGGCCGAGTCGGGCCGAGGTTTTCCAGCGTGATCGTGCCGCCGCTGCCGGGATTGACGGCCCAGTTCCCGGACGATGAAGTGTTCGTGTCGCTGAAAATCAGGGTTCCCAGCGTGCGCGAGCCGTTTAGTTGCACGCCCACTGTGCCGGAAATATCAAGGGTGCTGAAATCGGCGATCCCCAGTTTGCCCGCGGCGATCAGCCCGGCTTGCCAATTTCCGCCGCTGGTCCAGTCGCCGCCACCCGTATTCGACCATATTCCGTTGGCGCCATCGAAGACATAGCCCACGGCGCTCATGCTGTAATTAGTATAGGAAGTATATGTGCCTTTCAACCAGTACAGAGCGGTGTGTTGGTTATCCCATATAGGCAGGTTCGGCCTGATATTGTCCAAGGTAGAGTTGGCGGTAATCGGAGTCCAGGTCCACGAGGCCCCGTTATTGTTGGTAAAACCGCGATACACCTCCCAATGGCTCAGTGCCGCTTTGGTGACCGGATCGGCGTTCGTGGAGATATAGACCGTGTTGGGATCGCTGGGATTGAGCGAAATCAATCCGCTATAGGAAGGCTGGCCGGAATACAAGCATGAGCCCGCGTAAGCGATTTGATAATCGTGCCAGGTGGTGCCATCGAAACGAGAGTAGCGATAACGTAGATCGTTGCCGCCGCTGCCATTGGTTCCGATGCGAACGGAGTAGGCGAGCACCGGATACCCGCTGGAGTCCAGTTGCATATCTGAAGTCCAAGCATGATCATTCGAATCGGCGCTAAAAACCTTCGTGCCGGCCGAGGGCGCGATGCCCGAGGTGCCTGTTGTATTCAAAACCCCGATCTGTGTGCCGTATGAGTTGTAAATATTGCTGCCTTGTAAATAGGCGACATAAATATTGCTTATAGTCACTTCATCTGGATGTCCGTCGGTATAGGTAAACCACACCTTGTCGGTGCCGTTGGAAGCATATTTGACATAGGGGCGGACGCCGACGGTCGCGGTCCTGACCAATCGACCTCCGTAGCTCCAGGTAGTTCCGTTGTCAGATGAGACGAGCACGTTAGGATTGTAGGCTTGGCCTCGAAAAAAGTCATAAGTTGTGCCCGTGCTGCTGAGCCGGTACACGTTGGAATATGTGACCTTGTATGTATCGGTGTTTGCCACAAAAGTTTGTTCCGCCGACCAACTGCTCGTATCGCCCGCATTGGTCGAGATGCGGTAGCGCATCAGGGTGTCGCCGCCATGAGTGCAGTAAACGGCCAGGATTTTGCCGTCAGGCCGCACCATGAACGCGGCAGCGGAGTGATCGTCGGCATTGAGTGCCGCATGTAAGACAAACGTACTTACCGACCCGCTGGAGAGATTGTAAGTTATTACGTCGTTATCTCCGCTGGGATATGGCACGCTGCTGAAAATCAGTTGATTGTTGTCGATAATAGCTCGTTCGTCTTGATACCAGCAATAACCGGCGTTGGTGCTGAAAACGATTGGGCTGCTTTGCGCCCAAAGATTGCCGACAAGAGAACAGGAAAATAAGATTCCAAGGTAAAGACACAAACGAAACCAGCGGCCAAATAGCATTGTCATGCTATCCTCCTATGGCATATTTCTAAAATGCCGACTAAACACATAAAATTAGCATAGATACTAAATCTAAATATAATAAAAATGTGGGAATTTGTCGAGATATTTATCGAAATAACAAGGGGAGTGGCATTTAAATCCGTTTGAAGTGAGAGAAGATCAAGAAAAAAATGCAGGCCGGGGCGGGTAATTTACCCCCCGCGGCCTTTGTTGTTATCCACGGTCATCAACCTAAATGGCGGATAGTCCTCAATGTGCGGGACAATAAAAAATCATAATTTACTTTCCGCGGCGCCTGTAAAACAACAGCCCTGTGGCGCCGAGTGCAAGCAGCAACCATGTTGCCGGTTCCGGAACGACGGAAAGCGTACCATCTGAGTAGAGATTGTCTGTATCCCAGTGAAGACCGCTGTTAAGCACGGGCAAATCCAAATTGGAAAATGCGCCGGTCAGGCTGCTGAAATTCATGATGTCGAAAATATTGTAGATGTCGGGTGAGAAGCCGTTAAGAAAAATAAGTTTAAGCGTGCTGCCTGATTGAAGGTCAATGGCGCCGGTGGAATTTAACACGTCGTAGAGCGTTCCCGGCGCCGTGCCGGCTATTTCGATGTTCAGCATGGATCCGCTGCCAAAAGTCATGTTATCGACGGTTAACAGGCCGGGACTTTCGCCCGGGGACACCGTGCCCATGACTGTTACGGCCCCATCGATCGATCCGTTGCCTTTGATCGTCTTCCCGGAGCCTAATATGTAGCCAGTTTTGTCGGCAACGTCGAAGGTGCCGATACGGATATCGATGAGGTTACTGGCCAGCGAGCCGCTGGAGGCGAGTTTCAATGTTCCGTTGTATAAAGTGGTGGGGCCGGTGTAGGAGTTGCTGGCGCCGAGGACCACGGTGCCGGAGCCGTTTTGGCTTAGGGCGCCGGTGCCTGAAATCACGCCGTTTACCGTGACCGTGCCGCTGCTGTTAAAGACCAAGGCGGCGTTATTCGTGACCGTGCCCGCCACGGGCAAGGCCCCGCCGTCGCCCACCTGAAGCGTGCCGCCCGCGTAAATGGTCGTGCCGCCGCTGTAGTTATTCGAGGCGCCTAGAATGAGCGTGCCGCTGCCCTTGACGTCCAAGCCTTGCGTGCCGGCCAGCGAAACGTTTACGGCGGCGGTTTGATTCTGCACCGTGATCGTGGGCCGGGCCGGGCCGAGGTTTTCCAGCGTGATCGTGCCGCCGCTGCCGGGATTGACGGCCCAGTTTCCGGAACTCGAGGTGTTCGTATCGCCAAAGACCATAAAGCCCAGCGTGCGCGAGCCGTTTAGTTGCACGGCGGCCGTTCCGGAGATATTCAGCGTGCTGAAATCGGCGATCCCCAGTTTGCCCGCGGCGATCAGGCCGGATTGCCAATTTCCGTTGCTGGTCCAGTCGCCGCCGCCCGTATTCGACCATATTCCATTGGCGCCGTCGAAGACATAACCCACGGCGCTCATGTTGTAATTGGTATAAGAAGTATACGTGCCTTTCAGCCAGTACAAGGCAGTGTGCTGCGCATCCCAAACAGGCAGGTTCGGTCGGATATTGTTGGTGGTGGAGTTGGCCGTGATCGGTGTCCAGGTCCACGAGGCCCCGTTGTTGTTGGTAAATCCGCGGTACACCTCCCAATGGCGTTGCCCGTCGGCCGAGGAAATCAAGGCCGCTCCTGTTACCGGATTAGCGTTCGTGGAAATATAAACCGTATTGGGATCGCTGGGATTGAGTGAAATTAAGCCGGTGTAGTCGTTCTCGGCGGTGTATAAGCACTGGCCGGCGTAAGCGATTTCATAATCGTGCCAAGTGGTGCCGTCAAAACGGGAGTAGCGGTAACGATGATCGTTGTAGATATCCACGGTTCCAATGCGGACGGAATAAGCGAGCACGGGATAACCGTTGGAGTCGAGTTGTATATCCGAGGTCCAAGCGCGATGGGTCGAGTCGGCGTAGAAAACCTTTGTGCCGGCCGAGGGCGCTATGCCCGATGTGCCCGACGTATTCAAGTCGCCGATATCCACGCCGTAGGCGTTATAAATATTGCTGCCTTGCAGGTAGGCGACATAAATGTTTGTAGCCATGTCACGCGGATGCCCGTCGGTATAGGTAAACCAGACCTTATCGGTTCCGTTGGAGGCGTATTTGGCATACGGGCGAGTGCCGGCGGCCGTTCTGACCAAGCGTCCGCCGATGCTCCAGGACGATCCATCGTCGGAGGAGACGAGGACGTTCGGATTGTAGTCTTGGCCGCGATAAAAGTCATAAGTTATGCCCGTGCTGCTGAGCCGGTACACGTTGTCATACGTAGCCCCATAGTTGCTGTAGACGTTGTAGTTCTGTTCCGCGGACCAACTGCTGGTGTCGCCCGGGTTGGTCGAGATGCGGTAGCGCACGAGGCTGTCGCCGCCGTGGGTGCAATAAACGGCCAGGATTTTGCCGTCAGGTCGGACCATGAACGCGGGAGCGGAGTGATCGTCGGCATTGAGAGCGGCATGTAAAACGAACGTGTTTATCGACGCGGAGGATAGATTGTAAGTTATTACGTCGTTATCTCCGCTGGGGTAGGGCACGCTACCGAAAATCAAATTGCCATTATTGATTATTGCCCGCTCGTCTTGATACCAGCACCAGCCGGCATTGTTGCTAAAAACAATGGGGTTGCTTTGCGCCCAAAGATTGCCGGCCAAAAAGCAGGAAAATAAGAATCCGGCGAACACGCACAAACGCAGGCGGCGCCGAAAGACCTTCGCCATGGAGACCTCTTGCACGGTGTTTATTCGCGATGTCAACTCTAGGACAAAGAAAGTTAAGGATGGATAATAATAGTAAATCAGGATTTATTGAGGCAGTTATTAAAACTCAAAAGAAAGGCCGCAGGTGGTGTTTCCACCCCCTGCGGCCTTTATCGTTATCCAAGGTCATCGAGGATCGTCCTCGATGCATATTGGTTGGCGGGACGCATTTTGTTTGTCCCAACCTTTAGGTTTACGGTTTTAACTACGCTTACGCAGCCAAAACAATCCCATTCCAAAAACGCCGGTCAAAATCATGACGATTGTGGCGGGTTCCGGAACGACCACCAACCACCCTGTGTTTGTGTCAAACTGCCACATCTTGTCTGCGTCGATAGGCTTCGTCCAAAAATTCACATGGTAGTCGAATGCGTTGACATTGAACGTGCCGCCAAAGGCCATTGCCGTTGAAGTCACAAGCTTCCAGGTATCGCCGACGTTCTGGCTGGCGCCGGAAAGATCACCGAAGTCGAAGTTGCCGTTAAGGGTGGCAGTTCCGATTCCATAGATGCTGTTGTCCACGCCAGGGGAGGGCCCGATGACGAAGTTCATCAGGCTGCCGCTGGCAAAGGTGATCCGACTATAATTATTCGGATTCGTGGTATGGGTGCTAAGCAGCTTAATGGTGCCGTTATAAGTGTTCGACCCAGAAGTGATATTAACGGTGCGGACTGCCTCGCCACTGCCGTTGTCGGCAACATAGAGATTTCCCGAGCCCACTATCTGTGAATCAACGTAAAAGGCGCATTGGGCTGCGAATCCGCCGCCGTTGTTGGTAACGGTAATTTTTCCGGTGAGGTGCCATGTGTCGCCGCTTCCCATCCCATCTCGGATATATCCAGCGTCCAAGATCAAGTCGTTGACCGAAATGGTGTTGGCAGCGGGGCCGTTGGTCTTGTATATCAAAGAGTCGTTATTGACGCCGCCGTTGGTGAGAAATGGGTAGTGCGGCGAGGGTCCACCAACCGTGAGTTGATCACCCGCGAAGGTATAGTTTCCGGTATTTTGCGGTGTTCGCATGAGCCAACCACCGGTGGAATAGGTGTTCCCGGCGGTAGGCGCCCCAGCGGGGCTCCACTTGGTCTGGACATCGGTGTTGAACGACGTGCTAGTCGCATTATTGGCATCGTCACCGGTCATTATAGCTCCGGCTTGAGCGGCGGTGGCGATAACCAGTAGCGCGGCGCAAGCCAATAATAAGAATTTTAGTTTTTTCATAGTCTTTACTCTCTTGATTGTTGTAACTCTTGGCTTTCTCATAAGAAAAATCTTGAATTACTTACAAGAAAAACCTTGAAATCATAAACTATCCATTTTGTGGACTCATAAAGTCCACCTGCTCGACACCTCTTAAAGGCAGTCAGTGAATTTTATCGCCTTCCCACGAGACCTATTTAATTAGGTACGGGAAGACATTCTCCGACGCAAACGAGCAGCTTGCACATTGGTGATAAGACACGTTCAATGTGCCATACTTTGATGAATAAAGCGCTGCCTCTTAGGGAATAGAATTAAAAATTACGGAGAAATAGATCCTCAACAACAAACACTAAAGCTTAAGTAACACACACTAGCTTAAAGTAACCCACACAAGCTTAAATAACCCACGCAACAGCCCTGATTATTTCACAGATCTTCTCTCTTGTCAAGCATTTCCCCTGAATTTTTATGAATTTATTTTAGGCGGATTGGGGGGTAAGGTAGATGCGAGGCTGGGCTTGGTCATGTGAGACGGGTGCGGGGCGTCGGATTGGCGAGGATAAGG
Source organism: Pirellulales bacterium (assembly GCA_963820545.1). Taxonomy (GTDB): domain Bacteria; phylum Planctomycetota; class Planctomycetia; order Pirellulales; family Thermoguttaceae; genus CAWGAJ01. The sequence continues at coordinate 1,809,836 of CAWGAJ010000001.1, forward strand.
CATAAGCCATGAAGTCCGCATGGGCCAGGTTATACGAACCACTTCCCGCACTCCACCAAAAGGGGAGTGTTATTCTGTTACTCTTGGCTAAAATCTGGTCCACTGCCGGGTCGTCGACGACCATTTTGGCGGTTTGTGACTCTAGGTATCACACGTGATTATGTTATGCTGGGGGGGTAGGAACGATAAAAAACATCCCCAAACACCGGAGTACGGCGTTGTTTGTCGGACCGATTTTCCAACGTGAGGTTGTCATTGCCCCGCGGCGGCTGCGGATTTACGTCGTGCGCACCGCCTACATTGCCGTGCTGTTGTTGCTGATCTTCACGGCCTGGCTGGTATTATACGGAACCCAAAAAGTCCAAGACCTGGGCGATCTGGCCCGCTTCGGCACGATTTTGTTTCAGCTTCTGGCCCCTTTGCAATTAGTCTGGGCGGCGTTTTTTGCAGCCCTCTTGGCGGCCGCGGCCGTGGCCCACGAAAAAGATCGCCGCACGCTGGTGCTGCTTTTGCTGACCAATCTTACCAACTGCGAACTGGTGTTGGGAAAACTATTGGCCGGCATCCTTAACGTGCTGGTCATGCTGGCGGCGGCGCTTCCCTTGTTCCTGCTCACGGCTTTATTGGGCGGCATTTCCTTTAGTCAAATCGCTTGGAGCTTTGCGGTCACCTTGAGCAGTGTGTTGGCTTGTGCAAGTTTAGGCTCGCTTTTGGCGTTATGGCGGGAAAAAACTTTCCAGGCGCTGGCGCTGACTGTGTTGGCACTGGTGCTTTGGGTGGCCGGCTGGGAAATCGTGGCCGCCGGCTTTTTTGGAGAAAATATCGGCGGCATTCCCTCTCAGGTCTTGGCCGCTGGGTTCAGCCCCTGGCAGGCCATCCTTGAAGCCATTCGACCATCTATCCGTGCGCAGCCTTCGCTGGGAATATTGGGAACTTCGCTCAACTTGTATTTAGTTTCCTCCGTGCTGATTGCCTTTTTACTTAACGCCATCGCCATCGGGAAGGTTCGCGCGTGGAATCCATCGCCGGAAGCGGCCCCGCAGTTGGCCGAAGATGACGCACTGGGTGCCACGACCAATCGACCATGCTCCGCATGGTGCCCGTCGGTGCCCGGCTTGTCCAGCAGTGCAGGCCATGAAAACCAGCAAGAACAAAGTCCAACCGTAGTAAAATCCCCTGCCCCTGACATTTCCCCGCCTGCCCGCACACGCGCCGTATGGGACAATCCCGTTATTTGGCGCGAAATTCGCACCTGGGCTTATGGACGCAGGATTCTGGCGATCCGGCTGGTGTACCTCTTATTGTTCGCCCTGGCGGCGGGAAGTATTTACTGGCTGGCCCGCCAAGGACAACTCGCCGACAACAACAATGCGGCGATAGTCATGGCGTCCCTGTTTCTCTTGAGTCTGATACTAGTCAATGCCCAGGCGGTAACTTCGCTTACCAGCGAGCGCGACGCCCGCGCTGGATCTGCTTTTGGTCACCGATTTGACGCCCAAGGAAATTGTCTTCGGCAAACTGGGCGGCATTTTTTACAACACCAAGGAAATGGTCGCCTTGCCGCTTTTGTTGTGCGCGTTTCTAGGTTTCAGCAACGCCGTCAGTCTGGAAAACACGGTCTTCTTAATGATTTCTTTGGCGATACTATATTTTTTTACGGCGGTTTTGGGGATCCACGCGGGCATGACCTATGCCAACTCGGGCAGTGCCATCGCCGCCAGCCTGGGCACGGTTTTTTTCCTCACCATCGGCGTGGCGGCCTGCATGAGAATTATGTTGGCCTTCAGCGGCTCTTTTCAGGCCCAATTCGTGCCCTTCTTCGCTTATATGATCCTCGGCGGAGTCGGCCTGTACGTGGTGTTGGGCGTGCGCAATCCATCGACGGCCATCGGCGTGGCCTCGTTTCTTTGCCCCTTCGCCACCTTTTATGCCATCACCAGTTATCTGCTGGGGGCCACGCTGGCCATGTTTCTGGCGTTGGTCACCGCCTACGGATTTACCACCGCGGCGATGCTCGTGCCGGCGATCTGCGAATTCGACGTTGCCACCGGACGAACCTCGATCGAGGAATGAAATTCGGCATACAGTGTGCCCCTGCTTCGACAGAAGCAGTGTTATTGAGAAGCCTAGGCACTGCTTGCCTTGCGGCAGGCACAGGCACAGATCATTGAAGTTTGCCGCCCACCCGATTACCGATGATATCCCAACGCCTTTATTACCCCCAGCATTTCCTCGAAGGTAATAAACCGTCGCCGATGGAAGAGCTTATATTGGTCTATGGCCCGGGCTAATTCAGCGGCCTCGGGCGAAAGCTCTTCGTGCGAATTGGCGAATTGCCGACGTTCACCACACACCGTCGCACACACGGCGCCCTCGGGATTACGACGCTCCACAAACGTTGTGGGTGCGGTTCCTAAGATGGACGATTCCATAGTCTGGGTCATGTTCGCGATCTCCGGAAGACGTATAAAACCCACTCTACATTGCCTCATTAAATTCTAGCGTAAGAAAATGACCCAGCAGGCACATTCAGTGCCGAAAAAAAAGCCCACGTCTTGTGGCCCGTGGGCTCGATTGACTGTAACGATTACAACGATTTTGCCAGTCCCTCACCCGCTTCAAAAATCCCCGGCCCCATTCCCTATTTCACATGCAACACCGTTAATATCGGCCGCCCGGCGTAATCTTTGATTTCCTGTCGTGTTAAGTCTCTTTCCGCCAGTTGCGTCTCGATTTTCCGTAAGCCCGCGCTGCCGGTAAATTCTACAAACCACGTGCGGCCGGCATATTTCTCGGCCGCAAACGTTTCGGCCTCTTTTGCCGCTTCCTCGAGCCTGAACACGTGCAGATCGCTTTGCGCCGCGCCGAGATACTTAAGCGGCCAGTAATTCCACCACTCGCTGGCCACAATCCACGTTTCGCCGGCACTGCGGTGCTCAAGGATGTATTTTAATGCGGCGGTTTTTGGTTCAACGGCGGCGGTCCGAAAGGTTGGTTTTGCCTCTCCGCCGGTGGTCTCGATAAAGCGGAAATAATGCGCATTAAAATCGGCCAGCACGAGCCAACCGGCTGCCACGGCTACAATCAATCCCCCGCGACTCGTCCACGATTCTCCCCTCAGCACTATTGATCCGGCACGGCAGAGAAAAACAACCGTCAATGCGACCAGGCAAATGGCAAAACGCTCTTGGCCGGGCGACATCGCGCGGGGGCCGGCCAACGATAAAAAAGCCGCCAGCGCCAACGTCCAGGCCGCGATCAACACGCCGTCTTCTTCGCGGCCCGCCGACTTCCACGACCGCCAGAGGATTATTCCCGCCGCCAGGATCAGCAGCCAAAACACTAGCACATCAACGCCATAACCTTCGCAGTCAGACGCTATCGGCCAATGGAACCACGAATCCGAACCGGCAATATAGCGATAGATCGTGCCGCCGGTAAACAACCGGGGATAAAGAATCGATGCATTAAACATACTGTTTGCAGAGCTCGATTCCCTGAGATGCGCGTCGATCCGATGTAACATCGGCATATATATCAGCCAGACAATCCAAAGGCCGATCAAGAGGCACGCGGCAAGCACCGCCGCTACTACGAATGGATGTCTCGACAGGCGGCGGATCATCGCTCCAATATCGCCTGGTTTCCCTTGAGCCGCCAGCGCTGCCAGTATCACCGTGCTCACGATAATGTTGGTCGGATGCACGAGCACGGCAATTACTTGGCACGCCGCGGCAGCGGCGATCAGCCGCCCTTTCCCTTGTGGAAAGCGAATCGCCGCCAGGGAAAAATAAACCACTGGCAGCGTCGCGGCCAAGGACTGGCTGGCGTCCCAGGCAAAGCGGCTGTAGGCAATGTTAATCGGCAAAATCGCCAGCACTGCCGTGGAAATCCCCGCCAGGCGACGGTCATAAACCCAGCGGCACAATATCCAGTTTAAAACCAGCGCCGTTAATCCGCCGGCAACCGCCACCGAGCGCAACAAAACAACCGAGGGCCAAAACCACCAATTCAGCGCTATCACCGGGCCGATAAACAGCGGACTGAGCGGATTGCCCGTGGGCGTTTGCCAAGGCACCGGCGTTCCCCGAAGCATGTCAATTGCTCGTGCGCCATACCATGCTTCATCGCCGTTCAGCCCGGGAATGTTTCCCAACAAACAACAGCGAAACCACACAGCCGCAAGCAACAGGCCGATCAGATTAATTACAATGATCCGCCAAACGCATGTCTTGCACAACTGGCCGTGTTTATCGCCGCTTAACTTCGGCTCGCAGCCAAACCCAAAACCGCAATTTCTTAGCAACCATCTACTATCTACCATCTTCGATCTACCGCACGGTTTTTCCCGGTTCTTGACCGCGGCGGGCCAACTCGACGCGGTTCATAAGTTCCCGGCTGGGTTGGTGCTGGGGCTGGATGGCCAGGGCTTGTTGGACGGCCGTGGAGGCCTCCTCGGGATGACCGGCAAGCAGTTCCGCCTCGCCTAATTGATAGAGAATTTCCGGCGTTGGTTTATCGCGCAGCAAGGCGGCCGAGAGGGTTTCCACGGCGTCATCGTAGCGGCCTAATGCGTTGTAGGCCAATCCGGTCAAATATAGCACCTCTTGCGGTTCCTCGCCCGGGGCATAGGAATCGGCGAGCGCCTGAAGCGTCTGTAACGCCCGCTCAGGTTGGTCTAATTGCCGATATAATTCCCCCACCTCCAAGAGAATTTTGCGATCGCCCGGGGAATATCTCAACGCCCGCAGATAATCGGCCAACGCCTGTCGCGTCTGACCCGACGCCTGCATCACTCCCCCGCGAATCGCCCAAGCCGATGCCAATTTGGGATCCAGATCCAAGGCTTGTTGGACGCTCCCTCCGGCGGCCTCAACACGGTTGGCGGCCAGATACATCTCGGCCAACCGCGTCCAAAACACCGCATCTTCTCCGGCATAATGAGCGGCCTCTTCCATCTGGGCGATGGCTTCTGTTTTGGCGCCGTGTTGCCACAGTGTTTCAGCGTAATTGCGCCGCGCCTCGGGATCGGCCGGACAAGCCGCAACGGCTTGTGCCAAAAGCGTCTCGGCCTCCTGCTGTTGTCCACGCTCCATGGCCGCCACGCCTTGCCGCGACAATTTCCGGCTCTCGGCCAAGGACTGCGGTACCGGCCCCTCCCGGCCTGGCAAACGGCAGCCCGATAGCAACGCCAGCACGACGCCTAATATCGCAATGCAACTGGATTGGAACGTGATACTACTCACGCTGGAAAACTAGCAAAACCAGCCATTTGCCACCATCCCAATTTCAGCGATTCCACCCCATTTCCTCCCAGTATCACACCTGATACGATGTTTAATAAGCGCTCTACTTTGAAATACCACTTCGCCTGGCGTTAAACGATCATTATTTCCCAGTTAGCAATCACGCGGCAACGCGTTATTAAACGATAATTGGTATAAAAACATTGCTCCGAGTGGTCGTTACAAAGCAGTCTCTCCATGCCTGCCAAATTTCAAAAAAATGGCATTTCTTTCTTGTATCCCGAGAACTGGAGTCTCGACGAAGAGGACGCTTTGGCAGGCAATCAATCCGTCACCGTCTACAGCCCCGGGGGAGGATTTTGGTCTGTGGCCATTCGTCCAGGCGCTCTCGATCCTTTGAAAATGGCAACATCGGCCCTTGAAGCCATGAAGCAGGAATACCAAAGCCTGGAAATCCAAGAAGTACATGAAACCATTGCCGGCAGGAAAACCGTAGGCTTCGATTTGAATTTTTTTCTTTTTGATTTTACCAATTCTGCTCAAATTCGCAGTTTTAAATGCAATCATACTACCTACACTATTTTTTATCAGGCCGAAGACCAGGAATTCGCGCAAAATCAGCAGGTTTTTCAGGCAATGTCTATCAGTCTGCTTAATGGTTTAAAGGATCTAAGCTACTGGGAGTCTTAGGAAAGGTTGCCGCTATATCTATTTGACGCTCCTTCACACTGTTATATGAGTCTTAATTTCCATCCTATACTTACTAAGGCCCCCATCTCGCTCATGCGCTGTATTTCCACATTTGTTAAGCGAGTAATTACAGACAGGTCCGGCCTCTTGAGTACTATCCTATAAAACCGTTATAATCCTCCTGGGCTGACATACTTGCCCAGCTAGCAAGTTACCCGTTTTACAAGAGGTAGCCTTATGGCAACAGCATCCTCAACTTCGTGTGTTATGCAAATTGGCGAAACTGCCGGGGAAATTTGGACACTATTATCCGAGAATGGCCCCATGAATTTGGCCAAGCTCGTAAAAGCGGTCGACGAACCACGCGACACAGTGATGCAGGCAATCGGCTGGCTTGCTCGCGAAGGCAAGCTAATCATCGAAGACGAAGGCCGTAGTCGCATTATCTCTTTACGCAGGTAGGCCAGGACCGATCTAGAGAAGAGAGTCTCTTTGGACGAGTAGGCGCCTTTGAACTTTCGGCACTTACCGGCGGGGGAAGCTGTTTGTTCCCGGCATGTTTTTGGGCGTTCTGAAAGCTTCGCTGAATCCGCTGTTTTTTCGTCGCTAATCTTATTTATCCGTTTGTGACTCCGTCGGGATTTCGGCGGGCAAAGCATTATCGGCTTTCTCGGCGTCTGCTTGTTGTATGTCTTTTCTTCCTTTCGCCCCGGCCCGGGCTTCTGCGATCTTCTTTTTCTGCTGCTCGGTCAATACGGCGGAAATTTTTTCTTTTTCCTCGTTGATCAGCGCTTCTAATTGGGCTTGGAGGGCTGTAATTTTCGGGCGGTATTCTGCTTGAATCATATATATTTTCTCCCGCTGTTCTTTCGTGACCACGAGCGAATAATAAGGCGGTAAACGCCCGCGGAAGGTTTTGATCTTATTACTTGCCTGGGCCGCTGGCTTTTCTTCGGCGGCCAAAGCACAACCATTCCAGCCTCCTCTGCCAACCGTGATTGTGGCCGTGGCGGCCCATAACATGATCTTAAAAAACCTGGCGCGGATCATCATTGCTAATCTCCGAAAAAACGTGCGGCTTTTTGACAAAGGATCTCACCGTACACAGCTTAGCAAGATTTTCTGACTGGGAAAACTACATTAGTATTGATTTGGCGGCTAGGCATAACCCAAAAAAGGGGGGGGCGGAGATGAGGCAATTATTCGCTTAGTTTTGTATCTTGCGGCAAAGGCGCGGCAAAAAAGGCTTTTCTCTGATAATCGCCGTCAGTAGGCCCTTGCCAAGTATAATTTTCCATCGTAGTCTACAAAAGATAACTAGAAGTCTGAACCGGCGTTAAGCTGGTTCGAGAGCATTTCGTTACAAAAAGGAAATTGTCGTATGAAACTATTATCTTTGCGAACTGTTCTAGCATTAACCGTATTTGGGGTCGGCATGTTGTTTGCGGCCGACTCTGCCCGGGCCGAGCAGGTGCCGGCCGGCGAAGCCCCGAATATCATGGGCGATAAAGAACCCCAGATGCAAGAAATTACCGATGCCTGGTCGCGTTTCAAGGATCGGGATGTGGAGGGTGCGCTGAAATATCTTGAAGGGGCGTCCAAAAAAAATCCCGACCTCCCCTCCCCCTATGTGGTTTTGGCAAGGTTTTATGAAGAACTGAACGTACCGCAAGGTGTCCTCCAGTCCTTGGAAACAGCGATCCAAAAGTCTCCCGACGAGCCCGAGGCTTATATTTTTCTGGCTCAAGCGGCGTTGCGCGATCGCCGTATCGCCGAAGCCGATTTGCTCCTCAACAAAGCTAATTCACTGCTCTCCAAGTTCGACAAGAGCCCTAGACGAAAAGAGAATTTAATGCCCATTGTGCTCAGTCTGCTTTCTCAGGTAACTCAATTACGCGAGGACTGGACAACAACGCAAAAATATTTGGAGCAGTGGCTGAAACTGGACGCCAAAAACGTTACTGCTTTGCAGCGGCTGGCCTTTGTTCTTTTCCAGGAGAAAAACGCCCAAACCGCCTTGGATAAACTACGCGAGGCCAAAAAAATCGATCCCAAGACAATGACTCCCGAAGCTACTCTTGCCATTTTTTATCAACAACTCAACGATAAGGATAATGCCAAAAAGTGGATGGCTGCCGCATTGACGGCAGCCCCCAAGGACATGGACACCCAATTAATCGCTGCTCGATTAGCCCTGGAAAACGGACAATTGGAGGAGGCTCAAAGCCGCGCTGCTACCGCCATGCAAATCGATCCCAAGTCCCTGGACGCCAAAATCCTCCGCGGACGGATCGCCTTGTTCCAGAAAGATTACAAAGCTGCGGAACTGTATTTCGAGGCTGCTCACCTGCAATCCGACAGCAACTTTTCCGCCCGAAACAACCTCGCCTTGGCGCTGATCGAACAAAAGGACGAATCCAAAAAGCGCCGCGCCCAGGAATATGCGGAAAGTAATGTGCAGCTCAACAAAAACTCCACCGAAGCCGCCGCCACCTATGGCTGGGTGCTCTATAAATTAGGCCGCCTGGAAGATGCCGATTCCATCTTGCAGAAGGTCATCTCTACCGGCTCTTTCACCCCCGACATGGCCTATTATGCGGCTGTTGTCGCCAGCGAACGCGGCCGTAAAGAGGAAGCCAAGCGAGTTCTAAAATTGGCGCTTAAAAACGCCTCGCCCTTTGCCATGAAGCAAGAGGCCACCTCCCTGCTCGAACAACTGGATAAATACTGATAAATACTCCATATAACACAGCGCTTGCATAAGGGCGGTGGTCTTTCCGCCGCCCTTTCGCTTTTATGGTATGAATTTAGTTGCTCTGCACTCTGGTTGAATCACCTAACTGCTAATTCATTATCCAGCAAAATACCGCGGCTTTGCCACTCCACCCCTCTTGCCGATCTTCACCGCGAAATCCATTATAATTTATGTTAGTTAGGCAAAGTTTGCGGCCTCTTATCCCGATATCAATAACAGCGCATTTTTCCGCGATTAAGGCTCCATTTCTTCCCGAGGGGATCAATAATTCCACTTGAAAATCTACCCGCTTTCCAGCGTCCATGCCCGAGTTATCGCCAAATATTGTCGACCAGATGCTAGCATCCTGCCAAGCAGGCGCGGCCGAGGCCGCGGCAGCCCTGAGTCGTGCGTTTGATGCCCAATTTAAGATCACCGTGGGCGATCCCGGCAATATTTCACCCGCTGGTTTGCCCAAAGAACTTAACGCCCCGGGCCTGGCGTTGGTGTTTTCCATTGGCGATAGCGGTGTGGCATTCGTACTTCCCGAAAGCACAGGTCTCCTGCCCGAGTGGTATACTGCTCCTGATCCCACGGGTCAAAGCAAATTGGCCACGCTCGCCCAAGAGTTGGGCGCCAATTTTCTCCCCGCCGAGTATCTGCCTGGGAATCATAAAGTTGCCGGCGTGGATAATCTCGCCAATGTTCTCACACAGTGCGAGCTGGTCGAAGGCGCCGCCATGATCCCTTTGGTCTTGATCAGCAGCGCTGAACGGCAGGGAACCGCCTGGCTGATATGGCCTGTTACTAAACCCCAAGCCGCGTTAACTGTAGGCGCTGCCAAACAGAAATCGACTTCGGCATTTGGCGCTTCAACTCCAGTCGAATTCGATAACTCGTCGGCGTTGCCACCACCTGCTGATGTGGTCCAACGCCGAAACGGTAAACGCCAATTGCCCCCTTACACGCGGAGCTTGTTGCGAGTGGCCATTCCCCTCGTGGTCACCTTGGCGGAGAAAAAACAAAAACTCAGCCGGATCATTGAGTTGGGACCGGGACAGATTATTCAATTCGACAAATCGTGCGAAGAAGCGCTCACTCTGGAAATGGGAAATTGCAAGATTGCCGCTGGCGAGGTGGTAAAAGTCGGCGACAAGTTCGGCCTGCGCATCACCTCGATCGTCCCGCCCGGGGAACGTTTCGTACCCGTTAGGCCGAATAAGTAAGTTGCCTTTTCCGGCCCTCTCTCACCCTTGCCCCTGAACCCTGATGGCTGACTTCGGCGAGCTCGATTCGACTGAGCTCATGGAAGTCAGTCGAGCCGAAAGCTGAGGGGATTCTTCGCTGCGCTCAGAATGACGTGTTTGTTTTAGAATCCGAATGTTTATTTGATGGGTTCTCAATATCCATAACTCGTTTGGCGGCAATGTGTTATGAAAACAACAATCCACCCAACGTTTTACAAATCGACGTTGACTTTCGGGCATTATTTAGGGATACTTCCGCGTCGGGATTTCTCGCTCGGCCTTGTCTTGTAGAATTCCCTGAACTCATAACCAACACCCGCTCTCCTATCTGACGGGTAATAGCGGTGATTATCCGCAAAGCTAATACACTTTTCGGCTAGTAGTATGGCGACCAGCGAAGCAAATGATCTATATGAGTATTGCCTGAATGTAGCCCAACAGGCCAAACAGGCGGCAGAGGATTTGGCCCAGGCAACCGGCGACCAAAAACGCCAGTGGCTGCACCGCTGCGCTCGACTGTTGACCGAACGTTCGCCGGCCTTGGCTGAAGCCAACCGGATCGATATCGACAAGGCGCCCGATTTTGGACTTTCTGCGGCGGCGGTCGACCGCTTGCGCCTTACGCCCGAGCGCATTGCCGCCACGGCCAAGGCCTTGGAAGAAGTGGCCCTGTTGCCCGAGCCTATAGGCGAGATCATCTCGTCGTCGATCCGGCCCAACGGCCTGGAAGTGCAAAAAGTCCGCGTGCCTTTGGGAGTGATCTTCTTCATCTACGAATCGCGGCCGAATGTCACTGCCGACGCCGCTTCGTTATGCGTGAAGGCGGGCAATGCGGTTATTCTCCGCGGCGGCAAAGAAGCCCTGCATTCGAACATGGCGATAGCCGAAATCCTCGCCGCCGCCGCCGCCGCCGCCAAACTCCCGGCCCACGCGGTCCAACTGTTGGAAACCACCGATCGCCAGGCGGTGGGACATCTGCTGCGCATGCCGCAGTATATCAACCTCTGTATTCCTCGCGGCGGGGAGAGTCTGATCCGCCGCGTGAGCGAAGAGGCGAAGATGCCGGTCATCAAGCACTTCACCGGCAATTGCCACGTGTATCTCGACAAATCGGCCGACGCCGAGATGGCCGAAACAATTGTGATTAACGCCAAATGCCAGCGCATGGGCGTGTGCAACGCGGCCGAGTCGCTTTTGGTCCATGCCGAGGCGGCCGACAGGCTGTTGCCCCGCGTGGGCAAAGCCCTCTTGGGGCGCGGCATTGAACTGCGCGGCGATGAAACTACCCGCCGCCTGCTGCCGCAAGCCAAGCCGGCAACCGAGGACGATTACCGCGCGGAATATCTCGGGCCGATAATCTCGGTCAAAGTGGTCGATTCGCTCGATGCCGCCATTGAGCACATCAATCGCTACGGTTCGCAGCATACCGACGCAATTGTTACCCGCGACCTCCACTCCGCGCGGAGTTTCGCGGCCCGGGTCGATAGTGCGGCGGTGATGATAAACGCCAGCACGCGGTTTAACGACGGCGGCGAATTTGGTCTAGGGGCCGAAATCGGCATCAGCACCGATAAATTTCACGCCCGCGGCCCTTGCGGAATCAATGAATTGACAAGTTACAAATACGTGGTCTACGGAACCGGGCAAGTGCGGGATTAGTGGAGAGTGGAAAGGGGAGAGGGAAATAAGGAACGCAGAACTCAGAACGCAGAACTGTAAACTGTTTACCGTAAACTGCGAACTGTATACTGATAACTGAAAACTAATCAAGGAAACGGACCCATGTCTAGCGACGTCCTCAGCCAGATGGAAGTGGAAAACCTGCTCAACGCCATGGCGGCGGGAGGGCAAAAGACATCTACCGCGGACACGTCGGCCCCTGCCGCGTTTATGCCGCAAAAGTCGCGGGAAAAAATCACCATTTACGACTTCAAACGGCCCGAACGCGTGGGCAAAGAGCAAATGCGGGCGTTGCATACTATGCACGAGGGCTTTGGACGCAATTTTGGCGCGGCGCTTTCCGCCTTGTTGCGGAGCATCGTGGAAGTGAAGCTCACCAACGTGGATCAGCTTACCTACAGCGAATTCGTCTTCAGCCTGGAAAATCCCACTTGCTTCAATCTGCTTAAAGCCGAGCCGCTGGAAGGCAATCTCATCCTGGACATTAATCCCTCGATTCTTTACCCCATCATCGACCGGCTCTTGGGCGGAGGCCGGGAGACCGGTTCCTTCGCACGCCGGCCGCTCACGGAAATCGAATTGCGCCTGGTGTCGCGGATCACGGGGCTGTTCCTGCAAGAATTGCGCCACGCCTGGGAAAACGTACTCGACCTGAAACTCGAAGTCATACAAGTGGAAAGCAATCCGCAATTGGTGCAGATCGTGCCGCCCAACGAAGTCGTGGTGCTGATTAGCTTTGAGCTCTCGATCGGCAACTTGCGGGGAATGATAAACCTTTGCATCCCTTACAACGCCATCGAGCGAATCAGCGGCAAGCTCTCGGCCAATAGCTGGGTGACTTACGGCCGCCGCCAAGCCTCGGCGGAAAGCATCGAACAGATCAGCCACAACCTGTGCCTGTCGCTGGTGGAGTTGAATGTGCATTTGACGCAAACGCGAATTTCCGCCGGAGAGTTGCTCGGCCTGCGCGTGGGCGACATTATCACCACGTCCAAAGACGTCCTTAGTCCGTTGGTGGTTTCCGTGGAAGGCGTCCCCAAATTCCACGCCAAACCCGGCGCCTACAAAAATCACAAGGCGATCCTCATCACCGAGCCCATCAAAAATCCGGCCGCGACCTTGGAATAACCCTGGTCCCCTCGCCCTCTGGGAGAGGGTTAGGGTGAGGGCAGTTGTTTTGGCAACAGGTTAAAACTTCGTTAGGGCAACAGTTAAACTGTCGCCCCAACAATAATGGCTTTTGCACTATGCCCAATTGCTTCTCATACCTACCTCTCGCAATGGAATAAACATCTAATTTGGATGGTATCGCCCCCTTATACCAATCTATGAGAGTATGCTAAACTCTTCATATCACATTGAAGCTCTCTTGTCGGTGGCACATGACTCCGCAGGAATTCATCACCAAGTGGCAACGGGCGAATCTATCGGAGCGGTCGGCCTGTCAGCAGCATTTTTTGGACCTCTGCGACTTGTTGAGGGATTAAAAGGTGTCAGATTAAAAGGTGTCAGGAACCGTTTTTTTGTTGAGATTTGTTGAGCCAGGATTAATAACGGTTCCTGACACCTTTTGTTCGTCCCTTTTGTTCGTCACCTTTTGTTCGTCCACCTTTTTCTTCGTCTATCATCGATGAAAGGAAATAGAGAAACTAGGGCACGAACACAAATCGCGGACCTGACTTACTTGGATTGCTGTTCAACTTGATGGACACGCTCGGGACTGCGGGGTGTTTATTCGAGAGTTGTTGATGGCATCCGTTGCATTGCATCTTGCCCATCGTGTCATGGAGTTCCTTGTTGTGGCACGATAGACAGGACTTGACCTCGGGACTCAGACCGGCGAATTTGCATGGCTCGAGTAGGTTTGCGTTAAGCAACTCCACCGTCTTTGCGGCAACCTGAGCGGTCAACCGGCGGCATCGCTCGTTCATCTCCTTGCCGCCAACTTCGTTTCCAGACTCTTTGCACCATTTGCCAGCCGATACGTGACATAAGACTGAGCCAGCGATGGTCTTAGGGAATTCCGTAGAGTCCTGCGCCGTCTTCGGTTGATATGCAGGCAGTTCAGTTGTTTCGTACCACGAGAACAATTGGGCGATAAGGTTCTGGCGTCGTTGCTTGTTCTGCTCGAATAATCCGAAGATGGCCGCACCACCGTTGAGAGCTCCACAAAGCGAACCCCAAGAGCCCACGCCGCCTTCGCCGTATTTCATCATGTGGATGGGAAAGGACGGAAGAGACTCACTTTGCTCTGTGGCCATCACTTTCATAATGCCGGCAAACACGCCGTACATGCAAGCCCCATTGGGATATTGGCGATAGGCTTCGGCGGCAACAACAGCGGGATCCAATCGGACATATTGCCACTGGTTGCTGGCGTTGCTTTTCAGCTTCGGCGGCTCGTTCTCGGATTGCCCAGCCGAGGAGGTAAGGCAGCCAAAAACTATTCCTGATCCTATGAGAGCGCTGTTTTTCAGAAAGTTTCTTCGATGGTTTTTCATAAATATAATATTATGGGTTAGTGCACTTTTAGTGGGGTGATTAAGTGAACTCTATTTAAGAGCGGGGCAAACGTAGGATTCCGGCCAGTCCCAGCAGCGTCGCTGCAAGTCCAAATTGTATTACCGTTGCCGGTTCGGGCACCACATACAATGGGTTCGCGACCCGATAGACATCCTCCGTCTCCACCCCCGACGTATTTCTATAACGGGAGAAGAACAGATAACGTCCATTTTGTCCTCTGCTTGTGCCTGTTTTCGTCACGATTATTCTAATTATGGTGGCTCACTTTCCAGGGTTTTGATTTCAATTGAACTCTGTTTCAGACCTGGGGATTTAGCGGCAAGTATGATAGTGCCGGGTTTTTGTTTGGATTTGAGGATCGCCAGGCAACGGCCTTCGTAAGTGGTGTGTTGGGGCTGCTGGAGACTCTCGATACTGTTGGGCCTGCCATTTCCCACGCCGATAAGCGTTCCTTCGCCCTCGATGGAGAAATGTACCAATTTTTCAGCCTGGGGATGCCGCAAGCCGTTTGTGTCGACTATTTCAACGGTAATATAACACAAATCCTGGCCGTCAGCCTTGATGGTCGGCCGATCTGCGGTCAGACGAATGCCTAACGGTTCGCCCACGGTGCGAAGTTCCCAGCGGGCGACTTCGGAATTTTTGTCATAACCGACGGCCGTCAATGTGCCGGGTTCGTAGGGAATCTGCCAGACGGCCATGAAGCGGGTTTCGCGCGAGGTGGGCTTAATACCAAGGTCTTTGCCATTGAGCAGTAGGCGCACCTGTTCACAGCCGGAATACACATCCACTTGCAGAGGTTTTCCCTCGCATCCGGGCCAGGTCCAACTGGCCGTAACATCGTCCCAGCCCCATCGTGAGTTGTCCGGACCTTCAAAGGAAGGAACCGGACAGCGGACAAAGGCCGAGAGCTTGCAACCGTGGTTCCACAGCACATCCCGGTAATAGGACTGGGGTCGCTTAAAGCCGCAGATGTCCAGGTCACCGCAAAAAGCCAGGTTCCAAGGCCACACTTCCGAGGCGCCGTGGCCGTAGCTCCACCATCCGTTACTTGCCTCGCCCATGTAATCCAGCGCGGTCCACACGAAATTGCCCGCCACATAATCCAAATCGACGACCTTCATCCAATAATCGAAGGCGTCTCGGGTGTTGGTTTCCGTGGCGAGAATCACCCGCTTTGGCAACCGCCGATGATCCGATTCATAAAAATCTTTTGCGTAGCTGTAGCCGCCTACATCCAGGGCCGCGAAAAAGGGATCGAGCGCGGTCCAGACTCCCCTCAGCCGATTCACATTGGATGTGATGGGCCGAGTGGGATCAAGAGATCGGACAAATGCCGCAAGTTGCCTCGCGGTTTTCGTCCCCTGATCGGTATACACCTCCTGAATTTCACTACCGATGCTCCAGAGAATCACGGAAGGATGATTTCGACCGTTTTCGATCATTGCGGCCAGATCCTGCTGCCACCACTCATTAAAATAGAGATGATAGTCATCGGGAAGTTTGGCAACCTGCCATTGGTCGAATGCCTCTTCCAGCACCATCATGCCCAATCGGTCGCAAGCATCGAGGAACGCCGGTGAGCGCGGATTGTGACCGCTGCGAAGGATGTTATAGCCCGCCGTCTTGAGCAGTTCCACTTTTCGCTCTTCCGCCCGATCATAGGCGGCCGCCCCCAGCGCGCCATTGTTGTCGTGTAGACATCCACCTTTTAGACGCACACTCTGTCCATTTAGAAAAAAGCCCTTGTCCGGATCGAAGCGAATGGATCGGATCCCGAATGGCGATTCCACCCGATCGATAATCTGTCCGTTTAGATGCAACTCGCAAACAGCTTTATATAATGTTGGAGAGTCGGGAGACCACAAATAGGGATGGTCAACCCGCAGCATCTGGTCAAAACTCAGGGATCCTTGTTTGTCAGTCTTGCCAGATCTTTCTTCAGAGGCAACCTTGTTGCCATGCGAATCCAGAATAGTGACTTTGAGCGACAGGTCCGATGGTTGGCCGGTTGCGTTCTCAATGGTGGTCTGTACTTGAACTGTGGCCAGATCGGGTTCCACTCCGGGTGTCGTGATGGTAGGGTTCCATTGGGCAATGTGTATTGGAGCCGTGGCCTTCAACCACACGTGCCGGTAGATGCCAGACCCGGCATACCAGCGCGAATTTTGTCCCAAATTTTTAACCTGGATGGCCAAAACATTCTCCTGGTCGCCAAAGTGAAGGTACTTTGATAGATCATAAGTGAATGAAGTGTAACCATACGGATGATTGCCAAGATGTTGGCCGTTGATCCACACATCCGCATTCATATATACGCCGTCAAACTGCACGGTCACGAACTTGTCTTGCCAAGTCTTCGGCAAGGTGAAGTGTTTTCGATACCAGCCGACTCCGCCAACTGTGAATCCGGTATGGATTCCGCCCGGAGCTTCCGAATCAAAAGGGCCGCTCACTACTCTGGGCATAGCGGCCGCGTACATGCCGCCCGAACCATAGCCGTCGAACACGCGCACGGCCACGGTGTTTTCCTCTCCATAACGGATCAGTTCTTTGGGTATACGATATCTCCGCCGCTCCTGATAGGCGGTCCTAAAATCCGGTGGAAAACTTCCGGTGCCGCCGATCAATTGGCCGTTGAAGAATGTCTGATCGACGTCATCGATCCAGCCCAATTCCAGCCACACATCCTGTCCCTTATAGGACTCGGGCACCATGATTTTCCGGCGATACCAGCCGTATACATTGTCGGCCGTATAATTGGAGTGCCTTTCCCAGGCGGCTGGCAAGCTTACCGTTTCCCACTGGGTTTCGTCAATTGTCGTGGCTTTCCAGGCCGGATCATCACCTTTCTGAAATCGCCAGATACCTTTCGTGATATAAAGCCTGGGCTCGGTTTGGGCATCGGTTACAGGGGGCAAATCCTCAATGCTCCAGTCATGCGGCAGGTCCAGCGACCGCCACTGGTGATCGTCAAAGCCCGGGGCTTGTGCACCGTTAAAGTCACCCTTTGAAAAACGCCAGCCGAAATCAAACAACTGTGTTTCGCGCGGAGCGGAGTCAACGGCCCAGGCGGTTTGCAGGCAAGCGAGAGCCCATAGTGCGATCACATAGTATAGTGGTTTAGACATTTTTTTGTTCCTTTTCCAAGATATGGATAGTGACGCGGCATTGCTTGCCTCCCAATAAAATAGATTCGGTAACCTCGACGTGGACATTTTTACCTAACAGCATCGAAAAAAGCGTGGTCGTCAAAGACTTGCAGCAATGCGTGCACAATGACTTTGGCGGATTGGAGCACTGGGCATAGGCGCAGACGCAGTGGGGGGTCTTTCGGCTGGTGACCTTCAGAGTGGCCGATGCCTTGTCATATTCCAGCTTCTCCCAATAGCGGGAGTGGCCCTCGTTGGTGTATGCAAGGAATCTGTCGAGATTGTCGCGATACTGTCGGACCCATTGGTCCAGTTTGTTGGAATAGAAGCATTCATATCCCAAGCGGTTAAAGACGGCGCTTTTAAGCGACTCGTTGCCAGAGCCGTCAATGTGCTTAAGCAGGTTCATGATCTGCTGCGGGTTCACTTTGCCAGTCAGATCGTCTGAGTTGGGTTTTGCTTCGTCCGCACAAACCGTTTGCCCATCTCCGGCAACCAGCGAAGCGAGCAAAGCCAGGCTGCAGGCACAACCGGTTCCCACAAAGCTTCTTCGATCCATGTTATTTGAGATTCTGTTCATGACCATTTTACTCTTCTTTGAAACATCCACAGGTGCCATGCTCCACGCTTGCGTGGGCATGTTGAAACTTCGATTAAAAGGTGTCACGATTAAAAGGTGTCAGGAACCGTTTTTTTTGAGATTTGTTGAGCAGGGTTAATAACGGTTCCTGACACCTTTTGTCACCCACCTTTTGTCACCCTTTTTGCACCTTTTTGGCCCAGCGATCTAGTCGTTGAAAATGGACCCGCTTGCCACTGTGGTATCGTTTCTCGAACCGAAAATCGCGAAGGTCTTAGGATCAACATCATACGAGACGCTATGCACGGAACCATCGCATAAGACGAAATTGCAGGCGGCATGAGGGCTGCCGAAACTCGCCGCAGCGGATACGTATCTTTGATCGCGTTTCGGTGCGTCAAAGGTAACGCGATAATTATCGTTATTCTGGCCGGAGAACATGTTCTCATTATCGCCATAATCAATACCGGTTAAATAATTCTCTCGGGCGAGATATTTTTCGCCAGCCAGGATGGTATGACTGGCGCCGCGGCGGATTTCAATAGGTCTGATCATGGAGCGCATATAAATCACGCCGTCCTGGTAATCTCCGCTATTTGGATCGTCGGCTTTAGGCCAGTTCCATGTTGCAGCGGCCTCATAAGACGGCGGTCCGGACCCTGTACCGTCAATTTCATATTCATTAAAAAATTGCGATCCGCAGCAAGCAGCGTAATCGGCGCGAGCAACGACATTATCAAATACGCTGTTGAGATCGGCGTTGTAGGCGATGAATGCTCCGTCATAGGGCTTGGGCAAGAGCATCGCCGAGCGGCGGGAAGGGCAAGCCATTACAGACAAGGGCGTGCGAACCACCGTGGTGGCGAGCTGTTTCTTGTTTGACAGCGGCGTCCCTTTGCCCATGTCGTGCAGGCTGATCAATTCCATACCGGGGAGAATGTTATAGACCCAGCCGCCGGGCTGAGTTTTTCCGTAACCACGGTCGGGATCGCCGACCCACCACCAGCCCCAACCGCCGGTCGGGTAATGTTTTTGCACGCTCAGATGGCTCTGGCAGGCGAGGCCGATTTGCTTAAGATTGTTCTTGCATTGCAGGTTCCGGCCCGCCTCCCTGGCCGCCTGCACGGCTGGCAAGAGCAGCCCGATCAAAATGCCGATGATTGCGATCACCACCAGCAATTCGACCAGGGTAAAGCCAAACCGCCTTGTTGATTTCATGGCTTCTCTCCTTAATTTGTTTTTTCCACCACGAGCATTTCGATCTCTTCGCGGTCGGGAACAAGTTCCAAACCAAGTTTCTCCAAAAGAACTTTCTTCAAGGCGGCGGGATTACGGTGTTGCTCATCCCGTTCCTGCCATTTGATGCTGATGTCAAATCGGCCGGTGAGCCCGGTTTTATCAACGACTGGAAACTCGAAATAGTTTTCGAGGAACCAGGTGAGGTTGGAAAGGCGTCCATTCTCACAATAAAAGTGACCCGCTTTCCAATTACTCGAGCCTCCGGAATTAGTCTCTCTTGGTCTTAATCCCTGGGCGTTTCGGTATTTTACGGTGAGCAGCAAGACATCCGTTTTCCGCTTTTCGGTTTTTGCGGTCAAATTGAATTGTCTTTCAATTTCCCGCCGCAATGCTTCCTCGTTGCCCTCGGGCAGATTGGCGATGAAATCATAACGCTCTTCCGGCGGTTTGGTTTCAAAAACCATTCGATGCCGGCTTGTATCATAGGCCCTAAACAACAGATCACGAATTTGTTGTGTCATTCCAATCGATTTGCCGTTGTGCCCTGAAGAACTTTTTCCTGGGGAAAATATCGTGGGGACAATTTTGACCTGCGGCGAAACTTGATCCAGTATCACATCTGTGGCGTTTTCGACTTGCCAAGGATAAGGCCGGCGTTTATCAATCGCTATGATGGTTGTTGCGGCCAGCAGCAGACCCGCGCCGACGATGATTGCGGTTTTTGTTTTTGTCCATGTCATAAGTTTCCATGGAATTAAAAGGTGTCAGAATTAAAAGGTATCAGGAACCGTTTTTTTGTTGAGATTTGTTGAGCCAGGATTAATAACGGTTCCTGACACCTTTTGTCAAGCCGATGGTTGCTCCGAGGAAAACTGCGAGATAGAAACGATTTGTATTCATAGTGATGTCAGCGCTTTCATTTATTTGGTTGTTTCTCTAGAAGACGGACGGTGGTCCGGCAACGTTCGCCACCGAGCAGGATGCTTTCGTCAATCTTCACGCTCACGTCATGCCCGGTCATGGCCTTGAACAATTCGGTCTGGAACGCCTTGCAGCAATGGGTGCATAAGGCCTTTGCGGGTTTTTGGCACTGCCCGTAAGCACAAACGCACTTGCCGAACTTCCGGCTCGTTACCTTGATGATTCCGCCGTCCTTGTCGTAATCCAGTTTTTCCCAGTAGCGCGCCCGATTCGCGTTAACGGAATCCACGTAACCTTGAAAGTTGGCCCGTCGCCGCTCCGCGATCGTTTTCAAGTCGCCGCGGCTGTGAAAGCACTGGTAACCCAAACGCGTGAACACGGCGTCAATCAAGTTCTTGTCATCCGAACGGTCGATGTCGGTCAAAACCGCCATGACTTGGGGAGGATTGATTTTATACGTCAGATCATCTTGCGGTGGCGGGTCGGCTGCCAGCACGTCGCTGGAGGTTTCGGCTAGGCCGGCCATGATCAATGCGCCACAGGCGCAGCCATGGGTGACAAATTTTCTGCGGTTCATGCCATCGTTCATATCAATGTTTTCCTTTTCATTTCGTTATTCTAGGTGGTGTATTACCACCCGTTGGCGCCGCGGGTCGGACTGCCGCGGGTGTCGTTGGTATAGTGGACGGTTTGGGCGTTCCGGTTATTTTGTGAATTTCATGGTTTTCGGATATTGGATCATTTTTTCCACATCGGCATCGGTAATGTGCATGGCAAAGCCGTTGGTGCGCCATCTTTTGATCACCCGCATCACGAAATCGCAGTTAGTACCATCAACTTTCTCATGTTGGTTCCGATCCATCCGGCGTTTTCGGCGATTTTTGGTCTACGTAAATTTTGAATATGCAACGTTTACTGCCCCGCATGAAAGACTCCTTCAGTTCCACATTGACCTTTTTCTGCAACAGGTATTCCCAGGTATGTTGTTGCCAGCCCAATGAGCAATTGCCCACGACCTTCGGCGTGTGGGTGTGGATGCTGACCAACGGACAGAAACAATCTGTCCCCTCATCCGAGGCCATAGTGAT
This sequence comes from Pirellulales bacterium, assembly GCA_963820545.1. Lineage (GTDB taxonomy): Bacteria > Planctomycetota > Planctomycetia > Pirellulales > Thermoguttaceae > CAWGAJ01. The sequence goes on from CAWGAJ010000001.1 coordinate 1,830,936, forward strand.
AACGCCTTTTTCCCAATCATAGGTGATGTTGTCGCCCGACGTACTCTTTTTGACCGCTTTGCGGAAACCCTCGAGGTCGCCGCGAAATTTTTGTCTTCTCTTATCGTCCAAGCTGGAGCAATAGGAGCCCAACTCGAACAATATCTCGTTCAACGTCTTTTCGTCCATTCGGCTGGACAGGAGTTCCAGCAACCGGGCAAATCGCTGTTGGACGAATAACAACCGCCAGTCATTGGGCTTTGCGGTCTCGGCGGCGGACGAGTTGGCCGGCTCCACCAAGCCCAGAACCGCACAGGAACACATACCACACATGCAGTTTTTCAGGAATTCTTTTCGGTTCATAGTTATTTATCTTGCTTTAAGTTAACTGTTGGTTAAAAGGTGTCAGGAACCGTTTTTTATTGAGACTTGTTGAGCCAGGATTAATAACGGTTCCTGACACCTTTTGTCACCTTTTTTCTTAATGTGTTTTTTCCACAACGAGCATTTCGATCTCTTCACGGCCGGGAACAAGTTCCAAACCAAGTGCCTCCAAAAGAACTTTCTTCAAGGCGACAGGATTACGGTGTTCCCGATCCCGTTCCCTCCATTTGAGATTAATATCAAATTTGCCGGCAAGGCCCGTTCGATCAATGACTGGAATCTCGAAATAGTATTCGAGGCCCGAGGCGATCTGGGAAAAAGGTATATTGGTACAACGATAATGACCTGGTTCCACGTTAATATTGGTACCAGAAGAAATGTTCTCGCTTTGTTTTAATCCTTGTGCGTTGTGGTTTTTTACGGTCAACAGCAAGACATCGGTTTTCCGCTTTTCGGTTTTTGCAGTCAAATTGAATTGCCTTTCGATTTCCCGCCGCAAAGCTTCCTGGTTGCCCTCGGGCAGGTTGGCGATGTAGTCATAATGATCCTCCGGCAGTTCGGTCGTGAAAACCATGCGATAACGGCAGGTATTATAGGCTACGTCCAACAGATCATTGATCGATCGTTCCATTCCCAGCATCTTGCCATTGTGTATCCATTGGTCTGAGTGGTGAAATTTCGCGGGGACAATTTTGAGCTGGGGCGGCACTTGATCCAGTATCCTGTAATCGGGATTTTGGACTTGCCAAGGATAAGGCCGGCGTTCATAGACGACAATGGTTGCCGTGCTTACGGTTAGGATTATGGCCACGCTGGCGACGACGGCGGTTTTTAATTTTGTCAATGCCATAAGTTTCAATGCTCCTTTGATGAGGGTTAAGCTTAGGCCGCCATAACTTGGGATTATGGAGGTCGAAGCGGTGGCGGCGATTTTGACCGGCCCGGCCAACGCTATTTTCGCAAGCTCAGTAGAAAGTCTTACAGACACGGCCGCCGAGGCATTTTTGACCAAGCTAGTCGATAACATAGTAGCGCCGCAAACCACTCCGATTTGCTTCAAATACTCACGGAGTCTTTCGACGCCCTCATGCAACCGCCGTGACACGCTGGCTTGAGCTATGTTGAGGTCTTCGGCGACTTGGGTTTGCGTATGGCCGAGAAGAAAGTGCCGGACCAGTGGCTCGCGAAGATCATCCGGGAGCTTGGCCAAGGCGGCGTCGATAAGAGGGCTGATCTGGCTCCAGGAAGGTTCATTATCGATATTGGATGGCAACGACGCCTTAGCCTCGTGACGATGACGCGTGGCTTCGTTACGAGTGACCTTCAAGGAAAGGTTTAAGGCTACGCGGTGGAGCCAAGCGGGAAGCGAACCGTTAATAGACGCTGCCTGGCGGGCAAGGGCAAAAAAACACTCCTGGGTAACGTCCTCGGCCGTGGTGATATTTCCGGTGACGCGCTGTGCCACGGAGTAGACCAAGGTGGAATAGCGCTTAACGAGCTGGGCAAAAGCTTCAGCGTCGTGCGAGCGGGCGTAGCGCATAAGGAGTGAATGGTCGTCGGACATACATGGTCTCCAGGATACAAAATCCGGCACCTATATATATAGTCCCTAGCAGAGATGGAATTATGCAGGAAAATAGAAAGATAATGTAGTAAAAACTCGTTATTGCATAAAATTTATGGTATTTATGATTCAAAAATACCAATGGGATTAGTACTATACGAGTAATTTGTAGCCGGCTTATGGATATTGGTCTCGAAAAATTCTTTTCGACATGTTGCACATCTGAACCACTATGGCGGTTTCAATGTGCTTTTTCCACCACGAGCATTTCGATCTCCTCGCGGCCGGGAACAAGTTCCAAACCAAGTTCATCCAAAAGAACTTTCTTCAAGGCGTCGGGATTACGGTGTTGCCAATCCCGTTCCTTCCATCTGATATCGATATCAAATCGGCCGGCAAGGTCGGTGCGATCAACGACTGGAGTCTCGAAATAGTATTCGAGGCACTTGACGAAATTGGAAAGAGACATATTGGTACAATAATAATGACCTGGGTCCCACCAGTTACTGTTGATGTCAGAAGAATTGTTCGCGCTTGGTCTTAATCCCTGGGCGTTTGTGTCTTTTACAGTGAAAAGCAAGACATCGGTTTTCCGCTTTTCGGTTCTTGCTGTCAAATTGAATTGCCTTTCAATTTCCCGTTGCAAAGCCTCCTTGTTGCCCTCGGGCAGGTTGGCAATGAAGTCATAGTGACCCTTCGGCGCTTTGGTTGTGAAAACCATTCGATACCTGCCGCTATTACCCTCACTATAGGCTGCTGACAACAGAGAATTGATTGATTGGCCTAGTCCCCACATCTTGCCATTGCGCCCTTTAAATCCCCCTTTATATCCAATGTCGCTTGGAGAAAATTTCGTGGGGACAATTTTGACCTGAGGCGACACTTGATCCAATATCTCGCCTTTGGGAAGGCCTCTGTCATCTTGGACTTGCCAAGGATAAGGCCGGCGTTCAGACTTTATCTGTCCATAAGAATTTGTAATATTTAAGGTAAAGAGCAATAAAATAATCCCCAAAAAAGAAGTCATAGTCTTCATAATTGCATCCTTTATCAGTTAATTGTTGTGTTTATGAAAAATCGTCATTCTTATACCTTTATTTGTTGGCATCACCGCGCGGGAGCAGTTGGATATTTCCAGATTCGGTTTTAATCTTGATCTTCCCCCGGCCGTTGCCCACCGTGCCGCGCAGATGGTTCTTATCCTGCATTTTTGCCGAAACGGGAAACTCGACCTTGATGCCGCCGGTAGCCGTTTCCAAGTCTAGTTTTGCGCCAAGTTTGTCCGTGGTCCGGACTGTCACGTTGCCCGAGCCGCTGTTAATGGCCAGTTGCACCATGTTCGATGTAAGATCTACATTCACATTCCCGTTCCCAGTTTTCAAATCAACTTGGGAAGCACGCGTCTCCGAAAGGCTTATGTTGCCCTTGTTCGTCTTCATGTTTATATGGTCGGATCGTATGTCGTTGGCTTCGATCTTGCTCGCATTGGTGTTGATTGTTACTGCCCCCTGTATTTTTTTTACTACCGCTACATTACCACTAGCGTCCGTATGCATGCCAATTTCCAATGCACCTTGCACGTTTTCCACTGATATATTGCCCATCTGCTTGTCGATTTTCAATGCGCCTTGCATGTTTTCCACCGATGTTTCGCCCATACTTTGCTTAATGTTTACACTTTCAGCGCGGATATCGTTGATCTTAATAGGGCTTATGATCGTGTCGATTGCGAGTTTACCTTGGATTTTTTCGGCCGATATATGTCCAATGGCCGTATTGAGCAGCAGGTTTGCCTCGATGTTGCGTGCAGAGATATCACCAATACCAGAGTAGATCAAAACGTCCCCTTTCGCCGGAACTAGGATTTTCAAGTCTGCGTATGCCTCCAGCCCCGGTTTCTCCCCTTTCGTCGATATACGCACCGCGCGTGTGCCATCATTAATCTCTTGATTACTAGGAGTGAAATAGAAGGTGCCGTCATCTCGCACATGCACCGTGGACTGAGAATTTTTACGAGGTGGATAGATTATGCGGTCTAGTGCATAGATCACACGCAGCGTTTGGCGGCCATCGATGTCGTCGATCTTTACTTCTAATTGCTCGGCGTCTTTTCCCCGCGCCGGACCTCAACGACCACGGCCGAGCCCGATCCCGGGACGACCTCGACGTCGCCCGTGATGTTGTAGATCGCCACGCGCTCTGCTTCGAGGCGGTACTCCTCTGGTTTTTGCTCGGTCGTTTCAGCGGCTTTTTCATTAGTTTCGAGCGCCGGACTGTCAGCGTCGGCGGCGGCAATTTGATTTGCGCCCAACGTTAGCAAAGCCATCAAACAGGTTATCGCGATTGATGTGAGCGCAACCGAAAGAACCATACGGCGGCTGAGGCAGGTTGATAGTTGCCGGGAGGAATCGAGGATCCGCACGATCCGGCGGCCCACAAACGATCGCAGCGAAATTACTCCCGCACCGACGGCCGGCATAGGTTGATATTGCTCGGCAATCTCGATCAACCGGCGGGCGTAGCCGGGGCGGTCAAAACCGAAATAGATCACGTAATCGTCGCAAACCTCCTCGGCCGACACCGCGAGCCGACGGACTAAAAGCCACAACAGCGGCTGGAAAAACAGAATTGCCGTGCTGATGCGGCCCAAAAAATTCCAAAAAACATCGCCCCGAGCCAAATGGGCCAACTCGTGCAGAAAAAACTCCTTGCAGCGGATCTCGTCCTGCTCTTCCTCCGGCAGCAGAATCGCGGGCCGACGCAGACCAATAAGCATGGGACTGGTGGCAAAAGGACTTCGCAGCACTGTCGGCGTCCGAAGTCCCAAGTGATAGGCCGAACTGCGACAGTTTCGGGTTGTTTGTGTATCGGCCGGGTGCGCGGTCCTTCTCAGATATGCCGCCAGTCGCCAAGCCATTAACAAGCGGACAATCAAAATACCCGAAATTAATAACCAAGCCGCTGTCAACAAACAGGCGCCGGTTTTGGGCCACGTTAATGATGGGAATATCTGTGGGTATTCTGCTATTACTGATGCTCCTTGATTTTCGTGCTTATTAGTATTGATCTGTGAAGCAGGTGCCAATTTAGAATTTGCCTGCGCTATCGTTTTCTCTGTGTGAGCTGTATCTGATCTAACATCCAACAATGATGAAAATCTATCCAGCATGGGAAGCTTCCAGTTAATCCCCGGTATTCCCATTGTCTGGAACAAAAGCCAGATCGCCGGGCAGAGTATGGCCGCGGCCAGGGTAGTACGATAGATTGCCGATTGCAGGGCAGCACCTTTTCCGCGAAATATTTTTGCCGCGATCAATCCGGCCATAATCAGCAAACCGGATTGGACAAACCAATAGGCCGCAAAACAGATGGCAGCGTGAGAGAACTCAGCGTATCGTTCGAATAGGTTTGCCAAAAACAAGTCTTTACCCTCTCGTTCTTTTTTGCTGGTTGATAAGTCTATGGATTTGGTCTATTTCTTCGTGTGGGACGTGTTCGTGCTTCAGCAGATGCGAGACCAATTCGGCCGCGGACCCGCCGAAAACCCGTTCAATGAGATCCTGGGTGGCGATTCGTTTTACCTTGTCTTCCTTGACTGTTGGGTAGAAGACGAACGTTCGCTCCTGAACATCGTGCCGTATGGCCCCTTTTGCCTCTAGCTTTCTGAGCAACGTTTGCACCGTGCTATGGGCGATCGGTTCGCTTTGATTGAGTGCCTCGGTTATTTCTCGGGCGCTGGCCCGGCCTTTTTCCCAAAGCACCTGCATGATTTTCATCTGGACCCTTCCCAGTCGAAGAGAACCCATGGTTATTACCTCCCAGGCGAAATTGACGGTTCTTGTTTACTGCGATAAATTTACCATGGTAGATTATTTCTGTCAAGGGGCTGGTCTAAAAAAGTTCAAATCACAATGGGTAAAGACGTTTTGAAACACAACAGCCTCTTCAGGTTATGAACCTATTTGCATTTGTTTGGGGATTCTGATGTTTTATGGATTAACTAACGGTGCGTGCCCCTTAAACGCAACTATCGACACAACAAAAACTTACAGTCCGAATTGTGTCTTGTAATTTGGGCAGTTTTTTGCCGATTTTGGCAATTTCCGGATGGATTAAATTCCCCCCAATGGCACGCTGTATACTAGTATCCTCGACATATATATAAGCCCGTGGTTTTTTAGTGGCAATGAAATGAGAAGGTAGATAAAATAATGGTAATGGTAAGTTATCTGGGGTTGATAAATTTCAGTTACTTGTTATCAATTCTCAGGTTACGAGTATTAGGGAACTTGGCACAGCCGCACTGGGTGCCTGGGCTGTTTTTGTATTTTTGGAGAGTATTAAGATGACTGGAAAACCTGTGATCCGCTTGGCAGTTATTCTACCGACGGCCATTTTGTCTGTGACCATGCTGGTTTATATGCCCGCAGTGGTCTGTGCAGGATCGCTTGCCGCGCACATCGACAGTTTCACTTCTCCCGATGGCGCCAACTACTTTGCCTTAAGCCTCAAGCCGGAGGGAATTGCGCCTGATAGCCGGCCGCGCGACGTGTTGGTGATGTTCAACACTTCGGCCAGCCAGACGGGCGAGTTTCGCGCCAAGGCATTAGCAGCACTCCAAGACCTGCTGGCCGCAATGCCGGCGGGCGATCGGGTACAACTGATGGCCGTGGATCTCAATGCCGTTGCTTTGACCAACACATTTGTGGATCCAAAAAGCAAGCAGATGACCGATGCCCTGGCCGAATTAAACGCCCGGGTACCGCTGGGGGCCACGGACATGACAAAAGCCTTGACCGCCGCGGCAGGAAGTTTTGCCGCCGACTCCCAGAATGCCCGCACGGTGATCTACATCGGCGACGGGCGCAGCGCCGCTAAATTTATTAGCGCGGAGGAAGCCCCTGAACTAATCGGCAAATTGGCCGAGGGCCGGATTTCCTTTAACAGTTACCTGATCGGCGCCAGGCCGGATTTGCAAATCGTCGGCGTGCTGGCCGGCCAGACGGGCGGAGCGATCATCGAAGATCGTCCCGAAATGACTGCCCGGCAAGCCGGCGCTGCCTTAAGCGGCGCCGCTCATGCGGCCGTGTTATGGCCCCAATCGGCCACTTGGCCGGCCGAGATGACGGAAGTCTTTCCCCAGCGCGCGCCTCCTTTACGAACCGATCGCGATACCGTGTTGATCGGCGCCTTTAAGGGCCCAGGGCCGTTTGCCCTTCAATACACGGTCGAAACTCCCAGCGGCCCGGAAAAAATTTCTTGCTCCGCCCAACCCGGCGTTTCCGACGATGCCAATAGTTACTTGATGCAATGGGTGGAATATGCCCGCCAAGACAACGGCGCGACCTTGCCGTTGGTGGATTCCGCCACTTTGGAAAAAATGCGGGTAGCGACTAATGTAGGGTCTTTGGGCCTCAAGGAATTGGCGCGTCAGGCATTGAGCTCGGGCAATCTCGACAATGCCGAGAAACTCATTGGCGAAGCCTTGCGGCAAGATCCCCATGATCCCGAGGCCTTGGCGCTGAAAAGCGCGCTGGGCAAGAGCCGTCAGGGCGGCGCGGCGGCGGGCGGCGCGACTGTGGCCGCCGAGCAGCCCGCCTCGGGCGGCGCGGACGATTTGAATCTGGTGGGCCCCGGACCCGTGATTAACGACAAAGAGGCCGGCGTCATGGCCGAGCGTTTCCAGCAAGAACATAAAATCGTCGCCCAAGTGATCCAGGCCGAGGTACACAACGCCATCAATCAAGCCCGCACCCTGATGAGCACCGACGCTGAAGGGGCTATGCAGAACCTTAAGCTGATGCTGGAAAAGGTCCGTCAGGTGGCGGAACTTGCTCCGGACGTGCGCGACCAGTTGTCCGATCAGTTGCAGACCGCTTTGCGCGAGGCGGCGCGGCGTAAAGTAGAGATCGATAATCGCCGGCAACAGCAGCAGGAAAGTCTGGCGGCGGCGCGGGAAAGAATGTTGCTTGCCGAGAATTTACTCCACGATCAGCAGAAAGTAAAGCAATTAATGGAGCGGTTCAACTCGTTGATGAACGAAGGCAAGTATCACCTGGCCGAAGAGGCGGCCGCGGCCGAGGCGGTCAAGATTGCCCCGCAGGCTCCGGAAACGAACCAGGCCTTATTATTCGCCCGGACCACGGGATACTATAACGATCAAATGGTCTTAAAAGAAAAGCGGCAAAAGGCCGTGGTCGACACTTTATACCAGGTCGACAAGTCGGATATGCCCTTCCCCGACGATCCGCCGATCATTTATACCGACGCCGAGACCTGGCAAGAGTTGACCATTCGCCGCAAAGATAGATACAGTTCAATGGACCTGGCCAAACGCGACACCGCCGAAAAGAAGATCATGGATGCCTTAAAATCTCCCACCGAGTTGAACTTCGTGGATACTCGGCTCCAGGAAGTGATTGATTATTTAAAAGACTATCACAAGATTGAAATTCAACTCGACAACAAGGTCCTCGGCGACTTGGGCATTACTCCGGAATCGCCCATTACCAGGAATCTCAAAGGAGTCTCCTTACGGTCGGCTTTACGTCTGATGCTCCGAGACTTGGGCCTGACTTACATGATCGAGAACGAAGTGTTGCTGATCACCACGCCGGATGAGGCCGAAAGTCGGCTGTCCACCAAGGTTTATCCGGTGGCCGATCTAGTAATCCCAGTTCAGACGAACATGATGGGCGGGATGATGGGTGGGATGATGGGCGGCGGCATGATGGGCGGCATGGGCGGCGGCGGCATGGGTGGCATGGGCGGCGGCGGCATGGGCGGCATGGGCGGCGGCGGCATGGGCGGCGGCGGCATGGGCGGCATGGGTATGTTCAATGTCCCCCGCGAATTGTTGCCTAACAACCATCCGCTGAATTTGCTGCGCGACAAGCTGCAAAATATCCCCGCTGGAGGCTTCCAGGCCTTTTCCGTCAAGGATGATCTAGGCACGCCTGCTAAAATCCCAGTTCCGGCAAGCACTGAGACCCCGGCCAAAACATTTGCACAGGCCTCGGCGGCGCCGAAATCAGAAAAAATTCAAATCGAAATCGCAGCGGGCGATAATCCCGATCGGGTATGGGATAAATACTTCGCCGCGCACACGCCCCAACCGGCGGCCGTGCGCGACGAGGTCCGCCGGTTGATGAACGAGCAAAAATACGATCAGCTAATCGCCCTGATCAGCGCCGCGCTGCGCCAGCGACAGGCACAGCCCTGGATGTACGAAGCCATGAGCCTGGCCATGCAAGCCGCCGGCCGTCCCCAGGAAGAGATCGAACGGGCGGTGATGTCGGCCGTCGATTTTTGCGATAATCCCGCCGACCTGCTCTACATCGGCGCGTATCTGATGCGGTTGGGGCTAAACGAGCGGGCGTTGGATATTTTTCGTCAAGTGGCCCGGCAGGATCCTTTGCGGCCCGAGTCTTACATGCTCGGCCTGAAAGTGGCCCGTGAATTGAACGACCTGGACGGGCTGCGCTGGGCCAGCCTGGGCATTCTTAATCAGGCTTGGACCAAGGATCAAACCCAGGTTTGGCAGGCCGGCGTGGGCGTGGCCAAAGAAATCCTGGAACGTCTCCAAAAGGAAAAACAGCAGCCGGAAACCGAGGCCTTCCAGAAGGAATTAGATCAGGCCCTGGCCCGGGATTGCGTGGCGGTCGTTCATTGGACCGGCGACGCGGACGTAGATCTAATGGTCGAAGAACCCACCGGCACCGTCTGCTCGTTGCGCAATCCGCGCACCACGGCCGGCGGCGTAATGCTGGGCGACGCCCTCGCGCAAACCGAGAGCGACAATTCCGGCGGCCATTCGCAAGTATACGTCTGCCCGCAAGGCTTCGACGGCACTTATCGGCTGCTACTGTGGCGCGTTTGGGGAAAGGTAACTTCCGGAAAAGTCTCGGTGGAAGTCATTACCCACTTCCGCGATAAAAATGCAGCTCAAGTCAGCCAGAAAATCCCCCTGGATAAAGATCAAGCAATGGTGGTTTTTGAGTTAAAAGACGGGCGCCGCAAGCAGTCGCTCCGCCAGCAACAGGTGGCCAACGCGGCAGGCGGACAAATTGCCCTCAATCAACAAATTCTCGCTAAACAAATTGACGACGCAGTGGATTCAAGTTCTCTTAGCAGTCTGTATAGCGACCGCAGTGCAATCGCCACCGGCGCCAACGCCGGCGGTTTCGTGCCCGTGACATCTCCGGGCGTGGTGGGCTATCAACCGGTTATCATTGTTTTGCCCAAGGGACTTAACATGTCGGCCACCGCGGTCGTCTCCGCCGACCGACGTTATGTCCGCGTTACCTGTATGCCTATATTCTCCGGTGTCACCTCAGTCTCTACGTTTGACATGGTTAGCGGGGCATCCAGCGCGTCAAACGCCGGCACGGGTAGTACGGGCTTCAGCGGCGGCGGCGGCTCCAGCGGCTTGGGTGGCAGCAGTTCCGGCGGTGGCGGTGGTGGCGGCTCGTTCTAAGTTGCTTTTATCGAGCGAACCATGCCGGGATATACGTCGAGGTCCAGGTTTTCGCTCAATCCGGCTTTTAAACGTTCCAGGGCGATCGCGCCCATCACGGCGTTGTCGGTGCAGAGCGGCAACGGGGCGATATGTAAACGGACGTTTTGCAGTCGGGCTTGTTCGGCTAAGCGCTGCCGTAAGCGGGCATTGGCCGCCACGCCTCCGCCCACGCAGAGCACGCGCAAATCCGTCTTGCTGAGCGCGGCGAAGGCCTTCTCCAGCAGGCAATCGACTACCGCCTCTTGAAAACTCGCCGCCAGTTCGGCCACTTGCCGGCGGCTCAGCTTCACCCCGGAGAAATCGGGCTTTCCCGGCCCGGCAATGGTGTAACGCACGGCCGTTTTCAGGCCGCTAAAACTGAAATCAAGCCGCTGGTCGTCATGCAAAAAAGCGCGGGGGAAATTGTAGGCTTGGGGATTGCCTTCCGCGGCGGCGCGTTGGATGGAAGGACCGCCGGGATAAGGCAAGCCCAGCATGGCCGCTACTTTGTCAAAGGCTTCGCCGGCGGCATCGTCGATGGTCGCTCCTAACAACTCGAACTCCAAGGGATCGCGGCAGCGGTAGAGACTGGTATGACCGCCGCTGATGATCAAGCCCACGCAAGGAAATACTTCTTCTCCGGCGGCCAAGCGGCAGGCATAGATATGGGCTTGGAGATGATTGACGGCCACCAAGGGAATATTTTGCGCCAGGCAAATCGCTTTGGCGGCCATAAGTCCCACCAGCAACGAACCCGCCAGGCCCGGTGTATTGGCCACGGCCACGGCGTCAATTGTTTTCAAGGTTAGGCCCGCTTTAAGCAGGGCCTCGTCGATTACGGGTAAAATGCGTTCCACGTGTGCCCGGGAAGCGATCTCCGGCACCACCCCGCTAAAGCGCTGATGTAAAGCGTCTTGCGATGCTACGACCGAAGAGCGCACCTCCAGCCCAGCGGAGACGATTGCCGCCGCGGTTTCATCACAGGTGGTTTCCAGGATAAGAATGTTCATGTGAACCATAAACTGTAAACGCTATAAAACCGCTCGCGGTTTCGCACTGGACACTACCCACCGCCCACTGCCCACTCGCCTCTATCCCCTATTCCTTCGTCTTGGCCAACGCGGTGGTCAAATACTTCACTGCCATTTGCAACTGTCGGTCGATGAATTCTTTTTGGGATTTCGTGTTATTGTGATTATCAGGGCTGCTTTTACCCTCGGGGCTGGTGCGGAGGATATCGCGCCCCCGGCGATCTTGAATTAATGCGACCATTTCTTTATCGCTTAGTTTCAACTGAAATCCTTGCTCAGGCATTACGCCCCATTCGTCTTGCTCTTTGGCGTCGGGAAAGCGATGAATGTTTTTGCCGCTGGGACGATAGTAAGAGGCGGTAGTCAGTTTTAAGGCGCTTTTGCCGTCTTCTAATTCGATCACACTTTGCACGCTGCCTTTTCCCCAGGTTCGTTCGCCCATCACTATTGCCTGTTTATGATCTTGCAAACAGGCCGCCACGATTTCGCTCGCACTGGCGCTGTAACGATTGACCAGGACGACCAGGGGAAATCCCGCGAAGGTGTCGGGCTTATGGGCGTCCCAGGAGCGTTCGGCCGTACTGCGGCCTTTGGTGCTGACGATGCGTCCCTCGGAGATGAATAAATCGCTGACCTCGATCGCCGCGTTGAGCAATCCGCCGGGATTGAACCGCAAATCGAGGATCAGCCCGCGCATTTTCTCCGCTTTCAATTCTTCCAAGGCCCGGCGCAGTTCGCCGGACGTGTCGCGGCTGAAGGCCGTCAGGCGAATGTAACCGATGCGCAAATCCGGATCGAAGAGGAAATCCCACTTGCCCTGGTTATTGCGGCGGTAGCCCAGTGCGGTTTCCACATGAATCCACTCGCGCATGACGGTGATATCTTCTTTGTTTTCGCTGCCTGGATGGATTACCTTCAGGCTAAGCGATGTTCCTTGCTGGCCTTTGAGCCGCTCGACGGCCTCTTCCAGGCTGAGGTCGTCCGCGCTTTTGCCGTCGATTTCCACGATCCGGTCGCCCGCCATCAAGCCGGCTTTGTAGGCGGGCGTGCCGTAAATGGGACTGAGGATTTTCAGCTCCCCCTCGTCGATGGTAATCTGAATGCCGATGCCGCCGAATTCGCTATCTACCGCGGAACGAAAACCTTCGATTTCCTGGGGACTGATGTACGAGGAGTAGGGATCGAGTTTGGCCATCATGCCGCGGATGGCGGCTTCAATCAATTCCCGGTGATCGACTTCCTTGACGTAATTTCGCTCTACCTGATCGATTGTATCTACCAGGAGTTTGTACGACTCATAATCATTGTCATTCTGGGGAGATTGCTGCTCTTTTGGATCAGCAGCCAAGACACTACCCACAAGAAGTCCCGCCAGCAGCAGCATCACCGAAAAACTTCGCCACATTAAAAATCACTCCTCAATGACCTAACTTTGTTCTGCTAAAAAAGATATTGAAGTATAGTAGAACCCAGGCGCCTTGACAAGTCGATGAATAAACACCGAACAAACCTCTTTGATAAATGTTCCCATAACAGATTGGTAGTCGGCCGGTCATGCTTCGGGCCCCCGCCGAATCACACGCGCAGGTGATGGACCCAAGCGGGCGGCACGTTGCGCCAGACGGCCTCGCGGCGGAGTTCGTGTCTTTGGAGCACGTTGTGCAAGACGCCTCCGACGCCTTTGAGCCTTTGCCGTTCGGTCGCACGACTGATGAACATTTTTGCCCGCCGCAAGGCGATATATTCAAAAAAGGAAAATGTCCCGCCCGGCGCTAACAAGTTCAACAGCACCTGCAATATCCTCTCTACCAACGGCGCGGAAAAATTGTTCAAAGGCAAACCCGAGATGATCAAACTATAGGTCCACTCTTGGGACATTTCTTCCACCGGGCAGTGTAATACCCGCACGCGGTCGGCCACTGACCGGAAATGCGGATCGCATTGGAAACGGTGCTCCAGGCGGCGCACGAAGGAGTGGTTAAGCTCCACCAGATCCAGATGGTCGGATGGTTGCAAGGCGCTGATAATGTGACGCGTAACCGCGCCGGTTCCCGGTCCTACTTCGAGGATCCGCCGCGGCGCTGAAGATGGTTCCGCCACATATCGAGCCAATTCTTTGGCCAAGGGACCGCCACTGGGCAAGATCGCGCCGGTGGTGTGAAAATTCTGCAAAAATTCTCGGAAAAACAAGCCGTATTCAGACATCAGCGGCACCTCTCAGGAAAACGGCCGTGACCGTTGCACGACCAAGGCTTACCCGCCGTCAAAACGCCATCACCGTCGATTCACTCAGCCGAGAGACTTGGCGATAAGATACCCGGTTCATCCGGCAAATGCAACCGGCCGTTATTTTCTGCTGAGGTAGGCGTCGGGGTCCGGCGCGAGGGGTTGGTCGTAAGTTACCTTCACGGCGGAATTTTTTTTGTCGGCGGAAAGAAAGGCGGCGCCCGGCGTAGTTAGCACCGGAACGCTGTAGTCGGCATAACGACGGGCCGTCACCGGCCGTTCGGCCTTGTTCCACAATGTCCCCGGTTCTTGAATCTTTGCTTGCTCGTTGGTTACCGGCGGATTCCTGGGTGAATCAAGCTGCGGTTTTAATGCCGCCGGTCCTTGAATGGCAGCTTGTGCGTTGGTCACCGGGGAATTTTTGGAGAGCTCAACATGCGTTTTTTGTTTAACTTGTTTCTTTGCGCTCACAACCTGCGCCGAAGGTTTTTCCTTTTTCGTCGCGCTGGCAACCTGCGTTGGAGATTTTTCCTTTGCCGCCAGAGTAGCTTTTGGCTTGTTCTGTTTCGCCAGGTTGCTTGGCTGCTTGCTCTGAGTAGGCGCCGGTTCGAAATCGAAATAAACATTAAAGAAGTTCGGCAACCTGGCCGCCAATTTATCGGCCTGGGCAGCGACGTCCATCTCCGGTGGTTTCACGTAAGTGTTCCGGGGAAGCATTTTACCCATTAATGGCGTTTGTAACTGTACTTCATCAATATACGGCAGTCGTACCAAATGGTTCGCCGTCGAGGGATTGCTGCTTGGCCCCTGAGACATCATATTACTGGCCGTGGAATTCGGCTTCTTTACAATCTCTGCTGACGCAACCTTATTCGATTGTTTGGCGCCAGCTCCCTTTGCCGCAGCGCGGCTGGATGAGGTATTGGAATGTGTGACAGACTCCGAGGGTGAAATTCTCTCTATTGTACACATCAACCCCGCATATTCTTCCGGTTTGAGTATTTCCTTTGCCTTGGCAAAAATTTCAATTCGTTCCGCTGTGGATATTTTGCCGTCCTCCATGGCCGCGATCACCTTATCTTTAATATGCTGTCTGGCGGCCAAAGCGGCGGGCCCCATCGATTGAGCAAAACTACTGCCCCATGCTAATCCAACTATCACTGCTACCGACAATCCAAGAAGCAGAGTTTTCATGCGGATAGGCATGATTTTTCCCCCTGAAGACTGTGTAATTATCTATATAACTAGAAAATTCATCGGAATCGTTTTAATCCGAACTTAACGCATAGTCTACGCAGCCGGACTCTTCACCAGGGTACTCGTCGGAAAAATCGGAAAAATCGTCAATGTTTTCCAATCTAACCCATTTTACCAACACCAATCAGCCTGAGATTGTTTTACAAATCTTCGACGAGATCGCATTTCTCAATGCGGATTGCATAATTAGAGAATCGCAAAGAGGTAGGGTGGCATGCTTGCACGCACGCGATGTCTAACTTCGCAAGCCTTCGTTCGGGATTACGTTCAGAAGTCGTACCACAGTCCCATGCCGATTTGCTCTTCGAAGCGGTTAAAGAATTGGCCTTGATCGCTCAAGCCGTTTACGTATTGCATGCCGAGACGAAAGAGGCGACCGCTTTGTCCGCGCCATTGCCAGCCGGCTTGCACGGTCACGTTTCCGCTGAAATCGACTTCCTGACGGAGGCGTCCGTTGACGGCTAAAAATGGATGCCCCAGTTCAGCGTAGGTTCGATGGGGCTGTATTCAGCGCCGAATTGGAATGCCCAGGGTTCGGTACCGCCATCGGTGTAATAGGCGTAATCGGCTTCGGTATATAAGCGGAGATTAGGATTCAGATACAATCCCACGCCCAAAACAAGACAATCGCGAGAAAAGTTAATCCGATCAAGTGTGTCATTGCGCACCATATATTCGTCGCCCAGATGAGAACTTAAGTGATAAAAGCCAAATTTCCACTGCCAAGGGCCTTGACGCATGGTCAGCGGCACCCCGAAACGGAAATCCGCCGTTTCCAAATCCCGGTTTTGATCGAGATTGACTCGGGGAAAGGCGGCCCCTTCAATATCCACCTGTACTCCCTCAGGCCAGGTTACGTCTGTAGTACCGTATCGCAAAATACCCGCTCGGGCACCCAAGGCTACATCCCACATCCAACCGACATCGCGCACATGGACCCATTGGCTGGCAAAACGTGGTTCTCGGTTTCCAGCCAGATAGGATTTATACAACAATCCGTCAGGCAAAAACTGCCAGGTCCAGGATTCTTGAAAATACAACGGCTGTTCGGACTCAATTGGAGTAGCGGGAAGAGTATTCGTGCTCGAAAGGGGATTGATACCTGGAGTAGGCAATGTGGTGTTGGGCTGGTTGGTTTCGGGATAACGCATTGCGCTTGCGTTCACGTCGGCCGAAGTCGTGCCCGGAACAGCTATGCCTGGCAGTGCCACAAAAGAAGTCTTTGAGGGCGCCGGACTAGCCATCGGTATTGAACTCTGGGCTAACGACCTGGCGGCCGAAGCGCATGATATTGCGAGAACCATATATCCAAAAAAATGTGTGAACGGGGAATTTCGAGACATTGGCGAAAACCTCCGAAAGGATTAAGAAGAGGGGCGTAATATAGCAATCCTCACAGAACGAAGATAGGTCGATTTCTTAAAGTATTTAACTCTTTTTGTATCAATCGGTTGCGACAACTGACCACGCCGCTCACATCGATCTTTGGCTGTTAGACAATCAAAATACGGCTAAAATTGTCTGCGCTTGTTTCCACCTGGAATTAAGCAGGGCTTTGCCTTGCGCTTGATATTTGTTCGCCTGGGAAGACAAACAACGGTCAAAGCAAGCCTCTTATACGCATTCTAATTTAAGGTAACGCAGCTAGCAGATTTAAAACTCCTCGTTTGTCAATGTCTTACGAATGCTAGCAACGCGCTGTTTTAAATTAGAATGCGTATTAAACTGTTTGATCCCGCTTGAAAGCGGAAAAATGTGAATTGTCATTCACAACGAAAGGCATTTAAACCATGGTCTTATTAGAATTCAGCATCTTCCCCCTAGACAAGGGGGAAAGCTTGAGTAGCTACGTTGCCCGGAGCTTGGATATTATCGATCGCAGCGGTCTGGATTACCGCGTGCACGCCATGGGCACCGAGATTGAAGGGGAATTCGACGCGGTGATGAACGTGGTGCGCGATTGTTTTCAGGCCATGGCCGCAGACTGCAACCGCATTGAGTGTTCCCTTAAACTTGACTACCGCAAAGGACATCGCGGCCGGATTCAGTCCAAGATTGACAGCGTCCAGCAAAAACTCGGCCGGCCGCTAAAGAAGTAGCTGCGCTCCCTTAGCAGGGAGCTATAATTACGAATAAGCATTTCTCCATCGAAATTAGCGTATTGCAGCCACGACCGTGCACCATTCTCCATTGGTTAAAGAGTTGCGAGCCCAGTTCGGCGCCGAGAACGTGATCTCAGCCCCCTCAGAGCTGGCGGTCTACGACTGCGACGCCTTCACCGCAAAGCGCAATCCGCCGGAAGCGGTCGTCTTTCCGCGATCCACGGAGCAAGTCGCGGCCGCGCTGAAAATCGCCAACCGCCACGGCGTGGCGATCGTGCCTCGCGGGGCGGGCACTGGTCTGGCCGGCGCATGTCTGCCTCTGGGACGCAGCCTGGTGCTGATGCTCACGCGCATGAATCGCGTGCTGGAAATAAGTCTCCGTGATCGCTGGGCCGTGGTCGAGGCAGGCGTTTCCAATAAGCAGCTTAGCAAAGCGCTGGCGGGCGCCGGTTGCTGCTTCGCTCCCGATCCATCCGAGCAAGGCGCCAGCACTATCGGCGGCAACGTGGCCGCCAATGCCGGCGGACCGCACTCGCTAAAATACGGCACGACCGTCAATCACGTGTTCGGTCTGGAAGCGGTCTTAAGCGATGGATCGATCGCACAACTGGGTCCGCTTGACGATCCGGCAGGTCTCGATCTCGTAGGACTGCTTGTGGGCAGCGAGGGGACATTAGGCGTCGTGACCAAGGTTTGGGTGCGGCTGACGACTGTTCCAGAGGACTATCGAGCAGTGCAGGCGACGTTCGATTCCGTCGATGATGCCCTGAACGCCGCGACACAGATCATTTCCGCGGGCATTATTCCCACAATCATGGAACTGATCGATCAAGATTTGCTGACTCTGGCGCAAGAGGCCGTTGCGCTGGATTTTCCTCACAAGATTGGGACCGTGCTGCTGATTGAGTTCGACGGCCCCACGCCAGGACTTGATCGGCAAGGGGATCAAATCATCGCGATATGCAAAAACAACAAGTCAAATCATTTGCAGCAATCGTCTCTCGGAAAGCAGGGTGCGTCATTATGGAAATATCACAAATCCGTAGTGGGAGCCATTGGACGCCTGAGTTCCGGTTATTTGATCGCAGACGTGGTGGTGCCCCGCAGCCGATTGCCGTTTATGTTGTGCAAGATTGCTGAAATCGGCCGGAAACACGAAGTGCCGATTGTCAGCCTGGCTTGTATCGGCGACGGCAGCTTGTATCCGATCATGCTCTTTGACCAGCGCAATCCGGCGAGCGCACAGCGGGCCTTGGCCGCCGGCGGCGAATTACTCGCCGAGAGTATTGCCTGCGGCGGCAGCCTGAGCGCCGAACACGGCATCGGCGTGCAAAAGCTTGATTTCATGTCGCGGCTATTTAAGCCCGTCGATCTTCGAGCCATGCAGGAAGTGCGATATTCATTTGATCCCCTCGGACGCTTCAATCCAGGGAAACTGCTCCCGCCAGAAACCGGCCGTAACGATGAAAATCGCCAGGCAAGCGCCAGCGACGCGGAGAAAGTTATTCCATGACAACTCCTGAGGAATTTCTTCCCCTGACGAAAACCCTCACACCGGCCGATCAGGCTGCCGTGGCCGAAGCGGTGCGGGTTGCCGGCGAGGAGAAAACGGCGGTGTATGCGCTCGGCGGTGGCACTGGGCTGGATTACGGCGCGTTGCCGACCTTGCCGGGAGTGGGATTGTCGCTGGAAAAACTCAATCGACTGATCGAATATCAGCCCGACGACTTGATGATTACCGTCGAAGCCGGCATGACCATGGCCGAACTTTCTAAAATCCTGGTCAAAAAGCGGCAAAGGCTGCCGCTCGACGTGGCCCTGCCCGATCGGGCGACCATCGGCGGCATCGCGGCGACCAGTGCGGCCGGACCGCGCCAATTCGCTTCTGGAACAATGCGCGATTACGTGCTGGGCTTTATTGCCGTGGACGGTCGAGGGACGATCTTTTCCGGCGGCGGTCGAGTGCTGAAAAACGCCGCGGGCTACAACATGGGCCGGCTGATGGTCGGTTCCTTGGGTACATTGGGCATCATTACTCAAGTAACGCTTCTGGTCCGTCCCTTGCCGGAAATGTCGGCCTTGGCGGCCTGCGATCTGCCGGATCTTGAAATGACGGAAAAACTTCTTGCCGAGCTGATGCTCAGCCCAATCCGGCCGGCGGCCGTGGAACTCACTCGGGGACCCAACCGGCACGACAATCCCGTGCTGGAGTCGATGCCCGCAGCCAGCGCGGCCCGACTGTATGTAGGTTTTGAAGGCGCCGCCGTCGAAGTGCAGTGGATGCTCGATAGCCTGCGAAACAAGTGGCAGGCAACAGGCATCACCTCGCCGATGACCGTAACCGACGCCTCGGCCAAGCTGCTTTGGGACTGGCTCATAGATTTTCCCGCCGAGGTTCAGATCAGCGTCCGGCCCGGCGCAGTGACAAAGATGATCGGCGCGCTGGTTTCGCTTGATCCGCAGTGCACCATTCAGGCCCATGCCGGCAACGGTATTTTGCGGGTAATATTTTCCCCTGGGAAACATCTACCACAAGACGATGCCAAAGTGGAAATCCATGCCGTCAGCGGCCCGGAAAGCGTCGAGGACATAACACAAGATTCGTTTAAATATTTTCTGCGGCACAAACTGCGACCTTTGGCCGAAGCCCACGACGCCAAGCTGGTTGTATTGAAAAATCGCCCGGGAGAAACTCTAACCACCGACGACGTTTGGGGGCCCAGAGGCCCGGGTTTCGTCGTGATGCAATCGCTCAAGGACCGTTTTGATCCCGCTGGCATCCTGAATCCCGGCCGCTTTATATTTTGACGACTCAGGCACAAGTATTTATATTGACATAAGCCATGCAAACCTTAACAGACAATCAGAATCGCGGGGAAAACGGCTGGCTGAATTCTGTCCACGCCGGCGCCGGGGAGTCCGCAGGTGAGCAAAATCTTGCCGCGGCCATCAATTCTGAGTTATTCTTGCGCTGCATCCATTGCGGGCTGTGCACGTCGAGTTGTCCGACGTTCCTTGAACTGGGCGATGAAAACGACGGCCCCCGCGGCCGGATCCAGATCATGCGCATGCTGTCCGAGGGCTCCCGGCAATTGACCGAGCGGATGCGCCGCCACTTAAAACTCTGCCTCGACTGTCGTGGGTGCGAAACCGCTTGTCCCTCGGGCGTGCAATACGGCCAGTTGATCGAGCCCATGCGCCTGGCCATGGCACAGGCCGAAACCAGGATCGAACAGCACTACGACTGGTTCCGCGAAATCGCTGTGCTGCGGCTGTTTCCATATCCCGAGCGCATGCGACGGCTGCTTTTGCCGCTGCGGTTCTTGCAGCACGTGGGACTTTTTGATCTGGCCGAGCGCTTGGGATTGCTGAAACTCGTTCCCGGCCGATTGGGGCGCATGATCCGACTTTTGCCGCCGCCCATAAGGCAGGGCCCGAAATTGCCCAAATTCCTTCCCGCCGTGGGACGCAAACGCGCCGGGTGGCTTTTTTTCTGGGCTGTATCGCCGATGTATTGTTCCGTAACGTGCATTGGGCCACGCTCAGGGTGTTGCAGCAGAACGGCTGCGACGTGTTCATTCCGGCCGAGCAAGGCTGCTGCGGGGCGCTCCTTTTCATGCCGGCAACAGCCGCGGCGCCCGGCAAATGGCCGACGCCAATCTCATCGCCTTTGAACTGGACCGCTACGACGCCATTGTGGTCAATCAGGCCGGTTGCGGGGCGATGCTCAAGCAATATGGATCGCATTGGCAGGATGGTTTGCAGCCGCACCGGGAAAAATTCGCCGCCAAGGTGAAAGACGTGCACGAACTGCTCGACGACCTGGGACTCGTGCCGCCCAGCGGCCGGATTGATGCCGTGGCAACTTATCACGATGCCTGCCATCTGGCCCACGCCCAGGGCATCATTGACGCGCCGCGGCGGCTTTTGGCCAAGATCCCCGGCCTGGAATTGCGCGAACTTACGGAGTCGGATATCTGCTGCGGCATGGCCGGCGCCTATGGTCTACAAGAGGCCGCAATGGCCGATCGACTCGGCTGCCGCAAAATCCAAAACATCCTTAGCACCGGCGCATCGATCGTGCTGGCCGCCGATCCCGGCTGCCTCTTACACATCCAACACCAGGTGCGCGAGCACAATCACCCGGTTAAGGTCCTGCACACCATGGAACTGCTGGACATGAGCTATAGGGGATAGTGAATTAGTGGGCAGTCCGCCGAAGGCGGAGTGGACAGTGGGCAGGGTTCAGGGTTCAGGAGATTCAGGGTTCAGCACAGGCCACACACCTCGTTCCTATGCTCTGCCTGGGAACGCTTATTGTTCAAGAAAGGGGATTATTTGGAGGGGGGTTTTGGAATTTTCGGTCTACTATAGAGAGTTCTTGTTTTTTGGCCAAAATGGAGCGGTGTAAGGGATTGGAAAATAAGGAGTTGCGGCGACGGTTTTGGCCACTCCGAAGTAGTAGAAAAACATATTTTGTATTTTGGAGTGAGCGATACGCGCAACTGGCTTGCAGCAGAACAGTTGGAATTATTGGACAGAGAAAGTTTCGGGATGAATTATTGGGGAAAAATGAATAAAGTCGCAAGTTACAGGTTTAAAGTTTTCAGTAAAAAGTAACTGGTTGCAGTGTAAAGAGATGCAACGGGCGCGAGGTGTAAACACACCTAGAAAAAGTGCGCGCTAGTAAGTTGATCATCATTTGTTTTTTGTGGTTTTTTGGCGATTTTTCAGTCGTTTTTAGTGTCGTGAAAAAGGGCATTTGTTGGATACTAGGCTGTAGGCTGGAGACTATAGACTGGAGGAAAGTTGTCAGCGTCAGGGGAAATAAAAAGTGGGCAGTGGGCGGTGGACGGTGTATGGTGTACAATCGCCAGAAATACACTGCTGGGCGAGCCGAGGCCATCCGGGAATTCATTTACAAATAAAACGTGTTTTACGAGGTTTATTAGATTCACTGTCTTAACATAAAAATTGCACAGCTAGCATAAGTGTAAAAACCTCTGACTGTGCTTGAAGTTATGAGTTTCTTAATTCCCGGACACCCTCGGGCGAGCCAGCAGTGGCACCAGGCGGTCGGCCTTCGAAACTTCGCAAACTACCAAAATGAGTATTGTGTCCCCCGAATTGCCCCCTGTTCACCTGCCAGGAATGGGACTCCTTCGCGGGCCTTTATTACTACGACGCCCGCTGGTACGACTCGGTAACCGGAAGATTCTGGAGCCAAGATCCGAAAGAGTTTGGTGCCGACGATGCGAATCTGTATCGGTATGTGGGGAATGATCCGACGGATAAGACGGATCCGAGGGGATTGGATGATTTTGGGTTCCGATCGCCACCGGCAGTATCTTGGGATCCGGGATGGCATCCAGAGCCACCATGCCCCAAGTGCGGTGCCACAGACACAACTAACACGAAGTATTGGGATTTGTATTTTTCTGGTATGGGGGCCGATGGCAAACCACTCTGGGCAGATCAGCTTGTGGGTGGTAAGAGTTCGGAAGGAGACGCCATACAACGATGCCAGAATGCGAACGTGACATGTCCCCCAGGTTATAATTGGTTATGCACCGGTATTGTCGGCGGATTCCCTGTCGGAAATAGGGGTAATAGTAATATTCGAGTGCCAGTTATTTATTCTCAAGCTACAGGAGCATGCGTAAAGTGCGAGGGATCATGTCCCGCGGGTGAGGTCTGTGGGGTAACCTCTAGTTTTACTGTTTGGGATCAACTCGGGTGTGGGATACCCCGTAAACAATTATTTGAAGAATGTAAATGCGGAACGCATGACTAATATTCCGGTCAATTCGTATGAAAACATGGATTTTAGTTTTTGCCTCACTGATTTTCGTTCTGGTAGGCACTGGGCTTCAGTTGTACGTATCTGCCACACTTAGCACGGGGGGATGGGGAAGGCTTTGGAAAAAAGAATGTACTATATGCGGAGCCTTTCAAATGTACACAGACGGAATCTTTTATGATTGGCAATACATTCCCATCCTAACGCCGGTAGAATCTTTTAGACGCCCGGGGCGTACCGATTGCCCACATGAATGGCAATGGACAGGAAGTCTCTTTCATACTATCCCATCAATACGTTGCGTATTTAGTAAAAGTAGCAGCCCTTTTAGTGAAATTGCTCCTGCTATCGGATGGTTTGCTCTTCTCATACTATTAAGCAACATTTGTTTTTTACTCGGCCTAGTAATATCGCTTTGGTGTGGGGTTTTTTATTGTCTGTCACGCTCACAATTTTCGCGGGTGGCCCCGATAGATTTTTTGTTATCGGGGTGCCGCAGGCACAAGAGGCATTAGGGGGGTATTCCGTGAATTAGGGACGGAAAAGGGACGGAAAAGGGGACGGGACGGAAAAGGGGACATCACTGATTTTCGGGGAGAGAAAGAGCGGACAGGCAATTCCGAGTGAGGACTGATGGTCGCGATTGCCAGATACTACGACCGTTTTGGCCGGGTGGTGGATCAAATCTGGAGCGACTACGGCGGCAGGGTGGCACGGATGAAAGGGGCTGAGGTTGTGTGGCACTGGCTTTGCCAGTGCTTTGGGCTTCCTTGACGTTCCATCGTGTTGTGGATAGAAGTAGGCAGTAGCACATCGAAAGATGGTGCGGCAGTGCTTCGATGTAATAGTCATTCACGGTTTACCCGAAGAAGCCGTTTCCTGATAAATTCCGACGGAAGCACTGGCAAAGCCAGTGGCACACTTCGACAATGCCATCATGCCGTGGAGCATGGCACCCGTGTGCGATAAATTGTATATTCTCTCCCTCCCCCGGCGCTGAAGCGGCGGGGGAGGGAGAGTGGGGAAAATAAATTATTTCGCAACTTCTTACCCGTGCTAAAGCACGGGCCTAATACCGCCTGCGGCGGTCAAAGGCCGTAAACGGCCTTCATAATCTTTGTGGGACTACAAGCCGCGACCGACCAACCTTCGGTTGGTGCCCGTCGCGGCTATATGTCGGAAGCACCGGACGCAAGCGTCCGGGCTAAACGGGAAAAAATCCCAATTTCCGAATCACTTATAAGATGTATACTATAGGCTAGAGGTTAGAGATTTTGATGTAATTCTGATACTCCGGAGTAAATGTCATGCCTAAGTATGCCATGCCGAAATTGACGCGGCCCGCCAAGGCGGGCAAGAGGCAAGTGCTGCTGGTGGCCAGCGGCGACATGCGCTTGTCGGCCAATCAGCAGTGCTGGCCGAAACAGCAAGAGATGGAAGAGGCCCTGGGCCGGGCCGTGGCGGCGGCCGGTTACGAGCTGGTGCGGGCGCATCCGTACAAGCCCGAGGCGCAGCACGGCTTTATTGCCTCGCAGAAGGAAGGCATGGCCGTGTTCGCCAATATCGATCCAAAGGCCAGGCTGATCGTGGCCGAGTCGGTGTGGCAGTATTCGTACCACATCCTGCCGGGATTGCTTTCGCACCGGGGGCCGATTCTGACGGTGGCCAATTGGTCGGGCACGTGGCCGGGGCTGGTGGGCATGTTGAATCTGAACGGCTGTTTGACCAAGGCGGGCAAAAAGTATGCCACGCTCTGGAGCGAAGATTTTATTGACAAGACCTTCACGGCGGGGCTGAAAAACTGGCTGGCCAAAGGCAAAGTGAAGCACGCACTGAAACACGTCAAGGCGCTGAAGAAGATCAAGCTTCCTTCGGCCGAACGCAAACTGGGCAAGGCCCTGGCCGAACAACTGGCGTGGGAAAAGGCGATCATGGGCGTTTTCGACGAGGGCTGCATGGGCATGTACAACGCCATCATCCAGGACGAATTGCTCAACCCGATGGGCGTGTACAAGGAACGCCTCAGCCAATCGGCGCTGTATTACGAGACCATGCAAACCAGCGACGATGAAGCCGGCCAGGTGCGCAGGTGGATGGAAGAGCGGGGCATGAAGTTCATCACTGGCGCGAACGAGGAGACCGATCTGACGGACCAGCAGATCCATTTACAGTGCAAGATGTATATCGCGGCGGTGCGCATAGCCGACGATTTCGGCTGCGACGTGATCGGTATCCAATATCAGCAAGGGCTGAAAGACCTGTTGCCGGCCAGCGATTTGGTGGAAGGCACGCTGAATAATACGGATCGGCCGTTGGTAAGAAGCCGCGACGGCCGGCGGATCCTCTTCGAGGGCCAGCCAGTGGTGCATTTCAACGAGGTGGACGAATGCTCGGGCCTGGACGGCCTGATGACCAACCGCGTGCACAAGGCCATGGGCCAGCCGGTGGAAACCACGCTGCACGACGTGCGCTGGGGCGACTGGGATCGCTCGGGTACGGTAAAAGACTATGTTTGGGTGTTTGAAATCAGCGGATCAGTGCCGCCGGCCCATCTGATCGGCGGCTGGGCGGGCGCGGTAAGCGAGCGTCAGCCGGGAATGTACTTCCGCTTGGGCGGCGGATCGCTCAAGGGCATATCCAAGCCCGGCGAAATCGTGTGGTCGCGAATTTACGTGGATAACGGCGAGTTAAAGATGGACCTGGGCCGCGCCGGAGTGGTGGAACTGCCCAGGGAAGAGACCCAACGCCGCTGGGACCTGACCACGCCGCAATGGCCTATCATGCACGCGGTGCTTTACGG
Source organism: Pirellulales bacterium (assembly GCA_963820545.1). GTDB lineage: Bacteria > Planctomycetota > Planctomycetia > Pirellulales > Thermoguttaceae > CAWGAJ01. The sequence continues at coordinate 1,856,576 of CAWGAJ010000001.1, forward strand.
CATCTCGCGCGACCAGTTCATGGCCAAGCATAAATCGAACCACGTTCAAGTTGCATACGCCAATAATGCCAAAGAGGCCGATGCCGCACTTTTGACCAAGGCGGCCATGGCCCAGGCCATGGGGATCGAGGTGTCGATATGCGGGGTACGCAAGGGCGGAAAGGCATGGTAGGTGGCCAACTTCGCTTCTACCATGCGGGAAGACCATGATTAATTCTGATAAAACATTGATTTTGTTTGTCGACAGATTGGGTTAACATATAACGTATAGTCGGCCCTCACCCTGGCCCTCTCCCGGAGGGAGAGGGGACTTTTATAATAAATCTTCCGGAGGGAGAGGGATGGATGTTGGTTTTTGAACACCCGGTGTTCCGGCCTAAGGCCGGGAACTTCCGGGCATAGGAGCGCGTCTAAAATAGCGAGCCTGAAGTGAGCGACGACGCCCAATTGATCGCCGAAACCCTAAAAGGCCACTCCGCAGCCTTTGGAAAGCTGGTGGAAAAGTACCAGGATCGGCTTTATAACACCGTGGTCCATCTGGTGGGCAACGCCGAAGACGCGCGGGATATTGTCCAGGAGGCCTTTGTCCAGGCGTTTGTGAAATTGGACTCGTTCAAAGGCCTAAGTGCGTTTTATACTTGGATATACCGCATAGCGCAAAATCTGGCCGCCGGCCTGCGCCGGAGACAACATCTCATGGGCTCGATAGAACAAAACCGCGAACAATTCGGGATGGATCCCGTGGATAACGGCAACGGCCCGTTGGATCAGGTGCAGCAGCAGGAACGCTGCGGGCAAGTCCGACGCGCGCTGAAACAACTAAGTCTCGAACACCGCACCGTGCTGGTATTGAGGGAAATCGACGGCTGCTCATACGAAACCATCGCCGAGATACTCGCTTTGCCCGTGGGCACCGTGCGGAGCCGCATTCATCGCGCGCGAATGCAATTACGCGAGGAACTGAAAGCAGTGTTGATAGATGAATAGGAGACAGAGATTAGGGGATAGGGAATAGGGGATAGAGTGAGGCGGAAAACGGAAGACTGCTAACTGATGACTGAAAACTTTTTGCCATGAACGATTTGCCGGAAAATGAACTGTTAAGCGCGTATCTCGACGGCGAATTGAACGCTGCCGAGCGGCGCAAGTGGAACAATTGCTGGCCGCCAGTGCCGCTGCCCGGCAACTGCTGGAAGAACTGCGCGCGCTAAGCGCCACGCTAAAATCGCTGCCGCGGCTAAAGCTGGGCGAGGATCTGAGCGAAAGCGTTTTGCGGATCGTTGGTGAAAAAGCAGTGCCTGTTTTTTCCTCTAGCGAAACGCCCGTTGTGCCGCTGAGCAAAACCGTTCTTCGCCGGTTGAAAAATCCGCGCATTTGGGCGTGGCCAGTAGTGATGGTGGTCGTGGCCTTGCTGCTGGTGTTATACAATCCACAGCAGAAGGCACCGCCCTTGCCCGGCGGACCTGCCCAGCGTGAAGTGGCCATGGTGAATAAAGGTGAAGAAGGTCGAACCGCCGTGGAGGAAGCACCCGTCATGCAGCCGGCCCCTCCTGAGGAAGCAACCATGCCGAAAGGCGCTGAGGAAATCAAGGCGGCAAGAGAACGGTCATGGGACAAAGAAGCGTTTGCCGCGGGCAAATCGGCCGACATTACGAACCAGCCCGTTTTGACAAAAGCCGGCGGGGCAAAACTAGGCGACGCCGATCTGCACGATAAACTCGCTCTGAAAGATATGCCCAAGGCCGCGTTTAAGGCGAGAGCGAAAGGGACGACTACAAATGGGCAAACCGCCGTGGAGACCTTAGGCGTCGCGATTGAACCTCCGGCAGAGGTCCAGGCCGGGGCCGGCGGAACTCTGGCGGCCGAAGGCGTGACAGAGAAAAAACCATTGGCCGAAGCCGAAGCGGGCGAGCCATCCATGGAAAAAGAGCAGGCCATAATCGCAGGCGCATACATTGATCAGGTGCTGGTAGTTTATTGCGACGTCACGCGCGAGGCAATAAAAAATCAGGCCTTCGACAAGCTGCTGGGAGAAAACCGGATTGCGTGGAGCGAAGCGCCGGCGGATGGCATGGATGGCGATAACTTACGTCAGCGGGGAATAGCGCCATCCTTGTCGGGCGCAAGGGCGATGAGGAGCACTATTCCATCAAAAACCTTGGGCCGGATGGCGGGCAAAGTTGAGGACATTGGTTCGGTGGAAATAGTCTATATTGAGGCGCCGGCGGCCCAAATCCAGGCCACGATTACCGGCTTAACGTCACAATCGCGCACGTTTCAGAGCGTGTCGATCACTCAGACGAAGGATATCTCATCAGGGTTGGATAACTTGAACCTTCGCGAAGACCGTGCAAAAGAAGCGATCAAAGCGGTTCTGGGCCAACAGACTAAAGCCTTGCAAACAGGGGAAAAAGCGGATCTTTCGGCCCCCGCCACACCCCAATCCACTTTGCCTGCGCCGGATAATGCCCCATGGGGACGCGCCCAACGGCTGGGATATTATTCCTGGGATTACCAGAGAGGTGTTGCCACGCAGACTGAGGGTGAAAAAAAGCGCCATTTCGCCGACACAACTGCACATGGATTGCCTGAAGCAATGGCGCGTAGCCCAGTGATCACTGACCAAGCAGGCAAATCGGCCTCAGGCCTTGGCGGCGGCAGTTTCGCTGCTAAGTCTGGCGCCACCGTCGAACAACAGCAACCGCTGACTGCACAGACACAAAAGCAGGCGCAAAGCGGCCAAAGCGAACAAGCGCAATCCTCCTTCTCCATGCAGCGCACGTTTTTCGTATTGCGCGTAGTCGAGGGCCATGAATCCTCAGAAAAGTCCGATGCCGCCACTGATGCTGATCCCGCCGGAGCCAAGCAATGAGGGGGGCGGAAAAAAGAGGTTTGATTTCATCGACATTTTTTCCACTGTCCAGGGCTCCATTTTCCGTATGCCACTAACGGTGGGGCAGGTATCTTTAAGACCTGTTTTTAGGATTAGCTTTAGCCGGATCAGCACCTAGCCGCCGGATTCCTGTGGCCTACATTTCAAACCATGATACAATGGTGAGCGGTCACCCGCGTGAGGCTTCGTAGGTTGGGACGCGAGGGCGTTTTTCCTGCAGCCGAGGGAAAACGAAAACATAACGTCCGTCCCAGCCTACGGCCTTTTATTGAGCAATCTCTTATTATCAGCAAAGATCAGTAAGTCCTTAGAGCCGGTACTGATTCTCGATAATCACCGAGAAGACAATCAACTTTTCTCGGCCGGCGTGCCCTGGCCAATGTATTTGGCCAAAGTGGCAAAGAATTCTTGCCGTTGGATGGGTTTGCTGGCATAGTCGTTGCATCCCACGTCGAGGCATTTTTGCCGATCGTGGGCCATGGCGTGGGCGGTCAGAGCCACGATCCAACCCGCGTAACCCAGGCGGCGAAGTTCGGTGGTGGCTTCATAACCGTCCATTATCGGCATTTGCATATCCATGAGGATTAGATCAAAGGGAAGGCCTTCATTTAAGGCTTTCAAGGCGCTCTCAAAGGCGGCCTTGCCGTTATCGACGACGGTCACCTCGGCGCCGGCTTTGCGGAGAATATGGGCGATTAAGCGCTGGTTGTCAGGTCCGTCTTCCGCCAGCAAGATGCTGCCGTACAAGGCTATTGACGGGGCCACCTTCGGCACTATTGCTCCTTGCCGCATTTTTTCTTTAAAGGTGATTAAGTTCGGCATTTCCAATATTTGCACGCCTATCACTGATCCGGTGGCTATTGTGACGCGGAAATGCGTTCCCTCACCGGAGAGGCTTTTGATCAAGATCACGTCGCCGCCCAGCATTTCGGCCAGACGTTTGCTGATTGCCAGTCCCAAGCCCGTGCCGCCAAAACGTCGCGCCGTGGAGGTTTCGGCCTGGGAAAATTGGCTGAACAGGTTTTGTGTTTCCTCGGCGGTCATGCCGATGCCGGAGTCGATCACGTCGAACTGCATGATCGGCTGATCGCCGGGGATGAACAAGACGATCAACTTGACTTCGCCCAGCTCGGTAAATTTGACGGCATTGCCGATGAGGTTAATCAGAATTTGGCGTAAGCGGGTGGGATCGGTATGGATGATTTCGGGGATGGGCGAATGAAATTCCACGTGCAAGGCCAGGCCTTTGGCGGCCGCCCGCACTTGCATGAGCGAATTCACGTCGGCCAGCAACTGGAGCAAGGAGCAGGGGATGCGTTCCACGGTCATGCGGCGGGCTTCGATCTTGGAAATATCGAGGATGTCGTTGATGATTGCCAGGAGATGTTCTCCGTTGCGCTGGATGGTGGCCAATTCTTCTTTTCCCCAGTCGACTTGGTGTTCCTCCAAGAGCACCTCGACGAAGCCCAGAATAGCCGTGATGGGAGTGCGGATTTCGTGACTCATATTTGCCAGGAATTCGCTTTTCGAGCGGGTGGCGGTTTCGGCGGCCTCCTTGCGCGTTCCAGTTCGGCTTGGGCGCGTTCCTTTTCGGTAATTTCGCGGCGTAGTTCGGCGGTGCGCTGGAGGACCTTTTCTTCCAATATGTTTTGCGCCGCCAATAATTCCTTTTCCGAAGTTTGCACCCGCTCCAGCAATTTATTGAAGGCCTCATAGAGCGCGCCCAATTCATCGCGGGAAGGGGGCTGCACGCGAATGGAATAATCCCCGGCGGTGGTGATTTGCACGGCGGTGCGGGCCAAGGCCAGAATGGGTCGCGAGATTCTCCGCTGCAAATTCATCGCCAGCAGGCCCGCCGCCAGCAACGAGCATAACATCACCAGCGCCGCAATCTTGAGGTAATCATATAACTGTTGCTGCAAGATCTTGGCATTTTCCAGCAGATATAAAGTACCCACAAATTCCCCGTCATCAATTACTTGCCAATACATTTCCAGCGTACCGCTGTCGGCGAAGCGGTAACCACTGTTGCGCGGCGGCGGCGGGGAAATCTCCGCAAGACCTTCTTTTAAATAGGTAGCCAGGACTTTTCCCTTGTTATCATACAAACAGGCAAACTCGATCGTAGGTTGCGCTTTCAGCGATGCCAACAGTTGTTTTGCGGCCGCCGCCTGGTTGAAACTCAATACGGCCGTGCTGTTGAAGGCCAGCATCCGCGCTTGCGTGCCGAGACTTCGCACCGTGGAATTGCGCATGGTGATGAAATCGTTGATCGCAAAACCAATGCTCGACAATAAGAGCGCCACACTGACCGAGGTCACGGCCAGCAATACAAGTTTCGTTCGGATCGATAGGTTGCGAAACATGGTTATTAATAGTTTTTGTCGGTATGATGATTAGCCGCACAGCCTTTCCGACAATTTACATCCTTGGTGAATCTCCGTCTTATTGAGTTACTGGAGCCGACACTTTTTTACCCAAGCTCATTAGTTTGGCATCGAGCAGAAGGCCTTCTTGTTGGATGGCATCGACGTTGATCTCAAAACGCACCGTGCCGGCCTCCACGTAAAAGTTGATTCCTCCGCCCTGCTCGGCAAATCCCGACACCTCGCCCACTAGTAATACTGCTTTTCCTTGCAATTTTTTGATAATCGCCGCCTGTTGCTCGGCGGGAATCGAACGGGAAATAAATAAGATATGGCAAGGTTTTAAGGCCTCGATCGAGGCCATCCTTTGGATTACTATCCGATGACCCTGGATCGTCTTTACCTGGGCAATGCGGTCCAGAACCTGGCCAAAGGGATCTTCGCCGCAGACCCCCAGCACAAATGCGCCGGAGGACTCGGTAAAAGTGCGTTCCGGCCAGATCAGGTAACGGCCGAAACTATATAAAAACGCGGCTTTGACGTTGTATTCGTATTGGGGATTGATTTCTTCCGGCGGTGGGGTGGCGGGCACGGATTCAGTGGATTGACCCCAAAGGGGAACAATCTCGCTGGTAAATAAAAGCACTCCTACCACACAACATCCCAATCCCATCCAGATCACATAATGTGCCAGGAACGCGCGCACTGCTTTTAACCGTAAGATGCGAAAGGCGGAGCATCGGGCCGACTGTGCGCGAAAGCGAAAACTGACGGCTTGGCGATTCACGTTCTTTTTGACCTGACTAAGTGTGTGTGATGAATTTTCGTTCGGCCGGTTTTTCAATATCGCCAAGTGATCTGGCCGTATACCTCCGGGCCGACTTTGTACTCCACCGAACTACTTGTCGGCGCGAATTCAGAATAGTATCCCCGGGCCAGATTGCGGCCCACCACGGCCACTTCCAAGTTTTTGTTTTTATGCCATGCCAGCCGAGTGTCGAAGGTTATATAACTAGGTATTTGCGGAGCCAGGCTGGGAATCACAGTATCCACATAACGTCCGATCAAGTCGAATTGCCAATGATTTCCCAGATCCCAGGAGGATTGCAAATAAAGCTGGTTGATGGGCGTTTCACCGGGATTGACATAATTACTTTGGCCCGGTTCGGTGTGGAGGAATAAGCGGATATAAGTATAAGCGCATTGCAATCGCCATTGTTCGTTGACTGTATAGTTCATTGCCAGTTCCGCGCCATAAGTCTCGCCGGACATGCCATTCTCATAATACTGAAAGATATAAGGCAACTGTTGATCGGGCGGCGAAAAGGAGAATATTTTATCGTATTGATTGTAAAACATGGCCAGGTCCCAGGAAAACCGCTCGGTCGCTTGGACGCGGACGCCCAACTCGTAAGCCAATAATTCCTCTGACTGTAAATCGCGATTGCCCAACGCTACGGGAAAGACCGGCACTCCAGGGTAGATCGGCGGCAGTGTCACATTGGCGTTGTCAGTCTGCCGGGTTGGCGTATGCACTGCGCGCGAAACCGCGCCCCAAATGGAATGGCGTTCAGTCGGGGTCCACAAAAGCCGCACGGTGGGTTGGAATTCAAAAATTGTATAGGGATTGTGCTCAAACTTCGAACCGCCCGTCAAATACCAGCGGTCTTCAACCAAGGTGATTTGGTCCTGGAGAAAATAGCTGAAATAATTATCAAAACGGGTGGGCGGATCGACGTTTATAAAGAAACCATCGGGCTGGAAAGAATCTTGCGTAAATCGGTATCCACAACCCCAAATAATTTCATTTCGATTTCCCAACGGAAAGCGATGCTGAAAATCCAGGTCAAAAAGGTCGCGATCCAGGGCGTAAGTGGGATAAAAGTAGTGCCGTTGCGTGCGATCGTAATAGGTCTGGAAGGTCCAATCCGTATCTTCATCGAGGGTATGTTTCCAACGGTATAAAATATTTTCGCCGGTTACATGGCCCGCATTACTTGATACACTATAGTCGGGAGGGATTGGGACTTGATTTGGCGTCAGGGTTACGGTCTTGCCATCGTAATAATCGCCTTGCAGGGTCATGGCGTCGGACTGGCCGGCGTCGTAATCCATGCGGAAGCCGCTGCGGCCCTGGCGCCACTCGTCAGGCGCCGTATTGCCGTCAGGAGCGTAGCTGGGACCGCGATCGAAGCATCTACCGTAAACCCGGTAGTACAAGTCTTGGCCAATTTTTCCGCCGGCGCGGGCGTTGGTATAGCCGCGCTCATGCGTTCCCGCTCCGCCTTGAATTAAAAGTCCCTGAGTGTCTTGTGCCTTTTTAGTGATAATATTGATCACGCCATTTACGGCATTGGCGCCCCAAATTGTAGCGCCTGGACCGCGGATTACCTCGATCCGTTCCACGTCTTCCAAGATGAGATCCTGCACATCCCAAATAACTCCGCCAAAGAAAAGATCATACACGGTGCGACCATCGATTTGCACCAATAGTTTGTTGGAATATTGCGAATTGAATCCCCGCGCACTAACTGCCCATTCGTCGGAAGAAATCTGGGCCACCTGAATGCCGGGCACCATGCGCAAGGCGTCGGGGATGTTTTGTGCGCCGGAGCGGCGAATCATCTCGTTGGTGATCACAAACACCGCGGCCGGCGATTTGCCCACCGTGCTTGCTTGGTGCGCCACACTGGTCACAGGCATGTCTAGTGAAGGCGATCCAGTGTGTCCGCCTACCTTGACTTGTGAAAGCTGGCCCACGTCCTTTTCGGCCAGATCGAGCAGTTTATCGAGGCTGCCGGCATCAACGCCGCCTGAATTGGCATCGCCTGTGGAAGCATTACTGCCCGCACCCGACTGACCCGATCCGCCGGATGTCTGCCCATGTATCGAACCGGCCAGATTGAGTGTCAGCAAAAAAATGATGTATAGAGTCGCTCCGTGTAATAATCGGGTTTGTGCGTCCATGACCAACCCCCACTATTTGATAGAATGCTATATGGGACATGAATTATCCATGATTTTGACCTAAGCAGAGCTTAGGCCAGTTTGGTTTTTACCGGCTCATCGATAAATATCGGTAATACTGGTAAGTCCTGGAGTAGTGATACTTACTGATATTTCTCGGAAAATCACGGTGATTTGCAACTTATGAGGATTGTTTAAATTGTTTCGCTGCGCGAGCCGGTATTTTCCTCATAACCGAAGTATTTTCTATAGAATTCGTGGCATGATGCTGATTTGCCACGCACGTTCTTTGTTTTTGAGGCAATTTGCCCACAGACCGATCATGAGCAACTTGTAGCTGAAACAAGCCCGGCATCACAACTATTTGAACGATAAGAGGTTGTGACTCATTTGCCGCTTAAAGGGGGCTTTGGCACTTAAAGTGCTTTTTTTGTTTCGTGCAATGCCGCCCCAGCGACTGATCGCAAAAAGTAGTCGCTAAATTTTCGGGAAGAATCTCTCCCGGGTACACATTGCATTCGCGTACGTTGGGCCCAACTCGAAGCCTTCTTCAATTTGATACACCATGTCCAAACACGCCCGCAGCAAATCGCCTAATCGCAAAAAAAGCTCCCCTGGTACTGTTTTCGAGACGCAGTCCGATGATGCGCTTCCGCCGGTCGATGATCTTCTCGCGGAAGCAGAAGTCGATGCTTCCTCGTCGTTCTCTGATGTTGATCTGGACGATGCCGCGGCCGAGCAGGCCGAAGAGCCCGGCGGCGATGACGATCAAATCGACGATCCGGTGCGAATTTATCTCATGCAAATGGGCGAGATCCCCCTGCTGAAACCCCAGGAAGAACTGGCCGCGGCCAAGCGAATCAAAACGGGCCGCCGGCGATTTCGCCAGTGCATGTTGGCCAACGATTACGTGCTTCAGGCGGCGGTGAGCCTTTTGGAAAGCATCCGCGACAACAAATTGCGTCTGGATCGGACGATTGAAGTCTCGGTGATTAACATCCGGGAAAAGCGGCGGTTGTTGAAAGTGCTGGATCCGAATTTGCAGACGCTACATCATCTGCTGGCGAGTAACCGCGAGGATTTCACGGTGGCGATCCATGATCGACATCCCGGAAAAAGACGCCGTGAAGCATGGCAGAGACTGTTGCAGCGTCGGGTGAAAGCGGTCCGGCTGGTGGAAGAACTCGGTCTGCGCACGCAGCGGCTGCAACCGTTGCTGGAAAAACTCAAGCAAATCTCCCGGCGCATGGAAGACCTCAAATTGCAGTTGGACCAGCTCCGCCTCAATGGCGGCGAGCCGCCTCGCAGATGGGGAACTCCGCAAGGAATTGTGCTACCTGATGAGGTTGACGCTGGAAAGTCCCGCCACGCTCCGCCGCCGGCTCGAGCGGGTCATTGCTTTGCATAAAAAGTACGAGGCCGCCAAACGCTATCTGTCTGCCGGCAACTTGCGCCTGGTGGTTTCCATCGCCAAACGCTATCGCAACCGGGGGCTAAGCTTCCTGGATCTCATTCAAGAAGGCAATACCGGTTTGATGCGCGCGGTGGATAAGTTCGAGCACGCCCGGGGCTACAAATTTTCCACCTATGCCACATGGTGGATTCGCCAGGCCATTACCCGGGCCATCGCCGATCAGAGCCGGACCATCCGCATGCCAGTGCACATGCTGGAAAACATGGGCAAAGTCCGCCACGCCACGCGGCAATTGGTCCAGCAAAACGGCGTGGAACCCACGGTCGAGGAGGCCGCCGCCGCCGCCGGACTCTCCCTGGATGAAACCATCAACATTCTCCGCATGGCGCGGCAACCGCTCTCGCTCGACCAGCCCGTGAGCGAACACGACGACACGTTCTTCGGCGAGTTCCTCGAAGATCACCGCGAAGACGATCCGCTGCACGAAATCAACTGCGAATCGCTCAAGGCCCGCATCGCCGAAGTGCTGGGCGCGCTCGATTATCGCGAGCGGGAAATCATCCGGCTGCGTTTTGGACTGGCCGACGGCTACTCGTACACCTTGGAAGAGGTAGGCAAAATCTTTTCGGTAACTCGCGAACGAGTACGCCAAATCGAGACCAAAGCAGTGCGCGCCTTACAGCATCCCATCCGCGCAAAGAAACTACTGAGCTTTGTCGATGACCTCGGCAAAATCTCCAGCGAAGCACTCAACGCCTTGCACGATAATTCGACATTGGAAAAATAATATGTCGTCTTGAATGCGAGTGACATCCTGAGCGTGGATGTCATCAATCTCTCAACTGGAACAACTTGGCCAAGGCCTCCAGCAGTGTGCGCGGCGTGCCGCGGCGGGATTCGTCGCGCAGCGATTCCAAGGGCGGGTGCAGCAGTTTGTTGACCAGACGGTTGAATGATTGACGGATTTCCTCTCGGCGCGATCATCCAAATCGGGCAGTTTGTTTAGCAGGCGTTGCAGCTCTTCTTCCTGATGCTGTTGCCAGCCGCGGCGGAGTTGCCTGATCACCGGTCCGACTGTCCGATGCGCCACTCGGTCATCAATCGTGCGGTTTCCTCTTCGATGATCTGCATTGCCAGCGGCAGTTCTTTGTCGCGTTGGGCCCTGTTCCGCCGGCAGGCCTCTTGCAAATCATCGATGGAATATAGATACACGTCGGGCCGCGAGCCGATGGCCGGATCGAAATCGCGCGGCACGGCCAAATCGAGGATAAAAAGCGGCCGGCCGAATCGCGCCCGTTCGATTCGCCCGTAATCGGCCAGCGTGACGATCGGCTCGCCGGCGCCGGTGGTGCTGACGGCTAAATCGGCCGTGGCCAAGGCCTCGTAGAGCTGGTCCCAGGCAATCGCCCGTCCCTGCCAAAGCGGGGCAAGTTCGCTCGCTCGCTCGTAGCTGCGATTGACAATCGTGATTTGATGCGATCCTGCTTCGCGAAGATAGCGGAGGGTTTCCGCGGCCATCTCGCCGGCGCCGATCACTACCACGTGTTTATCGTCGAAGCGTTCAAAAATCTGCCGCGCGAAATCGGCCACGGCCACGCTGGGCACGCTCACCCGCCGCTGATGAATAGTGGTTTCCCGGGCCACGCGCCGCGCCGCGTGCAAGGCCGCCTGAAAAATCCAGTGCAAAAGCGGCCCGGCGTTTTCGCCCAGCAGGGCCGTTTGATAGGCCTCTCTTACTTGGGCAAGAATCTGCGGCTCGCCCAGGACCATGCTGTCCAGGCTCGAGGCCACGGTGAAGAGGTGGCGCACCGCCGCTTCGCCGCCGTACTGGTACAGATATTGCAGGATGAACCCCGGATCAAGATCATGAAACTGGGCTAGAAAGGCGGCCACTTGCTCCAGGGTTGGCCCGCTACCGGTTTCCGCGGCAGTGTAGATCTCCACGCGATTGCAGGTGGAAAGCAACACTGCCTCGACCTGCGGGAAGACTTGCCGCCAACGGTCTATTGCCTCGCGCGTTTGCGCCGGACTGAAGGCCAGTTTTTCCCGCACTTCGATGGTCGCGTTGTGATGGCTGCAACCGACAACCTCAAGAAGCATCGCAAAACCCCTTTTTTACAGAAAATACACCCGGCACAAGTGCCGGGGCTAAACTTCAGCTATTATTTCTTGCTCCACGTTCCTCATTTTCTATTGGTTGACTTGTTGTTGGCGTTCCGTTGTGTTTTCGTTTACCGCCGTGTTGCGTGTCGAGCAACAAGCCCGCTGCGAAAGCGATTACCATTAGTACAAAACTCAGCAGGCTTAAATAAACTACTTTTTGTCCCTGCCGTGCGGGCTGATACACATGGCTTATAAGCACCACGGCCAAGAGCCAGAAAAACAGCAAAAGCGCGCACAATACCAAGGGATCGTACCAGGGCAGGCGGTCTGCTGGCGGTCGGTGGTTAATAAGATTGAGAATCATGCCTGCCAAAACACCGATGCCCAACATGATAAGCGCGATAACCATTGCCCGATGATTTATCCTTTCAAGCCATTCCAAACTGGGCAGTCGCAGTCCTTGTCCCATAGGTTTTTTATGTTTCAGGCGTTGGACTTGTCCCAGGTACATCAATGCGGCGGCAAAGGCCGCTAGCATCGAGACCGCCGCCGCCATCAGCGATGAGCCATGGATCGCTCCCCAAACCTTCGAGGCCGGTTCGCGGGGAAACGGCTCCGCGTTGGCCAGAAAAGCCGCGGCGGCGATCAAGCCTAAGACCAAGGGCAAGAGAAACAAACCGATGGAAGTACGGGGATGGAAATATAGCAGGTACAAATAAACCAGCATTAAGAGCCAGGCCGCCAGCAGATCCCAATCCTGCCAACTGGAAAGCGGCGCGCCGCCGGCGTTCACCGCCCGGTAGTAGAGGAACACCGTATGAGCGAACAGGCCGGCGCCGGCCCAGGCCAGCATGATCGCCCCGCGAATGGCGCTGCGAAACAGCAGGCGGGAAATCTCCATTGCCAGCACAAGGGCGTAACTGGCCGCAAAACAAATAATGCTCACGCCGGATAACATGGCTGCTATTTCTCCAGCCCGTAATTGCCGAGTTTTTTCCGCAGCGTGTTGCGGTTGATGCCCAGGCGGTCGGCGGCTTTGATTTGTACGTTTTCGCAGGCGTCCATGACTTGGGCGAATAGTTCGCGCTCCACGCGGTTGACGATGAAAGCATAGAGATTATCGGCTTGGGGGCCGGCGTTGATAATGCCTTGCTCGACCAATCCGGCGGCCAAGGTGGCCATGTCGCCGATGCGGAGGCGTCCGATCTGGCGGGGTTTTTGCCCGAGGACCGCCTCGGGCAGTAGATCGCAGGTCAATTCGTCGCCCGGCGCGAGCACGACCGCACGTTCGACGTAATTTTGCAGTTCGCGCACGTTTCCCGGCCAGTCGTAACTGACCAGGGCCTCCATTGCCTTGGGCTCGACATGCGGCACGTGGCGGAAGTTCTGCTCGTTATAAATCTTCAAAAAATAACCCACCAACTGCGGAATGTCCTCGCGCCGTTCGCGCAGCGGCGGGAGATAGATCGACACCACGTTGAGCCGATAATAAAGATCTTCGCGAAACCGGCCGGCCTCGATTTCGGCGAGCAGATCGCGGTTGCTGGCGGCAATCACGCGCGTATCGACGCGGATGGTCTGGGTGTCGCCCACGCGCTCGAATTCGTGTTCCTGGAGCACGCGCAGGAGTTTGATTTGCAGTTTGGGCGTAGTGGAATTGATTTCATCCAAAAAGACCGTGCCGGTATGCGCGGCCTCGAAGCGGCCGGTGCGGTTGTCGATGGCGCCGGTAAACGCCCCGCGCACGTGGCCGAAAAGTTCGCTCTCCAAGAGATTCTCCGCCAGCGCCCCGCAGTTGACCCGCACAAACGGACCGCTGCCGCGCGGACTGAGCCGATGAATCGCCTTGGCGATCAACTCCTTGCCCGTGCCCGTTTCGCCCAACAAAAGCACCGAGGCGTTCGATCTGGCCACCTGCCGGGTAAGTTGATACACCTTCTCCATGGCCGGTCCGTTGCCAATCAATCCCGGAATGGGCGGCCCGGTATCGTTTGCGTCAAATGGCGGTGGAATACGGCTCATAATAGAAATTTCGAGATAAAACTCCCGACACAAGTGTCGGGGCTAAACAATTTTATTTCCGGCGGCTGTTAGCCGCCGGCTATTATAAACTCTCCACTGTTCACTCTCCACTCTTCACTTTTTTTGTGGCAGTGGTGCTTCCAAACAATCAAGAATCATGCCGAGTATTTTTTGCGCGTCAGGATCGCTATTTTTGTTGTCATTATATAGCTGATATTGGCGTTGGATTTCCGCGGTGGTTAAAAGAATACCGTGATCTTGCGTATTTTGCCGGAAAGCAGCAACGGCCGCCAGACGAATTTCCAGGGGTAGTGTGGCGCGGCCGGCCGTCTCGACCAAGGCCCGCTGTACTTCCGGAGAAGGGATGTTCGCCAGCACGGAAATCGCTTTTTTACTCAGGGCGGGATTGCTCAGCGCGGTCAACAGGGCATTTTGCGTGCGGCGGATATCATAGATTTTTCCCGAGCTCTTTGCCAACTCAGCGAGTAGATCCAAGGCCTCGGCCGCCTGCTGTTGACGTTCTTCAAAGCCCACGAAATCTTGCGGCCTCAATGTAGCCAATTGTTCTAATTGCCAACTAACAGCGGTGTCGTCATGCGCTCGGGCAAAGGCCTTGGCCAGATGATCCTGTTCGGCCGCGTGCTCGGCCCGGTCGAAAAAGCCTTCTCTGGCGATTAATCCCATGCGCAGATCGGCACTCCGATAATCGTGGCGGATTTGTTGCAATAATAAATCCATGGGCGGCCGATCAATGCCGGCGTCGATCAGGGCTAGTTCAAAATCGGGCGAGGAAGCCGCCAAGAGCATGACTTCGCGGCCGTTTATGGCGGTTTCGGCTTTCAGGCCGGCGGCGGAGAGTGTTCCCGCCATTTTTTGCAAATCTTCCACGTTCCCGCCGGCCAAAAGCGCCTTTCGCGATCCAGAGGAAGACACAAAAAACGCCAGCGTCTCGGGCAGATAACTTGCCCCGGCATAGGGTTGCTGAGGCCCAAGTTTCATTATCGCGCGGGCCGCCGAGATGCGCAATCGCCTGTCAGAATTTCGCAGGGCCATAATCAACGGGCCGGACTGAGAACCCTCATAAAGCAACTCTTCGGCCTTGCCGATTTGTGCCAGAATATTCGCCGCTGCCGTAGCCGCCGCCGGGTGACCATTGGCCATCGAATAAGCCATTGCCTCTTCGACCGTTTTGGGGCCGAATTGTTTCGCCTCGGCCACGGCAGGATTATCTTTTTCGTGCAACGGTTTTGAGAGACCTTTTTGATATGCCGCCGCTTCGAGCAGGGCGGTTATGTATAAACTTTTGCTCGCGGCATTCTCGGGGGCCAGCAGAAAAGCATCTCGGGAAAGTCGTATTGCCAGGTTGCGCGCTGCATCGTCGGCGGAGATCATCTGCACTACAATCTTTTGCTTCGCCCCGTCCCAATGCCATAGCTCGACTTTGCCTTCGACCACACCCGGCACGGTCTGGCGCAAATCAAGATAATTTTTTGCGTTCTCCGCCAGTAAATGAATCGCTTGGTCCTGGGTGGGCAGGCTGCCGGCCAATTTCTGCAAGGCAGCGCCGGCGGCCGCTCGGACCGCGGCATCGCTCTGTTGCGAAAAATAAGGCTGAAATAAAAATAGTTGTAACTGCGGGGCCTTCATCTCGCCCAGCACTGCGATGGCCTGCGCCTTGAGTTTGGCGTCGGCCTGAGCCAAAATTCCCAACAGCGGATCGACCGCTTGCCGACCCATTGCGGCTAAAGCAGTGCGAATACCCGCATGTTCAGCGACGCGGGCAGGATCGGCCAGTGCTTCAACGAGCGCCGCCACTGCCACGCCGCGGGCTTCCATCAGTCCTGATAAGGCCTGGCCGCGTTTCTCGGCCGAAGGATCCTGGAGCTGTTGGATTAATCCAGCCACTCGCCGATGATCTTGCAGTTGGGAGTTTAAGGCCCCCAGGACCTCATCGGCCAATTGTTTCGATTCCGGATGCAGATCGGCGCGGCGCTTAATTGAAAGAACGTGGCCGACCCGAATTGCTCGGCCAATTTGGCCAGCGCCGACTGATCGAGTTTTGTGGCGATCACTTTCTGCAAAAACTGCTTGGCCAGGTCGGGCCGTTTCAGATCGGAGAGAATTTTTGCCGCCCGGACGCACTCGCCGGGCGTGGTGGGTTTTGTTTCCAGGATCGCGGCCACGGCCGGATCTTCAGGCGCGAGAGGTTCTTCAACTTCTATAGCGCCGGCAGCGCTCCGGGGCTTGGTCTGCTTTAGGCTTGGTCCCTGGGCCCAGGCCGGATTGCCCAACGCCGCCGCAAGCAGAACAATCGTTATTAAATATAAAATTCTCAAGATATCATTCATACTTCAGTCTTGTCGCGACCCTCACCCTAACGCGGCCTGAAGGCCGCAACCAAACCGCGACCGACCAACCTTCGGTTGGTGCCCGTCGCGGCATTACAACATGCGTGCAAAACGCGCTCAAACCCCAAACAAAGACTATAACCCTCTCCCCGATCGACCATGCTACGCATGGTGCCCGGTGGTGCCTGGAGAGGGGATTTTTTGTGGTAGGCACTTATTCCATCCCCAGGCGTATTTTCCATTGTCGGACTTGATCTTTGACTCGGTCCGGATTTGTCGAACCATAACTAGCCATTGCCGCCACGGCCTTTTCCACGCCGAGGATCTCGTACACGCTTTTATCTAAGGCAGGATCCACCGCTTGAAACTCGGCCAACGGCAAGTCCATCAGGCGCAGGCTGCGCTCCATGGCTTGGGCTACCAGGCGTCCCACCAGTTCATGCGCGGTACGCTGCGCAGTGCCGCGGCGAATCAGATATTCCATCAACGTGGTGGCATCGAGATATCCCTGGTCCAAACGCGCGGCAATCGCAGGGCGGTTCAATTCGGCCGTTGCCATCAGCGGCGCGGCCAATGACAACGCGGCCTCAACCGTGTCAAAGGCGTCGAAAAGCGGCGGCTTGTCTTCCTGCAAATCGCGATTGTAGGCCAAAGGCAAACCCTTGATGAGCATCAACAGCGTTTGCAAATCGCCCACCACCCGGGCGGTCTTGGCGCGGATCAATTCCAGCACGTCGGGATTGATTTTCTGCGGCATGATCGACGAGCCGGTGCAAAAGGCCTGGGGCAAATTGAGGAAATTGAATTCCATTGTGGACCAGATAATCCACTCTTCGGCCCAGGTGCTAAGATGCTCGGCGATCAGGGCCAGGGCAAACACAAATTCCACGACAAAATCCCTGTCGCTGGAGGCATCCAGGCTGTTGGCGGCCACGGCCTGGAAACCCAATTGCCGGGCAAGAGCATCCCGATCTATGGGCAGACTGGTGCCGGCCAATGCCGCGGCGCCCAGACTAAGCACATTTGTCCGCTTTTGACAGTCGGCCAAACGTTGCCGATCGCGCTCGAAT
Organism: Pirellulales bacterium; assembly: GCA_963820545.1. Taxonomy (GTDB): domain Bacteria; phylum Planctomycetota; class Planctomycetia; order Pirellulales; family Thermoguttaceae; genus CAWGAJ01. The sequence continues at coordinate 1,873,759 of CAWGAJ010000001.1, forward strand.
TTTTCGCAATATGCCAGCCAATAATGGGGCGCCAAAACCGGCTGCTGCCCGCGCAGATGGGTATAGCCGGGCAAAATCACGTCGGCATCTCGATCGCAACGCCCGAGGAAGGCCTGTTGTACTGCCATGAGCCGCTGGTCGATCTGCCCGCTCGCCTCCCGGATCCAAAGGCGCAAGTCGGTCGCAACCTGGTCGTTCCGGCTCCGGGCGGTGTGCAATTTGCGGCCCACATCGCCAAGGCGATCGACCAGAGCGCGCTCGATGTTCATGTGGATATCTTCCAGGTCGGTGCGCAAGGTAAAATTGCCCTGCTCAATTTCCGTGCGAATCTGCCCTAGAGCCTGCTTAATTTGTTGGCACTCCTGATCGGTAATCAGCCCGACTTTAGCCAGCATTTGGGCATGGGCAACCGAGCAGGCGATGTCATGCGCATATAATCGGTGGTCGAAGCTCACGCTTTCGGTGAACTCCTCCACCCGGCGATCCGTCGCTTCCGAAAATACTCCGCCCCAAGCCTTTTCTGTCACGATTATACTTTCTGTAAAAAAAGTTAGCGTGATGTGGAAAATCCCAAGACATTTACTCTAAATAAGTTAGATCACTATGTCAACGATGATATAAGGATGAGGGATGAGGGATGAAGGATGAATGCCAAAGGATGAGGGATGAATGTCGATCGAAACCGCTTGCGGTTTCGCACCGTCCCCTGTCCACCATTCAGTCCCCTATCCCCTATCTTTGAGTGGGTTTAGCATTTTCATCGAGATGGTCTTGGATCCATTTTTCCAACTCGTTCCAGTCTACAGGGGGGATTTTCGAGCGGTCCGGACGGAGCTTGGCTGCCTCTTTTATATACACGTGGACAATTTTGTCGGCCGGCTTATCGGTGTTCCAATGCAAGAGGATGCGAATACAACGTCGCAAAGAGCCGGGCACATCCAGTTCATTGACGCACATCAGGGCCACGTCCCACCAGCCCAACTGCCGGGCGGCCAGGGCGGGAAATTCGGCGTCCAAATCCCGGGTGGTGGAAAAGATCGCACTGGCCACATCTTCCGCCTCGATGCCGTTTTGCCGGATCATCAGCGCCAACAGTTCCCGGGCGGCCTTCAAAATCGACTCGGATGAATTTTGCTCACAGGTGGTCGCCCCGCGCACTCCTCGACATGGCATGATTGAGTCCCCTGAATATAAGCGAAAAACTCTTTGGTCAGTAGAAGACCAATTTAACGGAGAATTGGAAAACAGTCCAGTAGCGCGGATCCGCCCAGCAAGCAGCTAGTGTCATTCTGAGCGCAGCGAACAATCATCGTACTAAAGAATGCCAGTTGTGGACTATTGCTCCTAAGGTAATTGATGTTATAAGCCCACGGGTTGCAACTCGTGGGCTTTACAACTCGTACCTAAAGTCCAGTTTGGGTACGTACGACCGTACGTCAGGGCGTCACTCTTTTACTTTAATCTCGATTTTTTTTGTCGCTGCGGCGGGAGTTTTATTGAGCTTTAACGTCAATATGCCGTTGGCGTAGTTGGCGTCGACGTGCTCGGAATCGACTCCTTCGGGCAGCGGGATCGCGCGGCGGAACGAACCGTAGCGGGCTTCGCTGTGATAGAAGCCCTTGTCCTTTTTCTCTGTCGATTCCTTTTTTTCTCCGCTGATGACCAGTTGATTGCCGGTTACGGTCACGTCCAGATCCTTCGCATCGATGCCCGGCACTTCGACGAGTACAGTAACTTCCTGGTCCGACTCGGCCACGTCGATGGCTGGCCACCAGCGCTCGCCGCCCATCAGTGCGGGCCAATCCAGCATTCCAAACGGCTCGCGGATAAAGGAATCGAAGAGCCGATCCATTTCCGATCTAAGGGCAGCCAGTGGAGAGGACTCGGCGGGCACGCCTTCACGCTGTTTGCTTCTCCAAGGAATCAGGGTCATGATATGTTTCTCCTTTATTAAGTTATTAGATTTGTAATTATATCTATTCAGCATTCATCATTCTAGGCTACTTTGAGTTGATCTTGATACTTCGCGGCTTAATGGATTCGGCCTTGGGCAAATGCAGGGTCAGTACGCCGTTGGCATACTCGGCCGTGATGCGGTCGGCGTTAATGGCTTCGCTAACTTGGAAGGTGCGATAGTAATCGCCCACTCCGTATTCATGCAGTAGGTATTGCTGATTTTCAGTTTGGCGGGCTGGCACCGTGGCATGAAGTGTCAGGGTGCCCTTTTCGAACTTGATATCGATCTGGTCGCTTTTGGCTCCCGGCAGGTCCGCCAAAACCAGCAACTCGTCGGCCTGTTCCAAAATATCCACGTCGGGACGATAAAAACGTCCGCTCCGCGTATGTTCCGCGGCGTTTGGTTCTCCCCTGGGTTTAGTGCTGATATTATCAGTAGTCATGTGAATTACTCCTTGTATTTGCAGCAAGATTTGTTTTTTGTGGTTATATTTTGACTGCCGCAGGCGACTGAAATTCCCCGTTGCAGTTTATGTCGAAGTCACGTTGATTTTTCTGGTTTTGGCGGCTTCGGCCTTGGGCAGGCGCAGCGTAAGCACACCTTCGTGCAAATCGGCTTCAACTTTCTGGGAATCTATAGCGTAAGGCAGTTGCAATACACGTGTGAATGAGCCCGTGGGCCGTTCGCGGCGATGGTAAGTCACGCCTTCTTGGCTCAAATCCGGACGTTCCACTTTGATGGACAATTCTTCGCCGAGGACGGAGACGTCGATCTGGTCGCTTTTCACACCGGGCACTTCCATTTCAACAATTAACTCCTCGCCTTGCTCGCAGATATTCGCGGCAGGCAGGCCGCGTACCGTACCTGGCCAGAGATCATCGAGAGCCGAGGGCAAAAAGCCGCTCAGTAATCGGTCCATATCGCTGCGCAATTGCCGGAAGGGATTGACGTAAACTCGCATTGATAGTTCTCCTTTCATAAAGGCCTGACTTGTCGGCAATCATAGGTCATGGCAACTTTGTTTTTTTATGTAAGCCAATAATCAAATTTCTGATTGCTTGCTGCCTGTTAATTTAGATTTGCAAAGGCCATGCCGAAATATGGTCCGGCGACATTACTTATTGCCATATAACAGGTTACAACAATAATCACATGTCCAGAGACTGTCCGCGGACTGTCAGATTGGCAGGCGGTTAGAGACACATTTTTAGCAAAGAAATCCTGGAAATGAGGATAATAATGGTGTTAACTTACGCCGCTTCAAAGAGTTAAAAACAATTTGCTCGAGAGCGATGGAGCCCGTTGTAGAGTCTGGGGCGGAGAGCTATATTAAACGGTTTAGGTTACTTTAGGGCGAGTTATTTTGCAGATGGAATCAAACTGACAGTGGGGATTAAAACGCGAAGGGATCTCGGTCTTTGCCTTTGTACCTGACGGAGCCCCAGGTACAGGCGGACTAAACAGGTGTCTATTCGTTCCCCGGTCTAGTCTCATAGCACACTTCAAAATTTCCATGCGTTTTTCGCTTATTGATCGGATTGTCGATATCGAGCCTGGCGTGCGGATCACGGCCGTAAAAACATTGACCATGTCGGAAGAATACCTGGCCGACCACTTTCCGCACTTTCCCGTGATGCCCGGCGTGTTGATGCTCGAGGCCATGACTCAAGCCGGCGCATGGCTGGTTCGCTACAGCGAGGATTTTGCCCACAGTATCGTGGTGCTCAAAGAGGCGGCCAACGTCAAATTCGGGCAATTCCTCGAGCCGGGCCAAACGCTCCTGGTCACCGCCGAGATCTTGACGGCCGGCGATGCCGAAACAAAACTCAAAGCCCAAGGCATGGTAGATGGACGGGTGATAGTCAATGCGCGCATCACCTTGCAACAATATAATCTGGCTGACACCCGGCCCTGGCACGAGTGGACCGATAAAACCATTGTGCGAGACCTGCAAAAACAGTTTTCCTTGTTATATCAACCGCGCATGGAAGTTCCCGTGGTATCGGCCATGTAATCAGGCTCAGGTCTTGATATTAGCCTGAGTTACGCCTCTTTTCCGGGGAAAACCGTGCTGGCGGGAAGGCAGGGCGGGCGTACTGAACTATCAAAGAGAATAACAAAAAAGAGAATGGAAACGGATGCGATTTGAAGGGAAAACAGCGCTGATTACCGGCGGCAGCCGGGGCATTGGTCGTGCTTGTGTCGTGCGGTTGGTCGCCGAGGGCGCCCAGGTGGCTTTCGTCTATCAAAGCAATCAGGCGGCCGCGGAAAGCTTGACGGCCGAACTGCAAGCGGGGCCGGGCCGGGTTCGAGCCTTGCAGGCCGACGTGCGCGATCTGAGTCGCGCCCATCAAATTGTCGATCAGTTGGTCGAGGAGTGGCAACATCTGGATGTGCTGATTAACTCCGCGGGGATCGTTGCGGACGGGCTGTTAGGCGCAATGACGCAAGAGCAGTGGCACAACGTGATCGAAACCAATCTGGGCGGCACCTATAACTACTGCCATGCGGTAACGCAACCCATGATGATGCAACGCAGCGGCAGTATTGTGAACCTTTCCAGCACCGCGGCCGAATTCGCCTCTCGCGGCCAGGTGAATTATGCCGCCAGTAAAGGGGGCATCGACGGCCTGACCCGCGCCATGGCCAAGGAACTGGCCGTGCGCAACATCCGCGTCAACGCGGTATCGCCCGGAATGATCGAAACCGACATGAGCCAGGTGGTGCGCGGCGTGGCCGGCGAGCAGATAAAAAAAATCATTCCCCTGAAGCGCATCGGCAAGGCCGAAGAAGTCGCCGCAGTGGTGGCCTTCCTGGCCAGCGACGAGGCCGCATACCTGACCGGACAAGTCATCCGCGTGGACGGCGGATTGAGCTTAGGCGGATATTAATTAACGCAGAAGTCAGAAGTAAGAAGTGGGAAGTAAGAAGGTGGAAGGGAGAGCTATATACAACACGGGAATAGCAAACAAGACAGAACACTACTGAACTTTTGATACCTGTAAACAAACGTGATCCAAGTGGAACAGTTTAAGCCAGTCGCTTGGAGCGGGAAAAAGCCGTCACAATGTAGCGATTAAACGTGCTAAGCGTGCTATTTTCCCGGGGAAGAGGGGAATTTTTGGTACTTATTTACCCTGAAGAGCGATAAAACATAAAAGGATAAGTCAATTCCCACGATTTGTGGCCCCAGTTGCTTTTTTTAGTTTTTTTTGGAGGTCGATTGAGATGCCTACAAAGGACGAAGTTTTCGAAAAAATCCGCACTGCACTAGTCGACGCTTTGGGCGTCGAGGAGGAAGACGTCACCCCGGAAGCCACCTTGGTGGGCGACTTGGGGGCCGAGTCGATCGATTTTCTGGACATTGTCTTCCGCCTGGAAAAGGCCTTCGACATCAAGATTCCCCGCGGCGAGTTGTTTCCCGAGGATGTGCTGACCGATTCCAAATACGTCCAGGAAGGCAAAGTCACCGAGACCGGCTTGGCCGAGCTCCGCAAACGCATGCCCTTCGCCAATCTGGACGATTTCGCCAAGAATCCGCTGGTGCAGGAGTTTGGCAATCTGTTGAAGGTTTCCGACATGTGCCGTTTCGTGGAAAGCAAAGTGGGAGTGACCGAGTAGGGATATTGTTATGCGTTGGTATTGGATCGATAGATTTCTGGAGTTCGAAAGCGGGCGCTACGCCAAGGCCATCAAGTGCATTTCCTTGGCCGAGGAGCATCTGCACGATCATTTTACCTATTATCCGATGATCCCCAACTCGCTAGTAATCGAGGGCATGGCGCAGACGGGCGGGCTCTTGGTCTGCGAATACAACCAATTCAGCGAAAAAGTGATCTTGGCCAAGGTTCCCAAAGCCCGCTTCTATTGCGATGCCGTGCCCGGCGATACGCTGGTGTATACCGCCACCATCGAATACATTAGCAACGAAGGGGCCATGGTTTCGGCCACCAGCTACAAAGGCGAGATACTGCACGCCGAAGCCGAAATCGTCTTTGCCCATGTGAACGATCCGCGCATGGGAGCTCTTTTCGAGCCCGAGACTTTCCTCCGCATGATGCGGATGTTGGGCGCCTTTGACGTAGGACACGCGGCCGACGGCAGCCAACTTACGCCTCCGCCGCGACTTCTGCAAGCCATCAAATCGGCCCAAAACAACGGACAAGAGAAGGCGGAGTAGTTCGTTAATGCTGAATGATGAGTGCTGAATGATGAATTATAACCATAAAAAAAAACCTGTCAGAATAAGTTATCTGTCATCCTGAGCGCAACGAAGGATCTGAAATGTGGGTTATAGGTCATAGGCTGATAGTTGACTGTTGATAGCTTGGTAGATTCTTCGCTGCGCTCAGAATGACTTATTTTATCAAGGCTCTGCATCATGCGACGGCGCGTAGTGGTTACCGGAATTGGTTGTGTTACTCCCTTGGGCGCGGAGATCGAAACCGTCTGGCGTCGGCTGCTGGCCGGTGAGTCGGGCATCGACTACACCACGCTCTTCGACGCCAGCAATTTTCCCACGAAAATCTCCGCGGAAGTGCGGAATTGGGACCTTTCCGACGTGGGCGAAAATCCGCAAGACTGGAAATATCAAGGCCGGCACACCCATTTTGCCGTGGGCGCGGCGAAAAAGGCCATGGCCGATTCGGGCCTGGACGTCTCGCGCGTGGATCCCACCCGTTTCGGTGTGTACTTAGGCAGCGGCGAGGGGGGGCAGGATTTCCACCGTTTCACCCGGATGATGATCGCCGGGCTTTCGGGCGGGGAAAAGTTCGATCTTATGCGTTTTACAAAGGCCGGCCTGGAAATGCTCCATCCCATCGCCGAATTGGAACAAGAGCCCAACATGCCCGCCGGGCATCTGGCCAGCCTGTTCGGGGCACAGGGACCAAACATCAATTGCCTTACGGCCTGTGCCGCCAGCAGCCAGGCCATCGGCGAAGCAGTGGAGATCATTCGCCGCGGTGAAGCCGACGTCATGCTCTCCGGCGGCACGCACACCATGATCCACCCCTTTGGCGTAACGGGCTTCAACCTCTTGACGGCCCTGAGCACAAAAAACGACCCACCCGCCAAGGCCTCCCGGCCTTTCGACCGCAATCGCGACGGATTTGTGTTGGGCGAAGGGGCGGGCATGGTGATTTTGGAGGCTTTGGAAATCGCCCAGGCCCGCGGCGCTCATATTTACGGCGAGATGGTGGGCTACGGCTCCACGGCCGATGCCTTCCGCATTACCGACACCCATCCCGAGGGGCGCGGGGCCATCACTTGCATCAAATTGGCCTTGGCCGACGCCCAGTTGAACACGGACCAGATCGACTACATCAACGCTCACGGCACCAGCACCAGCGTGAACGATAAAGTGGAAACCTTGGCCATAAAAAAAGTGTTTGGCGATCAGGCCTACAAAATTCCCGTTTCCAGCACCAAGAGCATGATGGGCCACTTGATTGCCGCGGCCGGAGTGACGGAACTGATATTTTGCCTCTTGGCCATTCGCGATAACGTGGTGCCGCCCACGACTAACTACGAAACGCCCGATCCCGACTGCGATCTGGACTATGTCCCCAATGTCTGTCGCGAGGTGCCGTGCAATATCACGCTTACTAACAGTTTCGGCTTCGGCGGTCAGAACATCACGCTCGTTGTCAAGCGCTTCACTGGATAAATTGCGTTCAGTAAGACAAGCTCGCAAGTTCTAGCGGCCGGATAAATTGGTCCGTTCTTTCCAGATGTGCCTTTCGGGTTTCGCGCTATTCGGCGAAATGCTGCTCTTACTTCAATCTTTTTATTGACTTTGAAAAAAAATCTTGTATAAACAAATTACTGGGACATAACAACGCATGTTCTTATCGCCCCTTGCACGGCGGTACGTTGTTTTTTCACCGGGATTTTCCAGAAGTCTCCGGCATGATCCGTAGTATTGGACCAATGCGCAGCGTCTGGCCGTATGCGCAGCACACACTTGCCGCGCAGCGGCCCCTTAGCAGGGGCGCTCAGTTCTCAACTGAGCGCCCTGAGACGCCGCCGACGGTTGCAGATGCAACAACAGGACCTCCAGGCCGGCCTGACCGATTATCAGGCTTTACCGCCGTATCCGCTTCGGCCGCGGCCGCCTTCGTAATACCGGGTTTTAAGAATTACGTCTTCGGAGCATTAACTGATTTTTTAGAGAAGGAGGAACGTTTTTTTCTCGTGCGGTTTTTTAACGGCATTATGCCACGCCCGCGGCACGTTTGCCGCACTCATCCCGTAGACAGGAGCAAGGTGTAGAGAATCTCTTGGTAACTTCTTTTCATTCTCCCAGCGGCGCGTCAGCCGTGCGAGGACGATGAGCAATACTTCGGGCCGACTGGTTGGTTCCAGGGCCCATATCGCGTGCTCAGGCACGCCGCTCGTCCCTACGGCCGACGCGTTCGCGTTTTAAAAGGGTTCAGGGTTCGGAGTTCAGGACTCTCCAATCTCCACTTGCCACTCTCCACTAATTTACCCCACCTAATCGGGGCATTGTTTGAAGAAAAAACTATGGGTAGTTTGGGGTTATAATGAAGTATTATTTAGCAATCAGCAATAAGAATTTAGCAATCAGCATTTAAAATTAGTTGATGATGGAATTCTGGAATTCCCGGAATTGACCACATTTAGAAAAAGGGAATTAGGCAATGGTAAAACGCAAGAAATCTATCAAAAGGGTAAAAATATATTTGTCTATATGTGATGCCGCAGAGGAGATTTTGCGCCAGACGAAAAAACCACTTAAATATGATCTAATTTCCCGCAAGGCCATTTCCAAAAAGCTAATTGATACTGTGTCTGAAACGCCAGAAATCACAATGTATGTTTCCATTCGTAGCGAAATGAAACGACGTGAGATGCGAAATGAACCTCAGAGATTTACTTTTTTAGGTAACGGTATATTTAGCTTAGTAGATTTAATAAGTGGAGCGCCAACAAAGAAGACAAAAAGTGCAGTTGATCAAGTTAGAGAATCGCGTAAAGAGGCAAGTGTCGAATTATATAAGAAACTTACTGGATCAAATCAAGGAAAGAATTTTGAAACAATAGTTGCAGACTTACTTGTCGCAATGGGATATCAAAATGTTGAAGTAATAGGCGGTAAAGATGATCAAGGAGTTGATATAGTTTGCGAGAAACGAGATGGTATAATCAAAACGAAAGTTGCAATACAATGTAAGTGCAAATCTCAAAATAGTAAAATTGGCCCAAAGGATATAAGTACACTTCGTGATAACTTATCAACCTACCAATGCCAGCAAGGTATTTTGGTAACGACTAGCGAATTGAACGATAATGCAAAAGCAAAAGCAAGAGAGTCTGGTAAAGAACCGATTAATTACATTGAACATGATGAATTACTTGAGCTTTTTGCAGATTATGGACTTGGCATTCGCAGTGAAATTCTTAAATTCTATCAAATTGATATTTCTAAATATGATTTTTTGAAATGAAAGGCCCGGTGCCATGCCCACGCTTGTCGTGGGCATGTTTGAAGTGTGATAAAACCCACGCATGGTCACGCAAGCGTCCACCTTTGGTGGATGGCACCCGAACTGAATCCCGAACCCTGAACCCTTCCCTAGCGCGGCCTGACGGCCGCAACCAAACCGCGACCAACGGTCGCGGCTATATGATATGCCGCAACCAAACCGCGACCGACCAACCTTCGGTTGGTGCCCGTCGCGGCTTTACATAATGAACAAACTACTGTACTTGATGCGCAAAACGCGCTTAAACCTCAAACAAAGACTCTATCCCCTGTTCCCTGACCCCTATGATTATCGATCGCATTCAGAATCGGGCTTTTTATCGGCAGTTGGGGCCGCGCGTCGGCGAGGCGTTGGAGTATCTGGCGACGACGGATTTCGCGAAAATGCCGGATGGAAAGTACAAGCTGGACGGACCACGGATGTTTGCTCTGGTACAGCGATACCGGCCGAAACCGCTTACGGAAATCGCTTGGGAAGCGCATCGCGAGTTCATCGACGTGCAATATATAGGCGCAGGGGCGGAGCGGATGGGTTATGTACCGCTTAGCAACCTGCTTCCCATAAAACAGGACTACGATCCTGATCGTGACATCATCTTTTATGAGGCGCAAGGCGATCTTTTCACGGTATCGGAGGGAAGTTTTGTCGTCTTTGCACCTGAGGATGTCCACGCTCCGGCCTTGGCCGTCGATCGCCCGGATGCCGTGGGCGAAATTCTTAAGGTGGTGGTTAAGATAGGCTGTAGACAAGGCTGGAGGGTGTGAAGAGTGAGAATGAAGTGTGGAAAGTGGAGAGTGCTGAATCTTAAACCACGATTCTTGATCCCTGAATTCCCGTCACATAGTCAGGGCGACGCAGGTGTCACATACCGGCGGCTGGTTAGGCGCCGGCTATTCTTGATCCCACACACGATACCCGATCTCCGAATTCCCGTCACATAGTCAGGGCAACACCGGCACCACATACCGGCGGCTGGTTAGGCGCCGGCTATTCTTGATCCCCCAAACTCGAATCTCGATGTCCTATCTCCAACCCCCTCTTTAGCCAACTTCACGGGGATTTCGGTCAAAAATTGTGGCCGCGGCGCACGAACAAATACTATCAATACTCGTAGTGTGGAGAGGCCGTATTGGCGCTACTAATGTATTTCCATTCTTTCCAATCGGGGGACCGTGTCATGGTCACAAGCACACTCGTTCGTCGGACCTTATTGTTGATTGTGTTGACAGCAGGCGTCGGATGCGCCAGCTACGTTTTCGCAGTAGAGGCAGTGTCGGGGGACAAGATCGCTACCACTAATCCCGTGGCCGAAGTGCAGGCGCCGGAAAAGGTTACTGCACCTGGCGCGGACCTTCCTCGAGAATTGTCGATGCGTCCGCTGCCGGCCTACCGGATCGAACCGCCCGACATACTGCAAATCGAGATAACTAGTTCCAAGGTCGTGCGGAGCAGCGAATCTCAATCCTCAAGTCAACCAGAGCAGGGAGCACCGTCTAGCGACCCCGGAACTGCTACTGGCAGCGCCAGTTCGACCAAGACTGGCAGCGGCACGCTGACCCTTAGTGGTACCAACACATACTTCGGCACTAAGAGCATCAGCGGCGGCCAGCCCCAGACTGGCGGAGCCACGACGGTAACTGGCGGCACAATAACCTACGTTGGCGAGACTAATACCGGCGGCGGCACCCTGGTGATCAGTGCCAACACGAATCCGGGTAAGGTATGGGACTCAGTCGCCGATGGGCAAATCGTTGCGGCCAGGTCTCCTGTCACGCGAAATATTGAGAGGACTGTATTCAGGATCCCTAGAGTCCAGCCGGGCAGCGGTCAATACCTGGTCGGGCCGGATGGTACGATCAATCTCCGCCAGTACGGGACGGTCCAAGTGATGGGTATGACGATTGCCGAGGTCAAGGCGGCGTTGGAAAAGCACTTGGCAAAATACCTCGAATCGCCCGAGGTTACGCTCGACGTGTTGGGCTACAACAGCAAGGTATATTACATTATTACCGATGGGGCGGGCTATGGCGACAACGTGCGGCGGATTCCCATTAGCGGTAACGAGACCGTGCTTGATGCCGTGGCCGCGGTGGGCGGACTGTCGCAGCTTTCCAGCAAGAAGATGTGGCTTGTACGACCAACCCCAACGGACCCTGAGAAAGGGATGAGCCTGCCCATCGATTATGAGGCCATCACGCAGCGCGGGGCCACGGCAACCAACTATCAAGTCATGCCGGGCGACCGGATTTTCATCGCGGGAGATAGTGCAATTGCCCTGAACAACAAAATCAGCAAGACGACCGCTCCCGTGGAGCGAATGCTGGGCATGATTTCACTATGGGCCTCCACCGTTCGCAGTCTCCTGTTCCTGCCCCGGCCGGCATATTGGTGAGAGTATAAAAAAGGGATTAGGGATTAGTGTATAGTGGAGAGTGGCGAGCCGCGATCCACGAACCCCGATCGAATACTCCCTGCCAAGTACCGGGGCTAAACGAAACCGCCCAATGCCCAGTCTCCCCTGTCCCCTTGTCTGCCCTCAGCCCCCTGCCCCCTGTTTACTTGGCCTGGGGCGAGTTCGCCGCCTGCTGGGATAGGCCCGGCACGACCATGTTGGTTGGTTGACGCATGGTGTTATCATGGGTCAAGGAGATCACTTCACCGGCGAAAAAGGTATGGAAATCGGCGACAATCAGGTTATAGGTTTCCTGTGACGGGCTGGTTCCCATGGCTTCGATCTCTGCCGTGCCCTTCATGGTGTGCAGGCGCATGCCGACTTTCAGGTCGCGGGCCTTGGTCCAGCCCTGGCCGGCCACCCAAAACACGTGGCCTCCGCTGGCGATGATCGTCTTGCCGTCGGCGGTGATCGACACCAATTCGCCCGTGTTCTCTTTGGGACGAAGCGTTTTTTTCAGCACGGGTTTTAGCGCCAGGCATCCGGTTTCCACGTCGCAGGCGAACACGCGATCGCCCACGGCCACGTCCTTGATGGCCACAGGACCTAATTCGGTCCACACGCTTGTATCGCCAACTAGGCATGTAAAACGCTGCGGAATAGCGTTAAATGACTCCAGAGTCACTCCCGGGGTAGGGACATAGACTATATGCGGCGGTGTTGGGGGCGTATAGAGTTCGTTGTAATCGTTCCACCACTCGTACCACTCGGAGGGTATTTTAGACTGACTGGTAGTGAGTGCCGTTTTATCGTTGGCAAGCGAGGATTCGCTCCCTGGCGATGTTTCCAGGATGGCTTCGGAGAGGATGCTGCAAAGGCGCGCATTCAAGGCTTCGGCCGTCATGTTATATTGCGCCACGGCTGCTTCGCGCTGGGCTGCCTTCTGTGTGGCATCGGCCTGGAACTTTTCCATGGCTATCTTGCGTTTGATAGCGTTTCTTGACCTGTCCCTCGGACTCCTCCGCTCTACGGCCAATCGGATCATTAGGAATTTGCTTCTCCTGATCTGTTGGTGGTCGTTGAATAAACATATGTTGATAGGGAGTATCAAAGACTGCCAGATCGTGCTCGTCTTGCCCTTCGCGATAGAAGACATGCCGATATAGAAGCGTACCATTGTTGAAAGATTGGTAAATTTCTGCTTTTGACTGTATGGGAGTCTGCATCTGGGAGAGCAACATCGGCACGTAATCATATTTATTGTGGGAGTTTAGGGCATGTGCGGCTGATTTGCCGAGCGGGTTCCAAGGTAAATAGAAGGCTAGTTGGGTTAAAGCCACAGATGGTTCGCGTCCGGGAAGCTTCTTTAGCGCCTCGATGCCCACCAACGCGGTGTCGCCGCCATCGGCGCAGAGGACAAGTGCGATGGCCACGGCCGCTTCGGGATCGCGGATCGCCATAAGCTCTGCCCGGGCGGCATCGCTTTGCCGCTTTCCGCGCTCAAGATTCGTGCGGATCTTCTCCAATTTTGGCTTCCACTTGCGAAAGGCCTCCATTTCCTTTTTGGCCTGCGCTTCGGCATCGGCAATATCGCTTTCGTTTAGCCAGTTGATGCCCACCAAACGATACCCCAGCAGGCGTCGGGCCTCCTGGTTGTCTTGGTTCAGTTCCAGCACCTTGGTCAAATGGGCGCGGGCTTGTTCGCTCAGGTTTCGTTTCAGACACCACTGGGCCAATTCGATTTGGCCGTTCAGCGTTTCCGGATACTTAGCCCGAATGGTGCGGTAAGTCGTCAGACGGTCGTCGCCCTTGACGGCCGAGGGAACTTCGTCATAACGCAACCACTCTTTTTGTCGGGCGTCAAAAACAAAACCGCTCAGCCCTCGGGCTGCCTCGTGATTGGGCACTTGCTCCAGCGCCGGTTTGAACAATTCGGCTCGATCGGCCACCGACTCATGGGCCTCGCGCTGCAAGACATCAACAACAAGCTTTGTCGCGGAATTTGTCTTTCCGGACTTGCCAGCCGGAGTACCCGAATCGCTCCCGGCCCAACAGATGGCGACCAACACCGCCGATACTCCACAGGCAACTGCCAAAGTCTTCATGATCTGTTCCTTTCACTGCAAAGAGGTGACGGAAGAGAGCAAAGTGATAACCTGCTGGAATTCACACGCCACTTCTTCCCAGCTGGGCAAAGTAAATGGCCCCCGAGACTCGCGTAGATCGAGCAAATGACGGACGGAAAATCCACAGGATACCCTTACCCTCAAAAAAATGAACTTCCATCCCCGCAAAATTCAATTTTATGGAAAATGACTTTTCCGTCAATAAAAAAAAGGACTTTTTACACTGAAGGGAATTTCGGGGAAAAATGTCCAATAAAGAATTTTGCTTGTTGGAGGAGTTTTAAATAGCAAACCGATTGGGGGATAATGAATGAGTGCTGAATTACGAACCACTAACGAATACTCCCGGCACGAGTGTCGGTGCAACACGAACTGCCCACTGTTCAATGACCGATGTCCGCTTGCCTGACCTCAGCCCTCTACCCCTTGAAGATTGAGGTTTTTCCGTGGTATTATTAAGAGATTTTAGACACTGCTTTACCCCTTTTGGGGCGGCAGTGTTGGATGAAATGTGCCCAAATCAGAGTTTGGGCATAAGTTATATAAGATCTTTCTAATATAAGAGCTTTATTATATAAGATCCCTCGCTTCGCTCAGGATGATACGATACTGCCGCGGACATACTAATTTTGGTGAGTTAATCGAAGTGTAGAGTACGAAGTACGGAGTAGAAGTTTTAAACACCTTAAAAAAGACACAATCTTATATATTATTTTAGGATCACAACAATTTAGGATCACGATATCAAAGGATTGATTACCTGTGCCTCGTCGCAACGATATCCATAAAATCTTGCTCATCGGTTCAGGGCCGATCGTCATCGGCCAGGCTTGCGAATTTGATTATTCGGGGACCCAGGCCTGCAAAGCGCTTAAGGAAGAGGGTTACGAGGTGGTGTTGGTCAATTCCAATCCGGCCACGATCATGACCGATCCGGAAATGGCCGACCGCACGTACATCGAGCCATTGACCTGGGAGATCGTGGCCAAGGTGATCGAGCGCGAGCGGCCCGACGCCTTGCTGCCCACGCTGGGCGGTCAGACAGGATTGAACCTGGCCATGGACCTGGTGCGGCACGGCGTGCTGGAGAAATTCGGCGTGGAAATGATCGGCGCCTCGGCCGAGGCGATTGAAAAGGCCGAATCGCGCGATCGGTTCAAGGCAGCGATGGAGCGAATTGGATTGGAGGTGCCGCGTAGCAAGATAGTAAGCAATATGGAAGAAGCAAGAAATGCTCTGGAAGAGATTGGCTTACCTTGTATTGTACGTCCGAGTTACACGCTCGGCGGCGCAGGCTCATGCATTGCCTATAATCGGGAAGAATTTAGTGATCTAGTAATAGAAGTAGTAGAGGGTAGGAAATATAAAAAACGTACGCTGGTATTTAAGAGCCTGGATCTCTCGCCCACCCATCAAGTGCTTCTAGAAGAATCGGTGCTGGGCTGGAAAGAGTACGAGATGGAGGTGATGCGCGACGCGGACGACAACGTGGTGATCATCTGCTCGATCGAGAATTTCGATCCCATGGGCGTGCACACGGGCGATTCGATCACCGTGGCCCCCGCCCAGACGCTCACGGACAAGGAATATCAGCGCATGCGCGATGCCTCGCTGGCCGTGATTCGCGAAATCGGCGTGGACACGGGCGGGTCGAACATCCAGTTTGCCGTCCATGCGCAGACCGGGCGCATGGTGGTAATCGAGATGAATCCGCGCGTCAGCCGCAGCAGTGCCTTGGCGTCGAAGGCCACGGGATTTCCCATTGCCAAGATCGCCGCCAAGCTGGCCGTCGGATATCGCTTGCACGAATTGCCCAACGACATCATCACCCGCAAGGAAAATGGTGTGACGTTCTTCTGCTGCTGCGCCTGTTTCGAGCCTACGATCGACTACGTGGTGGTGAAGGTGCCGCGCTTCGCCTTTGAAAAATTTCCCGAGGCCGACGCCAAGCTCACCACGCAGATGAAAAGCGTGGGTGAGACCATGGCTATCGGGCGAACGTTCAAGGAGGCTTTTCAAAAGGCATTGCGCGGCTTGGAAGTGGGCAGTTTCGGTTTTGGCTGCGACGGCAAGGACCTTTGGGGCACGGCGGAGCAGCCGGCGATTGAGGAGGTGCGATCCAAGCTTGCCGTGGCGGGCGATCAGCGGGTGTGGTGTCTGCGCTATGCCATGAAGTATGGCATGTCGATCGAGGAGATCCACGAACTGACGGGCATTGATCCGTGGTTTTTGGAGAATCTTAAAGAGATCGTGGAGCTGGAGGAACATCTGAGCCGGGTCGGCGGCTTGGAGAAAGTCGATGACGTCACGCTGCGGCGGGCCAAACAGTTCGGCTTTTCCGACCGGCAATTGGCCGTGATCTGGAACACCACCGAGATCGACGTGCGGCGGCAGCGCAAGTCGCGGGGGATCGTGGCTACGTTCAAGTCGGTGGATACCTGCGCCGCCGAGTTCGAGGCCTATACGCCGTACTATTATTCCACTTATGAAGATGAAGACGAAACGCCGCCCAAGAAGCCCGGCCAGCGGCGAGTGGTGATCTTAGGCGGCGGGCCGAATCGCATCGGTCAGGGCATCGAGTTCGATTACTGCTGCTGTCACGCCAGTTTTGCACTCCGGGAATTGGGGATCGAGTCGATCATGATCAACTCGAATCCCGAAACCGTATCGACCGACTACGACACCAGCGATCTGTTGTTTTTCGAGCCGCTGACGACCGAAGATGTGCTGAATATCTGCGATCGGGTGCAGCCGGACGGGGTGATCGTGCAATTTGGCGGGCAGACGCCGCTGAATCTGTCTCGAGCCCTGAGCAATGCCGGCGTGCCGATCATCGGCACCAGCGTGGATACGATCGAAGACGCCGAGGATCGGGAAAAATTCGCCAATTTGCTGCGGCGTTTGGACCTGAAGCAGCCGGCCAACGGTATCGCCAGGAACATGGCGCAGGCACGGGTGGAAGTGGCAAAGATTGGTTATCCGGTGCTGGTCCGACCGAGTTTCGTGCTCGGCGGCCGGGCCATGGAAATCTGCTACGACAACGCCCAGTTAGAACGTTTCGTGGCCGCGGCCTTTGTGGTGGCCCAGGGGCAGCCGGTACTGATAGATCGCTTTTTAGAAGACGCTATTGAGGTTGACGTGGACGCCATCGCCGACGGCGACCAGGTGTTGGTGGCGGGCATTATGGAACATATTGAAGAGGCTGGAGTACATTCGGGCGACTCGGCGTGCGTGATCCCGCCGCACACGCTGTCCAAGACGGTGATCGACGAAATCCACCAGGCCACCTGCGCCATGGCCCGATATCTACAGGTCAAAGGGCTGATGAATGTACAGTATGCGGTGAAGCGCGAGGAAGGCCGGCAAAACGTGTATGTGCTGGAGGTCAATCCCCGGGCCAGCCGGACTGTGCCGTTTGTGTCCAAGGCCACGGGCATGGCCCTGGCCAAGGCGGCGGCCAAGGTGATGGTGGGGGTCTCGCTGGCCGAGCAAGGTTATATGCGCGAGCCGGCGCCCAAGAGCGTTTCGGTCAAGGAGGCGGTGTTCCCGTTTGTGAAATTCGCGGGCGTGGACATTGTGCTCGGCCCGGAAATGAAATCCACAGGCGAGGTGATGGGGATCAGCGATAAATTTTCCATGGCCTTTGCCAAGAGCCAGGTGGCGGCAGGCACGGTGCTGCCGGCCAAGGGCAAGGTCTTTGTGAGCATGGCCGACCGGACAAAAGAGCAGATGGTCGAATTGGCCCGGATGTTGGAACAGATGGGCTATGAACTAATCGCCACCAGGGGCACGGCGACGCGCTTGGAACAGGCGGGCATAAAAGTTCAGGCCATCAAAAAGCTCCAAGAGGGCCATCCCAACGTGATCGATTTTATGATCGACGGCGACCTGCAACTGGTCATAAACACGCCGCTAGGTAAAGGCGCCCGGACCGACGAGGGCCGGATTCGCGCCACGGCTGTTTCGCACGGCGTGCCGTGCATCACCACCATCCAAGCCGCCGACGCCGCAGTGCACGCCATGGCCGCGCTAAGAAACGAAGAGATGGAAGTGGAGGCGGTGCAGGATCGGTTTCCGCAATACGGCAGAGTGCACACATAAGACCGTCATAATTTGCATTCCCACGCCGGAGCGCGTGGGAATGAGGTTAATCTCCAACGCGTGGGAGCGAAGGCAATCAGTTTTCCTTGGGTGGGGCGATTTTTCTCAGTTCACCGATCAAGGCCGGCAGGTCTTGTGTTGTTACGCCCCATACGATGTCAAAGTCCACATGGAGATAATCGTGTACAACTTTGTGACGCATACCTATAATCGCCGACTAAGGAATATTCGGATGTAAGCGTTGGAAGGGAAGCGAAACACGGCGTGCCGATTCGCCCAACGTCTGTAGCAGATGAGTAAAGCCAACCGCAGGTTTTCATCCGCATCATACTGAGCCCGGGTAAGTTCTTTTGCATTGGCGACGATCTTCTCCGCCAAATCCAGCATGTGACCCAAATAGACCGGATCATCTTTCTGCATACTGGACCTCCGCCTCGGAGATAATTCTATTCCGGAGTCTAGGATTCAAAAACTTTTCATTAACAATGTCCACCTTGCGTCCTCCGAGCATTGCCGACAGTTCCTGCTCCATTTCGATAATCCGCAAACCCACCACATATCCCGGCTCGAAAACCACAAGGACGTCAACATCGCTCTCGGGCCGAAAATCCTCCCGCAGCACTGATCCATAGAACGACAGTTTACGGATATGATTCCGGCTACAAAAAGCATCCAAAGATTCTTTGGGAATTTGTAAATGATTCATTAAAGCACCAGTTCATAGTATTTTCCATTATTTATTATTGTAAATCAAGGCTCTCACAAATCTTATAGACCTTTACAGAGTTAATGTACATTTCAGAGTTTATTTTGTGCGGGTCATCTACCGAAGACGGACGCTCGCGGGGACATGCTTGTCTTTTGTCGCACTTTA
The DNA here is from genome assembly GCA_963820545.1 of Pirellulales bacterium. Lineage (GTDB taxonomy): Bacteria > Planctomycetota > Planctomycetia > Pirellulales > Thermoguttaceae > CAWGAJ01. The sequence continues at coordinate 1,892,717 of CAWGAJ010000001.1, forward strand.
CACATGCCCACGACAAGCGTGGGCATGGGACCGGGCTTTTTGTGTCAGACAGGGGCAAATGGCAGGCGGAACGCGGTGGATGCTAGCATCGTTTTTTGGTTGGCTGACAAGGCTTTATTTGCCTGGAAAAATCGGGCTTGACGCAATCGGAAAAATGTCCTATTCTCGCCGCCTCATGAAGTACTGATCGTTGCTTTACGCGGCGATTGAATGTAATTGGTTACAGAATTTTTTGATCCACGTGGATGGGTCTGCATCTGGGCATTCCGCGACGACGGGTTGCCTGCGGACCACGAAGCGAACTGCTGCCTACATGGAAGTGGGCGGCACGCTTCGGATACACTACCGGTGCCCCCACACGGCGTGACAGCCGCGAATGTGGAGCGTCCAATCGCTCCCGGAAGAAGCTGCGTCCTTAGCCCCCCTGGGACTCACGCTCTCCGGGGGCTTTTTTTATTTTGGGGGGCGAGGGATGGGGGATTAGATTCTTTGGTTGAGACCAACAAAACGCATGGGGATTTAGTGGGATTTTGCTTTATCGAAGAAATGTTCCATGCCGTGAGTTTTGGCGATCACGGTCACGCCTTTTTCGGTAACGGTAAAACCGCGGGCGAGGTCTAGATCGTGGTTGTAGCCGATTTCAATATGGGACGGGATTTGCACGCCCTTGTCGATAATCGCCCGGCGGATTTTCGCGTATCGGCCTACGTCGACACCTTCGAAGAGGATCGAATCTTCCACGCGGGCGTAACTGTTAATGCGGGAGTCGAAGCCCACGATCGACCGCTCCACCTGGCCGCCGGAGATAATCGAACCCTGGCACACCAAGCTATCCCGCGCCTCGCCGCAGCGGCCGGAAGGGCCCTTCTCGGCAAAGACGAACTTCGGCGGCGGCAAATTGGGCTGAAACGTGCGCACCGGCCAATCGCGGTCGTACATGTTCAGTTGCGGATCAACCGAGATGAGGTCCATGTTGGCCTCGTAATAGGCGTCGAGCGTGCCCACGTCGCGCCAATAGGCCTCCTTCTTACGGTTTTCATCCATAAAGGGAAACGCCAAGACGCGGAATGAATCGAAGATCGCAGGGATAATATCGCTGCCGAAATCGTGAGTGCTGGAATGCCTGGTGGCATCGAGACATAACTGCTCGAAGAGGAATCGCGCGGCAAAGACGTAAATGCCCATCGAGGCCAGGGCAAATTGGGGCTCGCCGGGAATGTGTTTGGGATCTTTAGGTTTTTCCTCGAAGCCAATAACATGGCTCTCGGGATTTATTTGCAGCACACCCAATTGCGTGGCGGCGGAGACAACCGGCACGCGCAGCGTACCCACGGTCACATCGGCTTTGTTCTTGATGTGATAATCCATGAGGCGGGCGTAATTCATTTTGTAGATGTGATCGCCGGCCAGAATAATAATATACTTAGGCCGTTCTTTTTCCAGGGTATAGATATTTTGATAGACGGCGTCGGCAGTGCCCTGATACCAATGTTCGTCGATTCGTTGCTGAGGCGGCACCACGTCGATGAATTCGCCCAATTCCCGGCAGAGATACGACTGCCAACCGAGATTGATGTGCCGATCCAGACTCATGGCCTTGTACTGAGTAAGTAACAGCATCTTGCGAATGCCGCTGTTAAGACAGTTGGAAAGCGCGAAGTCGATGATGCGATAGGCGCCGCCGAAAGGCACGGCGGGCTTGGCGCGATCCCGCGTCAAGGGTTCCAATCGCGAACCCTTTCCGCCGGCCAGAATCACGGCCAGTACGTCATTCATCAAGAATTGCTGCTGCATGGCTTGGCTTTATGTCCTAGTTGTTATACCAATATAACGATTTTATCCATTTGAAAAGACTGGCCAACCTGCAAGTTATGGTAACTTACTTACTTGATACACGTCTCAATTTGTAATGCAAGGGTTATAGATATTCGGCAGCTTCAAATGAATGTAGATAATTATGCCGAAAAAACAATAAGATTTGACTAATTGGTTTATTCGTTAAAGGCGATATTGATCACGCAGATTATCTGTTTTCTCATCGACATATTTATTATTTATTTTTTGCATTTTTACTATATTTAATCAAAAATGGGGAAAAACAAGCTTTGTCCCCCAAGTGGGTTATGGCAGTAAATGGGCCTCAGCCCGCCAAGGCGAGCCGCTCGCCTTTTCGATGATCAACCGCTACACTATCACGTGAAAGGCGATAAATCCCCAGTAATTCTCAATGGCACCAGATTTTTGACTTTTCCATGAATTCTCCTTTCCCCGGCGTTGCCCCTCCAGACTTGGAAGAAGTTGATTCGATGACAATTTGGCCCACGATCGGCGCGAAATCCTTTGGGCATTTGGTGGGGCGACTTTGTGCGAGCAAAATCGGCTGGGGCGGTTTTTTTACACTCGGCAAGCTTTGGGCGGTGGCTACTATTCCGCTCAGCTTGGCCGTATTCTTTTGGCAACTGATGCCGTATATTTGCCGTCGTTATACGCTTACCAACCGACGGATCATTATCCGCCGCGGATGGCAGCCGTTGGATGAAAAGTGGGTGGATCTGGATGGTTTTGAGGCGATTGCGATCCGGGTTCTGCCCGGCCAAGCGTGGCTCCATGCGGGCGAGTTGATTTTCAAATGCGGCGAAGCCGAAGTACTCCGCCTCTCGGGCGTATCACGTCCGGAAGTATTCCGAAAAGTCTGTCTCACTGCCCAGGAGGCTTTTTTAAGCGTGCGCGAGGTGGTCCAGCAGCAGGCGTACGCCGAGGCGTGAGAAGCTTCGGACTCGTAACATAATAAGTTATCCATTTTGGGTGGCACGTCCCTGAGGAATGAAGGGCGTGGTGGACGGCCAAATAACGCCCTTCGCTGCGCTCAGGGACGTGCCACACTTGCAAGATTATCTCAGGCCGGTGTGCGGATAGATGGGTATCGGAGACTGGGGATATTCTGCGGCATAACGGCCGGCATTCAGGGGAGCTACTTGACAGACCGGCGGCAAGCGTCGCACTGCGGGAGGTGTTTCGGCTGGCGGCGATGCGTCGTTGACGATAAATAAATTGCCGGGCACGGGAACCAACCCTGGCGGAGGCGGAGAGGAATTTTTAGTGGTCATTTGCATTTGGGCGCTCTGGTTTTGCGCCGTCGGCGATGCGGGGGCATATCCGACAGGTTGCGGCAACAGGGAACTGGTTGGCGCGGGCGTATCGGCAAGTGGTGTAGTAGGTGAGAGTGCGATGGATTCTGCGGGTTTTGCGGATTGTGAATCCGTCGGCTGTTGTGTGCAATTTGCCTCCTGCGGCAATTGAGCCGATGGTCCGAGAATCTCCCAAACAAGCGGATATCGGGCCGTAATAACACCGATCCAAAAGGCAATAATGGCCACTGCCGTAAGGTTTATTAGACTTTTCAGCATGGCTATGTTTCCTGACTAAAAACGGACAATTTATTGCTCTGCAACCGGATGCTATCTCGCGCCGAAACCATACATCACGGCAAGCATGAAGCAAGTAAACCGGCAGCTTCAATTGGACCGCAAGCCCTAATAAAGAATAGCAAAAACGGTTGCGCAAAGTTGAACGAAATGAAGGGGATTATAGGAAATGGCAGATGGAAGAGGAAATAAACAGGGGAGAGGGGACGGCATGATAAAGGATGAAGGATGAGGGATGAAGGATGAATTAACAGGGGACAGTGGAGAGGTGCCGGAGATTGAAAGACTAATCACTAATTCCTGGCGCGGCCTTTGGCCGCAACCAAACCGCGATCAACGGTCGCGGCTTTATGATATACTGAACAAACTACTGTACTTAATGTGCACAAAATGCGCACAAAACTTGACATTAAGTCTCTAATTCCTTCTATAAAAAAGTCTTCAAATCAGCACAGAAGCAAGATAAAATAAATCTTATCGGTAGCTCCCTGATCGCCCTCACCATGCTCATGTCGAATTGCCCGCTTATGCCCAAGCGCAGAAAACATTCCCATCAGCATCCTCCTCAGGCTCGAACGAGAAGCGTTGTTCCACCGGCAATGAACTTCCACGTGCCGGCAGGAATAGCAGCGATTATCCTGATCGCCTGTTTTGCTTATTATCCCGCCTTGAGCGGAGGATTCATCTGGGACGACACTTCCCTGTTGACAAACAACCACCTTATCAAAGCCGCAGATGGCCTGTACCGCTTCTGGTGCACCGCCGAATCTTACGACTACTGGCCAATGACTTATACTACGTTCTGGATCGAATGGCGCCTGTGGGGAATGAACTCTACTGGTTATCACGTTGCTAACCTGATTTTGCACATCGTCGAGGCGCTGCTGCTGTGGGTCATCTTGCGGAAGTTGTCGATTCCCGGGGCCTTTTTGGCGGCGATGGTTTTCGTCGTGCATCCGGTGAACGTGGAGTCGGTGGCCTGGATCGCCCAGCGCAAAGGCCTGCTGGCGATGTTGTTTTTCCTGTTGTCGATTCTGTGTTATTTAAGATATTTCTCAGTGAGTTGTAGCGATAACGGCCAACGTAGCAGGCACACTCCGTGTGCCGGTCCCGCACACGGAGTGTGCGGTCTATTTATAGGCCGTTGGTACTGGGTGAGCCTGGCGGCGTTCGTGTTGGCGATGCTCAGCAAAGGCTCGGTGGCGATCTTGCCGGTGCTGCTACTGGGAATAGTGTGGTGGCTGCGTCCTCTGACAAAATGGGACGTGGTGCGGACTGTGCCATTTTTCGTGGTTGCCGCAGTGTTAGCGGCGGTAAACGTATGGTTCCAGACCCACGGTTCGGGACATGTGATCCGGGGCGCTAGTTTTTGTGAACGCCTGCTAGGCGCCGGCGGAGTGGTATGGTTCTACCTCTACAAGGCACTTCTGCCGCTTAACCTAGCCTTTGTCTATCCACAGTGGCACATTCAGGCTGGTAATCCGCTGTGGTGGCTGCCGCTTATAGTAGCCGTATTCGTTACGGCGGTGCTGTGGCGATATAGAGAAGGCTGGAGCCGTGCGCTGTTGTTTGCTTGGGGTTTTTTCTGCGTGGCGCTGGCGCCGGTGATGGGTTTTACAGATGTGTACTTTATGAAATATACCTTGGTGGCCGACCACTACCAGCACATCGCACTGGTGGGGGTGATTGCGCTGGCGGCAGCGGGTTGGAGTGTATGGCACAAACAGGCGCAAGGGCCAATGCGCCGAGCAGTTTACGTCGTGGCGGTCGTCGTGGTGAGTACTCTCACACTGTTGACCTATCAGCAAAGTGGGCTGTATCGTGGCGAGATCACGCTGTATCAAGCAACACTGGAAAATAGTCCGGACTGTTGGATGGTGCACAACAATCTGGGCGTGATATTGCTTCACGCAGACCGGCCGCAAGAGGCGAGTGAACATTTCCAGCAAGTCCTGCGACTCAAATCCGACGACCCAGACGCCCACGTCAACCTGGGCATCTGCCTGACCAAAGTAGGCCGACTGCCTGAGGCCAGCGGACATTTCGAGCAAGCCTTGCTGCTCAAACCCGACTTAGCCGAGGCTCACAACAACTTAGGAATCGTGCTCGCCAAAACAGGCCGTCTGCCTGAGGCCAGAGGACATTTCGAGCAGGCACTGCGGATCAAACCCAACGACGCCGAGGCGCACAACAATCTGGGCCTAGCTCTGGCCAATACAGGCCGAATTCAAGAGGCGATGGAACAATTCCGCCGGGCTTTGCAACTCAAAGCCGATTACCCTGACGCCCACTTCAACCTGGGCAACGCCCTGACCAAAGCAGACCGGCAGCCAGAGGCGATCGCACATTTCGAGCAAGCTCTGCTGCTCAAACCCGACTACGCCGAGGCATATTTCAATTTGGCATTGGCCTATGCGAATACGCGGCAATCCTCCGAGGCCATCGCCGCGGCCCGGAAGGCTTTGGTTATTGCTCAAGCCAAGGGTCAGACGGCGCTCAGCAAGCAGATAGAAAACTGGTTGAATAGCTACCGCGCCGGCCGCTCAAGCGCACCAAATGCAGGGCCTGCGACTGAACCCGCGTTGCCACCTTAGCCGTCTAAGGTCGCCAATAGATGTTGTAAGCAATTCGATGCGGTTGCGTATGCGTGTTATAAGGCCGACAAAGTCGTTGCGGGGCCGCGTTCTTGCAGGGCTTTATCGATGGCGGCGAGTTGTTCTGGAGAAAGTTCCCAGCCGGAGGCGCCGGCATTTTCGCGAATTTGGTCGGGGCGCGTCGCCCCGCACAGAGCGGAGGTAATGCCGGGCTGATGCAATATCCAATTGATTACCAATTCGGCCACCGTGTGTCCGGACTGTTTGGCAATTAAACGGAGTTTTTCCACGAGCTGGGAATTTTTGAGCCACTCTTCGCCATGGTACTGGGGATATTTCTGTCGGTTGTCGCGCGAATGGAGCTGATCCCGGTTCAGTTTTCCGGTAAAAAGTCCTTTCATAAAGGGCCAATAGACCAGTACCGAAAGGCCGTGTTCGCGGCACCAAGGGAGGGTGTCAATCTCGATTTCTCGTTGCAGCATATTGTAGGGTGGTTGAAATGCCGCGATGGGACATTCGGCGGCAAACTCCTGGAGTTGGGCCAGGTTGAGATTCGATACGCCCAGGGAAAGAATCTTGCCTTCGTTTTTTAGCCGGTTCAGTTCTCCGGCCGATTCGGCCAAGGGTACATTTTTGTCCGGGGCGTGGAGATAATACAGTTCCACGCGATCCGTACTCAGCCGCCGCAGACTTTCCTCGCACTCACGGCGGAGCGCGGCGGGCGAGGCGTCGTGAATCTGTTTGCCGTCGGGACTCCAGTGCAAACCGCCCTTAGTGGCAATGATCATCTCGTTGCGGCGAGTGCCCAACGTCTGGGCGATAAGGCGCTCGCTTTCGCCGTCGCGGCCGTACATATAGGCCGTGTCGAGATGATTGATGCCCAGGTCGAAACAAGCTTTGATGGTAGCAATACTATCTGCCCGGTTCGCGTGGGGATTGGTCATGCCGGCGATCGGCCAGCAACCCAGCGCGACCTCTGAAATCTGCAGGCCGGTTTGGGCAAGAGGGCGATATCGCATGTAACTATTTTATCGTATTCCCAGAAAATTCACCGGCCGCAACCCGATAAGTTCGCAACAGCGCACGCGGCTAATCTAAACGGACCCCCCCTTCTGAGGGTAACTCTATTACATGGTTTTTCCCAAATGAACCTTTTCATGGCAAAATAATCTATTGTCAAAACACCTTGGAAATAATAATATAATTGAATAGCGGACTGACTGGTCCGTCCGTTTTATGGAGATTATTATGAGTACCACTTCAAAATCTCAAAACCACAGAAGCCTTCCTGATGACATAAAAACCCGTCGGGAGGAAGAAATTCTCGAGGCCGCCGCTATTTATTTTGCGGAATGCGGTTACTCCGAGGCGGACACCCAAACCCTGGCAGATCGCTTAGGCGTGGGAAAGGGCACAATTTACCGCTATTTCCCTTCGAAGCGGGAATTGTTTTTAGCGGCCGTGGATCGACTGATGCTGCAATTAGACGACACCATCAGCGCTGCCATCAACCAAATCGCAGATCCGATCGATGGCATACTGCAAGCCATGAATGCATACTTGAAGTTTTTTTCAGAGCGGCCGGAAGTCGTGGAACTGTTGATTCAGGAGCGGGCTTATTTCAAGGATCGAGCCAAACCCACTTTTTTCGAACATCGCGAAAAATTTGTTCAGCAGTGGCGAGATAAGTTCTACGATCTGATCGCCCAAGGCTGTATCAGGAATATGCCGTTCGAAAAGTTTCATGAAGTAATGAGCGATTTACTCTACGGCACCATGTTTACCAACTATTTTGCCAGGCGCAGCCGAGCAACGACCGAACAAGCTAAAGACATTTTTGATATTGCTCTTTACGGCTTCTTGACTGATGCGGAGCGAAACAAGCGCGGGTACTTCAATAAACAAGACGATGATCAGCATTGAGCATGAACAAGCGTAAAAGATGGTTGATTGCCGGCGGGGCCGTGGCAACGGCGGCGATGGTGTTTTTGTTGGTTTTTGTGGAGCTGAGTCCACCAATACACGGGCAGTCGTCTGCGCCTGGGGAGGATAGTACGAAAGCCAAAGGTGCGGATAAGAAAACCGTTGATGACCAGTCGGCGGTAGCGGTTACCGTGACCAAGGTGGAAATCAAGTCGGTACAACGCACGGTGGAAGTAGTGGGCAGTTTTGAAGGTTACGAGGAAGTGTCGATCACACCCAAGGTGAACGGCCGCGTGATCCGCATCCATTACGACGTGGGCGACATTGTGCACCCGGGCGACGTGCTCCTGGAAATCGATCCGATAGATTATCAACTTGCCGTGCAAGAAGAGCGAAAAAAGATCGAATCGGAATTGGCCAAGGACGGTTTGACCGCCCTGCCGGGACCGGGATTCGACATCATGAAACTGCCCACGGTGGTGCGCGCGGTCAATCAGTATCGCAATGCCACATTGAGGTTTTCCCGCACCGACAGCCTTTACAAGCAAAAAATATCGACCAAAGAAGAGTGGGATCAGGCCTACACCGACAACGAAGTCGCCAAGGCTACGGTCGATCAAGTGAAGATCGAAGCCGAGACGAACATCGCCAAGGCCCGGGAGCAAGCGGCGATTTTGGAAACCGCCGAGCAACGGTTGCGCGACACGAAAGTGGAGGCGCCCGTGCCCTCGGCGGCAATCGCCAGGTTGGCGCCATTAGCGAAGGACGTGGAATACGCCGTGGCCGAGCGGATGATTTCCGAAGGCGAGATGGTCAGCCGAACCAATCCCAAGGGCGTGTTCAGCCTGGTTATCGACAAGTTATTGAAATTCAAGGCGGGCGTGCCCGAGAGCTATACCGGCCAGGTCAAACTCGGTCAAAAGGTGCAGCTCCACGTGGAAGCATACCCGGACAAAATATTTGAAGGAATCATATCGCGCGTCGGCCCAACAGTGGACCGCTTAAGCCGCACGTTTCAGATCGAGGTACTGGTGCCCAATCTGTCGCGCGAACTTAAGCCCGGGGGTTTTGCCAAGGGTTCGATTCTCACCCGCATTGATACCCAGGCCAAAACAGTGCCCGTCGAGGCGCTGGTCACGGCCGTGGGCACGACAAAAATATTCGTGGTCCAGGACGGGAAAGCCCATGTGGTGGAGGTCAAAACCGGCGTTGCAGAAAGGCAATGGGTGGAAATTTTAAGCGAATTGGACCTTAACAGCCAGGTGATCACCAGCGGTCAGAATCAATTGACCGAAGGCACAAGGGTGAAGATACGATAACGATCAGCCACAGGCAGGTAAAAGAGTGTTCCGGCGGCTGTTAGCCGCCGGCTATAGGGCGTTATTTTATTAAGGCCTAGTTTTCTTAAGACTTAATAAAAAAAACTATCCACTAACCACTCGCCACTAGTCACTTAAATATGAGCATCTGGGATCTTTGCATAAAACGGCCGGTGTTTACGGTGATGTTGGTTTCCGCGCCGATCGTGCTCGGCGCGATCAGTTACATGAAGCTCGGCGTGGACTTGCTGCCGAACGTGGAGTTGCCGATTGTAACCGTGACCACCACGCTTAAAGGGGCGAGCGTGGAAGAGATGGAAACCAGCGTGACCAAGCCTTTGGAAGAGATCATCAACACGGTATCCGGCCTGGACGAGCTGCGTTCGACGACCAAGGAGGGCATATCGCAGATCGTGGTCTCTTTCGTGGTCGAAAAGAACCGGGACGTGGCCGCGCAAGAGGTGCGCGACAAGGTATCGACAATCTTATCCCAATTGCCGGTGGGCACCGATTCGCCGATCATCGACAAATTCGATATTAATGCCGCTCCGGTATTGACAATAGCGGTTTCGGGCCACCGGCCCATGCAAGAGATCACGGAAATCGCGCAAGCAAATCAAGGAAAATCTGGAAGGCCTGAGCGGCGTGGGCGCGGTGATTATGGTGGGCGGACGGCAGCGGGCGATCAACGTTTGCATCGATACGGACAAGCTGACGAGTTACAACCTTTCGATCGAGGACGTGCGCCAGGCGCTGATCCGGCAGAACCTCGAACTGCCCGGCGGGCGCGTGGATCAAGGCCAGCGCGAACTGGTGCTGCGGACCATGGGCCGGATAGAAAACGCGCAAGGCTTCCTGGAGCTGATCGTGGCCAATCAGAACGGTTATCCGGTGAGAATCAAGGACATCGGCCGGGTGGAAGACACTTTCGAGGAACCGCGCGGACTGGCCCGCTTGGATGGCGAAAACGCGGTGAGCCTGATTGTGCAAAAACAGTCCGGATCAAACAGTGTGGCGGTGGTCGAGACGGTGAAGAAGCGCCTCAATGAATTGCGGGAGATTTTGCCCAGAGACATCAAAACTTTCGTAGTCAAGGACCAATCGGTATTTATCGTGCGTTCGTTCGAGGAAGTGCAACTGCACCTGTTGATCGCGGCCGTGCTGGTGGCGATTACGATCATGCTCTTCATCCGCGACTGGCGGACCACGATTATCGCCAGTTTGGCCATTCCCGCCTCGATCGTGAGCACTTTCGTGTTCATGAACTACATGGGCTACACGCTGAACAACATGACCATGTTGGGTTTGATCCTGGCCATCGGCATTGTGATCGACGACGCGGTGGTGATCAACGAAAACATCTTCCGCCACATGGAGGAAGACAAAGTGGGCGCGCTTCAGGCGGCCTCCTCGGCCACCAAGGAAATCGCGCTGGCCGTGATGGCCACCACGATGTCGCTGTTGGTGATCTTTCTGCCGGTGGTGTTCATGGGCGGCCGGATTGGAAAATTTTTCAGCAGTTTTGGCGCTACAGTGGCCTTCGCCATCTTCATGAGTCTGTTCGTGTCGTTCACGCTGACGCCCATGCTTTGCTCGCGATTTCTGGTTCTGAAAGGCAATCATGCAGGCAGCAAATCGGGGCGCATCTGGCGTGCAATCGACGGTCTTTACGGCTGGATGCTCTCCTGGTCGGTGCGGCACCGCTGGGTGATCGTGCTGTGCTCGATCGGTTGTTTAGCCATCACGCCGTTGCTTTTTAAGATGATAGGTTTCGAGTTTTTGCCCCGGGACGATCAAAGCGAATTGGAGGTGGCGATCATCATGCCCGAAGGTTATACCCTGGAAAGGGCCGGAAATCTCTTCCAGGAACTCGAGGGAAGATTGAAAATATTACGCGGCGCGACGCACGTGTTTTCGATTATCGGCGATACCACCGGACGGATTACCCGCGGACAAGGCGATGTGACGAGCGGCACGATCTATTTGCGACTCGTGGATTTGGAAGAACGGCAGCGCACCTGGTACGAGCCGATGTTCTGGTGGAACGCCGTGCGCAACGTGAAGGAAAACGATGATAAATATTTCACCCAGTTCGACATTCAAAACGATGCCCGGCGGATCATGAAGGACTATCCCGATCTGCGCGTGGCGGTGCAGGACGTGGCCATCTTCACCGCTTCGGGTTTCCGGCAAGCGATGGTGGATATGAATTTGCGCGGGCCGGATTTGAATAAATTGCAGCAGTATTCCGAACAGATTATGAACTGGATGAAAAAGGAAAAAGGCTTTGTCGACGTCGATACCAGCCTGTCCTTGCGCAAGCCGGAGTTGCGCGTATATATTGATCGGGAAAAGGCCTCGGACCTGGGGATTCCCATCCAAGTCATCGCCTCGACGTTAAACGTGCTGGTGGGTGGAGAACCGGTATCGAAATACAAGGAACTCGACGAGCAATACGACGTGTGGCTGCGGGCCGATTTGTCGAATCGCGATAAACCGGAAGATATCGGCCGCTTGATGATTCCCTCGCCAAAATCCGGGCTGGTGCAGTTGCAAAACCTGGCCCGATTGGATCCGGCAAAAGGCCCGGCCACCATCGACCGCTTCAGCATGCAGCGGCAGGTGGAAGTCATTGCAAACCTGACGCAGGAACTCACCACCGGCCAGGCCGTGGAAGGAATAGTAAAATTCGTCAAGTCCATGGATTTGCCCGCCGATTACCGCTGGGAATTCATCGGGCGGGCAAAAGTATTGAAAGAATCGAACCAGAACTTTTTAATCGCTTTTGTGCTGAGCTTCATATATATGTATATGATTTTGGCCGCCCAGTTCGAAAGCTTCGTGCACCCAATTTCCATTCTACTGGCCTTGCCGCTGACGCTGCCGTTTGCCATTATCTCGCTGTTGCTGCTGCGCACGCCGCTGGACATGTATGCGATGTTCGGCTTGTTCATGCTTTTCGGCATTGTCAAGAAAAACGGGATTTTGCAGATCGATTACACGAACGTATTGCGCGCCAGGGGCCTGCCCCGCAGCGAAGCGATTTTAGAAGCCAATCATACGCGCTTGCGGCCGATTTTAATGACCACCGTGATGCTCATCGCGGCCATGATTCCCATTGCCTTGGGGCGAGGACCGGGTTCCGGCGCCAGGGCCAGCTTAGCCAAAGTGGTGTTGGGCGGACAAACCCTCTCGCTGCTGTTGACCTTGCTGGTTACGCCCGTGGCATATTCGTTGTGGGACGATCTGGGGCAATTCTGGTTCCGACTGATAAGAAGAACCAAACGCCCTGCCCCGGCCGAATCGGAAGATCGGGAATTTACTGAAGGACCGCGGCTCCCGTCCAAGCCGGAGTATGAAAAACTGCCGGAAAAACTCCCCCTGCCCGCCCCTTCGCGAATCGATGTTGTGCCGGAACATCCGTAAAGCCACCGTACTTTATCGGGGAGCGAAATGCTTTTTTATTGTCGGCCGGGATTCCAGGGCCAATATGTTCTCCGGGGACGGCCGAAGTGGACTTCCAAGGCGCCGGTAAGCGAGACATTATGCTGTGTATGGAAAACGCTTCCCCCGGCAAACGCCACGTTGTCAGTGCACTCTACCCGGAACACGAGCCAATCGTTTAAGCGAGTTTTCACACCCAATCCCAAGGGCATGCCGGCCAGAATGCGGGCATAGTGCGTGTCGAGGCAATCGGCGAACTTAATTCGGGCGGTGCCCAAACCGAACAACACGTAGGGACGGCAGGCCGCATCGCTCCAGGGATAATAAAGCAGATCGATATCCCAGAGAAAATGATCGGCATTGCGCGTGCCGGGAAAAAGAGACTGGTCGGGAGCATTATTTTGTTGCGCGGCGAGGGCGTTAAGGCTGTCGTAGAGGGGAATATTAGCCGAGGCAATACGCATTTCCACTCCCCAATCGTCGTCCATGTCCCAACCCAAACGCACACCGGCCAAAGTGCCGGTCTGTTGTCCGACCCAATCGTCTAAAAGCGGACTGCCCACGATCGGCCCAATAAACACGCCGGCGCTAAAGGGCCGATTGATCCAGGGCTCCCGGTCAGCAGAACAGCCGAAAAAACCACAACAGATTCTTCCGGGCCGAAGCCATGACAACAATCGCCGGCCAGGATAGAGAGAATCATCGCAGGCGTCAGAGAGAGGATGATCCAGGGGGAGGCCGCATTCCGGACAACGTTCAGGGCCCGTAATAATTGGCGATACAGGAGAATATGCAGGCTCATTTGGCGAGCCAATTACAGCGGGTTCGGCTTCTACCTGTTGAAAAACCGTTTGTCGCACGGGGCTGTTTTGCCGCAGATAGAATTCCGGCCAAACAACCGCATTTTGTTGGGCTTGCCCTGCCAGGGAAGGAAATATTATAGAATTAGCCGTGTCCATGGCGGCTGGTTCCGTCCCGCTTGCCGGTAACACAACTAAAGCGGAGACTACAAACCCAGCGATAAGAAAATGCATGCCTTGTGTCATTTTCCCGGACACCTGGGGTAACATATTAAGGAATTTGCAGACATAAGCGCCGGAGTCGAACGACCCTTTGCAGGTGGAAAAAGCAGGATTTTTGGGGCAAAGAAAGGCTATGAAAAGACTGCGCAACGACACACGAGGGGTTTTGACCCCGCGGTATCAAAGGGTGGGATTATCACCAGCTTGCTTAAATTTGTCAATGCGGAAAAAGGCCACTTTTTTTCGACACCAGGGGTAAATAATGCCTGTTATCCCCCCAGAGCGAGTCATTTTAGTTGACATTATTTTATTGTGCCATTAATCTGGTTAATTGGAGAAGTAATCGCACAATCCCATGTGAACAGGGGGAAAAGTGCGTATTGGCTGCTTTTCCCCTATATAAAATCCTTTGCGTGTTAATAATCCCCCTATTGTTAGGGGCATAATTCGGAGCCGTTTATGGCCGCAAAAAGAAAAGGAAATTATATCGAGATACTAGTCCGAAAGGGGGTTATCAGCACAGATCAATTGGCTGAAGCCCAGCAATTGGCTGCTGACTCAGGTATAAAACTGGCTAATGCCCTAATCCGCTTGGGATATGCCACTGGCGAAGACATTACCCAGGCTTTGGCCGAGCAGCACGGCTTGGACTACGTAAACTTGAGCGAGGTGAATATTCCACCATCAGTGGTGGAGTTGGTGCCCGAGTCGGTTGCCCGGGAGAACGCAGTTATCCCTCTTTCCGAGGGGGACGGGAGATTAACGGTAATTATCAGCGACCCCGATGATTACGAAACCATCGAAAAACTCCGTTTTATTCTCAATCGTCCCATCGACACTGCCTTGGCGCCTCGCGACGCCATAGTGGAAGCCATCAACCGGCACTACGGCCAAACGGTCGGTGAGAGCGCGGACTCGATGCTCCAAGAGTTCACCGATACGGCGATTGATTTCACCGATACATTGGAGGACCAGGGCACGCGGGAAGAAGACGTCGATGAAACCAGCGCTCCGGTAGTCCGGCTAGTCCACATGATGATTACCGAGGCCGTGCAATTGCGGGCGTCGGATATTCACATCGAACCTTTTGAAGATCGCATTCGCATTCGATACCGGATCGACGGCATGTGTGTGGAGCGTGACAGTCCCCCCAGAAGATTGTTAGGGGCAATCCTTTCGCGGGTAAAAATTCTTTCAAAACTGGACATTGCGGAGCGGCGGCGAACACAGGACGGCCGGATCAAAATAAATATCGGGGAGAAGGAACTAGATCTTAGGGTTAGTGTTATCCCCACCAATCATGGGCAGTCGGTGGTGATGCGAATCTTGGATAAGGACAATATACGTGTTGGAATACGACAATTGGGGTTTTCGGAAGAGGATTTTCAGAGGGTCAAAGACCTAATCCATCGGCCGAATGGGATAATTTTGGTCACAGGTCCAACGGGATCGGGAAAGACGACGTCGCTATATGCGATACTGAATGATTTGAATACTCCGGATAGGAAGATAATCACGGCCGAGGACCCGGTGGAATATTATTTGGCGGGCGTGAACCAAGTGGAAATCAAGCACGAGATAGGTTTAGATTTTGCTCGGGTAATTCGCGCGATGTTGCGTCAGGCACCGAACATTATATTAGTTGGAGAGATGCGTGATTTAGAGACGGCGTCGATGGGCATTCAGGCATCTTTAACTGGACATTTGGTCTTTAGCACACTACATACGAACGATGCGCCTGGTGCTATTACACGTTTGATAGACATGGGCGTACCCTCCTATTTGGTGTCTAGCTCTATTGTGGCCGTAATGGCTCAACGGCTCATTCGGGTAATTTGTCAAAAATGTAAACAACCTTACACACCTAGCCAAACCGCACTGGAAGCAGCAGGCGTTACCAGAGAAATGGCTGCCAAAGCCAACTTTTTGAAAGGCCGGGGGTGCGGAAATTGTCAAGGCAGTGGATTCCGCGGCCGTTTGGGCATTTTTGAGTTAATGATCATGTCGCCGAAAGTCAGAGAACTCACTTTTAATAAAAAACCAACGGATGTAATACGTCGAACAGCGTTGGCCGAAGGCATGAAAACACTTTATTGGGACGGTATTGAAAAGGTTATTCGCGGCGTTACCACACTGGAAGAGGTATTGTCCACGGCAAAACGAGCTGAAGGAGATTAGGCAACCTGGCACAGGAAGACATAAGGCACTCTAAGAAAACCGTGAAGGGGAAAGGTTTGGTTTGCCGGAACGGCCCGGAGGGTGCTACGTACAAACTGAACCTATCCCCTTATGTTACTGAGAAGTTGCGGCTCTCGATTTGTTTTTTCATGAAATTGCTGGAGTTTTTTGGCTATATTTTTATCCTGCGAATAATTAGATGGAGGCGTCCGGGAATTGGTGTTGAAAAACCAAGTAACTCCGCCCATTTTATACCGCTCCCCCGACCAACCTTCGGTCGGTGCCCGGTCGCGGCTAAACTAATAAAAAATGGTTGGAAATTGCGACTTTGAATTTCCGGATAGCCTCACTTAGATAGCAGGAAGGGCAGGGACAAAACAACTGATCCTGGAATAACAAATTGGTCGGCCCGAGACATTAAATAAGTATATTTTAACAGGGAAAATTGTAGCAATGGGCACCATTCTCATTGATAAGCTCCTGCACACGGTCGTGAATCGCAAGGCCAGCGACTTACATATTTCGGTGGGACAGCCTCCGGTTGTACGGGTCGATGGACGGCTTCACCGGCTGGAAACCAAGGTATTAGAGCCTGAAGACACTATGTCTTTGATGAAGAGTGTTGCACCGGACCGCTGCCAGCAGGAAATGCAGGAGGTAGGCGGATCGGACTTTGGTTTCGCGTTTGGCGATATGGCCCGATTCCGCGTCTCGATATTCAAGCAAAAGGGCTATGTGAGCATGGTCTTGCGGCAAATCCCTAATAAGTTATTGAATTTCAAGGATTTGGGCACCCCGCCCGTGGTCGTCGATCTGTGCGCTCGTCCCCGTGGTCTGGTGTTGGTCACTGGTCCGACGGGTTCCGGCAAAACGACCACCTTGGCGGCGATGATCGACTACATAAATGAGACTTACGACCATCATATCATTACGATTGAAGACCCGATCGAATTTTATCACACGCACAAGAAATCGATGGTCAACCAGCGCGAGCTGGGGGTGGACGTTCCCACTTTTGCCGAGGCCATTCGCCGGTCGTTGCGTCAGGATCCCGACGTGATTCTGGTGGGTGAAATGCGGGACTTGGAAACGATCGAAGCGGCGATTACCGCTGCGGAGACGGGGCACATTGTCTTCGCCACCTTGCACACCACCGGGGCCACGGGCACCGTGAACCGGATCATCGACGTGTTTCCCACCAGCCAGCAGGAGCAAATTCGCACGCAGCTTTCCACTTCGGTTATCGGCATTCTTTCACAAGCCTTGATGCCGAAAATCGGCGGCGGCCGGGTGGCGGCGTACGAGATGCTGGTAGTCGATTCGGCCGTGGCCAATTTGATCCGGGAAAATAAGACTTATCGAATTACTTCGGTGATGCAAACGGGTCAAAAGAAGGGCATGCAGTTGTTAGACGACAACATGTTCCGGCTGTGGAAACAGGGCGTGGTAAAGAAGGAGGACATAATTTTGCGCGCGGTCAATCCCGAGGAATTGGCGCTGAAGATCGAGCGCGTGGAACGCGGCGGGGCAGAAGAGGAAGAGGCGGCTTGAGGGGCGCGGGGAAAAAACGCGGCGGAACGGGCATCAGGAAAAAAAGCAGCAACACTTACACAACCTGACGGGAATGAGAAAGAAAACATGGCTATCCGGCGAATTGGTCAGATATTGGTGGATCTGGGTTTTTTAAACGAGGATCGTCTGGAGATGTTGTTGGAGGAGCAGCAACAGCGTCCCGGCGAGATGCTCGGTCAGATTGCCATCGGCATGGGATTGATCACCGACGAACAATTGGCCCAGGCCTTGGCCGAGCAAATGGGCATGCAGGTGGCCAGCCTCAGCGACATGGTGATCCCGCCGGAGGTATTGTCGATGATCACCGAGCCCATGGCTCAGTTGTATCGCATCATTCCGCTGAGTTTCGAGGAGAATACGCTGACCATAGCCATGTGCGATCCGCAGAAACTGCAGATCGTCGATGAGTTGCGGACATTTCTGGGCTACGACATCAAGGCCATGGTTAGCACCGAGAAGGACATGGTGCGGGCCTTGGAGCGTTATTATACGGCGACGGGGGAAAGCGTGGAAACGCTGATCGCCGACATGGAGCAGGACGCGGAACTAAGCGCGGCGACCAGGGCCTTGGAAACGTCTTCGGTGGTGGACATTTCCAACGCCGAATCGCTGGCCGACAGCGCGCCGGTGCGGAAGTTATTGAACATGGTGCTCTTGTTGGCCATTGGCGATCGGGCCAGCGACTTGCATTTCGAGCCCTTCGAGAACGAGTTCAAGATCCGCATTCGCTCGGACGGGATATTGTACGAGATGGTGCCGCCGCCGCGTCACATGGCTTTTGCCATTACCACGCGCATCAAGGTGATGGCCGATTTGGATATCGCCGAGCGGCGTTTGCCCCAGGACGGTCGCATTCGCCTGACGGTGAAGGGTCATCCCGTGGATCTGCGCGTGAGCGTGCTGCCCACGATGTTCGGCGAAAGCGTGGTGATGCGGATCTTGGATCGTTCGGTGGTGATGCTGGATTTGGACGCCTTGGGGATCCCCATCAACATGCTGGCATCGGTTCGGGAAGTGATACGCCAACCCAACGGGATCGTGCTGGTGACCGGACCGACGGGCTGCGGCAAAACCACCACGCTTTACGGCGCGCTTAATGAACTGAACACTATCGAGGACAAACTGATCACCACCGAGGACCCGGTGGAATACGACATCGACGGCATTGTGCAGATGCCCATCGACGCGTCGATTGGCAACGACTTTGCCACGTGCTTGCGCTCGATTCTCCGCCAGGATCCCGACAAGATTCTGGTGGGTGAAATCCGCGACCTGGAGACGGCGGAAATCGCCGTGCAGGCATCGCTGACCGGGCACATGGTTTTTAGCACGCTGCACACCAACGACGCTCCCAGCACCGTCACCCGCTTGCGCGACATGGGATTGCCGCCGTTTTTGATCACGGCCACGCTGGAGGCGGTGCTCTCGCAGCGCTTGGTCCGCAGAATTTGCAAGGATTGCCGCGAGCCGGCCACGCCCAGTACGGAAACGCTGGCCCAATTGTCCCTGACCCCCGAAGAAGTGATGGACAAGATATTTTATCACGGCCGCGGCTGTGCTTCGTGCAACAACACGGGTTTCAAAGGCCGCACCGGCTTGTTCGAGTGGCTGCCGATGAACGACCATCTGCGCGAGATGATCAACAACGGCGCTTCGACGGAAACGCTGCGCAACGCGGCCATGCATTCAGGGATGATTCCTTTGCGTGAATCGGGCTTGGAAAAAGTCTTTAGCGGCGTAACAACCATTGAAGAAGTGATCCGCGAGACCATCGCCGAAGTGTAGAGAATAGGGATTATAAGATGAGGGATGAAGGATGAGTTAGTGAAGAGTGGAGAGTTCTGAACCCTGAACCCCGAACCCTGTCTACTGCCTACGGCAAATTGGAAGAGGAACAGAGCCATGCCCACATATCAATTCGAGGCCGTGGACGAACACGGCCAGGAGATCAAAGACGTTATCGAAGCTCCCAGCCAAGACGAGGCGCAAGCGACGATACGGCAGATGGGCTTGTTTATCACGAAGATCAGCGTGAAAAAAAGCCGCACCGGCCCGCTGCAAAAGAAAGAGGGGAAAAAGGGCAAGAGTTTCGCGATAGGAGGAGTGAATAGCAAGACGCTGACCACCTTTACCCGGCAGCTTTCCATTTTGCAGGATGCCGGCTTGCCCATTCTGCGCAGTCTGAAGATTCTCCAGGAGCAATCGCGTCCCGGGGCAATGAAGAACGCGCTGATCGACGTTTGCGACGAGATCGAAGGCGGGTCCACGCTATCGGAGGCCATGGCCAAGGTTCCCAAGGCCTTCAACCGGCTGTATGTAAACATGATCAAGGCCGGCGAAGCGGGCGGCGCCCTGGAAGTCATTCTCCAGCGTTTGGCCGAGTTCCAGGAACGGGCGGAATCGTTAAAACGCAAGGTAAAAAGCGCCCTGGTTTACCCGATCGCGGTGGTGCTGTTTGCCTCGGGCATTTTGGCCTTCATATTGATCAGGATCGTGCCCTCTTTCAAAAAAATCTTCCTGGATTTCAAAACCGATTTACCCAAGGTCACCCAGATACTCATGAAAGTATCGGACTTTGTGGTCATTTATTGGTACCTCTTGCCCGCCATTCCCATCACCGTTTGGTTGCTGATCAAGCTGGTGCGGAAATTCAAAGCGGGCCGCTATGGCTGGGACCTCTTCATGCTCAAGATACCCGTCTTCGGGCAATTGATGGAAAAAAATATTATCGCGCGAACCGTGCGCACCCTGGGCACCCTGGTGGCCAGCGGCGTGCCCATCCTGGAAGCATTACATATCGCCAAGGAAACGGCCGGCAATTCGGTTTTCGAAAACCTTTACCAAAAAGTCTATGAATCCATCCGCGAAGGCGAATCCATTGCCAAGCCCCTGAAGGATAATTCCAAACCGGGTTTCGATATAATCGCCTTGTGTTTTTGGTTTGTGTTTATCGGCGGACCGATCGGCGTGCTCCTGTATCTGTCACGCATGAACCAACGCATCGTCGATGACATGGTGGTAAACATGGTCGACGTGGGCGAAGAAACCGGCGAACTCGATACCATGCTCTACAAGGTGGCCGATACCTACGACGAAGAAGTCGCCGTATTGACCGAAAGTCTGATGAGCTTGATGGAACCGATATTGATCATCGTCCTGGGCGGGATGGTGGGCTTCATTGTCATCGCCATCTTCATGCCGCTGATCACCCTGATTACAAAACTTTCCGGAGGAAAATAATAAAAAGGATGAGGGCTGAAATAAGTGGGCAGTGGACGGTGGCCAGTGGGCAGAAATTAATTCAGAACGCATAAGTAAGAAGTCAGAACGCAGAAGTGAAAACTGATGACTGAAAACTGACAACTTTAAGGGCCAGGTTGGTTTCCTGTGGTGCGCGGCATCAAAATTAGTTGATGTTTAAAAAATAACGGCGTATTCTTTGTTTGGCCTCGGCACTTGCGCCGGGCGAAATTACAAAGAATGCACGGCTGGCTTGCCTGCCGGGAGAAACCGCCATGAACATAAAATGCCTTAATAGAGGTCAGAGGTCAGAGATCAGAGGGGAGGGTTCAGGGTTCAGAGGGGAGGGTTCAGGGTGCAGGGTTCAGGGTGCAGAACATTCCATGGCAAATTGCAAATTGCAAATTGCAAATTGCAAATTGCCGACAAGGAACAGTGGACAGTGGGCAGTGGGCGGTGGACAGGGTTCGAAACTTTCCACTTTCCACTCTCCACTCTCCACTAACTCATCCTTCATCCTTCATTCTTCATTATTGTCTAAGGGGACAGTCCCATTTTCTCTGCGAGAAAATCGGGACAGTCCCCCTTCAGCTTTCCACCTTCGGCCTTTGCGCGGCTTTACACTCATTGAACTGCTGGTCACTATCGCGATCATTGCCATTCTGGCGGGCATTACTTTAGCTGGGCTCCGCTGGGCCCGCACGATGGCCGCCGAGGCCAAGACCAAGGCCACCATCACCAAACTAAACGCCATCATCATGAAACAGTACGAGTCGTACATGACTCGACGCGTGCCGGTGGATATGTCGGGTTTTCCGCCTAAAGTTGCGGCAATATATCGCTTGCTTATATTACGCGACATTATGCGCATGGAAATGCCCGAACGGTTTCATGATATCGAGAAGCTACCGCTCGATTTCTTTAATCTTGATGTAAATGTTGATGATAAAAATGTGAATGGTAAGTATATATGGGGTTGGCCTGATGGAACAATATTAAATAAGATTTTCGATCCAATAGGTTCAAATGATTACTGGGACATTACACTTCCCAATAATCAAAAGCTTATTATTCCCAGGATTCATTCGCAGACAAAACCGGCTATATTCCAGTTATATCAACAAAAATATCTTGCCAATAACGGTACGAAAAAATACGGGCCGGCCAAATGCTTGTACACGATAATCAGTATGGCCCATCCCGAAGACATGGAGCAATTCAGCCAAGATGAAATCGGCGAAGTGGATGGAGATGGGTGGCTTGAATTTATCGATGGCTGGGGAATGCCGATAATGCTTCTTCGCTGGGCGCCGGGATTTAGTTCCGGAGAAGGGCTTAATCCAAATCCATTTAATCCTTCACACCCCACTCAACAACGAGTTGACGTATCCGACATCCAAACTGGAAACCCAATAAATGATCATGACCCATACGATACCAACAATGTTGATCCTAAGGCGTTCCGTTTGACACCTCTAATCTATTCGGCCGGGTCCGATAAAAAGTATGGCATCGAGGTATCTGAATATTTATTATTTAACGGCGATCCCTACCAATTTCCTACAAATGGTGAACAAGTAGGCACGCCTGTAGCTGAAGACGGAATTAAAAACACACATCTCGACAACATTCACAACCATCACATTGAGCAGAAGTGATATGCGATATCTGAGCGGGCACAAGTTGAAGGAACAGGGTTCAGGGTTCGGGGTTCAGGGTTCAGGATTTAGTGGACAGTGGGCAGTGGGCGGTGGGCGGTGCGAAACCGCAAGTAATTCCCACAATCTTTCATCCAGTTTTTCGCCCTCACCCTATTCCTCTCCCCGATCGACCATGCTACGCATGGTGCCCGGTGGTGCCCGGAGAGGGGACCGGCGTAATTCATCCTTCATCCTTCATCCTTCATCAATCACAAAGGGGAAGGGGACAGTCCCATTTTCGCCGACCATGCAGGCATGGTGCCCGGAAAATCGGGACAGTCCCCCGTATCGTCGTGGTTTTACGCTGGTGGAAATGCTGATCGTGGTGGCCATTATTGCGGCGTTGATGGCGGTTGCGCTGCGGGTGTTGCAGCCGATTGGCCAACGGCGCGTGCGCGAGGCCGCCCGGGAGGTGAACGTGTACCTTTCTTCCGCGCGGAATCGGGCCATGGAACTGGGGCGCCCCTGCGGCGTGATTTTCAAACGGGCAAATGGCACTAATTTTCCCGCCGCATCGATGGTGCTCGAACAATATGTAGTGCCGCCGCTTTATGCCGGCGATACCACCAGCGCCGTGGTGCGAGTGCAAGTTCAGTCGGTTTCCAGTTCTGGAATAATCACACTTAGAATGCGAATCCGTCCCAACGATTTTTCCAATGGCCTGATTTACCCTGGCGATCAAATCCAACTGAACAACCAAGGTCCTTATTACACTATACTACCGCCTCCTACCTCACCTTTCCCCCCAAATAATCCTCCTGATTTTCCCCCAGATCCCAATAACAATGGATATTTTAAATATTCAAACCTGAATCCCGCAGAAACCGACAGCGATAATGATGGTTTTATCGATAATTATTGCATCTATATCCAGTCGCAGCCCATACAAAGCGTGCCTTGGCCCGCGCAGGCCTCGGGACAATGGTCCGAGCCGGTTTCGTTCCAGATCCTGCGTTCATTTGATAAAACGCCGGTTTCTTCGTTGCAATTGCCCGCCGGAGCGGTGGTGGATTTGGATTTTTCGGGTCCGGACGTTTATTGGTTTCCTCATCCGACTACTCCTCCTAATTATTATCCCAATTATGATGTGGGCATTGTTTTTTCCAGCAACGGCGGCGTGGAAGGCATGCATTGCTACAGATATAACTCTAACACTAACCTGTACGAATATGGTGCTTGGCGCACGGCATGGCCGATTTTTCTTTCAATTGGCAGCAGTTCGCGGGTGCGCGACTTTTTCAATCAACCGCTGCCCGCCGCTCCCAATCTCGATGAATTGCCCAATTGGGCCGACCTGGGGAGCATGTGGATCACGATCAATCACCTGACCGGGCTGGTGGCCACCAGCGAGAATTGCGCCGTTAATTTGAACGATCCCAATTTGAAATGGAACGATATAACTACCTGGTGGCCTTTCGTCAACCAATCACGAACGTATGCCTGGCAGTCGCAAAGCATGGGGGGAAGATAAGATGATAGGGTTCAGGGTTCAGGGTTCAGGGTTCAGGATTCGGGGTTCAGGGGTCAGGGTTCAGGAAACGTCAGAGGTCAGAGGTCAGAGGTCAGCGGTCGGAATCCATTCTTCCTCCTTCATCCTTTATCCTTCATCCTTCATCCTTCATCCTTCCCGTCGCGGTCTTAGCTTGCTGGAAGTATTGTTTGCGATTGGCATCCTGGCGATCGGACTGTTGGGCGTGGCGGCCATCATACCTTTGGGCCAGATCGCGCTTTGGGAAACCGACAAGGCCGACCGCTCCGGCGCCTGCGGGCGGGCCGCCCTGCGCGATATTCAAGTCCGGCGCATGCTCGACTTCCGCTACTGGTACTGGATGCAGGATCCCATATTTCCGAGCAATTATTATTGGGGGTTCATTCCTCCTGCTACTAATATTCCCGATGTTTTTTCTATTGTCAGCTCATGCTACGACTCCCTGCCGTTTGCGATCGATCCGCTAGGCCGAGCAAGAGGATTGCCGGAAAGGTTTGGCTGGACGACGACTACGATAAACTTTCTGCCCCGCCGCACGCTGCGAGCCATTCCTTTAATGCCGAATCAGTCTATTCATCCTCCCGCTATATCACCGGCTTTAGCGGAACAACTATTTTTCTCGTTCGACGATCTGCCCTTTAGTGAGACGAAGAATTCCAGCGAACGACCGAGGCTGATCACCGTAATTGATCCGATTACCCACATCCCGCGCATGGTAAGCGAAGGCACCTATTCCTGGTTTTTCACGGTCCTGCCCGCAACCACGGAGATGTCGCTGCCGGTGGCCCAAAGGCGCTTGTTTAAGGTGTCGGTCGTGGTCTGTTACAAGCGGAATTTCGATCTTGCATCGTTGGGCACTTCTCAGGGCGAACATACGGCTATTATTACTGCGAATACGCCAACAACAATCAATGGTTTTCCCGGCATGGGCCTCGGCGGGGGCACGGTCAAATTAGACGCCGGCAGTAGCGTCAATGTGAAAGAAAACCAATGGGTGATGCTGTATCATCTCCATATAGATCCCGTCACTGGAATTACACTGCCGGGCTATCCTGAATTAAATCGATGCCACTGGTACCGCGTGGTCGGGGTGGGCGGAAATACAAACACCCTGAGCCTCGTCGGCCCCGACTGGGATCCGACTCTGTCTGCCACGTTGGTCGTGGTGCCCGGCGCGATCGGTGTTTATACAACAACCATGGAACTGGATTGGGATCCGCTGTGGACGAAGTAAGTTAAGAGGTCAGGGGTCGGAGGTCAGAGGTCAGGGAACAAACAAAACAGGGCGGATGGATAATTCATGTTAAGGACGATTGCGATGAGAAACAGTGGAAAGTGGACAGTGGACAGTGGACAGTGAACGGGGTTCAGGGTTCAGGGTTCAGGGTTCAGGGTTCAGGAGCGGGGAATGCAAATTGCATACGGCATACAGCACCGCCCTCAGCCCTTACCCCTTTCCCCGATCGACCATGCCGACCACGGCTGCGCCGCGGTGCCCGATGGTGCCCGGTGGTGCCCGGAGAGGGGACCAGCGTAATTCATCCTTCACCCTTCATCCTTCATCCTTGCGCCGCCGGCCCTCGCGTCGCGGCGTGCTGTTGTTGGTGGTCTTGGCGCTGTTGGCGATGTTCGCCCTGATGGCCGTGGCCTTTGTGATCATTTCCGGTCACGCCCAGCGGAGCGCAAGATCATGCAGCGCGTGGATCAGACCCTGGAGGCGTCGCAAAAACTCTTAAACGAGGCCATGATGCAAGTTGCGCGGGGTACGATTAATCCCGTCTCGGTCATGGGCCCGCACAGTTTGTTGGAGGATATGTATGGGAATAATTCCCGGGTAGGAATTATTACTAATTCTTCCGTTGGTTATCCTTTTAGTCCTCCTCTCGCTGCGAGTGTCATCATAAATCCCGCCGTTACTCCAATCACCGGGGGACCGGTTGATGGACAATTGATTCAATTCATGGTCCCAATGCCGACGCTTCCGCCCAGCACCTTTACCTCGCCGGCCACGTTGCTTTCTGGTACGCCAGGCAATTTCTCGTCATATATTGGTTTGGCGATCACATTTCTTAACGGTCCGCGGACCATGGGGCAGACCACGCGCATAGTTTCATACATTCCGGCGGTCTATTCCGCCGGCGGCGGCACTCTCGATCAGCCCGACTATTTTCAAATCGTTGCCACGGATGAGATTACTGTCACCAACATCCGTTTGGACATCAATGATTTGTCGTTAAGAAATGAAGGGCTTTATTATTTGATTAACGGCGCACCGTTTAGCGGCACGGGTTTTGGATTTGATCCTAATTATCCCAACGGCCTTAATAAGTCCAATACTTACGGTCCCATTGCCCTGCAACCGAACGATTCCGAGAACCGTGTTCTCAGCATGCCTGGCGGGGCCAATGAAGATTACGACGCCGCCGATTACCAAAACATGGTGCTGGGCGCACAAATTCCCACACAAATACCAACAATTCCCCCAAAGGATTGGACGGCAACATTACCATCTATGCATCGACCTGCGCTTGTTAATTATTGGGTACATCAAGGTTTTTCTGCATGGTGGCAATTGCCCGTTGATTTACAGGCACGTATCATGCTTCGTCCTTTGGGCGGACAAGGCAGTCCTAACCCTGATTTCACCGGGGGCAATCCGAATTACAATCCGCCTACAACCGATCCGTCGGGAAATCCCAATCCTGACCATAATCCACGTCTGCCGGTTCAAATTCCAGGATATGATCCCACTTGGAACGGTGAGTTTATAGATAATTACAATGCACAAGGTAATCCCAATCCCGACAAACTTTGTGACAAAAGCTGGGACGTGGACAACGACGGGGACGGGGTGGCGGACAGTATCTGGGTCGATTTGGGCATGCCGGCGCGGGCCACGAGCGACGGGCGCATGTACAAGCCGCTGTTTGCCATTCTTTGCGTGGATATGGACGGGCGCTTGAACCTCAACGCCCACGGCTCGCGGGCACAAGGCTTCGCTAATTATTACAATCCGGTCAACGTTGTCGATCAGAATAATAATCCAATTCTGGCAAGCGGCGTGTCTGCGGCAATTTTGAATCGAGGTGTTGGTTTTGGGCCCGCTGAGGTCAATTTCTGGCCTCTTTTGAGCTATCAGCCCCCACCTCTATTACCCCTTCAACCAACACAAGTAAATCTCGACAATTATTATAGGCCGCTGTTGTCCGGTAATGGAACACTGCCGGGACGTTATGGCGCGATCAATCCATCCAGTCCACAGCACATGTTGAGTTGGAATAAATTGTTTCAATATCGCACGAATTATTGGGATTTTTCGCCGAGCAATCCCTCAAGCGGTGATTTTCCCCCCAATTCTACTTACTATCCCAGTGCATACGGGTCGCCGCCCGATATGAACGGCAGCGGTTCCATGGGATTGGATCTGGCTGGCAGACCGCTATACATTGGCTTAGACTACTTATCCGGAAATCTGAATGTGAGAGGGATGGGCGCGGATCAGAGTAATCTGAATATTGTCACAAATCCCTATGAACTGGATCTTGCGCCAGATAGCATTCGCGGTCCGTTATCGTCCGGGGACAATCCATTTTCGCTGAACGAATTGGAACGCATCCTGCGGCCGTATGATCACGACGCAGCCAACCTGCCCAACCGTCTGGCCGCACTTACATTTGATCCATCGCAAAATAAATCTCTGCTAATTGATCGGCGACATGCAGTGACCACCGAAAGTTGGGATGTGCCCTGCCCTCCTCGTCCGAGTGCCACGCGGTCGCTGGCCGATGAGATGATCGCCAATGGCGTTCCAGTGGATCAGCTCCCCCAGCTTCTTCCCCTCGAATTGCTCATGGGGCTGAAAATGAATCTCAACCGACCTTTGGGCAATGGTTTGGACCAAGATGATCCATCTAGTTCTACCCATGTAGGAGTAGTTGATTATTGGGATATCAACAATTTACCGACTAAGGCCGCTGAATTTTTCGTTAATGCAAGCGATCGACTATATTTTCCGATTGATCCCAAAAGTCAGATCCCCACTCCACCGCCCGATCCGAGGCAGATATTTGCCCGCTACCTTTATATTTTGGCCACACAACTGGTCGATAGAACATATCTTAGAAATCAGCTCGGCGGCGATGAGAATGCGGCGCGATTTTTGGCCCAGTGGGCGGTAAATGCGGTCGATTTTTGCGACCGCGATTCGATCATGACGCGCTTCGATTATGATACAAGATTTATTACGCGAAATCCTTTTCCCACGGACTGGAATCCAAATTGGGACGGGCAACAACATATCGTTTGGGGCTGCGATGCCCGGAACTTTTAATTACGGAGACCCTGGCCTTTCACGACCGTCGCACGGAAGATACAGATATCGACGGCGGGAAGGTACATCCCGACAATCCCGGCGATCCTACGGACAAAAATACTGATTACGATCAGATGGTCCCGCCTCAAGGATCATTATTTATCGAACTATACAATCCCTGGGGGCCTTATGAATCGCCGACGGGTGAATTTGGCGCTTTCGATAGAAACCAGACACCGCCTAGCTGGGTTTTAAGCGGCGGAGTGAGACTTAACCAGACAACTCCGCCGACAGCCACGAATCCAAGCGGCGATCCAGTGTGGCGTCTGGCAATTACTGATAGCGCCCACGTAAATTATGATCCTGATGATCCTGACAGGACCTGGTCCTTTGAGCGAAGCATCTATTTTGTCGATCCAACCGCGGCCAATATCAGCGGCGACGGACAGGCCCATTTTACCACTGCTAATATCGCGCCGATATTGCCGGGCCGATACGCGGTAATAGGCCCTGCTGATGTCACATACATTGGTAATCGGATAAACGGCGTCCTTGCCGATACCCGCCGGATTGAATTGCATCCGAATTCTAATCCCCAACAAACAGATCAGGTACAAGTGCTTTGGAACAATGGAAGCGGAACCAATGATTTGCCCACCAGTGATATAAAACCGCCCGTGGCCGTGATAATCGACAGAAGCACGGGCGGCGCCAATCGTCGACTGAGCGTTTCCGAACCCGTGGATGGATATGAGATTAATGGAACCTTACCGGGACCCGAGCAACCTTGGGATAAGATCAAAAAAAACCCGGATTTTGATTTGATGACTAACGGAACTATGAGTAGTTACAGAGCCGTACATCTACAACGGCTGGCCAACCCGCTAATGTCGTGGGACAATACGCCCACGAGTCCGAATTACAACCCTTATTTAACCGTGGACTCGATGCACATTGATCTTACGGCCTTCAATGGCCGGGCTACCATCAGTGACGGCAACGCGGGTACGGTGATGTTCGCCACACACCAACGCGGAGAAACCAATGATTCGGCGACCGACGGAGCAAATAATCTCTGGAAACAACGACTCGATCCGAAACCACTCCAGGCGACCAATCAGGAAAATCCGATAACGCATCGTTTTCAATACCCCCTGCAACACACGCTCGGATATTTGAATACTCCATTCCAGCCCCTGCAAACCAATACTACGGATCCCACGAGCGATCCTTATTCCTATCGCGGCGATCCGCAGCAACCGTTCCCATGGCTGACGTGGAACAATCGGCCGTTTGCCAGCCCGCTGGAACTGCTGCTGGTTTCAACATGGCGGTCGTCGCAACTGCTTAGTTGGTACAATCGCTCGCAGAATACAAATAGTTATGCGCAATTCCTCAGTAATTATCCGAATTTGATGAACTTTTTCATGTCAACGACTAATCCTGATACGGGCGCGGCGATGCAATTGTACCGTTTGCTGGATTACGTCGATGTGCCGTCGCGGTTTGTGGAAACGGAGATCCAAGGCAATCCGACGTACATGGCCAGTGGCAACCATATTTTCCATCCGCCCTTTAACTTTATTCCCACCTATCGCGAACCGGGGCGAATAAATCTGAACACGATTTTCAGCGAGGATGTTTTTAAGGGATTGCTGAACCTGCCCGACCTGGGCAACGGCGGCATTTGGAACCAGTTTGTGCGCAGTTGCCGCGGATACGATGCCGCTCCACAGGCTGATATATTCGCCATTAACAATGATTTCCCCACTCAGTTTGTCAATCCCTTCCGTTCGGCCAGCAATGCATTCATGATTCCCTTGGATCCAATGAAAAACGCCATCGGCGATGATATAAACGCAACTTTGCTGCGAGCAGTGGATCCGGCCAATCCCAACACGCCGCTATTCGCATTTGGTTCGACTTATGACTACAACAACACCCAACGCAATCCATATTTTTACTACCAAGAATTACAACGATTAGGCAACCTGGTGACCACGCGGTCGAACGTGTACGCGGTGTGGATCACGGTGGGATATTTTGAGGTGAAACCGAAAAAGAAAAATGTTTTAGCGGGCGAAACCGTGGATGGAATACCCGATACCGCGCATCCGGATGGATACGAATTGGGTCAGGAACTAGGCAGCGATACGGGCGAGATCGTGCGGCATCGGGCGTTTTATATGATCGACCGGACCATTCCCGTGGGATTCATCCGCGGGCAGGATTTGAACGTGGAAAAAGCAATCCTGCTGAAAAGGTTTATTGAATAGAGGTCGGGGGACCGGGCAGGGATGAACGCAGAAGTCAGAACGCAGAACGCAGAAGTAAAAACTGAAAACCAAGTGCGAAGTACTTTTCCCTATACCCTAGCCCCTCTTCTCTCTCACCTAATTCATGGCTCGCAACATTAAAAAAACTGCTCGCCTGCCGGCGACAAAGTTTCCGAAACTGCAAAAACGCATGCGCACGGCGCGCATTCCGGCAACAAAAAACCGAATATTTGATAAAGCACACTCCCGGCACAAATGCCGGGGCTAAACTTTTTGTTCCCGGCGGCTGTTAGCCGTCGGCTATTAAAAAACTATCCACTATCCATTATCCACTCTTTACTATCCACTCTCCACTCTTCACTAATTATGGGTTATCGAACGCTTCGCCAGTGCGTTGACGATCTCGCGGCCAGGGGCCAACTGGTGAGGATCGAGGAGGAGATCGATCCCAACTTGGAAGCGGCGGAAATTCAGCGCCGCGTGTTTCGCGCGGGCGGGCCGGCGATGTATTTTGCCCAGGTAAAAGGCTGCCAATTCCCCATGGTGAGCAATCTATTCGGCAACATGGAGCGGGTGCGATATTTGTTCCGCGACGCGCTGGAGGGGCTTAAACGGCTGGTTTGGCTGCAAGTCGATCCCGCCGATATGTTTCGCCGTCCGCGAGTGTATCTGCGCGCCCCTGGTTTGCGCTAAACGCGCGGCCGAAAAAAGTGCGCAGCGGGCCGGTGCTCGCCCGCGAGATCACGCTGGAGCAACTGCCGCAGTTTAAGTCGTGGCCCAACGACGGCGGGGCGTACGTGACCTTGCCGCAGGTTTACAGCGAGGATCCCCAGGCGCCGGGTTTTGGCCGATCGAACTTGGGCATGTACCGCGTGCAGATTTCCGGGGGCGAGTACGAGCGGAACCGGGAGGTGGGAGTGCACTATCAGTTGCAGCGCGGCATCGCGGCGCATCATGCCAAGGCGATTCGGCGCAAGGAGATTTTACGGGTGAACGTGTTCGTGGGCGGACCGCCGGCCATGAGCGTGGCCGCCGTGATGCCCCTGCCGGAAGGCATGAGCGAACTGGGCTTTGCCGGTTTGCTGGGCCGGCGCCGGGTGGCGATGATCTGTCGAGGCGAAACACTGCCCATTGCGGCCGAGGCCGATTTCTGCATTACTGGTTATCTCGATCCCCAGCGGCTGAAGCCCGAGGGACCGTTCGGCGATCACCTGGGTTACTATAGTCTGGCGCACGGGTTTCCTGTGATGCACGTGGAACACGTGTATCACCGCGAGGACGCGATTTGGCCGTTTACGGTGGTGGGCCGGCCGCCGCAGGAAGACACGATCCTCGGCCAACTGATTCAGGAGCTGGCGGGCGAGGCCATACCCAAGACGATTCCGGGGATCAAGGCGGTGCACGCAGTCGACGCCGCCGGGGTGCATCCGCTGTTGTTGGCCATCGGCAGCGAGCGTTACGTGCCGTATGATGAGCGTCGGCCGCGGGAATTGCTCACCCTGGCCAACGCGCTGTTGGGCCAGGGGCAGTTGTCGCTGGCCAAGTATTTGTGGATTGTGGCGGAAGAGGACCAGCCGGGATTGGACATCCATCACGTACCCGATTTCTTCCGTCACGTGTTGGAACGAGTCGATTGGCGGCGCGATTTGCACTTTCAGACTTGCACCACGATCGACACCTTGGACTACAGCGGCGGCCGTTTGCACGAAGGATCGAAGGTAGTGATCGCCGCCGCCGGACCCGCGGTGCGCACGCTGGCCGTGGGAATGGATAGCCGGTTGACACTTCCCGAGGAGTTGGGCTTGAAAAGGCCGCGGGTGTTTTTGCCGGGGATCTTGGTGCTGGAAGGGCCGCCGTTTGTTGCCAACGCCCAGGGGCGCGATGAGGCGATTGAGCGATTTTGTGCGCGTTATAAGCGGGATGACGCCATTAACGGTTTTCCCCTGGTGGTGATTGTCGATCAGAGCGAATTTGCCGTGGCGAACCTGGAGAATTTTCTTTGGGTAACGTTTACGCGCAGCGATCCTGCCCGGGATATTTACGGGATTGAATCAGGCGTGGCCGATAAGCACTGGGGCTGTCATGGATCACTGGTGATCGATGCCCGCGGCAAGCCGCATCATGCCCCGCCGCTGGTGGAGGATCCCGCGGTGAGCAAACGCGTCGACGCCCTGGCCGCCCCGGGCGGGCCGCTGCATGGTATCATTTAGCATGGGTAGCACGGGCATCTTGCCCGTGAACTAAGCAGCGGCGCTAAACCACACTGCTGGACAAGCCAGCAGTGGCACACGGCATGGTATCATTTGATATGGATAACATCCAAGTTGACGGACTGTTATTGATTGCCTGGTTCTTTATGATCGGCGCGGTGATCGGCAGTTTCTTGAATGTGGTAGTGTATCGACTGCCGCGGAACATGAGTCTGATCGAGCCGCCCTCGCATTGTCCCGCGTGCAAACATCGGATCAGGTGGTTCGATAACATCCCCATCATCTCTTGGGTGATGCTGCGCGGCAGATGCCGCGATTGCAAAGCGGCAATCTCCGCCAGATATCCCTTGGTGGAAGCAATAACTGCCGGCACGTTCGCGTTGATAACCGCGGCGGAGTTTACCTGCAAAGGATGCAACTTGCCGCTGGGCGAAATGCAGATAGCCGAGAATATAATTCTCGTCACCCGGAACAATTGGGAACTTTATGGAATAATGCTCTATCACTTGTTGCTGTTGTGCACGCTGCTGGCCGCGGGCCTGATGGAGATCGATGGCCATCGGGCGCCGTGGCGATTGTTTGCGACGGCCTTGCTCGTGGGCGTACTGGCGCCTTTGGCGTGGCCATGTCTGCGGCCCGTACATGCCTGGCCGACACTGCCTGATTCCTTAAGTCGAGTAGCGGATGCCGTTGCGGGATTGGCGGCGGGAGGCGTGCTGGGTTACATTAGCCGGCGCATACAAAAAACCGCATTGCCCGGCGGGCTTTGCTGGGGTTTGCTCTGCGTGGGCGTATTTCTCGGCTGGCAGGCGGTCTGCTCGTTGGCCGCTTTAATAGCGTTGATAGCTTTGGCGGTTGTCGCTTTTTGCAGGTGGAACAAGAAAAAGGCCGCGGATGGGCCGATTACGATAGGGCTTTATGCCGCTACCTTGGGGTGGATATTAATTTGGTCAACAATAGTCGATTCATTCAAGCATCTTGTTCATTTATAGAACCTATTGTAGGCTTTAATTACCAAGGGATTGGGGATTAGTTATGGGTATATAATAATGACTGAAGAACAAGAACGTGAAATAAATCTGCAAAATATTCTCCAATCGCTGAGCTATCGGGTGGCCTACAAGGACGTGGATTTTCTGGCCCAGCCGGAACTCCGCGCCGCGCGAATGGAACTGGAATTGCTCAAGCCCGAGCTGTATTTCCAATGGAACAAGATCCGCTCCACGGTCGTGGTCTTCGGCAGCACACGGATCCTGAAGCCGGATGCGGCCCACGAACAATTGGAGCGCGCCCGGGCCCTCTTGGCCGACACGCCCAACGACATCCGGCGTCAGCGGGCGGTGGCCCGGGCAGAGGAAATAGCCAAGCGGAGCCATTACTACGAAACCGCGCGCCAGTTTGCCCAACAGGTTTCCACGGCATGTCAAAAAGAGGACCAGTACGATTACGTAGTGATCACCGGCGGCGGGCCGGGCATCATGGAGGCGGCCAATCGCGGGGCATACGAAGCGGGAGCAAAGTCCATCGGCCTGAACATCCGACTTCCCCAAGAACAACAGCCTAATTCGTATATCACTCCCGAACTGTGTTTTCAATTTCATTATTTTGCGATGCGGAAGTTTCATTTTCTGCTGCGGGCCAAGGCGTTGGTGGTCTTTCCCGGGGGTTTTGGCACGATCGACGAGCTGTTCGACGCCCTGGCGCTGCGTCAATCCAAACGGATGCAGGAAATTCCCATTATCATGTTTGGTCGGGAATATTGGCAGCGCGTGATCAACTTTAGCTTTTTGGCCGACGCGGGCGCCATCGACGACGCGGATCTGGACCTGTTCCGCTATGCTGAAACCGCCGAAGAAGCCTGGAAAATAATCCAGCAGTTTCACCATAATCGAAGGATGCGGAACACGAACGTCGACGGCGGAAGCGAGGCCTGGCCCTTCGATTGATCCGCAATTGATATAACCGCAAGGCAACGTTATTTGTTACTAATTGAAGGAGTGCAAGATGGCACAGCCATGGACCATGACGGGTAGTTTAATTCTGGCCTTGTTACTGGCCGCAGCGGCGCCTGCCGCGGAACAACAAGCGAAAAAGCCGGCGGAAAAAGCGGCGGTTAAACAACCGGCGGCCGAAAGCCCGGGGGAGGAAAAAACGGCGACTGATTTATATTCCGTGCCGGAAGGAACGCCGCAGGAATTGCTGGAGTTTATTGAAAAAATCTTGCGGAATATGCCGGAAAGCGAGGAAGCCCGCGAGAAAGGCCGCCAGGCGATGTTGCAAGCGGCGGAGAAGATTCTGGCCGCCAATCCACAAGACAAGGAATTGGACATTGCCGTTGACGTAAAAATACACTTTCTCGACAAGCCGGAAAATGTGAGCGCCTTCGCCGAAGAGTTGAAAAAGGCGGGCCATGAAAAACAGGCGCGGAGGGTGCGGGGATTTCTCTTGCAAATTGAGATGCGCACCGCAATCATGAGCGGAGAAAAGGACCTGAAAAGCTCGCTTGATAAAGTCATCAAGTTTTTGCAGGAATCTCCGCCGCAGGCCAGCGATTTGGATTTAGCGATCATGGCCGGGCAAATTGCCGAGTTCCAAGGCGACAACGCCTATGCGGCGGAGGTTTATCGCCAACTGGGAAAGGTGTTCAGTGAGAGCACAGATGAACGTCTGGCCGAATTCGGCAAGAAATTAGCAGGCGTGGTGCGGCGGTTGTCGCTTTTGGGCCAGAAGATGCAACTGGAAGGCAAACTGCTTTCCGGCGAAAGCTTCGATTTCGCGAAATACAAGGGAAAAGTGGTGTTGGTCAATTTTTGGGCGACCTGGTGCGGACCTTGCCTGGCGGAATTACCTAACCTGAAGAAAGACTACGAAACCTATCACGATAAAGGTTTCGACATTATCGGCTTTAGTTGCGATTTCAGGCGTGAAGCCCTGGAAACATTTCTCCAGGAAAATGAAATTCCCTGGGCCATAGTCTACGGCGACAATGGGCCCAGTCCCACGGTGGATTACTATGGCATCCTGGGAATTCCCACGATGATCCTGGTGGGCAAAGACGGCAAGGTAATCGAAGTGAACGCCAGCGGCAAGGTACTGGGCCAACAATTGGAAAAACTCCTCGGCCCGACAAAAGAGAAAAAAGCCGAGAAAAAAACCGACAAGAAAAATTAGTCGGCGTCTATACGTTCCCGGGCGGAGCCCGGGAACGAGGAATAGATCCTTCGCTACGCTCAGGATGACTATATTATGCCTGCAACTTGCCAGACGGTTCGCTGCCGTCGGGCAATGACACTATGGCGAGTTTGTGTCGGTCGGCAAAGGCGATCACTTCAGCCTGGTCTAAGAAGATGGTCTTACCCGCTTCCACGGCCAGCACTTTGGCGCCGGACTGGACCATGGTTTCCAGGGTACACAGGCCGATCGTGGGGACATCGAAGCGCATGTCTTGTTGGGGCTTGGCTACTTTGACGACCGTAAAACCGCCGGCCGGGCAGAGCGAGCCGGCGCGACGAATGCACTGATCGGTGCCCTCGACGGCCTCTACGGCCAGCACGGCCTGATCCTTGACCGCCACGCTTTGTCCGATATCCAGGCGGCCCAGTTCCTTGGCCATGCGCCAAGCAAATTGAATATCTTTCCACTGCCAGGAGTTGGGGCCGCGTCGGGTAAGTTGGCCGGGCGAGACCAGCAGTTCCGGGGCATAATCGGTGGCCGGCGCCAGCCGGATGCCCGCGGAGGCGAACTCGTCGACGATGGCCGTCATCAGCGAATCGTCGCGGCAGTCTTTTTGTCGGGTCCAGAAATGCGGCAGGAACATACGTATTGTGCGCCAATCGGGCAAATGACGAATCCAGGCAAAACGCTGAAACAAACGCACCTTGAAAATTTTGCCAGCCATCGTGGCTTCAGCAACGCCGTGCCGCTGGAAATAGCGGATGGCATAAGCAAATCTGGCCAGCCCGCACCACTGGAAATGATCGCATACTTGACGCAATGCCGGATCGGCGTGTCCGACGACTCCCAGGCAATAAGTCTCGCATCCCTGACGGCGCAAGGCATCGGCGATCGCCAGCGGATAACGCCCCCAACCGGCCAAAATGCCCACCCGACGCGGTACAGTGCCTGTTGCTGATGCCATTATTTGTCTAGGAAGGTTCCTTAAGCGGCGTGTTGCTCGCGAGGATCGTCGGTGTCGAGGTCCGAAGTGTCGCTACTGAGCGCCAGTCCGTCGGCAATACCCGCCTGGGCGGCCAGGCGTTCCACGATCCGCTGCAACTTTTTAAGTTGTTGGCGCATCTCGGGCAGTTTACTTAAGGCCGCTTGCTTGATTTTTTGTTCGCGTTCGGGAGTGGCGGGAATGCCGATCATTCTGGCGCCCTCGGGCACGTCGTTGGTCACGCCGGCCATAGCCCCCAATACTGCCCGATGGCCAATGTGCACGTGATCGCGCACGCCCACCTGTCCGGCCATGGTTACATAATCTCCGGAGGTCGTGCTGCCGGCAACGCCCACCTGGGAACAGAGCATGTTGTGCCGGCCAATGCGGCAGTTATGGGCGACCATCACCAGGTCGTCGATTTTGGTGCCCTCGCCGATAACTGTGGGGCCGTAAGTGCCGCGGTCGATGGTCGAGCCGGCGCCGATTTCCACGTCCGCGCCGAGGATCACATTGCCCAATTGGGCCGAAAGCACGTGCCGGCCGTCGGCAAAACCATAGCCGAATCCGTATGCGCCCAACACGGCGTTGGCGTGGATCACGCAGCGCGGACCGACAACGGTATCCTCATATAGCACGGTGTTGGGAAAGATGGTCACGTTTTCGCCGATCAGTGATCCGACCATGATGTGCACGCCAGAGTGGATGGTGGATCCGGCGCCGATAATCACGTCATCGCCGATGGAGGCGTAGGGGTAGACGTCCACGTTGTCGGCGATCTGGGCCGTGGGGCTCACTGCGGCCAAGGGACTGATGCCGATCCGCCTTTCCTGGCGCTGGGGGTGGAAATGGAGCACCACGATGGCAAAGGCCCGATGGACGTCGTCGACCAAGATGGCGGGAATGTCGCGGCAGTTGAAATTTTGCGGCGCGATTATGGCCGTGGCGCGGCCCTGCTGTAAGAGGTGGTTCTTGCCGTCGCCATCGACCAATGTAATCTGACCAGGCTCGGCGTCGCGCAAAGAAGCCGCCCCTTGGATCAAGATATTTTCATCGCCGACAAGCCGACCCTCGACCAGTGCAGCCAGCTCGCCCAGAGTAGCCTGCATGATGCGGATTCCTTTCCGTCAGAACTCCTTATCAAACCCCCTGACCTGAGGGGGCATTAACGAGTGGCAGAGTAATCTACCAAAGCCCTGCCCAGCGGACAAGGTCATTTGGGAATCCTGAAAAAGGCCGGTTTGGATAGATTTTTCGCAAGATGAGACGTGCAAAAACCTTCGGCAATAGCTGGACGTATTAAACATGAGGGATATTATTCCATAGGAAGTGTGATTTGCATATGAAATTGACTACCAAATTATATACGTCAATTTTGGCGGTGACCGTTTTGGCTCTGTTAAGCAGCGCCTTGAGTTTGTTTGCCACCTGGCAAATGTCAATGCTCATGCAGGAAATGGTCAGCGACAATTTACCCAGCGTTCATGAGGCGGAGAAACTGGAAAGTTCGTTGCTCAAACAGAGCGAGTTCTTCTACTCTTACATTCTTGATAACGGCAACCGGCGATGGCTAAATGCGCTGACCTACAGGAAAGAGCTTTTCCAGGATTGGTTGAGAAAAGCAAAAGCGACAACCCATGCTTCCGCCGAGGACGAGATTCTCTCTCGCTTGGAGAAGGAATATCGCAAATTCGACGCAAAACGGGATGAAGTGATTGCGCTCTACGATAAAGGAGAGACGGCGAAAGCCAAGCAAGTCTTGCTCGAGGAATTTAATCCCTTAAGCGACCGGATTCATAGCGTATGCGAGGAATTCATCGGATATATTGAAAACTACATTGATTCGGCGACCGCCCGCGCCATATCGCAAACCGACCGTTTGATGTGGATTGTCAGCGGTTTTGTGGGATTAACGGCAATATCGGGATTGGCATTATTGTGGTTGTTCATTCACGGCGTGTACACTCCTTTGCGAAAGATGGTTAAGGACGCCCGGCAGATCGCCGACGCCGATCAGTTCCACACAGCCGCTCCCCCCGACGACGAATTCAGGGCTGCGGGTTTCTATCTTCGCGTGTTGATGTCCGACGTAAAAAATATCCGTTCGGCCTTGCAGTTCAGTCGGCAGCAAGCCCTGAATGCCGAAAAACTGGCATCCGTGGGAAAACTTGCGGCCAGCGTAGCCCATGAAATCCGCAATCCGCTGATTGCAGTCAAATTATGGTTAACGGCTATTCAAAAAAAGCGTCGAGACGATCTCGAACTCAACCGCAACCTGGAAATGGTAGCGGAAGAGATAACGCGACTGGATAGCATCGTTCGCGACTTTCTGGAATTTTCCCGGTCGCCGGTTTTGAATATAGAATCATTACAGGTCGCCCCGCTGTTGGACGAGACGCTAGAGCTGGTCGGCCCCCGCTGTGCAGCAAGCCGCATCAATTTGGTGCGCGAATACGAGGCAGAATTACCGCCGATCAGGGGAGATCATAAACAGTTAAAGCAAATGTTTATTAATCTTTTCAACAACGCGGCAGAGGCCATGCCCGAGGGCGGCGAAATCCGAGTTCTTACCCGTTCCGCACCCAATCGAGACGCTTATCCGATGGTGGTAGTGCGCATCGAAGATACCGGGCCGGGAATGCCCGAGGATGTTAAGCAGCGGCTTTTCGAGCCTTTTTTCACCACGAAAGAAAGCGGAACCGGACTGGGACTGTGTATTGCCGCCGGAATTATGACCCGACACGGCGGTCGATTGGCACTGGAATCATCGAACAACCAGGGCACAACCTTTGCGGCGTGGATTCCCGCGGCCGAAACAAAACAAGATGCCGATTCGCCATCGGCTCCGTAACAAGTCAAGATGCATAAGTAGCAACAAGCTCCGCACCTCTGAAGGAGTAGGCAATTATGAAAACGGTTCTTTTCGCAGATGACGATCGAGTATTTCGCGAGATATGTAAAACAATACTGGAAGAGGAAGGCTACCGCGTGGTGCTAGTACGCGACGGCACAGAGGCCATCGGCGCGGTAAAAGCCGAAAGACCGGATGTGGCAATCCTGGATATTCACATGCCGCGCAAAAACGGTATGGACGCAGCCGAGCAGATTTACGCCATCGATCCGGGCATTCCCATAATTCTTTATACCGCGAACGACGATACCGCCACGCGCGATCATCACGCGCGCTTCGCCGCGGCCTGTGTGGAAAAAAGTTCAGACTTCAGCGAACTGGCCCTTGCCGTGGCCAGGCTGTTGGGCCTGGGCAAACGATGTGCGTCGTATCGCTTCGGATTAAATCCGCTTTCTTAAGATTTATCCAGAAATAGAATTGCGTGTAGACCAAGGTTCACGTGTGTCATTCTGAACGAAGTGAAGAATCTCCTAACTTTGATGAAGTCGGTCGAAGCGAGCTTGGCGCAGTCAGTCGAGTCGGGGGGAAAGGGGACTTATGGGCAGATCTTGACCTATTGGAATCAGGGCACTACTTTTCGCCGAAGCAGAGCAGGTCGCCTTGGTCGGTGCCGATCACCAGGCGACCGGCGGCCACAGCGGGCGAGGCGACTAGCGATCCGCCGGCCTCGTATTGCCAGAGTTTTTCGCCGGTTTTGATGTCCAAGGCAT
The DNA here is from genome assembly GCA_963820545.1 of Pirellulales bacterium. Classification (GTDB taxonomy): domain Bacteria; phylum Planctomycetota; class Planctomycetia; order Pirellulales; family Thermoguttaceae; genus CAWGAJ01. Next base: position 1,933,198 of record CAWGAJ010000001.1, read on the forward strand.
ACAGGCGGCCGTCGGCCGAGCCGACGAAAACACGTTGGCCGACCACGACCGGTGAACTGTCCACGCGGCCTTTGGTGGCGAAGGTCCACAAGGGCCGACCGGTTTTGGGCTCAAACGCGTGGAGGAGCTTGTCGCGCGAGCCGACGATCACCGCTTCCGTTGTCACAGCGGCCGAGGAGCGGAATGGGGCAGGATGATCTTGGGCCCGATATCGCCAGAGCACCTTAAACTGCTTAGGGTCGATGGCGAAAAAATCGCTTCCCTCGGTGCCCACGAAGATCGTGCCCTCCAGAACGGCCGGCGACGATCCGGTGGGCGAATTGATGTTTACCGTACCCGCTTGTTTTCCCGTAAGCAGATCGACGGCATGCAAATGGCCGTCGCAACCGGCCACATAGCAGAGATTCCCCAGCACGGTGGAAAAGCAGCGGATCTGGTCGGCGGATTCGAACTTCCACGCCAATTCGCCGCCGGCGATATCGAGGCAATAGAGCATGGCGTCTTGCGAGCCAAAGATTACGTGATTGTCGAAGAAGTTGGGGCTGGAGTCGATTTCGCCGTCGGCGTCAAAATTCCACATAAGCTTGCCAGAGGCGGCATCGACGCAGTAGAAGCGGCCGTCGGTGTCGCCGATGAACACGCGCCCTTGATACACGCCGGGAGAGGCCTTGAAGGTCGACTGGGTAGCGTAGGACCAGCGAATTCTGCCCGCGGCCAGGTCGAGGGCGTAGAGATTGCCGTCCATCGAGCCGACATAGACAGTACCGTTGACGATAGCGGCGGCGGACTGGAATCCGCCTTTCTCCGCGGAGAATCGCCAGAGGAGATCGAGTTTTTCGGGCAGAGCGGTTTTTGCCACGCCGGTGGCCTGGGCGTCGCCGCGCATGAGCGGCCAAGTATCGGGTGAGGAACTGAGGATGCTTGTGGATTTGGCATCGTCTGATTTGCCGGAGATTTCCGGGGAAGCGGCAATACCAATCGAAAAAAGCACAAATAACACCGCGCAGCAGAATATCGTTTGCTTGATCATGCGAGGTTGTTCAGGATTAACGCAATAATCAGAACGATTTCCTCATTTACCATCAAGGCGAATTCGGCATGTTGGCCGGATTGGGAGTGGCGCTAAGCTGCGAGAGGACTTGCAAGAGACCGTTGAGATGGGCCATGCGCGGACCAAAGCGGTCGACAAATTCGTTGAGCATGAACTCGCCATCCATGAGCGACTCGTAATTGGTGTTGATTTCCTGGGTGAGGGATTCGAGGAATTCGGTTTGCACCTTACCGAGGGCTTCGGCGGCAAGTCGGCAGTTTCGGGCCAGATGGGGATTGGCCGATTTCCATTGTCCCAGTTCATTGGCGCGTTGTTTGCCGGCAGAGCTAAGCTGGCTGACTAACTCTTCCAGCAGTTCGTTTTGCCGGTCCTTGGCGGCGAGCAATTCGCGCAAGAGTCGCGTCAGCTCGGCCATTTCGCCACGGCCTTGCGGCGAAACAGAAGGATAGGCACCCGGTGATACGTCGATCTGGGTATATAGCGGTTGACGCGGACGCACTTGCTCATGGCTCATTATTGGTATCCCCCAAGTTAAAGCCTTCCGTTCCATATTTCAGTATAACCAAATAACCACAAAAAAGTCGAGTACCTGTACCGGGATATTCATGGATAAAAGCCGGAACTGAGGTTGTGTGACTTTGCGGCCGAATAAGCTGTAAGGAATTGAACTGCTTATGGTTACGACAATTATGTCTGTTCCCGAAGAAGAGATTTATCGCAAGGATTAAGTAATTCTAAGCCGGATTTGGTTACAAAACAGAAAATTAATTGAAAGATACCTGAGTCTTATTGGCACCAAAAACTAGGATAAAAAATTTCCAGAGTATGTTGTTAAAGTCCTACTTGACCTGTACCCGATGCCCCTGGATGCCATTTGTGACTGCAAAGTGATACTAGACGAATGCGTAAATTGGGAAACATAAATAAAACAGGATAGTACAATGGGCAACCTTGATGCGAAATCAAAGACAGTACTTGGTTTTTTAACAGTAATAGATCATCCGCAACATGGATTATTTGGCGGATATCTGCTACTGAACACGTCGGGGCGTCCCTTGGAGTTCCATTGCACCACTCCGATCAAACCCAATAGGGCTCAAGAAATACTTTACGGCCCAACGCTGGAGTCTTTTCTGTACGGCGAACAAATCGGGCAGACATTGCTGAGGCAGTCGGGCGTGGAGCCGCTGGTGGTTTGCACCGATTGCGAGCCGGCCTTGGCCGTGCGCGATTATGTGTCGATGCCCGTGGTCTTGGTGCTCCCACCCGAGCAACCGGTGACCATGGAAACCGATCAAAAAATTCTGCGCATCGATCGGCCTCACGGCAGCGGGCCGAATCTGCTGGGATTTAAACTGGGCGCAACCGGTTGGCCTTGCCTGAGCGGGCTCAAGCCGAGCGCCATTTGATCGAGCAGCGACTTGGCGAGTTGATGGAAACCTTTGACTTGGCCGAGCCCTTCCAGCGGATTCGCGAAGCCATCGAAGAAGCGCAACAGGCCGTGCGATGAGCGAGACGACAAACGGTCTAAATGTGTCTGGATCTTTGCAAAACATTTTTTTGCAGACAGCGTTGACTCCGGGGGCAATCAGCCTGGATTTGCGGGTTAAGACACGGCCAGAGGTGATCGATTTAAGCGGCCTTTTCTCAGCAGCCTGGCCTCGGGTGATTTCGCTACCCCTGGAGTGTACTTTACCCCGGGCGATTTCAATTGCCATCACTAATCCCGCGGTGCGGGTGCGGAGTTTCGCGTTTCCCGAGTTGGAGAAAGTCGCTGCTTTTTCCGGGGCAGAGATGAAATGTGCGCCAGGGCAATTTGTCAGAGCGATATCTTTTGCGCCCACGCGGTCAACCCGCATCAAACCGCCCGGCGACGTGATCAAGTTGGAAGACCGCTTGCATTACCTGTTGCAGCCCTCGTTGGAGTCGCTTTTAAGCCAGGGATCGCTCGGTTTTCCCTGCCGGCCGTATACCTATCAATTCGCAGGCATGGCTTTTCTCTATCCGCGACACGCCGCCATTCTGGCCGACGAGATGGGTTTGGGCAAGACCATGCAGGCCATCACGGCCATCAGACTTTTGCTGCATCGAGGCGAGCTGCGGCGCGTGCTGTTGATTTGTCCCAAGTCGCTAGTAACCAATTGGCAACGCGAATTCCAACAGTGGGCGCCGGAATTGCCCTTGATGGTGATCGAGGGCGATCAGGCCAAGCGGGCCTGGCAATGGCATTTGCCGGATGTTCCGCTAAGGATCGCCAATTATGAAATCCTGCTGCGAGATCGTGAACTTTTTGAGAATGTGTCACAGCATTCTCCCCTCTCCGGGCATCGCGCAGCGGTCGGGGAGAGGGCCGGGGTGTGGGAAGCAGCGCCAGAAATAATGAAGAATTCATCGACTGCTGCCGCAATTAGCCCTCACCCTAACCCTCTCCCAAAGGGAGAGGGGACCAATGCTGCGCCTTATTTTGACTTGGTGCTGTTGGATGAATCGCAGCGGATCAAGAATCGTTCCAGCACGACAAATCAGATTGTCTGTTCTCTTCCCCGCAAGCGGAGCTGGGCCCTAACCGGCACGCCCGTGGAAAACAGCACCGATGACCTGGTGGGGATTTTTGAGTTTCTGGCCCCCGGGCTCATTTCGCCGGAGATGAAGCCGCGGAAAATGGGCCGCGCCATCAGCGACTATGTTCTGCGGCGCACCAAAGATCAGGTGCTGGCCGATCTGCCGCCGAAAATCGTCCACGATGAACACCTGGAACTAACGCCCGAGCAGCGGGAAAGTTACAAACTGGCCGAAGATGGGGGCGTACTGCGCTTGACGGAAATGGGCGCGTCGGCGACGATTCGGCACGTTTTTGAATTGGTGCTGCGCTTGAAACAAATATGCAATTTTGATCCCGCCACCAGTTGCAGCGCGAAACTAGAACGGCTCTGGGCCGATGTGGAAGAGATCGCCCAAAGCAATCGCAAGGCCATTGTGTTCAGCCAATGGGTAAGTGCGCTAAAACGACTAAGCGGCTACTTGGCCCAATTCGGTCCGCTGGAATATCACGGCCAGATTCCCCCGCGCCAGCGCGACGGCGTCATCGAGCGGTTCCGCGAGGATGAGCGCTGCCACGTGCTCTTGATCAGCTACGGGGCGGGCGGCGTGGGACTGAACCTGCAATTTGCCAATTATGTGTTTCTCTTTGATCGTTGGTGGAATCCGGCCGTAGAGGATCAGGCCATCAACCGCGCGCATCGCATCGGTATCGACAGTCCGACTTACGTGACGCGATTCTTGATGCTCGATACCATCGAGGAACGCATTGATCGGATTCTGCAAGAGAAACGCGCGCTTTTCGAGACTATCTTTTCCGATGCCGCCGGGCAACAAAAAATGGGACTGACGCAGGAAGAACTGTTTGGCCTGTTCCAGCTAAAATGTCCCGGCGGCCCGATAGATCTGGCGGCGTAGAAGGATCAAACGCGACCAGTTCACTATCTCGCAAATAGTATAATATGGTGGATTATATATCCCCCAATATTTTTTTGCTGTTTTTTCCCGCCAAGGTCTTGTATTTAATCGCGGAGGCCGATATACTTCATGTGTGCATTAGTTATCTAAGGCACTAAGGAGGGTCAAGTGAGGATCAATCCCAGTAGCCACGTACCCATCTACCTGCAGATTGCCGATGAAATCCGTGCGGCAGTGGCGGCCGGTGTGTATCGACCGGGCGAGGTGTTGCCGTCGCTGCGGGCCATGGCCGTGCAGATTAAAGTCAATCCAAATACCGTGCAACGGGCCTACGACGAGCTGGAGCGAGAAGGCCTGATCTACTCACAACGCGGCAAGGGCCTTTATGTTGCGGAGCAAGGGACCGCATCGGCCCAATCTCGGACAGGCGACGGCGTGCGCCGCGTGTTTGACGAGGCCATTCGGGCCGGTCAAGCGGCGGGCATGAGCGTGGAACAAGTTCGCGAAATTTTCAACGCAGCCATCCAAGGCATGAGCAAAGTCGGGGGTAAACGCCGATGACTCCACAAACAGACAATAAGCCGGCCATCGAGATTATTGGTTTGACCAAGCGGTTTGGTCGCACGGTGGCGGTCAATAATCTCTCTTTAACGATTCCCCGGGGCAGTACGTTTGGGCTGATCGGTCCCAACGGTGCCGGCAAGAGCACGACCATCAAAATCCTGATGGGAATACTTTCGGCCACGGCCGGAGAAGCCCGGGTGCTGGGGATCGACGTTCCTGCGAACAAGACGCTGGTGAAGCAGCGGGTCGGATACGTTCCGGAGACGCATCACATCTATCGCTGGATGCGCGTCAAAGAGGTCATCGGTTTCTGCCGGTCGTGCTACGAGTCCTGGAACGATCGGACGTGCCAGGAAATGCTCAAGCAGTTTGCCATTGATCCGGACAAGAAAGTCAAGCATCTTTCCAAGGGAATGCTGGTGAAACTGTCGCTGTTGCTGGCCGTCTCGCACGAGCCGGAAGTGCTGTTGCTGGATGAGCCCCTGTCCGGGCTGGATCCGATCGTGCGCGAGGAATTTCTGGAGGGGGTTTTGGGGACAATCAGCGCGCGCGGGCAGACCGTGCTCATCTCCAGCCACATGCTCGACGACGTGCGGCGATTGTCCGATACGGTGGGAATCCTCTACGAAGGGCAGCTTTTAATGCAGGGGAATCTTGACGAATTACTGACGACGACGAAACGCATTTGCGCCACGCTGCGCGACGGCTGCCGCCCTGAGCGCACGCCCGACGGCACGATCTGGCAGCGCGTCGAGGGGCGCGAGTGGATTGTCACGGTGCGCGATTTTTCGCCGGATAAAGTGGAACAGGTTCTTGCGCTCAACAGCGTGCAGCACGTCGAGGTGCTCGATCTGGGCTTGGATGAACTTTTTAAGGATTTTGTTAAAGGACAAAGGGCAATAAAATGAAATGGCTACTGTGGAAAGATTTCCGGCTAAACCTGGTGATCGTAATCGTGGCGGTGATTCTCATTGCAGCGCCACATGTGATAGCACTTATTTGCACCTGGTACAATTTAACTCACAATATCAGGTATGGCACCTCTTTTTCAGAGAACTTATTAATGTCGGCCTTCTCTAGTCTGATTATTTCACAGATCGTTTTTGCTTTTTTGGGCGGGAATGCGTTTGCCGGCGAGCGCCCCGATCGGTCTGTGGAATTCCTGGCCTATCTGCCCATTACGCGGAGCAAGATCATTGCCAGTAAGATCATTTTGACTTTATTACTCGCTGCTCTGATTTGGATTGTCAATATGCTGATATTTGGCGTCTCTTGGGAAAACCTGTCTTTCCCGACGCCGACTGATGAAGATTTTGCACACGTTGCAGGCATTATGGCGATGATTACGATCACGGGACTAACATTCTTCTGTGTTGCTTGGTTTTATTCGTCGTTCCTGGAAAGCCCTACATTTTCTATTTGCATCGGATTGTGCACGCCCTTGGTTGTGATATGGATTGTCAGTTTTATTGTGTTGTATTTTGGATTTCAGAAAAACATGATCGGGCCGTGGTATTCGTGCATTTGCCTCGCGTTGGCGGCAACGGGCTATACGGCCGGTACTTGGTATTATTTGCGTTATGCGGAACCGTGAGACGTCCGTGTGATCATTGCATGCAATGATGATATCAGTTGTAAAACCGCGACCAATGGTCGCGGCTTTGCTTAATTGGTCCTTCGGAGTTTTTAATTCGTTCCGCCATCCAACGCCCCAGAGATTTTCCGCTTCCACATGTGCATTTCAAGAAATCAAACGCACAAAACCCGCTTGTTCAAAATGGTGGTCGGTGGCGGCTGCTTCATGGAGGTTCCGTTGCTGCATGATCAAAAAGGAAATACAGTCGGTCAGCGACCAATCTTTATCCGGGTGTTTGGCATAAAGATTCAGCCCTTCTTCATGGAGAGGATTGGAAAGGGGAATAATTGTCACTCGCGGATCGTTGCGAAGGTCTTCGTAGAGCGAGACGAACAACGACCTGTTCGACGCTTGGCAGAGGAAATTTGCCAATTCGGCGATTATCCAGGCGGAGGTAATAAAGTCGCTTTGATATTGCGACGTAAATTGTTCGGCGTTTTGATGATTCTCGTCCCGGGGATTGAGCAAGGCGATATAGAACGATGTATCCGTGAAAACGGTTCTCATCGCTTGGCCGCCCCATAAAGATAATGGTCGTGATTTCGAGCCGAATCCTCTGGCAGGCCCACGGCTTTGCCGGCATATTTGAGTAAGGTTTGTCCTGGAGTCGGGATTTGTTCTTCGTTTGCCGGCGTTGCGGAAGCTTTTTCGGCAACTTCAATACTAACTTCCAGCCCATCCGGTAACGCCACCGGCTGATCGAAAACCACTACGCCATTTTTCACGTGTCCGCTATAAACCATAGCAAGGACCTCCCAAAATGCCATTTAACCGAAATTCATATCACTATTTTAGTGTATATTAATGTTCAAGTCGGGTCAACTTCTTCCTCTGGTGTCTACTGATTCCAACAGATATTATGAAGGTATATGGCAAAAAATTACGATTTCGACGTCATTGTGATTGGCGGCGGTCATGCGGGCGCAGAGGCGGCCCTGGCGGCGGCGCGCATGGGCGCAAAGACCGCCCTGCTGACAAGCAAGCTTGATACCATCGCGCAGATGAGTTGCAATCCGGCCATCGGCGGCGTGGGCAAGGGGCAGATGGTGCGCGAAATCGACGCCCTGGGCGGCGCCATGGGCCGGGCAATCGACGCCACGGCCATCCAATTCCGCATGCTCAACCGGCGCAAAGGGCCGGCCATGCACGGGCCGCGCACAGGCCGATAAACTGGCGTATCAGCAGGAGATTAAAAGAATTCTTGAGTCGCAGCCGGGACTCGCGCTGCGACAAGAGACCGCTGATGATTTAATAGTAGAACGATCAGGCGATTGCATGCGTATAGTAGGCGTTTGTGTACTGGGCGACGCCGTTTATCGCTGCCGAGCAGTTATTTTATGCGCAGGCACATTCATGCAAGGTCTGCTGCATGTGGGTGAAACCACCATGCCCGGCGGACGCATGGGCGAGCCGACCCACACCGGATTGAGTCGTGCCCTGGCGAAGATGGGGTTTACGATCAAGCGTTTCAAGACCGGGACGCCGCCGCGCATTAACGGGCACACCATTGATTATGCAAAAACTGAACTCCAACCGGGCGATGATGTGCCCCAACCGTTCTCCTTTCTGACCGAAAGCATCGACTGCCAGCAGATTCCTTGCTGGATTACATACACGAACGAGGCGGTGCATGAACTGGTGCGGGCGAATCTGCATCGCGCGCCGATGTATACCGGCCAGATTAAATCGACTGGCCCGCGATACTGCCCCTCGTTTGAGACCAAAGTCGTGCGTTTTGCCGACAAACCGCGGCATCAATTGTTTTTGGAACCGGAGGGACGGCACACGCATGAGGTTTACGTCAATGGATTGGCGACCAGCCTGCCTTGCGACGTGCAAGAGGCCATGCTGCGATTGATACCGGGTTTGGAAAATGCCGGAATTCTCCGCTACGGCTACGCTATTGAATACGATTATCTTCCTCCTGATCAGTTGCAGATTTCGCTGGAGACCAAGCGCGTGGCGGGATTGTATTTTGCGGGGCAGGTAAACGGAAGTACGGGCTACGAGGAGGCCGCCGCCCAAGGATTAATGGCCGGGACGAATGCGGCGCTGGCATTGCAAGGCAAGGAACCGTTTGTCATTGGCCGGCACGAGGCGTACATCGGCGTGATGATCGACGATCTTATCACTCGGGGCGTGGACGAACCTTATCGGATGTTTACCAGCCGGGCGGAATATCGACTGCTGCTCAGGCCCGACAACGCCGATCGCCGGCTGACGCCGCTGGGTAGCAGGTTAGGACTGATTGACGAGCGGCGTTGGAAGATGTTTCAAGCTAAACAACAGGAGATCGATCGAGTGGCCGCCTTGCTGGAGAACACGCACGATGGATCGATCAGCTTGGCCAAGATGCTGCGGCGTCCGGAAACAACCTGGGCGGATGTGACGACCAGAGTACCGGCATTACGCGATGTCTCGCCCGAGGCGGCCCAGCAAGTTGTTTATGATGCAAAATACGCCGGTTACGTTGCCCGGCAGCAGGTCGATATCGACAGGCAGCAGCGTTTGGCCGCGCGGCGCATTCCTGACGATCTGGATTATTACGCGGTCCCGCATTTGCGCCAGGAGGCGCGGGAAAAATTTGCCTTGATTCGGCCGGTGGATCTGGCTCAAGCCTCTCGGATCAGTGGAATAACACCGGCCGATATTACTGTTTTGATGGTCCATCTGGCAGGCAGTGGCGAACAGGGGACAGCGGACAGACGAGAAGTAATAGGGGATAGAGTTGCTAGTAGATAGATAGTTTTTTCTCCTTTTTCACATAATCGCTAAGATCTATCCCATATCTCCAGTTCTTGTTATTGTCCTAATTTGCCTTTAACGGGACCCTTATTATTTCAGAAAAGGGGCAATTCTGTAACTCATTATGATAAAAAGAGTTATTGGGGTAAAAGCTGTATTGACTTAGACGTGAAGATAGCTATAATTAAGCCCAATTGGCAAGTTCGGTAATGTCGGAAGGGCCGGATGAGCCTGCTGTTTATATGCAGCGTAGTGATGTAAGGAGTTTGCGAACACCACGAACTCAAGGCGGTTTAACGCCAGTTTTTTCCACGGAGGACAAGAAGCCACTGGATTGACGCCCGACAGTCAGTACAGCGTCTTCGCTAACGCTAGTCGCACAAGCGACCAGCCGGAGGAATGGTGAAACGAATATGAAAACTGTGTTTACGACCGGCGAGGCGGCCAAGATTTGCAAGGTCAGCCAACAGACAATCATTCGTTGCTTCGACTCAGGACAATTAAAGGGATTCCGCGTGCCGGGGAGCCGGTTCCGCCGCATTCCCCGCGAGCAGCTTTACATGTTCATGCGGGATAACGGCATCCCCACCGACGCTTTGGAAAGCGGCAAGAGAAGAATTCTCATTGTCGACGACGACGAAGAACTGGTCGAACTAATCACCGATGTATTAGAGCGTGACGGCCGATTCGAAGTGCGCACGGTCAACAACGGCTTTGACGCCGGAATGATGGTCAAGGAATATCGACCGGACTTGATCGTACTCGACGTAATGCTGCCCGACATCAACGGCAAAGAAGTATGCCAGCGGGTGCGGAGCGACAAGTCGATGGACGACGTGCGCATTATCTGCATATCCGGCATGGTAGAGGAAGAAAAGATCGGTGAACTCAAGGCGGCCGGCGCTAACGACTTCTTGCACAAACCGTTCGAAGTGGAAAAGCTTGTGGAACGGATGTGCGCCCATTTGGATATCGAAGTGCCGACCGGCGCATAAGGGACTTTCCAGCTAGAGTGGACGGCCCTAGTGGACAATCAAACCTCATTTAAGAGGTTGTTTTTGGGCGCCAGGGCCCACAGGCCTTGGTACGCATGGTGGGCGTCGGCGCCCGGCTTGACCGGCATTGCACGGTTGGGTGGCGCGGGCATTGTGGCCCGGGCTTTTTCACGGCAGCGCTGGCTAGAGGCCAGTGCCACCCAGTCGGTTGGACAAGCCAACCGTGGCGCCCAATCAATTTTAGTTGCCGTGGAAGGCGGAATTAAGCGATCCTATCAATGCGACACCTTCCTCCTCTTGTATCCGGAGCGTGTCGTTGCGCGCTTCCTTTATCCGATCATTCGGCCGCCGTGCTGGCCGAATTCTTGCTCGCAGAACGTGGAGAGCAGGCGAGGTTTATGCTGGCCGAGTTGCTGGCCGAGGATCCGGTGCTCTTGCTCTGGACTGTGTGCGTCGCGCACCAGCGCGGAGGTTTTCGGCCGCAAAACATCGGGGAGATATCGGATTGGTTTGCGGAGCGGATTGTGGATGTTCTTCTGTGGCCGGAAGGCGAGCGGGAAATCGTAATTTCAACCAGTCCGGAAGACTGGGCCAATCGCGTGGCCAAGGTTTCTCAGGTGGCCGAAACAGCGGCCCTCCTGATTGCGGCGCACGACGTTGCGGCGGCCGATCGGGCCTGGATGCGCGGCTTGCTCTGCAACGCCGCCGAGTGGCTGGCCGATTGCTGCCATGCGCCAGTTGCCCCGCCCTGCCCTTTTCTGCCGGATTGGCTGGCAAACGTCGATTCCCAATCTGATGCGGCGTGCGCGGCGGTAAAGCGGGCAATAGAATTACTCTCCGGGCAATCGCCGCTTGACAGTGAAGTGAAGTATGATCGTGCTGCTTGCCACGAGCGGGCACAGGCGATTCGACTGCGATGGCTGGCATCGGGCGAACGACTGGGCCACTATTTGCCGCAATTAGCCGCTTTTTTATCGCGGTTGGCGGCATTGGAAAACAAGTTCCGGGAAGTCGTGGAAGCGGAAAAACTCCAGTCCATGGCCGAATTCGCCGCCGGGGCCGGACACGAGATCAACAATCCCCTGACGGTCATTGCCGGAAGGGCCCAACTTTTTTTACACGAAGAGACCGATCCCGAGCGTCGCCGGGCACTGGCGCTTGTAAACTCGCAAGCCATGCGCGTTTATGAGATGATCGCCGACATGATGCTCTTTGCCCGGCCGCCGCAACCGAGTTTCGCCATGGTCAATGTTGCCAAAATCGTCGACGAGGTGAGCGCCGACATTCAAGCCGCTGCGGCCCAACAAGAAACCGAGTTTTCCCGAATTGGGCATGCACAACCGCTGGAGATCGAGGCCGATGCCACACAATTATCCGTGGCCATTCGGGCACTCTGTCAAAATTCGCTGGAGGCCCTGGGCCACGGCGGGTGCATGGAAATCGAAGTGCAACCTTGCCACGAAGAAATTGTGATCCGCGTGAAAGATAATGGGCCGGGAATCACACCAGAACAGCGCCGCCATATCTTTGATCCATTTTATTCCGCCCGGCAGGCAGGCAGAGGCTTGGGGCTGGGGCTATCGAAATGCTGGCGCATAGTGACCAACCACGGCGGCCGGATCGACGTCAATAGCCAACCCGGTCAAGGAGCGGAGTTTGTGATCACCCTGCCCAGACAACAAAGAAGAAAAGTGGAGAGTGAAGAGTGAAGAGTGGCGAGTTTTATTTTGGTGCATTTTATGCACCCTACTTTACTTGCCACGACAACAAAGAAAGTAGGGTGTGTGAAACACACCAATTAGTTATGTGTTTTTAGGGTGCATTTTATGCACCCTACGCCTTCTGCTGTTTGCCGCCAATTAGACGCGGGAAGAAAAGAGGCACGCGTTTTGCATACTCAATGTACTCTTGGCCGAAGCGCTTTCTAAGTTCTCTCTCTTCCCATTTTGCCACCAGGATAAAATGAATCCCAAAGATAACAACCAGAAAACCCAAGGGAGTTAGCCTCAGTAGAAAGAACCAACCCAAAAGACAGATAAAAGCACCCAAGTAAATTGGATTCCTGGTGTAGGCGTATGGTCCATGAGTAATCAACTTGCTTTCGGATTTATCGAGAAAAAGTTCCTTACCCGTAGCCCTTTTCCAACTGAGCGACTTAATGGCCCAGACAAGAATGAAAAGACCAAGTGCCAATAGCGGCGCCCCGGCGCCAATTGCAAGCATCTGGGGCATTGGAAACTGCCAGGGCATTTTGAGCATGATTGTCAAACCAAGGGAAATGGCCGTATAGATCGTTACAAATACGACAAGGAACATCCAAAGCGGCGGCAGTTTGCGTCTGGAGGGGGTAGTCATCTCTTTTTGTCCTTTTAGATAGTAGTACCGCACAACAGGAAGTGTGCTAGGCATGTTAAAGAATATAATTATAATAGTCTGAGGCCGTTTATGTATGATAGGAACGTCGTTTTGGAAATATTGCGTTCGATCTGGTCCGCGACTGAACGAATCAAGGAATAATCATGTCCACCAATCCCGATTACATTCAATACGATAATCCGCTGATTACCCGTTATGCTTCGCCGGAGATGAGCGCGCTGTGGGGGCCGCAGCGAAAGTTTAGTACTTGGCGTAGGCTGTGGGTGGTTTTGGCCGAGGCGGAGGCGGAACTGGGGCTGCCGATCACGCGGGCCCAGATCGAACAGCTTAGGGCCCACGTGGATGATATCGATTTCGAGGCCGCCGAGCGTTACGAGAATCGCTTACGCCACGACGTGATGGCCCACATTCATGCCTACGGCAACGTTTGTCCCGAGGCCCGGGGGATCATTCATCTCGGCGCTACCAGTTGTTACGTTACCGACAACACCGACCTGATTTTGTTGCGCGAGGCGTTGCAGCGTATCCGCGGCCGGGCGGTGGCGGTGATCGACCGGCTGGCCAACTTCGCCCAACAGTATCGCGATCTGCCCTGCCTGGGATTCACGCACCTTCAGCCTGCCCAGCCTACGACCGTGGGCAAACGCGCCTGCCTCTGGGCGTACGATTTTGTCATGGACCTGGCCGAGATCGAGCACCGCCTGGCCAGTCTCAAGGCCTTAGGTTCGAAAGGAGTCACCGGCACGCAGGCGAGTTTCTTGGAACTGTTCCAGGGCGACCACGAAAAGGTCCACAAGTTGGAAAAACTAATCTGCCGCAAGATCGGCTTCGATACCGATTATGCTGTAAGTGGCCAGACGTATTCGCGAAAGATCGATTCCCAGGCGCTCGCCGTGCTCTCGGGCATTGCCCAAAGCGCCCACAAAATGGCCACCGACATCCGGCTTTTGGCCCATCGTAAGGAATTGGAAGAGCCGTTTGAAATGGAGCAGATCGGCTCCTCGGCCATGGCCTATAAGCGGAATCCCATGCGCTGCGAGCGGATCTGCTCCCTGGGTAGATTCGTGATGAGTCTCGAATCGAGCGCCGTGCAAACCATGGCCGTGCAGTGGCTGGAACGTACGTTGGACGACAGCGCCAATCGCCGCTTGACGCTTCCGCAGGCCTTTTTGGCCGCCGACGCGGTGCTGATCCTCTGCCAGAACGTGACCGGAGGGTTGGTGGTTTATCCGAAGGTGATCGCCGCTCATTTGGCGGCCGAATTGCCCTTCATGGCCAGCGAAAACATCCTCATGGCCGCGGTGGCCGTCGGCGGCGACCGTCAGGACCTGCACGAACGCATCCGACAACACAGTCAGGCCGCTGCCGCGGTGGTCAAAGAACAAGGCGGCCAAAACGATTTGATTGCGCGACTCGCCGCCGACCCGGCCTTTTTCAAGGTGAACCTGGCGGCCATGATGGAGCCCTCGCAATTTGTCGGCCGTGCGCCGCAGCAAGTAGACGAATTCATTGCCGAGGTGATCGCTCCCATCCGGGCAAAATACGGCAAAACACTCGCCGCCGATGCGGACGTGAAAGTGTAAGGATAACTGCGCTCCCCGACCAACCGACCACGGCTGCGCCGCGGTGCCCGATGGTGTCCGGTCGCGGCTGAACTGACGACTGAAAACTGATAACTATTTGCGGCACTCGGCGCACAGGCCCACGACGAACATCCTGTGGCCGGCGACTTGGAACTTGTGCGTGCGGGCGACCGCCTCGCAGATGCGGTCCAACTGGTCGCTTTGGAATTCGATCAGCCGGTTGCAGTTCTGACAGTAGAGATGATCGTGGCGCGGATAGCCGTACTCGTGTTCGTAAACGCCCCGGCCTTCCAGGGGCATTTTTTTTAACAATCCGGCTTCGACCAGTTCGGCCAGCGTGCGGTAGACCGTGGGCCGGCTGAGTTTTCGCTGGACCAGAAGCGGCCCCAGGTGGTCCATGAGTTCTTCGGCGTCGAAGTGGTCGTGATGACTGAAGACTTGCTCGACGATCAGTCGCCGCTGCTTGGTAAGATGTTTCCCGCCGCGCTGGAGAAAATGGGCAAATTGCTCGAGCGGCGGTAGTTTGACGCGAATCGGTCCGAGCGAAAAGCTCTTGGTCATTCAGGGATCATCCGATTTCATCCAGCAATCGCTCAATGGCGACGTTGAGTTTTTCTTCGGTTTCGTAAGTGCCCGCGGCGATTTGCCGGCGAATCTCATTGATGCGATCTTGCGCACGTCGGGAATCTCGCGGGCTTGATCCACCATTCGGGCGGCATCGGAAATTTCCACCGAATCGGTGATATTCGCAGTTTTTTCCGTGCGTCCCGGCGGCTGCGTGCCGCGAATGCTATGGGGAGGCCCGATCGACTGCGGACCGTGTACGTGTGTGGGACCATAAATCTGCATGTCTGTCTCTCCTCTCGGACCAGGCCGAACTGCGTCCTTGCTAATATACCTTATCCTCCACCGTTGCCCCGATGACCATCCGCTATGAATCTTCTAGCGGGCATTTTTTTCTTTGCACTGGTGTCATCGGCTGAGGTCGCGGCGGAGTTTAAATCAAACCTTCAAACCTTGGTTAGTGATAATTTACGGCTCTCGATTAGTTTTAACGCCTGTGACGGTGCGACTTCCTATGTGGTGATGATTTGTGTAATCCCGTGGTGTTTTCCGGCGACATCGACTTGGTGAATTTAGGCCACACTCCACCGTCGGCAACAATCCTGACGATCAACCGCGCCTGGTATCGGCAGCGTCGATTTTGGCGGCAGGGCTGAAGCGGAAGGATCGATCTTGCGGTCGCACCAGGCGCTCAATTCGCTGCGGGCGGGCACGCCCAGTAGTTTCCAGCGGCCAAGCACGACCGTTATCTCACATCCACTTCTCGCCACGCGCATACCTCGCCCGATGCTGCGCATCGATCAACCGTCTGCGGGCTAAAATACCTCCATGTTTTGTGTCTGTTGTGTGCGATCTGTCGGATACTCCTATTTTGTCTTCTCCCGCACGAAAAGCCAAGTGGAATTGCAATCAGGTCCCTAGCCGGCAGCCTATCCGCACCACTATACGGAATTTCACTGCCGGAAGTTCTCCCCGTCAAAAAATTCTGTTTGACAGGAAAACCTGATAGGGCGGCGGGATTATAGGGGCTTGCCGAAAACTGGACAAGATCAAGCCGGCATGAATATTATAAATTGGGAAACCGGCATAGATAGGTGACAGGGGATAGGGAATAGGGGATAGGGAAGGAAGCACAGCTTGTAAAGCCCGGATCGGCATTCTTGCCACCATAAAGATGGGTTTAGAGAAATTATGAGAATTAACGAAACTCTCGTCTGCTCTTAGGGGGTGATAGTCCTCAGACAGCGCCGTGCTCCACTGAATTCACCGTTAAGCAGACTGACAAAACCTCAATAACGGGCCGTTTTCGGCGCCGTTATCAGGGTTTTGTTAGAACGCATTTTGTTTTGGAGACGAGCAATGCAGAGACTATTCTTTGTTTACTGAACCAAAACACTACTGGCGTGTCTTACGTAGTAGAAGGAGCAGACGTTTTTGCAGGAACAGGCAATGAAGGACCTCGATCAAAACTCGTTGGGCTATGTTACCATCGGCCGGGAATATTGGGATGTGCCGGTCCGGGTGGAATTGCGTCCATTCTCGAATTTCACCCGCCGCATGAATCTCCAACTGCGTCATTTGGTCGAGCGTTGGGCCGAGAACGCCGCTCCCGCCGCGCGTAAATTCCATCGCCCGCGGCACAACCAGAAATAAACCTTTAATTAATCCCTCACCCCTCGTCCCTACCTTCATGCACTGCCCGAGCGCGGCGTGTTTTCACCTGCCGCCCTGTTTCCGCCGCGCCGGGCATAGCCTGAAGGGCGAGAGCGTAGCCCACATAACAGCAGCGGGTAAAATTCGCTGGAAAAGGCATTTTCCCGAGGCTTTTACAACACTGGCGAGACGCCAGTGCCACCCAAAGGCTACGCTTAAGAGAGATGCTCTACGACCCGAATTCCGGTCGACGTTTGCACAACTGGCATTGCAGGCGCTGGACAATCGAGCTGTGCATCTGACTGACGCGGCTTTCAGACAGATCGAGCGTGGCGCCGATCTCTTTCATCGTCAGTTCTTCGTAATAATAGAGGATGATGATCAGCCGTTCGTTGCGGTTGAGACCCTTGGTAACCAGGCGCATGAGGTCGTTCTTTTGAATGCGCCGCGTGGGGTCTTCGCCTTTTTTGTCTTCGAGGATGTCGATCTCGCGCACGTCCTTGTAGCTGTCGGTTTCGTACCATTTTTTATTCAGGCTGATGAGGTTTACCGCGTTGGCGTCGAGCATCATTTTTTCCAGCTCGGGCACGGAGATGCCCATGATTCCGGCCAGTTCGGCTTCGTTCGGCTGGCGGCCGAGCCTGGCCTCAAGGGTTTTCATGGCCTCGTTGAGCTTGCTGGCCTTGGAGCGGACCAGCCGGGGGACCCAGTCCATGGTCCGCAGTTCGTCGAGCATGGCGCCGCGAATGCGGGGAACGCAGTAGGTTTCGAATTTCACGCCCCGCGATAAATCAAAGGCGTCGATGGCATCCATCAGTCCAAATACGCCGGCCGAGATCAGGTCGTCCAGTTCGACGCCCTCGGGCAGCCTGGCCCAAATCCGCTCGCCGTTGTATTTTACCAGCGGCAAATAGATTTCCACCAGACGGTTGCGCAACTCCTGGTTTGAAATGTCTTTCTTGAACTCAATCCAGAGTTGCTCAACGTCGTCCAGAGCGACAGTAGTTGCCATGCGTTCCTCCATGATGACGCTCTTTTCACTTAGTGCCGGCTTTTTAAGATCCTTCTTAAAATAGTTTTCAGAGAGCAGTTTTCAGTGCGAAAGCAGTTTTTTGCCTTTATCCCTCAACTTTCACTCCGCCACTTTCGGCCTTAGTGGACATCTCCATCGCCAAGCGGGTGCTGACACTATCTTCCACGATCCTTCCGGCGATCCAGCCGATAAAAAGTCCGACGATCGCAAACAGCAGCAAATTAAGCCAAGCGGCCCATAGTAACGATTCCGTGTCGCCGCCGTGGATCCAGCCGCGCGTCAGGGTCGTGAGCAACGCCAAAAGGCCGAGGATTCCGCTATAAATTCGTGCCACAAGTGCTTCCTGGGTTGCTATTAAACTTCACGCATTTAACCTAGTTTAACAGCTCATAACCTGCCGATAATGCTCACCCATTATCGGCCGAAGCCCGAGGGAAGTTGAGTTTTTTCCGCTCTTTCTAACCTCCTTTTACTGTTAGAGTTGGATCAATTCTCCATAATATTTTTCCATCTTTTTTAGTGTGACATCAGCCAATTTCCCCCATCTGACTGCAATTTGCAATTTGCAATAATCTGATGTTTGTTATGTTGGATCCAGTCCCAAAATCATTTTGGCCAACCGCCGCGGATCAGCCACTTCGATATCGTCCGGCACATTCCGACCATTGGTCAGGTAGCTAACAGGCAAACGGCTGGACCGCAGCACGGGCAATATATTGCCCAGTCCGTCGGCTTCGTCAACTTTACTTAAAATGAGGGCCGTGATTCCCACAGCGGCGAAACGCCTAACCGTCTGCTCCAGCATGCGCGACGCAGTCGCGCCGCTGAGGACCAGATACACCTGGTCGGCCGAGGCTTCGTTGAGAAAGACCTTGAGTTCCTGCAAGCGAACTGCATCTTTGGGACTGCGTCCGGCGGTATCGATCAGCAGCAGATCCAGATTGGACATTTGCCGCACGGCTTCGCGTATTTCCCGCGGCGTGGATACAACCTGCAAAGGCAAGTCGATAACGTCGGCAGAGGTGCGCAACTGCTCCACGGCCGCAAGGCGGTCGGTGTCGACCGTGATCAATCCCACGCGGAGTTTCTCTTTCAGCCGATAATTGGCGGCCAACTTGGCAATCGTGGTGGTTTTGCCCACGCCCGTCGGTCCCACCAGCGCCGCCACGCGGCATCGACCGGGGGTGACGGCAATTGGCCCGGCCACGGAAAGGTCGGCTTCGATCATCCGGGCAATGCGTGCCTGGAGCATTGACAAATCGAGTAATTCGCCACGGGCTTCATCGCGCACGCGTTCCACCAATTCCTTTGCTAACTCCGCGCTCAGGTCCGCATCGATCAGCTTGGCGTACAATGGAAGAAGTTCTTCTGGTAAATCATTGGTTTTGCCGCTTATGGATCGCTGACAAAGTTCCTTGAGCATGGTTTGCAGGTCGGTAAGTTGTTCCTGCACCTGGGTTGATAATACCGGTTGCTGTTGTGAAGAACGCGATGCCGCCGGCGGCGCGGCCGACCGGGAGGATGTATAAGCCGGCCAAGAGGGACGTTCCGTGGCTACCGCAGCGATCGGCTCCTTAAGCGCAATTCTGCTGGGAACGTTCACGTCGCGCGAGGCCGTCACCTCGATCATCCGCTGTCCGGCAAGCAGGCCGAACAAGCGGCCGCTACGCACCTCGCGCGTATGCAGCACGGCCGCGTCAGGGCCCAATTCCCGACGCACCAGCGCCAACGCCTCGTTCATCGTAGAGGCTCGATAGGTTCTCAGTTCCATGATAGGGATTAGGGATTAGAGATTAGTGATTAGGGATTGGGGATTAGTAATTCGGAGATCGGAAATCGGGATTATCGTGTTTCAGCGACCATGGCCATGGATTCGATTTTTGTATCGCGGGTAATTTCGTTGTAACTAAGCACGACCAACTGGGGGATGTGCGGGGCGGTCATTTGTTTCAAGGCGGCGCGGATTTGCGGGCTGACCAAGATCAGCGGCGCATGGCCGGCCGTGACCAGCTTTTCCACTTCCGTGGAAATCATCTTGCAGAGCTGCTCCACGGCCTGCGGCGACATGCGGATAAACATCCCATGATCGTTGTGATCAAATCCCGCCCGAATCTGATCCTCCAAGGCCGGATCGAGGGTGACCACGTACAAGCGGTGCTCCTTGTCGCGATAGCGCGTGCAGATTGTCCGGGCCAGGCGGTGGCGGACGTATTCGGCAAGCAGGATGGGATCTTTGCTGCGGGGCGCATAGTCGCCGAGGACTTCCAAGATCGGCCCCAACTGCCTAATGGGCACGGCTTCGCGCAAGAGCATTTGCAAAACTTGTTGAACTTCGGCCAGTTTCATCACGCCGGGGATCAGTTCGTCGACCACGGCGGGCGAGGCGCGTTTCAGTTCGTCGAAAAGGTGTTTAGCGGCGTCGCGGGTGAGGATTTCGTCGGCGTTTTTCCGCACTGTCTCGGTCAAATGCGTGGCGATCACGCTGCCCGGCTCGACCACCGTGTAGCAGTACATTTCCGCCTGTTCGCGCACGCCCGGCTCGATCCACAGCGCCGGCGTGCCGAATGCCGGTTCCTTGGTGGGATTGCCGGGGATCCTTCCCGTGGTCATGCGCGAATCGATGGCCAGATACATTCCCGGATAGACTATTCCCTCGGCCACGACCATATCGGCGATTTTGATGCGGTATTGATTCTGCTCCAGGCGCATGTTGTCGCGGATGCGCACCTTGGGGAGGATAATGCCGATGTCCGCGGCCACGTTCTGGCGCACGCGCTGGATTCTCTCCAACAAATCGCCGCCGCGTTTCGGATCGGCCAGGCGGATCAGGCCCACGCCGATTTCCACCTCCATGGGATCGATCGCCAAAAAATCCTCCACTCGCTCGTCAGGATGCTTGGCGGCCTCGGCCTGCTTTTTTGCCTGAACAGCGGCGACCTCCCGGGCCTCTCGCCTGTGGATCGTCAGTGCCATGCCTATGCAAGCGCCGCCGATGGCCAAAAGCGGAATCCGCGGCAGATTGGTGAATATGAGCACTCCTAAAAATCCGCCGGCCACGGCCAAGGCCTGCGGACGCGAAAAAAGCTGCTTGAGAAAATCGGCGGGCAGATTCGAATCCTGGCTGCTCCGCGTGACCAGCAAGCCCGCGGCCAAGGAAATCAAAAACGCCGGCACTTGCGTAACCAAACCGTCGCCGATGGTCAGTTTGGTAAAGATGTCGGCGGCCTGGGTGAAGGTCATGCCCGATTGGATCATGCCGATAAACAGTCCGCCCACGATATTGATCAGCGTGATCACTATTCCGGCAATGGCATCGCCGCGCACGAACTTGCTGGCACCGTCCATGGCCCCGAAAAAATCGGCCTGCCGGGTAATATCCAGTCGCCGCCGCTGGGCTTCGTGTTCGTCGATGATGCCCGCGTTCAGATCGGCGTCGATGGCCATCTGTCTGCCGGGCATGCCGTCCAAGGCAAAGCGGGCCGCCACCTCGGAGATGCGCATAGCGCCTTTGGTAATCACCACGAATTGAATCACCACGATAATGGCAAAGATAATAATCCCCACCACGATCTTGTCGCCGGCCACGAATTCGCCGAAGGTTTTCACCACTCCGCCCGCCGCCCATAAGCCGTCGATTCCCGCCCGGGTGAGAATCAACCGCGTGGTAGCCACGTTTAGCACCAGCCGGAACAATGTGGTGGCCAAAAGCAGCGAGGGAAAAATGCTGAATTCCAGCGGAGTGCGCACAAAGACGGTCGTCAACAGCACGAGCACGGCGATCGTGATGTTTGCCGACAACAACACGTCCATCAACGCCGCCGGCAAGGGTATCATGATCACCAGCACGCTGGCAATGATCCCTACAGGCAGAATCAGATCTTGTAACCGAGCTAGCGAGCCCAGGGTCGCCGCCGGCGCAGCCGCCGAAGCCATCGTCTCTCCGGATACATGGGTGGGACGGATTTCAAATCCGTTCTACAAACTAGGATGAGATTGGTGATAAGCGATCGAAGGGGCGGAAGGTACTAAAAACCCACTTAAAAGTCCAGGGCGGTTTGGCATGAGGATTCAGGGTTCGGGGTTCAGGGAGGAAGGATAGGGGATAGGGGATAGAGAATTGGAATTAGGGAAATGGAAATCGGGGATCAGAATCATTTAGACAATATCCACAAATTGCGCAAATAAGCTAATTCCGATTTTAAATATCAACTGCTCTTGGCCTAAATTCCCATTTTCATTAAAAACCCACTATTCCCTATCCCCTACGCGGCCTGACGGCCGCAACCCGGCTGATTTATAGTTCAACCGGGCCGACACGGCCCGGCTCTGAAAGATGCGCAAAACACGCTTAAACCTCAAACAAAGACTATCCCCTCACAAATGGCCGGTTTCAAAACTCATATTACCTTTAGTACCATTCTTGGAGCCGGCTATGGAACCGCGGCCTATTTTCTTTACGACGTGCCTTGGCCAAGTTGCGTGTTAGCGGGCGGATTGTGCGGGGTGTCGGGAATGCTTCCCGATCTGGACAGCGGACCCGGCACGCCGCTGCACGAAAGCATGGCCTTTGCCGCCGCCGTGGTGCCCGTCATGTTGATCCATCGTTTCCAGCAGATGGGACTTTCGATCGAAATGACAATTCTTATCTCAGCGGGGCTTTATTTACTGATTCGCTTCGGCGGCGCGGCGCTTTTGAAATTTTTTACCGAACATCGCGGCATGTTCCACAGTCTGCCGGCCGCGGCGATCTTCGGCGAAGTCGCCTTTTTACTGGCTTCCGGCGATACTAATCTGCGGCTTTACAAGGCCGGAGCAGTGGTCTTAGGATACCTGTCTCATCTGTTTCTCGACGAAGTCTACAGCTTCCAGTGGACGCGCGGCCGCTTGCGGCTGAAAAGCTCCTTCGGCACTGCTTTGAAATTATTCGGGCACAGTTGGTGGGCAAATATCTCTACTTATGCCAAATTGGCCGTGCTGACTTTTGTCGTCTTCCAGGAGCCGAACTGGATGCAACAATATCGCGACCGGACAAACCAACAGCCTGCCAATCAAACAGCCATCCACAATATTTTGCCTTCACAGTCGCCAAAATCCGCCTCTCAACGGAACGTCTGGCCCTGGCAATAGTTGTGGAAAACTCGAATAATTTGCAAACTCTTCAAATCGCCCCGGAAAAAATATAGAATTAATCTATAGGTTCCTGATCGGCTCCGCAGTTCTTTACGTCGAATAGATCGCTCATGCTTAAGAGCAGAAATCATCCAATAAACAGACTCCCCAGGTCTGGTGGGGAACTTTTGTTTCCTCGGCGCTGCCACTCGGCGTGTTGGCAGGAGTAGCGATAATCGTCGTAGCCGCCTTCATCGCTTACCTACCCTCTCTGAATGGCGGGTTCATCTGGGACGACAACCCGCTGCTGGCTAATAATCTGATTATCAAGGCCTCCGATGGTCTGTACCGGATATGGTGCACTACCAAAACGATCGACTACTGGCCCGTGACCAATACCTCGTTCTGGATTGAATGGCGCCTGTGGGGAATGAACTCAACCGGCTATCACGTTACGAACCTGATCCTGCACACTCTCGAGGCGCTACTGATTTGGGTTATTTTGCGAAAACTGTCCATTCCCGGGGCCTTTTTTGCGGCGCTGATTTTTGCCGTGCATCCGGTGAACGTGGAGTCGGTGGCGTGGATCGCACAGCGGAAAAGCCTGCTGGCGATGTTGTTCTTCCTATTGTCGATCTTATGTTACTTAACGCACTTCTCAGTGAGTTGTAACGATAACGCCCAAGGTAGCAGGCGCACACCGTGCGCCGGTCCCGCACACGGAGTGAGCGGGCTACTTACAGGACGTTGGTACTGGCTAAGCCTGGCGGCGTTTGTCTTGGCGATGCTCAGCAAGGGCTCGGTGGCGGTCTTGCCGGTGCTGCTTTTGGGAATCGTCTGGTGGCTGCGACCATTGACGAGGCGGGACCTGGTGCGGATCGCGCCGTTTTTCCTGGTTGCCGGGGTGTTGGCGGGAGTAAACGTGTGGTTCCAAACGCGGGGTACGGGATATGTGATCCGGAGCGCCGATTTTACAGAACGCCTGTTGGGCGCAGGCAGTGTAGTGTGGTTCTACCTTTACAAAGCGCTTTTGCCGCTCGGCCTGGTTTTCGTTTATCCGCGGTGGCACATTCAGGCCGAAAATGTGCTGTGGTGGCTGCCGCTTATAGCAGTGTTGGCAGTTACAGCAATACTTTGGTGTTATCGAAAAAGATGGAGCCGGCCGCTCATGTTTGCCTGGGGTTTTTTCTGCGTGGCGCTGGCGCCGGTGATGGGTTTTACGGATGTGTACTATATGAAATACACCTTAGTGGCCGACCACTATCAGCACGTTGCCCTGATCGGCGTGATTGCTCTGGCGGCCGCGGGCTGGAGCCGCTGGCATCAGCAGGCGCAAGGACCGGCCCGCTGGACTGCCCGCGCCACGGCGGTCGCGGCGGCGGGCGTTCTCACGCTATTTACCTGTCAGCAAAGTATGCTATATCGTGGCGAGATTACACTATTTCAAGCAACACTGGGAAAAAATCCAGACTGTTGGCTGGCGCATACCAATCTGGGCCTCACATTGTTTGATGCAGGCCGACTGCCAGAGGCGATCGAACATTTCCACCAAGCGCTGCGGCTGGAGCCTAACGACGCCAAGGTTCACAACAACCTGGCCGTTGCCTTGGCCCAAGCAGGCCGGGCGCAGGAGGCAATCGAACATTATCAACAAGCCTTGCACATCAATCCCAATTACCCCGAGGCCCACAATAACCTTGGTGCTTTATTGGCCGATAAAGGTCGGACTGAGGAAGCAATAGAACATTACCGCCAGGCGCTGCGGTTCAAACCCAATTATCCTGAGGCCCACAACAACCTCGGAGACGCATTGATCAAAACAGGTTCGCCTCGGGAGGCAAGCGAACATTACCGGCAGGCCCTGCGCCTCAAACCAGACTCGGCCGAGACCTATTACAATTTGGCGTTGGCCTATGTTGAGATGCACCGATCAGCCGAGGCCATCGCCGCGGCCCAACAGGCCTGGGAGCTTGCCCGATCCAAAGGTCAGACGGCGCTGGCCAAAGAGATTGAAGATCGTTTGAATTCCTACCGCGCCAGCCTGTCGAAATAGGGCTTGGGGATCAGGGCTTGGGACTTGGGGATTAAGAGCCTGTCCTAAAACCATTGGCGGAATAATAACTGTTGCATAAATACCCTCACCCTAGCCCTCTCCCAGAGGGAGAGGGGACTTTTAGGATAGGCTCTAAGTGCGATCTGAGCCAAAATAATGTAAAATTCAGATAAAACAAAACGTTTAGCTTTTTTTCGGCTTGTGCATGCCTAAGTTTAAGAAATTTTTCAAGAAACATGCTTCTCAGGCCCAGCCGGGAACCTCTGTTTTATCGGCGCTGCCTCTTAGCCTATGGGGAGGAGTAGCGCTCATCGTTGTAGCCGTCTTTCTCGCTTACCTTCCCACACTGAGCGGCGGATTCCTCCTGGACGACGACGAGCTTCTGACGAACAACAGCCTGATCAAGGCCGCGGACGGCTTGTACCGATTTTGGTGCACCACTGAAGCCGCCGACTACTGGCCGGTAACCAATACCTCGCTCTGGATCGAGTGGCGACTCTGGGGGATTAATACCATTGGCTATCGCGTGACTAACCTGATCTTGCACATTGCCGAAGCCTTGCTGATTTGGATGATCTTGCGGAAGTTGTCCATCCCTGGGGCTTTTTTGGCAGCCATGATCTTCGCCGTGCATCCGGTGAACGTGGAGTCGGTCGCTTGGATCGCCCAGCGCAAAGGTCTGCTAGCGATGTTGTTCTTCCTCTTGTCGATGCTATGTTACTTAAGGCAATTATCAGTGAGTTGTAGCGATAACGTCCAAGGCAGCAGGCACATTCCGTGCGCCGGTCCCGCACACGGAGTGTGCGGTCTACTTATTGGACCTTGGTATTGGCTGAGTCTGGCGGCGTTTGTGTTGGCGATGCTTAGCAAGGGATCGGTGGCGATCTTGCCGGTGTTGCTACTGGGTATCATCTGGTGGCGAGGGAAGGTTACAAGATGGGACCTAGCACGGGCCGCGCCTTTTTTTCTGGTTGCCGTGGCACTGGCTTGTGTGAACTTATGGTTCCAAACCCACGGCACGGGAAAAGTAGTGCGCAGCGCCGGTTTTGCCGAACGTCTGCTGGGGGCCGGCGGCGTGGTGTGGTTCTACCTTTATAAGGCGCTTTTACCGCTGAACTTGGTTTTCGTCTATCCGCAGTGGCACATTCAGACCGGCAATTTGCTCTGGTGGCTGCCGCTTGTGGCAGCCGTGGTCGTTACAGCAGTGCTCTGGCGGTATAGAGAAAGCTGGAGTCGGCCGCTCATGTTTGCCTGGGGATTTTTCTGCGTGTCGTTGGCGCCGGTGCTGGGCTTTACGGACGTGGGCTACATGAAATATTCACTGGTGGCCGACCATTATCAGCATCTTGCCATCATCGGCGTGATCGCGCTGGCGGCGGCGTGTTGGAGCGTATGGCATCAGCAGGCGCAAGGACTGGCCCGCGCGGCGGCGACTGCCACGGCAGTTGCAGTATTGGGCACTCTCACCTTGCTGACTTATCAGCAAGGTGAACTGTATCGTGACGCGATCACGCTATATCGAGCCACGCTGGAAAAAAATCCCGACTCTTGGCTGGCCCACTGCAACTTGGGTAACGCATTACTTCAAGCAGGTCGGCCGCAGGAGGCGATAAAATATTATGAGCAGACCCAACGGCTGAAGCCCGATGATCCCGAGGCCTATTACAACATGGGCAACGCACTGCTCGAAATAGGCCGGCCCCAGGAGGCGATCAAACATTACGAGCAGGCCCTGAGGCTGAAACCCGACTTAATCACGACCCGCAACAACCTGGGGATCGCACTGGTACAAACAGGTCGACATGAGGAGGCAATCAAACATTACGAGCAGGCCCTGCGCCTGAATCCTAATTACCCTGAGGCCCACTACAACCTGGGCAGTGCCTTGCTCCAAAGCGGCCGAATGCCAGAGGCCATAGATCAGTTCCAGCAAGTCCTGCGCTTGAAGCCCGATTTTGCTGAAGGCCACTTCGACATGGGAAAGGCATTATTCCAAACAGGGCGACCAGAGGAGGCAATCACCCACTTCAGGCAGGCGGTAAAACTCAAAGCCGACTATATCAAGGCCTACTATAATTTGGCGTTGGCCTATGCCGAGACGCACCAATCGGCTAAGGCCATCGCCGCGGCCCAGCAGGCCTGGGAACTTGCCCGATCCAAGGGGCAGACGGCACTGGCCAAGCAGATTGAAGATTGGTTGAATTCCTACCGCGCCGGAGTGTCAGAATAGAGATTGGGGACTAGTAATTAGTGTCCAATAAAAGCGTGACCGGTCCCTCGTTAACAAGTTCCACTTCCATGTGTTCGCGGAATCGGCCCGTGGCCACGGGAATTCCTTGCTCTGCTACGAATTTGACGAATTGTTGATAGAGTTTTTCAGCCACCTCCGGCGGGGCGGCTCGGTCGAAGCTGGGCCGGCGTCCTTTGCGGCAGTCGCCCAAAAGCGTGAATTGGCTTACCACCAGCATTGCGCCATCGACATCCCTTAGCGAGAGGTTCATTTTTTCCTGGAGATCTTCGAAAATCCGCAAGCCGGCGATTTTTTCGGCCAATTGACGCGCATCCGTCTCCGCATCGCCGGCGGCCACGCCCAAGAGCACGAGCATTCCTTTGCCGATCTCGCCGCAAACCTCTCCGGCGACCGTAACCTTGGCACGGCGGACTCGTTGAACGCAGGCTTTCATAATGGCCTACAATAAGCCATGGGTGTTTTTGTTACAACTACCCCTTAGCCGATGTGCCAAAAAAACGTACAATTAATTGAGGATCGCGAAAAAATACACGAAACAAAATATTTAGCCCCCGGTGAACAAACCGGGGGATAGTTAAAAGTTTAATATGCTTTACCCGCCGAGTATTACCCGCCGTGTATTCACGGCGGGCTAAATAAGCATTTTTCAAGCGACGATGAACGATCAACGACCTTTGCTTGCCTTGACCATGGGCGATCCGGCCGGTATTGGGCCGGAAATTATTGTCGGGGCCTGGACCGAAACCGTGGTGCACGAATGGTGCCGGCCCTTGGTGATTGGGCATCCCGAGATTCTTCGCCGGGCCGTATTGCTTTGGCAGCGGGGCGTGAAGATCGAGGAGATCGACTGCCCGGCCGCGGCTCGGCCTTCTCCTGAAGTGATTCCTTGTCTGGCTTGCGGATCCGACGACGTGCTGGACGTTGCGCCCGGCACGCTCGACGCCCGAGCAGGCCAGGCGGCTTATCAAGCGGTAGTCACGGGCGCCCGTCTGGCCTTGGAAGGGAAGGTCGATGCCATCACCACCGCGCCTTTGCAAAAAGAGGCCTTGCATCGCGCCGGTCACGACTACCCGGGACACACCGAGCTCTTGGCCCATCTCTGCGGCGTGGACGACTATGCCATGATGCTTTACCTGGGCCCCGACGATGAAGTGTTGGGCCCCTTTGGTTTGGCGGTGGTCCACGTCACCTTGCACACGGCGCTGCGAAATGTGTTTGGGCAGCTCACGCCGGAGGCCATTTTGGCCAAGGCCAGATTGGCCGATTGCTTTATGTCCAGACTGATGAATCCGGCGGGCGGAAAATCCTCACGGTCGCAGGCTAAAGGGGACAGTCCCATTTTCGCCGACCATGCAAGCATGGTGCCCGCGAAAATCGGGACAGTCCCCAAAAACCATCCTGCCAAATCCGGAAAAAACCGCCTTGCGGAACATCGACCGCGCATCGGAGTGTGTGCCTTAAATCCTCATGCCGGCGAAGGCGGTCTGTTCGGCGATGAAGAACGCACAATTATTCGTCCCGCCGTCCAGCGCGGAATAAGTGAAGGACTACTCTTGGACGGCCCTCTGCCCACCGATACCATCATGGTCCGCGCACGCGATGGCCGCTACGACGCCATAGTGGCCATGTACCATGACCAGGGACACATTGCTTTGAAACTACTGGGGATGCATCGGGCGGTAAATGTCACCTTGGGACTGCCGATAATCCGCACCAGCGTGGCCCACGGCACGGCCTTTGACATTGCCTGGCAGCGCCGCGCCGAAACCGGCAGCCTGATCGAAGCCATCCGCGTGGCCAGCCAGTTGGCAGCAAAACACTAAGCAAAACTTGAGCTAAGAGTCTATCCAAAAAGTCCCCTCTCCCGCCGGGAGAGGGCTAGGGTGAGGGCAAATAGGCATAATTCATATATTGCCGCTTACTTCTGATGCCCATTCTATTCGTCTCTTTGTACTTCGATCTTGATAGGCTCGCCGCGAGGCTGGATGCACTTGACTTTTTGCTGAATCTTTAAGTCTTCCAACGTCGCGGGTTGCTTTTCAATGGTTACAATCGCATTATCAGGCGCCACAATCGTCTGCTCTTTACCTTCCTCCGTGAGAACTACGAGGTTGGATTTGTCGATTTTGGTAATAACACCTTCAATAGTTTTAGGTTGTAAGTAGGTTCCGTACCCGATAATAATCAACGATGTCACGAGGATAATCAGGCTTGCGCCAAGCAGCGACTTTGTGCGCATGCTGACTCCTTTCCATTCCTTCATCATAATCCCCAGCAGCGTGCTGAAGATGATCATGCTGGACATGAAAACAGTCCATCCGGCAAAGGATAATTCACCGATCTTGGCGTCGGCGATCTTGTACAAGACGAATTGTGAACACCAAATGGCCCCCGCGGCCGAAGCAAATAAAAGATTGGCTAAAAGCGGAGTGCCGGACTTGATGTAATCACCGGTCGTACGATTAGTAATATTCAGGTACAGGCACCAGATGAACATAACCGTCAGGCCTCCCAGCAGCACAACAACCAGCACGGGTATGCCTTGCCATGTTTCCGAGGTGATGGGAGTGGTCGACAATGTGGCCTTTACTAGCTCTTTCCCGCTAGCCAATCCAAATGCCATGCCGGCGCTCATAATTCCGGAAAAAATAGCC
Source organism: Pirellulales bacterium (assembly GCA_963820545.1). Classification (GTDB taxonomy): domain Bacteria; phylum Planctomycetota; class Planctomycetia; order Pirellulales; family Thermoguttaceae; genus CAWGAJ01. The sequence continues at coordinate 1,962,921 of CAWGAJ010000001.1, forward strand.
ACAAGCATGCCTTTACCAAAGTTGAATTCAGCGACGGCGGCTTTTTTCTCCTCTTCGGAAAGTTCCCGTTCCTTGGACATGCCCGCTGCCCCGGTAAATACGATCCCCACCAGCGCCACACAAATACCTATCAAAGTGGCAATCCCCCAGTTCGTTGACACGAGTGTTCCGAACTCGCCTTTGAATACCGGCGGAATGAGCGTCCCTGCCGAGGCGCATAATCCGCAGCCAATGGCCAAGCCAAGTCCCACTCCCAAGTAACGGATCATTAATCCCCAGGTCAGCCCTCCTACGCCCCACATCGCCCCAAAAATGTAACACCAGAACAAAGTCTTCAAGGAACTTGTCTGTAACACTGAGAGCACATTGGGCGAAACGATAAATGCCAATGCCCACGGGACGATCAACAGTCCAACTAAGCTGTAGATCATCCAATAGCTTTCCCAGGCCCAGTTTTGAACCTTTTTGAAGGGCAGGTAAAAACAAGCGCCCGCGAGACCGCCGATTACATACAGCAAAATGCCGACGAGGGGATTTGCATCCATGATTGTTAATCCTTACCTGATGGAAATGTTTTGACCAGAATTAATTTCTGTATTGTTGATTCTTAACGTTTAGAAAGTACATCCTTCTCGTATTTCTTGACTTCTTCCATCCACTGATAGCCCACGGGCACGTTCATGCTTTGACAATAATGATCCCACACGGCGCCTAGGGGTAGGGTTTTAATCTCCTCGAGCATGGCCAGGCGCGAGGTAAAATCGCCGCTTAGTTCGGCCTCGCGGAGTTTCGCCGCCGGCTCCAATAGGGCGGCCAGCAGGGCCTTGATCATCGAGCGCACGCCGATGGTCCAGGCCGCCACGCGATTGATGCTGGCATCGAAGAAATCCAGGCCGATGTGCACGCGTTTCAGATATCCGCCGCGCACGATCTCCACGGCCGTGGCCAGCAGGTCGTCGTTGAGGATCACCACGTGGTCGCTGTCCCAGCGAATACCCCGGCTGACGTGCAGCAGCAGTTCGTCCAAAAAGCACAGGCAGGCGGAGATTTTATCGGCCAGCGTTTCCGTGGGATGATAATGCCCGGCGTCGAGCGTCAAGAGCGTTTTGTTCTTAATGGCGTAGCCCAGGTAATACTCATGGGAACCGACCACATAAGTTTCCGAGCCGATGCCGAACAGTTTGCTCTCGATCGAGTCGCGGTTGTATTGCTTATCGATGCCCACGGCGAACATTTCATCGAGCGATTTGGTCAACAGTTCGCGCGGGCCTTTGCGGTCGATGGTCACGTCCTTCATGCCGTCGGGAATCCAGACGTTATGGATGCAGGTGTTTTTCAGTTTCCGGCCCATGGTCTCGCCGATCTTCCGGCATTGAATGCCGTGCCGGACCCAAAACTTGCGGAGGCCCTCGTCGCGATTGGCGAGGGTGAATCCGCTGGCGGCCTTGGGGTGCGAGAAGAACGTGGAGTTGAAGTCCAGGCCGATCCCCAAGCCGGCGGCCCAATCGATCCAGCGGGCGAAATGCTCCGCGGCAATTTCATCGCGTTCAACTTTTTTGCCGCCGGTTTCCAAATAAATCGCGTGGAGGCTGAAGCGATGCTTGCCGGGGATCAGGCTGAGGGCTTTTTCGGCGTCGTCGCGGAGTTCGTCGGGCGTGCGGGCACGGCCGGGATAATTGCCCGTGGCCAAGATGCCGCCGCTCAGGCCCGCTTCGGGATTTTCAAATCCGCCCACGTCGTCGCCTTGCCAACAATGGATCGAGATGGGCACGCGGCGAAGTTGTTCCAGCGCGGCGTCGGTTTCCACGCCCCAGGCGGCGTATTGTTCCTTGGCCAGACGATAGGCTTGTTCCACGGCGGATTGGTTCATGGCAATATCCTTTTTGACAAAGAGGCAGGTTAAAGACGGCCCGGTTTACTCTTAATTCAAGTTCAAAAAACGCCCCGGGTAATGAATTGTTTCCACCAGAATGCCAGAAACAAAGCCGAAGGTCAAGAGAGGGGCGAGAAAACAGGCTGGCCCGCATTTCTCACCAAGGTGAGCCACTGCTTGCTTGCAAGCAGTGCGGAATTGCTAACTTACGCCAACACTGCTCGCCTGCGGCGAGCAGTGGCACACTGTTTTGTAACGTATTGGTCTGGTGAGCAATGCGGGCTAATCCCGCGATGCAACCGCACAATAAACTAGCGCATTTTTGTGGCTGAATTCATGCCCGTGCGCCGAAGTTTAGTTCGGGCCCGACTGAGGATTGGTCCAATGCTGTTTTCGGGAATGCCTGTATGGAAACTAATTTCCTGATAGCTTTTGCCTTCGAGATGGTACAAGCGTACCACTTCGGCCTCGGCAATATCCAAGCCGCTGAGCATCTGCACGATTTCTTCGTGGCTGCTTAGTCGTTCTTCAACATTGGGGTGGGGATCAACAGCAGCGGCAGCAATTTTCCTTTCAGCGTTGGCAGTTGCGCGGATTTCGACCTTGCGGTTAATCAATGCATGAAGCACTATCCGTCGGGCGATGACAGTTAAATAAGTGGCTAAACTGCATTGTCCGCGAAAATTACGCAAGATGGAAAAGTCATTGTCAACCACGTTTAAAAGATATTCGCGCACAAATCATCGCGATCTTCAGGGCGGAGTCGCACGTTGCGAGCCTGGGCTGTGTGGTTGACCACGTGAACCACCAGTCCCAAAAAGCGATCCACAAAATCTTCCCAGGCCCTGGGCTTCCCTTGGAGGCAGCGTTCCAGCAAGTTGCGGTCGATTTCAGAGAGTCCCACGCGGTTGATCCTCGTGCGAGAAGCCAGATGCTACAATATCCGATCCGTTCCTTGCAGGAAAACTTGGGATCAGGTTAACGAATCAAACAATAACCCTATTCTTTAACGATTGTAAACACGACTTAGTGAAGAAACAAGTGTTTACCATCTTATCCCCCATCTTAATGGCAGGGGTAATTTGTTATCAAGACGTAAATCCGTTACTAATGATTGTTGCCCCCCGATATTTAGACTCTTAGTGATGCGATTTGCTTTTCAGCCAATTATCCACGGCAGCGGCGGCCAATCGGCCGTGGTTGATGGCATGGACCACCAGCGACGCCCCGCGCACCGTGTCGCCGGCGGCAAATACGCCCGGCACGCTGGTCATCCAACGATCGACCGCTAAGTTGCCGTGATTATCGAGTTGCACGCCTAGTTCGTTAATCAAGCCCTCGCGCACCACGTGCAAAAATCCCATGGCCACGAGCACCAGATCGGCGGGGAAGGTGAAATCCGAGCCGGGCCGCTCTTTCATTTCCCAACCTTTTGGAACTTGGACCCAATCCACTTCGCAGACATGTAGATGGGTAACGCGTCCGTCCGTGCCGGTTAGGGTCTTGCTGAGAGCGCTCCAGTAACGTTGGCAGCCCTCTTCTTGCGAGGACGAGGTGCGCATTATTTTTGGCCAGAGCGGCCAGGGAGTTTCCGGATTTTTGCCCTCGGGCGGGCGCGGCAGAATTTCCAACTGCTTGACCGAGAGTGCTCCTTGCCGGATGGCCGTGCCCACGCAATCGCTGCCCGTGTCGCCGCCGCCGACCACGATCACATGCTTCCCCTTGGCGTTGATGATTGGCCGCTTGCCATTTGTGATCGGATCGCCGGCCACGAGACGATTTTGCTGAGCGAGATAATCCATGGCCAGGTGGACGCCGTTTAGATCGGCGCCGGGCACCGTAAGCGGCCGGGCCTTGCCCGCGCCCATGCAGAGCACCAACGCGTCGAAACGGCTGCGCAACTCGGCCCCGGTAATATCTACGCCCGCCGCCACGTTCGGCTCGCATTGCACTCCTTCGGCCACCATCTGTTCCAGGCGGCGGTCGATGATCTGTTTCTCCAGCTTAAAGTCGGGAATGCCGTAGCGCAGCAATCCGCCCAAGCGATCGTCTTTCTCGAAGATCACCACTTGATGTCCCTGGCGCACGAGTTGCTGGGCGACAGCCAATCCCGCCGGACCGGAACCCACCACCGCCACGCGTCGGCCGGTCTTTATTTTTGCCTTTAGCGGCGCTACCCAGTCCTCCTGGAAGGCCCGCTCGGCAATTTGATATTCAATGTGTTTGATGGTTACCGGCTGATCATTGATCGACAAAGTGCAGGCCGCCTCGCACGGGGCGGGACACACCCGTCCGGTGATTTCGGGAAAATTGTTGGTGGAGTGCAGATTTTCGGCGGCTTCGCGCCAATGGTTGCGATAGACAAGATCGTTGAACTCGGGAATGCGGTTTTTCACCGGGCAACCCACTCCATGACAAAACGGAATGCCGCATTCCATGCACCGCGCCGCCTGCTGGGCAAGCACGCGGGCAACCAGAGGCTGGTCGATTTCGTACCAGTCCTTGATCCGTTCCGGGATCGGACGGTGGCCTGCCTCCACGCGCTCGTATTGCATGAATCCCGTCGGATTGCCCATTGCTTGCCTCGTTATATATATCAACTCCCGGCACAAGAGCCGGGGCTAAACCCTATCCACTATCCCCTAATGATGATAAACCTCTTCGGTGGCGGGCGTTTGTTCGCTGCGGACTTGCTCGCGCTGGCGCATCTTTTCCATGGCCTTGCGATAGTCGATGGGCATGACCTTGACAAACTTGCCCGACATCTCGCGCCAGTTATCCAAGATCCGTTTGGCCTGCGCGCTGCCGGTCCATTGGTAATGTCGAATAATAAGATCCTGGATGATGCGCTGATCCTCGGCTTGCCAGATGGACTCCAACTCGACCATGTCGAGATTGCAAAGGGTATCGAAGAGTTGATGTTCATCAAGCACGTATGCCGCGCCGCCGCTCATGCCGGCGGCAAAGTTCCGGCCGGTCCGGCCGAGGACCACTACCACGCCTCCGGTCATGTATTCGCAGCCATGATCGCCCAGGCCTTCGACAACCGCCGCCGCGCCGCTGTTGCGCACGGCAAAGCGTTCGCCGGCCAGGCCGTTGATGAACGCCTCGCCGGAGGTCGCCCCGTAAAGCAGGGTATTGCCCACGATCACGTTTTCTTTTGGATCGAAGGGCGAACCGGGCGGGGCGATCACCACGATCCGTCCGCCAGAGAGCCCTTTGCCTAGATAATCGTTGGCCTCTCCGGTCAATCGCAGTGTCACTCCAGGGGCCAAAAACGCGCCGAAACTCTGTCCCGCCGAACCGTTGAAAGAAAGTCTGATTGTGTCGTCGGGCAATCCCGCGCCGCCCCAGCGCTTGGTAATCCGACTGCTTAAGATTGTTCCCACCGCGCGATGGGTGTTGCGCACGGGAAGCTCAATCCGCGCAAGTTCGCCTTTTTCGATGTTCGCGCCGATTTGCTCCAGAATCTGTCCAGTCTAAGTGCTCCTTGTGCACGTTGGTTTGCGCCCTTGTGGAGCGAAGCGGCGAGCCGTTCGATCGGTTCGGCGGTGTAAAGACAGCGGAAAAATCCAATCCTTTTGCCTTCCAGTGATCGATTGCCTTGCGGCACGAGAGCCGCTCCACGCGGCCCACCATGTCGTCGAACTTGCGGAAACCCAATTGGGCCATGATCTGGCGGACTTCCTCGGCAACAAAGCTCAAAAAACGCACGACATACTCCGCCTTGCCGGCGAATCTTGCCCGCAGTTTCGGCTCCTGTGTGGCGATGCCCACCGGGCAGGCGCCTAAATGGCACTTGCGCATCAAGAGACAACCCAGCGACACCAAGGCCGAGGTGCCGAAGCCGAATCGCTCGGCGCCCAGCAGTGCGCCGATCACTACGTCGCGTCCGGTTTTCATCTGGCCGTCGACTTGCACGACGATCCTGTCGCGCAGACCGTTGAGCACCAGGGTTTGCTGAGTTTCGGCCAGACCGATTTCCCAGGGCGTGCCGGCGTATTTGATCGAGGAAAGCGGGCTGGCCCCCGTGCCGCCGTCGTGACCGCTGATCAAGACCTCGTCGGCGTTGCCTTTGGCCACCCCGGCGGCGACCGTGCCCACGCCGACTTCCGACACCAGTTTGACCGAAACCTTCACGCCCGGATTGCCACACTTTAGGTCATAGATCAATTGGGCCAGGTCCTCGATGGAATAGATATCGTGATGCGGCGGCGGCGAAATCAGCGAGACTCCCGGCGTGGCGTGGCGCAGGCGAGCGATTTCCTCGGTCACCTTGTGGCCGGGCAATTGTCCGCCTTCGCCCGGCTTGGCCCCTTGGGCCATCTTGATCTGCAAAATGCTGCGCATTAGCCAGATACTCGATGGTCACGCCGAACCGGGCGCTGGCTACCTGCTTGATGCCGCAATTGAGTGAGTCGCCGTTGTCCAGGGGTTTGTAGCGGGCCGGATCTTCGCCGCCTTCGCCCGTGTTGGAGTTGGCTCCCAGGCGGTTCATGGCAATGGCCAGGGCCTCGTGGGCCTCGCGGCTGATCGAGCCGTGCGACATGGCCCCGGTGTAGAAACGCTTGACAATTTCGTTGGCGGGCTCCACCTCTTCGAGCGGCACGGATTCGCCGGGGACAAACTCAAAAAGTCCTCGCAGCGTAAAAAGTTCACGCGTCTGATCGTTGACCGCCCGGGCGTACTCGGCGTAAATTCCCGCGTCGTTTTTCATCACGGCGTGTTGTAGTTTGGTGATCGTTTCCGGATTCCAAAGATGCTTCTCCCCATCGAGCCGATATTGATACTCGCCGCCGAACTCCAATTCCAGGCGCCGGGCTGTAGCGGTTCAAAGGCGGCCCGATGTCGCAAGAGCGCCTCCCGGGCGATCACACCCAGATCGCTCCCTTGAATCCGCGAAGGCGTGCCGGTGAAGTATTTATCCACCAGATCGTGGTTCAGTCCCACGGCCTCGAACTGCTGCGCCGCGTGATAACTCCGCAGAGTGGAAATGCCCATTTTGGAAATGGTCTTCAAAATCCCCTTTTTGACCGCGGTGATATATTGGTCGGCAAGTTGATCGACCGGCGCGTCCTGGGGCAGGTCGCCGTCGGCGTAAAGTTTGTTGAGGGCTTCAAACGCCAGATACGGATTAATGGCGTTGGCCCCGTAACCGCAAAGCATGCAGAAGTGCATTACCTCGCGTGGTTCGCCGCTTTCCACCAGAATCCCGGCCTCGCTCCGCAGTCGCCGCCGCCGCAGCCCGTGATGCAAGGCCGCCGTGGCCAGCAGGCTGGGAATGGCCGCCAGCTCGGGCGTAACGCCCTTGTCACTGAGGATAAAATGCGTTGTTCCGTCGGCAATCAACGCCTCGGCCTTGTCGATCAACTCATCCAAAGCCTGGGCCAGCGCTGCGGCAGGATCGTCGGCGTGGGCCGGGAACAGCGCCGGCAGCGTGGCCACTTTGAAATCCGCTCGCTGGGCCGTGCGCAGCCGCTCCACGTCCTCGTTGGTCAAGATCGGATGCGTGAGCTTCAATTGCCGGCAATGTTCCGCAGTCTCGCTGAGCAAATTCCGCTGCTTGCCCGTAAAGGCCATCAGCGACATCACCAATCCTTCCCTCAGCGGATCGATCGGCGGATTGGTCACTTGGGCAAACAACTGCTTGAAATAGTTGAACAGAAGTTTGGGCCGCTCGGAAATCACGGCCAAGGGCGTGTCGGTGCCCATGGAACCCACGGGCTCCTGGCTCGTGGCGGCCATGGGCGCTAAGACCATCAGCAATTCTTCCCGCGTGTAACCGAACGCCCGCAGCGCTGGGCCAAGGTCTTTTTGTCGATGGGCGTGGGTTGCGAGGGCTGAAAGAGGCCTCTTAATTCAATGCGATTCTCTTCCAGCCAGCGGCGATAGGGTTTTTGCCGGGCAATTTTGCCTTTGATCTCGTTGTCGACCACGATGCGGCCTTCTTCGGTATCCACCAAAAACATGCGCCCGGGCTGAAGGCGGCCTTTCTGTTGGATCCGCTGCGGCGGGAACTCGATCACTCCCGCCTCGCTGGCCAGCACCACCAGGCCGTCGGTGGTGACCAGCTAGCGGCAGGGGCGCAGACCGTTGCGGTCCAGCGTGCCGCCCACCAGCGCCCGTCGGTAAAAACCATTGCCGCCGGACCGTCCCAAGGTTCCATGATCGCCGCATGATACTCGTAAAACGCCCGCTTATCCGTGGAAATGTGATAGCGCGGCCCAAAGGCCTCGGGAATCATCATCATCAAGGCGTGCGGAGCGGAGCGGCCGGCACGCACCAAAAGCTCCATGCAGTTGTCGAAACACGCCGAGTCGCTGCCGCCCGGTTGCAGAATCGGAAATAACTCCGACATGTCCTCGGTCAACGCGGGCACGGACATCGTCTTTTCGTATCCCTGCAGACGATTGGCGTTGCCCCGCAGCGTGTTGATCTCGCCATTGTGGGCGATCATCCGGAAAGGCTGGGCAAGCCGCCAACTGGGAAAGGTATTGGTGCTGTATCGCTGATGCACGATCGCCAAGGCCGTCTGCACGCGCTCGTCGGCCAGGTCGGGATAATATGCAAACAACTGCGGTGCTAAAAACATCCCCTTGTAGCAGATCGTGCGGCACGACATGCGTGGGAATGTAAAACTGCTCGGCCTGCTTGCCTAAAATCCGTTCCACGTCGAGTTCGGTGCGTTTGCGAGCCACGTACAAACGCCGTTCCAATTCTTCCTCTTGGCGGCCTTCGCCGCCGATGAACATTTGCCGGATCACCGGCTCGGAATCGCGGGCAATATCGCCCAGGCAGGAATTATCCGTAGGCACTTCGCGCCAACCTAAAACCTTTAGCCCTTCCTCTTCGATATTCTCGACTAAGATTTGTTCGCAACGCCGGCGGAGTTCTTCGTTACGCGGCAGGAAAACCATGGCCACGCCATACTGCTGGAGGCTCGGGCAAATTGAAGCCCAAGCCGGCTGCTTGGCCGATAAAAAACTCATGCGGAATCTGCATCAGGATGCCTGCCCCATCGCCGGTCGATTCGTCGGCCCCAGAGGCCCCGCGGTGCATCAGGTTCAAAAGCACTTGTTTGCCGTACTGGACAATATTGTGATCCCGGCGTCCGGATATGTTTACTACCGCGCCAATTCCACACGCATCGTGCTCGAACTGAGGATCGTACAAGCCTTGGGATTTAGCTCGAATTAACATCATCTCATCTTAGATTTGGTGTAATAGCTTCTATCAGGTATTCCGCCCCAGGACAACATGGGTGTGCCTGGATTTGTTGCCCTAAAAAAGCTGTAACTCATTGATTATGGACAACTTAGACCGGATGCGGGTTCGGAGGAAAGCCTCTCCATTAAATAATCGTATCATTAGTAGATATAATGTCAATAGGGAATAACTATAACTTATAATTAAATTAGAACGCATCATTTTGATAGTCATTCGGATGCTTCCTTCCATCAAGAGCGCATATCATCAACCGGTCGAGGTGTTATTAGGGCACTTGGCCTTTATTCAGTGCACCCCCCAAAAAAGTTTTGCCGCCCTAGTCATCTAAGAAGTGCTCTAAATTGACGGTGTTTTAATCATACCGCTGCTTTTGGTTCCCCTCGATTTGGGCATTGTTAAATTAGTCAAGCTTTTCCAGTTTTTCCTGAGAGGGAATATTTCCTGGTCAGGGACCCTATTTCCCATAACTTTTTGGGATTATAGGGCTTATTCCTGAATACGTCTGGGAATTTGAGATTATCACATAGGACTTGCGGATATCTCGCTCAATTCTGGTTGTATCGTCCCCGACACTTATTCTGTGGCTGTTTATTTTGATGTTTTCGCCGGTGATACATGCTGCAACTGAAAAGTCGATTAACTGGATTCTAAGAGAGTTGCGGTTGGTATGATTCCGATGCACCGATTCATAGGGGGAGGCGTGGCGAAACCGGTAGACACATTGTTTTTTAAAGAAACACATTTGCAACGGACAAATTCCTTACCCACGTTTTCTCTTGCTTAAGGAAAAAAACACATGCACGGACGTTTTTTTGATTGGCTGACATGGACGTTGGCTCTATCAGTCCTTTGTGTCATGACTAATGTAGTACTAGCCCAGGACGGCTTGCCTCCAGCACCTCCTAGCAATGGCGTTGCCGCTGAAGCGACTCAGCCGATGCCTATCGAGCAGCCTTATGCCGGCCAGTACTATTCGGCCTCCAACGCCGCCATAATCGATGGAGATCTCGCCAAGCGACTGGCCGACGTGGAAAAGGCGCTGAAAAAACTCGACGACAAGGCCAAGGAAGACAAGGCCAAAGCCGCCGGCAAATTGTCGGTTAATCCCTCTGGACAAATCATGCTCGACGGCGCCTGCTTCTCCCAAGACGCGATTGATAAAAACCGTGCCACCGAGCAAGACGGCGTTGAGTTCCGTTACGCACGTCTTTGCTTGTCAGGCGAGGGATTCAACATCATGAAATATAAACTCGAATTCGACTTTGCCGGAGATGCGGTTGTGGGAAAAGACATGTTTTTAAATATTGGTGAATTGCCCTTGATTCAGAACATTCAATTCGGGCATTTCAAGGAGCCTTACAGTTTGGATGAATTGTGCAGCGATAAATTCATTCCCTTTATGGAGCGTAACCTGGGCAGTCAATTGATGGCCCCTTCGCGTCACATCGGCGTGATGGCCCACGGCCACAACGAGGCCGAAACCACCACTTACGCCATCGGCGCCTTCTCGGAGATTGCCCTGACAGACAAAGCCGGGGCAAACAAGGTTCAAAGCAACAACTTCGGCGGCGCCCTTACAATGCGCGCCACCTGGCTGCCCTGGTACGACGAGACAACCGAAGGCCGCGGGCTGCTGCACACTGGCATTGCCTATAGCTACCGCGACGCCTTCAACAACTCCTGGAAAGACTCTTACCGTCCCGAGGCTCATTTAGCCACGGAGATGGTCAACGGTAACGGCACTGCTGGGTCTGCCACTTCGGTACTCACCGACATAAACACCCGCAACATGCTGGGCGCCGAATTGGCCTTTGTGTATGGTCCCTTCTCCATGCAGTCGGAATACTATATCAACTGGCTGGACCGCTCTATTGCACCAGATAGCAAAACGACGGGTGCTTATGTATTATTTAGTTACTTTCTTACCGGCGAACATCGGCCGTATAATCGCGCATCAGGCACTTTCGAGCGTGTAAAACCCTTTGAGAATTTCTTTCGCGTGCGCGACGAAAACGGATACGTCTATATGGGAAAAGGCGCATGGGAACTCAAGTATCGATTCTCTTACCTGGACTGCTACGACGGCGGCAAATTGGCCAACGGCGTGGGCGGCAACACCACGGGCGGACAGACCGCCGCCGACCACACTATTGGCGCAAACTGGTACTTGAATCCTTACACCCGATTCATGTTCGAGTACATCCATTCCGGCATCGACTGCTACACCGGTCTCGGAGTGGGCAGTTTGGATATTGTCCAAATGCGGGCGCAAATCGACTTTTAGTATTTATCATTTACTCACTGCGGAGTATGTCATTTAACCAAGGAAAATCGACCCGGCGCGCCTGATGAAGGCGCGAGTTTTTAGGAGATATAAAGATGAGAACCCTTGTCCTTTCGATGGCGATGGGCATGCTGATTGTCTCCGCGGCAGCGGCCTCGGACGCAGGCGATAATATTCCCGCCGCCTGCAAGGAAGTGCAAACCTGCGGCGCTCCGGATTGCTGCGCCCATTGCGGCTGCCATGCCTGCTGCGAAAAGTATTGCCGCGTGGTCTGCGAAATGAAAGAGGTCAAAAAAACCGTTTGGGTAGTTAAGTGCGAGGATTTCTGCGCCCCATTGCCCGGTTGCCCATTGCAATGCCATGAATGTTGCAAGTCTTGCGATAAAGAAGGCTGCCAAACAGCAAATTGTGAAGGTTGCGACAAATGCTGCAATCCCTGTGCCAGCCTTGAAGATCGCTGCTATGTTCCTCCCAAGTGCGGTAAGGTGCGGGAGAAGAAAGTTTTGGAGAAAAAAGAGATCGTCTGCAAGATTCCCACGTACAAATGCGTGGTGGTATATGCCTGTGCAAACTGCGGCCAGAAGGCCTGCGAAGAAAAAACCGAAGCCCGAGACCCGGCTGCTCCGGCCCCGCCTCCGGCGCCGAAAACCACCTATATCTCGTCGGAGCCGCCGATTATCAGCGCCTCTTATTTGCGGTGATTGTGACGCCCGCAAAGGATTAATAAGACATTTGACCTTTCCGCATCAGGAACATTAGCCCATTCCGGCTGTCGATCTTCATGTCGAAGAGCGATAGCCGGTCGTTTTTTTAAAAAGAACCCCATTGAAAAGCCCGCCGTCCAAACCGTATATTGGGGCGCTCTGGATACGGACGTAATCAACCGCTAGTAGATAAGACAAATAAAGACAAATTAGCCAACATCCGATGACACCGCCCAAATTTCTTTACTTTGATCTCGGCAAAGTGCTGGTCGATTTTAGCGTGGAACAAATGCTCCGACAGATGGCCGAAGTCTCGGGCGTCAGTGCGGAGCTGGTGCGAAAAATCCTCTATAACGACGGCTTGATGAAGCAATACGAATCGGGAAAGATTACCAGCCGGGAATTTTACGAGACGTATTGCGATCAAATCGGCTCGCGTCCCGATTACGAGAGTCTTTGTCGGGCCGGCGCGGAAATATTCTGGCTCAACCTGCCGATGTTGCCCATCGTGGCCCAACTGCGTGAGGCGGGTTGCCGCTTGGGCGTTCTCTCGAATACCTGTGAGTGCCACTGGCAGTATTGCCTGGAACATTTCCGCATTATTGCCGAAGGTTTTCAAGTATACGCCCTGAGCTATCAAATTGGCGCCGCAAAGCCGGAGGCAGCCATCTATCGAACTGCCGCAGAGTTGGCCGGCTGCCGGCCGGAAGAGATGTTTTTTATCGACGACATATTCGGCCACGTCGAAGGCGCGAAGGCCGTGGGCGTGGATGCCGTGCTCTACACCTCCGCTGCGGATGCCGACGCCGCACTGCGCAGCCGCGGAGTGCGGTTCAACTATTGAACACCATCAAATATCATCCAAACACCGGTGGTAAGCGGCCGGGCTAAATCCTGACCTCTGATCCCCGACCTCTCTAATTTCAGCCGCCGGTTTTACGGAGCACGATCCAATCGGCCAGAGTGGGCCAAAGCTGGGCCAGGGCAAAAAGCAATCGGGCCGAGGCCGGAACGACTAATTCCGCACGCCGGCGCTGGCAGGCGCGGAGGATTTTTTGGGCGAGTTTTTGCGGAGAAATAGCCTTGGTTTTCACGCCGGCGCCGGGACGCCGCGCTCTCTCCGGTAAATCTTCCAAGCCTTCCAACGGATAAAGGCGAGGGTCCTTGCGCTCGATTGGACCCGGACAAACCAGCAGTACATGCAATCCTAACGGTCCCAATTCCAAGCGCAATTGCTGCGAATAGGCCGCTACGGCGAATTTGCTGGCCGGATATGCGCCCACCCAGCGAGCCGCTGATTTGGCCGCCAGCGAACCAATGTTGACCACGTGGCCGCGCTCTTGAGCAAATGCGGCACTGCCGCGCACGTGCAACGCACCAGGGCAATCAGATTCAGTTCCATAAGATCGCGGAACTGTTCCGGCGTGGTATCCAGCAGCTTACCCCGCATGGACCGGCCCGCATTATTCACTAAGACATCGAGTTGTCCGAATCGGTCGAGCGTTTGTGCGAAAAGCCGATCCACGTCGTCTTGGCGCGTGATGTCGGCCTGGACGCCTAAAACATCGCATCCGGCCGATTGCATCTCTTCGGCGGCACGGGCAACGGCCTCGGCCTCCAAGCCGGCGATAGTCACCTTTGACCCGGCCGCGGCGAATGTCTCGGCAATCGCCCGGCCCAATCCGCTCGATCCGCCGGTAGCCAGTACCACTTTATTGCACCAGTAAGACATGGCACAAGCTTACCAAGTCAGCAACAAGCCACCAAGGGGGGTGCAGAAGTGGTTCGTGAATAGTGGATAGTAGAAATTTTGTTTTAGCCGCTAGCGGGCACCGACTTAATATCGCTCGGCAAGCGAGTAAGGTGGCACAGGCATTTTGACCATGCTAATCGACAGCAGCACTGGCGAGACAACCATTGCTATACAACGAGAATATTGATGGGCTATTTGTCTCCTCTGATTGGCAAGGGTGAAGAGACAAGTCTTGGCGGGCGGGTGAGGATGTAAGCCATCAGCGCCACCACGTTGCCGATCAGTACAAAGGCAGCCCAGATAGGGGCGCGATCGCCGTGCTCTTTGGCGTCGAAAAACACCCACAGCGGCAAGGAAAGCCAGTAAATAATAAAGCTAATTAGGCCTCCAAGCAGGGCTGCAAGGCCGACAATCACATGGACCAACTCGGCTCCGCCAAAACATGCAGAATACGACACCCCAAGGAGTGCCGTTTGATTGTTTTGCGATAACTGGAGAGGACGAATCAGATGGCGATAGACATCGTTATGGTCGCCTTCGCGGCGGATGGCCGAGGCCGCTAGCAACTGCATTCTATTGTTTTCGTTTAATGTTCCCTCAGGCAGGGCATCCAGAATGCTTTTTGTATCCTCGATAGCCAGCTCCTCGACGGTACTACCGATTGGAGTGCTTGAAGCAGTACTGCCTTGCGCCCAGACGATCCGGCCGTCGGGCCCGATCAACCATAGAGTGTTGATATGAGGTGCTTTAAGGGCATCTTCCAGGGCAAGGCGAAAGTCTGGATCCTGGAGCGAGCTCGGATGCAGGCTCGTTAGTTTCGCTACTGTCGCGTTTACTAAAGGAAGCGACCGGCCTGGATCTATCTCCCGTGGAATAATTGCGATCAGAGCAAGAATTACACAAAAACAGATGAAACCAACAATCAATGCCAACAAGGTGCTTAGGGACAATGCCATTTTGAGTCGGTTAAACATAACGCCTCCTTATTACAATAATGATGCTCGCGATGGGAATGAACAAAAGGTTTAGAAACACAGCACATGCCACGACAAGGCACGGCATGGTCATGCTCAGTCGCATTCCAGTCCAGTCAACCTGTGATACTAGCCATGCGGCCATCAGAATCAGCATGCCAACAAGTGCGACTACGATCCGCTCCGGAAATACGACCGCCGACTGGCTCCTGTGTAAATTGTCTGCGAGGTATTGAAATGTATGCTCACGGGCAGCAGGAGCAGGGCAACTTGCGGTACCGAAACTAACTTGAATCAGCCGGGCAAGGTTGTCTTCGATTTGATCATTCATTACGTTCCTCCTCATCTTGCTGTGACAATAACGCGCGAAAGGCCGCTCTGGCACGGGACAAAATCGACTCAGTTGCCTTATAACTTTTTCCCAGCAATTGGGCCACCTCCTCGACGCTGCGCTCCTGGGCATAACGGGCCGTAAGTGCCAGGCGGTATTCCTCGGGCAGCGCCATCAGAGCTTCGATGACCTGCAACCGTGTCGCCCGCCTGGCAAGAATTTCTTCGGGCAGGGGACCATCTTCCAATACTGCCGCCAGTTGTTTGTTCGATACCTCCGAAAACACGGTTGTCGGTTGGCCACGGCTGCGTAAGCGATCGGCGATCTTGTTTCGGGCAATGCCGCACAACCAGGTGAACAACCGACTCTGGCCGCGATAGTTCTCTAACGACCGCAGCGCAACCAATAAAGTGTCTTGCCATATTTCTTCGGCATCCCCGCGTGCCCCGGCGAAACAGTGGCAGATGTAGGCAAAAAGCGGGTCGGCATAGCGCTCATAAAGCGTCCGCAATGCTGCCTCATCGCCGGCCGCCGTTCGTCGGGCAAGGGTCAAGTCGTCTGCTTGGCTGTCTGCGGAATTCATGGGTTGGATTGCCGGGTGAGGCCGCATCTCCTTCCCTTGATTAGTCGTCATCAGCCACCAAAATCCTTCGCAGGGAAGTAGAAATATTATCGCCTTTCAGCCTTACGCTGCTAGTCGAAATTGCTGAATAAAACACAGACCTGGGAAACACTTGTTTGTGCGTTCCGCGTTCTATGTTCTGCGTTTACAATATCAGATCTTGATTGCGTATGGCTCGCGCTGGCGCCGTCGGATGAACGAATTTGCCTCATCGTCGCCGATAAATTCGTACTCTAGCGGATCCCACTTTACTTTCCGCTTCAGCATCATGGCGACGTTGGCGATATGACAGGAGTTAACGGAATTTAGATGCGTGAACACGTCGGAGATGGGCAACTCGCCGGTCTGGATGCAGTAGAAGAAATTCGCCATGTGGCCGTTTCGGGGCATGTGGCGGTAAAGTTTGACCACTTCCTCCGCAAGCCATTTCTTTTCCGACTCGCTGGCTTCGATCTCTTCCACCGGCTTGCCGGTCAGTTTGCCGCCTCCTTTGTCTGCCGCGGTTGACGCGGATACGGCCCTTTTCGCCGGAAATGATGATTTCGTTTTTGCCGCGATCATCTTTTTTGTTTTTATCGTTGCCGCTGGTTAAGAAGATGGTGTTGCCATTGGGCAAGAGCAGATTGCAATTGAAACTCCGCGTGACATTATAACTGGGCGGCAAGGTGATTTTGCCGTTCAGGAAGTCGATAATATCGCGGGTGTTGTTGATGTTGAATTCCGGTGCAAACAGCGGGAATGCGCCTTGACCTTCGGCCTCGATTGCGCCGCTGTTTTCCCCGTCCAGGGCCCAAAGGGCAATGTCGGTGTGGTGTGCTCCCCAGTCGGTCACCTGGCCGCCGGAATAATGCAACCACCAGCGAAAGTCCCAGCCAATACGCTGGGGATTAAACGGTACCTTGGGCGCCTGGCCCAGCCAAAAATCCCAATCCAACGTGGCCGGCGGCTCCTTTTCCTGGAATGGTCCGCCGCTGGTTGCCGTATTCACTGAACTTATGGCGTGCAGTTTTTTGCCCAGTCGGCCGCTGCGGGCGATGGCCACGGCCTTGAGAAAGGCCTCGCCGAATTCGCTCCGCTGCTGCGTGCCCACCTGAAATGTCTTTTTGAATCCTTTGGCCGCTTGCGCAATGAGCTTGCTTTCCTCGAGGGTCAAGGTGAGCGGCTTTTCGCAATAGAGGTGTTTGCCGGCCTGCATGGTCTCCAGCACGATTTTTGTGTGCCAGTGGTCCGGCGTGGCGCAGATAATCACATCGATGTCGGGACGTTCGATTAATTTGCGATAGTCCAGGTAGGCGTGGCATTTGCCCGCCAATTTACCGACGAATTTTTCCGCGGCGGCACAGTCAACATCGGCACAAGCCACCACGTTGCCGAATTTATCCGCATCATGGCCAATGCCGGCGCCACGTCCGCCCACCCCAATTACACCGATGTTTAATTTGTTGTTTTTCGATTCATCGGACTGGGCCAGCGCTGGTCCAAAAGTATGGTACGGCGAGCCCCGCGACGGCCAAACCAGCCGACTGCTTGATAAATTCCCGTCGATTTGCTCGTTGCTGAGGCATCAAACAGTTTTTTAGGCGGTAATCGAGGCAGATAAAAAAAAAGAACAGTTGAGTTACATTTCCTGTTTACTTTAAAAATACCCGATTGCCGACAACAATGCTAGACAGCACCTTCACGGCATCTTGCCTTTGAATGAGGAATGTGCACCCCAAGCGCGTAACAATTCAAGAATTCGTCCCCTGCTTTTTCAAGCAGCGCGGCGATTTTCCAGCGTGTCGCAGTTGCGCAGATCCGGCCGATCGCACTGTAGCCGATCAGTTCCACTTGCGGAGAAAGATAATCCTCGAGAACTGGTTCCTCACGGAGCAAGTCCGTACTGAGGTATTTTTTATTGTCGTCAGGAAAAACGGTGACCGCCACGTTTTCCCTGCCAAGCTGATTCTGAGCCGCCAAGGCACCGAGGAAATTGGCTCCCGAAGATATTCCCACGCCCAGTCCCAGTTGCCGGGCCAGTTTTTGGGCCATCAGGATGGCGTCGCCGTCGTGGATGTGGACTATGCTATCCAGTTCCTCAAGTTTTACGATCGGTGGAATGAATTCATCACAGATTCCCTGGATGCGATGCATTCCGCTTTTATAGCCTTGAGAAAGGGTAGGCGATTCGGTCAGTTCCAAAGGATGGATGCGTGCCTGGGGATTTTTCAGGCGGAGAAAGCGTCCCACGCCCATAATTGTCCCTCCCGTCCCCACGCCGGCAATAAAAATGTCCGGCTGAAGCGACTTGGTTTCCAATTGCACCCAAATTTCCGGTCCGGTGGTCTGCTGATGGGCTTCGATGTTTGTTAGGTTGGCAAACTGGCGGGGTAGAAAAACGTTTGCTTCTCGATGAGCCAGTTCTTCGGTCATGCGAATACTACCCAAAAAGCCGTCTTGCTCCTTGGAGACGAGAATAACTTGCGCCCCTAAACTTTGCATCAGGAGCACGCGTTCCCGGCTCATCCAGTCGGGCATGAAAATTGTTACCGGATGCCCCAGCGCCCTGCCGATCGCGCAAAAGGAAATCCCCGCATTACCGCTGGTGGCTTCCACAATTCTATCGCCCGGTTGAATCCGTCCCTGCTGATAGGCTTTCTGCAAGATGTGCAGCGCCATCCGATCTTTGATGCTTCCGCTGAGGTTATAACTTTCGAGCTTGGCATAGATCGACCGCTGGGCTCCACGGTACTTAAACTGGATGCCCACTAGCGGCGTATTGCCCACCAAGCGATTCAGACTCTCAAACTGTGGAGGAACCGGTAGTTGAAGTGGAGTCGAGGAGGTCACGGATATTATTCCTTTATAGCACGGTCCCACGGCCGGAGCCGAAAAGAACCAAGGGATCAGGGATTAGATAACTATGCTAAAATAATTATCGTCTTTTGCCTAAATCCCTTTACCCTAATAAATCCCCTTTGATTTCCGCATCCTTTTGCCGCCTCATCGCGGCCAAATGCTGATTGTATATGGACTTTGCATCGTAAGTGTCGGTTTTGCATGTCATGCTAGCATGATCTTTTTTTGCCATTTCATTATTATGGGCAAGGCAAGAGCGATAAAAAGTTTAGGCGCGGCACTTGTGCCGGGCGTTTAACTCTTCATCCTCAAAGCCCTTGTCCACCGTACGACTCCCAGGGAGAGTGCGGACAATAATAACACCAGACCATGCGGCTCGGGAACGGAGGTCATGTCAGTGTTCAAGGCCAGCGGGGCGCCAAGAGAAGGTGCGATAATCAGTTTCGCGCCAGATCCGATTCTAATCCCATTTTGGATGATGTGTCCGACAGTGAGGACGGCGTTGTCGGCAAGGGTAGTAGTTCCCGAACCATCGATACTTGTCGCCGAGTAGGTCCCCACGTCCACGAGGAACTTTCCGGCCGAACTGTTAATGATACCCGAGGAAGAGGCCAACGTTCCGCCGTTCGCTAGTTCCAGCGTGCCCTCATCGATCGTTGTGCTGCCGATATAAGAGTTGGAGCCGGTGAGCGTAAAGATGCCGGTGCCTGTCTTAACCAGCGAACCGCTGCCACTGATCGTGCCGGAGAAAGTGGTGGAAGAGTCATTGCCGCCGGAGGTGAGTATGCCGGTACCGAGGAGTATATGATGACCAGTGGGGTTGCCGCTTGCATCGGCCAAGGAGCCGATAGTCATGGAATAATTATTCAAATCGAGCGTGGTATCCGATGACATGATAACCGCGGTGGCGGCGGGCAAAGAACCGCTCAAAAGATCACTCAATCGGAACAGGCTGCCATTGCCGGGATCGGTGAGGGCCTGATAACCACTGCCGTCATTTTTATTGAAGGCCACGCCCAGACCGGTGCTGCTTACGCCACCAGGCCGAGGCCCGTTGGGAACGCCGTTGCCGCCAACGCGTAGTTCAAAGAAATGCAGCCCGGGAGTGAGGATATAATTGCTCGAGGTCTGATCGTTCCAATTGGTGCTGTTGAGGACCAGGGTGCTGTCAATTTTCAACCATGCGGCATCGTCATAGTATTCCGCAAATGTCCAAGTGACGTTGGAAGCGGTGGTATTGTTGATGTAGCCGGTATAGATCCAGGTTTCCGTAGCGTCGATAGAGGTGTTTGCTTTGACAGTGGTAAGTTGAACGGCGGATTTGGGATTTGCCGTAGTGGTGTTGAAATATGCATCGATGAAACCTTCGTAAAGTCCCGGCGGGGTGGGGCCTAGTTTGAGTGTGCCGCCGCTGATTATAGTATCGCCGCTATAAGTGTTGGCGCCTGCAAGAGTCCAGGTGCCGCCTCCCATTTTGACCAGCGCGGTTTTGGAAGGATTGGTTATCGAGTTGTTATCGCTGATGATTCCGTTGAACAGGCCGTCGCCGTTACCCATTAGCTTTAGATAACGGACGTCGCCGGCCGTGCCCGACTGATTATTCTGGAAGTTGCCGGCGATGGTAAGTTTGCCGCTATCGGACTGGATGTTGTATTGGTTGCCGCCCGTGGTTGTGCCGATGACGGCCGAAATCGTATTGTTTCCGCTGATGTTGAGGATTGCCGGGGCGTTTGCGGCGTCGCCGGTGGGCTGCCTGCCGCCAAGGGTTAAAGGCTCGGTAAGCGAAATGTTGCCCGTGATTTCCAGCCGGCCAGTGTTATCACCGCCTGAGATGGTGGTATTTCCGCTGGCGCTGCCTAGGGCCAGATTGCTTTCGGCGCGGATAACGCCGGACTGGATGGAAATGGGATTGGTAAAGGTGTTGCTTCCCGAGAGGCGCATTGTGCCGGCGGAATTTTTGGTGATTGTCGCCCCGCTGTTGATGCTGGAGACGTTGGAAAGCAGTCCCGAATCGAGCACCACTGTATCCACACTGATAGCGTTTCCGGTCATGTCGAGCGCACCACCTTGGAAACTGAGCGTGGAGGTATTGGTCTGGTTGAAACCTTCGTGCAGGTCGCCGGCCACGGTAAGCGTGCCTCCGGTGAGGATAACCGAAGCGGTGTTGCCGAACTCGCACACGATCACCTCGCCGTTTACGGTTACATTTCCGCCGGCCACTGTGAAAGTCGATCCGCTGCTGCTGCCATTTGCCGACGTGGCCACCTGCAGTTCGGCGGTGGTGAGCGTGCCGCCCGAGACCGTGGCGGTGCTTAGTCCGCCGCCGGAGGTTTCCGTATAGTAGTCGCCGACCACAAACCGCCAAGACGATACATTACCGCCGGATTGGTTATATGTGCCCACTGCGCCGCCGTCGCGTCCGACAATTATTGTGCCGCCTACGGTAAGTGAGGCGCCGCTGACCACGTTGAGTGTGCCATTGCTGCCAGCGGAACCGATAACCACATTGTCGTCGACGTTGGAAACCGCCTGATCGATCCGGGCGGTGCGATTGGAATTTAACATTGCGATGTTATTCCCGTTGGGCATGCCGCTGGCGTCCCAGTTTTCCGAGAGGTCCCAATCGCCGCTGGCGGCCAAAAAGGTTTTGGCGGTCGGGGGCGTCAATGAAAGCGTGTAATCCAGCGAATGAATACTGGTCGCCTGGAGCGAACTGGTCGGCGAATTCTGCATCACCACCGATAAGACATTGTTTGTCATGATCAACTCGGGATCGGCCTGGGCTTCGTTGAAATACGGCCCATAGTCTTCGCGGATGATTTTCCAATCGGTCCAGTTCGAGGCCTTGGTGGCTGCGGCAATAACCAGCGTGCTGCCGGAGTTATATGTAGTGCCGCCGAGGTTATAGATGGCGATTGCAGTGTCGTTTTCGTCAAAATAAATTTTGGGGCGCGTGTTGACGTTGCCGGGCAGTTTGTTGCGATGCCAGTTTCCCAGGTTGTCGCGCCAATAGTGGAAGTAGCTGGAAATATTTGAATCGAAAACGCTTGTGGAAGTTGGGGCTTTGGCGGTGTCCAGGTGCCACATTACAGTGTGAATCTTGCCGTCGCTATCAACGTTTTGGGCTTGCTGGTTCATCAGAGAGGAATTCATTGAGAGGGGTTGTACAATGAGCCCCGTCGAATTTAGCGACCATTGCGCCGGTGCGGGGGTGCTGGGATTAGTATCTGAAATTATTGTGCCCGCATTGTTTTTCCAGGTATAGCCGCCATCTTCAGAGTAGACGTAGTTGATGTCGTGATTTGAAGTGCTTGCGCCCTTGCGCCAGGTAAAAGTTTCGTGCAGTTTCCCGTCGGGCCCATAAGTAAAACCATTGGGATATGCATTGCGATCTGTTGACCCGTTATACGTACCCAAGGTTCCGTCATCGAACTGATGCCCGGCGTCCCAGGTGTGCGTGGCGCCGTTGTAATTGTAAAGCACCCAGGAGCCGTTGCCGCTGCTGCCGTTGCGATAAGCAAACTGCAAATCGCCCGAGGGCGTGCGGATAAACGCGGGATAGGTAACGCTGGTAACGGTCTGGCCGGAGTAAAGCTGCGAGGTTTGAGTGTGAAATAGCGACGCGTTCCAGGTTATGGAGCCGGGATTGGTTGTCACGCCGGTATCGCTTACCCGATAACGCAGCGTGTGACCGTGCATATCATAGGCCAGATGGATAGTGCCGTCGTTGGGATCGATGCCCAGCGAAACCACATCATGGGCATCCGAAGGAACGCCGCTGCTCATGCCGTTAACAAATGTGGACGTGGTGAGGTTGGCGACCTCCCAGGTGGCCGATCCAATTGGTCGGCGCCGACGGCAACATAGTAAGAAGTTCCGCTGGAGGTATCTTTGACCCAATAAGCCGAGTATTGATAGCCGTTGAAACTGGTAATCGTCTCCTTTTCGAACGATTCGCCATTAATAGACGAGCCGTATGTCGCGCCAGTAACCAGCGTCATGCCGCGGGCGTCGATGATGGCATCCTGAATCAGCGTCGCGGTGATCTCGGCGCATAAAGCCGCTTCGGCCAGAGAAGCAATCCCCAGAACATAGGCAAAAAAACGTGTCAATGCCGAAAAACGGAATCTCTTCAGACTGCCGGGGGTTGGAAAAGCGCGATTAACATAGAAATCCACTCTTTTTTTATAATTTCAGGTAAAAACGTTGATTTATGGATATTTTTTCAGTTTACAATATACATGATTTCTTGCTTCGATACAAACATTTTATATAAATATAAAGTCTGTTTTAGCGACTCTCCCTAGCTCCAGCGGGCTTCATGCCCGGGCTTATCGGGCGTGTCTTAACAATCAAGCGGGGCACGCTTTAAGTTAGTGATATTCCAGCCACCAACCGCCTTGGTCTTTTCATTGGGGAAAAAATGCTAGCAGGGCTGGTTTTTGCCAAATTCGCTATTGTTGATTATTCGCTAATACCATAAATTACCTCTATCTTCCTGATAAAATCAGGAATGCGCGTCAAGGAAGACCGCTATTTGCTGGAGGCCGGCGATGAGCTTGACCAGGGATCGATCAGCCAAGTCTAAGGATAGACAAGAAAAGACGCGAAAAACAGGGCAGTACGATCCCGATATCCTGAAAATTCTCGGCACGCAGGTACGGCGTGCCATCACCCGAACAAGGCAATGGCTGCTGAATCAACAGCATCAGGATGGTTCTTGGTGCGCCGAGCTGGAAGGCGATACCATCCTGGAAAGTGAAACCATTCTGCTGTTGGCCTTTTTGGGCCGCGAAGATTCCGACTTGGCCCAAAATGCGGCCGCTTATTTGATCGAAAAACAGCTTCCCGAAGGCGGCTGGGCCATGTATCCCGGCGGAGACGTGGCCGTCAGCGCCAGCGTAGAGGCCTATTTCGCCCTGAAACTCACCGGCCACGATCCCAGCGCCGAATACATGCAGCGTGCCCGGGAGGCGATCCTCGCCCACGGCGGCGCCGATGCGGTGAACAGCTACACCCGGTTCTTTCTCGCCCTGCTGGGGCAAATTTCTTACGAACAGTGCCCGGCCGTGCCGCCGGAAATCATGCTGCTGCCCAAATGGTTTCCGATCAATCTTTACGGCGTCAGCGCCTGGTCGCGGACGATTATCGTGCCGCTGTCGATAGTATCCGCGTATCAACCCGTGCGGAAGATCGAGCCCCGCTTTGGCATCCGGGAATTATTCCTGCGCGAGCCGGAACATTGGCCCCCGTTGCGTTGCCCCGGTCTGAAAGGGGGCAGCGGATTGTTTAGCTGGGATCGTTTTTTCCGTAATAATGACAGACTGTGGAAGTGGTGCCAGCGTCATCGGCTGTTGCCCTTCAGACGCCGGGCGATTGCCGCCGCGCAAAAGTGGTTGCTGGAACGTTTCCAGAAAAGCGACGGCCTAGGCGCGATTTATCCGCCCATTGTTTGGAGCTTTTTGGCGCTGAAATGCCTGGGCTACGCCGACGATAGTCCCGAGGTTCTCGAATGTCAAAAGCAACTGGAGGCTCTGGTTCTCCACGATCCTGAACAGGGCACTGCCCGCTTGCAGCCTTGCAAATCGCCGGTCTGGGATACTGCTATTACGCTGCGGGCTTTATCGACCGGCGGCATGAGGCCTGATGTACCGCCCATGCGCAAAGCGGCGGCCTGGCTGTTGCGCCAGCAAATTAGCTTGCCGGGAGATTGGAGTCAAACCGTTCATGTCGAACCTGGCGGATGGTGCTTCGAATATGCCAATCCCTACTATCCCGACACCGACGATACCGCCATGGCCCTGATGGCGCTTCACGCCCAACTGAACGACACGCCGAGAAAAGACGGTTCGCTTCCTCCCGAATTACGATTAATCAGCGAAGCTGATGAGGATATCGACGAAGAGGAAGATCACATCGTCACCTTGGATCAAACGCTTCAGGCCATCCAGTGCGGCATGCGCTGGCTGCTGGCCATGCAAAACGACGACGGGGGCTGGGCCGCTTTCGACCGCAATAACAACTGCGAATTTTTGTGCTACATCCCCTTCGCCGATCACAACGCCATGATCGACCCCAGTACGCCCGATGTGACCGGCCGCGTCTTGGAAGCGCTGGGGACGCTGGGTTTGCGCCTGGGCGATCCGGCCGTGGATCGGGCCGTGGCCTATGTGCGCCGGGCCCAGGAACCCGACGGCAGTTGGTTCGGCCGGTGGGGGGTAAATTACATCTATGGCACCTGGCAGGCCATTACCGGGTTGACCGCGGTGGGCGTGCCTGCGGATGATCCCGCCGTGGCGGCCGGGGCCAATTGGCTGTTGGCCCATCAACAGTCCAGCGGCGCGTGGGGCGAATCGCCCGACAGCTATGAGTATCCCCATCTCCGCGGCCAAGGCCCTGCCACGGCCTCGCAAACGGCCTGGGCCGTGATGGGTTTAATTGCCGCGGGTTTCCAACGCCATGCCGCCGTCACCAAAGCCATTCGCTATCTGACCCTGATGCAGGACGAAGACGGCGTCTGGGATGAAGAGGAATTCACCGGCACAGGTTTCCCGAGGGTATTCTATCTCCGCTACCACTATTATCCGATTTATTTCCCCTTGCTGGCTATTTCGCAATGGGCCTTGAAGGTGCACCCCAAACGAACCGATAACGAATTGCCCGTTCTGCGGAAAAAAACGTCTTCCCAGGGAACCGTCATTTCCGCGGGAAAAGTCTCCGCATACATCTGCGCCTGCGCGGAAAATTTCTGATATCTGTTTGAAAAGTTGAACGACCATAACTTGTTCCCAGGCTCCCGCCTGGGGACATATTATTTCCGAGGCTCCGCCTCGATGAAACACGGTAAGAGTTGTGTTAAATATGACGTTCCAAGGCAGGAGCCTTGGAACGAGTTTTTTTTCACCCCATAAGATCTCGAATTGCCGCCATGCGTTTTCCCTTTTCCTTGACCCGATCCATGGCCGCTTATCTGCTGCGCAAGAAACTCTCCGGCCAGAAGGTCTTTCCCCTGGTGCTGATGCTGGAACCGCTCCACGCGTGTAATTTGTCCTGCGCCGGTTGCGGCAGGATTCGCGAATACGCCGACACTCTCTCCGGCCGGCTGACGATCGATGAATGTATGGACGCCGTGGAAGAGTGCGGAGCGCCGATAGTGAGCATTTGCGGCGGAGAGCCGCTGATCTATCCCCAAATCGAACTGCTTGTGGAAAGGCTCACCGCGCGGCGAAAACACGTCTATCTTTGCACCAACGGGCTGCTGCTGGAGAAAAAACTGCCTGGCCTGCGACCCGGCAAATTTTTATTCATCAATGTCCACCTCGACGGCATGGAAGCCACGCACGATCGGCTGGCGCAGCGCGAAGGGGTATTTTCGGCGGCGATTAGCGGTATTCAAGCCGCCAAAAAAGCCGGCTTCATGGTCTGCACCAATACGACGATCTATAAAGACACGGAGATGCACGAAATCGCCGTGCTCTTTGCCTATCTGACCGAATTGGGCATCGATGGCATGATGATCTCGCCGGCCTACGGCTACGACGCGGTCGCCCAGGCCGACCCTCAAGCCGCCGCACATATTTTCATGACCCGGCATGAAGTCCACGAAAAATTCCGCCTGTCCCAAAAACTATTGCGTCACTTCAAGCTGACGGCCTCGCCCATATATCTCGAGTTCCTCCGCGGCGAGCGTAATTTGCAGTGTGCGGCCTGGGCCAATCCGACCTTTAACGTGCGCGGCTGGCGCGGCCCTTGCTACCTTCGCGGCAACGCCCATTACCCTACCTACCGCAAATTGATCCAGTTCACGGATTGGAACCGCCTCGGCCCGGGCAACGATCCGCGCTGCGAACATTGCCTGGTCCACTGCGGCTTTGAACCTGCCGCCGTGCTGATGGCCAATAAACGCCTGCGCGACATCCTCCGCATGGCCCTCTGGCAGATGAGGTAGGCTTGAGACTTGAGGCTGTAGGCTGGACTGACTCGTTCCCAGGCTCCGCCCGGGAACGTCGCGTCCCGATTCCCGATATCCGAATTCCCGAGTAAGACGACTTTCAAAGTCGTCCTAGCAATCCCTCATCCCCCCATAATGTCCCACTTGGAAATCAAACCTTGCCATTTCGGCGTGATCTTCGCCTTGGGCATCGAGGCCGGTCCCCTGGAGGATCTGCTTTGCGGAGCCGTTCGCATTCGCAGTCGCGGTTTTTCGGCCCGGGAAGGCGGATTAAAAGGCCGACGCACGGTGATCGCACGCTCCGGCGCCGGTCAGAAAAACGCTGCCCGGGCAACGGAACTGCTCATCGACGGTCATCGCCCTTCGGTTGTCATCTCCGCCGGATTCGCCGGCGGCCTAGACCAAAAGCTTAAGCGCCATGACATTCTTCTTCCTGATCAGGTGATCGATGCCTCTGGCGGGCAAATCATTCTTGAAGAGGCGGATCGGAGGCTTCAGTATCTACCCAATTGGCCCGGCCTGCACAGAGGTAAACTGCTCACAGCCGATCACGTCGTTCGAGAGCCGATCGCAAAACAGGCGCTCTTTCAACAGCACCAGGCACAGGCCGTGGATATGGAAACCTTTGCTGCGGCCGAAGTCTGCCAGCGACGGGGCGTGCCGCTTTTGGCCGTGCGCATCATTCTCGACGCTGCCGCCGACGCCCTGCCGCCTTATGTCGAGCGGCTGTTATGTCAGAAGAGCAAAGCCGCCCGCCTGGGCGCCGCTCTGGCCGTCTTGTGGCGCCGCCCATCGAGTTTCAAAGATTTTTGGGCGTAAAAAGAAAACGCGCTTGTCGCCGCCGATTGCCTGGCAAAGTTCCTTGTCCAATCAATGAAGCAGTGAACGGGCAAGCGGCTGGTGGCAGAAGGAAGAATCTGGCAACTAGGGGGAAAGTATGTCCAGACACAGTGCCAATCCATCACAAGGACCCTCACAGCGGTGTTTATCAGGTCGTGAAAAACATGAAATTGGCTGTCACACTGAAGGACACCATTCTGGGGAATAGACACAGTGGGGCACGTTGGTAGGATGACTGGTGTCGTGAGTCTAGATCGACTCCAGACTTACCTTAATGGGAAAATGTAGGCCAAAAACGTATTCTGAAAGGACAATCCCATGAACCGAATTGTACTATTGATGTTGCTGCAGGGCTTACTGCTTGCCTCTGTTCCCTGGCTCTGGGCAGCAGAACCGAATCCAGAACAAGCAAAGGCGATTGCCGAGATTACGAAGATCGGGGGCAAGGTCACTATTTACGAAAAGAGTCCAGGCAAACCATTCATTGGGCTGAACCTGCGTGAAACCAATGTCACCGACTCCGACCTGGTACACCTTAAAGGGTTGCCACAACTCCAAGAGCTGAACCTGAGCGGAACCAAGATCACAGACGCTGGCTTGGAACACCTTAAAGGATTGACCCAACTCCAAAAGCTGAGCCTGTCATCAATGTTCTTCAACAACGTTACCGACGCTGGGCTGCAAAACCTTGAAGGACTGACCCAACTCCAGGACCTCGACCTTTCGTATGCCTTTGGGGTCACGGATGTCGGGTTGAAACACCTTAAAGGGCTGAACCAACTCCAATTTCTCGCCCTGGAGGGAACCCATATCACTGATGCCGGATTGGAGCACCTCAAGGGACTGAACCAACTCCAGAAACTCTTCCTTGGGCGGACCCAAGTCACGGATGCCGGATTGGAACACCTTAAAGGGTTTACCCAACTCCAGGACCTCAGCCTTTCGTATGCCAGAGTCACGGATGCCGGGTTGAAACACCTTAAAGGGCTGAACCAACTCCAATTTCTCGCCCTGGAGGGAACCCAAGTCACGGATGCCGGATTGGAACACCTTAAAGGATTTACCCAACTCCAGGACCTCCGCCTTTCGTATGCCAGAGTCACGGATGCCGGATTGAAAGACCTTAAAGGGTTGACTCAACTCCAAACGTTGGACCTGGGTGGAACCCAGGTCACCGATGCTGGAGTCCAAGACTTAAAGAAGGCGTTGCCGAACATGGAAATCAGACATTGATACAAAAGGCAAAGTAACCTATGGGAACCTTCTATAAGAAGACCTTCACCAAGCTATCGCCGGCAAATGCTAAGATATTCTTCCACCTGGAACAATGGCTCGACAAGGCCGACGAGCTGGCTGAATACCTCGGGCTGGAATTGGTGAAAAAAATGAAAGGCGAAGTGAACGATGGGTACTTTCTCTCGAAAAGGAGAATCCAATGAAACTAAACTTATTGATAGTTTTGACAATCGGTTTGCTTATCGCCGCTGTATCACGGAGTTGGGCAGCCGAACCGCAAACTGAACAAGAAAAAGGCGATTGCCGAGATTACGAAGATTGGCGGCGGGGTCATTATTTACGAAAAAAGTCCAGGCAACCCATTCATTGGGGTGAACCTGCGTGAAACCAAGGTCACCGACGCCGGCCTGGAACAACTTAAAGGGTTGCCCCAACTCCAAGAGCTGAACCTGAGTTTTACCAAGGTCACCGACGCCGGCCTGGAACACCTCAAAGGATTTACCAAACTCCAAACGCTGCACCTGGTGGGAACCAATATTAGCGACGCTGGGCTGGAACACCTCAAAGGGTTGTCCCAACTCCAAGAGCTGAACCTGAACGCACCCAATATTAGCGACGCCGGCCTGGAACACCTTAAAGGGTTGCCCCAACTCAAAGAGCTGAACCTGAGTAAAACCAAGATCACAGACGCTGGATTGGAACACCTTAAAGGGCTGAACCAACTCCGCTTGCTCGCCCTGAAGGAAACCCATATCACGGATGCCGGGTTGAAACACCTTAAGGGACTGAACCAGCTCCAAACGCTCGAACTCTTGGGGACCCGAGTCACCGACGCTGGGTTGGAACACCTTAAAGGATTGACCCAACTCCAAACGTTGGACCTGAGCGGAACCAAGGTCACCGACGCTGGGCTGGAACACCTTAAAGGATTGACCCAACTCCAAACGCTGGATTTGGGTTACGCCAGCATTACTGGCACCGGACTGGAACAGATTAAAGAGTTGCCCCAACTCCAGACGCTGTATCTAAATTCAACCAAGGTCACCGACGCCGGACTGGAACACCTTAAAGGGTTGACCCAACTCCAGAACCTCCGCCTTTCGTATGCCAGAGTCACGGATGCAGGATTGGAACATCTCAAAGGATTGACCAAACTTCAAGAGCTGGATATTAGGGGGCCCAATATCACAGACGCTGGGCTGGCACACCTCAAAGAATTGACACAACTCAAAAAGCTGTACCTGATTGAAACCAAGGTCACTGACGCTGGGCTAGAACACCTCAAAGGATTGACACAACTCCAAACTCTAAACCTGAATGGAACCAATATCACTGATGCAGGTCTAGAAAACCTTAAAGGGTTGACTCAACTCCAAACGTTGGACCTGAGCGGACCCGAGATCACCAACGCTGGATTGAAACACCTTAAGGGATTAACTCAACTCCAAAAGCTGTCTCTGGAAGGAAAAAACAATGTCACCGAAGCCGGGGTCAAAGACTTACAGCAAGCATTGCCGAGCCTGGAAATCATACATTATCCGTAAACGTGAACAGCACGACAAGTCCGACATACTGGCTGAATACCTCAAGCTGGAATTAATGAAGAAAATGTATATTATGTGTGCCACAACCAATCGACCATGCCGACCATGCTGCGCACGGTGCCCGTCGGTGCCCTGTTCACAAGCAGGGTATTTTTCGGTGATTCAAACGGCACTGCTTGCAAGCAAGCAGTGGCACACGTCATTTTATTAGCAGATCTTATACTACTACGATTTAAAGCATCTCCGGGACGAGTATTTTATCGAGGAGAATTTCCACCA
Source organism: Pirellulales bacterium (assembly GCA_963820545.1). Lineage (GTDB taxonomy): Bacteria > Planctomycetota > Planctomycetia > Pirellulales > Thermoguttaceae > CAWGAJ01. Next base: position 1,993,377 of record CAWGAJ010000001.1, read on the forward strand.
GACGTTCCAGGCCGGACTGGTCTGGGGCATCAAAGCGGTTAAGACGGGGGCTGTCGATATCCAGAACGCCTAAGAGTTTGTTGTCTTTGAGAAGCGGAATGACGATTTCAGCATTTGAGGCGAGGTCGCAGGCGATGTGGCCGGAGAATTTTTGGACGTCGGGAACAACAAGTGTTTTTCGCTCCTGGGCCGCAGCGCCGCACACGCCTTTTCCCAGGGCAATCCGCAGACAGGCGGGTTTGCCTTGAAAGGGACCGAGCACCAACTGATCGCCTTTGAGAAAATAAAAGCCCGCCCAATTCACATCCGGCAAAGTCTGATAGATCAGCGCCGCCATGCTGGCCGCATTGGCGATCAGGTCGGATTCATTCTTTATTAATTCGCGAAGCATTGTTTCCAGCTCGGCGTACTGTTTGCCTTTTTTCTCGATCTGAATTTGTTTTTCGTCGGGAATTATTACATCATCTATGTAATCGACCTGGTTGGCTGCGCACCATTCGACCGCGATTTTTTTGAACGCCCGGTCGCGATAGCGGTACCACTCGTCGATAATACCATATTCGGAAAGAAAATCCTTAAACCGCCGGAATGCGCCTGCCTTGAATGGCGCGAAAGCGCAACCGACATCTGTTCATTCGGCACTGATCGGCAAAACTCCTGCATGATGTTGTATTCGTGGATCTCTTGCCGGGCGGGCAGGGCCAGGAAATCTTCCTTGTGCATTAAAAATGTCTGGGCTTCTTTGATAACCTCTTGTTGCCAATCAGGAAGGTCTTCGAGCGGTTGGGCGTCTTCCGCCGTGCGGAGATCGTCTTCGTTAATCATGACCACTTGATATGTTTTTTTATTGAGATATCCGGACTCTTCCGCTCCAAAATCCATGCCGCCGATTATTTCACTAAGTTTTATTTTCTTCATGGGAATCCTACCCTTGCAATAATGCCTTGCGAAACCGCGGCTCGCCGAAGTCAAGCGGTTTCTGGTCCCTAAGCTTTACTACCTCATGCGCTACCCGCTCCCCGACCAAACTTCGGTTGGTGCCCGGTCGCGGCTAAATTTAATTTTCTCTGTCCCCTGTCCCCTATCCCCTACATATTCGTCGTATCGTCGGTAGTGCCGGCGGCGGTCAGGTGGTCCAAGGCGGCGGCCAGTTCGGTGTTATGCTGGTTGTCGAGGGCGTAAATGCGGCAGATGCGAAAGCTGATGGCAATGCGGCGGAAGAGTTCGCGGTCGTCGAGGCTGCGGATCCGGCTGGTGGAGGGATCGTAAAGGAAATTTTGTCCTGCCGCCGGCGTGTGGGCGCCGGGGCGGTGCACGTGCCGGGCGGTATCAACGCGGAGGGGGAGTTTTTTCAGTTCGCCGGGCAAGGCGTTGCGCACGGCCGCCTCGAACGATTTTTCATTGCTGAACACGCTGCTCTGCTCGGACTCGCCGGGAGCGAAAAAAACGGTTTGCTCGCAGGCCATTTTCCAGCGCAGCCGGCGGCCCAAAAATTCCTGCCAACGCCGACCCAAGTCGCAAAGTTTGGAATCGCCGGTATGCGGCCACTGGGAAACCTGCATCAACAAGGACCATTCGGTCAGTTGCTGATACTCGTCGAGATGTTCCAGCGGATTGCCGGGAAACAGATAGGGCTTGCTTTCCAGGAAAAGTTCCTCCAGACCCAGGTCGATCGCCCGCACGGTGCGATGGAAATAAATCGCGCGAAACAACTCGGCCCGCACGGAAATAAAGCGCACCAGGGCCGAAAGGCCGCGCTCGTGGATGGTCAATCCCTTTTGGGTAAACATACTGTAATGCAGCAGGCGATCGAGGTCGAAGGCCTTGTTGCTGTAGCCCGACATGTAAGCGTCGCGGAGCACGAAATCCATGTTGTCGACCGTATAGAGGCCGCTAAACAGGCTGCGCAGAAAACGCAACCATTTGGGCCCTTGGTGGACGTCGCTTTGTTTGGGGCGCGTAATGAGGAAGGTGATCTGCTCGGGATCGAGGGTCTCGCCGTTATCCAGGGTGGTGTTGGGATTACGGCGCACACCGCGGATCAAGTTGGCCAGATCGCGGCGGATGATTTCGCTGCCGATGGTTTCGTGCGTCAGGTCGTAGTCGGCGAGATAATGCGCGTCGAAGAAATGGCTGAAGGGGCCGTGGCCCACGTCGTGCAAAAGCGCTGCCAAGCGCATGAGCGATTCCACGTAACCGCGACTGGGTACGTCGGGACAAACTTCTTTAAGGCTGCCGAAGAGGGCCTCCACGGTGCGGCTGGCAAGGTGCATCGCCCCCAAGGCGTGCTGAAAACGGGTGTGCTCGGCAGTGGGAAAAACCCACCAGGCCGTCTGCAACTGGTGAATCTGGCGCAGGCGCTGCAACCAAGGGTGGTCGATAATCCGCTGCTCGGCTATTTCGGCGGTCCGAGAGCCGGTAGTGGGAGCACTTATCGAAGAAGTAAAAGGAATATATCCGTGGATGGGATCGTGACTCAGGCTTTCGTGCTGAAAATCTCGCATGAAAGGTATTATGGACAGGGGACAGTGGACAGGGAAGAGGGGATAGCAGATAGGCTGAAAGGACGAAGGACGGGGGATGAAGGATGAGGGATGAAGGGGGAGATGGGAAGCGTGGGAAAGTTAGCTAATTGTTATTGCTGCAAAATAACAATTTACTCAGGTAATTGATAAAGCATGAGTAACCCTACTTATTTTCCCAGTTTCTCCGGCCGATTTAGCCTAAAATGGGACGTTATTTCATACTTCCGTGATAATCGTTAAACTTTTCTGATTAGGAAAGATTTTCATCTTCAGTTTCATCCACGGTTTGCAAGGAGTTTTTGACGTGACGCATTTTGCCACTCGGTTTTTTTCTGTTTTTGTCAGTCTCATATTGCTTGTACAAGGACAAGTTTTTGCCCAGGCAGTTCATGCGGGCGATAGGTTGATGCCGGATAATACCCGGGGCTTTATTTCCATAACCAACGTAGATGTGTTGATTGAACACTATAATAAAACTCAACTGGGTAAACTGACTGCCGATCCGGTGATGGAGCCTTTTACAAAGGACGTGCGGAGGCAGTTCGAGAATCGCTGGTCGGGAGTTCACGAGCGTCTGGGATTGACGCTGGATGATTTAAAGGGAGTGCCCGGCGGCGAAATTTGCGTGGCGCTCATCGAGCCGCCTAATTCATCGGCCTTGGCCATCTTGATCGACGTGACTGGGCACCTGACTGAAGCCCACGCGCTGCTGGAGAAAGTGACGGATTATTATCAGCAACAGGGCGGTAATCGATCTTCGTTGAAAGTGGAAGAATGCCCTGAACCGTTGATTCAATTCGAGCAGCCCGTGCCGGCCGAGGAACAAGAGGCCGACCGCAGTAAATTGCTTGGGGCACACTCGTCGGAATCGTCGCTCGCCGCCGCGGCCAAGGAAAAGCCCAAGCCCCGCAGGTCATATTATTATCTTACGGGCAATACGCTGACGGCAGCGGACGATTTGGATGTGATGCGGGGGATTCTGGCGCGAATGGCGGGCAAAAAGGAGAGCGCCCTGGCGGACGTGGAGGGATATAAAAAGGTGATGGAGCGTTGCCGGTCGGACGTGACCGAGATAACGCCGCAAATCCGCTGGTATATCAATCCGCTGGGTTACGCGGCGGCGGTCCGGGCCGGCACGCCTAAAGAGCAGCGCCGCAAGGGCAAAAGCATTCTGGAAGTAATGCGCAATCAGGGCGTGGAGGCCATTCAGGGCGTGGGCGGATATGCCAGTTTTTCTTCCGAAGGATTTGATCTGGTGCATCGCACGGCCATTTACGCTCCTCTGCCCTATAAGAACGCCATGAAGATGCTGGTGTTAGTTAACGGCAATGATTACACGCCGCAAAGGTGGGTGCCGCGAGATATCGCCACTTATAGCACGTTGTATTTCGACATCCAAAACGCCTTTGACAATTTCGGGCCGCTGTTTGACGAGCTATTTGGGGAAGGCGAATCGGGCACATGGCTTGACGTGTTGAAAGGCCTCAAAGAGGATCCCAACGGTCCGCAGCTCGATTTGCGCGAGGAGTTGATCAAATACCTCGGTCAACGGGTGTCGATGGTGAGCGATTACGAATTGCCCATCACCACCACCAGCGAACGATTACTATTCGCCATCGAAATTAGCGACGACGAGGCCGTGGCCCAGGGAATCGAGAAGTGGATGGGAAACGATCCCACCGCCAAGCGGCGGGAAATCGAGGGACACGTGATCTGGGAGATCGTGGAAAATGAGGGTCCGGTAATGGACGGTCCCGAGGTTTCGCTGGGCGAGGTGACCGACCTGGCGCCTCCCCCGCCGAAACCGAAACGGGCCACTCAGCAAAAATTCATGCCCCACGCGGCAGTCACCGTGTTGCACGGAAATTTGTTTATCGCCTCGCACCTGGATTTCCTGCTGAAGGTGCTGGAGTCGGACGAGCCGCTGACGCGGGACGTGGATTATCAACTGGTCGACGCGACGATCAAGCAGCTTAAACCTCAAGAAAAATGTGCGCGGGTTTTTTCCCGCACCGATGAGGAATACCGTCCCACGTATGAATTGGTGCGGCAAAACAAAATGCCGGAAAGCGAAAGCATTTTGGGGCAGTTGTTGAACATGCTCTTCGGCGAAGGCAAAAAGGGCGTACACAGGCATCAGAAAATCGACGGCAGCCAACTGCCCGAGTACGATGTGGTGCGCCATTACTTGGGCCCGGCAGGGATGCAAATCACCACGGAAAAAGACGGCTGGTTCCTCAAAGGCTTCACTTTAAATAAGGAAGCGCCCCAAGGAGAGCGAACCGCGCAGGCAGCGCCGGCGCAATTGGCAAAAAAGTTGCCGGAAACGGCAGCCCAGGAAGATTCGCCGCTTCAGCCGGCCGAGGAGGAGGAGACGGAAAAGCAATAGCGATTGATGGCAGATGGCAGGTGGTAGGTGGTAGATGGTAGGTGGCAAAAACTAGAGAGATTGTCATCCTGAGCGCAGCGAAGGATCTGGCTCTAGAGCGCTGCTCACCATGGTGTAGCGTATCGCAGCTCTAGAAAAAACACCGGCCGCAAGCGGCCGGGCTAAACAGACGCTACACCCTCCTGAGCCTCGTTCTAGGCTGTAGGTTAGTAGAAACAAATTGCTTAATGGTCGCTGGAAAGTGCCGAACTATAGTAAGACGGATTCAAAATCCGTCCAACTAATCTCCAATCTCTAATCCGCATTTCTCACCAACATGTAGGGTGGGTCAAGCAAAGTGTTTTCGTGGTGGGACTTCGGTCGCGGATTGAATGATCGCCATCGTACAGGATGTAAATTTCATATATATCAGTTTGCGCCGACCCACCAACAACCTGCGCGACCTTGTCCCACCCTACGGTGAGAAATGCGGACTAATCCCTTATCAGATTCTTTGCTCCGCTCAGAATGACGCGGTGAATCCCGAATCCTAACAACAAATCACCAATCCCGAATCCTTGTTGCAGGGAACTATTTTCCGGGCACGCGCCCGGTGGGGCTATCCAAGCGGATCCAGAAGGGATGCTGGCGGTCGCCGCGGGTGCGCACGTCTTCGAGAAGAGTGCGCGGATCGGGTTTTAGAAACGGTTCTTGAGTGTTAATGCGCCGGCCGTTTACCTGGATATTTACCTGCTGTTTGAAATCAACCATCAGGGGCGATATGAAGACAGTGACTTTGGAGGTGCCGATGCGAATGTAGATATTGTTATTGGTGATCGAGCCGCTTACTTGCACGGGCCGCGAGCCGGCCGACGGAGGCCAACGGGCGGGATCGATTGCCGATTTGGCGGGCAGGCCCTCCAATTCCACCCACCAGAAGAAAGAGTCCCAATCGCGCATCGTGGAGCAGGTGAACTCGCGGGGAAAGAAATTGCGGCGCAAGCGGCCCATCCAAGCGAAAAGACGCAATATTTCTTCGTAAAAGTCGTCGTGGCCCCGGCCTTCGTACTCGATCACCGTGGCGTCGTAACCGTGTTTGAAGTAGCGATCCAGATCCAGTGCGTTATGGGTCAGTAGAGTGCCGTCGAGTTCGCCGAGAATCACATAGAAGGGGAGGTATTTGGCGTTTTCCCAATAAAAGGAACAATAGCGGTCGCAAAGGGCGGAAATGGGAATCACGCCTGCCCAAAGATCGGGATGGGCCAGGCCGATATCCCAGGCCGCGTCGCCGCCCTGGGAATAGCCCGAGAGAAAAACTCGATCTGTGTCGATGGAAAAACGCCGGCAGGCGTCGCGCAGGCTGCTCAAGACCGCCGTGTGTTCGCGGGCCGAGTAATTGTATTGTTTTTGCTGTTCTTCGGTCCACTCCGGGGCGATAACGATGTATCCGTAGCGCGTGGCCTGTCCCTGGCGAGTTGAAATTGAAAGGGGCGCCTTTGCAGCGGGCTTTTCGGCGGCGGCTTGGGCCGGTTCGGCAACGGTTTGATCTTCTTCCATGTCCTGCCCGGGATTTGTCGGCCACTGGCCCGCCCACCAGTCGATCTGGCTTTCCGCCGTGTTGCTGGCGCCATGGAGGGTGACGATGGCCGGATAAATCTTGTACGGATCATATTCAGGAGGGAGCTGCACCCAGTAAGTAATCGCCGGCTCCTTGGGCAAACCGGGGGCTTCCAATTTGAAAAAACCGGGGCGCTGGGGCGAAATCGGCGGGGGTACTTGGCCGGGCGGTTTCATGTGCGCCAGCAGCAGGACTATCAATTCCGGCGTTGCTCCTTCCTCCGATCTCAGATCGGAAACGATCTGTTCGCGCTTAACCTTGGTCCGCACGTTCAAATACTCGCGCAGTTGATCGCGGAGCTTGTAGATCGACAAGGCCACGGGCAACTGTTCGATGGCCTGGTCGCTGCCCAAGAGCCAGCCGCTCAGGGCCAGGGCGAGCTTCTCTTCGGGCGGCATTTGCTCGTCGTCGACGTTCTGCAAAAAAGCCGCCATCCGGTCCAAGGTGTTGAAACTCAGTTCGGCGGCTATTTCATCGCGGATTTTAGCCGCTGTTTCGCGGCGGTAGGGATCGGATATTTTGGGCAGCAGCTGGTCGATCTTTTCCAGGACTTTCGCGCGTCGGGCGGCCATTTTATCGTAGTCTTGCTGCAGATCGCTGACGCCCTGCAATATTTCGCCGCCCACTTCGTCCGTGGGAAAATTTTTCAAGCCCTCTAAAATTAGAGTGTGCTGACCGGCGTCGCGGCGCAGTTTCAACTCTCCCAATAGCTGTTTGGCCGATAATTGCTTGATCGCCCGCAAGGAAGGGGCCAACTGCTCTTGCAAATCTTTGCGATCGGGAAACGCCGCCAGGATATTATCCAAGACTCGCCGGGCATCATCATAGCGCTCGCTTTGCAGATAAAAGCGGGCGATTTTTTTCATCTGTTCAAGGTCCGCGGGATTAATCTGTCTGAGGAGGATGTTGTGGAGCACGTCGCGGGGAAGGGAACTGGTGGCGATGCGCATGTCCCAGACGTGCGAAATGCCCTCGACCTTGGTCCAATAGGGCGTCAGCTCGGTGATGCCCTGAATGACGTCCACGGGGCCTCGGACCGAGTATATTGTATAAATTCGTCGGCCAAATTCGTCGAAGGGTTGCACGCGCAAGGCCGATCCCACGCCGCGAATGGTCTGCCCGTTGCGCAACGCCCGCTGGTGGAGCAAAAATTTTTCCTCGCTGTGGCCGACTTCATCCTGGCGCACCTCCTGCACAAGACGTTTGGGAACAAAGGTGCGGCAAAGATTATCGTCCACGAACAAAATCAAATTCAGGGGGCCGGCGCCTTCAGGATCGAACGCTTGGGGCAAATCCGCCAGCCCCGAGGTCTCGCCAAGTTTGCCGTGAAGCACGCGCCCGTCTTTTAGTAAAACCTCGGTGGCCTCGGCGGGTGGGACAAGGCCTATCCCCCCTGCCCAGCAAACCATCCAGCCAAAAAATATCCCTAATAGGGTGCGGCCGAATCGCTCGCGCAAAGTTTTTCCGTAAGCCCAGGGGTTGCAACCCCTGGGCTTATACAGAGTTATTAAACAACACCTGAGATGGTTCTTCTGATAGTCGTTAACCATACTTTTCATTGTGAATTGCCGGCAAAGTAAGTCAAGATGAGGGGACTTTCTTTATAAGGACGACGACTGTCCGGATTTTGGCATAGTGAAAATCGGACTATCCCCTCCTCTAACGCTTGACAGGAATAGCCATAATCCGCAAAATTGGGATAACTGGGAAAACTATTATGAACCGATCCCCTATTCCTCATCAAATCATTGCCCTAGCCATTGCCGGGGCAATTATTATTCCCATTGCCATCTGTCTTTTTTTGGCCGTGGCGGCCCTTCTTTCGGCGATGGGCGACGCATCGGGCGCAGGGGCTCTGCGTTGGGTGGGACTTGTTTGCGGAATCTTTTGGGTCTTGGATTTGATCCTTTTGGTAATGGCCCTTGCCCTGAATGCACTCAGCGAGCGGGATGATAAGGATCAACATGAGCAATAGTCCCGTTTCCGAAGCAGCCATCCTGGAGGCCATGGCAACATTTCAGGATCCTGAAACCGGACGGGGCCTAGTTCAACTCGGACAGATTCATGGCCTGGAATTAAAGGATGAGAATCTTTCTGTCACGCTGGGGCTGACGACCTGGTCGGCCCCCTTGTGGGAGGAAACGCGCGAGGAATTGATTTCGCTTATAAAACAGAAATTTCCCTCTTTAGATGTCGCCGTCAACCTTGCCGTTCACCAGCGCAAGGCCGAGAGGATCGGCGAAATCGGCTTGACGGCCAAGAGCGTGATCGCCATTGGGGCGGGCAAAGGGGGCGTGGGCAAGAGTTCTATCGCCGCTTATTTGGCATACGGGCTGGCCAAGGCCGGGTGTCAGACGGGACTGATGGACGCCGATGTGTATGGTCCCAGCATTCCCCATCTGCTAGGCGCCAGCCAGCGCGTCACTTTGTTGGGCAACCGCATCCAGCCGGTCGTGGTCGATGGGCTGAAAGTGATGTCGATGGGTTTTTTAGTGCCGGCCGGAGAGGCGGTAATCTGGCGCGGCCCGATGCTGCACGCGGCGCTCAGCCAATTTTTACGCGATACCGAATGGGGCGATCTGGATTACCTGATTATCGACATGCCGCCGGGCACGGGCGATGTTGCCCTCTCGCTTTCGCAATTGTTGCCGCTTGCCGGGGCGGTGGTCGTGGCTACGCCTCAAGACGTGGCCCTGCTGGACGTGGTCAAAGCGATCCAGATGTTCCGCCGGGTGAATATCGAAGTTTTGGGAATGATCGAAAATATGAGCTACTTTATTTGTCCACAATGCGGCGCGCGGCACGATATTTTTGGTACCGGCGGGGCAAAAAAGAAGGCCGAACTGATGGATCTGCCCTTTTTGGGCGAGGTGCCGTTGGTGACCGAACTGCGAGTTTTGGCCGATCAAGGAAAAATCGGCCAGGCGCTGGAGCTCGAAGCGACAAAGCCTTATCTGGAGTCGATCTGCTTGAATCTCGTGCGGCATCTGGCCCGGCAACACCGCGAGCAACCGCAATTGCCTACGCTGACAGTGTTGAAATAAATGAGGAATTAGAGATTAATAAAAAGTGGACGGTGGGCAGTGATAGAAAGGGTCAGGTTTTGGGGTTCAGAATTTGGACCTCAGTACTTGATGCGTGCAAAATGCGCTCAAACCTCAATACAAAGACTCTAATCCTCTCGTCAAAACACATAGAGCCGCCGGAATTATTTGGAATCCGACGGCTCTTTCTCGTCGTTATCTACTGGGAAGGCAGTCTGGTAAAGAAGTTGTGGTTTCGAGCAACTACTTGCAGCAGCACGATTTCCCCATCTTCTTTGCCACTTTTTTTGCCACTTTCTTGGCTACTTTCTTAGCAACCTTCTTGACGGCTTTTTTCTTGGCCATAGTCGTTCCTCCATTAAAGGTTTACGGGCTGCCCGCTTTGATCACTCACGAGAATAGGCTTGCAAGGCCATGAAACTGGAGTAGGCCAAGAAGCCGAACATCAGACAAACATACCAATTCTGCCACTTGACCGCTCCGACGACGGCAAACAATCCGGCCGCCAGCACCGAAAGCATAAGCGACTGGCGGATGCCGTCGCGGGGATTGAAGTATTGCAGGATTTCGCGGACGATTTGCCCGCCGTCCAGCGGATAGATCGGCAGCAAATTGATGAGGCCCCAAAAAACGCTGATGAAAAAAATGTCGTTTACCAAAATGGCGCGCATAGTCAATGGTATGCCACCTTTGACTAAATCCGCCAAACCGGTCAACTCAATCCAATATGGCCTCAGATGAAAAGGCCAGTCAAAAGTGACTTGATGGCCAAATCCTGTTAAATAAAGTACCGCCACTAGCACGGCAGCCAACAAAAAACCTGCCAAAGGCCCGGCGAAACTGATAAAAATTTGTCCCCAGGACGTATTGCCTTTAGAACTATAATTTTCCGCCGTGTCGTGGCAGGTAATTCCGCCCATGCCGTAAAGCACGATCCAAGGATGGAATCCAAACGTCTTGATGACCAAGGCATGGCCCAATTCGTGTATTAAGATACTGACAAACACGGCCGCAACCCAGATCAGCATTCCGCGCACCTGGGGATTATTAGAGCCCAATATAAGCGTTACCAGCCAGAAATAAGGGTGGATGCGGATGGGTATTCCGAATAGTCTAAAATGAATATCGGCTTGTGTGGGAGCGGGTTCGCCAAACATAAGAGGGTTCAGGGTTCAGGGGTCAGGGTTCAGAAATATTCATTCTGCACTTTTTCTGCTCTACTGTCCACTCCCTACTGCATGCTTCAGCAATTGCCACTGATCTTACAGGCTTGCAAGGCCTTGGAACTCACGTTGGCCAAATAGATGAAAAAAGTAGCGATAAACAAAAAATTCAATATCCCATATACCCACACCTGCCCTACCAGCACCCAGAGAATAAACGGTACTAGATGAAAAATAGCAATTGCCCAGGCCGTAATTCGCGAGATAATAAGTGACCGACGAATCCCCTTTTGAGGATTCAAGTAAAGGAATAATTCGCGAGCGATTTGTCCGCCGTCCAGCGGATATATAGGCAACAGATTGATTATTCCCCAAAATGTGCTGATGAAAAAGATATCGTTTACAAAACTTGCCAGTTTAATCGATTCCATCCAAGCCAGTTGCACCGAATCACTCCAAAAGAACATAGGTATGAAATAATAAAACCAGTCTATAAAGACGGGCTGTCCGATTAAGAAAAGCAATGCCGCAAACACAACAGCCAAGATAAATCCCGCCATCGGTCCGGCGAAATAGATCGAAATCCGTTTCAACAGTGTATTACTTTTTGAATTGCTGTCATCCGTAGGATAATAAGAGGTTATCCCACCCAAGTCGTAAAGCACAATCTTGGGATGGTATCCATACGCCTTAATAACCATGGCATGACCTAATTCGTGAACCAGAATGGAAATCAATACGGCCGTAATCCAAATTATTATTTCAAGAACTCCCAAATTACCCGAACCAAAAAGCATCATCTCAAGCGCTCCCAATTTAACCACACCCAGAATCACCGCTACCAACCAGAAAAACGGGTGGATGCGGACCGGAATGCCGAACAGTCTGAAATTAATGTCGACTAGAGTTGGAGCGGGTTCGTCGAGCATAGCAAGAGCAACTGGGATTGAATTCACGGTGATATATATTGATCTAAGCCCACGGGTTGCAACCCGTGGGCTTTTTGATATCAATTAACAAAGACATTCTATTTAATGGCGGGCTGGCGGCAAGGGGTCAGGAAGTGCGGCCGGGGCAGCGGATGACGGCGCTGGGCGAGCACTTTGAGGATGTATTCAGCCGCCTGGCTGGACGCCCCGCCGTGGGCCACCTTGGTCTTTAGCGCCTCGAGCCGGTCCACGCGATCAGCCCGTTTTGCCGGATCAGTAAGCCATTGGAGCAGATGGGCGGCGATTTGTTCCGACTTGTCTTCAAAGGTCAAATATTCCGGAAAGAGCACTTTTTGGGCATCGGGCTGCGCTGGATCAAAGGGCGTCAGGTCGCGGGGATATAGCTCATCGGCGGCGAGTAAATTGACCAGCGTTATGTATTTTACCTTGCGGAAGAAACCTTGCACAAAGTAGGCCAAACGTGTGATCCAATAAAGAATCACGGTCGGCGTGGCGTGATAGAGCAGTTCCAGTGAGACCGAGCCGGAAACGGCCATGGCGCAATCGGCCAAGGACATCAATTCGGGTGTTTTTCCCACGCAAATCTCCACCGGCAATCCCGCCGCATGGACTTGTTTTCGGGCCAGTTCGGCCTGCTGTGATTTGAAACAGGCCATGGCAAAGCGGACGTTCGGTGCCCGTTGGCGGACTAGCGCCGCTGCCTTGAGGAACCATTTGAGGTTGTTGGTGACCTCCTGATTGCGCGAGCCGGGCAGAATCAACACCAGCGGTCCGCTTTGCCGCCGGTGTTCTTCAATGAAAGTCTTGTCCAGGGAGTAATTTTGGACCTCATCAAAAAACGGATGGCCCACAAAGGTGGCATTGCAACCGCGTTGGCGGAGCCAGGCCTCCTCGAAAGGCAGGCTGCAGAGCACGTGATCCACATATTTGCGCATTTTACGCACGCGCCACGAGCCCCACGCCCAGATTTGCGGCGAGATGTAATAAAACACGGGAATCCCGTGCAATTTGGCCCGTTTGGCAATCCACCAGTTGAATCCGGGATAGTCGATCAGCACCACGGCGTCGGGCCGATGATGTTTAAAGTAGCGATCGGCCCGGCTGACCAGCACCCAAAATCGATGCAAATTGGCCAACACCCGGGCAAACCACATCACGGCCAGGGAGGTGAGATCGGCATGAAGCTTACATCCGGCGGCGGCCATTTTCGGACCGCCGTAGCCGACTACATCCAGGTCCGGCAAGCGGCTTTTCAACTGCCTGATCAGATTGGCGCCGTGCAGGTCGCCGCTGGGTTCGCCCGCCGAAAAGAAAATTCTATATTGTTTTGATGATGTCATATTCGCACTCATCCGCTAAAATCTGACTAAGTATTGCAGAAATAAGCAAGTGAATAAAGTGCAATTTATTAAGGGGTCAGAGGTCGGGGATCAGATATGTTATCAGTTGTCAGTTTGCAGTAATCAGTTTTCTGTTATTTATGGTCTCCCTCCATCTCTGTCCCCTGTCTGCTGTCCCCTGATTAATCATGTTTGAACGCCTTTTACTAGTTTGGCTATGTCTTTTGGGATTATTGGCTTATTATTGGTCGCGCTGGATGCCGGGTGTATGGGATCCGTTTCTGGCCAGCAAGCCGGTGCTGAATTATTTCTTTTCGGTGACCATGTTCGCCTTGGGATCGCTGTTGCCCAAGGCAGAGATTTCCATGGTCTTTCGACGTTGGCCCACGGTCTTGGGCGGCACGGCCGTGCAATACACGGTGATGCCGTTTTTGGGCTGGAGCATGGCGTGGCTGTTCGGCCTGGACGAAGCAGCACGGATCGGCGTGATCATTGTCGGCTGCGTGCCGGGGGCAATGGCCTCGAATGTGCTGACCATGGTCGCCCGGGGTAATGTAAGTTATTCGGTGAGTATTACCACCTCTTCAACCCTGCTCTCGCCGATCGTGGTGCCGTTTGGACTGTGGCTCTGCCTGGGACGGCAGGTGAATTTTCCCACTTTACAGGTCAGTTACGAACTAGCGTGGATGGTCGTTTTGCCGGTAGTGGCCGGCCATCTGCTGTCGCGATACTATTCTCCTTGGCAGCGATTGGCCCAGCGGTTTGCCGGTATTGTGGCTAATCTGAGTATTTTGTGGATCATCGGCGTGGTGGTCGCAATCAATCGCCAGGCGCTAACGCAAATCGACGCCCGATTGTTTTGGGCCTTGCTGGCGGTTAATGGCTTGGGTTACCTGGGCGGATGGCTCGGTGCTTATTTGATGGGCCTGCCGTATCAGATGCGTCGCGCCCTGACGCTGGAGGTAGGCATGCAAAACGCCGGCTTGGGAACCGTGTTGGCATTAACGGTGTTTAGCGACTATCCGGCCGCGACAATTCCGCCGGCCATCTATACTTTTGGATGCGTGCTCACCGGCACGATTCTGGCCCGATTCTGGGCGGAGTTTTATCACCACGGTGGCCGGGAGAACACGGAGAAAAGTTAAGAATTAAAAATGAAGAGTAAGAGTATTTAAGTCTTGCTCCCAGGTTCCGCCTGAGAACGCTCCATCTACGATCCCTTTCTTCCTCCGGCCTCTAACAGTAATTCCAAGTAACTTCGGCGTTCGCTTTGTCGGAGATCAAGCGCGGCGGCTAACAAGGCAATACAATCCCGGGCCGCTGCCAGACCTTCTTTGCCGGTTCGCAGTTCCAGTTCGCAGTACGCCCCCAGTTGCTCGACCTGATCCAGAGAGCATTCTATTTGTTGACCTTGCCAGAGGACCTGGGCCTTGCGTCGCTGCTTGCGCACTTCACTTACAGGGGTGAATCCCAAAGCCTCCAGCAGGCTTTGCCAAATCAGCGCCGACTGCTCTTCGGGCGGCAGAAAAAGGTCGAGTTCCTGGCGGGTTTTGGTGGTGGCGTCGATTTTCGGACCTTTGTAGGTAAGAAAGTTCTTCAGCCCCCGGCGGCGAATCCTCAGCGCTTCGTCCGTTTTGCTGAAATCGCGCGACGGATGGGCAAAGTATAAATCCACCTCCAGTTGCGGATCTTCAATCTTTGCGCCCAGGGCGATCAGACGTTCTTCTAAGGCCTGCATGTCGGCCACGAGAAATTTTTGTTCGACTTCGTATAACATTTAAGGGATCAGGGGACAGGGGTCAGGGATCAGGGGACAGGGATCTATCTAACAACTCACGGATCACGGTGGCGGGATCTGCTGCAGAACAGACTGCTCCGCTAACGGCGATGCGCGTAAATCCGGTTGCCAGCACCTGGGGCAGATTGGCCGGGGTGATTCCGCCGATGGCAAAGGCCGGCAAACGGATTTCGGCCGCAATCGCTCGCAGCAGTTCGAGGCCGGGAAATTGATCGAAATGTTTTGTGTCTGAAGGGAAAGTGGGGCCGACACCGATGTAATTGGCGCCGTCGAGAACCGCCTGCCGGGCCTGTTCGATTGAGTGGGTCGAGACGCCGACAAGGGCATCCGCGCCAAGAATCGCCCGGGCGTCCTTCACGGAAAAATCATCTTGACCTAAATGTACGCCGTCGGCCTGGCAAAGGGTGGCCAGGTCGGGCCGATCGTTGATGATCAATAAGGTTCCGCTGCCGCGGGTTAATTCGCGTAACAATCGGGCACGTTCTAACAATTGCCGGTCGGCTAAATTTTTATCGCGCAATTGCAGAACATGCACGCCGGAGTGGATCAATGTCTGGGCCAAGCGGCGGAAATCGTCGAGGGAGGATCGGCCGTCAATAAGCACATACAGCCGGGCCTGGGAAAGGCGCTTAAGGCTGGCGCGGGTAATCTCTACTGCCCGGTGCAAGGTGTAAGTACGGTAGCGGAGTTGTTTTATTTCCGTTGCCCAGGCCGGATCGATCAACTTGCCATATTCTTCCAGGCTGCGCAGCGACTCTTGCAGCCGGGCGAAATTGGCCGAAAAGACCTGGGAGGCGTCGGTGCGATGCTCTTCGGATGGTATGGATAATGTCGTGCCCACGTCGGCCTGGGTTTCCGCGCGGCCAGGAGCTGATTGCTGGGTATTTGATCGAGCAAAGCGGCCAGATCGTGACGCAATTGCTTGCATTGTTCGGTGAGATGCCGATCATCGAGCATAAAGCGCACGAAATCTTCTGCCACACGTAATCCTTCCCGGGCGCGATTTGCAGCGGCATCGAGGATGCGGAGCACAGCGAAGGGCAAGGGGACTGAGGAGAGGGATGAAGGATGAGGTATGAAGGATGAAGGACGAATGAAACCGGTAGCGGTTTCGCACTGTCCACCGCCCACTGCCCCCGGTCCACTGTCCACTGTCTGCATTTTGCAATTTTCAATTTGCAATTCATCTTCGCTTGTAAAGTCCAGCGGCGCGGCTTCGAGGGGCAAGGGGCCGGCTTGAGAACCGTATTTTTTACGCATATCGGCTGCGACGTCTTCTCCGCGCAGGCCTTTTTTGTTGAGCCAAGAAGATAATTCATCGTCGGCCATCAGCAGGCAGAGCAACAGATGTTCGGTTGCTAACATGGGAGGGTGAACATATTGCTCCACCAGTGCAGAGACGGCCTGCAATGAAGACTGAAGTTTTTCTGTAAAAATTAGTAGTGTGGTGGTACCACTATTGGGTGGAGCCACAAGAAGTCTAGGCCAATACTCGCGTACGGAATTGATGGTGATACCGTGCTGGGCGAGCAGCAATGCCGCCCGGCATTCTGGTTCGGCCAATAAGCCCAACAGGATGGCGGGAGCGGCCAGCTCGGCGTAATCGGCACGATTTATGCAACCGGCAGCGTAAAGCAAGACCCGTTCGGCGCCGGAAGTTAATTGATATTGCATATACTCAGTCTTACAGATTATCCGATAGCCCGCAATCCTCCTAACCTTTTGTGGTACTTTTAGTTGCCTTGATTCGGGCAATTTTAGAAGTTACAATTCCTTGGCCGAACGAAGAGCCGCTTTTGGATCAAAGTCTGCGTTCATGGAGGAATCGATCGCCATGCGAAAAATGCCCAAGGCCATCTATTTATGGCCGGGATTGCCGCAGCTTTGGATGCGGGGAAGTTGGTCGGCCTTGGGGGTGGCCGTATGTGCGGCCGCCTTGTTGAACTTGATGATGGTGGGTAGCTTTGGTTGGAGTGAACTGATAGATGCCAGGCTGCGTAACACACTGTGGGTGGCGCTAGGGATATTGTGGTTGGGCGCGGCGCTAGTTTCCGCCGTGCAATTGCGACGCCGATCCGCCACGCTTGAAAATGTCTCGTCAGACGATCATTTCAACCAGGCGTTGGACCTTTATTTGAAAGGCGACTATTACCAAGTCGAACGTTTGTTAAATAAGATACTGAGCAAAAACACTCGCGACATAGAAGCCCGGTTGTTGCTGGCGACCATGTTGCGGCATACGGGACGCATTGAGGAGGCAACTAATCAACTCGATCAGCTCGACCGCTTTGACGGCGCGGAAAAGTGGGTTTTGGAAATACAAAGGGAGCGTGAACTGTTGGCCGAAGCCGAGAAAAACTTAAAAGACAATCTCAAGAATGGCACGACAATTGCACCAGAAGTAAAAAATGGTGAAATAATACATGCCGCCTGACATTTTGGCATCCAGGGTAATTTAGCAAGACCGAACCTCCTTTGGAGAATAAACAAATGTACGAACGATTTACCGACCGCGCGAAAGGTGATGCAACTGGCCAACCAGGAGGCGCAGCGGTTCAATCATGAATACATCGGCACGGAACATATTTTGTTGGGCTTGATCAAGGAAGGCAGCGGCGTTGCAGCCAATGTGCTGAAGAACCTCGACGTGGATCTGCGCAAGGTCCGCCTGGAGGTGGAAAAGCTGGTGCAAAGCGGGCCCGACATGGTAACCATGGGCAAACTGCCGCAGACGCCCCGCGCGAAAAAGGTCATCGAATACTCTATGGAGGAGGCACGCAATCTGGGCCACAATTACGTGGGCACCGAACACATCCTGCTGGGACTGCTGCGCGAGCAAGAGGGCGTGGCCGCACAGGTGTTGATGAACGTGGGCCTGAAACTGGAAGAAGTTCGCGAAGAGGTGCTCAATCTTCTGGGGCACGGCATGGAAGGGCCCGAAGGTTCGGAGCGGGCCGGCGGACTGCCGGGCGGGCCCGGCGCCGAGACGCAGCGGGGAAAATCAAAGACGCCGGCCTTGGATAGCTTTGGCCGCGATCTTACCGAGTTGGCCCGGCAGGGCAAACTCGATCCGGTGATCGGCCGGGAAAAAGAAATCGAGCGAACCATGCAGGTCCTGAGCCGGCGCACGAAGAACAATCCAGTACTGTTGGGCGAGGCGGGCGTGGGCAAAACGGCCATTGTCGAGGGTTTTGCCCAGCGCGTGGTGCAAGGCGACGTGCCCGAGTTGCTCATGGATCGGCGGATCGTGGTGCTCGATCTGGCGATGATGGTGGCCGGGACCAAGTACCGCGGGCAGTTCGAGGAGCGGATCAAGGCCGTAATGAACGAGGTGCGGCGGGCCAAGAATACCATCTTGTTTATCGACGAGTTGCACACCTTGGTAGGGGCCGGCGGGGCCGAAGGGGCCATCGACGCCTCAAACGTGCTTAAGCCCGCCCTGTCAAGAGGCGAGATCCAGTGCATTGGCGCCACCACCTTGGATGAATATCGCAAATACATCGAAAAGGACAGCGCCTTGGACCGTCGCTTCCAGGTGGTGATGGTCGATCCCTCGACTAAACAAGAGACAGTCGACATCCTCAGGGGATTGCGCGATCGCTACGAGCAGCACCATCACGTGCAGATTACCGACGACGCAGTTGAAGCGGCAGTAGAATTATCCGGCCGCTACATCACCGGCCGCTGCCTGCCGGATAAGGCCATCGACGTAATCGACGAGGCAGGCGCCCGGGTGCACCTGAAATCCATGACCCGGCCGCCGGATCTGAAGGAAATCGACGAGCAAGTGGAGCAGCTCAACAAGGAAAAAGAAGAAGCCGTGGCCAATCAGGATTTCGAGAAGGCCGCCGCCCTCAGGGATCAGGCCGACAAACTGAAGAAGAAAAAGCAAATGATCACCCATGAGTGGCGGGAAAAATCGCGGGAGACCGACGGCGTGGTCGACGCCGACGTGATCGCCGAGGTGGTCTCCAAGATCACGGGCATCCCCTTGACGCGATTGAGCACCGAGGACTCGATGCGTCTGATGAAGATGGAAGGCGACCTGCACAAGCGCGTGGTCAGCCAGGACGAGGCGATCCGCTCGATCTCCAAGGCCGTGCGCCGCAGCCGCAGCGGTTTGAAAGATCCGAAGCGGCCCACCGGCTGCTTCGTATTTGCCGGACCCACGGGCGTGGGCAAGACGCTGTTGGCCAAGGCCCTGGCCGAATTCATGTTCGGCGACGAGGACGCCCTGGTGCAGATCGACATGAGCGAATACATGGAGAAACACAACATCAGCCGCTTGATCGGCGCACCACCGGGCTACGTGGGTTACGAGGAAGGCGGCCAGTTGACGGAAAAAATCCGCCGGCGGCCCTATGCCGTCGTGCTGCTGGACGAGATCGAAAAGGCCCATCCCGACGTTTTCAACATGCTCCTGCAAGTGATGGAGGAAGGCCGGCTCACCGATAGTTTCGGCCGGAACGTGGATTTCCGTAACACGATCCTCATCATGACCACCAACGCCGGCGCCGATGCCATCGAGAACGAAGCGGCGTTCGGCTTTCAAAAGCCCGACGAAGACGCTTCTTATGAAAATATGAAAACCCGGGTGCAAGAACAGATCGAAAAGGTCTTTAGGCCCGAGTTCCTCAACCGCGTGGACGATATCATCGTCTTCCGCCATCTCACGCAAAAGGATCTGGCCGACGTGGTCGAAATGGAATTGGGCAAGGTCCGCAAACGGCTTGACGAGTACGGCTTGAAAATGGTGCTCACCGACGAAGCGAAAGCGTTCCTGGTTAAGAAAGGCTCGAATCTCGATTTCGGCGCGCGGCCGTTACGCCGGGCGCTGGAAAATTTCGTCGAGGATCCGCTTTCCGAGGAACTCTTAAAAGGCGAGTTCCAAGGCAAGGATACAATCATGGTCGAAGTCAAGGAAGTGGGCGAAAAGAAGCAACTCGTCTTTCGCGGCGCAGTCGGCGAAGAACCGGCTGAATCCCAACCGGTCGCCGCCGCAGCCGGCGGTGATTCAACCGAGGGCGGCACGTCCGCATCGTGATGACGGTAACCGATGTCGATAATCCTTGGATGCGTTATCTTATGGCCTTGGATGACGTGGCGAATCTTCTGGAGCGCGTTTGCCAGGCCTTTTCACAGGCGCAAATCAATTATGCCTTGGTAGGCGGACAGGCTGTGGCACTATGGGTGGCGGTTAAAGATCCCGCCGCCGTGCGAACTACTAAAGACATCGATATACTTCTCAGCCGAAGCGATCTTCCCAAGGCCAGGGCCGCTGCCACGTCGGCCGGAATGGACTACTTTGAGGTGATGGGCGTGGGAATGTTCCTGGATCAGGAGGATCCCAATCCCAGACGTGCCGTTCATATTGTTTGGGCAGGTGAAAAAATCCGGCCGGAATACCAATATCCTTCTCCCACATTGGATCAACGGCAAGAACTCTCGCCCGGAATTTATGTGGTGTCCCTGGCGGACTTGGTTCAAATGAAACTGCTCTCGAATCGCGACCAGGACCGGGTACACATCCGCGACATGATCGACGTGGGACTGGTCGATCGCGATCTCCTAAGCCAACTTCCTAAATCACTTGTCGATCGACTCGAACCGCTATTGGCCGAATCGGGCCGATAGACGTGGGAGCGCGGCCGTCTCGGCTGCATTATGCGGGCAAGATGCCCGCGCACTAGATCACGGAGGGCCGTGCAGTGGGAGCGCGTCACTCAGTCGGGATTTCCCGTGCAAGGTCGTCCCAGCCAGAAAGCCGGGGGTCGTGAATTCCGTACATCTCTACGAGTTGTTCCCGTACCCAGAGGCGATCGAATTGCGCACCCTGCGTTCTTAGGATCTGCTCGATGTCGGCAAGGTCCTTGCGACGAAAGAACATCATCTTGAAAACGGCCAACGATTCGGCATCCCAAACCACGATCGGCTGGTCGCCAAGTTCGACGCGTCTGCGCCGTTGGCGTGCGGCTTCATAGAACGGCACAATCGGCAGGAAAACGTCCACGTCCATTCCGGCAAACGTCACACGACAGAAACCATGTTCGCGCAGCGACTCGGCGGCTTGTGCCGTGGAGAATTCGCAGCCGATGTCCTGTAGAAGCCCAATGCATTCGGAGGGGCGCTCGGGAGGCAAATAGAGCGTCACATCCACGTCAACCGTGCCACGCGGCGCACCCCAATAGCCCAGGGCGATTGCACCGCCCAAGGCATACTCCTGGCCCCGCGACTGTAGTTGCTCTGCCAGTTGCTTGGCTACCGTAGCGGCGTTGATGGGGGAGTTAGCTTCGGACACGGGCAGAGTGCTTTCTGAGGAACTCCCAAGTGGATGCCGGCCAAGGGGCGTGCTGGATGCCTGCCAGACCCGCGGCGAGTCGACTGCGGTAGATGACTGCCGCTGCCTCGCACGCCGACTCGATCAGATGACCTCGCTGGCGCATGCTAAGCGCGCGCAAACGCGCGACATCTTCGTTTTCCGCCGCACTGTGGGCCATGGATTGCTTGTCTATAGCGACATTTGCTTCGTGGGCCATTGGATCGTAATCCTCAATCTTTGTAGTCGGCACGCTCCGAGGGCCAGATTCACTAACGCGGAGTGCGAGGAGTACATGGAAATTATTATTCGAGGGGTCTCAAGCTATTTTAGCAGCAAATCGACCTTCGGGCACTACCGCAGAATCAGCCAGTAAATATCTGCCTATATTCTCTACGTTGCCCAATCTTAATAACCGGTAGACTTTATTCAAGCCGGAATCTTTAAACGACGAAGTAACAAGGGCGTTATTGCGCCTTCATTCGGTGGGTGACTGCACAGTAAGTTTATCAAGGGCCAAATTGGAAAAATGGGAGAAATAAACTGGCGGGGAAAGATTAGTTTAATTGAGTATCGTAATATCCTATGTCAACTGTAACTTCAATACCGAATCCCGAAGGGAATCACCGCACTGGCGGATTGGTGCAAAGGCTGGCCAATTGGGTTGCGGACCTGGGCGAAATGCTCCTCGATTGGCTGTCGGGCTTGGGCAGCATTTCGATTTTCATCTACCGCATGATGGGATGGCTGTTTATGCGACTTCCGCGTCGCGAGACCATTGTGCCCAATTTTTATCAGATCGGCGTGCTCAGTCTTCCGGTGGTGGCCCTGACAGGAACCTTTATCGGCATGGTTTTGGTGGTGCAAACCTTCGTACAATTCCGTATGCTCAACATGGAGACTCGGCTGGGAGCGGTAATCAATATGTCGCTGGTGCGCGAATTAGGTCCGGTGTTGGCGGCAACGATGCTGGCCGGCCGGGTAGGCAGTTCCATGGCCGCCGAACTGGGCACCATGCGCGTGACCGAGCAGATCGACGCCATGACGAGCATGGGGGCGAATCCGATCTATTACCTGGTGGTGCCCCGTTTTCTGGCCTGTTTGCTGCTGATTCCCGCCTTGACGGTGATGGCCGATTTCATGGGCGTGACGGGAGCGTATTTTTATGCCGTTAATATTTTGGGGATTGATTCGCATCATTATCTGGAGAATTCGCGGCGGTTTGTGTGTCATTATGATCTGTTTGCGGGCATATTTAAGAGTCTGTTTTTCGGCGCTGCCATAGCCTTGATCGGCTGCCATCGCGGTTTCCACTGCGAGCCCGGGGCCGAGGGCGTGGGCCGCGCCGCCACTTCGGCATTCGTTATTTCTTTTGTGGTCATTATGTTTTTAAATTTGGTATTGGGTATTTTTCTGGACGGCATTTATTACACCCTCTGGCCCGAGGCGCCGAAAATCATTAGCTAGTTCTCAGTTTCCAGTTCACAGTTCACAGTAAAAAGTAATGGAAAAACTGTAAACTGTTAACTGTATACTGAAAACTAAATGAACAATGGTCGCTAACTCGCAAAATACAACCGAAGCTTTCAAGCCGCTGGTGCAAATCGACTCCTTGGACGTCGATTTCGCGCGGCATCGGGTGTTGCGTGGAATCAATCTTTCGATTCCGCGGGGGCAGACCTTGGCGGTGATCGGCGAGAGCGGTTGTGGGAAAACTGTGCTGCTGAAGACCATGATCGGCCTGCTGCGCCACGCGCGGCGCGGTCTATTTCGATGGCTGGAACCTGGACAATCTGTCGGACAAGGAGCTCACGCGGCAGCGGATCCGTTTTGGTTTTTTATTCCAGCAGGCGGCCCTGTTCGACAGCATGACAATCGCCCAGAACATCGCCTTTCCTTTGCGTCAACATACGACTAAAACCGACGAGGAAATATACCGCATTATTACGGCGCGGATCGCCGAGGTGGGACTGCCGGAAAACGTGTTGGGCAAGAAGCCGGCGGAGCTTTCGGGTGGGATGCGAAAACGCGTGGGATTGGCCCGGGCCTTGGCGCTGGAACCGGAGATCATCCTCTACGACGAGCCGACCACGGGCCTGGATCCGATCATGGGCGACGTGATCAACGAATTGATCATCAGCACGCGGTCGCACCATCCGGTCACGAGCGTGATCGTGACACACGATATGCGGACCGCGCAAAAGGCGGCCGATCGGGTGGTAATGATGTATCCCTTGGAGCGGCTTAATGCCGATGAGCCGCAAATTATCTATGATGGGCCGCCCGAACAGATCGAACGCTTTGCAGACTCCCGGGTGTCGCAATTCATCCGGGGCGAAGCGGGCGAACGCTTGATGGAAATGCGCCAGCAGAACGGGAGATGAATCATGGACGAACGAGTGATGCAATTCCGCGTGGGAGTGATGGTCTTGGCCACTTTACTCATCACGGGCATTCTCGTGCTCATGTTCGGCGAGATGCCCAAGATCATCTACGGGGAATACAAGCTATATATCACTTTCGATCAAGCGCCGGGAGTGACCGAAGGCACGCCCGTGCGCAAAAGCGGCATTCTGATTGGCCGGGTGAGCAAGGTCCGTTTTTCCGACGACGACACCAAGGTCGAAGTTGCAGTGTCGATTCAGGAGCAATATCACCTTCGCCGCAATGAGATCTGCCGGGTGCAATCGAATATTTTGGGCGACGCCTCGCTGGAATTTATCCGCTCGCCCGATAAAACAGCTTCCAAGGAACTGCTGAAAAACGGCGATCGGCTGCAAGGCTTGTTTATTCCCGACCCCAACCAGTTGATTCAAAATATCCAGGGAGGTTTTAACACCACCATTGAATCGGTGCAAGAGACCAGCCGCGATTTTGGCACAGCCAGCAAAAAACTCACCGAGACTTTGACTAAACTAAAGGAAGTGATCGAAGACAATCGGGAAGGAATGAAAAAGGCAGTCGATCAGGCCAACGACATCATGACCAGCACCCGGAACATTATTGGCGATAAAGAGATGCAAGAACAACTCCGCACCGCCTTGAAAGAACTGCCAGGTATGATCAAGGACACGCGCGAGGCCGTGGGGCTGGTCGATCGCAATCTGCGCAACGTCGAGGGATTCACGCGCCCGCTGGGCGAGCGGGGCGAGGCGCTGATCGACAACCTCGATCGCGGCACGCAAAGGCTCGACCAACTGGTCAACGAAATGCTCAAGTTCAGTCAGGCGCTGAACAGCTCCCAGGGCACCGTGGGTCAGTTGGTCAACAATCCCGAATTATATCAGCGCATGAATCGGGCGGCGAAAAATATCGACGAGCTGAGCCGCCAATTGAAACCCATCGTCGACGACGCCCGCGTTTTCTCCGATAAAATCGCCCGGCACCCCGAAGTCCTCGGCGTGCGCGGGGCCGTCCAAAAAAGCATCGGTGTAAAATAAGCGGATGGCAGACGGATGTCATTCTGAGCGAAGCGAAGAATCTCCCCCGTGATCCAATTGCCAATGCTGTTGGGATCCTTCGCTGCGCCCAGGATGACACACGGTTTATCTTGGTGGTAGCTGATAAACAGGTTGGCCGCCGATTCCTGGAGACGACTGATTGACGTTCGATTGCGGATAGCCGCCCGGCGGCTGGTAAGTGTTCGCAGGTGGATAAGTGTTCGGCTGCGGAGTGCTGCCTGGCGGCTGATAGGTGTTCGGCTGTTGATAATTGTTCGGCGGCTGATATGGATTGGCCGCAGGCAAAGCATTGGAAGCGCCCGGCGAGAGATTTGGTTCTAAACCGCCGGGCCGCGACATGGTTGTGCCTGCCGGCAGAGTATAGTTGTTGCGTCGCATACCTTCCGCCCGGGAAATAAGCTGATCGGTGGGGACCACCATTTGCGGCTTCAGTTGGAAGTCGATAGTGCGTTGATCGCGGATTTCGCCGGGCAGGAAATTTTCGGTGATGAAATCAAAGGGCGGATATTGATACCAGGGGGCCGGTATGGGCTGAATGACGGTCAAGGTTTCATAGCCGTCTTTGACCAGGCGCATCTTCCGATTGCCGTAATAAACAAAATTGGTGGAAATGGGCGTGGCGCCAATTTCGTAATCATCCACATAGAGCAAAGCGCCGGGGGGATTGCTGCGAACGGTCATGCGCCGCTGGACACAGCCGCTTTGGCTGGGCAGAAAGGCGGCCATCAGAAAAATCCCTGCCCAGAAGGCTCGGCGGGAAAATGCTGCTAACTTTCGATGAGATAAGGACATGGCATCAGCGCCCAAGACAAGGAAACAAGGGGGCAAAGTATACCTTCTCAGGCAGATGAGTGCTAGCCCGGATTGTTCATAAAAAGGAATTTCTGGTGCCATCCGCCTTCGACTGGCTTGCCAGCCGGTACCGCAGGACGGAATTGCATTCAGTCTTGGACGGATTAAAAAACCGTCCCCTAAAAATAATTCCCCATGTTGTTCAATTTGCCCATAATAACGCCATCAAAAAAACGACACAAGGTTCACCTGACCGACCATTAACGCCATGGCAAGAAAGATCCACAGTGTTAGATAGCGGTCGAGAAACGAAAGTTTTTTTATATTAGTTTCACTCATCGAGCATGGACGGTCTTTTAAGATTTAACTTTCGGGGAGCATTGACTTTCGCAAAGTTCGTGTGCGTCCATCTTGATGATTTGCTCGAGGCGTTTCGCGTCGCCGGCTATTTGTGGATCGTCGGCCAGTGATTTCCGCGCCCACTGAATGGCTCCGCGCACGATGGGCGAGCAGTTCGGCCCGGCAATCCGGTAGTACATCCAGCGGCCGTCCTTGCGAGATTCGACCAGCGCGCCGATCGAAGGATCGACATGTGCTTAGAGACTGTGGAAGGGGCAAGTTTTATTAATTCGATGATTTGACAGACGCAAAGCTCTTGCTTCTGCAAGGCCAGCAACATGCGAACCCGGTTTTCGTCGGCCAGGGCCTTGGTAACAGCCATAAAATCCCACATAGTACCTCCCGACGGCTCACTAAAAGAGCATTTCGTCAGGTGGATATTTTTATCTGCTAACAATCCCGCCGTCAAGCATATATCAAGGTTCGGGCTGTTTGGAATTTCTTCAAGCGACATGCAATCTCTTCCAGTCCTGATTTTTCGAGAGGATGGCCCCGTTGGCAAGTCGTAAAGTATTTTTCGCTCTTTCTGCTGCGCGGGTCATGGGTCACCATGACAATCGTGCGGCCTTCCTGGTTGACTTCCTCGAAAAACTTTACTACCTGTTGGGTAGTCTCGGGATCCAGGTTTCCGGTCGGCTCGTCAGCTAGGATCACTGCCGGATCGTTGGCCAGCATCCGCGCCAAGGCCACGCGCTGTTGCTGACCGACGCTTAGTTCGCAGGGCTTATGATGGAGCCTGTCGGCCAGTCCCACGCGTTCTAATAGAGCGGTCGCACGTTCTTCTTGTGCCCGGCTGTCCAGGCCGGCCAGATATAGGGGGATCTGGACGTTCTCCAGGGCCGATAGATAGGTGACAAGATTGAACGTCTGGAAGACAAAGCCGATTTTCTTCTTTCTCAACCTGGCGCGCTGGTCTGATTTCAAGTCATAGATCGACTGTCCTTCCAACAGCACGCGGCCCGAGCTGGGCGAGAGCATGCCGCCCAGCATCAGCAACAGTGTGCTTTTACCGCTGCCGCTGGGGCCGACAACCGCCACGAAGTCGCCCCGAGATATGTTGAGATTTGCTCCGTCCAAGGCGTTTACCAGGCTGCCGCGGTGGTAATATTTTTTAGATACATTTTCCATTTGTAACATGTTCAGATCTCCTGGAAAGTCGAACAAGGATCGAGCCGAGCGGCGCCGAGCCGGGAAATAGCTGGCGGCCAAGGCCAACACTACCGAAATCACGGTGGCCCAAAGCGCGAGCATGGGCATGGGAAGCACGGGCACGCCTGCCAGTTTTGGGCCCAAGGTTATTGCCAGAGCGGTCCCGAGCAGGTAACCGCAAACGCCGCCTACAAGCCCCAGGAGCAATGCCTTAAGCAGGAATATTCGCAGCACCAAGAAAGAGTCGGCGCCCAGGGCCATGAGCGTTCCAATTTCGCGCCGCCGCTCGTAGACGTTGGCATACATGTAGTTGGCGATACTGGCCCCGCCGACCAAGACGATGATCACCAGAAAAATCGTGGAGAGACGCGACATCAATTGGTTCATCTTGAACTGCGCGTCGACAATCTGCGTGATGGTCACCACTTTTGCGTCGGGCAACAGATGATTGATCTTTTGTACTAATCCATTGGAGATTTCCTGGCAGCAGCCCACGACTTCAATGGCATTGATTACGGCGCCCTTGCCCGAAATTTCCTGAACAGTGTGCAGATGGGCAAAAATCCTCGCATCGTCCACGGTTCCCGTCTGCGGCAAGACCGCGGTTATAGAAAACGTTTTGCCTAGGAGCTCTAAATGGTCGCCTTCCTTTAGCGAGAGTGCCGAGGCAACATCTGCCCCAAGGAGAGTTTCGTCGTTTTCGAGGTTATCAATCACGCGCTGACGAACCAGCGTCTTCTTGTCTCCGTTGGCGAAAGGCAAGGTCGGCATCGCCCCGCAGCCGATGGGGCGGGAAAAGATTCCCGCGCCTTGCCATGCCGCCTTGGCCTGGAATTCGCTTTTCGGCAAGATGCCCGTAAGCGTGTAACTCTTGCCCTGTAATTCGACCGGCACGGAGAGTTTCGGGGAGAGGTTGTCCAGACCTTGCAGATCGGACATCGCCAATTGCGTGACGTATTCCTCGGGAATCACATCGCCCTGCATATCGGCGGCATAGTAATCCTGCAAACTAGCCGACTTGGGCAATATCAGGATATTGGCGCCCAGGGAGTCCATTTCCCGGGCGACGGCCTTTTCGGAGTAGTAGGAAATATTCTTGATCGAAACTATAACGGTAATTCCCAGCAAAATGGCAAGAAAGCTCGTCAAGAGTTGGCTTTTGCGTTCGAATATTTCCCGCCATACGAGCGTGTGCATACGCATTGGTCGATCTCCTATTGCTTGGGCTTGCATCCATTGGGCCCGCACTTGCCGCCTGGGCAGCAGCCGGACTGTGCGGAGGTAAGCTTGGCAATTATTTGTTGTTTGGTTGCCGTCGCGTCGAATTTGCCGATCATCGAGGCCGGGGGAGCGAAGAACACAATCACGGGCTTCGGGGAATTTGCATCGACCTGAAGCTCTTTGAGAAAAGGCGTTTCGGCCTGGTCAAGGGCGTTCAGTACAACGATCTCGGTAGCCCCGCCGTATTTCCCATCGGCTTTGAAATCCTGCACTCCTTGAGGAAGGACAACCGGATCCTGTTGGTTGGCTTGATCTACAACACATATCATTACCAGTTTGCTAGCTTGTAACGCTTTCATGCTTAGTTGCGTGCAGGGACTAACAAATGCCGTACGCAACTGGTTTTCATCGAAGGCGCCGTTAAAGGCCTTGGTGATCGCTCCGCACGGAGCGATCGCCAGGACTAAAGGCATGGGAGCGCGGCTTACGCCGTAACGCTCGACAACCGCTTTTTCCGCCGGGTTCGTGGTTTGGATGGATACAATGTCGGCTTGGCCCGCCATATTCGCTATGGCGGGTTGCAATATGTTCCATGCCTTGTCGGTCTGTTGATTTTGCTCCTTCCAGAAAAATATAAACAGATATTTGTTCGCGGCGGCGGCCTGGGCAATGGCCGCCTGAGCCTGGCTGGCATTATTCGCGGCGCCCTGAAACGCGCCCGGGGGAGTGCGTGCGACATATTCTTGGCTCAGGGCAGTCGAAATACCCGCCGCCAGAACGACGCCTACGATTGCTAGGGAAATCCACTTCATAATTTTTTCTCCGATAAAAAAAGGACTAGGGAAATGCCATGCTCAAACGATGTGCAATCTTGAGAGCAATCATGGTCTAAGGAGTGCTATTTTTTTGGTCCACATCCGCCCGGCCCGCAGCCACCCGGCCCGCAACCCGTGCTGGCCTTCTGAAGCGCCGCGATTAGTTCATCCTTGACAGTCGCGCCTTTGTACTCCGCGATAACAGCACCGGGCGGAGCCAAAAAAGCCGTGACGGCCTGGGATTCCTTCGGATCGATCTTGAGATCTGCGAGGAATGAGGTCTCGGCGGTGTCTGAAGGATCGAGCATTACAAGTTCTGTGTGTTTCGCATATCGCTCGTCCGCCTTGAATTCGCGGACACCGTTGAGGGCTTCGTCATTGTAAGTTGTCGCACTGTTCTGAGCGCACAACAGAACCAGCTTGCCTGCTTGCAACGCCTTCATGCAGCGCTCGGTGCAAGGGCTGCCAAAAGCGCTCAGCAGTTCCTCTTCTGTACACTTGGTGGGGAATCCGCCCATCACTGCACCATTGGGAGCGATCGCCAGGACCAAGGGCATCGGGGCGCGATCAAGACCAAACATTTCTACAATACTCTTTTCAGACGTGTCGGCAACACACACGCTTACCGACCGTGCCCGACCATTGGAATTCTTTATCGCTGTGTCGAGAACCTCATTCATGGCTATGGTCTGATCGTCTTTGCTCTTCCAGAAAAAGGCAAAGAGATATTGTTTGGCCTGGGCCGCTTCTTGTATTGCTGCGATTCCGGCCCCCGTGGCTTTTACCTCGGCGGTCTTATCGGATAGCAGAGTTTCCCCGGCCTTTAGCGGCGAATTGCTCGAGTGCGGACCCTGCGCCGCGCCTGAAAACACACCCTTGGCCAGACATATCGAAAGCCCTGCAATAACAATCAGAGCAACCGACCCGATGGCGGCAAAGTTTTTCATCTTGCCTCTCCTTTTAATCCAGTTAATCCGTCAAGAGAGAAACGCACAGGGGGAAAAAGTAGCAAATATAACTTTTATCGTTCGCCAAGTAACGAAATATTAGCCGGTCTCGTTAAATGCCGCCAGTAGGACTTTTGGCCACTAAATCGAAAAATTGGCTTCTATGCATTCAGGGCTGGCGATATCTTCTTCCTGGGAATATATTTTTGTAGACTGAACATATGATTAAATAAGGGCTTGGGATTTTCTGATTTCTCCATTAAACTGCATGGTGAATTGATTGTTTCCGATATTTTGGCTTGAAAAATATCCTAAAATACGTATATTCACTAATTTATCCTATTTGTAGTAATGCCCCAGTCTTCCCCCTGGAAACATTGCTTAGAACACGCTGCTTTAAGCGACTTAGGCCTGCGCCGCGCAAATAACCAAGACAGTTACACCGTGTTTCTGGCCGGAAGCCAGGAGGATTTTTTGCGGCGGGGGCATCTTTTCCTGGTGGCCGACGGCATGGGCGCCCACGCCGCCGGCGAATTGGCCAGCAAAATCGCCACCGACGTCGTGCCCCTGACGTATCACAAGCTTTCCGACAAATCCGCGCCCGACGCCCTTTTGGCCGCCCTCCTGGAAGCCAACACTCAGATACTCGCCCGCGGTCAGGCCGGCCCCGAGTTCAAGGGCATGGGCACGACAACCACGGTGCTGGTGCTCTTGGCCCAAGGCGCACTGCTGGCCCACGTGGGCGACAGCCGGGCATATCGCGTGCGCGGGCAAAAGATCGAGCAGCTCACTTTCGATCATAGCCTGATTTGGGAACTGAAAGCCACTGGTAAGAAATTTGAAGAGCCTCTATCCAATCTAATTGGAAGAAACATCATTACCCGCTCGCTGGGCCCGAACGCCACGGTGAACGTCGATCTCGAAGGCCCGTATCATTATGAGCCGGGCGATACATTTCTACTGTGCAGCGACGGCCTCTCCGGTCAGTTGCTGGACGCGGAGATCGGCGCCGTGCTGGTTTGCCTGCCCCTGGCCGAGGCCGGGCAAACCCTGATCGATTTGGCCAATCTCCGCGGCGGGCCGGATAATATTACCGTGGTTGCCGCCCGGATCTTAGCACCGCAAATCGTCCCGGATGCCGGCGACCGGTCGGCCAACGTGCCAGGCAATGCCGCGCGGCGCATGGTTCATCCGCTGCGCTGGACAATCATTTTCATAACCACGCTGGCCGCGCTGGGCTTAGCCGCCGTGGGAAATTGGCTTGGCGCATTGGTCTTCTTGTCATTGGCGCTGGGCGCCGGGGTAACGGCCTGGATGCGGCGTTACGGCGCGAAGCAAGCGGCCGCGTCGTTCGAAGGCCGGCATTTCGGGCGCGGTCCCTATGTGAGTTGCGATTGTTCGCCCAGCGAAGAGTTCATCAACAAGCTGATCGAAATCATCAACCAACTGCGCGACGCCGCTTCGAGTGAAAACTGGAAGATCGACTGGAACGCTTTTAATCAGTTCATTTCCCGCGCCGAAACCGCGCAGCTCCGCCGACCACACGGCCTGCGCCCGGGAATACCTCCGCGCCATCAGTTTCATAATGGCCGAACTAAAAAAGCAACGACCGGCATAGGCCTGAGGCCGGAGGTAAAGGAACTAGTCCGCATTTCTCACAGTAGGGTGGGACAAGGTCGCGCAAGTTGTTGGTGGGTCCACGCAAACTGACAAATCTGTAATTTACAGCCTGTACGATGGCGAGCATTCAATCCGCGACCGAAGTCCCACCAAGAAAACAGTTTGCTTGACCCGCCCTACACGTTGGTGAGAAATGCGGACTAGATAGTTTCTCTTGCGGAAAGTCACTGTAGGGTGGCTGCGCGCACCTCCGCGGCCTTTTTTCGGCGAGATATCTAATCCCCAATCCCTAATCGCTATTTCGACGGGCTGTCGCGGTACGATTTCAACCAATCTTCAAGCTGTTTGGCCAGTGCTGTCTGCCCCTGCGATCGAGCAAGGTCTATAGCCTTCTGGGCCGCGGCCACGGCCTGGTCGGGTCGGTTTGTTTGGGCATAGGCCAAGGCCAAATTGGAATATGCTTTGACATAATCGGGTTTCAGGCGCAGGGCTTGCTCGTAATGTTCAATGGCCTCTGGCAGCCGGCCTGCATCGACCAGTGCGTTGCCCAAGTTGTTTTGGACCTGGGGCATGTTGGGATCTAGATCCAAGGCTTGCCGGAAATGTTCAATTGCCTCTTCCGGCCGACCTGCTTTACCCAGGATCGCGCCAGGCTGTTGTGGGCGTCGGTATAATCGGGTTTCAGGCGCAGGGCTTGCTCAAAATGTTTGATTGCCTCCCGCGGCCGCTCCGCTTCGTTCAGGAGGATGCCCAGGTTGTGATGGGCTTCGGGGTAATCGGGCCTCAGGCGCAGGGCTTGCTCGTAATGTTTGATCGCCTCCTGCGGTTGTCTTGCTTCTGTTAGGATGATCCCCAGGTTGAAATAGCCTTCGGCGTAATCGGGTTTCAGGGCGCAGGGTTTGCTCAAAATGTTTGATCGCCTCCTGCGGTCGCCCCGCTTTGTTCAGGAGGACGCCCAGGTTGATGCGGGCCTCGAGATAATCGGATTTCAGGCGCAGGGCCTGCTCAAAATGTTCGATTGCCTCCCGCGGCCGATCCGCATTGTTCAGCGCGATGCCCAGGCTGTTGTGGACTAGATAACTGTCGGGATTTTTTGCCAGCGTTGCCTGATACAGCGTTATGGCGTTACAATACAGCCCGCTTTGCCGCCCAGTCAGGAACATGAACGTGCCTGCCGCGACGATTGCCACGCCGATGGCCCCCCAGCGGGCCAAGCCTCTCGTCTGCCGACGCCACGTGTCCCAGCCCGCCGCCGCCAGAGTAATCACGCCCAGGATGGCGATGTACTGATAGTGGTCGGCCACCAGGGAGCACTGCATGTATTCTACGTCCGTGAAGCCCAGCACCGGCACCAAGGACACGCAGAAAAAAAACCAGGCAAAGAAAAACGGCCGGCCCCAGCTCGCTTTATACCGCCACAACACCGCCGTAGTCGCCAAGGCCGACAAGAGCGGCAGCCAGCACCATAAATTGTCGGTCTGAATGTGCCACTGCGGATACACGTAAGCCAGGCTCAGCGGCCAAAGCGCCTTGTAAAGATAAAACCATACCACGCCGCCGGCACCAGCAGGCGCTCGGTAAAACTAGCGCTGCGGAACTCTTCTCCCGAGCCATGGGTCTGGAACCAGATATTCACCCCGGCCAAGACCACGGCAACCAGAAAAAACGGCGCGGTGCGTATTAGATCCCATCGCGAGACCGAAGGGGACAGTCCCATTTTCGCTGAGGCGAAAATTGGGACAGTCCCCGTGCGCAGCCACCACACGATCCCCAGCAGCAACACTGGCAAGACCGCCGCCGATCCCTTGCTGAGCATTGCCAACAGGAACGCCAGCAGGCTCAGCCAGTAGCAACGGTCTATAAGTAGACCGGCAGGCGGAGCGTGCCCGCTACGTGGGGCGTCAGCGCTGCAATTCGCGGAGAAGGGCCTTAAATACCAGAGGATCGCCAGCAGCAGAAACAACATTGCCAGCAGGTTTTTCCGCTGCGCGATCCAGGCCACCGACTCCACGTTCACCGGATGCAGGGCAAAGATCAGGGCCGCCAAAAAAGCCCCGGGCAGGGACAACTTTCGCAAAATAAGCCAAATCAACAAGGCTGCGGCAATGTGCAAGATCAGGTTGGTGACGTGATAGCCGGTAGAGTTCATCGCCCAGAGGCGCCACTCAAGCCAGAGCGTGGTATTGGTCACGGGCCAGTAGTCAATGGCTTCGGTGGTGCACCAGATCCGGTACAGACCGTCGGCGGATTTGATAAGGCGGTTGTCTGTCAATAGCCTGTCGTCGTCCCAGATGAACCCGCCGCTTAAAGCAGGGAGATACGCAAGAAAGGCGGCCACGACAAGCAGCGCCACTCCTGCCCACGCACTAAGAGGCAGTGCCGAGAGAATAGAGTTTCCCGAGCGGGCCTGAAAAGCATGTTTCTGGAAAGATTTCTTATACTTAGGCATGCACAGGCCGAAAAAAAGCCAAACGTTGTGTTATATCTTTCTGATTTTACAATATTTTGGAACAGGTCGCACTTAGGGCCCATCCTAAAAGCTCTACCGTCGTCCTGAGCGCAGCGAAGGATCTCCATATTAACTATCAACTTACATCAAGCCTCCAGTCTCGGGTCTTAAGCCTCGTAATCCAAGCCTCAAGCCTAAATATTTCTAGGGGGGGGATTATTGACAAGGCCCAATTATATCGCGATAATCAAATTCGCTGTTAAGGTCGGGGGGTAATAGAACCTGTCCCAATAGGCCCATCTCTGGGCACCATGAAGTGGTCGGGGAGAGGGGCATAGCAAGGGCATTTAAGGATGGCTCAATACTCTTTTTTCGGGCAGGCCTTTGGTGTTGGCTTTGTTTTATTTTGGTGCAGGTTCTTTTTTAACTCCATGGGAGGTTTTAGCCATGTTGCACGAACGAAAAATCGGTCTAGTTTTCTATGTTTTTTCAATGGTAATTTTACTGTGCGGTCTTTCCACAAGTGCCCGAGGGTACACTTATGCCATTCAAAATCTGGGAATACTGGACGAAGATTATCCTTTAGGTTCTGACATGTGGGTAGGTGGTATAAATGCCAAAGGGGACGTTGTGGGTAGTTGTTGGCCATCAGAAGGTAATGGTGGTCCCAAGGGTTTTATTTCCTCTGGTGGTCAGCAGATAGAACCTTTAAAAGCCATCGATGAATCATACGCGTATACACACGCATTGGGCATTAACGATAAAGGGCTTATCGTTGGCCGTTCCGGTATTGAGTCCGCACCCAATGCCGATTATGCCTGCTTATGGAGTGGAAATACAGTAACCAATTTGGACCCGCTCGGCAGTGGATCTAGTGCGGCCTATTGGATTAACAACAGCGGGCAGATAATAGGCGATTTTCAATCATATACTCAGGCCTTTTTTTATGAAAATGGGACAATGACCGATTTAGGTGCGCTTGGGGGCTATATTAATAGTCATGTCCGTGCCCTAAATGCCAAAGGACAGGTAATCGGAAATCATGTAAATACGTCTGATCAAAATCGCTCATTTTTTTATAGTAATGGTACCATAACCGAAATACCAACTCTAGGTGGCATCAGTACTTGGGCCAATGACATCAACAATAAAGGGTGGATTGTTGGTTACTTCTCGACATATGAATATTCACATGCCTTTATTTATGCTAATGGATCAATTAGCGATTTGAACACACTTTTAAATATCCCTGTTTATTATAATAGTCAAGCAAAGGCCATTAATGACAGTGGGCAGATTACGGGTTTTTACACAACTGAATATAGTATAAGTCACGCCTTTCTTTACACTAATGGAACAATAACAGACCTTGAGACGGAATTTGAGCCTTTTTGTTTAAATAATAGGGGGCAGGCATTAATCAATGAATTGAATAATCCATTTCTATATAGTGGCGGGGTCACAAAAAACCTGAACGACTTGATCGATTCAACGTTAGGTTGGAATATATATGATCCTTGGTATGGTGCAACAGGCACCGAGAAATCTAGCTTTATTAATGACTCAGGACAAATTCTTGGGGTTGGTACTATGGAAATAGATGGCTGGCCCATACACCGTCCATTTATCATGACACCGTTTCCCTGGAAAGCTGAAGGCGGCGGGAGTTGGACTAATGTAGGTAATTGGAATGTAGACGAATTGCCTGGGAACGTAGGTGATTCGGTTTATTTCTCCAATTGGTTCGGTAATACGTCTGGTGGTAATATTATTCTTGATGGCGACCGCACGATTAGTGGTATAACATTTAATAATTTTAATAATAGTTTTACAATCAGCGCTGGTAAGTTAATAATGGATAATACCGATGGTTCTTCGGCAATGATCATCGATGTTGCTGGCACACATTATATCACGACGCCGGTGGAATTGCATACAAATCTGATCGTCAAGATACTTGATTATTGCGTGATCAATATCTCGGGCCAGATTAGCGAATCCGGCGGCGAAAAGTCGCTGACCAAGACCGGTGAAGGCAAGGCGATCCTGAGCGCCAGCAATAGTTATATCGGCGAAACACTGGTTGAAGAAGGCATATTAGAGTTGGCTTCCACTGGGCAGATTTCGCCGGATTCGCCAATCTACACGGAAACAGAAGGCACGTTCCAAGTAAACGGCGGCGTGCATACGGTGGGCACAATCAACGGCACGGGCACTACCATACTGCTCGATAATAGCGAAGTGACGGCAACTTGCATCGTGCAGGGGCACATCAGCATCGGCTCCGGAGCGAGATTGATTATCGCGCCCTCTGGCGGTTTCATGGCAGCCGACAATAACCTTTCGTCCGTGCCCGAACCGTCCGTCCTTGTGCTTTTGGGAATTGGTGCAATGATTCTAATTATAAGACGATTTGGAAAATCGTTCTACGGTACTGCTAGGTAAGGAGGGTGCACCGCAGACGGACCAAAGGAGGATCGTGGGACCCGGCGGAGATTAGTTTCCTAGTTCAGAATCCCATTGTTTGAAGTATCGGTCGTTCCGGCAGCTAGTTCTCTTGAAGATTATTGGATCAATATCGAAACTCACAGCAGTGACTGTGCTGTCGCACATCACCATATTAAAGGTGGAAGGATGGGCGCTGCCAAACGGATTCGGTCCTTGGATACTCTGTCCACGTCTATCCCGTAAAGGCTTATCCTGAGGATTCCTTGTCCAGCCGACAAGATCGTAATCATCCCCACCCATGACAGGCGAGTCATCGGAGCCTTCATTAACACTACTGAAGTATGCATCGGGATTCATGTATTTTTCGCCCGCGAGATAGGTATGAGAAGTGCCGTCGACAATATCTTTAACCGTGACGGCACTGTGCAGGTAGGAAATTCCATTCATTCTGTTTTGAATATCTATTGCCGTACCGTTGGAACTCCAATAAGGTCCAAATGCCGCATTCCAATCAAGGGGACCTTTGAACCACTGGATAAAAATTGAACCGCCGTTGCATTTATAGTCGGAATGATATAATACATCAACGAGTGGTTGGAAAGGTGTTAAATTTAAATTTACTATTCCAGTCAGTGATTGTTGATAAAGATCAATCGCGGGATTAAGCGGCGGGGGACGGCGTGTGGGGCAAGAAAAGACGGAAAGGGCTACCTGATTTGAATATTTCGATCCCCTCTGCGCTTGGATATTAAATTGTGTGTCACCCTTTGACATGTCATGGAGGCCTTTTAGTTCTATAAAGGAAAGGAGGCTGAAAAAGAATCCGCCGGGCTGCTTTTTACCATAACCGCGATCCGCATCGCCTACCCACCAGCATCCCCAGCCGCCGGTGGGAAAACATTTTGCTACTTGTTCGTGCTCGTTTGCCGCTATTCCGATTTGCCTGAGATGGTTGGAGCATTCCAGATTTCGGGCGGCCTCGCGCGCGGCCTGGATGGCCGGCAACAAGAGCGCGATCAGAATGCCAATGATCGCAATGACCACCAATAGTTCCACTAGGGTAAAAGCAGCCAAATATCGGCGTTTTGCGGGATTATTATCAGACATCATAAAAAAACCCTTCCCTTCATTAGTGATAAGGTATAGATAGTGGATAGATCGGCATGCACTAAGGACTTTCTTATATTATAACAATTCCGGCATAATGTAAAGGTATATGTGCGTTATGAAAGGGACAGGGGACAGGGATTAGGGGAGTGCACCTCTTTCCCAGGTGGGAGCCTGGGAATCGGACTGTGTAAGACGATTTTGAAAATGGTCCTGCGGTACTGATTGTAAGACGATTTTGAAAATCGTCCAACGGTACTGCTTCAGCAGTATCACCCGGCAGGGGCATAATTGCACCCTCCGGACTAAAGTCCAAATTTCCGGTCGTTCCGGCAGCTAGTTCTTTTTAATATTAATGGATCAATATCGAAACTCACAGCAGTGACTGAGCTGTCGCAAAACACCATATTAAAGGTGGAAGCGTGGGCGCTGCCAAAAGGGCTGGCATTACTGTTATCATAAACTCCACGTCTATCCCGCTTCGGTTGTAAAAATGTCCACCCACATAGATCGTAATCGTCCGCGCCTAGGAAAGGCTGGTCCTCGGAGAAATCTGTGCCAGTAAAGTAGAAATCCGGATTCATGTATTTTTCGCCCGCGAGATAAGTATGGGCGGTGCCGTCGACAATATCTTTGATCGTGACGAGACTGTGCTGAAAGGAAATTCCATCGTTATTTTGTGCGCTGGCTTTAAAACCGGTGCCATTCTCGGCCGCTGCCCAATCGCCGGGGCCTTGATTCCAGTAGCAGTCCGAAGTTGCGCCGTGGGTCGTGCAGTAATTCGCCGAGCCGGCGTTGGCTTTATAGTCGGAATGATACAATACGTCTTGATTCGCAATGATCGGCGCGGAGTTTATTATGGAAAGTCCATCTGGAACATTTGCTATGGCGGGATTAAGCGATGGTGCGCGCCGGGTGGGGCAGGTAAAGACGGGCAGGGGTATCTGATTCATATATTTTGCCCCCTGCTTCGCTCCCGCACTGTAATGCGTGTCGCCTTTTGACAGGTCGTGGACGCTTTTAAGTTCCATGAAGGGGAGGATATTGTAAAAGAATCCGCCGGGCTGCTTGCGCCCGTAACCGCGATCCGCATCGCCTACCCAACGATACCCCCAGCCGCCGGTGGGATAGTTTTTCGCCACTTGTTCGTGGTTGATTGCCGCAGTGCCAATTTGTCTGAGATGGTTGGAGCATTCCAGATTTCGGGCCGCCTCGCGCGGCCTGGATGGCCGGCAACAAAAGGGCGATGAGAATGCCAATGATCGCAATGACTACCAGCAATTCCACCAGGGTAAAAGCGGCCAAATGCCGGCGTTTTGCACGATTATTATCAGACGTCAAAAACCCCTTCCCTTCATTAGTGATAAGGTATAGATAGTGGATAGATCGGCATGCAATAAGAACTTTGTTATATTATAACAATTCCGGTATAGCGTAAAGGTATGAGTTAAGGGTTCAGGATTCAGGATTCAGATAAAGGGATGTGGCCGTTCCCAGGCGGAGCCTGGGAACAAGAATCAGCCCTCACCCTAACCCTCTCCCGGCGGGAGAGGGGACTTTTTGGATAGGCTCTTAATCTGAGGCATTCAACAATGATCAGGAAGTGTGCGGACGCTGACGTGGAACAAATTCATGAGATTATCAACGATGCCACGGAGGCATACAGAGGCGTCATTCCGGCCGATTGCTGGCACGAGCCTTATATGCCCCGCGAACAACTGATATGGGAAATCGAGGATGGGGTCTGTTTCTGGGGTGTCGAGGAGGATGGTGTTTTGATCGCCGTGATGGGAATTCAAGACAAAGGAGAGGTAACGCTCATCCGTCATGCGTACGTGCGAACCAGGCAAAGGAATTGCGGCATAGGCACGCAATTGTTGCGCTTTCTCGAATCCATGACGGGAAAACCCATCTTGATCGGCACTTGGGCCGCCGCCGTTTGGGCGGTATCGTTCTATCAGAAGAACGGCTATCGACTGGTTTCCACGGCCGAGAAAGATCGGTTGCTAAAAAAGTACTGGACGATCCCCCAGCGGCAAATAGAAACTTCAGTAGTGCTGGGCAACGCGAAATGGACAAGTTCCAGTGGACACTAAGCATATTATTCGACTTGTAGGAATTGTGTTTCTGGGCGTACTGGGCTGCGCGGCCGCGAGTGCTGAGCCGGAAAAGACCAATACCAGCAAGGCTGCTGAAAGCATGAAGGAGTTTGAAGGCCTGGGATTTTCGGTGGCGCCGCAGGGCGGCGGCAAAGCCCGGACCAGCATGTTCGGCCTGGCGGGCGAGGGGTACAAGTTTGTCTATGTGTTCGATCGCTCGGGAAGCATGGGCGGCGATGGCAGCGCGTCGCTGAGGGCAGTGAAGGCGGAACTTCTGGCCAGCCTGAAGAACCTGGATACGGTGCACCAGTTTCAGATTATTTTCTACAACCACCGGCCGGTATTGTTCAGTCCCAGCGGCACGCCGGGGAAACTAGTCTTCGCCACGGAGCAGAACAAACAAGCGGTGCGGAAATTTTTGGATACGATTGAAGCCTTTGGCGGCACGGACCACGAGGCGGCATTGCGCATGGCCACGGCACTGAAGCCGGATGTGATCTTTCTGCTGACCGACGGCGACGACCCCAAATTGACCGCCCCGCAGTTGGAAAAAATTGAGCGCTGGTCGGCGGGCATCCGCATCAACGCGATCGAATTCGGTCCCGGCCCGGCCCCGCAAACGGAAAGTTTCCTCAAAGAGCTTGCCCGACGCACCGGCGGCGAATATACCTACGTGGATACGACGAAGTTGCCCGTCTTGCAGGGAAAACCGGCGGGTGCAACTGCACCATAAAAGTCGGTGGGGTGGTGGGCAAATAGGTGTCGCCGGCAGCAGGCGGCAAATACCCTAAGCGGTTCGTATTACTGTATATTGGATTTTCTGAAGTAATAGACAAACCGACTTTGACCGGGGATTGCCGAGGGCCTAAAATATAAGTGTGACAAGCAGGGATGCTAAGAAGGCAGTCAAATCATTCACTCCACTTTGGAGAGCACGATCATGATCCTCCAAGATATTCTTGCCACCAAGGGAAGCACGGTATATTTGATCTCACCCGGAACGCAGCTCGATGAAGTGGCGCGGAAACTGGTGGAACATCGAATCGGCTCGCTGCTGGTGGCGCGCCAGGGGCCGACGGGCGAGCAGGAATTGCTGGGCATGGTCACGGAACGCGACATCCTCTATCACTGTGCGCGGAGCAACCGGCCTTTGGCGGCGGTGGAAGTGACCGAGGTAATGAGTTCGCCGCTGGTGACTGCATTGCCCAGCGACAGCGTGGAGCAGGTCATGGGCCTGATGACCAGCAAACGGATTCGCCATTTACCAGTGCTCTCGGAAGGCCGTTTGATCGGATTGGTATCGATCGGCGATCTGGTCAAGGCCCAGCACGATCATCTGGCCCTGGAAAACCGCTTTATGAAGGACTATATCAGAGGTTAGCGGAGAGCGGAGAGCGGAGAGCGGAGAGGAGTTATTTAGGATTCTTCATTCCTCTAAGCGGTTCGGGCAGGGCAAAGCGGATTTGTTCCTCTTTGCATACTTCTGACTGGATCGTGGCATGGAAACGTTCCTTCAGCAAGGCGACACATTGTTGGACCACGTTCTCCGGTGCGCTGGCGCCGGCCGTGATGGCGATGGTTTCTTCGCCGCTAAAGGAGTTCAAATCGATGTCGACCGGACCGTCAATCAGACGAGCCGGTATGCCTTGCGAACGGGCGATTTCGGCCAATCGCTGACTATTGGAACTGTTGCGACTGCCCACTACCAAAACCATGTCCGCCTGCTGGGCCAGCTTGCGCACGGCCTGCTGGCGATTTTGCGTGGCGTAACATATATCTGCCCGGGTCGGGCTGACAATATCAGGGAAGCGCTGCCGAAGTCGGCTGATGACGGCGGCGGCGTCGTCCACGGACAAGGTGGTTTGCGTGAGGTAAGCTATTTTTGTAGCGCTGGGCAAATCGAGTTGATCGACGTCCTCGGGCGTTTGCACTAATATGATCGAGTCCGGGGCCTCGCCCATGGTTCCAACCACTTCGTCGTGGCCGGCATGTCCGATGAGCACGATGGTGTAACCTTCGCGGGCAAAACGGATGGCTTCGGCATGGACTTTGGTCACTAAGGGGCAGGTGGCGTCGATGGTGATTAAATTCGCGCATAGCGGCTTGTCGGCGGATTTCGGGAGATACTCCATGGGCAGAATAGAGCAGATGGGCGCCTTCGGGGACTTGGGATAAATCTTCCACAAACACTACTCCCTGATCGAGAAATTGCTCGACGACCCAGCGATTGTGCACGATCTGGTGATAAACATACAGCGGCGTGCCAAACGCCCGAATGGCCAGTTTCAGACTTTCGATGGCCATATTCACGCCGGCACAAAAACCCCGCGGACAGGCCAGAATGATGTGCATGGTTCCCTCGTTGATCTGAAAATATCATAATAAAGGCAAAAGGCGATAGGAGGAAGCCGGAGCAATGAGGGCGGAAGGGGGAAGGCGCAAGGCGGAAAAATGCGAATAATGTTTAATAAATAAAATACTGAACCCTGAACACCAAACCCTGAACCCTACTGCCTCACCACTCACCCCCCTATTACTGATGTTTTCGCACGATCTTAAGTGTTTTGGACCGCAGGGGGCTTCCGGCCCGCCGCTGAACTTGCAGCAGGCCAGGCAGTATTGTCGACGTCTGGCAAAACAACATTACGAGAACTTCACGGTAGTTAGTTGGTTGCTGCCCGGGCGATTGCGACAGCATTTTTTTAACGTCTATGCCTACTGCCGCTGGGCCGACGATCTGGCCGATGAAATAGGCGATTCCAAAGCGAGTCTCGACCTGCTGGACTGGTGGGAAATGCAGCTTCACGATTGTTATCAAGGGCAAGCGTCTCAGCCGATTTTTATTGCTCTGGCAGAGACTATACAAACCTTCAAAATTCCCCTTGAGCCGTTTGTGGACTTGCTGACGGCCTTTCGGCAGGATCAGCATACAAACAGGTATGAAACAATCGACGATTTATTGCAGTACTGCCGCTTTTCGGCCAATCCCGTGGGACACTTGGTGCTGTACTTGGGGGAGTGTTATTCGAGCCAACATGCCCGACTGGCCAATTCGATATGCACCGGACTGCAATTGGCAAACTTTTGCCAAGACGTTGCCCGGGATTGGGATCGCGGCCGGATTTATTTGCCGCAGGCCGATTGCCGCCGTTTTGGATACACCGAGGCCATGTTCGCCCGGCGCGAGTGCAGCGAGGCTTTTCGAGGCCTCATGCAATTTGAGGTGGATCAGGCCGAGGGCTTTCTGCGTGCCGGGCTGCCGCTTTTAAAAATGATGCCGCGGAAATTGAGGCTCGATGTGGCGCTATTCATCAACGGTGGCCTGGCGATATTGCGGGCGATACGTGGGCAGAATTACGATGTTTGGACCCGGCGTCCCAGGGTTTCTAAAATGGAAAAAATGCGCCTGCTTGTCGGCTGCTGGTGGAAATCTATTTGCCGCTCCCCAAAGGGACACGGTTAAACAATCCGGCCAATAATGAATAATGAATTCAGCGGATTACTTGCTTCAGGCCAGTTATAATTTTTGCCGCCGGTTAAGCCGCCGGTCAGGCTCGAATTTCTACTTGGGTTTTTTGCTCTTGCCGCGGGAAAAGCGCCGCGCCATGGACGCCATTTATGCCTTCATGCGCTACAGCGATGATTTGGTCGACGCAGCGCCGACATCGGCTTTTAAAAAGTATGTTGATGTAGTGAACGATCAGCGACGGGATCAATTACAGCGCTGGCGCAGGGCACTGGAAAACGCCTTTGCGGGCCGTGATGTTTCGGTTGTTGATCCCCGCCGTTTATCGGACGGATCATTTCCAAATGCCGCAACTACCGCGATGTCTTTGCTGCCGGCATTGGTTAATACCGTGCAAAAATATCGCGTTCCTGTAGAGTGTTTATACGCGGTTCTTGACGGCGTGGAAATGGATCTCCAACGGCGTCGCTACGAGACTTTTGCGGAACTCAGGCTATATTGCCAGCGCGTGGCCTCGGCCGTGGGATTGGCATGCATTCATATTTGGGGATTTCACGGTCAAGGAACAACTGCAGGCGATGCCGCTATCGAGTCGGCCAGGCAAGCGGGAATCGCTCTGCAACTGACCAATATCCTCCGCGATCTTAAGGCCGACGCCGCCGCCGATCGCATTTACCTCCCGCTGGATGATATCCGCTCTTGCGGTTATTCGGTGGAAGAACTCAAAAATGGCCTTGTCAACGAGGCCTTTTATCGCCTCATGTCGATGGAAATCAATCGGGCAAAGCAATTCTACCGCGAGGGTATCAAACTCATGGACTACCTTCAGCGCGACGGCCAGCGGATCTTCGGCCTGATGATGTCCACGTACTGGAGGCTTTTAAATAAAATCAGCGACCGTCCTCCAAGGATTTTTCCCCGGCCTGTCCAGCTTGGTATAAATCATCGTCTTTTGCTGGCCGCCTCTTGGGCGCTAATGCCCTCGACCATGATGAGATTGATAAAAGAACAAATGCAGATTAAAGCGTAATAAATAATGAATGAAGAAAGTCAGCCGCTTGGGGTTGCTCAGTCCGAATGTACC
Organism: Pirellulales bacterium; assembly: GCA_963820545.1. Classification (GTDB taxonomy): domain Bacteria; phylum Planctomycetota; class Planctomycetia; order Pirellulales; family Thermoguttaceae; genus CAWGAJ01. Next base: position 2,037,556 of record CAWGAJ010000001.1, read on the forward strand.
TCCGCCGACACTTTGCCGCTGGCCGGATTGGAACCGCAGTTATCGGCAACTGTTGCCAGCGGTTCTCAAGCGGTGGCCATTATCGGCGGCGGCTTGGCCGGCATGGCCGCGGCCCTGGCAGCAAGTGATCAAGGCTTGCAGGTCGAATTGTTCGAGGAGAGCAACCGGCTAGGCGGCCGCGCCGGATCGTTCGAGGAATCCTGGAACGGTCAAATCGTCGATCACTGCCAGCATGTGGCCATGGGATGCTGTACCAATTTTCTTGACTTTTGCCGCCGAACCGGCGTAAACGATTGCTTTCAGAGACACAAGATACTCCATTTTATAGGGCCGGACGGCAGGCAATCTGATTTTAGCGCCTCCCGGCTGGCTGCCCGCGCCGCTCAATTTATTGCCGGGGATTTTACGGCTTAAATTTCTCTCCCGCTCTGAGCGCTGGAGCATTATCCGCACATTGAGAAAACTGCTTCGCTGGCGAATATCTCAAGAAAACGTTTCTGAAACCATCGGTGCATGGCTTCAGCGCCAGGGCCAGTCGCAAGCCGTAATAGATAAATTTTGGTCAACCGTGCTTATTTCCGCGCTTAGCGAGACGGTCGATCATGCCTCGCTGGCCGCCGCAAAAAAAGTCTTTGTTGACGGGTTTTGCGCCTCTCGTCGGGCTTGTGAATTGATATTGCCGCGAGTGCCGCTGGGCGAAATTTTCGACCGCCGCGTTCCGTCGTGGCTCGAGCGGCAAGGAGTGCGCATCCATTGTGGCGTCCGGGTAATGGAGATTGCCAGCCATGGTCCAAGCGGTTTGACAGTGTTCCTAAATGATGGAACAGTGAAGAATTATCAGGCGGTGATTGTTGCCGTTCCGTGGTTCGAGGCCCCCTCTCTTTTCTCTTCTTCACCGGCGAATTTTCCCTTGCGGTTGGATGTATTAAATCAAATACCATCTGCCGCGATTTGTGCCGTGAATTTGTGGTTTGATCGGCCGATCACTCCCCTACCCCACGCATCATTAGTGGGAAGATTGAGTCAATGGATTTTTAACGGAACGGTATTGATGTCGGAACATGCCCGCGAAGAGCGCGGGCATGGCGCCCGACGCTTATCAAAACAGACTGCCCAGGGGAATAGGCCGAGTGAAGATAATTTATACTATTATCAGGTCGTTATCAGCGCTCTGCATCGCTTGGTAAAACAAAATAAAGAAGAATTGTTACAGGCTGTTATGAGTGATTTGGAAGGGGTTTTTCCCGTCGTCCGGCAGGCGAAAATGTTGCACTCGCGAGTAGTAACAATGCCACAGGCAGTCTTTTCCATGCAGCCGGGAGTGGATCGCTATCGTCCAACACAGAAAACATCAATTTCTAACCTGTTTTTTGCCGGCGACTGGACCGCCACTGGTTGGCCAGCTACCATGGAAGGGGCCGTGCGCAGCGGTTATTTGGCCGTGGAAGGATTTTTGAAATCTCTGGGACATCCCCAGCGCCTGCTTGCGCCCGATCTGCCGCGAAATGTTTTGACGAGGGGGCTTTAGGATATTTCCGGCAGTCGTTGACCGCCGGCTATTGGTATTTATGTGGTCGCAAGTATCATTCATCCTTTATCTTTCATCCCTCATCCTTCCTTATGAAGATTGTCCTTCTCGTTGCCGGTGCGGGCGGAATGTACTGCGGTAGTTGTTTATACGGCAACACCCTGGCGGCCGCACTCAGCAAACTGGGCGAAGAGGCGATTCTGGTCCCCATGTACACGCCCATCCGCACGGATGAGGAAAATGTAAGTATTGATCGGGTGTTTTTTGGCGGCATTAATGTTTATCTGCAAGAACGCTTTGCCTTGTTCCGCCATACGCCGTGGCTCTTGGACCGCTTGTTCGATCATCCGGAGTTATTGCGCTGGGCTACTGGAAGGAGTCCCAGCGTCAGACCGGAGCATCTGGGGGCAATGACGGTTTCGATGCTGGAAGGCGAAGCAGGTCGGCAACGTAAGGAAGTACAAAAGCTGGTGCGATGGTTGGAAACTGAAGTCCAGCCCGACGTGGTGCATCTTAATAATATTTTGTTAGTCGGTTGTGCCCGGGAGATACAACGGCGTTTAAGGATTCCGGTGGTGTGTACGCTTTCGGGCGAGGACATTTTTTTGGAAAAACTGGCCGAACCGCATTATTCTTCTGCGCGACTGCTCATTCGGCAACGCGCCGCCGAATTGTCGGCGCTGGTGGCAATGAATCGATTTTATGCCGATTTCATGGCCGATTATCTGGCCGTGGAGCGCGAGCGGATCGAAGTGATTGCCCCAGGCTTAAACCTGACCGGACACGGAACAAGAAGCAGAGATTCAGTCTTGCCAGAAACATTGATCACTATCGGATATCTTGCCCGGGTGTGTCCGGAAAAGGGGTTGCATTTGCTTGCCGAGGCGTTAAAACTGCTTGCCGAGGACGCAACTCTGCCTGCAGTGCGTGTTCGAGCGGCGGGCTATTTGGATGAGGCCGACCGACCGTACTTGGAAAAAATCCGGCAGCAATTGGCTGCCTGGGGGCTGAGCGGGCATTTGATTACCTGGGCGAATTGGACCGGCCTGGGAAGATCGCGTTTTTGCAGTCGCTCGACGTGCTTAGCGTTCCCACAGTCTACCGCGAGAGCAAAGGGCTTTTTGTATTAGAGGCCTGGGCAAACGGCGTACCGGCGGTCTTGCCCAGGCATGGCGCGTTTCCCGAGATGGTCGAAGACACGGGTGGCGGACTGCTTTTTGAGCCCGGCGATCCGTCGGCCCTGGCCAAGGCCTTAAAACAGATGATCAAAAATCCTGAATTTGCCGCGGCCTGTGGCGGCAGGGCTCAACAAATTGTCCGCCAGCGTTACAATGCAGAGACAATGGCCCAGCGAATGATAGCGTTGTATAAAAAAGTGATCAGTGGAGAGTGAATCCTTGTAAGACGGATTTGAAATCCGTCCTACCAATCCCCAATCCCTAATTCTTATGACCGCCTTGATTGTCGATAACGTCGCCAAAGAATATCCCACCCGGTCCGAACCGCTGAAGGTGCTGCGCGGAGTGTCATTGCAAATGGACATGGGGCAAAATCTAGCTATTATCGGGCCCAGCGGGTCGGGAAAAAGCACCTTGCTGAGCATCATCGGCTCGTTGGAACGTCCATCTAGCGGCAGCGTATCACTAGAGGGACAAGATCCTGTTGGACTGAATGACCCCGGGCTGGCACAATTCCGCAACCAGAAGATCGGTTTTGTGTTCCAAGATCATTATCTGTTGCCGCAATGTTCCGCGCTGGAAAATGTGCTTGTGCCCACGGTCGCCGGCGGGAAGACAAGCGCGGCAGCCCTTGCCCGGGCCAAAATGCTTTTGGATCGCGTTGGTTTGACCGATCGGTTGGACCATCGTCCCGCGGAACTTTCTGGCGGCGAGCGGCAGCGAGTGGCCCTCGCCAGGGCGCTTATAAATAAGCCGGCTTTGCTGCTGGCCGACGAGCCTACGGGCAATCTTGATCGCACCAACGCCGAGCGCATCGGCCGATTGCTTTTGGAATTACAAGCGGAAGAGCGAATGATGCTTATTGTCGTCACCCATAGTCAGCGCCTTGCCGGCTTGATGAGTCGGCGATTGGAACTGGATGAAGGAAAACTCAGAGAAGCCGCTTAACTCATAACTGTGAACGATAATTTCCCGACAGAAGTACCGGGGAAAAATACACGCTCGCCTCCGGCTCGCGGCTAAACAATATACTCCCGGCACACTGCCGGGGCTAAACTTAAAAAAACTCTCCACTATTCATTCTCCAATATTCACTGATTATGTCACTGTTTCGTCTGATTATCGCCTCGTTTTTTCATCATTGGCGCATGAATCTTGCCGTGGCGTGCGGCGCGGCGGCAGGTGCGGCAGTGTTGACCGGGGCCTTGCTGGTGGGCGATTCGATGCGGGGCAGTCTCAGCCATCTGGCTCTGGATCGGCTGGGAAAAATCGACGAAGTGTTGACAGGCGATCGCTTTTTCCGGGCACAATTGGCCAAAGAATTAGAAAAACAAGATGATGCCCAAAAGGTGGTGTCGGCCGCGGTGCCGATCATCATGCTCCCGGCGAGCATGGAAAATCCGCGCCCGCGCTCGCCGCTGCGGGCAAATCACGTGGAATTGATCGCTTGCGACGAGCGATTCTGGCAGTTGGGTCCCGGCCCCAGGCCGGAGATTTTGCCCAAGGCACGCGAAATCGTGGTAAATCGTCCGTTGGCGGAAAAGCTGGCCGTTAAACCGGGCGATGAGGTGATTTTGCGAGTGCCGCGTCTGGGGGTGATTCCCGCCGACAGTGCCTTGGGACGCAAGCGGGAAACCGTGCAAAGTTTGCGCCTGACCGTCAGTGCGATTATTCCCGCCGAGGGTTTGGGACGCTTTAGCCTGCGACCCACACAGCATTTGCCGCTTAATGCCTTTGTCGATATTGATTGGCTGCAAGAGCGACTGGATCAGGCCGGCCTGGTAAATGGCATTCTTGTCTGCCTGCATAATGATTACAAGCCGTCTTTGTCTGCCGACGGTTCGAGGGTGCGTAAATTGCTGCGGCCGAAAATGATTGATCTGGGACTGAACCTGGAAAAAACCGCACTGGGCTATGTGAACATCAGTTCTGACCGCATGATCTTATCGCGGAGTGCTGAAAAGGCGATATTGAAAGCACTCGATGGGGAGCAAACGGAAGATCTTTTCGTCCAACCGGCGTTCACCTATCTGGCCAATACGATTGCCACCAACGATCGGGAGATGCCTTATTCCACGATCACGGCGATTGACTTTATTGACCAGGCGCCGCTGGGACCGTTTCTTTCTGCTGAGGGAAAGCCAATAGCACCGCTTAAGGAAGATCAGATCGCGCTGAACTCCTGGGCGGCCGCGGATCTAAAGGCCAAAGTGGGCGATCAAATCGCCGTTACGTTTTTCGATCCTGAAAGCGCAGGGCCAAGTCCGAGAAAGCACAGTGTCATTGCGCCTGGCGGCCGTGGTGAAATTAGAGGGCCTGGCCGATGATCGCGCACTGACGCCCAAGGTTAAAGGCATGACCGACGAAGCGACCATGGCCGACTGGGATCCGCCCTTCCCCTTCGACGGCAAGCGCGTCCGGCCCCAAGATGAAAAATACTGGGACCAGCACGGCGCCGTGCCTAAGGCATTTGTGTCGCTGGCCCTGGGACGGCGTTTATGGGGCAGCCGCTTCGGCCAGACAACTTCCATCCGCATTAGTGAATATCCCAAACCTCTCCCCTCTCCTTTTGGGAGAGGGGCCGGGGGTGAGGGCTTAGACAAGGAAATCTTGGAAAAACGATTGTCGGCCTTGGATCCCGAGGTTTTCGGACTGACGTTTCAGGCGCTCAAACAGCAATCGCTGGCTGCCGCGTCCGGCACCACGCCGTTTAACGTGCTGTTTTTGGCCTTTAGTTTTTTCATCATCGCGGCCGCGGTGATATTAGTGCTGCTGTTGTTTCGCCTGGGTGTGGAGCAGCGCGCCGGGCAGATCGGCATTTTATTGGCGGTGGGGCTTGTGCCTTGGCAAGTGCGGAGGATCTTGTTGGCCGAAGGGCTGTTAACCGCCATGGCCGGCAGCCTGCTGGGCGTGCCGGCCGGCATTGGTTATGCGGCATTGATGCTATTGGGCCTGCGCACCTGGTGGTTGGCGGCCATTGTGACGCCGTTCTTGCGGTTATATATCACACCGGTCAGTCTACTGCTGGGATTTGTAATGGGGATCCTGGCGGCAATGGCGGCTATCGGCCCCTCGGTGCGAAGCATCAGCCGAATTCCGCCCCGTCGGCTTCTGGCAGGTCAAACCAGCAGAGAAAATATCCGCGTTGCTGCCGGCCGATGGTCTGGGAAGCGGTTATATCTCATAGAATTGATTTTGCTGCTGCTTCCAGGCGCTGCGGTTCTGGTTTTGTTGCTTGGCGCACGCAGGGAAGAGTATCAAGCAGTGGCTTTTTTTGCTGGCGCCGTCGTCGTGCTTCTCAGTTTGCTGGGAGTGGCGTGGCTGCGACTTCGATCCGGACAGACTGGACCGGCCGTGGCCGTGGGTCGGGGAAATATCCTGCGCATGGCCTTGCGCAATGCCGCGCGAAACCCAGGGCGAAGCACGCTCAGCATCAGCCTAGTGGCTGCCGCCTGTTTTTTGATCGCGGCCGTTAGCGCTTTTCGCCTGGATCTTACGCAGCAAATTCCCACACTTAAAAGCGGCAATGGCGGTTTCAGCCTGGCGGCCGAAAGCGATCAGCCGATCTACGAAAATCTCGACACACCCCAAGGCCGCTCGCAATTGGGATTCTCCAGTGAGGATGAAAAACAATTTGCCGGCTCAACCGCCATTGGTTTGCGAGTTATGCCCGGCGACGATGCCAGTTGCCTGAACCTTTACCGGCCCCGACAGCCGCGCCTGCTGGGCGTGCCGCAAAAAATGATCGATCTCGGCGGTTTTGTCTGGGGGGACTGTCCCGATTTTCGTTCCAACGAAAATGGGACTGTCCCCTTAAGTTCCAACACTGAGAAAAAGGGGACAGGCACCTCGCTGCGCTCGGAGCCAGTCCCCATTTTCAATCCCTGGACTTTGCTGCGCCAAGACCTGGGCCGCGATCTGGACGGCGTGCCTCGCCTGCCGGTAATTTTGGAAAAGAACACGGCCAATTATTCGCTCAACTTGTGGAAAGGATTGGGCGAAACTTTTGAGATTTCCGACGGCCATGGGGGCAAAATCCGTCTTCAAGTGGTCGCCTTGCTCGGCAATAGCATCTTTCAAGGCGATCTGCTCGTTGAGGAAGCGGCCTTGCTCAGACATTTTCCGCATGTCAGCGGGTATCGGTTCTTTTTGCTATCCACCACACCTGAGCGTACAAAGGCGGTGCAAACCATTCTGGAGCGCACGCTGAGCGATTATGGACTGGATGTGGAAACCACGGGCCAGCGCTTGGCAGGATTTCTGACCGTACAAAATACATATCTTTCCACGTTTCAGAGCCTGGGCGGACTGGGCCTGTTGTTGGGCACCCTAGGACTGGCGGCCGTACAAATGCGAAATGTTGTCGAGCGCCGCGGCGAATTGGCAGTGTTGCGGGCCGCGGGTTTTCGACGTCGCACGCTGGCCGGCCTGGTGCTTTGGGAAAATGCCTTCTTGCTTTTGGCCGGATTGGGCTGCGGTATCCTGTCGGCATTGGTGGCCTTGCTGCCACACCTCGTGAGCGGCGATGCCTCGATCCCCTGGCTCTCCTTGGCAGGCACCATGGCTTTGGTCTTGACTGTAGGGATGATCGCCGGTCTGGCCGCCGTGTGCCGAGTGCTGCGCGCCCGCTGCTTATGACGCTGCGCGAAGAGAAATAGGCCAGTTGCGTAGTTGCGTAGGTTATTCTTTAGCATAACAACCATGAGGCTTTTCAATTCTTTTTCGAGGAGTTATATTGGGGATATGGTATTTCAAAAAGTCTCACGATGACCCAGTTTACCTTAAAGACATAACCAAGCCGTTGGACAGGTGGGTGGCATCCGATGGCATACCGTCGTAGAAATCAACGTTATCGTAGTCGCCGAAGACAAAAAAGTGATTACTTTGATTGGGCGGCCTATCATGAGGAAAAACGCGCTGCTATCCGAAGTGAATATGGAGGTATTGATGCCGAAGTCGAGCAATGTTTCTTTGATCTTGATGAAATAACACTAAACAAAATCTTTGATGATTATGCAAAGCAGTATGGTCAAAATGCAAAAATTTATGCACTCAAAGTATATGAGAAGTGGAAATCTGGTAACGTGTTGATGTCAGGTGAAACCAGTGAAAGATTAATCAAAATTCTACCTCGCTATCTAAGTTTTAGTGATAGGTATGATCTCATAGAAAAAATGTGGAGAAATCGAAATAAACGTTCTCTTCAGGTTAAAATATCAGCAAGCGAAAGTCCTGATTCAGCAATCAAAAAAATTATCAATGTCATCGAAGCCGAAAATGTTCAATCTTTGCCGGAGAAACTAAAATCGGTACTTAATTGGTTAACCGATGCTGATGCGACTATTGCTGAGCAATTATTGGCGAAGATATTTGATGAAGAAAGACGCTTGGTGTTGGAGTCACTGAACCGAGAGGTGCTACAGATCAGTAAACTAATACACGATGCCAATGGAAGCACAATCCAAAGCTCACATACCTTTGATTTGCCAGGCTTGAACATTTACGTTACTGTTGAAGAACAACTCAAACCACGAAAACAAATAAATTTCGGGGACCGATGGGCTGGATGGATTTGGGTTATCATCATCGTTTTATTTATAATTTTGTATGCCTTGTACCACGACGTGGTACAACGCAATAAAATTGAGTATTATGGCCCATACATTCCACCTGTTCGTCATAGGAGCCACCGCTAACAAAAAATAAATAGAGAGGTATTTTATGGGTGAAAATGAATCATCCCAAGGTAAAGTGGATAAAACCTCTGGTAATCTAGTGCCGCAACAAATTCAACAAGGGAAAAAAGACCTTGCGGAAATACGAAGCGCCGAAGAAATGCTTAGTAAGGCATTACAGGCCATCCCAGAGGAACAAAAGCAAGAGATTGCCAAAGGCGGCTGAAGAAGCACTTCAACTACAAATCAAGAAGAGCGCACTACGAAGTTGAACGTCAAGGAATAGACGAAATGTTGGATAGCGCTGGTCATGCGGCATCCATTACAGATCATAGACCAAATGTTGACATTAGTTACGAAGATGAAATTAGACGGAAACAAGGTTCAACGCGAATTCAAGTAAAAAGCAAACATGGTCCCTGCTTTGTAGCAACTACATGTTTTGGAGACCCCGATCATCCTACAGTTTGCACTTTGCGTGAATTCCGAGATAAAACTTTACGGCAGATGCGATTTGGAAGGGCATTCATTGCATTTTACTACAAACATGGTGATACCGCCTCAAGAATTGTTGATCAGATTCCAGTTCTAAAGGCAGCCATAAGATTACTTTTGATGACTTTTGCGGCTTATTACAGACGGTTATAATTCTATAAACCATGCAAACGTTTGCCGTGGGCATGTGCAATGGGAGGAAATGCCTCATGGGCACGCGAGCGGCCGCCTTCGGCTGATGGCACCGACTGCTAACGCGCCCCTTGCAGTGCTTTTGAGGGAATTTGTTGTTTTCCTCCCAGGGGCTGACGCCCCTGGCTGAACTCCGTCGTCCCTTCGGGACTAAGGAATTGCACGGCAATCCGGCACGATAATTTGCACATAAACGAGTATGTTAATTGACTATCTTGGCACAAACGGTTTATAATAAACGTTGTGTTACAATAGATGCCATATAGAGTCCATTATCTTAGGTGTGACATGGAATCCTCGGGCGAAATTAAATACGTTACCGATGCCGAAGGCCGGCCCGTGAGCGTGATCGTGCCGATCGACTTGTGGCGCGAGATCGAATCGGAAAGGGAAACTGCCTATCTCTTGAAAAGCGAAGCGATGAAGGGGCGGCTCTTGGCGGCAAAACAGCGGCAGCAGGGAATTTCTCTGGATCAATCCCGTACGCAAGCTGGAATTTGACCCTTCGGCCTGAACCCATTTCTTCCGCTCCCCTGCGGGTCGCGGCTAAACATTTAGACTATTTACCCCACACTGTCCACCGTCCACTGTCTACTACTTTCCCCGGCCGGGGCCGAACCATTCGATATGTCGGCGCGGACAGAATAGCAGGCCATGCTGGGCGCAGTATGGTTCCAGCCATTGGTTTTTGGCGGCCAGTTCATCAGGATTGGTTCCCTGGGGCATGAGCATTACGCGGGCGCGGTCGATTTGGGGCATCGAGGCCAAATATGTTTCCACTTCCTCGCAGTCGGCCAAATTGTCGATGACGAATTTTATTTGATAGTCGTATTCCGCAATTAGTCGGTTGATAACGCCGGGGACGTGACGGCTAAGTTCATGACGCCACGTCCAACGGGGATCGCTATCGGGCGGCGGGGTGGAATTGGATAGTTTGGGACTGATCGACATCAGGTCGCAAACGACCGGCAAATAAAGCGTGCCTGCGGTTTCGATGGTGATGTGCCAGCCCGCGTTGTGCAATGATGCGGTCAAGGGAATCAATTCGGCAAACAACATTGGTTCGCCGCCGGTAAGCACGATGTGTCTGGGAGAGGCTTGAGGCGAAGGATCGAAGGATGAAGGATGAAGGATGAAGGATGAAGGCGAATGGCGGCTGATATTTGATATCTGATGGCTGACGGCTGATGGCTGACAGCTTGAAAGATTCTTCGCTTCACTCAGAATGACTTCTATTCGTTCCAGGATCTCATCCACTGAAAGATCCTCGCCCTCGGGCGTCCAGGACGCATAAGGGGTGTCGCAAAAGCGGCAGCGGAGATTGCAGGCGCTGGCGGACAAAAATGCTAGTCACGCCGGTCAGGCGCCCTTCTCCTTGCAGAGAGGGAAATATCTCGGCGATTTTCATGTTAAAAGTTTTCAGTGATCAGTAATCAGTTGCCAGTTTCTTTCCTCCGGTCTTCCACATTCATCCTTCATCCTTGATATTCCACGGGTCTTTCAAACCGGCTTCTTGGAATCCCTTTAGGCGCAGCAGGCAGGCGTCGCAGTGGCCGCAGGCTATGCCTTGGGGATTGGGATCGTAGCAGGAGTGAGTCAGGCTGTAATCCACGCCGAGCTGCGTGCCGCGGCGAATAATTTGGGCTTTAGTGAGGTATATAAGCGGAGTGTGGATGGTAAATTGCAGCCGGCCTTCCACGCTGGCCTTGGTGGCGAGATTGGCCAAATTCTGAAAGGCGGCGATAAATTCGCTCCGGCAGTCGGGATAGCCGCTGTAGTCGAGGGCATTGACGCCGATAAAGATGTCGGCCGCGTCGGTTACTTCGGCATAAGCCAGGGCCAACGACAAAAACACGGTATTGCGGGCCGGCACGTAAGTGATAGGAATCCCTTGCGTCATCTCCGTGGGGGAGCGATCTTTAGGGACCGTGATTGCATTGGTCAATGCACTGTGGCCGAATTGGGCCAAATCGACTTTCACTTCGGCATGATGCTTTACGCCAAGACTCTCGGCCACGCGACTGGCGGCCGCCAATTCATGGCGGTGTCGCTGACCGTAATCGATTGACAAAGTGTATAGATCGAAACCTTGATGCCGGGCAATAGCCGCGACGGTGGCGGAATCGAGCCCCCCGGAAAGCAGGATGATTGCAGGTTGAGTCATATAAAGGGTTCAGGGTTCGGGATTCAGGAAATAGTGGGCAGTGGGTGGTCCGCCAAAGGCGGAGTGGACAGTGCGAAACCGCAAACGGTTTCATTTAGCATTCATAATTTATCTCTATCCCCCATCCCCTATCCTCCATTCCCTATTTTCTTTATCATGACAGAAATATTTCCAAACGGGAAGGAGTTGGCAAGTGGAGAGTTCTTTTTGTACCATGCTGGAGACCTTTGAAAATCAGTATCCAGAGCGGGAGTACACCATCCGGATTGTCTGTCCCGAATTTACTTCGGTCTGTCCCAAGACCGGCCAGCCCGATTATGGCACACTGACAATCGAATATGTGCCGGCGGCAAAGTGCCTGGAACTAAAAAGCCTGAAAATGTATTTGCAACAGTATCGAAACATGGGAATATATTACGAAACCGTCGCCAACCGGATTCTCGACGACCTGACGGCAGTAATAAAGCCCCGGAAAATGACCCTCGCCGCGGCCTTCAATGCCCGGGGGGGAATTACCACAACCGTTACCGCGACATTTATAGAAGGATGAAGGATGAAGGATGAAGTAAACATTGGACAGGGATGATAACTGAAAACTGATCATCACTAACCACCAACCACTATCCACTAACCACTATGACTGATCTACCCCGTGTGATTCTTTCGGGTTTTGCCGATGAAGCGGCCAATCACAAGACGGCCGTGGAACAGTTTGCCGCCTTTGCCGCCCTGGGGCTGCAATATTTCAGCATTCGTTTTATCGACGTCGGCTCGGGCATCAAGAATGTAATGCGGCTGGACAAAGGGGAAATACAGCGGATCCGCCAGATGCAAAAGGAATACGGCATCAAGGTTTCCTCGATCGGCTCGCCCATCGGCAAGGTGAAGCTTAAAGACGTCGCGGACGGGACGAAGAATGTGTACGTGCCGTTTAAAAAATATCTTCACAGCGAGGTGAAGAAGGCCTGCCAGTTGGCGCACGCCTTTGAAACAAAGCTGATCCGCGGATTTTCTTTTTATCATCCCAAGGGATCTGATCCGCGCGATTATCTTTCGCAGGCGGCCGATCAATTAGGCGAGATCGCCGCGGCCTGCCAGAACGCCGATTTGACCTTTGGGCTGGAAGTGGAGGCCAATCTGGTGGGCTCCAGAGGAGAGTTATTGGCTGAAATTCATCGGCGCGTGAATCATCCGGCCATGGTGCTGGTATTTGACGCGGCGAACATCCTGACCCAGGGCTGCTCGGGGGCGGAAGTTTTTTCTCAATTTCTGGCGATGAAACCGGGTCTGGGCTGGATTCACATCAAGGATTACCGGCCGCCACAGCCGGTGCAAAAGGCGGGGTACGTGGATGAAGACGCCTTGGCCCACTTTGTGCCTGCCGACTTAGGCAACGGCGTGCATGAGGCGATTTTCCGCAATTTCGCCGGGCTTTTGCCCTCCTTGGAGCGGAAGCTGCGCCGCCGGGGCATCCCGGGCGTGTTTTTGGATCTGGAACCGCATCTGAAAGGCGGCGGACAGTTCGGCGGGTTTAGCGGACCTGACGGCATGGGCGTGGCCCTGCGCGGATTGTGCCGCTTGCTGGATTACGTGGGCATTGCTTACCATCTGCGCGACTTCGCCGACGTCAAGGCTGCTCGGGGTTTTTAATATATCGATAGTTTTCCCCAGGGCGCTCTTTTTTATCGCCGGCAAGGTCTTGGCCAGCTTTGCAGGCGATTCAGCGGCGTCGGCGGATTCCTTGCCGGTAAACTGCGAGCAGGATTGGTCGTCGTGCGGCGTTTCCACCAAATTATCCATGGTATGGGCCATGGTATGGGATACTTGCTCTGCTTGGACGTGGACCGAACTTTTCTCCATTAATCGAAAGGTGATAAATAAATATCGTATGCCCCAGATGATGGCCACGAGGAAGCTCATCATCGCCGCATAATAGGTGAGCTTGTTTGTATACCATGAATGCCAAATCCAGAGGAGTCCCAAGCCCACGAAGCCGCCCGTTAAAGTCACCACTAATTTCGAGTACATGATGCCGATCATTTGGCGTCGGGCGTGAGTGCCCAGCGCGGCTTGAGCGGAGTAATTGGCCAGCGTGCGAAGCAGTGAGAGATTAACAAGCTTTTCCGGCGCTGGGTACGCGGCGAAAGTTCCATTGGTTCGCGGCGTTTTGCCAGGGGGGGCGTCGTCGCTGCCGCGGGCGAAGGCGCGGTTTCTATTGGTATGGAGGTTTGGTCCGCTTGGCGAGGGTATGATCCGTATGGTTTTTCGGTCTTGCCGCTTATTTCTCCTTGAGCGCTGCGGATCCGGTCCATCAGACGGGCCATATATTCAGCGACCGATTCATCATCCGCATGTACCGGAGATTGCTCGGGGGAGGTCTGATTAAGCGTTTCGTTTTGTCTTTCCTGTGAAGGCGCGGGCGCCCGGGCCGGAGTTTCGGCCAGGGGATGATCCTCCTTTTCACCCGAGTCGATATCGTGTCTCACACGATGAAGGAGATCCTCGAGTTTCGCCGGCGATATGTCGGATGGTAGTGGAGCATCAAGCTTCGCGGCCGGCGCCTCGATTGTTTGGGAAGTTACAGCGGGCAACTCCCGCACGTCCGGTTCCAGTGTTCTGGGCAGTGCGCCGGCTTCCCGCTGAGCGAGTTGATGATTCCTTTGCTCCTGCTGCTCCTGGAACCGTGCTTGCATGGTTTCCAGTTGACTGGTTTTTTCTTTAAGCTCCTCTTCCCTTGCCTGAAGGGTTTTTTCTTGATTCCGGCGGAATTCTTCCCAGTCCTGACGCTGGATTTCTAATTCCGACTCCCTGCCGGCAAGTTCAGCGCATCGAGATTGAAGTTCGGCGGCTTGAGTTTTCAGCTCCGCGGCTTGTTTTTTTCTTGCATCGGCTTGAGTTTGCAGTTCCGCGGCTTGGGCGTCGAGTTGGGTGAAACGAGCGTCTTGTTTAGTAGCCAGTGTTTGGAGTTCTTCTTCCCGAGCTTTTATTCGGGCTCCCTGGGTCTCGAGTTCGGCGTTGCGGGCTTGAATTTCGGCGGATTTGCCGGCCAACTCGGCAGCAAGGCTGTTTAGTTCCTGGCTTTGCCCTTGGAAAGCTGCGGCTTGGGCGTCGAGTTGGGCGAAACGAGCGTCTTGTTTAGTAGCCAGTGTTTGGAGTTCTTCTTCCCGAGCTTCTATGCGGGCTCCCCGGGTATCGAGTTCGGCGTTGCGGGCTTGAATTTCGGCGGATTTGCCGGCCAATTCTGCAGCGAGGTTGTTTAGTTCCCGGTTTTGCCCTTGGAGAGCCGCGGCTTGGGCGTCGAGTTCGCAGCGGCGAGATTCCAATTCGGCCCTTTGGACATCCAGTTCCGTCTGGCGCTTATCGTCCACGGCACTCCGGGACTGAGAAGCCGCGGAAAGCAAATCGCCGCGGATGGCTTCCCACTGGCGACGCTCAAATTCGAATTGTTCCTTCTCTGCTTGCAGAGCCGCGGCGGTTTGCTCTAATTGACGCGCACGCAGTGCAAAGACGTCTTCTTGTTGGCGAAGTTGCCGGGCACGGCTCTCGGGCGGTTCTGATATTTCTTGGATATTTTCACGCGGCTGCGCCTGTGACGGGCGTTGTGGATATTGATCGGTATGAGGGGCGATTGTGGCAGGTAATGGGGCGGCGCGTTCGGCTGTGGCGATGATATCGAATTCCATCGCGCCAATGCTCAGCCGGTCGCCGGGTGAGAGAGGAGCGGAGGTAAATGCCTGACCATTAAGTCGTGTGTTGGGCGACCAGCGTCGGATTACAGCGCCGTTAGAACCGCGGAGGATCAGGCAGTGGACCGCATCCAGATCCTTTCCGTGCAATCTCAACGTGCAATTGGGACCAGAGCCAATGGTACATTTGGCTGATTTCAGCCTGATTATCTGGTCCTGGTAAGTGGATCCTCGAGTCCGAAGAACCAGATTACCCAAACCGGACTCCATAACACTGGGATTAACAGTGCCGGTGACCATATATTTTCTTCCTTAGAGGATGCTTTTTTCCCCAATAAAATAAGCCGTCTATGTAGTCGATGAGCGGTAACAATTTGAAAACGTACAACAGCCAGGTTTCATGCTAGCTTGGCGGATAAAATCCATAACCTCCTATCTGGATTTAGCTTGCGTCTCAGCAGCGGTCAAAAGGAGAACGATCCGGAAAAGGAAGTAAGTAGAGTTTAGCAAAAAACGGCTGTATATCTTTGTCGGTTTTGACGATTATCCGATAGCGACTTTGGATGTAAGCCGAAATAACTGGGGAAGCGAAACAACAGCAGCGATTTGCATCTTGCAGAGTGTCTTGCAGAATGATTATCCGACACACATACAGAGGGGGGTGGAATGCGTCGCGAAGATGTTAAATAAGTTATTGCACAATAATAACTTATGTAATTTTTGCGATCTCTATCCCCAGAAAAGAATGAAAAAAATTTTTATCCACACACAGGCAATGCGCGTAGTATATTTTGGTTGCCACAGTTCTGTGGCTTTTAAGTGTAAATGGCTGGCAGCGCCAGTCGCGGAATCCCAACGTTGTTAAGTAGAGGAGGAGTTCGACAACGGCTAGTCTGAAGGGGGGCAAGCCTTCAGTGCGGCCAGGATCGGACAGCGAGGTGAGTCCTATGAGCCGCAAAGATTCAATCCTCAACATCCGCCAGATCTTGATGAAGCGACGCGACGCACTGCGCAAAGCTCTGGCCGGCGACCTGAGTTTGCTCAGGGAGCTCAATGCACAGTCGTCCGGCGACCTGGTCGACGCCGCCCTGGATTCGGTCCAGGATGAAATCAGCTCTCAACTGGCCGAAGTAGAAAGCCGGGAGCTTGCCCGCATCGAGTATGCCCTGGAACGGATGCGTGAAGGGCAGTTTGGCAGCTGCGAGGGTTGTGGGACGAATATCCCCATGGCCCGTTTGCACGCCATGCCCTATGCCACGTATTGCATTAAATGCCAGCGCGAAGCCGAGCGCCAAGGCGCTGCTTCGGCGGCGGAAGTCGATTGGAGCCGTTTGCTGGACGTTCCCGGCGGCGATGCGGAATTGTCGATCAATGACATCGAACTCGATGTTCCTTGATCGAACATGATGCGGCCGATATAATCAGAGGGCGTGCCAAGGGGGGATAGCGTAAAAAAATTGTTGATTTTCGTGACCGTTGTTCCCTTATGAGTCACCCACGCATACCAGGCTTCATGTTCTTACGCCGCTCGTTGCTTCAGGTTGCATTTCCCGCCAAAGCCCTGCCGTTTTGCCCGCGGAAGTTGGGGGCGAAATCCGCTACTTGGTCTGTCTCGCCTTTGCTCATTTTTTCTTCCCTGGCGATAATCTGCGGGTTGGTCTTGCCCGCTGGCCTTTTCGGCCAAAACACCTTGCCGGCGTCCTTGGAACGCGGCCCTACGCTTTCGCCGGAAAAACAGACCGAATTGCAGCAGGAACTCCAGCGACACATGGCCGTGCTCGACGCCCAATCGGCGGTGCTGAAAACCGTGGCCAAGTTGGTCGGTCCCAGTGTGGTTTTTGTTGAATCGGAGCGCAAAGTCGATCAGCGACAAATGCGGCAACAAAGCGTGCAAGAGGACGGCTCGGGCGTGATCATAAATTGGAAAGGGAAGTTCTACATCTTGACCAATAGGCACGTGATTCGCGACGCGCCGCCGGAGGCGATAAAGATTGACCTGGCCGATGGGCGCCGCATTGTTCCCGAGAAAATATGGGGCGAAGAGGCGTCCGACGTGGCCGTGATGGCCATAAGCGCACCGACCTGACCGCCGCCACCCTGGGCGATAGCGACAAAATGGAGGTGGGCGATTTTGTCTTGGCCATGGGAAGTCCGTTTGGACTGAGCCAGTCGTTTACTTACGGCATTATCAGCGGCAAAGGACGGCGCAACCTCCAGTTGGGCAATAAAGCCACGGTGAAGGATTTTTTGCAGACCGATGCCGCCATCAATCCGGGCAACAGCGGCGGACCGCTGGTGAACATGCACGGCGAAGTGATCGGCATCAACACGGCCATTGCCAGCAATTCCGGATACAGCGAAGGATGCGGCTTCGCCATCCCCATAAATCTGTTTATGTTTGTGGCCCGGCAACTTATCGACAACGGCAAGGTCACCCGGGCGTTTATCGGCGTGAACTTAAACAGCAAATTCGGGCCTGTTGAGTCGGCAAAACTGGGGCTGCCGCGACTGATGGGCGCCCAGGTTACCGCCGTTACGCCGGGATCGCCCGCCGATAAAGTCAAATTACAGCCCAACGATGTTATTCTGGAGTTCAACCGCGTCCCCATCGAGGACGACGGTCATCTGGTAAATGTGGTCAGCACCAGCGAAGTGGGCACAACCGTGCCTATGCTGGTCTTCAGGAATCGGGAGACATTTTCCGTTCAGATCGAGTTGGTAGAACGCGAGAAAAACTCCCCTTAAGTAGGGTGCGTGAAACGCACCGACAACCATCTCATTATGCTCATAGGTGCGTTTTACGCACCCTACGAGTCTGGTCTAAGAGGCTGTTGTATTCTTATTTGAGAAATTAGATAATCTTACCCCCCCTTAAATATTGGGTAAAAACCACTTTAACACTTGACAATTAAAATAAAAACATTATAAAAGTAGAAAATAGGAATAATTGTTTGCAGGCTATTAACATACATCTTTTTTCTAATTACCCCAACTCGATCTGGAGGCAGCGTTAAAGGAAATTTACTCGGTATTGGTTGTGCGAAAAATTAAAACGGGTAAATTGGCGCTCCATTTCTTTTCCTTTGATCGAGAGACAACGCAACGGGGACTCTGTACTATTCGGGCTTCGTGAAAGATCTGGTACACGCACACGATACCGGGCAAATACGGCAGCAGCAGGGATGTAGCCTAGGTAAATGAATTTTAGATTCTCTACAAAGCTCATTTACCGGCAAATTTCATTTCCCGAGGTCAAGCAGATATTTTTTGTCTCCGGGCTTTATAGCCGGAACCACTTTTGTGGAAAGGAGCAAAGCGATTATGAGCAAAAGATTTAGTTTTGTGGTATTTTTTGTGGCGATTATTTTTGTAGTATGGATTGCTACCGCTTCAGCTAATATTTACGACGTTCAAAAAGAGCTCGCGCTTTATGGTAATCTGAACCAGAATAGCATGCAAATTTATTGGGATCCGATTCAGCATATGAACGTCGGTTGCGGTCCCACGGCGGCGGTCAATTCGTTCGTTTATCTCCAGAAAAAGTATGGTAGTGTTTACGACACTTTACTCGTCCCGGCGTGCGGTCAAGATCTGGATGGTAATGGTATTCAGGATTTCTATGACGATGAGATGGCCGTGGGCATTGCGTTGGGCGGAGCCAGTTACATGAACACCCTCGCCAATTTGACCACGTTCCATGACGACTTCATCTGGGGTAAAAAGGCTTACATCGAGAGTGTCGCTTCGGGCAATACAGTCTACGCCGCGCAAGACTGGTGGGCCTGGACCAACACGGAGCGTCCAAAGCCCGCTTGGGTCGCCCCAGTGAAACCCACCTGGGGTTTCATTTACAATGAGCTTAAAGCTTGCGAGGACGTGGAAATCCTGCTGAGTTGGTCCGATGGCGGTCACTTCTTGACCCTCACCAGCTTGCACTGGAACGATGCCGATAACGATGGGATTATAGACTTTGGGGAGAACGCTTCGATGGACTACATCGATCCTTGCACCGGGGCCTGGGGCCAGTCGCAGATCTGGACTGGTGGCTCAGAGTCAGACAAGGATATCGAGACCGATTACAACACATCATCCACTACATGGATCAGCATGGCCGTCGCGGAAAGCCCCGTTCCCGAGCCATCCACTTTGATAATGCTGCTTTTGGCTGGCATGTGCGGTTTGACATTGCGCCGCCGCGCCTGAATGGCTTAGGCGGGAAATATTATTAAAATTGGACGTCGCTCTTTTAAGGATTTAAAAGAGCGGCGTCTTTTTTTATTTTTATGTATGAACAGTGACACATTTTTTTCCAATACAAGGACCATAATCATGTGGACAATCGAACAGTCGCGCAGCTTTTTGAAGGATACAGTGCGCCTGAGCATCGACTTTTCGCAGACCGATCAGCACCGCGGCGTGCCGCCTCCACCCTTGGAAAAGCCGTATCCGGCCGAGGCCCAGCGAATCGATCTCACACCCATCGGCCAATGGAAAAATATTCCCGGGGCGGACGTAGAAACGGCCATTCGCATTCGGGAAAGCCGGCGAGACTTTAGCAGCCAAGCTCTTACGCTCGAGGAACTATCGTTTTTGCTTTGGGCCACCCAGGGCATTCGCCAAAGGCTTAATCGCGGCACGGCCCTGCGCACCGTTCCTTCGGCTGGGGCCCGACACGCCCTGGAAACTTATCTTGGCGTACTCAGCGTAAGCGGTCTGGAGCCGGCTTGTTATCGCTATTTGCCCCTGGAGCATCAATTGCTGCTGGAGTTCACCGACCAGCAGATGAGACAAAATCTCATCGAGGCCACTTTGGGCCAGGAATTTATCGGCCAGGCCGCGGTTGTCTTTATCTGGACTGCCGTCCCCTATCGCATGGAATGGCGTTACGGCCTTGCCGCTCATAAAGTAATTGCCCTGGATGCCGGCCACGTTTGCCAGAATCTTTATCTGGCTTGCGAGGCAATCCAAGCGGGAATGTGCGCCGTGGCCGCCTACCATCAGGAATTAATCGACAAATTCCTGCACCTGGACGGCAAAGAGGAATTTGTCATCTATTTGGCGCCGGTGGGAAAAGTCTAACGGGAAAAAAACGACTTTTTTAACACACGGCACAAGTGCCGTGGCTAAACGTTCTTATTGCAGGCCCTAGAACACGAAAGATTAGTATACTTTCACTGCCAAAAAATCTTTGCGCAACCGGCCGGGCAAAGTGAATCGGCTGGTATGGTTTTCTCGGTCATGCCCCCCTCAATCCGCCGAAATCAGTGCAGAGGCTAGTTAGTATCTGTCTGTTGTGAATACAGGAAAAATTCACTTGCCATGAAGCAATTACGGTTAGTATTAATCATAAATCTATGGATTGGGGGCGCAGCATTTCTGGGGATATCGGTTGTAACGGCCAGAGAAGATATTCCTCATCAAAAGCCGCGGCAAAGCATATCGGTCCAGCGCGAGTATGCCGTGGCAGCAGAAGACTTCCAGTGGTTCGACGCACGGCGGTCCCGGCCGGTGCCGGTGGAAATCTATTATCCAGAAGCCGGGGAAGGGCCATTTCCCGTAGTGCTCTTTTCACACGGGCTGGGACGCTCGCGCGAAGATTGTGCATATTTAGGTGTTCATTGGGCCAGCCGGGGATATGTTTCGGTATTTGTGCAGCACATTGGCAGTGATGATGCCGTATGGCGGGGGAAAGTCCAGCCGCTGAAGCATTTGAAAGAGGCGTATGAAGACCCGGCAACCATGCGAAACCGTCCCCGGGACATGCGCTTTGCGCTCGATAAACTTGTACGCCTGCAACGGCAACACAATACATTGGCAAAACGATTAGATTTTACGCGCATTGGCGCGGCGGGCTTTGACTTGGGCGCGGAAACCGCCCTGGCGCTGGCCGGTCAGGTTTTGCCGAAAGGACTGATTGCCGAGGACCAGCGCATTACCGCGGTAATCGCCATGAGTCCGCCTGTTATGCCGGGACAAGTGCCGTTGGAAATCGCTTACGGCGGAATTCATGTCCCTTGCCTGTACCTTACAGGCAGCGAAGATGACGGCCTCATTGGCGCGACAAAGGCCTTCCAACGTCGCTGGCCGTTCGACCTCACGTTTGGCGCCGATCAGTATCTAGTCACATTTTTCGGCGGCGATCACATGATCTATGCCGGTCACATTGTGCGACAGCGCGAGGCGGAGAAAGACGCCCGGTTTCAAGTACTGATCCGCGACGCTTCGACGCTGTTCTGGGACGCTTATCTCCAAGAAAAACCCGGGGCCATCGCCGCCATTCAGGGCACGGGTCTCAATTCCCTGCTGGGCCGGAACGCCCTGGTGGAAAAAAAGGTTGTCCCAGGCGCGACCAATCGTGCTATTGAGTCTTATACGAAATAGCACCCTCTGCTGCCGGTTGTTAATGTATTAATGACCGGTAAATAATGTTATTTTACCCTAGCCCGCGGATCGTTGAACGCGGACTAAGGCCATTACTCGTGTTGCTCAATAAAAACGTAATTTCATGTATATTTTGTATTATTAACTATTATAATTGGTATTTATAATATAGGCGTTATAAGAGGCCCCCTTCCGATTTCAAAAAACCTGCGATCCTCTCCCTCGATAGACTGGTTTTTTGCCAATTTAAGCCTGCAACTCATTGACAAATGTTTTCTCGATAGTTATCGTAAATATTCAGGCTATTTAGCTATTCGCCGTAATACCGAAAAGCCACAAAGTTGATTGCTAAGTGGAACGTTCAGTTAAGGTTAGGTTAAATATGTGCTTGGAGAAGAGGTTGCTAGTCGTCTCAGGTGAATAAGGGACTGCAACCCACGGGTAAGGCGTATACGCAGATAGTTTTTTATGCGTTATGAATAAGCTTTTAATAAGGATGCAACAAGAATTAATGGCGAGCCTCACAAAAACCAGCAGCGTGCGGCATTTGTTCAAGAAAACCGCTTCCAACGACAGAAAAACGACTGCCGTTGACATCAATGTCGTTCGCATCAGGGAGCCGGCGGCTTATTATCGTTGGAAGGGAATTGTCGATCGCATTCTTGCCGCGATTTTGCTGATTCCCTGCCTGCCGCTGATAATGTTTTTAATACTGTTGGTGCGCTTGACATCGCCTGGTCCGGGACTATTTCTGCAATGTCGCGTGGGAAAAAACGGCCGGAAATATTTCATGTACAAAATCCGCACCATGATCCACAATGCCGAAGCAGAGACCGGCCCCGTGTGGACGCAGTCTAAGGATCCGCGGGTTACTTTTGTGGGACGTTTTCTCCGCAAATTCCAATTGGATGAAATTCCCCAATTATTCAACGTGCTTAAAGGCGAAATGTCGCTGGTCGGACCGCGTCCCGAAAGACCGGAATTTATCAAGAAACTTTCGGAGCAGATACCCGATTATTCCAACCGGCTGGTTGTTGCTCCGGGCGTAACGGGATTGGCACAACTGAACCTGCCGGCGGATAGCGATCTGAACAGCGTCCGCCGCAAGCTGGTGCTGGATTTGCAATATATTGAACAGGCGGGGCTGTTGCTTGATCTGCGCTTGCTTTTTTGCACCTTTTTCTGCATCTTTAAGTTGCCTGGCACGGTCCATCTTTTCGGACTGCGTCGCCAGGTTGTATTGCCTTTTGTTCCGCAGGATCATGGCCGGATAGATGCAAGCCAGCCAGTTTTAATCCCTGGGGAACTCGCCCAAAAGGCCGCGGCCTTGCCTAGCGCCGAGGCCGTAAGCGGTTTGGAAATATCCGCGGAAAAAGCCGCGAAAGAAGGCAAGCACGTCCCCGGCCGGTCCCCTACCCCGCGGAAAACAGCCGCTACAGTAGAGGTTGATCTAGAGGAAGATTACCGCCGCGACGACCTCAAAAATGCCAATGGCATGGAAGCCGCGTAAATCCGGCGGCCGAGGATTCTAAGTGGAACCGCAGAAGTCTGTATGCTCAGGATGACATAGTGGAGACGAGCGGGCTCGAACCGCCAACCCCTAGCTTGCAAAGCTAGTGCTCTCCCGATTGAGCTACGTCCCCGTGTTTAGTGGGCAGTGGGCTGTGGTCAGTAGCCGGCTTTCAGTTTTCAAGCCCAGAGTCTCTGACCTCAGGCCTATAGCCTCGAGCCTATAAAAGTGGGCGCACCAGAACTCGAATCTGGGACCTCGTCCTTATCAGGGACGCGCTCTAACCAACTGAGCTATGCGCCCGATTGTTAAGTCTGGGATGTTTTAGCCGACACGGGGATTTTGCCCGTGTTTATTCTGCTTACAGCCCTCACTGGCTGACAAGCAGCCAGTGGCACACGTGCACACGTGAGAGATACCGAAACATGCGATTTTACACTATCAGAGCCGAGTGTCAAAGATGCTTGTTCATTAATGCTGTAACTTTCTGTATAAAAATGAGTTGCGTCACTGAATCGACTGAGCGGTTCATAGACTATTGGCGTAATTGCAAATACATACATAGCGGGGCAATATAATCGGCATAATCGGAAAATTTTCCGCAATCTAATCATGCTCCGGACTACACCGGGCCGAAAGAGATTTTATGTAACCAGGTCGGCAGGCGCCGTCACTGCGTAATCGGTTCGTCGAAAAAAGAAGGAATGAAGTCATGAAATATATAGATTACCTCAATAAAGCAATTTGGTTTTTGAGTCTGGTATTTGTTTTTGATATCGCGGCATCGACAGCGGCTACGCCCACCGTGGAGCAGGCCTTGGGGCTCAGTCCCGTGCAATCCGGGGTCGATTACGATCATCCCGCTGCTCAAGATATAGCCAAGTGCAAAATCGTCGCCAAAAAGACTAACGGTCAGGTGGGCTGGATCGTGGAAGGGCCCGATGGCACGATCCTGCGCAGATATGTGGACACCAACGGCAACAACATCGTCGATCAATGGAGCTACTATAAAGACGGCGTGGAAGTGTATCGCGATATCGACTCGAACTTCAACGGCAAGGCCGACCAATACCGTTGGTTTAACACCGGCGGCACGCGCTGGGGTTTGGATCCAAAGGAGAGCGGAACAATCGAGTCTTGGAAAACAATCTCGGCCGAGGAGGTAACGGCCGAAGTGGTTGCCGCCCTGGCCTCACGCGACGCGGACCGTTTCGCCCGGGTGGTGATTTCGCCGAGCGAGATTAAAAACTTAGGATTGGGCAAATCCCGTTCGGCGGAACTGGTGGAGAAGGTCGGCAAGCTGGCCGGATCGTTCAAACAGTTGATAACGCGGCAAAAAACCGTTACTCCCCAAACCGCATGGGTGCAATTCGGCGCCGGTCGGCCGGGCATTGTTCCCGCCGGAACAGACGAGTCGACCAAGGATATCCGAGTTTATGAGAATGTAGTGGCGATCGTGGAAACAGCGGGAAAGAACGGCCAAGTGCAGATCGGCACGCTGATCCAGGTTGGCGACGACTGGCGCGTGATCGACCTGCCGCGGGAGACGGCTGAAGGCCAGGCCGATTCGCCGTCGGCAGGCTTCTTTTTCCAGGCTTCGATGGTTCATCGCAACGACTCGGGCGGCGGCGATTCGAGCGGCGGCAATCAGAAATTGTTGGCCGAACTGGAAAAACTCGATCAAGGCGCAGCCTCTGCCGCGTCGCCCGAACAGCAGGCGGAATACACCACCCGGCGGGCCGAACTCCTGGAACAAATCGCCGCTTCCTCTGCCAACGCCGAAGAACGCACTTTGTGGATCCGTCAATTGACCGACATGCTCAGCGCCGCCGAACAGATGGGCAATTATCCCGATGGGCTGGACCGCCTGAAAACTCTTTTTGAGAAACTCAGCAAAAACGAGACGGATAAGGACCTGGCGGCTTACGTCAAATTCCGGCTACTGATGGCCGAATATTGGCGAAAAATGCAGGATCCCAAGGCAACTACCGCCAAGATTCAGGCGGAAATACAAAGCCAGTGGCTGAAAAATCTCGAGGATTTTATTGCAGAATATCCCACTGTACCCGATGCGGCCGAGGCCATGCTGCAATTGGCCATTGCCCAGGAATTCGCCGGGCAGGATGATGACGCAAAGAAATGGTACGCCCGGGCGGTAATGGAATTTCCCGAGACCTCGGCGGGCAAAAAGGCCCTGGGCGCACAAAAACGGCTCGAGTGCGAAGGCAAGGTGCTGGCCTTCAGCGCACAGGGACTTTCGGGCAGTCCGGTGAACTTGGCGAACTTCCGGGGTAAAGTTACGTTGATTCAGTTCTGGAGCACGCACAGCGATCAGGCCAAGAATGACATGGTCGCGATAAAAGAACTGATCGCCAAATACGGCCGTTCGTTTGCAGTGATAGGGGTCAGCTTGGACAACAATCGCAAGGAACTTGATTACTATCTAGCGCAGGCCAAACTGTCTTGGGTGCTAGTTTTTGAGGAAGGCGGATTAGACAGCCCGCCGGCCAACCAATTGGGCATTCTTACCGTGCCATCGATGATCCTCGTAGACCAGCAAGGCAAGGTGGTTAACCGAAACATTCAAGCGGCTGAAATCGAAGCCGAGTTGAAGAAGTTGATTAAGTAGAGATTGGGGATTAGGGATGGGTTGATTGCATGATTTTCTTATCCAGTTTCGCCGTATTTACTGACCGGCAAAGTTTCACATTTGGATGAGTGACATTTAGCTAAGTGATTATTTGGCAAGGGATTATGAACGCAGTCGTTATAACCGGCTATTCGGTATTATCCAGAAGATCAGCAAAATCGAAAAAAAGCTTCCTTTCGGCACAATCCGCAACCGAAACCTATATTCAGGTAACAATTGAAGTAGAACGGGCGTTCGGGGGGCAATCCACGAATCCCGACCATCCCGCACGGAATGGTTTGTGGTGTTCGCCCACAACGACCTGTTTCGATGCTGAAATAAACTAAGGAGGGAAAGCATGCCACGTTTGTTATCATCTGTTGTGGTCGCCGCCACGACTATGCTCGTACCCATGTTCGCCATGGCCGGCAACCAGGAAGTGGCCGATCAAATCGCCCGAAATCTGCAAAACAGCGGTAAACTGAGTGATTTCCATATTGCCGTGAAATTCAAGGATGGCGCGGCCTTGCTAAAAGGTCGAGTTGCATCCGAGGCGCAGATGAACACGGCATTGAAGTTGGTATACAAAACTCCGGGCGTATCTCGCGTTGTAAATGGACTTACAGTTGGCGAGCCGAACGGTGAGGCCTTGGATGCCCAAACTCAACAGACGTCGGCGGACCAGCGGACTGCGAGTTACAACCAATCTCCAGTACGGCAGACATCGGCCTTGGAACCCGACATGCTACCGCAACAGCGATTGGCGTATAATCCTGCGCACTCAATCAGCCGACAAACGCCGCTGCCAATTTCCATGACGCAAGGTATG
Organism: Pirellulales bacterium; assembly: GCA_963820545.1. Taxonomy (GTDB): domain Bacteria; phylum Planctomycetota; class Planctomycetia; order Pirellulales; family Thermoguttaceae; genus CAWGAJ01. Next base: position 2,063,823 of record CAWGAJ010000001.1, read on the forward strand.
CCGTCCCAGGCAGATGGGGCGCCGATGGGTCCGCGTCCCATGTATACTGCGGCTGCCCAGGGCGGCGTTGCTCCGGTGCGTTATGATCAGCCCTCTATGCCGAACTATGCATGGCCCAGCTACGCGGCTTATCCCAACTACGCGGCAGTGACCTATCCCAGACAGTACTCGCCTACGGCTTGGCCGTACATTGGTCCGTTCTATCCTTATCCACAAGTCCCGTTGGGATGGCGGAAAGTTGCCTTGGAATGGAAAGATGGCTGGTGGTTCCTCGACTTTAAAGATGAACCACCCAGTTGTTGGCGACGTTAAGTTGTTAGCAATAAGTAAAAAGCGACCCCGTTTAGATCGATCTAAGCGGGGTTTTTATTTGATATTGGTACAAAATTCCGAAATTACCCAGATCAAACATTTTCACAATTAATGCCGAAATATCTACTACAACCGGAAAAATCCACAAGTTTGATACAGCTTCACACGATAAGTAACGTAACCAGGCGCAGGTTGAGCAAATGATTCCTCATAATGGGGGGAAGGAACTGCCGATCACAGCCGGCAAAAGTCGCGGCTGTCCAAGTCGAAATTTAGTCAATCGAGGAATTACGGATGTATACCAAAACCGCTTCCGCTGTTGTTTACACTTTGGTCTTAGTGTTACTGCTGTTGAGCACCGGTTGTAGCGTAACCTTGGGGCCAAGCCTGGGGATGATGTCGTATCCGGTTCCCATCTCACCCTATTTGCAAAAGACATACGAAGACCGGTTCCATATCCACGAGAGATACGAGCGGGTGCCGATTTTGGGGCCCATAACCCCGGGCAGTCCCACGACTGCACTGGATACGCCATCAGAAGACGAAGTAATGCGGGCCTTGGAAGATGCCCGGCCCTTACAAGGCGGCTTGCCGATGTTGCAGGAAGTGCAGCGAAACAACGTGCGCATTGTTGTCGAGCCGATAGCCGATTACATCGATCCACCGCGCGTGTTCCCGCTGATTGGACCGGCGCAACTACACCATGCTCAATACAAGTGCATCGTCTACTTCACTGAAGTAACCCGAATAGGCTGGCCTGTTCCGTATACCACCACCGATGAGGATTGCCAAGAAGTGGTTTATATCGACCACGACCATCTGCACATGGTAGGTAATCTTGATCCGGGACCGGGCAGCAACTATTAGCCTGGTGCTGAAATCCCCTCCACTGGATAATCAAAACCAAACACAGCTATAAAAAAAGCCCCAATGTCCGCGGTCAATTGTCCGTGGTCATTGGGGTTGTTTTATTATGGCTATCCTGACGATGGTAACAGATAGGAAGAATTGTTTTGTCGAAGATTGATAGTCTGCAAAAAGTAGGAAAGCAATTACGGAGGAGCCAGATAAGATGAAAATCCTCTCAAGGATGAGTGGAATGGTGATGATTTGGGTCTTATTGGCAATGCCGGCAGCAATTTGGCCGACGGGACAGTGTGCCTGGGCAGCGGGTGAATCCGACCGCTCATCGTCGGCCGTAACCAGTTCGGAGGGGCAAACAGAGTCGCCGGTTCCAGTAGAAACGGCAGCGATTCCCACCGGCAATCTCCGCAGAATTCTCAGTGATGCGGGACCACTGATGTACCTGATCATACTCTGTTCGTTCTTAGTGGTTACGTTCTTACTTGAACGGTCGGTCAGTTTACGGCGGAGTCGAGTGATTCCCAAGCCTTTTGTCACCCGCTTTATGCATCAACTGCGCGAGGGTCAACTCGATCGCCAGCAGGCGCTGCAATTGTGTGAAGAAAACGGCAGTCCCGTGGCCGAGGTTTTTGCCGGAGCAGTGCGCAAATGGGGCCGGCCGAGCGTGGAGGTCGAACAAGGAGTGATCGACAGCGGCCAGCGCGTGACCAACGGTTTGCGGCGATATTTACGCGTGTTTTACGGCATCGCGACCGTGGGGCCGTTGTTGGGACTGATGGGCACGGTGCTGGGCATGATTCAGACCTTTAATGTAATCGCCGTTGCCGACGCCCAAGGACGGCCGGAACTCTTGGCCGGAGGCATTGCCAAGGCCTTGTTGAACACGGCCGGCGGCCTGGCGGTGGCCATTCCGGCTTCGATTTTATACGTCTTCTTTGTCAGCCGGGTGGATCGTTTGGTAATTGATATCGACGAGCTGGCCCAAGAGGTGGCCAACAACATTTCGGCCGAGGAACTCAACGATCACGAGAAAAAAATAAGTGGAACGAGAACCCGCCGCCTGAGTAAATCAGAAGCGGCATAAACAAAGGGATTAGGGGGCAGTGAGCAGTGCGAAATGCGCAAGACGAGCCGCAAGATATTATAGGGAGTTTAAAGTTTACAGTTTACAGTTTTTGAATTCAGCAGTCATCATTCAGCATTTTTCATTAATCCTTCATCCCTCATCCTTCATCCTTTATTTCCAATTCCCCAATCCCTAATTCCCAATATGCCCTTAAAAACGCATCTTGACGACGAGCCGACTTTGAACCTCACGGCAATGCTCGACGTCTTGTTCCTGCTGATTATTTTTTTCATGTTGGGAACGAGATTCGTCGATGCCGAGCGGAATATCAAGCTCAACGTGCCTCAGGTGGTCGATAAGGGCGCGCTGGCATCGACACCGACGCGTTTCACAGTAAACGTCTATCCCGACGGCAGGATAATCCTCGATCAAGAGCCGGTGAGTCTGGAACAACTGACCGCCCGACTGACCGTTGCCCGGCGCCAACACGGCGAACCGAGCGTGCTCGTGCGCGGCGATGGAAACGATAAGTACCAACGAATGGTCACAGTGCTTAACGCCTGCAAGCAGGCCGGCATTAAGAACTTGGGGATTTCGGTGAGAACCGTCCCAGCGAACAATTAGCCCATGCATTTTTTCCGCATCCATCGCGTTTGGGAGTTTTTCGCGGGCCTTAATCTGGCGATGGGCATACTCTGGCTGGGACTGGCGCTGTTCACAATCGGACTGTTTATTATCAGGTATACGCGCTGGGGACAGTCGCACAAGTTGGAAAAATGCATGGGACTCTCGGTATTGGCTCATTTGTTAATCCTGGGTTATATCGCCACGATCAGTTTTGTGGCCACGGCGCCTCGAGACGGTGAAGAAATTTTTTACGTCGCCTATGACGACGGCGATAGCGAGCAGGGCGATCCCAGCGGTAAACGATCTGCCGAGGGCGATGAAACAGGGGCCGACAGCGAACAGCCTTGGGAAGCGTTACAGCATGAAATAATGTTGCAACCAAAAGAGACTAAACTAATATCATCAAACATAATTAGCGACTCCACTCAGCCAGCGCCTGCCGGCGAAGCCGAAGTGCCCGACAAGATGAACAACAAGTCCGTTTTGTTGGACGCTCCCCAAACCGTAAGTGTTGACCTTGATACGCAAGCCAAACTTTTACCTATTGATGCAAGCAGCGAACTGCCCGGAGAGCCGATTTCGGAACAAACTGTGACGGAAAAAGATGTTCCATCTCAAGCAACACCTGCTGCTATAAGTGGTTACATTGGCCGGTTAGTCCCGCTCGATGAGGACCAGGTTTTTGAGGCCACGAAGAACCCGGAAGCTCATTCGGCAACTGATATGATGCCCGATATTTATAAACTCCGCGTGATGCCCAATCGCGCGGGAGTGGCCGAGCGTCACGGGGCCACCACTGAAACGGAAAGAGCCGTCCAGGCCGCTTTGAAGTGGCTGGCCAACAATCAAACAGCAGATGGTCATTGGCAGGCCAGCCAACACGGGGCGGGCCGGGAACTAAGCGTCCAGGGACGTAACCGGCAAAACGCCGGGCGCAGCGCCGACTCGGGCATTACCGGCCTGGCCTTGCTGGCATTTTTGGCCTCGGGCAACACCCACCAACAAGGTCCTTTTTGCGAGAACGTTCGCGACGGTTTGGAATATCTGCTGCGGATCCAAGCCCGCGACGGAAACCTGGGCGGCAGTGCGCAGACGTTTGAATTCATGTATTGCCATGCCATGGCTGCCTGCGCCCTGAGCGAGGCCTACGGCATGACGCACGATCCGCGCTTGGAAAGTGCCGTGCGCCGAGGCATTGACTTTACAATCGCGGCACAGGATCCCCGGGGAGGCGGTTGGCGTTACCGGCCCGGCGATCCCGGCGACACCAGCCAGCTTGGCTGGCAATTGATGGCCCTGAAAAGCGCGGAGCTGGCCGGTATTGCCATGCCGGCAGCGACGCGAAACGGCATGATCCGCTTTCTGAAGAGCGTCTCGGTTGGCACGCACGGCGGCTTGGCCTCGTATCGGCCGGGAGAACAGATCAGCCGCGCCATGACCGCCGAGGCCCTGGTCTGCCGGCAGTTTTTGGGATTCGAGCGCGAGAATCCGTCCTGCGACGAGGCCGGCGATTATCTGCTGGGTGAACTGCCGGGCCAAGGCATTGCCAATGATTATTACTGGTATTATGCAACTCTTGGGATGTACCAATTACAGGGGGAACATTGGGAAAAGTGGAATCAATCCATGCGCTGCACACTGCTGGATCGGCAAGTCAAAGAAGGCCCCATGGCCGGCTCGTGGAATACCGACACGCTCTGGGGCAGTTATGGCGGACGGGTATATACCACTGCAATTGCCACCCTGACCCTGGAAGTTTATTACCGATTTCTCCCCCTTTATCTCGCAAATAACCAGTCCAAACAGCAGGTCAAATAATGCCGGCAAGAGGTTTCGAATGCCAAACCTATATGTTTGACAGGCACCAGCGCTACTGTAGAATATATATACCCCTGCAATGAAGTTTTTTTACATTAAGGATTGAGCCATGTTTGGTTTAGGTCCGACCGAGTGGATTGTTCTTGGCATTATTGTTCTGTTGCTGTTCGGCAATCGGTTGCCGAGTGTCATGCGGTCGCTGGGAAGAGGGCTTGTAGAGTTCAAGAAAGGCGTGCAGGGGATCGAAGAAGACCTCAAGGATACTGATAAAAGTCAAATCGAGCACGACAAAGATTCAACGCAAAAGTGAATTTGACGCCGGTCGGCTGGTACAAATCGCGGCATTTCGTCCGATATTTCTCCACAGGGTGAAGGGATGGACCATTTATTTGGTTTTCTCAGTTTTCCGGCCCCGACGGAAATGATCGTTCTGTTAGTGATTGCCGTGCTGCTGTTCGGTCAGAATCTGCCGGACGTGGCCCGCAAGCTGGGTAAACATTATTCCGATTTCCGCCGGGCAATGAAGAACGTGGAAGATGAGATCCGCTCGGCAACCTCGGAAGTCGCCTCAAGCCCCTCGACCCGGCCGGCAATTACGAATCTCAAAGAGGATCAGGGCGGTCGCGACGAGCCCACCGCCCCTAAATTCGAGCCTCCGCCGGAATGACCGGGATTAGTTATCCACTTTCTTAGTACCCACCACTTACAAACCTTTTTTTAGTGATTAAAATAGCTTTTCCCGGGCGGCTAGCTCAGTTGGTTAGAGCGCCATGCTCACACCGTGGAGGTCGCTGGTTCGAATCCAGTGCCGCCCATTCCACCCTCCTACCAAAATGATTCATGTCCCCCCTCGTACCTTCATTATTACCGCCGCGCAAAAAGGACTTTGTTATCAGTCATGTTTATTGGATGCCGGCTTATTTTGATCGGACAGGAAAGCTTCCACACTGACCCAATAGATATCTTCGTCTTCTTCTCCTTTTGAATCATCGCAACGAGAGAAGAACAGGTACTTATGATCCGGCGACAAGTAAGGGCCCGACTCGTTCCCTGACGTATTGATGGTCGAACCCAGATTTTTTGGAGCACTCCAGTTGCCTTTGCCGAAGGCAAAACTGATATACAGATCTCCTTTCCCAAAGCCTCCGGGGCGATCGGACATCCAAATAAAATAATCCTCATTGGGTCCGGGCACGGGATAACAATCGAAGTTCGAGGTGTTCAGGTTGCGAAGGTTTATGGGGTCTTTAAACTGCCCGTCTGCAAACCGTGCAAACCACAGATCACATTTGTTTTTACCGTCGGGACGCCATGAACAGAACCACAGGTTCCCCAGGCTGGAGATATGACAACCCCACTCGCCATGAGGCGGACTAATCGGCTCAGGCATGGGCTTCGGTTGGGACCACCCTGGATTGGTCCCCGATCCGGACGTGGATCGTTTGGCCTTCCAAATACCACCGCCTCTGCTGAAATACATGGTTTGATCGTTGTCCGCAAGACACGGTGAGAGTGATGCATTATCTGAAAACGAGGCCGGCACGGGCTGGGTCCAGTGTCCGTTCTGATAGAGTGTGACCGCGATCTTGTGAACGGTCCAATTTGGGTTCCGAACGGTAAAATAGCATTCCCGCCCATCCTTTGAGAAGCAAATGTCGTGTTCATATTGCTTGGGAAGACTGATCAATCCCGGTGCAAAGAGTTTGGGCACCAGACCCGGTGGTTTCTGACCCATGTATGGTGCGGGAGCCTTATTTTCTGCGGCTAGGGCCGGCAAAGCCATGAACAGGACTATCCAACCCATCATATTTATCTTTCGAGTTGTCATTTGTCTTCTCCGATCATGGGAATGTTCTATTAATAGTGGGCTACTGCACAGCCGTGTGAGATGGGCTCTATCCTTCCGTCCTGGATGAGATAGAGTTGATCTGTTGTCTCTGGGGCGAACTCACCGTGGGTACAGACGATGAGCGAGGTCCCGTTTGCCCGGACCAGGCCGACCAGGCAGTCCATGATGGACTTGGCGGTCTCAGGGTCCACGTTGCCGGTGGGCTCATCGGCGAAAACGATAGCGGGGGCATGGACCAGGGCCCGGGCGATGGCCACACGCTGCTGCTGACCTACGCTGAGCTCGGACGGCAGGTAGTCGATGCGGTCGCCGAGTTCCAGTCTTTCGAGCATATCTCGCACCTTCCGGTGTCGCTCAGGCCGGGTCAACTGTGTGTGGATGAGGGCGGCCTCCACGTTCTGGCCAGCGGTCCACGAGGGGATGAGGTTGAAGCTCTGAAAGATGAACCCGATGGTCTGCCGTCTCAGATCCGCGAGTTCTCCGGCACTGAGGTCTTCGAGGGTTCGTCCGGTGATCTCCACTTGACCTGCTGTGGGGCGATCCAGACCTGCCAGGATCTGCAGGAGCGTGGACTTGCCCGTGCCGCTCCGGCCTCGAATCACCACGATCTCACCTTTGTGGACAGCCAGGCTGACGTCGCAGAGCACGTCCGTGGTCCTGCCCCTGGAGACAAAACGCTTGGTGATATGCAAACAGGAGAGGACGGTATCGGTCATAAAAGGGAATCCCTAGAAGCTTCGCAGGAGACTGGAGGGGCGCTGACGACATGCCCAAAGGGCTGGAAACAGGCCGGCCAGGAGCCCGCCCACAACGGACAGGCCGATCGCCAGGACGCAGATGGGCAGCCACCGTATATCGGACGCAGAGACATCCATGGGGGCCAACCATTTCAAGAGAATCCACGGTATCAGGAGCAGGACGAACAGGCCTGCGACCGAAGCACCCATGGCGGCCTGCACTACGGACTCCAGCACGATCTGTCCCATGATCCGGCCATTGGAGAAGCCGAGGGTCTTGAGGATGCCGAGCTCCCGTCTGCGTTCCACCAGGACCGACAACTGGGAGGCCATGGCCAGGAACACGGTGAATACTCCGATCGCCATGACCAGCAGGGCGATCGCCGTGGTATTGATGGCCCTGGCCTTGGCCGCAGGTCTGTAGCAGGCGTAGCTCGATATGACCAGGTCCGGGTACAGGGACTTGACCTCTCGGATGGCCTGGTCCTGCACGGAGCTGTCCTTGACCTCCACAAGGATCAGATTGGCCTGGCCTGAGAGGGGGACATTGGGCATTTGAGAGGCCACCAATTGCTCCGCCTCTGTGTAGGGCATGTAGATGTCCGCCTTGGCAGGTCGAATGCCGGGATTGATGATCCCCAGCACCGTGAAGGTTTGGTCCGAGATGCGGACCGCGTTACCCACGTCAAGTCGCCTCAACTGGGCATAGGCCTGCTCCAGGAGGACCTTGCCCTTGTCGCCCTCCACGAGAAATCGTCCCTTGATCACGTCCGTGGCCGCACAACACGTGGTACCCACGACCATGGTATTCTGCGGATCGAAACCGCCGACCGTATACAGGTGGCCATCGTTGGGGTCCCGGAATCGGTACTGGAGATAGGGTGCTGCATCCGTCACAGTGGACAGGCCCTTGATCTTATCCACAAAGGCGTGGGGCATCAGATTGGTCCGCGTGCCAAAGGCCACAAGGCCCTCGCTCTGTATCTGGCTGTTGGCAACGGCCAGGCACGGCCCACACGAGGCCATGTCAGCAGGTGAGAAGGCCACGAAGTGGGTCCCTGTGTGATCCAGGATCCCTGCGCTGCCCTGTCCTGAGACCTGGAGGATACCGACCAGGACCATCATGCTCGACACGGCCAGGCCATACCCCAGCACCGTGGTCAGGGTCCGGGCCTTGCGCCGTCGCAGTTCACACCAGGCATGTTCTAGGATCGTGCTCATGACTGTCTACTCCACTTTCGTACGACTGGCCTCCAGGGCCTGCTTTGATATAAGTTTAATTATGCTGTGATATTACCGCCGCGCAAAAAAGGACTTTGTTATCAGTCATGTTTATTGGATGCCGGCTTATTTTGATCGGACAGGAAAGCTTCCACACTGACCCAATAGATATCTTCGTCTTCTTCTCCTTTTGAATCATCGCAACGAGAGAAGAACAGGTACTTATGATCCGGCGACAAGTAAGGGCCCGACTCGTTCCCTGACGTATTGATGGTCGAACCCAGATTTTTTGGAGCACTCCAGTTGCCTTTGCCGAAGGCAAAACTGATATACAGATCTCCTTTCCCAAAGCCTCCGGGGCGATCGGACATCCAAATAAAATAATCCTCATTGGGTCCGGGCACGGGATAACAATCGAAGTTCGAGGTGTTCAGGTTGCGAAGGTTTATGGGGTCTTTAAACTGCCCGTCTGCAAACCGTGCAAACCACAGATCACATTTGTTTTTACCGTCGGGACGCCATGAACAGAACCACAGGTTCCCCAGGCTGGAGATATGACAACCCCACTCGCCATGAGGCGGACTAATCGGCTCAGGCATGGGCTTCGGTTGGGACCACCCTCGATTGGTCCCCGATCCGGACGTGGATCGTTTGGCCTTCCAAATACCACCGCCTCTGCTGAAATACATGGTTTGATCGTTGTCCGCAAGACACGGTGAGAGTGATGCATTATCTGAAAACGAGGCCGGCACGGGCTGCGTCCAGCGTCCGTTCTGATAGAATGTGACCGCGATCTTGTGGACGGTCCATTTTGGGTCCCGAACGGTAAAATAGCATTCCCGCATGTCCTTTGAGAAGCATATATCGTGCTCATATTGCTTGGGAAGACTGATCAATCCCGGTGCAAAGAGTTTGGGCACCAGACCCGGTGGTTTCTGACCCATGTATGGCGCGGGAGCCTTATTTTCCACGGCCAGGGCCGGCAAAGCCATGAATAGGAGCATCAAACACATCATTTCCATTATTTCAGTTCTCATCTACATTGTTCCTTAGCATCATGTAGACCTTCTGACATAGCACATCACCACTTGTTGTGACGCGACATTGCTGTGCTGTGAAAGCGTCGGATGCACCTGCTCTTATTCAATAATGCCGAAATCAAGGTGCGTTTCACGCACTCTATTCAACTTTTCGGGTTGTTAAGGTTTCAGATTCTCAAGGGCGAGTTCAATATCTTGGGCAATGGCGGAATATTCAGATTTGATTGGAACAAGAAACGTTGGCCACGTGGGCTTTTTGTTTGGGAAGGTCGCCGAGGATGTTGCCGTAAGAATCGGGACCTGTCTCGGCAAGTGCGGGCGTCAAAAGTGCCGCTATGCGATCGTAATGGGCGGCGGCAGATTCCAGGTGCGATTGGACGGCTGGCGGAAAGTCGGGAGCGATCCGGTGGAGATAGTGGGCGGCCACGGTCGAGGCGGCTTTTGTTGTTTGAGCATTTAAATGGGCGCAATTCCGACCCCATTCATTCCATTTCAGCCTAGTATTCTGCATGCAATGTGTACAAAAGCCCGGCGTTTCGGACATCGCCTTGATCCAGAAATCCATGGCTTTCAAGCCGTATGCGGATTCAACAGTGGCTTGGAACGGCGTCTGACCGCGGATGCGGGCCACTACCGCGCGGAGCGTGGCAATGTCGGCTTCGTGGGGCGTGAGTGTTGGATCAGTGGGAGCTAACGACCAAATCCCGCGGGGCCGGTTTAGTGGATAATTATGCAGATCGTTAAGTGATACGCCGTAGATAATGCCGTCGGATTGCACATCGGTGATGATGCCCGCCAGTGGCGAGAAATTCTCCCATCCACCACCGACGAGGACGACGTTTTTGGCATCCAAGGCCTTTAGGATGTCAGGAACGATAGCACGGCGATATGTGGCGGCGTTACCGGTAGAATCCATGCGGTCTAGGCTGACGACACGAAGTCCGTAACGTGCGCACAGGGTCTCAATCGCCTTATCGCCGAGCCAGGCTTGGATATGCCAAATGCTCTTGGGGCCTTGGTTGGTGTATTCTATCGCGGGACAAAAAGCGTTGGTCGACAGGGCGTATACGGTTTCGTAATCGGCGTCGCGCCCCAGCACCTTAGCCGCCGCTTGGAAGGTCAAAGAAAACGAGTCTTGCGTGATGCCGTTGCCTTGCAGGACAAGCTTGGAAAGGTATGGCCTGGGAGTGAAAGCGGATTCGGATGTTGGATTAAGCAATGTAGTAATCTGATATGTAAGAATTGCGCCGACTATAACCACTGAGGCGACGGCAGAGATAAGTTTTATATTCGTGACCAAAAACGTGGTGACGGAGGCGGCCATTGCGATTTTGGCGGGCCCGGCTATTGCCATTTTCGCCAGCGAAGCGGAGAGCCGCGCGGGCACGGCGGCCAAGGCGTTCTTGGACAATGTTGTCGACAACGCCGCCGCGCCACAAACTATTCCGGTCTGCTTCAAGTATGCCCTGAGCCTTTCGACGCCCTCCTGCAACCGTCGGGACACCGTGGCTTGGCCGATATGGAGATTTTCGGCGATTTGGGCTTGCGTGTGGCCGAGAAGGAAGTGCTGAACCAACGGCTCGCAGAACTCTTCAGGGAGTTTAAGCAAAGCGGCATCGATTAGAGGGCTGATCTGATTCCATGTGGGTTCGAAATCACTATTAGATGGCAAAGATGCCTCGGCCTCGCGGCGTTTCCGCGTGGCTTCGTTTTGGGTGACGTCCAGGGAACGATTCAAGGCCACGCGATGAAGCCAAGCGGGGAGCGAACCGTGTATGGATGGGGCTTTACGGGCAAGGGCGAGAAAACAGTCCTGAGTAACGTCCTCGGCGGTGGTGGTGTTACCTGTAACACGACAAGCAACAGAGAAAACCAAAGCCGTATAACGCTTAACGAGCTGGGCAAACGCCTCAGCGTCGCGTGAATGGGCATAACGAATTAGGAGGGCTTGGTCATCAGGCATGTTGCATCCCAAGTAGGCGAAAACAGACCTCTATATTTATAGACAGGGTCTATGAATGAATTATCCACGAAAAGGATCGAGAAGTTGAATTAATCCGGCCGCAGACCATGCGCACCGTAGTTCTGGGGGGCATGCTGTAATTAGATGTGGAAGAAAGTAGGTCATTTTTCAGAAAAAACGTCCTTGCTGCGATTCTGAATAACAATGCGGGCATAAGGCCCGCACTACCAGGGAAAATTGAGCGAGTTATTTTGCGTAAATCATTTGCGCCGGGAAGTGCAAATAGATTTTTTACTCCAGCACCACAGCAAACACAGCCCGCCAATGGTTAATAGCGCGATCGAACTCGGCTCGGGCCGGCAAATCCGTGAATAGGGTCATCAAACACATCAATCCCATTATTTGAGTTCTCATCTACGTTGCACCTTTGCATCATGTAGACCTTCTGACATAGCACATCACCACTTGTTGTGCCGCGACATTGCTGCGTTGTGAAAGCGTCGGATTCCGGCCAATCCCAGCAACATTGCGGCAAGCCCTACTTGTATGACCGTTGCCGGTTCGGGGACATAGAAAGGATTCGCAACCCAATAGTCATCACACTGCTGAGTGTTATAGTTAAGGCGGACAAAGAACAGATAGCGTTCGTCGGGGGAAAGGGATGGGCCGTATTCGCAGGCGCCAGTACAGATGCCTGGACAGTATTGGTTCATGTTGACAGGCGCGTTCCAGCCGCCATTTCCGTCGGGAAAAGTCACATAAAGGTCCGAATAGCCGTAGCCGCCGGAACGATACGACGAGTAGATGAGATATCTCCCATCGGGCGAGATAAACGGATCACTGTCGTAGGTGTTGGTGTTGATGTTGAGGCTCTCTGCCTGCTGCTGCGGACGTATCCGCCATACATCCACCAACCCCATCCCGCCGGGACGATCAGATTCAATATAGGCGGTCCCGTCCGTTGTTTGCGAGTACTCACCCTCATAATAGGCGGAGCTGATTGGAGAAGGAAGGACTTGGGGATTGCCCCATCCTTGCGATGTGCGCTCAACCGCCCAGATGTCGCCGGTGCCATTTTTGTTGGAGGTGAAGTAGAGCTTGTTTCCATCGGCCGAGAAAAAGGGCTGGGAGCACCGATAGCCCGGCAGCAAGAAGGACGCCACAGCTTGGGGCGTCCATACGTTGTTTACGCACTTCGTATAGTACATCTGAACACTGGAAAAGTTGAAATCAGTCGGCACCGTGAAGAAGCACTCGTTACCATCGGGGGAGAAGGCGATGCGGGCTTCCATGCGGTCGGTCAGGGAAAGGATTCCGGGGGCGAATATCGTTGGCGTCGTGCCCGGCGGAGTTTGGCCGAAGTATGGCCCCGTCGCCGACTTGGCGGTCGTCGTGAAAATGGTTCCGGCCAACAGCATAGCGGCCAAACACACTGATTTACTCACTGTTACCAAATTAATCTTGCGAATCATACTTCAGGTTCCTCTTCATGGTTGATTTTTTGGGTTGTTAAGGTTTCACACTTCTAAGTGCGAGTTCAAGGTCTTGAGCGATAGCGAAATACTCCGATTTAATCGGAACCAGAACCTTGGCTACGTGGGCTTTTTGTCTGGAAAGGTCGCCGATGATATTGACGTACGAATCGGGACCTGTTCTGCCAATCGCGGGGGCCAAAATCGCGACAATACGGTCATAACGGGCGGCGGCCGATTGAAGGTGCGGCTGGACGTCAGGCGGGAAGTCGGGAGCGATCCGCCGCAAATAGCGGGCGGCGGCAGTGGAGGCGGTCTGCGTGGTCAAAGCGCTCGATGTGGGCGCAGCTCCAATCAAATTTATTCCCTTTCCCCACTTTCTCCACGCATTTAGTACAAAATCCTGGAGTTTCGGACATTGCCTTGATCCCAGCATCCATGGCTTGCAGGCCATAAACGGCTTGCGGCGTGGCCTGAAAGGGCGATTGATCGCGAATGCGGGCCACTGCCGAGCGAAGCGTGGCGATGTCGGCCTCGTGGGGTGTTAGTGTGACAGCGGCGGGTTCAAGCGACCAAATACCGCGGATCAATGTTAGCTGATTATCGACTCGGCCATTGAGTGTGGCGCCAATGATGACGTTATCAGATTGCACATAGGTGACGATCCCCGCCCATGGCCAATACGGTTCATTATCTTTCCATCTGCCGGTGACGATGACGACGTGATCGGCCTTTATAGCCTGGAGGATAATTGGGGCATATCTGTTGCGATAAGCGGCTGTATTACCGGAAAAACCGGGGATTTCGAGACTACGTACGTTGAGGCCGTATCGCGCGCCGAGGGTCTTAATAGCCTCATTGCCGATCTGCCAATATGAATTGCATCCTTGATCTGAATATTCGATGACGGGACTAAAAGCATTAGTCGAAAGGGCGTAAACGGTTTCGTAATCGGCGTCGCGCCCTAGCACTTTTGCCGCCGCTTGGAAGGCCAAAGAAAACGAGTCGTTCGTAAAGCCGTTGCCTTGAAGGTTAAGCTTGGAAAGGTATGGTTGGGGAGTAAAAGTGGTAGGCGATAATACAAAGTGATATGTTGTTATGGTGCCGACAACTACAACGGTTGCGATAGCGGCGATGAGTTTGGCGTTGACGGCCAGGATCGCGGCGGCGGAGGCGGTCGCGGTGATTTTGGCGGGCCCGGCTATCGCCATTTTCGCCAGCGAAGCGGCTAGCCGCGCAGGCACGGCCGCCGAGGCGTTTTTAACCATGATCGTCGATAGCGCAGTACTGCCGCAAACCACTCCGGCATTTTTCAGGTGTTCCCGAATCTTTTTAATACCCTCCTGCAATCGCCGGGAGACCGTGCCCTGATCTATCCGTAGGTTTTCGGCGACTTCAGTTTGCGTCCGGTCGAGGAGGAAATGCTGAACTAGTGGCTCCCGCAGATCATCGGGGATTTTGGCCAGTGCGGCGTCAATTAGAGGTGCAATCTGGTTCCAACTGGTCTCGTAATCTGGATCAGACGGCGGAGTAACCCGGATCTCATGACGCAAACGTGTGGCTTCATTGCGGGTAACTTGCATGGAACGGTTTAAGGCCGCGCGGTGAAGCCAGCCGGGGAGTGAACCGTGGATGGAATCAGCTTGACAAGCAAGTTTCATGAAACAGTCTTGGGTAACGTCCTCGGCAGTGGCAGTGTTACCCGTGACACGGCTGGCAACGGAAAATACTAGAGTGGAATAGCGTTTTACGAGCTTGGCGAAAGCCTCGGCGTCGCGCGAGCTGGCATAACGCAGAAGTAGGGCTTGGTCGTCAGACATAGCACATTTCCCGGAAGCAAACGCAAGTGTCTATATATAATGATCCAGGCGGATAAGGAATTATGCGCCGAAAATAGTCAAAAAGTTCCTGGATAAGTGGAGCCGTAGGGAATGGGCTGTTTTTTGCCCTACTTGCGTCAAGTGCGCCGGATTTTGCGCCGCCCCGGGTATTGTACCCCTGATAACTCTTTATAGAATTGGGAGTTGTGGTCGCTGGTTCGAATCCAGTGCCGCCCACTCCACTCTCCTACGAAAATGATTCATGTCCTCCCTCGCACCTTCATTTCATGCCTAATTTATTTGACGAAGCATTACAAAAGAAACAGCAGCTCCGCCAGATTGTCGCTGCGCCGGGAAAATCAACAAGATGGCAACTTATTAAGCCGGGCGATCTGGGACAGACTCTGGGCATTGCAGGAGTTTGCCAATTCCCGAACGCTGATGATTTATCTTGACATCGGCAGTGAAGTGCGCACGCGCGAATATGTGCCCGAGCTGTGGCAAATGGGCAAACGAGTTGTTGTGCCTTATTGCCAGGCACATGAACTGCGACTTTTCCAGTTAAAGAACATGGACGAATTAACGCCCGGCACATGGCAAATTCTTGAACCCGCGCACCAGTGGCGGGCACGTGCCGACCGGCACGTGGAAGCGGCCGAATTGGATATGATACTGGCGCCCGGTCTGGCTTTCGACCGTAAAGGCAACCGTCTGGGACTGGGCAAGGGATATTATGATCGGCTGTTGCAGCATGTGCGTCACGATGCCTTCAAGATTGCCTTGGCCTTTGAGTGCCAATTGGTCGATGAAATTCCCGTTTTACCGCATGACATACGCATGGATAGAGTGATTACCGAGAAGACGGTTTATCGTAAGGGACGGGAGTAAAAGCGTCCACCGACCGCTGATTTTCCTCTGCAACCTCTGCAACCTCCGTATTGAAAATTGCGTTGTTCATTTTGCAGTATTTTTTTCCGGCAAGCCTTTGCCGTTCGTGATCGGCTCGCCGACCGAGCCTGCCGGGAACGGAGCCGCCGCCGGATCGACGCTCTTGATTGTCTCGTCCTCGTTAAACAGCATTGGCTCGATGCAGGTCTCTCGTTTGTAACCGTTTCCATCTGGGATGGCGTGTCGGTGGAATACGATGTACCAGCGATTCGTGCCGGGCACGTTCACCACGCTATGGTGTCCCGTCCCTTTTACAATCCCGTTCTTATGCAGAACAATGTAATCTTTCGGAACATCCACCGGCCCGAACGGCGTTTTCGAAGTGCCGTAGGCTACTCGATAGTTATCGCTTCGCACGTCGTCCACCGACCACATGAAGTAATAGAGACCGTTTCGCTTGAAAACGACGATTCCCTCGCGGAACTCTTTCAGGCGAATGGCCTTTGGATCGCCGTCGAGCGTGATCATATCCGGTTTCAGCTCAAACACGTTGCATGTCCCGTTGCCGAAATAAAGATAGGCTTGGCCGTCGTCGTCGATAAAGGGATACGGATCGATTGTGTACACCTTGACATTCGGCCCTTGCTGAATCAGCGGTTTGTCCAGCGCGTCCTTAAACGGACCTGTCGGTTTGTCGGCCGTGGCGACACCAATCTTCCCGTCGGCGCAAAAATAAAAATAGTATTTACCGTCGCGCTCGATGCAGTCCGGCGCCCAGGCTTTTATATTCGCCCAAGAAAGCTCCTTGGTCACGTCGAGAATCATCCCTTCCTTTTTCCAATCGATCAGATTCTTCGACGACCAGACCGAGAAATCGGTCGTCATCCAGTTCGGCTTGTCCGACGTGGGATAAACGTAATAGGTGTCGCCGAAAACGCGTATCGCCGGATCGGCGGTGAAGCCGTCGAGGATCGGCTTCGGTGCTTTGGCCATCAATTCCTCTTTTTCTTTCGCCAATTCGGCGACGAACTTGCCCGGCATGGTGAAAATCGTTCCATGTTTTTGACCGGGAACCACCGACGCTTGCGAGGAAATGTCTTTCCACTCTTTTCCGTCGGTCGATTCATATACCCCGTAACGCCCCGCCGTGTAAAAATCCAAGTAGAGCAACGTTTTGTCGCCGATTTTAACCAATGCCGGACCTTCCGCGCACTGCGTGATGATCGGCGGCTTGCGCAATGTGAACGGACCCGTCGGGCTATCGCCAATGGCCGAGTGAATCGGCCCGTTGATTCCTTTGGCCTGCATATCTCCTTCTTTGAACACGACGACGTATTTTCCGTGCTCTTCGAACATCGTCGCGTCGATGTGATCGAAGCCGGGATCCAGGAAAATCTTCGGCTCGCTGAACTCCTCGAAATCTTTTGTCGTCACGTAATACGTGCGGTTGTTCATGCGATCTTTCGAAACGGTCTCGGGATATTTGCCTTCCACGTCCGACGACCAGGTAATAATGTATTGCCGATTCTTCTCGTCGTAGAACGTCTCCGGCACCCAGCAATTTTTCACGCCGGAAAAATCTTTCATCACCGGCAGAAAACGCTGCTCGGACCAATGAACCAAGTCGGTCGAGGAGGCGTAGCCGATCCCGTTATCCTTCCAACCCGTCGTCCACACCAGGCGAAAGACGCCGTCCGGTCCGCGAAGAATATGTGGATCGCGAAACAACTTGCCTCCGACCGTCGGCGTGAGATAAGTCTTGTCCAAATCGACCCATGTGAGTCCGTCTTTGCTATAGGCGAGATGCAAGCCGTCGCCGTTGCCGCGAAACGACGTAAAAAGATAGGCCGTCTCGGGCGTGGACGCCGCGGATTGGGCGTTTGCAATATCGGTCCTTGCCGCAAGTAAAAAAAAGATCGAAAACAAGAGCGTCATCGAAAGTTTGAAAGTGTTCATGGGCTGAATTGTGATTAAACTGATTTTGCAGGAAAAATGTGTAAATAACAGAGTGTTCCACGCAACTCTGTTCCGCCTTATTATACCGCACTATTCTCTTGACCACTACTTGCCCGATTGGATAGCAGGCCAATTTTTACTAATTCTTCGTAGCGGGCCAATTCATTTGCTTGTTTCGCGGCGTTCCAGGCGAGGCACTGGGCCATCCAGGCGGCGACTTGTTGGGCGGTTTCGCTTGGCTGGTCGTGATAATAATGCCAACTAGTGCGGCGGATCATCACGTCGTCCAGATGCACGGCCCATTCTCGATGGCAGTAATATTCCACCAATTCCTTGGATACCGGCGGCGGCAAGATGCCGCTTTCGATTCGATTTATTAAGGGGACAGTCCCATTTTCGCTGCGTAAGGGGACAGTCCCATTTTCGCTGCGCAAAAATTGGGACAGTCCCCCATGGTCAAAATCTTTAAGCAGCGGTTCCTTTGCCGTGCGGCAGGGCGGCAACTTTCGGCCCAGGTACTTAAACAGGCGATCGACGGTTTGTTCGGCAATCAATCGGTAGGTGGTCAGTTTTCCGCCGGCCACGTCGAGCCAACCGGGCTCGGGCATGAGGATCTGATGGGCGCGGGAAATATCCGAGGGTCTGCCGTGCTTGGAGGCGATCAGCGGGCGCAGGCCCGCCCAGGTGCTGATAACGTCGGCTGGCGTCAGTTTGGCCTGGGGAAAATAACCGTTTATTACGTCGAGAACGTATTGCACATCGGCGGGATCAGTGCGCACGTCGTCCAGCGGCCCGTCATAGTCGGTGTCGGTGCTGCCCAAGATGTTTCGCTGGCCCCAAGGGATAACAAACAGGATGCGTTTTGCTTCAGTCACCATGACGGCCTCGGGAATCGGCAGGCGCTGGCGATCAATTATTAGATGGATGCCCTTTGTCAGGCGCAGTCGCACGCTGCTGTGCGAGAAAGTAGAGGCCCAAGGACCAGTGGCATTGACCACCGTCCGGGCGATCAGTCGATGAGTTTGATTGGTCAGGACGTCGCGTAATGCGCACTGCCAGGCGTTTTTGCCGGGAAAGGCGTCTTCCAATCGCAGATAGTTGCCCACTATTGCCCCATGCTCGGCGGCGGAGCGGAGCGTATCGATAACCAGTCGGGCGTCGTTGCTCAGGGCGTCGAAATAGCGCACCGCCCCGGTTAGATCGGAGGGATTAATGCCCGGCACGCGGGCAAGCAGTTCCCTGGCTGTCATCCCACTGGAGGGTTCAAAATTCCCGCCGCCGCAGAGGAGATCATATAATTTCACGCCGATCCTCAATTGCCAGTAAGGCCACGGCGAATGACGATAAGCGGGAAAGAGAAACGCCATGGGTTGAGCCAGATGCGGGGCGATGCCGTGCACGATCCGCTTTTCATGACTGGACTCATAGACCAGTTTGAGGTTTCCTTGGGAGAGATAACGCAAGCCGCCGTGCAAGAGCCGGGTGCTGCGACTGCTGGTGCCAAAGGCCAAATCGTATTGTTCGACCAGTCCCACGCGCAATCCGCGCCTAGCGGCATCGCGGGCAATGCCTGCGCCGACGATCCCGCCGCCCACGACCAGCACATCGAGATCGGCGGCGGTAAGCTGCTGAAGGATTTGATTGCGATCGTGCATAATTTTATATACTAGTAATCTATCCGGCGGTCGTTGACCGCCGGCTGTTCCATAAGACATAACTTATTGATAGTAACACAGTAACGAGAATAGTGCATCATCTCGCCCAATTTAACGAACGCCGGACAGCCTCTTGCCAACGTTGGTAAAGCGTTTCGCGTTGCGTGGGGGGCATTTGTGGTTGGAATTCTCTATCGAGGGCCCAGCAGCGAGACAGATCGGGCAGGTCG
Source organism: Pirellulales bacterium (assembly GCA_963820545.1). GTDB lineage: Bacteria > Planctomycetota > Planctomycetia > Pirellulales > Thermoguttaceae > CAWGAJ01. The sequence continues at coordinate 2,083,341 of CAWGAJ010000001.1, forward strand.
TGCCAATAGCCCACGGCCAGACCGGCCAGATAAGCGGCCCCCAGGGCCGTGGTTTCGGCGATGCGCGGCCGCCTGACGCGCACGCCTAGCAAATCGGCCTGGAACTGCATGAGCAGGTCATTGACCGAGGCCCCGCCATCCACCTTGAGTTCCGCCAGCGCCATGCCCGAGTCTTTCTGCATTGCCCTGAGCACGTCGCAGGTTTGAAAAGCCATTGCTTCCACGGCCGCCCGGGCCAGGTGCGCGGCCGTAGTGCCTCGGGTAATGCCGATGATCGTACCGCGCGCATACGGATCCCAATATGGAGCGCCGAGTCCCACGAAGGCGGGCACGAAGTATACGCCGCCGGAATCGGGCACTGCGGCGGCCAGCCGCTCTGCGTCGCCGGAGTTTTTGATGATTCCCAGCCCGTCGCGGAGCCACTGGATCACGGCCCCGGAAATGAATATCGAACCTTCCAGGCAATAAGTTATTTTGCCGCCCAGCCCCCAGCCGATAGTTGTGAGCAGATTGTTTTCCGAGGGGACCGGTTTTTCGCCGGTGTTCATCAGCATAAAGCAGCCGGTGCCGTAGGTGTTTTTCACGCTGCCGGGCTGGAAACACGCCTGACCGAACGTGGCCGCTTGTTGGTCTCCGGCAACGCCGGTGATGGGAATCGGCTTGCCGAACCACTCGGGCAAAGTCTCGCCGATAAATTCGCTCGACGAACAAATTTCGGGCAGCATGGCCCGGGGAATATCCAAAATGGCCAGCAAATCGTCGTCCCAATCGAGTGTATGGATGTTGAAGATCAAGGTGCGGCTGGCGTTGCTGTAATCGGTGACGTGCCGTTTGCCGCCGGTCAAGCGCCAGATGAGCCAGGTATCGACGGTGCCGAAAAGGATTTCGCCGCGTTTTGCCCGGTCGCGCAAACCATGATGAGTATCCAAAAGGCACTTGATTTTGCCGCCGGAGAAGTAGGCATCCAACAGCAGTCCGGTCTTGGCGCGGAAGAGCGGCTCGAGATGCTCCGCTTTCAGCCGATCGCACACGCCGGCGCTCAGGCGGCTCTGCCAGACCACGGCGTTGGCGATGGGCCGGCCGGTGGCGCGCTCCCAGAGGATCGTGGTTTCGCGTTGATTGGCAACGCCCAGGGCCGCGATATCATCGGCCGAAAGCGCAGCGGCGGCGAGGGCCCGCCGGGCCACCGAGAGTTGCGTGGACCAGATAGCCTCGGGATCGTGCTCCACCAATCCCGCGGCAGGCAAAATTTGCGGCAATTCCTCGTGTGCCGCCGCCACGATCCGTCCCTCGCGGTCGAAGATCATCGCCCGGCTGGATGTGGTTCCTTGATCCAAGGCGAGAATGTATTTATCCGCAGTCATCGGTGTCATGCCGTTTCCAGCGAATGGGTTGCCAGAACATGCGTACGGTTAAAATTCCATGCGGCGGAAAGAGCGAAATCCCATGGCCAAGGGGATGACCGTCGCCAGGATGCCCAGCATAACGCTTCCGATCGTACCGCTGAGGAGCCAGACTTTAAGCCAGTATAATATTTTAATTTCGCTCTTCAACATAGTGTGAACGGCATAAGTGTTTTGCGCGGCGATTAAGAAGTGGGTGGGCAAGGCGGTCAGCAGGACGACGATAATAATGTAAATTGTGCTGATGGCCAGACAAAGCGTGCCGCCAAAACCGGCGGCGATCCGCGAAGGCGAGGGTTCGCGCAGATTGGGCATGAGGGCTCCTAAACCCACGGAAATGCCCGCCAGGCCAATACATAAAATCAAGCACGTTAATTGATGACTCCCCATGACCAAAAGCGAAATATCGAGCATCACGTCGCTCAGTAAAATCAGCAGCGAACAAGGCACAATTGCCGTGCCGGCGGCAAAAATGAACTTGCTCCAGAGAATCGTTTCGCGGCGAATGGGCAGCAGCCCCAAGAGCCAAAACCGCTGCCCTTCCAGGCTGAGCAGAGGAAAGATGAAACGAGTGGTGAAGGTCGACATCAGCAGCCCCACGACCGAGAGGTTCAAGAAGCTGACCATGTTCACCCAACCGATGTAATAAAGATCATAGTTGAGTCGGCGAATATTGAGAAAGTAGAGTCCCAACAGGCCGAAGAAAATCAAGAATTGCGACCACTGGAGGGGATCGCGGCGCAGCAGGCGAAAATCCTTTACCGTAAACAGGGCCAGGGGCCGGGAGAAAAGGCGCGTTGCTCCATAAAGAATGCGATCGACCAGGGCCGTCCGGTCGCGGCGATTTTTTTTGCCGCCGCCGTAAAGCTTACTGTAAGCCGGACGGAAGATCCGCCCGGCGGTCCACGACGCCAGTTGGCGGGCGGCCAAGGCGTTGGAAAACATGAGGATCAGAAACATCAAGCTTTCGGACCAGGCGTCGCGGGCCGCCTCGAGCAAGCCGGAACTGAGCCACCAACTGGGCAACAGTCGCCGTTCGGTAAGCTGCAAGCGTCCCAGCAGTTCGCGAAACCAAGTGGGAGTAAGCAAATTGCTTTCCTGCGCTTCCGCTAGCGACCAGACCAACCAGCAGCCTATCGCTAACACTAATCCCATGAGAAGAAATATCACCAGCCGCCGCTGCCGGGGCATGAAATAGATAATCAACAAACAAACAATGGCGCCAATTCCCTCCGGAATGTAAACGAAAGATAACAAAAATGGCAAGAGCATCAGATAATAGTACCAGGGGGCGGCGGCCGTGATACCGTAAGCTAAGATCACGGGGCTGCCCAAGAGAATAAAGCCCCAACTGCTCAACAGCACCGCTTCTTGGAATTTGTGCAAAAAGACTCTTTCCGTGCGGGCGGGAAGGGTCAAAAGAAAGGTGGTTTCCGGCGAGCGGAATAACGAGGCGTACATGATAATGCCCGCGGAAAACGCCAGCATCACCATCAACGCCGCAAAAAACATACTGAAAATCACCCTGACGATCTCGTCGTGGGTTTCCGGATGGGGAATCGCTAGGCGTAAAAACTTAAATCCTTCGAGAAAGATAATGAACAGTCCGCTCCATAAGAAAAAACTGAGCAGGACAATCAGGCTGGCGCGAAAGCGCGCCTGGACGAATATCTGCCAAAGCTGGGTGCTGGCGATCCGCCGCCGCAAGCGCCAGAAAACAGCCGACTCGTCTTCGGCCGAGAGAAATTCGCTGGTCGGCAGGTGGGAAAAGGAGACTTGGGTCACGGCGGTTTCACTCGGTCGATTTGGCCTGGGGGGACGCGGCGGGATGCAGCGTCTCCAGGGGGGTGTTTGTAAGATGTAAAAAGAAGGATTCCAAGGAACTGCAAGAGACGAAGTCTTTTTCCGCCTCGTCGAGCGAACCGAGAAATTTCATCCGTCCCTGATGGAGGATCCCGATGCGGTCGGCGATTTCTTCGGCCACGGTGAGAATATGGGTGGACAAGAAGACGGTCACGCCGGCCGTCGCTTGAGTATGGAGCAAGTCCTTCACGAGACGTATGCTGCGCGGATCCAAGGCAACCATGGGCTCGTCGATAACCACGACCTGAGGCTGGTGCAACAAGGCCGCGGTAAATACCAAACGCTGCTTCATGCCGTGGGAATAGGTTTCGATCAAGTCGTCGAGATAGTCGCCCATATCGAACTGTTCTGTTTCTCGGGCAATACAGGCTTCGATGGTGGGACGATCCAGTCCTCGCATCTGGGCGGTGAATTCCAAAAACTCCCGGCCGGAAAGCTTGTCATAAAGAAAAGGTTCGTCGGGGACGTATCCCAGGCAACGAGTGGCCTGGCGCAGGTCGGCGGCCAGGTCGTGCCCACAGACCCGGATCGTACCGGAATTCGGCCGCAGCAAACCCACCAGCATCTTAATCGTGGTGGTCTTTCCCGCCCCGTTGGGACCCAAGAGTGCAAAGATCTCGCCGGGAGACACGGTCAGACAGAGATCGTCAACCGCCATTTTATGGGCATAGAAACGCGTGACGTGGTGAAATTCAATCATGGTGAACGGTTGCTGATAAATCGGATATTAATGCTTTTTGGCAACAATTAGTTTTGCCGAGACCGCTTAATTCTTATCAGTTTCTTCTTTGTTTTTTTTTGCCAAGCGGTCGGCTTCCGTATTCGTCAGACGCACGAAACGCAGCACGGAATCGAAAATAGTCGCTTCCTGCTTGATTACCGTACCGTCTTCAAGAACCCAAAGTTTGCCGCGCGGACGACTGCTAGCGGTAAACATGCCGCCGGGATCGTTCTGGTAAATCACTGCCCAGGCTTGCTGGATTTCATCATTCCAGGAAATATCTTCCTTCTCTTGCACGGTGGCCTGAAGCAGCTCCATGGGGCTGTCGGTGGGCCACAGGGGACTTAACGCCGGAACGGTCCAAGTTTGGCCCAGGCGCAGATTGGGCAGTTGCGTTTGCGGCGAAAGCGCGTCGCTTAACAATGAGTGCGGCGGCAGCATTAACTCGCTGGTATAGGAAAAATCGCCGGAACGAATTTCCAAGCGGAGTTGCGTCCCCTCCACTATCCCGTGCATGCGCAGCACGTTCGGCAAGGATTTCAGACGTAATTCTGAATCAAAACGAATTAATTTGCCCAGGGGATCAATAGTCAACGTGCTATAGGCGTCCATTTCGAGTTTGTCGGCCGGCTGTTCGATCAAGCGGAAGAGAGCGCGAAGCCAGCCGGGCGTCAATTCAGACAGGGGAACTTCGTTAAAATGAACATGAGTGCGGATCTCTTGCGGGCCTTGTTCAGACGCTTCCAATGTACTCAGCGCCCAACCCAATTGTTTATTGTTTAACCATAAGCTCCAACCGCTCGTACGCTCGCGTTGCTGGGCCTCGAGAATGGTCTGATAGCTGGGCGGTTGTCCAAGCAATAAGGAAGGTAACACCTTCTGAGTAACCAGCCAACTCATGGTTGACAACCATAATAAGAAAACGGCTACATTAAAAAAGCGACTATACATCGTTTAACAATCGCTGTGTAACAAGGCAATGAACAGCTTTTATAGCCCCATTTACAACGCCCCTATATTCCTACATTCTCCATGCTCCCAGTAAATATCGCAAGAACCGCCATTGCGAAAAAGCGGAATTCCAGAGATGATATTAACCTGGAAAATGAACGGTGGGGTAGAAGTCCCACTAAAGGCTTATATACATTGCCTTCTCTGCTACAGATAGGGAACCATCCGGTTTGCTACGAAATTGCTATAAAACCTGTTTTTGGAGCTAATTTGCCATGCGATATTCTTTAATCATCTGTTACTTGGCATTATTGGGAATAATTACAACCATCGGCTGCGGCTGGGATTCTGGAAAAACGCAGCCCGCGGCCTCAATCGGCGGCAGCGATGAAGGAGCAGCCAAATCCAAAGCGGACGAATCCGGCTCCAAATTGAGCAAATCCAAGCTCGACTTTCAGCATCCTGAGGTGCTTATCGATACTTCGCTGGGCAAAATAATTATCCGGCTCGATGCGGAGAAAGCGCCGCTAACGGTGGACAACTTCCTGGCCTATGTAGATGCGGTTTTATATGACCAGACCATTTTCCATCAGATCTATAAGGATCAGGGGATTTTGGCCGGCGGTTATACCACAAACCTGAGCGAAATTCATGCCCGACCGGCAGTCCGCAATGAAGCCCATAATGGGCGGAAAAACCAGCGGGGAACAATTGCCATGGTCCGTCAGCCGGATGCCATTGATAGCGCCACCAGCCAGTTCTTCATCAACGTGGCCGACAACCCGGCGCTGGACCACCGGGATCGCACTCCGGAACAATACGGTTATTGCGTTTTCGGGGAAGTGATCAGCGGGATGGAGGTGGTCGACCAGATCGCCGCCGTCCAGGTTCAGGACACCGACAAGTTCGACAGCACGCCTCTGCAAACCGTGGTTGTCAAATCAATCCGCCGCGGCAAATAACAAGCTCACGCGCTTGCGCTTTATAGAGCCTTGGGAAAAATGTCGCTAAGCCCACGGGTTGCAACCCGTGGGCTTATAATTATGTATCTCCGCTACTTCAATTCCAGCATTCGCACGCCGGGATTTTAGTTTTTCCGAGTATCAATTGCTTGGTTTGCTAGTTCAAAATATTATAAAATAAAGATAAGCGAAAAGTCTTTATCTTGTTTAATGCGGCCCACGGATGTCTAAGCACAAGAAATCGTCCCATAGACAGACTTCCCAAGTCCAGTCGGGAACCTCTGTTCTCTCGGCCCTGCATCTCCGTGTGCTGGCAGGAGTGGCGCTCATCGTCCTGGCCGCTTTTCTCGCTTACTTCCCAGCCTTAAGCGGCGGGTTCATCTGGGACGACAATACGCTTCTGACAGATAATCAAATCATCAGGGCCTCGGACGGTCTGTGGCGGTTCTGGTTTACTGCTAAAGTGACAGATTACTGGCCGATGACGAATACTACGTTCTGGATCGAGTGGCGCCTGTGGGGCATGAATTCCACCGGCTATCACGTTACCAACCTGACCCTGCACATTGTCGAAGCCTTGCTTATTTGGATTATTTTGCGGAAGTTGTCCATTCCCGGGGCATTCTTGGCGGCGATGATCTTCGCCGTGCATCCGGTGAACGTGGAATCAGTGGCGTGGATTGCGCAGCGGAAAAACTTGATGGCGATGTTGTTCTTCCTCTTATCGATTTTGTTTTATTTAAGGCAATTCTTCTCGAGCTGTAGCGATAACGCCCAACGTAGCAGGCACACTCCGTGTGCCGATACCGCACACGGAGTGAGCGGTCTACTTATAGGCCGTTGGTACTGGCTGAGCCTGGCGGCGTTCGTTTTGGCGATGCTCAGCAAGGGCTCGGTGGCGGTTTTGCCGGTGCTCCTTTTGGGGATGGTCTGGTGGCAGCGCCCTTTAACGAGTAGGGACTTAGTGCGGACGCGCCTTTTTTTGCGGTTGCGGTGGTATTGGGGGGAGTGAACGTATGGTTCCAAACGCACGGTGAAGATATAGAGATCCGGACCGTCGGTTTTGCAGGGCGTCTGCTGGGTGCCGGGGGCGTGATATGGTTCTACCTGTACAAGGCGCTTTTGCCTGTTGATTTGGCCTTTATCTATCCGCAGTGGCGCATCGAGGCCGGTAATCCGCTGTGGTGGCTGCCGCTTTTGGCGGCATTAGTCGTTACGGCAGTGTTGTGGCGATATCGCCAGGGTTGGAGCCGGCCGTTGCTGTTTGCCTGGGGTTTTTTCTGCGTGGCACTGGCGCCGGTGATGGGTTTTGTGGACGTGTATTTCATGAAATTCTCATTGGTGGCCGACCACTATCAGCACATCGCTCTCGTCGGGGTGATTGTACTGGTGGCAGCGGGTTGGAGCGTATGGCATCAACGCTTGCAAGAACCTGCCCGATGGGCGGCGAAAGTCGTGGCGCTTGTCGTGGCGGGCACCCTTATGCTATTAACTTATCAGCAAAGTGGGCTGTATCGTGGCGAGATCACGCTGTATCAAGCAGCGCTGGAAAAAAATCCCGACTCTTGGATGACACATAACAACCTGGGGGCCGCACTGTTCCAGGCAGGCCGGCTGCCGGAGTCGATCGAACATTTCCGCCAGGCTCTTCAACTCAAATCCAATTTACTCCAAGCCCAAAACAATCTGGGCAAAGCATTGCTTCAAGTAGGCCGGCTACAGGAATCGATCGAACATTACCGCCAAGCTCTTCAACTCAAATCCGATGATCCTGATGCCCACTACAGCCTGGGCGTCGCATTGGACCAAGCAGGCCAGCTTCAGGAGGCGATCAAACATTACCAGCAAGCCCTGCGGTTGAAGCCTGATTATCCCGAAGCCCATAACAACCTGGGGATTTTACTATTCCAAACAGGTCGGTCTCAGGCGGCAATTGAACATTTCGAGGAAGCCCTGCGCCTCAAATCCGACTTCATCATGGCCTATTCCAATTTGGCTTCGGCCTATGCTGGGATGCACCAAGCCACGAAGGCCATTGCCACGGCCCAGAAGGCCTTGGAACTTGCCCGTTCTCAGGGGCAGACGGCGGAGGCCAAGAGGATTGAAGATTGGTTGAATTCCTATCGCGCCAGCCTGTCGGGCCCGCCGAGTGCAGCGCCGCCATCCAAATAGGGATTGGGGTAAGATAGTAATTAAGTGCGATCCGCCCCACAATACTGTAAAATAAACATAAATTACCGTTTTATGCCTTTCCTCTTGGCTCGTTCATGCCCAAGCGCAAGAGATATTCCGATCGACAATCTCTCCAGCCCCGAGCGGGAACCTCTGTTCTCTCGGCCCTGCATCTCCGTGTGCTGGCAGGAGCAGCGCTGATCGTAGCTGCTGTCGTTATTGCTTATCTCCCTTCCATAAACGGCGGATTTATCTGGGACGACAAAATGCTTCTGTCAAATAATCAAATCATCATTGCCCCGGATGGTCTGTACCGGTTTTGGTGCACCACAGAAACAATAGACTACTGGCCGGTGAGCAATACCACGTTTTGGCTCGAATGGCGGCTATGGGGCATGAATTCCACGGGCTATCACGTCACCAACCTGATCTTGCATATTGCCACAACATTGCTGATTTGGGTGATCCTGCGGAAGTTATCCATTCCCGGGGCCTTTTTTGCAGGGCTGATATTTGCGGTGCATCCGGTGAATGTGGAGTCGGTCGCCTGGATCGCGCAGCGCAAAGGCCTGCTGGCGATGTTGTTCTGCCTCTTGTCGATTTTGTTTTATTTGCAGGCCAAGATGCAGTTGTTACTGCGAAACCGTGGGCCTGCGGTGGACCGTTGGTACTGGCTGAGTTTGGGGGCGTTTGTGTTGGCGATGCTCAGCAAGGGGTCGGTGGCGGTTTTGCCAGTGTTGTTGCTGGTAATTGTCTGGTGGCAGCGTCCTCTAACGCGTAGAGACATAGTGCGGACCGCGCCATTTTTCGTAGTTGCGGTGGTATTGGCGGGAGTGAATGTATGGTTCCAGACGCACGGAACAGGACAAGTGATCCGGAGCGCTAGTTTTTGGGAGCGTCTGCTGGGGGCCGGGGGTGTGGTGTGGTTTTATCTTTACAAGGCGTTATTGCCGCTGGATCTGGTTTTTATTTATCCGCAGTGGCATATCGAGGCCGGGAATTTGCTGTGGTGGCTGCCGCTGATGGCGGCCGTGGCGGTTACTGTGGTGCTCTGGCGGTATCGAGAAGGTTGGAGTCGGCCGTTTTTGTTTGTCTGGGGATTTTTTTGTGTAGCGCTTTTACCGGTGTTGGGTTTTATAGACGTATATTTCATGAAATTTTCATTGGTGGCGGACCATTATCAGCACCTTGCGCTTATTGGGGTGATTACGCTGGTGGCGGCGGGCTTAAGCGTATGGCATGAGCGAGTGCAAGGAGTGGCCCGCTGGGCGGCAAATACCGTGGCGGTCGTGGTGGTGGGCACGCTCACGGTATTGACCTGTGAGCAAAGTGGGCTATATAGCAGCGAGATGACCCTGTATCAGGCTACACTGGAAAAAAATCCCGACTCTTGTATGGCCCACAACAACCTGGGCAACGCTTTGTTCCAAGCAGGCCGGACGGAGGAGGCGTTCGAACATTACCAACAAGCACTGCGGATCAAAGCCGATTACCCTGAGGCACACTTCAACTTGGGCGTCGCACTGGTCCAAGCAGGCCGGCTGCCAGAGGCGATTGAACATTTCCAACATACCCTGCGCCTGGATCATAACTTTTTCGAGGCCCACCTCAATTTGGGCCTAATAATGGCCAAAGCCAACCGGTTCCCAGAGGCAATAGAATCTTTTCAGCAAGCCGTGAAGCTCAAATCCGATTACCCTAACCTCCAGTACAACCTGGGACTCGCCCTGGCCAAAGCCGGCCGACAAAAAGAGGCGATCGAATCTTTCCAGCAAGCCCTGCGGTTGAACCCTGATTCTCCCGAAGCCCATAACAACCTGGGGATTTTACTATTCCAAACAGGTCGGTCTCAGGCGGCAATTGAACATTTCGAGCAAGCCCTGCGCCTCAAATCCGACTTCATCATGGCCTATTCCAATTTGGCTTCGGCCTATGCTGAGATGCACCAAGCCACGATGGCCATTGCCACGGCCCAGAAGGCCTTGGAACTTGCCCGATCTCAGGGGCAGACGATGACGGCCAAGAGGATTGAAGATTGGTTGAATTCCTATCGCGCCAGCCTGTCGGGCCCACCGAGTGCAGCGCCACCATCCAAATAGGGATTGGGGTAAGATAGTAATTAAGTGCGATCCGCCCCACAATACTGTAAAATAAACATAAATTACCGTTTTATGCCTTTCCTCTTGGCTCGTTCATGCCCAAGCGCAAGAGATATCCCGATCGACAATCTCTCCAGCCCCGAGTGGGAACCTCTGTTCTCTCGGCCCTGCATCTCCGTGTGCTGGCAGGAGTGGCGCTCATCGTCCTGGCCGCTTTTCTCGCTTACTTCCCAGCCTTAAGCGGCGGGTTCATCTGGGATGATGAATTGCTGCTGACAAACAACGAACTCATCAAGGCCGCGGACGGTCCATACAGATTTTGGTGCACCACTGAAGCGTTGGACTACTGGCCGGTGTCTAATACCGCGCTCTGGATCGAGTGGCGGCTGTGGGGAATGAATTCGATCGGGTATCATGTCACCAGCCTAATTTTGCACATTCTCGGAACATTGCTGCTTTGGGTCGTCTTGCGGAAGTTGTCCATTCCCGGCGAATTCTTGGCGGCGATGATTTTTGCCGTGCACCCGGTGAACGTGGAGTCGGTGGCTTGGATCGCGCAGCGCAAAGGTCTGCTGGCGATGTTGTTCTGCCTCTTGTCGATTTTGTGTTATTTAAGGCAATTCTTCTCGAGCTGTAGCGATAACGCCCAACGTAGCAGGCACACTCCGTGTGCCGATACCGCACACGGAGCGTGCGGTCTACTTATAGGCCGTTGGTACTGGCTGAGTTTGGGGGCGTTTGTGTTGGCGATGCTCAGCAAAGGCTCGGTGGCGGTTTTACCAGTGTTGTTGCTGATAATTGTCTGGTGGCAGCGTCCTCTAACGAGTAGAGACATAGTGCGGAGCGTGCCGTTTTTCATGGTTGCAGTGGTGTTGGCGGGAGTGAACGTATGGTTCCAGACCCATATTACGGGAGAAGCGATCCGGACTGTTACTTTTATCCAGCGTCTACTGGGCGCTGGCGGCGTGGTATGGTTTTACCTTTACAAGGCGATTTTGCCGATCAATCTTGTTTTCGTCTATGCGCAATGGCACATTCAGGTCGGTAATCCGTTGTGGTGGCTGCCGCTGTTGACTGCCGTGAGCGTAACTGCCGTGTTGTGGTGGTATCGAGGGAGATGGAGTCGGCCGATTTTGTTTGCCTGGGTTTTTTTCTGCGTCTGGTTGGCGCCGGTGATGGGACTGACGGACGTGTATTTCATGAAATTTTCCTTGGTGGCTGACCATTATCAGCATATTGCAATGATCGGGGTGATTGCGTTATTGGCGGGTGGTTGGAGTGTATGGCGCGAGCAGGCGCAAAGACTGGCCCGCTGGGCGGCCAGCGCAGTGGCGGTTGTCGTGTTGCTTACGCTCATGATCCTGACTTGGCGGCAAAGCGGGCTGTACCTTGACACCATTACGCTGTATCGGGCCACGCTGGAAAAAAATTCCGAGTGTTGGATGGTCCACAACAACCTGGGTTTCGCCTTGTTCAATACGGGCCGAGTGCCGGAGGCGGCCGAACATTACCAAGAGGCCCTGCGCATCAAACCCGATTACCCTGAAGCCCATAACAACTTGGGCAACGTCCTGGCCAAAACAGGACGACTGCCAGAGGCGATTGAACATTACAAGCAGGCCCTGCACCTCAATTCCCGTTATCCTGAAGCCCACAACAACCTGGGAATTGCATTGTATGAAACAGGTCATCTACAGGAGGCGATTGAACATTACGAGCAGGCCCTGCACCTCAATTCCCGTTATCCTGACGCCCACAACAACCTGGGAAATGCATTGCGTGAATCAGGTCATCTACAGGAGGCGATCGAACATTACGAGCAGGCCCTGCGGATAGAACCCGATTACCCTGATACCCATAACAACTTGGGAATTGCATTGCGTGAATCAGGTCATCTACAGGAGGCGATCGAACATTACGAGCAGGCCCTGCGGACAAAACCCGATTACCCTGATGCCCATAACAACCTGGGCAACGCATTGCTCCAAGCAGGCCGGCTGCCGGAGGCGATCGAACATTACCAACAAGCACTGCGGATCAAAGCCGATTACCCTGAGGCACACTTCAACTTGGGCGGCGCACTGGTCCAAGCAGGCCGGCTGCCAGAGGCGATCGAACATTACCAACAAGCCTTGCGGATGAAGCCCGATTATCATCAGGCCTATTCCAGACTGGGGATCGCCCTGGCCAAAGCAGGCCGAATGCCAGAGGCCATCGAAAATTTTAAGCAAGCGCTGCGGCTTAAACCCGACTTCATCGAGGCCTATGCAAGTCTGGCGTTAGCTTATGCTAAGGCGCACCAATCCGCCGAGGCCATGGGCGCGGCCCAGAAGGCCTTGGAACTTGCCCGTTCTCAGGGGCAGACGATGACGGCCAAGAGGATTGAAGATTGGTTGAATTCCTATCGCGCCGGCCAGTCAAAATAGGGATGGGGGGAAGATAGCGACCGTGTGCGCTGGGACATAAAATATAGTAAAATTCACACAAACTACCGTTTCACGTGTTCTAGCTGGCTTTCTTTGGGAGAGTGGCGCTCTGGCGGTTCATTTACTTGTTCCCGCAGATTTTTTTCGGTGGCTTTTTTTTCTAGCAGGCGGTATTGCTCTTGGAGATGCTTTAACAACATCGGCATGGTATAAATTCTGCCGGTCGGCTTGTTGAAATCAGCACCCCGAGGAGCTTGGGAAAGCATTTTGCCCATTTCTTTGCCGCCGGGGGTAGCGGTCATATACTGAATCATTTTGTAGCCGCCTGCTCCATAAATCAGATCATGGACGGTTCGTTTGCCATGGAGCAAGCGACTAAGCCGATCCAGTCGATCATAAGCTTCCGGATATTTAGCTATGTTTTCCATGAACTTTCTACCGGCCGGAGAATCGAGTTCTCGGGGCAGAAACTCATCTTTGAGAGGCAATTTATCGAGGGTGGATTTTGGATCGGGGAGATTGAAGCCCATGCGTTTCAATTCGGTTAGTAGCGGCTCGACTTGCTCTTTGGTAATAAGAGCGGAGGGCTGAAAATCACCCTGCGCTTGAAAATATCGCCAAACAGTCTTTTCGATATCTTCGAACTTGGGAAGCGCGGGTGTCTTTTCCTGGGCCAAAAGGATTTTGCCGGGACAGCAGATTGCCATGGCGACAGCAGAAACAATTAACAGGAAAATAGGCCGAAATATCATGATCCACCTTATCCAGGTAATTGATGTTGTCATTTTTTGGACTCTGTTTTTATTAAACGGCTAATTACTTGCCGCCACTAACATTTTACTTTAAAAAAAGAGATATATAATTGTTATGATTTGCGCATACTTCCTATATTGCCTATCTGGTTAGAAAGGACTTAGGCGGCCACTCGTCGTAGATTGTCGTTGACAAAAAGTGATGCAAACCGATAATTGACGTCGATGGAAGGCTCCGTCTGATAATAGGAGGTTCCGACATGGCAAACCCCACCTATTTTGTACAAGAGTGCCCGACCTGCGGTCGGAGCTTGGAGATCCGGGTGGAGTACTTGGGGAAAAAAGTCGTATGTCAACATTGTAGAGGGGCGTTGGTGGCCGCTGATTCGACCATGCGTTGCGATTGCGGTGAAAACCACAATTCTCTGCTGCGGCGTGCTGATGAGCTCTTGGCTACTGTTGCGCAGAAGAAGGTTCAATCGCGCACTCCTCATCCGCGCTAAAAGTATTGCTAAAGCACGAATCTCATTTGTCGTAGTCATCCTGAGGCCGCCAAAGGCGGAAAGGATCTCGCCGCTATTGACGTTTACAGATTCTTCGCTTCGCTCAGAATGACATTGTGTCGAATGTCAACCGCCTGATGTCGGCAAAAAAGTCTGGATAGGTTTTTGCCGTGCATTCTGGATTGAGGATGATGATGCCGGGCACAACCAGTCCCACCAGGGCCAAGCTCATCGCCATGCGGTGGTCGTTGTAGGTTTCGATCCGTGCGGGCCGGAGTTTGCCGGGAGTGATGCGCAGGCCATCCGGCCGTTCTTCCACATGGGCGCCAAGCTTGCGCAACTCGCCAGCCAGGGCGCGAATGCGGTCGGTTTCTTTATGGCGGATGTGCGCGACTCCTGAAATTGTCGTGGGCCCAGCGGCGAATAAAGCCGCCGCGGCCAAAGTTTGCACGGTATCGCTGATGGCATTCATATTGACTTCGATGCCCCGTAACTTTGCGCCGCAAACGGTAAGCGAATTGTCGGCATATTCCACTTGGCAGCCCATTTTTTCCAGGCAATCGCAAAAAGCCACGTCGCCCTGAAGACTTTGCCGCGAGAGGCCTTCCACGGTGATTTTTCCGCCGGTGATTGCCGCCGCGGCGAAAAAGTAGCTGGCCGCCGAGGCATCGGGCTCGATTTCGTAGTCAGTCCCCTGATATCCTTTGTCGGTCGCCACGCGAAAACAAGTGGATTGCGCCTCGACCGAGACGCCAAAACTCTTCATCACGGCAATAGTCATGGCCACATAGGGCTGGGAAACGAGCGGGCCTGGGAGCAGTAATTCCACGGGATTTTGCGCATAAGGCGCGGCCATCAGGAGGGCGCTGAGAAATTGGCTGGATATTTCGCCCGATACCGTGGCTTGACCGCCCGGCAGACCGGCAGCCTCGACAATAACAGGTGGACAACCGTTTTTGAGTTGAGTGTAAGTGGTTGCGCCCAACTGGTTCAGGGCGTCAAGCAGGTCTTCAATGGGCCGCTCGCGCATGTGCGGCGTGCCGTCCAACCGAAATCGACCCCGGCCGAGCGTGGCCAGCGCGGAAAGAAACCGGATAGTAGTGCCGCTGTTGGCCACAAAGAGATCGGCTTCCACAGCGGGCGGCCGACCGTGGCATCCTGATACCCGGATGGTTTTGGCTTTAATGTCGTATTCCACGCGAATACCCAATTGGCACAGGGCTGCGATCATCACGCGCGTGTCTTCGCTATCCAAGGCGCCCAGCAGCAATGATTCGCCGTGGGCCAAGGCAGCGCAGATCAATGCCCGATTCGTTAGGCTCTTCGATCCGGGCGGTCGAATCGTGGCTCGCAGGGGGCCGGTGGGTTGGATCTCGAGGGCAGAGGTCATGTAATGACGATTTGTAAAGGATGTCCTAAATTATCGCCGGGAAAAGACGTTTTGGTTATAGCGAATCTTCGTGCAATTAACAGCCGAGGTCTAACACCGACATTGATGGCGGGGGGATTTCATAGGATTCACGGCATAATTGCTTTTAAGCCCACGGGTTGCAACCCGTGGGCTTGGATTTTTTATCCAATAATTGACGATTGGGTAATCGGCGTGTGCGTGTTGTGGAAAGGTTGTTGGTTTGGCTAACAATCTGGTTTATTAGCTGTATGGCCGGTCAAAATTACATTGGGAAGAACCTCTTTGGTTGTATTCGATAATTAATATGACCCGGCATTATTTGAACTTGCTTCATTGGGTGACATATGGCTCATGGGAACCGCTGGAATTTCTGTATTCGAGGCCCTCCACTGACCGCCCCCCCAATTAAGGGCAGGACGCATTTTTTGCGGTCGCGAAAAGTGCAAAAATACAGTCGTTTAGTATCTATTCGCCGCTTGTAAGTTTTTTTCACCGAGACATAATGTGTGCATAATTTTCGACGCGGAGCGGACCGCGTCATTGGGAACCTGGAATTTTTTACCGTGAAGGACGTCTCCATGCCACCAGAAACTGTAATCACCACGCACCTGGGGTACATCGATTACACGATCCTCATTATATACTTGGTTTTTGTGTTGGGAATCGGCTGGACCTTGAAGCGATTCATGCGCAGCAGCGAGGATTTTCTCACTTCCGGGCGCTCGATTCCGGCTTGGATTACGGGTTTGGCCTTTATTTCCACAAACCTTGGGGCGTTGGAAGTAATGGGCATGGCGGCCAATGGTGCCAAATACGGCATTGCTACCTGTCACTTTTACTGGATCGGCGCGATTCCGGCCATGGTTTTTCTGGGTCTGTTCATGATGCCGTTTTATTACGGTTCCCGAGCGCGGTCGGTGCCCGAGTATCTGAAGCTCCGTTTCGACGAAAAGACCCGCGGCTTCAACGCCATATCGTTTGCCATTATGACGATTTTCGCCTCGGGGGCCTCGATGTACGCCATGGCGCTGTTGATGAACATTATGTTGGGCTGGAATTTCCATTACAGCATTCTGATGTCGGCGATTATAGTGCTGATTTACACGTACTTGGGCGGTTTGACATCGGCGATCTACAACGAAGTGTTGCAGTTCTTTCTCATTGTCGCCGGTTTCATCCCTTTGGTGATTTTGAGTTTGATGGACGTGGGCGGCTGGGCGGGCATGAAAGAGCGCCTGCAATCGGTGGCCACACAGCAAAATTTACCGGCGGACACCTTGTTTAGATGCTGGTACTACACGGGCAGCTCGGCCGAAAACGCCATGGGAGTCGATTGGATAGGCATTGTGATGGGCCTTGGTTTTGTGCTCTCGTTCGGTTATTGGTGCACCAACTTCCTTGTGGTGCAACGGGCCATGGCCGCCAATTCGATGTCGGCCGCGCGGCGCACGCCACTGATCGGCGCGATTCCCAAAATGTTCATTCCTGTGTTGGTGATTTTGCCGGGAATGATAGCCATGGCCCTGAATTTCCAAGCCGGCCAGACCGGCACATTCACCCTGCCGGTGGAAAACGGCGAGATCAATTTCAATCGAACCATCCCTTACATGCTCGTTCACTATCTGCCCGAGGGCGTGCTGGGATTGGGTATCACGGCCCTGATCGCCTCGTTTATGTCGGGCATGGCGGGCAACGTGAGCGCATTTAATACGGTGTGGACCTACGATATTTATCAAAGTTATATTGCGCCGAACAAGTCCGACAAGCACTATCTCTGGATAGGCCGCATGGCGACCATCTTTGGCACGGCGGTGAGCATGGGCGCGGCATACGTGGCGGCGCAGTTCAACAACATTATGGACTTTTTGCAATTGATCTTCGCCTTTGTCAACGCGCCGCTGTTTGCCACGTTCATGCTGGGCATGTTCTGGCGTCGCGCGACCGGCAACGGCGCGTTTATCGGACTGCTTACCGGCACGGCGGCCGCGGCCGTTCATCACGGCTTGACCACGATCGTGGGCGCCACGACGCTGCTTAAAGGCGGTTGGCTGCTAAAACCTTTAGGGCTTAACGTCCTGCATACCTATTCCAGAGAAATGGCCCAAAACTTCTGGACCGCGATCTACGCCTGGAGCGTCTGTTTCGTGGTAACGATAGTAATCTCCTTGGCCACACAGTGCAATAAAAACGACGAGGAACTCCAAGGGCTGGTCTACTCGCTCACCCCCCACGCGGTCGAGGACGACAGCGTGCATTGGTACGAACGACCCTGGATATTGGGCGTGATTGTGATTGCCGTTTCCATCGTATTAAATATCATTTTCTGGTAATACGTGGCAGCCATGTCCTGCGGGGAGTATATTCATTCACACAAGAGAAACATAAAAACGACACGTTTTGAAGTAAAGGACTCGTTATGTCGCTGGATATTCGCATTCCGATCGGCTTGATGTTCGTCATCGTCGGCGTCATTCTTTTGGGTTTCGGGTTGGTCTCCTATAATTCCGAGATCTACAAGATTTCAATGGGAATCAACATCAATCTCTGGTCGGGCATCGCGTCGCTGATCTTCGGCCTGCTGATGCTCGCTCTGGCATGGCGGACGATGCAAAGAGATAAACAAAAAACGAAATCGTAAATCCATAGGGTGCGTGAAACGCACCAGCTATTGGTCTTTTATTTTGGTGCAATTTATGCACCCTGCCTACTCAGGTCTCCAGGACGACCTTGCTCGCGCTGACCGGGAAAAGCGCCGGGTGGCGCTGTCTTCGCTGTTGGCCGCGCTCATGTTGACCACCTTCAAGATTGTAATCGGCGTCTGGACCAACAGCCTGGGCATTCTTTCCGAGGCGGCCCATTCTGGGCTGGATATGGTCGCGGCCGGGATCACGCTTTGGGCGGTGCGTATCTCCGGCCTGCCCGCCGACCGCGAACACACCTACGGTCACGGCAAATTCGAAAATCTTTCCGCCTTATTCGAGACGGTTTTACTGCTGATTACCTGCGTGTGGATCATTTATGAAGCGGTAGCGCGGTTGTTTTTCCGCGCCGAAGTCGAGGTTAATCCGAACATCTGGGCATTCCTGGTGGTAATCGTGTCGATAATTATCGACATTTCCCGATCCCGGGCGCTGAAAACGCGCCGCAGATAAATACTCCAGCCAGGCCCTGGAAGCCGACGCCTTGCATTTCTCCACCGACGTGTGGTCCTCGCTGGTTGTGTTTTTGGGACTTATTGGCGTGTTGGCGGGCAAGCAATTCAACCAACCGTGGCTGACCGAGGCCGACTCCGTGGCCGCGCTGGGCGTGGCGGCAATCGTGGTTTGGGTGAGCCTGCAATTGGGTAAAAAAACGATCAGCGACTTGCTGGACAGCGTCCCCATAGGTCTGCCAGAAAAAGTCGAAGCGGCCGTGCGCGACGTGCCGGGGATCGAAGAGGTGCGCCAAGTTCGCCTGCGGCGCAGCGGGCCGGAGGTCTTTGCCGATGTAATCCTAACCGTCGGTCGGGCCGCTGCCTTTGAACAGAGCCACGATATTGCCAATGCGGCAGAAGCAGCGGTACGATCGGTTCTTCCCCAAGCCGACGTGGTGGTGCACGTGGAACCGACCGCCGCGGCCAAAGAAGACATTACCACCAAAGTGCGCCTGGCCGCGGCACGCCACGGCCTGGGCGCGCACGGCATCCGCATTTATGAAAAGGATCAGCAACATTGGCTGGAACTGCATTTGGAGGTAAACGAATCGCTAGATTTAGAAGCAGCCCATCGGCAGGCCACCGCGTTTGAACAGGCCTTGCGCGAGGCCATCCCCGGCCTGGAGCGGGTAGTCACCCATCTGGAGCCCGCCGGCGATGCCGCGGCCACGATCCGTTCGCAGTCCGCCGGCGAAATTCTGATCCATAAATTCCTCGACCGTTTTCAGCGGGATATAAAAATTCATTTTCATCCCCACGACGTTGTCGTGCAGCAAGCTGGCGGAGAGTTATCGGTATCGCTGCATTGCACGCTCGAACCCGCCACCTCGATCATCGAAGCCCACGAATTTACTGTGCGCCTGGAAGACTATCTCCGCACCCATATACCCAAACTCGGTCGGGTAGTGATCCACGTGGAGCCGAAAGAGTAGGGTTCGGGGTTCAGGGTTCAGAAAAAAAGGATGAAGGAAGAGGGATGAAAGATGAATATAAAAAGTAGTCGCATGAATGATAGAGGAACTTTTATGCAATTCGTATCCCACATCTGTTCCCCTTGAATTCCAAATCCTGAATCCCGAACCCTCTTTCAGGCCACCAGCAGGGCCACGCCCAGCACCGCAATGACGGCCCCGGCCCAGGCTCGGAGGCTTACTTTTTCATGATAAATAACGATTAGAAAGGGCAGGATCAGCACCGGCATGGTGTTGACGATGGTGGTTACCACGCCCACGGCACAGTATCGTAGGGACACCATGAACAGGATCACACCCAAAAAAGGACCGACAAAGGTGCCGAACATCAAGATCGACATTGCTCGACCGAGTCGGACCGCCTGGAGCACAACCGGCCAGCGCCGCATAATCGTCACCAGTCCCAGGTAACCGAGGAGCGCACCAGGACGCGAATATATGTCGCGCCGGCGGCGTCGTAATTGCCAATGCCTATTTTCGAGAGAAAGGCCCCAATGGCCCCGGCCACGGCGGATATCAGGGCCAGTAAAACGCCCCGACCCATATTTTGATGGCGCTCTTGTTCCGCAGGCACTTCGGGTTGTTCCAGCAGGACCCAAATCACTCCAGCCAAAGAAATTGCCATGCCCATCCAATCCTTCGTCACCAATTTATCGCCGACAAAGATCCAGGCGATGATCTGCGCCAAAGGTGGTGAAAGGGTTTGCAACAGCAAGGAAAGTCGCGGGCCGATCAGCAGGAAGGCCTTGAACAGGCAAACGTCGGCGATGAAGAAGCCGAAAAATCCCGAACCGGCCAAAAGCAGCCAGGTATCGGCGTCGGCGTCCAACGGCAGCGGCAGACCGCGAACAACCGTCCCGTAAACCGACAAATACACGCAGGCAACCAGCAGGCGAATAAAACTCATGGGCAAGGCGCCCATGCTTTTGCCCGCCGAAGTCCAGGCCAAGGCCGAGAGCGTCCACAGCACTGCCGTGCCGATCGCCGCCAATTCACCAAGGTGTATCGTATCCATGTACTCTTCTCAAATGGGGTGTCGCGAAGCGACTATTATAATTCCCCACAGCGGATTTACATAGACAAGTTGGGTAAAGATAAGGTTCAATACAGAAGACAAAATCACTTTCGAATTAAACGATTTACCTTTCACTTGGCGTAGTCAAATCATCCCTATCTGGTCGCATTTTGCTGGATATGCTAAAATACGACTTTTTATTATAAGGAAAGTTTTTTCTAAGGACCAATCATTATGGATCAACCAGTCAAGAATCATGGGGTGCGCGTCACCGCAGCGGCAGTGGGTATCAATTTGGCATTGGGAATTCTCTATACTTGGAGCGTAATCAGCAAGGACATTCCTGCCGATTGGAACTGGAAGGAGGCGGATAAATCTTTGCCCTATGCCGTGGCCTGTCTGATGTTCAGCTTGATGATGGTGCCGGCCGGCAGACTTCAAGACCGAATCGGTCCACGGATCGTGGCCACCATCGGCGGTCTGCTGGTGGGAGCGGGCATGATTTTGGCCAGTTACTCCACTTCCCCTTTAGGATACATTCTGGGTTTTGGACTGCTGGCCGGTTCAGGCATTGGATTCGGCTATGCCTCGGCCACTCCGCCGGCGGTGAAATGGTTCTCGGCCAAACGCACCGGATTGATCGCGGGCATTGTGGTTTCCGGATTCGGTTTGGCTTCGGTATATGCAGCGCCTTTGACAAAATGGTTGATCGCAATTTACAGCCTCCCCTCCGCAATGCTTATACTGGGCATAGCGTTTATGATCGTGGTGGTCGGGTTGTCGCAATTATTGGTCACTCCGCCGACAGGTTATGTACCCGCCGGCTCAGCACCCAAAGTCACACCCGGCTTGAACGCCAAAAAGGAAGATTTTTCTCCTTGGGAAATGCTGGGCACCGTGCAGTTTTATCTTTTATGGTTCATGTACGCTTGCGGCGCCGGAGCGGGATTAATGGTCATTTCCAAACTCGCAACAATCGCCACTAAGCAGGCAGGACTCGACTTGGGTTTCCTGTTGGTTGCCGCGCTTGCCGTGGGTAACGGCGCCGGCCGGATTCTGGCCGGAGTGCTTTCCGACAAGCTCGGTCGCAAACCCACCATGTTCGGCTGCTTCGTCGTGCAAGCCGTCCTGGTGATAATTTTGTCTCTGGTGCAAGCCGATACTTTTTTGGCGAATGGTTTGGTGCTGGCTTTACTGTCGGCGCTTATTGGCGCCAATTATGGCGCTAATCTTTCACTCTTCCCTTCGATTACCAAAGATTATTACGGCCTGAAAAATTTCGGTGTAAACTACGGTTTGGTGTTTACCGCTTGGGGAGTGGGCGGATTTATGCTCTCTTTAGGCGCCGGCCAACTCTACGATATCTATAAAACCTTCGCCTATGCTTATTACGGCGCTGCTACTTTGCTGGTGCTGGCGGCGATTGTGATTTTTCTTGTCAAGCCACCGCATATAACGCATAATGCACAAGAGTAAACATGCGGAATAAATAATATCACAAAGGATACAAAGCTTATGAAAACCTTGCTTACATCTATGATCGTTTTTCTTTTTTTTATCCCGATGTTTTCCGCGGCGTTTGCCGATGCACTCGCCGATGACCAATCGAAGGACAAAGTCGCGCCGGTGGCGCCGCTTAAGGCCCATGCTTTTCCGCTGGAAGACGTGCGCCTGCTGGACGGTCCGTTTAAGCACGCCATGGAGCTGGACCGGCAGTATCTGCTTTCACTGGACGTGGATCGGCTGCTGCATAACTTCCGCGTCAACGCCGGATTGCCGTCTTCGGCTGAACCGCTGGGCGGCTGGGAAGAGCCTAAAGGCGAACTGCGCGGGCATTTTGTCGGTCACTATCTGACGGCCTGCGCACTGATGTACGCCAGCACGGGCGACGAACGGCTCAAGCAGAAAGGCGACGCCGTGGTGGCCGGGCTGGCCGAGTGCCAGGCCAAAATCGGCACCGGCTACCTCAGCGCGTACCCGGAAGAGTTTTTTGATCGAGTGGAATCGCTCAAGCAGGTGTGGGCGCCTTATTACACGCTGCACAAGATCTACGCCGGGCTGTTGGACATGTACATCTATTGCGGCAACCAGCAGGCCCTGGAGACGTGCAAGAAATTCGCCGACTGGGTTATTGCCCGCAACGACCGGCTTTCCGACGAACAAATGCAGAAGATGCTCGGCACTGAGCACGGCGGCATGAACGAAGTGCTGGCCAACCTCTACGCCCTTACCGGCGAAGAGAAGTATTTGAAGATCGCCCAGCGCTTTAACCACATGGCCGTTATCGGACCGGCCGCGAAGCAGGAAGACAAACTCACCGGCCTGCACGCCAACACGCAATTTCCCAAATTCATCGGCACGGCCCGACAGTACGAACTGACCGGCGAAGATTGGCTGAAAACGGCCACCCTCTTTTTCTGGAACACCGTGGTTAAGGAGCGGTCTTACGTGATCGGCGGCAATAGCGACAACGAGGCGTTTTCGCCCAAGGAAAGGCTCTCCAAGGCCCTGGGACCGAATACCACCGAGACCTGCAACACCTACAACATGCTCAAACTGACGCGGCATTTGTTCTGTTGGGATCCGCAAGCCCAGTACGCCGATTACTACGAACGGGCGCTCTACAATCACATTCTCGCCTCGCAAAATCCGGAAACCGGCATGATGTGCTATTACGTGCCGCTTCGGTCCGGCTCGCGTAAAAACTACAACGGTCCTTTGGACGCCTTCTGGTGCTGCACCGGCACGGGCGTGGAGAACCATGCAAAATACGGCGACAGCATCTACTTCCACGACGACAAAAACCTGTTTGTGAATTTGTTCATCGCCTCGGAACTGAACTGGAAGGCCAAGGGCCTGAAGCTCCGCCAGGAAACAAAATATCCCGATGAATCCTCGACGGTACTGGCGTTTATCTGCAAGCAGCCCGTGGAACTGAGCCTACAGATTCGCCATCCCTGGTGGGCGACAAAAGACTTTGAGATACTCATCAACGGTGAGAAACAGGCCGTTTCGAGCAAGCCCGGCAGTTACGCCGTTGTCGCCCGCACTTGGAAAACCGGCGACGTAGTAGAAATTTCCCTGCCTTTCAGTCTCTACACCGAGGGCTTCCGCGACAATCCGCAGCGGTTTGCCTTTATGTACGGCCCGTTGGTGCTCTGTGCCGAAGTGGACGCCAAGCAGCCTTTTTCGGCAGTGGTGGCCGAAGAAGATCAAGTTCTTGCCGGACTGAAACCCGTGGCCGGCAAGGCGTCCACGTTTACGGGTTTGCCGGAGGAATTCCGCATTGCCGGCCAGAAAGACGGTAGCGGCGTGACATTGGAGCCGTTCTATAAGATGCACGGCAGCCGGCACTATGTGGTCTACTGGGATCTTTACACTTCGGCCCAGTGGCAGGTGAAAGAGAAGGAATACGAAGCCGAATTGGCCCGGCAGAAGGAACTTGAAGCCCGCACGATCGACACCGTCACGCCCGGCTATGAGCAAAACGAGCGCGACCACAATCTGCAAGGCGAGCACGCCAGCTCCGGCGATTATAACGGCGGCAAGTGGCGTCATGCCATCGACGGCGGCTGGTTCTCCTGGGAAGTGAAGGTCTTGCCGGATCAACCGCATGAATTGCGCGTTACGTACTGGGGCGGCGATGCCGGCAATCGCGTCTTTGATATCCTCATCGACGACGCGAAACTCGCCACCCAGCGCTTACAAAACAACAAGCCGGGCACGTTTTACGAGGAGATATATCAAATTCCAGCGGAGATGACCAAAGGCAAGGAGAAAGTGACGGTCAAGTTTCAAGCCCATCCCGGCGCCTGGGCGGGCGGCTCGTACGGCTTGCGCATACTCAAGAAACCGGTTGTGACGCTGAGGATCCAAGCAGATCAACCCGGCGCACGGATCAGCCCGACAATGTGGGGCGTCTTCTTCGAGGATATCAATTTTGGCGCGGACGGAGGACTTTACGCGGAGTTGGTGAAGAACCGCTCTTTCGAGTGCGCCAATCCAATGCTGGGTTGGAGCAATATCTCGACCGGTAACATCGCGGGCATTGTGGAAATCCACGAACAAGATCCCTTTAACGCGGCCAATCCGCACTATCTGCGCGTGAAGGTCTATCCCGACCGCGCGGGCGGTGGCGTGTCGAACGAAGGCTTTCGCGGCATGGGACTGCGTGAAGGCGAAGACTACGCCTTTTCGGCCCAGGTTCGCGCCGTGGAAGGCCAGCCCGCGCTGCGCATTGAACTGGCAGCAGGCGATGGGCGCAAACTGGCCGAGGCGCGCCTGGCCGGATTTACAAAACAATGGAAAAAAATCACCGCAATCTTGAAAGCCGCTGCAACCGAGCCTCAGGCGCGGTTGAACATCTACGTGGAAGGGCCTGGCGCGGTGGATCTGGACATGGTTTCGCTGTTTCCGCTAAAGACGTGGAAAAATCGTCCCGGCGGTCTGCGCGCGGATATGGTTCAAATGCTCGCGGATCTGAAACCTGGTTTCCTGCGATTTCCCGGAGGCTGCATAGTCGAGGGACGTTGGCTGGACATCCGTTACCAATGGAAAACAACCATCGGCGATATCCCGGAAAGGAAACTCATTATCAATCGTTGGAACAACGAATTCAGACACCGTCCCACGCCGGATTACTTCCAGTCGTTTGGCCTGGGATTCTGCGAGTATTTCCAGTTGTGTGAAGACATCGGCGCCGAGCCGCTGCCGATCCTCAACTGCGGCATGGCTTGCCAGTTCAACTCCGGCGAACTGGCGCCCATGGATCAGCTTGAGCCGTATATCCAGGACGCGCTGGACCTGATCGAGTTCGCTAATGGTCCGGCAACCAGTACTTGGGGTAAAAAACGCGCTGAAATGGGCCACCCGCAGCCGTTTAACATGAAGTTGCTGGGAGTGGGCAACGAACAGTGGGGGCTGCAATACATCGAGCGCTACGAGCGGTTTGCCAAGGTGCTCAAGGAGAAGCATCCGGAAATAAAACTCGTTTCCAGTGCTGGGCCGGAGCCCGCCGACGAGAGGTTTAAGTTTGCCTGGGCCAAGCTGCGGGAGTTGAAGGCGGACATCGTGGACGAACACTGTTACGCCAAACCGGAGTGGTTCTTCAACAGCGCCGCGCGCTACGATAAATACGATCGCAAGGGGCCGAAAGTTTTTATGGGTGAATACGCCGCCCAGTCGGTTAATACAGCAAGTCCAAATAATCGCAACACCTGGGAGTGCGCGTTGTCCGAGGCCGCGTTCATGACCGGTTTGGAACGCAACGCCGACGTGGTGGTCATGTCCTCTTACGCGCCGCTATTGGCCCACCTGGACGCCTGGCAGTGGACGCCGGATTTGATCTGGTGCGATAACCTGAACGTTTATGGTACGCCGTCGTATTACGTGCAGCAGATGTTCAGTCGCAATCGCGGCAACGTGGTCCTGCCCGTGAAGCTGACCCCGGAGCAACAATCCGACCAGAGGCCGTACCTCTACGCCACCGCGAGCCGGGAGGATACCTCGGGCACGGTGATCCTTAAAGTCGTCAATGCCGCCGCCGATCCCGCGGAGGCGATAGTGCAAGTAAATGGCGCCGGCAAGCTCCCTGGTACTGCCAGCGTAACCATTCTTGCCGGCACAAGCCTTGCCGATGAAAACTCACTTGTCGCGCCAAAGAAAGTTGCCCCGGCAAGTACGAGGATCGAGGGCATTGGACCGGAGTTTAAGTTTACCTTTAAGCCTTGGTCGCTGACGGTTTTGAGGCTGCCGCCGGCATGGATTGAATTGGCCCCGATACAACAGTGATGGTTATAAAAATTAGCCCCGGGTGAATTCACCCGGGGCTTTGGTTTTTCCTTTAGTTGAACAATCTTTCAATGAAAGATGGGACACCTGTAAAGTAGAGATAAGCACCGATGACGAAAAGCATCACGATGGCCGAGGTCAACAGATCGACGCGGTGCCAGCTTGCGCGGGTGGCGCGTTTATCTTCTTCAGTGGCCGTGCCGTAGGTCAAGCTCTTGATTTGATCGTAAGACGGCACTTTCGTCAGGTAGCTGACGACCACCATCACAATGATCGAAACAATGGTGATCAGCTCGCTGAAGTATTGGAAAAAGATGTGGTTGACGATCCAAAGGAAGGAACCGTCGGTATATCCAATGGCTGCGCCGCTTGCGTCGCGACCCCAGATGGCCAGAGTCACCGGCGTATCGACCAACATGCGGAACAGACCGAGGATGAAGCCAATGATCATCGCCCAGAGACAGCCCTTGGCGTTGAGGCGTTTGAAAAATACGCCGAAGAAGAAGACGACAAAGATCGGCGGAGCCAAATATCCTTGGATTGATTGCAGGTATTCATAGAGGCTGTGGGCGCCCTTGACGACCGGGATCCAGGCGATGGCAATGGCAATCATGACTGCCGTGGCAATACGGCCCATGCGGACGATCTCCGTCTGGGAGGCCTTGGGGCGCATCTTTTCGTAGAGGTCGACCGTGAAGAGGGTTGCGCAGGCGTTAAACACGCCGGCCAATGAGCCCATCAAGGCCGATAGTAATCCGGCCACTACGAGGCCACGTAGACCCGCGGGGAGCAAATACTTGACCATCATGGGAAACGCGCCTTGTACCGCTTGAGGAATTGCTTTGCCGTCCGGTCCAACCATGGTTTCCAGTCCCGGAACCTTTCCGCTCCTGGCCAAGGCGTAGCAGATCATGCCGGGGATGATGAACAGGTAGACCGGAGTGAGTTTGAGGAAGGCCGCGCAGATGCTGCCGCGCCGGGCGATGGTTTGGTTTGGCGCGCCTAGGGCACGCTGAATAATGTATTGGTCGGTGCACCAATACCACAGACCGATCACCGGGGCGCAGATGGCCATGCCCAGCCATGGAAAATGATCGTTGAAATACCAGGCTTGCTTTACAATTGCTCCGGCGGCGTCTTTTTGTATAATCGGCGCCCAAGTACCTTCCTGACCGGGGGGAATCAGCGGTTTCCAGAGGTTAAACATGTCCGATCCGCAAATGTTACGCAATTCCGTCCAACCGCCGAGCTGAATCAGCCCGTAAACCGTTAATGTGGCCGATCCGATTATCAAGACAACCGCCTGTACGGAGTCGTTGTAAGCCACCGCTCGCATACCACCGAGCATGGTGTACAAGCCGGTCAGCAGAATTACCAGCACCGAACCGATCCAAAAGCTATCGATGACATATTGGCCGGCTTCAGCATTGAATAATCTTGAGATATCAATATTTATGTCAGGCAACAAAACACTGAACACAATTCCGCCGGCATAAATGCCCACCGCGATCTTCGACACGATGAAGGTGATAATCGATACAATCGACAGTACATAGCGCGAGCTGACTGAGAAGCGTTTTTCCAAAAATTCCGGCATGGTGAAGACCATCGACCGGGCGTAAAAAGGCACAAACACCCAGGCCAGCACCAGCAGGCACCAGGCGTGCAATTCATAATGTGCCATGGCCACGCCGTCTTTTGCCCCCGAGCCTGCCAAACCGACGATATGCTCTGAACCGATATTCGAGCAGAAGATCGAGGCGCCGATGACCCACCAGCCGAGATTGCGACCCGCCAGGAAGTAATCGGCCGCCGTATCTTTCCTTTTCATGACGACCCACCAGGCAACGCCGAGAAGAATACAGAAATAAAGCGCTATTGTCAGCCAGTCGAGGCCGGTTAGGGCATGGGTTTCTGCCGCGGCAAACAGGGGAGTGAAGTGGTTCATAATACTTTTCCGTTCGATTTAGTATTGTTTCGGGGCAACCTCCGGGTCCGTGTCTCCGGAGGACGTGGTTATCAAGCAGCACGGTCTGCATGACTTTTTTTGATATTGATAAAAAAACTCTTCCTCGTCAATCGGACGATAAACAATATTCCGGAAAAATCATGATGCCAAATCGCATGTTGCCTTTAGAACGGGAGTCGGGGAGTATATAGCCCCGGGGTATCTTGATTGGCGTGAAAAACTTTCATTCCCAGGTAGTTGCCCAAGGCCTCCCATAGTATATTGCCCACGTGCGCCTGAGTGATGGCCACGTGGTGGGGGAAATGTCGCACTAAAACGTCACGATAGAGGCGTTGGAGGTTCGGAATCCGGCACCACCCGTACGCGCCAAAGGTTTCTGCCGGGTTGTCCTCGATGCGCCCTTCGGCGACGGCGGCCTTCCACTCGCCTTCGGAACTCTGCGTTACCCTGCATAGGGTCAACGGCGAAGGTTTGGCGATAAACTCCACCGTGCCTTCCGCATCTTCGTATTTCGCCGCGCCGCTGGAGGCAATGATCTCCTGCACGCCCAACTTAGGCTTGGTCTTGGCAAACGACGCGGGGAATACGCCGCAATGCCAGACGTTGACCAGTTCGTCATCGTCGTTGTGCAGGTTGTTCCAATCGGCCAATGCCGCCGGCGATCCGCTGGCCAACATGCAGGCGTGCATCGAGAGGGTGCCCAAAATATCCGACTCGCAAGCACAGGGCACGCCTTCGTTGCCCAGCCGGCTCATGTTTAAGCAACTGCACACGCCATAATTGGCCTGGATCGAGGTCCAGCATTGAATGGCCATGGCGTCCAGGGCCTGCTCCTCGCGCCAGCGGCGGAGGAAGGCCTCCAGCTTGGCACTGCGCACTATGCTTTGCGCTTTGACGGCCGAGGTGTCGGCGTACTGGTTGATTTGCTTGACGATTTCCTGCACTTGCGGGTCGTCGTCGTTATATTTGTGAGCGCCGGCGATTGCCTCGCTGAGATCGAGAACCACGGTGGTCACGCCCAGGCGTTGCAATTGTTTTTCGTCGAAGCGGCAGGTCCAAAAAGCCTCGGGCCGGGCGCCCACCTGCCCATAGCGGGCGTTTTTCACGCCCTGCACCACGCGGCAGACGCCCACGAACCACTCGAGATTTTTCTTAAACGATTCATCAGTGGGGAAACAGATCGGCCGTTGAGCAACCGAGTATTTGGCCCCGATTTGCCGCAGGGCCTCGCCGATGGAAAGCAGTCCGCAAAAGGCGTCGCGGCGGCGAGTCTTCATGGTCAGGGCTTCTTCTTCCTGGCAGCCGAAAATCAGCACCGGTACGTTAAGCCCTGCTTTACGCACTGCCCAGGCCGCGGATTGTTCGTCGCCGAAATTGACCGCGCCGATCACAATGCCTTGCACATTGTTTTTGCGGAAAAGTTCCGCACAAATTTCAGCTTCTTTGCGATTTTCCACGCAGCCGACCTTGGTTTGATCGGGCGAAGGCACTACAACCTCGACGCCCAAGGGTTTCATGGCATCGATGGTTTGCTGGCGCATCGATGCCGCCAGCTCGGCACTAAAAAAACCGCGATTTGCAGGGATGAATCCAAGTGTAGTTTTTTGCAATAAACTCACGTTTGTGTTCCTTATCTACAATCCTTTTGCGAGATGGTAGTACAGATCATTCCAACGCAGCTCTTTCTTGAATTCCGGCAGATTCGTGTCTTTACCGATAAGCAGGAATTCCATGCCGGCCATCGTGGCGAAGTCTTCCAGATGCTCCTGGGTGACCGACTGACTGAAACCGGTATGATGTGCTCCGCCGGCCAATATCCAGGCAGCCGCCGCTGTCTTGAGATTGGGTCTGGGGACCCACACAACTCTCGCCACAGGCAACTTGGGCATGGGTTTATCCGGCGGAACCGCATCTACTTCATTTACAAGCATCCGGAATCGGCTTCCCATGTCCAAGACCGATGCGTTTATGGCCGGACCGTTTCGAACGTTAAACACCAGCCGGACCGGATCGGCCTTGCCGCCAATGCCAAGGGGATGGATTTCCAGGGACGGTTTTTGTTCGGCGATCGATTCGCAAACTTCGAGCATGTGCGCCCCGAGGACCTTCATGCCGCCGTCGCCAAAGTGATAGGTATAGTCCTCCATGAAAGTCGTTCCACCCTCCAGGCCGGCGCCCATGACTTTCATCGCCCTGACCAAGGCGGCCGTCTTCCAGTCTCCCTCTGCCCCGAATCCATAGCCGTCGGCCATCAATCTCTGCACGGCCAATCCGGGCAATTGCACCAGGCCGTGCAGGTCTTCAAAAGTTGTGGTAAAGGCCTTGAAATCGCCCTCTTGGAGAAAAGCCCTCATGCCCAATTCAATTCTGGCGGCCTCGCGTAGGGACTGGCGCTGAGCGCCACCCTTGCGAAGAGGTTCGGCAACCGCATAGCGTCCATCATATTCCGCCACCAGCTTATCAATCTCGGCATCCGTCACGGCATTCACATATTTGACCAGGTCGCCGATGCCATATCCATTGATCGAATATCCTAACCGAATCTGTGCTTCTACTTTGTCACCTTCGGTGACGGCGACTTCGCGCATATTGTCGCCAAATCGGGCAACCTTGCCGCCCTGTGCGTCATGCCAGGCACAAGCCGCGCGCATCCACGTCGCGAGATGGGCTAGAACCTCCTCATCTTGCCAGAAACCGACAATCACTTTCCGGTTCAGTCGCATGCGGCTTCCTATGAAACCAAATTCGCGGTCGCCGTGAGCGGCCTGGTTGAGATTCATGAAATCCATGTCGATTTCCGACCAGGGGAGCTCTTTGTTGTACTGGGTGTGGAGATGCACGAATGGTTTGCTGAGGGCGTTCAATCCGGCAATCCACATCTTGGCGGGAGAAAAGGTGTGCATCCAGGTAATTAATCCCACACAGTTTTTGGCGTTATTCGCCGCCAGGCACAACTCGGTGATCGTCGCCGGCGTGGTCATAACCGGCTTGAAGACAACTTTTACCGGGATTTTGCGCGATTGCGAGAGCGATTGCGCAATTTCTGTGGAATGTTCGGCCACTTTCTTCAGCGCCTCTTCGCCGTATAAATGCTGACTCCCGGTGACGAACCACACTTCGAATTTTCCGAGGTCTATCATATTATGTTCTTCCTTTTTCAGTTATTTTGTCCATATCGTTCATGATAGCGTTTATACCATTTCTCCGCTTCCTGGGGAGGTATTTCCTTGGGCCGGCCGATTTGCATGGCCAGATGGACGGTCTTGGCCACGTCTTCGACCATTACGGCCGCCTTCAGTGCCGCCTGAGGATCTTTGCCCCAGGCAAACACGCCGTGATTGCCCAACAAGATTGCCGGCGCGCGGCCGCGGTACTTTATTATCGCTTCACCGATGTGATCGCCTTCGTTATCAATATAAGGGGCACAGGGGATTTCTTGGCCGAACTCGTCGGCAATGGCCGTCAGGCAGAGCGGAATCGACTTGCCTGCGGCGGCAAAGGCGGTGGCAAAATTGCTGTGCGTGTGGATCACGGCGCCGATCTCCGGCATGTTCCGATAGAGATAAAGGTGATGTGGCAAATCGACACTGGGACGAAGCAACGAATCCACCACCTGGCCGGTTTCCAGATCGACCTCCACCAGGCATTCGGGAGTCAGTTTGTCGTAATCCATGCCCGAAGGTTTAATGACCAAATGACCGCTCTGCCGGTCCAGTCCGCTGGCATTGCCCGAGTGCATGGTCACCAAACCCGCCGCCGGCAGCAGCCGATTGACCTGGCACACCTTTTCGCGCAGTTCGTTAAGGTTCATTCGTCAGGGAAAAAAGGGCCTTTTATTTAGCCCGCCGTGAATACACGGCGGGTAAAGAGGGAAAGCACGTTACGCTGCCCCGGGTGTATTCACCCGGGGCTAAATATTTTTTATAGTTTCACCATGCGCAATTGTTGGGAGTTTATTATTTCCGCACTTGGTTGCGGATTTTTATTAGTTCCTTCATTACGTGATACAGTTTGCCGTCGTATTCTCGAGTGCCGAAGGTGTCGTGCAATGTAAGATAAAGTTTGTATAGTTCGGCGTAAGTTTCGGCGGCGGCTTTGCGCGGCAGATAAACCTTTTCCTTTACGCCGGTCATTCTTCGCTGGGCCTGCTCGGTGGTTTTGTATGCTCCCCCGACCACGGCGCCGAAAATCGCCGCCCCTAAGGCGCAGGTTTGCGGCGAGCGGCTGATTTTCATGGGCCGATTGCACAGGTCGGCGTAGATTTGCATTACGAAGGGATTTTTTTCGGCAATGCCGCCGCAATTGACAACCTCTTTGACGGCCACGCCGTATTCTTCAAAGCGATTGATGATCCTCAGCGCGCCAAAGGCCGTGGCCTCGACCAACGCCCGGTATATTTCCGGCGCGGTGGTATGCAACGTTTGTCCGAGAAGCAAGCCGGTCAAAAGCGGATCGACTAGAATCGTCCGATTACCATTATTCCAATCCAAGGCCAAAAGCCCGCTTTGGCCGGGCAAGATTTTTTCGGCTTCCCGGCTGAGGTTTGCATGGGCATCGCCTTTGTCGGCATATTGTTTGGGGGTGAGATATTTGACAAACCAGTTGAAGATATCGCCCACGGCCGATTGGCCCGCCTCCAGGCCGTACATGCCGGGAATAATCGAACCGGGCACAATGCCGCACAGTCCGGGGATATCGGGCAAGGAATGGTCGCCCGGGGCGACCATCATGTCGCAGGTGCTGGTGCCGATAATTTTCACCAGCGTTCCCGGCTTGATTCCCGCTCCCACGCCGCCCATGTGAGCATCAAAGGCCCCCACGGCCACCGGCACGCCGGCGGGCAATCCCGCCTTCTTGGCCGCCGCAGCCGTTAATTTGCCTGCCAATTGGTCGGACGCCACTGCCCGAGGGGCGTATCGGTCGCGGAGGTTGGCCAGCGCCGGATCGAGTTGGGCCAAGAAATCTTTGCTGGGCAGTCCGCCCCACTGATCGTTATACATGGCCTTGTGTCCGGCTGCGCAGATGCCCCGGGGCAAGGTATGCGGATCTGTATTGCCGGTAATAAAAGCGGGGATGAAATCGGCCAATTCCACCCAGGAGTACGCTGCCGAAAAGACCTTTGCGGCGGTCCGTTTGCAGTGCAAAATCTTCGACCAATACCATTCGCTGCTATAGATGCCGCCGCATTTGGCCAGATAACCCGCGCCATAGCGAGCGGCCTTATCGGTGATCTCCGCCGCCTCGGCGTGAGAAGTATGATCTTTCCAGAGCCAGGCATGAGCGGCAAGGTCATTTTTAAACTCCGGCTTCAAGGCCAGCGGGGTTCCTTCGCGATCGACGGGAATAGGCGTGGAACCGGTGGTGTCCACGCCGATGCCGATCACCTGCTCGGGAGAAAAACCGCGCATCTTTTTGGCAGCCGCCATCACGCGATGAATTGAATGATAAAAACCTTCAATATAATCCGCCGGATTCTGCCGGGCGAGATTCGGATCTTTTTTATCCAGGAGAATGCCTGCATCGCCGCTGGGATAATTGTAAACATAAGTAGCAACTTCGCTGCCATCACTGACATCAACTAATAGCGCCCGGACGCTGTTGGTTCCATAATCTACTCCCAGGGCATATTGTTTCTCAGTAGCCTTTTGTTTCTGAGCAGTCTTCGCCATCACGAAAATCTCCTATGAAACAGCAACCAGGACACTAGATTCCACGTTTCGAGAAAAATCTTTTGTAATAGTTTTTGGTTTAAATCACAAGAGGCTGGCCTTATACAGGCCATAAGAAGAGTGGTTTTTGTGGCCGGGTAGCTTCGGGAGAATTCCGCAAAGCCGAGAATCGGAACGCCAAGATTTTTTAGGCCGGGGGTAAGCTCCTTGTTTATAACCCCTTGACAGCAAAGGAGAAACAATTTTCCGCCTATGCCGGCAATTGTCCCGCCGTTATCAGTATTAGCCGGCCGCTTTGACTTGGCGTGGCAGGGGGAGTTCTTCCTCGGCCTCGGTGGTGTGGATTTTCAGCGTGGCATTTGGCGGCATGCGGCGTTCGGAGACGATGCCGCGTTTGGTCGTCGAGAGGAATTCATAAAAAAGTGCCGCCGGACCATAAGCGAACTGCGTGCGGAGAACTTCCAAAATTTCCTTCCATATCAATCCGCTGCGATAAATCACGCGATAAGCGGCCTTGAGTTGTTGAATTTTGGCCGGATCATAGCCAGCGCGGCGTAAGCCGACCTGGTTTAGCCCAACGACCAGGCTGCTCAGCCCATCAACAGTAACGTAAGGAGGCACATCCTGGCTAAGATGCGCTTGGCCACCCACCATGGCCAAGACGCCGATGCGGCAGAATTGATGCACGCCCGCCGCCCCGGATAGATATGCTCGATCGCCCACCGTAATATGTCCGGCCAGCATGACGTTATTGGTGAGAATCACATGGTTGCCGATCCGGCAGTCGTGAGCCACGTGCGCATTGACCATCAGCAGGCAATTGTCGCCGATCACCGTGGCGTGATTTTCGTCCAGTGCCCGATGGATGGTGACGTTCTCGCGGATGGTGTTGCCCGAGCCGATTACCAATTTTCCCGGGCGCTCGGGGACGTGCACGTGCTGGGGCAATCCGCCCACCACTGCTCCCTCAGATATGCGGTTATGCGATCCAAGAGTGGTTCCTTGTTTGATGACTACGCGATTTTCCAAGATACAGTCGGCGCCGATGGTCACCGCTGGTTCAATCACACAAAAAGGTCCGATTTCTACATCTGGTCCGATCTCGGCCGACGGACTGACAACAGCAAGTGGATGGATACTCACAGAAGATACCTATGGTTATGTGACAACACTGTGTTTCTAAAAAATCTATCGGTTATTCCGATCAAACCCGTTGGTCCGGATTAAATGGTCGTAACGGTTTTCCCAGATTTGCCAGATGTTCACCACCCTAATGGCGGCTGCGGGGGAATACTTGCGTGTTATTGATCTGGCGACGCTTCAGGTCCAACACAAAAAAGCTCTAGTTGTTTCGTTTCAGGTGCCAGTCGCAGGCGAGCAAAGAAAATTTGAATGCACGGAATCCATACTTATGGGTGGGGCATAAGGTTGAAAAAGGAAAATAACGTCAACTTGCGATTGTGTGAAATCGACTAACTGGCGACAATGCGGCACCCTTGGCATGTGGGGTAAAAACATCGCAAGGATTGCGACCAGCTAACGTTACCCAACAAGACGAGGACCTACAGGAGGGAACCGATGGTCTCGTTACAAGCGGCCTTCGCGGCCTTGGTCTTCTCGGGTATCGGCCAGAGTGTCTTGTTGGATTTCTATGCCGATTGGTGCGGACCATGCCGGGCAATGGATACCACGGTCCGAGCCCTTCAAGAAAAAGGTTATCCGGTCCAAAAGGTAAATATCGAGCAAAATCAGGCCTTGGCCGCGCAATACGGCGTGCGCAGCCTGCCATGTTTTATCATGCTCGTCGATGGCCGGGAGGTCGATCGCGTGCAAGGCGGCACGAGTTTCAGCCGGCTGGAACGGATGTGTAAACTTGCATCCACTGAACAGCCGCAAAATCAACCTCTTCCCGTGCATCAAGACTCCAATGTAGTCCCCGCCTCGTTCCAACAAATCCCAGGGGCAACGACTGTTTCCGCACAGCCTTGGTCCACAACACCCTCGCCCGGCACCTGGCCAGGTACGGTTGCCGAAGGGCACTCGGCCGTTTCGGCCCGATTCCGTCCGGAAATGGAAGCCCGCTGGATGCCAAACTCTTTGCGGCCAGCGTGCGTCTGCGCATCGAAGATCCCAATGGCAATTCCTGCGGATCGGGCACGATCATCGACGCCCGCGATGGCGAGGCCCTGATTCTCACCTGCGGACATATTTTCCGCGATTCGCAAGGCCAAGGCAGAATCGAGGTGGACCTGTTCGGTCCTTATGCCGGTCAAAAGATTGCGGGCCGGTTGGTTTCCTTTGATCTGACCCGAGACGTGGGCCTGGTAGCCATCCGCACGCCCGGCCCGATTGCGGCCGTTCCCTTGGCTCCGCCGAATTACCGGGCTCAGAAGGGAGACAAGGTAGCCAGCGTGGGTTGTGATAACGGCAAAGAGCCGGCCGTTCGTTACAGTTACGTCACTTCGCTGGACCGCTATGCGGGACCGTCTAATCTTCAAGTAGCCGGTCAACCCATTGAAGGCCGCAGCGGCGGCGGATTGTTTTCCGCCGACGGGCATGGTCATCGGCGTGTGCAATGCCCGCGATCCCCAGGATCAAGAGGGATTTTATGCCGCGCTGGACACCATCCGCGCAGTTGGATAAATCCGGATTGGCTTTTGTATATCAGGGGCCCCAAAGTCAGGAAGGATTAAACCGTTCGACGCCGATGCTCTCGGGAATCAACCCGCAACAAATGGCGCCACAGATGAATCCGCAGGCACCGCGCACGGTTTTGCCCGCGGTCAATGCCCATGTTCTTGCCGAGAATATAGGACAACCGCTGAAGAACATGGAAACATCTGCAACCGGTCTGAATCCTGCGGAACAGGCCGCGATGGAGGAAATCCGCCGTCGGCTGAAAGAGGGCGCCGAGGTCGTATGCGTGATCCGTTCGCGTCACAATCCTCAATCCAAAAGCGAGGTAATTATGATCGACAAGGCCTCGCCCGAGTTCATTGAGCAACTGGCCGCCGAGGCCCAGACTCAGGAAGGCCGGCAATTGACCTCGTTGGAAGTGCCCAGCCCCCGACCACCACCAGCCTTGCAATGGCCCAGCAATGCCAACGCCAAAGGTTGGCGATCAGGACAATGATAGGGAATAGGGGATAGGGGATAGTCAGTCACCGGGCGAAGCCGGCTCTGGAAGAAACCGTAGCGTCTAGTAAACATTGCTCCAGAGTCTATCCGTGATTTTGGTGGCCCCTTTCCCATGAAATCCCCAGACAGGATTGCTCGTAGTGGCAGGGTGGGGAATTCGGTATATCTGGAACTCGATCCCGGGTTGGGGATGCAGGATAAGTCGAACTTATTTGATCCAACGTAGACTGCTACACGTTCTTCATCAACCCAGATACGGAGTGCTCCCAGTTTCCGAAGTACATTTGGGACACGCGGATCACTCGGCTGAATCTCTTGGCCAAAAAGTGCAAGAATCCCGGCTGTATCAATTTCAGGGTGCTGGTTATAGGTGTAGTAGTCTTTTATTGGGCAATTATCCATTAGTTCGCAGCCTGCCGCGACAATTTCATCGGCGTGCCAGCGTGCATATTGGTACGCCGACTGTGTGCCCAACAGGGTTAGGCCAAGCACGATTACGGCTAAGATGGCACACGCATAGTGCCTCTTGTTATGCTTTTTCAAGGCAGCCAGTAGAAGAAAGGTGCCAATCGTAGCACCGATTCCTTGAGCAGGACCGAAGGCAAAGATCATCGAATAACAGATGGCAGCGATTGTGATTATGGTTAACAACGATCGCAGGAACAATGATCGCAGTGTGATTGGTTTCGGGGCAACCGGCCGAACCACATATTCAATAATAAAAGCGAGAG
Source organism: Pirellulales bacterium (assembly GCA_963820545.1). Classification (GTDB taxonomy): domain Bacteria; phylum Planctomycetota; class Planctomycetia; order Pirellulales; family Thermoguttaceae; genus CAWGAJ01. The sequence goes on from CAWGAJ010000001.1 coordinate 2,121,080, forward strand.
CCGCAACCAGACACGCGGCAACGCCAATTCCGAAAACCCATGTTCCCCACATCCAGAGTCCCCGGTCCCTTCGCAATGTCCCGCATAGATAATCATAGCGTTTTAAAAAAATAATGAAGGCCACTCCGCAGACCACCATCATAATGGCCACTGCCTTTCTCGCGTTATTGATGAACTTTAGATAAGCAGCTTGCGATTTGGAAATTTCTAACGACGGACCAGCTTTTGGCACCGTTTCGGGCCCGATTGATCCTTGAGGCTCGAAACATCGTTCGTCTGCGTTTTCGGCCATGGCTCAGCCTATAGTCCAATAGACTTAACTCTATAGTAATAAGTCTACAGTCTCAAACCTTTTAAATATCTGTTGTCAGTCGATCGAAAAATTCGATGTAGCAGTCGCGTTTTTCGTTGTTGCTCGCGCGGCCATGGCGCTGCGGGGGTGCTCATTAAGCTGTCCGGTGATGTTGTATTGTACGAACGGCCCCCATTCCACCTCCCGGCTCAGCGGGAGCAGATGATCTTGAATCACTTGGTAAATGGGCCGAATCTTGAACTTGGGATTTCGCAGGAAACCGATCAGCAGTTCCATGGGGCAATTGCCCGCTCCGCGGCCCAGGCCGGCCATCGAGGCGTCGATGCGATTGGCGCCGTGGATGATCGCTTCGATGCTGTTGGCAAAGCCCAACTGCTGGTTGTTATGGGCGTGGATGCCCACCTGTTTTCCCGCCGGCTTGCAGTATTCCAGATATTTTTTCACCAACAATTCCACCTGCTCGGCGTACATCGCCCCATAGCTGTCGACGACCACGATCACGTCGGCCGGCGAAGTAATCAATACCTCCAGGACCTGGTCGATTTCCTGTTCCTTCACGGTGGTCACGGCCATTAAATTGGCCGATACTTCATAGCCTTTGTCTTTGGCGTCCTTGATCATGTCCACCGCTTCGGAGACCTGATTGGCGTAAAAGGCTACGCGGATCATGTCCAATACGCTGTCTTTTTTATGGAGCACGTCGTTGCGCCAGTCGGCCTTGCCAGCATCGATCATGGCCGTCAGTTTCAAGGGCGTGGGATTGTCGCCCACCACGCGGCGGATGTCTTCTTCCCGGCAAAACTTCCAGGCGCCGAACTTGTCTTGGGCGATGACCTTGCTGTCGGCTTTATAACCGACTTCCATGTAGTCGATGCCGGACTCGACGCAGGCCTTGTAAATCGCCCCCACAAAACCGTCCTCAAAGGCATGATCGTTTACCAAGCCGCCGTCGCGGATGGTGCAGTCCAATACCTTCAGTTCCGGCCGATACGTAATCCACGGGGCAGTCACGGCAGTCTCCTTGATTCTTCGCTTGGCTCAGAATGACATTTAAGACAGACATAAAAAGCATAACGTTTTCCAAACAATCAATTCTGGTTGCGCAATAAGAACCTGTCAACTGAATACGCCCCCTTCTTGTGTGGGGGATCGTTGAGACCGTTGCAATAAGCCGATCCTGTGGATATTGTGGGAGATTAGAGAACGTTACCCAATGGATTCAAGGTTCGGGATTTAGGTAGAATTGAAATTCTGATCCCCGGCCCCTGATCCCTATCGTTGTGGCGACAGTTGAACTGTCGCCACAACAACCAAGGTGTATTATGTCAGAATTCCGCATCGAGCGCGACTCCATGGGCGAGGTCCGCTTGCCCGCCAAGGCCTATTACGGCGCACAAACCCAACGCGCAGTCGATAATTTTCCCATTTCAGGCCGAACCCTGCCCAAGGAACTGATCCATGCCCTGGGATTGGTAAAATTCGCCGCGGCCATGGTCAATCGCGATTTAGGCAAACTGGGGGACTGTCCCAATTTTCGCCACAGCGAAAATGGGACTGTCCCCTTCTCTCCTCTTAATGCCCAACAGGTCGAAGCACTGCTTACGGCCTGCCGCGAAGTGGCCGACGGGCGTTTTGACGATCAATTTCCCGTGGATATCTACCAAACCGGCTCGGGCACGTCGAGCAACATGAACGCCAACGAGGTAATCGCCAATCGGGCAATAGAAATTTCGGGTGGCGACCGGTTCAGTCCGCAAAAGACGATCCATCCGAACGACCACGTGAACATGGGCCAGAGCAGCAACGACGTCTTTCCCACCGCTATTCACGTGGCCGTGGCTAAGGCCATCCGCGAGGAGTTGGCGCCGGCCTTGATAAACTGCGCCCGGATATTAAGCGAGAAGGCCGCACAATGGCGGGACATTCTTAAAATCGGCCGCACACACCTGGCCGATGCCACGCCGCTTAGTTTGGGTCAAGAGGTAAGCGGATTTGCCCGGCAACTGGAACTTTCCATAAGCCGGGCGGCGGCGGCAGAGGAGGCGATTTTAGAACTTCCCATCGGCGGCACGGCCGTGGGCACGGGCATCAATACGCATCCCGAGTTCGGCTCGCGCGTATGCGAAGTGCTTTCAAGGCACACCGGCATTCCCTTTACCGAGGCAGTCAATCATTTTGAGGCCAACGCCCAACGCGACGGGCTGGTGGAATGTCACAGCCAACTGAAGACCATCGCCGTGACGCTCTTTAACGTGGCCAATAACATTCGCTGGCTGGCCTCCGGGCCGCGCTCGGGTTTCCACGAAATCAAGCTGCCGGAACTGCAACCGGGCAGCTCGATCATGCCCGGCAAGGTCAATCCCGTACTCTGTGAAAGCGTAATGCAAGTGGCGGCGCGGGTGATCGGCAACGATCAGACCATCACGGTTTGCGGTCTCTCCGGCGGGCAATTTCAGCTAAACGTAATGATGCCGGTGATGGCCGACGCGGCATTGGAAAGCGTGCGCCTGATGTCCGATGCGGTCCAGGCATTCACTAAGTTATGCCTCTCAGGCATGGAAGCCAACGCCGAGGCATGTCAGGCGGCCGTGGAGAACAGTCTTTCCTTGGTAACGGCCTTAAATCCACTGATCGGATACGAACAAGCCGCTCAATTGGCCAAGGAGGCCTTCCAAAGCGGCAAAACCATCCGCCAACTCTGTCTGGAAAAGCAAATTCTGCCGGAAGATAAGCTCAACGAGGCCCTGGATCCTTGGCGTATGACCCGGCCCGAATAAGGAATAGCGTAAACTCAGAACGAAGAAGTCAGAACGCAGAACTAATAAAAAACCAATTCAGTTCTGTGTGTTGCGTTTACCGATATTCTGGTTAGTAATGTCAGGATGCGGAATGTTAAATCAAGCCACGCCCACGGGTTGCAACCCGTGGGCTTAAAGACATTTATCTGAGAGCCAATATCCTTCCAAATTCCCTGACCTCTATGCTACTCTCCGGCCATTAGTTTGTCGAACACGTCGACCGGCACGGCGGGCGAAGTGGTAAAACCGATGCCCGTCAGTTTTGATAATGCCACCGAGGCTTTCATGGCCTCTTTTACGCCGGGAAAATCTATTACCAGCAACAAGTCGTTACTGCCCAGCATGGCGTACATCAATTGCACTTCTCCCTTGTGCTTTTTGATCAGTGCCAGGGCATCCTTGGTTCGCTTTGCACTCAGATCGGCCAAGGCCTGGGGGGTGTATTTGCCCAACATCACGAAAGTGGCCATGATTCGGCCTCCTTGTAGAAAAGGTGAATAGGTTTTTTACAGATGTCATTTATCGAGCGTAAATAGTGTCCTGTCAAGAGACCTGGGATGATCCTCACAGGCTATCCACCGGCCGCAAGCGGCCAGGCTAACCAAGATACCAGTAACCGGTTGAAGAATTTATGTTGAAATGGCTGGTGGATTAGACACTTCGCTCTTACAATTTGCTTGTGAAAAATACTCCGCCCCGAATACTGTCGGTTTATTACCATATACTCGATGAGTTGCCTTTGCGCCTGCCGTTTTGGCGATATTTTGAACTTTATCGCGATGCTTCTTATTCATTCTTGCTTGATAGTGCTAAAGAGTCCGAGCGGCTCGGGCAATATTCGTTTATGGGCGGCGATCCCACGTTGGTTTATCGCGTAAAAGGTGTCAGGAACCGTTTGCCGCAAAGTGGCCCGCGACCAACCTTCGGTCGGTGCCCGGCTTCGCAAAAACGGTTCCTGACACCTTTTACTGCGCAGCCTACAGAAAAGGCGATTATCGAAGTCATCGAACTGGTCGATTACAGCGGTCAGCGTTTAGAAAAGCCGATTTTTAATAGGCGAACCGCCCTGCCCTTCGATGATCTGCGTCAGTTATTGGTTGCCCATCGAGTTGATTACTGCCAATATGTCGATCATCCGGTTCCGTTTCTTTCCGGCGCCGTGGGCTATTTTGGATACGAGTCGGGCTACTTCATCGAAGAATTGCCCGACCACGGCACAGATGATCTTGCCTTGCCGGATATCTATTTGATGTTTGTCTCCACTGTTTTGGCCCATTGCCATCGCACCGGCAGATCGTATTTGTCGATCCTCGGCCGGGGCGAGGACGAAAAGGCGGCGCGCCGCCAGGCCGAAATCCAAAGAGAAAACATACTCTCCCGGATCGCCGGTTTCGAATCCGACACGAGAGGTTGTAGGACGGAATTGGATTCAGTCCCGGACGGATTCCCGAACGGAATATCGGACTTATTACAAATCCGTCCTACAGGTATTCATTATTCTGGCCTAGATTTTCCCTTCGAGATTCAGGATCACTTTGACAAGGCTGACTATTGTCGTGCAATCAAAACCATAAAGGAACACATCTCCGCGGGCGACGTGTATCAAGTTTGCCTGACGCGGCGCCTGGATACTCCGCTTATCGGCGGTGCGGCGTGGGATTTGTATAAGGAACTACGACAAATTAATCCTGCGCCCTTTGCCGCCTTTTTGAATTTTCCGGAAGTGCAAGTGGTTTCTTCGTCGCCGGAAAGGTTTCTGCGCTTAGGGCCGGATGGCATGGCCGAAAGCCGGCCGATCAAAGGCACTCGGCCGCGCGGCGCCACGCCGGCGGAGGACGATCGGCTGCGGGACGAATTGCGGGCCTCGGCCAAGGATCGCGCCGAGAACGTGATGATCGTCGACCTGGTGCGCAACGACTTCGGCCGCGTGTGTGCCTACCGCAGCGTCGAGGTGCCCGAGTTCCTGGCGATTGAGGACTATGCCACCGTGTTCCAGATGGTTTCCACGATTTGCGGCAGGCTGGCCGAGGGACGAGACTCTCTGGACCTGATACAAGCGTGTTTTCCCGGCGGTTCCATGACCGGCGCCAGAAGATCGAGGCCATGAAAATCATCGACCGTCTGGAACCTGTTAAACGCGGCATCTATTCCGGCGCCATTGGTTATCTGGATTTTGCCGGACACATGGATTTAAGTATCGTGATTCGTACGATTGTAGTCACCGGCGGCCGCTGCTACTTTCACATGGGCGGGGGCATTGTGGCCGATTCCGATCCCCTGGCGGAATACCAAGAAACCCAAGACAAAGCCCGAGCGCTTATCGAGGCCCTCATAAACCTGAAAGCAAGATAGCGCCGCCGTTAATAAGACTTTTGCACGGGTTGGAAGGGCTGGCCGTTGCGCAGCGACATCATCCCCACCAAACGCAGCACGTCTTGCATTGGCGCGTGAGCGTTCCAGCGGGAGCGATCCCAAGGTACGGCGTAGGCGGCAATTTTGCCGGTGGTCGTTTCCGCCACGTAAACCACCGACGAGCCGCCATACGACCGATATCCTCCCCCCTTAATTCGACCAGTCCGCTAACCATGAGGAAATGAGGATTCTTGTTTGGATCAACCTGCAAGTCTTTCAACACGTTATAGCGAAACAATCCCGTGAAACCGCCCGTGGTTTTGCCCAGCACGGCGGCAAGCAAATCGCCGGTCAGGCAATCGAGGACGAAAACCGCCTCCACGTCGCTGTCGAGCAATCCGGTGGCGATGATATAGGTCTCGGTGCGATCGGTTGCCACGGCGTGCAAGGGGGTGTGCGGCAGATATCCGCCCAGGCAGAGACCTATCAATAAGGTAAGAGCGGGCAATAAAATACGGCGGTGGGAAAAAACAGACTTCATGGCATTATCTCCTTCTTATGAATTATAATACACCAATTCAAGCTTGAGGGAGTGGCTGGATGAGGCAGATTGACATTTCTTTGAATATTATTAACGGGCGCATAATAATGATCATCTGAATTGACGGATAAATTCCCAGTCAACTAAGACTATGAACTATCTTGCCCATGCCTTGCCATTCTTGGATCGGCCGTATTTCGCGGCAGGCACCAGCGTGCCCGATTGGTTGTCGGTGGCCGATCGCGGGGTGCGATTGCGCATCAAACATGTTGCGCCATTTGTGGACGACTGCGATCCGGTGGCGGCGGCGGTGGCCGGCGGAGTGCGGCAACATCTCCTGGAAGACGCCCGCTTCCACAAAACCCGGGCCTTTGCCGAACTTTCCTGGCGGTTGACCGTTATGGTCCGCAATGTTATAGGGGATGAATGCGGTATGCGGCCCAATTTTCTTGGTCATCTTCTCGTCGAGATACTTCTGGATGCGAGCCTGGCCGGAGAAGATATAAAGCCTTTGGAAAAATATTACCGCTTATTAGATATCATCGATCCCGAGCTGGTCGAGGTGGCCGTCAACCGATTTGCCGTCAAGCCTAGCACTAGATTGGCGCTGATGATCGGGGAATTCCGCCGTCAACAGGTCTTGTGGGATTATCTGCAAGATGACAAACTATTGCTGCGTCTGAACCAGGTGATGCGGCGAGTAAAGCTGCCGCTTTTGCCCGCTGATTTTGTTGCCATTTTGCCCGCTGCGCGGCAACTTGTCGGCAGCCGAAAAGATGAACTTTTAGGAGTCATTTCAGTTTAAATCTATATCCTAATATGTCCCAAACGCCGGAATCATCGTCTGAACCGCGTCGGCAGGAAGGCATTTCCTTGGAAGAATTGGCCGAGGCGTTTGCCCAGGTCATGGAAGTCGCGCCGCAGTTGCGGCCTGGCGCCGAACAAACGCCGCGGTTGCCGTCTGCTGGGGATCAACCGGCAGAGGTCACCTCAGAAACGGTCGAGGTAGGGACGGAGACCGCCCAACAACCGTCGCTGGCCCCGACCCAGGATGAGGCCTGTCCGCTTAGCCCGCGGTGCATTTTAGAGGCGATACTTTTCGTGGGCAATCGCGATAATACGCCTTTTTCAGCCGCCAAAGCGGCCGAATTAATGCGAGATGTCGCCCCCGAGGAAATTCCCTTGCTGGTGGATGAACTTAATAAGGATTATGAGGTTAATAATTGTCCCTATCACATCGTGGGCGAAGGCGATGGGTATCGTTTAGTCTTAAGAAAGAACTTATTTGCGTTACGAAACAAATTCCAGGGCCGCATCCGCGAGGCCCGTTTATCTCAGGCCGCCATTGACGTGTTGGCCATCGTGGCCTATCAACAGCCGCTTACGGGCGAGAAAATTAGTCGCTTGCGCGGCAAACCCAGCAGCCACATCTTGGCCCAATTGGTTCGTCGCGGACTGTTAAGAATAGAACGTCCCGACACCAAGCGCCGCACGCCACATTACCACACCACCGACAGATTTCTGCGGCTTTTCAATCTCCAATCGCTCGAAGATCTCCCCCGTAGCGAAGAGGCGGGAAAATAGACATAACTCTATATTTAGCAAGAGATTGAGAACATTTCGCAAAACAAGCGCAGACGCCCGCTGCTTGCCCTGCTAAAATAGATTCGTTCAAGACGATGTCCGGATGTGGCCTTTGGCTGAGATCGCGGATGTCGGTTTTTTATTGCAGGCAGTAGGTTGTGATCGCATGTGATTGATCGAGCGAAACTATGAGCGGTCGGGAAAAAAGCCCGATCGGGCAGTTATCGTACAGATTCTAGTTCTTCTAACCGCCACTGCTTGTTTCCTTATTAGCTAGGCGCTTACCGTATGGTTTTTTCCCGGATTCTCACTGATTTGCACAACGCGACGCCGTTGGTGAATCCATCGTTGTTGTCCTGTGACTTTGCGCATCTGGAGGATGAAATCCGTCGCCTGGAACAGGGTGGGGCGAAAATCCTGCACCTGGACATTATGGACGGCCATTTCGTGCCCAACCTCAGCTTTGGAATACCTGTAGTCGAGGCCGTGCGGCGCTCGACCCATCTGCCCCTGGACGTACACCTGATGGTCGCCGAGCCGGCGCGTTATCTACGGGCGTTCCGTCAGGCGGGCGCAGATTTGTTGACTTTTCATATCGAGGTTGTGCCAAAACCGCGCCCCCTATTGGAGGAGATCCACGAACTGGGCGCAGCGGCGGGGATTTCGCTCGATCCGGAAACGCCGGTTTCCGCCCTGGAAGGCTGCCTCGATTTATGCGAATTGATATTGATAATGAGTGTGATGCCGGGTTTCGGCGGCCAGGAGTTTAATCCGCATACAGTGGAGAAATTACATAAGCTCCGTGAGTTGGCTGGTCCCGACATGCTAATATCCGTCGATGGCGGCATCCATCAGGATACCATTCGTGTCTGCGCCGAGGCCGGAGCCGATTTATTCGTTACCGGCTCGGCATTGTTTTCCCATCGCGATTACGGCCGGTTCATCGCAGAGATGACCGCCTTGGCCATATCCGCAAAAAATGTACGCGTTTAATGAAGGTGAAGGTGCTTTTCAAAAATGTTACAGATTGTACTTATCCGTCCCGGCGCCACTGACTATGATTTGCAAGAACGGATTCAGGGAACTTTAGATATTCCTTTAAACGAGCAAGGACTTGCCGCCGCGGCACATGCGGCCGAGCAATTGCGCGCCAAGGGTTTGGAGGCCATCTATGCCCCCGCCAGCGAGCCTGCCCGGCAAACGGCCAAAACCATTGCCCAAACACTGGGTCTGAGACTACGCAAACTCGAGCAAATGCAAAACTTAAACCAGGGGCTTTGGCAGGGAATGCTGATCCAGGACGTGCGACATAAACAGCCCAAGGTCTATCGCCAGTGGCAGGAACAACCCGAACTGGTCTGTCCACCTGAAGGTGAAATGCTCAGCGAAGCCGAACAGCGAATCCGCCAAGCAATGATGAAATTGCTCAAACGGCATAAAGAAGGTATCATTGGAATTTGCCTACCCGAGCCGCTGCTTAGTTTGGTGCGGCGCTTTATTACCCACGGCAAATTGGGCGATCTCTGGAAACCTGCCAACGGCCATGGATGTCTGGAAATTCTTGAAGTCACGCCGGAAGAAGTACTTATTAAAGGATGAAGGAGGAGGGATGAAGGATGAATAAAAAAACTGAAAACTGTGAACGGTAAACTATATACTTTCTATAACCGCTGGCGGTTTCGCCCTAAAAAACTATCTACCACCTACTATCAACTTCCCTGACCGCTGATCCCTGACCCCTAATCCATGCCTTCTAACGCACCTGATTCCGGCACTTGGCGTAACTTTATCAAACAACGCCCTAAGCGGGGCGTGCCGGAAGGTCTGTGGAGACGCTGCCCCGGATGTCAGCAAACGATCTTCCGCAAAGAGGCGGAAAAACAGTTGGGCGTTTGCCCCGAGTGCGAATACCACTGGTATGTTCCGGCCCGACAGCGTATCGAACAAGTTCTCGACGAAGGCACCTTCGAAGAATGGGATGCTGATCTGCGGTCTACCGATCCCTTGGAATTCGTGGACAAGATATCATATACACAGCGGCTCGAAGAAGAACAAAAACGCACGGGCTTAACCGAAGCGGCCGTAGTAGGCACGGGCATGATCCGCGCCCGGCGCGTGGCCTTTGGCGTGACCGATTCTTCTTTCATCATGGGCAGCATGGGCTCGGTGGTGGGCGAAAAACTTACCCGGACCATCGAACGCGCAACTCGGCTCCAATTGCCGCTGATCATCATTTCCGGATCCGGCGGCGGCGCCCGCATGCACGAAGGCATCCTCTCGCTAATGCAGATGGCCAAGGTCTCCGCGGCCCTGGCCCGCTTTGACCAGGCGGGCGGATTGTTTATTTCCGTGTTGACCAATCCCACCATGGGCGGAGTGGCCGCCAGCTTCGCTTCGCTGGGCGACGTGATCTTCGCCGAGCCAAAGGCCCTGATCGGATTCGCCGGTCCGCGGACCATCAAAGCCACCATCCGCATCGAACTGCCCAAGGGATTTCAAACCAGCGAGTTTCTCCTCGAACATGGCTTTATCGATCGCATCGTGCGCCGAAAAGATCTCAAAAGCGAATTGGCAAGGACGATCGACTATTGCGGCAAATAGTGGACGGTGGGCAGTGGACGGTGGGCGGTGGCTAGTTGGGTAAGGGAGGTCTTCTTAAGCTTTTTTTCATTACGCAAAGACAGTGTACCAGTTGTATTGGATGGTATACTAAATATAAGCTTCTTATTAAGGCACTTAATATTTCACACTGCCCACTGTCCACCGCGTATGCCCTTTCTGGATCACTTCAAGTCGCTGTTTCCCGCGGGGAAAATGAACGTTTCCACCCGCTTTGCCCTACTTCGTGAAGCGATTCAGGGGACGATGTCGAGTTTTTACATGGCGCGGGATTTGCGCACGGATAAAATCGTGGGGCTGAAGATTCTCGATCTCAAGAAAACGGCCGAATTCAACGCCCGCTTTCGCGGCCTGAATAAACCCAGCGAAGGGGAAATTTCTTCCAGCCTGCGCCATCCGCGCATCGTGGAGACTCTGCGAGTACGGCCTGACGACCGAGGGGGAACTTTATATCGTGATGGAGTTTTTGGAAGGGGCCACATTGCATTCTGCATTGATTGCCCACGATCCCCGCCTGGAAGGGCGGCGGGTAAAATTCATTCATCAGGCGGCCGAGGCCGTGGCGGCGGTGCACGCCGCCGGATACATTCACCGCGACATCTGTCCGCGCAACTTTATGCTCACCGACAATAATGAGAGCATCAAACTGATCGACTTTGGACTTACCGTGCCGGCCACCAAGCCGTTTATGCAGCCGGGCAATCGCACGGGCACGCCCAACTACATGGCCCCGGAATTGGTGCGTCGCCGGGAGACCGATCAACGCCTGGATGTGTTCGCCTTTGGCGTGACGGCCTACGAGATTTGCACTTTCGCGTTGCCCTGGACGCGGGGCATCACGGGCATGGCCGCCATGTCGCACGACCGCTCACCTGCTGACATCCGTTTATACCGGCCACAAATCAATCCCACCCTGGCCAATGCCATCCACGCCTGCATCGAACCTAATCTGAGCCAGCGCTGCCCTTCGATGGAAAAATTCCTCCAGATGATCCGCGACGTGAAACATGAAGACGAGTGAGAATAGGAGACAGCGGACAGGGATCAGGGGACAGCGGGCAAAGAACAAAAATCAGGATTTGGGGGTGGGGATTCGCAAGAAAAGTTGCCGGCTTAATGCTCGGCAATATATCTAGCTGTTATAATATCACTTCCTGTGGCCAGGGCTCCTGCCGACACCGGCCCCAGAGCCGATTGATGTAGTTCAACGCGTACTCATTCTGAAAGCGGTGGATCCAGTAGGCGACGTTCTCGGTCACCTGGTAGGAACCGTTTTGCCGCTGTACTACGCCCCATCGCGTGAGCAGTCTCAAGAGCCTTCCATAAACGTGTTCCAGATCTTCCTTAAACAATTTCCGGAAGTCGGCACCGGATAACTTCATCTCGTAGATCCGCCAATACAGCCAGTAGGCCATTTCCAGGCGCCGGTCCACCGGCAGGACCAGAGCCACGGGCAGGCGTTCGGGCAATGCGGCTGCGTACTGTTCCACGGAAAAGGTATTTACAAAAAACTGCGAGCCGGTCATCGACGCCGCACTGGGGCCGAATCCCAGGTAGTGGTGGCGCGTGGTGGAACTGAACCTCTTTTTCGTCGGCCGTAAAAACGACCAGACGGCACACTGCTGAAATCCATACTCGCGGCAGCGCCGGCGGATCAGGTCGAGCATCTGGCGAATCAAGTCTCCGCGGGGGCGGCCGATCTTTGACAATCCCAACAGGCGTCCCCGCTCCGTGTAAGGAAAACCGAAAATCGGATAAGTGGAAACTTGATCGACGCCCAGGGCCAGTACTTGCCGGAGGTCGCGATCCAGTTCGTCCAGTGTTTGGGTGGGTAAGGCAAACATCAGATCAACGTTTACCATATCGAAGCTTTGTGCAACAGCGCGGCGCACGGCATCCTCGGCCGTTGCGGCATCGTGCGAACGACCGATAAGTTGCAGCAGCCGGTCCGAGAAGCTCTCCACGCCTACCGAGAGCATCCTCACGCCTGCCCCATGCAACAGATGAAGGCATTCGTCGTCCATGGCCGAGGGATGTAACTCGATGCATGTGTCCTGGGCGGTTCCAAAGGCCTCGGCCAGGTGGGCCAAGAGTCGCGCGAGCGCATCGGGGATGACTGTAGGCGTGCCGCCGCCGACATACAACGAGACGATTTCCGGTTGTCGGCCGTGCGCCTGGGCAAGAGTTTCCTTCATTCGCCGTGCCCGAAGGTCGATTTCCTGGTGGACCGCCGACTCATAGCACCGATAAAGAGACTCATCGAACTTCACGCGCTGGTAGGGGCAATAGGAACAAAGGTTACGGCAGAAGGGGACGTGCAGGTAAAGACCAAGTCGCTGTAGCCCCGCGGGCATGTTGGTTTCGCCCGGCCGCATGACCAGCGGGGCAAAGCTGCCCGTTACCAGGCGTTTCAAAAGCGGCTTCCAGACCCGTCGAGCAGGCCGGAAACCGAACAAAAAATCGTCCCAGGGGATCATTATATAGCTATGATTGGTATCGAGAGTAACGAAACGGTGTGGGGAGACCCCAACGGTTGTCCCGAATTATAGGCGAGGGAAAATCAATAATATAACGGAGGGTGTCTTGAAATAGAACTGATCTAAGCGCGAGGGCCTCCACAAGAGACGGTTGCCCAGTGCCATGGCACCCGGTGCGGATGTAAAACATTCGCTCTCCGGAACTCCACCGAAAAACGCAGAACACGGAATTCTGCACATTAATATGTTGCCGATAACGAAATCGCCTCGAGCGTCTCCCGCAACTTCTCCAACTCTTCGAGAAACCGGGCCCGCGTCAGGGCGCTAAATTGATTGGCGAAGCTTCGATAATAGTCGATGCCGCCCAGCAGGTTTTCCTTAAACTCGCTGAAGTAATTCGAGGTGTTCGAAGAAGTCCCAACCAATACTTTTTTAGTTCCTCGCAAAAGTAATCGATATACAAGGCCAGTTCCCGGATAAACATGTGCGGTCGGTTGGGATTGGTCAACAGCGAGATCCGCCCGTAGATGTGCCCCACCATTTCCTCCAGCGAGACGATCTTGGAAAAATTCGCGATGTTGGGTCCACAACAGATGGCGGGCGTGGCAGTGGGGTCAATCTTGTTTTTCAACAAGGCTCCGCCGCCCAGGTCATTGCAGATGCACGATTTGCCCAGCACGCTCTCGCGCACGGCGGCCCGTTGCTGTTCGGTTAAGTTTTCCCGCGGGAGGTGTTGAAGTTTGAGTTCCTGGTACTGATGTGAGGCGGTGCATATCGGGCGGGAGGTGAATTCCTTGTTGAACAGCATGACAAAACCCTTTCCGCAGGGGCTGCCCGGTCGATTCGCCGCAATGCGGCGGCGGCGGGCCTCTTCGCTGGCCGAGGTCCGCAGATTCCAGAAAGGCAGCCCGAAGGGCGAACTGTCGCTGAGATAAACGTCGCCCTCAGTAGCGGCGGATAACTTCTCCAGGTGCTGCTGGTCGACATTGGTCACTTCGGGCACCAGCAAAAAGGGAGTGGCCCAGCCGGTGCCGTCTGCGCCGTAGTAGTCTCTGAGCATTTTATCTTCGGCGGGCGTCCCAATGCCGCCTTGCACGGTTATGCGAACTGCCCGGGGTACCGGTTTCGTCGGGTAACCGAGCCGGACAAGGGCCTTGATGTAGGTCGCATGCAATTCTTCCGTAAGGGAGTTTTTCTTTTGCTTGAATTCCTCCAAGATCGGCCCCAGCAAGAGACCCTTGGTGGCGAAAGCATGGCCGCCGCAGTTCAGGCCCGATTCGACGCGATACTCCGAGACCCACAGTCCGCGTTTGGCCAGGAACTTTCCTTGTACCGCGGCCGAATGATAGTCGCTTACCTTGAGAACGATTTTTTTCTTGAAGAAGCCGTTTTCATCGGGAAAAAAATCTCTGAACTCGGCGACATAACTGTACAGGCGGGGATTCATGCCGGCCGAGAACACGATCGAGGAGGTAAGGGAACTATTGGCATAGCCGCGGAGCGCGGCCGAGGCGTCGCTAAATCGCGGCGGCAGTTTTTCGCCGTTGCGGTAGACGTCGCGGTCGCCCTTGGACATGATGTTCACGTCGATGCTCCCGGGCACGGCAAGGGGGCGGAGCCGATCTTGTCGCTCAGCCCGCTCTTGGGCATCCGCGGTCGCCAGCATGTCGCGATAGGACTGCGCGAGCGGCGAATCGGGAAGCAACTCGTAATAACGCGTTATCTCGCTTCCCGGCTCGAAGGGCGAGGCTTGCAGCCGCTCCACCTGTCGGCGGACAAGCCGGTCCAGGAGATTAAGGTACGCGGTGATGCGGCGGGCGCGGGCATCTTCATCGAGATGGGTTATTTCCTCGTAAGGTTCCCCCTCTTTCTCGCAATGGAATCTGCGCATTTGCTCGATGAGTATGTCATCCACCAAGGAGATTACCGAGGAGATGCCATATTTTGCCACCCGCAGCGCGGCGTCGATCGTAAAGCCGGTGCCCATTACGGGGATGTGAAAGGTGTGAGAACACTTACCGGCTGCATTGGCCATGAGTCATCCGATCTGCTGCAAGCTGCAACCGGGCGGGTGGCACTGCCGGCTTGTCCAGCAGTGTCGCTGACAAATATATAAAGTACGGTTGGGCAAGCCAACCGTGGCACCCGCACGAGTTCAACGCAGTGCTGAGGGGTAGAATATTTAAATCAGCAGGGGATTTTATCCGCATTTGTGTGGATTGTCATGCCCAAAATTGCCGCAAAAGCCCACTTCTATGACCTTATTCGACGGTAGACAGTTATTATTCCCCCCACCAGGCTAAAGAAAGGGGAGAGTTCCAGTCCCCTACTTCTTTATGCGGGGGGGTAAAGGCTAAAATTTGTACCGACCGCCACGAAATACCCCCATTTCCTTTCCGCAGCGTATCTGCTATACTTTAAGCATAAGTGGTGAGAATCGATGTGAGCCCCGATTATTATGTGCTCTCGTTCTGGTCACCCGTCGATTAGCGTAACGGCGGCCTTTATCAGGCGCCGATCTCCAATTGCGGATGATTTTCTCCCTCTAAAGTTCGGCCACGATCTTCCTTAACGAGAAGGGGCTCTGGGTGAAGAAATGACGGCCTTGATGTGTGTTTTTACATTTTCATAAGGAGAGGCAATATGCCGCAAGGGACGATCAAAAAACTGATCGCTGACAAAGGTTTTGGATTTCTCGAAGGAGAACGGGGCGAATTATTCTTTCACCACAGCGCGGTGGAAGGAACGAGTATCGAGGCACTGCGTGTCGGACAAACAGTGACCTATGAAGAAGGGCGCGGCCCGAAAGGTCCTCGCGCCGAAAAAGTTAAACCGGTTTAAATGATAACTCACAAAAGGAAAGTTTTATGACAAGTATATATGTCGGTAATTTGGCGCATCAGGCCACCGAAGATGAACTTCGAGAGGCGTTCGGCGAATTCGGCACGGTTTCGGTCGTGAACATTATCAAGGATCGCGAAACAGGCCGCTCGCGCGGCTTTGCCTTCGTTGAGATGCCCGACAGCAACGAGGCCACCGAGGCGATCAAGAACTTGAACCTCCGCGAGATCAGCGGCCGGTCGATCACCGTAAACGAGGCCCGGCCCAAAACCGACCGGCCTCGCCGCGGCGGCGGCCGCTCGCGAAATTGGTAAATAGCCCGTCGTGAATATATTTAGCTCGCCGTGAATACACGGCGGGTTAAGAATGGGAACGTAACAAAAAGCCCCGGGTGTGTTCACCCGGGGCTAAATTTTTGGGGCTTCGCGAAAAGTCGTAGGACTTACGCTGAGATTCTTCGCTGCGCTCAGAATGACCATAGTAATTATAGCGCGTCGCAGACCAGATCGCCGACTTCGGTGGTGCTGTAGCCCATCTTGCCCGCGGCCTGGCTTTTCATCTTTGTGCCGGTAACGATTTGGATGGCCTTCATCACGCGGGCGGCGGCATTTTCATAACCGCAATGCTCTAGAAGCATGGCTGCGGCGCTAATGGCGGCAATGGGATTGATCACATTCTTGCCGGTGTACTTTGGCGCTGCCGCCCATGGGCTCGAACATGCTGGTGCCGCCGGGCTCGGGATTGATATTGGCGCCGGCTGCCACGCCCATGCCGCCTTGCAAGATGCCGGCCAGGTCGGTGATGATGTCTCCGAACATGTTGGTGGTCACGATCACGTCGTAAAAATCGGGATTTTTCACCATCCACATGCAGCAGGCGTCGACGTGGTTATAATCGGTCTGGATGTCGGGGAATTCCCGGGCCACGTCCTGGAAGGTGCGCCACCAAAGGTCGTGGCCGTAGGTAAGTACGTTGGTTTTGGCCACTAGGGTGAGCAGTTTTTTCTTGTTTCGCTTGCGGGTGAAGTTGAAGGCCCAACGGATACAGCGTTCGCAGCCCTTGCGCGTATAGACGGCGGTCTGCATGGCGACTTCGTCGGGCGTGCCTTTTTTCAAAAAGCCGCCCATGCCGGCATAAAGATCTTCGGTATTTTCGCGCACTACGACAAAGTCGATGTCATCCGGTCCTTTGCCGGCCAGCGGCGTTTCCACGCCGGGAAACAATTTTACCGGGCGGAGGTTAATGTACTGATCGAAACGGAAACGCAATTCCAAGAGAAGGCCTTTTTCCAGAATGCCCGGGGCCACGTCGGGATGGCCCACCGCGCCTAAAAGGATGGCGGGAAAGGTGCGCAACTCGTCGAGCACGACTGGTGGCAGGACTTCGCCGGTCTTCAGATAGCGATTGGCGCCCAGATCAAAATCCTTGGTCTCCAGTTGAATGCCTTCCAAGCGGGCCACGGCCCGCAGCACCTTGACGCCCTCGGCCGCCACTTCCGGCCCAGTGCCATCGCCGCCGATTACGGCCACCCGTAATGTATTCTTGCTGCTCACGGTTGAGTTCCTTATTGTTGATTATTGCTTGAAAATGCTCTTAAAAATCATGATTGTATCAAGAAAAAGATGTATTCACAAGTTACGCCCGGGGACGGTAATGGGCGCGATAGCTTGTCCATCGTGGCGGGTCATGTGGCACGCCCAGAACAAAGTGATGGGCGTGATGGTACACACTGGTCGTTCGATCTGCGCGGATCGAACTCGACAATACACTTCCTCCTCAATACAAGAACGGTGCAATGATGTGCTACAGAGTTGTGGCAGCCGCGTCCTTCGTTCCTCAGGGCGTGCCACTCGACCCGCAGAAGCCGGGTAATCGCAATTTTCGCTCAATTGGAGCTGAAGCCGAAGGCCTTGGCGGTTTCGCGCCCCAGCGGATTTTGCAGGAACTTTTTGCGGCAATCGGGGCAGAGATCAAAACGCAATTGCTGATATACTTCCTCGCCGATTTGGTAGTCATCGGCGTCTTCCAGGCGTTCGAGAATATCCTGGATTTCCTGGAGGTGGTCGCGGTCGTCTTCATCCTCGTGGGCGGCTGTCGGATTGTATGAGGCATAGACTTCAATTTTTACTACATAGCGGAGATCTTCTTCAGCATCGAGATCTCGTTTGCACAGATCGCATGAGTATTGAATCATTTATCCGCTCCCTGCTAATGTCGGCAAAGGCCGACGCCTGATTAAATCAGTCGCTTCCGTTAATCGTATCCTAATGCCAAGCCCTCGGGTCTGACAAGATGAGACATAAGATTTTTTTTGCCGGCAATTTTTTTATTTTCTTCAAATAGAATAATAAAAATTCCCATCCATGAGGGGATTATTTCGAATAAAAACTGAAAGGATGGTTATTTATCAATGCACAATGAACTTAAAATTCCTTCCTTTATCGAGAGTCACCCAAAAAGCCCAGGGGTTGCAACCCCTGGGCTGATAGTGATTTATTACAAAAGAAGTGACATTGTTTTCTCGAATATCAATAGCCCGTCTGGCATCTGTGTGGAGGTTTGGTTAAAATAATACCTATGGCATGAAAGCAGGACGATGAAGCATATCCGGTACGGAGTTGCTCCGGTCCGGAAAAAAACAGGAGTTTGCGCGTGCAAAGTGTCCAAACGCTTCACCAGCACCATATTCGGGCACATAGTCCGAACAAAGTCGCACACGTTGTGCGCGTCGCGTCACGCCACCCCCCTAACGGCGCATTGAGTTCCAGTGTTTTAGTGCTCAATCGACTATACTTGGCGATACATATCGTAAACGTTCGCCGTGCATTCTGTCTGTTGTTTCGCGAATTGGCCGAGGTGGTCCATCTCGAAGAGGGACAATTTGCCAATTATTCTTTCCAAAGTTGGCGGGAGATAAGCGAATTGCGTGCCGATTACAAACAACCTCACGAGGATTGGATTCACGGAGTTGGATTTGAGATTCAGGTGCCTCGGGTTATCCGGCTGCTTTGTTTCGATCGCTTGCCGAAACAGCAATTACATCTGAATCGGCGCAATATCCTGGCCCGGGACGAACACACCTGCCAATATTGCGGCCGACACCATCCCACCCATCAATTGAGTTTGGATCACGTTATCCCGCGTAGTCTCGGCGGCGAGACCACCTGGGAAAACGTGGTCTGCGCGTGTTTAAGCTGCAATATCCGCAAAGGGGGACGCACACCGCACGAAGCCCGCATGAAACTGGTCCGCCGTCCTTTTCGTCCCCATCGAAATCCCTTGCTGGCGCTGAAACTCAATAATCCCAAGTACGAAAGCTGGCGCACCTGGTTGGACGGCGTGTATTGGGATATCGGAGCGAGAGACTGAGCGCAAAGGATGAAAAAAAGTGGGCAGTGGACGGTGGGCGGTGGACAGAGATGAATGCAGAAGTCAGAACGTAGAACGCAGAATTGAAAACTAATAACTTTGCTGAACCCTGAATCCTTATTGCTGTCCACTGCCCGCCGCCCACCGCCTACTGCCCACTAATTCCTTTATATGTCATCGACGCCTTACGAAGCTAAGCCTGCCCGACTTATAGTCTATGAGCGCATCGGACGCTGGGCGGCGGCTTTGCGCCGCGAGCTGGCCGCGGCAGGGCTGAGAGTCTGGGAAAGCCGAAATTTGACTGATTGCAGCCAACTGCTGGCCGAATCGCCGGCTTCGTTTGTCATTTTCGAACTCAGCCCGACGAACTGCGAAGAAACCTTGCGAAACATCCAAAATTGGCAAGCGGAGTTTCCGCTGTTTCGCTTTGCCGTGGTGGCCGACCGAAGTCTGGGCGCTTATGAATGGTTTATACGCGAGACCGGGGCCGCGCATTTTCTCTGTTCGGTGAGAAAAATAGGCGCCCTGGCCGAGACGGCCTGTCGTCACTTGGCACGGGTGCCTCCCTTGCCGCAGAGTCTAACCGAGCGAATTTGGGCTAATCTACCCTGGGCAGAAGGGGCTCAGACTAATCGCTGATGTGGATGAACGCAGCGACGCTAATGGATTGGCACTTGTCGCCTTATGCGAAGATGTTAAGCTATTGGGTTGCACCGTCTTCAGCGGCAGTTCCTAGTTGCCCTACTTGTTTAATAGCGAACCTCTGACAAGATGGCGGAGTCTAGAAAAATGTCGTATTGCGGAGACATTTTGACATTTTATGTTATTTAATTAAGAAGGTAAAAAATCATGGCACGAATCATCGTACTGGACGATCTTTCCCCAGACGGCCTCAATTTATTGGAGTCGGCCGGCAACTTGGAAGTTCTTGTAAAAACCGGACTCAAGGGCGAAGAGCTGCGCAAAACACTGATGGAATTCGATGGCGCCATTTGCCGCAGCGGCGTGAAAATCACCACCGAGGCCCTAGAAGGCAACACGCGGCTAAGAGCCATTGCCCGGGCCGGCGTGGGAGTGGATAACATCGACGTGAAGGCGGCCACTCGGCACGGCATCGTGATCATGAATACCCCGGGCGGCAACACCATCTCCACCGCCGAACAAACTCTCGCCCTGATGCTGGGTATGTCGCGCAACGTCGCGCCGGCGTATCAATCCTTGATCGAGGGCCGTTGGGATCGAAAAAAATTCATGGGCACGCAATTGGCCGGAAAAACCCTGGGCATCATCGGCTTGGGACGCATTGGGCAGGCCGTGGCCACGCGCGCCCTGGCCTTGGAAATGCGCATTCTCGGCTACGATCCTTTCCTTCCGGCCGCACGGGCAAAAGAATTGGGTATCGAAACATGCCAATCCCCGCGCAAATGCTTCCCCAGGTGGATTACCTCACGGTACATACGCCGCTTAACGACGAAACCCGAAATCTCATCAGCCACCAGGAAATCGACATGATGAAAAAGGGCGCGCGCTTGATTAACTGTGCCCGCGGCGGAATTTTTGACGAAGCAGCCCTGGCCGAAGGACTCAAAAGCGGGAAAATCGCCGGCGTGGCACTGGACGTCTATCCTGAAGAGCCCTGTACGAAAAGTCCGCTTTTTGGCCTGCCCGGCGTCCTCTGCACTCCGCACCTTGGGGCAAGCACCGAAGAGGCCCAAACCAATGTGGCCGTCGAGGCCGCCGAACTACTCATCGACTTTTTCACCACGGGCGCCATCAAGCAGTCGGTCAATATGTCCACCCTCGATCCAAAGACCTTGGCCGAGCTAAAGGGTTACCTGAATGTGGCCTGGCGATTGGGATTGCTCTTGGCACAGGTGGACCACTGTCCGCCGACCTCCTGCCGCCTAAGTTACAAAGGCGAGGTTGCCCGAAAGGATACGCGCCTGCTTACAGCGGCGTTTGCCGCGGGCCTTTTAGAAAAGGCAGTTGCCTCGGTAAATATCGTCAATGCCGAAGTCCTTCTCCGTGAGAGGGGTATCGAAATTGTCGAACAACGCAACACAGATATTGGAGATTTCAGCACGTTGATCACCGCCAAGGTCATATCTGAGAAAAAGACCTCCACAGCCGCGGGTACATTATTCGGTAACAACATGCCGCGACTGGTCCAAAAAGGGGATTGCCGCTTGGAAAGCTATTTGGACGGCACCTTGATGGTTTTCACCCATCGCGACACGCCGGGTGTAATCGGAAAAGTGGGCACTATATTTGGAGTTCATCGGGTAAACATTGCCCAAATGTCCGTGGGGCGGGCCGAGAATAAACCCGGTGGCGAGGCAGTGGGAGTCCTCTGCCTCGACTCCCAACCACCAGCCGAGGCCTTGGCAGAAGTCCTTGCCCTGCAAGAGATTGAAAAAGCCTGGATTGTCAAATTGCCACCCCCCGGCGAAGTGCCATCTTGGATGGGAGGCTGATGAAAGGCCGCTAGCTTACATTATTACCAAGCAGGCTGAAATACTATAAATTGTGTGTCAACGTTACCAGTAAACACAATAGATAGTATAAATAGACGAGAAAGTCCTCTGTCGTAAAGAATGCCGAAATAAGACAGCAATCACAGACAAAAAAGAGGCGGACGATTAGTCGTCCGCCTTTTTTTTGTCTTTTTTTGCCTTATTTTCCCACTTATTACAAATTGTGAGCTACGGTTTTTACAAAGAGAAAAAATAACCGAACAGGTCACAATGGCATTTTAGACCCCAAAAAAACCAGATCACTTACCGACTGTTGCTCCTGGCATACTGCGAAGAAACGAAACAACTCCACCTTGCAAATCGATCTACGTATTTCTTTTGGTAATTAAGTATAGGTAAAGTTTACGAATTGTCGATAGCATGGATTAAAAACACCGGCATGTCGACTAATTCGATTACATTTTTTTACATGCACTTTGCGTAATCCAAGTTGATGGAATAGATCATGATCAACATGCTTCCCTTGGACGATCGAGTCCTAAATGCTTTGGAGCGAAACCCTTATCTTACCCACCGCAACTTGAGATTTGAAACTGAACAAGGTCGAGTAATCTTACGGGGCGTAGTAAACACTTACTTCCAAAAACAGATGGCTCAAGAAGCACTCCGTCATGTTGATGGAGTTGCTGAAATCAGTAATGAATTGGAAGTAGCGTGGGCTTGAAGTAACTCCAGAAGCGGGAACGAATATCTCATCTCTCCCCGATACGCATAGACTGCGCTGTGACGTGTACCAAAACTAAAGGGCATCTACGCTGACTTGCCTGGGCGCTGTATGGCACCCTAGGTTGGTAAACTCTCTTACTCCGGCACTCGAACCGCCCCCGCCATGACCATCTCCCAGCGGGAGAGGGGCGTTTACTAAATTAGCGGGGCCGGTTGGGCCGTGAGTGTCCCATTACCGCCTCTTGGCGATTGTGATAAGACTGGAAGCGATCTTCCAAGCGGCAGGTATGCAACACCCGGCGATTGTAGGCCGACAGACCGCACAATCGCATCACTCCGTCGTGCTCATAGATCAGCTTGTAGAGTTTGATCAGTTGCCCGATAAGGTAACTATTAAGCAGGGACACCTGATCAAGTTCAAGTACCAGCCGGTGGGTGAAGTGCTGCTGCATAAGCGCCCAAATTCGTTCGGCCAAGGGCGGGGAAGACTCGCTGCTTTCGTCCATATTCTGGATCTTAACGATGAGCCAATCTGGTCCGCGCTCGACCTCTAACTCCCAGCCCGGAGCAATGGCAAGCATCACGTCTCTCCTTCAACGTGCGAAGAAAAACCGCGGAAAAGTCCGGTCAAATTTCTCTATTAATCAATCTTAACAAAATTGTTAAAACCGGCAATCCCCCAAAACTTAAAATTGTGTTAAATATTTTCCACTTGATGCCAGCAGTGAAAGCATTTTAGCCAGTTACCAAAATGGGGCTTGGGAACGAGATGACGTGGAGCTTGAGAACGAGTTGAATCACTTGAAAAGACGCCGTTGATCGGCCTCTTTATCGGATTTTGACTCATCCGGCGGTGTTAGTCCTAGATGATCATAGGCGAGCGGTGTCAGTTTGCGTCCGCGTGGCGTGCGAACAACCAATTCGGCCCGCAGGAGATAAGGTTCTACTTCGTCGATGAGGGTGTCGGGCGTGAGGTTCATGGTATGGGCGACCGCCTCGACGCCCACTGGGCCCCCGCTGAACACCCGGGCGATAGTTTCAATGTATTTACGGTCTTGGGGGTCCAATCCCCTGGTGTCGATACCTTGCATTTCCAAGGCATCCTGGGCCACGGAAAGCGTGATCCGGCCGTCGGCCTTGCTCTGGGCATAATCGCGGACCCAACGCAGGCGGTTATTCGCCACTCGGGGGGTTCCGCGGCTGCGACCGGCGATTTCTTTGGCCGCGGCAAGGACAATTTCAACTCGAAGTTTCTGGGCATTGCGGCGGACGATTTCGGCCAGTTCTTCCACCGTATAAAAATCCAGATGTTCGCGCATGTGGAAGCGGTCGCGAAGCGGCGCCGACAACAGCCCAGTGCGTGTGGTGGCCCCGATCATCGTGAAGGGCTTTAGCGGCATATTGATGGTCCGGGCATTAACCCCCTCTCCGAGGGTTAAGTCGATGCGGAAATCCTCCATCGCCGGATACAAAAACTCTTCCACGGCCTTGGGCAGCCGGTGGATTTCGTCGATAAACAACACCGACCGCTCTTCGGCATTGGTCAGATAGGGGATCAAGTCTTTGGGAGCGGCCAGTGTGGCGCCGCTGGCAATTTGAATACTCACGCCCAACTCTCGGGGAATACACATGGCGAAGGTAGTTTTGCCCAAGCCCGGCGGGCCGTCGAAAAGGATGTGCCCCAGGGGTTCCCCGCGTTTTGAGGCGGCGTCCACCGCGATTTCGATGCGGGCGTAGACTTCCCGCTGCCCGACCATCTCCCGCATCCGCTGCGGACGCAGTGCGTGATCTTCGTCTTTGGAATCGAGCGAATTTTTTAGTATCGGTTCGCGGGCCATGCCAACAATCAGTGTGTGAACAGATGTAGTGTAGTAATGGAAATAGTATAAAGGGATCAGAGGTTAGAGGCCAGAGGTTAAAGAAGTAGATAGTAGGTGGTAGATAGTAGATAGTTCTTTGTTGAGAAATCGCAAGCGGTTTTTTCAAAGCTTTCAGCAGTCAGCTTTCAGCCATTAGCAGTGATCTATAGTCTACAGCCTTTGGTCTGCACCCTTCTGCATTCATCCTTCATCCCTTATCCTTCATCCTTCCTTTCTCGCCCCTGTCCCATGACCCCTGTCCCCTATTTGTGGCTTTGCTGATAGATCGCCTCGATCAGACTTTGCACGTCTTTGTATTTTTTCTTGGAGGATAATGCCGCATCGATCAAACGGCGGGCCTCGCTTTCGTTGTGGCCGAGGCTGCGCAGCAGGTCGTAGGTTTCGGAGATCACGTCGGGCTCGACTTCGGCCGCGTGTTTTTCCTCTCCGCCGACCAGCAGGGCGAACTTGGGCACCTTACGGCGCAATTTGGCGATGATCCGCTCGGCCATGGCCGCGCCAATGCCCGGCAAGGCGGATAGCGATTTTGTGTCCTGTTCTTCGATAGCCGTGGCCACTTCCTTGACCGGCCGGACCATCGAGCGCAAAGCCTTTTTCACGCCCACGCCGTCGACCGAGCAGAATAACTCGAAAAATTCCCGTTCGATTTCGCTCAAAAAGCCAATCAGCCGGGGCGTCATGCGGCCCTGCATGGGATTGCCTTCGATATACTCGATTGTGTGTAAAGTGATTTCCTGATTGAGCTCGTTTTGCAGCCTGCGGCGCGTGAACTCGGGAATTAATATCTCGTACTCGAACGCGCCGATGCGCAGCATCAGCACGTCTTCGTGAACCGCAATCAGTTGGCCGGTGATCTTGTTAATCAAGTTAATTTCCATCCTTGTTCCCAGGCTCTGCCTGGGAACGAAAGGTAACTTTTTACTAAATTATTTTTTTAACGCGCGAAGTTTGTCTTTTAGATAATAGTGGCACAGTGCGACGGCCAGAGCGTCGGCCACGTCGGGCGGATCTGGGACTTGGGGTAGGCCAAGTTCGCGTTGGATCGCCCGTTGCACCTGTGATTTCGTCGCCCGGCCGTTGCCGGTCAGGATTCTTTTAATCTGGGTGGCCGAGTAGTGAACCACCGGAATGCCCGCCTCGGCCGCGGCCAGACATATCACGCCCCGGGCATGACCCATGAGGATCGCCGTGCGCGGCGCTTGTAATGCGAATATAACTCTTCCAACGCCATTACATCAGGCTTGAGTCCGGCGATCACCTCCCCGACCCCTTCGTGAATTTCCACGAGCCGATCGGTAAGCGAGCGGCGGCTTTTTCCACGCACCACGCCCGCCTCGCACAGGCGCGGCGAACTGGAGGCACTGGCAGAGCCAGTGGCACTCATATGACCGCCAGTGGCACTCATACGACCGCATTCCAACACGCCGTAACCGGTGATGTTTAAACCCGGATCAATGCCCAGAATGCGGAATGAAACGTTTAATTCATCCATTGCAAAACCGCAAGCGGTTGTAGAAAGTTCACAGTATACAGTTCACAGTTTACAGTTTTTTTTATTCATCCTTTATTTCATACTCCATTCCGTTCCGCCGGGACGATCTTCCAACGCGATGCCGATGGCGCTTAGTCCGTTGCGGATGCGGTCGGCGGTGGCAAAATCTTTTTTCTTGCGGGCCTCGGCGCGCAGTTCAATGAATAAATTCATCAACTCGCCCAAGAGGGCGTCGTCGCCGGTCGCCTTTTCTTGAGGCGGCTTGCGGAACAGTCCCAGCGTGGCCGCCAGTTCGCGCAATACGATGGTTCCTTGTTTTAGCACATTCAGCCGACCGGGATCGCGCTGGCCGGGCTCCTCGAGTTTTTCATCGTCGATGAATTTGTTCAACAAGCGGACTAAATCGAAGAGCGTGGCGATGCCGCCGCCGGTGTTGAAATCGTCGTCCATGGCTTCGAGGAAGCGGTTGCGATGCTCGGCCACGGCCTGCAATAGCGGTTCCTGGCCGGGATCGAAATCGCCGTCCTTGCGTGTCGTCAGAATCGCCATGATTATAAAAGCTCTCGCCGGTAACGCGCTCGAATTGCTTGAAGAAATTATAGAAAGCCTCCATGCCCTTTTCGACTTCGCGGAGCCGCGTTTCGCTGTAGTCGATTGGCCGGCGATAATGCGTGGAAAGCAGGAAAAAGCGGATCGTCTCGGGGGCAAATTGTTTCAATAGTTCGCTAAAAGCGCTTGAGCCGCGCGACTTGCTGATTTTGCCCGCGTCTTGGGAGGCGAAATCGCCTTCGGCCGGGCGCGTCTGGCGTCCGCCCACCTTGCCGACCTCATCCGAGGCCTGCATCAGCCCGTTGTGCATCCAGTACTTGGCCATGGGTTTGCCGTGGCAGCATTCGCTCTGCGCGATTTCGTTTTCGTGATGCGGAAAAACCAGGTCCAGCCCGCCGCCGTGAATATCAAAGGTTTCGCCCAGCAGGCCGCGGCTCATGGCCGAGCACTCGATATGCCAGCCGGGCCTTCCCGGCCCCCAGGGACTGTCCCAGGACGGCTCGCCCGGCTTGGCGGCCTTCCACAAGGCGAAATCGGCGCTGGCGCGTTTGCGATCGGCCGTGCCGCCGCCGTCGCCTTGCATGGCTTCCAGTCCGCGATGGCTTAACTTTCCATAATCGGGCGCTTTGGCGACCTCGAAATACACGTCGCCTTGGGTCTCGTAGGCAAAGCCTTTGTCGATCAGCGTCTGGGTAAACTTGATGATTCCGGCCATGCTCTCGGTGCAACGTGGAAAGTGATCGATGCAGTCGACTCCCAATGCCTGGATATTGCGCATATAATCGGCGGTCATTTCGGCGGCCAATTGCGACATGGGCATGCCCCGGGCATTTGATTCGTTGATCAGTTTATCGTCTACGTCGGTGACGTTCACCACCAAGGCGACCTTATAGCCCGAGTAGACCAGGTATCGCTTGATGGCGTCAAAAATCACCGGCCCGACCATGTGGCCGATGTGACTGGGTTTATAGACCGTGGGCCCGCAAAGATAAATTCCCACCTTGCCGGGCTGGACGGTTTCGAATGGTTCTTTGGTCCTGCTTAGTGTGTTGTAAACGCGAAGCATTTTTGAGATTGGGGATTGAGATAATTATTTCGCGACCGACGGTTGCGGCTTTATGGGATTTCAGCAGTTTGCAATATTTATTTTTCGCCGATGGGTTCCAAGAGCACGACGCACTGGGCCTCGATGGCTTCTTCATGTCCCACGGGCCCGACGAGTTCCCCGGTTTTTGCCTGGAGCCCGATCCGTTCGGATTCCACGTCGAGGATAGCGGCCAGTTGTTCGCGGATTATTTGCTTGTGAAGCAGCAACTTGGGGCGTTGGGCAAAGACGATGCAGTCGAGGTTGCAGATTTTCCAGCCCACGGCCTTGACGGCATCCAAGGCCACCAGCAGCATTGCCGCGGAATCGCGGCCGCGGTTGGCCGGATCGGTATCGGGAAACATTTGGCCGATATCGCCCAAAGCCGCCGCGCCTAAAAGGGCGTCGGTGATGGCGTGCAACAGTACGTCGGCATCGCTGTGGCCGACCGTCTCCCGGTCGTGGGGAATGTCGATTCCACCCAGCCTTAGCGGTCCGCCCGGCTGTAAGCGATGCGTGTCATGTCCGATGCCGATTCGCATTTCGACCGTGGCATGGTCTCCTTAAAAGGAATGATTCAGCAATACTTTCGCGGCGGATTATACCCAAAAAGAGTCGGTAAAGAAAGGCAGAACTATAAACGCAGAAGTCAGATTGAAGAACTTTATAATGCCAAACGTCGTAAAGTTCTGACTTCTTCATTCTGACTTTTGCGTTTCCTATCCTCCTTCCCCCGCTTCGGGAGGTGTCTATAATGACTGAGAAATGATCACCATTGAAATCCAAGCACTGGCAAAGTCCTACCGCGTTTATCAGAAGAAAGAAGGGTTGGGAGCCGCCATTAGCGGGCTTTTCAGCCGGGAGTATCGCCTTGTCGAGGCGGTTCGCGGCATTGACCTGACGGTCCAGCAGGGCGAGTTCGTCGCCTTTCTGGGACCAAATGGGGCGGGCAAAACAACCACGCTGAAATTGCTTTCGGGCGTGATTACGCCTACGGCCGGGACCGCGCGCGTGCTGGGATTTGTCCCTTGGCAGCGCGAAAACGCCTACCGGCGGCGATTCGCCTTGGTAATGGGCCAGAAAAATCAACTCTGGTGGGACCTGCCCGCGGCCGAATCCTTCCGCTTGCATCAGCACATTTACCGCATCGAGCCGCAAAATTTTGAGCGCACCCTGGGCGAACTGGCCGAAACGCTCGAAGTAGGAAATTTGCTTTCGCAGCCGGTGCGCGAACTGTCGCTGGGCGAGCGCATGAAAATGGAAATGATCGCCGCGCTGCTGCACTCGCCCGAGGTGCTGTTCTTGGACGAACCTACTATCGGCCTGGACGTGGTGGCGCAGCATAATATCCAAACTTTTTTACGCGAATATCAACAGCGCCGCAAAGTGACCATCTTGCTTACGAGCCATTATATGAAAGACGTGGCGGCGCTCTGTCGCCGAGTAGTGATCATTGCCTTGGGTAAAATCATTTACGACGGCTCGCTGGAGGGCATCATCGACAGGTTTAGCAATCACAAGATAATTTCACTACAACTCGCCGATGGGGAAATCTCATCGGACTTTGACCACTATGGAGAAGTTCTTGCCGTCGAGCCGCCCAAAGTAAAATTACGGGTTGACCGGGCATTGGTGCCCGATGTGCTGGGAAAACTTCTTGCCGCTCATGCAGTGGCCGACATCAGCGTGGAAGATCCGCCGCTGGAGGAAGTGATAGCGGAAACGTTCAAAAGTCCAAGGATGAAGGATGAGGGAGGAAATGTGCGATGAATATTCATCCTTCATCCTTCATCCTTCATCCTTTTACAACTTGGTGGATCATTCTCCGCATCAGCCTGGAGGAGCGCCTGGTTTATCGGGGTGATTTTGCCTTGGGCACGCTGATGCGGTTTTTACCCATCGTCACGCAAATTTTTCTTTGGGGCGCGGTTTTCTCGGCGGTGGGAGCGTCGGGCAGCGGCGACAATCAGATTGTCGGCTATTCGTATCACGACATGATCGCCTATTACCTGCTGACCATGATCGGCCGGGCCTTTTCCAGCATGCCGGGACTGGCCTCGGGCATCGCCCGGGATATCCGCACGGGAATGGTGAAAAAATATCTCATCCAACCCATCAATATGCTGGGTTTTTTACTGCTTTATCGCGTGGCGCATAAGCTTGTCTACTACGTGGTGGCCGCGGGGCCTTTTATACTGGTGTTTTTCCTCTGCCGCGGTTTTTTCGCCGGCTGGCCCGACACCGCCACATTGCTGGCCTTTTTCGCCTCGCTGATCATGGCCTTTCTTTTAGGATTTTTCCTGGAGGCCACGCTGGGCATGATTGGTTTCTGGTTTTTAGAAGTCAATTCGCTGCTGTTTGTATACATGCTGCTGAGTTACTTTTTCTCCGGCCACATGTTTCCGCTGGACATGCTGCCGGGCCTTGCGGGCGAAATCGTAAAGCTGACTCCTTTTCAATATCTGGCATATTTCCCCGCGGCGGTATTCCTGGGCAAAATACAGGGGATGGCGCTAGTCTGGGGCTTGAGTGTCCAAGTTTTTTGGGTGCTTTGTTTTTTTGCCGCCAGCCAAATGGCCTTCCATTTCGGCACGCGACGCTATAGCGGATACGGCGGGTGAAAAAAAAGGATGAAGGATGAGGGATGAAGGATGAAAAAGATATGTGATGGAACGTTTTCGCCTCAATACTCACGCGTGTGTTTATTTCGGCAGTTTGTTTGTTTATTCATCCCTCATCCCTCATCCCTCATCCTTTGAAATAAATCACCATTGAAATTAAATATATGAATACATACATTCGCGTGTTTCTCACTTTCGCCCGGAATAGTCTCATTCGCGACATGACTTTTCGCGCGAACTTCATCATCGACCTAGTCACTTGGATGGCTTGGATGTTGATGAATCTTGTGTTTTATGTGCTGATTTTCCGTTTCACGCCGGAGATCGGCGTGGGCACGGGTTGGGAAAAGTATCCCTTTTTCATCTTCATTGCCACGTCGTTGCTGGTAAACAGCATCGTGGAAGTGTTTTTTATGACCAACATGGATGATTTAAGCGAACTGATCCGCACCGGAGCGCTCGATTTTGCCTTGCTTAAGCCCATGGATACGCAGTTTCTGGTATCGCTAACGCGCATCGATTGGTCCGCATTGGGCAATTTTTTCCTGGGATTGTTTTTGTTGGGCTATTCGTTGTGGAAGTCAGGCTACGTGCCACAAATCTGGGAAATGGCGCTCTACCCGGTGTACATTGTTTGTGGCGTGGCGATATACTACAGTCTGATGGTTGCCATGGCCGCCACCAGCGTGTGGCTGGGCCGAAATTTGACGCTTTTGGACTTTTGGTTTTCGCTGACCACGTTTTCGCGTTATCCGATGGAGATTTTTCAAGGTCGCTGGGGCACGCCGCTGCGCCGGGCGTTTACGTTCATTATTCCCGTGCTGGTGGCGGTGAATGTTCCCGCCCGATTGCTCGTGCGGTCTTTAAGCCCGCATAGTTTCGCGGACTGGCTGCTGCCAATCTTCACAATATTTGCGGCGCTGGCCAGCATCGGCGCCGCTCGCTGGATTTTCAACCGGGCACTATTGAGCTATCGCAGCGCGAGCAGTTAGTAGAAAAAAGGATGAAAGATGAGGGATGAAGGATGAATTAGGAACACGGAACGCGGCTCGACTGAGCTCATCGAAGTCCAAAGTCAGAAGTCAGAATGCGGAAGGGTCTGCAATTTGAAATTTGCAATGGTCAATTTGCAATATAAAAAACATGCACAAAATGCACATAAATCTCAAATGGAGAATCTATTCCCTGACCCCTATTCCCTATCCCCCAATTAATACGCTCCGCCGGTGTCGTTGCGCGGGGGCTGACGGGTCTTAAACGTGTCGTTCACCTTGCCGGAGGGGCTCCTGGGTGTGGCGCCATCCGGTTTGGGTTTAAAATCGTTCGGGTTGGCCCCGCGCCCGAAGCCCACTGCCTGCGATTGCGGCTTATAGCCCATGCGATACAGAAGTTGGTTCAGAGATATTTTGGGTATGCCCAGATTATCGGCTTCGGTGACCAACTTGGTATAAGCGTCCAGGGAGCCAGCTTGACTTTTTTCGGTTGGTTTTTCACCCATGACTATATAGCGGGTTTTAAGCGATATATCCCCGATTTTTTTGCCATTTTCATCGACTTCACAATCGATCACGCCACCGCTGATGGTGATGATGTTGCGCACCAGTTGCAGATTGTTTTGGCGGTCGCCTTTGACGTCCATTAGTCCGGCCAAGGCAAAATGGCGCTGATCGCCGGGGCTCCAGATGGGAGTATGGATTTTGTCGCCGGGCAAGATCGGATCGGAATTGTTGTCTTCCAATATTCGCGCCTCGGCCAAATGATCGCTGAGAATTTGTGTTACTTCGATGCTGGCCTTTTTCGCCCTTGCCCAAGTCGGTGATGTCTGCCGGATAGACTGCGAACGTGGTTAGCGGATTAAGATTGTCGACCCTGCCAAGATTGATCCAGGCCGTGCCATCGCGTTGATTTACCAGAGAAATTTCCCCATCCGGCGTATCCATTACGGGATTGGTGAGCACGGTATTTTCCTCGCGAAGCTTTTTGGCCATTTGCCGGGTCTTTTGCAGTTGAGCGGTCTGTTCCAGATACTTGGCTTCTGCTTTCGAGACCACATCGGCCGTTTCTTTTCTGGCGTTTTGCAGTTGATCTTTAATTTTATTCTGATCATCGGTTAACTGATCGCGCTGTTTGCGGAAGGTTTCGGTGCGGGAGTTGAGTTCCTGCGTTACCTGGTTGAACTTATCGCGGAATTCCTTTAATTGTCCGTCCTTACCCGCCTCGCGCAGCTCATATTGATCCGTCAAGTGCTGGTTATCATCCTTCGCCTTAACCAAGTCTCCATCTCTATCCTGAACGGTTTGAAACAATTTTACCATCAGCGGTCGATAAAACTGCACTTCCTGCGAAAATGCGCTGCCGTACTTTTTCATGTCCTCGTCGAATTGTTTGGAGAGCGTCTCTATGCTTTCCGAATCAGCCGCGCCAAGATAACGTCTCAGTTGACTGCCTTCTTCCCTGGCTTTGTCGGCATCGCGTTGGTATCTGCGGGCGTCGTCTTGGGCGGTCTTAAGGCTTTTGGCGGTATCGGTATATTGACGGTAACAGAGAAACGTCGCCACGCCGAGAATGATCGTCAAC
Source organism: Pirellulales bacterium (assembly GCA_963820545.1). Lineage (GTDB taxonomy): Bacteria > Planctomycetota > Planctomycetia > Pirellulales > Thermoguttaceae > CAWGAJ01. Next base: position 2,153,377 of record CAWGAJ010000001.1, read on the forward strand.
ATGACGGAAATAATAAGGGCGATTTGCAAACCTTGATTTTCTCGTGCCATAAATTCCTCGCTCTAGCATCACCCTGACGCCGTGTAAAGAGCGTCAGATAGTTTGACACCAAAAGAATGCCTCTTCCGGGTGGCAGTCCAGGCTGTTAAGGTAAACTGCGACGGAAAGAGAAATATTTCATGTAAAGACCTAAGTCGATTCTAATCAGCCTGGAAGATGCTGTCAACGAAATGACTTACGCTTCCCTTAAGCAGAATATCAACTACCTAACCAGCCAAAAAAGCCGGCGGGATAAGATCTGCCTGTATCAATTGTGAAAGGGATTCGTATGGTTTTGATAGACGTTATACCACAATTTGAGGGGGTACTTTGATGTCATAGTGGGGTCAATTCCTGCCCTTCTCATAGTCTGTTGCCAGGATAATCCCCAAACTTGTTATAAAAGCCGAAAATCCATGATTTCAAGCCAAAGCATTCCAAAGTCTTGTTGGAATTTTCCCGGCTTTGGAAAATCACCCGGCTGCTATTTTGCTTATGAGCCGGAGGTTATGGCTATCGAGAACGCCACCAAGGATTGAACCAAAAAGCGAAATTCACCCAGACCAGGGTGGGAACGCTTGATAGGATGACGGCCAAAGTGCCCAGCCAAACCGCGATGAACCGGGCCGGAGCGATTCGGGGCAAGTCGGTTTGCGGCCGGTGCGGATCATCCCTCCGGGCAAAGGCCCGTTGAAACGCCAGTATAATCAGGCTCAACCACAGGAAATTTATTGGATTGTCAAACCACCAACCAAGTAAATAAAACCAATTAAATGTCCATTTAGAATGAAATATGGCCATATTATTTTGATTTACAAATTCTAATAAGAAACGGTAAATTTCCAATCGAAACCAAATGCTGGTGATTGCCAATAGCAAAAGTAGCCACCATCGTTCATGGTAATATTTAGTAGTATTCTGTCGCCAGGCAACTTGTGGCATATCGGATTGCTGATCGCGGTTAACGCCCAACCGATAGGTCAGCATCGTTGTTAGGATGAGTATTAGCAAGGAGGATGCAAACCAGCAGTGCAAAGGCACCTGATAGCCGGCTGCTGCGAAATAAGGTGAAATCTGCCACAGTGCTCGAGTGTAAACCCAAAGAAGATATAAACTGGTGGCAGCAACTCCGGCAACCAAAAAACCGATCCACAGCAGGCGTCGCCCGATTCCTCTTGACCATTGCCCCGCTAAACGGGCTAATATTGCCCAATTGGCAACGACGATCATCACCACTAAAAGTGATAGCCAGAAAAACCATAATATACGTACATTATAAAGGTTGGCGTTAATTGCCGAGCGGTTTCCCGGCATCGCATAATCGATCCCCAGCGTAGCAATATGCACGAGATTATAAATCAACGTTTGACTGGCGCATCGTCCTAAACAAAATGCTGCTGCAACCACGCAACCTAACAACCACAGTCCAAGCCGTAGCGGGGATGATCGCTGCTGGCGGTGGACATAGGGTACACTGCCAACGATGATCAGCATCAACATGACAAACACGGCATCGCGAATTGCGATTCCGACTGGTAAAATGTCTCCATCTCTTTCCGGAAGAACAAGTATTCCATGGTCAACAAGGAATGCTACAAGTACATATATCGCAAGGAGTACCATCACGGCAAGGCGCCAAAAAATTTCGAATCTTGCGCCCAGCGCTGCTCAGGGGTGAGGCCTTGATGTGAAGCAAGTACGGCCCGCAGATCGCGAACTTGAGAGATAATACCCAAGATCATCCAGAAGGCGAGAACCGCAATCAGCCCCCCACTCAAACCCGTTTTGATGATAACAGGATTATTTCGAAAAAAACAAAAGGGTGAGACGACAAGCCAACAACTCTGATTAGTCATTGCCACCACTACACCAAAGGCTACGCTTAAAGCGAATAGCAACATCCCCTGGATGCTGAATTGCCAATAGTGACGTTGCGAATTGGATGAGTGATTGGGCGATGGCGACATTGATCGGCCCTTTTATATTTATGTAGAGCGCCCACGGTGATTATAATTCCTATAACTCATTGTTAAAAGCAGAGAATCGGCAGTCCCCACGGGAATGAAAGGAATTTTTTGACAACCTCCCTACACGGCAATAAATTGCTGGTCTATTATCATATAACCCTCCAGGGGCATAATACTCACGATTGAAGGCTTTTGTATGCCAGATCATCCGCGGCAAACGTCGTTGCCTGGTTTTGAGCCGGCAGAAGAAAATCCGTTGCCGGGCGAGCAAAAACAGAACGGCTGTCAGGCACAGCCTGACCTACCTTCTGACCTACAGTCTTCATCCTTCATCCCTCATCCTTCATCTTTCTCCCTCCAATCTCCGGCCTCTTTGTTGGGCAAGACGGTTTGGGTAATCGACGGGCATTCGCTGATTCATCAGGTGTTCCATGCCCTGCCGGAGATGAGCAGTCCGCGCGGCGAGCCGGTGGGAGCGGTTTTCGGCTTTACACGTGATTTGATTTTCCTGCTGGAAGAAAAACAGCCCGACTATCTGTTTTGCGCCTTTGATCTGCCGGGCAAAACCTTCCGCCACGAAATGTACAAAGAGTACAAAATCCAGCGGCCCGAGATGGACGTCGATCTTCGGCCGCAGATTTCCGCCATTCGCCGCGTGTTGCAGGTTTTTGGCATTCCCGCCCTAGGATGCGAAAGTTTTGAAGCCGACGACATCCTGGCCACACTCGCCCGGATCACCGACGAACTCGGCGGCGAGTGTTTTTTGGTCACCAGCGACAAAGACTGCCGACAACTGATATCCGATCGGGTAAAACTCTACAACATTCGTAAAAATATGTTTTTCGATCGGGAAGCATTGCGCGAAGATTGGGGGATTGCGCCCGAGCAGGTGGTCGATTTTCAGGCCTTGGTGGGCGATCCAGGCGACAATATACCGGGCGTTCCACTTATTGGGCCCAAGTACGCCCGGGAATATCTCGAACAATATGGCACGCTCGAAGCGGTACTGGATCACGCCGCCGATATCCCCGGGGCAAAGCGTAAAGACAATTTGCTTAAATTCCACGATCAGGCCCTGCTCAGCCGGGAATTAGCCCGTCTGAATGCCCACGTGCCCGTGACAATTCCTTGGGATATGCCGGCGGGGCGGATCGATCGCCCGGCGGCGTTGGCCTTGTTCCGCGAGTTTGGCTTCCGCAGCCTGGGCCAAAAAATCGATGTGCTGTGCGAATCGCTTGTCTTGGAAGGCCCTCACCCTAGCCCTCTCCCAGAGGGAGAGGGGACGATGATTATTGAACCCACGTATCATTTGATCGATACGCCTGAAGCTTTTGAGACATTCCTATCCGAATTAAAAAAGCAGAAGTCGATCTCTCTGGACACTGAAACCACGAATGTCTTGCCACGCTGGGCCTGGCTTGTGGGACTATCGTTCTGCTGGAACGAAAACGAGGCCTGGTATTTACCGGTGCGCTCACCGCCGGGCGAAGGACATCTTGATTTACAAAGCACGCTCAACGCCCTTCGTCCGATACTGGAAGATCCGACGGTGGAAAAGGTCGGCCAGAATCTGAAGTACGACATGATAGTACTGCGTGCGGTAGGCATACGGCTTGCCGGCACGGCCTTCGACACCATGGTGGCCAGTTATCTGTTGGACGCCGGTCAGCGCAACCATAATCTGGACGACATCGCGCTAGATTACCTAGGCCACGAGACCATTAAAATCACCGATCTGATTGGCTCGGGCAAGAATCAAAAACACATGGACGAGGTTCCCGTGCACAAGTGGCCGATTATGCCGGCGAAGACGCCCTGCTGCCCATGCGTCTGCGCCCGATCTTGGCTAATAAACTTGCCGAGAACCAACTTGACGATTTGTTTACCCAGGTCGAACTGCCGCTGATTTACGTACTGGCGGAAATGGAATACAGCGGAGTAAAAATCGACGTGGCTCGGCTTGCCGAATTAAGCCGCCAGTACGGCCGGCGTCTGGAGGAACTGGAAGGGGAAATTTATGCCTTGGCCGGTCATGCCTTCAACATCGCTTCGCCCAAGCAACTACAAGAGGTGCTGTTTGCGGAACTCAAGTTGCCCGTGCTCAAAAAGACGCCTAAAACCGGCCCCAGCACCGATGCCGAGGTTCTGGAAGAGTTGGCTCGACAGCATCCCTTACCGGCCAAACTGCTGGAATATCGCCAATATGCGAAACTCAAAAGCACGTACGTCGATGCCTTGCCCGAACTGGTGCATCCCGAAACCGGTCGGGTCCATGCATCGTTCAACCAGGTGGTGACAGCTACCGGCCGGCTGAGTTCCAGCGATCCGAATTTGCAAAACATTCCGGTGCGCACGGAAATTGGTCGGGAAATCCGCTCGGCATTTGTGCCCGGCGAAGAAGGCTGGACCCTGCTCTGCGCCGATTATTCGCAGATTGAATTGCGCATATTGGCCCATTTTTGCGGCGACGAGCGTCTCTGCGAGGCCTTTGCCCGGGATGAAGACATTCATGCCCGGGTAGCCAGCCAGGTTAACAATGTGCCGCTGGAAAACGTGACTCCCGAAATGCGCCGCGAGGCAAAGGCGGTAAATTTCGGCGTGATTTACGGGCAAAGCCCCTTTGGGCTTGCGCGGGCGTTGGGAATCGAGCAGGAGGAGGCGGCCCGATTTATTGGTAGTTATTTCGAGGGGTACCCAAGGATCGAGGAATTTCTGCCCACGTACTGGCGGAATGCGGCAAAACAGGTTATGTTAAAACTATCCTGGGCCGACGGCGTACAATTCAAGGGGTACGACCCTATGCCGGACGGCAAAGGAACCTCGCCGAACGTACCGCCATTAATACGGTCATCCAAGGGTCAGCAGCGGACCTGATCAAGCTGGCCATGATCGCCATCCAGCGGCGGCTTGAGCGCGAGCACTTTACAGCACGGATGTTATTACAGATCCACGATGAGTTGATCTTCGAAGTTCCCTCCCCAAACCTTCCCTGCCTGATCCAACTGGTTTCCCAGGAAATGGCCGGCGTGTGGAGCTTAAAAGTACCGTTAAAAGTAGACCTTAAAGCTGGTTCCAACTGGGCCGACGCAAAAGCCTTATGAAAATCATCGGCCTACTGGGAGGCATTGCAAGCGGCAAAAGCATGGTGGCCGGGCAATTGGCCGACTGCGGCGCCAAAGTGTTGGATGCGGACCAAATTGGACATGAAGTGTTACAGCAGCCGGAAATCGAGGCTGCTTTACGTGAACGATGGGGCAGCGAGATTTTGGCGCGGACGGCCGGATCGACCGGCGACGTTTGGCGCGGATTGTTTTTGCCCCGCCGCCTGACGGACCGCCGGCACGAGCGTATTTGGAGCAGTTGACCCATCCGGAAATCGTTCGTAAATTGGAAGAGCAAATTCACGCCTTGACCGACTCGGGCGTGCAGGCGGCGGTGCTGGATGCGGCGCTGCTCGGGGAGGTCGGTTTAGACAAGCTTTGTGATAAATTGATATTTGTCGACGCGCCGCTGGAGGCGCGTTTACAGCGGGCCTTGGCCCGCGGGTGGAGAAAGGAGGATTTTACGGCTCGTGAGGGTGCGCAAAATTTGCTGGATTATAAGCACAAGCGTGCCGATGCGGTAATAGACAACTCCAGTTCTTCGGAACAAACTCTGCGCAAGTCGAGCGCTTGTGGCAGACCCTCATCCGTTGAATCCCACCTTTGATTATCGTCTTGTTCCCACGCTCCTGGTGGGAACAAAATGCAACCTAAATCGTAAATAATAATGTTTTCGACGCGGAGCGTCGAGGAATTGCGTTTCCACGCAGGAGCGTGGGAACAAGGTAAATCTGAGACTCAATAAACAGCACTGGCGAGACGCCAGTGCCACTCAAAGTTATCACGCCATATCAAATTCATTTTCCCGCCCTTCTTGATTTCCTTTTTTCAGCCTATAAACTAAGCCTATTATCCCGCCGCCGGCACCTTCCGCGCGTCGGCACAAGTTATCCTTTCAGGAGTCCTCATTTCATGTCCACGGAACAAGAATTCAAAGCGCAAGAGAACACGTTCGCCAATCATCAGGCGGCGCAAGAAGGCAATGCGCCTGTATCCGGCGAGGTGAAAAAATACAATGATTATCGTCTCGACGATGAAGACGATCCGCTTTCACTGGCCGAGGAAATCGCCGCCGATATGGAGGCCGGCAAGGACGATATTCACGCCCGTTACGAGCAAATCAAGCAGTCGGGCGATACGCACATCGCCGAATTGCAGCGGATGTCGATGGCCGATTTGATCGAGGAGGCCCGCCAAGAACACCTCACCGATTACGCCGGAATCAAAAAACAGGACTTGATTTTCAAGATTCTTAAAGAGCGGGTAAAACTCAACGGCTTGATGTACGGCGAAGGCACGCTGGAAATTTTGCCCGACGGCTTCGGCTTTCTCCGCAGTCCCGATTATCATTACCTTTCCTGCCCGGACGATATCTACGTTTCGCCTAGCCAGATTCGCCGTTTTGGGCTGAAGACCGGGGCCTGGGTCTCCGGGCAAATCCGTCCGCCCAAGGAAAACGAGCGCTATTTCGCCTTGCTCCGCGTGGAGGCGATCAACTGGGATGATCCCAATATGCTGGCCTCGAAAATCTTTTTCGACGACCTTACGCCCTTGCATCCCGACGCGATGATCCGCATGGAGACCACGCCCGACGAGATCGAAATGCGCGTGGTCGACATGATCGTGCCCATCGGCTTCGGGCAGCGGGGATTGATCGTCAGCCCGCCCCGGGCCGGCAAGACGATTCTCATGCAAAAAATGGCCAAGGCGGCGCTGAAGAATTATCCCGACCTTTACGTAGTCATGCTCTTGATCGACGAGCGGCCCGAGGAAGTCACCGACATGGAGCGCCAGGTCAAGGGGCCGAATTGCGAGGTGATCAGTTCCACCTTCGACGAAAATTCGGCGCGTCACATCCAGGTGGCCGAGATGGTGCTGGAAAAGGCCAAACGCATGGTGGAATATGGCCGCGACGTGCTGATTTTTTTGGATTCCATCACCCGTTACGCCCGGGCCTGGAACGCCGAATGCCCCAATTCGGGCAAGTTGCTCTCCGGCGGCGTGGACGCCAACGCCCTGCAGCGCCCCAAGCGGTTTTTCGGTTCCGCGCAAAAGTGGAGGAAGGCGGCTCGTTGACCATCATCGCCACCGCGCTTATCGAAACCGGCAGCCGCATGGATGAAGTGATTTTCGAGGAATTCAAGGGCACGGGCAACCTGGAAATCTCCCTGGATCGCAAGCTGCTGGATCGGCGCATCTGGCCGGCCATCGACATCAATCGCAGCGGCACGCGCCGCGAGGAGATGCTGCTGGATCCCGAGGAACATCGCCGCATCTGCATTTTGCGCCGCGTACTGAACGACATGAATCCGCCCGATGCCATGGAACTTCTGGTCGGCCGCCTGCAAAAAACCAAGACCAACGCCGAGTTTTTGATGAGCATGAATATGAAGTCGTAGCGCAGGAGGACGACTTTAAAAGTCGTCTTACTGGAAATTAGGGATTGGTAAGTAGTTCTGTACACGAGCGGCGGTCGCGGTTTTTCGTGGGTTCTGGCGGTTTTGAGTTTGCTTGGTATAATAGGTCGCACCTCAACTGCCTGCCATGGAGGTCCCATGAAAAATACTCTATATTACGGTGATAACTTAGAGGTGCTGCGGCGCTTTATCACTGATGAATCAGTGGACCTTATTTATCTGGACCCTCCGTTTAAGAGCGATCAGAATTATAATGTTTTATTCGCCGATCAAAACGGCAGTCGTTCCGCCGCCCAAATTCAAGCTTTTGAAGATACCTGGCATTGGGATCAAGCGGCGGCGGCGGCGTATCAGGAAGTGGTGGAAGCCGGCGGCCGGGTTTCACAGGCAATGCAAGCTTTTCGGCAAGCCCTTGGCGATAACGACATGCTCGCCTATCTCTCCATGATGGCGCCGCGTTTAGTGGAACTAAGACGCGTCTTGAAATCCACCGGAAGCATTTATCTTCATTGCGATCCCACGGCCAGCCATTACTTGAAATTGCTTATGGATGCTGTTTTTGAACCATTATATTTTGGAAACGAAATTGTTTGGCAGAGAACAAATGCAAAAGGATTGGCATTTACCCGCTTTGCGAGAAATCACGATATTATTCTCCGCTACACTCGTTCGGATAAATGGACTTGGAACCCCTCGTATACAGCCCATAATCCTGATTATTTAAAACAATTTTACAAATATACAGATGCCGATGGCCGGCGTTATCGACTTGCAGATTTAACTAATCCGAATAAAAACAGACCGAATCTAACCTATGAGTTTCTAGGCATTACGAGAGTTTGGAGGTGGACTAAAGATCGTATGGAAGAAGCTTATAAGAAGGGTCTTGTTGTGCAAAAAAAGCCTGGAGGTGTTCCGGCACTAAAGCGTTATCTTGATGAACAAGAAGGCACGCCCATAGGTGATGTTTGGATGGATATACGTCCTGTTCAATCACAATCTGCTGAACGATTGGGTTATCCCACACAAAAACCGGAAGCTCTTCTGGAACGCATAATAAATGCAAGCAGCAATAAAGGCGACGTTGTATTGGATCCTTTTTGTGGTTGCGGAACGGCTATTTCCGTCGCTCAGAGACTTGACCGGCGATGGATAGGCATCGATATTACTCATCTAGCCGTCACCCTGATGAAACATCGGCTAAGAGATGCCTTTGGTCCGGAGATTAGCAAAACCTATGAGATTGTCGGGGAACCCGTCGATCTGGCTGGTGCAAAAGCTTTGGCTTCAGATGATCCATATCAATTTCAATGGTGGGCTTTAGGATTAGTTGGTGCGAGGCCGGTGGAACAGAAAAAAGCCGCGGACAAAGGAATTGACGGCCGCCTCTTTTTCCATGACGACGCCGAATCGCAAAAAACCAAACAGGTAGTTATCTCTGTCAAGGCGGGCAACGTGCAGGTTTCTCATGTCCGCGATCTGCGCGGCGTGGTCGAGCGCGAAAAGGCGGAAATAGGACTTTTGATTTGCTTGCATGAGCCCACGCGCCCCCTGCGGACCGAAGCCGCCGGGGCGGGATTCTACGAATCGCCTTGGCAAACAAAACATCCCAAAATCCAGATCATTACCGTTGAGGAATTACTTACGGGCAAAACTATCGATATTCCGCCGTCACGTGATATGAGAACATTCAAAAAGGCGCCAAAGGCGAAAAAAAGGCGCTCTGGTGGAATGCAAAGCATGTTTTTATTCTCGAGTTGATGCCGTATAATGCCTAAAATATTCCAAGGAACCGTGGCGGCCTCGAATGGCCGGTTCGCGATTGTCGTCTCGCGATTCAACGAGTCGATCACTACGCGGTTGCTCGATGGGGCAATCACTACGCTCACGGCCCACGGCGTGGCCGACGAGCATATCGACGTGGCCTGGGTGCCCGGGGCGTTTGAAATTCCCACTGTGGCTGGCCATCTGGCTGCATCCGGTCGCTACGCGGCCGTGCTTTGCCTGGGGGCCGTAATCCGCGGCGAAACCACGCACGACCAACATATCAATCGGGCCGTGAGCACGGCCTTGGCCGAAATTGGCGTGCATTACGGCCTGCCGGTGCTCTTTGGCGTGCTCACCTGCGAAAGCTTGGAACAGGCCATCGTCCGCTCCGGCGGCGAAGAGGCCACAACCGGCAAGGACGTCGCTGAAAAACGTATCGGCAACAAAGGTGTTGATTGCGCCAAAGCCGCCTTGGAAATGGTGGATTTAATGGCCCAGTTGCGGAAAGAACTGAAATAGTAGGCAGTGGACGGTGGACGGTGGACAGTGTAAAACCACAAACAGTTTATTTGAGTTTACAGTTTACAGTTCTGCGTTCTGACTTCTTCGTTCTGCCTTCATCCCTGTCCCCGTATTAATTCATCCTTCATCCTTCATCCTTTTTTAATATGTCTCGTCGCAGTCGGGCCCGGCAAATAGCGTTTCAGCTTCTCTATCAAGAGGATCTCAATCCGTACTCGAGTCCGGCGGCGGACGAAGAGCTGTTTCTGCGACGATTGCCAGCGGAGGAGTTGAGGGAATTTTCCCGCAGCCTCCTCTGCGGAGTGCGTCACAATCGCCAGCAGTTGGATGAGATGATCGAACAATTGGCGGAGAACTGGTCGCTTAAGCGCATGGCCGCCACGGATCGCAATATTTTACGTTTAGGCGCCTACGAATTACTGTATACCGAAACTCCCCACGCGTGATTGTCGACGAGGCCGTCGAGCTTGCCAAGCGTTTCGGCTCCGCCCAATCGGCACAGTTCGTTAATGGCATCCTTGATCGGCTGATGCACATACATGAAAAGGATGAAGGCGGAGGGATGAAGGATGAATAAATACCAGAGACAGGGGACGGCGAAAAACTGAAAACAGATAACTATAAACTGACAACCATTCCACTAACCACTCTCCACTAAATTATGGGTTTTTTCGACAAATTCAAACAAGGTCTTAAAAAGACCGCGCAACTGCTGAACACCGATATCCGCGATCTGTTCAAAGGCGAAGGCCGGCTGGTCGACGAGTCTTTTCTGGAGGAGTTGTTCGAGACGCTCATCAAGACCGATATGGGCGTGGAGGCCGCCCAGGAATTGGTGCAGGAAGTACGCGCCAATTTTCAGGCCCGGGTAGTCGAAATGGACGAAATCCTGGAGGGCATCAAAGGAAAACTCAAAATCCTCTTGGCCCAGCCGGCCGAGCCGGTCCGCTTTGCCCAAAGCGGGCCGACGGTGATCATGGTGGCCGGTGTTAACGGCTGTGGCAAGACGACTTCCATTGCCAAACTTGCGCAAATGTTCCTTTCCGCAGACAAAAAAGTGATTTTAGGGGCCGCCGATACGTTTCGCGCGGCCGCGGTCGCACAGTTGACAGTTTGGGCAGGCCGTTTGGGTGCCGAGATTGTAACCGGTCCTCAAGGCAGCGATCCGGCCAGTGTGGCCCATCGCACGGTTGCCCGGGCGATTCAGTCAAATGCCGATGTTTGCATTGTGGATACGGCCGGCCGCTTGCAAACGCAACAAGGACTGATGCAGCAACTTTCCAAAATCCATCGCGTCTTGGGCAAGCAAATACCCGCGGCCCCGCACGAGGTTCTCCTGGTACTGGATGCGACCACCGGTCAGAATGGCATCAGTCAGGCGCGGCATTTCACCGATGCCGTCAATTGCACCGGACTAATCTTGGCCAAGCTCGATGGCACGGCCAAGGGTGGAATAGTGGTGGCCATCCGCAAGCAGGTCGGTTTGCCGGTCAAGTATGTGGGCGTGGGCGAAAAGGCCGAGGATCTGGCTTTATTCGAAGTAGATTCTTTTGTCGACGCTTTGTTCGAAGATATGAAAGAAGGGATTAGAGATTAGGAAAGGATGAAGGATGAAGGATGAATAAATACAGGAGACAGGGAACAGCGGACAGGGGACGGCGAAAAACTGAAAACTGATAACTGTAAACTGAAAACTTTATATTTACTCTCGCCCTGCTTCTCTAGCTCCTTGTCTCTTTGGTTGCGGCCGTCAGGCCGCGCTAGGAAAAGTCTTATTTTAGGAAATGTCTCTACATCTTGCCAGTTTTAATTAAGCGGCAAATTCTTTCAACACCAGTTTCCTATAACGAGGACTAATACTCGTTTAATTGTTACTTTTTTGCTGCCACAAGACACATTAGTTGCCCCTTCTTGCGCAAAATAAATTTCGCAGGCGGCAAAGTTTCTCACCCAGGATGCCTGATTTTTCCAGTTGCTCGTATTTTGCAGGTTTTCCTATGTGTAGCAACTTGGAAACCTTCCGATAGTTCTACTAATACAGGTCTAACTGCGCAGATTGCCGCTGGTTAGGTTTTTTATTAAGTCCCCGATCTAGTATTCCTACCCATTATTCCCCAGAGGAGTAAGAGACCATGCGATTTATATATTTTCTGAATGTTAGTGTGCTGTTAGGCCTGATGCTGACAGCGACGGCTTTCGGGCAAAATCAGATGACGACGGAGCTAAATCAACCCACAACTCTGCAAAATGCGGCATTATCCAGAGATAGTTATTTGTATTTTGCTCCCCAGGAGGCATTGAACCAACCTTCCGCCGGGCAAAAAAATATTCCCGCATCCGAGTTGAAGAAGCAATCCAAGGGTTCGGCAACATACTCGGCTTGTTGTACTGAAGGTTGTGGCGAGCCTTGTTGCGGAGAAGCAGGTTGTGGTAGGTGCTGTGGACTTGGCCAGGGTTGTTGCCTGGACGAGCCCTGGACACTGCCAGAGTTATGTGTGTTTCAACGAAACAACATCAAGATCGGGGGGTGGCTTGAGGGAGGTATATATATCAATCAATACAACTCTACCATTACCAATGGCCCTTTGGGCACACGGGATCAAATATATCTTAATGCCGATCAGCTTTGGATTTATGCCGAACGAGCGACCAACACTGACGAGCAGGATTTCGACATTGGCGGCCGTATGGACTATGTCTTTGGCGTTGATGGGCCGGACACCCAATGCTTTGGCGACCGTAGCTTCGATTATGGCTGGACAAGCTCTTATGCCCATAATGGCGCACCGCTTTACGGCTCGGCCGTGCCCCAGGCGTATGCGGAAGTCGCCTTTAGAGACCTCAAAGTCAAGCTCGGGCACTTCATTACTCTCATGGGATACGAGATCTTTCCCGCCACGGGAAACTTCTTTTATTCGCATTCCTACATGTTCTACTACGGCGAGCCTTTTACGCATACCGGCGCCTTGGCGATCTATAAGTTCAACGACAAGCTCAGCGGCAGCGCGGGTTGGGCCGATGGTTGGGACAGCGGTTTTGACAACAAGAATAAAGGCTCCGTCTTCCTCGGCGGCTTGAACTGGACCATGTCTGAAAAGGCCACTTTGGCCTGGTACATGTGCACCGGTTACTGGGGCACGGGACAGGCCTTCCAAGGAGCTGCCACGAATGACATCTTGATGCAGAGCTTGGTGTTCACTTACAAACTCACCGACAGGTGGACCTATATCTTCCAGAATGACTACTCCACAAACTACAACCGTCCGGACGAGCATCTCTGGTACGGCATCGACCAGTATTTGATCTATAAGATCAACGATTGCTGGGCCTTTGGCGGACGGGTTGAATGGTTCCGCGACGACGACGGCGTGCGCGTCGTTACCGCTAATTATCTTGGCAATCCAGGCGACTACTACGAGATGACTGCCGGATTCAACTACAAGCCGCATGCCAATTTCCTGATTCGCCCCGAAATCCGCTACGACTGGTTTAACGGCCCGGCCAATCACGGAAATCCGTTCAACAACGGAAATGCCAGCACCCAGCTTTCCGGCGGCTTTGACTTGATTTTCACCTTTTAACGCCATCCGCCGTTGCCAGTACGGAAAAACACTCCTCCATAGGACCGTCGGCAGAGAGCCACTGCCGGCGGTCCTTTTTTTGCCCCCTTGAGAATCCGGCAAAATATGGTTATTATCTATAAGCCCTCAGAGATCATCTTTGGCGAGGACCCCTCACGATGAAACTGATTATCGCGATCATTCAACCCCATCGCCTGGAGGCGGTCAAGGCGGCCTTGGCCGACGTGGAAGTCTTCCGCCTGACCGTGATGGACGTGCAAGGCTTTGGCCGGCAACGCGGTCATGCCGAGGCCTATCGCGGCCATGAATTTTCCGTCAATCTCTTGCGCAAGGTGCAATTGATGATCGCCGTAAACGAAGATTTTTTGGAACCCACGATCGACGCGCTCATCAAAGGCGGCCGCACCGGCGCCAGCGGCGAGATCGGCGATGGTAAAATCTTCGTCCTCCCCTTGGAAGATTGCATTCGCATCCGCACCGGCGAACGCGGCGGCGAAGCGATATAAAAGGGTTCGGGGTTCAGGATTCAGGATTAAGCTCTTCAAATTTGTTATGCCTGCGGGGCATGTATTTGCAGAGCAAAATGCCGCCGAAAAAAAGCACCGTCAGCGGGATGCCCAAGAGAAATTGGCTGTAAGGATCGGGCGGAGTGAGGATCGAGGCCAGGATCCAAATTATCAGCACGGCGATTTTCCAATGCCTGCTAAACGTCCCTACTGAAACGATGCCCATCCGCTCCAAAAAAAACATCACCAGCGGCAATTGAAAGCCGATGCCAAAACCCAACGGCAAAAGCAACACAAAGCCGATCCATTCGCTGATGCGCGGATCGGGATCGATCCCCAGCCATCTGTTGAAACTGAAAAGAAAATTTAGCACCGGCTCAAATACAAACAAGAAAGCTATCATGGCGCCGAAGAAGAACAGGCCTATACTTAAGGGCAGGTAGATGTGCACGTATCTTTTTTCGTGGGGGTATAGTCCCGCCGCCACGAATACCCAAATCTGGTAAAAAATCCAGGGGCTGGCGATTAACAGGCCCACCAGTATGGCGGCCTTAATGTAAATCCCAAAGGCCTCATGGGCGTTAAAACTCTTCACTCGCACCCGGGAATCGTCGGCCAGGCGGCGCCAGAGGAAAATAGGAATCAGGTCCTTGCTATCGAGCTGGTTGGCCGATTTTTGCGGCAGGGTAATGTCTTTGAACCGTTCGGGAAAGGCGGTTTTGAGATGTTCGAGCAGTTCGGCGGGATCGACGTATACCTCGTCGGCGAGCATCTGGCCTTTTTTTATGCGCTGCCAGGCGTCGTTTTTGTCCGCCTGCCTGCTGCCCCCGCTTTGTGCCGCGGCCTCTTCGAGCTTGCTCAGGGTTTCGTTCTGGTAATAATACGTCAGTGCATTGGTCAATGGCTGCTGGATGAAGTTGACCACCGGTCCGCCGACAAACAAACCGACAATAATGCCCGCCAGCAAACCCAAAATCGCTTTCCAAAGACAGATCCGCAATTCTTCGAGGTGTTCCCCGAAGGTCATGGTGCTCTCGGCAAAAAGATCCTCGTCGTACTGCTTGTGCATCGTCATGTAAAAGCGACCGGCCGGCGGATTGCAGCCTGTTTTATCGGAATTATTTATGGTACCATTATGAATATAAATAAACAATAACGATAAACAAGTTTAGCACCGGCTCGTGCCGAGGAATTATCGCACAACTCGCGGCACAAGTACCGCGGTTTAAACTGCTCAAACTTACAGTTTTTTCAGGCACGCATGAGCACGTTATATCCGCTGCGTTTTCATCCCCTCTATAAACGATATTTATGGGGAGGACGAAGATTAGAAACCGCTCTGGGAAAACCGCTCCCGCCGGGCGATAACTACGCCGAGAGCTGGGAGATTTGCGACCACGGGGCTGATCAAAGCGTGGCGGCCTGGGGGCCGTTGGCGGGCAAGACCTTGGCTAGCCTAGTGAGAGAATACGGCCGGCAATTGCTCGGCCGGCATCACCCTAAGTCTCAATTTCCCTTACTAGTGAAGTTTCTCGATGCCGCGCAATCTCTCTCGGTCCAGGTCCATCCCAACGACGTTCAAGCCGCCGGGCTGAATCCTCCCGACTCCGGCAAGACAGAAGCCTGGATCGTGCTCGAAGCGGAACCAGAAAGCCGAATTTACGCGGGGCTAAAGGCCGGAGTGAAGCGCAGCGATTTGGAACGAGCCGTTCGAGAAGGTCGATGTGAAGATTGTTTGCACTATTTTCATCCGCAAATTGGCGATTGTGTTTATTCGCCGGCGGGAACGATCCATGCCCTTGGCGCCGGGGTGTTGGCGGTGGAAATCCAGCAATCCAGCGACACCACTTTTCGGCTCTTCGACTGGAACCGTCTGGGCCCCGACAACAGGCCCCGGCCCTTACATATCGAACAGGCCTTAAATGTCATTGATTTCCACACCGGACCAATCCATCCCCTCCATGCGCAAGCCGCCGATCGCTCCGGCGCAAGCCGCCTGATCACAAGCGAGAAGTTTATACTGGAACGGCGGACATCCGCTGCGGCTTGTGAAATCGGCGGCGACGAACGTTTTCATATCCTCATCGTCCTGGAAGGTTCGCTTGAGATCGATGGTGATCCTGCTCCCCTCTCCGTGTCTAAAGGCGGCACGGCATTGCTTCCCGCCGCTGTAGGCCTGGTCCGGCTGACGCCGCAAAAAAAGGTCGTGTTTCTGGACGCTTTTCTGCCGGATTAAATTCTCTTGGCGGCTTCCGGGAAAATTCCGGACGTAATTAGTCGTCAAATCTATTACAACCGCAATATATCATCCCGCAAGCAGGCCGATTGGGATCAAAAAGCAATCCCCATGCTACAATTTTTGTAGTTGGAAATGGGCCCATAAGGCGCAACGGGCGGCTTTAAAAACTTCTTTTCGGCATGGCCGGTAATACGCATGAATGGCTCAAAGCTCAAACATCAAGCAACTGCAAGCGTTAAGTAGGGGGGGCAATTATAAATGAATGGCAATTCAACTCCTCTTGGCGGCCAGCAATCGCGCCAAAAAGTAAGATGGCAGTATGGCATGGCGGTGGTCGTCTTAGCGATCGGCTTGCTACTGTCCTGTTTTGCGTTTCTTCAACAACGACGCCGGGAGTTTGAGCGCGCTCGGCATGACTTCGAAAGGGCCGGACAAAATCGAATCCTGGCCATGAAGAAAATTCTGGATATCGACATTCTGGCGATTAAGTCCATAAAATCCTTTTACGACGGCTCGCAATTAGTGGAACGGGATGAGTTCACGACCTTTGTGACGCCCTTGATCGAGAATAATGACAGTATAATTTCCCTGCAGTGGGCTCCGCGGATAATGGAGTCGCAACGGGAAAAATTTCAAGCCGCCGCCGGCAGCGAAATAAATGCCGATTTCCAGATTGTCGAATACGACAAGGGCGCGCTGGTTAAAGCTCCCACTCGCGCTGAATACTACCCGATTTATTATCTGGAACCGCAAAACAGCGGTGCGCTTCCAATGGGATTCGATCTGGGTACGATTCCGGATTGTCGCGACGCCATGCACATATCGTGCGATACCGGGCAATCGGCCAGTACGCCGCCGCTGCTTCTGCCCGGAAATCACCAGCGGCATTCCGGGTTGCGGATTGTAATTCCCCTCTATCAACGCAATGCACCTATTAACACCGTCGCGGACCGGCGGGATAATTTGAAAGGCTTCATTATCGGGTTATTATCCGTCGATGGGATGGTTGAAGAAAGTTTCGAGACCCTAATGCCGTCGGGCGTAGACATATACATATTCGCCGGCATTGTTCCCCGCAATGACAAGATTATCTATCATCATCAATCCCGCCTGCATGATCTCGATGATTTCCCCGTCGATCTGGAGAATACAATTCTCCATGCGAGCATGAGTTTATCCGACATTCTGGACGTTGCGGAACAAAAATGGACTGTTTTTTGCGTGCCCTCGCCGGAGTTTCTCTCTGCCAGAACCACTTGGCAGCCTTGGATAAACGGGGTCGGTGTTTTCTTGCTGACCGGCATGTTAGCCTCCTATCTTCTCACCGTTGCGGCCCGTAACAAAAAAACCGCCGACCTGGCGGCCAAAATGGCCAAGACTAATCAACATCTGCAAAGTGAAATCAGGGATCGCACGCGAGCGGACGAGGCTACGCATCGCGAGAACGCCAAGCTCTCGGCGATGATCTCCGGCATGGAGGAGGGAGTTATTTTTGCCGACGCCGATAATACCATCATCGAAATCAACGATTTTTTTTGCCATTTTGTCGGTAAGCGGCGCGAGGAGATTCTCGGTAAGCGAATCGAGGATTTTCACCGCGGCGAGTGCCTGGCCAGGGTTCTCGCTCAGATCGAGTGCTTCCGCAAGGAATTCGTCATCAGTCCCTTCGTGCTGCAGCGGCCCCTGGCCAACAAGGAAGTAATCCTCCGATTGCAGCCCATTTACCGCGATAGGCGGTATGACGGCGTGTTGCTGAACGTAATCGACGTCAGCGAACTGGTTCAGGCGCGGCGGCAAGCCGAAGTCGCCAACCAGGCCAAGAGCAGGTTTTTGGCCAACATGAGCCACGAAATCCGCACGCCCATGGCGGCGATTGTGGGCTATTCCGATCTTTTGATGGATTCCAAGATCGATTGCAGCAGTAGAAATAATTATCTCATGGTTATTCGTCGAAACAGCGAACACATGCTCAATTTACTCAACGACATACTCGATCTCTCCAAAATCGAGGCCGGCAAGCTAATCCTCAACATGCAGCGTTGCAGTCCGGTTTCCTTGCTGGCCGAAGTGGCCAGCATAATGCGGCCCCGCGCCCAGCAGCGCGGCAACCTGCTCCAGGTGGAATACCTCGGCGAACTGCCGGAAACAATCTATACCGACGGCGAACGGCTGCGCCAGGCAATCGTCAATCTGGTGGGAAATGCCATAAAATTCACGGAAAACGGGCAAGTGCGCATCCTGGTCTCCTTCCTACGCCAGTGGCGAAACGATCGATCCGCCGTGAAGATCGAGGTCGTCGACACGGGCATTGGCATCCGCGAAGAAGTGTTACCACAACTATTTCAATCCTTCAACCAAGGCGACATTTCCCCGAAATTAGGCGGCACGGGATTGGGACTGGCTATTTCGCGGCATATCGCCGAAATGCTGGGGGGCGAGTTGACCGTCCAGAGCACGTTTGGAAAGGGAAGCACCTTCACGCTGACTATTTCCACCGGCGATCTTAAGGGCGTCAAAATGCTCCCCCATCCGGCCGAGGTTGTGGAGGATTATCACTCGCAATACGACCTTTCCACAAACAAGGAATTATCGGGCGTGCGCGTTTTATTAGCAGAAGACAGCCTTGATAACCAGGAGTTTATTCGCATCATGCTTTCCAAGGCGGGAGCTGAGGTTGAAGTTGCCGAAAACGGCCGAATCGCCGTTGACAAGGCCTTTTCCGAATCGTTCGATGTAATCCTCATGGATATGAATATGCCGGAAATGGACGGCTACGAGGCCACGAATATTTTGCGATCTAAAGGTTATGACCGGCCGATTCTGGCCTTAACCGCCAACGCCATGTCCGACGATAAGGAACGCTGTCTGGCCATCGGCTGCAACGAACATCTGAGCAAACCAATAGATCGCGGCCTGACGATCCAAACCATTGCCCGTTATGCAGGAAAAGTCGTTCCGGAATCGCCCCTCACAATGCCCCTTCCCGAAGAAAGTCCGCCCGGCAACGAGGATGCAATCATCTCGTTGTATGCCGATGATCCGGACCTTGTGCCGATTTTGGAAGGTTACGTGGGACGTCTCGACGCTCAAGTGGAAGCCATGCACGCCGCGCTGGCCGATGGCAAATTCGCGGATCTCCAACGCTTGGCCCACAAGATGAAGGGAGCGGGAGGGAATTATGGTTATCCGATACTGACTGAAGCCGCGAAAAAGTTGGAAGACGCCGCCAAGGCCCAGGACGCTCAGTCAGCCGCCCAGGCATTACAGCAAGTGACTATGTTATGTCAAGCCATTAAAGCGGGATACAAAAAGCACGCCGAAATCGGAGCAAGTTCATCATGAAAATCCTGATCATCGACGACAATCCAGACTCACTGGAAATCGCGAAAAGCCGATTGAAAAAAGAGTATCCAGACATCCTCTGCGAAGAGGGGGGAAAGGCCGGTCTGGAAACAGCCAAGCGAGAAAAACCGGACTTGATTCTCTTGGACATCGACATGCCCGGCATGTCCGGTTTCGACGTTTGCCGCGCCTTGAAGGCCGAACCGGAGTTGTGCATGATTCCCGTGCTCTTCCTCTCCGGCCTGGTCAGCGCCGAAGACAAGATCAAAGGACTGGATCTGGGGGGAGTCGATTACATTACCAAACCCTTCGACACCTTCGAGCTCCAAGCCCGCGTCCGCGCCGCTTTGCGCACGAAAAATCTACAAGATCTGCTGATCGAATACGCCCATATCGACCCGCTCACCGGACTGCCCAACCGCAGGGCACTAACGGAACGCCTGAAACAGGAATGGGCCCGCATGACAAGATATGGAAAATCGTTTTCCTTGATTATGGCTGATATCGATCATTTCAAAATGGTAAACGATAAATATGGGCATCCGATCGGCGATCAATTACTCCAGGAAATCGCCAAACTCATTGAAAAACAGTGTCGAATTACCGATCTGCCCGCTCGATATGGCGGAGAAGAATTCACCGTTATCGTCGCCGAAGAAACGGCCGCGAACGCCGCAAACCTGGCGGAACGCTGCCGACAGGATATCGAAAACCTTCGTCTGCCGGTAAAAAACGACACCGTTCGCGTCACCGCTAGTTTCGGCATAGCCGAGGCCAACAGTCTTTCCACTCCCGAGACTTTAATCGAAAACGCCGATGAAGCTTTATATGAGGCCAAACTTGCCGGGCGCAATAAAGTCGTGGCTTACAACAACGCACCCGAGGAAATTTCCGCCGGCCGCGCAACCGATTGATGTTTGCCGTCAAGATGTTTCAAAGGGATTTGCACTGCCCGACTTTTCCGGCCGTTTTCAGCACTCCATACATCCCGCGCTGATAAACGCAGGTCGAAATTGCCGATTTATTTCTAAAAACCGGCAAGATGCATAAAACCGCTGTACCTTAACAGTCTAACATATTGCGACAATTAGACTTATAAATTTAAATCCCGCAAGTCGATTTTTCCCTGGGGAGTACTGATATTCATCTTCTTGTCGCGGTTCTTTGAGCGTATAATCCCCCACCTTTGTTCGGCAAGGAGAACTTGTGTATGTATAAAAGTCAAAGCTTGGCCCTTTTGTGCGTGCTGTTTTTAGGCCTTGCCGGATGTAGTGCTACTCGTCCCAGCTTAGCCCACCCCGGCTCGGCGCAGGTCCAACAGAACCGCGCTGTGCGATTTGATCCTTACCCGGAAAACGAAACCGGGCCTGCAATGGTCGGCGTCCGTCCCCGAGAATTCGACAAGCCGATTACCGAGCCTGCCCGCGCACGCTGGCAGATGGGCAATTAGGCTCAATCAGCGATCCTTCAAATCTCGTCGGACTCCGGTGGTTTTGGGCTACCTGTTCTAACACGGGCAAATTCGTTAAGATCGTTGAGGTTGCCGATTAAATCACTTATTATGCGCAATTCCGATTCGTCATGCCCGGTCCAAGATTCCCCAAAAAGCCGCGAAAAAAATGGTCTCCCGGTCCCCAAAGGCCGCGAGTTTTTTCCGCCCCGAACGCTCCCCAGCGCTTGCAAAAAGTCCTCGCCGCGGCGGGACTAGGCAGCCGTCGTCAATGCGAAGAATTAATTACCGCCGGTCGCGTGGAAGTGGACCGCCGGGTGGTGACTGAATTGGGCGTCCGGGTCGATCCGGCCAAGCAGGAAATCCGCGTGGACGGTCAATCCCTGCCCAAGCCCAAGCCGCATTATTACGCCGTTAACAAGCCGCCGGGAATTCTTTCCACGAACCGCGATCCCTCGGGCCGACCGAGAGTCCTTGATCTTCTGCCCGCCGGTAACCTCCGACTATTTACCATTGGCCGGCTGGATCTCCACAGCGAAGGGCTCATTTTGGTCACCAACGACGGCGAATTGGCCAATCGCTTGACCCACCCGCGCTACGGCGTGCGAAAAACCTATCGGGTGCAAGTTGCCGGTCGGCCGAGTCGCGAAGTGCTGCTGAAATTGCAGCGCGGCATGCATTTGGCCGAAGGCGTGGCCCGGGTCGAGGAAATCCGCGTCCTCTCGCACCATAAGGAAAGCTCGCTCTTGGAAATGGTGCTTTGCGAGGGGCACAACCGCGAGATTCGCCGTATTTTGGCCCGCTTGGGCCATAAGGTGCTGCGCTTGATCCGCGTTGCCGTGGGGCCGGTGCGCTTGGGAAATCTGCCGCCGGGCGCATTCCGGCCGCTTTCACGTGAAGAAGTCGCCGCCTTGTGGAAAGCCACTAAAAAAAGAGAATAGACGTATGCCTGAACATGCTCGTTGCTTCTATGCCGATGGGGCCTGGCACGGCGCCGTTGAGGTGACCGAAAACGTGCCCTTGGCCCGGGATACATACCGCATCCGTTTTTCCTGTCCGGCTATTGCGCGTAAGATACTGCCGGGCCAGTTCATCATGATGCGTCTGGCTGGCAACGACGATCCGCTTTTAGGCCGCCCACTGGCGTTGTACGAAGTGGTGGAAGACAATCCGGCTGAACCCAACGGTTTGGATATTGTTTATCTCTGCGTGGGCAAAATGACGCGGCGCCTGGCAACGATTAAACCGGGAGCAAAACTGGAAATCTGGGGGCCTTTGGGAAACGGTTTTCCGCCCGATAAAACCGCACATCTTCTCATGGTTGCCGGCGGCATCGGCCAAACGCCGTTTCTCGCCTTAGCTCAGGAATATCTGGGACTGCGGCGTTTCGGCGATCCTTCGCGACAAGTTCCCAGGGCTAAAAAAGTTACCCTTTGCTATGGCGTTCGATCGGCGGAATATCTGGCAGGTGTGGCCGACTTCGAACGCCTTGGGGTGGAGGTCCGACTCAGCACCGAGGATGGTTCGCAGGGCCATCGCGGACTGGTTACCGAGTTGATCGAGCCGGCGGTTAAGTCCGCCGGCAATCGCTGCCGGATCGTATGTTGCGGCCCGGAACCAATGCTGCAGGCCACGGCCAAGATCGCCCAGGGCTTGGGCGTTGCGTGCCAGGTCTCACTGGAAACCCCCATGGCCTGCGGCATCGGGATCTGCTTTAGTTGCGTGGCGAAGATTCGCGACGGCAAAGGCGGTTGGGACTACCGCCGGACCTGCGTTGAAGGTCCGGTCTTTAACGCCGCCGACGTCGTGTTCGATTAATCCGCATTTCTAACCACCTCGATCCGGTTGTCAACAGTGTGCCACGACTAACCTTTGGTTGGTGCCCTCGCAGAAGCAGTGTTTCCCGAAATTCTTTGCACTGCTTGCCCTAGGGCAAGCAGTGGCACACCTTGGTGAGAAATGCGGATTAACAGCCTATCCCAAAAGCACAAGAGATTCTTCGCTGCGCTCAGAATGACACATACAAGGGTAAGATGCCTGTGTCATCTGGTGGTAAAGGGCCCGGACAAGATGTCAGGGCCGCACGGGGTACTATTTTTTCTTGGCTTTTTTGATTTTTGCCGACAAGCGCGACTTGGTCCTGGCGGCGGCATTGGCATGAATGACATGCTTGGTGGCGGCGTGATCGAGTTGTTTCGCCACGGCGGTAAATTCTGTTTCCGCCTGTTGCACCTCGCCGGATTGCAGGGCCGCTAACACCTTGCGGCATTGGGTGCTGATGGAATGCTTGATGGAACGGTTCCCGGCGCGCTTTTCCAGGCTTTGACGGAGTCGTTTTTTGGCACTTTTTGTGGTGGGCATAATTTTGGGAATAACTTGGGCAAGGAATAAAAAAGTAAAACTAGACAAACAACCCGTGCCGAGAAAATCGCCCTTTACTGCTGCGGCTCGTCTTCCGCGGCTTCGTCGTCTTCTTCGTCTTCATCGGCATCATCGGCGTCGGGTTCTTTGTCTCCAGAGAGCTGATTTTTACGTAATTGGGTGAGCTTGTCTAGGAGAGCGGCAACATCTTTATAGGTAAAATCCATGGCACCCAAGGTGGAAAGAAATTTTTCCGCTATCTCGAGATTATGCAAAAATAAGGCCAGTTTGCCGGCTAAACGTAGGGCTTCCTTTTTATTGGAGGCATCGCGGTCGGGAATTTCCGCCACGGCCAGTTCGTAGTGGCTCATTGCCAGGCGATATTGCTCGATCTGTTGGAAACACTTGCCCAGGGCAAGCAGGCTGATCCCCTTGCGGCGGGGGTCGGTCTTGGACAATTGGAATTCCCGGATCGCTTCGTTGTATTGCTTGGTGAGCATGTACCGGCAGCCCAAATCGTATCTGAAAAAAAGATTGCCGGGATATCTTTCGCAACGTTTTTTGTAGAACTCCAATTCCTTTTGATAATACTCTTGCTGGAGCCGGCTTTTCTTCACCGGATCGGCGGTGTTGATGACCAGGTGGCGGAAATGCCGCAGTTGGGCGTCTTCCCACTTTTCGCGCATGTCCGGATCGCCGTTGGAAATTTCGTAGGCCTGAGCCAGAATTTCCGCGGCCTTTTCGAAACGCTCTTCGCGAAGATAGTATTGCGAAAGCTCAAGATAAAGCGCGAGCTGTTTGGGATTCTTGGCGATGTTGTCGAGCAGTTTCTTTTCGATGGTCTGCTCTTCCTCTCGACCCGATTCGGCCGCCAGGGGCGAGAGGAGCTTCTTCATCGGGTCGTCTTCGTCGGTCTGAAATCCCATTTTTTTCGTTTGCAAATAAGAGATTGCTCGCCGGGGTTCATCATCGTCGGGAAGGGCCTCTTCCACGCGGCGCCAGTAAGCCATGGCGTGGTCGTATTGCAGTCGTTCGCCCAAGGCTATGGCCACCAGCCGATTGATGGCGGGAACCTTGGGGCTGCCCATTATCGCGCTTTTCAGATATAAAAGTTCGCATTCAAGATGCCCCGACTTCTTGGCGGCCGTGGCCATGGCCGTCAGCGTAGAAGCGTCCCAAGGATTGATCTTCAGCACTTGAACGCCCTGCTTGATGACTTCATCCCATTGTTGATTATCCAGGGCCTTTTTCACGGCGTTTCGCGCGGCACGTTCCTTAAAATGAGCAAAAGACGCGCCGCTGAGATTGTTGTTGTATTTTTTATGAAGGTTTTCCAAATAAGCCTTCACATATTCGCTATTGCCCGGATCGCCCAACACGCATTGACTTAACAACTCCGTGGCATAATCGTAATCGGGCTTTAGCGCCGCTAACATTTTCTGGGCATGATCCATGAGCTTATCCAAGCGGGTGTGCTTGACCGAAGTTGAACGGTTACAGCCGCCCTTCTTCGTCGGCTCAGGATGTTGTTCGGTGGCCATAATCAATCCAATGCCGTGGTAAACAAAACTGTCGCGGAAAAATGCATTGCATCACTTTCTTGCGGCTGGCAAGGAAATTATTTCTATAATTTCGATCTGACAATACCCTAAACTTGTTCCTTATACGTTGTCCAACTGATATAGCCTAAACCAATCGCGCAGATGACCATGGGAATGTCCATTGATAATCTATTAAAACCGCTGAAAGGAAGACCAGTTAAGAGATCGAGCCCGAATAACAACAAAAATAGCGCAGCAACAACAATTCCGAATATACACAATGCTTTTGGCATGAAAACGATACCTCCGCAAGCAGCCGGGAAATAATCGGCATGCGCCTCCCAGCGGCACTTACAGGGGGAGGTTTTACCCCTGTTTGCCTGATAAATTAACATTATGTAGTATAGTTCGATTACTTTCCAGGTACCACTCCCGTCTAGGCATTTGGACTGCAAGCCGTCAAAATGGGATGTTTAAGGTGAAGGAGATTATATCTTATGACCACCGCCTCGGAGAGCTCCACTACCGGTTCTCCACAAACGATTCCTTGGGAGCAGTTTCGTCGCCAGATGCCGGTCGCTCGACGCTGGGCTTATTTTGACCATGCCGCCGTGGCCCCCCTAACGGGGCCTGCGCAAGAGGCCATCGCACGTTGGTACGAAGACGCGGCCAATAACGGGGCGGCCTTTTATTCATCTTGGAGTAAGCAAATAGACGAACTCCGTTGCCAACTGGCATCAATGATCGGGGCCGATATCGAGGAGATCGGCTTGGTGGGCAATACCACGGCGGGCATCAATCAGGTTGCCGAGGGATTTCCCTGGCAAGCGGGAGACAACGTCGTCACCCGCGCCGACGAGTTTCCCTCAAATCAATATCCCTGGCTTAATCTGGCCGATCGCGGCGTGGAAACCCGGCGAATTCTCTGCCACGGCGGCCGGCTCGATCTTGATTGCCTGGCCGCGGCCTGCGACCAGCGCACGCGTATTGTCACCATTAGCTGGGTTACCTATTCCCATGGTTGGCGCCACGATTTGGAACAACTCGCCAAACTGGTCCACCAGCGCGGGGCGCTCTTGTTTGTCGATGCCATCCAAGGTTTGGGGGTGTTTCCCCTGGATGTGAAAAAAATCCCCCTCGACTTTCTCGCCGCCGACGGACACAAATGGATGCTAGGTCCTGAAGGGGCCGGCGTGTTTTACGTGCGCCGCGAGCATTTGAAGTTGCTCCGCCCGGTGGGCATTGGCTGGAACACCGTAAAGCGGGCACATGATTTCCAGCACATCGAATTGGATCTGAAAGACACGGCGGCGCGTTGCGAGGGCGGCTCGCAAAACGTGGCGGGATTGATCGGCCTGGGCGCCAGCCTCAAATTAATTTCCCAATTTCCCGCCGAGGCCGTGGCCGCGCGCGTGTTGGAAATAACCGACCTGGCCTGCCGGCGATTGCAGGAAATCGGCGCTGTGATCCTCAGCGATCGTTGCCATCCGGCCAATAAAAGCGGAATTGTGTTGTTCGAATTGCCCGGTCGCGACTCCCAGGCCGTGCGCCGCGCCTGCCTCGAAAAGGGCGTGCTTTTGAGTTGCCGGGCGGGCCGGCTGCGCATCAGTCCCCATGCTTATAATGACAAATCGGATGTGGACCGCCTGATTAAGGCCCTGGAATGAACCAAAAATTGCATACAAAGGATTTTAAAATGAGTAATCTGTCACTTTACGTCGCGGTTTACCCTGGCTCTTTCGATCCCATTACTCTGGGACATTTAAACGTCATGGAGCGGGCGAGCCGGCTTTTCGATAAGCTCATCGTGGGCATCGGGATCAATATTGAGAAGAACACCCTTTTTTCGCCCGAGGAGCGCCAGGCGCTAATCCGCGAGGCGACCGCCCATCTAAAGAATATCGAAATCCGCACCTTTTCTGGCTTGGCCGTGGAATTCGTGAAAAGTTGCGGGGCGAAGATCATGGTCCGCGGCGTGCGCCCGATCTCCGATATCCAGGCCGAATTGACCATGATGATGGCCAATCGGCGCCTGGCCCCCGAGGTGGAAACGCTGTTTATGATCGCCGACGGCGAACTGGCCCACGTTTCCAGCTCGCTGATCAAGCAAATCGCCTCGGTCACGCACGATCAGGAATTAGAGCGTTTTCTGCCGCGCAATGTGGTCACAGCGATGCGAAAGAAACTGGCGGGAACTAAGGGTCTATCCGAAAAATCCCCTCTCCCTTTGGGAGAGGGTTAGGGTGAGGGCGAAATCACTGAAATATTATGCCGTCTTTAGAAATTTCAGAAAAAAATCGGCTAGGCTTTAAATCCATTTTTATAGTTGTGTGTAAAACGCACCGGAGTGGACTTACATTTGTCGTTGCAATTCGCGCATCCTATGATTTTACGAAACGCTCCCGCTGAAACCGCTCTCTTATTTGTTCTAAACGCCGCTGTTCTTCGGGCGTACGTTCGATACTTCGATGTATCCGCTTTGCGCTCATGTTTATGTGGTAATTATTGTCCAATCTTTCGATGCGCAGCCCAGGTATGTGTTGGAAATCGCTTAAGTTCCGGGTAAGAAGGGTAGCATCATTCGCCAAGCTTATCGCAGCGATCTTTAGGTCAGTGGTTGCGACACGCAGGCGGGATTGTTGAAGATCTCGAAAGATCCGTACGGCGGATTCACCCATCGGCAAAATCTTCCACTTGCTGAAAAAATGAATGAAGGCAACCAGTTTGTCATAATAATCCGCTTGTTGCTGCAACTCGCGGTAACGAGCAATGACTTGCAGCCAACCACGCATCTGTTCTTCCACCGTGATTACCGTGGTGACAATGTCACGATCAGAGGAGACGTCTAAACGCTGCAAAAGCCGTTAACCTTCCGGGCTGTCGGGATGTTGCAGCAACGAGATATGGTCCGTATCGAGAATGATCATAAGACGGGCTGCTGCCGTTCCATTTCCCGCAATCGCAGGGCCTCGTCAACAATCTCCTTGGCCAGTGGATCGGAGGAAAAGGCCCCTACCGTCGCCCGCCAATCATCGCGGCTCGGCTCGTGCGGCCTTTCGCTCCGCAACTCGTCCACGATGCGTTCCAATCGCTCAATACGTTGTTCAAGGTTTGTTGGAAGCATTCTTGTATTCCCGAGAGTATGGAGAAGTGCTCTTTCTATCTATTCCATGATAAAGCACGGCTTTTAAGAAAGCAACCTCCCCCGATAGACTGGATTTTGCGGAAAACCGGGCCAAACCCCTCCAAAATCATTGACAATTGCGGGGGGGATGTTAATTTCGGTTAATTGCTTTTCTTCATAGCAATATTTTGCGAGGCAGCGAGTTTGGCCCGTGGATAATTTTGCATCGCAAGTGTGCCACTGCTTGCCGCAAGACAAGTAGTGCAAGTGGTCTGGAAAAATACTGCTTCTGCGAGGGCATCGACCGAAGGTTGGTCCTGGCACTCTGCACGATGTGATCGCGCGGCATTCTGATTTGAACCTTTTGTAAAGGCTAAGTTTTTCCTGCACTTTAAGAGGAGGACTGTCTCTTCCGCCGAGGCGGATTGGTACAGCCCGCGTTTTTTTACTATAAACATTCCGCTTTCGAGGTAAGTTCTTATGAATCGCAATTGGAAAACGTGCTTTGTTATTGTGTTGTCGATGATTCTGATCGCTGGAGTTAATCAGCATGTTTGGGCCATAGACTATATTGCCATTGATCTTCACCCCAGCGGCTTTGCTTCCACTGAGGCCAGGGGTATTAGCGGCACGCAGCAAGTGGGCGTTGGTCATCAGGGATCGGCCACAGGCGGCTGTGATCATGCACTCCTTTGGAATAGTTCCGCGAAAAGCGTTGTGGATCTCAATCCCCGCGGCTTTGTTTTCACTGAGGCCAGAGGTACTAGCGGCACACAACAGGTGGGTTGTGGTTACGGACCGGTCACGGACGGTTATACTCACGCTCTCCTTTGGAGTGGCTCTGCGGCAAGCGCCTTGGATCTTAATCCCAGCGGCTTTTCTGGATCTAGCGCCTGGGGCACCAGTGGCGCTCAGCAAGTAGGTTATGGTGATGGATTAGTCACTGATAACCATCCTCATGCCCTCCTTTGGAGCGGCTCTGCGGAAAGTGCAATTGATCTGAATCCCAGTGGTTTTGATATCTCTTTGGCCTATAGCATTAGCGGCACGGAGCAGGTGGGTTATGGTCTGGGATCGGCCACGAACGGCAAAGATCACGCACTACTTTGGAATGGCTCCGCGGCAAGTGCAATTGATTTGAATCCCAGCGACTTTTATGGCTCTTTTGCATGGAGCACTAGCGACGCGCAGCAAGTGGGTTCTGGTTGGGGATCGTCTACTGGTTGGGAATATCACGCACTCCTATGGAGCGACTCTGCAGAAAGCGTTGTGGATCTGAACCCCAGCGGCTTTCGTGAATCTGTGGCCTTTGACACTAACGGCACGCACCAGGTAGGTCGTGGTTATTTCACAGCCGACTATTCTAATCCTCACGCCCTACTTTGGAGTGGCTCAGCGGAAAACTTTGTTGATCTTCATCAATTTCTACCCAGTGGTTACACAAATTCCAGTGCTATGGCAATTGATGCTCAAGGTAACATCGTAGGTGATGCTATTGATATCACGGGTATAGAACATGCCATTCTATGGCAGCCGGTGCCCGAACCGGGATCGTTTGTGATGCTTGGCATGGCCGCCCTCTCGCTTGGCTTTGTTTGGTGGCGGCGCAAGCGGGCGGCATAAATGATGAAGATATTTTATGCCCGCTCCCCTGCGGGTCGCGGCTAAACTAACTCGGATATCTCGCTGAAAAATGACTGCGTGCAAGCACGCACCCTACGAAACTCTGGTCTCGGCCTTGGATAAAGCCCGGACGATATTGTTGATGGTTTCCATGCTGGGGGTGTGTTTGCCTTGCTCCAGGCGATTGAGGGTTTCAGGTCGGATGCCCGCGAGTTTGGCCAGTTTCACTTGGGTCAAACCTATTGCGCGTCGCCGCCTTAAAATCTTTCGAGCCAGGATCACTCGTAGGGCTTGTGCCGCCGGATAATTCCCTTTGGCGTCGGGACGGGGAAGAATGGGTTCACCTTGCACGCCCTTCAGTTTGCGATATTCCGCCTCAGGTAAAATCACAAAACGTTCGCCCGCCAGGGTAATGGTTTGAATTTGGGTATCCATGTTCACTCCTCGTAAAATCGATCCCGATGCCCAATCTTTTCGATAATAATGGTTGCTCCTGCAACACGGAATTGCACTCGGTAATCGCCGGTTCGCAAGCGATAATAACCGGCCAACTTGCCGGAGAGCGGTTTAACGCCGCTTACCTCCGGTCACTTGCGCAGTCGCTCTAACAAGTGCATAACCCTGGTTAGGATCGGCTCATTTAGTTCTTCAGCTTGTTTAATCGCCTCCGGGGTAATGCGAACCTCTATCATAATCTATTATCCTGTGATATGACAATCTTGTCAAGATTCTTGACATGGTTTTTTGTGGTTTTTTACGATCGAGGTGCCGCAGGCACAAGGAATTTTTCAAAATAGGTTGTAGTCCGTGAGCCACTGCTGGCTTGTCCAGCAGTATATTCCTTCCCGCTGACCACCGCCC
Source organism: Pirellulales bacterium (assembly GCA_963820545.1). Taxonomy (GTDB): domain Bacteria; phylum Planctomycetota; class Planctomycetia; order Pirellulales; family Thermoguttaceae; genus CAWGAJ01. The sequence continues at coordinate 2,183,818 of CAWGAJ010000001.1, forward strand.
ACTGTCCACTGCCCACTATTTATTCAATTCGCTTCCGACCCCTTGTTGCCGTTTTCCTTGTTCAGATAGCGGCGCAAATAGCGGGCCCGCTCGATGTTGCGGTCTGCCGAGTCCAACTCTCCGCCGGTGAGCTTTTGCAAATGGGCGGGCTGGGTGCGGAGGAAAAGTTCGTTCACGGCGGGTATGCCCACGTCGTTGATCAAACCCAGGTTCACTCCCATGCGCACGCTGGAGAGCAGGTGCATGGTTTCTTCGGAACTGATGGTCTGCGCGGTGCGGAGGATGCCGTAAGCCCGGCTCACGCGGTCGTGCAGGTTTTTGTGGCTTTCTTTAACCAGGAAGTCGCGGGCTTGGCGTTCGTAGTCGATAATTACCGGCACGATGTCGCCTACCTGCTGGATCAAATCCGTTTCCGACCGGCCCAGGGTGATCTGGTTGCTGATCTGGTAGAAATCGCCCATGGCCTGCGATCCTTCGCCGTAGAGACCGCGCACCGCCAGGCTGATCTTTTGCAGGCTGCGAAAAACCTTTTCGATTTGCCGCGTGATAACCAAGGCCGGCAGGTGCAACATCACGCTCACGCGCAAACCCGTGCCCACGTTGGTCGGGCAGGCGGTGAGGTAACCTAGTTGTTCGTGGAAGGCGTAGGCGGCTTTTTCCTCGATGATGTCGTCGAGCCGGTTGATCTGTTCCCAGACGCTCTGCAAGTTCAGCCCGCTTTGCAGCACCTGGATGCGCAGATGGTCTTCTTCGTTGATCATCAGGCTGTACTTTTCGCGGGCGTCGATCACCACGGCCCGGGCGCCTTGCGCTTCGGCATGTTCGCGGCTGATGAGATGCCGTTCCACGAGGAACTGCCGGTCGACCTTTTCCAGTTCATTCACGTCGAGATACAGTATTTCGTTTTGCGCGATGATCTCGAAAATCCGATCGTGCAGAGTTTTTTCAATGTAGAGCCTGTCCTGGGGAGTTGTGCGGCTGATAAAAGGGTAATCGGCCAGATTCCGCGCAAGGCGGATCCGGCTGCTAATGACGATGTCCGACTCCGGGCCGTCGCCGCGCAGCCACTCTCCGGTGTTTTGCGTTAAATCATTCAGTTCCACGGCAGTAATTCCGTTTGTCCGACTACTATTGATTCTCGGATAAGTGAGATCATGGTGCGGAATGACAAATCAAGCCAAGCCCACGGGTTGCAGCCCGTGGACTTTACCACAAACTTTGTTATCCTTCTTCCTTTTCGGTGCGGCGGATATCGTCGCGTATTTTGGAGGCCAATTCATAGTTTTCTTCTTCGATTGCTTCTTTCAAAGCGCGGCGCAGCCGGATCAATTGGGTGCGTTTTTCACTGCCCATGACCGGCCGGTGCGGGTGTTTGCCCACGTGCGTTAGCTCGCCGTGAATGTTCATTATCAACGGCTCCAGTTGGGCCTGAAAACAGGCGTAATCGTGGGGGCACCCCAGCCGTCCCTGGCTGCGGAACTCGTAAAACGTAATCCCGCACACCGGGCAGGCCTGCTGATCCAATTGAGCCAATTCCTCGGCGGTTTGGCCCACGGCCATTTGTTGTGCCAGTATCGCGGCCATGCTTCCGGCCGCGGATGCCTCGCTCGAGGATGAGGTGAGGTATTGCCTGGCGTGATCTTCGCAGAGATGCAATTCTTGCGGCTTGCCGCCGGTTAGTTCGGTGATGTGGAATGTTGCCTGTTTCTCACATTGTTGACATTTCATTGTCACCGACCCTAACACCTAGCAGGTTATCATGCCCTCCCGCTTGTCCGGCACACAGAGGGCGGAACACGCCCGTCAAAGTGCCGGAAAAACCTGGCGGGAAATAGATACTATCTTTAATATATGTCTCTACAAGGATTCTATCAGCAGCCCCCCCCGTGTCAAGGCGAGATAAATTCAGCAATTTGTGCGGTTTAAGTGGTCTGGAGGAGACGGTTGTCCAGACCAAAACAGGTTGGTAAGCTATATAACATGAAATCGTTTACTCGACAATATTATCCCGACATTGAAACCTTCAAAAAGTATGCCGGCGGCGTGCATTTAGTGCCCGTTTATCGCCGGCTGGTCAGCGACGCACTGACGCCCGTCAGCGCCTTTCATAAACTCGACGCCGGTCGCTGCGCCTGCCTGCTGGAAAGCGTGGTCGGCGGCGAGAAAGTCGGCCGCTACAGCTTTTTGGCCACCGAACCGTTTTTTGAAATCGAGGCCTATGGCAATCGGGTGACAACAAACGCCTATACGGGCATTTCGGCGGGCGGCAGTCCCACGCTGGTCACCCGACAGTTTGAGTGCCCTAATCCGCTGGATGAGTTGCGCAACCGGGTGGAAGCAATTCGCGCAGTGCATTTGCCGGAACTGCCCCCGTTTTATAGCGGAGCGGTGGGCTATGCCGGCTACGACACGGTGCGCTACTACGAGCATCTGCCCCACGTCCCACCCGATGATCGCCATGTGCCTGATATGGCCTTCGCCTTTTACGATCAGATGGTGGTTTTCGATCACGTTACAAAAACTATCGACGTGGTGGCCATGGCCCGGGTGGAAAAGCCCGGCGTGGATCTTCAGAAGGCCTATCAAGATGCCTGTCTGCGCATCGACCGTCTGGTAGACGAACTTGCCTCCCGGCCCTGCGACCTGAAACCGGTGGATATCCGTATTGAAGGCCCGGTAAGTATTCCCTATCAATCGAATTTTACCCAGGCCGCTTTTGAAAAGTCGGTGGAAAAATGCGTGGAATACATCCGGGCCGGCGATATCTTCCAGGTTGTTTTCAGCCAGCGATTAAAGGTGCCCATCCGCGCCCATCCCTTTGAGATTTACCGCGCCCTGCGCGTGATCAATCCCAGCCCCTTTATGTTTTACCTGCGCACGCCCAGCGTCACCTTGGTGGGCAGCTCGCCCGAGGTCATGGTCCGCGTGGTCGACAGGCAAGTGACGGTCCGTCCCCTGGCCGGCACCCGGCCTCGCGGAGCAACCGAAGAAGAAGACCTGCGCCTGGCCGAGGAATTGCTCGCCGATCCCAAGGAAAGGGCCGAGCACGTGATGCTGGTCGATCTGGGGCGCAACGACGTGGGCCGCATCTCGCAATACCGCTCGGTGCAAGTCTCCGACGTAATGACCATCGAACGCTACAGCCACGTAATGCACATCACCTCGAACGTCAGCGGCCGCTTGGACGATGACAAAAGCGCATTCGACGCCCTCCAGGCGTGTTTACCGGCCGGGACCGTGTCGGGCGCGCCAAAGGTCCGCGCCATGGAAATTATTGACGAAGTGGAACCACATCGCCGCGGACCGTACGCCGGGGCCGTGGGCTACATCGATTTCAACGGCAACATGGATACCTGTATTGCCCTGCGCACGGTGGTGATCCACGACAACGTCGCCTATGTCCAGGCCGGCGCCGGCATCGTCGCCGACAGCGTTCCCATAAACGAATGGCACGAAACCCTCAATAAAGCCCAAGGTCTATTGAAGGCCATCGAATTCGCCGAACAACACGTGGAGGAATAGTGAAGAGTGGAGAGTGGAGAGAAAAAAATTTTGCAATTTGCATTTTTCAATTTGCAATTTAAATATTTAGGAGCAACGCGTGGAGTGGGTGCAAGTTTATGATCCATTACGCTCCGCACTAAGTTCCACGCTGGTGGCAGGGCTGCCGATCATTGTTCTTTTGGGTTTATTGGCCAGCGGAGTGGCCGCCCCCAGGGCCGCGGCCGCGGCCTTGGCCACGGCATTAGTAGTTGCGATTTATCTCTTCGGCATGCCCGCTTCCGCTGCATTTGCCGCCGCCGGATACGGCGCCTGTTTCGGACTATTACCTATCGGTTGGACTGTTTTTAGCGCTATTTTTCTCTTCCAATTGACGGTCCGGGCAGGTCAGTTCGAGATTGTCAAGCGTTCCGTTGCGGCCATTTCGCCCGATCGCAGGATCCAGGCGCTTCTGATCGCCTTTAGTTTCGGCACTTTTTTAGAAGGCGCGGCGGGATTCGGCACGCCGGTGGCGATTACAGCGGCCTTGATGATCGGCATCGGTTTCTCGCCGCTTTATGCGGCCGGCTTGTCGCTGTTGGCCAATACCTCGCCGGTGGCTTTCGGGGCCTTGGGCACGCCGATCATCACGCTGGCCAAGGTTTCCGGATTGAACGAAATGGCCCTGAGTCAAATGGCCGGCCGGCAGTTGCCTTTTTTTTCGCTGCTCGTGCCGGCCTGGTTGGTGGCCGTCATGTCGGGCCCCAAGGGCGTAAAAGGCTGCTGGCCCGCGATACTGGTTTGCGGCGGCAGTTTTGCCGGCATCCAATTCCTTACGTCCAATTTCCATGGCCCCACGCTGGTCGACGTTTTTGGCGGCATCGGCTCGCTAGTGATTCTTACCTTGTTTCTGCAATTCTGGCAGCCCAAGGAGATTTGGCGATTTCCAGATGAACTGAATCCAAAAGACACGACCAGAAACGGCGGAGCCGATCTTGCTGCTGGATCACTGCTCTTTGCCGCCATTAAAACCGCGGCAAATTGCCTATGCTTGGATGCCTTGGCTATTGCTCTCCATAATGGTCTTTCTCTGGGGCTGGCCCGCCTGGAAAACAATCCTCGACGGCGGCGCTACTGAAAATCCGAATGTGCTGCATGGGATTGGGAAGATATCTATTGCCGTGCCCGGATTGCACGATCGCATTTATCGCACTGCTCCGGTGGTGGCAATTCCGTCCGGTTCGGATCGGGCAGGCAGTGCTGAAACGGCCGTATTTGATCTGAACTGGCTTTCGGCAACCGGCACGGGCATTTTTCTGGCAGCGGCGATTGCGGCCCTATGGTTGCGCATGGGATTGATTGTATTTCTCGATGAATTCTGTCGGACTTTATATCGCGTACGCTGGGCACTGGCGACAATTGCCTGCATGTTGGCTCTGGCGTTTGTCACCAAATACAGCGGCGCCGACGCCACACTCGGACTGGCCTTTACCCACACCGGATGTCTGTATCCGTTTTTTGCCCCGCTTTTAGGCTGGCTGGGCGTGGCGCTTACCGGTTCCGATACCTCGGCCAACGCCTTGTTCGGCAGTTTGCAGCGAATCACCGCCGAACAGTTAAAGCTCAATTCGATATTGATCGTGGCCTCCAACAGCACCGGCGGCGTGATGGGCAAGATGATCGACGCCCAAAGTATCGTCGTTGCCGCCGTGGCCACGGGACAAGCAGGCAATGAAGGCCAAATCCTTCGCTTTGTCTTCTTCCACAGCCTGGTATTGGCCTTATTGATGGGCCTGCTCACGCTTCTGCAGGCCTATTGGCTGCCCTGGATGATTCCCGTGGGATGATGGAAGCCAGGGGACTGTCCCCTTGAGACTATCCCTTTGGTCCCGGGTTAAACGATTTTTCTTTCTTCTTCGGTCTGTTCAAGCATTAAGAATGTCTTATCCGGTCTGACGTCTTGGAGCGAGCCGATAGCCAGGATTTGCGGCCAGATAAAGGCCGAGGCGATAACCACCAGGATCGTGCCGATGCCGCCGCCGACCACGGAGATTATCGGTCCGAAAAGCCAGGCCGTCACGCCCGATTCCACGCCGCCGATGTCGTTGGAGGCCACGATGAACACGGTATTTACCGCCGAGACGCGGCCCCGCATGGCGTCGGGCGTGAGCATTTGCACCAAGGTGTGACGCACCACCACGCTCACGTTATCAAAAGCGCCGATAAAAAACATAATGATCAACGAAAGCCAGCACCATTTTGAAAGGCCGAAGACGATCGTGGCCGCGCCGAATCCCGTGACCGCCCAGAGCATGATCACGCCGGCACGTCTCATCGGTCGGGCATGGGCGATCAGTAGCGCTATAAAGATGGCGCCGACGGCTTCGGTTGAGCGCAAGAAGCCAACCCAAGATTTATCGACATTTAAGATGTCTTTGACAAACACCGGCAAAAGATAGGTAAACCCGCCCAACAGCACGGCGAACAGATCCAGGGTGATCGTGGCCAAAATCAGTTTTGTGCGCCAGACAAAGCGGATGCCGGCCAGCAGGCTTTGCAAAGAGATAGTTTTGGTGTGTGTGGTGTGCGGCCGATCATGTAAAAAGACCATGGCGGCGAAAGAAAAAATGCGCAGCAGGACCACCAAGGAAAAAGCGGCCACCGCGGTTCCTTCCAGGCCCATGATCAGTCCGCCGATGGCCGGGCCGGTCATGGCCGAGATATGAAACACCGTGGTGCTCCAGGTGATGGCGTTGGGGAAGATTTCGGTGGAGACTAATCTGCGGCAACATTGAAGTCCGCGACGGACCGCCTAACGCTATGGATGTGGCGGCCAGGCCGAGAAACAGATACATCCACCATACTGGTCCCTGAAAAAACGCCGTGGCCCAAAGTCCGCTGGAGGAAACCGCGGTTGCTGCAAGCGTGCATAGCAGAACGCGGCGGCGGTTGAAGCGATCGGCGATTTGTCCGCCGGCAATGGCCAAAAGCATTATCGGCAAGGCCTGGACGAGTCCTACCCAACCCAAGGCCAAGGGATCGCCGGTGCGATCGTAAATATTGATCCCTACCGCCACGGTCTCCACTTGTTTGGAGAAGGTGAGCAGGAACCAACTTGTGGAATACAGCCGGTAATCGCGGCTGCGCCAGGCGGCATAGGGATCGGGTTTCATCTCAGGGGGATGCGTGATCTGCCTTGTCGTGCGGTTTGTCACTATTGTGTATTGATATAAACATTTAAGCAAGGGTATTGCGAACGGCGATTAGCTGGCATAAACTCAACGCCTACCACAATTAATCCTCATGCGCAAGACAGCCAAGGTCTAATACGCTATCTGATTTAATCCAGCGCGTCTATTTTCTATAACCGAGCGTGTTTTCGCGAAGCGTAAACACGCGGTAACGCGCTGATTTAAGATAACATTGGTATAAAAAAGGTTCAAAATTGGCTGAAGTCGTCCTCAAACCCAAAAAAGCCCGCCCTTTTTACGCCCGGCATCCGTGGGTGCTCGATTCGGCAATCGATCGCATCGAGGGCCCTGCCGTTGACGGCGATGTGGTCGATCTGCTCTCGGCCAAAGGCAAATTTGTCGCCCGGGGTTTTTTCAACAGCCGCAGCCGCATCCGCGTGAGACTTTACACCTGGAACGCGGCCGAATCGTTGGACGACGCTTTCTGGCGCCGCCGCCTGGCCGACGCCGTGCAATTTCGCCGGCAACTCGGCTATGACGATCCACGGGGGGCAACGCGACTGGTGTTTAGCGAAGGCGACGCCTTAAGCGGCCTGATCGTCGATCGCTATGCCCAGTACCTGGCCGTGCAGGTCACGGCGTTGGGCATGGCTCTCCGGCTGCCGACAATCGTGCCCATGCTCGTTGAGCTTACCGGAGCAAAAGGCGTGGTGCTCCGCACTGAAAAGGGCATCAATCGGGCAGAAGGCCTTGAACTTCACGATGGCCCCTACTGCGGACAAATGCCCGACGGTCCGCTGGAGATCGTGGAAAACAGTCTGCAATACGCCGTCGATCTGGCCGAAGGCCAAAAAACGGGTTTTTATCTTGATCAGCGGGAAAACCGCAAAATCGCGGCCGGCTATCTGCGCGACCGGCGAGTTTTAGACATGTTTTGTTACAGCGGTGGATTCAGTCTTGCCGCGTCCGTATTAGGCGGTGCAAGAGAAGTCATCGCCGTTGATTCGAGCCAAAAAGCCCTGGCCCTGGCCCAGTCCAATGCCCAGCGCAACGGGGCCACTAACATTCGCTTTCAATGCGGCGAAGGTTTTGAAACGCTGGAAGCCTTGGTTGCGGCAGGCGAACAATTCGACGCCGTGATCCTCGATCCGCCCAAATTCGCACGCAGCCGTCGTGCCGTTTCCCAGGCACTGCAAGCGTACCACTGGCTGAACCGATTGGCTCTGGCAGTGCTAGCGCCAGGCGGAATTCTCATCACTTGCAGTTGTTCGGGCCACGTTAGCCGGGAGGATTTTCTTTATATGCTCGTGGGCGTGGCCCAACAAACCCGTCGCGACATTCAAATTCTCGAAAATCGCGGGGCTGCGCCCGATCACCCGGTAATGGCCACTTGCCTGGAAAGCGATTATCTAAAATGCTTCATCTGCCGGGTGATTTAATAGTGAGCATATTGATTGCATCTTGTAAAGCCGCGCCGGGCACCAACGGGCACCATGCGCAGCATGGTCGATTGGTCGGTCGCGGTTTCTCTTGCGGTTGAACACCAACAAGAACTGGTTTGAAAAATCAACTAACCTAAAGTTTTAAACCATATAAAACCGATACGGCCCCTGCAATCGTGCAATAATTGTTAGTCATTGCAAACTGGGTATTTTGTGTAGTATGGTTTAAATAAAGAAATTGCCATGATGGGCAGCATGGGCAATTTAAGAGGCCGATTCCCGCAATTTTCTCCTAGAGTTAAGGCGAAAACGCCTCTGCGGAGCCGCCATCATGGTTTCTTCCGAAATTCACAAGGCTGCCGTCTTGTTGATGAGCCTTCCTGATGAACAGGCCGCCCAACTGTTGACCAAATTGGATCCAAAACAGGTGGAGGCAGTTTCCATTGAAATTGCCAAAATCAGCGGCATCACCGGCGATGAGCAGGAGACGGTGATTCAGGAATTTGGCAATGCCAATCCCAATACCCTCTCTGGATGTGCGGGCGGATTGGATGTGGCCAAAAGCCTTGTCGAGCGGGCGCTGGGCAAGGGGGCCAGCAGCACGTTGGATAATGTTCGGCAGTCAATCGAGGCCTTGCCGTTCGGCTTTTTGCAGAAGGTCGACAACCAGAACCTGCTTACCTTTATCATGGATGAACATCCGCAGACCATCGCCTTGATCCTTTCGCACGTGCCTCCGGCTCAGGCGGCGGAAATTCTTAGCGGCCTGCCGGCCGAACGGCAATTAGCCGTAATCCGCCGCGTGGCCACCATGGGGCAAACCAGTCCGGAAATTATCAAAGAAGTGGAGAAAGGACTGGAAAACCGCATGTCCAGCGTGATGAGCCAACAGTTCGAAAACGCCGGCGGAGTGTCCAGCGTGGCCGAGATCCTTAACGTTATCGATCGGGCCACCGAACGGAGCCTCTTGGAAAACCTCGCCCAGGAGGCCCCCGAATTGGTCGAGGAAATCCGGCGCTTGATGTTCGTCTTCGACGACACAACCAAACTCTCTGATCGCGACATCCAAACACTGCTTAAAAACGTGGAGACTTCGCAATGGGCAATGGCCCTTAAAGGCGCCAGTGAGGAACTTAAGGAAAAGATCCTCAAGAACATGTCCAAGCGAGCGGCTGATTTGCTCAAAGAGGAAATGGAATATCTCGGGCCGGTCAAGCTTTCGAACGTCGAGCAAACGCAACAGCAAATCGTCGATGTCATCCGCAAACTCGAAGATCTGGGCGAAATCACCACTCACGCCAGCGAAGAAGAAGAACAGTTGATTCAATAAAGGAATCAGAGGTCGGAGGTCAGGGGGCAGAGGTTTTTTGGTACTCAGTTTTCAGTACTCAGTTTTCAATTATTAGTAATTATCCTCCAGCCTCCAGTCTTTCTCCTTCATCCCTCAGCTTTTCTTTTCTATGCCCTAACGCAGCCTAACGGCCGCAACCAAACCGCAGAGCCGGACTGTGTCAGTCCGGCTGATTTATAGTTTAACCGGGCCGACACGGCCCGGCTCTGAAACATGCGCAAAAGGCGATCAAATATCAAACGGAGAATCTATCCTCTCTCCACTATACACTCCCCACTCTCCACTATACACTATCTGCTGTCCGCTGTTCCCTGTCCCCTATTAATTTTAATTCCACTTATCATCTGCTTTACGATCCCCTATCCCCTATTCCCCAATCCCTATCCATGTCTTCCAGTCCCGATTTAATGTCTCCCGGCGATACGGGCTTATTGGTTATCGACGTTCAAGAGAAACTGCTGGCCGCGATTCCCGCGGGCCGAAGGATTGCCTGGAACGTGCGCCGGCTCATCGACGGGGCGAAAATTTTGGGCCTGCCCGTGGCAGCCACCGAGCAATATCCCAAGGGGCTTGGTCCCACAGTGCCCGAATTGGCCGAACGCCTTGGCTCCATTCCCTCGAAAATGATTTTTAGTTGCAGCGCTTGTCCGGAGATTTTTGCGGACTTTCGCTCCCGGGGCGTGGATAAAATTCTTCTTTGCGGCATCGAGGCCCATGTTTGCGTCCAGCAGACGGCCTTGGATCTCCTTTCGGACGGCTGGAGCGTGTACCTGGCCGTGGACGCAATCGGCTCGCGCTTTGAAATCGACTATCGCACGGCATTGCAGCGCATGGACTCGGCCGGTGTAACGCTTACCACCACCGAAGCCGCGCTTTTCGAGTGGTGCCGCACCGCCGACACGCCCGAGTTCAAGCAAATAAGCCTGCTGGCCCAAGAAAAGGCTCCAGATTAGAGGTCGGAGGTCAGGAATCAGTGAGACGACTTTGAAAGTCGTCCTACATGGGATTGTGATTTAATATAAAGCCGCGACCGGCGGTCGCGGTTCCACTTAGTTTGCCCGCTTGCGCCGCCAAACAAAGCCGAGCGATAAAGCGCCCATGCCGAGTGTAAAAAACATTGCCGGTTCCGGCACTTCTGTGACCGAGACTAAGTCGATAAGACCGCCTACACCATCGCTAGTTCCCGCAGCATTGAACTGAAGCCTTGAAAAGCCAGTTTGGGATTGTGCCTGGACGGAAACCTCTACTAATCGCCAATTGTTTGTCACTGTCGAGGGGCCATCATCACTTATCGACTTTACGAGGCTGCCATCCCAGAACACGTCGATTTGATTTGTGCTCGCTGGAAAAGAATTGCCGTCGATGCCGTTGCGCGGTGAGTAGTAAAAGCTCAGAAGGTAATTATTGCCAATAATGGTCGAGATGTCCTGAAACATTCCACCGTTTTCGTCGGCATCCAATTCAACGAATTGATTACCTGACATAGCCTGCCCGCTGACTTGTCGCCCGCCGAACCAGGCATTGCTTGCTTGGATCTCGATCAGGCCAAAAGCCGCTTGCCATCCTGTAATGGCCGAAAACATCCCATAGCTTCCCGAGACGACAGGGGATTCAAAATCCCCGTTTTGAACTAGCTCTGCAATCGCGTTGGCGCACATCACAAGTAGCAATACAATTCCAACGAGAGTCATGATGAAGCGATTCATTTCTTGGTCTCCCTACAAATCATAAAAGAATCTAAATAAAGGATCAATCCACGCCTGTTCGGCATGATTGTTGTTAGATGGCTAACGAAAAATCCCAAACGGTTTTGGAAAGCCTTGCCAAGTCGTTATAAAGAAAATCAATAGTGCCTAGTTTACCCCCACCGCAATTGTCAATAATTATGGGGGGGATGTTCACCATTTTTCGCAAAATCCAGTCTATCGGGGGAGGAAAGAAAGAAGAATCGCGCCTTGATTGGCGGGATTGGCCCAGGTACACTACTTTTGTGGGCAAAAGTGTTTAAAGTCACGGGCGATTAGCAATGAAAACTGACGCAATCACCATTCATGTGGATCACGAAGTTGCCAAGGCATATCTGGCTGCATCGGAAGACGACCGCCGGAAGATGGATTTGCTGGCTGGTTTCCAACTCACCGAGTTTCTACACTCGCCCGAATCGCTCGAAAAGGTCATTGATGATGTGAGTCGCGAAGCAAAAGAACGGGGACTAACTCCCGAGATACTGGATTCCATTCTCCATGAATGAGGGGCTGCGTTACGTCTTCGACACCGGCGTACTAATTAGTGCCGCGCTTTTTAAGGAATCAACACCGGGGCAAGCATTACGTGCAGCGGTTCGAGGCGGCATTATCTTACTATCGCCGGCCACCGCAAAAGAATTTCAGGAAGTAATCGTCCGCCCGAAGTTCGATAGTTATGTTCGTCTTACAACGCGCAGGCGATTTCTTGCCGCACTGTTCCGTCGGGCAACTATCGTGGAAACTTCGGATTCATTGCATGTTTGCCGCGACCCGAGAAATGACAAATTCCTGGAAGTAGCGGTCCATGGCCGAGCCTCTTTTCTTGTAACCGGCAACGGCAACTTACTGGTGCTCAATCCGTTCCAAGGAATTCCCATTGTGACACCTACGGAGTTTCTGAGGATTGTCGCCGGATAAGAAACTAAAATGGGGAGAGGCACCTAACATCTAGGTAAAGATCAGTTTCATGCGCGATTGTGCTCGGAGCTAGTCCCCATTTTATTCCCCGAATGCCCGGCTGTGTCGGTCGGTGATGGTTTGGACCTGGCTGGTCCAGTCGGCCTTGGCGCAAGGGAAAGTGCCGGCCGGGCAATAGGCGCACTCGCCATGGCCGCCTTCTTTGGGGCGGATGATGTGGATGCGGCGGACCTCGACCGTGGTTTCCGTGCCCGAGGGGTCGTAAGAAGTGGTCTGGGAGATGGCCTCGTTTTCCACGGCGGTCACTACGTACCAGGTGGTGGATGGATTGGCAAGACACTGCTGATTGAGGCTGCGCACCGTGGCCTCGGCCTGGGAGTATGTGAGCCACTGGCCGCCCGTTTGGCCTTGAGACTGCCAGACGCAATTGGGCACATCCAAGGGCGAATTTGGTTCCCAGCCGTCGGGCCACCAGAGGGCCATTACTTTATAAGTGATCGGGGTACAGAGCCGGGCGGCCGGCCAGATGCGGCCCAAACTGCCGGGTTCCACAACTACTGCCCAGCGTGCGCGGCGTTGGGCCTCGGGACTTTCATTGTGCTCGATTGCCCGATTTACCGCCGCGAACAGATCGTCCCATTGGCCCAGCACTTCCACCGGCCCGTTAAGCTCCAGGGGGACGTCGTCGGGACACTCGGGCTTCCAGCCTAAAGGCCGGGCAATAACCGCCACCTGATATCTACTCATAACTATTTCCTTGGAAAGGGATTGGGGGTTGGTAGGACGACTTTGAAAGTCGTCTTATGGGGAATTGGGGATTGAGTATAAGATTCTTCACTTCGTCAGAATGACAGTAAGGCTGTAATACGTTCCCACGCCGGAGCATGGGAACGAAGAAAGGATTCAGGGTTCAGGGCTAGCCGCTATCTACTTTCCGCTCGCTTGCGACTTCCGTGTTTTCCGGGATTGAATGGGCTGTTGATTGCGGGCCGAATTCGCTGGCCAAAGGCAGCACGGCGGGGATTTCGAGCACAAAACGTGCGCCGTTGCCTAGTTCGCTGTGGACATGTATTTTACCGCCGTGTTCCTGGATGATTTTCTGGCTGACCGGCAAACCCAAGCCCGTGCCGCTGCTTTTTTTTGAAGACACAAACGGGCTGAAAAGATAGTCCATTTGATCGGCGGGGATGCCCGGTCCGTCGTCTTCGACGATAATCCGCGCCTGGGCATTCAGTTCATCATATTCCGTGCATACTAAAACTCGGCCCGGCGGTTGTTTTTCCGCCACCGCGTCGATGGCGTTGGTCACCACGTTGAGCACTGCGCGGTGTATCCCGTCGGGATCGAAGACCAGATCGGGCATGGACTGGTCGGGCCGCCACTGTAATTGGGCGCTAAATTCCTGTGCGCGGACGTTCATCAACTCGATTACATCATTTACCGCGTCGTTGAGATTCGCCACGGTCAGGTCGGGCTCGCGATCCTTGCTGAAGGTGAGCATGTCCATTACCAGCGAGGAGATTTTATGCTGATTTTTTTCCACGATTTTCCAACCTTTGCGCATTACTTCTTCGTCGTGGCCGGAGAGTCCCATTTCGATCAGATAACTGCCGCCGCGGATGCCCTGCAAGATGTTTTTAATGTGATGGGAGAGCGTGGCAATGGTTTGCCCGACGGCGGCCAGGCGCTCGGCCTGGACCATGGCCGAGTAATAGCGGGTGTCTTCCACGGCCAGGGCGGCCTGGTGGCCGATGGCGATCATCAACTTCAGGTGGTCTTCGGTGAATTTCGCGGCGCCGCCTTTTTGGATGTACTGTTGCGGCGTGGTGGAAGTGTCGATATAGATGGCGCCGACGATGTCGTAGCGGCCCTGCATGGGAATGCAGATTGCCTCGCGGATGCCCATTTGCAAGATGCTGCCGGTGGGATTCCAGCGGTCGTCCATGCGGGCGTCGCTGGTGATCACGCCTTCGTTGCGATCGATGACGTAATCGAGAATGGTTTTGCTGATGCTGATTTTTTCCTCGGCCCGGACGCCTTGGCGCGTGCGACGCACGCGGGGCTGCAAGACTTTGGTGACTGGATCCATGAGCATGATACAGCCGCGATCGGCCTCGACCCATTCGAAAATCAGATCCATGATCCGCTGCAAGAGCTGATCGATATCCAGCGTATGACTGACGGCCAAGGCGGTGCGGTACATGATCTGCAAGTTGCTGCGCGCCGGGCCAGCCAGGAATTCTGCGGCAGGTCGGCTTGGAAATCGAAGATGCGGCTGCCTTCTTCCTGAGAAACCGAACTGACGATGCGCGAGGCTTTTTCGTCTTCCCGGGGCGGACCGATGTTGATTACCTTGGCCAGGTCCTCTTCGCTGGTTTCGCTGGGACCGGTAAAGAGCATCAGCGTGCCGCCCATTTGCAATTGATCGCCGCTGGTAAGCCGCTGCTGCTTGATGCGCTGGCCGTTAACATAGGTGCCGTTGGAACTGCTTAAGTCGGAAATGGTGAAGGCGTTATCCAAAAGGTGAATTTCGGCGTGCTGGCGGGAGACTTCGGTGTCGTGGAGTTGAATGTTGTTGGATAAGTCGCGGCCAATGCGGAGTATCGGCCCTTCGATTTCGAAGCGGGTGCCTTGATCGACTCCTCTGATCACAAAAAGCGTAGACACGTTTTTACTCCGGCTCTGTTAAAGCCCTTGATCAAAAAACGGCACATTGTCTGGGAAACAATCCCCCATACCGTCCGTTTGACATAGGAAAAACAGAATCCACTGGTAAATGCTGCCAGACAGGAAATCGCCAAGAGGAGATAACCGTCAGCCTTGCCGGGCGACGTCCCGCGGCGCTGTGCTGAGCATCTCTTCGATTTTACGGATCAAAGGCCCATAATGATAGGGCTTGGACACAAATTCGCTGCCCGGAACCGGCGGACAATTGCGACGAAGGGTCCCTAGCAGGAGCAGGGGGATGTTTTTTTGTCCCCAAAATGCCCAAAAAGGTGGGATAGTTCCTTTCAGATTGCCGTTCGAGTAGACTTCCAGGTCCAAGATAATAAGATCGGGATGATGCTGGCGTACTAAATTCGCCCCCTCTATGGCATGTCTCGCCGTAAGAGTATTCACGCCCCGGCGCATGAGCGCGGTTTGCAAAACCTCGGTGTTTTCTGCCGAGGAATCGACAATCAACACGCTTTGCTTTTGAGACAAAGTGTCGCTCTTTATGGCGGAATTCATCAGAATACGTGCTCGTTATCCGGGAAATATGGCCTGTGCCGGATAAAGGTTTTTCTTGAAAAAAACCCTCGTGTTTTTTGCAAAGCCAATTGAGGGCGGAAGAATAGCGAGATTTCCGGTACGTGTCAAAGCGAATTTTTATGCGGCGTCCACAGTAAGGTTTAGAGACTGTCCTAAAACAAATAACCTCTAATTGCCAAAAGAGCTTAACCGCGAAGGATGATCGAGTTATTTACCCTCATCCTGGCCCTCGCCCAGACCACTGCGTGGTGCCCGGAGTGGGGAGATTTGATTTAAAACATCTTCTGTTGGGAGAGGGGACTGCTAGGATGGGCTCTGAAGTTGCGTTTATTTTTAGGCTGTAAAAAGGGTCAATGGGGCACTCCACTGCATCGGCACGATAAATGATCGCAACTCCTTGCAAGACAATAAGTTAACTGCATTGGGCAAGTTTCTAATTTTCTGGTCTTTACCTGAAACGGGGTTATCGGCAGAATACCGCCTCCCTGGGAAACAAAATTTGTTGACCGAAAGAGCACATAGGTTGGACGACCTCGGGGGAGAGGACGTCTGGTCAGGGAAGACCAACACAACAGCAAGGAGTGCATAAAGTGAAACCATCTTGTCTTATGGCCGTCACGGCCGCCAGTATTATGTCAGTGTGTGTGATTGTCTCGCAGGCCATGGCCCAACAAATGCCACCTCGCCCAGCGGTTTCGTCGCAGGCAAGCTCCCCGCCAAACATCGCACTTTTAGACGTGAGTTTTATTTTCAAGAATCATCCGCGGTTCAAGGCGATGAGGGAAGAGTTGGAGGCCGACGTCCGCCGTGAGGAGGCCAACGTTAACCGTGAAAGCGACGCCATTCGCAAGCTTGGCGAGCAACTGGATAGTTTTCGCAAGGGCAGTCCGGACTTTAAGGCCATGGAAGAAGAGATTGCCCGACGCCAGGCCGATTTGACCGTCAAGGTGCAGTTGCAGCGCAAGGAATTTCTTAATCGGGAGGCGAAGATATATAACAACGTGTACCAAGAGATCGAGCAGGAAGTGGGCTATTACTGCGCGAACAGGGGTATTGACATGGTGCTGCGGTTCAACGGCGACGAGGTCGACGTGGACAAGCCGGACAGCGTTTTAAGCTACATTAATAAGCCTGTAGTCTGGTACGACAAGAGCCGCGACATTACGCCTTTCATTCGCGATGCCTTGGTCAATCGAAACGGCAACCAGCCTGCCGGAGAGCGCATCGGCAGCCCGCCGGCAAGGCCCGGAGCGAGCAGCAATCCCTTTCATAAGTAATTTTAAGTACGTTGTTAATCCGCCATGGACGGCGGATGGGTCGGTTTGGAAATTAATCCTTAAACATTGTCACGGATGACGAGCTCGTCTGAATGTTCTCACCACGCAAGCAACGTACATTAGCCGCCCCCGCCGCGATCAAGGGCGTGGGTTATTGGAGCGGACGCGACGTGCGCGTCGAGTTTCGCCCCGCTGCGGCGAACACCGGCATTGTTTTTGTTCGCCGCGATCTGCCCGGCCGTCCCCAAGCGGCCGCCACAATCCAAAATCGCACGGAAACTCCGCTGCGGACGACACTTCGCGCGGGGAACGTCAGCGTGGAGATGATCGAACACATCATGGCGGCATTGGCGGGAATGCAAATCGACAACTGCGAAATCTGGGTGGATCAACCAGAAATGCCGGGTTTGGATGGATCCAGTTTACCTTTCGTGGAATTATTCCGCTCCGCAGGCGCCGCCGAGCAAGACGTTCTGCGGCCGCAAAAAATCATCCGCCGAATTATCCGCCGAGGCGGCGAGCAAAGTTGGATAGAAGCTCGGCCTGCTTGTTCGAGCAAAATGATCTTGCAGTATGAACTCGACTACGGCAGTGGAAATCCCATTGGCCGGCAATCACTGGAAATTTCTCTTTCGCCGCGGTTTTTCCACATGAACTTGGCGCCCAGCCGAACCTTCATGCAGGAAGCCGAGGCGATGTCCATGAAAGCCCAAGGATTAGGGCCGCGCGTTACCTGCCAGGATTTGCTGATTTTCGGCGGCAAGGGACCGATCGACAACAAACTCCGCTTCCCCGATGAATGCGTGCGCCACAAGCTGGTGGATATGGTGGGCGATCTTGCCCTGGCGGGTTGCGACTTGGTCGGCCGATTCGTAGCTTATCGCAGCGGGCACCGTCTGAACGCGGAGTTGGTCCAGGCGATCATGGCACATGAGGAAGCCCAGCAGTCCGTTAAACGTTGCGCATGATGTTTTGAGATTGCCCGTTTGCCGGGTGATCTCTCAACAAATATACCAGGAAAACGCTGTTTGCAAACAGGCAATAGCACATTAACTAGCCAATTATTTCGGAGTCGCGGCGATGGCGATTAATATCTCTGAAAATGCAACCGTCGACCCCCGGGCCCAAATCGACGACGAAGTGGAAATCGGCCCTTACTGCGTGGTGGGGCCGCACGTACGCATCGGTCGCGGAAGCAAATTGGAAAACAGCGTTACGCTGATGGGACACGTGACCATTGGCTGTTACAATCACATCTATCCCGGCGCCGTGATCGGCGGCGAACCGCAAGACGTCAGTTATCGCGGCAGCGAAACGGAAGTGATCGTCGGCGATTACAATATCATCCGGGAATGCGTGACCATAAACCGGGCTTCGGAAAAAGAGGACGGTTTTACCCGCGTGGGCAGCCATAATTTCCTGATGGCCGGTTGCCACGTAGCCCACGACTGCCAACTGGGCGATGACATCATTATCGTCAATAATACTCTCCTGGCCGGACACGTTCACGTTCACGACCATGCCTCGTTTTCCGGCGCCGTGGCGGTGCATCATTTTGCCACCATCGGCAGCTACAGCTTTGTGGCCGGATGCAGCGCAGTGCGGCACGACGTGCCCCCATACATGCTCGTGGAAGGATATCCTGCCCGCCCCCGCTGTATCAACGCGGTGGGCCTGAAACGCCACGATTTCTCCCCCCAGGTCATCCAAGCCCTGGCCGAAGCCCATAAGCTGATCTATCGCTCCAAGGTCGGACTGGACAACGCCTGGGAAATTCTCCGCAGCAACGGCCACCTGGTGCCGCAAGTAAACCACCTTTTGAGCTTCATCCAGGGTCAACACGAAGGCATGCACGGCCGCGGTCGCGAACGGCGCAAAGCAGCATAAAAGAGTAGGTAATAGATGGAGATAGTTGATTCGTTGAGCCGCAACCCGTAGAGGAGCGCTTTGTCGTTCCCACATTTTGACGTTCCAACCAGAGCAACTTCATGAAAAAACTCAAAATCGCCGTTATTGGTGCGGGACGTCTGGGTGGATTTCATGCGCAAAAACTCACCAAGCTGCCGGATGTGGAATTGACGGCAATCGTCGATCCCGTGACGGCCAACCGTGAGTGCGTGGCGGCTGAATGCCATTGTCAGGCATTGGCCGATCATCGCGACGTATTCGGCCGGATTGACGCCGCGATCATTGCCGCTCCCACAGACCTTCACTACCGGTTGGCAAAAGAACTGCTTGTCCAAAACGTGCATCTTTTGGTGGAAAAACCCCTTTGTGTGAATTATGCTCAGGCCGATGAATTGGTCGCCTTGGCCCGCCGGCACAAGCGGATACTACAAGTCGGTCACGTGGAGCGTTTTAATCCGGCCTTTGCCGCCGCCGTGCCCCACATTTCCGATCCAAAATATATCGAGACCGTTCGCACCAGCGGTTTCAGCTTCCGATCGATTGACGTGGGCGCGGTGTTGGACCTGATGATCCACGACTTGGACCTGATTTTATCGATTGTCGGCAGCCGGGTGTGCGAGATCGACGCAGTGGGAATGAAGGTGGTGGACAAAGACGAAGATCTGGCCAATGCGCGCATTGAGTTTGAAAGCGGCTGCGTAGCAAACCTGTTTGTCTCGCGTGTCAGCCGGGAGAGTGTGCGGCGCATGCAAGTATGGTCGGCGCAGACATTTGCGGCAGTCGACTTTGCCGCACGTACCGCCACGCTAGTCCGGCCCAGCAACTGCCTGCAGCAAGGCGCCTTTCGCGTGGATAGACTATCACCGGAACAGTTGGAGTATCAGCGACAGCATTTTGCCGAAGAACATTTGCCCTGCGAACAATTGCAGTTCGCGGCGGTAGACGCCTTGGCCTTAGAGGTGCAAGACTTTGTTCAGTCCATACGCACACCACGACAACCGCTGGTGAACGGCTCTGCCGGCCGCGACGCCGTGGGCCTGGCCGAAGCGATCCTCAACCGCATTCATTTCCGCTGGGACACTTCCAGAACCAGCCCAAAAGATCTGACAGACGCTTTCCAGCGGCACATTATTCCCGTGCTACATCTGCCGCTCGCCGGCGATTTGCCGCCCCTGCAACAAAGGGAAGCAGGCTAGGCAGAACTTCTACCTGGACTCCGGGTGCGGAGACTTATCTATTTCGATGAGGGTGTCTGAAATTGTATTATTAAAATTAAACATATTTAGCCCCGGGTGAATACACCCGGGGCATGGTCAAGCATTTTCCTTTTTTTGCCCATCGTGTATTCAAGGCGGGCTAAATATGAATCCCAGGATAACCTCATTTCGATAGGTTTAATTAGGTCAGTGTTTCGTTTACTCCGTCCCATCTACTTTGTTTTAGGGGGGTTGTCATATAGCACAGTACGGGATATAAGAAATATGGGCACATTTATGACATTTTGTGGAGTATATTTTCAATGTACCGGGTAGTAGTAATTCCTTCGGTAGCAATGATTCTTGCCTTGCCTATTTTTTTAGCCAGCGCCGCCGAACCCCAAAGCGGAAAAGGCCAAGCCGCTGCTAGTACCGCTACCTGGAAAGGAGAAAAACCCATGACCATTCAAATTACCAGTACGGCCTTTAAAGAGGGGCAAACTATACCGAAAAAATACACGGGTGAAGGAGTCGATCTTTCGCCGCCGCTATCCTGGACGGGCGTGCCTGAAACGGCCAAAGAATTGGTATTGATTTGCGACGATCCTGACGCCCCCACCGCCGAACCCTGGGTACATTGGATAATCTATAAAATTCCCGCCAATGTAAATGGTTTGAAAGAAGGCATCCCGCGCAAAGCGCGTTGACCGATCCGCCCGGCGCCTTGCAGGGCAAAAACTCCTGGCCCGGTCAAAACAATATCGGCTATCGCGGACCGCTGCCCCCTCCGGGCCACGGTACGCATCACTACTATTTCAAACTTTATGTTTTGGAAGCCAAGCTGGCAGTGGAGTCGGGCATGGATAAGAAATCTCTTTTACAAGAGATTAAAGAGCATGTCTTGGCCGAAGGCCAGTTAATGGGCACCTACTCGAGGTGATTTGTGCCCGACCGGAGGACACATCGCGGTCCGCATCCGGAAGATGCCCGGCTGTTCGCCGCTGAAAATCTTGCTCAGCTTTTAGCGGCCGCGGACGATTTGTGCTGGTTGTTCAGCCGCGGATATGCCGTGGATTCTTCCTTAAAATTGGTGGGCGACCGTTATGGTCTGGTGGCTCGTCAACGGGTCGCTGTGGCAAGATGTTCGTGCAGTGCAGACGATGCCCAACGCAGAATTTTACATGAGGTCGATGCCGCGGCATTGAATCATGGGCAGTTGTACTTGGATGGATACAATGTATTGACCACTGTCGAGGCGGCCTTGGCCGGCGGTGTGATTCTCGCCGCCCGCGACGGCGCTTACCGCGACATGGCAAGCATGCACGGCAGTTATCGCAAGGTGGCCGAAACGCTTCCCGCCCTGGAATTGCTGGCCGCTGAGCTTACCCGCTTGCAAATAGCCCAATGTATCTGGTTTCTCGACCGACCGGTTTCCAACAGTGGCCGACTGAAATCATTAATGGAAGAGCTGGCCTTAAGCAAAGGATTGCCCTGGCGGATTGAATTGACGCCCAATCCGGATGCCGTACTGGCCGAATCGGGGGAAATTGTAGCCACGGCCGATAGTGTTATTCTCGATCGCTGCCGCCGCTGGTTCAATCTCGCCCGGACAGCTATTACGCAACATGTTCAGCGAGCATGGATTATCGACCTTTCAGGGTGCCGTGATCGTGAATAAATAGAGGAGGGGCATTTCAGGTTGGCTGCCCGCGGTCTTTAGTCCCCCTTTGACGAATTTTGGCGTATGTGTTATTTTATTTGTATGCGTTTTTCCCGATTTTATCAGGTTTTTCACAGGAAAGGTTTAAGGTTTATGGTCTTACGCATGGCCCGTTTTAGCATGATGGCTCTTATGGCCGTTTATCTTTCGATTCCCGCAGGCTGTATGCGGCAACCGTCCCGGATTGTTCCCCCGAGCATTGATGCCGACAATGCCGGTCTCAAGGCATTGGAAATGTACGACAATAATAAAGACGGCAAAATCAGTGGAGCGGAATTGGATAAAGTGCCGGCGTTAAAAGATGCACTGCCTGTACTAAATTCCAATACGGATAAGGGCGTCGCCGCCGCCGACATCACTGCCCGTATCAAGGCTTGGCAAGAGACCAAGGTTGGTCGCATGACACTCTCTTGCCTGATAACGCGTAACGGCAAGCCTCTGGAGGGAGCGGAAGTGAAATTCGTGCCGGAAAAGTTTTTGGGAGATAATGTGCCAGTCTGCACGGGCACGACAAAGGGCAACGGTTACGCAATGATTTCAGTACCCCTTAGCGGCCCCGAAGACTATCCTGGCGTCCCGCCGGGATATTACCGAGTGGAGATCACCAAAGCTGGTGAAAACATCGCGGCCAAATACAATACACAAACCATCTATGGCGTCGAAATTGCGCCGGATACGCGAAGATCGTCCGACCTTATATTCGATGTCAAATAATCGCACTCTATATAGATCGAACTGAAAAACAGACAATGTATAGCCGAGTCTGTTTGTACAAGAGTAGTGGTTTGTAAAGAGACCACAATTTTAAGGCACTTGCTAAAAGCACACCCCACAGGACTCGAACCTGTAACCTTCGGTTCCGTAGACCGATGCTCTATCCAATTGAGCTAGGGGTGCTGAGGGAATACTCTATTCCGCCGTCTTTGCAGGGCTAATGCAAAGCATATCAGGATTCTAAAATTTAGGGAAGAGGGTAAAAACATGCAATATATTTTCGACCCCTGCCTTTTTGTCATTCAAAAATAGTATTGTTTACACCTTGTAGTACATAATAAGAAGTATTTCATTGTTGATTTATTTTCTGGTATATTCCTTATTTGTTTCCTGCGCATACCCTCGACAATTCAGCGGATGAAAAGTAAACTAAGCGGTTTATAAATAACAAATCATGATCCGAAGGTATGGTCCATGTCAGAAATGAGAATCCAAATCGGCAGTCGGCATTTTCTGCCCCGATCAGCCTTGAACGAGTTGATCGTATCACTCCGCAAAGAGGGTTATACCGTTTTAGGCCCCACGGTCCTCGACGGCGCCATTTCTTTGCAGCCGCTTCAATCGGCGGCGGAGCTCCCCAAAGGTATAATAGACGAGCAGGACGGTGGTACATATCGCTTGGTGGAAGGCGATCCTGAATTGAATTTCGAGTATGTGGTTGGTCCCCAGGGGCCGAAGCGGCATTTTTTCCCATCCCATCTTCAGTTATTTCAATTCCACTTTGAAAAGGAGAGGTTCGATCTTGATGCTGGACCTCCCCAAGTGCCCAAATTAGCCTTCCTGGGCGTTCGGCCCTGCGAATTGGCGGCGATCAAGGTGCAAGACCGCGTATTTGGCATGGGTGATCCCGGGGTGTTTCGCTGCGAGTCGGAGCCGTACTACATGCAAAGCCGCCAGGAATCGCTGATGATCGCCGTTAATTGCACCCGTCCGGGCGGCACGTGTTTTTGCGCGTCGTGGGGCACAGGCCCGGAGGCCAGCGAAGGTTTTGACCTTGCGCTGACCGAATTGCATGACGGCTTTCTGATAACCGTGGGATCGAAGCGCGGCTCGGCGCTTGCCGAGAAGCTGCCTGTTCGCAAGCCTTCGGCGCGGAATTGGAATTGGCCGACCTGAAGCTCGAGCGCGCCCGGGAGCACATGGGCCGGCAGCTTGAGACCGCGGGCCTGAAGGAATTACTCGACCAGAGCCTCGATTTTCCCGAATGGAACGACGTGGCCCAGCGCTGTCTTTCCTGCGGCAATTGCACCATGGTTTGTCCCACCTGCTTTTGCTGTACCGTAACCGACACCACCGATTTGACCGGTGCGATGGTTACTCGTACGCGGCAGTGGGAATCGTGTTTTACGCATCAGTTTACCTACACGCATTCCGGTCCCGAACGCAGCACGATTCGCGGGCGCTACCGGCATTGGATGCGGCATAAGCTGTGCACCTGGTGGGATCAATTCGGCACCAGCGGCTGCGTAGGCTGCGGCCGCTGCATTACCTGGTGTCCGGTGGGCATCGATCTTACCGAGGAAGCCAGACGCCTGCGCGAGGTAGGTCCCGTACATTTAAGCCGGGGATCCTCAGTTCGTGAAAGAGAGGTTTAGGATGACTGAAACCCTTGTTGCCGCCCGTCCGGAACCCATCTGCGGTATGAACACCTGGATGTCGGTGCCCGCGCGCATTCTCGACGTGCGTACGGAAAACTCCAACACCCAAACCTTCACCTGTCAATTCGTGGACGAGGAAATCCGCAAAATGTACGGCTTTCTGCCCGGTCAATTCAACATGCTCTACGTGCCGGGCGTGGGCGAAGCGGCAATTTCCATCAGTTCCGATTCCGAGCACAGGGAGAACTTGACACATACGATCCGCATCGTGGGTTCGGTCACGCGCGCGGTGGAGAAGCTCCCCCAGGGTTCGGTCATCGGCTTGCGCGGACCCTTTGGAACCCCTTGGCCGATGAAGGAAATGGCGGGCAAGGACGTGGTGATCGTGTCTGGGGGCATCGGGCTGGCGCCGTTGCGTCCGGTGATCTACTGGATCTTGCGGCATCGGAACCTTTACAAGCGCGTGGTGCTCTTATATGGCTGCCGCACCCCGGAGGATCGCGTCTTCGCCGAAGAATTGGAACAGTGGGATCGCGAGGGTTCCATTCAAGTTCTGGTCACGGTCGACAACGCGACCGGAGCGTGGTCTGGTCCGGTGGGCGTGGTTACCAGTCTTTTGCAGCGGGTGAAGGTGAACGCCGATCGCACGATTGTTCTGGTTTGCGGCCCGAAAATACTCAACCGCGTGGCCGCCTGGAACTTCTTGCAGTTGCACGTGCCGCCGGAACAGGTATACGTCAGTCTGGAACGAAACATGAATTGCGGTTTTGGGCGGTGCGGGCATTGCCAACTGGGGGCGAAGTTCATCTGCAAAGACGGCCCCGTGTTTAGTTTCGCCGAGATCGCCGATATCTTTACCAAAGAGGAGATGTAAAGATGGCCCAAGAAGTATCGCGTAAGACCGCCGCCGCCAGACCCAAAGTGGCAGTTTACAAATTTTCCAGTTGCGACGGCTGCCAGTTGCAGCTTTTAAATCTGGAAAACGAATTGCTGGACCTGTTGGGGGCCGTGGAAATAGCCTATTTTCTCGAAGCCCGCCGCCGCGAACTACCGCCGCCGTACGATGTGGGATTGGTCGAAGGCAGCATTTCCACCCTGGAAGAAGAAGAACGTATCCAGCAGGTGCGGCGAAATTGTAAATATCTGATTGCCATTGGCGCCTGCGCCACCTCGGGTGGCATTCAGGCCTTGCGCAACTGGGCCAACGTGGACGAGTTCGTGCACTGCGTTTACCCCAAAGCGGAATACATTTCCACGTTAGAAACGGCCACGCCCATTGCCGCGCACGTTTTCGTGGATTTTGAACTGCGCGGATGTCCGGTGAACCAATATCAATTGTTGGAACTGATCTCGGCGCTATTGACCGGCCGAAAACCCAATATTCCCACGCATAGCGTGTGCATCGAATGCAAAAGGCGAGGACTTTCTTGCGTTTTAGTATCGCAAGGCAAACCCTGCCTGGGCCCGATCACTCAAGTCGGCTGCGGCGCATTGTGTCCGGCCTGGGATCGGGCGTGTTACGGCTGTTTTGGCCCCATGGAACAGCCGAACATCACTTCGCTGGGCCGCTGGTTCACCGACCGGCTGGGCCACAGCGCCCAAGACATGAAACGCATGTTGCGCTTGTTCAACGGATATCTAGAACCGTTCAAACAGGCCAGCGAATACTATGAGCGACGCGAAAAGAAACATTAAATCCTCGCACTTGAACGATTAAAACCCTTCAAACAGGCAAGCGAATATTATGAGCGACGCGAAAAAGAGCGGTAAACCCGACACCAGAACGATCCATGTAAAAGCCCTGGCCCGCGTGGAAGGCGAAGGGGCGCTGCTGCTTTCCATGCGCAACGGCGCCGTGGAGGATCTGAAATTTAAGATCTATGAACCGCCGCGTTTCTACGAGGCCTTTTTGCGCGGCCGGGGATTCGAAGAAGTGCCGGACATCACCGCCAGGATTTGCGGCATCTGTCCGGTGGCCTACCAAATGGGCGCTTGCCACGCCCTGGAAAAAGCCCTGGGCGTTTTCGATCAGGTGGATCCGCCGATTCGCTCCTTGCGCAACTTGTTGTATTGCGGCGAATGGATCGAAAGCCACGTTTTGCACATGTTCATGCTGCATCTGCCCGACTTTCTGGGCTATGAAAGCGCCATCAGCATGGCGGAGGATCACGGCCCGGCGGTGAAACGCTCGCTGCGCATTAAAAAGGCGGGTAACGATCTGGTCTCGCTGTTGGGCGGAAGGTCGGTGCATCCGGTGGGCGTTTGCGTGGGCGGATTCTATCGCGCGCCATCGCCGGCGCAGGTGGCGGAGTTGCTGCCGGAGATCAAATCCTGCCTGGAAGACATGTGCGATCTGTTGCTAATGCTAACCAAAACAGTGCAGTTCCCCCAGTTGGAACGCGACTATGAATTCGTCGCGCTGTGCCCGGATAATGAATATCCCTTGAACTTGGGCCGCATTAAAAGCAATAAAGGCTTGGACGTTGATCAGGAGGAATTCGGCGCGGCGGTGAAGGAGTATCAGGTAGAACATTCCATGGCCTTGCATGCGACGCTGAAAAATGGCGGGGCATACCTGGTCGGCCCGCTCTCTCGATTGAATCTGAACGCCGAAAAACTACATAACCGCGCGGCCGAAGTGCTGCACTCCGTTTGCCGAACGATCAATAAGTCATTGCCTTGGAAGAACACCTTCCTTAGTTTTTTGGCCCGGGGCGTGGAAACCGTACAGGCCTTGGCACTGGCGGTCGACATTATGAAAAACTACACATTGCCGCCGCGATCGCGAATTCCAATCAAACCACGGGCCGGCATCGGCGGTCACGGCACCGAAGCCCCGCGGGGCATCTGCTGGCATGAATACCGCACCGAGGCCGACGGCACAATCGCCGCGGCGCGGATTATGCCGCCCACGAGCCAAAATCAAAAAACCATTGAAGACGACCTGCGCCAGTTGGCCATACAAATCGCGTCCCTCTCTGACGAAGAAATGACGCTCAGATGCGAACATCTGATCCGCAACTACGATCCCTGCATCAGTTGCGCCACGCATTTTCTCAAGATTACCAGAAAACAACTGGACTGATTAATTTGCACCAGGGGCCATTCGTCCAGCAGTACATTTTGGCCTTTAACAAGGGCTTGCATTCAGGTAATCGGCTAACGTAGGCGCCATGTCACACGCTGCCTGGATAGGGACGACAATATCGCACATGCTTCTCGTCTTGCTCCGTTTGTTTGGCAAGCATACCCCCCGCACACCCACTAGGTTTGGGTATTGCTTTAATACATATATTTGTTATTTTATTAATATCTTTTTTTCTGCGCTCTTATAGACATTTGAGAATTATTAAAGACATACGCATTTGCACATCCGCTTTCTATTCGGTCGCTGGTTAGCATTATCCATTGAGCCTCTTACGCAATCGCGGAAAATTGAACCTTAACACCATGCCCACCAACAGGACATTTGGTGTTTTTGTATGTTAACGGATCTTCTACCAAATCGTTTAATTGAAGGAGGGGAGCATGGCAACCAA
Organism: Pirellulales bacterium; assembly: GCA_963820545.1. Taxonomy (GTDB): domain Bacteria; phylum Planctomycetota; class Planctomycetia; order Pirellulales; family Thermoguttaceae; genus CAWGAJ01. The sequence goes on from CAWGAJ010000001.1 coordinate 2,211,209, forward strand.
CACTAAAATGCGCGCAGTGGGCGGGATATGGTCGCTGAACGGATCACGAGTGACGGCTGCTTTTTTAACAGCCCTTGCACTAAATACATTTACCTGGGCAGCGAACGCCGATACTTGGACGGGCGCGGGCCAGCGCCAACGCCGCCGCTATATCTCCAAATTCGCGATTGGACCAATGTAAATAACTGGACTTTGGGAGCTGTCCCGGCTGTTAACGCTCAAAACACATTCACGCCTATTGGTGAAGGTACGATAGAACTAAATGGCCAGCAATCGGCCGGTGCAATGATCTTTGACAACTTTACTTACACAACCATTGCCCCCGGCGTGAATCCAAATCCTCCCGGAACATGTGACTTAACGATGGTGAATCCGCTGCAAGGCGGTTCAAGAATACATATGGGCGAAGGAGTGCATGACACCTATGGTGCGGATTATTTTACGGCCGGTCCTCAAATCACAGCCGACGTAATCCTCAATGCTCCCTTGACCATTAGTTACGGAACTAGCGGTCTCACTCAACTTAATAACTCGGCTATGATGTTTTCCGGGCAAATTACCAATCCTCTTACTAAGTCTTTGACGTGTAAGGGGAGTGGTGGAGCTGGTCTTGACGCCACAAGCCTTTGGATCTCGTCGAATAACGAGTTCAATGGGGATGAAAATAATCCCATTATTATTATGCCCTACACCAACGGTTTCGAGGAGGGTGGTGGTAATGCATTGCATCTGTGCGATGCCGGACGCATGAATTCTACTCCTATCGAATTGAAATCCTGGGATTGTTATCTGGGACTTCAGGACAATACGGTCAGCGGACTTGGACCCAATCAATATCTCAACTCAGTGAAATCATGGAGTGGGAATGTCTTTGCCGATCGCAGTTACCAACTCGACGACCTTAAAACCACGGTTAACGTGTTACAACAGCTCGATGGAGTCACGGTCTATGGGGGAACGACCACTTTCGGTTCGGCCGGCAACACCCCTTTCGGACACACCAACAACGGCTACAGCATCCGCCTGGGGAGTTTGAATTGGGATTACCAACTCACCGATCCAGATTATGTGTCGATTAATGTCGATAATGGCAACCTTACACAAGGACGCGGAGGCAGCCGCTACGTCAGCGGCGCGAATCGACTGCAAGAGGCGCACAACTACACATACGTGGAAAATGTATCCGAAATTGCAGAAAATCCCGTGCAGTATTTATTAAAAGGAGGCGATGGAGTACTTGCCGTTGAACAAGTCAACGGCGGGGGCCAATGGTTGAATTCGCCGCAGGTCGGTTGTGGCGTGCTGCGACTGGGTACTCCTACAAATTCCCATAATGCTCCTTCTGTGATCCTGCTCGGTTCGAGTTCGGCCGTGGGATTTGGTTGGGATGCCAATATTAATCCGGGAGGTATTTGGGGGCCGATTTCACCCTTCCCCATTATTTCGGCCGGGGCCGTTTACGGCCAATGCGGTGCAGTGGACGTCGATATGTGGGGGCATGGCATTATCGGCAACATTCTCAATCCGAATGTTTGGAGCGGGGAGACACTAACCTGCTTCCGTGTCGGCTCCAGCATGGGCGCCGACGCCAGTTTCGATCCGCAGCCCGATTCGCAGAAACACGCCAGCACTTCGGCCACGATTGTCGCCTCGTTCGATCCGGCCCAACAAAGGTATTACCTTGGCGGCGGCGGGGGAACACTCCGCATCGATTCGGTGTTGCAGGACCATAACCCGCGATCGTACTTTATCTCTTCCGTGGAAATGGGCACCACCGGCAGTTTATTACCCGGTCGAATCGCCCTGAATCCAGTCGGGGGAGAAGAATCCAACACTTACACCGGGGTGACCGACATCTGGGCCGGTACGCTGCAATTGATGAAACGTAAATCCCTCTTCGGGACAAGCAATGTCAGCTTAACCACCAATTGCACTACCATTACCAACGCGCTCTATGATACTCCAACCGGTTTCAACGACACCTTATGGAAGGGCCCGGGCCAGTTGCTCTTGGATCCTGGCAGGAATGGAGTCCTCCATGATTGGAGCCTCGAATGGTACAAGGCCAATGGCGGGGGGCCAGCGGGGACATTGTATAGCGTGCTGAAGCTTGACGGCGGCGTGATCGGCTGGACCGGTGATGTCAATCTAGGGGGTGTGCCGGGCACCTACGGAGCAACAATCACTTCTAATATGGCGGGAGGGCCAATCAACGTATTGGGGCTGGGAGGAGAGTACAGCGCCGGCACAATGACCACTTGGTTCCAGATCACCGACAGCGGTAATGGCCGTGTGCTGCTCTACAAGGCCGGTAATAATAGCAACCTCGATCTGCGGAACACTCCAGTGGACGGCAACACCTTTTCCGGCGGGACGATCATCGCCGGCGGCGAAATCATCGTCAACGATAGTGCTCAATTAAATGCCGAATGGCAAAACGACTACGGCGGACCGATCGTGATCCTCAACGGCGGCTGCCTGCACTATACCGCAGGCCCTAATGCCGATAACATTTTCTGGAAGAAGATCATGGTCAATACTGACGGCACGCCCGATTTGGTGAAAAACTGTGGCAGCGTGCTCGAAGTAGACGAGGGCGTAACCATGCACGTTTGGTCGAATTTCGACTTCAGCTGGGCGCCTACCCAATACTTGGAAAAAACAGGCGACGGCACGTTTTTCTACGATACTCAGAATCCTCACCCAAATCCAGGCCCAGCCAGCGCCTGGGGACTGAAGCTGACCGCGGGGCCGGTGACCGCGGGGCTGGTAATCATCAATCAGTTGCCGCTCAACCCCGACAACGACACCGGACCGGTGATCTTCAATGGCGGCGATCTCCAAGTGATGATCGTGCCGCCTGTTATGAATGGACGCGATTTTGATCCAACCTATGGATTCCGCAACATAGTATCGTTCAAGGGCACTACCAGTACCGTGAGCGTGGATGACAGCGCCATGTTCCGCACACATGGATCTGTGCCTAACGAAATCCTGGGCACGGTGCATTTCAAGCCCAGCAACCCGGAGGACACTGATCCCAGCGACAACGTGGTCCATTTGTCGCGGAACACGAGTCCCAGCATCTGGCCCGATGCCCCAGGCTATAGTTCTCGCGGCAACGGCACACTTTCTTTCGAGGGCGTGACGGTCTACATGTCCGGCGGCGGTCCAGGCAATAGCCTGAATGTCCTGCCGCAGGAGGCAGGCTTTACCTTACAACTAAAAGATGGCGTGGTCTTTAATGCCAGTCATCAGAATAATGTTTGGGGCGAAGTGAATTTTGATAACATTAACACCGACAAACCAATAAAGATCGACGGCGAGGAGGCCAATGCCACGCCGTCTGGAGGGCCGCCTTACACCTTCAACTTAGTGGTCGATACCTGGACGATTTACGGCACCGGGCTGACCGCTTGGTCCGGCACAACCGAAAAGATAGGAGATGGCACCGTGGCCATTAAACGCTCAGTGGGCGCACCCGTTTTGGTCAATGATGATACGCTCTTGCAGATCAGCGGCGGCACCTTTGAAGCCGGCGGCTCGGCCGATCCCTTCACCGATACCTCCACCGGCGTCTCACTGGACATTCTCAACGACAGTTCCCTGCTGATTTCGGAGGGGATAAAGGTGGTGGACGCCATCACCGGCACTGGCGGCACCACGATCGACGGCCCAACGGGCACGGAACTGATAGTCAACTCCATTGTGCAGGGCGGGATTTATATCGGCCCGGGCTGCAAGTTGAGTGTTAAAGCCGCGGCAAGCGGCCCGCTGGGTGATTCCGGAACTTACACGGATCTGAACCCCGTGCCGGAACCGTCGAGCTGGATTATGCTGATCATTGCTGGAGCGGGTCTGTTGAGTTGGCGCTTACGCAGACGATCGCTGCGCTCAGGATGACAATACGTCAACCCTTTTTATCGCGGCGGCGGTCTACTTCGCGGCTCACGGCTTGACCCACGCGGTCGGCGGCGCGATTAATGGCGGCGGTCAGATTCGCGTCCAGATCTTGCACCTTGATGGTTTTACCGCCTTTCAGCCCGACCAGAATGCGACATTGTTTGTCGATGCCGCGCTTATTACCGTTTACGTCTTCCAAGTGCACCTTTACGCGAGTGATCCACGAATTAAACTGTCCCAAGGCGAAATTCATCTGACGCTCGACATGTTCTTCAGTCGCGGGGTCAAGATGGAGATTTTGAGCGTTGATCTCGACTTGCATATAAAAGCTCCTAAAAATTGCGCCGCCGTACGGACGCCTTTTCCCAGCCCTTCACAACTATATTACGGACACTCCAAGGGGGCAATCTTGCGGAGGTCCGGGAAACAATAAATACGCATTTCTGACTGTCGCCCTGCTTATCGTGCGGTTTGTAGGAATTTGCCAGCATAAAGAAACTTCAAATACTGACCCCAAAATGGATAACTTTCTGTCTTGAAATGAGTTTCGTTAAATACATTGCGAATCATTTACCCTCACCCTATCCCTCTCCCGGAGGGAGAGGGGACTTATGAGTTAGACTCTGAGCATGGGAATGTACCACCTTGAAGTTGGTGTGTTTTTCCAGCCACTTTTTTTTGATAGTTATTATTATTGTTGATGGACATATTGACCCTATTGGTCATAAGCTAATCTAATGATAAGATGACCTTATGAATATCGAAACGCTTCGCTTATTTTGTGATGTGGTCCAACATCAGAGCTTTTCCCGCGGCGCTTCGGTCAACGAAGTCAGCCAATCGGCGGCCACGCAATCGGTCCATCGGGTGGAAAGCCATTTTGGGGTCCAACTGGTGGACCGTTCCAAACGCCCTTTTGTACTGACGCCTGAAGGGCAGGCCTGCTACGATGGCTTTCGCGAGGTCCTGGAACTATACGATTCGGTGGAATCGCGGGTTCGTTCGCTGCGCATGGAAATCGGCGGTCTAGTGCGTGTGGCGTCGATTTATTCGGTGGGCCTGCACGACATGAACCGTTGCATGCAGGAATTCATGCGGAGTTATCCCAAGGCCAAGGTGCGCCTGGAATATCTGCGTCCCAACAAGGTATACGACGCGGTGCTTAACGCCGAAGTGGACTTGGGCATAGTATCTTATCCCCAAGCGACGCCCGATTTGAACGTCATCCCGCTGCGCTCGGAAAAGATGGTCGTGGTTTGCCCGCCGGGCCACGCGCTGACGCGTCACAAAGCCGTAACCGCGGAACAACTCCAAGGCGAGAATTTTGTGGGCTTTGATCGCGACTTGAGCATCCGCAAGGAAATCGATCGACACTTCCGCCAGCGCGGGGTGAGCGTACGAATAGTCATGGAATTCGACAATATCGAGACTATCAAGCAAGCGGTGCAAATCGGCGCGGGAGTGAGTATTTTGCCCGAACCGACCATCCGCGCGGAAGTAAAAGCCGGCACCTTGGTTGTGATCAGGTTGATCGCGCCTGAATTGCATCGGCCGATCGGTATTATCCATCGCCAGCGCAAGGTGTTTACTCCCACGGTAGGCAAGTTTGTCGAGTTGTTGCAGCAGTCGCAAGGGAGCGTCGCGGAGGAATCATAATGCGCGAGGCCGAAGTGCCCGTCACCTTCCTGCCCGCCCAGAGAACGGTATACGTGCTGGCGGGAACTCGCTTGCTGGAGGCGGCCGCGGAGGCCGAGATCATTCTCGATGCACCTTGCGGCGGCGAAGGACGTTGCGGCAAATGCCGCTTGCTGGTGCAAAGTGCAGGTTGCCTGCCTAGCGACGCCGATAAGCGTGCCTTCTCCAGCGAGGAAATTGACCAAGGATATCGCCTTGCCTGTCAGACGGCCGTGGAAGGGCCCCTGACGGTCTTTGTTCCCGACGCATCGCTCCTGGCCGCCCAGCACCAGATCCTGATCCAGACGGAAGGAAAATTGATCGATTTTGAAGCGGGCAACAAGGAGTCGCAGAATTTTGCCGTTGCCGTGGATATCGGCACCACAACACTGGCAGCCATGCTGCTGGACATGAATACCGGAGTCGATCGGGCAGCGGCGGCGAGGCTGAATCCGCAAATCCGTTTTGGCGACGACGTGCTTTCGCGAATCCACTATGCCGGTGCAAACGCGGGCGGCCTGCATACCCTGCACAAGACGATCATTGAAGCAGTCGACGAGATGATCGCCGAGTTGTGCGTCCAGGCGGGGATCAATCGGGAGAATATCCACACGCTGGCCTTTGCCGGCAATACCACCATGCAACAACTGCTCTGCCGCATGGATCCCAGTTCGCTGGGCAGAGTGCCGTTTACGCCGGCGGTCATTCATGGGCAGTCGCTCAGCGCCGGGGAATTGGGATTGCAGATCCCTCCACGCGGGAGGGCTTATATTTTTCCGGTCATCGGCGGATTCATCGGCGGCGATACCGTGGCGGGCATTTTGGCCACCGAGTTGATCAATACGGCCGGGCCCACCTTGCTGGTCGACGTGGGCACAAACGGCGAAATTGTGCTTTGGGCGCAAGGAAAACTAACGGCCGCCTCCACCGCGGCCGGACCGGCCTTCGAGGGCGCACGAATTTCCTGCGGCATGCGCGGCGGCGCGGGGGCAATTGAAAAGGTCGTTGTCGACGGCCGGCTGCGCATCAATGTAATCGGCAATGTGGCGCCGCTGGGGCTCTGCGGTTCAGGACTGATCGACGTGGCCGCTGAACTGCTGCGGCATAAAGTGCTAACTCCTCAAGGCAAACTGCTTACGCCCGATCAGCTCGCCGATGACGTGCTGCCCGATCTGCGCAGTCGCGTCATACCGCATGAGGGGAAAGTTGCTTTCCTGCTAGCATCCGCGGAAGAGTCGGGCACGGGCAAAGTGCTGGTCCTCATGCAGCGCGACTTTCGCGAATTACAATTGGCAACCGGCGCAATTCGCGCGGGCATAAACATTTTGCTGCACCGCGCCGGACTAGAACCGCAAGATTTACAAGAGGTCTATATTGCCGGCGGATTCGGCAATTTTATCCGCCGCAGCAATGCCCAACGAATCGGCTTACTGCCCTGCCTTATCGAGCACCGACACATCCGCTACCGCGGCAACACTTCCTTGGCCGGCGCCGCCTGGCGGCCCTTTCGCTGCGGGCCCGCCGCCTGGCCGAAGAATTCGCGCGCCGCACGGAGCACGTGGATCTTTCCGCCGATCCTGATTTTCAGCAATCCTTTGCCCAGGCGATGATCTTTCCGGATGCGTAAACCGTGTGTGCGGTATCGAAGGGGACAGTCCCATCCGCCGAAGGCGGATCGGGACAGTCTCCAATGTGGCACCCGGCTTCTCCAAAGGGGACAGTCCCATTTTCGCTGCGCAAAATCGGGACAGTCCCCAGTCGAAAATCAGGACAGTCCCCAGTTATTAGTGATATCCGCAGCCGGGGCAGCCGCCGCCGCGGGGGACGTTAGGGTTGTCGATGGCAAAACCTCGGCCCAAGGGACCATCGAGAAAATCGATCTTTGTGCCATCAAGGTGCAAGGCCATTTTCTTCTTCGTCACCAGGGCAATGCCGTGCTGCTGGTAGCGGGCGTCGATCTGGGGATCGAATGCCTCGTCGAATCCTAAAATATATTGAAGGCCCGCACAGCCGCCGCCGGCAATGCCCATGCGGAGCATGGTGCTCGGTTCGAGTTTTTGCGATTCCAGGACGCGCTTGATTTCAGCCGCCGCCGCTTCGGTGAGGATAATGGCCATTGGGGGAAAATCCGGTGTGGATTGTGATAGTTAATACTGTAATTTTAACAGACGACTAAAAGAAAACCAGGGTATCGAGATTCAGGATTTGGGAATCCGGATGCGATTTCAGTTGGAGTGGCAGTTAAACCGCCACTCCCACAATAATATTAAATCGCGAGCCTTGATAAAGGCGATTCGAGATTTTTTCAGCCCTTACCGGCCGGCACTTGCTTGAGTGTGGGGAGGCTCAAACCATCGGGCCCGCTGGAAGCGGACTTGGGCGAGCGGCTGGTGCCGGCCAAATAATTATGAATCGTGGCCGATTCCTGCAATTTGTCGAAATATTGGGCCATTTTCAGGCGGAGTTTCTTTTCGTAGAGATCTTTAGAGATTTCCTCGCGGACGTCGGCGTATTTGACGTCCACGGCCGGCGTAAAGCCCTCGCAGCGGAGGATGATATATTTATCGCCCACCTGAATCACTCCCGAGAGTTCGCCGGGTTTGAGCGCGAAGGCTTCATCTTCCAATACCGGCTGGCCGCCCCATTTGCGGATGGGCGGCACCTCGCCGCGCAAGGCGTTGCTCCCCGGTTCGATGGAATATTGAGCAGCCAGATCGCCGAAGTTTTCCGAGGTGTTATTCTTCCGCGCTTTTTCAAAGACCTCTTGCGCCCGGCGCTGATTATTGAGCACAATGGCCAGGCAACGCACTTTGGGACCGTAGTTGGCCTCAAAACCCTTTTGCAGATCTTCTTCGCTAGGTTCCACTTTTTCCCCGGCCAGTTTTCGCAGGGCCACCGAGGGCCAGACGGCGTCGTAGCGATATACTTCCTCAGTAATGCCTTGCTCCTTGGCGACCATTTGCAGCCACGTTGCGACGTCAGGCGAGCCGTCGGATTTGGGTTTGACGGCCAGGGCCGCCGCCCGAGCGATCTCGTCGTTCATCTCCGCTGCGGAAACGGTAATGCCGTGTTTTTTGCAATCCACTTCTAAAATCGCGCGGTTGATCGTCCCTTCCAGAACTTCCTTTCCGTGCCGATCAATGCATTCCAGGGCAAGTTCGCGGATGGCGATCGGCTCGCCGTTTATGAGGGCGGCCACGCCCGGCAGCTTTTGTCGCCTGGCCGGATCGTTCCAGACGTTTTCCACTTTCGCCTCGTCCTGCAAGCGGCGGAAGATATCGTTGGCCACCTTGCGCATTTTTCGTTCGCGAATGATTTCTTCCAACTGGCCGGCCACTTGCTCCAGTTTGAAGTCGCGGGCGGGAATCAGGCTTTCCCGTTGGAGAATCACGTATTGTCCGCCGGCCTGGATCACCGCGGAAATCTCGCCGTCGGCCATGTTAAAAGCCGCTTTTTCGAGATTTTCATAGCTGCCGTGCATGCGAATAGGCTGAATTAAACCCTTGGCCGACGCGCTGGGGGTGTCTTCGGAATAGTCCTTGGCCAGGTTGCCGAATTCGTCGGGCTTGGCCAGGGCCAGGCCATGAATCTTTTCGGCCTTTTCCCGGTCTTTGCAGGCGATCAGCCGGGCCTTGACCGCCGGACCGTACTGAATTTCATATTCGCGCACCAACTCTTCCTTGGTTACCTGCAATTGTTCGCCGGCAATTTTTCGCAGCGCCAAGGTGGGCCAGATAATGTCGTTGGCGTACTGTTTGGGACTGATGTCGCGTTCCTGTTGGAGTAATTTCAACCACTGTTCCACGGGCAGGCCAAAACGGGTAGCCATGTGCTCGATTTCGGCGTCGACTTCCTCGCCGCTGATGGTGATGTTTCGACGGCGGCACTCGGCAACGATCAAATATTTGTTGACCATCTGTTCCAGAACTTCCTTGCCATAATGGACCAGACACTGCTCGGCAAGTTCATCGCGGGTGATTTTCCGGCCGTTGACATCAGCCACGATCTCTGGCGGCGGCGTCTTGGAGTTGTCTTTGGGCGCGGCCGATGGGGTGGTAGAGGGCGCAGCGGCTTTGGCGGAATTGCTAGATGCGACAGATCCCTGTTGCACCGTAGAAACCGGACGAATTGCCGCCTGAGGGGATGATTTTTTTTGCGGCTGTGTGGCAGCGGCCTTTTCCAGTCCGCCGCCGATGTACCGGATCGCCACACATACGGCGATAACAAAAACTGCAACGAATACAAATCCCAGACGTTTTTTCCAAGATGAGGCCCTATAAACAGTCCTCGCCTGGATGACTGCGGGTCATAGCGTTTCCTCCTTAACCCATTGATATTATTGAAGTTGCGCGCGCACGCCTCCGTGTGCTCAGTATCGCGGGTATCGCAGTATAAAAATCCTGTCTATCTGGGGCAAGAGCGATTTGTGCAGGCATGTGAGTCCTAACCTTGGAGGGCAATGGCTGTAAAAGACATCATAATCGTTTATTATTGTCTTAAAATTATCTTTGGAGCCTTACCGTGGACGACTCTGACATCGTGGAAATCTACTCGGCGGCCAATGCCGTTGAGGCATACGCGGTTGCGAACGCATTGGAGTCAGCCGGTATCAAGGCACATGTGGTGGGAGATTATTTAGCAACGGGGGCGGGTGGTTTTCCCCTTGGCATGCCCATTGGTCCACGGGTTTGGGTGTTCAAGAAAGATGAGATCCGCGCCCGAGTAATTTTGAAAAAGATAGAAACCGAGGCGAAAAAACCGCCCGAAGCGGAGGAATCTTGGCTAGAAACCGATAAATCCTCGCCCGAAGAACTGGCCGAGGCTGACGAAGAATCTTTGCCTCCTTCAACGTCGGGCCGGAACGTCGGCTTCATTAGTCCCTTGCTCGGAATTGTGGGGATAGCTTGTATATCCGTGGGCGTATTTTTCTCGATCGAGAACCACCGCTTACGCAATCACTACTCAAAAACAGTTCAAGCCGATTTGATCGACAGCGCACTCTATTACAGGTGGTTATACGGCAAAATAGGGACTGACTATCCTTGGAGTAGCGGTGGGGGATATACTTCGAAAGAGCCTATTTGGAAGACCTGCTATGTATACAAGGTTAATGATGTTTTACATACGGTAGAAGTAGACAAGAAAAGCAATCCCTTTCCCAATATTACGATTCGCTACAATCCAGAAAAACCCGCTGATAATTACGCGGGAGCGATACTGCATCCCGGCTGGTGCCTTGCCTTTGGCTGTATTTTTGGCGCTTTAGCGCTATTCTTGGCTTACCAATTCAGGTAAAGAATATTGGGGTGGTAGTACAATACCGCCTTAATAGCTGAACTGCCACCCCAACAAAATTTTTTATATATTAACAAACTATTTGCGTTCCTCGGCATACTCCGTGTAAGGAGCGATTTCGGCGGAGTGGAGCAGGGCGCCCTTTTCAGTGGGACGCAGGCAGAGTACCAATACGTTGGTCTTGCCGGGGCCAAAGTTCAGCCAGCATTCGGGGAGGAAAAATTCACGTTGCGGCCCGATTTCCCAGTAGCGACCGATGGAATGGCCGTTGAGATACAAAAAACCGTTGCCGGTGCCTTTCAAAATCGTGCGCCAGGGGACCCAAACGGCCGGCTTTTTTTCGGGCAACTGGAACTCCAGGCGATACCATGTGGCCAGCGACTCGGGCTCTTTACGGGATTGCGACGCGGAGACATTCAGGTCAACGCGGGTCCAGTCTTCGGTGGCGAGGTTTCCGGCCTGCCACTGGGCCTTTGCGCCGGCCACGCAGGCGCCAGTTCCCAATTTAAGTCAAATCCTTCCAAATTCACGTTGGACAGGCGAACGGCCTTGGTGAGTCCGCCTTCGCCCTCAGTGTTGGTCAAGACCACGGCAATAATATTTTTACCGGGCTTTAGCTTCGCGACCACATCGGCGGTAAAGGGTTTTTGCCAATCTTCCCATTTGCCCACCTCTTCACCATTGACCAAGATAACGCCTTTGTCGTCAATCCGATCGAATATCAATTTAGTGCACTTGGAACGGATCGTCTCCTCGGTTAGATCAATTGAAGTTTGAAAAACCGCGGTCGCCTTTTTGCTGAAGAGGATGTGCGCGGCCGGCCAGCGAGGCCCTTCAGCGCCCGGCTGGATCAGTCCAGCCAGTTCGGCAAGAGTATTACTGTCGAGCAGAAAATGCTCCCAGGAGGAATCGTCGGGTTTAGTCGCGGCCAATTTCAGCCCTTGCTTTTCATCGTCGACCACTTTTACCCGCCAATCTTCCAGGGGCAGGGACGGGGGCACCTCGATAAGCAGGCCTTTGCGCAAACCGCTGAGATTTTCCATCGACTCGGCCCCGTTGTCATGTCCCAGATCATCGTGGAGAAAGACAATTTCGTTCCGGCCGGGACGAAGATGCTGGGCAACCTTAAAGAGAAGAGTTGCCGGATTCCGTTCGGCTTTGGTAATAATTTGCCCGTTTACGCGGACCACGGCGTCGTCGCTGGCGAAGAGCTCTAGATCCAAAATGCCGAACTTGCGGATCTGCTCAGGCGTCATATCGAATTGACTGCGATAGAGCACGAAGCGGGCGTCCAGGATTCCCATTGCCGGCAGCGAGGTGTTTTCTTTCACGGGCAGCCACTGAGAAGCTTCGGGATCGGTCTTTTTCCAGGCCTGGGCAATGCGGACAGAGTGTGGCGGGGCGGCTGGAGGCTCGGGCATCCAGTGACCTTGGGTTGTGTCGGTCTTCCCGGTCGGGAGATAACAGACCTGGAAATCGAACGGTCCCAAATCATAGACCACGTTGATCGGCTCACCCAATTCCGGCCGGAGTATGGCCATGCCGTATTTACTTACTCTTTCCGCGGTGTTGCGGCAAAAAACAAAGGATTCGTCTTGCGGTCCGCGGCGCAGGGCGATCTCGACTTCCGGGTCTGCGCCTTCCACAGTGCACTTGATGAGACTCGATCTTGCCAACGCGGGACCGTATTGCTGAATCATTTTGCCGATTTCCCGCACGGCCGCGTATTTGTCGCCCACGCCGCCCCACTCGCGGATCGGCGCATTATAATCGTAAGTGGTGGTGATGTTGCGAGCGGCCCAGGAATCAAGATTCGTGCCGCCGAAAAGCATGTAGTAATTCAGGATCGTGCCGCCGTGCAAGATGCTCGTCAACGTGATGGCGTTGATCTGCCTGGCGTCGATTCCCTGCTGATTTTCGCTCAGTTCTCGGCCCACGTCGGAGAACCAACCGCCCTGCAATTCGGCCACCATGCCGGGAATTTGCGGCTGGGCCTTTTTCAACTCGTCCATGGCCTTTACGGTGTCCTTCAAGTCGCGCCGATGATAGAAATTCGACGAGTCGAACATTCCATGAAACAGAGGATCCTTTTGGTTGCGGACTTCGCGGGTCCAGCATGTAAAAATCGGCACCACAATGCCATTCTCACGGGCGTTCTGGTAAAGTGCCTTGAGATGAGTGACTTTGGCGTCTTCGGGAACGCTCTTGCAGTAATCGTATTCGTTCTCGATTTGGAAAAGAATCGTGCCCGGACGGCCCTGCGGTTTGCGGCTGATCTGCTCGGCGGCAAGTACCGGACACACCGCATCGTACCAATGCTTGGACCACTCTAAAAACACCGGATCGTCGCTGCGCAGCCAAACTTTGTGCTTTATCTCCTTGGGCCTAAGTGTCAGCAGCCAGCGAGGAAAGCCGCCGGCTTCCCACTCGGCACAGATATACGGCCCGGGACGAACAATGGTGTAGAGCCCGAACTCCTCGTGGGCCATGTGCAGCCAGTCTTTTATATCGGTAAGATCGATTTTAGAAAAATCTTTCAGATAAGCCGGCTTTTCCCTTTCATGCCAGTTCCAGGCTACATAAGTTTCGACGGTGTTAAAGCCGGCGTCCTTGATCTTTTGAAAGCGGTCGCGCCAGAGTTCCTTTGGACAGCGGAAATAATGAAACGCGCCGCTGAAAACAAAGAGATCCTTTCCATCGACCGTCAGACAATGCTCATCGATGGTCACCCGATCGGTAAGGGAAACTTTTTCCTCCGCTTTAACAGCCGTCCCTCCCAACAAACAGAAACAAACCGTAAAACCCGCCAGAGATGCTAGTAAAATTTGTGTTTTCATAAAAACAATCCTGGTAAATTAGGAGGGATAAATAATTTGGTATTAATTTTGCCATATTTTCGACGAAGTTGCAAGGAAAATCTGCCTTAATAAATGACTTTTAGAATAATGGCCTATCTGAAAATTATCTCCAAAATAATTGCTCTTGCTTAAATGCCTTCACCATGTCCCTCTCCCAGAGGGAGAGGGTACTTTTGGGATAGCCTGTAAATAGCTTGTAATGTGCTTTTTGAGCCTGCCGCAGTTTTTCTGAAAATTTTGAAATTACCTATTGACAGCCTGGTTGCAAACTGTATTAAATGTATTAGTACAGTTAACGAGGTGCCCATGGAATTCCGGATTGATCCCTCAAGCAGATTGGCGATTTATCGGCAATTAGCCCAGCAAATACGCGAGGCCATTGCCCGGGGAGTGCTGCGGACCGAGGATCGGCTGCCCTCTGTGCGGGATCTTTCGAGGAATCTGGTGATCAATCCGAACACCGTTGCCCGGGTGTATACCGAGCTGGAACGAGAGGGAATCCTTAGTACCCGGCCCGGTTTGGGGGTTTTTGTGGCGGTGGTCAAGTCGGGACTGACCATGAAAGTGCGCAAAGAAAGGCTGCAAGAATTGCTCGACCATCTGCTGACCGAGGCCGTGCACTTGGGTTTTACGGCCAAAGAGGTCCTGGCTATGGTCGAGGAACGGGTGAAACATTTCCAATGGCAAGAATAAAAGTGGACGGTGGACAAAATGAATTATTACCTGTGCCAGAAAGATCCTTCGCTGCGCTCAGGATGACCATTAATAAAATTAAGGATAAGTTCTATGCCTGACGTTATCGAAACACATCGCCTGACCAAGTATTATGACCGGCGCCCGGTGGTGAATAATCTCGAGCTGCGCGTGCCCCAGGGCTCGGTCTATGGACTGCTGGGACGCAACGGCACAGGAAAAACAACCGCGATCAAAATGCTTTTGGGTATGCTGCATCCGGATTACGGCCGGTCGGAATTGTTGGGCGAAGATTCCTTACACTTGTGCCCGGAAACTCGGGCAAAGATTGCTTATCTTGCCGAAGGACATCCTTTGTATCGCTGGATGACTATTGACCAAGCTGTAAATTTTGCCCGGGCGTTTTATCCGCGCTGGAACAATACGCTTTTAGAGCAGATTATGGACCATTTTGGGTTGCCGCTTAAGGGCCCGGATTAAACGCTTGTCTAACGGCGAGCGTGCCCAGGTCTCGTTGGCTTTAACCGTGGCTTCGGATCCGGAACTGCTGATTCTCGATGATCCGATGCTGGGACTGGATACCGTGGTGCGGCGCGATTTTTTGGAATCATTGATCCAAATTATCCAGCGCCGCGGGCGCACGATTTTGTTTAGTTCGCACATCCTCGGCGACGTGGAACGGGTGGCCGACCGGATTGGAATTCTCGTAAACGGTGTTTTGCGCGTGGATTGTCCCACGGAGCACTTCAAGGAATCGCTGCGCAAGGTGGTGCTGGAGTTTCCCGGCAATCCGCCGGCGTTTCCCGCGTGTCAAGGACTGGTAAGTAGCAGGCAAGTGGGTCACAAGTTGGAAGCGATTATCGTGGGCTATAACGACGAACATCGCCGGTTGGCCGAGTCGCTTAATCCACAGTCAATGGAAGTGATCGAAATGAATCTGGAAGACGCCTTTATTGAATATACGCGCGGGCCGCGCGCGGGCTGCCGATCTTTTCAGGAGAAGCAAGCGATGTATAAAGCGCTGGTATTTAAAGAATTGCGAGAAACGCTCGGCATTACCATCCTGGCGTTGCTGGCTTATTTCTCATGGATCGCGAATCTGACAGGTTACGATATTGTGCCGTTTTCTCCCTGTCCAAGTTCAAAAAGGATACCATTTCTCAACGAGGAGTTTTTTGTATGGTTTATTTTTATCTCGGCCGTATTTGCCACGGCATTGGGGCTGTGGCAAACGGTCCAGGAATCGAGAAACAGAACGTGGCAGTTTTTCTTGCACCGTCCGATAAATAGGAGAAGTTTGCTTGGTATAAAATTGGCGGTAGGAATAGGATTGTATCTTCTTGTTTCCGCTGTGGCGATTCTGGTTCATGCGGCTTGGGCGGCAATGCCTGGTACTCATGCCAGCCCATTCTATTTGTGGATGACCCTGCCGATTTGGAAGGTTTGGATCATTATTGTGTTGTGTTATTTAGGGGCTTTTCTGGCCGGGATTCGGCCGGGGCGATGGTTCGGTACGCGATTGTTGCCCCTATTTGCAGGCGGCTTCTTAGCGCTTCTTATTGGTGCTTATGTATTTGATCCAGTGGATCCAAGATGGGTGTTTTGGGTCTATCTGGGATTTGCCTTGATATGCGTGTTATTTATTAATCTGATTTTATGCGTGGCCCAATCGCGTGATTATTCCTAAGCGGAGGCCGGCTATGTCCAAGCGAAATGCAATTCTCCGACCACTCGGTTTGGCCGCGATCCTGACCGTAGGATTCGAAATAATAATAGGATTTATTGTTGGTTGGTTAATTTCGGTCTGGGAAACAGGAAAACGACGAGAATATATTGATGAATACGTCCAGGTTCTTTTGGACGGAACTCCCGTCATTCAGAGATCTGGCGGCGCTATTACCGAATATCGCACTCTCGATGGGGAAAAAATAAAACTCCCCTTAGAATATTACATCTTCTCAAGTGATAATGCCTTGGATGGACCCAAAAGTTTAGAAAAGATTCGACTCCCACTGGAAGCGAATGAACGAATGCTGGCCTTTTCAGATCAACTTTTTCCGGCATCTTTCTGGTACTTTATTCACGATGGAAATATAGATGGTAAAGGTTATTTCATTGGTTACGACAGTAAAGTTAAACGTCGCATAGGGTATATCGGACGCTTGGGATTCTCGCAGGATATGCCTTCGGCTGAAAACCGTTTCCCCATGGAGGGGCGAGAAATGGGAACGGGAGGAAGTAGACTCAAACCAGGAATCTATCCCCCCGCGATAAGGTTTAGGGAACCGGGAGAAAAAGAGCCTGAAGACAGCGACTTTCCTTCGTGGAAAGTATGGATGATCTCGGGCGATGAACTCCTGCAAATCGATTTGCGAACCCGATCGGTTCATACCCTGATGAAATCGCCCAACATGCTTTCGATATTCAGAATCGATGCATTCATGCCCATCCCGGATAAACCAATACCAGATCATATGCGGAGTCATTATTTGGCTGTCAGGACATGGGATAGCGTTATCCTTTTCGATGCCGCGGGAAAACAAGTTCGCACTTGTGTTATACCCGCAGATTTACGTAATCCGACGTTTAGTTTTTATGATCTTGGCGATGAAAAAATGCTTATTTCCCGCGGGCGATATTATCCGGATTTAAAGGGCGGAAAGCAACTTACCTGGATCGATAACACCGGCAAAATTCTTCGCCAGGAAGAAGTTGTCTTGGCGGGTAGGGAATTAAAATCTTATTCTAAAGAGGAAAACTGGAAAGGTTCTTTGATCTTGTCGGCCCCCATTGCGCAAATCTTCCTTTTCCTGGTGGCTGCTCCGATTGAATACCTTTATGCAGAGGTGGAAACGAATTACGCCGGAGCACTAAGCCGATTACTGCCGGATTACTGGCAGCCATTGATGGCCGAATGTTTTTTAGCGGCGGTGTTGGCGTGGTTCTGCTATTGGCGGCAAAGGCGCATGGTTCAGCCATGGACCTGGATTTGGGTGGGCTTTGTTTTTCTGTGCGGTGTGCCGGGATTTTTGGCGTATCTATTTCATCGGCGCTGGCCGCCCATGGAAAAATGTCCGGCCTGCGGAAAAATCGTCCCGCACGACCGGGAGACTTGCTCATCGTGCGGTACTGAATTTCCCGTGCCCGAACTAAAAGGAATCGAAGTGTTTGGTTGACAGAGATTAGGGGTCAGGGAATGGGGATTCGGGGATCGGGATTTCGCATTTTCATTTATTCCGGATAATGGCGCTTAATCCAACTGGTTCCGATGCAGCCTGCGATTCCCCAGACGGCGGCGATGCCTTCCATGATCCATAGCTGAAGCAAACCCTGGATATGATTTAACAGGTAAAAGGCCGCCACTGCGTCGATCAAGGATTTGTAAACGAATGCCAACCAGAACCAGCCCGAACGCCGTTGGACGACGGCGTAGAAGATTAAAACGTTTGAATAGATATGGATCAGCACAGTGAAAAATCGTTCCCAGATAGGAGCTAAATAGAACAGAATGTTATCGGCAACTGCGAGTTGTTTCAATATACTCAAGGAGATGAGATCCGGAGCAATGAGCGCTGTGATTACCATGCCGAGCGAAGTAAGCCCAATGAAAAAAGCCTCGATGGCCCCAAAACCAATGCCGAAGGCCAAGGCACTGTTCCAGGCGACTTGGCCTAAGCGGGTGTATCGCAGCACAATCCAGATAATGCCCACCTCAAAAACGCCAGTGAGCGCGCCGATGTAGATTTCGAACAAGGGCATACCCACCACTTCGGGCAAATTTCCGGTAAGACTCTTCACCAAAGGATTCATGGGGATTGCCCAGGCGATTTTCAGGGCTACTGTTATTACCCAAAATAATGCCCCAAGTGCGAGATATCCCCATCCCAATTTTTTTACGGCGGCATAGCCGACAAAGGCTAGGGCAACGGTGATCATGCCTAATCCGCTCAGCAGGGCTAGCGGGGAAACGGTGGGGATTTCGATCTTGCCGGGCTGCCACTCGAGCGAAAAATTGGCCTTGGCGGGGCCTTCGTGGGCAAGAATAAGCTTGTACATCCCTGGTTCCGGCATCTTGACGACGGTATTGAGCATAAATGAGCCTGGGGATGCGACCTTTTCATGCCAGATCACCTGGTCTTTCTGATTCGTTACCTGGACTTGTAGGCTGCCATTTATAAGTTTGCCCCGAAAATCCACGCCGACTAGATAATCCTTTTCTTTAGCCTCGATGCGAAAAGATATTACCTCGCCTGCTTCTTTTGCATCAACTGTGGCTCCCCTAACGTTCCCTCCTTCCATGGGCGGCAATGACTCGGCCGACGCATTGCCTGCGGCGAAGACCGAAAAAAAAATACCAAGGCCGAGACTACGAATAAATGCATGCATGGCAGTACTCAGATAGTCAAGTAAATATGGAAGAGGAAAGAGCCGGCAGTATACTATGGGTAAGATAAAACCGCAAGCGGTTTTTTTGAGTTTACAGTTTACAGTACACAGTTTACAGTACGGGGTACGAAGTACGCAGCATTCTTCATCCTTATTATTCACTTTTCCGCGATAAGTAGAATAGAAACCCCAAACGGCAAAGCAATTCCGGGAATGAGGAATCGCTCACTGGCGAAAATCGACGTTAGTAAAGAATTTAAGACTTTCGGCGGCATACTGATGTCCGTGCCGCATGCTTTGCCGCGAATGTTATTTACGAGTCTAGCCACGGTAATTATGGGAAAGAGAAATGTATCGAAATATGAAGAATAAATTATTTTGAATCCCGCTGTTTGCACAAGTCGCACCAATTGATTTTTCAAATAACGCCTTTTATGGTGCGAGGCATCGTCGTGCACGGTCCAGAGAAATTTATAGGCCGGCACGGTAAGTAATAATTTTCCCCGGGGATCAAGTTTATTCCAGACGGCTTTTAACGCGCCTAAGTCGTCGTCTATGTGCTCAAGCACGTCCAACATGCAAATCAGATCGAATTTTTCCGCAAAAGGAATATCGTTGGGCAAGGAACCTTTTTTCACAAGACATATTTCTCTACTGTTAGCCAGTTCGATGGCTTCGTCATCGAGGTCCATTGCCTGAACGTTTCCATAATTCGACAAAAGCGCGAGATTACCGCCGGTTCCGCAGCCGATTTCCAGAATTTTATTTTCCGTTCTAAATGGAAAATAGTTCTGCAAAATTCCCTGGATAATCATTCTCCGGGCGACAAACCACCAATGGCGATCTTCATACCGGTACAACTCGGCGTAAGCTTCGCGTTCCATGGCGATACTTCTTTCAGGCCGCGGCCAAGTGGGCCAGCCGGCCCAGGCAGTAGCGGCGACTTTCCAGGTGGCCGGCCAATTCGAGCGAGGTTAATAAGTGAAGTTCATTGGGGCGGGAAATTGCCAGCGGATCGGTCCATCCGTCTTCAGCATCAGCGCCGTGATTCTCGCTAGTTCCGTGTAGATTTTCGCTATTTTCACTGGCCGGATGCAAGCCGATTTCCACTTGACAAAAAGGCTGCCGATCGTTGAGAAAGAGCCGTATGAGTTGGATGTCAATCTGTCCGGCATGGGCGGTGCCGTGAAAACGGCCGGGATGCCGCACCTCCAATTGTTCCATGCGGCGATGAAATTTTTTGGCGAATGTTTTTTTTATCCGGGCCAGCAGCCATGCGCGCCAGGAGAAATCTTTGAGGACCGTTGATCTGAGGAGTGAGTGCTCCTCGGCCACGCGGACCACGTGAATATTGTGTCGAGCGAGGAGGTGGGGAAGGATTTCGGCCACCACGGGGAGCATCTCGATGTATTGATGCCCGTTAAGATGAGTCGGTTGCAGGCCGTGGTCCAAGAGGAATTCCACTTGCCGGGCCAGTTCGGTTTGAATCTGCTGATACAGTCTCATGCCATGCCGCTGCAAGCGGGAATAAAGGCCGAAGATGCCGGGGAAGCGACCTTTTTCGTCGAGCAGTTCGGCGGGGTAGTTTTTTCCGGTAAGGGGTTTTCCTTGCGTTAGATTAAGATGCACGCCCAGATCGAAAGCGCTTAAGGAGTCGCTCAGGCGAAAGCGCAAGGCGGCGGAAGGCAGTCGACCAGCCTGTTGATCGCCGATTAATTCTTTCCAGAGGATCAAGGCCCGAGCGGCGTCAGGGGCGTTGGATAACAACGAGGTGCTGGTCAAAAGTCCCCGGCGGAAGCCTTGCATGATGCCGTCGGTGACCAGGCGATTCATGCCCAGATCGTCGGCATGCAAGAAAACCTGTCGGCAAGATTCGGGATTTCCCATCAGGCCGCCTTTTTCTGTGGTTTCTCGACCGGAGATTTCTCCTGGAAAATTACTTTCGGCAGCCATTGTCCGCGGCCGAAATACGCCCGCCACCAAATACGAAATATATCCGCCAGCATGGGCAAGGCACTGCGTCGCAGCGACAAGGTCGAGGCATAGTCGTTGATCAATGTTACCGGAATACGCTCATGTGACAAACCCAAACGATGGGTCAAAAGGACCACTTCGGCGTCGGCGGAAAAACCATCGATGGTAACGCGAGCATAGATTTCCAAAGCGGCGCGACGGGCAAATAATTTCAATCCGCATTGCGTATCGGTAACCTGCCGCGAAATGAGCGTTTTGGCGACGGCCCGAAAGGCATAAGTGGCCATTTGACGCGACCAGTGGCGCGGGGCAAGGTGCTTTGACGCGGATAGATCCCGGGCACCGAATACTACTTGGCAATCGCCGCGATCGAGCAATTGGTATCCCCGGCGCAGGGCGGCCAGGTCAAAGGGGAGATCGGCGTCGGTAAAAGCCAGCACCCGTCCGGTGGCCTGCAACATGGCGGTTTTTATCGCTCGGCCTTTACCGCCTTGACGCTGAAGCCTAAGCGTGGAAAAACGCGGTCCGAATCCATCGGTCAACGTGGCCGTACAATCGGTGCTGCCATCGTCGACAATCAGCACGCGATAATCAATGGACCAATCATTGAAAAAAGAAGATAACTGGCTGAGGGTCCAAGGCAGGCGCTGGGCTTCGTTGTAGGCGGGAATGATGACCGTCAAATCGTGGTCGGCCGGACCCACCTCGATTATTTTTGGCGCCAAATCCGTTAAGGAGACAATGTTTTGATCCGTCGTTAAGCTCTCAGGCCTCATGCCTTACAGCCTCTTTTCGATTCTGTCTGATAAGTAATTTAGACAACACCGCGACCAATTCGATCCATCGTGGCCGCCTGGTTAGACACTTCGGTGGAAAATATCGAATAGATAGGACGCAAACCTTACTCAAATCACAAGATTAAGTAAACGCCATTCGGAAAAAATGCTATAGCATCAAAAACCGGTGATAAACCCCAAGAAGATTTGCTCGGCCAAGAAGTGAAAATGGGGGAAATAGGCATAAATGGAAAGCGCGAATGGAGTTAGATCGCGTTTCTCACCATACTAGTATATAACAAAACAGTGTGCCACGCCTCGTCTTCGGCGAGCAGAGTTGGCGTAAGTATGTAATTCGACACTGCTTGCGAGCAAGCAGTGGCACACGCCACGAGCAAGCAGTGACACACGCCGCGACCACTGGTCGCGGCTTTACAATACTTGCTCAGACTAACATCCATAAAAACTGAAATTCTCTACGTCCTCGTTGCGATCGACGTTATTTGCATAACTAGCTGCCGACAACGTTTTTTGTGCATGTTTAAGGCTGCTTAATGTGGACATCTCCGGGTTGCATCGTGATAATGAACTTTATGTCCAGCTATGCCCTAAAGCAGCGAAAATACATTATGCACGCCGCCCATCCGACGGTCGGGGTCTCGCTTGCGCCTTGGCCCAGGGCTGGCAGCAGGCCGTTGTCAGAACGCCAAAAGTGCAGGTGATCGTGGGGCCCCAGGATCAGTGTTTGGCAACGCGGTTGCAAAATTATCTGGCCGATTTTCTGGGCGATAATCAGGCGCTGGATTGGAAATGCTCAACGATAAAGATCAATGATCTTGCGCAGTTGCAGGGGATCACCGCGTATCAAAGCGACTGCCTGGTAGTGATCGGCCATCCCGCGGCGATGAATGCCAAGGCCCTGGAGTTGATATACGATTATTGGCAGCGTGGCGGCTCGATAGTGGGTATTCGCATTGTCGATTTTGCCTTGCAAGACTCCCCTGGATTGGCCAACGAGATCTTTGGCGGCGAATATCAATGCGAGCACTTGCTTGTCCAGGTTGAAATCCATCCGTCGCCGCCGGCCCGACGTCATCCGCTCTTGAGCGGAATTCGACCTTTCATTTTGCCCGGCGGCGTCCACCGTTATGAAGTGTTCGCAAACCAAGCAACACCGGTATTGTTCGCATCGGCGGCAGGAGAAATCGTGCCAGTGGCTTGGGCGCGTTCCAGACTGGGGCGTCGGGTTTTTGCCACCAGCCTGGGCTCTGCGGCCGATTTCCGGCATCCTTACTTTTTGCGCCTGCTGGCCAATGCCATCCTTTGGGCAAGCCGCTGAGCAGAAAAGGGCTGAGTCAATCCAGTAAGATCTCGAATCGGCCGGGCTGACACGGTCCGGCTTTGACAAAACGGCCAGTCTCTAATACTACGGTCCGGCTCTGATAATGCGCTCAAGTTCTGATGACACGTACTGGGCAAGAGGAGTACAATATAAACATCAGATCCAAGAAAGTCGAATATAAGGAGGATATTATCATGAATACTTTTTGTCGATGGGTCCTCGCGGCGGGTATTATTCTCGGCCTGAGCGGATGCGGTCGGTCGCCGGCACAATCGCAGGCCGGATTGGATGCGACGTCCGGGGCCAAGCAGGGCAAGGCCGTGGAAAAAGTGCGCGGGCCGGCAGTGGCCGGACTTTTTTACCCGCGGCACGAGAACGATCTTACCAAGCAGGTAGATCAATATTTGTCCGAGGCCAAGGCGGAACCGATCAAAAATCTGCGGGCCTTGATTAGTCCCCATGCAGGTTATGAATATTCGGGCAAAACCGCGGCCGTGGCGTATAAACAACTGGAAGGACGGAATTACGATACGGTCATCATTCTTGGTCCCAGTCATTACGCGGCCTTTACCGGGGCGGCGGTGACCGATGCCGAGGCTTATGAAACGCCGTTGGGGCTTATTCCCATTTCGCCAAAGGCGGCTGAGATCGGCAAAATCAAACCGTATGCGATCAATCCGCCCTGCGAAGTCCAGCGGCCCGAGTGGTGGCGTCAATCGCCCAAGCAGTTGCCGGCCTTTGGTGAAGACAAGCCCGATACCTGGGAACACTCCCTGGAAGTCCAGTTGCCGTTTTTGCAACGGACGCTGAAAAAATTCAGCATTGTGCCCGTGGTTTTTGGCAGGGTCGATCCCCAAGCCGCGGCCAAGGCGCTTTTGAAATTTCTGGACGATCGCACGCTAATAGTAGTCAGTTCTGATTTGAGTCATTATCATCCTTACGAAACGGCCAAGAAACTGGATATCAGTTGCGTCAATTCGATTTGCGATCTGAATGTCGATTGGATGATGCAACAAGAGGCCTGCGGCGAACTGCCCATTTTAACCTTGATGGAAATCGCCAAGCAAAAAGGCTGGAAGGCCAAGCTGCTGGATTATCGCAACAGCGGCGATACCACGGGCGATAAATCGAGAGTCGTGGGCTATGCGGCGATTGCTTTTTATCAGCCCGAGGGAAAAGAAACGCCGTCGGCCGAAAAGCCGCGGCAGGCCGGGCAACAAGAGTATACGGCCCAGGAGCGGAAGTTTCTGCTGGAATTGGCCCGCAAGACCATCACACAGGCCACCAGCGGGGGTAAATTGCCGAAGGCGGATGCGACTGAATTGAATGATAAGCTCCGTCAGACCCGGGCGTGCTTTGTCACGCTTACGAAGAACAGTAATCTGCGCGGCTGCATCGGCAGCATCTTTCCACAAGAGCAGTTGTATGAGGCGGTCGTCAGTCGCACGCGGGCGGCCGCCTTGGAGGATCCGCGTTTTCCGCCCGTGGGACCGGAAGAATTGAAGGATATTGAAATCGAAATCAGCGTGCTGAGTATTCCACAGCCCTTGGAGTTTAAATCGCCCGAGGAACTGCTGGAAAAACTCCGGCCGGGCGTGGACGGGGTAGTGCTCCGCGTGGGAATGCGCGGAGCAACCTATCTGCCGCAAGTCTGGGAACAACTTCCCGAGAAGGAAACTTTCCTCAATAATCTGGCCGAAAAGGCGGGTCTGAGTGCGTCGGCGTGGCGAGGCGAGGGCGTCTCGGTACTGACTTATCAAGTCGAGGCATTCAAGGAAGCGGAAATGAAGTAAGGGGCGAGGGAAAGGATGAAGGATGAGGGATGAAGGATGAAAAAGGATGGCAACGAAAGCAGTTCCTCGCTTGTTTATAGGCCAATCTTGTTTTTGGCCGTCTGCTCGTTTGGCGTCTCGGCATTTATGACCCAAATTACACTGATGCGCGAGCTGGTCAGTGTATTTTCGGGCAATGAGTTGACCTTCGGGATCGTGCTGGGAAATTGGATGCTGCTTACCGGGATGGGATCGGCGCTGGGCAAAACCGCTTCCCGACTGAAATCGCCGATCACAATGCTCATTGTGCTGCAAATACTCATTGCCCTGCTGCCGGTGGCCGATGTGTTTCTGCTGAGAACGCTGCGCAACGTGGTGTTTATTCGCGGCTCCGAAGTGGGCGTGACCGAAACCGTGGCAAGCTGCTTTGTGCTGCTGGCGCCTTACTGCCTGGCGACCGGATATCTGTTAACCCTGGCGTGTCTTGCGGCGGCGTCGCGCAAGGATTCTTCCAGCATCGGAGGAGTGTATTTTTTCGACAGCCTGGGCGGCGTCCTGGGCGGCATTCTGTTTAGTTTCGTGTTGATCCGGCTGCTGAATCATTTTTGCATCCTCTACATTCCGGCAGTGCTGAACCTGGCTTTGGCCGGGCTGGTGGCGCTTAGTGCACGGAAGCGAATCTGGGCGATGGCGGCGGCGATTCTCTTCGCGGGATTGATCGTGTTTATGGCCACGTGCGACCTGGACGATATTTCCTGCAATCGGCAGTACGCCGGGCAAAAAGTGGTTTATCACGGCAGCTCGCCGTACGGGATGTTGGTAGTGACCGAGTCGGCCGGCCAATACAATTTCATGGAAAACGGGGTATTGCTGTTTTCGACCCATAACGTCGAGCAGGTGGAAGAAACGGTCCATTATGCCATGGCCCAACGGCCGGAGGCCAAACGCGTGCTGCTGATTTCCGGCGGTGTTTCGGGCACGGCAAGAGAAATACTGAAGTATCCTCTGGCCAGCGTGGACTACGTGGAATTGGATCCTAAAATCATTGAGGTCGCCCAATGGTTCCTGCCTGAGCGATTAGACGATCCGCGCATCCGGGTGATCAATACCGACAGCCGGCAATACGTCAAACAAACCCCTGAGCGATACGACGTAATAATCGTCGATGCGCCCGATCCTTCCACGTCGCAGATTAATCGCCTCTATACCCAAGAGTTTTTCGCCGAGGTCCATCGCGCGCTTGCCCCGGGCGGAGTGCTTTCGTTCTCGCTGGGAAGCTACGATGGATATATCAGCAAGGAATTGGCCCGCTTGCTTGCCGTAGCCGATCATACGTTGCGCCAGGTGTTCCAAAATGTGTTGATCCTGCCGGGCGCACGGAATTTTTTCCTGGCTTCAGACGGTCAATTGACCCGAAATGTAGCCGATCGCATCGAACATTCGGCGATCGGCACGCGACTGGTCAACCGCAGCTATTTGAACGCCATGCTCACGCCGGACCGGATGGCGGACATTAGTCGGGCAACCGCGGCCGATGCGCCGATCAATGAAGATTTCAATCCGATACTGTATTTCTATCATCTCCGCTATTGGATGAGCCAATTTCAGGTACGCTTTGGGCTGCTCGAAGGCGGTTTGGTCCTACTGCTGATTATTTATTTACTGCGTTTACGCCCGGTATCGCTGGTGATTTTCGCGGGCGGATTTGCCGCCTCGGCCTTGGAAGTAGTATTGTTGCTGGGATTCCAAATACTCTACGGATGCGTTTATCATCAAGTGGGACTGATCGTGACCATGTTTATGCTGGGCCTGGGTATTGGATCGCTGGCCATGAATCGTCTGCTGGCCAGATGCGGACGAAGCCATTTATGGGGACTGGCATTGGCAATTGCCGCATATTCAGTGTGTGTTCCTTATCTAATGATTGCCTTGGGGCGAATCGAAGCCGGCGCGGCGGCATGGGCATTGTGGGCGGCAATTCCATTGTTGACCCTGGTGCTGGCGGTTCTGGTGGGGATGGAGTTTCCGCTGGCCGGCAAGGTGAGTTTTCAGGAAGTAACTGTCACGGCCGCCAGGCTATATACTGCCGATTACATCGGCGGTGCACTGGGAGCCTTATTGGTAAGCACGTTGCTTATTCCCGCAATAGGCGTAATAGCGGTGTGCATGCTGGCGGCGGTGTTGAATCTGATTGGAGCAGGAATGATGATCGTATTCAGCAAGTAAAAAACCACTGTTGGAGCGGCTTCAACTGCCGCCCCAACAGATAGATTAAGTTTAAATAAAAGTAGCAAATCATGCCTAAAAAAAACATACACTATTACTTGCTGAAGACCGCCCGATTGACTGGTTGGCTGCTATTGCCGTTGATGGTATTATACATTTTGACGGGCTTTGCCCTGTGCGGTAAACTTGGCATGAGCCGCTGGATGGATCTGCAAACGGCGTTGTATATCCACCAGATATTTGATTGGCCGCTGGTTGTTGTTTTTCTAATTCACGCATCGATCACCATCTATTTCAGCTTCAGGCGTTGGGGATGGATCAAGAACAAGAGCAAAAAATGCCGTTAAGTGCGGGCCCTCAGCCAGATGGAGAGGGGATTAGATTCTCCCGGCGCGAGGTGTTGAAGTACGGCGCAGCGGGATTGGCCTGTCTGGCTTGCGGGGGATCGGCAATATTTTATTTTGTCCGCCGGGCTCAATCGACTTCAGGTTCCGGAGTTTTCAAAGGCGACGCCCCCTCGGGAAAACTTTGGGAACTCTGGCAACAGCGCGGCTGGGTGCAGGAAGCCCGCCACTATCTGAATCTGGGGCAAAACATTCAATGCAAACTTTGCCCCAATGAATGCCTGCTAGAGCCCGAGGACCGCGGCCATTGCCGCGACAGGGTCCACAAAGACGGCAAGCTCTATACCTTGGCCTACGGCAATCCCTGCGCGTTGCACATCGATCCTATCGAGAAGAAGCCGCTTTTGCACTTTTTGCCGGGCACCAGCGTGTTCTCGCTGGCCACGGCGGGCTGCGGTTTTCGCTGCCTGAACTGCCAGAATTGGGACATCTCGCAGCGCAAACCCGAAGAAACCAAAGATCCGCGCGGCGAAAACATAGTGCTGACCCCTTTGAAATTAAGCACCCTCAGCGCCGGCGATCTGGACTCGATGAGCATGTTTCCCGACGACGTGGTGGCATTCGCCGAGTACTTCAACTGTCCCTCGATCGCCTATACCTACTCGGAACCGACCGTGTGGTTCGAGTATATGAGCGACATTGCCCGGGCCGCCCGGGCGAAAAAGATCAAAAGCTGCTGGATCACCTGCGGATACATCCAGGACGAGCCGCTAAAACAGTTGTGCAAGTGCATCGACGCCGCCAACGTGAACCTGAAAAGCTTCAGCGAGGAAATCTATCGCGATCTGAACAGCGGCCATCTTGAACCGATCTTAAAGACGCTCAAAACGCTCAAAGACGAAGGCGTGTGGTTTGAAGTGACCAACCTGGTTGTGCCCACGTACACCGATAAGCCGGACATGATCCGGCGGATGTGCGATTGGCTGCTGACGAATATCGGGCCGGACTATCCGCTGCACTTTTCCCGATTCCAGCCGCAGCATAAACTGACCCACCTGCCCCCTACGCCCAAGGATATTCTCCTGGAAGCCCAGTCGATTGCCCGGCTAGCCGGATTGCGCTACGTCTATGTGGGCAATTGCCGCGAAGTGGTCGACGGCGAAACCACATACTGCCCGGAATGCAAAAAGGCCCTCATCCAGCGCGACGTGTTCAGCGTGCTGGCTAATCACCTTGAGGGCGGCAAGTGCAAATTCTGCTCCACGCCGATTGCCGGTGTGTGGGCGGCATAGGATGTGCGTTGGGGCGATAACTTCGCGTGCGTGCGAGCACGCCCCCTACTTCTACCCCGCCCTGCTTATTCGGATTGGTTCATTCTCCGGGTAAAAACCTCAAATTTTTGAACAATAATTATTCGTGATCGTAATACCAACGTAATTCTAAATCATATATTTATAAGGAAGGCACGGAGGAATCAGACTATAATCTAAACTTTAGTAACACCTTGCGGTCATCAGGTAGGCAAATTCCAGCACTAATAAGTGCTATTTTTTACAGAAACTATTGTTTCAATTAATCAAGGGGAGCGACCATGAATGACAGTGTCCTACCGACCGAGAGTATTTCTGAAAAATTCCCAGAGCAAATCCTAGCAACCTCGCAGGCGCCTGCCTCCGGAGGTTGCGAAAGCCGAAAATCCTGCTGCTGTTGCAGGTTTGTGGCATGGTTTCTAGGTTGCGCAATCGTTTTGGCAATAATCATCTTTGTGTGCTGGCGATTACTAACGCCAAAATATACGGCCAAGGCGTATCTACGCGTGGCTTATCAAGCACCGGCTTTGATGTTTTCCAGCTTCCAAGAGCCGAACCCAATAGAGTACGATATTTTTAAGAATACACAGGCGCAACTCATCAAAAACCGGTTTGTGCTGGCAGCCGCGGTTCGCAAACCGGAGATCAACGGTTTGCCGATCCTGAAAAAGCAATATGATCCCGTCTCGTGGCTGATGAAGAACCTCTCGGTGAGCTTTCCAGGAAAGGCGGAGGTTATGGAAATTGGACTTACCACTTACGATCCCCAAGAGGCTGCGGAAATCGTTACGGCGGTTCTCGAGGCTTACATGACCGAAGTCGTGGATGGGGAAAGGGATCAGCGCCGGCAGCGAATCAGCGATATCGATCGTATTTATACCGAGAAAGAAGGCGAAGTCCGCAACCGGCGCAGCGAGCTTAAACAATTGGCCGAACAACTGGGAACGGCCGAGACGGAAACCCTCACCCTGAAACAAAGGCTTACTCTTGAGGAATTGGCATCATATCGGCAAGAGTTGGCGCGTAGTGAGTTTGAATTGGGCCGATTGCGGAGCGAATTGGCCTCCCTATATGCGGAACGCGACGCCGTGAAGAACACTGAAATATCGGACATCGAATGTGAAATGTTCGCCCAGAATGATCCGGTTTTGAAAGATTTGTTACAGGATATTAAGTCGCGGAAAGGGGAACCGGAAAACAAGGATTTGGCCCGCTTCCAGAAAGATTACGCCGAGCGGATTGAACAAATCCGCAAGGAAATCCACCGCAAGCAGATCGGTGAGATGGAAAGGGAAATCAAGCGCGTGGAAGCGGCCATTGAAGTTGCCAATAAGCAGCAGCAAGCCAATGAGAAAGACGTGCAACGGCTGCGCAAACTGGCCGAGCAGTTCGGCAGCTCGTCGATTGACGTGGAAATGATGCGTGCCGATATCGAAAACCGCGAAATGGCCTTAGCCAGCATCGCCGCCGAGCGGGAAAAACTCCGCATCGAGTTGCGCTCCGCATCACGGATCACTCCCCTGCAAAAAAAGGCGGAAGCGGAAAAACGACCGCCCCTCTTTTTTATCCCTTGACAGGAATGGTCGGCATGGTCGCTGTAAAAGTTTTCCTTGTTGTAATGTGACCTGCAATCGGCATATTTTATCTATTTGGCATTCTCAAGTGCCGCATGTTGCCTTTTTGCATCTTATAGTTATAGCAATTGAAGATCACAGCCGCGCTAAAAATTTATACAGCCGGCACAATCGCTACAACTAGGTTAAGCAGAAGAGATGCAAAACTTTTTCCGGCGAATATGGAGCTGGTCGCTGACAGCGTGGCTGGGTATTTGCCCGCTGGTCTGGGCAAATACCAACGAACCGCTGCCGCCATCCGACAAGATTATCCAGCATAAAGATTCTTGGCCTGGGGTTCAGGCAAGTCTGTCGGTTTTGGAACAACAATTGTTTACCGATGCCGCCGATGGACGCCTGGACGATTTCTCCTTGCTGGGCGCGGCATTGATCGCCAGCGGCGTGGATGATCCAAGCACCATACGACACTATGAGGAACGTGTTGCTGGATGGGCAAGTGAATTACGCAAACAAGGCTGCTTAGACCATGCGCCGCGCCAGCAAGCGGAGGCGATTTTTGCTTTCCTGCACCGCCGGATTCTTCACGGGGGGTATCACATCGAATGCAGCGATTTGCGTCAAGCATTGGATGAAGGCCGTTTCAACTGCGTAAGCGCTACAGTGCTGTTCGACTATCTGGCGGGCAAACTCGGTCTAGATTGTTTCGCCCTGGAAACGCCCGGCCATGCCTTAAGCCGGGTCTTTTTGCCAGACGGATCGCTTGACGTGGAAACCACTTGCCCGCGCTGGTTTCAGTTGCAACACGATCCGGTCAGGCAGGCCGAGGCTGTGGAAAAAACCATTGGCCTTCAACCGGCAAAAGACAAGACCAAGCTCCGCGAGGTTTCGCCGCTGCAACTGACGGCGATGATTTATTATAACCGCGGCGTGGATTTTTTGGGGGAAAAACGCTTTGCGCAAGCAGCGGCCGCCAACGTCAAAGCCCTCCGGCTTGACCCGCTAAACAGCACCGCCCGGGGCAATTTTCTGGCCACGATCAACAATTGGTCCATCGAATTGTGCAATGCCGGCAATTTTTTCCAAGCCGCGGCCCTGCTCAGGCAAGGGCTTGTTTATGATCCGCATTACGAGGCTTTTGCACTGAATTATGTGCATGTGCATCATCAATGGTCGGAGCAGTTGTGTAAGGAAAAACGATACCAGGAGGCAGCAGAACTGTTGAATCAAGCAGCCCGGGAAATGCCCGATCGAGAATATCTCCAACATGCGGTTTCGGAGATTTATCGGCGTTGGTCGCGTGTGTTACTGGAGACCGATCAGATAGACCAGGCATTCGCCGTTTTTGCCGAAGCACGTCGTTGCCACGGCAAGTGTCCGGAGGAGCTGGAAGGCGAATTGTCGGCCGTAATCGAATACGGGCAAAAACTGCTGTCCCAAAATCGTTACCATGAGACTTGGCAACTTTTCGATCGGGCTTTGATCCTCCAGAACGAAGCCGCTACGCCGCATGATGGCCCTCGTGCGGCAGAGAAAAAAAGGCTCTAGGCCGGAGACCGGAGTCGGGAGACTGGAAACATTTTTTCAAATCAAAGCACAGCCGGTTATTCACACTTTTTAGGGTTTATATATTACAGGGCAGCCTGTAAAAAAGAGTGGTTTTTCGGGCTTTTCATGCTTATTTGACATCTTCTGATTCCTGAACTAAATTTTATTTGGCGACCTCAAGATCGAGTATGAGGGGCT
Source organism: Pirellulales bacterium (assembly GCA_963820545.1). Lineage (GTDB taxonomy): Bacteria > Planctomycetota > Planctomycetia > Pirellulales > Thermoguttaceae > CAWGAJ01. The sequence goes on from CAWGAJ010000001.1 coordinate 2,243,079, forward strand.
TGCTTTTCCTGGTTTTTTCTCCCTCGGTTTAGAGGGTATTTGTGCCACGTGGCTTTTTTATGGGGCAATCGCGCACTTTATAAGCCGGCAAACTGATTACACACGAGCAGTCTGGTATTGTACTCACAGATGTAATAGTAATATCAACTCAGGAAAGTCTATGCTTCAGCTTCATGATCCGCAACCTGATCTTCTTGACTCTGAAAAAGCCCTTTCAGAAGACAGAGTTTGTACCCAGGTATGGGAATTACTGGGAACGCTGTATCCGCAGTATGACATGCTGGAAAGACGCCAGGAAAACCGCTATCCGTTTCCTCAATTGATCCATCTTACGCCGATCGCCGAGGACGGCATTACGCCGGAGGGAAAAAGTGTTGTTGTAGTGGGCAGGCATCTATCTCGAAGCGGATTGGGGTTTTATCATCCCAAGCCGTTGTCATATCGCCGCATGATTGCCTCGCTGGAATGTCACGGCCATTGGTTGGGTTTTATCATCGACATCAGATGGTGCCGGTTTACCCAACAAGGCTGGTACGAAAGCGGCGGCCGTTTTATCAAGGCGGTTCCCTCGCCCATCACAAGCACGGAATGATGTTCTAGAGTATATTGGCGAGGCCATGTTCCTCCTACTCTGCTCCAGGGGCGCAGCTATTGATCTCAGGAAAAAAATATTTGTGTAACATAATAATGTTGGGGTGACAGTTGAAGTTTAACCGCCACCCCAATTATTTTTCGGAATTATCCATTTAACAAAGCAAGATCATTATTTGCGTTTTCGTTTTGATATTAAAAGTTTCGCCTCTACTTTCTCTGGATCAACCTTCATAAATGCTTCTAATGCCTCCTCGGGTTTGAGCGGGTAGAGCGAGAGGCGTTTAAGGCGGTGTTTATGGGGTTTGGGCTTATTTGCCATATATTGACTTTCTGAATTGTGGGATATCTAATCAATTCTCTGGCACTATTCTTAATTCAAAAACAGAAAGGGGTATGAACATGAGTAAATGGTTAAATATCGAAATGTTGGATGGAAGCGGAGAAAATGTTAGTATTACCTTTGATAAAAACGGCAATTTTGAATTTAAACTAGACAAACCAAAAACAGTATCCAAAATAACTATTTCCGATCAACCAACATCAAGTCCCGTTACCGACGTTTTATGTGACGCTTTGAAAATTCCCCACAAACCGGAGAAGTCGTCTTGAGTGATAGCCTTAATTCCACTGAATGACCATCAGCACTCGTTAATATATGTATTCTATCGATGGCCAAACCTAATGATAACAATAATGATTTCACTGTAGTTTTTTTGTGGCATGGGGTTTTCATCTTAAAGAATCCATTCTGTTTTAAGCACCCTCTGGTGCGATAGCTTGTTTATAAACTAATCTTTTACCTTCCGCTCCCCGAATAGCTAACACAGCCCGCTCTCCATCGTTAACCTTACGTCCATTCCACCGGAAGGAAAATTCATCCATGTAACGGTGCAAATGATGCTTAGAGATATGATGGAAAGTACCGTGTACGCCACGCTTTAAGAGAGCGAAGAAAGATTCACCCGTATTTGTGTGGAATAAACCACGCACATATTCACCTACACTGTGATTTACTGTTTGATGCCCACCCTCAAACTCTTGGCCGATGCCATTGTAAGCCGGTAATTCATCAGTCAGGATGGTGGACTGCCTATTTACGTTCTCTCGGATTGCATCCTTGAGGGTATCGGCGGTAACGTTTTCAACCACCCTCGTTTTGACGCTTCCGTCACGTTCAACCAGGGCTACCACAGGCGTCTTTTTGGTGCCACGTCCTCGCTTATTCTTAACTGGATTGCCTAATTCATCTTTTTGGCCCTTCCTTGGTTTGCCACCTACGTAGGTTTCGTCTACTTCCACCATGCCTTGCAACTTGCTGGCGAGCGGATCTTCGGCCATCGCAAGGCGGATGCGATGGGCAAGATGCCATGCTGATTGATAGGAATGAAGGCCAAGATTTCGCTGGAGTTGTAAAGCCGAAACGCCCTTTTTGTGGGAACACATGGAATAGAAAGCCTGTACCCACTGACGTAGCGTAATGTGGGAGCGGTGCATGACCGTACCAACAGTCACAGTGAATTGCTTACGGCAAGCGTTGCACTGAATAACCCCATCCCGTGCCTTCCCGGCTTTTAGGTGGGTTGCGTTATCACTTTCACAATGCGGGCAAATCGGCCCGTTTGGCCAACGGATTGATTCCAAAATAGTCCTTGCTTCGTTTTCAGTTAGGCGTCCAACATCAATTGACGCCATATCGGAGTGTTTAGTATATTTGGGTGGTTTGTATTTCATATAAATCTCCTAAGTAATTGATTTATATGAAATTATATCATTTTCCTTATGCGTTGTCAAGTAGATAACTTTATAAATTTGCTTATTTTTGTGGTTTTTTGTATAAAATAATCGACTTAATTTCAGCGAACAAGGAGCGCAGCCCTATGGGCGAGAACGGAGTAACTTATGTTACAACACGTTTTACCTGTAGTGCGTCTCTGAATAAAGGAAACCCAGTCCTTTCAGTAGAGTCAGCTATTGGGCGAAAAGCGGACTTCCAATATTCAGGGAGTTAAAATACCACGGTCCCTATCCTCAAGATGACTCCTTGACGGGCGGGGTTATACTGTGGTGCGCTCCCGTTCGCTGAAAATTAAACTCCTGTTTGCTTTGTTAAATGGATAGTTCCGTTATTTTTTATAAAACGCAGACAATTATCGGAATCAGATTATTGATTCACCTATTTGAAGCGCCACTTGCGAATGCCTGTCCACAGGCCTATCGCGGCAAGGGACGTCAAGAGCATTGTCAAGGCGGCTGGTTCGGGAACAACAGTGATGCTTCCGCCGACATACAAATCACCCAGATTCCAGGAGAGTCCCCCGGAGAGCGTTGGCAGATTGATCGTGGAAAACGCACCAGAATGGCCGGTGAAGTTTAGGATGTCGAAGGTATCGCCGCTAATGGGCATGAAAGAGTTGATTAGCGAAACAGTGAGCATGCTGCCGCTTTGCATGGTAAGATCACCGGTACAATTCAGCACATCGTATAACGTCTCCGGTGTGGTGCCTGCCAATTCGATCTTCAGCAAGGAGGCGTTGCCGAAGATCGTGTTCCCGACGGTTAACATGCCGGGGCTTTCGCCCGGTTCCACCGTACCTAGTACTGTCATCGCGCCAAGAACCGAACCGTTGCCCTTGATGGTTTTTCCGTTGCCCAATGTATAGCCGGAGACGTCGGAAACATCGAACGTGCCTGTAACAACATCGATAAGATTGCTGGCAATCGAACCGGAGGAGGCGATTTTCAAGGTACCACCGTTGATCGTAGTATTACCAGTATAGGTATTGTAATTACAGAGGGTCCAAGTTCCACCGTCAGTTTTTGTGACACTGATATCATTGGGATTAATAGCAGAGCCGCCGCCGATAACACCATTCACTTCTCCACTGCTTGCGCCTTTAAGAGTCAGATTACGGGTAGAGGTAATAGTGGAATTGTTTTTGATATTACCGAGGGAGAGAAGTCCGCTGGAGGACTCGATGACGTAATTAGAACCATTGCCGTTAGCGCCGATTGCGTCAACCTGAGTCAGCAATATATCCCCACTTAGGGTATTGTTGCCGCTATAATTCTGGAAGTGTGTATAACTTGCCGAATTACGTCCCTGTAACGTAATATCTTTAGGAATGTTTAATGCCGATGAGGAACCGTCTAACTCAATTCGCCCAGTGGTAGGAGTGGTGGTGCCATAAAGTTCATCGTAGATAGAAGAGGCAACGGTGACAGCGCCGGTCGAGGAGCCGTTGCCCAGTGCATTGCTATTGTTCAACCTCAATACACCATCATGCACCCAGAAAGGAACATTGCCGTCATTCTCTCCCGAGAGGGTCCAAGTGCCAGAGCCTTCTTTCCAGACAGAAATTGAATTCGGATTACTGCCAGGGCCGATGTAACCCAGAATTTCACCATTCGAAGTGCCCCGCAGGACAAGATTTCGCGGGGAGGTGGCGACGTAACTGGCATCATTGCGAATGTCGCTGGCAATTAAGAGATTGCCGGCAGCCGACTCGAGGATGGCGTGATTGCCCCCCTCAATGATCGATATATTGTTACTGATGGTGTTGTCGCCACCTACATTAACAATACTTGCCGGAAATTCATTCAGGACAGGTGTGCCATGAGCACCAGGACCATGACCTAATCCATTTTGCTTCTGCTGGAGAGTAATAAAATTCGTGAGATTTATTCCCCCGGAGAGCTGAAGTTGGGCTGGATTGGCATCTGTACTACTGGCGGCGCGACCTGTAATTAAAACAGCCGCATTACCAAGTGCGTTTGAATCAGTAACCCTAAGCACTCCCCCATCATTCGAGTTAAAAACTCCAATAGTTACAGTCCCCCACAAATCGTAATTGTTGCCGGAAACAATCAAAGTGCCGAGGCCCCTTTTGTTGAAACCTTGGAATCCCGTTATACTCGAGTTGATAGTCGCGGTAACGTCGGTGGCAGTCGTAATCATGGGAGTTGATGGGCCCGCTAACGCAAGCGTGTTATCATTTATTGTGTAACCATCCACATTAAAAGTGATATTATTCACATAAATCCATCCCGGATCGACGGAAACTGCGCCAGCGTTATTTTGGAACACGGCGTTGTCATAATTGCTGTTGTTCCAGATCGTATCGAGTGGACCTGCCGGATCGGTTGCCCAGTTCTGGATTGCGGTATCCCAATTACCGTTGCCTCCGTTGGGGGCGTTCCAATAAAGTGTTGTTTGTGCTTGCATGGTCGAGGTCATTGAAAGCCCCAATGCCAGAGCCAATAACATGCTGAAATACTTAGTCGCATCAATTTGTTTTTTAATCATGCGTTTACCCTTTCTTAATAGATATTGATGTAGAATGATCCAAGGCGCGGTGAGACCCTAAGTTTTTTCTTCACTGTAAAAAGGAGCAGGAACAGCCTGCCTCGCAATGCGCACGTACTTTTGTCACGCTCTTAGGAAACCAACAGCACCGCAAGAGTCGGCTGAAGCAGATATCTGGCAGCGTGCGGCATCTATGTAGTGCTGATGCCCGATTTCAAAAGCGCAATGACGTGAAGCGCTGCCTCTTTGATTAGAAGGCGTAGATTGAACGAACTAATCACGTCGCTTAGGGTCGTCCGCTTAGAAACTATCCGAACACCCAGCAGTTTTTTAGCTTCTCAATGAAGTAGTTGTTGTAATCAATGAGAAAAGTCCTCTCCCCGCCCATATCCCGTATGGACAGGGACTTATCGGATAGTTACTCAAAAACTATTTCTACCATAATTTAGATAAAATACAATAATTTCAGGTGAAGTTTTTTTGGGGGGGGCTAAAAGAGATTTTTGGGGGGTGGGGAAAATTCAGCACCGTTGAATAATCACCCGCCATAAGAAGAAGTAGCATTGTGATTCAGGGGCCTGCACGTGCCGGACGAACAATGTCAAACGGCGCGATGACATTTAAAGCTTATTCCAAAAGGCCAAATGTCATCCGAGCCAAATGTCATCCTGAGTGTAGCGAAGGATCTCCCGGGCATCGGCCTTTGGCCCGTGCCTGGCATCCTCCTGTACCAAGATTCTTCACTTCGCTCAGCAGTGACAGGGCGCTTCAGAATGACAGGAATGTTTCATACCATGTATGTTTTGGGACAGGCTCTATAGAATGGCTGCCAGATTGACATGCCGGAAAAATCAGTTTTTTTGCATATTTGTCGGGCAGTCATTGACTAAATGCCGTAACTTAAATACAAATAAATGGTTACGGATTGCAGTCCGGCCTTTGGCACACCGCTTGCTCTTTTTGTTGGTACTCACAATCGGCTGCCATTTGTGGCCGTGGTAGTAAAAATATATCGAGCAAATAGGAGGAGATCCGCTGTGCCAAAACAAATGGTTTTTGAAGACGCTGCCCGGCAACCGCTGGCAGCAGGGGTGAGCAAACTGGCCCGGGCCGTGGTGAGCACGTTAGGTCCACGAGGACGAAATGCGGTCCTAGATAAGGGTTGGGGTTCTCCCAAGGTTACTAAAGACGGGGTGACCGTGGCCAAGGAAATCGAACTGGACGATCCCTTCGAGAACCTGGGCGCTCAGTTAGTCAAAGAGGCCGCCACGAAGACCAACGACGTGGCCGGCGACGGCACCACGACCGCCACGCTGCTGGCCGAGGCGATTTATCGTGAGGGCATGCGCATGGTGGCCGCCGGGGCCGATCCCATGTCCCTTTCCCGCGGCATACACCAGGCCACCGAGGCAGTAATAAAAAATATCGAAAAAATGACCGTGGCCATCAATGAAAAGGATAAAAAGGAAATCACCCAGGTGGCCACCATCGCGGCCAACTGCGATCCGTCGATCGGGACCGTGCTGGCCGACGCCTTTGTCAAGGTCGGCAAAAACGGCGTAATTACCGTGGAGGAAGGCAAGCAGGCGGAAACCTACGTGGACGTGGTCGAGGGCATGCAATTCGACCGCGGCTTCCTTTCGCCGCATTTTGTCACCAACCAGGAAGAACAAGCGGTGGAATTCGAAAAATGCCTGGTCCTGATTCACGAAGACAAAATATCCAATGCCAAGAATCTCATTCCCTTGCTGGAATCCGTGAGCAAGGCGGGCAAACCGCTTTTGATCATCGCCGAGGACGTGGAAGGCGAGGCCTTGGCCACGCTAGTGGTCAACAAGCTGCGCGGCATTTTGAACGTTTGCGCGGTCAAAGCCCCGGGTTACGGCGATCGGCGCAAGGCCATGCTGGGCGACATTGCCACCCTGACCGGCGGGCAGGCGATCTTTAAGGATCTGGGAGTTACACTCGAATCGGTCAAGCTTTCTGATTTGGGCACCGCAAAGAAAGTGGTCGTAACGTCCGAGGACACCACCATTGTCATGGGCGGCGGCGGCAAAGAGGCCATCAAAGGGCGAGCGGAACAGATCCGCCAGGAAATCGAGACCACGACCAGCGAATACGATCGCGAAAAACTGCAAGAGCGCTTGGCCAAGTTGGCCGGCGGCGTGGCGCAGATTCACGTCGGCGCCGCCACCGAAACGGAAATGAAAGAAAAAAAAATGCTCATGGAAGACGCCCGAGCCGCCACCCAGGCCGCACTGGCCGAAGGGATTGTCCCCGGCGGCGGAGTGGCCTTGCTGCGGAGCGAAAAGGCGACGGAGAATTTGGAACTTGAAGGCGACGAAGCCCTCGGGGCAAAGATCGTCAAGAACGTACTTGACGCCCCGTTACGGGCGATTGCCGAAAACGCCGGCAAGGACGGCGCCGTGGTTGTTAACCGCGTGCGGCAGATGAAAGGCAAATCCGACGGTTATGACGCTGAGAAGGATCAGTACTGCGATCTGATCGAAGCCGGCATCATCGATCCGGCGAAAGTAGTGCGCACTGCTTTGCAGAACGCCGCCAGCGTGGCCGCGTTGCTACTGACAACATCCTGCCTAGTTACGGAAATTCCCAAGGAGGAAGAGGAAAAAGGACATGGTCACGGTCCTGGCCCAGGCGGCATGGGTGGCATGGGCGGCATGGGAGGTATGGGCATGGGTGGAATGGGTGGCATGGACGAGTTCTAAATAGCGTGTGTGCCACGATCCGCCTCTGGAGGATACCTGTTTGTTTAACCATGCCTTTCACACTGCTGGACAAGCCAGTAGTGGCACCCAGGCGAGAGCCTGGGAACAAGACGATTAATCAACCAAGCGATATATTTATTTCATTTAACTAAGGGATTTAATCATGAAGAATATTAACCTGAAGCCATTGGATGATCGTGTTGTAGTGGAGCCGGTGGAGGCCGAGGAGATGACGGCAGGCGGCATAGTGCTGCCCGACACCGCAAAAGAAAAACCCCAACGGGGCACTGTGTTGGCCGTCGGGCCCGGTAAACTGCTCGACAACGGCCAGCGCGGCAAATTGTCCGTGGCCGTGGGCGACGAAGTGATTTACGGCAAGTACAGCGGATCAGAGGTCGAAATCGAAGGGCGCGAAGTAAAAATCCTCCGCGAGTCCGATATTCTGGCCAAGGTGGTAAAATAAGGGATTAGGGATTGGGCAATAGCAAGGATGAAGGATGAATGCAAAGGACTGGGGGCTGATATCTGACCGCTAAAAGCTGAAAAAATGAAAACTTATAACTTATAACTGAAAACTTTGTTATATCAAGGAACCACCAAAAGTGGCTAAGCAACTTTTATATGAACATCATGCGCGGGAGCGCATGCTCCGCGGAGTGGAAAAACTGGCCGACACGGTGGCCGTCACCCTGGGACCGACCGGACACAATGTAATTCTCGACAAATCGTACGGCAGTCCGACCGTGACCAAGGACGGCGTGACCGTGGCCAAGGAAATTGAACTGGAAGACCGCTTCGAGAACATGGGGGCCAAGCTGGTCAACGAAGTTGCTACCAAGACTTCGGATGTGGCCGGCGACGGCACCACTACCGCCACGGTATTGGCCCGGGCGATCTTCCGTGAAGGATTGCGGAATATCGCCGCGGGCAGCAATCCAGCGGCCGTGCGCCGCGGCATCGACAAAGCCGTGGAAGCGGCCGTGGCCCATCTGTACACGATGGCCAAGAAGGTCACCAGCAAGGATGAGATCGCCAATGTGGGGGCCATTAGCGCCAACAACGATCACGAAATCGGCAACCTCCTGGCCGAGGCCATGGACAAGGTGGGCAAGGACGGCGTAATTACCGTTGAGGAAGGCAAGACCGCCGAAACCACTTACGAGGTGGTCGAGGGAATGCAGTTCGACAAGGGCTATCTCTCGCCGTACTTCATCAACCGCAGCCCGGAGATGGATTGCCTCTTGGAAGACGCCTTTATTCTCATCCATGAAAAGAAGATCACCAATCTGCGCGACCTGATTCCGCTTCTGGAAAAGGTAATGCAGCGGGGCAAACCGCTGTTGATCATCGCCGAGGACATCGAAGGCGAGGCCCTGACCACTCTGGTCGTCAATAAACTCCGCGGCGTGCTGCCAATCTGCGCGGTGAAGGCCCCGGGCTTTGGCGATCGGCGTAAAAACATGCTGGCCGATATCGCCATCCTCACCGCCGGCACCTTGATCAGCGAGGATCTGGGCGTGAAGTTGGAGAACGTCGCGCTGGATCAGCTTGGCCGGGCCAAGAAGATCACTGTCGATAAGGATAACACGACGATCGTGGAAGGCGCGGGCAAGCAGGCCGACATCAAGGCCCGCTGCGATCAGTTGCGCACCCAAATCGAAAATACCGATAGCGACTACGATCGCGAAAAGCTCCAGGAGCGACTGGCCAAACTGAGCTGCGGAGTGGCGGTGGTTTCGGTGGGCGCCAGCACCGAGGCCGAGATGAAACAGAAGAAGGCCCGGGTGGAAGACGCCTTGCACGCCACGCGCGCGGCCGCCGAGGAAGGCATTTTACCCGGCGGAGGAGTGCCCCTCATGCGCTGCCGAGAGGCCGTGGAAAAGGTTCGCAGCAGCGCCCGGGGCGACGAAAAGATCGGCGTAGACATTATTTCCCATACTTTGTCCGCGCCGCTTAAACAGATTGCCGACAACTGCGGAGTGGACGGCTCGGTGGTGGTCGACGAAGTGAGCGAAAAGCCCACCAATACCGGCTACGACGCCAACACCGGGAAATACGTCGATATGCTCAAAGCAGGCATTATCGACCCGCTCAAGGTAGTACGCACCGCTTTACAAAACGCAGCCAGTATCGCCGGTCTGATGTTAATGACCGAAACCATGGTCACTGACTTAAATAAAGAAGACAAAAAGAAACGGCAGGTGGAAGGAAGCGTACGCTAAAAGAGCCGGACTGTGTCAGTCCGGAAAAAAACGGGATTCACAGTTGGCTAGTCCAACCGTGACTTTCACATTGCTGGACAAGCCAGCAGTGGCACACCGGCGGTCGTTGACCGCCGGCTATGGCACCCAGTGAGTAACGGACATAACACCCGCCGAGTTATATACGAAAGGGCCGCCTCGCCACGGGGTGGCCTTTATCATATTGCTGATGCATTTTGTTCGGCGGTGTAGTAGAATTAATCGTTTCAATCATCCTGTTTCTCACCCGGCCATGGCGACAATGGCGGAAAAACGCGACTATTACGAGGTGCTCGGGGTATCGCGGACGGCCACAGAGACGCAAATCTCCGAGGCCTACCGCAAGTTGGCGCTGAAATACCACCCGGATCGCAATCCGGAAGACGAGCAGGCCGTTGTCAAATTCAAGGAAGCGGCCGAGGCCTTTGAAGTCCTCTGTCATCCGGAAAAACGGGCCAAATACGATCGCTACGGTCATGCGGGCCTGGAGGGCGGCGGTCCGCAGTTCCACGACATCAGCGAAATTTTCCGGGCCTTCGGGAATATTTTCGGCGACAGTCTGTTTGGCGATTTTTTTGGCATGCCCGCGAGAGGACGTGTCAGGCGCGGCGCCGATGTGCATACCGAGGTCACGGTGGATTTAATCGAAGCGGCCCGGGGCACTTCGAAAATCGTCCGCTTTATTCGGCACGCGGCATGCGAAATTTGCAGCGGTTCGGGGGCCAAGCCGGGCAGCAAACCGGAAACTTGCCGCTACTGCGGCGGGCGCGGCCGAATAGTGCAGTCGACCGGCGTGTTTTCCATCCAGACTACCTGTCCCTCCTGTCACGGCCAAGGGCGCGTGATTCGCGAGCTCTGCGATGATTGCCGCGGGGCGGGCTATGTGCAGAAAAAAATCACCCACAAGGTGGATATTCCCCCCGGCATCGACACCGGCACGCGACTGCGACTGAGCGGCGAAGGCGAACCCAGCCCGGACGGCGGCCCGCCGGGCGATTGCTTCTGTATGATTAAGGTAAGCGAGCATGCGCTGTTCCAGCGCGAAGGCAAACACCTAATCTGCCAGGTGCCGATTACCTATCCCCAGGCGGCGCTAGGATCGACCATCGAGGTTCCCACGCTGGCCGGCAAAGAAACCTTGGCCATCCCGCCCGGCACGCAAACCGGCGAAATCCTCACCTTGACTGGTCGCGGCATGCCGCAACTGAATTCCCCTCAGCGGGGCGACCTGTTGGTGCAAGTACACATCGAGGTCCCCAAGAAATTGACCCCCAACCACGAGGAGTTGTTGCGGCATCTGGCCGAATTGGAAAACACCAACGTTACGCCCATACGCAAAAGTTTTTTTGAGAAGTTGAAGGAGTATTTCCAAACATGAGTCACCGACATCCATCCAAGAGCGAACAGCCGAAGTCGGCGAAACCACATGCCGGGCCTACCGATAACGCCCCGGCCAGGGAACCAATGGCCTACGCTTCCCAGGCTCAATCGCTCCAGTCGTCGGCAACGCCTGCCCCGGCAGAGGAAAAACAAGGAGCGGGGATAAAACTTCTGTCGTCCGAAACCGCTGAACAACTTCACGCTGAATTGGAACAGGCCAACGAGCGGATCCTGCGCTGCCAGGCTGAACTGGATAACTACCGCAAGCGCGCGGCGCGGGAATCGGAAGATCAACTCCGCTATGCGAATCTTTCGCTGATCCGCGACCTGCTGCCGGTGCTGGACAACATTCAGCGGGCCAGCGAAGCCGCCGATAAATCCAGCGATGGCAGCGGGCTGCTGGATGGCGTAAAAATGGTCGCCCGGCAGTTGGAGGAGGTTTTGAAACGACATCACTGCGTGAAAATCACGGCCCTCAACGCCCCCTTCGATCCGCATCTGCACCATGCGATTCTACAACAGGCTTCGGAGGAATATCCGGCCAATACCGTGATCCTGGTAACGCAAGACGGCTACCAACTGCACGACCGCGTGGTGCGGCCAAGCCAGGTAATAGTTTCTGCCAATCCGAGCAAGTGAGAACTGCCATGCCTACGTATGATTATGTCTGCGACGCCTGCAACCACGAGTTCGAGCTGTTCCAAGCAATCACCGCGGGCGCAAGCGCAAGTGTCCCGAATGCGGCAAAAACAAGCTCCGCCGACTGATCGGACCGGGCGCGGCGGTGGTCTTCAAGGGATCGGGTTTTTACCAGACCGACTATCGCAGCGAGTCCTACAAAAAAGCCGCCGCCGCGGAAAAATCCAAAACCACAGCAGCCGGCGTCGACGGCAAAAGCAAAGATAACGGCAAAAAAGCCAAGGAATAGCGATTGGGGATCCAAATTAGTGGACAGTGGGCGGTGGGCGGTGCGAAACCGCAAGCGGTTTTTATAGAATTTATAGTTTTCAGTTTACAGTTTATAGTTCTGCGTTCTGACTTCTTCTTGCTGCGTTTTTTCATCCTTCATCCCTTGCTTCTCAAATGTCTCCACTCGATATCCTTCGCATTGTTCGCGAGACCTTTGTCGTCGAAGTGGAACATCACGCGGAGATTACTTCGACAAACGATCGGGCAGCGCAGCGAGCAAAGCTAGGGGCGAATAAATTACCGCTGCTGGTGATTGCCGATCGGCAAACCGCCGGGCGAGGCCGAGGAGGCAATCGCTGGTGGACCGGTCCGGGAAGCCTGGCATTTAGTCTGCTGCTTAATCCAAAAACAATTGATGTCCAACCCGATTGCGTGCCGTTGATCAGCCTGGCAGCCGGCGTGGCAGTGGCCGAAACCATAAAACCGCTGCTAGCTAATCAAGAGGTCGGCATCCACTGGCCGAACGACGTGATCGTCGCCGAACGCAAGTTGGCGGGAATCCTGGTAGAAGTGCTGCCCGATCGCCATACAGTCATCGGCATCGGGGTAAATACTAACAATTCGCTGGCTGATGCCCCGGCCGAACTGCTTTCCATAGCCACAAGCTTGCTGGGACTGACCGGCAAGCCACACGATCATAGCGCGATTCTGGTTACACTGCTTGGCCGGTTGGAAAAACATCTTCTCACGCTCCGTCAAGCACCGAAGAGCTTGCCGCCCGGGCCGATGAGCTTTGTCTGCTACGCAATAAGTCTTTAACTCTGCGGATTGGTTCACAAACAATCCACGGCCTCTGCCGGGGCATTGCTCGCGATGGGGCCCTGATTCTGGAAACATCGGCCGGGCCGCGCTCCTTTTATTCCGGTTTAGTGGTAATGTCTTGAAAATCTGATATCATGCACTACCATGGAGCCTGTGATGTCGGCCGCAAACGTTATCTTGTATTGATTTACCGATAAAAGGAGAAAGAAGATGGCTGGAAGAGCAAATCACAGTAGGCGCGATTTCCTTTTGACCGGAACCGCCATGGGAAGCGGTCTGCTGCTGGCGGGTTTCTCCAGAATTGCCGCCGCTGCCGATAATCCTGGCGATGAACAACGGAAAGATACGCCGGAAGCAGAGGAAGAAATTTCACCCGCCGAGGATCTGATGCGAGAGCACGGAGTGCTGATTCGCATTCTGCTGATCTACGATGAATTCACGCGGCGGCTGACCAGGAATGCGGAACTGCCGATCGACGCACTAACCGGCGCGATAAAGATTATTCGCAACTTCATCGAGGATTATCACTCCAAGCTGGAAGAGGATCATATTTTCCCGCTTTTCGAGAAGGCGGGCAAACTTGTCGATCTGGTAAAAGTGCTCCGCGAGCAACATCAGGCTGGCCGCCAACTGACCGATCAGATCCAACAGGCGGCTACCTCGGGCGGCATCGGCAATGAAGAAAACAGTCAAAAAGTGCACCGCGCTTTACGGGCGTTTATCCGCATGTACGTCCCGCACACGGCACGCGAAGACACGGTGGTGTTTCCGGCAATTCGCGGCCTGTTGTCGCCAAAGGATTACGACGCCCTGGGCGAGAAATTTGAAAATCGCGAACACGAATTGTTTGGCCGGCAGGGTTTCGAAAAAGTCGTCGAGCAAGTGACGGGAATTGAAAAAACGCTGGACCTTGATAATCTTTCCCGATTTACCGCCAGGATCGAATCCTAGTCGGGTACGTGAAACGCTTCGCTAGGCTGTTGGTGCATTTCATGCACCCTACTGAACTTGCTCACTTTCCTGGATGGCCTCGGACAGTTCCCGGCGATTGCCAAAGTAATAATAAACGCCCAGGGCGGCAATCAACAGATTGATCAGCCGCCACACCAAGGCCACAACCAGGCCTTGCCCTTTGGCAATGGTCACGCCGGCCGGGGAAATGTGAGTGTAAAGGAATTCGAGCACGAACTCGAAGGGCCCCAAGGGCAACGGCAGCACGGCGGTTACATCGCTTAAAGGCCAGAAAATAAAATATGATCCCAGCGAAAACACGTCTCCGGGCAGACCTCGAGCAATCAGATAAATGCCGACGGCAAATAAACAGTGCACGCCCGCACTCATTAACGAGGAAATCAGGAGCACCAGCGGTTTGTGGCGGTACAAGCCCACTGCGCTGATAAGGCTTTCCAGTTTCTGGCCGACCCAAGGTATTTTTCCCAGTAAGCGAGTTAAACGGTTTTGGGTTATATCGGTTATAAGCATCGCGGCAATTCCCAAAGTGCCGAGAACAGTGATGATGAAAGTGCCGCAACAAATTTCCTGGATTTCGGGCACGGGATTTCGCCAAAATCCCGTCAACAATATCCCCGCTGAAGCCATCACAAACAGCAGATAGAGTCCCACTAGGCGATCGAAGAGCACCGCGGCCACGGCCTTTGCCTGGTAGCGCCGCTGCTCGTGCGCGAGCATCACGGCTTTCACCAGGTCGCCGCCGATGATTCCCAACGGCGCGAGATTGAAAAGGAAGCCCCAAAAACCGATGCGCATCGCATCGGCAAAGCGGCAAGGGATATCCAGCGCCCGCACCAAAAACCACCAGCGGATAAAAGTCAAGAGCACCGCCGCGGTCAAAACGGCCCAGGCGGCGGTAAACAGCCACCAATTTTTCGGTTGGTCGCGGAGGTTGGTAAAAACATTGACGTTGCCTTTGCCCTGAGTGGCGTCCCAGATCAAATAGGCGATTAAACCCACGGAGATGCTTATTCTAAGCAAACTGAGAATGATTTTTTTCAGGTGATGAATCATATAACAGGGAACAGGGATCAGGGTACAGAGGACAGAAGTCGGATATCAGGGATCAGTTATTGGCCAAGTAACCTTAAAATAATAGCATAAGGCAGGCGATTTTTAACTATTCTTGCGGGCCGAGTTCTTGCATGGGCAAGTCGGGCAAACGAAGTGGAATTTTGGACTTGCCGCCTGCACTTGGAACAGTGGTTTCGCCGGCAGGAATTTCGGCGGTCGTAGGCGGCGTGATGGATTTGTTTTCCACTAGCAAACGGACCAACGCATAAAACACTTCATAACGCAAACGGACCTCGGGTTCGGGCTCGATAAACCAGGTTTCGCCCATGTTTTTGTCGTTGAATACCGAAGCGAAGCCCACGGCCATTACCCTTCCTTTGCCGTGTTGGGCAAAGGCTGCCACTGGTCGGTTGCCTAGTTGAGCAACAGCCTGGCCGCCAGTAATTTCGCAGGCCTGCGGAACAGCCGCTGACGGCCAGTTATCTGCAAAGATCAATGTTCCCTTCCAGGCCTGCTGGCGCTCAGTAGTAAGTCCAAAGGGCAAGAGCAAACTGTTTGCAGTGGAGTTGGCATTTTCCGGCGTGTCGAACACCAACAGTTTGCCGCCTGCGGCAACGTAGTGTTGCAACTGTTCGCGGAACCAGGCCTCGACGGGTTTATCGGGACAAATGGCCACTAAAACATCGCCCGAGAATGCTCCCGCCTTCTTGGCGAATAGTGTAATATCCCAGCCGGGAGATCCATTGTTCCAGCAGGCCGTAGCCCGTGCCGTCACCTTGGGTGAAAGCTCCTATGGAGAGCAGCGCATCCGAAGTGGTCCGGTCGATGACCACGCGCGTAAGCGGCTTGTGGATTTTTGGCAAGGGCATGGACCAGCGGTGCATAGCAGCCACGCCTTCAGAGGCCAGGGTCCAGCCGCAGATTCCGGCGGCCAATAACACTAACCAGGCCACCGATCCTTGTTGGGCGAGGATTATTCCCGCGCACAACAAGGCTGCGCCCAACAGCAACAGCCAAGGCCGCGGATCCAGCGACGGATTGGCGTGATTGAGCCATTCGATCATGCCGAGCATCAGTTCGGCTTTGCCGGGTTGGAAGGTGGCAAAGTTCGAGAAAATGGTGGAATCGGTAAAGGCCATGGCCCTGCCCTGCCCATACCAAGCCGCCCAAACTTGTATAAACGCGCCGTAACGCATGTCGGGACAGTATTGGGCAATAGGGTGATAGTTTTCATGGTGATATTCCGGCGGCATGCTCCAGAGGCCCGTGCTGGCGATTACCGAGCGCCCATGGCTGAAACCCGGATCGATTGAACACGAGACGGCGAAGTCCATGGGCGGCATGTATTGAAGGCTCGGATGCGGCGCCCAGGGGGGATCAAAATGTTGGTCGTATGCCGACGCTTCGTTGCTAAACAGCAGATCGTCGCGGTAGATAAAACCCATGGGCCGGGTAATATCGTTCATGATCGTGCCGGAGCGCATGAAATTCGTGTGATCGCCGACGAGCAAGAGTCCGCCGCCCTGTCCAACAAAGCGATCCACCGCGGCCGCTTCGGCAGGACTATAGCGGGCCGTGGGCGTTTTAATTATTAGTACATTGCATTGATTGAGCGTCTGATCGTCGATTTTGTCGGTTTCCAAAAGGCGCGACATTTGGTAATACTGGCCGAGATAATCATAGATCGCGGCATAATTATAGCCCGAGGGCTCGCCGTACCAGGTTGTATCGTAAGGCCGTGTCGTAGGCTCCCAAGTGGAATGGCGTTCCACGACTTTCACCCGGCCGCCTAGACGCTTGCCCACGGGATTCCACTCAACTGCCGCCGTAAATGAAGCTGTTGCCAAGGCGATCAGGATGATCGAGATGATATAATGCCGGCGGTGGACTGGGGTAATTTCTGGATTTTCAATTGCGGGAATGGATATGAGCGGCGCAATAGATGGTTCAGCGTGGTTTACTGCGCAGGAAGCGCCAGACAAGAAGCACGGGAACCGCGAGCAAAACCATGAGCGACCATGGCGCGAAGAAATGGTTCATCACATAAAGCGCCCGGTCCGGCTCGGCGCGCAATACTCGATACATATAGATGGCCATCAGCAAGCCCGCCCGAACCGGCAGCCAACATACGAAAATGAGGCTAAAAATTCGCAAGGATCGGATCCACGCGGACCAGCGCCGGCCGGCGGGCAATTCCTCCCAGACAGTCAGGCCCAAGAGCACTAGTCCGCCCATGAAAAAACAAAATGTCACCGGATCGAGCAGCAACTCCCAGGTGGCGCCCAGCCGATGCACCTGGCGCAGGGAGTGCATCACGATTTTCGAGCCGTCGGTCGCGGCGTCAATGGATAATAAATTGGCTATGCCGGCAAGCAAATCTGGCAGCGGGTAAGGCAGTTCGTGCGAGTGGGCGGTTTGGGTGATATAAAATGACAAGGCGAGCAATTGTCCTAGCATGATCACACCCGCAGCCACGGCCCCTTGGGCTAACAACCTGATTCGCTCTGCCGGAAGTGAAAGCAAATTGATCGCTAAACCCAGGGCAATCAAGAGCGGCATGATCCTCAGCGGCCAAGGCACGAAAATTAAGGCCGGCAGCAAAAGCATCAGTGCAATGGCCGTTTCTCGACCGTCGGGCAGTTTTTTGAAAAAGCCGCTCAGCAATACCGTGGCGCCGGCAACCAGGAGAGCCCAGATCCATAAATTGGCAGGATAGAAATAGTCCCAGCCAAACATCCATGAGCCGGCCAACAAAGCTATGGCTATCCACGCTCGAATCATGGCAACACCTGCGGTTCAGTATCTTTTTCTGCCGGGCCTTGCTCGGGGATGGTTTCGGCAGGCGGATTCCACGGTTCCCTGCCGGTGATCTGCGGCAAAAACCAACGCCAGAACTTGACGTTGTCGAACGATTCTTCCGTCTTCGCTTCCAAATTCTGGTTGATGGCAAAATATGTATCGGCAATAACGGCCAGCGTTCCACGGCCGACTTGAACGCCGGCCACAACCGGCTCTTCGCGGTCCTTGTCCGCCCAGTAGATAAACGTCCGGGCATTTTCATTTTCAATTCGCAGGGGCCAAGCGGCATAGAAAGTAACAAAATTTTGGGAATTAGCCGCTTCGCCAAAAATCTGTCGAAAGGCGCCTAAGGGATTGGGTTCACGTATTTTTTCATCCGGCCGGACCGGTGACGGAGAGACTTGCAATTGAAATTCTTCGAGCAAGGCCGCGAGAGGACGGGATTGTTCCGCGCCGACTAAAAACAGCAAAACGCCCCCTTCTTCAACAAATCGCTGCAGGGCATCTCGCTCCTCGGCCGAGAATTGCCGGACGGGGGCCATGGAAACCAAGAGCCCGGCACGTTCCAAACGCTCGGCAGTCAAATCCGGCAAGCGCAGCGGCAAGAAACCGTTGCGCATCAGGACTCGAGTAAATTCCGCAATGCCGAAATCACTGCCCAAATCGTCGCTAAAGGCTTCGAGATGCGAGGCCTCGATGTAGGCGAGGTTATTAGGGATTTGGACGCGCCCGTCGGGCAGTACCCGACCATTATGAGCGCTGCTCCAGGCGCAGGAAATCAGGGCCACGGCGAAGACCAAACTCGAAACGGCAATGCGCGCGGCATCGGCCTTTATTGCCAACAGGCCGATGAATGCTCCCATTGCCGCAAGAGCCAATATTTGTCGCCAGAGGGTTTGGGGACTGGATGAACCATGGGCCAGATAACCCAACAGTCGGCCAATGAATTCCCAGGAGCAGGAAAGCCGTTCGTTATTCAGGCAAGCCATATCGCCCAAAACCACGATTCGTCCCTGTCCGAGATCTTGCTGGGCAGCCAGAACAATATCGCCCAATGGTTGGCCTTCTTGATATTCAATTGACTTTTGTGTCACGGCGTCGCTGCCGGGCGTGCTCCAGCCCCAGCGCCCTACAAGAATTGGCCAGGCAGGCCATCCCAGGCGGATCGAAGCGCCGCGCTCAGACCCAAAGCGATCCCGCAGATCGTCAAGGCCCAGCACGGCCGGATGACAAAAAGGTTGGAAGGACTGTTCCCAATTGCCCGACAGGGGAATGACCGTATCGTAACAGACATTCATGGCCGTAAAGGAAAGCACGTCGTTAAAGCGGCTTTTTAAGTTGCCTTCCTGAATGTAATTTTCCGCTCCTAATAAAAGCGATCCGCCGCGGCGCACATAATTCTCAATTCGCTTAAGTTGTTCAGCCGTGAAAGGGGTATTAGGATGCAAGAGAATTAAAACATCGGCCTTGACGAGGTCGGCTTCGGCAAGGGCCGGAGATTTGAGAAGGCGGCCTCCCAAACTTTCCACAAAAACCGGCAGCATTCCATAAGCGCCTTTGATCGAATTGTCGTGTTCTGGCCGCAGCCAACTGAAATTGCCTTTTTCGTAGGCCACGATGTTTTTGCCCTTCAGGTCCGGGTTGCTCAGCGAAAGCGTTGCCAAAATCGCTATTAGTACGGCCAAAAACACCGGACCAAATTGAAATTGGATATCGCTAATTAATGTTTGTAGATCGATAACCTCGTCTTTTCCGGACTTGGAGACAAATGCCTGCTTTTTAGGCTCGGCAACCGGCAGCCAAGCGGTCCAGCGGAACATACCTGCGGCAACCAGGCCGTGTAACACCATGGCCGCCAAAGGCAGATTCCAAGGCAATAAAGCCCGCAGGGCATTTTGCCATGCCCAAACGCCAACGCGGCTGATCTCGGTTTCCGGGACATAAAATGGCTCTGGCAAAAGAGCGGCCAACTTATCCGAATACGCAAGGGCAACGAGATACGTAAGATGCGCAAGTGCGATGGCAATCCCAGCATAAATTGCCACACGTCGCCATGGAGGAGCGATGCTGTATAGCCAACCAATGTAAAGAGCGATCATCAGTACCAAAAAATCGATGCCGCCGAACGTCGCACCGATAGTCAACGGTTGCCCAGTCAGTCCACCGGCCAATTTTCCCATGCTCCAACCCAGCATATTGGCCAATTGCCATACTATCGCAGTGGACTGGCAGGCCAAACGGAACACCGCCAGCACCATCGCGGCCAGTGCCGAGAGAAGAATGGCCCGACTTTTTAGCCCCTCGTGAATATAAGCCAAGATCGCCAAGAAAAGTGCCACGGCCAGAATATTAACCGTGGGGAACGATGAAGCTAAAAGAGCCAGGGTCAAGCCGGCGCCTACCGTCAAAATTACCCATTTTTTCCCGGTGCGATTAGGCCACGGCCAGGCGGAAATTCCCGCCACGGCCAAAAAAATGCAGGTCAAAGCATGGCGCAGTGAATGCCCCAAGAAGCCCGTGGAATCGGCAGCCATCCAGGTTGCCGTTATTCCGGCGATTACCACCACGATCGCTTGACCAGACAAGGGACCGACCACCCCATTGGTCGTTGTTATGGATTCGTCATTCCTTGACTGTCTCGACATAGTTATCGCATTATAAAGCGTATTCTTCCCGCGTCTATGAGGGAAATGCGTATTCTCGCATCAGATATTTTCGACATGCAGGCCGCGGCGGCGGCGATCGGCGCGACGGGTGTCGTCGATGAGCCCTGATACCTCACGGACGTTTTCGATACCATATAACATAAGTTCAGGATGGGTGCGGTCGCTGGATGCGATCTTGATCGTACCGACTCCTACCAGACGTTCGATGACACCCTGTTCGAAGGTGATGTCATCCATATCGATCACCTCAATGCGGTCGGTCACCCGGCGGAGAATTCCCGATTCATGGATAAAGCGCTGGTTGGTAAGTATGTAGGAGACGCCCAGATGCCGATAGATCAGGCGGATCAGGTTGTAGCCCCATAAGCCGATTATTACCAGCAATAATAATACCCACAACCAGGCTTTCCATGCCCAAATGCCGACAATCAGCAAGACAATAGTGACCAGTGCACAGAGGCACCAGGCCCCAATCATGGCTTTGGGCGAATAGCCGCCGGCCCAAAGTTTCCGCTCGGGCTCTTCGCCCTGATCGAGATTTGCGGCGGCTGCTTTAAATTTATCGGCCGCTGCGAGTGCCGGGGCATTGGACTGCTGGGAGAGCTGATCCGTTGCAGATTCCTGGTCAAGCAGCCGATGGCCGCACTTGTGACAAAAAAGGGATTGTTCTATAACCTCCACACCACATGCAGGGCAAAGCATTTCCGTGACCCTCCTACTGTCAGGATTTTGGCGGGAAAAATAACAGTAACATTATAGTAGATAGTAGGCGGTAGAAGGTAGATGGATTAAACAGGGGACAGCAGACAGGGATTAGAGGGATAGGGAAAAAGTAGATAGTAGATAGCCTTGTTGAGAAAGCCGCTTTATTCATCCCTCATCCTTTTTTCCGTCTCCGGTCTTACATCCTTGCCCCCCTGGCCAAATTTGATTATAGTAGTGGTGTTATGGGTCCAGGGAGCTTTATGCCGCTATGAAATGTCCTTCTTGTCGCGTGGATAATGACCGGGTAATCGACACACGGGCGAGCGAAGACGGCTTTGCCATCCGGCGCAGGCGTGAATGCCTGGCCTGCAAAAAGCGGTATACAACTTATGAACACATCGAAGGCACCACGGTGAAAATCGTGAAAAAAGACGGCTCCCGCGAGCCGTTCGACCGTGGCAAGATCAAACAAGGCTTGGAAAAGGCCTGCTGGAAGCGTCCCATCAGCGATGGCCAATTGGAGATCATCGTCAGCGAAGTGGAAAACGAGATCAACCTGAATATCGAAGCCGAGGTGCAAAGCCGGCAGGTGGGCGAAATGGTGATGCACCGGCTGCGCAAGCTGGACCAGGTGGCCTATGTGCGCTTTGCCAGCGTCTACCGTCAATTCAAGGACGCCCGCGATTTTGTCGACGAACTAAGGCCCATGCTGGCCGAAACACCCGCGGTTGGAATAAAGCCTCCGGAAGATCCGCAAAAGACAACTCACAGGGGATGAATTCTATACCAACTATTTTCGCCGGAACAAAGTCCAATATTTGTTATTCCCGACTTCCTTGAAGTTGGCTTCAAGCTCTTTGCCTTTAACGCGTTGTAGACGTTCCCAAAATCGCGGTTCTTCATCGTTTCTAAGGATCCACGTTGTATCGGCGAGGAAATTATCAGAGAATAATTTTTCCTCCAAGGCAGTTGTGGAGGCTGTTATTTCTGGTTGGGCCATGTAAACGCCTTTAGCGCCTTTTGCATAGCTGCAATTAGAAAACATGGTAATAAAATCACGCACTCCGCATACATATAACACGTCGCCGTCGGCGCAACCGCATTCTTTCAGGAGGGATAAGCCGTAAAGGAGTTGACGTTTATAAGGAACGTCGTCGATATACTTAAAACACTCGGTAACTTTATCGTTCTTAAATTGCTCTATCGCGGAATCCGCGGGGTTGTCTTTGCGCCAAGAAGTCAGGGCTTCTTCTAATGTAAGCGGTCTCTTGACCAAAAACACAGTGCTCAGGGCACTGTCTTTAGGAAATGACACTAAGAGCAGAATTGTGGCTAAAACGGCGACTGCCATGCTCGAGACGTTATCATCCCTAATGCAACCGAGCCTGCGAACGCAAAGGCACGCGCTCAGCGTTACTACTCCCAGGAAAGGGATTGTGTCATAAGGCTGACCGCAGGTCGAAGTTACAAGAAGTAAACAACCCACGGCAATTACGCATAAAAACATATTTCGTAAGAGAGGCCAAAATGCCTTATTATTCTGGAATCCGATAACAAATGTTAGTGTTAAGACAATGAAGACGAAAAAAATCATGTTGGTGAACTGAAGGTAGCGTAGGGGGAGTAAAATCCACGGCACGTCCCACGCCACACCCCCAATATAGATTGCTTCCCTGTATGCACTGAACGATGTTTGACACGATCTTAAAATTACAAAACTCAATAGATACAGCGAGCACAGCGCCCAGAGAGTTTCCGAACGCCAATCCTCATCACGCTGCGTCCAAAAGAGCTTTGCGATCAAATAAAGTCCCAGAAACATAAAGAAGAAGGTAACTTTTGTGGTAAACAGTAGAGCCAAGCACACACCGTCGAGTATGCCCCTCACGATTCGATTAGGCCTGGAAGGAATTCGTAACGGTATCAATAAAGAAATTAAGAGTATTCCCGATAAAACAAAAGAAATCTTGTTGTACCCCATTGCATAGTTGAAGTCTCGCCAGACCCTCATGCCTAATGGAATCGGCATGCATAATATGCTGGTTACATTGAGCGTTCCCAGTATTGTCCAGAAGAGAGAAAGCCTTTTGGAACAAACGTAGAAAGCTAATGATCCGATGAGAAATACTGCCAACATTTGCCCCACCCAGTAAGTTTTCATTGATATGCCGACCAGGGATATTCCAAACGACATAAACAAAAATGAGAATGGTCCAAACGCCGTATGGAAATCAATATATGGGCGTTGACCTACCCAAATTCTGTTAGAAATGTCCAGTAGTGCGATTGCGTCTTTTGAGTTAGCGCCGGTTGTGGCCGGTCCCACGAAATAGACCACAATTATCACGGCAATTACTGTAAAAAAATAAGCAATCAGCCCCGCTAAGATCCCGAAAGGCTTGTTTTCCAACAAATCAGACAACCACGAGTATATGCGTGACGGATTCATCTGCTTTTCTTTGTGGGTTAGAAGTTGAACTATAAACAATCAAAGTATAAACCTGAGAATCAAAAAATAAGGTGGACCGCTGCCTCCGGATTTTATGTACATAAGTTAAGCATATTACACTAGTATATTTCTTTACTTGTGGGAGTCAATGGATACTGTAAATACCTGGATTTTAGTTTGAAACAGATAAAAAACGCAAGCTAATCCATCACAGAAAGCAAATAATCAGCGCAAGATAGGCCAGTAACTTGCGGAAATTGACCTCGGCCGCAGCCAGGATTGCTTTGATTTGATCGCCTCGCGGCCGCGAAGCCGGTTGCGCTCCAGACGCTGATCGCTCTTAATGTGCCCGATCACCGATTCGATTGCTGCACGACGGCGGAACAACCTCTGTAACGCTCGCAGCAGTAACATTAGTGTCCGCCCTGTCATAACTGCCGATTGATGACAAACTCGGTCATTCCCTGCAGGCAGTCCAAGGCGGGACTGGGCGGGAGCGTGCGGAGTTCCTCGGCGGCCAGTTGGGTGAAGGCCAGGGCCCTATTGCGGGCATAAGAGATTGCATCGGATCGATCAATCCAAGTCCGCAACATTTCCAAACGATGGTTGTCCGAGGCCGACAGCGCGGTAATCAGGCTGGGTCGTTCGTCTGCCGGGGTTTGATGCAACAGCCGGATCAGGGGCAGCGTGGCCTTTTGTTTGAGCAAATCGGTGCCCAGCGATTTGCCCACGGTGTTTTGATCGCCCATCAGGTCGAGCACGTCGTCGGCGATCTGGAAGGCCACGCCCAGGTTATAGCCGTAACGTCCCAGGGCTTCCAGGGTTTCCGTATTTGCCTGCGCGTAATAAGCCCCCAAGCGGCAGCAGCAAGCGATCAGTTCGGCTGTCTTGCGGCCGATAATCGAAAGATATTGCTCTTCAGACAGCTCGTAGTTGCCTCGGTTTCCGATTTGCAGCAACTCGCCTTCACACATGAGTTTTGCGGTGTCGCTTAAGGTTTTTGTGGCATAAAGATCGTCGAGCGTGCTGGCCAGGCAGATGGAACGGGCAAAGAGATAATCGCCCAATAAAACGCTGGCTTCGTTATCCCAGCGGGCGTTTACGGTAGCGAGGTGGCGGCGGATGGTGGCCTCGTCGAGGACGTCGTCGTGGATCAGCGTGGCAGTGTGGATCAGTTCCGCCACCGCCGCCAGCAAGAAATGTTCCTGTTGTAAACCGCCGCAGGCTTTGCCCGTCAATAAAAGCAAGGCCGGTCGCAGGCGCTTGCCTCCCAAGCGGAAACCATGCTTTACCAATTGATCGACAAAGGGGTGATCGCTGCGCAATTCCCCCAGCAAGAGGTTTTCGACCTCATCGAGTTCCGTTGCAATGGGAATATACAATTTACGTAGCGTATCAGGCGTCTTTTTTCGATCGAGGACTGTTTGTTCCATGCATTCCTTCCTGACTTCGCCTGCTTGGCCCATTAGAGATAATTCTAATGCCTGACGGCGGTTCGTCGAGGGGAGTATGGCAATCCTTCAGAATTGGGGTGAATAAGTTTTCCAATTTGCCGAAATAGCCTGATTAAAAGTATCAGTCTGAGAAGATGCACAATTCTCAGCCAATATAGGGATTTATCTATAATAGATCAATATAGTGAGAGCCTATCCCATAACCATTTCCAGAATAATTACAGTTGCTTAAATGCCCTCACCCCGACCCTCTCCCAGAGGGAGAGGGGACGTTAGGGAGAGGCTCTAAATATTCGGCGAATCGCATTGACAAAAAAGAGTGGCAAAAAGTCCGCGACAAATTGGCTGGCCCGCATTTCTCAACACCTCGATCCGGTTGTCAACAGTGTGCCACGACCAACCTTTGGTTGGTGCCCTCGCAGAAGCAGTGTTTGCCCGAACTTCTTTGCACTGCTTGCCTTTGGGCAAGCAGTGGCACACCATGGTGAGAAATGCGGGCTAGAACATTACGGTCTGACAGCCTATAATCTCGGCGTTTTGGAGATTGGCCCAAATTTCATCTTGCATGTTGAATTATCGAACGTTCCGAAACGCCGATCCGCCGATTTTGACCGACCTCTGGCGCAGCAGAGCCGGTCAAGGCGGACTGTTGCAGCCGATTTCGCCCCATTTGTTGGAGCAACTTGTACTGGCCAAACCTTATTTTGACGACGCCGGCTTGATTCTGGCTTTCCAAAACGAGTTGCCGGTGGGTTTCGCGCATGCGGCTTTCGGGCCCAACGAGCAACTCGATGCGCTATCTTTCGATTTGGGCGTGACTTTGATCGTAATTGTCCGACCTGACTGTGCCGAGGCCGAAGTGGCGGCCGGACTGCTGGCGAGATGCGAACAATACCTCCGCCAGCGAGGCGCAAAAGTGCTTTACGGCGGCGGCATACAACCGCTTAATCCCTTTTATTTGGGATTGTACGGCGGCAGCGAGTTGTCCGGCGTATTAAATACTGACACCCTCACCGGACAATTATTTCAGACACACGGATATCATGAAATAGAACGCATTGAGATCGTTGAGATCGAACTGAGCGGCTTTGAGCCGGTAATCGACCGCCGCCAGATGCAAATCCGGCGGCAAATGGTGGTGGAAGAAATGTTCGACGCGCCCACGCGGAACTGGTGGGAAGCCTGTACGCTGGGCGAGTTCGAGCTGACGCGGTTTGAAATGGTGCCCCGGGGCGGCGGGCCGGCCGTGGCCTCGGCCACCTTTCGCAGCATGGAGCCCAGCGGCGGCAGCGGCGCCGGTCGACGGGCAGGATTGATCGATTTTTTTGTCGATCCCGCTTATCGCCGTCGCGGTTACGCCATTTTTTTGATCAGCGAGATTTTTCGCCAGTTTCTGCGTCAGGGCATTATGACCGTGCAAGCCCAATGCATGGAAAGCAATGTTTCCGCGGTCAATATGTATCAAAAGTTGGGATTCAAGCCGATTGGCCAAGGAAGCGTGTATCGGAAAGATGGGTGAGGGAAAAGTAACGCGACCACTGGTCGCGGCTTTACATATAGAATACTACACTAACAAGATTCGGACACCTCGTTTTTACGCTGCCTGGCGGCGTTTTTGCTTGGATGGGCGGGTGTCTTTCCAACGCCGATGCAGCCACCAGTATTGGTCCGGTGTGAGACGGATAAGTTCTTCCAGCCTGGTGGTATACCATTGAGTCAATTCGTTGATTGTGTCCAGGTCGCCCTTGGTCGCGCGCGGATCGGCCATGGCATAATTATGCAGGTGGAAATGCAGGGGCTTGTGCTTGCGCGTGGCGGCGCTAACGGTAATCATGGCGTTGTATTGCATAGCCAAAAGAGCAATCGCTTTATAGGCCGAGGCAGAACGGCCGAAAAAATCCACCCAGCATCCCTTGGGGCCGGCATATTGGTCGGCTAAAAAACTCATTGTGCCGTTGTGCGAAAGCACCTTCTCGATCTGATCGGCGCCGCCGTTTTTGGGAATGATGTGTTGTCCGGTTCGGCCGCGAAACTGGTTTACAAATCTATCGAGATAAGGATTGTCGAGCGTACGCGCCACGCTATAAGTGGGAAATCCCAAAACTCCCAGCACGTATCCGCCGACCTCAAAATTGCCCAAATGACCGGTGACGATCAACAGCGGCCGGTCTTCGAGCAACAAGCGGACCAGGTGCTCTTCGTTTTTCAGTTGTACGTAATCGCGCCAGTTGGTTTCGTGGATTTTTCGTGGCGTATGGGCCACTTCCAAGGCCAATAAGAAGAGGTGTTCCCACATTTGCCGAGAGAGCCGCCTGCGGGCCGAGGGCGTAAGTTCGGGAAAGGCATGGGTGAGATTATCCTCAATCACACTGGCCCGGATTCGCAACACGTCGCAAAACAGCCAAGCCAGCCAGCGGGCGATTGCGTGTCCGGTTTCAATGCGCACCCCTTGGGCAATGCAAATCAAAACGCGAACCGCCAGGTAGACGAGATAATCGGCAAGCTGCTTGCGATCCATGGAGGATTCCTTCCTTGGAACATTATGTCATCTTAATACTATTAATAGATCCACAGAATCAAAATAACAGATGCCACTATCATCTTATTTGCCCGTTCTATTTGCACTGGCTGGCAAGCAGCCAGTGGCACCCGCGCGATCCATTCCGGGTTCCTTCCAATGCTTGGAGACATTTTCCCAGGAATTTCCCGCTAAGGAAAGAGAAGTTTTTGTATAAAGAATAAATTACGGGGTATTTTTTCTGGCTTTTAGGGGGGGATCACTGGCCAAGGGCAAGGGGACGGCCTTTCCGGTTTCGGCCGATTTATAGATGGCCAAAATGATCTCTACTGCCCGGCGTCCTTCGGGCCCGTCAATGAGCGGCTTTGTGCCTTTGCGCATGGCATTTACAACGTCTTGGAATTGTCGGGCGTGTCCGTGGTGGCCGATGGCGGCCGGATCGGCCGCCCCGCCGCCGCCGCTCTTTTTTTCAGTCATTTTTCGGAGGATTGCTTCGTCGGCTTTGCTCTTTTTGGCAAAATCCCACTTTACCAAATCTTCTTCCTCCAAGACGGCGGAACCTGTGGAGCCGTGGATTTCAATGCGTTTTAGATACCCTGGAAAGACCGCCGTACTGGCCTCGATAATGCCCAACGCGCCGTTGGCGAATTGCACAGTAGCCACGGCAGTGTCTTCCACCGAAATGCGCTGGTGCGCCAACAGGGCGGTTTTGGCGCGGACCTCGATCACCGGTCCCATCAGCCAGGCCAGCAAATCCACAGTGTGAATGGCCTGATTCATCAAGGCCCCGCCGCCATCGAGCCGCCAGGTGCCGCGCCAGGCGCCGCTGTCGTAATAAGCCTGGGTGCGATACCACTTTACAATGGCGTCGCCGAGCGTAAGCCGGCCGAATCGGCCCTGCTCCAGGGCGCGTTTTAATTCCCGGCTGGCGTCATGAAATCTAGAGGGAAAGATTGTGGACAGCACCACGCCGGCCTTTTCGCATTCACGGATGATTTTATCGCAGCGGCGCAGGGTAATTTCCAGGGGTTTTTCCACAATGACGTGCTTTCCCGCCCGGGCAGCCGCCACGGCCGGCTCAGATGCGCTCCGCTGGGCGTGCCGATCGCGACCACGTCGATTGCCGGATCGGCCAGCATATCTTTCAGGCGTCCATACGCTTTACAGTCGAAGTTGGCCGCCAGCTTTTCGGCCGCGGCGGGCACGGCATCGAACCCGCCTATCAATTTTGCCCCGCGAACGTCGGCGATCGCCCGGGCGTGAAAATTGGAAATCATTCCACAACCAATAATGCCAAAACCGAATGCCATGCTAGGTAATAGGAGCTAGGAAATAGGGGACAGGGGAAAGGGGATAATAGTTTTATATAGAAGTTATTACAAAACCGCAAGCGGTTTCTTTTGAGGAGTTGGCTTTCAGCAATCAGCAGTCAGCTCCATATTGCCATGATCAGACTGGAGGCGTTAAGAGCCAGATGGACCACGATCGCAGGGACGACGCGATGTGTACGGTAATATAACAATCCCAAGGCAATCGCCAGGAAAAAAAGGGTGATTGGATCAGGAGCAAATTGCGCGGGTAAAAGTTGGGATAAAATATACTGGCCCAAAAACGTGGGCACGACAACGGCGAGGAAGGCGATAATTCCCACTCTTAAATCGGCGAAAAACTTCTGCGGGTCCCAACCCAAGTCGGCGGCCGTGGCCCCTACTTGCCAATACAACCAAGCAATCCCGAACAGTAACGACAAAAGGCTTACCATGCCGTGGCCCGCCAACAAGAACATCAAATATTGGACGTCCTCAGGCGGGGCCGCCTCGCGGAAATGTTGCCCTGCAAAAAAGATCGAAGAAACCAAAATGGGCATCACGGCCAGCGGCGTCAAACGCCGTAATATAGGCCAACGGCGCCGCCAATTGCGTTCGACTTTTTCCAGCCAGCCTTGGAATAAAACCCGGAAGAACATTTCCTCCACGATCGGCGCCACCAGAATACCGGCCACGCTACATAATATGATCGCTGTCCAATTTTTCATTGCCAGTAGTTGAACCAGCGGATGAGCAGTGCTGGTCTGAGCGGTTTCAAACGGCAAGGGAGGTCCAAGGCTCAAATCAGGCATACAAATATCGGCCAGATGAATTAAGCCAATTAATCCGGCAAAATAGAAAAACGCTATTGCCAGCAAATCCCAGATCCGCCAGGGAACAGGCCGTCGGGGTTGATAAGGCAAAACAGGCTTGCCCGACAACCATCTCTGGAAAATCACCATCCAGACCAGCAAACAAGCGCTAAAGACCACAGAAACAACCGCGGCAAATACCCCTCCTGGTTGTTCCTGGGCGAAGTTGTTCATAAGAAGCAAGAAAATGAGACGTTATAATACAGAGCCAACTATATGGGATTATACAAGATATTTAACGCCGGCGCGCACATACGCCGCACCGGAATAGAAAGTCGAAATCACCGTTGACCAAACCGTAACAACCAACAATATCCGACACCACTGGGGAGCATTCTCGAGCGGACTGTCATAAGTCAAATAAAACAGACAAAAGCCGACCGCGAAGCATTCTAACACCATCTTGATTTTGCCCGACATTTGTGCCGAAAAATCACCGCCCCCTCCTTCAATAAAACTCCTCAGCGCCGTTACCAACAACTCCCGGCCCACAATGACCACCACCATCCAGGCCCGTAGTCCCAGCGGCACTTTGAGCATGTCCTGATTGGACGCTAGGAAGATGAAGGTGCCGCAGATGATTACCTTGTCGGCAAAGGGATCAAGAATGCGACCGAGGCTGGTAATCTGGCCGTACTTGCGGGCGTAATAGCCATCTAACCAATCGGTTGCCGAGGCGATAATAAATAGCACCAGACTGGAAAAATAATATCCAAAGGCCAAAAGGCAAAATAGCACCACCGACAAAACCAGACGCATGGATGTCAATTGATTAGGCAGATTAAAAAAACTCGCCTTCAGGCGGCTAAGGTGCTTTTTGTCGTTTGTCATGTAGAGTGTCCAAATAGTAAGAATTACTGTGGCTTAAATGCCCTCACCCTAACCCTCTCCCCGATCGACCATGCTACGCATGGTGCCCGGTGGTACCCAAAGAGGGGAATTTTGGGATAGGCTCTTAATATATTCTAGGTCACTGACAAAACCTCAACAATGAGACAATTTGACGCTTTTAACAGGCTTTATTAGAACGCTCTTAATGATCACCGGGCATCAAGATGCAACGGCAATAAGATCATAGTCTTTGAATGCCACAATTTCGGCTGGCACAATTTGGCCTGGTTTTAAATTTGTCCCAGTTACGTATATTACCCCGTCTATTTCGGGGGCATCGGCATAACTACGGCCAATATAGGCGTTCGCTTCACCGGGTATATAACTATCAATAATGACCTCCATTGATCGGCCGACCTGTGCCTTATTCCAGCCAAAGGCGATGTCTTGTTGGACGGCCAGGATCTGGTTGCGCCGGGCGTTTTTTACTTCTTCCGGCAATTTTCCCGCCAGTTCCGCCGCCGGCGTTCCCGGCTCATCGCAATAGACAAACGCCCCCAGGCGCTGGAATCGCTGCCGGCGAATAAAATCGAGCAATTCCTGGAATTGTTCTTCGGTTTCGCCGGGAAATCCGGCGATCACCGTGGTGCGCAGCACCAGCGAATCGATCCGCTCGCGAAGCCGGCAAATCAGTTGTTCTGTTTGCGACCGAGTAACGCAGCGCCTCATACGGTGCAGGATTTCATCGTTGATGTGCTGCAAAGGGAGGTCGAGATAGGGCAAAACTTTCTTTGCCCGGGCGATGGCGGCGATCAATTCGTCGGTGATGTGTAAAGGATAAAGATACATCAACCGGATCCAGGCCAGGCCGTCCAGATCGTCCAAGCGGCGCAACAATTCGGCCAATTTTGGTTCACCATACAAGTCGATGCCGTAATAACTGGTGTCCTGCGCCACGAGGATCAGTTCCTTGACGCCGTCGGCGGCCAATTCTTCGGCCTCGGAGAGGATTTGTTCGATGGATTTGCTGACGTAAGGGCCGCGAATCCGGGGAATAGTACAAAAACCGCACTGGCGATTGCAGCCTTCGGCGATTTTTAAGAAAGCCAAATGCCGCAGCGTAAGGCGCAGACGAGGGGTATCGTCTAAAGGCCGCGCGGGGGCGGGCGGGAAGAACGTGCGCTGTTCGGCAAGGCCGTGGCAGACGTGATCCAGGGCGGCGACAATCTCGTCGCGGCCGAATACGCCGAGGAGTTGGTCGATTTGCGGACATTTTTCCAGCAGCTTGTCTTGATCCATCTCGGCCAGGCAGCCGGTGACAATTATGCCGCGAATCCGCCCCTGTTTTTTCAACTCGATCATCTCCGCGATGACCTGCTGCGATTCTTCCCGGGCGTCGGCGATAAATCCGCAGGTGTTAATCACCACAAAATCCGCGGCCGCAGGGTCCTTGACCAAGCGATAGCCGTCCAAACGCAACAGGCCAGCCATGCGCTCCGCGTCGACCAGGTTCTTTGGGCAGCCAAGACTGATCAGGGCGTAATCGCCTTTGGAATGTTTTTTTGACACGGCGGGACAAGAGAATTTTTATGGGGGAGGGGACAAAAGAAGCGTGGTATAAATGGAGGCTAATGAAGAAACAATTGAAACACTCCCCAGATCAGCAACACCGCGATCACCAGCACCAACGGCGTAAAGATCAGGAACAACAAGGGACTGAGAATCCGCATCCAATCGTGGGCGGCGGGAATTTGCATTTCCTCCGAAGATTCCTGCTCGTTTAATAAATCCAGCAGCGTCACCACGCTTTTGGAACTGCTGTCGTGGCTTTCGCTAATCTGGGGCAATTCGGGGAAATCGACCTTGGTTTCGGTGAGATAAAGGGATTTATCTTGCCCGGACGTTTCGGTCCGCTCCGCAACAACACTGCGGCGGAATGCAAAAGGGGGCGGACCATGGCGTTTTGGTTGGGCGTATTCGCCCAATGCTCCTGTGGGGGCGTCGGCCAAGGGACCGCCCGGCAACCAGGGCTTCAGGCGTTCTTTCACCGCAGCGGCCGAAGGCATGCGCTGGGCCGGATCTTTGGCCATCATATCGGCCATCGTGTCGAGAAAGTCGGCGGTTAAACAGGGATTTAACAAGCGCGGATCCAACGGGCGTAGTTCGCAATGGGCCCGGGCTTTATCGGCCGTGGTGCCGCCGGGAAAAGGCACCTTGCCTGTGACAATGTAATACAACGTGCATCCCAAGGCATAAATGTCCCAGCCGGGAGTGGGATTCCAGGGACTTTGCACCTGATCTGGCGAAAGGTAATCGGCCGTGCCCACAATCTTGCCGTAGCGCGGATCGTTTTCGGCAGTGGCCTCTAAAGGACCGGCCAGGCCCAGGTCGGAAAGTTTCGCCTCGCCTTCCGGGGTCACCAGCACGTTGCCGGGCTTCACATCGCGATGGATAATACCCTTGTTATGAGCGTGTTCCAATCCGTCCGCCACTTGATAAATGATATTAGCCGCGGCGGTTATTCTTAGCGGTCCCACATTGCGAACCAGTTTGCGCAGGTCCACACCGGGCACATATTCGGTAACCAGGTAATGAACGTTGCCGTCTTGTCCGGCGTCGAGGGCGGCGACCAATTTGGGGTGATTCATACTGGTCAGGGCGTGGATTTCCCGGGTGAAATTGGCGATCGCCTCGGGAGTACACTTGTCGCGTGGCAGAACTTTGACCGCCACAAAGGGGCCGACTTTATTTTCCTGGGCCTTGAAAACCTGCCCCATGCCGCCTTTGCCTATCGAATCGACTATCCAATAATTGCCTAAATTGAACTTTGTGCGGCCGTCGAGCAGTTGTTTTGCTTGCCAGGCGTTGAGGACCCCCATCTCCACTAACCGATTAGCTAATTGGAGATCGGTGGGTGGGGCATTGGCATCGGTCACGTCGCCTTGAGACCAGCGCACGCCGGCCCGGGCCTCGTCGAGCTCCTTTTCCGTGAGCAGACCGCTGGCCAATGTACATTGCTCGAAAAGAGATCTTTCTATCGTACTCATAAAGAACAGCCCTACTTCTACCTGATTCTACCATAACCTTGCGGGGGCCATGTGGCAAGCTGATCAAAAAGACTCGCTCACGCCATAATGTCGCCAAATACCGGGCAACGGGGCTTCTAAGACAATTTTGACACCTTTTACGGGATGTGTTATCACCAGCCGCCGGGAGTGTAAGGCGATCCCGGCAGGAAATTTTTGGCTGCCGCCGTATTTTATATCGCCTAGAATCGGATGACCGTGATGGGCAAATTGCAGGCGAATTTGATGTTTTCGGCCGGTCTGGGGAATTATTTCCATCAAAGAATGCCCGCGGATTATCTTCAATCTGCGATAAGTCAGTTTGGCAATCCTGGCCCCCGCAGATGCGGCCTTGAGAATGTTCATGCGGCGGCGGCGTTCATCTTTGCCGAGGTAATCCACTAAGGCCCCTGTCGCAGGCCGCAGAATTCCCGCGACCAGCGCCCAATAAGTCTTTTCCACGGCATGAGTGCGAAACTGCGCGGCCAATCGTGCGGCGGCCTTGGAAGTTCGGGCAAAGAGCACCACCCCGGTCACCGGTGAATCCAAACGGCTCACCACGCCCAGGTACGCGTTGCCGGGTTTGTGATAGCGGCGTTTGATATAATCTTTAGCCAGCGCGTGCAATGTGGGTTTGTGGTGCGCGGCGCCCATCGTGGCCAACCCGGCCGGCTTTGCCACCGCCAGCAAGTGATTGTCTTCGTACAGAATATCTAGTTTTATACTGGACATTGAGATGGTCAGTTTGCATAAACCGGAAAGTACAGCCTATCTAGTCCCGAGAAAAGGTCAAGTAGGTCCGGCATAGCGTGTCTCACCTAGTTGACTTACACAAAGATATGTGTTATCATTTGTGTGGAAGGAGATATAACATGGCAACAAATTTGGCATTAGACGACAAATTAATCATTCGAGCACAAAAAGCAGGATGCCATCGGACTAAAAAAGAAGCCGTGACCGCGGCATTGAAAGAATATATTGCCCATAAAAAACAGCAAGAACTTACCCAATTATTCGGCAGCGTTGATTTTGATCATAAATATGACTACAAAAAGGCCAGGAAGCGATGAAAATCCTGGTCGATACCTGTGTATGGTCTGCGGTCTTGCGCCATAAAAATCCCCATCGAGAATTGACAAAGAGATTGAAAGATTTTATCGCCGACGGGAGAGTGTCCATTATAGGCCCCATCAGGCAAGAACTCCTTTCAGGGATACCCAACACAAAACAATTCAACCAACTCAAAGGGTTGCTTTCCCCCTTCGAAGATATTCCTCTGAGAGCGGAGCATTTCATAAAAGCCGCTGAATTTGCCAATCTATGCCGAAGCAAAGGCATTCAAGGCTCGACGATTGATTTCTTAATCTGTTCAGTGGCTTATTTAGAAAATCTCATCATTTTTACAACCGACAATGATTTTGAAAACTATAAAAAGTATTTGCCAATAAAAACACTAATCTAGTTAATTTATGATATCGCCTTCAGCAAAACTTATTCTTGCCAGCCGGTCGCCGCGTCGCCGGCAATTGCTGCGCGAGGCCGGCTATCGGTTTGAGGTTTGTCTTCCCTCGGAAGAGGCTGAATGCGGACTATGTAGCGAAGAAAATCCTCTGCAATTGGTTACCCGGCTTGCGTATCAAAAGGCAGCCGATGTCGCCCAGCGGGTCGGGGAAGGCGTCGTCATAAGCTGCGACACGGTGGTTGAGTGCAACGGGCAGATTTTGGGCAAGCCGTCGGATGAAGGTCACGCCCGAAAAATGCTGCAACTCCTTAGCGGCCGAGAACATCGCGTATATAGCGGTTTGTGCCTTTGGAAAATTCCCCCTGGGCAAGCGCAGATCCGTGTGGCCATGACCACGCTCCGCATGGATCCGCTTTCCGCCGGGCAACTCGAAGCTTATCTTGGCGGCGGACAATGGGAAGGCAAGGCCGGCGCGTTCGGCTACCAAGACGGCCTGAATTGGGTTCACATTCTCGAAGGAAGCGAGACGAACGTTGTGGGATTGCCGCTGGAACTGCTGGCGGAAATGCTGGCGCAGATTCCAGCGGATGCTTCGGATTAAATCCGTGGATCGAGGGGAATAAAGGCCGGATTATTATCCACCTGCCGAGTGACAAAAGGAGTCCGGCACATAATATCACAATTCCAAGCCGCTCGGCCTCGTTTTCTCGCGAGCGAGCGGCTTGGCTGAATTCATTTATAGTTGACCGGCTTTTTTAAAGGACCATGTCCTTCAAGGCGCGAAGTGCGCGAACTTTTACCTTCACCGAGGCCGGCTTGGCCGGACGATCTTCCAATTGCTTGGTGAAGGGATTGAGCCAGTTCTTCATGGCCGGTCGGGCGGGAACTTTCTTCTTTTCAATCTTGATCAGACCGGGTAGAGAAAAAAGGCCTGATCCGCGACTGCCGAGACTCTTTTTGATTTCAGCGGTTAGCGCATCGAGCACCTCGGCTACCTTTTTCTTGGGCAGGTCGGTGGCAGTGGCGATGTTGCTGAGAATCTCGGTTTTTCCTGGGGCTTTCTTGGCTGCTTTGGCCATAAATCTATCTCCCTCCATGTGTGGTTAATGGGAAAATTACTTGTCCGCTCGAATTTGTGGACATGATGATTAAAGTCGGTTTATCGAAAAATGCAACCCGTAAAATGGAAAAAACCCGGGAAATTCCACAAAAAAATCATCCGGAAGGCCATTTTCCCCCGAAATTTCAGGTTTTTGTAGTTTTTCATTCTGGAAAAACTGCGTTTTTATAGCCAATCCGACCTAAAAAGACGCTCTTACGACTGATTTGAAAGCGAAATCTTGCCAACTCTTAATAAATCATCTAAGATATTAAGTAGCTTGAAGTTGCGCGATCATTATCAACCAAGGCTAAAGCCCCAAAAAGGGAACCGTTTATGCCTCCGAGGCACAGGAATATCCTCGCTTGTGCAGTTTTTTTGTCCGTGGGGCTTCTTTTATTGGCCTGTGGAACAGCAGTCGTCGGTCAAACTATTGTGCAAGTGCCGAGAAAAGCTGTTTTGGAGGGAAGACAAGGTGTAGTTGTTACACGCGTTATCACAACGCCTGCTCCCGCCTCTAATGAAGATCTGGCCGAAAACGTCTTTCTCCCTCCTGACCGCCGCACCCTGCAAAGATTTTTTCAGGCCAAAGAACTGCTGGCCAAAGGGCGATATGGCGAAGCCGTGCAGAATTTAGGCGCCATCCTGGACGGTCCGGAAGACTACTTTTTCCAGCCCCAACAAGAACAACCGATCCATCGCAGCCTCAAGGCCGAGGCGCAACGGCTGATCGGTCAAATGCCGCGCGAAGGAAGAGAATTATACGAGTTGCAATACGGCGCGAGAGCAAAACACCTCTTGGAAGAGGCGATCGCAGCGGGCGATGTCCAAAGGTTAGCCGAAGTTTCCCGGCGTTTTTTCCATACCCGGGCGGGTTACGAAGCCACGTTTTTGCTCGGCTTGTACCATCTAGATCACGGCCGACCATTGAGCGGAGCGTTAATCTTGCAACGGCTCATGGATTCACCCGTGGCGAGCGACCAATTCGAGCCGGCCCTCTCTCTAGCCATGGCCACCGGTTGGCTCCAGGCCGGCGTTCCGGAAAAGGCGCGTGAGGCGCTGCTGGCGTTGCGCGAGCGTCGGCCCCAAATGACCTGGGAAATAGGCGCGGAAAAATTTGCTTTATTCAATGACAACAGCGCGGCGCTCGATTGGCTGAAGAAACTTGTCGGCCGCCAGCAGTCGTCGGAAAGCGCGGAGGCCGATCGTTGGCTGATGTTTCGCGGCAATCCGCAGCGCAACGCGATTTCCAGCGGCAGCGCGCCGCTTTTGAACTTATGTTGGCGCGTGCCTGCAACGGACGATCCCTTGATCGAGGAGGCGCTGGAACAAAACCGCCGCGGCAGTCTGGAACGAGGAGTTCCCGCGCTATGTGGTTTGTATCCGTTGCTGGTCGATGACGTGTTGTTGATGCGCACTTACAAGAACTTGCTGGCGGTGGATTTCAACACCGGCAAGCGATTGTGGGAAGTTCCGACGGACGATTCCCCGGAAAATAGCGCGGCCGCCGGCGACGTGGATATGAATCCGCAATCGTTTTTTTTGGCCGCCCTGCTGAGCCAACGCGTTTGGAACGACGCCACCTTCGGCACTTTAAGCAGCGATGGCAAACTGGTATTCGGCATCGAAGATGCGGGATCAGCGGTGGGGATGAGATCCATCGCCGTCGGCGCACGGCGCGTAATCAGTTTCAACAACTCCCCCATGGGAGCAGCTTACAATCGGCTGGCAGCCTATGATATCCACAGCGGTAAACTCATCTGGCAGGCAGGCGGAGGTCCCAACGAGCCCGGAGTCCGCATTCCGGAAGCTTTCTTCCTTGGTCCGCCGCTGCCCTTGATGGGTAATTTGTACGTACTGGCGGACATGAAAGGCGAAATTCGGCTTTTGGCTTTGGAGGCCGCCAATGGAAATCTGTTGTGGTCGCAGCAATTGGCCGTGGTGGAACGGAGCATTCAACAAGATTTACAGCGCCGTTTGATGGGCATCTCACCATCCTACGCCGACGGCATTCTCATTTGCCCCACTTCCAGCGGCGCGTTGGTGGCCGTGGAATTGGCCACGCGCTCGTTATTGTGGGGTTATCGTTATGGACGCGACAACCCGGCCGATAATGCGCAGACGATACTAGTCACGCCGCTGGGCGAACTGAGACAGATGCCTAATCAGGTTCTCGACGGCAGCGTTTGTGTGGCCGAAGGTCGGATCGTGGCCACGCCCATGGACTCCGATTCGCTGCACTGCTTGAACCTGATCGACGGCGAACTGCGCTGGAAACACAAACTGAAAGACGAAATCTACGTGGCCTGCGTGCATCAAGATAAAGCGATCCTGGTGGGACGCCATCAGGTGCAGGCGATTCGCTTATCCGACGGCAAGCCGGCTTGGGACGGCCGGGTGGTTGCGCTGCCGGAGGGCGCCATGCCCAGCGGCCGAGGTTTTTATGCCGGCGACCGTTATTTCGTACCCCTTGATTCAGCGGAAGTGGCGGCGATTGACTTAAGCGCAGGCAAATTGGATCACCTTTGCACGTCGCGCAAAGGCCAGGCGCCCGGCAATCTGGTCTGCTACAAAGGCCGGGTGATTTCGCAAAGCCCTGACGGCGTGGACGCCTTTTATCAAATCGACGCGGCCTTAAATCAAGCCCAGCGGCGCTTGGCCGCCAATCCCGCCGATGCCGACGGTTTATGTTTGCAGGGCGAGATTTTTCTGGACGCCGGCAAACGGGCAGAGGCCATCGATTGCTTCCGCCGTGCGTACGCCGCTAACGCCGATCCGCACAGCCGCGAACTATTGCGGGAAACGCTGCTCGATGGCTTGCGCGAGGAGTTCGCCCGTTATCGGGAACACAGCACTGAAGTCGCGCAACTCTTGGAAGATCCCTCGCAACGGACTACTTATCTTCGGCTGATGATCGCGGGATTGCAGCATTCCGGCGATTTGCCGGCCGCATTCGAGCATTGGCAGAAGTTATTCGATCTGGAAATCGACCAACTGCATCTGGAAACGGTATCCAAGTCGCTAGCGGTGCGCTGCGACCGCTGGATGCAAGCCCAATTGGACTGCTTGCGCAGGGAGGCCAAGGGCGAAATCGCCGAGAAGATCGACGAGGGAATTCGCTCTCGATACCAAACGGCCGCGACCGTGAAATCGGTCGAAGCGCTGCAACGATTTCTGGATTATTTCGGCAACCAGCCGATCGCCGCCGAGGCCCGCGCCGAGTTATTTCGCAAACTTATCCAGTCCCGACGGCTGCTGGAAGCGGAAATGACGCTCTGGGGCGGCGCCTCCTTGTCGGATCCGGCAGCCCATGCCTCGGCCTTGGCGGAGATTGCCGAGATGTTTCGCGCGGCGGGGCTTAAGCAGCCCGCCGCCTCGACATACTCCTGGTTGCGCCAACGGTTCGGCAACGTGGTTTGCCGCGAGGGAAAAACCGCCGCAGAACTGGTCCAGGCCCTCCCCGGCGACGATGCAATCCGCCTCTTGCTCGACGAGAAAACATCCTGGCCCGTGGGCCAAGTGGACGTCGCCACGAATTCATCGAAGACCAACTTGATGAACACCTACGGGAATTTTGCCATAAAAATACAGGGTCTTCCCGGCCCCTACTTTGCCAATGTCAATTTGACGTTCGATCAAAATCGACGCTTGCTTTTGTGTTTCGACGCTTTGGGCAACAAGCTTTGGCAAATCATTTTAATTCAGGATCAAGCGCAACGTCAGCAATATTTACAATATAATCCCGCCACCACGCACGTTCAGGCAATAGGCCACCTACTGCTTTTATCGATCAGCGGCCGCAAGTTTGCCATTGATACTCTCGGCGCCGACGAGAAGAATCCTCCCAAAATATTGTGGTCCGAATCGATGATGGATAAGACCGGCGACCTGGCCGGCGTCGATCCGTTATTTCTCCTCAAAGGACAGCTAGGAGGCATCCTGCAAATGCGGATGATGCAAACGTACAATCAAAACAATGAACAGGAACTGGCCACGGCCGGATATATCTGCGTGCAGCATTCACGCAACCTGGTCGCGCTTGATCCGCTTAACGGATCAACGCTTTGGGCGCGTCAAGACATCCCGCCGGAGAGCACCTTGTTCGGCGACGAGGAGTATGTTTTCGTGCTTCCGCCCGATAAGACCGAAGCCTTGGTGCTGCGGGCTTTAGACGGAGAATTGCTCGGCGCCAGAAAGATCCCCCGCACCGAAGTTGATCTGGAACAAGCCGTGCGCAAGTAAAAAGCTATGCTCCGCTCAACGAATCCTGCCTGATCAATTTAGCGCGGAAGTTGCTCTTTTGGCGTTTGGAAAACAACCAAAGGATTTTGGAACTTTTCGACCCCTGGACGCAGAATTCCGCCTGGCCGACGCGGAAGTTCGACGCGCGGGCGCAATATTGTCTCCTGGGAAACGAGGTCCTGGGAATCCTGGAACCCGACGGACATTTTGTGTTGTTGAATTTGTCCGATGGTCGCATGCTGATCGAACTCCAGTTGCAAGCCGAGCCGCTTTTGACCGACTTGACGGTGTTTGAAGGGGATGATCGATATTTAGTGTTAAGCCATAATTCACAACCGGTTTCCCCGTCGTCCCCGCCGCGTCCCACGCTGCCCTTGCCCGGCGTTTTGCCCAAACCTGTTTTACAAGGCCGGCTATATGCCATCGATAAAAGCGGAAAGTTGCTCTGGCCGGAACCGGTGGAGATTCGCGAACAGCAATTGCTGGGCAATCAACCGCCGGGTTTGCCAGTCCTCATGTTTGCCTGCCAAACTTACGAGAATAAACAAAAATCGCCGGGCCGTTCTCAATGCTCCATGTTGGCGATTGATAAAAGAAGCGGACGAATAGTTTATAACAATGTTTTTTCCAATCTCTCAGGAATTTTCAACATCGTGGGAAACGCCGAAAAGAAGACGATCGATATAATCATGCAGCGCAGAACCATCACCTTGACATTCACCGACAAGCCGCCTCTGCCGCCCAACAATGACGCGGAGAAGAAAAAGGCTGAACAGCCCCAGGAAAAAACGTTCCGGGCCTTACTCCAATCGCTGGAAAAGGGCGTGGAGCAGTTGCTCGGCCCGCCCCGGAAGGGCGAGGGTGAAAGTGAAGAGGAAGAACCGCCTGGATAACATTTGAGTCTCTAAATGAAGGTATGAAGAGTAAATTACTGTTTTTCTGGATTGTGATGTTCTCGGCCGCTATATGGCCGGTTATCACGGCGGCGGGCGTAAAAAACGCCGACGTGGATCGAGTCGTCAACCGCGGGTTGGAGTGGCTGGCCGCGCATCAGTCGCGCCTGGGTCATTGGACGGCCAATAACGATCGCTATCCCACGCCCATGACCGCGCTGTCGGGAATCGCCTTGTTGTGCGAAGGCTCCACCACCATGCAGGGCAAATATGCGCCGAACATCCGCCGCGCCGTGGATTATCTCGTCAGCCATAGCCGCCATAACGGACTGATCGGCGACCCTCGCGCGACGATCGTTATACCTACGGCCACGGGTTTTCCATGCTTTTCCTGTCGCAAGTGCTGGGCGAAGAGGAAGATGCCGAGCGCCGCGCGCAACTGATCGACGTTTTAACCCGGGCCGTGGTTTTTACGGGCGAGGCCCAGACCGAACCGGGAGGTTGGGGCTACGTCAGCGCCAAGGACGGCGGCGGATTCGACGAGGGCTCGACCACGATCACCCAAATCCAAGGCCTGCGCGGCTGTCGCAACGCCGGCATACCCGTTCCCAAAGAAATCATCGATAAAGCCGTTAAATACATCAAAAACTGCACCGGCAGCGACGGCGGCGTACAGTACAATTCCAAGGGCGGCGGAGGACGGCCGGCCATAACCGCGGCGGCCATCGCCTGCCTGTTTAACGCCGGCGAGTACGACAGCGAATACGTCCCCAGACTGATGAAATACTGCCACAAGCAACTCGACAACATTTCCAATCAGGGTTTCGGCCATTGGCATTATGCACACTACTACTACGCCCAGGTTCTTTATCGCGAAGGCGGCAAGAGTTGGGAGGACTATCGCGATAAAATATTCGAGCGGATCGTTCAAGACGCCGCCGCCGACGGTTCCTGGAACCAAGGTTACATCGGTTCTGTCTACACCACCGCCACCAATCTCACCATCCTGCAAATCCCCAAAGGCGCCTTGCCCATTTATCAACGCTGATCGCCGCCCCATAGCCCACTATAATCATGAATGATATTTCTCGCGTGCCACGATCAATCGACCATGCCGACCATGCTGCGCACGGTGCCCGATGGTGCCCGTTGGTGCCCGGCTTGCAAGCAGTCCTTTTTTCTCAGGTTTTGCGGCACTGCTTCTGGCGAAGCAGTGGCACGCCGCGTTTTTCAGTGGGCGAGATAAAAGGCAACAATCCCTAAGAAAGACAAACATGACTGAGCAAGATTTTAATTTCTCCGACAATGCAGCCATTGAAAAGCTCGGGGCCGCGCGGCAGAAGATCGTAGCCCAATTGGCTCAAGTGATCGTCGGCCAGACTGAGGTCATTGACGAGTTGTTGATTTCGCTTTTCAGCCGCGGTCATTGCCTGCTGGAAGGCGTTCCCGGCCTGGCCAAGACTTTGATGATCAGTACGCTGGCCCGCACGCTGAACCTCACGTTCAGCCGCATTCAGTTCACTCCCGATCTGATGCCGGCCGACATCACCGGAACCGACGTGATCGAGGAAAACCGCTCCACCGGCACACGCGATTTTCGTTTTCTCGAAGGACCGCTTTTTAGCAACGTGATTTTGGCCGACGAAATCAATCGGACCCCGCCCAAAACCCAAGCGGCGCTCTTGGAAGCCATGCAGGAACGGCAAGTAACCGTGGGCCGCGTGCGGCACATGCTTTCCGACCCGTTTTTTGTGCTGGCCACGCAGAATCCCATCGAGCAGGAAGGCACCTACCCCTTGCCCGAGGCGCAACAAGATCGCTTTATGTTCAAGGTGTTTGTGAAATATCCAAGTTTCGAGGAGGAGTTCGAGGTCGCCCGGCGCACGACATCGTTGCAGACCGATACCATCGAATCGGTGTTGACGGCGGAAGATATTCTGGAATTGCAGCGCATTGTGCGCGAGGTGCCAGTCTCGGATCACATTATTCGTTACGCGTTGTCGCTGGTGCGCCAGACGCGGGTGCGCGAGCCCGGCGTGCCGGATTTCATCGCCGACCAGATCGGCTGGGGCGCAGGCCCCCGGGCAGTGCAGTTTTTGATCCTCGGCGCCAAGGCGCGGACCTTGTTGCTGGGCCATACCTATGTAACCTGCGAAGACATCCAAGCCCTGGCCAAACCCGTGCTACGGCATCGGCTGGTGTTGAGTTTCACGGCGGAAAGCGAAGGTGTAACGCCCGACGAAATTGTCGACCGGATTCTGGCCATTACTCCCACCCGCGAAGACGAACTGACCAACGATGCACGATTCCAAAAGATTTTTGCATCCTGAAACAATCAAACGGATCGCGCGGCTCGATCTCCGTGCCCGGTACGTGGTGGAAGGTTTCCTTTCCGGACTGCACCGCAGCCCGTACTATGGGCAGTCGATCGAGTTCCGCCAGCATCGGCAGTATACTTACGGCGACGATCCGCGTTACGTCGATTGGAAGGTCTGGGCCAAACAGGATCGCTATTATGTGAAGCAGTTTGAGGAGGAAACCAATCTGCGCTGCACCCTGTTGTGCGACGTTTCGGGCAGCATGCTTTACGGCAAGGGCGCGATGAACAAGTACGAATACGGTTGCAGCATCGCCGCCTGCCTGGCCTATTTGCTCTTAAGGCAACAGGACGCCGTGGGCTGCGTGGCCTTCGACGACGCCGTGCGCATGACCGTGCCGCAAAGGACCAAGCGCAATCATCTCGATTCGATCATTCAGGCCTTGGAGACCAGCTCGCCGCGAAATAAAACCGACATGTATCAGATTCTCCGCAACGTGGCGGAGAACTATCCGCGCCGCGGCATGATGGTGCTGGTTTCCGATTTGCTCGTCCCGCGCGAGGGCTTGTTCAAGGGACTCAGGCTGCTCAGGAGCCGAGGCCAAGACGTGATGGTGTTTCATGTGCTCGACGACGACGAATTGGATTTT
Organism: Pirellulales bacterium; assembly: GCA_963820545.1. Taxonomy (GTDB): domain Bacteria; phylum Planctomycetota; class Planctomycetia; order Pirellulales; family Thermoguttaceae; genus CAWGAJ01. The sequence goes on from CAWGAJ010000001.1 coordinate 2,287,410, forward strand.
CCTTTTACCGGGCCGACGCGTTTCGAGGGTTTGGAAACCCTGGAGCAACTTCGCTGCAATCCGCGCGCGCTGCGGGAAGGTTATTTGGCTGCTCTAGGGGCCTATCTGGAAGAAGTGCGCATGGGTTGTTCGCGGCATCAAGCCGATTATATCCAATTACGCACCGGTCAGCCGCTGGACGCCGCCTTGGCCGCGTATTTGAGCAACCGGCTGGGAAAACAACGGAAATAGAAAGGATTAAGTTTTCGTTCCCAGGCAGAGCCTGGGAACGATATGCAACTAGCATAAAATCACATGCCGACGTTTGTTCATCCACTACTGCTTTGGGGACTGCCGCTGGTCGCCTTGCCGGTGTTGATCCATTTGATCAACATACTGCGCCATCGGCGCGTCGAGTGGGCGGCCATGGAATTCCTGTTGGTGAGCCAGAAGAAGCATCACACCTGGGTGCTGCTGAAGCAACTTTTTTTACTGCTGCTGCGCATGATGGCGATCGCGGCAATTGTTTTACTGGTGGCCCAACCATTACTTCGCCCTGAGTGGGCGCGCTTTTGGCCGGGGCCAAGACTCATCACGTAATCCTCTTGGACGACAGTTTTTCCATGTCGGACCATTGGGCCGATACCAGCGCCTTTGCCGAGGCCCAGCAGGTAATCAAACGCATCGGGGCCGAGGCCGCCCGTCAGGCGCAGCCCCAATTGTTCACCCTGCTGCCTTTTTCACATTACCGGCAGCGGCATGGCGCGGCGCAAAACGATTTGATTAACTGCCGCGTAGACGTCGATTTCCGGGAAAAACTGGGCCAAACGCTGAAGAAAATCCAGGTTTCGCAAACCGCCGCCGGGCCTTCTGAAGCCTTGCGCACCATTGGTCAGATACTCGGCAAAGCAGAAGATGAACGGCGAATTTTGTATATCATATCCGACTTCCGCGCACGGGAGTGGAACGATCCGGCGGAGATGAAAAAACTGCTTCAACAGTGGCAGGCCGCGGAGGGTGAAAAAATCCATCTTGTTAATTGCATTGAAAGCGTCCATCCTAATCTGGTGATCAATTCCTTGGCCTGGGAAGAAGGCATCCATGCCGCCGGAGTGCCCTGGTTCATGGAGGCGGCGGTTACGAATTTCGGCAAGACTGCGGCCAGGGACGTATCCGTGTCGTTGAGCGAAGACGGACACGCCCGGCCCGGGGTAATTTTGGCAGAGATTCCGCCCGGGAAAACGGTGAAGGCGCGTTTCCAGGTTAATTTTGCCGCGGCCGGATCACACCAAATCGCCGCCCGGCTGGAAGGCGACGCGGTGGACGCCGACAACTATCGTTTTTTCACCGTCGATTTGCCCGATGAAGTGCCCCTGCTCTTGATCGACGGCGCGACCGAAGCCCGCGACGCACGCTTCCTCAGTTGGGCCGCTGATCCCGGCGGAGCGGTGCGCACCGGATTGAAACCGCAATTGGAAACGCCGCGGTTTCTCAGCCTTAAACCGCTGCAAAATTACAGGGCGATTATGTTGGCCAATGTCGAACGCCTCGATCAGTCGGCCATCAAAGCCCTGGAGCAATATGTTTCGGCGGGCGGCGGCGTGGCGTTCTTCCTGGGTGAACTGAGCCAAGCCATATTTTATAATGAAGCATTGTACCGCCAGGGCAAGGGACTCTTCCCTTTGCCGCTTAAAGGTCCGGCCGAGTTACCGGTGGATCGGCTGGAAACCGCCGCGGACGTGCAAGTGGACAAACATTTTATCTTTCGCGTTTTCGCCGAGCGACGCGAAACGTTTTTGCAAACCGTGATGGTGCATCGTTACTTTGCCGTGCCTGAAGATTGGAAGCCGGCGAGCGATTCGAGCGTCCGCGTCTTGGCCCGGCTGCGCAACGGCGCGCCGTTGGTGGTGGAACAGGCTTTCGGCAAGGGTCGGGTGGTGGCTTTCTTGACCACTGCCGCACCCACCTGGAATAACTGGGCGCGAAATCCAACCTTCGTGGTGATCTGTCAGGACTTGGCGGCCTACCTTTCGCAAAAAGCCGCGACCGAGAGTTCGCGCCTGGTGGACGAGCCTCTGGAATTGACCCTCAATGTGGCTAAATATCGGGCGCAAGCGCGTTTTGTCACCCCGCGCGAGGCTGACCGGCCCGCGGCCGCCGTCGAGGCCGTGCCCAATGCCGAAGGTAAAATTTCCTTCACCTTCAGCGAAACCGACAGCAGCGGCATTTACGAGGTTCAGCTTACGCGGAGCGATAATTCAGCCGAAATTCGCCGTTATGCCTTCAACGTGAATCCGGCCGAAGGCAATCTGGCTGCCCTGGACAAGTCCCAACTGGCCGAACGGTTAAAGGGTCTGAAATATGATTATGAACAAGCATCGATATTCCCATCGGCCGCGGAGGAAACCACAGGATACAATCTGAGCGAGATTATTTTATACGCCTTGATTTTGTTGCTTTTAGGCGAACAGATACTCGCCTGGTCGGCTAGTTATCATCCGGCGCACCGCGAGCGGTAGCGGCGTCAGGGGGTGCGCGATGATGCACGCCAACTTGCCGCTCGTGGCCGACGGCGTTTCCCGCGCCAGGTTCGAATGGGGGCGGATCCAAGCCAATTCCGATTGGCTTCTGCCCGTGACGGCGTGCGTGTTGATTATGCTCTTTGTCCGCTATATCTATCGGCGCGACGCCGTCGAATTGCGGCCGCTTGCCGGCTGGCTGCTTACGGCGCTAAGGACGGCAACGTTTCTTGGACTGTTGATCATTTACTTGGAACCTCAATGGCGCTTGGAGCGTGAAGTGGTGCGCAACTCCCGCGTGGCATTGCTGGTGGATACCAGTTTGAGCATGGGCTTAAGCGACAGCGAAGCGGAGCCGGCTGCTGCCGTGAAGACCAGTGACATAAAAGCACTGGCTGACAAGCAGCCAGTGGCACCCACAGCAGGGGCTGGCAAGCAGCCAATGGCGCCCAGTCGCGTGCATCAAGTGGCCTCGCTACTAAAAGAATCAGACTTGATCGAACGTCTCCGTAGAATTCACGACGTTTCGGTGTTCCAATTCAACGACGAGCTGAAAGCCGATCGCGCACTGACCTTGGCCAAGCAAAAAGAATCAGCTCAGGCAGAGAACTCCCCGGGCAATGTCGTTGATGATCGAACCCAAGCCGTTCCAATAGATAGATCGGGAGTCGAGGCTGAAAAAGCCATCAATTGGGATAAATACCTTTTGCCATCGGGCACGGAAACCCGGCTGGGGCAGGCGCTTAAGGAATTGATCCAGAACGAGCGCGGCCTGCCGCTTTCGGGCATTGTCCTTTTTAGCGACGGCGGCCAAAACGCCGGCATCTTGCCCGATGCGGCGATTCAGTCGGCCCGCGAAAGCAAAGTGCCGATCTTCGTCGTGGGTCTGGGTTCCGACAAACAACCGAAAAATGTGCTGGTAAGCGATTTGATCGTTCCTGCCCGGGCGTATCCGGGCAACCGCTATAGCGTGACCGGTTTTATCCAGGCTCGGCACATGGCGGGCGAAACGGTCGACGTGCAAATTCTTTCCCGGCCCGCAGGAACGGTGGCCGCGGAGGAAGGCACGGGCAAGGTGCTCGACAGCCGGCAGATCACGCTCGGCGGGGACGGCGAAATAGTGCCGGTCAAATTCGATTTAATGCCCGAGGAACCTGGCCGGCGCACGATCTGCTTTCGCGTGCAAACGGCCGGCCCACAGCGAAATCCGAAGGATAGTATCCGCGAAGCCGAGATCGAAATTGTCGATCGCAAAAATCACGTATTGCTATTTGCCGGCGGGCCCATGCGGGACTACCAATTCCTCCGCACGCTGCTTTATCGCGACAGTTCCACGACATTGGACGTGCTTCTTCAGACCGGCCAGGAAGGCATGTCGCAGGAGGGCAAGATCCTGCACGAATTTCCCTCTACCCGGCAAGCCCTGTACGATTATGATTGCGTGGCGGCGTTCGATCCCGACTGGCAGGCCCTGAGCGCCGCGCAAGTCGAACTACTGGAGAGCTGGGTAGCGGACCAAGGCGGCGGCTTGATCGTGGTGGCCGGACCGATTCACAGCGGCAAGGCGATCAACAACTGGACGCAAACTCAGACCTTAACGCCGATTCGCAATTTATATCCCGTGGAATTTCCCCGTCGCTTGTTCGTGGCCGAAAGCGGCATGTATTCCTCGCCCGACGCTTGGCCGTTGGATTTCACGCGCGAGGGACTGGTAGCCGATTTCCTTTGGTTGGGCGATTCGGCCGCGGCAGGACGGCAGGCCTGGGCGGAATTTCCCGGCGTTTATAGTTTTTGTCCGGTGCGCAAAGCCAAACCCGGGGCCACGGTCTTTGCGCGTTTCTCCGATCCTCGCACCGCCGAGGGCGGTGAGCTGCCGGTGTACATGGCCGGGCAATTTTACGGTTCGGGAAGCGTTTTTTACCTGGGCAGCGGCGAAATGTGGCGGCTCCGGGCGATCGACGAAAGCTACTTCGAACAATTTTATACCAAACTTATCCGGCACGTTACCCAAGGACGATTGTTGCGCGGTTCGAGTCGCGGCGTGCTGCTGACCGGTCAGGATCGCTATTTGCTGGGCAATTCCGTGGAGGTTCGCGCCCAATTGTTGAATTCCCGCTTGGAGCCGCTCGTTGCGCCCGGGGTGGAAATGCAGGTGTTCGCTCCCAGCGGCACCGTGCAAAGCATCACCTTGCGACCCGATCCCACCCGGCAAGGAACGTATCAAGGCCATTTTCCCGCCATCGAAGAAGGCGCCTACCGGCTGGAACTGCCGGCGCCGGAAAGTGACAACGAACGCCTCGTGCGGAGAATTCAGGTCAAGGTGCCGGAGCTGGAAAGGGAAAATCCCCAACGCAACGACGCGCTCCTGAGCCGGATCGCAAAAGAAACCGGCGGCAAATATTATCTCGGCGCAGAGGCTGTTTTTCGCGACAGTCCGCCGCTGGTTGAACAATTGAAGGACCGTACGAGCACGATTATTCTCAGCGACGTTCCCAATCCCAAATGGGAAGAAACCTGGCTGCGTTGGCTGATGTACGCCCTGTGCGGGTTATTGTGTCTGGAATGGTTGATCCGGAGATTAGTCAAGTTGGCATAACATAGCTATGACAAGTGTTGATGATCGACTTCAACTCGCCCCTTCCATTCATGCGCTGCTGGGCACGCTGCGGCGCCGCATTCGGCGGTATGTATGGGCGGAAGGCATAGCCAACGGCCTGGCGTGGCTGGGCACGGCGTTTTGGCTCAGCTTGGCAACAGATTGGTTTTTTGAGCCGCCTCTTCGGGGTCGCCTTTTGATGATCGCCGCGGCGATCGGCGTGTTGGCGGTCCTGTTTGTGCGGCAGATCGGACGGCGGGCGTTCGTGCGCTTGACCAACAGCAACATGGCCACCGTGTTGGAGCGCCGTTTCCCACAACTAAATGACAGCCTGCTGACGGCCGTGGTCCTTTGCGGCACTGAGGGGCGAAATGTGGGCTTCAATGAGGAGCTGCTTTTCCGCGTTTGCCAGACGGCCGCCCAGAATATAAAAACAGTGCGCTGGATGAGGTATTCAATCCCCGGCCTTTGCGCAATAGTATCATCGCGGCCATCTTGCTGATCTTCAGCGTGTTGGTATTCGGTATTGTGTGTCCCCGGGCCATGGGCACTTGGGCGCGGCGGAACCTGGCCTTCTCCGAGCAACTATGGCCGCGCCTGACGCGCCTGGAGCTGGATGGTTTTCCCGGAGGCGTGCGCAAGGTTGCCCGGGGCGCGGACGTGGATATTGTTGTGCGGGCCGACACGGCCATGCCCAAGGTTCCCCAAGTGGTGGAAATCCGCTATCGAGAGGAAGGCGGCGGCAGCGGACGAGTGGCGATGAACCGCGTGGGCATTGCCGATCCAGCCAAGGATCGCTACCAGGAATTCGTTTGTACGCGGCGCAACGTGCTTGCGCCGATCCGCTTTAACGTCTATGGAGGCGATGCCGTAATTGCCGGGCAAAGGATCGAGGTTGTCGACAATCCTACAATTACATTGACGGCCGATTGTGAATTTCCCGCTTACATGGATCGTCCGCCCCGGTCGCTGCCGGCTACCGGGGTAATGCCCTTGCCACAGGGCAGCCGGATAACCATTCATGCCAATTCCAATAAGGAGCTGACGCGCGTGCAAATCGATACGCTCTTGGATGGACAGGAATCGCCGCCGGCAACGCAGTTGATCGAAAAAAATAATTTATCGGCGGACCGCCGGGGATTTGATTACATCCTGCCCTCGCTCGATAAAAACACAACCCTACTCATTACGCTCTTCGACAGCGATGGCATTAAAAGCCGCGAGCCAGTGCGATTGACTCTGGAGGCCGTGGCCGATCAGGCGCCACAAGTCGTTGCCCAACTGGAAGGCCTTGGCATGGCTATTACGCCGCAGGCCCGCGCGGGAATTGTCGGCCGAGTGACCGATGATTACGGCATCGGTAAAATCTGGTTTGAATATGCCCTGGACCAGGCAAAGCCCGAAACCGTCACGATACATTCACCCCGGCAACATTCCCTTGAGTTTGTCTTGGATCCGCGCGATGCCGCCCTGGAAGTACGCGACTTGAAACTCAAGCCGGGCCAAAAACTACTCCTCGGCGTTGCCGCGGCCGACCTCTGCAGCCTGGCTAAAGGTCCCAACGTGGGATTCAGCGAACGCTGGCTGCTGGACGTGGTCACCGCCGATCAACTGCAAACCTTGCTCAAGGCCCGCGAACTGGTGCTGCGCCAGCGATTCGAAGCGCTCATCAAGGAAACCGGCGAAACCCGCGATCTGGTGGCCCGCATGGAGTTTTCCGCCGCCGATTCCCCGAGTGAGTCAACCGCCGGAGAAGCGGATAAAGTCCAGAAAGGCAACAAAACCGCCGCAGGCGATAAACTCAAGGACGCCGATAAAGCGGCAAATCCCCACCTGGAACCAAATGACGAATCCAATAGCGACCTTTCGGCCGATGCCGCAGCACGGCGGCTTACCTTACATATCCTGCGCGTGCAAAGGGCGCTGACGAACAGCCGTAAAGGCGCCCAGGAGATCCTTGGTCTGGCCGAGGCCTTCGCGGACATTTACAAACAACTCGACAGCAACCGCATCGACAACGCGGAACTCAAGCAGCGGCTCCAGTTGGGCATTGCCGATCCCCTGCGAATAATCGCCGAGAAAATGCTGCCGGAATTGGAACGCCGACTGGACAATCTCCAGTCGTGCCTGGAGGACGTCAATCGCGCTCCGCCGGCCCGCGACAATGTGCTCGGCCAGGCCGGAGAGGTGCTCACGGCCATGCGGCGCGTGCTTGACCGGATGATCGAATTGCAGGATTATAATGAAATGGTGGAAATGCTCCGCGATATTATCAAGACGCAGGATCAACTCAGGCAACAAACCGACCAGCGCCGTAAACAAATGATCCGTGAGTTTATGAAGGAGTAAATAATATGGCGCTTTATAGTCGCTGGATTATGGCAGGTTTTATCCTGGGAGGGATGACATTCTTCGTGAGTGGTCCATTGTTGGCCGATACGCCGGCGGATCGATCAGCCCTAACAACCGACAAATCCCCCGCTACGCAAGCGGAAAAGGGCTTGCAGGACTCAGCAAAAGAAACGCCGGCGGCGGAGCCTGCATCCACAGAAAAACTTGCCTTGGAACAACAACGGATCGCGGACAAATACAAACATTTTGAAGAGGTTATGTTGGAATTAGCCGAACTCGAGCGCACGGACCGATCCCGACCGCGCCGCCTTGCTGAAAAAAGCCTTGGCCCAAAGCAAAAACGAACTGATCGGCATGCGTTTTGAGCGACTGATCGAGATTCTCGAAAAAGGCCAGCTTTCCCAGGCACTGGATAATCAGACGGAACTTGACCAACAACTCCGCACCCTGCTGGAAATATTGCTCAGCGAAAATCGCGCCAAGCGGATTCAGTCGGAAAAGGCGCGGCTGCGAGAATATCTCAAACGACTGGGCAGCGTGCTGCGGGAAGAGAAGGACGTTCAGGCCCGGACGGCCGGCCGGGACGAACCCAATCGTCTTGCCGGCGAGCAAGGAATAATCGCGGGCAAGACCGCCCAACTGGCCAAGGATATTCAATCTAACGAGGAAGGCGGAGCAGGCAAAGCGTCAGGCGAGGAAAGGCGCACCGCAAACTAAATCAAGTCCAGGTCAGGGGCCCGGTCAAGGCGGCGGCGAAAGGGAAAACCAGGGACAAAATCAAAAGCCAAGTCAACAGCACGAGAATCAACAATGGAGCCCGGTGCGCAAACGTCTGCAAACCGCGGAAAATAATATGCAGGAGGCGAAAAAGAAACTGGAAAAAGCCCGGCAAGAAGGCGCGGTAAAGGATCAGGAAGAAGCCGTCAAGCAGTTGGAACAAGCCAAGGCCGAGTTGGAGCAGATACTCCGCCAGCTTCGCGAGGAGGAAATCGAGCGCGTGCTAGCCATGCTCGAAGGGCGGTTCCGTAAAATGCTGGAAATGCAACGCGACGTTTACGAGGGAACAGTCCGCTTGGATAAAATTCCCGCAGAGCAGCGGACTCATAACCAGGAAATCGAGTCCAGCCGCTTAAGCGGCAAGGAAACGCAGATTATCGTCGAGGCCGACAAGGCCATGCTGCTGCTGAGCGAAGACGGCACTGCCGCGGCCTTGCCCGAAGCCGTTGAGCAAATGCGAACCGATATGCAACAAGTCGCCGATCGGCTGGCGCAAGTCAAGGTCGGGCAGGTCACGCAAAGTATCGAATTAGATATCATCGCCTCCTTGGAGGAAATCATCGAGGCGCTAAAAAAAGCCCAAAAAGATTTGGAGAAAAAACGGCAGATGCCCAATCCCGCGCAAATGGAAGAATGCGATTTGCCGCTGGTCGATAAACTGGCCGAATTGAAAATGATTCGGGCTCTACAGATGCGGATCAATACCCGCACGGAACGGTATGCCAAATTATTAGCAGGAGAACAGGCCGAAAACGCCGAACTGGTAGAAGCCCTGCGTCGTCTGGCCGAACGCCAAGAGCGGGTGTATCGGGTGACTCATGATTTGTCGTCGGGGAAGAACGAATGAACACGTCTGATGTGCGAAATGCCGTGATGAGGCAAGGTTTCAGGATTCTGGATTTAGGGTTTAGGGTTCAGGGTTCGGGATTCAGGATTCTCATCCTCGCCACGATTTTCGGGTCAATATTCAATTTAACGGTTTCTTTTGCCCAATCATCCGAGGCGTTGGTCAATGCGCCGACGTGGCAAGCGCCGCGGTGCAATCAGTCAAAACAAAAACGCTGGACTGGCTGGAAAAGAAAAAAATTGGCGAAGCCGCGCGAGTAAAGGCCGAGAAAATCTGGGCTGAGGTTTCCGAGCAATCGTCCGAAGAGGAACTGCTGGCCCGCTTGGCAACGACATTCGCGCTGGTCGATCCTAGCGCGGACAAGTTAGTCGGTTTATGTTCTCAACCCAGGAGCACGCTGGTGTTGTCCGATCAAGCCTGGCTCAGCGATCCGCAAACGCCGCCCTTTGTCGCTGATAACATGCGATTGTTCTATGCCCGATGGCTGGTGCAAGAATCGCTTTTCGAGGAGGCCGAGGAGCAACTTTCGGGCTTGAAACCGACCGACGTGATCGCCCCGGCCACCATGCTTTTTTATCAAAGTGTGATTTATCATAAACTATTGGAAAAAGAAGCGGGGCTAACAACCATTGAGCATCTACTCGACGCCCAGGAGACTATCCCCCGGCGTTACCTGACGGTTGCCCGGCTGATGCGGGACGATCTTAAAGAACTTGAAGAAGACTCGCTCGATCATATTGCCCGGCGCATGGACGATATCCGCCGCCGCTTGGATCTGGGCCGGGCAGGTCCAAAGGTCCGTAAAGTGGAAGACGGAGTGATCCAGTCGCTCGACAAACTCATAAAAAAGCTGGAGGAACAGCAACAACAGCAATCCGCCGCCGGCGGCAATACGCTCCGGCCGAACAATCCGGCCCGGGATAGCGTACCCATGGGTGGTAAAGGCCCCGGCAACGTGACCAAGCGCAATATTGGTTCCCAAAGCGACTGGGGTAATCTTCCCCCTCAACAGCGAGAAGAAGCCCTACAGCAAATTGGCCCGGATTTGCCCGCACACTATCGCGACGTTATTGAGCAATACTATAAGAGACTGGCTGCGGAAGGAAACGAATAATAAAAGGATGAAGGATGAGGGATGAAGGATGAATAAAATTGTTCATGTTAGATCAAGCTCAGGGGTTGCATACTCTTTGGCTTAATAAAAAAACAATAATACAAAACAATTATTTGACAACAGCTATTTGAATATTACAAACATGTGGCAAATTGTTCTTTATTTAGTGATTAGTGCTACGCCGCCCACGTTCGAGGTGCAAACACTCGATGGCCGGACTATCCTGGGATCACTGGCAGGACTAACGGCCGATCGTTTGATTGTGGAAACCGACGAGGGGCGGGTTTCGCTGGAAATGGAGAAGCTGCTGGGTTTGACGCGCAGGGAAAAACCCATTGCCCAGGCCAGCGCGCCGGGCGCTTGGATTGAGCTTGTGGACGGTTCAATGATTGTAGCGGCGCAATACACGGCTGAGGGCGAACAAGCCCGGATTACGCTGCCCGACGGCCAGCTCATAGAAACCCCCGCCCGATCGATCCGCACCGTGCGCTTGCAAGCCGACTGGCAGCCCGTGGCCGATCAGTGGACGGGCATTTTAGCCAAAAAACATGACGGCGACGTGATTGTGGTGCGCAAAGGCGACAACCTCGACTATCACCAAGGTGTCTTACGCGACGTAAGCGACGAGGTTGTGCAATTCCAACTCGACGGCGAGGTTCTGCCCATCAAACGAGATAAAATATATGGATTCGCTTATCGTCACGCGGCGGGCGAAGCGCTTCCCGGCCCGATTTGCCGCCTTACCGATACTTTCGGCTCGCTTTGGCAGGTGAGCAAAATAACGCTTGACGATAAATTGTCCTGGGTCACGCCCACGGGACTGATGCTCTCCAAGTCACCGGATATCGTCGCCCAGATCGACTTTTCCCAGGGTAAAGTCGTATATCTTAGCGATTTAAAGCCCGAATCGATTACTTGGACGCCGCTTTTCGGCATGGCGAAAATCTTGTCATCTTGGCAGCAATTCTATGCGCCGCGCCAGGATCGCAATTTCGAATCAAACCCTTTGCAACTTGCAGGCACGGAATATGGCAAAGGGCTTGCCTTCCACAGCCGGACCGAAATGGTTTATCGGCTGCCTGCTTCATATAGCCGGCTGAAGGCCGTGGCCGGCATCGACGACTCCGTGCGCCCGCATGGCAATGTGCGCCTGGTATTGCGCGGCGACGACAAGGTGCTGCTCGACACACCCATCACCGGAAGCGACGAACCCAAGTCGATCGATCTCGATATCACGGGCGTGCGGCGATTGAGCATTTTAGTCGATTTCGGCGCGCAAATGGATTTTGGCGACAACCTCGATCTGTGCAATGCGAGAATCACGAAATGAAACGTCTGCTCGATAACGCCGCAAGAAATGAAATCTTCGTAAAGATAGCGATCTGCTTATCCGTGCTGGGTGTTTGTCCATCTTTACGCGCCGCAGTAGATCAGGCCGTGCTCCAGGCCGAGTCTGATCGCATTGCCGCCATTGAGAAGGCGAAACCGGCGGTGCTGGCCATTTTCGAGCAAAGCGGACGAGGCGGGGGCTCGGGCGTGGTGATTTCGCCCGACGGGTACGCCATGAGCAACTTCCATGTGGTGCAGCCCTGCGGCCCGGCCCTGAAATGCGCCATGTCCGACGGCCGAGTATACGATGCGGTGCTGGTCGGTCTGGATCCCACGGGCGACGTGGCTTTAATCAAACTCTTTGGCCGCGACGATTTTCCTTTTGCCGCAATTGGCCGATAGCAATCAAGCTCAAGCAGGCGACGCCGTTTTTGCCATGGGCAATCCGTTTCTGCTTTCCACCAATTTGCAGCCCACGGTGACGCACGGCATACTTTCCGGAGTGCATCGCTACCAATTTCCCTCGGGCACGCTTTTGGAGTACACCGATTGCCTGCAAACCGACGCTTCGATCAATCCGGGCAATTCGGGCGGGCCGCTTTTCGACGCCCAGGGCCGTTTGATCGGCGTCAACGGCAGATGTTCCTTCGATAAACGCGGCCGCGTGAGCGTGGGGGTGGGATATGCCGTCTCCATCAACCAAATCAATAATTTCCTCGGTTCTTTACAAAGCGGACGGATCGTGGACCATGCCACGCTGGGCGCCAGTGTGACCACCGACGAACTAGGCCGGGTATTAGTGGCGGAAATCCTCGAGCAGTCAGACGCCTTTCGCCGCGGCCTGCGCGAGGACGACGAAATCGTCAGCTTTGCCGGCCGCAGCATATCCACCACAAATGGCTACAAGAATATTTTGGGAATTTTGCCCAAGGGCTGGCGCGTCCCGTTAAGCTATCGCCGCGATGGCCAGCGATACGATATTCTTGTACGTTTGTCCGGCGTGCATCGTGAGGAAGAGTTGTTGCAGGCCGTCGAAACCCAACGGTTCCAGGAGCCGTTGCCCATCCCGTCGCCGGATGAAAAGCCCAAATCCGAGGCGCCTAAACCCGGTGACAAACCGCAAAATCAAAAAAAATTCCTCCCCGGCGGTTGCCGGCCGGCAATTGTGCCGCAGGCCCAAACGGAAATGCCCGAGATTGTCAAAAAACATTTCCAGCAGAAGCGCGGATTCGCCAATTATTATTACAACCGCTTGAACCAAGAGCGGATCTGGAACTCCTGGAACGCCCGCTGCCGGCTTGCAGACCAGCGCGCAGAGTGGGCGTTTTCGGGAAATTTGCCTGGCGGCGGAACATTTCGCTTTGCAGTAAGCGACACACAGGTGACGCTTATTTTGCCCACACTTCAGTTGCAATGGGAGGTAAGCGAGCAGCTCGGATCGTCGCTCGATCCGCCTCAGAGCGGCGGCCTTTTTGCCGCACTATACCTTTGGCGGCGCTTGGCCGTGGAAGGTTTATCGCGCTTCGGCGAGGTGTATTATTTGGGGACTGCTCCGCTTGTTGGGCGCGAAGGTCTGGTCGATGTGTTTGTGGGCACGCACAAGGACGTGGAGTGCCGTTTCTACTTCGATCCCGTCGAAGGCCACCTGTTGGCCCTGGAAATGTATCCCGCGGAAGACGTTGATCCTTGCGAAGTCTACTTCTCGGAATATCACGACATCGACGGTCGAATGCTGCCCGGACGCATGGAAGTCCGCTATGGGGATGAGCCCTTTGGCATCTTTACCATCAATGAATTTCAATTCGAGAAAACAACCAAATAAAACGAGATATGCGCCAATCATACTTTATTGCCGGGATTTTATTTTTATATATTGGTGCGGCGGCTTTTGCCGCGGCGCTGGAAGGTCATTCAGGCCGTGTCAATATGCTCAAGCAGGTCCAGGCCAAGATGGTAAAAATCTACGGCGCGGGCGGATTGCGCGGTTTAGAGGCCTATCAGAGCGGTTTTTTGATTTCAGCCGAGGGACATATTCTCACCGCGTATAGTCACGTGCTGGATACCGATTATATCACCGTTGTTCTGGCCGACGGCCGGAAACTCGAAGCCAAACTCCTCGGCGCCGATCCGCGCATGGAAGTGGCCGTGCTGAAGATCAACGCGGCGGAGCTGCCGTATTTTGATCTTTCTCAGGCCGCCCAGACAAAAGCAGGCGCAACGTATATGCGCTCAGTAATCTTTTCAACGTGGCGCAAGGCGACGAACCGGCAAGCGTGCAACAAGGCATTGTCTCGATGACTACCAAATTAGAGGCGCGGCGCGGCGTATTCCAGACGCCTTATCGAGGCACGGTGTATGTGCTCGATGCAAAGACCAACAATCCCGGCAGCGCGGGCGGGGCCTTGGTAAACCCGCGTGGAGAACTATTGGCCGTCCTGGGCAAGGAATTGAAAAACTCGCTCAATAATACCTGGCTCAACTATGCCATACCCATCGAGGAACTGCGCGACTCGGTCGCGGCGATCCGCGCGGGGAAATTCGTCGCCGAACGCCAAGCCGAGGCGAATCAGAAGCCGGCAAATCCGCTTATTTTAGAGACCTTAGGCATTGTTCTTGTGCCCGACGTGCTGGAACGAACGCCGCCGTACGTGGACTATATTTATCCCGGCTCGCCCGCCGAAAAAGCCGGCGTTGGGCCCGATGATCTCATTGTGCTGGTCGGCGACCGGCTGGCTCAGTCGTGCAAGATTCTCCGCGCGGAATTGGAATATCTCGATGCCGCTGATCCAGTCAAGATCACGGTTCTTCGTGCCCAGGAGCTGCTGGAATTTGTCTTGCAGCAGTCTGCCGAAAAGAAATAACTGCCATGATACGAGAAATAAATAGTGCAAATTGCAAATTGCAGATAAAGAAATCACGGCCAGGATGGCCGTGCCACATGGCTGCCGGCCTGAGCCACTGGGCCACAGTAATTGTTTTCTCATATCTGGCAATGATGTCCGCGGCCATGGCGGCCGAGGATCTAGAGGCGCTAGAGCAAAAAGCCGTCCTGGCTGCCGTGGATCGCGTGGCGCCGTCGGTGGTGCGCATCGAGATGATCGGCGGACTGGATCAGGTCGAGGGCGTGCACTTTGGCGCCGGGGCGACCACGGGCTTGATTGTCGACAAGGAGGGATATATCGTTTCCAGCGCATTTAATTTTATCAACAAACCGGCCTCGATCCTGGTCAGTCTGCCCGACGGCACGCGCAAACCGGCCAAACTCGCGGCCACCGACCACGTACGCATGCTGGTGCTGCTGAAAGTCGACGCCGATCAACCGCTGCCGGTTTGCGAACCGGCTCCCGCGGCCGAAATGCGCGTGGGCCAATGGACCATTGCCTTGGGACGCACGTTCGCGGCCGATAAGCCCAATGTTTCCGTGGGCATTCTCAGCGCCAAGGACCGCGTTTGGGGAAAGGCCCTTCAGACCGACGCCGCGGTTTCGCCGGCCAACTACGGCGGTCCGCTTGTCGATATCCGCGGCCGGGTGATGGGAGTAATCGTGCCGCTTTCGCCGGAATCGGCCGATGAAGTCGCCGGTTACGAATGGTACGACTCGGGAATTGGTTTTGCGATTCCCGCCGATCACATCGAAAAAATCCTTGCACGTCTGAAAAAAGGCGAGGACCTGAGTCCCGGTTTTGTCGGCTTAAGCATGGCAACGCAAAACATCTACATTTCCGAGCCGATAATTAGAGTTTGCCGGTTCAAATCGCCGGCCGCCGAGGCGGGCCTTAAACCCGGAGATCGGATCATCGAGGTTGATGGACGGCGGATTTCTCGCGCGGCCGAGTTCCGCGAAGAAATCAGCCGCCGCTATGCCGGCGACAAACTCAAACTGGCGGTGCTGCGCGGCAACGAGCGTTTGGAATGCGAACTAACGCTGGCCGAGAAAATTGAGCCTTACCAACGGCCCTTCCTGGGCGTGCTGCCCATGCGCGACGGCGGCCAAGCAGGCTTGAAAATCCGTTTTGTTTACCCCGCTGGCCCCGCCGCCAAGGTCGGGCTTACCCCCGGCGATGTAATCCTGGCCCTTAACGGCAAACCAATCAATCAGCGCGAACAGATCGGCGAGGCTTTGCTAGAGTTTCAGCCCGAGCAATCTATTAATTTGGAATTGCTCCACGACGGCAAAAAGGAAGAGCGCATACTGACCCTTGGCACTGTTGATCAATCACTGCCGCCCGCCGTGCTACCTCCGGCTCATACAAAAATGGAACCGGACAAAATAGAAGGATTGCAAACGGGAACGATTAAATTAAAAATTCCCGAGTTCCCTCACGAATCTTTCGCCTACGTTCCCGAGAACTATAACTCGGCCGTCCCCTATGGCCTGGTGGTTTGGTTGCACGGGCAGGACGGATTTGAGTGGGAAAAAATCATTTCTTCCTGGCAGCCCCTTTGCGAGCGACATGATTTGATCCTTTTGGCCCCTAAGTCGTCGGATTCGCGCAATTGGGCGCCCGCTGAAGGCGGTCTGGTCCAGCGGCTGATCGGGCAAATCATTTCTCGTTATAACGTTGATCCCTCACGCATAGCAGTATACGGGCGTGAAAGCGGCGGCACGCTGGCTGCGCTGATCGCGGCGCGGAATCGCGGAATAATCCGGGCGCTGGCCGTGGTCGACGCTCCGCTGGCCATTATGCCCCAGGAGAATGATCCGCAATATAGCTTTGCCGTTTACGTGGCCCTGAGTGGCAAATCGCCTACTGCCCGTCTGGTCGAAAAACATTTGGCCCAGCTCCGCGAATTGAAAATTCCCTTGACGGTAAAAAACCTGGGCGAGGAGCCGCGTTATCTTAGCGACGACGAATTGGCCGAGCTGGCCCGCTGGATCGACATGTTGGATAGGATGTGAACAAAAAGGATGAAGGATGAAGGGTGAATAATAGGGTACAGGAAACAGCGGACGGGGGAATCGAGGATCGGGCCTAGGAACAGGTAGATAGTAGATCAGGTGGTAGATCGATGAGAATGTAAAGAAACAAGTGGTTATAGGAACTTTATAGTTCACAGTTTACAGTTTTTTTTATTCAGCATTCTGAATTCATCCTTCATCCTTTTTTTCACTCTCCACCAACTACTCTTCACTTTGATCAGGAGCCCGGCGTATCGAGATAGGGGTCCTGTCCCATTTGGATCTGCATTTTTTTGCGTTCTTTTTCATAGTACATCAGCGCCTTGCGTTGACGGTAGTGCCGGCGTTCCACTTTCTTTTGCGCCTTTACAAAGTTTTTGTGCAGGGAATCGAACGGACCTGGCGCCTGTTGGCCCAGGGTTTCATACTTCTTGGCCTTTTTGGGACCCAGGCCGGCCAGGAGCAGATCATCGTCCAGGGCAATGTACTGGCGGTAGGTGCCCGGATCGCCTTGACGCCCGCAGCGCCCGAACAATTGGCGATCGATCCGGCTGGCGTCGTGCATTTCGGTGCCGATAACGTGTAGTCCGCCTCGTTCGGCGATGTCCTCGCCCAGTTTTATGTCTGTGCCGCGCCCGGCCATGTTCGTGGAAACGGTCACTTTACCGCGCAATCCCGCCCGGGCCACAATCTCGGCTTCGGCTTCGATGTGGTTCGCGTTGAGTACCTGGTGCTCGATGCCCCGGGCATTTAACAGACGCGAAAGATGTTCCGATTTGTCGATCGAGCGCGTGCCGATCAATATGGGCCGCCCTTGGTTGTGGAGTTGTTCGATCTCTTCCAGCACGGCCGACCATTTGTCGTCGGTAGTGCCGAAGACCAGTTCGGGCAGGCGCTGGCGGATCAAGGGCCGGTTGGTGGGAATGGGCAATACGTGGCAGCGATAGATTTTTCGCAGCTCGCGGGCCGATCCCATGGCGGTGCCGGTCATGCCCGCCAGGTTCTCGTAGCGAAGAAAAAAATCCTGCACGGTGATGCGGGCCGCCTGGCCAGTGGCCACGGTCACCTCGACGCCCTGCTTGGCCTCGACGGCCTGGTGAATGCCGTCGCGCCATTTTCGGCCTTCCGCCAGGCGTCCGGTAAACTCGTCGACGATCACAATTTCGCCGTCGCGGACCACGTATTGCTGATCGAGATGATATTCGCGATCGACCAGAATCGCCCGTTCCAAGTATTGATAAATCGTCACCATGCCCACTGTATCCATGGCCGGCGGCTTGGACAAGAGTCGGGCCTTTTGGCGTCCTTCGCGGGTTAGTTCAGCCGTGCGTTTTTCATGATCGTATTCGTAATCCTCGTCTTCGACGAACTCTTTGACAACCTCAACGCTCCACTTGTGGCACTCCACGGCCAGGCGCTCTTCCTCGGTCGGCAGGGCGCTGATGATCAGCGGCGTTCGGGCTTCGTCGATGAGAATGCTGTCGGCCTCGTCGACCAGGGAAAAATAAGGCTCGCGCTGGACCGGCTTTTCGTCTGCGCCCCCGGAGCTTTGCCCCAACATGCCGCCCAAGAGATCGGTTTGGCCCTCTTGAATGCGGCGTAACAGCAGCCGATCGCGGAGAAAATCAAAGCCGAACTCCTTGGCCGTGCCATAGGTAATGTCGCACTCGTAAGCCTGGCGGCGCTGGGGCTGCGACATTTGCGTTTCCACCACGCCCACGCTGAGTCCCAAGGCCTTGTAGATCGGCCCCATCCAATCGGCGTCGCGCCGGGCGAGATAGTCGTTGACCGTGGCCAAATGGCAACCCCTGCCGGTCAAGGCGTAAAGATACAGCGGCAAGGTGGCGACCAGCGTCTTGCCTTCGCCGGTCTGCATTTCCACGATGGAGTGGTGAAACAAGGCGATGCCGCCCAGTATCTGCACCTCGAAATGACGCATGTCGATGGTGCGCCGCCCGGCCTCGCGCACCAGGGCGTAGGCTTCCACCAGCAAGCGGTGGAGCGGTACGCCGCTTTTCGCATGATAGCGCAAGGAGAGACTCCGCTTGCGCAGTTGCTGATCGCTCAATTGTTGCAGTTCGGGCTCCAAGGCGTCGATCTTTGGTAAAAGCGCGGCCCAACGCGCCAGTCGCCATTGATTCGGCCCGCTCAGTGCCGCCGCGATCTTTGTTCGAATTCCCTGGGGAATGTTGTTCACGGAAAATACTTTAAGATGATGAAAGTTCGCTGGTCGGAGAAGTATTGCGCTTTATTGTAGATTTTACCACAAAATCAGCGAAAATGGAGAGCAAAGCCTTATTGAAGTCAGCCAGACTTACGACCCAGGTCGAAGAGAAGTCGAATAAAACGGAAAAAAGTATAGCGCCTATTCCAAAACTAGTTCCAGATTAAATACAGTTGCTTAATTGCCCTCACCCTAGCCCTCTCCCGGAGGGAGAGGGGACTTTTGGGATAGGCTCTTACTCCCACAGACCATTATGCCCGCAAACGTCAATTAGATCCTCCAGAGCCGGCCTCCTTTTCAACTTCAGCTTGGGATGCGCCGTCAGAATTTGGATCTATGGGCTGAGTTTTATCGGCTGGTTTTCCGGTTTTTTCCCAGCCCGAAGCCAGACGCACGCTGCTGGCAGGCGTAGGGGAACCGGCGTCAGGGGAGCTTGCGCCTTTTGTTTCAACGTCGGATGCCACCACAGTTTTATCCGCCTGGTCTGACGATTCAAACGAAGTGGATTCGCGCCATGCCGGTTTTATCGAATCGTTTGGGCGCTCAGCGGGGACTGGCTCGTTCAACCGACGCGCTGCGGGTAAGGAATTATTATTGCTTTGCGAATAAGATTGGTCTTGGGGCTGCGCCTGCAAGGGACGCGCACCCGGCGATCGTCCAGTCAGCGAAATATTCGACTCCCGAGCATTACCTCCGGAATTATAAGTCACAGCGGAACTGGAAACGCTTGGATTTGGTCCGGCCGGATTTTCGGCGGCATCATCAATCGGTCGAGGGCTGTTATCGGCAATGGGAATAGTGGACCGGCTGGGCGTCCCGCCGGCAAAAAATGGCGTGGATATGCGATTTGGCGATGGTGCCGACGAGCGAGAATTCGGCATCACGGCCGAAGATCCCTGATAATTGAAATTGCCGCCTGGCGGCATATAGCGATTCCCCCCGGGCCAGGTTGAACCGGGAGGCGTGGCGGGCGTTGCGCCCGGCGTTGTATTGGGAGTATTTGCCGGCGGAGGAGAGATGTTAGCAGGCGGCGCGTTTAGTCCGGGATAATTTTGAGGAACCTGCTGTAACGGATAAGAAGGATTATACTGTGGGGGCGGAGTTGTTTGATAATACGGATCTTTGCCTTGTCCCGAGATAGATCCCGTCGAAGGCGGAGCTATGGTTGTGCGTCCGAAAAATGGATCTACTGAAGGCGTTTGACTTTTACAGCCGGCCATTCCCAATAATAAAAACAATAAAAACAAGCTCACAACCCGCTTCATCAGGCAGACTCCTTTCCGCCATGACTAGAGATTTAGCGCATGATACTTCCGGCGGGGTTGATAGATTACCGATTTTTGCAGTTATGTCCAGAGCGCTTTTTAAATCGCCCGCCAAGCCTTCCCGCAATTGTTGGTTTAGCTATTTTGCGCCGTTTGCCAAATCTACTTTTTGCCCTTTGTATAGCACGTAATTCTCATTCCCAGACTCCGCCTGGGAATGAGTTTTTCCAGGTTTTATTGGTCTATTTCTAGCCCGGCCAAGGCAGTTTTCGCACCAGGTGGCCGGGATTCTTCTGGAGGGCCTGGGTGAACTCCTCTTTGGCCTTTTGGGTCTCGCTTAGCCCAAGAAAACCCAGGCCGGTGATATAGTGCGCCGTGGCCTTTCTGGCCCGCGGCGATTGCCGGTCGGCAAAGGCGGAGAAGAAGTCGGTCTCTGAAGAAGTGCGGCCGAGCGCCTCGATTCCGGATTTCACAAGTTCCTGGAAAATCTCCACGGCCTTTTCATCCTGGCCGAGTTTTTTTAGCGAGAGGGCCTGATAGTAGCGTTGTGCGCCGCGCTCGGAGAGAAAAGCTCCACCGCCGCCGCGACGTGATCGTGGAAATTCAGTCGACGAGGATTTTTGCCAAGAGTCCCAGGCCTTATTCTCGTCGCCCAGGGCCTCGTATGCGACGCCCATCCAGTAGGCGACCTCGGCGTTGCGCCCGCTGCCTTCCCTTCCTTCAGCGCGAAGATTCTCGGGAATTTCCTGCGAGGCCTGGAAATCAGCCAATGCCTCCTGGTATTGCTTTTCGGCTAAGCGCTGTTGGCCGCGGAGCAAGTTGGCGTCGGTCCAGCAGTCGTACACGTTGAAACGCGTGCCGCCCTCCCAGTTGTTGAACTGCCTGCCCTTCATTAAATCTATGGCTTGGTCGTACTTGCCCATGATTATTTTCAAGCCGATTTCGCGACTCAGCGCATCATCGCGCTCCGACACAGCATTGTGATGTTTCTCGAGCATTGCCAGGCGCATTTCGGGCGGGGTTCCGGCCGTTTCGTAGAGTTGGTCAAGTTCGAAGAAATGGATCGGATCCTCGCCGCCCAGCGAAATTGCCTTTTCGAGTTCCGCGATGGCCTTGGGCAAAATTTCCTCCTTCCCCAGATGCGAGTAGGCCACGGCCAGGTTGCGATGCACAATCGGCAAAGAAGGATCGAGCGCAGCTGATTTTTCCCACAGTTCCAGGGCCCGCTCAGGTTGCCAATCGAAAAGCAGATTGCCGAGATAATAAGGCGCAGCGCGCGTCGCGGGGATTGGCCTTGATCGCCTCTTGGAGCACCTGGATGGCTTCCCATTGGAAAGGAAAAACATAGTCCGGCGGCATTTTCTCGGCCAGGCGATAGTATTCCAAGGCCTTTTCTTGCTGACCCAATTTATCCGCGAAATAGCCGAGGTAATAGTAGACCATGGGCGAGATTGTAGATTTGTCCGGCGCCGCCGCGACCATTTCCAAGAGCACCGCGGTGGCGTCCTGCCAGAAACCGGCATTGGCATATTCCGCGGCCGTTTCCAGACCGGTTGCGGGATAATCTTTCAGCGTGGCGAGCAGGACCTTGTGGGCTTCCGGGGTAGCCAGCGCCAGCCAGCGTTCGGCCATGGCGCGCACGTCGAGCGGGTCGGTTTTACGCGTAGCTGATTCCAGCACGTCCGAGGCGTCTTTTGTGCGGCCCATGTGGCGCAACACCGCGGCCTTGAGGCTGAGCGCCCGGATGTTCAATGCATTGGCCTCCAGTGAACGATCCACGAAGTCCAGGGCCGCGGGCATGTCGCCGCGCTGGCAGGCGATTTCAGCCAGCGAGTAGTATGCGGCAGCCTTCCAGGCTTGACTCCAGGCGGCCTTATAAAAAAAGTCGAAGGCTTCGTCGTTCTTGCCTTGTGCCTTCAACGCCACGCCCAAGTAATAAAACGGCTCGACGTCTTTGGGGCTGGTAAATTGCGCCGTGGGCCGCTGGATGGCCTTGCGCAAGTGTTGCTGGGCCTCCTCGAACTTTCCCCGCTTGATGTAGGCAATGCCCAGCGCCGTGTTCACGCGCACGTCGCCCGGATCGCGCCGCAGCGCCTCTTCCCAATATGGATCGGGCTCCAAGGCAGGATTGTGAAATTGCTCGATGCGCAGTCCGGTAAGATACAATTCTTCATTGGTTTTGATTTTTTCCGGCGGCGGCGGTGGCTCTACAGGCTCGGGCATGGCTTCGGACTTTAGGCGGACCGGCGAATAAGCAACCAGTTCCTTGCCGTCCACCGAAAGCGATGCGCGCAAATCATGCTCATCCAGACCGGCTGGAAGAGATACTTGCTTGAGATACGGATTAGCAGGATTGATTTCAGCCTGCTCCTGAAGCAAGACTTTTTCGCCCGCCTTGAGCGAAATAGCCGCTTTCGGATGAGCCGAGGTGGTGTAAAAACCTAGTTTGGCAATTCCGTCCTTAGTCACTTCGAGGTTTACTGCCGCGTCGAGGTTGGCGTTCTTCACGCCGCCGATGTCGCGAAACGGATACCAATATTGCTTAAACGACTTCACATCGTAAGGCTGCATCCAACTGTAGTCGGGCTGATTGTCCGAGTAAGCGCCGACCATAAGTTCGATATAAGGACCATCGTCGTCCGTAAGAATTTTGTCCCACATCCGGCCGCGCGGACCATTGCCCCAGGTCCAGAGCTTTTTGCCCGGCACGATGTGATGATCGGCCACGCTCATGATTCCAGCCTCTCGGCCGTGGTCGTAGCCGGCAAAAAAATCGTCCTCGTAGTTCCAGGCGAACATCGAATTGGCCGAGATATGGTTTTTGTACCAGCTTACGTCCACACCCTTGCTGAAGTCGTAGCCGCCGTATCTGGTGGTGGCAATGGGCCAGGTGCTAAACTCGCGCTTGGCATGATGGGTGACGTACTGCGTGCTGGGAGGAAAGATGACTTGGTAGTTCTCGTTCACGTGGACCGCCACATTGGCGAAACAGAGGATCGAATTGGCCACGGGCGTGCGATTAACGATGCGGATCGAGGTTTCCAGATAGGATTTCCCCGGCCGCAAGGTGTAGCCCACGGCCCATCTCATGCGGTGGCGCAATTCCAGTTCGCCCACCCAGACGGTCTTGGCGCCGTCGGCGTTCTCTTCCAGACGATACTGGACGGGAATAAAAGTGCTGGCGCGATGATGGTGCGGAATGTTCCACTCCACGCCGCCGGAAATCCAGGCCCCGATCAAGCCAATCAGGGCCGGTTTAATCACGTGCTGTCGATAAATAAAATTATAATTATTGGTCTTGTCGAGACCTTCAAAAATGCGGCCGCCAATCTCCGGCAGAATACCAATTTTCAGGTATTCGTTCTCCAGATAGACAATTTTGTAGGTTTTATCGGCTTTTTTGCCGGTCAGTTTGTCGTAAAGCGGATAGGGATAAATCCTTCCCTCCGCCCCCTGAGAGGCCCGGCCAAAATAAAACATGGGATTAATTTCGGGCGGACCGACCGTGTAAGTGGGGATGACGAGGTCTGCTTCCCAGACCTTGACCGTCGAATCGCCGGCAGCAAGACAAACGGTCAATGTAATAACAATTAGCGCGCCTAGGCACTGAAGCAAAAGCCAATGGATTGTTTTATGGTTCATGGTTGTTTTTTACTCGTAACGATACACGGTGCAGCGTTCGATGTAGATTTTGCGGCTCGCGAAGCGCCATTTGCGGCCTTGATCGTTTTCATCGCCATTGAGGCGCCGGGCTGAGATCCACTGCCCATTGTGGAATACGCCTTCGTCGACAGCGCCAACGCCAACAAGCTTGGGACCAGGTGTTTTGGGCCGGAAGGTGACGCAAAAACCACTGCCCACGCCGATAAATTCATCCGGCCCCACCGCGATGACCAGGCCATAGCCGAGATACGCCTTTTGGCCGAAGAGCTCATCCAGCGAGATCTCCAATTCATAGCCTCCCATTTCCCGCACAACCTGGGGGTGGTCCTCATCGAGCACAAAGCCTGCCATTTCGCCCTTGCCCTGGTGGGCGAGAACGAGCGGAGCCATCTGACGCAGGGCTTCATAACTGTGGCTGAGGGCGGAATCCTTTGGGGTCTCGATGGCGTCGACGGCGAACGGCGAAACGCCTATGGCGTCGTGCTGTCCAATGGCGTAAAAAACGTTTCGTGCGCCGGCTGCATTACGCTGCATTTCGGGAATAAAGAGCGGGTTGCCTCGCTGGTTGAATTTTTTGCACCAGCCCTCGATATTCGGATCGTAGATATCGGGAGACAAGAAATCGAGATGCGGCCCACCGGCAATCCAGACGTCCATCACGTGGGGCACCGGCCCGCCGCTGGGATATTCGCCCGGCGTTTTCGGTGGCGCGCCCAGCCAAGCATTCACATACATGGGTATGTCGTACTCGGCTTTGCCGGCGGCGGTAACCTGGTCGATATATCGGGCGTAATTCCAGGCCATGAAGATCTCGTCGGTCGCCGGCCCTTCGCCGAAGAGATCCTCCCACGCGCCCGCGGTTTTCCACTGGCTAGACTCCCAACGTTTACGGACTTCCGGCATCAAAACCTCCTTGTTCTTTTGGAGATAATCCGTCAATTCTCTGGGCACGGATTGGACAAAGGCTAGATTTGCCAATGCAGAGCGGTCGCGCGAATCGCCCAGTACGCCCACTTCGTTTTCCACCTGAATCATTACGACCGTGTGGTCCTTGGCGTCCACCTGGCGGATGTGTCGCATCAGCGCGGCAAACGCCTTGGCGTCGGCTTGCCAGTTGGCTTCCGCGAGGGTGGAAAGAACTTCCACGATCCCGCCTTTTTTGATCTTCACGCGGGGGAAACGGTTAAATTCCCTTTTGACCCAAACCGGAATGTAACTGGACATGCCGTTCTTCCAACTGCCAAACCACAAAAAAATGAGTTTGAGGTCGTTGTTTCGCGCGTCTTGAATCAGTCCGTCGACCAACGTGAAATCGAACTTGCCTTCCTCGGGCTCGATCAGTTCCCAGGAAACGGGAGTCAGCACCGTATTGATATTCAAATCCGCCATCCGATTCCAGATCGGTTTCATGTAAGCCAAATCCGCGGAGCTGGAGTTGTGCAGCTCGCCGCCGATCACTAAAAAAGGACTGCCATTTACGATAAGCTGTCTGGCACTGCCCTGTTTGCGAAGCTGGGGAATGCCCAAATCCGTTGCGGCGGAAGTCGCGGACGCCGAGGTTTGCGGTTCCTGTTTATTCGACTGCCCTTGCGCAACCGCCGCCACGGATAGACTTAAGCAGAGCAAAACAAACCAATAATAATTTCTCGCCTTCATAGTATTAATCCTTTGAGAGAGTGAAATATTGTTAGCAAACTTGCAAATCCGCATGCACTTTTGTATTAAACTATCATAGCCTAAATATAGGCCTTTGTCGATTGTCAAAGTCTTTTAACTTCCCCAGAAAGAAGATAAAATAATCTCCTGGGCGGCCCCTGATCGTCCCCGCCGCTGTTCGTGTCCGGTAGCTCACTTATGCCCAAACACAAGATATCTCCCCCTCAACAGGTTCCCCAGAACCGCTGGGAAACCTTTGTCACTTCGGCATTTCATCACCGTATGCTGATAGGAGTAGCGCTAATTGTCATCACCGCCTTTCTGGCTTACCTGCCTTCCTTAAGCGGCGGATTTATCTTGGACGACTACCTGCTTTTGACGAACAGTTACCTTATCAAGGCCTCGGACGGCCTGTACCGATTTTGGTGCACCACCGAGGCGAATGACTATTGGCCGGTGAGCAATACCTCGCTCTGGTTCGAATGGCGGCTGTGGGGAACGAATGCCACCGGCTATCGCGTTACCAACCTGATTTTACACGCTGCGGAATCATTGCTGATTTGGATCATCTTGCGGAAGCTGTCCCTTCCCGGGGCTTTTTGGGCGGCGATAATCTTCGCCGTGCATCCGGTGAACGTGGAGTCGGTGGCCTGGATCGCACAGCGCAAAGGCCTGATGGCGATGTTCTTCTTCCTGTTGTCGATTCTTTGTTATCTGAAGCTGGAAATCCCGTCGCCATCTTCACAAAACGGCATCTATCGGATTGCCTCGCCCCTCGCCCCTCGCCTCTCGCCTCTCTGGTATTGGCTGAGTCTGGCGGCGTTCGTGTTGGCGATGCTCAGCAAGGGCTCGGTGGCGACTTTGCCGGTGCTGCTTTTGGGGATCCTCTGGTGGTTGCGTCCTCTGACCAGGTGGGACTTGGTGCGGACCGCGCCATTTTTTGTGGTTGCCTTGGTACTGGCGGGAGTGAACGTGTGGTTCCAGACGCATGGTTCAGGAGAAGAAATCCGCACCGTCAGTTTTGTACAGCGTCTGCTGGGTGCCGGCAGTGTGGTGTGGTTTTATCTTTATAAGGGGCTTTTGCCGCTAAACCTGGTTTTTGTCTATCCGCGGTGGCACATCGAGGCGAGCAATTTGATGTGGTGGCTGCCGCTTACGGCAGCCCTGATCGTTACCTGGATACTGTGGCAATATAGAAAAGGCTGGAGCCGGCCGCTCCTGTTTGCCTGGGGTTTTTTCTGCGTGTCGTTGGTTCCTGTGCTGGGCTTTGTGGACGTGGGTTTTATGCAGTACTCGCTGGTAGCCGATCATTATCTGCATATTGCGCTAGTCGGCGAGATAGCGTTGTTGGCGGCGGGTTGGGGTGTTTGGCACGAGCGGGTATGTGGACTGTCGCGCTGGGTGCTGAACACAGTGACGGTTGGAGCAGTGGGCGCGCTTATGCTTTTAACCTGGCAACAAAGTGGGCTGTACAACGACGCCATAATACTATATCAGGCCACTCTGGAAAAAAATCCAGACTGTTGGATGGCCCACAACAACCTGGGCATCACATTGTGCTATACCAGCCGACTGCCGGAAGCAATTGAACATTACCAGAAAGCGATACAGCTTAAGCCAGATTACCCTGAGGCCTACAATAACCTAGGCAACGCATTACTCCTCATAGGTCGGCTGCCGGAGGCGACCGAATATTTCCAACAAGCCCTGCGCCTGAAACCCAATTACCCTGAAGCCCACAATAACCTAGGCAACGCATTGTTTCAGGCAGGTCGGCCGCAGGAGGCGATCGAATATTTTCAACAATCCTTGCAGCTTAATCCCGATTATGCCGAGGCGCATAACAATCTAGGCAACGCATTTGTCCAAGCAGGCCGGCTGCCGGAGGCAATTGAACATTACCAGAAAGCGCTACAGCTTAAGCCAGATTACCCGGAGGCCTACAATAATCTGGGCTACGCCTTGTTTCAAGCAGATCGACTGCCGGAGGCGATCGAAATCTTCCAGCAAGTTTTACAGTCTCATCGCAACTTCCCCGAGGTCCACCACAACCTGGGCCTTGCCCTGGCCAAAACGGGCCGGCCGCAAGAGGCCATCGAACACTACCAGCAGGCCCTGCGCCTGAAGCCCGACTATGTCGAGGCATACTGCAATTTGGCGTTGGCCTATGCCACGACACGCCAATCAAAAGAGGCCCTGGCCGCGGCCCAGACGGCCTTGGACCTTGCTCGCTCCAAAGGCCGGACCGCACTGGCCAAAGAGATGGAAGAATGGTTGAATTCCTACCGCGCCAGCCGATCAAACCGCCCAGATGCAGCACCTGCCAGCAAAGGCGATTCTCCGACGCCTTGACCGCCCGAGGTCGACAATAGTCGTTGTTGGCCATTTAGCGGCTGGTTAATGTTAAACTGACTGTGTCCAGTCCCGGAGAGCTGACTTTTATAGTAATCTTGCCCGTTTCTTTTTTGGACTGGATGATGGCCAGGCCTCGGCCACGATAGGCTTTGTGCGCCGGATCCTTGGGATTTTCGCTGTCGTCTAAGTCGCCGTTATCAATGCCGATAACAGCGGCGGGGCCTTCGACATCGAAGGTCAGTTTATTTGCGGCATCGGGAACGCGCACGCCCTGGGCGTCGACAATGCGAAACTCGAGGTGGCAGACGTCCTTGCCGTCGGCGCACAACTCGGTCACATCGGGCGAGATTTCAATTCGACTCGCCTTGTCCGCCGTTTTCAAGACATATTCGCAAAGAGTAATGCCGTTGTTCTGTCCCAGGGCCTTGAGAACACCCGGCTCATAAGTGACCTCCCAACTCAAAAAGCCGTTGGTCGCCTCGGCCAGGCGTTTTGTGCCGATGAGTTTATCATTCAGCGTCAAGAGCACTTCAGGGCAATTGGTAGCACAATACACGGTAACGATTTTTTTATCTTTCGGCCAGTTCCAGTGCTCATCTAGTATCATGCGGCGCGGTTTTTTGTTTTCTTCGGTGGCTGGGGCCACTTCGATTGCTTCGGACGCTTCGGTTGCTCTGGTGGCGGAACAGATATAAACCATGGGCTTATCGGTCCAGAGACTCTGGCGGAACCAACCCAGTGGTTTTTTGTATCCACACAGATCCAAGAGGCCGAAAGCAGCGCCACGATTGGGCCATTTTTTCGCTTCGCCAAGATAATCAATGCCTGTCCAAAGAAATTGGCCGCATATATAGTCGTTATCGCGGACCGCGGTCCAGGCCTTGTAGGTGTGATTGTTTTCGCTGCCAAAGATGAATCGCTTAGGATATTTTTTATGATCGTTGAAATAACGGTCCTCCTGGTAGTTATAGCCGACGACGTCGAGTAATTCGCCTAGGCCGACCGCGCCCGACATTTTCACATTCGCCAGTGCGGCGGTAACGGGACGCGAGGGATCCAAGTTTTTCACGGCCTCGATGAGCGGTTTGGCACACTTGACCATGTCTTCCGCCTGGGGATTCTCGGGCCTATATTCCTTTTTTGGCGGGGTTTCGGGTTTGTCATCCTTTTTGGCCGGGGTTTTGGCTTTATTCTCTTTATCTTCTTGCGGAGATTTTTCGAGTTTTTCCTCTTTGTCGAGCACGTCGTGCGAAAAGGGATCGTTAGCGTAATCGACCTCATTGCCGATGCTCCACATGATTATGCTGGGATGGTTCCGATCGCGAAGAACCATGTCTTGAATATCGGTGACGGCCCACTGATCGAAGACCTCGCCGTAGCCGTAACGGCCGGGCACGCCGTTATTCCAACCGGCGACCCATTTGTTTTTCGTGGGCGTGAACTCGTCGAAGGCCTCGTCCTTGACCAGCAATCCCATGCGGTCGCAGAGATCGAGGAGTTCCGGAGCCGGGGGATTGTGGCTGGTGCGGATGGTGTTAACGCCCAAGTCTTTCAACAGGCGCAGGCGACGCTCCAACACTTTTTCCGGCACGGCGGCGCCCAGGCTGCCGGCGTCGTGATGGAGACAAACGCCTTTGATCTTCAAGGGCTTGTCATTGAGAAAGAAACCCTTGTCGGGATCGAAGCGGATCGTGCGAATGCCAAATGTCGTCGAGGTCTCATCGACCGGTTTCCCATCGACCTTCAGACGACTAATTAATTTATAAAGCGCCGGAGATTCGAGCGACCACAACTGCGGACGTTCGACCGTGGCCGCCTGGACAACATGCAGGTGGCCCGCGACGTCCGCGGTTCCCGAGGCGCCGCGGCTGGCCACGATTTGCCCGTCCGGCGCGACAATCTGCAATTCCAGCGAGTAGGGCTTTTTTTCGCCGGAGGCGTTATCGATTGTGGTTTCGATATTCACCAAGGCCCAGTCGGCTTTGACCTGGGGCGTGGTGACGAATGTGCCCCAATGGCCGATATGAAACTTATCGGTGACGCACAGCCGCACGTGCCGATAAATGCCCGAACCGGTGTACCAGCGCGAGTCGGCAAACCTGGAGTGATCCACTCGGACCGTAAGGATGTTCTCATCGGGACCGAATTTCAGATAGGGCGTGAGATCACACTCAAAACTTATATAACCATAAGGGCGTCCGCCAATATATTGCCCATTGATCCAGACCTCAGCATTGTTGTACACGCCGTCGAATTCAATCGCCACGATTTTGCCTTTGTAGGCCGGATCAAGCTGGAAGTATTTGCGATAGAAACCGATTCCGCCCGGGGCGTATCCGTTGCCGCTGCCCCCCTCGGGGCTAAAGGGGCCTTCAACGCTCCAGTCATGGGGCAAGTTAACTCGACGCCAATAGGAATCGTCGAATGCGGGCGTCATGGCATTGGCGAATTCTCCCCGGCTGAAAAGCCAATTAGCATCAAAATCCAGATAGGTTCGGGCAAATGCGGGCGCCTCCTTGCCGGCGTCCTTGGCAACGTCCTTGCCGGCATCCTTGGCTGTTTCTTTGGTAGCGTCCTTGGGGGCGTCCGATCCTTGTGCCCAGCAGATACCGGCCATTAACAATGTTGCAACCAGCAATAAAGATCCCGGCATACTCAGTTTCATTTATGAGCTCCTGTATTTAATCGAATAAAGCAAAATTACTCGTTATACAAGCGTACCGTCCAGGTAATCTTGCCCTGAAACGGATCACTCTCTATTTTAACCATTTTATCTTTTTTATCAAGGGAGACCTTCTTGAGCACATTGTCGGCCGGCAGGCAGACCAATCCCTGTGCCTTTTCTGCCTTGTCGGCAAATACCACTAGTTCAATATGCGACCAGTCCATCTTCATCGTGGACTGGGCCAGCTTGATATGCGGGATCGCCGCCCCCTCGTGGACCAGCATCACCACGGGAATTTTGCCTGCCTCGATATTATGCCAGCCGCCCGGATAAATCTTTCCGGTCTGATAGTCGATCCATTGGCCCGGCGGAAGATAAACGTCGCGTCCGGTTGCTTTGGTCTCAAACAGGGGTGCAACCAGGATATCGGCACCAAAAAGATATTCGTCGTCCACTAGCCAGGAGCCCGGATCGTCGGGATATTCGATGAAAAGCGCCCGCAACATGGGCAGGCCGCGCTCGGTGCAGTCCTTGGCCTGGGCGTAAACATAAGGCATCAGTTGGTACTTCAATTCGTCGGCCCGGCGGAAGTCATCCATGAAGGCCTGGCTGTATTCCCAGGGCTCCTTGGGTGGGGCGCCGTGGCAGCGAGAATGGGAAGTCAGCATTCCGAACGGCATCCAGCGCCGATACATGTCTTCCGACGGTCTCTGCACGAATCCTCCAATATCATGGCTCCAGAAGGAGAAACCGCAGAGTCCCAGCGAAAGTCCGCCGCGGAGCGTGGCCGCCATGCCGGTATCGGTGTTTTCGGCGTCGCCGCCCCAATGGAGCGGATATCGCTGGCTGCCGGCCCAGGCGCTGCGGGCCCAGATGATATTCTCGCCTGTAACCTGCCGGGTAATATCGGCAACCGTTTTATTGTAGCGCAACGGGTAAAGATTATGCTCGTAAAAACCGGTGCGGCCCGAGGCATATAGGCCGTTGCTCGGCGCGGCTTCGCCAAAATCCACCTTGATCGCCCCCACGCCCATGCGCAACAGATTGGCGATCTTTTCCTGATACCAGGCGACTGCGGCGGGATTGGAAAAATCCAACACCACATCTTCATTAGGCGAGTTGCCCTTGGCATCCTTGACGAACAGTCCTTTTTCTACAATTTCCGGAAAGAGGCGGTTTTTGGGCGCGAAATATGGCAGTTGCCAAAGCGAAATATGGAATCCTTCGTTCTTCAAATCGGCGATCATTTTTTGCGGATCTTTGAAGCGCGATTGGGCGAACTGATAGTCGCAACGCCAATCGGTTTCAAACCAGCCGGTGTCCAGGTGAATCACGTCGCAAGGGA
The DNA here is from genome assembly GCA_963820545.1 of Pirellulales bacterium. Taxonomy (GTDB): domain Bacteria; phylum Planctomycetota; class Planctomycetia; order Pirellulales; family Thermoguttaceae; genus CAWGAJ01. The sequence goes on from CAWGAJ010000001.1 coordinate 2,318,996, forward strand.
TAAGGTTCTGCCTGAGTTTGGCAGCGACGTTACGAGTCTGTTCCTCGGAAGTATAGGTTATGCGGCTCATCCACAGGCCAAAGGACCACAGCGGCGGCAGGGCCGCTTTGCCGGTCAGTGTGGTGTATGCATCGAGGATTTCCTTGGGCGAACCGAAAAATACAAAGAGGTCCAGTTCGTCATCGCCTAGCATGATCGAATTGAGTCCGTCGAACGAGGCACCGAAATCGCAGGTGATGGGCGACGAGGTGTGCATGAACATGCCGTATCCGCGGCTGCTGAGGAAAAAAGGTATCGGCTTGTACATGCCGGGATTTTGCGCGCCGTAGGCGTCGTCGGTCCAGATAATCGCTTTCTGGCCGCGCTTATTGAACTCCACAAATGACTCCCCGCAACCAAAAATCTTCTCGCCGGCGGATAGTGAAAACACGGCGTCCACGCTGCGCGAATAATCCGCAGAGCGGCGCACAAAACAAAAAGGCAATAACGGCGTAATGCTGGTGCGATTGTCCGACTGATGATTCGTCTTTGTGAGCAGGCGTCCTTGGGCGTCGCGAAATTCGATGTGCCAAGGTTTTTCCATGATGGTAACCGAGCCGCACTGGTTGGTGTAACGATGGCCGCCGTCGATCTTGCTATATTGCCAGGAATTGTCTTGCGGCGCTTTTCCGCCGACGAGCATTAGCGAGTCGGTTTCCGGCTTGAGTTGTTGACCGGTCTTTGCACGAATCCGCACTGTTCTGGGCGAGATAAACTCGACGGAAAAGGGTAGCGTCGGATTTGCTTCGTACTCGTTAGCGGGAAATTCGTTTGGTCCAACTTGCTTAATAGCCGCCGTCATATTATCAAATGCGTACCCTACGGAGTACTCCGCCCGGCGCCAGGCGATTTTCCCAGTCGCCTTGGCCGGATCAAAGTCCACGAGCCTATCGGCCAAAAAGTAGGTGTTGGTAAAGTCGCGGAAATCGCGGCTGACGTCGATCGGTTCGTTAAGCAAAGTATCAGGCGCATCACCCGCTCTGGCCGAGAATGGCGAAACTAGCGAAAAATAAATGATCAGGTAGGAAATCAACGACAGAAATATCTTTTTGTCGGTCATAATATGTTTCCTTCAGTTTTTACTGTGCGTTTGGTTTCTGGTCAGATGGCGGCTTCTTGCTCAAGTGTACGTCAAACAACTCTTTATGGGTCGTCATGACACCTTTGATAAAATCCCAGTATGGACGATCTGTAACATCGATAAAACCGATATTGTAGTTTTCACCGTCCATGCGTCCGGTGACCGGCTGGTCGAGCCATTGGAACCAGTGTGCGCCGAGAAAGTAAGGCAAGGCGGCCGCTTGCTGGACGTAATAGCAATAGGCCGCGCCGCGCTGGTTCTGATCGCGGGCTTGTACGAGTCCCGCCCCCAATCCATTGCCCGGAGAGCCGATGTGAAACTCGCCGATGAGAATCGGGCGCCCGGTAAGTTTGTAGGCTTTTGTCATGTCCTCGGTCGGCTCGTAAGAATAGACATTGATGCTGTTCACGTCAAATAAACGTCCCAGACTGATAACTTCATCGGGTAAATGTCCCCCGCCAAAGCGAATGCCCAGATTAAGATGATTGGGATCGTATTTGCGGATAGCCTCGTTGATGGTTTTCAGATATTTTTCGAAGGCTCTATAGACGAACTGCTTGCGGCGCTGAGGGGTATCGCCTTTTTCCAGAAAGACCTTTAGTTCGCGATGGGTTGCGGTCTCCGGGGCATTGAGGAACATGTCGACTAAATCAGATTCCCGGCCCGGCCAAGGGGGTTCGTTGCCGATGAAGTATCCGAGCAGATATGGATCGTCTTGTACCGGCGTGCATAGTTTGTCGGCGGCCTGGTCTACTTTCTCGGCGAATTCCTCGGAGTAGACGTCGGGCATACCTAGATAATTTTTTCCCCTGCCCCAGCCTCTTGACGTCATCACGTACGGTTTTCGCTTTGCGGCAATGAGTTTTTGGTCGGACCAATTTCCGATGGTGTTCAAGCCCCAGGCATCCATGCGCTGAACGGTTAAATCAAGCCATTTTTGCTTCCAGTCCGGACCGAAACGCCTAAGCTGATTCCAGGTATAAAAAGATGCGCCGGGGCGCCATGGTCCCCGCTCGGCCGACCATGTGGGCGGCACAGGCGGCTTCAAATCTTCGGGCGGGAGCGCGGCATAATAGTTCTCACGTCCTTCGGTTGGGGTGCCGCTGTAATTTCCTATTCCGTTCACACCCATGGATAAAAACAAGTGCCCGTCAGGATCGACGAACCACCACCGGCCGTCGATCTGCTCGACGCGAAAGAAACCGGTCGCCTGGGCCTTTGTGTTTTTGTATCCGCCATACTGGCAATAATCAAAATCGCCGGCTTGAAGTATTTTCTCTTCCTCGGCCCAGAGTTTTTGTAGTTCTTCCAGATTCTTGATCTTGCCCGTCCAATCCGCCGCATTCCACTGGCCGAATTCGTCGATCACGGGCAATTTTTCCGTAAACCCAGAATCCTTAGCTAGTTCGACAGATCGGATTTCGAGCGTGGGCTTGCCCACGGGCTGCTCCATAATCACTCCCAGCGACTCGACTGCCTTGAGGCTGCCGAACGGCCCCCAGATATTCATAAAAAACGACTTTTCGGGTCTATTGTTGGCCGACGCCAAATCATGACCTTTCTGGTCTCTTCCCTTGAAATAACTTAATGGCATGCTGGAGCGCATCCACACGTCCTGGCCGAACGGTTGAATCACCAGCCTCCGTGCTCCGTCGGCGGTGTAAAGCCACAAAAAGAACCGCTGCGGCGAAGAGACTTTCCACTCAATGACCAAATAATCGTACGCCGACCAATCGGCGGGCAAATCGGGATTAAGTTCCTTTAACGTCCATTTGTGCTCGGATTTTTCCCCTTCAAATACGATCTGCTTGGTTTCGGCGTTGGCATTTGGAATCCCCCAGAAAAGAACCAGCAATAATGCAATTGAGGCCCACACGGCCGATCGTACCATATCTGTCGCGAAGAGAATGTATCTGCTCATGGTTTCATCGCCTTTCTCTATGAGTTTATCACCGGTCATAGCGTCACGACATAATCAGTATCCGTCATTTTACGGTCAGTGCATGTGTGCCACTACTTGCTTGCAAGCAGTGTATTCTACTCGGAATTATCGGCACTGCTTCTGTCGAAGCAGTGGCACACCGTTTTTCGACAGATTACTGACAATTACCAGTTATTTTACAAGCAGCACACGCACTGCGCCAACATGGGCCAAAGATAAAACTTGGGGACAGAAAGCGGAAGGTTTCGGCTCAATTGATTGGAAAATACGGGGGCTGTATATGCCTGGAATTGCGAGCCACCTGGGGGCAGGATAGAATAAGCCCAAACTCCATTAATGGGCCACAAAAACTTGTTTTGTGGACATCATGTGCGGCTCATATCTGTGTTGGATAAGCAAGGGACGGAACTCCATGTTCCATTGGCTCGTTTTATTTAATTTGGAGGCGTTATGCCTGTAGGTCTGGAGCACCCCGTTCTCGGATATCTTGCCTTTTGCGGCGTCAAGGCGGTTGGATATACAGCAGCGGCAACTGTAATCTCACGGATTTACGACCGTACCGATTTGAATTCTTTGGGCGTCGGATCAGCCCGCACGCTGATTGGAATGGCAACTGGCGCCGCTTTATTTGGCGTCATGCAATTCCACGTTTCACTTCCGCCAATTCAACCACCCTACAGCCAGCTTATCGTGCTTGGTGTACTTAGCGCAGTGAGGATCGCAGAATGGTGGCTTTTGATATGGCTGTTTTATGACCGCTACCTATGCGTGCCACGCCAAGGCTGGATAGTCGCCGTCTTGGGCGTTATCTGGTCCTTCACCCTCGATATCCCAGCGCTCCTTGGCTGGATGGTCGCTGGCGGATTTTGGGTATGCTGATGGAAGCCGACCGCGGCGAACCTCCGGGTGAAGTACTCGGATTTTGTCGAAGTCAGAGCGGAAACAAACATCAGAAAAGGTGCACGCAGCACAACCTGCTTGATTAATTCCTCAAGCCTAAAGTCTCAGGCCTTAAGTCTACAAAAAGTGAGGTTGATGGGACTCGAACCCATGACCTACGGATTAAAAGTCCGTGAACAGGTGTATAACAGGTGTACAATACGTGCATTTTGCCGTATTTTAGAGAGTTTATTTTGACGTGTCTATATGGTAAAATTCGGTTTTAGGTACTGTTAGAAGGTACTGTTTTTGAAATTTGCCGGGAAGGTCATCGACGGATTACCAAGCGGCCGGGTGAGCTATCGAGGAAATCTAATCGCCCCGATGCTTGCCCGACCGACCCGGAAGAAAGGATTAGAAAAATGTCATACAATCCAAAGTCCCCGGAATGGGATGCAATTTTAGCTCTTTGTGATGAATGGGAAAAAATCGCACAAGAAGCTTATGATACTTTTGCGATTGCCACCCAACCGGATACGTGCGGATATAAAGCACCACCGTTTAAGCGGTTTCAAGAAATAACATCACATCTCATAGAGTGGTGTAAAATACAAGCCAGAGAGATAGATGGAACACCACTTGAAACTCTTGCCACAGATTTAAGTATGCCCCATACATTGCGAGACGAACCACTCAAAAAAACATGGAAGGAATGTCAAAAAATCCTCGAAAGATTGCGTTATCAGGGAACGGAAGGGCAGTCGTGTGTTTTCGATCCCGCTAGGAAAATCCTTATTTTGAACGGCAAACCAATCGCACTGGATTCTAATGAGGAAGATGTAATAAAAAAACTCGTTGAGGCGGGGGCAATACAATTGAAAGGCTTAAGGAAGTCGGGTTGCAATCAACCCCATAAGGTTATTGCCAATCTACTAATAAAATATCCCGATCTAAAAAATTTCATTTTCATGCCTGGAGCCAAGGGGAAAGGTGGTTATTCCACGAAGATTGTGTTTACAAAATAGCCGGTCTTTGTCGGGAAACAATTTGACCACAATATAACCACTACAGCATTTTGTTGTTATGCTATTTTAAGCATTATGACGAATGCACAATCTATTCTCGAATCCCTGAATGCCAAAGAAATCCGCCGACGGCTGGACGAAATGGAGGGCGAAGAAAAGGCACTCCGCGTTCTTCTTAGAGCCGCGAATCGTTTGAATCTGCAAAGATACAACAAGCCTTCCGAGCGGAAGGCCGTTCGATGACCACCCCAGGTGTAATATCCGCTTCCGATCTATACACGTTGCCCGAGGTCCAGCGGAGGCTGCGCTTAGGTCGGCATAGTTTCCGTGATCTGAAAAAGAAAGGGCTACAGATTTTGCGCGTGGGTCGATGCCATTACGTCGATGGCGCGGAATTGATCGAATTGATAAAGCGGATCAGCGAGCAAAATAAGACAAAAAAGCCCACCGTGGAAGCGGCAACCGAGAATGGAGAGGGGCAAGATGACCATAAAGCAAAGTAACAATCGGCCGCGTTTCTCGCCGGAATTGCTTGACCGGCAACTACCGTCGAACCTAGAGAGTGAGCGTCAAGTTGTCGGCACGCTAATCCTTGACTTATCGCGCCGCGAAGAGGTTTCCAAAGTACTTCAGCAGAGTGATTTTCACGTTCAGGAAAATGCGATTTTGTTTGAACACCTTTTAAATTATCCCCACGATGCAATCGACGCCCATTTATTTGCAGATTGGGTAAAGCAAGACTTAGAAAAAATCGGCGGAGTAGCATATCTGGCAGAGTTGGTAAGCGGCGTCACTTTGGTCGGCAACGTGCTATATCATGCTAAGCTAGTTAAAAAAGTGTCACGACTGCGTAATGTAATCAATCGAGCCTTGCAATTGGTTCAGCTAGGTTATGCAGACGCCGACGAAAGCGAATTGCAATTTCATATTCAAGTTTTAGCCGACTTAGAACAGCCGATTACCGATCTAAAATTCGACGCCCTCACTTGTGCCGAGTTGGATAACGGAAAATTCGACCTTGAGTTTTTAGTTGATGGAATTTTGGTTGCCGGGCAACCGTGCATCATGGCAGGTCCGCAAAAGAGTCTGAAAACATCTTTGCTTGTCGATCTCGGAATATCGCTTGCTGCCTGCGGACATTTTCTCGGCCGGTTCCCGGTTACAAGACCGGCCCGGGTAGGTTTGATGAGTGGCGAATCAGGATTAGGAACTCTTCAAGAAACTGCCCGGCGAATTGCTCATGCGGCTGGGCGTCGATTATCCGAAATCGACGGGTTGATTTTCTCTGAGCATCTTCCACGATTCGGAAGTCTTGAACACGAAACCGCCCTGAAAAAATTCATTGCCGATAATGGTTTGGAAGTTTTGATGATTGATCCGGCTTATCTTGCAATGCCGAGCGATGATCCTGGAAATCTGTTTGAGCAAGGTAGGCTCTTGCGGGGCATGAGCGAAGTTTGCCGGGAAGCCGATTGCGGAATGATCCTTGCCCATCACACACGCAAGGGTCGGATTGATCCGCTTGCCCCGCCCGAACTGACTGATATTGCATGGTCGGGCTTCCAAGAATTTGCGCGGCAGTGGCTTCTTGTGGGAAGGCGTGAATCATATCAGCCTGGCAGTGGTGAGCATCGACTCTGGTTAAGCGTAGGCGGATCGGCCGGGCATGGTGGGCTTTGGGCACTCGACATAAGTGAAGGCACGCGGGCAACCCCAGGTGGCCGCTATTGGCAAGTATCGGTTGCAACGCCTGACGATGCCAGGGTGGCGGTGGTAGATCGAAGGGAAACCCAGCGGCAAGCGCGGCAGGCCGAACAGTTGGAAACCGACAGGCGGGCAATCATTGACGCGGCCGTGAAACTGCCTGGCCCCGAGACAAAAAATGGCTTGCGGGATCGGATAACAATTCCCCACAAACGATTTCCGGCGGCGTTTGCCTCTTTGGTTGCCGATGGCACCTTACAAGAGGCCGAAATTCAAAAAAGTAATGGCCAAAGATACACAGGATGGATACTAAAAAATGAAGATGAATAACGCACTCGCCCCCACTCGCCCCACACACTCGCCCCCGTCCGGGGCGACTGGCCGCACACACTCGCCCACCCGCCCCTCTATATACAAAGTATATAGGGGCGTAGAGGCGAGTGGGTCGCGTGGTAGAAAGGCCACTAAGCGCAAGAGCATAAATGGGGGCGAGTGGATACCACCGGAATTATCTCTGCCAGACATTGAAACATTGGAACGGCTGAGCCATAAGGTGACACGATGATCGACGTGGAAATCCATTTCAAAAGCAGAGGCAGCCGACGTCAACGATTGCCAGCATTACCCAGGCCGGGCGATTACCTAACCAATGATGGCCGGCTATGGCGAGTTGATAGCTTGCTATTCAACACCCCGAGTACTACCTGGGGCAAGCAACCCGTAATCGTCTATGCCGTGGCCGTGGCTGAGGATAGACGCGACGAACTTGAGCAGGAATGGGCTTTTTGGGATTCACCCAATGAGACGACACAGCAACCAACGCAAGAGGCGAGAGCATGACGTTTGAAAAACAAGTTATCGAACTTCACTTTCGTCAACTCGCCCAACGGGATCGACGCCGGCGAGAGCGCGAACTTGAGGTGATTACTGACCTAATTGAACGCTTTGAAAATTTAGGAGGTGATAGCAACGATACTGGATACGACGGCTGGATACCCAGAGGAGAACAATGGAAGGATTAGATATCCATCCCCAGTATGAGGTATTATCTCTAGACCCGAAAGCGGCAAAACCGCACAGCTGAAATCCTCGCGCCGCGGCCAGTTTTTTTGATCGATTTTCAAAACATTAAAAGTTTGAGGTGAAATGTGAAAAATAATGCTTTAGAGGCCCCAATACCACCCGATGGACTTTCGGAAAAATCACTAACGCTTTGGGAAAAAGTTGTCGGCAATCGAGCAAAATCTCCTGGCAGACTAGCCTTACTAACAGAAGCGCTCCGAGCTCTTGATCGTGCCAATGAATGCCGGGCTCTTGTCAACAAAGAAGGACTTGTTTTTGTGACAAAGAAAACCGGCGCGATTCACATACATCCGTTATCCAAAAGCGAAAGAGAATTTCGTCAACAATTTTTCCATGCGTGGGATAAACTCGGACTACATTGGAACCGGGATATTGACGGCTGAAAAATCAAGATATTAACTGCCGGCACTTCGTCGGCGATACTTTAACAGCGGCCCGCCGCGTATTTTGAAAGGATTTTTTTATGTCAACTGTCGTCACAAAGAAACCGACACATTCTAACCCCGCTCAAAAGCGGACCCTAAAAGATTTTCCCGAGTGGCAGGCCGCGCAGGAAAAAATGATGGAGTTGCGAGAGCTATTGCAAAAAAAAGAAGAACAACTCCGGCATCTCGATGGAATCAGGCCGATAACCGAAAAGCAAAGTCGGGTTGCCGGGATTGTGCGCGGACTTCTCGGTCAGAAAGAATCGCCGCAACAACCCAGTCCAGAAGACAAGGAAAACCTACTGGAAGACAGTGAGGGTCTTACTTTCGCAATCCAGCAGCATGACCGCGAAATGGATACACTTCGTCGTCAAATTTCCGAAATTCTTTATCGTGAGGATTATGGCGAAGAGCACAAAACCCGACGTGCACGAATCGCAAAAGGCATAATCGAATTGGCAACGGCGATTATGGATAATAAGAAATATGTGTACGAATTATATCAGGCCGGAGCAGTGATTGATCCGACGGAAGGACATTCCCTGCTCGTGAATGTATCTTGTTGTCCGCAAATTTGGTCTGCACTAAGAAATCTAACCGATGCGCCGAATCGCTTGAGAGACTTCATAAGAGACAATGCGAATTTATTAGACTAACCAAAACCATCCCGGCATGAACCCAGCCGGGTATTTTACAAAAAGGATATTCAGATGAAAATCTCAGTGAAAGTTTGTGAGCAATTACAATTAAACAGTGGCGCGAAACTAAATCTATGGCGTCCGGTTGCAGTATATGTCAACAAGTTTAGCAATGAAAACATGACTGACAAAGCGGGTGAAAATTATCTTGGCAGTGCAATAGTTTGCAACAGTCCAGAGGGCTTGTGTTTTTCAATGGAAGTAAATACCCAAAAGGCCGCCGGCCAGAAATTGATTGAAGCGATGCAAATCGCAAAGTTAGGATGCTCTTCATTTTTTGTTATTTCAGAGCCGGGAATGAATGGCGCTTTGGGTAGCAAAAAGAAAGTCATCTTTGAAGATTTGCTCCAAGTGCTTGGCGATAGTTCACAGACGAGTATCGAACCCATGATAATCGTGTTGACAGCCAACCATCCTAACCCAGGAAGCGAAGTAACAATCCTAACCCCATAATCCATGCTTACCGTTTTGGGAGCCGAGCGGCCCGTAGCTTGCAAGGCCCCTGAAGCGGACGCCCCGGGCGGATGTCGAAAGCAAGCGGTATTCGCCTGGGTTTTCAAAAAATATAAACATGTCAGCGATTGAAAATAAAAACGCATTGCGAGATCGGTTGCCACAATGGCGCGGATTTGTGTCCGATGGCTGGGGCATCAGAGAGGGCAAATTGTATTTTGTGCCCCGCAACCCTAACCTTGAGCGACAGCGGAGAGAATACGCGATGCTATCGGCTGATTGTGATCTGCTCGAAGATGAACTGCTCGAAGCCGGCCTACTGCCCGCTGTAATCGGCCGTGCTTTACATGGCCGGCAGCCGACTGAAGAACAGATTCGGATTTTGTGCGATGCACTTTCAAGGTTGCCAGTAATTTTTCGTCGGGCAATTTTGCGGAGAGGGCAAAGAATCGAAGCGGTGCATGGAAAAAACGCCCGCAATCATCCACGATTCAATCATATTGTGACAAAAAGTTTGGGGGTAGCTAATGAAAAATTAGCTGTGGTTGCGACGGATTCGCAGACCGCGTCGATGATAAAAATTCTTTATCATGAAACCGGACACCTTCTAAGTTTAGGATATCCTGGTTTGAATCTATCGGAAAGCCGATTGTGGAAAAAGATTTGGCAGAATGATCTAACGTCCGGCGTGGTGCCGAGTACCAATGATCAACAAAAATTATCTGAGGAATATTTTGCGGAATGTTTTTCAAAATACTATTACAGCGCTGCCAGTCGTATAAACTTGAGCCCAGCGGTTAAGCAATATATGGGAAAATTACCGAGTTTGTTTTGTGGGTGCCCCTCCTGATTGTTTTGCCGACCGGCGGTATGCCTTCGCACACCGCCGGTTTGGCGGATTGAAACAGGGAAATGAAATGGACATACAAAGTCTTAAAAATTCACTCACTGCCTACTATAAGCTGGGCGACGATGCGGCGAGCACCGCCGTTCTTGACGCGAGGGGATATTCTAACGGCACACGCACGCAACACCAACTTAATGCACGTCGCTGGCAAACTGGGTGGAGCGCTGTCTTTCAATGGCACAAGCGACTACATCAACACAAACAGTAGTTTTCAGGCCATATTTTCTAAGGATTTTTCGATTGCGGATTGGTTCTATTGGGACTTAAACAATCCTAACATCGGCGGTTACGGGGTGAACAATCCGGCGACGGCGTCGTGCTTTATAACTATCGAAAATCCAAATATGGAGCCCATTTCATTTTTAACAGAACTTGAATACTGGCTTCCAGGAGATAAATATCTTCTCCTTGTGAGCAGCGGTGCCTTTGATGAGTCACAGTGGATATTCTGGGCCGCGACGATATCACAACAAGGGAATGATATTTCCGGGAAATTATATATAAATGGTGTCCTATGTGACTCTATGCAACTAGCAAACGCGAATATGTCGAATTGGAATTGTGACAAGAAATTTTATCTCGGCGCGGTAAACATAGATGACTCTTCCATAGCGTACTACGACAACAAAACGCACGATAATTTTATGATTTTCAACAAGGCACTCTCGCAGGACGAAATAAGCTTCTTGTTTAACAATGGCAACGGCATCGACCTGGACGCCGAGACAATCACGCCCCCGACGCCGACAAGTTGCCCAATGGGCATTGACAGCCCATTATGTCCGGGGGACGGATTTCGGGTTCGTGTAAAGCGATAGGGAAGTATGACGATAAGGAATTGAAAAATCATGCCACAATTTTCAAAAGCATCATGTGAAAGAATTGGAAGAGTCGTCAAAACCGTGGAAACGCGGTTTGACGATATCACGCGCGATGTCACTCCACCAGCGGCACAAGATGATTTGTCTTGGTTTGTACTAACCACAGACCTCGACAAAACAACACATGAGGCATCTGCAAATCCCTGCGAGTGGAATATCATTTCAAACAGCGGAAAAGGGGCGTATTTTCCTAATACGGCAATCACGCGAACTGTGCGGGATACTATTGAAAAGCTCACTCTATCTTCAGGTGCCTGGGTGCTGTGTCGGCCAATCGGGAATACTAAAGGGACGGTTTGGGAAATTGTGAATTGCGGCGGCGGCGGCAATGTCGAGGCCCCGCCCTTTGGTTGGGCAATCACGAATGAAAATGCACTCAATGGCAATACCTGCCATGCTTTTTTACTCGATGAAGATTTTGCGGCAACTGAAACTGAAATTATCCTGACAAACCGGACTGGCTCCAACGTGGGCGCAGGCATAGTGGTGATATTCGTGAATATGGGTAGCGAGGTTCAGATCGTGGGCATGTGGTGCGTCACAGAGGAAGTATGAAATGCGCAACCTCGATGTTTGCCCGAAATTTCATGACAACTGGTGCTACTGGGCGCAGTTCCCGCAATACTACGATCCAGCGAACTGGAATCCCCCTGATTGCACTTGCCGATGCTGGCAGTATTGCTTTGTGGGCAACCGACCTTATAGCGGTATGATCGTTGGGCGCGCTGCGCCTACGGAGGCGTGGCCTTACGATGTTCTTATTATTTTGCCTTTTGAGAAGCCTTTTTTTTGCGACGATGAACACCAGACGATAGAAGAGAACACTCGAATCTGCGTTTCCCTGCCTTCTTTTTATGCGCGTCTCTGGTCTCCGTATTTTAATCCGCCATCTCCCAATCCACTTTACAATTTTACTCCTATTGCAATCCAATGGAACGGCCACGTTTTGATGCTCAGTTGTAATTACAATGGTCAACAAATTTTGGATCATTATTTCGACGGCGATCTTAACAACGAGCCTGATTTATCTAACTGGTTTAACGATGATCAGTTCATTATTACCTCTGGCACTTGGACATTGAGCGGTTTTCACGCCGATCCTGGCACGGATTGGGTATATAATTTTACTCTTATCAATCCGATGCAGTTCGCGGTTTATTGGTACATCGGTACTGATCCGAATACGCGAGCATACGGTGGGGCGCGTTGTGGATTTACCAAGGCCGATCTAGAACAGCCGGGTAACTTTCTCGGTCTCATCCATAATAATAAAGGCTGGGGTTCGGATTGGCCGGATGATCCGGTTGGTGCGGATGAGGTTCAAAAAATTACTGTCACAGACGCCACTGGTGGATATTTTACACTAACTTTTGGCGGCCAAGAAACAGGGCCGATTTATTTCGATGCCACTTCTGCTGATCTTATCTCTGCATTGGAGGCTCTATCGTCCATTGGCGGCGGAAATGTTTTAGTCACGGGCGACCCTGGCGGCACCTGGACTGTGGAATTTGTCGGCACACTCGGCTTGCAAGATGTCGCTATGCTTGTTGCCACTGATTACTTGGAAGGCGATGGACATTCAATCGACGTAGCAGTCGAACACGAGGGCATTGCGGATGTGGCCTATCAGTTCGTGGTTATCTTTAAGCGCGAATGCTGGTGGTGGCCGCAACATGATAAGAGGTTTATCAATGTAGCCGCGACAACTCATTCAGGAATACACAAAGATGCCTTTAAGGTAATCAGTAATACATTGAGAGTTGTGAGTGGAACATGGGAAGTCTATTCGACTTATCAGGATGCGATTGCTGAATGCCCATCTAATCCCACAAGTTGGTACAAATTCAATGGATATGAATACGAATATCCTTACATTTTAGGTACTCAGCGCGTGGCTTCCGGCAGCGGCGAGTTGCGAGCGACCTGGTTGCCGCAGGGCATTTTCACGATGGAGTTTGCGGTTGTCCCTGCCGTAGGAAATTATAACACTTATGTCTACATCGGGTTTTGGACATACTCCATTGAGATTCCAGCCATTGATATTTCTCCCAGCTATCCTCCGGGCCATATATACGAGCAGCAATGGCTCGGCTTCTGGTCAGATACCGTGATCTGCCAAGCCCTAACATATTGGCAATGCTGGTGGAAAGAACCAGATGACACCCGGATGACGCTTGAATCGACGGTAGACAGTTACTATTTATGGTTCCCGATTTCATTTCCATCTGAATATATGGAATGGGAATCTCCGGGATTCAGCACGCCCCAACACGCTTATTTTGGATCATTTATATCGAGTTATTCACATGGCGGCTATCCAAGTAATCCTGATGCTTGCGGGGATTGTACGTATCATCACTGCATAAGCTGCTGGCGCGGGATTAGCACGCCAGTTTTAACGGCCACAGTGAGCGGAATAACGGATACAGAAGACCCTCATTGGATTAGTGCTGCTTGCTTTAATCGCGCCTACGATATGCCATTGCTCACCCCGTGGGGCAGTGGTTGCGTGTGGGGTTGGAGTTACGATCACTATAATGCCCATCAGAATTTTGGGGATTTTTACGATTGCGTCGGCGGTTGGCAGGCGTGCGCCGGTGGCGAGACGTTATTTACCGGAACCTTGACTCTTTCTGAGGAAACGATTGACAATGAGATTCATTATATTTTTGAATTAGGCATTGGCGATCCATACGATAATAGTCTTGTAAGTTTTCGGAAAGATATCGGCACCACCAAGCCGACGTGCTATAGCGGCACCCTAGTCAGTTTTGCGCCCGAGGATATCGTAGCCGCCTCCGGTTCTTCTGGACTTGATTTTACCGGAGTATCTGTTTCGATAACTCCTGCAACTCCTATTTTAGATGATAGCGGACTGCAAAACATAAGACCGACCGCCATTGATAATCCAAATCGGGATACGTCGTATCGCTGCCAATATTGCGATTGCGAATGCAGGCCATGCGGAAGGAAGTAGCAATCAGCGGATTTGGCGATGGATATATCAGCGGCATTCCAGTGACTCTATCCGTTTTGAATAATACTTATGTTTTGGATTTAGATGTCACATCATCAGGCGCGGCTTGCATATACTTTATTCTTTTCGATCCTCCTATACAGATCGGAGATGATCCGTATGAGTATGTTAATGATCTCTATTTATATATGAGCGGCAAGGGACAAGGTTTCATTGGCTTTGGTAGTAGCATCGGTATCGGCTGCTTTACCAATGGATCAATAACAATGGATAGCACTTGTAACTCAGGATATAGAATAGGCACTTTTCAAAATGTGTTGACTTGCCCGAATGGTCCAAATCCACCACCAGAAAATCGCGGCGGGTGCATCTATTATGGATTCATTTTCGATCAAGAGGCTTATGATAATTCAGGTGGTCTTGAGGGTTGGTGTGAATGTACGGATGAACCGTGGTGCGGCGCGACTATATCAGTTTCAGATTATGGCGGGTGATGAATGGCTCTTTGCAAACCAGTAATCATAACCGATCAGCCTCCCCCCGCCGAGTTGCCGGATAATTCCGTTTATTGGCAGTGCCCCGTTTGCAAGGAAAGCTACTGGCGTAAAAAGCCAATGGTGATGCAATGCCGGGATCGGAGCAAGCCCCTTCCTCCGCCCTCCGATTCGATTGTACAAAAACAAAAAGCCATAAACAGGGAAATGCGAGGAGTGATCAGCGAGGAAGAAAAAAAGGCCAGAGAGCGGGAATTATTTTTTCTCGTTTATCAATATCTCGCCCTGGACTTGCCGCATGTCTTGGAAAATGAAGTAATCGAGAGGATAAAAGTTTGCCGCCAATGTGAAAAGTATAGGTGGTCCTATTGTACTAAACTGGCGGTAGGTTGCGGCTGTCAGGGTGCGAATCAATTTATGATTTATCTCGCCCGCGCCGTGACAGCAATAGAATTCAAGGGCTCGAAACAGAAGCCCGCTTTCTGTCCGAATTGGGGATGCTCAGTTATAAGTACGGAGAATTTAATTGAAAGCTGTAATAGTTTGCTATCGGAAGAGGATAAACTGAAAATTCAAAATGGACCGGGAACTATCCTATATGCCTTGATCCTGAAATATCTCGATGAGGAAGAGGGGTTCGATTGCGGTTGCATAGAGTGGGTATCGAGGATGAATTTCTGGGGACCGGAAGGTTGCCGGAAAAATTTCGACAAAATCATCGAAAGATTACAAGAAACGGCAAAGATAATGAAGTGGGATTTAAAAAAATGGTGGGCGCGATGGAGCATGGTTTTATCATCCATTCCCATATTTGACGTGATACAGAAAACGGCTATAGAATTTATGGTCAACTACGCTATTGATGAATCGGAAAGGCGGCTGCCATTTTGGCAATTAGGTTGATTTACAGGGTTTTAGGCCATATTGACAGGCAAAAAGGAAAAGGGATAATTACAGGCGCGTTAAACTGCCGCGTGTCACCCGGCAGAGTTTGGAGAAGGTTCAATGAACCAAAAGGACCGCAACCCTCGACACCTCTGGATATGCTGCAAGGCTATCCGGCGCTTCCAAACGCGCCTAAGCAAGGGGCGTCGGGGGCTGCGGTCTTTTTATTGCGCCGTGAGCGCAACGGAAAGGCAGGATTCTATGTCTCGCCAAAAGATTAAAGGCGGTACAGCGATTTTTATCTGCACGGTCCCGCCGACGTTCAAACCCCAACGATGTTGGGATGTACCCGATGAGATTCTTACCGCTTATCTGCACGCCAAGAACTTGGCAATGTCGGTCGCTCTAGGTTTCGCCCGGGTGCATAACATAGCCCAGGTGCGCGCCTTTGAGCACGGCAGCCCTATCGTAAGCTGGGCGATTGTCATTCGACACTTAAAGCCCGAGTGGAAAAACCATCCTCTAAGGGAGAATCAAGTGGCAAATTTGCCACTTGAAACAAAGCAGGAGGAAGGGGGTGTCCCCTCTAAAGTAGATAAAGATGCAAATTTGCATCTTGCTACACAAGACGAATCCCAAGGCCACAAAATCGCCAACGCCCAGGAAGGCGGTGCCGCATGATGACCACCGCTACAATCATCCCGACCACTACGCGCTGTTGTTTGCGCATTGTCGATGACATTCTTGATGAAAGCAAATTGGTTGAAATCCAGCGGGATAAAGATTCGGTTTTAATTGATTTACTACTCATGCAAAAGACTGTTTACAAAATACAAAAAGCAATCAGACTTTGCATTCACATCACCCATGAAGTCATAACACTTCATTGGTGGACAGAGGATCGGGATTTTACCCGTTTGCTTATTGGAATGGCGGAAATTCCGCGAACGGTTTTGGAATGCTTGCAGAGAGGGGAGGTGTGGAAATGATTGCACAGAATACTAATCCCCTCGCCTATGAATGGCATCGAAAGCCCAACAAATCCGGCCGATGTTCAATATGTGAATGTACTAGACCTGATATTGGCGAACATCGCGCAGTAAAACAATCGGAAAGGTGTAAGTATCATTGGCTAAAAAGAGTATGGCGCATCCCGTGGAAAACACAAACAGGGCTGGGTTTTTGTTCCCATCGAATCGCCGAAACCAACGCACGCAGGCGCAACGGAAGCTACAAAGGTGATTATCGCAAGCGCGGCCCAATATGCCGCTTTGGGGCTTTCCCTTAGAGATATATCTCCAAAATTAAATGTTTCCTCTGACAATCTGAGGGCAATGAAACGGGGCTATCCGTCATTGTGGAATGATGCCTATGATAAGGCCATGCAAAAGGCAATCGCAAGTGTGAGACAAGCGGCCGGGACCGATGCCATCTTAGAAGATCACGATAAGTATATCAAAACTGTTTCCCGCGCACATAAGTGGGCGAAAATAAAAGGCGAAGCTCTTTTTCCTACCGACGGGAAAACTACCCTATCTACATTTTTCGAGGACTTCTACAAGTCTCAATGCTTATTCGATGCCCGGCCGGCAACTGTCGGCTCCTATGAAGTAGCTTTAAGGCTATGGGTGAAATATACAGGCGACCCGGCCGTGGTTAGCATAACCAACGAAACTCTAACGAGGTTTCGGGATTGTCTGCTAAAGCGGCATGGGATAAAGGGCAATAACAAGGCTAGCGGGTCAACGGTTCGATCAAAACTCCGGCACGTGCAAGCCCTCTTGGATAAATGCGGACCGGCTGGTCCGCGTAATCGAGAAGCTGTGGGATTGATTCAACAAGTGCCCTGGTGTCGATCACCACGCGAAGAACTGCCCATACCTAAGATTGTTTCAAAGGAAAATTTGCAGGTCGTTTACAAAGCGGCGGATTTAATGAATGTCCCAAGTATCTCGGGCATCGAAGCGCCGGCATGGTGGCGGGCTCTTATCGCCATAGCCTACAATACCGGACTCCGGCGCCGGACCCTATTTTCTCTGCGCATGAGCGACATTGACTTGAAAAGGCGGATCATCGTCATTCCCGCCGAGCGGTTCAAAAGCCGCCGGCCGCATGTCATTCCGCTAAATGAAGATGCCTATATCCATTTTTTGTCGATTCGGACTGAGAGGGAACTGGTTTTCCCTTGGCCGTCAAGTAGATGGCACTTTGATAAAAATTTCCACATTCTACAACGGCGGGCGGGCATACCTGCGATTGAATGGTTTGGGTTACATGCTTTGAGGAAAACTATCGCCACCGAACTGTGGCAGACCAATCCGCAAGCGGCCACGCTTGCCTTGGGGCACGTTTCCGGGGTGACAACCCAAAACCATTACATCAATCCCACGGCGATCGTGGCGCAAGCAATGAACGCTATATCGGCACCCTGGGGCAAAACCTAAGCATAGGAGAATCCCTTATGAATGACAGAATCAAGGTCCACGTGGTCAGATACAAGGAGTGCAAGAACCTCATCTTGCGGTATCGTGACCCGGTAACTGGCAAGCATTGCCGGAAATCTTCCGGCACGGCCAGCATAAAAGACGCCCGCAAGGCAGCGGGAACGTGGGAAGATGATCTTAACAGCGGCAAGGCCCGGGGACGGTTCAAAATCACTTGGGAAGAGTTTCGGTTGCGGTATGAGCAAGAAGTCTTGCCCAGCCTGGCACCGCGAACTGCCGACAAGGTGGATTGCATTTTCAACACTTTGGAGCGAATCTTGCCCATAGTGAAAGATGGATTGTTGCGGGAACTGAATGCGGAGCGGATCAGCACGCTACAAGCCGAGCTCCGCAAGGCCAGCAGGGCAGAGGCGACCATAGCAAGCCACCTGGCGCACCTACACGCTGCCCTGGCGTGGGCAATGGATCAGGGGCTTATATCCGAACTGCCCAAGATCAAGAAGCCCAGGCGTGCTAGGCGCAGCGGTGGGGCCGATCCTATGAAGGGTAGGCCGATCACTACAGAAGAGTTTGAACGGATGCTGGAAAAAACTCCCACCGTGGTAGACGATGGCAAAGCCGAATCGTGGCACCACTTATTGAAAGGCTTATGGTGGAGCGGTCTGAGACTCGGGGAGGCCCTGGAATTGTATTGGGACCGTCCTGACCGGCTGTGTGTCGATCTATCCGGCAAGCGGCCGATGCTGCGGATCGTGGCCGAATTGGAAAAGGGCAACCGTGATCGACTGCTGCCCATTGCCCCTGAGTTTGCGGAGTTTTTGCTTGTTACCCCGGAATCGGATCGACGCGGCCGGGTATTCAGACCAGAAAGCCGAACACGCGGGGCTGTGCATACCCTGGATTTTGTATCCAAGACGATCTGCAAGATCGGCAAGGCAGCCGGCGTGAAGGTATCGACCAACCCCAGCACGGGCAAAGTACGTTTTGCCTCTGCCCACGATCTACGCCGTAGTTTTGGCGAGCGGTGGGCAAGCCGTATCATGCCCCAAGTGCTAATGGCCTTGATGCGACATGAGAGCATCGACACCACGATGAGATACTATGTCGGCCGCAACGCCAACACCACGGCCGACACCGTTTGGGCAGCATACAAAAAACAGCAAGAAGGTACTGTTTTGGGTACTGTTGGGCAGAATGATACTTTTGGGGCAGGCTTTGAAAATGACTCTAACTTACTCAGTCATAACGGATTATAAAAGTGAGGTTGATGGGACTCGAACCCATGACCTACGGATTAAAAGTCCGTTGCTCTACCGGCCTGAGCTACAACCCCAAGGTGGAAAACATTGTATCATCTCTAAGAAAACATGGAATGTCAACCCGGGAGAGGGGATAGTGGAGAGTGAAGAGTTATTCGCCCGGGGCTTTCTGGCCTTCCCCAGGGATCGTGGACGGTAGACGGTGGGCAGCAATAAGTGTTCCGGGTTCAGAAAAGTTTTCAGCAATCAGTTTTCAGTTCAGTTCCCTTGTTCCCACGCCGGGGCGTGGGAACAAGACTGAGTTTATAGTTTACAATTCTGCGTTCTGCGTTCCTAATTCATCCTTCATCCCTCCTCCTTCATCCTTTCATTCCCTATCCCCTTACTAAGGAAGTTTCACGCCCAGGTTTTTTACCAGGAAGGCCAATTGATCGGTAATTTCGTCAATTTTTTTGCTCACCGGCATGCCGCCGCCGTGGCCGGCGCGGGTTTCGACGCGGATCAGCACTGGGGCCTCGCCTGATTGGGCGCGTTGCAAGGCGGCGATAAATTTGAAACTGTGGCCGGGCACGACGCGATCGTCGGTGTCGGCGGTGGTGACCAACGTGGGCGGATAGTGCATGCCGGTCTTGACGTTGTGATAAGGCGAATAGTCCAACAGGGCTTTGAATTGCTCGGGATCGTCGGGCGAGCCGAAGTCTTCGGTCCAAGTGCGGCCTTCGGTAAACAGGTGGAAGCGCAGCATGTCCATCACACCCACGGCAGGCAGGCACGCGCCGAAGAGATACGGCCGTTGCGTCATTACCGCGCCCACGAGAAGTCCGCCGTTGCTGCCGCCTTGGATGGCTAATTTGAGAGCCTTGGTATATTTCTCCTTGATGAGCCACTGGGCGGCGGCAATGAAATCGTCGAAGACATTTTGTTTATTCAGTTTGGTGCCTGCCTGATGCCACTCCTCGCCGTATTCGCCGCCGCCGCGAAGGTTGGCCTGGGCGTAAATTCCGCCCATCTCCATCCAGGCCACGCGTCCAATGGAGAATGCCGGCAGCAATGAAATATTGTAACCACCGTAACCGTAAAGCAGGGTGGGATTGGTGCCGTCGAGTACGATGCCCTTCTTGTAGGCTAGGAACATGGGCACGCGCGTGCCGTCCTTGCTTTTGTAAAATACCTGTTTGACTTCGTAATCTTCGGGTTTAATCTTTGCTTCCGCGCGGCGGAAAAGGGTGCTTTTGCCGGTGGGTATATTGTAGTGGTAGATAGTCGGCGGCGTGGTGAAACTGGAGAACGTGTAAAAAGTTTCGCTATCGGTGCGCTTGCCGGCAAAACCAGAAACAGTGCCGATGCCGGGAAATTTCACATCAAGGATGGATTTCCCCTCGAGGGAACAGATCTTCACTTGGGGAAGGACGTCTTTGAGATATAAGGCAATGAAGCGATCGCCGACGAAACTCAACTGTGTCAGAGTGCCTTCGGCCTGGGGGATGATTTCTTTCCATGCCGCCTTTTTTGGCTTGCGCAGGTCGATGGCCACCAGCCGGCGGCGCGGGGCGTCGACGTCGGTTTTGAAGAACAAAACCGGCCCGTCGTTGCCCACAAAAGTATATTCATTATCGAAGTTATTTATTATTTCCACTGCCATGGCATAGGGTTCGGTCAGATCCTTAACGGCAATGCGGTAACGGTCGGAACTGCCCAGTTCGATGGTAATGACCAAGTAGCGCCCGTCGTCGCTGACTTCGCCCCGGTAGAGCCATTCGTGATGTTCGGGCCGATAGTAGACCGGCACGTCGTCCGACTGCGGCGTGCCCAACTTGTGATAATAAAGTTTGTTATCGTAATTCAATGCCTGGTATACGGCCTCGGCTTTG
The DNA here is from genome assembly GCA_963820545.1 of Pirellulales bacterium. GTDB lineage: Bacteria > Planctomycetota > Planctomycetia > Pirellulales > Thermoguttaceae > CAWGAJ01. The sequence continues at coordinate 2,340,043 of CAWGAJ010000001.1, forward strand.
GGCTCCTCGAAGCGGCTGTAAAAAAAGCCTTTGCCGTCCTTGGTCCAGGCGGCCTGGGTGAACTTTGTCCACTTGAGTTCATCGGTCAGGAGTTTTCCCGTTTCGATTTCCATGACGTACCAGGTAGCCCAATCGGAACCGGCCTCGGCGCGGCTGTAGGCCACGTATTTGCCGTCGTCGCTGAAATCATACCCTTGCAGTGCGATGGTGCCGTCTTTGGACCATTTGTTGGGATCGATGAGCACTTGGGGCTTGCCATCCAGGGTATCCAAGCGATAAAGCACCGGCTGGTTTTGCAGGCCGTCGTTTTTCAGGAAATAATATCTTCCCCCTTCTTTTCGCGCCCCGGAATACTGGGCGAAATTCCAGAGTTCGGTCAGCCGGCGGCGGATCTTTTCCCGTTCGGGAATGGTATTGAGATAATCAAAAGTGAATTTGTTTTGAGCGGTGATCCAATCGGTCACCTCCTGGGAATTGCGTACATCCGTTTCGAGCCAGCGATAGGGGTCGGGCACTTTGACGCCGTGCAGGGTATCGACTTGATCCACCCGGCGAGTCTCTGGATATTGCGGCTTATTTTCTTCGGGTGTTAACGCCGAAACAAAGACCAAAGCCAATAAACCCCCGATTATTGTGCAACTGCGATATATCAAAGACATTGCAAGCTCCAGGTACATATATTTGGTGCGTGATATAAGCTTATATAATACGTATTCTCAAGGGAAATAGTTCATCTATTATAGAATATAAAAGCGTACTTTCGAGAAACGTAAGCACGCTAAGGTGTGATTGCAATCCATGGGCTGAAAAAAACAAAGTCAACGTATTAAGAAACTCTCCGCAAACAAATGGATGCTGTTTTTCCGATGGATTTGATTGATATAATCGATGGAACTCAACCCTCACCCCGGCCCTCTCCCGGAGGGAGAGGGGAGTTTTCGGATAGTTTCCAAGTAATCTTAGCCGGATTGTTTACCGCTGTAAAGCAGCCAGTAGACAGTGGGGATGACCACTAACGTAAAAAGAGTGGAGCTAAACAGTCCGAAAATGATGGCCCAGGCCAGCCCCGAGAAGATGGGGTCAAGCGTAATTACCCAATTTCCCAGCAAGGCCGTGCCGGCGGTAAGGACAATCGGCCGGGTGCGGATCGCCACGCTGCGGATGATCGCTTCCCGCGGGGAGAGCCCCTGATCCTTGCCGTGGCGGATAAAATCGATCAGCACCACGGAATTGCGCACCACAATGCCTGCCAGGGCGATCATGCCGATCATCGCGGTGGCCGTGAAGAAGACGGGATTCGGATATCCGCCTATTGGCCGATCGACGATCAGGTTCAGCAGCCAGAATCCGGGCATGATGCCAATCAAGGTTAGGGGAATGGCCAGCATGATCACGATCGGCAGCACCCAGGATCGCGTTTCAAACATCAGGATAATGAAGATCCCCGCCAATGCGGCCGCAAAGGCCGCGCCCAGATCGCGTAAAACATCGAGCGTGATCTTCCACTCGCCCTCTCCGGCCCAATCGACCGTAAAACCCTTTGACAATGTCCAAGGATCGCCGCCGCCGGGCTTAAACCAGGTGCGCTGGGCCACTTTGCGGATGGCCGCGCCAGGCTCTAAAGCAGTGCCGGAGCCTCGGCGATCGATTTGCATGTCGATAATAGCGTCGGCGGGCGGCCGGCCGGCCACTTCGCCAAAAACATAGACCACGCGCTTGAGATTCTTGTGATAAATGGTTTTATCTTCCAGGATCGGTTTCCCCTCGCGCTGGTTTATGAATTTTCCCAAGGCCGAGATTTGCACAAGTTGGCCTTGCTGTCCGACGAGATATAATTCTTCCAGATCGTCCGTGGCCGAACGCGCGGAGCGTTTCAATCTCAGTTCTACCCACAGCGGATCGACTTCGCCGGGCTGATGCAGCACCGTGGCCGGCATTCCTTGCAAGGCCAACTGAAGCGTTTGTGCAAGATTCTCTTTCGCCACGCCCGACAGCGCCGCCTTGGGCTGATCGGTTTCGAAAACCCAGCGCGGCTGGTCGTCTTCAGCACTGATATCCACGTCGACCACGCCGGATTCGCGCGCCAGGCGTTTTTCCACTTGCCGGGCAGCGACAATGATTTCGTCGTACTTGGCGTCCTCCGGACCGTAGACCTCGGCGGTGATCGTGGCGATCACCGGCGGGCCAGGCGGGGCCTCGACCAGCTTGATCTTGGCCCCCGAGGCGCTTGCCAACCTGGTCAGATCGTCGCGGATCCGCAGCAATATGCCGTGCGACTGTTGTTGGCGCTCGCGTTTGCACGCCAAATTCACGCGAATATCGGCAACGTTCGCTCCTCTGCGGAGAAAGTAGTGCCGCACCAGGCCGTTGAAGTCCATGGGCGAGGCCAGTCCCACGTAAACCTGAAAATCGCGCACCTCGGCCGTTCCGGCCAGATACTCCGCCAATTGTCTGGTAGCGGCGTCGGTCTGTTCCAGCGTGGTTCCCTCGGGCATGTCAACGACGATTTGAAATTCATTCTTGTTGTCGTAGGGCAGCATCTTTAGCGGCACAACGCGAAATGCCGGCAATGCCATCGCGCCAAAGAGCAACAATACGACCAATCCCAATACTCCCCATGCCAATAAGCGATGATCGAGAATGGGCCCTAAAATTGTCTGGCTCAGGCGATAGATCGGCCGGGTAGTGATTTCCAACTTTTCGCCGTGAGGATCTTCCACAATCTTGCGCAAAGCGACCATTGCCAGCCAGGGCGTAATCATAAACGATACGGCCAGCGAGGCCAAAATCGTCAGCGGCACGTTCATGGCCATGGGCGCCATGTAAGGGCCCATCATGCCGGTGATAAACATCATGGGCAGGAAACTGGCCACGATCGCCAAGGTGGAAAGCACCAATGCCGGCCGCACCTCTTGAATCGCCCTGAGCACCGCCTGGCGCGGCGGCAGAATGCGCATGGCAAAATACCGGGCGATGTTTTCCACGTCGGTTATGGGATCGTCGACCAATAATCCCAAGGAAAGAATCAAGGCAAACAGCGTGACGCGATTGATGGTGTAGCCGACCATGAGGTTGACAAACAGCGTAACGCTGTAGCAGACCGGCACGGCCAAGGCAATCACCAGCGCCGAACGCCACCCGATTACCAGGCCGATCAGCCCCACGACCGTCAACACGGCGATCACCAGGCCCTCGACCAATTCGTTGACCTTGTCGTTGGCGGTTTCGCCGTAGTCGCGGGTAACGCGGAAATAAACGCCATGGGGCATTTGCGTGGCGGCCAATTGGCTCAGGCGTTTTTGCACGGCTTCGGCCACCCAAACGGCGTTCGACCCTTTGCGCTTGGCCACCGCAATGTGCACGGCGGGATAGAGATGTCCCTGGGCGCCGGGCTTGCCTATGGCACTAGCTTCGTCTTTTGACGCGGATGAAGGTTCACCCTTTTTGCCGTCTTCGTCTTTCGGCGAATATGGATCCTTTACGGCCGGTCCAAAACCGATCCAGGAATAATCATCCACTTCCTCCGGGCCGTCGATGACGTTTGCTACGTCTTTCAGATAAACCGGCCGATTGCCAGCTATTTGAATCACCAGGTCCTCTAAATCTCCGGCGTCGCGGATAAACGCGCCGGCATCGACCACAAACTCTTCATTTTGTTGCGCATATTCGCCGATGCGGAGGTTCACGTTGCTGGCCCGCAATGCCTGCGCAACCTGCAAGGGCGAGGTTTGCCGGGCAGCCAGTTTTACCGGATCCAGTTCCACGCGAATCCGCCGCGGCTGGCCGCCGATCACCCACACCCGATTAGTGTTCGGTATGGCCTGTAATTCGTTCTGTAATTGTTCGGCCAGGCGGCGCAGTTCAAAACTGCCGTAAACTTCGGGCCGGTCGGACCAGAGCGTGATGTTAAGGATCGGCACGTCGTCTACTTCCACGGGCTTGACCACCCAGCCTGTCACGCCCGGCGGCTGCTGGTCGGTATTGGAATAAATCTTGTTGTATAGTTTTATCAGCGACCCTTCCCGGCTTTGGCCCACGTAGAAGCGAACGGTCACGATCGCCTGGCCCGGCCGCGACATGGAATAGACATACTCCACGCCGTCGATCTGGTAGAGCAGCTTTTCCAGACGGGTGGTGACGGTGCTTTCCACTTCTTCAGCAGACAAACCCGGCGCGGAAACAAAAACGTCGGCCAGGGGGACCACGATCTGCGGCTCCTCTTCGCGCGGCGTGAGCCACAAGGCCGCCAGGCCCACGATGATCGAGATCAGCGTGAGCATTACGGCCACGTCGCCGCGCAAAAAAACTTCGACTATGCGAGTGAGAAAAGGCGTTTTTTCCTGGGGATTGTTCATAATGGAATTATTGCTAATCCATGTTTTATGATCTTCATAAATATTCATAGCCGGCGGTCAACGACCGCCGGAAAATTCCCAAAGGGCGAGGGGACTTGATCTAGAGATTCACTTTTCATCTGTCGTTTTCAGCAGCACCCGCTCGCCGGCCTTCAGTCCGCTGAGCACTTCAATCCGATCCGGTCTGCCGCTGCGTCCGGTGGTGATAAACCGGCGTTCCAGGCGCCCGTCAGGCAACACCACGTCGACAAACTCCAACTGCCCGATACGATCAATGGCGGTCTTGGCTAAACATAGATAACGCCTTGTGCCGGCGGGTATTTTCAAACGGCCGAACATGCCCTCGTACATATCCGCCGACTTGGGCAAGGCCACCTTGACCAGAAATGATCGGCTGGCGGCCTCTGCCTGCGGAACGCGTTCGTCCACGGTGGCCTCCACGTCCCGGTTCAAGCCGTCGATATGTACGGTCAGTTTTTGGCCGATTTCCAATTTCATGGCCAGATTTTCCATCACCGGCACTTCCAGGCGGAGCGAGGTGGGATCATAGATCACCAATAGCGGCACGCCGGGCTTTGCCATGTCGCCCACTTCGGCCAACCGATCGACCACAATGCCCAACCTCGGCGCCTTGATTATCGTATAGGAAAACATCACGTCGGCCTCGGACACCGCCTGTTTGGCCACGTTCAACTTGGCTTTGGCCACTTCGTAATTCGTCTGACTTTGGTCGAATTGAGCCTGGGATATAGTCTTTCTTTGATACAATTGAATGTCCCGGCGGAGATCGTTTTCGGTTTGGCGCAGGGCGGCTTCGGCAGCCACCAGCGACGCCTGAACCTGGCTGCGCTGGGTTTCCAAGGCCCGGCTGTCGAGTTCGATCAGGGTTTCGCCCGCCGTGACCGCCTGCCCGGCACGCACGGTGATCTTGTTGATCGGCGCCATCACCCGGGCCGAAATCTCCGTGCGGCTGGAGGCCTTCAGCGTTCCTACGGCCTCATCATAATAGGGTTGGATGATCTCATGCACTTCGTCAATCTGGCTCTTTTCTCCTTCCGAAAGCATGCGCTGGGCAACCTTTTCTTCCCCCGGGACGATTTTCTCGACGAACATCCCCGACAGCCAGGCAATCACTACTACCAGCAGCGCCATGCCCACGATCAGCGGCAGAATGGTCTTAAATATGACGGAAACAGCGGTTTTTGCTTTCACGTTTCGTCCCCCGTTTTTACCAGATATTATACTAGATGACTAATTTGCTTTAAGGTTACAATATCAGTGATAGATCTCGCAGTTTATTGCCAGCATTAGAATTATTAACATGATGAATACCCGGCAGTCTTAATCAACTGTGCAATCATCCATACTACTATTGCTAACCCTAAAACAAAAGCCGCCAGGAACATGATCATCGGCCCCCATTGGACCTCAACATCCTGGCTGAATATGTCATAGGCCATTTTCAGGTTGATATTCTGCACCACCTGCCGACTGATGGCATTAATGGCCAACACGCCCAGTTGAGCCAAGGCAATGCCCGTAACCAGAGAACGTTTGGCCGGGCAGCGTTTTTCGGTAACGATCATTATCCAAGGCAATCCCGGGGCAATGGCCGTAAGCAGCGTTAGGACGATCATCGGACCGCTGAACATGCTCTGGCGAAGTTCTGCGCTCCAAGTGCCAAAGACATACCATGTGCCTGCCACTGCTGCCCAAATCATGCCCGTGGTATAGAGTTTCTTGGCGAAGTTCCAGGCCCACAGCTTGTAATTTTCCTCATCGCTGGCGTTTCGATAGAAAAATGTTGTATCCACTAACATCCAGACCGCCGTTGTGCCCAGCGCCAAACCAAACATAAGCAGCCAACGCGGCCAGAGCGTGGGATCAGTGATGTTCAGACCGGTTCCCAGTGCCGCGCCAGCCACATTGTTATTGCTCCATATTTGTTCCCAGCGATCAACGTGGTCCATCAAGCTCAGTCCATTGGCGAATATAAAGCCAATGACAATGAACAAAACCGCCGCCGCCCAGCCGGCGGCTTGTCGCCAGCCTTTAATGCCCTCATCATTGTTGCGCAGTCCCCAGGCATACGCATACACACCGTAATATGCCGGGATGAGAAGAACCACAATCGCCAGCCAGGACCATGCCATCAGGATGGTGGCCGGATAGAAGAACTTGAAGTACGCCAATTGGATGAACAGTAGCGGCACAATGCCCAAATTCACACCCAAGGCGATGATCACCGGCATCTGGGCGATCAGGCGCGCGGCAAAGCGCCGACCATGCTGGTTGCGGCTGAGATGCAAGAACAAGGCCAGCAACAATCCGGCGTACCAGAGATTCATAGGCACGGTGTGAAGGGTAAAACCCAGCACCTTGAAAAACTGGATAAACCAATGCGGAGCGGGCAAGGCGGCCGTGTGGGCAGTGTCCACGAGCGGATAAGGAACCATCATTGCACCTCCGGGTTTTGGGGTCCTAAACGCATTCCGGCCGGTCTGGGCGGGACAATGCTCATCAGATAATCGGTCAACAACGCCGCCTCTTCGCTGGTGCCGGCCCAGGGGGGCATGAAAAAATGCATGTCCAGATGTTCGACCAGGTCGCGCACCTGTTCCGGAGTGCGTCCTTGCAGCAAGCGTCCCGCAGCGGAGTAGCCCAGCGCGGCCGCATGACAATCGTTGCAATGATATTGGAACAGCAACTGGCCGATTTGGATCCGATCGGACTGGGGCAGTTCCAACAACTGTATTTCTTCAATCAAGTTATCTACTATTGCCTGGGGATAATGTTTTGCCACGTAGGCTTTAGTACAGATGCCGCCTTGTAAATATCCTTGGCTGCGGAGCCGGGGCACCTCTTCGGGCAGAATTTGATTGCCAAACACGACGTTATAAATCACGTAGGGTTTTCGCACGGCCTCGCGCACGAACTCCCCGCTGCTGAAAGCAGCTAATCCGAACAGGAACAACGCCCCGGCAAATCCCGGCGAAAGCCAGCCCGGATTGCGATAAGGCCCGAAGTACAAGAGGAAAAACGTGGCAATAGTCAGTGCGAAGATCAATAACATAATTATGTTCAAGCTGGCGGCGTTGGTCAGTAAAGCCTTGGCCGACTCGGGCAGAAAGTAGTACCAACCCATCCCGCCTGAGGTGATCATGATCGCCCCTGCCAATGCGGGACGCGCGGATCGCGCTGCGATCATGTCGCGCAGCCTGGCGTCTTTGATCGTCAGCGAAGCGTGCAAATAGACGTAAAGCGATGTCAATAGCAGGGCCCCGCCAGTCCGGGCGATAGTTTGCGGAATGAATTGGGGATTAAAAAATGCCGTCCAAAAGTCGCGCTTCTCGACCCAATCGCCGGGATTGAGCATAAAAGCCGTTATGCCGGTAATCAGCACCAGGCTGATCCACGCTGCCAGGGCGTAAATCCAGGCCATGGCCAGGTGAGTTTTTTCGGCCAGCCTTCCCCAATAGTAAAAAAATATAAAGGCCGAAGTCAGTTCCAGCACAAAAAACACCCATTCGGTGGCCCAGCCAAAGACGAAAGTGCGGATCAGTATTTCGGTGGCCAACGGCGAGGCCAGCCCGATCGTCCACCAAATGCCCACGCCGGTGATCGCCCCGAAAACCACGGTCAGGAGAATAAAGAAACCGGCATGACGTTTAAGATATTCCAGATAGACGCGATCCTGGGTGCGATAGGCATATCCAGTTTCCACGGCCAAAAACAAACCGCCGCCCACGGCATAGTGCGAAACTAAAACGTGCACCACCGAAATTACCGCGATCAGCATGGGCGCGGTCAGATGAGGAACGTACCACCAAGGATAATGCATGGCCGGCGGGCTCCTTGAACAATAATCCCGGAGTTATGAGCGAAGAGTAATGGTCATGGTTCATCTTTTGTGTCATTATGAGACGAAGGGAGAAACGGTTGATCGGGTTTCTCAATCGACTCGGTCGTGATAGTCGGGCGCAGATCCACCGCGCAAGAGGGCGACATTCACGTACCCACGCCAAAGCGGGGCAATACCCAGCGGTTGAGCACAAACCAGACAACAATAAATCCCGCAAGTAACAAGCCTTCTTTCCAAGTCATGGCCGAGTTTCCTATGAATAATTGTTTATTCCAATGAAGTACTTACTTTTCTAATAACAGGTTATTGCATATCTAAATAATTATATTATATGCGGCAAGGTGCAGATAAATTCTGCTTTCCTGGCACGCCAATCCAGACTTTTAGATTACCCCAATCTTGCCTAGATGATGTTTAATATGCCTGAGGTAATCATCAACCACATGGCCTAAGGATACAGGCTGATTAGGTCCAATCTTGCAAATTACTTGCAATTTCTCGGCCGGAATGCGACTAATCGCGTGCGCCAGGTGCCGGTTGTATAAGCGCCAAAGTTCGATCAAGTCGGGCCATGAGGTGCTGTTGTAATCTTGAATACTCACCCATTTTTCCTGTTCGTACGAAGGAGAAACAAGCTCGGCGGCCAGTTGGGCACGGACAAAACGCTGATGATTGTTCGAGGCCGAATCGATCAAATGTCCGATAACCTCCTTTTTAGACCATCTATTCGCCGCGGGCTTAACGCCGGCTTCGGTTTCGCTTATGGATCGCAGCTTTCCAATTGTGGTCTCGACTGTTTGAATAAGTTCATCGGCGATTTGTGCCATGATATTGCTCCTCCTTTGTGTTGATACTTTGAATCACTCCTCTTTGGTCTTTCCCTCGAGTCCCAACTGTACCATGCGGCGGTAAAGCCTGGGCCGGGTCAGGCCGAGCAATCGGGCGGCCTTGGCCTTATTGCCTTTTGCTCGGGCCAATGCACGCCGGATCAGTTCGCGCTCCACGCGGCCGAGAAATTCATCTAAGACGATGGTCTCTTCCGGCCGGCGCGGATAGGCCGCTGCCTGGGCAGCCAGGTGCAGTTGCTCGGGCAAATCGTCGACGCCGATTTCAGCGGCCGATGCCCGTCGATGCGCCTCGACGATCACTTCCTCCAATTCGTCGATATTTCCTGGCCAGGAATAAGCATAAAGCCGATCCATTGCTTCCGGCGTGAAAGCAGTCACTTGTTTGGCAGATTTGGCATTGCACTCTTCCAAAAACGCCTGGGCCAATAGCGGCAGATCATCGCGGCGTCGCACCAGCGGCGGCAAGACAATCGTGATGGTGCTGAGAGCCGCTGCCAGATCCTCGCGGAATTGGCCGCGCGCAGCCATTTCCGGCAAGGCAATCTTCGCAGTGGAAATCAAGCGCAAGGGGAAGGGTTTTTTGGTGAACAGGGCTGCCAACTCCATCTGCAAGTCAACGGTTAGCTCGTCCACACCGTTGAGCAACAGCGTCGTTTGCCTGCCTTTATCGCCGGAAAGGTTTGCCCTGGCAAGCGCGGCGATTGTCGATGGGATTAGATCGGCAGCCAGCACAGAACAATCCAACGGGATCAGCCCCGAGGCCGGAGATACAGCGGCCAAATCTAAATGGCTGGCATAATGAATGGCCGCGGCCAGGTGCTGGCGTCCGCTGCCCGGAGGACCAACCAACAGCACGCTCAAGCGGCTGGCCGCGGCCAGCTCGACCTGGCGTCGGGCCAATCGCATGGCAGGGGTGTTGCCCACTAGTTGATCGGCTCTGAAACGTCCGGCCGCCTCTTGCCTGAAACGACGAATCGCCTCGTGCAAACGCACAGCCTGTTCGTCCTCGCTGGATAAGATGTCCGTGCTGGGAGTTTTATCCGTCAGGTCGGCGACATCGACAATGGCAACCACGCCGATCAAATCTGCCGGAGGCGAGCCCAAGGGATGAAACCACGCGCGGCGTTCACGTATCAGACCGTCTTCGCCACGATAAGCAACACTGGCCGAAATATCTTGACCGGCTGTCACTGCCGGCGGCGGGCACAGGCCGGCCGCAGCCGTTTCGGGCGTGGAAATTGCGGCGGGAGTGTGATAGCGACACTGTATTCCAGGCAATTCTTCCGCTACCGGCCCCAACCAATTACTACAGGCCTGGTTGACAAAAATAATCGTAAGCTCGTCATCCAGCACATAAACAGGCTGTGCGGCCGCGTGAAAAAGCCGAGCAAGTTCCTTTGCATGGATTGATTTGGCAGCCATGCAACTTTAGCCGGATGGCACCGGCGGGTTAAAGGAAAAAATATGGAACAATTTTTTGTCGGGGTGACAACTAGTTGTCACCGGGGGTCTTCATAATACAACAAAAATTCAAACCTGTAGATATATCCCGGGTAACTTATCGATAAAAAACCCTCGTCATCCACCGCTTCGGACTGGGGGCAGGCTGAAGCGGTGGTTTTTTTCGCATTTTTTGCGTAAGACTGCATTCGGATATCTAAGGTTCTTTCGATTCTTGTAAGTTGTGATATATCCGGGCATGTACGATTTGATACTCTAATCAGCGGTGCGGGATAAAAACCAATTATAATTGTCACTACGGCACACGCTACGGCGGCAGTCCAGGCTCCCAAGCCGCCTTCGGCCGACTGTCTGTGCTCAGGGCCGCGAAAATACATGACAGACACGATCCGTAAGTAATAACCCGCTGAAATTGCCGCATTGAGCACGCCCAGGATCGCCAACAGAACAAACCAAAGCCGCATGTTTCCTCCTGCGCCGGATTGGGCATTGACATTCAGTGCACTGGCAAACAGATACAATTTGCCCCAAAAGCCTGCCAAAGGTGGGATGCCCGTAAGACTGAACATGAACACGGCGATCATCGCGGCGGCGCCCGGCCGGGTATGAGCCAGTCCTGATAGATCGTCGACGGCTTCTATGGATTGCCGACGTTGTCCAAGAAATTCAAACATGGCGAATGTGCCTATTGTCGCAACCGTATAAACGCACAAATAGAACAAAATCGCCGCAATCCCGTCCCAGGAATTTGGCAGGTTATTTTTTGTGGCCAAGGACACGGCCAGTCCGATTAGCAGGTAACCGCTGTGAGCAATGGAAGAATAGGCCATCAGCCGGCGAAGATTGTCCTGCCACAAGGCCATGGTATTTCCCAAGCGTCATAGTCAAAATCGCCAAGACAAGGGTGATTTGCCAGGCATAAGATGACAACTCGGGCATGGCCGTCCAAACCAATCGCACCAGCACAGTCAAGGCGGCCGCCTTGGGGACGACCGACAACAAGGCGGCGTTCTGATTTGTGGTGCCTTGATAGACATCCGGGGCGTAAAAATGAAATGGCACCACGGCCAGGCGAAAACTTAATCCGGCAAAAGTTAGCACTAAGGCAAGTTTGGCCAGATTGCCAAAGCCGGGAGGAAGCTCCTGCAAGTTAGTCATTGCCACCCGGATTCCCTCAAGATCTGTTGTGCCGGCAACGCCATAAATAAAGCTGAATCCATAAAGCAGAACGGCCGAGGCAAGCACGCTCAAATAGAAATACTTTGTTGTCGATTCCTGGGTTGCAGCACCGTATCTGCCCAGATAAAGCATGATGTAAGTGGGAATGGAGATCAGTTCCAGGCTGACGAACAGAAGTATAAGGTCGTGGGCCGAAACTACCAACATTGCGCCCGCGGTCACTAATAAAAGCGATCCTATGGCCTCAGGCGTTCCCATGCTGGTTATAGGCCGGAGGTTCAGCAAGACCAAAAGCAGCGACAAGGCCAAGATCAGCCAGCGAATGTAGAGTGTAAAACCGTCATTTATTAAAGTGCCACTGTCTATTCCGCTCTGCTGACTACCTAAACAGATCATGGCCAAAGCAACTGCGGCCAAAGCGAGCCAACTCCAAGGCTTTTGCGTCTCGAAAAATGCCCCCGCGATGTAGATCAAAACCGCCATGGCAACTATCACGATCTCGGGCAGCAGGAAGTAAATTGTGGAGTATGTCATAGTGGTCAGTGGACGGTGGTCAGTCCGCCGAAGGCAGAGTGGTCAGAGAATCGAGGGTCGGGGATCGTGAATGGCATTTTACAGCCAAGAATTCAAGATGCTGAACCCTGAACCCTGAACTCCGAACCCTTAGTTTGGTTATTGGATGCCTTTGGCACTTCTCTGTCTGCGGCGGCCTTAATCACGCTGGCGTTTAGCTCTTTCAGCGTGGGGCTCATACGATCGAGAAAGAAACGGGGCTGCACGCCGATCCAAACAATAAAGATCGCCAGCGGGGCTAAGGCAAAAATTTCGCGCAAACCAAGATCGCGTACCGGTTCATGCTGATTATTGTTTATGGGTTCCTTAAGCGGGCCGAAAAATACCCGCTGCACCAGCCACAACATGTACCAGGCCCCCAAAACCACGCCCGAGAGGGCCAATACGGCAATGATGCGAAATTGCCAGGCATAAAAGGGCGCGGTTTCGCTCCAACCGCGTTGGAACATGCCCAGAAGCAATAAAAATTCTCCTACAAATCCGTTCAGTCCGGGCAGTCCGATGCTGGAAAGCGTCAATAAAAGCATAAAAAAACTGAGTACAGGCAGTCGGCGCGACAGTCCGCCCAGATCGGCAATCTGCCGGGTGTGGTAGCGATCATAAATCATGCCTACAATGGCAAACAGCCCGCCGGTCGAAAGCCCATGGTTGATCATTTGCAAGGTCCCGCCTTCGATGCCCAGCGGATTGGCGGCAAATAGTCCGATCATGCAGAATCCCATGTGGCCAATGCTGGAATAGGCAATCAGCCGTTTGATATCGTGTTGAGCCAAGGCCACCAGAGAGCCGTAAATAACGCCTGCCAACGATAGCCAAAGCATCAATGGCATCAGCGCGGCCGAGGCATGGGGCAGCATGGGCAGATTGAATCGGGCGAATCCGTACGTGCCGATCTTCAACAGCACCCCTGCCAGAATCACGCTGCCAGCCGTGGGGGCCTCGACGTGGGCCAACGGCAGCCAGGTATGCAGCGGAACCAGCGGCACCTTGACGGCAAATCCGGCAAACAGCGCCAAAAATATCCACGTCTGCACCGCAGGATCCATGGGTCGCAGGGCAAAGCCGCTTGTTAAAGCAGGAATGGAAAAGGTCATTTTCCATGTCGCTGCCTCTCCGATGGGATGATAGTAATCCCAAAGCACGATTGCCAAAAGTCCCAGGAACGTAAGCACGCTGCCGGCAAGCGTGAAGAGGAAAAATTTGATTGCCGCATATCGCCGCTCCGTGCTTCCCCAAATGCCGATGAGGAAAAAAAGCGGAATCAGCGTAAACTCGAAAAACACATAAAAAAGGATAATATCCCGGGCGACAAACACGCCCAACATGCCGGTTTCGAGGATCAAGAGCAGCCGGTAATATAGCGAGGCCTGGGGGACAATCGCTTCCCAACCGACCAGCACGGCCACGATCATCAATAGCGCGGTAAGCCCGAAAAGCCATAGGCTTAAGCCATCCAGGGCGATGCTGAAGCGGATATCGACGCTCGCTCCAGCGAACCAGGCAACGTCGGTTTTGGCAAAAGGTTCGGTTCCGCCCGGATAGTAATAAATCAGCACGGCAGCCACGACAAAGGTCAACAGCACGCCGATCAAGGCATACAATCGCGATTGCTCTCTACTTCTGGGCAGCAGCAATGCAATGACCAGCGGAAAAAACACTGCCGTTAACAACAAGGATGACATAAAAAGAGGGATTAGAGTCTTTGTGTTGATATTTGAGCGCATTTTGCGCACATCAAGTACAGTAGTTTGTTCAGTATATCATAAAACCGCGACCGGTGGTCGCGTTTTGGTTGCGGCCGTAGGCCGCGCTAGGGATTTGGGATTAGGGATTAGAAAAAGTGGATAGTGGTTAGTGCGAAACCGCAAGCGGTTTCGGTTACATTAACAGTAGTATCATTAACACCAAAACTCCAAAGACCATGGTCAGGGCGTAAAACTGGATCAAGCCGCCTTGCAATGGACGCAGCGATGAACCGATCCAACGCGGCACAAAACCGCAAAAATCGACCAGCCGATCAATAACTTGGCCATCGAACCAGGCACAAAAGCGTGCCAAAATCAATAGCGGCCATACTACTAATGCATAATACAGCGGATCAAAAAAGAATTTTCCGAACGAGAGTCGGTAGAGGCTAAAGAAATCCAAAACCGTGGTTATTCGCTTCACAATTTGCCGCGGACCAAGGTAGAGCAAGGCAGTCAAGAATATTCCGGCAACCGTCAAGGCTGTACTCTTAAAAGCAATCGACAAATGCAGTGCCTCTTGGGCGGCCGTTTCAGATGGGCCCCCTAAGAACGCCAGCGACGGCGCTCGGGCGAGCATATCGCTCAGGCCGTGCGTCCATGCCAACCACACTCCCACAATCAGCGAGCCGAAGGCCAATATCACCAGGGGCACGGTCATTGTGCGCGGCGATTCGTGCGCGTGAGAGCCAGCCTCCCGGGGTATTTTTTCTTCACCATAAAACGCCATGAAAAACGGCCGGAAGGTATAGAGATCGATCAATAATATTCCTAACAACGTGGTCCAGTAGAAGAGTTCATATACCCAATTTGATTTTTCCGCCGTGGCCAGCAAAATCGCGTCCTTGCTCCAAAAGCCGGCAAAGGGAAACATGCCGACCATTGCCAGGGCGCCAAAGAGGAACGTCCAATGTGTAATGGGCAGGCGGTGGCGCAGGCCACTGAAATTGCGGATGTCGATCACTCCGCCCATGGCGTGCATTAAGCTGCCGCGCAGAGAAACAACAGCGCCTTGAAGAACGCATGAGTAATCAGGTGAAACATGCCTGCGGTTGCGCCGATGAGCGTGCCCGTGCCCATGGCGAGAAACATATATCCCAAGTGACTGATGGTCGAATAGGCGAGGATGCGTTTCAAGTCGGTTTGAGTGATAGCGATAATTGCCCCTAAAAGCGCGGTCGCACCGCCGATAACGGTCACCGCCTGCAAAGCAACCGGCGAGGCGGCAAACAGCGGCATGCATCGCCCTAGCATGTATACTCCGGCCGTGACCATCGTGGCGGCGTGGATCAAGGCGCTCACGGGCGTGGGGCCTTCCATGGCGTCGGGCAACCATACGTGCAAAGGAAATTGCGCGCTTTTGCCGCAGGCGCCAGTAATAACAATAAACAAATCGTCGTACCCAGCCCTCCGCCGATGAATTGGTCTGGCGCTGCTAGTCGCGTCTGACCCAGCACGCCGGTGCTGGCCACGGTATCGTTGATAACCGTGTCGTGGAAATCGAGAGTACCATATACTGTCCAGATCAAGAAAATGCCCAGGGCAAAGCCAAAATCTCCAATGCGGTTGACCAAAAACGCCTTTTTCCCGGCGGCGACGGCTTCGGGCTTTTCATACCAGAAGCCGATCAACAGATAACTGCACAGCCCCACCGCTTCCCAAAACACGTAAAGCAGCACGAAGTTGCTCACGGAAACGAGCATGGTCATGGAGAAGACGAACAGCGCAATATAACTGTAAAAACGCCAGTAACCGCGATCGCCGTGCATGTAACCAATAGAATAAACGGCCACCAAAAGTGAGATCAACGTGACCACAGCCAGCATAACGGCCGTGAGCGTATCGGCCCGCAAGACGATATCCACATGAAAATTACCCCAGCCCGGCTGTTCTTTTAAATCTATGGATCCTGCGAGAGGCCGTGAATAAGCGCCGTTCATTTGTGCCCAAGACCAAAGGGTCACGATTTTTTCATAACCTATATATCCGGTACCGTCTTTGTCATCATATTTCGGTGTTTTCGAGGCTGCCTGTTGTACTTGATACAGCAGCATCATACTGGCAGCGCAAGAGACCAATAAAGCCAGAATCGTGGGCCAATGGCTCCGCTCGCGTAATACCCGAGGTCCGAGCACGGCCGTCAATAGCGCGGCAGCCAACGGTAAGGTGGGAATCAAAATCAGCAGTATTTTGATTTCAGGCATTCTTCATCACTCTTTTACACCTCCGGCCGATAATCGGTTTTTTCGTGCGGCACTTTTGGTTCAATGCCGGCCGGTGTGAGCCGAGGCCAAGACTCGGGCACTTCTTCAGGTTCGTCGAGTGGATGATCTTGAAACGGCGGCTGATTGGCTTCGCGCAAGGTTTGCCAGTCGGCAACGTCGAGCTTGCCGCGACGCTGGAACAACGCCGTCACCAGCGCCAAAACAATGGCGGCCTCGCAAGCCGCAACGGCAATGATGAAAATCACCAGCATCTGTCCGCCAAAATCGTTGTGATACCGGCTCCAGGCCACCAGGCTTAAAGACACGCCTTGCAGCATCATTTCCACGGCCAGGAACATGACGATCATGTTGCGCCGGCTGATAAAGCCGATCAAGCCGATGCCAAAGAGCAAGGCGCCGACGATCAGGTAATTGTTCAACAAGGCCATTTCCGCAGGCATGGTTTTGATTTTTTTAACTGAAAAAAACCTCACCCTGATCCTCTTCCAAAGGACGAGGGGAGTTTTGGGATAGTTTGTTAGTTGAACTTCTTCTGGACTGGGCCACGATCACGGCCGCGCCGACAAGGGCGGTCAACAGCAACAAGCCGGCAATTTCGATGGCCAGCAAATGCCGGCCGTAAAGCTCGGCGCCAAAACTGGCCACGTGATACGGCGAAAGCACCCCTTGGGCCAATTCTTCGGCGCTGGGTGGGTAAATCATTGGCGTGCCCGGTGCAGTGGTAGCGGAGAATACGCTGCCAATGGTCATCGACAATACGCCCACGATACATATGCCCACGACAGCCGAAATCAAGGCTTCCCAACTAACGCGGTCGTAGATGGCCTTGCCTTCGGGCTGGGCTAGCATGAGCACGAACAAAAAGGTTACCAAAATCGCGCCGGCATACACCACGATGGTGGCTACGGCCAGAAACTGTGCCCCACTGAGGAGAAACAATCCTGCCACTGCCAGCAAAGTCAACCCGAACCAGATCGCGCAATAAACCGGATTGCGGAAAGTGATTGTAGATACTGCGGCCACAGCGGTTACTCCTGCCAGGATAGAAAACACGCTTTGGGAAACCCAATCGCCCAACAGCGGCATCTGGGATGCGCCTAAACCCAAGGCGATAACTGCCATCACAGCGCCGATCGAACGTCCCCGTCCAATGCCGCGCGGCAGCAACAACCACATTCCCAGCGCTGCCAGGAATGTTGCGATCATCAAGATGTAATGGGAATGAAGCATGTTAGTGGACAGTGGGCGGTGGACAGTGCGAAACCACAAGCGGTTTTATTAAGTTTTCCCTTCTCAGTTTCCCGTATTTGTCATTCATCCTTCATCGCTCATCCTTCATCCTTTCAGTACGAGAGGGTTCGGCGTCTTTGGTTTGATCATAGATGCTCAGCAATTTTTCCTTGTCGAAAATCATCTCTTCGCGGCTCTTTCCCGAAAGGTCATAAAGGCTGGTCAGTTCAATGGCATCCACGGGACAGGCCTCTTCGCACATCCCGCAATAGATACACCGTAGTTCGTCGATTGTGAAGGACTGGGGGTATTTTTCGCGGTCAGGCCAGGGGCTTTCGGCGGCCACGATGTCGATGCAATTTGCCGGACAGGCCGTGGCACAGAGAAAACAAGCCACACATTTTACCCGGCCTTGTTCGTCCCGGTTCAGCCGATGCACGCCCCGATAGATGATCGGATCGGGTATTTCGTGCTTTTCCTCGGGCGTTTGGACGGTTATTTTCCGGCCAAACAGATGGCGCAGCGTGGTGGTCAAACCCTGGAAAAATAACAACAGATACGATCTGCCCGCCATGCCCAGCTCAGGCCCTTTAATCCACTGAATGTTCTTGTCGTTAGATTTCATGGTGCAATTTCTTCGGTTTGCTTATCAGGAGAGATTAAACGACGCCGGGGCTGGTTATCGCTGGCAGTTGGGTCGAGTAGGGTAAAAATCAGCCCGGTTATTATCAGAATAATCCATCCCAGGAAGACCATACTCCAGATTTGCGGCGTGCCCAGGTATATGGCCAAACGCTCGCCATATTCCATCCATACCGCGACTACTACCAGATTTACCAATCCGCAGGGGATCATCACTTTCCACGCCAGATCCATCAACTGATCATAACGGAAGCGCGGCCAACTCCATCGCACTAGCATGAAAAACAAGATCACGCCCATCACCTTGGCCAAAAGTACAAGTACTCTCAGGATTGCCACAATCCAGGTAACCAGCTCGCCGCCGGGCGAATGTATGCCGTTGGTCAGGCCCCAGAAATGCCAACCGCCGAGGAACAGGATCACGATCAAGAACGAGGCCGTAATCATGTGTAAAAAATCGGCCACCAGGTACATCATCAGTTTGATGCCGGAATACTCAGTGTGAAATCCGCCCACCAGTTCCTGTTCGGCCTCGGGCAAATCAAAGGGCAGGCGCCCGGCCTCGGCGCAGGCCGCCACTGTAAAGACCACAAAACCAAGCGGCTGAGTAAGAAAATTCCACACGCCGCTTTGGGCCTGTTGGCCGATGATAGTATCCAGGCGCAGCGAGCCCGAGGACAATACCACGCCGATAATTCCTAGCCCCAATGGCAATTCGTAAGAGATCAATTGTGCGCTGCTTCTCAGACCGCCCAGGAAGCTGTATTTGTTATTGCTTGCCCAACCGCCCAACACCACTCCGTAGACCGCAATGCTGCCCACGGCAAAAATATAGATCATTCCCACGTCTACACCTGGGGCGGCTACCAGGTGAATCGGTTCTTTCACGCCCCAGCTTTCCGGGAAGATTCCGCTGGGAAGCACGCTGCCAAACGGAATGACCGCAAAAGCGACGATGGCCGCCATGAAAATGGTCATCGGCGCGACAAAGTAAACGAACTTATCGACGTGACCGGGAGTGAATTCGGCCTTGAAGATGAATTTCATTCCATCGGCAATGGGTTGCCCCAGCCCGAACAAGCGGATTTTCGTCAGCGGGATGCCCACCCGATTTGGCCCCAAACGATCCTGTATCCAGGCGGCAATCCAGCGTTCCACCAGCACCAGATAGGCGGCCGCGGTCATTAAGCCGGCAATCAGCAAGCCGATCTTCACCAGGGCTTCTATTGTTATAGTCAACATAATTGATGTTTATTAAGTCAGGAAAGTAAAGTCAGGTAGCCGCCGGCTAACAGCCGGCGGAAAATGCCTTAATTCACGTTTGTGGTTGTTTGGCCATAGGCTATTGCATACGACATTAATTATCTGAGGTTCAATAGCCCGGACACTTGTGTCCGGTATTGTACTCAAAAAAACTATCATTTTTTGGTTTAGGCCAGTAGATTTGCTTTTAAATCGACTCCTACATCGGGAATCTGGTCTTTGGCAACGTAGAAGTAGGGGATTTCACGCGCAACTTCGTCCAGCACCATTTGGGCGTTGTACAGTCCTTTATTGCCCAATAGTTCCCAATACAAGCTCCCCTCCGTGCGCACTCCCAGGGGCGGACGAATTGCCCAGGGTACCAATTGGAGGCGATCATAGCGATTCACATAGGAACCTTCCCGTTCGGCAAAGGCGCCGCCGGGCAGTTGGTAAGTTGCTCGCTCGGTCAAGGGTGAGGGAAACAAATCCTGAACCACCAGTAAATCCAAGTGATCAAAACGCTGGGCAGTAGTTTCGTCGATCCAATTATCTTTATATCCGCCGGCAACCCAGAGACTGTGAACATTGCCTTGTTCCACGGATTTTGCCAACTCTTCGAAGTTGATTATGTTACCGGTAAAATGGGCCAGCACTGCCTCGACGCCGCGCCGGTTGGGACATTTTTCGGCCAGGATCGTAAAAGCTTTAGGAAAATGCTCATCTTCGCCGACCATGGGAATCGGTCCCAGGGCGAGCATGGCCTTCTCATCCAGCGAGCGCATGAATTTGCAGAGAAGATAAGCCTCTTCCACGCTGAGGAAAGGCGAGAGCACGGCCCCCACGCGGCCGACCTGGCGCAAGCGCCGGCCGATCTCATTGGGCAAACCTGTCCAATCGACGTCGACAAAGCCATTGCCATCGCGGCGCCGCGGGCCGGTCAATCGCTGATCGCTGTGCACGTGTGGATACCCGTATCGCCCATCGTTGCACATCCACCAGTGGTTGATATGCGGATTTTCTCGGGGCTTCAAACGATAAATCCGATCTTGGTTCTCCTCGATCCAGATCGAACAGCCCGTGGCGCAGAGGGTGCAAACGCCTTTGTGCCGCTGCAAATACCACACGCGCTGTTTGTACAAAAAATCCTTGTCGGCCAGGGCCCCTACAGGACAAAGATCCACCACGTTGCCCGAGAGTTTATTATTGAGCGGATAGCCGGCCACAACGTCAATTTCCTCGTGCGCCGCGCGTCCGGTAACCATCAGTTCGTTGGTGCCGCTGATTTCGGCGGTAAATCGCACGCAGCGGCTACAGAGGATGCAGCGATCGACAAACAGCGTTACGTCGCCGATGTCGCGCCGCCGACTGGTAAAGGGGATAAGATCTGCGCGGCGCTGGGTTTGACCGTGCAGGAAATGATAATCTTGCAGCAGGCACTCGCCGGCCTTGTCGCAGATGGGGCAGTCGATGGGATGGCGCAGCAAGAGCCCTTCTTCGACCATTGCCCGGGCGCGGGCCACTTTCTCGCTGTTAGTCACCACCACCATGCCGTCCACGGCGATTGTGTTACAAGCGGGCACCAGCTTGGACTCCATTTTTATCTTGCCCGTTTTGGCGTCCCGCGTGCCGATTTCCACCAGGCACATGCGGCAACTGCCCACCACCGACAATGCCGGATGCCAGCAATAATACGGGATATCTATTCCCGCCAATTTCGCCGTCTGAATGCAATTCAGACGTGCGGTGCTGGGCAATTCGATTTCCCGGCCGTCGATGATGATCGTTGCCATGTTAATGCAAATCTCCACTAATCACTTGCTCGCCCCAGGCCGGCAAATAGTGTTTTGCGTAAATGGGCAAGACTTCTACCGGCTCGGTGACCAAGTAGCCGGCTGTGTTGGTGCGTTTAATGTAATCTTCAAACTCGTTGCGGAACTTGCGGATGGCGGTCTTGATGGGCCAGGCAGCACCGTCGGCCAGGCCGCAGATCGTGGTGCCGGGAATGATGCCGATCGAGTCGCCAATCTCCAGCAGCAGATCCAAATCCACGAGCCGTCCGCGACCCGCCTTAATGCGATCTATCATCTGTAATGCCCAATGCGTTCCCTCGCGGCAGGGAGTGCACTGCCCACAGCTTTCGTGGGCGAAGAACCGGCAACTGTTCCGGAGGAAATCGATCATCGAGTACGTTTCATCGAGCACCACTACGCATCCAGTGCCCAATCCCAGGCAGCCGACCGTATACGGTCCGGAAAAATCCAAGGGCGTGTCCAGTTCGTCGGCGGTCATTACGCCGGTGCTCAGTCCGCCGGGCACTACGGCCTTGATTTTTCTCCCTTTCCACACGCCGCCGCCAAACTCCTCGATCAACTGCCGGCAGGGAATGCCCAGCGGGGCCTCGTAACAGCCGGGCCGGCTGACATGACCGCTAAGGCCGTAGAGCTTGGGCCCATAACTGCCGGGATCGCGCGGGTCGTCGGGCGAAGGGGGCGTACCTATCGACTTAAACCACGCCACGCCGCGCTCGACAATGTGCTTCACACAGGCCAGGGTTTCTACATTATTGACAACCGTGGGCTTGCGGAACAACCCTTCCACGGCAGGAAACGGCGGCTTAATGCGCGGCCACGCCCGCTTGCCCTCCAGGCTCTCGATCAGTCCGGTCTCTTCGCCGCAGACGTATGCCGCTGCCCCTCGATGAATATACACATCCAGGGAAAAATCGCTGCCCAATATATTTTTGCCTAGGTAACCGGCGGCGTAGGCCTCGTCGATGGCCGCTTGCATGCGCTTAAGACACAAAGTGTATTCGTAGCGGAGATAAATGTATGCCCTGCTCGCCCGGGTGGCGTAGCAACTGATGATGATCCCCTCGAGCACCTGGTGCGGATCGAGTTCCATCTGCACGCGGTTGACAAACGTGCCGGGTTCGCTTTCGTCGGCGTTTACGCAGAAGTAGATCGGTCCAGGATGATTCTCGGGCAAGAACGACCATTTCAGTCCCGTGGGAAAACCCGCCCCTCCCCTGCCCCGCAAATTGCTGGCACGAATAATATTGACAATATCCAAAGGGCTTTTTTCTCGCAGTACCATGCGCAAAGTACGATATCCGCCGCTGGCCTCGTAGACGGCCCGGGTATGGCTGTCTGGCTTGTGGACGTTCGCCAGTAGAACGGGTTCGTATTCAGGCATGGTAAGGGTTCGGGGTTCAGGGTTCAGACATAAAGTCGCGACGGGCACCAACCGAAGGTTGGTCGGTCGCGGATACGGTTGTCATCAACGATTACATCGTTTTTAATAACTCGTCGATTTTTTCTTTGCTCATGTTTTGATGTAACACGTCGTTTACCAGGATCGCCGGGGCGTAATCGCATGCGCCTAGGCATTCGGCAACTTCCAGGGTGATTTGGCCATCAGCAGTGGTCTCGCCGGGCTGTATTCCGAGTTTTTCGCACAGATAATCCAACAATTCCTCGCTGCCGCAGGCCTCGCAACTTATAGAGCGGCAGACCCACATCCGATAGTGGCCCAGGGGCTTGTCCTGCTTGAAAAAGCCGTAAAACGACAGCGTATCCTGCACCTGGGCGGGCGAAAGTTCCAATAGTTCAGCGATTTCGTTGACCGCTTGCGGCGGCACGTAACCCAATCGCTCGCTTACGAGATGCAACGCCGGCAGGGTCGCCGCCTGCTTGGTCGGATAGCGCGTAAAATACGTCCGAATGCCCAAGCGCAGATTGTCGTCAAGGATTTTGTTTGAGTTTTGCATTGAACTAACTAAGTTCGTCCGCAAATTTATATTTAGCCCGCCGTGAATACACGGCGGGTAGAAGGATACTCTGCATTGGCCCCGGGTGTATTCACCCGGGGCTAAATATGTTTCATCATAATTATCTATCCAACTCCGCGGCGATAACGTTTAGGCTGCTTAATATAGCCACTACATCGCTAAGTGTATGGCCGCGTACTAGGTGTGGGAAGATGGCAAAGTGCAGTAACGACGGCGGGCGGCAACGGGCACGGTAGGCCCGCTGGGTGCCATCGCCGACAATATAAAAACCCAACTCGCCGTTAGGGGCCTCAGTGGCCGAATAAACTTCCTCGCACGGCACGGTAAAGCCGCGGTTGCTCATCACAATCTCGAAGTGCGAAATCAACCCTTCGATAGTGGAAAATACAACGCCCTTTTCCGGCAAAATTGCCCGATAATCAGGGCCCACGTTTACCGGGCCGCTGGGCAAATTCTCGATCGCCTGCTGGATGATTTTCACGCTTTCGCGCATCTCGGCCATGCGCACCAGATAGCGCGCATAACTGTCGCCCTCCTGGACGCAACAGACTTGGAAATCGAAATCCTTATATGCCAGATAGGGTTCATCTTTGCGCAGGTCGCGGCTGACGCCGCTGGCCCGGGCGATAGGCCCGGTGCATCCGCGATTGATCGCCTCCTCCTTGGTCAACACGCCCACGCCCTTGGTTCGGTCGACAAAGATGCGGTTACGCACGAGCAGCCGTTCCATATCGATAAAAGCTTGCGGAATTGCCTTGAGAAAATCGCGGATCATCCCAATGGCCTTGGGCGAGGCGTCGTACATCAGCCCGCCCACCCGGGTGTAGCTGTTGGTAAAGCGCGCCCCGCAAAGGGCCTCGAAGATGTCGCAGATCGCTTCGCGGGGATTAAAGGCGTAAATAAAATGTGTAAAGGCGCCGGTATCGAGGCCTATGGCGCCGTTGCACAACAGGTGGTCGGAAATT
Organism: Pirellulales bacterium; assembly: GCA_963820545.1. Taxonomy (GTDB): domain Bacteria; phylum Planctomycetota; class Planctomycetia; order Pirellulales; family Thermoguttaceae; genus CAWGAJ01. Next base: position 2,364,160 of record CAWGAJ010000001.1, read on the forward strand.
CTGGCCAGTTCGCTCACGATCACGCGCATATATTGGCAACGCGGCGGCGCCTCGATGCCCATTAGTTTTTCCACTGCCAGGTGCCAGGCCACGTTATTGGCCATGGGCGAGACATAGTTCATCCGGTCGGTTACGGTGACGTATTGATTGTAATCCAGATGCTCGCCGAGCTTTTCAAAGCCCGAGTGCAGGTAGCCGATGTCGGGCATGGCATCGACCACGGTTTCACCTTCCAATTTAAGCACCAGGCGCAAGGTGGTGTGCGTGGCCGGATGCTGAGGACCAAAATTCAACGTCCACAGGTACGGCCGCGGCTCGTCGTGTGCCAGATCGTCGGCATGAAACGCTGGAGTAAGTGGCATATTTAACCTTCGGCGTGTGCCACTGCTTGGAACAAGCAGTGCAGGTTTTTTACAGGTATCCAAAAGCACTGCTTCTGCGAAACAGCGGCACACTTTTTTTCAACTTACCATTATCCCTCGGCTCTGGTGATGACCGGAAAGTTATGCCGCTCGCCGCGGCCTTGCAAGGGATAGTCTTTGCGCAAAGGATGCGCCGTGAATTCTTCGGGCAAAACAATGCGGCGCAAATCGGGATGGCCGGAAAAGCGAATGCCAAACAGGTCCCAGACTTCGCGTTCCAGCCAATTGGCCGCCTCCCACAAACCGACCACCGACGGCACTGTGGGATCCGGATCGTTTAGAAAACAGCGGACAGTAATCCGTTCATTGGTTTCGCTGTTCGCCAACAAATAGACCATTCCAAAACGATCCTTGGCGGTGCGATAGTGCAAATAATCCACACAGGTGACGTCGATTAAAAGGTCGAAACGCCACTTTTCCTTAAGCGATTTGAGTACCTCGAACAACAATTCAATTGGCGCGACCAGCCTCGTCTGGCCGCGAAATTCGCTGAATTCCAGCATTGGATAGGCTGCTTTTAAGGCATCAATTGTTGTTTGTTCGGCCATAAGTTACGGGTCAGGGGCGAGGGGTGAGGGATCAGCTTTATTCCTGTAGCGCACGCTTGGGCAGTAAGCGCGAAGGGGCATCAAATTCACGGCCTGAGATCGTGCCTTCTCGTTGGATCTTTTCCTGCAAGTCGACGATCGCTTGAATGAGTTGCTCAGGGCGAGGAGGACAGCCGGGCACATATATGTCGACGGGCATGAAACGGTCGATGCCTTGCACCACGCTGTAGGTGTCGAACACTCCGCCGGTCGACGCGCAGGCGCCCATCGAAATGCACCATTTCGGTTCGTACATCTGTTGCCAGATCCGCTGCAAAACCGGCAGCATTTTCATCACCACCCGGCCGGCAACGATCATCAAGTCGCACTGCCGGGGACTAAAGCGGAAGACCTCCGCCCCGAAACGGGCCATATCGTGCCGGCTCGCGCCGGTGGCCATAAGTTCGATGCCGCAACAGGCCGTGGCATAAGGCATGGGCCAAAGACTATTTTTGCGACACCAACTCACCAGTTGGTCGAGTTTGCTCACAATCACGTTGTCGGGAAGTTCAACTATTGCCACTAAAGAACAACTCCCGGATGTTTGCCGTGCCCGTCGCCTAGAGCCACCGGAAAACCCCTTTGCGCCAGTCGTATACAAAGCCCAAGGTCAACAGGGCAACGAAAAGCATTGCTCCGGCAAAGACCAGATCGCGGTTTTCCACCAGTCCGCTTGCCACTGCTGCGTCGATGCCCAGCGGCGTTGCCGGCAGTACATTTTTTACCTCTGTAGCCGACTGATACGCGGTGACATTTTCCCCCGCGGCCGGGCGCATGGCTACTGCCCAGGGATAAAGGAACAATAATTCCACGTCAAATACCAGAAACGCAATCCCCAGTAGATGAAAACGCACATCGAACCTGCGGCGCGTGTCGTGAAAGGGATCCATGCCGCTTTCATAAGGCATGCGCTTGACGCTTCCCGGCCGGATGGGATTAAATAGATTGGCCACCACAAGCAGGATAACCGCCAGGCCGACCACGCAGACAGTAAATAAAAAAATTGGCAAAAGAGCGCTTTGCATGTGGTGCACGCCTTGTTAATTGTGATAGTCAGAAATCATCCCCCCATTTTAAGAATGACCCAATATACGGTCAACCCAGTAGAATTATTCTCAGTTGAGGTAACATGTGAAAAGATAAGCAGTTATGTATCTTCATAAGCCTGCGAGATTTAAATCCTCTCTCGTTTTTTTCTTGTAATTCAAGAGATTTTTGTTGAAATTTAAAAGTTTTTATACAAGAAAAAAAGCAGCCCTTCATAGGCGGGGCAGGGACCTACGAAGGGCGAAACATGAGGGTTAAACCCTCAATGTGATTGATTATCGTGATAACAATTGACTAACTCAATCCCGATTTGGATTTCTAAAAAAAATTGCCGTGGATACTTCTGTGGATAACGTGGATATCCTCGTTTTACGGAAATAAGTCTGTTGTTGCCAACAATAAAAACGTGCAGATTGCAACCTCAGCCCCTAAATCTTGCCATTAAAATTTATCGAAGAGGGACTGGTTATTTAATCGTTCAAGTAAACGTATTTTTTCGGCTGTTTAGAATACATCTAGGACAAAATGATATCCCTTGTAGTAACGTTCGCCGGTGTGGCGTTCGCCGCAGCAAAACGGAAAAATTTCATAATTAGTAAAGGGGGGATCTTTTTGATGTTGGGGATAATAGTTGTGCCATTGTTTGTTATACACCGGGATTCTCATCTCGGGGGGATAACGATAATAAAGGTCGTCGCTGCTTCGGTAGTAGTCATTTCCCCAGAAATTTTGGGGGTAGTACACATAAGGGTAATGGTACAAACGATTCCAGTCTTGGGCGCTGTAGCTGTGCCCCCATTGACGTCCAAACGCCTCTTGGGCCTGGGCATCGGCACTAATAATCACCACAATTGCAACTGCACAAAGCAGCATAGGAAAGATCCGTCGGAACATGAGATTCCCCCCTTATGGGCATATAAAAGAATTGTAATTCAATGCGGTTACGCTGGATCGGCTATTTAGACCATCGGCGCACCATACCACCGGCATTAAAAGAATATCCGTTACAGCTTAGATAATAGGCAGGACCGGAAAAAAAGGCAGATTAACCCAGCCTTATAGGGGGAAGATGCTTATTCATGGCACATCGTCCAAGGGACCGGGAGTGTCCGGGGCGTGACCCTGCGACTCCAGATAAGCACTGAGCATGATTTGGGCAGCGAGCATGTCAATCCGCTTTTTGCGACGTTTCCGGGTCATGCCCGCGTCCAGGAGCAGGTTTTCGGCCTGGGTGCTGGTAAAGCGTTCGTCAAAAAAAACAACCTCCACTCCGGTGACCTCAGCAAGCCACCGGCCGAACTGCCGGGCTTCGAGCGACTTGGAGCTTTCTCGGCCATCCAGATGCACCGGCAATCCCACCACAAACAGTGTGATCCTTTCGTCTTCCACCAGGCGGCGAAATCGTTGTGCGTCCAGTTCCGCGCTGTGGCGAACGTATGATTCCAAGGGGCTGGCAATACCGCGCTGGGGATCGCTCAGCGCGATGCCGATCCGCACGGATCCATAGTCGATGCCGGCCACGCGTCCTAAAGGAGATGCGCTACTATTCATGGTTCTTTATCCAAAGGATTCCGCTGGTCTTGTGAAATAAAGAAACCTTTTTGGAGGAAACGCAGGGTACATTCCTGAACCCGGGCATCGTTCATGATAAACGTATGGATCGCCGGCACAACGAGGAAGTCGCACGCTTGGGGAAGTTTTGTGATCTCCACGGAAATTATGCCGTCATTATCGCCGGGAAGCAACGGGTTATAACCTTTGTCGTTGTTTTTTCCGCCGGCGATAATGGCAAACTCGAAATCGGGCGTGGCCAGATCGTTTTCCAATTGTTTCCACTGTCGGCCGAGTTGTTGGCCCGACTGGCCCATTAGAGTTTTGAAGAGAAAATTATCGGCAAAAAACGCGGCCATTTGCGCCTCGTGGTTTGGCGGGGCCAGCATCACGAAGCGGTTGAATTTCGGCCGTTTTTTCGGCAAAGTATCCCCCGCGTCGGTTGCGCGATCATTGAGGCTTTTTTGTTTCCGCAAATCGCCCAAGTAACGCCGGATAACAATATTGCCCATGCTATTGGCGACGAAATTAATTTCCTCGATGCCTTCGAGGTTATCAATAATGCAGGACAGCGCTCGGGCGTGCTCGGCGACGTCGTATCGTGTGCTCGGGTAAGTCACGTTGAAAACCTCGTCGAATCCGCCGTGCCGGGCAAGATATTCGCACAAGGAATCCATGGAATTGCGCGAGCGGCCCAGGCCGTGCAGCACGATCACCGCTTTGCCTTGCATCGGCGCCAGGCCGCGCTTATGCTTGATCTGGTCCAAGGCCGCCCGGCACTCGTCGAACGTTCCCGAGGCGTGGCGGCGATTTTGTTCGTCCAGCAGTCGATAATCTCCCATAAATACGTTCCGCTGGATCCGCCATTTGTGAAAAAACAACTCATCGGCCCAAAATTGCGTGCCGCCCATAGTTGGCATGGCAAATTGCAATGGATTAGTTCCAGTCGAGTCATCCGCGCGAAGATTTACCGCCATTGTGAGCAGTAAAGTCAGACCGCGTGAAATGATTTTTTTCAGTCTAGAGAACATTTTTTAATATCTTATAGGACCAATCTATTGGCGGGAAAATTAACCTGATATAACGCCAACCTAATAAAATTTATCGATGGCCGCCGAAATTATTATATAATATCTTTAATGTACAACCAACATAGTCAACAATCGTGTAGACGTTCGAACTTTGCATAACGTCTTTTATTTCCTGATCTAATGCCTGCCCGACTCATTGCCATCGGCGACATCCACGGCTGCTTGGCGGCGCTGCGGACTATATTGGATGCCATTGAACCCGAGGTCGAGGATACGATTGTCACCTTGGGCGATTACATCGATCGCGGTCCAAATAGCATGGACGTGATGGAACGTATGCTTCAAATACAATCCTCATGCCGCCTGGTGCCGCTTTTAGGCAACCACGACGAAATGCTAATAAATATCGTCAACGGCCAGAACGAATTATTCGCCGATTGGCTGCTCTTCGGCGGCAACGCCACCTTGATGTCTTACGGCTCATTAAAAGTTGCCATAATTCCCGAGGAGCATATTGATTTTCTGCAAAGTTGCCGGCTCTATTACGAAACCGATCAGTATATTTTCCTGCACGGCGCTTACGATCCGGCATTGCCCATGGAACGCCAGGATTCGGAAACGCTGCTGTGGGGCAAACTCCGGCCCACGCCTCCCGAGCCGCATTGTTCCGGCAAGACGGTCATTGTGGGACATACTGCCCAACGCAACGGTCAGATTCTCGACCTGGGTTATCTCAAATGCATCGACACCTGTTGTTACGGCAGCGGATGGCTTACCGCCATGGAGCTGCCTTCCGGCCGTATCTGGCAGGCCGACAAAGGCGGAAGGATGAATTAGGAACGCAGAAGTCAGAACGCAGAACTGTAAACTGAAAACTCCAAGAAACCTCTTGTGGTTTCGCACTGTCCACTCCGCCTTCGGCAGACTGCCCACCGTCCACTGCCCACTTACTTTTCTTCCATTTTATACGAAACGAATCCGCCCGAGATATTCCGGGCATTGAAACCGTGTTGTTTAAGTATGCGCGTGGCATAGTATGAGGTTTGGCCCACGCCGCAGTGGACCCAGATCTCGTTATCGCGGGGTAATTCATTCAGTCGCGAACGCAACTCGCCCAAGGGAATGCGAATCGTGCCGGCAAGCGCTCCCGAGGCCACTGCCGCAGGCGGGCGCACGTCGAGCGTTACAGGCGTTTGGTTTGCCGCGGCCAGGGTTTTCCAATCGGTCCAGGAGGCTGCCGATACGTCGCCGCGAAGGATATTTCCCGCCACAAAGCCGGCGATATTGATCGGGTCTTTCGCACTGCCGTACTGGGGGGCATAACATAGTTCGGCCTCTTCCAAATCGAAGACGGTGGCGCCTTTTTGAATGGCCATGGCCAGCACGTCGATGCGCTTGTCCACGCCGGCTTTGCCTACGGCTTGTGCACCCAGCAGGCGCCCGCTCTCAGGTGCAAAAAGAAGTTTTAAGGAAATTCGTTCCGCGCCGGGATAATAGCCCGCATGATGTAACGAATGGGTGTAGATTTTTTCATAGGCCATGCCTGCACGGCGGAGGACTTTTTCGGGTAGCGCCGGTCATTGCCAGTGTGAGATCGAATACGCCCACCACGGCGGTTCCTTGGGAGCCGCGATAATGGGCGTCGCGTCCGCAAATTACGTCGGCGGCAATGCGGGCTTGACGATTGGCCGGTCCTGCCAGCGGAATTAAGGCGGGCAGACCGGTGACAAAATCGCGCACTTCCACGGCGTCGCCCACAGCGAAAATTGCCGCATCGCTGGTGCGCATTTGATCGTCCACACGGATGCCGCCCAACGGGCCGATCTCCAGGCCGCACTCTTGCGCCAGTCGTACGTCCGGCTTCACGCCCAGGGCCAAAATCACCACGCCGGCCACGTGGCGCACATCATTTTTTGTGATCACGCTGAGTTTGTCGTTGATTGCCGGCTCTAAGCCGATCACCTCGCTGTCCAGGTGAAAATCAACGCCCTGCCTGCGCAATTCCTGGTAAACCGGACTGACCATCTCCTGATCCATGGGCGGCATCACCTGATCCAGGCGTTCCAGCAGGATGACTTCCATGCCGCGGCGGCTGAAATTTTCCACCATTTCCAGACCGATGTAACCTGCGCCAACTACTATTGCCCGGGCCGGGTTGCGATAGTTGAGCCAGGATTGAAGGCCATCGATGTCCTGGAGCGTTCGCAGGGAAAAAATCCCCGGCAGGTCGATTCCCGGCAAAGGAGGGCGGATGGGGGCGGCCCCGGCGCCAGTACCAAAGCATCGTAAAACTCCTCGCTCACAGTGCCGGTTTGCAGGTTTTGCACAGTGATTGTCTTTTTCGCCCGGTCGATGGAGCGGACTTCGTGGCGCGTGCGGACCTCGACGCGGAAGATGTCGCGGAATCTCTCGGGCGTGGCCACCAGCAATTGTTGCCGGTCGGAAATTGCGCCGCCCACGTAGTACGGCAATCCGCAGTTGGCAAAAGAGATGTCGCTGCCGCGTTCGAAAATAAAAATTTCCGCGAACTCATCCATGCGACGCAACCGCGCCGCACAAGAAGCCCCGCCGGCTACTCCGCCGACGATCAATATCCGCCGCGATTTCATGATCTTTTCCTCCTCGGGCAACATTTGGCCGCAATCCGCAAGCAGAGCCGGACTGTGTCAGTCCGGCGCAAACACGATTCAACCGGGCCGATACGGCCCGGCTCCGAAAGTTGTATGTTTCCGAAAGTTGCACACAAAATGATCGTCTTACCAGCATTTTATCCTTCTTGATGATCTTGACCATCCCACGAAGCCATAAGAAAATAGGTAGTTTCATCCGCCATCAAGTGAGACTCTGTCATGTCAGTCAGCATTCATGTTCCCGACGCCGCCGGCCGCTTCGGACCGTTTGGCGGCCGTTACGTTCCCGAAACATTAACCCACGCGCTGGAGGAACTGTCGGCCGAGTATGAAAAAGCCCGCGCCGATGCCAGTTTTCAGAAAGAACTCGCCGATTTATACCGGCATTACGCGGGCCGGCCCTCGCCGCTTTATTTTGCCCAGCGCCTTAGCCGGCACTGCGGTGGCGCGCGAATTTTTCTGAAACGCGAGGACCTCAATCATACCGGCGCCCACAAGATCAACAACACCCTCGGCCAGGCGCTTTTGACCGACGCATGGGCAAGCGCCGGGTGATTGCCGAAACCGGCGCCGGCCAGCACGGCGTAGCCACGGCCACGGCTTGCGCCCGCTTCGGATTTGAGTGCGTGGTCTACATGGGCGAGGAAGACATCCGCCGCCAAAAACCCAATGTGTTCAGCATGAAACTCCTGGGCGCCGAGGTCCGGCCGGTCAGCAGCGGCTCGCGCACCCTGCGCGACGCCATCAACGAGGCCATGCGCGATTGGATGTGTTCCGTGGAAACCACGCACTACATTCTCGGCTCGGTGGTTGGTCCGCATCCCTTTCCGCGCATGGTGCGCGATTTTCAATCGATCATTGGCCGCGAAACCCGAGAACAATGTCTTGAGCAACTCGATTGTTTACCCGACCTGATCGTGGCCTGCGTGGGCGGCGGCAGCAATGCCGCCGGCATGTTTTATCCATTTGTGCCTGATGCAGCCGTGGAACTGATCGGCGTGGAGGCGGGCGGTCGCTCCAAAAAACTGGGCGATCATGCGGCCACGCTCTGTTACGGCTGGCCAGGCATCCTTCACGGCAGCTACAGCTATGTGCTCCAGGATGAAGACGGACAAACGTGCGATGTTCACAGCGTTTCCGCCGGTCTGGACTATCCTGGCACCGGCCCGGAACATAGTTATTGGAAAGAAACCGGCCGGGTCGCCTATACCAGCGCCAGCGACGTGGAGGCCCTGGACGCCTTTGATGTGCTTGCCCGCAGCGAAGGCATCCTACCTGCCTTGGAAAGTGCCCATGCCCTGGTCGAAGCCATGAAACAGGCCGCCCGCCGCAAGCCCGACGAAATCATCGTCGTCTGCCTTTCCGGACGCGGCGACAAGGATGCAGCCGAAATCGCCCGCCTGCGCGGCGTGGAATTCTAATCCCCAATCCCTGACCCCTGACCTCTGATCTCCAACCCATAACATGTCCGCCATTGACCAACTATTCCGCCAACTTCGTGCAGCCGGGCGCAAGGCCTTTATGCCGTTTGTCACGGCCGGCGATCCTGATTTGGATTTCACTGCCGCAGTAATCCGTGAACTTGTCGCCAAGGGTAGCAGCCTCTGCGAATTAGGCATTCCCTACAGCGATCCAATCGCCGACGGGCCAATAATCCAGGCCTCTTACACCCGGGCGCTGGATAAGAAGATCAAACTGGCCGACATCTTAAAAGCCGTGGGAAAACTTACACCCGGGCTGTCCGCCCCGATTGTCACCATGGTCAGTTATGCCATCGTTTTCCGTCACGGGCTGGAAAAATACGTGACCGCAGCCATAGCCGCAGGCGTTGCAGGCGCTATTGTGCCCGACCTGCCTGTGGAAGAATCCGGCCCACTTGCCGCCATCTGCCGGCGCGAGGATTTTTCATTAATCCAACTCATCACGCCCACTACGCCCCGCGATCGGGCCTTGAAAATTGCCGAAAAAACCACCGGCTTCATCTACTATGTTTCTGTGACCGGCATCACTGGCGAGCGAACCTCGCTGCCGCAGTCGATTCTCGACAACGTGGCCTGGCTGCGCACGCAAACGCCGCTGCCGATCTGTATTGGTTTTGGCATCAGCCGGCCCGAGCACGTGCGCATGCTTTCGCCCGTGGCCGACGGCCTGATCGTCGGATCGGCCATTGTGCGCCGCATGGCCGAAGCCGCCCAAAAATCCCGCCCACAAGTCATTAGAGAAATCGGCGACTACGCGGCCGAACTTATCGCCGCAATGGAGACAGGGACGAGGAGTTAGGGGCAAGGGGCGAGAGATTTTGCGTTGCCCATTTTCATGGCCTCCCGTTGATCGGCTTGGTTCATTGGCTATGCAGGCGTCAATAATTATTATTACTTTGATAAATCCTGCATAATTTGGTTAAATGCTTGCAGGTAATGGATATCTAGTTCGCTGTCAAAATCCTGAAGACTTTTTTCCACGAAAGAGCGATCGAATCCGGGATTTTTTTGAATTACTTTCTTAACATCCTCCAGGTCTCGCGGTCTGCCGGCGAAAACTTTTAAGATAATCAAATCTTCGAGAGAGACAAATCGAATTTTCACGCCATCGAGGACAATCACATTGCTCCGTTTGATGGCTTGACGTTCAAACTCAGACAGGGAAAACACAAAATCAATCCTGATATTAGATTCCGGATCGATTGCGGGAAGCACGAAAGTTTGACGCAGGAAATCCTCGACATCATCCACTAATACTTTAAGCCGTAGTCGTTTTATCAAACGTAAAATCGGCGCTGCTTGTGCGGGATCCAGTCCCAGTGTGACATCAATATCGCGTGTGATGCGCGGTTCGCCATACAACAAAACCGCCTGCCCTCCAAATATCATGTAAGGCACGGATTCCTGTTCCAGGCCAAGAGCCAATTTTTTAAGAAGGTCTTCGAACACGATTTAAAATACTCGCTACACGGATATTTTTTTCGATTCCTTCCAGCGGATTTGAACCCGAGAAATGACCTAATTTACGCGCGAGTTGGTACATGCCGTCGAGAATGCGCAAATTTTCCGCGAGGTCTGGCTTCTGACTTGCAATCCACTGTTCTTCAAACCGACGGAATACTTCGGGATTTTTTATCATGTTGATTCACCCAGGCGACCTTCTATTTCGGCGAATAAGTCGCGAAGCGACAATTCAAAGCCGGGCAGCACCTCGCCGCCAGTGAGAGATTGGGTGTCGTCAAGCACGGTGCATTGGTCCGGAGCGGTATATACTTTGGCGGTCCGCGTGGCCGGCTCGATATACCAAACCAGGCGCACGCCGGCCGCAAAATAATCCTGAAGTTTCCGCTGCATTTCGCCTTCGGTATTGCTGGGCGAAAGCACTTCCACCGCCAGGTCCGGTGCCACGGCCGGGATCGGCACTTGCGGCAATTTACCGCCTGGAAATTTTTCCCAACTAATAAATGAAACGTCTGGAATGCGAACCTGTCTGGGCAAAATTCTCAACGTGCCAGCCTCGCCCAGCACGATTCCAAGTTTATGCTTCTGTACGAAATCCCGCAGATAACTGCCAAGAGCGATGGCTAAAATCGATTCAATATATCCCATTGTTTTCTCCACCAATACGCCGTCCATGAGTTCGCAAATCCGGTCCTGATGGTCGAGTAGATTGAGCAAATCTTGCTCGGTGGCCGTGCCCGGTGTGGGAACAAGGAGCACACGATTTGCAGGAACATTACCCAACTGCTCCAGCATATCGGCTACAGTCCAAACGCTTGGAACGGCGGAATCGCTAATGGTTGCCATAAGAGGTTTTGGTGAAATAGAATACGAAATAATCTAACTGCTTCTATATTATAGCGTAAAGAAGCCCGGTTATACAACCTCCATCTACTATCTACCATCTATCTTCAATATTCCCGCTTCCTGATGCGGGCTTGAACGCGCCCGGGCAGGCCTTGGATGCGCAAGAAGCCTTCGGCGTCGGTCTGGTTGTACGAGCCGCCGCCTTCCATGGTGGCAATGCCTTCGTCGTAGAGGCTGTTGGGACTAGAACGGCGGTCGACAAAGATGTTGCCCTTATAAAGGTTCAGGCTCACCTCGCCGCTGACCGGCTTTTGGGCCTCGCGGATAAAGGCCATCAGCGCGTCCAGCTTGGCATGGTACCAGAAGCCGTAATAGACCATCTCGGCAACTTCCGGGCCGAGCCGGTCGCGCAAATGCATCAGGTCGCGGTCCATGGTAAGCTGTTCGACCAACCGATGCGCCTCGTAGAGGATGGTCATGGCCGGGGCCTCGTACACGCCGCGGCTCTTCATGCCTACGAAGCGGTTTTCGACCATGTCGATGCGCCCGATGCCGTTGCGCCCGCCGATCTCGTTGAGCCAGGCCACCAACTCGAAGGCATCCAGCAAGTCGCCGTTGATCTTGATGGGCACGCCCGAATCGAAGTCAATAACCACGTTTTCGATATCTTCGGGCGCATCTTGCGGCGCGACGGTCATGCCGAACTCGACCAATTCCACGCCGTTGACCGTAAGATCTTCCAGCTTACCGGCCTCGTAACTGATGTGCAGACAGTTCTCGTCGGAACTGTATGGCTTCTCAGTCGAGGCCTTTACCGGAATGTTTTTCTCCTGGCAATAGGCGATCATCTCTGAGCGGCCGGGAAATTTTTGGCGGAATTTTTCCAAACGCCACGGCGCGAGCACTTTGATGTTCGGCTGCAACGCCTCGGCAGCCAATTGGAAGCGGCATTGATCGTTGCCCTTGCCCGTGGCCCCATGGGCGAAAGTGTCGGCCCCGACCTCCCGGGCGACCTGCAAGCAGACCTTGGCTATCAGCGGCCGGGCAATCGAGGTGCCCAGCAGATACATGCCCTCGTATTTGGCCTGCCACTGCATCACCGGGAAGGCAAAATCGCGGCAAAGTTCCTCCTGGGCGTCGATGATCCGCGCCGAGCGGGCCCCGATATTGCGGGCCTTTTCTAAAATCGCCTCGCGGTCCTCGCACGGCTGTCCCAAGTCGACGTACACCGCATGAACGTCGTATCCTTCGTCAATCAGCCAACCTAAGATGACCGAGGTATCCAATCCGCCCGAATAAGCCAGAACGCATTTTGCCATGATCGTGATCCATTGCTAAAAGAGTCTATCCCAAAAGTCACATTTCCCTCTGGGAAAGTTCACACATAAACTCCCCTCTCCCTCTGGGAGAGCTCAAAGCCAGAGTCCCCTCTCCCTCTGGGAGAGGGTTAGGGTGAGGGCATATAAATCGTTATTTTGTGTGATCAATGCGAGATCGGCAAGTGGGACTATTCGTAATGTGTCCACAACCGAATGATTTTTACTACTTTGATGTTGTCCAGGATTTGATCTACAAGCCGATGTTGAATATTAGACCTCGTTCCCAGGCTCTGCCCGGGAATGTGCTGTTCACAAGGCTCCGCCTCTTATAAAATACCAATAGGAGCCACACCTGCTACAAAATCTATGACAACGGTGGTTACAAGTTGGTAAGAAGGTAATATTTTATGTTTTTCCTTGCGGCAAAGCCGCAAAAACATTGCGTTCCGAGGCCGAGCCAGGGAACGAGCAGTATGCCTGCAATCGCCACGAAAAAATCTCGCGGCTTCACGCTCGTCGAACTTCTGGTAGTGATCGCTATTATCGGTATTCTGATCGCGCTGTTGTTGCCGGCGATCCAGGCCTCGCGTGAAGCGGGACGGAGGCTGAGTTGTTCGAATAACATGAAACAAATCGGCGTGGCGGCCCAGAATCACATCTTCACCACCGGTCGGCTACCCACCAACGGTTGGACGGCTTACTGGATTGGCATTCCGGAGCGCGGCACCGGGCGTGGTCAACCCGGCGGTTGGATCTTCAATCTCTTGCCTTACATGGAACAGAAACAAATATACCTGATGCAATATGGCCGGAGCTATGTCGCCCGTAAATCCGCGGCCAGACAGATGATCCAAACAGCTATAGCCAACATGAACTGCCCCTCGCGACGACCTTCAAAATTGCTGCCGTTTAACTCTAGAAAGAGTTATTACATAGGCGATAACGGCCTATCGTCCAATGACTTAATGCCCGGCGACGGCGTCGGGCGTAGCGACTATGCCTGCAATGCCGGTCCTGATCCCAATCCACCCGGCGCACAAACATTTCCCTCGGGAGGACCGGCTAGTTACAATCAAGCAATGACGAGTCCTGTATTTCAATCTTGGGCCGATAATTGCACGGGCGTCATGTTTTGCGGCAGTCTCGTCAGGCCGCTAGATATACGCGACGGCACCAGTCATACACTCATGGTCGGTGAAAAATACCTCAACCCGAGGTTTTATTTTTCAGGTGAGGACCCTGCGGACAATGAGAATATGTATATCGGCGACAACGAAGATATCAGACGATGGACCGGGACCGAAATCGCGAATAGCAGTGACGATCCAACCGTGCATTTTATACCCCGACGCGATAAAGCCGATTTGACTGATCCCAATGACCCTAATTATCAACACCTTAGGCGGTTATTCGGCAGCGCGCATCCATCGACGTTAAATTGCGTCATGTGTGATGGTTCCGTGCGTTCGATCTCATATACTATAAGTGGTATCACATGGAGCCGGCTAGGCAATCGTAGAGATGGAAAAGGAATCGACGCCGACGCGTACTAAACTATCAGTTACTTCACGAACAAATCGGTTACCGGCACAATGGTTACATTCTCCGGCTTGATGTCCAGCCGAAAGGTGCTGATTTCACGGTCTTCCTCTAAAACGCTCTCGGGCTTGGGCGTGTGATATTCGTAAGGGCTGGGGGCGTTGGATAGCAAGGCTTGTTTAAGCGCCTGGGCGTCGTTTGTCACTATGACGATTTGCATGTTATCGTACTGCCAATGGTTTTTTATGGCCGCGTTGACCTCGGACAAAGTGGCTTGCTTGAGCATCTGGCGATACAGTTCCAAGTGGCTGTCCGGAATACTGTAAAATTTATCGTCCAACGCGTATGCCAGCCGTTCCATAGTCGAAGGGGCGTAGTGCAGCACGTAATTGTAAAGGAAGTTGCGTGTTAGCTCGAAATCGTTCTGCATTAATCCATTGTCTACCAGTAATTTGAATTCCCGGAGCGCCGCGCAGGGCGAAATGCGCCGCTACATTAGGCACCGGGCGAATCCAGATTTCGAAAATCTGCCGGCGGCGAGGAACATTCACCGGCGGCATCTGCAATGCGCCGCCGTTGGGAAAGTGCTCGATGTACGAGTAATCGCCGTAGTTTAAGCCCCGCACCTCGCGGATTACCTTATATAAATGGCTGCTGGAACTGCGATGTTCGCCCAACCAGGAATTGGCAAGCGCCAGGGCGTACCAATCCTTTTCGCCGCGCAACACGTTGATAGGAAAACCCATGCTGATGGCCGTGGCCGAACATTCCTTCTCCACGATGGTAACGTACAATCCTTTGATTTTCGGGGGTGCGGGCGGCGCTATGTTCCGGGGAAAAGGGGACGCAGCTAATTTATGCGCAGCACCCTCCGGGCCATTCTGGTAAATTAGCTGCGTCCCCTTTTCCAACGGGAGCGCGGCCAGATCCGCGCGGAGCTTTTCCAACAGTTGCTGGTCGTAGCCGCCGCCGAGGCCGATGATCACGTTATCACTGGTATAATACTCGTGGTAGAATTTATTCACGTCCTCGACCGTGAGGCTTTGTAGGCTCTGGATCGTTCCCACGGGTAAATGCCCGTAGGGCGTGCCGCGGAAGATGGTGTTGTAAAGCACGGCCTTGCCCAACTCTTCGTCGCTGGAATAGCGGAGGATATTTTCGAGATAGTTTAATGCCTCGCTTTTCAGCCGATCGAGATCGTCCTGCCTGAACGCCGGCTCTCGAATAGCCTCGATCAAAAGCGGATAATATTTGTCGAGATTGTCCTTGTGGATGCGTCCGGAGATGACCGTCATTTCCACGGAAACAGTACTATCGTAGCTTCCCGCCAGGGGAAAAAGCCGATCGAGGATCTGCTCGTAGGAGTTGCTCTTTGTGGAGGCCTCGGTGATCATCGCGGCGGTCAAGGCGGCCAGTCCTTCCTTGCCGGGCGGATCATTTTGCGAGCCTGCCTTCAGCCACAACCGGAAGCAGACCGTAGGATCGTCCTCGACGGGCAGCGTTACAACCTGAGCCAGGGGTATCATTCGATCCACCTGCGCTTTGTCGGCGGCAAAGACTGCATGGAAAATCAGGCAAAGTAAGATTATTGCAAATTGCAAATTGCAAATTGTAAATTGAGAATTGCAGAAACGAGCGCGCTTATTAGTTTTTAAATGATTAGAGCATGTCTCAATGCCCTCACCCTGGCCCTCTCCCCGACCACTGCGTGGTGCCCAGAGAGGGGACTTTTGAGTAATAGTAATTCCAGGCATTATTTTTCTCCTTTGAGTACGGCGATCGTGCAGCGCTGGGGCTGATAGTACTGTTGGGCAGCGCGGCGAAGGTCATCGGGCGTGATTTTTTCATACTCCGCGTAGAGCCGGTCGACCACGTCAATTCCGCCGGTCATGGCTACGTACCGGGCCAATGCGGCCGCCACTTTTTGCGGCGTATCAAGACCTGCTAAAAACGCATATTTATTGTGGCGTTTCACGTCCTCTAATTTCTTTTCGTCGACCGGCGTGGTTTGAAATTCCGCGATGGTCTGCTGGATGTCTTTTTGCACGGCAGCGATGTCGTCGGGATTCTTGACCATGCTGATAATGGTAAAAAGCGGCAGGTCGCGGTTCAGGGGCACGTCGGCAATAATAAACTGCACCTTCTGCTGGCGGATGACCAGCTTTTTATAAAGCTCGCTGGTGGGGCCAAAGGCTAAATCCACCAGCAGCCCGGCGGCGACAAAGTCGCGATCGCCCGGATCGAATGCCGCCCCTTTATAAGCCAAGCAAAGAATGGGCAGCGTTTTGCCGGGATAGTTTATCTCCACGCGGCGCTCGGCGGTCTGCGGCGGTTCCGGCTCGATCTTGGGCGGAACATAGCCCTTTTTCCAGCCACCGTAATACTTGCGGATCAAGGCGAAGGCGGCTGGCGGATCCACGTCGCCGACAACGAGAATCACCGCGTTGTCTGGCCGATAATAGCGGTCGAAAAACGAGAGGCTGTAATCGTAAGCCTTGGGCATGGCCTTGATGTCCTTTTCAAAACCCATGGTGGTGTGCTTGTAAGTGTGCAGGTCATAGGCCGTATCCAGCAGCTTTTCTTCCAGGAGCATGAACGGATTGGTGATGTCCTTGCGATACTCGCCATAAACCGCGCCGGCTTCGGTCTGGAACGCCGGTTTGCCATAACTGAGATTCTGAAAACGATCGCTTTCGATTTCGATCACCTTTTCTAGATTTTCCTTGGCGAAGGTTAAGTGGAACATGGTGAAATCGTCGGTGGTGGCGGCGTTGGCATCGGCGCCGATGCCCGTGACGATGCGATCGTACTCGGACCCGGGATATTGCTTCGTGCCGCGAAACATCATGTGTTCGAAGAAGTGGGCGAAACCCGATTTACCAGGTTCGACTTCGTCGCGGCTGCCAGTGCGGACCACGGTAAAATACGCCGCCAATCCGGGACTGGACATGGGTATCACAATCGCCTTTAAACCGTTAGGCAATATTTCCTGCTGGTAAGGGTACGGAAATATTGATCCACCCGAGGCCGCATCGACAAACGTAATCAGCCATATACCGATTAAAGTTATTAAATATCGCATTTTGTTCCTCGGAAAAGGGAATTACCAGAGTTTATTGGCTATAATACGTAAACAAATAACATACCCGATGGTTGCGATATTAGCTATCCGGGGGAATATTGACTTTCTGGGAAAGGGAATAAAATTACATATTGTCGGCGGTGCGTCCCTCTTTTTAAGGAGAATCGCCATGGTTAAATATGAATTGGTCGAGATCGATGAAGGTTTGACGGTGATCGAGATCCCCCCGGGCATGAGTTGCGAGGAAGCGGCACGGCAACAGAGCGGCCTGGTCATTGATCCTGGTCCATACACTAGCTACGAAGATGCCTATGAGGCCTTGATGGCCTTGAAACTGGATGAGGACGAAGAAGAGGAGGAATTTGACTGATTCTGTTGCCTGCGTATTTGCCAGAGGGATCGTCTCTAGCGCGGCCTGACAAAAGCGCGACCGACCAACCTTCGGTTGGTGCCCGTCGCGGCTTTACAAACTTGACAGAATAATACCTGCGCGGTTGAATTCTTCGAGGATCCGCAAATTTAGTTTTTCGGCGTGGGCGGCGTATTGGTCGTTATTCGGTGGCGCATACCAATAAACGACGTCCAGGTTCAGACTTTTCATCGTGTAATCGCTGAAAGAAATCCGCGGCGGACAGGCTTGGCCGTTGATGATCGGATGAATCGGCTTGCGGATTTGTTCTTCGTTGAGAATATCACTTACGATCTTTAGCGCCAGTTTTACTTTATCGGCGGGCGTATCCAGTTTAAGAGCCAGGGTGAAATTGCGGCAAATGGCCGGTCGCCGGGAGATGTTTTCAATGGGGCTGTTGACGATATTGGCGTTGGGAATACTGATCAAGTGGCCGTCGGCGGTACGGACCCGGGTGGTGCGCAGGCCAATGTCTTCGATCACGCCGTTGCAGCCCGAGCAAACGATCCGCTCGCCGATCTTAAAGGATTGATCCATGATAATCGTGATCGAACCAAAGAGATTCTTCAACGAATCCTGGGCGGCCAAAGAGACGGCCAAACCGGCGATCCCCAAGCCCGCCAGCCACGCGCCGATAGGCTTCTCGAATACCGATTGGACGATGAACATCGAGGCAATAACCACCAAAAACACACGCAGAGTGCGGCGGACCAAGGGAGCAAGATGCATTGCCAGCGAGGAGTCGGTTTTCCTGCCGACACGGTGAAATAGTGCGTCGACAAGCGAGATCAAATTGTATGTGTACCAGAAAACCGAAATGTAAAATAACAGCAGCAATATTTTGAAAACAAAACTCTTCAAATCAGGGCTCATCCAGATACCCAGGAGCCCAAAGTAGAGCCCCAAAGTGATCAAGAACAGGTTGGCTGGTCCGGCCAGATCGAGAAGAAATCTGGTGGGCACCGCCCAATCGCGTGAAGCGGTTCGTAGTAATAAAAACGCGCAAGTTTTTCCGGCCGCCATGCCCGCAAAAATCCAGAACATGAGCATTATCCAGGCGAACAAAGTGTTGTGGGTCCAGAGACTAATGATGTCCGGATTGTTAAAAAAAGAAATAACTTGATCGGTAAAACTTATGAGCGCATCGGGAGTCTGGGCCGAGGATGGAAGGGAAGCAGAAGCCGTGGTCTGCGGAGCGGCCGTGCCCGATGCCTTTGACATTTCAGCAGAAACGGCCGTTTGAGGATCCGCTGCATCGCAAGGCGCGAACAGCCCCCACAAAAGAAGTAGTAGCACGGCCGTTATGATCCGATAGGCTCGTTTCATAAGCAACAATGATAACGAACCCCTCCATTACATGCAACTTGGGAAAAAAGGCTGGCAGGCTGGCGATATAACGTATTTTTAACGTTTTCCAGGAATGGAACCTACTTGCAAGGAAAACTGTCCTTTGACATACTTTATAAGTTTGGGTGTTCTAAACCTATATAAATAGTACATCTTGTGAATACCTTGGAGGAGAGTATTACCATGTTCGCCGAGTTTCAGCAAACCGCCAAAGCCATTTTCGAAAGCGCCCAAAAAGAAAACCGCTTGATCCGCAACCCTGATGACGAACAACTCCGGGCTTTAACTATGCAAGAACCCGAGATCATCCGCACCAAATACGATAATTTGGTGGTGGTGTCGGAACCGATGTCCCGGGCGGCAATGATGACGAAGAATAATATCGATACCGTTTTCGGCGCCGCGGAACGGGAACTAATCAAGCAGGCCCAAGAGCGCCTGGCGCGAACACCTGGTAAGCATAGACGTGCAAGTAGGCGACGGCTCACAGGGCATTACCGCGCGCCTGGTTCTGCCCAAACAATTTTCGCATATTGCCTATGCCGGATTGAAACTGTTCAAGCCCGCCAAGACCGAAGATCCCACTTATCAGGTTTTCATGTTCTTCGACGAAGAGTACGAGGCCAACAAGTCGAAGGTCTTGCCGCAAAAATCGATTACCATTCGCCTGGCCCATTCAGCCGAGGGTAAAATGGTCAAGTTCGTGCGGAACAGCAATTATTTTGGCGAGTGGAAGAAGGGCGTCTTTGCCGGCGAAGACTGTCGTGTAAAGCAAGGCGGCAATGCGATTTTCCTCCATGCCGGATGCCGTAAAGACACGCTGGAAGCCTCCCATGGTCCTTATATGACCAGCTATTCGCTGTTCGTGGCCCTCAGCGCCAACGGCAAGACGACCACCACCTGCAAGGTGCTGGCCCGCAAGGGCCGCGAGCGCTCCTGGCTCATTCAGGACGACGGCGGCACGCTTACGCGCGACGGCAAATTTCTCGGTTTTGAACCGGGAGGGCTGTTCATCAAGACCGACGCCATCAATCCCGGCGAGCAAAGCGAAGCCTATTACGCCTGCCTCAAACGCGGGACTTTCCTGGAAAACGTTTACGTGGAAAAGGACGGCACGTTCGATTTCTACAACATGGAGATGACCTCCAACGGCCGGGCAGTGGTGGAGCGGCGCGATTTCATGCACGCCGGCAACGACATCAACGCCGAGCGCGTCGATAACCTCTTTATTATTACCCGGGGGAGCATCATTCCCGCCATTGCCAAACTCACCCATGAACAGGCGGCGGCCTTCATGGTGCTCGGACAGTCAATGGAGTCCTCGGCCGGCGATCCCACCCAGGCCGGCAAGATCAAGTATGAATTTTTCTACGATCCGTTCATTGCCGGCAATTGCACTGAACACGCCAATCTGTTCTACGACATCCTCAAAACCAATTCCCATATCCATTGTTATTTGCTCAACACCGGCTGGGTCGGCGAGGGCGGGCACTTTCGCGACATTAATCTAGGGGACACGATGGGCATCCTCGACTCGGTGCTCCGCGGCGGCTTGGAGGACTGGATGATTTCCGAAGGCACGGGACTGCCGGTGCCGCGTTCGGTGCGCGCGGTGGATTCGATCCTCATGCACCCGGCCAAACTCTATCCCCACGCTGAATTCGAGCAAAAACAAAATGCCCTGGACAAACAGCGGATGGAATTCCTCGACCGCTACCCGGGCCTGCATCCAAAAATTAAGGCGGCGTTCCAGAAGTAAACGCCGCTTAAAATGGATTTATTGTGGGGGCGTCAGTTGAACAGACGCCCCCACAGGCGTGTATCCGCCTAATAGACAGGAAAACTATTGCACGAGGCGCGCCTTGGGGTTGTTGATGATGTTTTGGAAAATAGTTTTTAGCGTTTGCTCATATTGAGAGGGATCACCAGTTCCGCGCGGGCTTTGCCCTTGCGGATTAGCGGAGCCGCCCAGACGCGCGAAGCGGTCCATGAAGTCATAGTTGGTTCCCGATGCGATTCCCACAGGGAAGAGGCGCCATTTTGACGATTGCATGCTCATAGCCTGCATTAGAGCCGCGTTCTGGGAATTATATGATGATCCAGAATAGAAGTTGCTGCTGGGATGTTGACTGATGTAGGTGCTAATAGTCGAACTACTGCTGTAATAGAGGTTGGGTGAACCGTCGGTAAGCAAAACGACAACTTTCTCGGTGTAAGTCCTGCCATTGGCTGTAAGTAGATTTTTTGCCGCAATTAATCCGGTCTCGGTGGCCGTGGAAGCGCTGATATCGGACACGGCCTGCATGGTCGTGCTATCCTGCATGGCCTGATCATAATTATAATTGAGGGGGTGTAAGATCGTGACGGCACTCGGATTAGTGACTTGGTCAAAGGTTATAATGGAAATCCAGTCGCGTTGATTCGAATCGCTGACCGTGAGGTTGCGCTGTTTGACGATTTCAAGCGCGGCGATGATCGAGCGGCGCCCGGCGTGGGTGGGCATCTCGCGGGGGGGAAAATTGAACGTGCCTCCGTCCGTGGTCTCGCTGTGATATGGGCAATAAGCACTGGAAGTCGAGAGGGGAGTGTACTGGCCCGCGCCCGTAGGCACCGCCTCCCGACCGTGATCCATCATGAACTGCACGTAGGTTCGATAGCCGAGCTTGTTGCGGTAGCTCTGAATCTCAGTGCTGGTGGCATCCGGATATGAAGTAGGTTGGGGATTCCCGAACGAGGTAATGGGACTTATTGAGGCGCCGGTCGGTTGGGAGTAGATGACATAATCGAGGTAGGCGGTCCAATAAGTACGACTTGCCGTGTTGCTGCTGATAGGAGTCGGCAAGGCATTGGGCATTATTTGGGCAAGCTGGTAGTCGATGATCCATTTATAGGCCTTCACCTTCCTTTTGGCGGCCGTGTTATCAGAGCTGGTGATTCGGTATGTTGATGGAATCGACGAACTTGTCAGCGGTCCGCTGGAACTACTCAATGTGGCATAAGCATTATTATTCTGGGTAATCCCCAGCGGTTGACCGACATGTTGCAGTGTTCCGGGAAAAGTGCCGAAGCCAAAGTCGTTGTACACGTTCTGCACCAAATTGTTGGCAATTGTCGAACTGTAGGCGTTGGTGATCTCATATGTAACCCAACAAGGTTCGCTGTCATCATTCATTGATCCCGAAAGGTCCACGACAAAGCAGATGTCGCGGGGATTGGTCATGGCCACCGCGGATGCCGTCCTGCTGGTACCGCTCATGCCCAGAATGGCGCGAAAAACAGGGGAATCTGGCCGTCGTGGCCGGCGTCGCGCTGGATGGTGACTTTGACCGCGTTTCCGGGCGCTCCGGCGGTGAAGGCGCGCGGTAACGTCCCAGTTGCCGAACTCGACGGTTACCGAATTGGTGCTGATGGTCTTTCCGCCGGCCTTGTTTTGGGTGGCGAAAGTTATGGCTTTTTGTCTGGCGGTATTAATATCATTCGGGATGTAGGAAGCGGCGGCCAAGGCGGCGGCGTCGGCCGCGCTTTGCAATTGGGTTTGCGCTAAAGAAATGTAGCCGATATCGACGGCAAACGCCAAAAGCGCAAACATCACTACTAAGAAAAGTGTCGCCAGCAGCAGCACGGCGGCCCGACGATCATTTCTCTTGCCTTTTTTAGCGATAGTAATAGTACACATGGCGAGACCTCTTAAATTCATTGACAAGAAATACGCATGGAATAGAAAAGTATACAAAAACAAGAAAAGGGATCCGACTCATATCAAGTCGGATCGGATTGCTGCCCATTCTGGGCAACTCCGGACACTCCCTTATAAGAAATCTATCTTTAATTGGCCCGATAAACAAACAGGGTTGTAAATAATCTCTAAAAACGCTTATGGGAACTGTATTATATTTGTCTAATAATGCCGGTTTTGCCTGATTTTTCGGCTGTATACGGTATTGCGGGGCCAGGGAGCGCCCCGGGCATAAGATCTGGGAGGACCAGGAAGACAATCAATGGCGCACAATTCGCCGCAGGAGCATGATACCCGCCGCCATAAAGACGGCATTCCCCATCCAGCAAAAAAGGGGGAGGTATTTTCCCGACGTGGAGAGGTCGTCGCCGAGCATCAGCAGCGGATAGTAAATTGAAAGAATCGGCACAAAGCAAACGAAGAAATTCGTCAATACGTCGGCATGACGCCAGAGCATGGAGACGGGAACGCCGATCAGTACAAAGCAGAGGCAGGTAAAACCGTTCGATAAACGGCGATAAGGTTCCGTGCGCAGGCGATGGATAAGAGTCCAGAGATTCGCCCGGCGCGCGTTATCGGCTGGCAACAGCGATTGGCCGCTGGCCTTCAAGGCCTCATACCGTTGTTCCAGCGGCGCAACCTTGTCTTTCAGTTGCGCAATGTGTTCGGGAATCTCGTACATGGCGACCCAATCGCGGTGATGTTCCTGAGTGCCCTTAAGCCTGCCGGGATTGTCGATAGGCACGAAATAACGTATTTCCGAGGGTTCGCTTAATTGTAATTTTCCCTCCAGGTCTGCATTTACGTCACGGCAGATGATGTTGATTCCTTGAGACTCTCGGTCGGTGCGTAATTCCGCCTCCGCCGCCCGGAGCGTTGTAGGCGGATTTCCTCCGTAATTGTAGATGGTAATCGTAGGCTGGATGAGTTTTCTCCCCTCCACGCGCTTTACTGTAATGGAAAACAGCGGCGAATAGGGCGGGCCAATAAAGTGGTTCGTTCGCAACATGGCATAGGCAATTTCTTCGATCGATTCGGCGCCGATGCGGACCACACTCGGCCGGCACCAAGTGGCGGCGATTTCCTGCATGAAGACGGTCACCAGGCTGAACAGGAAAGCGAGGACAATTACCGGCCAAACGATCACCATGGGATTGACTCCCAGGGATTTCAGGGCCACGACTTCATTATTGCCGGTCATTCGTCCGTAGACGATGTTCACTGCCAGTAACAAGCTCACCGGCAAGGTAATCCCCAGCATTTCCGGCAACATGTAAGGCATGGTATGAAACATCACTAGGGGAGGGAAACCTTTTCCGAGCCCCTCCTTGACACCCATCACTATGGTCACGATCAGCGTCAGCGCTGCCAGCGTAATTAGAAAGATCTTCAGAACTTCTACGACGACATACCGCGTAAAGATGTACATGAGTGTAGATTGTGGTTGTGAAGCCCTCAGCGGTCAAGAGCAAAAAAAGTGCGCTATTCTTAGTTTTTTCTCGGGGGATCGCCGGCTTCTTGCCGCCCTGATTTCGAGTCCAGACGGAGAGGCCAAAAACTCCGAGAAATCAGGCACTTCTCAACAAAGCGCAGCACAAGGCGCAGCACTTTCTGCAAACATCGCTTCTGCTGATCTCCAATTGGTCTGTGTAATTGATTCCTGGCCCACTCTTCCTCAGGCGATCCGGGATAGTATTGTTGCCATTATCCTAGCAATGGGAGGTCGCTATGAATAAGACCTCCCAGCTTAATTATCCTGTTATAAGTCCGCACTTCGGTTGCTGGAACCAATACATCTACGAACGAGGCCAACTAGTCCTTTGGATTGCATATTGCTTTGTCAAAAGGCGCTCTGGATATTCTAGTAATTCAGGACCAATGGCCGCATTCCCTTCCGCCTGCTGCGCCATTTTGCATATGCCATCCTCACCCGTGGCATGTAAGAAACTGGGGTATAGTCGAGATCAAAGCCCGCCTCACCGAGGACTTTGTCCCACGTCGCCCCACGTTTGCGTACGTTACGTTCCTGTACGGCAGGTTGCACAATCCTACGACACGACCGACAACGCCACGTTGTGGCAACGTGGGGAACGTAGGTACTACCGGCACTGGTTTGACAAAGAGGCCCGCAGGAACAATCCCCGGTATGGACAGAGTTTGTTTTAGCTGTCCGAGTGCGACTTGAGGTCGTGCGTGTAACTGTCATACCCAACCACTGGAGTAAAACAATGGCCGATGATTTGAAAAACGCGATACGTGAGAACGCCCATCCGGCATTGGCCGAGCATTGGTTCGATCAAAACATCCATAAAGGATTCAATAGGTACTTACAGGCCGGTGGGGCGTAGGTTTCTCGGCCCCCGAGCCCGCACCTCATACGTGTACGTTGTGGTGAATCGGAGTAACGCAAATTGGGGCGCAATGAATATGGCAATGCGACAATCGGACGCCGTTGATCAGGCCCTTGCTCTCGAGGCGATTGCAAAGAGGAAACGAGGAGAAATTCCTAGCGACAGGGAGCAGCGGGCATTGAACCGGATCGAGAAGCGTCAGGAAGAACAGCGACGGTGGGAGTATTATCGGACAATTCTGCAGAAACATTGGCGGGAAATGTCCGGCAGGCAAACAAAGGTTTTGGCTGAACAGGCGGACCTATATGGGCTCCTGTTTGGTGACCGGGTGATTAACTTGCCAATCTTGGTCCGGCGGTTGCATGACCTTCTGACGATGATTGGGTGGCATGGATGTGCCACTGGCATCTTATGTGCTGAGAGGATGTGAATTAACTGGTTTTTTTACACGCAATAGGCGTAAACTCGATTATCAGCCATTATGGCTCCACACCACCGTTCTTGATACCAAGCAGTTAAATGTCAGCCGTTGATCGAAGCGCCAAGGTACAAATAGTGTCAGATCGCTGCTTCGCCGCACTCGCCCGTGCGGATCCGCACCACGTTGCTCAGGTCGCTGATGAAGATCTTTCCATCACCAACTTGGCCGGTTTGGGCCGTGCGAACAATCACATCTAATACGGTTTGCAACTTGTCGTCCGGGACGACCACTTCGACCTTGATCTTGGGGACGAAGTCCACTTTGTACTCCAGGCCACGGTACATTTCGCTGTGGCCTTTCTGGCGTCCGAAGCCGCGTACTTCGGTGATGGTCATGCCGATGACGCCATGTTCGGTCAGCGCGTTTTTCACGTCCTCGGCCTTGAAATGCCGAATAATCGCTTCCACTTTCTTCATCAGAAAGACTCCTTGGCGTTTGTTAAATGAAGATATAGCCTTCTTCGTTATGCTGGCTGAGATCGAGGCCTTCGATTTCAGCCTCTCGCGAAACCCGTAGGCCCATGACGGCGTCGAGGACCTTGAGGATAATGAACGTGCCGACGACCGCCAAGACCCAGCCAACCAGGATGGCAATGAATTGGGCCTTCAGCAGTGTGCCGCCTTCGAGCAGGCCTAACGGTTGTCCGCCTTGCGACGGCTCCGGTGGCGCGCGTGGCGAAGACCCCGGTGAGAATGGCGCCCAGCGTGCCGGCCACTCCGTGTACGCCGAAAACATCGAGCGAGTCGTCATATCCAAAACGGGCCTTGACCAGCGAACAGGCGATATAGCAGCACACGCTGCCAGTTGCTCCTATCGCCAGCGCGGGCATCAGAGTGACATATCCGGCCGCCTGGGTCACGCATGCCAGTCCGGCCACCAGGCCCGAACAGCAGCCCAGAACACTCGGTTTCCCGCGGTAGATCCACTCCATGCCGGCCCAAGTGAGGCCGCCTGCCGCCGCGGCGAAGTGGGTGGCGGCAAAGGCACAAGTCGCCAGGCGGCCGGCGCACAGGGCGCTGCCGGCGTTGAAGCCGAACCAGCCGACCCACAGCATCGCGGCGCCCGCGGCGGTGTAGGTCATGTTGTGCGGCGGCAGAGATTCGCTCCCGTAGCCCAGGCGTTTCCCCAGCAACAGGGCGCAGATCAGGGCCGACACGCCCGAACTGAGATGGACTACCGTTCCGCCGGCAAAGTCCAAGGCTCCGCCGGCTGAAAACTCCTTGGCGTGCTGGCTGCCGTAGGCCAGCAGTCCGCCGCCCCAGATCCAATGGGCCAGCGGGCAGTAGATAAGCGTACCCCAGAGGATCATGAACACGACCATGGTGCTGAACTTCATTCGTTCGGCGAACGCCCCGCAGATCAGGGCCGGCGTGATGATGAAAAACATGCCCTGGAACAGCATGTGTGTCATCACGGGGATCGTCAGACCAGGGAAGAGGGCCAGATCGGAACCCTTGTCGGTCCACGTGGCATTAACGCCTTGCATGAACAGGTAGCGGAGGTCGCCGATCCACGGCCCGTTGCCGCCGAAGACCAGCGTATAGCCATAAAGGGCCCAGAGTAGCGTCATGAGGCACATCAGGAAAACGCACTGCATCATGACGTTCAGCACGTTCTTGCGGCGCACCAGTCCGCAGTAGAACAGCGCCAATCCCGGGGCCGTCATCATCAGCACCAGGGCCGAAGAGATGAGAACCCAAGCATTGTCCGCGGCATTGAACTTACTCGCCGTCGGCCGACTCTTTGGCGGCCTGCACGCCGACGGCCTGATCGCCCGGCGAATCGGCCCGGGCGAGCGAAGTCCAGGCCGACCATGCCACGACCGAAAGCAGCCCCATTGTTAGTAACCGGCGTAAGATTCTACGACTTATCATAAAATCAACTTCTCCGTGGAAAGAGATATCCTGAACATCGTTACACACAAAATGTTTTTGTACCTTGCTGGAAAATGAGCAAAATTTATTCATTTTCAGCAAATAATGTGCCTAAAAAGATGGGACGGGATATGGATAAGATATCGCAAGACCTTTTACATCAAGATGTTATTGCTCTCCATGTAAAGGAAAAACACGGAAGTGGTTTTCAGTAGATTCTCTGCCTTTGCCTAGTTTCTAGGCAGGCGAATGATTAGAAGCGGACAATTTTGTCACTGCCCTTGAGAACCGCTGTTTGTCCCTGTGGCCATCCAGCACTGGGAAACATTTAGCGGCGTGATTACGATACTGCATCCCTTTACGCCTTGGGTCCGAGCCCGGCGATGCACTGGTCCTCGCGAACAACTTTACGCGGCCCGCCGTCCAAGCCCGTCGACCAATCGTGCGGTGCGGCAGTGGAATCAAGTGAATGGAGAATTCCCAGCGATTTGGCGCGGTCGTAAATCAGTTGCCAGGCGCAATCTAGATTTTCGTTGACCTCGCAGCGGCCATCGCGCGATCCGCCGCATGGGCCGTTGAGTTGACGCTTAGCGCAACGCGTAATGGGGCAGATGCCGGCGAACTCGCCGAGGCGGCAGTTGCCGCAGCCGGCGCATTTTTCAGTCCAGACGCCCTGGGATTCGAGAATGCCAATGAATTGTGTGTTTAAACCGGGATAAACAGGCGTCTTGGGAAAACGTTCGGCCAGGGCTTGAACTCCGGCTCCGCAGCCCAACGAGCAGATGGCATCATATTCGGCAACTCGGGGGGCCAAGGCATCGATGAAGGCGTCTTCGCATTGACGTTCGATGGTACACTCATCGACAACCACATTCTTGTTGCCGCTGAGTTTCAACGACATCCGCAGTGCTGAACCCAGAATACCCACCTCGCGCTCGCCGCCGGCCAGGCAAACGGTCACGCAGGTGCCGCATCCGACCAGCAGCACCCGGCCGTGATTTTTAATCATATCGCGTATTTCAGGTACACGCTTGCGATCGGCAACAATCATTTTGCACTCCTTCCCAGGCTTTTTGGGACTGATAATTCATTTTTTGGATTCCCTGTTGAATACTTTTGCAGTCGGACCTGAGCGGGCTGGGGCCCAATTGTATCATGCGCAGGCTCATCTCGGTGACGATTTCGGCAAAGCGCATCCCCTCGGCCGACGAGAGGTTGAACATGTCCAAACGTTCCGGTTCCAAGCCGATTTCTGCGAGTATTTTTTTGGCGCGCTCGACGCGTTTGCGGGCGCGGAGGTTTCCTTCGAGGAAGTGGCACCCACCTTCCAAGCAGCCGGCGACGATCACTCCGTCCACGCCGTGCTCGAAGGCCGTCATAATGTAATTAACTTCGATCTTGCCGGTGCAAGGCAAGCGCAGCACGCGCACGTTGCTGGGATACTGAAGGCGCATCGAGCCGGCCAGATCGGCCGCCGCATACGCGCAATAGTGGCAACAAAATGCCAGGATCAGAGGTTCGGTATCCATGATTCACCTCATTAAGTCAAATGCCAGCGGGGCGGCGCGACGCCTGCCTGGGCAGGGTATGCAAATTCTACTGTCTTATCTTCCTCATGGTTGCCCAATAAACCGCCGATGGCAGCCAGAATCTGGTTATCGACGAAGTGCCGAAGCGTGATCGCCTTGGCCGGACATTCGGCCGTGCAACTGCCGCAGCCCATGCACGTGGCGCCTTGCACCTCGGCCTTATTGAACTCGTTTACGCGCGGGGCCATGTACGGGCAAACGTGCACGCAAGTCATGCAGGAGATGCACTTGTCCGGATCGACCCAAGCGGTTTGCCCGCCCACGGGCATTTTCTTTTTGGCGAGAATCGACGCTGCCCGGCCCGCCACCGCGTTGGCCTGGGCGATGGTCTCGCTAAGAAACTTCGGCGCGTGCGCGGTGCCGCAGAGGAATAGCCCTTCGCTGGCGAAATCCACGGGGCGGAGTTTCATGTGGGCCTCGAGGAAGAAGCCGTCGGCATTTAGCGGCACCCGCAATAATTCGGAAAGCTCTTTGCGATCGGCACGGGGAATCATCGGCGCAGCCAGGACGAGCAAGTCCGGCTCCAGTTCCAGGTCGCGTCCTAGCGACGGCTCGCGCATGCGCAGTTGCAGCCGGCCATTGAGCGACAGTTCCGGTGGCTGATCGGGCTCGTAGCGCACAAATAGTATTCCTTTCTCCCGGGCTTCGCGATAAGCAGCCTCGCGAAATCCGTAAGTCCGCATGTCACGATAAAGCACGATAATCCGGGCTGTTGGATATTTTTTACGCAACTCCAGCGCGTTTTTGACAGCCGAGGTGCAACACACCCGGCTGCAATAGGGCCGCTCCGTGTTGCGCTGTTCCACACACTGAATCATCGCCACCGTGGCCTTCTCGGGCAGCGATATCTCACTGCGTCCCAACCGGTCAGTCAATTCCAATTGCGTAAGTACACGCGGATTTTGACCATAGCCGAACGATTGCGGCTTTTTTTCGGTAGCACCCGTCGCCACGACGATCGCGCCGTGTTGTATTTCGCTGGATTTTGAATCACTTACAACAGTGGAGCGGAAATTGCCAATGTGTCCTTCCACTTTGGCGGCATGCGAACGCAGATAAACGGTGATTCGAGGATGGTTTGTAACTCGATGGATCGTATCGGCCAAAAACGCTTGGATATCCCGGCCGTCGAGCGTGTGATGGAGTTGCCGGGCAGTGCCGCCGAGTTCAGCATCTTTTTCCACCAGGTGTACGGGAAAGCCCTGATCGGCCAATGCCAACGCCGCGGTCATTCCGGCTATCCCGCCGCCGATGACCAGCGCGGCGTTGTTAACCGGGACAAGTTTCTTGTTCTAAACGGCATCAGGTGGGCAGTCCGGCCCACGGCCATGCGCACCAGGTCTATGGCCTTTTCAGTGGCTTTATCAGGATCGCCCGAATGGACCCAGGAGCACTGGTCGCGGATGTTGGCCATGTCCAGCAGGAAGGGATTCAAGCCGGCGTCGCGGAGGGTGTCGCGGAAGATCGGTTCGTGGGTCCGGGGCGTGCACGAGGCGACCACCACGCGGTTCAGCCGATGTTCGGCGATCATGGCCTTGATGCGGTCCTGGCTGTCGTCGGCGCAGGTGTACACGTTTCGCTCGGCATGGATTACGTAGGGAAGCTTGCGGGTTTCCTTGACCACGCGCTCGACATCCACGACCGAGGCGATGTTGCTGCCGCAGTGGCAAACAAAAACACCCACTCGCGGCGGTTCGTCGCTGATGTCGCGCTCCGGCGGATAAATTTTCATGCGCACTCGGCTTCCCCGGGCCGGGGCCAAAAGCGCCATTGCCCGGGCGGCGGCAGCACTGGCCTGCATCACGGTATCGGGAATGTCTTTGGGTTCCTGGAACGCGCCACCGACAAACACACCCGGCCGCGACGTATCCAGCGGACTAAGTTCCTCGGTTTGGGCGAAGCCCCAGCGGTTCAACACCACACCCATGCGCTGGGCCTGCTCTTGCAACGAGGCGCTTGGCTCCAGACCGAGCGAGAGCACGATCATGTCGAACTCCTCCTCGACCTGCTTCATCTCTTGATTAGCGTAAACCACGCGCAGGTTTTTAGTGCCCGGCATTTCGTAGGTCCGCGATATGAAAGAGCGGATATAACGAACGCCTAATTGCTTCTGGGCCCGTTCGCAATAGCGATCGAAATCCTTGCCGAACGCGCGGAGATCGAGGAAGAAGATAGTCACATCAAGTCCCGGCTCGTGTTCTTTAGCCAAAATGGCTTCTTTTGTAGCCGCCATGCAGCAGACCGACGAGCAATACTCGTTGTCGCAGCCCGTATCGCGCGAGCCAATACACTGGATAAACGCCAGGCGCTTGGGCGCTTTGCCGTCGGATGGACGATGAATGTGGCCGCCGGTCGGACCGGAGGCCGAAAGCAGGCGCTCGAACTGTACATTGGTAACCACGTTATGTGCGAAGCCAAAGCCGAACTCGCCGCGCCTGGTGGCATCGAAGGCCTCGAAACCGGGCGTTAGCACCACGCCGCCGACCTCGAGTTGCAAGGTTTCTTCCGGCTGATCGAAGTCGATGGCGCCGGCCTGGCAGACCTTTGCGCACAGCCCGCACTCGCCGCTGCGGAAGTGTATGCAATTTTCACGGTCGATCACCGGCACGCGGGGCGCGGCCTGAGGATGGGCTAAATCAATACAAGGTCGGACACTCAGATATTTGTCGAAGGCAGTCAGATGCGGTTTGCTTCGGCGCGAGGTGATCGTGCCCAGGTCGATTGCGCCCGTCGGGCACACGAACACGCAGGCCCCGCAGGCCTGGCACTGGTTGGTCGGTTCGTCAAACGCGGTGCGCACTTCCCGCGACGTTCCCCGGCCGAATAGATTGATCGCCCCGCGTCCCATCATTTCATTGCACACCCGCGTACACAGCCCGCAGAGAATGCATTTTCCCTCGGCGGCGGGCTGGAATGGTGTGGTTTTAACGCCTAATTCCGCGGCGAATGCGGCCAGTTCACTTGAATCGGGGGCTTGGGCCAAAAGCAATTCGAGAACCGTGCGCCGCGCCTCTTTCACATTATCGGTCTCGGTGTGCACAACCAGGTCGTTTTCCAGCGGGTGGCTGCACGAGGCGACCAATTGCCCGCCCCGCGGCGTCTCGATTTCAACAAGACATACACGGCAGGCCCCGTACGGCGTCAAACCGCGATAGTTGCACAACGTGGGTATCGAGATGCCCATCTGGCGCGCGGCATTTAAAATCGTGGTCCCTCGCGGAACCTCCGCAGTGCGGCCGCTGATGGTTACCAGAACCTGATCCGTTGCAGTTGTGCCCATAATCAATCTTTCACCCATACCTTATGCGCTAAACACTGTTTCCCTGGTGCGGACAAATTGACATACGCCAGCCGGGCATTGCTTGTCGCGAATGTGAAATTCAAACTCGTTGCGGAAATGTTCAAGCGTCGTGAGCACCGCGCTGGGGGCCATGCCGCCCATGCCGCAAACCGCCGCCGATTTGATTGTTTTGGCCAGGCGCTCCAGCAAGGCCAGATCCCCGGCGGTTGCCTCGCCTTCGCACATCCGGCTCAAAATACGATACATTTGCTTGGTTCCCTCGCGGCAGGGCACGCACTTGCCGCATGACTCGTCCATGAAAAAGCCGACGAGAAACCGGACCATGTCAACCATGCAGGCGGTATCATCCAGTACGATAATTCCGCCGGTGCCAATCGCAATCGACTGGCCTTCGCGATCTTCGGTGTCGATAGCCAGATCGAGCATGGACGGCGGGATGCAGCCGCGTGAAGCGCCGCCGGCCTGGAGCGCCTTTAGCGGCCTGTCGCCGGTCAATCCGCCGCCGATGTTGTAAACCAGCTCGCGCAGTGTGATTCCGAAGGGGACTTCCACCAGCCCGGCGTTCTTGACCGCACCTTCCAATGAGAAGATCGTCGTTCCCGAGGTGCGTTTCGTGCCCATAGACGCGTACCAGGCGGCGCCCCGGGTGATGATCGGCGCGATGCTCGCCCAGGTTTTTACGTTGTTCACAACGGTCGGTTTTCCCCACAGACCGTTGGTGACCGGATACGGCGGGCGGATGCGCGGTTCGCCCGAATGGCCTTCCAGCGATTCGATCAGCGCGGTTTCTTCACCGCAGATGTAAGCGCCAGCGCCGCGATGCACCCTGACGCGGAACGACCATCCGCTGCCGAGAATATCGTCGCCCAGCAGTCCGGATTGTTCGGCCTGCCGGATGGCATGTTCGAGAATTTCCCTTGCCAGGGGATATTCGTCGCGCACGTAGATGAATCCCTGGTTTGCACCGATGGCATAAGAACCGATGAGCATTCCCTCGAGCACCGCGTGCGGATCGCCTTCCAAAACGGATCGATCCATGTACGAGCCGGGCTCGCCTTCGTCGGCGTTACACACCACGTATTTAACGTCCGCCGCCGCCTGCCGCGCCAGGCGCCACTTTTGTCCCGTGGGAAAGGCGGCCCCGCCGCGCCGCGCAGTCCCGAGCGGCTCACCTCGTCAATCACCTCGTCAGGAGTCAACCGTTGAATTGCCCGGACAGCCCCTTGATATGTGCCCCGGGCGATCGTTTCATCCAAAGACATGGGATCGATGGAACCGCAGTTGCGGAGGATCACTTTTTTTTGGCGGCTGTAAAAATCGAGACTTGACCAGGGGGGTATTTTACTCAGTTCGGCGGAACAGGTTGAATAATTGTGTACTTCGCCCGTGGAGATATATTCTTCGCTATCGAAACGTCCCAGGGCCAGTTCCGGCATAAGGTCGCCTCGGGCGGCATAGGCTTCCAGCAAGCGTCGGATTTTTTCGGGCGTCATGTTGCCGTAGGTCATTCGCAGCCGGGCGTTATCGGGCACCGACCGGGCACCACGCGAAGCGTGGTCGCGTTGGTCGGCATGGTCGGGGAGCACTAGATCCAACAAGGGTTCTTGCGCAGAAGCCGATGCAGCCCGTTCGGCAAACGATGGCGTCAAGTTTGAGTTCATTCACGGCTTGGATCGCGGCCGCTTCGACTGCCCGGGCGCCCATCGCTATTCCGCAACTGGCCGAACCGATGAGAATCTTCAAACGGTTGGGGCGTAACGAGGCCAGTCCGGCTGCCGCGGCCCGATCGAGGTCTGCTGAATTGCGTATGGTTCGGCTCATGAGAATTGCTCCAGAATTTCCTCAACCCGGTCAAGATTCACGCGGCCGAAACTCTGGCCATCGATCTTCAGGGACGGCGACAGTGCGCACAGACCGAGGCAACGGACGGTCCGCAGGGTGAATCGCCCGGTTTTGTCGGTCTGGCCCGCGCTGATACCTAGCTGCCTTTCCAGCCGCTTAAGCAGCGCCCTTGATCCGCGGGCGTGGCAGGACGTGCCCGCACAAACCTCGACCACGTGCCGGCCGACCGGCTCCAGATGGAAGCGGTCGTAGAAGCTGGCCACACGCAAAATTTCCGCAAGGCGCATTTGCCAGAGCGATGCCAGATGTTCCAGGATTCCCCGGGGAATATATCCGTAGCTTTGATTGACCTCTTGGAGGACGGGCATGATGGCGCCCGGTTCGCCTTCATGTCGTGCCAGGATATCGTTGAGCCTGACCGCGTCGGCCTCGTTGAGCGGTTCGCGCGGCAGAAAAGGCGGAGGTTCTTGGGCCGTGTTGCGCACCGGGCAGGCCTGCCAGCAATCGCCGCAGCCGGTACACTTGCCGGCGTCTACGCCGCGGGGACGCTTGCGGACCTCGACCTGGAAATGGCCGGCCTCGCCTTCCAATTTTGTGACGTCGGCCATGGTGAGCACGTCGATATTGTAGTCGCGCATGCACTCGACCAGTTTGGGCGAGATGATGCAGGTTGCGCAGTCGCCGGTCGGAAAAGTTTTGTCGAGCCGGGCCATGCCGCCGCCGATAGTCGGGCTTTCCTCGACCAAATAAACACGAAATCCGGCCGCGGAAAGATCCAACGACGCCTGAATTCCAGCTATGCCGCCGCCGCAGACTAAAACCGCGCCGCATGGGCTGCCGGCCGTTGCCGTTGCCCATTGCCATTACTCGTTTTCAGGGTTGTAGGCGTTTTTCACGACAAGTGCGACATCAGGTGAGTTTGATTTCATAGTTTTCCTCCCGCGCCGACAGATATAATCTCCTCTCCCTTTGAGAGATGGTCAGGATGAGGGCCGTTGAATAACGACTCGGCGCTGACCGAGAGGGCCTTTAGCCCCAGCTCTTTTGCAGAGAGGCCCAGGGCCAGCCCGAGAAGTTGCGTGACGTACATGACCGGTGTGGGCGGTAATTCGCCATGGGCGGCACAGGCGTCGGTCTGGCGCAGGTCGAGGTTCACCTGGCATAAGGGACAGGCAACCGCAATGCACTGTGCGCCGGCCTGTTGGGCCATCATAGCAGCCGGTGGCCAAGACGGCTTACGATATTGACATGGGTCATGGAAAGACTCGCTCCGCAGCATTCGGTCTTATACGGCCACTCGACCGGCTCCGCCCCCAGGGCGGCTACAAGCTTTTCCATCACGCTTGGATTTTCTGGATTATCGAAAGCCACAATCTCGGGCGGCCGCGTCAACAGGCAGCCATAATAGCAGGCCACGCGCAGCCCGGTTAATGGTTTACGGACCGCCGCGCGGATCGACTCGACGCCAAGATGATTCACCAGCACGTCGAGCACGTGATGCACCGGCACGCTGCCGTCGTAGGGTTTTCCCGTGATCCGCTCGGTGCGTTTTCGCTCGGCCGGGTCGTGGGAGACCTTATAGTTGGCCGTGCGCAGCCTGGCATAACAGGAGGCGCAGGCAGTCATCACGGGAATATTCATCGGGGAGGCCTTTTGCAGGTTCAACACCGGCAGGGCCACGGCCAAGGAGGCGTTGGTGACGTGCGCGGGCGTGGAACCGCAGCAAACCCAATTGGGGATTTCTTCCAGTTCGATGCCCAGCGCGCCGCACACGGCGCGGGTCGAATAGTCGAAATCCCAGGCGGTCGATTCCAGGCTGCAACCGGGAAAGAAGGCGTATTTCACTGGTTTCTTTCCTCCTCTTCAGCGCGTTTGAAAATCTTGCGCACTTCCTTGGTCTTGCCGCTGCGGTGCGGAAAGAGCGAAATTTTTCCTTTGGCCATCATCTGCGGCAGTTTGCCGACATCGGTGAACAGGTCGCCGCTGCGAAGCTTGTACATTGTGAGCATGCCCGCCTCGAACACCCGGCCGTGACGGCGCACGCTGCCCAAAAAACTCCGATTAAATTGCTGGCCGTGTGCGTCGGGCAAGGCGACTTTGCGTTCTATGGCCAACATGCGTAATGAGTCCATAACCCCGGCGATGTCGATCCCCTGCGGGCAGCGCGTGGTGCAGGCTTCGCACGAAGCGCACAGCCAGATGGCTTTCGACTGCAAAACCTCGGCCTCGGCGCCGAGATGAATCAGACGCATGATCTGACTGGAGAGCAGATCCATGTCGGGGCCGATCGGGCAGCCGGAGGAGCACTTGTGACACTGGAAACAGGCCAGCACGTTAGTGCCGCTGCGGCGCTGGATTTCATTGGCCAGATCGGCGCCATTCCACTGGAGTGTATCGCCCATGGCTATGCTCCCATTCCTTCCAACTTGGCCTCGATTTCGGCGTCTTTGCGGGGCATCACTTTTTGGTAAACTTCTTTGGGCTCGCGCAGCTTGCCATCGACACTGAGCAAATCCTCTTTGATGCGAATGCCGAATAGGCGTTGGTTTTCTTCGAGGTAAGGCAGGATCAGTTTCCAATCGTCCGCGCCCAGTTGCCGGTAGGCGCCGCCGTTGAGTTGCTCATCGACCAGGGTGCGATGCGGATCGCGCACGTAAATCGCCCCGCCGGAGGCCAGGGAAAGCAGGTTGCTGCCGGGATAGGGCAAGTCCAAGGGGACCAGCTTGCCGCTCTGATCGAATTGCATGCCGTTCAGGATGGCGAATCCGCCGCCGCTCAGCGGATCGCCGGCCATGAACGATTCGGCCAAAAAATCCAAGGCGGTGCCGTTTATGACCACGCGAGGGCGTCCCACGGCGTTGATCATGGGGCGGCCGGCAGCATTGCCCAGCACGTAGAATTCTCCACCTTTGGCGCCGTAGAGGAAAGTTTGCCCTACGTCACCGTGGACGACCAGTTTGCCTCGCTTGGAGATCTGGCAGAGCTGATCCTGGGCGTTGCCGTGGACGTAGATTTCCAGGCCGTCTATTCCCGATCCTAGGTAATCGCCCGGATTGTCGTAGCAATCGATCCTGAGACCGTCGGTTTGCGGGCCAAATCCCACGCCGTGGAAGCGGGTACCGCGGGAGTTGTAATGAACGATATGCCTCCAGCCAAGATGATAAGCCCTGACCGCCAAAGTCGCATCGCAGTTTTCGCCCTCTGGTGAAAATCCCCGGGCGTCGATAAGCAGCGTTGTCTGCTCGCCGTGCGGGCCGATCAATCGGTCCCGGGTTTGCCAGGTGATGCGTGCGTGCATGCCGTCGCGTCCCTCGCCGCAAATGGGTTGCTGTGCGAAGATCTGCTCCAGGCCGCGGCGGAGGATTGTGAGCACCGAACTGCGCTTTTTGTTGCCTGTCGCATAGCGGCGGTCAATGGCCAAGGTAAGGGCTTCGATGCCCAAGCCCGGGGATTTTTCCGCGGAGCGCGAGGCTGCTTCGTCCACCAGCCAACGAAGATGATCGTAGGTCAACTCCGCCATGCGCCCGCAAAGGCAATGGAATAGGCTTTCCGGAAGGTTTTTTTCAATTGCCTGAGTAATTGCCGCAAATTCGGCGTCGGTTGTCGCGGGTTTTGTCGATGGCACGGAAAGATTGCAGTGTGATTGCCCGGACAGCGTGGAAACCGGAACGCCGAATTTATTGGTCACGCGCAGATTGTAGTGTCCCTTGCCTGAGGCCGCCGGTGCATTGGCAACTTTGGTCTTTCCGTTGGTCGGAGTTACTGTCAATAAAAACGCGCCGCCGTCGGTATGGCTGCCGCCGCGGGCGTTCCAGTAGATGTCGGCCACGGGCGTGAAGCGCGGATCCTCGGCCGCCAAGCTGGCTAGCGTCGCGTCGATGGCCTGCTTCTCCGAGCAAATCAGCCCGATCGATACCTCTCCTTCCTGGAGGGCAAAGACCTGCGGCCGGAGCATGGCCGTATCGGTGATGCCCAGCAGTTGAAATGATTTTGATTCGGTTAGGCTGCGCGCGATGATAAAAAACCACGGGCCGTCGGGCGAGGCATGTATATGGGCCGCCTGGATTTGCCGGTAAATCCGCTGTTTTTCAACGGGCAAGCGGTCGAAGTCGAGTTCCGTGGTCGGGGCCAAGGCCTCGATGATGTATTCGACAGGATACTTGTAGACCCGATTCCAGAGGTCGAACAACAACACCGAAACCTCGGTATCGGTCAGAAACTGCGGGAAGATGTTGCGGCCGGCCAGGTACTCGCACACCGAAAGGTAATTGGCGAAATCGCCGTTGTGGACCAACGCCTCGTTAAGTCCGATGAACGGGTGCGCACCGCCTGGATGCCAGACGCGTCCCTTGGTCGGGTAACGCTGATGGGCGATCCAGACGTGCGCCCGGGTGTCGGGCATGTGATAGTATTGCACGGCCGCTTCGGCGTAGCCGACGATCTTCAGGATGATCAGGTTCCGCGCATGAGACATGACAAAGGCGCGTTTGTCGCCCAGCGAGGCATAATATTGTGTATTGAGGTGAAGCGAGTTCTGGTAGACGAATTCGTCCTCGATATCACGTTCGGCTAGACCTGGCAGACCTTTTTCTTCGGCAAAACGTGCCAGCACCTCCGGCTTGACGCGGACAAAGTAGCGGGCCACGTCCGGGGGCTTGACTTCCAACAGCGGCACGTCGCGATAGTCTTCAAGCGTGGGCACCATGCCGCCCTGATCGATATTGAAAAAGGGTTCGATGCAGGTTTTTTCCACTTCCTTTTTGGCCGACGGATCCAAGAGCGCCACTTGGAGGATATAGTCCTCTTCCAGGACCTTGCGCGATACGCCTAAGTCTTCCGGCGCCAGGCCGCAGGCCGCGATTCCGCCGCCCTTGCCGTTGCCGCGATTTCGCATCTGGATCGAGGGTTCGTAGATATGCTTTCCGCTCACGGGGATGGTGCAGGCGAATCCGGTAACGCCGCAACCGCCCTCGGCCTCGGGCGATTTGCGAAACCACTCGCCCACCGGCCGGAAATCGGCCCGGGACTTGAGGATTTTTTCCGCTCGATCGGTAATGCCCATGGTATGGTTCATATCTATTATCAAAATGCAGTGTGCCACGGCTTACTTGTAAGCCGTGCTTCGATAAACTCCACTAGAGCACTGCTTGCAAGCAAGCAGTGGCACACCATTATTTTTTTACTATCATTTGGTTAAATGCTCTTCATAATCAAGGTGTGTCAATAGATCGGTTCGGCCGCGCAGCGCAGCGACTGATTCAAGCCCTAGACGATACAGAATATCAATGAGCATCTCGCGCCAGGCGGTGTATAGATTTACCAGCCGTTGCGTGCACCACTCGACCGAAACCATTTCCAGCAGTTCATCATCGGTGGTGGCGATGCCCCGCGCGCAGCCGCGCCCGCTTTCGCAGCAACCGCAGCGGATGCAGCCCACGGCTACCAATTCGGCCGTACCGATCACCACGCCGTCGGCGCCTAGGGCGATAGCCTTGGCCATGTCGGCCGGCGTGCGGATGCCGCCGCTGGCCATCACGGTAATTTCTTCGCGGATTCCCTCATCGACGAGGAATTGGTGTACGCGATTGATAGCGTACTCGATGGGCATGGCGATGTTTTTCTTGGCGATGTTCGGGGCTGCGCCGGTGCCGCCGTAGCTGCCGTCGAGATGCACGATATGCCCGCCGGCATAGTAAATGCCCACCGCGACCATGTCCACGTCCACGGGCGTGGAAACCTTGGCCGAGAGCAGCGCCTTTGGATTAACCTGGGCGATCCAATCCAGATGTTTTTTATGGTCTTCGACCGAGTACACGCTGTGAAAGGGAAACGGCGAAAAGAGCGATGTGCCCACCACCGCCTCGCGCATGGCCGCGACGCTGGGCGTGTTTTTGTCGCCCAGCAGGTGACCGCCCAAGCCGGGCTTGGCCCCCTGGGCATATTTGAACTCCACGATTCTCGCCCGCTGGATAGTCTCTTCGCGCACGCCGAAAAGTCCCGTGGCCACTTGGGTGATTACATGATCGGCATAGGGAACGAACCTTTCCGGATAACCGCCTTCACCCGTGCAGGTGAAACCGTTAAAGGCCTTGGCCGCGCGGGCCTTGCCCAGCAGGACGCGGATATTTGTCGAACCGAACGACATGCCGCCACCGTACCAGGGGACGTCGATGGCAATCTTCTGGCGGGAATCATGGCGACGATTTAGCAGCAATGCGGTGGAAATATCCTCGCGGCGCAGATCGGCCGGGCGGATCTGCGGTAAATGGAATCGCAAGCGATCGAAGCCGCCGCCGGAGGCGCCGATCTCGCTCTCTAAATGCGGGCCCGGGGCGCGACCGGTCTCGGCCATATACCAATTGCTGACAATCAAGTCCGGAGTCCAGCGGCAATCACCGAGGGTTTCAAACGTCGGATTATCGGAAACACAGAGCGCTCCTTTAGGACAGGCGTCCACGCAGTAGTGGTCTGTCTTGGCGCAGTCCGGCCCGATGCAGCGATAGTCCAACGGGCGGATGATCCGCAGATAGCCTACCGGCAAGCGATGCACGCGCTCAGGACAAAGCGCCACGCAGTGGCAGCAATTAGCACAGTTCGATGCGCGGCGGATCGTGTACTTGCCGATCTCGTTGCGATAGCGCGGCGGGGCAGGACGCACCCGGCGTGATACTTTGGCAAAATCGGGCTGCGCGAGAAAATCGTCCGGCGCTTGGACCTGGTCGGTCGGGCTGCTATGTGTAATGCTCATCTTTAGTTGATCTCCGCAAGGTTTTTTCGCCTTCCAAAAATTCTGCCAAACGAATCACGCTCAAGATCTTCGAAGAACATAGCGCGGCCGGTTTCGCCTCGCAAGCGGCGGACCTCGCGAATGCCCATCGCGCCTAGCATCTCGACCAGTTGCTGGTGCCAAGCGCCTAAAAGATTCTTGATGCGCCGCTCCGCGAAAGCGGCATCGGCCTTTTCCAATTCAATCGGGCAGGACTCGCCGCGCTGGCACTCGCCGCACAGTCGGCACTCCAGCGCCAATAAAAGCGGAATATCGATGGCCACTAAGTCCACCCCGCAGATGATAGCCTTGGCCATGTGTTCGGGCAGGGCAATTCCGCCGGAGGCCACAAGCGTAACCTGATCGCGCGTGCCTTCTTTTACCAACGCCCGATGGATTTCCCGGATCACGTCGCGGGCGTGCCGGGGTTTGCCGGCGGCGGTTTCTCGTCCGTGCTTATCAAAGACGATATGAATCACCTCGGCCCCTTCGCGGGTGAGCTCAACAGCGCGGCCCGCACTGGCCGGCGCGGCCTCCAGACGGATAACCACAATGCGCTCGGCGTTCTGCTGCTTTAGTGAAGCTTGAATCGTCATGATGTCGGCACTGTCGGGAACCATCACCAGGGGAGTCATGCGGAGCGCTCCATCAGCGGCGGTTTTGGTATTATCGACCAAAGGAATGACATGCTTGTGCGCGGCGGCCAATGCCGCGGCGCCGTCGCAGTCGCGAACAACGGCCAAAGAACCTATCGCCGCTGCTGCTTTTACGACGGATTCGGTCACCGCCCCGCGTTGCCAGTGTGCGGGGATGCAATCAAAGATCACCGGCAGCGGAATTTCGACAAGCGGCGGCGCCACGACTCCCAATTGGCCGTCTTGGAAAGCCAATTGCTTTAGTTTGCGGCCGATATCCACACTGGTATTAATGTATTCGCGCCCGTGAATGCCGTCGCGCGTGGGCCGGACGATTTCCGACATGTCGGTCCACATCGAATCGAATCCCGCTCCGCTAAACGGGCCGCCATAGCCGGAGCCGGAAACCGGAATCCGACCCGTCTCGGCCTGATACCACGTGGAGAGAATGATTTCCGGAGTGAAGTACTCGTCGCCCAGCCGGCGGAACTCGGGATTTTCCACGCGAGTCAGAATGTTCTTGGTGCAATTTTGGATACAGTTCAGGCAGCCCTTGCACTGATAAATATAGTCCAAGTATCCCAACTCGTTGCGGAGCGCGTCGGCTTCGTCTCGATACAGGCCGTAAATGCAACTGCGCTTGACGCAATTGTGGCAACTCGAACAGTCCTCGCGCCAATCGACAATGCCCAACTTGCCCACGGGTCGGAAGCGAGGTGCGGCGGCGGCGGTATGGATGGAATATTTGGCGGGCATGGCTAGTTCGTGCTCAGGGCTGATTTATCGATGACTTCCAAGGCGGCGTCAACATCGCCATCGCCGCAAACCTGAAAACCGCGCAATCCCTTTACCTCGGTGAGTCGTTCGATCGTTTCCTGGGCGATGGCGATTCCGGCGGCGCGCTGGGCGGCGGCGTCCGCGGCGGAAGACAATCGCGAAAGGATTGCCTCCGGAATCCGCGGCAGCGGACGACGGGCGGCAAACTCCCGGGCCTTTTGGGCGTCGATGAGCGGTTGGATTCCGGCCACGATAGCCGCCTTCTCTGGCAGACCTCGACGCGCGACCTCCTGCCACCACTGCTTAAAACGCTCTAGGTCGAAGACCGGTTGGGTGATGAGGAAGCGGGCCCCGGCGCGAATTTTTTTGGCAAGGCGCAAGACTTGTAGCTCCAGCGGATCAGCGTACGGGGCGGCTACTCCGCC
This sequence comes from Pirellulales bacterium, assembly GCA_963820545.1. Lineage (GTDB taxonomy): Bacteria > Planctomycetota > Planctomycetia > Pirellulales > Thermoguttaceae > CAWGAJ01. The sequence goes on from CAWGAJ010000001.1 coordinate 2,406,689, forward strand.
CAGGCAAAAAGGCCCGCTTGCGGCAAATTTATCTTCACCGACCAGCGAACCGTCCACGGCCAAGTTGGAATATGTCTGAAGTAACTGAACCGTATCAACGTCGAAAACATTCTTGGCGGCGCGAAACGATCCCAGGACCTGATGGGTTCCACTGGTGCAGAGCAAGTTGCGGATTCCCAGGGCCTGGGCCCCCAGAGCCTCGGACACCAGGGCAATGCGATTGCGGTCCCGGGTAATGACGTAGAGAATCGGCTCCACGCCTTCGGCGGCAACGATAGTAGCCGCGGCCAACGCCGACATCGTTACCTGATCGCGATTATCGCTAATCCCCAGGGCGTGAACTTTTCCCGCGTAGCGACGCGCCGTCTTGGCTAGCGGAGCAGGCTCGCTTCCCCGCGGCGGCGATATTTCAGCCAGCAGCAGCGGTTTGCCTGATGCGATTCGTTGCCGAAGGCCTGTTAGGACGTTTTCCATCTCTTAATCCGATGATAAAGTTTTTACAATGTTGATCCGGCTCTTTCCCAAGGCGCGGATCCGCTCGACGAAGTCGTTTATGATCTGATCGAATTGTTCCCGTGAGTCGTCGGGTGAAAAGTGGACTAGTTCCGCGCGTTCGGGCTCCAGACCGATCTCGCCTAAGAGCCGCTGAATGGTGCGAATGCGGATCTCCGCTCTATAGTTGCCTTGACCTAGATGGCACTGACCCTGAGGACAGGTAACAACACAAACTCCGCAGGCGCCGCCCTCAAAGGCATGCATCAGATATTGTCCATCCATCTTGCCGCTGCACGGCACTTGGCGGACTACTACATTACCACCATTATGCTTCCACTGGCGAGGCAGCGGCGCGCCATGTGGAATGCTGCGGTGGCAGACATACACGATTACGTCAGGAGACACAGTGGCCGCCATGACAACTCCACATCACATTACTGGGAAAAACAACGTGGACCGCAAATCATACCTGAAGCCGCCGCCGACTAGTCGAAGCAATAATCTCATGCAGTATCCGCATCACAAGCCGTCTGCGAATTATCTCATCATGCTCGTCCGACTGCCGAGCCGGCAATCTTAAGCGGCATACAATTGTCCGCCTGTCAGGACAGTCAGATGTGAATTATTTGACTGCTAGACAAACCAATATCAATGTTGGCCAAAAAGACATTATAAATTGTTTTGCAGTATTAGGATATAACATCTTATAAAATATTTACATTAGAATAGCTAATATATGATTAAGTATCTCAAATAGTTGGCGGGATTCCCATTTTGCTCCGTGTAAAATATCCCCCTAGAGTAATTAACAAGACAATTATTTGCTGTGTTATAAAACTTTAAGTTGAATTACATCAATAAGATATGGTTATGGGACGCCGCACGGAAATAATATGCATATTATTGTTAATTTGTATTCGATATTCTTATTTCATGGCAGAGACGCATAATGTTTTCCCACATTAAATTGTCAGAAAAATGTTGGCCGAATGCCTGGCTCAATTAATTCTGGCCCATAAGTCTAATCATTCTTTGCTGGAATTGGCATGGTTTCGATCAATACCCGGATTTCGTCACGCACACGACGGTAGATTGTAAGTCGCTCTTTGTCTGTTTTCGCGTGTATTGCCAGACGCGGGGGATCGTCGAATCCCACATGTATGACCTTTGTGTTGTCTGAAAATACTGGGCAAGACTCGTGCGCGGCTCCGCAAGCTTTGTAAAGATACGTTCCATTATCGGGATGCCGAGTCGCCTCCGATGCGACTTGGCCGGATTGATCCGAAGTCCAGCACCCAAATTCCCCTAATAGGGCCATCCATGGATGTCATGGCTACACCCGAGAATAACGGTCGAATTCCGCAACATGGCCACCGTTGTCTCATTCGGAATTCTCTTTAGGCAGAAAAAGTCCGAAAGTGCCATCTCGTCGGGATTTGATAGCTTGGCTGAATATAATATGTATGTCTGTCAAGAATTCTATTAAACGGATTGTACTTGGCTACCCAAACTAAGATCACCGATGTAAGTGCAACATTATAAAGCCAATTTGTTTACTTCACATTTATACATTTATGAGTAAAATCTAGGCTTTGAAATGGTTGCGCCGGGTTGCAAACCGAGTGACCAAGCGGCTCGGACCGGTTTGGGGAGTTATTAGCCCTTCACCCCGACCGGCTCGGGCCCACCCGAATAATGAAATGTAAATCATGGTGAGTCTACCAGTACCTTCAGAACCGCTCGATGGGGCAATAGTAGCCCTGATTCAGGACCTTTCCCTTGTCTGGACGCCAATAGACCAAGACAAGCTGCCATCAACGTACAGCAAAGCCTTGGGGCTGATTACCAAGGCGGGGATGAGTGAAGCACGGGTACAGGCTAAAATCACAATGGACGGCTTCCCGGAATTGTTACGGCTGCAACTGTGTGTTTCAGGCGAGTACACACAATACGACATAGATCGAGCGTTTTTTGATTCAATGCCGGCTCATTGGCTTGACGCCGACGGCAAGACCCGGGCGAAAATGCGGCAATCGCTTAGTGGGTTCTATGAAACCCGATTGACTGACAAAGGCCACTTGGCACGACACGACATAGAGTCCGGCAATTCGAGAAGAGTGATTGACTTCGTTCTTAAGCGTTTTCCTCTTGCCTTCCGGTCACCGGTAAAGGCCATGGTGCTGGTCGAAGATTGCTCTTGTCAGTTGCAAGGTGGGCGAACGACCGAAACGGCGCAAGCCATCGCTAACGCTTCGGCTTCTATTGGCGACGTGGTAGTCAACAACCAAGTGAACGTCTCGCCGTCCATAGTGGTGAACATTGACGGGGCAACTCTCTCGCCGTCAACGCCAGTACCGACCGTGAGGGACGCGCCGGTCAATGGGACCTGCAATGCCGATTCGACAACTCCACCGGCCGACAAGACGGGGCAAAGCGAAGGGAATGGCAGGAAGCTCAAACCGAAGTCCCGCCGCAAGCGAACTGACCCCAAGGCAGATAAGATGCTTTCTGAGGCATGGGACACGGGGCAATATAAAACACACGTCGATCTTGCCATAGCGAAGGGAACAACTGCAAGGGAAGTGAAACTGGCAATCGACCGCCACCGTAAACGTCAAGCCGTCAAGGGCCTACCCCGGAAGAAACCGCGTCAATAGCGGATTGCTTAATTCCTTCCAGCCTGACTTGGCCTGTCTTCTCTCTACAAAACAGGGCTTCTCTGTTCATCGCGCTGGAATTAACGGCGCGCTGGAAAATGGATTTCGCCATTTCTCCATTCCAGGGCTTATATTCTAGGCGTCGGACGGGCATGGTGCTCGCCATTCAATGACACCTTTTGTGGAGTATCGAAAAATGAACGCTGTTCTTTCGTCGGCGGACACTTCCGCCAAGTTGCTCGACGTACAAGCCGTGGCCGACATGCTCGGCTGTAGCACAAGGCATGTTTACAGACTTAGTGATTCCAACCGGATGCCTGGTCCGGTCAAGCTTGGTTCGCTAGTTCGATGGTCAGCTACTGCTATTCGAGAGTGGATCAATCAAGGCTGTCCTTCTTGTAGATAGGCAGGCGGAGAATGAAGTCATTCAAATATCATTCACTTACTATTGTGACTTGACGATGCTTCATACCCCTTGGCTATCTATTTGGTATTCGGATAGTACTTTTCACAAAGTGCATTATCAAAAATAGGAACCGGAAGTATGGATGATATGCAGCAGATGCGGATGCAAAAAGGCAGTACTGTCGGAGAAGAGATATCCTTTCCAAAAATGACACCGGTCACCTCAAGAATCGAGAAATTACTTCTAAAGCCTGGCGAGGCGGCCGAGGCGCTAGCCATTTCTCCGCGTAAGCTCTGGGCGATGACTGCTTCGGGCGAGATCCCAAACGTCAGATTCGGCCGGTCGGTCCGGTACGATCCGGCTGATTTGAGAGAATGGATCGATACACAGAAGGGAGGTCGCCGGTGACCCCCATGGAATTGGTTCTGTCAAAGCTACCGGATGCCAAACCCAACGGGAAAGGTTGGCAGGCCCGCTGCCCAGCCCACGATGATCGAAATCCCAGCTTGAGCATCACTGAAGGTGACGACGGACGGGCGCTACTAAAGTGCCATGCTGGATGTGCTACCGAGAATGTGGTCGCTGCCCTGAAAATTAGAATGGCGGATCTGATGCCAACCAAACTGAACCAGCAGGTTTTTAAGAGAACACAAGTGACTAAACAAAGAATCATCAATAGTTATGACTACCGTGATGAGCACAGAAATTTGCTTTTCCAGGTTGTCAGAATTGAGCCAAAGACCTTTCGGCAACGGGCGCCGCGGTCGGACGGCGGGTGGACGTGGTCGGTCAAAGATATTCGGAAAGTACTTTATAGACTTCCTGAAATTCTAGGTGCTGCTCCGACCAAAGTCATCTGCATCGCAGAGGGAGAGAAGGACGTAGATCGTCTGAGTTCCTTGGGATTGGCAGCAACCTGCAATCCTGGTGGTGCGGGAAAATGGAAGTCTGAGTATAGCAATTCACTGCGTGACCGGATTGTGGCAATTTTTCCTGACAACGATGAGGTTGGACAGGAACACGCTCTGACTGTGGCTCGATCGCTAGTTGGCATCGCAAAAGCTGTGAAGATCATCGATCTGCCGGGCCTGCCATCAAAAGGCGATATCTCTGATTGGCTCGATGCTGGAGGAACTTGTGAACACCTTCACGAACTGATTAAGGCCGCACCCTTATTTAATCCTACTAAGAGCCTTCCAGAGGCGCCAAAGACCGAGGAATGGGGAACCATTCAAGCACTGGGGATTATAAGTGTGCCACCATTCCCGGTGGAGGCTCTACCTCAGGTTTTAGGCGATTTTGTCGCTGCAGAGGCAGAGGCCACGCAGACGCCATCGGATTTGGCCGCGATGTTGTCTCTGGCAGTCTGTGCAGCCGCGGTGGCAAAGAAAGTTGAGATAAAAGTCCGTGACCAATGGTTGGAACCTGTAAATCTTTTTACTGTGACGGTACTGGAACCTGGTAATCGGAAATCGGCTGTCTTTTCACACATTACTTCACCATTACGGGAGTATGAGGCCCAATTGGTAGAGCAGGAGCGGCCAGAAGTCGCCCGACAGCAAGCCCGACGACGTCAACGCGAAAGACAGATGAAGGTACTGGAAGAAAAGGCTGCGAAGAAGGGTGACGCCGAAGCTGGTCAAGAAGCCGAGGAGATCGCTGTCGAGTTGGCCATGATGCCTGAACCAGCACTGCCCAGGTTCATTGTAGACGATGCCACAAGTGAGAAACTCGGCGCCATGCTGGCTGAACAAGGGGGACGGATTGCAAGCATGTCTCCTGAGGGAGGCGTTTTTGATCTGATGCCAGGTCTTTATAGCAAAAGCGGGATGCCACAGTTCGGGGTTTATTTGATGAGTCATGCGGGTGATAACCTGCGTGTGGATCGAATTAGTCGCAAGGGAGAGCATGTAAAACGGCCGGCGCTGACAATGGGGCTCGCAATCCAGCCGACAGTGCTGGAAGGATTGCTCGAGAACACCGCATTTCGGGGTCGGGGGCTCCTGGCACGATTTCTATATTCACTACCTGAGAGCCGTATCGGTGCAAGAAAAATTGAGCCAGTACCTGTGCCAGAACATATTAACCAAGCCTATCACGATTTGGTCTGGAGACTTTGCGAATTACCTTGGGATATGAATCAACCGCAATATATTCAGTAAGCTGATGAAGCATGGGTGTTGCTCCAACAGTGTATGGAGAAGCTCGAGCCGGAGTTGGGAGCTGGCGGCACACTGGACTGTGCCCAGGATTGGGGCAGCAAGCTGGCAGGCGCCGTGGCGCGGATTGCCGGAGTGATGCATTACGTCATCCACGCATATAGCGATCCTTGGTTATATCCCTTGGCTGCCACCACCATGCAATCGGCTATCAAAATCGGCCAATATGCCACCACTCACGCATTGGTGGCATTCGAGGCAATGCAGGCGGACCATGGGCTCAGCGATGCCCAATATGTTCTGCGATGGATGGAGCGGCACAATAAGCAGGAGTTTGCCAAGTCGGAGGCGCAACAGCATGGGAAACGGCGGTTCAAACAGGCCAGTGATATCGACACCCCGCTGGCCCTGCTGGTTCGTCATAATTACATCCGGTTAAAGCCAACCACAAAGCACAGCCCCGGTCGTCCGGCATCGCCTATATATGAGGTTAACCCAGCGTTTCGTCCGAATGGCCTTGTCGAAAAGTGTTCTGAAAATTCTAAAAAAGCCGATTCAACCCCAGACCAAGACAATTTACAGAATATACAGAGCGCATACAGCGATATGGAGAGAGACAATTGCATCAGCGGTAATGGACGAGTAAAGGTGGAGATATGAGTAAACCTGCAACAGTTCAGGCAATCCTGGAAACCTGTTGTGATAGAGGCATTATGCTGAATGTTGCTGGGGAGAGACTGAGTGTAGACGCCCCTAAAGAAGCTATCACCCCTAATCTTTTAGATGGACTTCAGCAACACAAAGCTAGTCTTCTCGACTTGCTGCGAAGATCTAAAAGTGAACAAGAAGCAGTGCAATGCAACGCTGAACATCACAATGCGATTCCCGTAGGTACTGCTTCAAACTTGGACATAGCGATTTGGGCCGAGTGCGTAGAACCACGTGAGCCTTGCCCAACATGTGATGGCTTGATTTTCTGGTGGGATGTACTAGGAGGGCAACATTGCAGGATCTGTGAGAAGCTGGCGTATCAGTTCAATAAAGCGGCGGAACTGCGGGAACTGGCCAAACAATTACGCAAGTTTCCAAAGAAGACAAGTTTTTTTCGTAGAGGAAGTTGACATTTTTGAAAATCAACTGTAACTGATAGGATGAGTTCTGCTATAATTAAGGAAAGGAATTAGACAATCATGGCAACAATTTATAAGCGAGGTGGAAAAGGAAAGCGAGGCGGTCGTTATTACTTTTCCTATTTCGACCACAATGGAAAGCGGCATTCTCGAAGTGCTCGGACAACTGATAAAGCCACAGCCGAACGGATCGCCGCAAAGTATGAGGCCGATGCTGCTCTGCGGCGAGAAGGAGTTGTCGATCCCCAGCTCGACGCGATTTGCGATCAATCCCGTCGATCGGTGGAATCTCATTTGAAGGATTATGAGGCCAAGATGGGAGCAGCGAATCGGGCCCCACAACACATCAGCACTACGGTCGCGTATATCCGTACCATCTGCAAGGATCGGAAGTTCGAGAAGGTGGCCGATATCACGGCGGACGGTATTAATCTATATGCCGGGAGACTGAAGGAACAAGGACGGTCCACTCGAACTGTTCAAGCCTATTTGACCGCCATCAAAGGTTTCACAAAGTGGCTGGCGGCACACCAAAAGCTGCCGCGCGATCCACTTGCCTCCATAAAGAAGCCAAATCCTAAGTCCGACCGACGGCGAGAGCGTCGCATGCTTCTTCCTGAGGAATGGCAGTGGATCCGAGCAGCCCTAGCCAATGGCTCCGAACGTTGTGAGATGCCAGCCAATGAACGCTTACTGCTTTATGCAGTGGCAATTCAGACCGGCCTGCGTTCTTCCGAACTGCGGAGTCTCACCCGAGGGCGGTTATTTCTGGATGTCGACCAACCGTTCATCACCTGCAAGGCCGGCTCTACAAAAAACCGGAAAGATGCCCGACAATACATCCAGCCTGCTTTGGCCGAATTGCTACACCAATACATTTCCACCAAGGCACCCCCGGCGCCAGTGTTCAGCATGCCTCCGAGACCTGATGTTGCAGAAATGTTCCGAGCAGATGTGGCAGAGGGACGGCGGTCTTGGCTGAAAGCAGTGAAAGACGATCCTGAGGAATATAACCGACGGGTGCAAAGCGATTTTCTGACAGACAAGAACCACGAGGGAGAGATCTTCGACTTTCACAGCCTCAGGCACACTTGCGGAGCTTGGCTGGCAATGGCCGGGGCACATCCTAAGGCGATGCAATCTGTGATGCGGCACTCGACAATCACCTTGACAATGGATACCTACGGTCACCTATTCCCAGGCCAGGATGCCGCCACAGTTGCCCGGTTTCCGAGCATGGTTGCCAATGAACCTTCTGCCCTCCACGCAACGGGTACGGACGGGGCGGTGGCATACCAAATTCATAAGCAAAATAATAGTTCTGAACGGCATCCGGGCCGAGAAAGCGCAGCGCATGCGCAGCAGTCAGGGCGCGATTTGGTACCAGACGATGCGATAGGGTGCGACGAAGATAAGCCGGCCCCGAGAAAAGGCACAAGCCCTAACTCTTTACAAGTTACGGGCTTGTGCGAAACAGTGCGAGACAATGCTAAGCGGAGGGCAAGGGACTCGAACCCTCAACCGGCAAGCCGGCACCTGATTTCAACTCAGCCGTAGCCGAGTTCCTCTAGTTCCTTTTCCGTTAGACCGTGATGATGGGCCAGCTCGTGCAGCACGGTGACGCGGATTTCGCGGCGCAGGCGCTCAGCGGTGACACGGCCGCGATCATCGGCGGCCATGGACCAAATGCCTTCACGGTAGATCGTCACCCTGTCGGGCAGTTGGCCGGAATGTGATATGCTTTTATCGCCCAAGGGGATTCCAGTATACAGCCCACATAGTTCATCACGGTACTCGACGCCCATTTCTTCCATTACTTGCGCGGAAGGATAGTCCTCCACGTGCAAGGGGACTTTTTCCAGCAACTGATGGACTAAAGGCGGCATTTCCGCCAGAACTCGTCCCAATTGCTGCTCAAATCGTCGTCTGGTGCGTGCATCCATGGCGGTTGTCTAATTGAGAATAATTAGGATACAATATATATTTCCCATATCATACAGACCTGTCTTGGATAAGAGAACTGCCGCGACGAATTTATTCAAGTATTCATGTGAGGTTTTCACTGGATTCGGATAATTTCAGGCCACCCTCATTAAATAATCCCGAGGAATCGGTTATGGATACCCTGGTTAACTACGATTTTCTTGCCCCCAGCAAGACCGTCTTTGGTTGGGGACGGCGCCGCGAAGCGGGGCTGTTGGGTCGCTCGCTGGGACGGCGGGCTTTTATCGTATCCGGTTTGCCCGAAGAGATCGAAAAATCTTTCCTCCCGGAAATCTGCGCTGCCCTACGCCAGGAAGCAGTCGAAGTCGTGCCGGCGGCCCACATCTTGCATGAGCCGGAAGTGGATGACGTTGATCGGCTATCCGCGCAACTTCGCCGCGAAAAGCCCGTCAGCGGCGATTTTATGCTTGCCCTGGGCGGAGGATCGGCCATAGATTTGGCCAAGGCCGCCGGGGCTATGGCCACGAACGATCAAAGTTCCACGGTCAAGGACTATTTGGAGAACGTGGGGCGTGATCTAAAAATCGTCAATGCGCCGCTGCCTGTGCTGGCTATGCCCACCACGGCCGGCACCGGCGCCGAGGCCACGAAAAACGCCGTGATATCCTGCTACAATCCGCCTTTTAAGAAAAGCCTTCGCGACGATCGCTTGATGCCCAGGATCGCGTTGGTTGATCCGGAACTAACGGTCAGTGTTCCCGTTCCGGTCACCGCGGCCAGCGGCATGGACGCCATTACGCAACTATTCGAGAGTTACATTACGCGAAACGCGCGGCCCATACCGCAGGCCTTGGCCGTGCAGGGGCTAAAAATGGCCATTCCGGCGATTGTCCAGGCAGTGGAAAAACCCGACTCGCGCCGCGCGCGAGGTCATGGCCCACGCGGCCCTGCTTTCGGGTTTGGCATTGGCCAATTCCGGTTTGGGAATGGCCCACGGGGTAGCGGCGGCATTGGGAATACACTGCCGCGTGCCGCACGGGACGGCCTGTGCGCTGATGCTGCCCGTGGCGCTGCGGGTCAACAGCGGAGTCTGCGGCGAACAGTTGGCCTATTTGTGCCAAATGCTCTTCGGGCGCAGTCCCACCACGAAGCGGCGCGACGCCGTGGAGACATTGATCCACGAAATTGAAAAAATCCGCGATCGGGTAGGCGTGCCCCGGCGGCTTTCGGAATTAGGCGTCCAGCGCGAGCAAATTCCCGCGCTGGTCAATAGCTCGCGCGGCAGCAGCATGAGCGGCAATCCCCGCGAACTTTCCGATGAAGAACTGATGGATATCCTGAAGGAGATCTTTTGATTCTCCCTAAAAAAATATCTCCACTCATTTAATCCAGCCCGCGCATGTTTAAGCATAAGAAATCTTTCGAGAAACATGCTTTTCAGTCGCGGTCGGGTACTTCTCTGCCGTCGGCGCTGAACTTCCGCGTGTTGGCAGGAGTAGTGATTATCGTCCTCATCGCCTTCCTCGCTTATCTCCCATCCTTATGCGGCGAATTCATCCTGGACGACGATAAACTTCTGACCGACAACCACCTGATCAAGGCCGCGGACGGCCCGTACCGATTTTGGTGCACTACCGAGGCCATGGACTACTGGCCGCTGAGCAATACCACGCTCTGGATCGAGTGGCGCCTGTGGGGGATGAATCCCACCGGCTACCACGTCACCAACCTGTTTTTACACATTCTCGCAGCCTTGCTGGTTTGGCTGATTTTGCGGCAGTTGTCCCTTCCCGGGGCCTTCTTGGCGGCGATAATCTTCGCCGTGCATCCAGTGAACGTAGAGTCGGTGGCGTGGATCGCCCAGCGTAAAGGCCTGCTGGCGATGTTGTTCTTTCTATTGTCGATACTGTGTTATTTAAGGCAATTCTCAGCGAGTTGTAGCGATAACGCCCAACGTAGCAGGCACGCTCAGTGTGCCGATCACGCACACGGAGTGCGTGGGCTACTTATGGGCCGTTGGTACTGGCTGAGCTTAGCGGCGTTTGTATTGGCTATGCTCAGCAAGGGATCGGTGGCGATATTGCCGGTGCTGCTTTTGGTGATCGTCTGGTGGCGGCGCACGGGGACTGTCCCAATTTTCGCCTCAGCGAAAATGGGACTGTCCCCTTCTGTCTCTCGATGGGACCTGGCGCAAACCGCGCCTTTTTCATAGTTGCCGTGGTGTTGGCGGGAGTGAACGTGTGGTTCCAAACACACGGTATGGAAATAGTGATCCGTACCGCCAGTTTTGCCCAGCGTCTGCTGGCGCCGGCGGCGTCGTGTGGTTTTATCTGTATAAGGCGCTTTTGCCCCTGAACCTGTATTTCGTCTATCCCCAGTGGCACATCGAGACTCATGATCTGCTCTGGTGGCTGCCGCTGATAGCAGCCTTGAGCGTTACAGTGGTGTTGTGGCGGTATCGGATGGTTTGGAGTCGTCCGCTTTTGTTTGCCTGGGGATTTTTCTGCGTGTCGCTCCTCCCGGTGCTAGGCTTTATAGACGTGGGCTACATGCAATATTCGCTGGTGGCCGACCATTATCAACATATTGCCATTATCGGGGTGATTGCGTTGGTATCGGCCCTCTGGGGCCTATGGCACGAGCGGATGCGGGGAGCAACGCACTGGGCGGCAACCATCGTCGCCATCATGGCAGTGGGCACACTCACGTTTCTGACGTTTCAACAAAATGGGATGTATAGTAACGCCATGACGCTCTATCAGGCCACATTGGAAAAAAATCCAGACTGTTGGATGGCCCACAATAACCTGGGCAGCACACTGGACGATATGGATCGGCCATGGGAAGCAATCGAACATTGCCAACAAGCCCTGCGCCTAAAAGCCGATTACTTTGAGGCGCACAATAATCTAGGCGTCGCCCTGGGTAAGTTGGGCCGGCTCTCGGAGTCACTTGAACATTTCCAGCAATCCTTACAAATTAATCCCAACTACTCCGAAGCCCACAACAATCTAGGCATCACCTTATGCAAGACAGGCCGGCCGCTGGAGGCGATCAAACATTTCCAGCAAGCCTTGCAAGGGAAGCCCGACTTCCCTGAGGCCCAGAGCAATCTGGGCAATGCATTGGTCCAAGCAGGCCGTTCGCACGAGGCGATCGAGCATTACCAGCAAGCCCTACGCATGAAACCTGATTTCCCTGAGGCCCACAATAACCTGGGTAATATTTTCAAGGTAGCAGGCCAATATCAACAGGCAATCGACCATTATCGGCAAGCCATACTGTACAAACCCGATTCGGCCCAAACCTATTACAATATGGCATTGGCCTATGCCAAAATCAGCCGACCCGAAGAAGCCCTGGCCGCCGCCCAGCAAGCTTTAAACCTTGCACACTCCAAAGGACAGACGGCACTAGCCAAGAAGATTGAAGAATGGTTAAATTCTAACCGTGCTAGCCTCTCAAATTAGAGATTGGGGATTAAATATTGGCTAAGATAACTATTAGAAGCCATAAAACAAAACTTTTATTTTTTTTCACATGGTCTGTGCATGCCTAAGTTTAAGAAATCTTTCAAGAAACATGCTTCTCAGACCCGGCCGGGAAACTCCGCATCATCGGCGCTGAACCTCCGTGTGCTGGCGGGAGTGGCGATCATCGTCCTGGCCGTCTTCCTCGCTTATCTCCCCGCCTTAAACGGCGGATTCATCCTCGACGACGACAAACTACTGACAGATAACAGCATCATTAAGTCCCCGGACGGCCTGTATCAATTTTGGTGCACCACAGAGGCGCTAGACTACTGGCCAGTGAGTAATAGCGCGCTGTGGCTCGAGTGGCGTGTGTGGGGAATGAAGCCCACTGGCTACCACGTCACTAACCTGATCTTGCACATCGTCGAAGTCCTGCTGGTTTGGATTATTTTGCAGAAGTTGTCTCTTCCCGGGGCTTTTTGGGCGGCTCTGGTCTTTGCCGTGCATCCGGTGAACGTGGAGTCGGTGGCCTGGATCGCGTCGCGGAAAAACCTGATGGCAATGTTGTTCTTCCTCTTGTCAGTGCTGTGTTATCTAAATTTTGAAATACCGTCGCCCTATATACAGGATCGCCTTAATTGGAAAAAATCGTCTCTTGCCCCTCGTTCCTCGCCCCTCGCCTCTTGTTTATGGTACGGCCTGAGCTTCTTGGCATTTGTATTGGCGATGCTCAGCAAGGGATCGGTGGCAATCTTGCCGGTGTTGCTTTTGGGGATCGTCTGGTGGCTGCGCCCCTTGACGAGATGGGACCTGCTACGGGCCGTGCCGTTTTTACTGGTGGCCGTGGTGCTGGCTGGAGTGAACGTGTGGTTTCAAACGCACGGTTTGGGAGAAGTGTACCGCAGCGCTAGTTTTATCGAGCGTCTGCTGGGCGCCGGGGGCGTGGTGTGGTTTTACCTGTATAAGGCGCTTTTGCCATTGGACCTGTATTTTGTCTATCCGCTGTGGCACATCAGTGCGGGCAATTTACTGTGGTGGCTGCCGCTCATGGCAGCCTTGGTTGTTACGGCGTTATTGTGGCGATATAGAGAAGGCTGGAGTCGGCCGCTCATGTTTGCCTGGGGATTTTTCTGCGTGTCCTTGATTCCGGTGTTGGGCTTTACGGACGTGGGCTTCATGCGGTTTACACTGGTGGCGGACCGCTATCAACACATAGCCATAATCGGGGCAATTGCGTTGGCGGCGGCGGGCTGGAGCCTATGGCACGAGCGGGCACGAGGCGCAACGCTTTGGACGACTAGAATCGTTGCCATCCTGACGGCGGGAGCTCTCATGTTTCTCACCTCTAAGCAATGTGAGATGTACCATGACTCGATCACGCTATACCAGATTGCCTTGGAAAAAAATCCAGATTTTTGGATGGGCCACTCCAACTTAGGCGCCCTCCTGACCGATGCAGGCCGGTTCCAGGAGTCGATCGAACATTGCCAACAAGCCCTGCGCCTGAAACCCAACTATGCCGATGCCCAAAACAACCTGGGTAACGCCTTGCTCAAATCAGACCGACCGCGGGAGGCGATCGAACATTACCAGAAGGCCCTGCAACTAAAGCCCGAGTTTCCCGAAGCCCACAACAACTTCGGGGCCGCACTCTTCCTGTTAAATCGGCCACGGGAGGCGATCGATCACTATAAACAGGCCCTGCGACTAAATCCCGACTACGCCGAGGCCTACTATAACCAGGGTAACACTCTGAGAACAATGGGTCAACATCAACAAGCGATCGACTGTTACCACAAAGCCCTGCGACTCAAACCCGATTACCTTGACGCCTACAACAACCTGGGCTTGGCATTGTACGAAATAGACCAGCCGCGGGAATCAATCGCATATTTCCAGCAGGCCTTGCAGATCGATCCCAACCATTCCAAAGCCCGTTTCAATCTGGGTAACTCCCTTAAAGCACTGGGCCAATATCAACAGGCAATTGAATATTACCAGAAAACCCTCTTGCTTAAACCCGACTACATTGAAGCCCATAACAACCTGGGAGTGGCTTTGATCCAAGCCGGCCGGCCGCGGGAGGCAATCGAACATTACCAGCAAGCCTTGCGCCTCAAACCCGATTTATCCGAGGCCTATTACAATCTGGCATTGGCCTATGCCGAGATTCACGAATCCTCCCAGGCCGTTGTCGCAGCCCAAAAGGCTTTGGACATCGCCGGTTCCAAAGGTCAGAAGGCTTTGGTCAAACATGTTGAAAATTGGTTGAAAACCTACCGCGACAGCCTCTCGAAATAGGGATTGCGGATTAAGATAAACTCAGAACGAAGAAGTCAGAACGCAGAACGACTAAGAAAATATCCGAAAACATACTTGGTCATTCCGAGCGCAGCGCAGAATCCTGGGGAAAAAGGCCTTTATCACCAGATAGATATACTTGCCGGCGAGATTTTTCGCTACGCTCAGGATGACATTGGGACTTTTCGGATATTTTCTAAGCGCGATCCGCCCAAAATTTTGTAAAATAAACACACGATACAACACTTTTACTCTTTTAAGTCGGCCCGGGCATGCCCAAGAGCAAGAATTTTTCCCTGAAACACACTTCCCGGATCCGGCCGGGAACCTCTGTGCCATCGGCGTTGAATCTCCGCGTACTGGCGGGAGTAGCGCTGCTCGTCTTGGCCGCCTTCCTCGCTTACTTTCCAGCCCTCAGCGGCGGGTTCGTTATGGACGACAATCTGCTGCTGACGGAAAACAGCCTCATCAAGGCCGCCGACGGCCTGTGGCGATTTTGGTGCACCACTGAAGCAACAGATTATTGGCCGGTGAGCAATACCACGCTCTGGATCGAGTGGCGCCTGTGGAAGATGAATCCGGTCGGCTACCACGTCACTAATCTGATCTTGCACATCGTCGAAGTCCTGCTGCTTTGGGCGATTTTGCGGAAGTTGTCTATTCCCGGGGCTTATTTCGCGTCGTTGATCTTTGCCGTGCATCCGGTGAACGTGGAGTCGGTGGCCTGGATCTCCTCGCGGAAAAACCTGATGGCAATGTTGTTCTTGCTGTTGTCGATTCTCTGGTATTTAAGCCAGTTTTCATCGAGTAGTAGCGATAACGCCCAACGTAGCAGGCACACTCCATGTGCCGATCCCGCACACGGAGTGTGCGGGCCACATATAGACCGTTGGTATTGGCTGAGCTTGTTGGCGTTTGTGTTGGCGATGTTTAGCAAGGGATCGGTGGCGGTCTTGCCAGTGTTGCTGCTGGGGATTATCTGGTGGCTGCGCCCCCTGACAAAATGGGACCTGGCGCGGACCGCGCCATTTTTCGCGATTGCAGCGGCGCTGGTGTATGAGAACGTGTGGTTCCAAACTCACGGTAAAGATATGGTGACCCGAGACATGGGTTATGCCGAGCGACTACTGGGCGCGGGAGGCGTGGTATGGTTCTATCTTTATAAGGCGATTCTGCCAGTCGATCTGGCCTTTGTTTATCCACAGTGGGAAATACAAGTCGGGAATCAATTGTGGTGGCTGCCGCTATTGGCGGTGGCGGGAGTTACGGTGTTTTTGTGGCTGTATAGAGAACGATGGAGCCGGGCAGTGTTTTTCGCCTGGGGATATTTCTGCGTGTCGTTGGTTCCGGTGCTGGGCTTTACGGACGTGGGCTACATGAAGTTTTCGCCGGTGGCGGACCGCTATCAACACATAGCCATAATCGGGGTGATTGCGTTGGCGACGGCGGGCTGGAGCGTCTGGCATCAGCGTATGCGAGGAGCAGCACGCTGGAGGGCAATTGTTGTGGCTGTTCTGGCAGCGGGCGCATTTGGTTTTCTGGCCTATCGACAAAGCGGCCTGTATCGTAACGTTATGACGCTATATCAAGCAACGCTGAAAAAAAATCCGGACTGTTGGTTTGCTCACAACAATCTGGGCAGCGCACTGGTCCTAACCGGCCGGACGCAGGAGGCAATCGAACATTTTCAGGAGGCGCTGCGCCTGAATCCCAACTACCCCGACGCCCACAACAACCTGGGCACGGTCCTGGGCGATGCGGGCCAAGTGCAAGAGGCGATCGCACACTACCAGCAGGCACTGCGCCTGAAGCCGGACTATGTCATAGCCCACAATAATCTGGCCAATGCGCTGCTCCAAACGGGCCGGCCTCAGGAGGCGATTAAACATTTCCAAGAGGCACTGAAACTGAAACCCGACTTCATCACGGCCCACTATAATCTGGGCGTTGCATTGTTCCGGACAGGCCGGATGCAAGAGGCAATCGAACATTACCAGCAGGCACTTCGGCTTGAGCCCGACTATCCCGAGGCGCATAACAACCTGGGAAACGCCTTGCTCCAAGCAGGCCGGCCGCAGGAAGCAAGCGAACATATCCAGCAGGCCCTGCGACTGCAACCCGATTACGTTGAGGCCCTGAACAACATGGGCCTCATCCTGGCCAATGCAGGTCGACTGCCGGAGGCAATTGAATATTATCAGAGAGCCCTGTCGCTCAAATCTGATTACACTGAGGCCCTCAACAATTTGGGCGTTGCATTGATCCAAGTAAAAAGGCCACAAGAGGCGATCGAACAATACCAGAAAGTCATACAGTTAAAACCTGATTTAGCCGAGGCCCATTATAATCTGGCCTTGGCCTATGCCATAATGCACCAATCCTCCCAGGCCGTTGCCGCGGCCCAAAAGGCTTTGGACATCGCCCGATCCAAGGGACAGACGGCCGTAGTCAAGCATATTGAAGATTGGTTGAATGCTTACCGCGACAGCCTGTCGAAATAGGGATTGGGGATTAAAATAAAGATATATATAGCGACCAAGAGCGATCTGCCAAAAATCTTGGAAAATAAACACAAGATACAATATTTTTACTCTTTTAAGTCGGCCCGGGTATGCCCCAGCACAAGAATCATTCATGTCAATATGCTCCCCAGGCCCGGTCGGGAACCTCTTCTATCCCATCGGCCCGGCATCTTCGCATACTGGCAGGAGTGACGATTGTCGTCCTGGCCGCCCTTCTTGCTTACCTCCCCTCCATAAGCGGCGGGTTCATCTTTGACGATGACCTGCTTCTGACGAACAATCGCCTTATCAAGGCCCCCGACGGCCTGCGGCGATTTTGGTGCACCGCTGAAGCGACAGACTACTGGCCGGTGACCAATACCACGCTCTGGTTCGAGTGGCGCCTGTGGAAGATGAATCCCCTCGGCTACCATGTCACTAACCTGTTTTTGCACATTCTCGCCGCCTTGCTGGTTTGGCTGATTTTGCGGAAGCTATCCCTTCCCGGGGCTTTTTGGGCGGCGCTCATCTTTGCCGTGCATCCGGTGAACGTGGAGTCGGTGGCCTGGATCTCATCGCGGAAAAATCTGCTGGCGATGTTGTTCTTCCTCTTGTCGATAGTGTGTTATTTAAGGCAATTCTTAGCGAGTAGTAGCGCTAACGCCCAACGTAGCAGGCACACTCCGTGTGCCGATCCCGCACACGGAGTGTGCGGGCTACTTATAGGCCCTTGGTACTGGCTGAGCTTATTGGCATTCGTGCTGGCGATGCTCAGCAAGGGCTCAGTGGCGGTCTTGCCATTGTTGCTGCTGGGGATTATCTGGTGGCAACGCATGGGGACTGTCCCAATTTTCGCCTCAGCGAAAATGGGACTGTCCCCTTCTGTCTCTCGATGGGACCTGGTGCGGACCGCGCCTTTTTTCGTGGTGGCCGTGGTGCTGGCGGGAGTGAATATGTGGTTCCAGACCCATGGTTCGGGAAAAGTGATTCGGACCGCCGGATTTGTCGAGCGTCTGCTGGGCGCCGGCACCGTGGTCTGGGTTTATCTTTATAAGGCGCTCCTGCCGGTCGATCTAGCCTTTGTTTATCCGCAGTGGCACATTCAGACTGGCAATTTATTATGGTGGTTGCCGCTCATGGCGGCCGTGGTTGTTACGGCGGTGTTGTGGGGTTATCGGAGGGTTTGGAGTCGGCCGTTTTTGTTCGCCTGGGGTTTTTTCTGTGTATCGTTGGTTCCGGTGCTGGGCTTTACGGACGTGGGTTTCATGCGGTTTTCACCGGTGGCGGACCGCTATCAACACGTAGCCATACTTGGGATGATTGCCTTGGCGGCAGCGGGTTGGGGCCTTTGGCACGAGCGGACACAAGGAGTTGCGCACCGGGCGGCAATCATTGTCGCCATCGTGGCGGCAGGAACTCTTACATTTCTGACCTTCCGGCAAAGTGGGCTTTATCGCGACGCCATGACGTTATATCAGGCAACGCTCGATAAAAATCCAGACTGTTGGTTCGTACACAACAATCTGGGCAGCACGCTGATCAAAGCAGGTCGGCCAAAGGAGGCCATCGAACACTACCAACAGGCCCTGCGCCTGAAGCCCGATTATCCTGAAGCACTCAACAACCTGGGCAGTGCCCTCAGTGATTTAGGCCGCTTGCCGGAGGCGATCGAACACTATCAGGAAGCCTTGCGCCTCAAATCCGATTATGTCGACGCCTACAACAACTTAGGTGTCGCATTTATCCAAACCGGCCGGACGCAGGAAGCGATCGAACATTACCGGCAGGCCCTGCGCCTTGATCCCAACAACGCCGATGCCCATAACAACCTGGGCAATGCCTTGGTTCAAGCACTCCGGTCGCAGGAGGCCATCGAACATTACCAGCAGGCCCTCTTGTTCAATCCCGACTTCGCCACGGCCCACTACAATCTAGGTATCGCCCTCACGCAAGCACTCCGGCCGCAGGAGGCCTGCGAACATTTCCAGCAGACCCTGCGCCTTCAGCCCAACTATGCCGCGGCCCATAACAACCTGGGCAATGCATTAATGCAAATGGGCCGGACTCGGGAAGCGTTCGAACATTTCCACCAGTCCCTGAGGCTTCAGCCCGACTATGTCGAGGCCCACAACAACCTGGGCAACGCCTTGATCCAAGTCGGCCGGCCGCAGGAGGCCATCGAACATTATCGGCAGGCTTTGAAAATCAAACCCGACTTTTCCTTGGCCCTCTACAACCTGGGCGTCGCACTGCTGCAAACAAATCAGCCTCAGGAAGCAATCAAATATTTTCAAGAAGCCTTGCGGCTTGAGCCAAACTATGCCGCGGCCCATAACAACCTGGGCAACGCATTAATCCAAGCCGGCCGGCCGCAGGAGGCCATCGAACATTATGGGCAGGCCCTGAAACTCAAACCCGATTTAATTGAAGTCTATTACAATCTCGCCTTGACTTATGCGAGCATACACC
This sequence comes from Pirellulales bacterium, assembly GCA_963820545.1. Classification (GTDB taxonomy): domain Bacteria; phylum Planctomycetota; class Planctomycetia; order Pirellulales; family Thermoguttaceae; genus CAWGAJ01. The sequence continues at coordinate 2,426,224 of CAWGAJ010000001.1, forward strand.
AATCCGCCGAAGCCATTGCCGCGGCCCAAAAGGCGTTGGACCTGGCCCGCTCCAAGGGTCAGACGGCGCTGGCCAAACGTATTGAAGATTGGTTGAATTCTTACCGTGCCAGCTTGTCGGACCTCCCTCACACAGAGTCCCTTTCCCCGTCGCCTTAGGATGAAAAAAACTGCTGCTCATGTCCAAGCGCAAGAAATCTTCAGACCAGCACGTTCTTCAAACCCGGTCGGAAACCTTTGTACCACCGGCGCTCAGCCTTGGCGTGTTGACAGGAGTGGCGATCATCGTCCTGGCCGCCTTCCTCGCTTACTTTCCAGCCCTTAGCGGCGGGTTCGTTTTGGACGACAATCTGCTTCTGACGGAAAACAGCCTCATCAAGGCCTCCGACGGCCTGTGGCGATTTTGGTGCACCACTGAAGCAACAGATTATTGGCCAGCGAGCAATACCACGCTCTGGATCGAATGGCGCCTGTGGGGGATGAATCCCACCGGCTACCACGTCACCAACCTCATCCTGCACATTGTCGAAGCCTTGCTGATTTGGGGCATTTTGCGGATGTTGTCCATTCCCGGCGCTTTTTGGGCGGCGATGATCTTTGTTGTACATCCGGTGAACGTGGAATCAGTGGCCTGGATCGCGCAGCGTAAAGGCCTGCTGGCGATGTTGTTTTTCCTGTTATCGATAGTGTGTTATTTAAGGCAATTCTCAGCGAGTTGTAGCGCTAACGCCCAACATAGCAGGCACACTCCGTGTGCCGGTCCCGCATACAGAGTGCGCGGGCTACTTATAGGCCCTTGGTACTGGCTGAGCTTATTGGCATTCATGCTGGCGATGCTCAGCAAGGGCTCAGCGGCGATTTTACCGGTGCTGCTGTTGGGGATTGTCTGGTGGCGTCGCACGGGGACTGTCCCGATTTTCGCCTCAGCGAAAATGGGACTGTCCCCTTCGGTCTCGCGATGGGATCTGCTACGGACCGCACCGTTTTTCCTGGTTTCCATGGTGCTGACGTTGGTGAACTTATGGTTCATGAATCGGGCTCTGGGCGACGTGAACCGCAGCGCCGATTTTACCGAGCGTCTGCTGGGCGCCGGCGGCGTGGTGTGGTTCTACCTTTACAAGGCGCTTTTGCCGGTTGACTTGATCTTTGTATATCCGCAGTGGCGCATTGAGACCGACAATTTGCTGTGGTGGTTGCCGCTGTTGGCCGCCTTGATCGTTACGTGGGCCCTCTGGCGATATAGAAAAGGCTGGAGTCGGCCGTTTTTGTTCGCCTGGGGATTTTTCTGTGTGGCGCTCATTCCGGTGCTAGGCTTTACAGACGTAGGTTACATGCAGCACTCGCTAGTAGCTGATCATTATCAGCACATTGCGCTCATTGGAGTGATCACACTGGCGGCGGCGGGCTGGAGCGTGTGGCACGAGCGGGCGCGGGGGGCAGCGCACTGGGCGGCAATCATTGTCGCCATCCTGGCGGCAGGAACTCTTACATTTCTGACCTTCCGGCAAAGTGGGCTTTATCGCGACGCCATAACACTCTATCAGGCAACGCTGGAAAAAAATCCAGACTCTTGGCTGGCCCACAATAACCTGGGCACTGTCTTGAGTGATGCAGGCCGACTGCCGGAGGCAATCGAACACTACGAAAAAACCCTGAAGCTGAAACCCGACTACCCCGAGGCCCACAACAACATGGGCTTAGCTCTGCTCGATGCAGGTCGTCCTCAGGAAGCAATCGAACATTATCGGCAGGCCCTGCGCCTGAAACCCGATTACGCCGATGCCCATAACAACCTGGGCATTGCACTGGCCAAGATAGACCGACGCCGAGAGGCAATCAGACATTACCGGCAAGCCCTGCGCCTGAGGCCCGCTTACCCCGAGGTCCATAACAACCTGGGCCTCGCCCTGGCCGACGAAGGCCGGATTGAGGAGGCAATCAATAATTACCAGCAAGCCCTGCGCCTGAAACCCGATTACCCTGACGCCCACAATAATCTGGGCAAAACATTGTTCGATTCAGGCCGACTGCAAGAGGCGATTGCACATTTCCAGCAAGCCCTGCGCCTGAAACCCAATTACCTTGAGTGCCTTAACAACCTGGGTTGCGCACTGCTGCAAACGGGTCGGCCTCACGAGGCGATTGAACAGTTCCAGCAAGTGCTGCGGCTCAGACCTGACTATATCAGCGCCTGTAACAATTTGGCATTGGCCTACGCTGAGATGCACCAATCCGCCGAGGCCATCGCCGCATCTCAGAAGGCCTTGGAACTTGCCCGCTCTCAAGGGAAAACGGCACAGGCCAAGGAAATTGAAGATTGGTTGAATGCCTATCGCGACAGCCTCTCGAAATAGAGATTGGGGATTAAAGATTGGAGATTAGAAAAAAGGATTATAGCGATTAAGAGCGATCCGCCTAAAATCTTGGATAATAAACACAAGATACAACTCTTTTAAGTCCGCCCGTGCATGCCCAATCGCAAAAAACCTTTCAATAAAAATATTCCTCCGGCCCGACCGGCAATCTCTTTGCCATCGGCAACGAATCTTCGCGTACTGGCAGGAATAGCGATCTTCGTCTTGGCCGCCTTCCTCGCCTATTTTCCATCTTTAAGCGGCGGCTTTGTCCTCGACGATGACAAGCTTCTGACGGACAATAGCCTTATCAAGGCCTCGGACGGCCTGTATCGACTTTGGTGTACTATCGAGTCCATAGACTACTGGCCGGTGAGCAATACCACGCTCTGGCTTGAGTGGCGCCTGTGGGGAATGAATCCGACTGGCTACCATGTCACCAACCTCATTTTGCACATTGTGGCAGCCTTGCTGATTTGGGTCACTTTGCGGAAGTTATCCATCCCCGGGGCCTTCTTGGCAGGACTGATCTTTGCCGTGCATCCGGTGAATGTAGAGTCGGTGGCCTGGATTGCTTCGCGGAAAAACCTGCTGGCGATGTTGTTTTTCCTGCTGTCGGTGCTGTGTTATCTAAAGTTCGAGATGCCGTCTTCATCTACACTGGATCGCCTCCATCGGAAAAATTTGCCCCTCGCCCCTCGTTCCTCGCCCCTTGCCTCTTGTTTATGGTACGGCCTGAGCTTATTGGCATTTATATTGGCGATGCTCAGTAAGGGATCGGTGGCGGTCTTGCCGGTGTTGCTGCTGGGGATTGTTTGGTGGCTGCGTCCTTTGACGAGATGGGACCTGCTACGGGCCGTGCCATTTTTCCTGGTCGCCGTGGCGCTGGCGGGAGTGAACGTGTGGTTCCAAACACACGGTTCTGGCGAAGTGTTCCGCAGCGCTAGTTTTACCGAGCGCCTGCTGGGCGCCGGCGGCGTAGTGTGGTTCTATCTTTACAAAGCGCTTTTGCCGCTTAACCTGTTTTTTGTCTATCCGCAGTGGCACATCGCGGTAAGCAATTTGCTGTGGTGGCTGCCGCTTGTGGCAGCCGTGGTCGTTACGTGGATGCTCTGGAGCTATAGAAAAGGCCGGTGTGGGCCGTTGTTGTTCGCCTGGGGATTTTTCTGTGTTTCATTGGTCCCGGTGCTAGGCTTTACAGACGTAGGCTTTATGCGCTTGTCGCTGGTGGCGGATCGCTATCAGCACATAGCCATCATTGGCATGATTGCCTTGGCGGGGGCTGGCTGGGACATCTGGCACGAGCGCGCGCAGGAGCATCCCGCACGGTGGCAACCATTGCCGCCCTCGTGGCGGTGGGCGCACTCATCTTTCTGACCTGTAAGCAAAGCGGTTTATACCGCGACGCCATAACGCTGTATCAGGCAACGCTGGAAAATAATCCAGAGTGTTGGCTGGCACATAACAACCTGGGCAGCCTGGTGTACCAAGCGAGTCGGCCGCGGGAGGCGATCGAATATTACGAGCAAGCATTGCGTCTAAAACCTGATTACGTCGAGGCCCACAACAACCTTTGCGCCGCCCTGCTCAAAATAGGCCGGCTGAATGAGGCAATCGAACATGGCCGGGAAGCCCTGCGCCGAAAAGCCGATTATCCCGAGGCTTACAACAATCTGGGTAATGCAATGTACAAAATAGGCCGGGTGCCGGAGGCGATCGAACTGTACCGGCAGGCCTTGCGCATAAAACCCGATTATTCCGAGGCCCACTACAACCTGGGTACTATTCTGTCCGAAACAGGCAGGCTTCCCGAGGCGATCGAACAGTACCGGCTGGCACTGTGGTTGAATCCCAATTATCCCGAGGCCCATAACAACCTGAGTCTCGCCTTGGCCAATACCAACCAAGTGCAAGAGGCAATCGAACATTGCCGGAAAGCCCTGCAACTGAAACCCAATTACTCTGAGGCCCACAACAACTTGGGCCTAGCTTTGGCCAAAGCAGGCCGGCCGCAAGAGGCCATGGAACATTACCAGCAGGCCCTGCGTCTGAATCCTGACAACGCCGAGGCCCACAACAATCTGGGCCTCATCCTGGCCAATACAGGCCGACTACAAGAGGCGAGCGAACATTACCAGCAAGCCCTGCGCCTGAGGTCCAATTATCCTGAGGTCCACAACAATCTGGGAAATGTATTGCTCCAAGTAGGCAGAATTCCAGAGGCAATCGAACATTACAGGCTCTCACTGCAATTCAAATCCGACATCCCCGAGGTCTATTTCAACCTGGGCGTTGCATTGATAAAAGCAGGCCAGCCACAGGAGGCAATCAACAATTTTCAGCAAGCCTTGAAAATGAATCCTCATGATCCCCTAGCCCATTACAACCTGGGAAAAGCACTGCTGCAAGCAGGTCGGCCTGAGGAGGCGATTGAACAACAACAGCAGGCCCTGCAACTGAAAGGTGATTTCCCAGAGGGCTATTACAATTTGGCCTTGGCCTATGCCCAAACAAACCAACCCGACAAGGCCGCAGCCGCGGCCCAGAAGGCTATAGACCTTGCTCGATCCCAGGGGCAGACAGCACTGACCAAACAGCTTGAAGATTGGTTGAAATCGTATCGTGGCAGTCTGTCGAAATAGGGATTGTATGATAATATGTTCCCAGGCAGAGCCCGGGAACAAGAATCACATAACGGCGAAGTTGTTATCAGAAAAATAAACACAAGTTATATGCCCAAGCGCAGAAATCTATTAAGACCCATGCTTCTCAGGCCCGGCCGGGAACAACTTTTCTCTCGGCACTGCCTCTTAGTGCGTGGGCAGGAGTGGCGCTGCTTGTCGTGGCCGCCTTTCTTGCGTATCTCCCTGCTTTAAGCGGCGGGTTCATCTGGGACGACGACAGGCTATTGACAGACAACCGCCTTATCAAATCCGCCGACGGTCTGTACCGGATCTGGTGCACCACCGAAGCCATTGACTACTGGCCCGTGACCAATACCACGCTCTGGCTTGAGTGGCGCCTCTGGGCGATGAACTCTACCGGCTATCACGTCACCAACCTGATCTTGCACATTGCCGCAGCCTTGTTGATTTGGCTTATTTTGCGAAAGTTGTCCCTGCCCGGGGCTTTTTTGGCGGCCCTGATCTTTGCCCTGCATCCGGTGAACGTGGAGTCGGTGGCCTGGATCGCGCAGCGGAAAAACCTGCTGGCAATGTTGTTTCTGCTGCTGGCGATCCTCTGGTATTTAAGGCCCTTCTCCGCGAATTGCAGCGCTGACGCCCCACGTAGCGGGCACGCTCCGCCTGCCGGTCTACTTATAGACCGTTGCTACTGGCTGAGCCTGCTGGCGTTCCTGTTGGCAATGCTCAGCAAGGGATCGGCGGCGGTCTTGCCAGTGTTGCTGCTGGGGATCGTGTGGTGGCTGCGCACGGGGACTGTCCCGATTTTCGCCTCAGCGAAAATGGGACTGTCCCCTTCGGTCTCGCGATGGGATCTAATACGCACCGCGCCGTTTTTTCTGGTCGCCGTGGTCTTGGCCGGGGTGAATATCTGGTTCCAGACCCATGGCTCGGGAGAAGAGTTCCGCAGCGCTAGTTTTACCGAGCGCCTGCTGGGCGCCGGCGGCGTGGTATGGTTTTATCTTTACAAGGCGCTTTGGCCGCTGAGCCTGGCTTACGTGTATCCGCAGTGGCACATTCAGACCGACAATTTATGGTGCTGGCTGCCGCTCTTGTCGGCCTTGGCGACTACGGCGGTGTTGTGGCGGTATAAAGCGAGCTGGGGCCGGCCGTTTTTCTTTGCCTGGTTTTTTTTCTGCGTGTCCTTGGTGCCGGTGCTGGGCTTCACGGACGTAGAATACATGCAGTGCTCCCTGGTGGCCGACCACTATCAGTACATCGCCATCCTGGGCGTGATTACTCTGGCGGCGGCGGGCTGGGACACGTGGCGTCGGCAGACGAGAGGCTTGGCCCGCTGGGGGGCCATCGGCGTGGCAATCGTCGCGGCAGGCACGTTCATGTTCCTGACTGGGCGGCAAAGCGGGCTGTATTGTAACGCCATAACGCTGTATCAGGCAACGCTGGCAAAAAATCCCGACAGTTATCTAGTCCACAACAGCCTGGGCATTGCGCTGAACAATGCGGATCGGCCGCGGGAGGCAATCGAACATTACCAGCAATCGCTGCGGCTTGAGCCCAACTTCGCCGATTCCCACAATAACTTGGGCAACGCATTAGTGCAAACAGGCCGGCCGCAGGAGGGAATCGAACATCTCTACCAAGCCTTGAAGCTCGAGCCAAACTATGCTGTGGCCCACAACAATCTGGCCAACGCACTGCTCCAAACAGGCCGGCCGGAAGAGGCGATCGAACATTACCAGCAGGCCCTGCTGCGCAAACCTGACTTTTCTATGGCCCACTACAACCTGGGCATTGCACTGCTGCAAACAAGCCGGCCCGAGGAAGCAATCAAGTATTTTCAACAGGCACTGCGGCTTGATCCGAACTATGTCGCGGCTCATAATAACTTAGGCAATGCCTTGATCCAAGCCGGCCGGCCGCGGGAGGCAATCGAACATTATTGGCAGGCCCTAAAACTCAAACCCCATTTAGTCGAGGCCTATTACAATCTGGCGTTGACCTATGCCAGCATACACCAATCAGCCGAAGCTATCGACGCGGCCCAAAAGGCACTGGACCTGGCACGCTCCAAAGGCCAGACAGCAGTGGTCAAAAAAATTGATGATTGGTTGACTTCCTACCGCAATAGCTTGTCAGAAATCCCCAAGGCACAACCTTCCGCCAAATCCGCTCCCCTGCCTCCTTAGGATAAAAACGGCTGTCCGGGATGGAATCGGCATCAGGATGCTCTTAATTATTTCGAGCTCGTCCTAAAAGATTTACCGTCATCCTGAGCGCAGCGAAAAAACTCCATATTGTATAACAGATTCTTCGCTGCACTCAAAATGACATACATATATTGGAATAATCTTTAAAACTTCAAGCGTAATACCGTGACCGAATTGGCCGGAAATTTATGTTTAAAATCCTTGCCGGCGTTATTAATTGATTGCGCAACCGGTGATACTTGTGCGGGATTATCCAAAGTATTTTCATCCGTCGGCTTTTCCGCGGCAAGCACAATTGCCGCGGCCGAGGATTGAACTGCCTTTACTCCGGCCAGATGGATGTCGGTCTCCTGATCGATGAGTGAAACGTTCACGACCTTAAGGATGACTTCATCCCCTGTTTTGTTCAAACCGGCAACGGCACATAAGGGTTGCATGACTGGATATTTCATGTCGTGGATCAGCTTGCCGTCGAGATAGCAACGCACCTCGGTCGCGGTGACTTCGATGCGGATATCGTACCAGCGATCGGTTTCAATCCGACCGGGAACCTCGTTGCTGATAATCACGTTTGCGGCGGTGGAAGTGCGTTGGATGGCATGTTTGGTATTACCCCAGCCGCCCAGATTCCACCACATGCGGTCTTTATCATCGAGAACGTTAAAATCGATGAGAAAGCCTTCGTTGCCGCTTATTTTTCGGGCTTTAAGGGTGAGGGTATAGTCGATCCAAGCAGGATCGCCGACCGTGGTCAGGCAATTATTTTCGTTGGATGTTTGTTGCAGCGCGCCATCCTTGACTTGCCATTTTCCGCGCACGAGTTTCCAGCCCTCAGTATCCTGGGAAAAATCACTGGTAAAGAGCGTCTGCTCGCCTTTGCTGACTTTGATATCCTTGAATTCCGCCTGGGTGGCCCAACTGCCTACGCCGATGGCGCCGTGTTTGGGATCGGCCGGCGGGGAAGTGATTTCAATGTTCACGGGCAGGATCACGTCGCCGCGATTTTCACTGAACATCTTTTGCACGTGGTACGATGGTATGCCGCAAACCCGCGAACTATCGAATTGAATCAGGTCGGGATTCCATCTTCTATCGTTTACGTTTACGAAAAGCGGCGCGTAAGAGGCCATGATGACCACGTCGGAATTGCGTTCCATGCCGGTCATGAAGGCGGCTTCGCCCACGGCCGCGCGGAGATTTCCCCGGCCGACGTTTTGCGTGACGGCATATTCGCCCACGTAAATTTTTTCGCCTTTGCGATCATAAGAATCATATCTTTTGGCATTGTTGATAAAAAACTCCGGGTTGTTGTAATAATGCTCGTCGATAATTTCTATGGGCCGGTTGGTGGGCTTACCGTTCCAGAGATTGGCGATCAATTTCATTTGCGGATACTTGGCCTTGATGGCGTCGTAAAACAGCGCATAACGCTCGTGGTAGGCCGGCCCGCCGTTCTCGTTGCCGATTTCCATGTACTTGAGATTAAACGGCGCCGGATGTCCCGCTTTTGCCCGGAGCGAACCCCACTTGCTGTCGGCCGGGCCGTTGGCGTATTCGATGGCGTCCAAAGCGTCTTGCACATACTCGTCAACGCCCTCCACGGTTTTCGGCTGTTCCCGTTGTTCCTTGTGCGACATGCCGCAATTGATCACAAACAGCGGCTCGGCGCCGAGATCCTCGCAGAGCTGAAGATATTCTTGGAATCCCAGTCCATTCGGGGAAAAATAGTTCCATAAATTCCACTGATTGCGCCGCTGGGCAAGATCGCCGATGGAGCGTTTCCAACGCACGGCATTTTCCAGTATTTCGCCTTCTACCCAGCATCCGCCGGGAAACCGCATAAATGCCGGATGAAGATTGGCAAGCATCTCGGCCAGGTCCAAACGCATTCCATTGGGCCGGTCTTTGAAAGTTTTGTGCGGGAAAAGCGATACCATGTCCATCCACAGCGTTCCCGGCTGCGATGCGCTGAGCACCAGTCGGGCTTTTGGATCAGTGGCGTTGGAAGTCAAAGCGACTTGATAAATTTTCCATGGGGAATCGACTTGGCTGATCTGCGCTTGGGCATACGTTTTTTTACCATTGTCGCTCTCCAGAGTGACATTCACCGGGCCGGTAAATCCATCACCGCCGCGGAGTGCAACCGACAAATCGTACTGTGCATCTTTTACCACGCCAATGCCCCAGTAACCCTTGTTCGCCACGCCCACTTTGCCCTTGGAGCCGGGTTCGATTTTCAGTCGCAGCGAACGGGGATTGTTCTCGCCCATGGGACTGGCAGTGTCGATAGCCATCTCACCCTTTGCCGAATCATCGGTCACCAGAGTCCAACGTTCGGGCTTATCCGAATTTTCGAACGAACGATTCTGCACCAATTCGGCGTACAGCCCGCCGTCGCCGCCATGGTTGATCTCCTCGAAAAAAATGCCGTAAAGCATGGGACTGACTTTTATGCCCGGTTTATCAACCTGGACCGTTAACGAAGCGATCCCGCTTGTCACCGGCGCGTCAGCCGCCCATGAAGCAAATGTGACTCCAAGTATAACGAGCACCATAGCACAAATTGGCAAGTAGCGTTTCATAATCAGCATCTCCTGTTTACAAAAAAATGTAGTGAAACGGTTTTTATTAACTTATCGCATTTAGGGGGGAAAATCCAGTGCCCCCGACAGATTTTAATATGTCTCTGAAAGAGCCGTTGATAGCTGAAAGCTTGGGAGATTCTTTCCGCCTTGGGTGGACTCAGGATGACAGAAATGTAATGCAACTGGCTTGTAGGGCGGGGAAACTACGTTAAATTCAGCGCGCGGTTTGTTTGCCGTGCAGACGGCCAGATAGAGGGGGGAGCTGATTCCGCTTTGCCCAATGAGGCGGTCTAAGGCTGTGCTCGGCGTCAGATTCGGGAGACTCGACATTGGCAGACGGCTCGAGGGTAAGATAGAACGTCGTGCCCGCGCCCGGCGCCGATTCCAGCCAGATGCGTCCGCCGTGCAGCTCCACGATTTTGCGCACGATGGTCAAGCCCGCCCCCGTGCCTTCGTATTTTTTCCGGCTGTGCAAACGGCGGAAAATGGCAAAAATCGCCTCGTGATGTTCCCGGGCAATGCCGATGCCGTTGTCTTTAATATAGAATGTGACCGGTGCCGTCGGCAGCCAGCCCAGTTCCACGCGCGGCCGCGGATTTTCGTTGAACTTCAGCCCGTTGGCAATCAGATTGCTTAAGGCCATGCCAATCAGCGTGGCACTGCCGATTACAGGCGGCAGCGGTTGGGGGACGCGGACGTCGGCGTTGCGGCGCTCGATTGCCGGGCGGAGCATTTTCAGAATATTTGTGACCACCGCATTGACGTTCACGCGGGCTTTTATCCGCCCCTTTCGCCCCACGCGGCAATATGTAAGCAAATCATCGATCAGGTTTTCCAAGTGATCGCACAGATGGAGCACCGTGTTCAGGCGGCGCTTGCCGTCGGCGTCCAGTTTGTGGCGATAGTCTTCCAGGAGGATTTCGCAATACGAACTGACGCCGCGAAGCGGTTCTTTGAGATCGTGCGAGGCAATGTAAGTAAAATCCTCCAACTCGTGATTAATGCGATCAAGCTCGGCCATGCACGAGCGCAATTCGGCGGCTTGTTGTTCCAGGTGCGCGCGTGCGACTTCCAACTCGTTGGCGTGCCCGGCCAGCGTCGACTCGTTCAATTTCCGCTGGATGGCATGCTGAATGGTTCTGCGCAACAAGCGGGCGTCCAGTCTGTCCTTAAAAAGGCATTCTTGCGCCCCCAGCCGGATCGCTTTAAGAGCTAGTGAATCGTCGTTAAATCCGCAGAGCGCCACGACCGGAACATGCGGCGCCGCGGCAAGAATTTGCGAAAGCGCTTGCAAATCGTCGCTGGCCGGCAATCCCATATCGACCAATGCCGCTTCAAATGGATGGTGCGCCAGACTTTCCACCGCGGCGGCAAGCCCATTCACGCGGCTGACGGCAAAAATCCCCTGCCGGCCGTTCTGGGCGCCGCGAGCCGGACTAAGCAGTTCTCTTAACCAACGCAAGTCGACCGGGTCCTCCGACGCCAAAAGGAGGCGAATTCTTTTCCCCTCATGCGCTGAAATCCGGCTGGCCATGGCCCCGGTTCTCCATGGAATAACTATAATCCAGCAAGTGTTGATTAAAAGAAACAATTCTTGCTGCGTCTAAGCAACTTTAGACCAATCCAGGGGGTGGTCAAATGTAAAACCAGCAAATCTTGCCTAGCGCAATGGGCAAAAACCAGCTATTGTCGGCAACGGCAAGTGGAAGAATCGGCAATGTCCTCATAATCGGGAATACACAGAGGCTTGAGAAGTAGTTAGCAGGTAGTAGGCTTGAATTTTTCTCGTTCCCACGCTCCGGCGCGGGAACGAAAAATCGCTTTTTAATTCCAGATACCCTGATTACTTTAGACTATCCCGTTTTTTCTCTTTTATTTCCTCTTTCGCCTCCTGACTGCGGCGTTCGACTTCTTCCATTTCTTTAATGCTCACATTCGTGTCCAGCGATTTCTTGAATTCTTTCTTCTGCTCTTGCGGAGGCGGCGCAATCTGTTTTAGGACCACGTCGTCGAAGTCCACCTGGCCGCCGCCGTGATAGGCATAGAGCATTACGCGCCCCCATTTGGGCGAATATTTTGTATGCTGGGGAGTAAAATCCTCGGTGTGTATGTGCCAGGTATTATTTGCTCCTTTGAGGTTCTGTTGACTTCGATATACCTCGCGGCGGCGGGTATTTGTTGAAGCATATTTGTCTTTGCCTAAACGACGCGCTGTATCAGGATCGTTCTTTTCTTCATCTACTGACTGATATGACTCACTCATCTCGTCGTAGCATTTAATGAATACTTTGACCTCTGGTCCGTTTGAGCGCCAGCGGCATTGGAACCGGTATTTCGCGCCTCCTGGATGGGAAACCAGTCGCTGTAATACATCACGCCTTCATTATCGCCTACGGCAGTGTCAAAGCTGAAGCGTATTATCTTATTGTTAAAATTGTCTTCGTCGCTAACCCACTGGACCAGGTTCCCTAGCGGCTCGCGTTTTTGGCCGGCCGCGGGCTCCCAGCCCCTTGGAACACCATTGTTGCCAAACTGGAAATCGCCGCCCACGACCAGATTGGGATTTTTCTTCCAATGATCTTCCGCCGCCGCGTCGACCGGCAATGGTCCGCCGGGCTGACGATTGTAAAGGGCGTCGAGCATCTGTTTTACGTACAGATGCGGGATTTCGCTGACCAAGTTGGTCCGGCTTTTGGTTTGGTAAATCACCTTTGGTTCAGGCCCGCTTGAAAAATCGACGCATTTAATCACTAAATCATAAATTTCCCCTTCTGCTTCAGGTGCTCTTTCTACGCTGCCCCAGATGCCAATCTGCCCGCCAAAATCAGCTTTGACGATCTTTTTCATTTCCTCCAGAGAAATATCCGGCGCCGGTTGTATATGATGACTTTGGCAATAGTCGCGCACATCCTGCATCGACTCGGGCAGGATGAAACCGCCTTCGCGATCCAACTTCTTCCAGATCATATCGCCTACCATTTGGCCGTAGCGCCCCTCATCGAATTTCGAGACGAAATCAAACGGAATAACCACCTTTTTTTGCTCTCCCGCATGAACCAAGGGCGGAGAAAGACCAAAATATAAAGACAAGGCCCCAAGCAGAAAACTGCTTATTGCAAATTGAAAATTGCAAATTGCAAATTGTAAATTGCAGATATTTTCGCATTCCGCGTTCTGTGTTTTGGGATTGTTCATTTTTTATATTCCTTGGCGCGACCGACGGTCGCGGCTTTATGAGCGTTCTTGTTTTGGCACATACACGCAATCCGGTTCGGCGGCGAGGAAATCGCCGGTCACGGCGTATGCCCGGGCGCGGCTGCCGCCGCAGACGTGCCTGTATTCGCAAATGCCACAGCAGCCTTTAAAGCGGTCGGGATCGCGCAGAGCCAAGAAGGTAGAATGATGCTGATACACTTCAACGACCGAATCTTTAGGGAACCGGCCGCAACAGAGCGGCAGAAAACCGGCGGGATAGATTTCGCCGGTGTGGCCGACGAACATAATGCCCTTGCCGTCGCCCACGCCCAAAGGGGCCCGATGCCCGCGCCGCGCGGCGCTGTCAGGGCTGCCTTTTGGTTCGGCCAGGGGATCGCCGCCGCGCTGGAGCACAAAACGGCGATAATGCGGGGCTTCGGTCGTCTTCACGGCATAAGGCTGATGTTGTGCATGATCCCAAAGCCTTGCGAAAACTTGCTCGTATTCCTGGGCACTGATGCGTTGTTGCTCCACTCCGCGTCCCACGGGCACCAGGAAAAAAACCGACCACATGGCAATCCCTTGACCGGCCAGCAACTCGGCAATGGCGTCGACTTGATGCACGTTGCTCCGGGTAATGGTGGTGTTGATCTGAACCGCCATGTTTAATTCCCGGGCGTTTCGCAGCATTTGCATGGTCCGCGCAAAGCTGCCTTCCCAGCCGCGCAAGGCGTCGTGGGTTGGCGCATCAGCGCCATCCAGGCTGACGCCCAGGCGCCGCACGCCGGCCTCGCGCACGCTCAAACGCCTCGCGTGTAGCCAAGGGCGTGGCCGATGGCGTCAGCGCCACTTGAATCCCCTGAGAAACAGCGTGACAAATCAACTCGTAAAGGTCCTTGCGTTTTAGCGGATCGCCGCCGGTCAAAACCAGCATGGGACGGCGGGGAAAAGTCGCCGCCTGATCAATCAGCATTTTGGCCTCGTTGGTGCTTAATTCGTCCGGATGAGCAAGTTCCTGCGCCGATGCCCGGCAGTGCTTGCATACCAGATCGCAGGCCAAGGTGACCTCGTAATAAAACATCAAGGGACTATGCCCGAAATCGTCTTGTGTATAATCGCCGTGAGACATAGGGTTCAGGGATCGGAGATTAGTGGGCAGTGGATGGTGGACAGTGGGCAGAGGTAGAGTCTTTGTGTTGATGTTTGAGCGCATTTGTGCGCATCAAGTACAGTAGTTTGTTCAGTATGTAAAGCCGCGACCAGTGGTCGCGGTTTGGTTGCGGCTATTAGGCCGCGCTAGGGTGCGTGCTTGCACGTACGCGATATCTTGGACATTTATTCGTCCTTCGTTATTTTCTCTGTTCCCTAACCTCTGATTCCTAATAAGGATACAATCCTTTTAATTTTGACGTTGAAGACGATGTGGGCAGTTCATATTTAATTATTACGGGGTGATCTTTCACTTCAATGCCGCCGAGTTTAGGGTCCCAAAGCCAGGTCCACTTGCGCAACTGGTCGCGGTCGATGAGGATCCGGTCCAGGACTTTGGTTCGTTTTTCTTTTTGCCAGGCGCCGTAGTTCCAGGTGTATTGCCAGATTTCATGCCGGATGAAGGCCGCACCGGGACTATCTTGTTCGTAACTGGTGGGCTTATCGCGCACCAGCATCACCAGCACGTGCGCGACTTTTTTATCGCCCGCCATATAAAGCGGCACGACTTTGTTTTCATAATGCGGCGATTTTTTGATATCGTCGAGGATAAAATCTCGCGTTTCATCATCCAGAGTAGCATCAGGCGACAGAAACGGATCAAAATCCTTTACCGGGACGTATTGATAACCCTCGATGCGGAAATAATCTTTGGCCAAAATAATCAGATCGTATATTCCCGGCGAAAGTTCGGCAAATATCCATTTGTTTTCGTCGGCTTTTTTTGCTGCGGCATCCATTGCCGGGGCTTCGATCTTGGCCTTTGGATCGGGCAGTTGGCGAGGGTTGCCGTCCTGGTCCCAGCGTTGAATCGCGCCGACAAAGGTCACGTTTTGGGAATTGCCCAGTTCCACGGTCAACTCGGCCGCAAAAACCGGGAAAAATCTGATCCCGCTGAAAAATATAGAGATTGCAAATTGCAAAATGCAAATTGCAAATCTCAAATTGCAGACCGTTCTGCGTTCCGCGTTCTGCATTATACGTTCCCTCATTGTTTCTCTATCCACTATCCACTCTTCACTATCCACTATTTTTCCAATTCCTCCAAGTTTTTTTTGACTAGCGGCGCCAGCGGACTTCCAGGATAATCTTTCAAAATTGAGTGCAGTGTGGCCAAGGAGCGATCTTTCTGTCCGCGGCGCAATTCACAATCGGCTGCCAGGAGCAGAATTTGATCGGCGTAAGCCGAATTGGGATTGACCGCCTGGAGTTGCTCGGCCTGGGCAATGGCCTGCTCGTACTTATCGCGGGCGGCCCAATAGCGAGCCCAAAGGAGCGTTAGATAGCCGTCGATTTTTTCGCCGGGAAATTCACGTTGCCAGGCTTGTAATTCTTCGGCAGCCCGATCGAGATTGCCGGCCTTGATGAATTCTTCGGTCGAACGGCTGTGCGCCCCTTTCCAGGCGGCGCGTTCGCTGAAGTTTCGTCCCGGCGGCATGACTTGTTCGGCCGTGAGATAGGCATTGCGCGGACTGGCCGTTGCCCACGGCCGCGTAATAATCGCCCCACACGCGCTCCAAGATTGCCGCCAGCGGCCCGGATTTGTCCTTGCCCAGCGCGGTTGTCGCCTCGTCCAAGAGCGGCCTGGCGTCTGGGACTTTGAGCAGATCGTTTATCAGAATATCGGCGGCCGCGATTTGACATTCGGCCTTCAATGCCGGTGTTTTAATGCGCTCAGCCGCGGCTTGCCATATTTGCAGTGCATCAGGGGAATCGCCCAGCCGGCAGCGGGCAATGGGATCAAGATACCGCGCCAGCTTGATAAATTCTTCGTCGCCTCCGGCAACGGACTGGCCGGCAAACGCCGCCTTGCCGGTTTTTATCGCCAAGGACAAATAACGCCGGGCGTCGGCGGTGAGAGACTCGATGTTCTTTTGTCTGCGCAGTTGATCCTTGACATCGTCCGGTTTGCGATTCGGATCGACCGGCTCTTTTTCCACGTCCTCGGCCCGATTCAGAAGCTTTGCGGCCTTGGTCTCATAAACCAGCATAAGCTGCCCGAGCGAAGAGACATCGAGCGTGCGGGGATTATATGTTTCCAGCAATTTCAGATAATCGTCGATGGTGTGGAGTTTATCTCTATACTCGAGCGCCGGCCGGTCGATTTCAATGCGGTTGGCTATTTCATAGGTTTTGCCGTTATGGCGCAGGGAAAGCTTGACGGTATACAAGCCGGGCCGTAAATACACGTGTTCGGGATTTAGTTCGTCGCTGGTCTGTCCATCGCCGAAATCCCATCGCGCCTTGGCCTGATTGGTTAATGTTTTCGGTGAAGCGTCGCGGAATAAAACATCGATCAGCGGCGGATCGTGATCGGGCAAGGGCACGTCGCCGTCGATTACCATGATAAAATCGGGCGTCAGTTTGGACCTGCGAAGCGTTAAACCCTTTGCCAGCAGGCGACCGACGTTTTCGGCGTTGAAAAACCTCGGTAGAATGGATTGTGGATGGGGTTTGTCATTTTCGGGATCGGGTTCCCAGGCCACTGCCATGACGGCCTCTGAACCGGCGGCCGCGTGATAATATTCGAACTTGTGCAGGCCCGCGGAAAGTTGCACGTCCTGCCGGCTGCCGGGCCGGGCGACGTACATCGGTCGATGGCGTCCCGGCGCGGAGGCCACTAGCGTATCGTCGATCAACAGGAAACTGGCGTCCTGGCTGGATGTCCAAAAACCGTATTTGCCCGGCGAGGGAATATCCAAATATCCTGAATATTTACTGAAAAACGGCTCGTGTTTTAAGCTACAGGGATTTCGGCCGTGAAATACGCCTGTGACGTAATCGCTGCCCAGGGGCGGGCAACTCTGGAAGGCCTTGCGCACCGCATCGAGGTTTTGTAGATTGCAGTTTTTGAAATGCCGGGTTTCCAGGAGCAGGCCGTCCTGACAGGTCCACGCCGGCGGCATTTCGCTGGGCGGATCGCCGCCGTAGAGGATTTCATATTCCTGTTGCCCTTTAATGGATTGGAAGGCCAGCCGGCAAAAATCGCCCGGTCCCAGTTGCAGCACGCGACAGGGTACCAGGCGCTGGTCGGCCACTACGATCACGTTTCGGCCGTCAGGGGCAATTTCGCCGTGATGGAAAAATTCGGTCACCACCACGGTATACGGTCTTCCCGGACCAATTAAAACCGTGCGCAGGGCATTGAATTCGCTTCCCCCCCGGCGGAATGATTGGGCCTGACCGGTCCCGGGCGTTAGAAAGCCCGAAATAACCGCAATAAAAACAATAGACTTTAACGATCGCATGGCTTTTTTGCCGAGTTGCGAGCAGATTACTTTAACCGTCCATTGATCAGCTTATGCGGATCAACTAAGGTAGACATAAGAGATATAATTATCTCTCTGTTAGTTTAAGCCGATCGGTTCCAGGAGGGAAGGAGCAAAAAAGTATATGCCGGCAGCGCCCCCAAATTAAGTCCCGAGGAAGCCGTCCATCGGGTCGCCCAAGCCAGGCTGGCCTTGGTAAACGAAATCCATAAAGTGATCATTGGCCAGGACGAAATGATCGAGCAGATGTTGATCTGCATTTTTGCCCGGGGCAATTGCCTTACGATCGGCGTGCCGGGATTGGCCAAGACGCTGGCGGTTTCCACCCTCGCTCAGACGCTGCAACTACGTTTCCAGCGCATTCAATTCACGCCCGATCTGATGCCCAGCGACATCACGGGCACGGAGATCATCGACCAGGATCCGGCCACCGGACAGCGCACGTTCCGTTTCGTGCACGGCCCGATTTTTTCCCACATTATCCTGGCCGACGAAATCAACCGCACGCCGCCCAAGACCCAAGCCGCCCTGCTCCAGGCCATGCAAGAACACGAAGTGACCGTGGCCGGCAAGACCTATAAGTTGGAACAGCCGTTTTTCGTGATGGCCACGCAGAATCCCATCGAGCAGGAAGGCACCTATCCGCTGCCCGAAGCCCAATTGGATCGTTTTATGTTGTCGATCAACATCGGCTACCCTACCCGGACCGAGGAACGCGACATCGTAATGTCTACCACGCAAACCATGCGTCAGGAAATTAGGCCGGTTCTGCAAGGGCCGGACATCTTGTGGATTCAACAATTAGTCCGTCAGGTGCCCGCCACCCAGCACGTGGTCGATTATGCCGTGGATCTGGTGCGGGCCACGCGCCCAAAGAAGCGCAAAGTCCCGATTTCGTGAAGAATTGGCTGATCTGGGGCGCCGGTCCGCGCGGCGCAGAACATTATTCTCACGGCAAAAGCCCGGGCCATCCTGCACGGACGCTATGCCGTCAGCGCGGACGACGTTCGCACCATGTCCTTTCCGGTGTTGCGACACCGGATTATCACCAATTTCAACGCCGACGCGGAAGGGATTGACGTGGATCAAGTGATCGGAAAAATATTGCAAACCATCCCGGAACCCTCGTACGGCGAAACTATCGTGCCAAAGCAGCCTCGGCCCGCGGGTGCCAAAACATCAAGCCAATAATAACAAAATAGATGTACTTTAAGCCCACGGGTTGCAACCCGTGGGTTTTGTAACAAATCTGACCCATATCCTCTAATTTATATCTCCTGGCCTTGCCATGAACAAACTACTGGTTAACCTCCTGGCAGCCGTTGCTTGTTTGCTGGTTTTTCCGCCGGCCCATGCGGCCGAGAATCCCGAAAAGCACTATTCCCATGGCGTGCTGATCCGCATTGAAGGCCCCATCTGGTCGATGACTGAAGAGTATCTCAATCGCAAACTGGCTTTGGCCGAGGCCGAGGGGGCCGACTTGCTGATCCTGGAAATCGATAGTCCGGGCGGATACTTGGCCGAAACCATGAATATCGCCGAACGATTAAGTGATCTTAACTTTGCCCATACCGTGGCTTACGTGCCCAAGCAGGCCTTAAGCGGCGCGGCCATCGTGGCCCTGGGATGCGACGAAATTGTTATGGACCCGAAAGCGCTGATCGGCGATGCCGGACCAATCTTTTTGGACGAACGCTCGCTGTTTAAATACGCGCCCGAAAAAATTCTCAGTGATTTAGCCCAGAAGGTGCGCGGGCTGGCAGCGGCCAAAGGGTGCCCTAAAGCCTTGGCCGAGGCCATGGTCGATAAGAAACTGGAAGTGTATCAGGTGAAAAACAAGCAAAGCGGCGAAGCGACCTGCCTCTCGCAAAGAGAACTCGACGCCGAGGAAAATCCCCAGAAGTGGGAAAAGATCGCCCCGGTATTGGAGTCGGGCAATGACCATTTTCTGGAGCTTACGGGCGAACGGGCGGTGAAATTAGGACTGGCCCAAGGCCTTGCCGCCTCGCGCGAGGAGTTGAAAAATCGCTATCAATTGCCGGGAGACTTGACAGTTCTCGAACCCAGCGGCATCGATACGTTCGTGTATGTTTTATACAATCCTTTTATAATCGGGGCGTTGATCGTCATTGGGCTGATCGGATTATATATTGAGTTCATGACGCCGGGGATCGGCATTGGAGGGCTGATTGCCGGCTTGTGCTTTGTCTTGTTCTTCTGGAGCCATTTTTTAGGCGGGACCGCCAACTGGCTCGATGTAATGCTTTTTGTCGCGGGCGTGCTCTGCCTGATTGCCGAGCTATTCATTATTCCCGGCTTTGGCGTGGTCGGAGTCGCGGGCCTGCTCTTGATATTAATCAGCTTGATCATGGCCTGCCAGAATTTTCTCATTCCCCACACTAACCGCGAATTAACGCAGTTGATCAACACTTTGTTGGTAATCTTGGGTTCGGGAGGAGGCTTTTTCCTGGCGGCTTATTTCCTCAGCCAGAGATTCGGCTCCTTGCCGGTGTTCAATAAAATGGTGCTCCGCCCGCCCGATCCGGTCTATGGATTCAGAGACGACCTTATAGATGCGGCCAATGCCCCCGCTCGTGCTCCGCTGGAAAACCTTCCCGCCGTCCAGGTAGGCGATGTGGGCGTGGCCCAATCGTCATTGCGCCCGGCAGGCAAGGCCCGCTTCGGAACCCAAATTATTGAAGTGGCGACCGACGGCGATTTTATCCCCCAAGGCCGGCGCGTGAAAGTTATCGAACAAAGCGGCGGCAGAATAATCGTGCGCGAGATAGAATAAACTTTAATTCATCCAGCGACGCGCTTGATGATCTCCAGTGCCCGGTCCACGTCTACGGCATTGACATCCAGATGCGTCACCGCGCGGATGATCGCGGGACTGGTGGCGAGCATCAGCAAACCGTGTTCTTGGAGTTTTTCGGCAAAGGCCGCTGCCGTGCCCCAGGCCGGATCGACGCTGAAAAAAATCATGTTCGTATCAACCTGGTCGGGCGTCAGATGGAGTTTCTCGATTTGCCGGATGCCCTGGGCCAGGCGTTGGGCGTTGGCGTGGTCTTCGGCCAGGCGCTCGACATGCTGCTCCAAGGCGTACAAAGCGGCCGCGGCCAGCACTCCGGCCTGGCGCATGCCGCCGCCTAAGACCTTGCGATGGCGCACGGCCTCGGCAATGAGGTCCTTGGGCCCGCAAAGCGCCGAACCCACCGGCGCCCCCAATCCCTTGCTGAAACACACGCTGACGGTGTCGAAATGTTCGGCCCAGCGCGGGGCTTCAATGCCCGTGGCCACAACGGCGTTAAAAAGCCGCGCTCCGTCAAGATGGGTCTGCAAAGCATGATCGCGTGCCCAGCGACAGATTTCTTCGACAATGCTAAAAGGCTGAATCCTGCCGCCGCCGCGGTTGTGGGTATTTTCGATGGTTACCAGCCGGGTGCGCACGTAATGGGTGTTTTTCGGCCGAATTAAATCGATCAATTGCTTAAGTTTGAGCACTCCGTATTCGCCCTGGATCGGCCGGGCGGCAATGCCGCAAATTTGGGCATAACCGCTTTGTTCATAATTATAAACGTGACTGCCAGCCTCGCAGATCAACTCGTCGCCTGGTTTGCAATGCACGCGCACGGCGATCAGGTTCGACATTGTTCCGGAAGCTACAAACACCGCCGCTTCCTTGCCCAGGCGTTCGGCAATGATCCGTTGCAAGCGGTTGACGGTCGGATCTTCGCCGAAAACGTCGTCGCCCACCTCGGCCGCGGCCATTGCCGCGCACATGGGCGCTGTGGGCCGGGTTACAGTATCGCTGCGGAAATCGAGAATCTCGTTCGACATAACATCCTCAGCAATGTATGCTGGGACAATGTCCCATTATCTAGAAAATAGAATAATTCTGGTGGGACGGGGTCCCACCCTACATTGTCACGAATACTTGCGGAAGGCCAAGGCGTCGGCGGGATTGCGATTGGTAAAGGCCTCGATGGGTTCGTGGGTCAATCCGGCGCGGCGGAGTTTCAGGAGGAAAGTGTTGCCAATATAGCATAAGCCCGGTCCGCCGCCGTATGATTTCCACATCGATGCCGCCCCATATCCATCCCGAAGAGAATCTGCCGGCTGTATCCTTCTTCCAGCAAGCGGCGTATCAGTTCGATAACCGCCATGTCGGAATGATATTCCACGCGCGAGAGGCCGTCGTAAACCAGGTAAGCGCCGCTGTGGGCCACGTCTTCGTGCAAATACAGATCCAGATTCCGATCTAAGTGACTTACCAGCAACGCCGAGGGATGCACCCCCAGTTTGGAAAAAAGTTCCACCTGTTCCAGGGCGCACGTGCCGCGTTCGCAGTGGGTAAGGATCGGCGCCCCGGTGGCCAAATGCGCGGCGGCCACGGCCTCGGCGATTTTTCGGGAGTTATCGTCGATCACGTGGTAATCCGAGGCGAACTTGATCGCGCCTGCGCGGATATTAGTCCGTTCCAGCACTTTCGAGCCATCATAATTATAAATTGCCATGCCTTGGGTAATTTCCTCGACGATCCGCGCGGCCAGCTCATCGGCCGATTCATTAAAGCGGAAATGATCGGCAGGATAAAAAAGACTGCGGTGGAAGCCGGTTGAGGCGATGATATTGACCCCAGAGCGCTGGGAGGCCAGTTGTTGCAGCTTGGGCGCCCGTTCCTGGCCGATAGACTGGCCGTCAACCAGGGTCCGGCCGTCGATGGCGTAAAATTGGCAAAGTTCGGACGTAGTCTTTTCCAAGTCGTCCAGCAGAAAATCGGCATCGATTTCCGAACTCCTGCCGGCAAGAATGAAAGTATGTTCATGGCAGTGCGTGAAGCCCATTGCCTGGGCAGGTATATCGCCATGCACTGTCCGGACAAAACTTTCCTTAGCCGGGAGACGGGGAGACAAGACGGTATATCCTTATAATTAGCGACAAACACTACAAACTTTTTAGTATAGACCGATATTTTTTGCTCGTCAATTGCCCTGGTTAAGCAGGCACGGGAAGATTACCTTGGAAAAAAATCTATAAAACCCAGAACTCTAATGTCACAATAATTGTCTATGCCTATGAACCGCTGAAGAAGTGATATTATCCCCAAAAGACGCAATAATGGGGGTCTGAACTAACTATTTCAGCATCTCCTAGACAACGCCATTTATTTCGCTAGACTTATTCGGTACCATTTTTCACAGTTTCATTTATTGAGGAAAAAAATCATGGAAAAACGCGTTTATAATTTTTCTCCCGGTCCCGCCGTAATGCCCTTACCTGCCTTGCAGGAGGCCCAACGCGACTTGGTAGCCCTGCCGGGCACGGGCATTTCGATCTTGGAAATCAGCCACCGCTCAAAGACCTTCGACCAGATTATCACTCAGGCCGAAGTTAATATTCGTACCTTGCTGGCTATACCCGATAACTATCGCGTACTGTTCTTGCAGGGCGGCGCAGTACTGCAATTCGGTATGATCCCGATGAATCTTTTGCGAGGCACGGGCAAGTCGGCCGATTACATCGTCACTGGTACCTGGAGCAAAAAGGCCCTGGACGAGGCGAAAACTCAAGGCACGGTCCGGGCGGTATGGGATGGAAAGTCCGGCAATTACAATCGCGTGCCAAAACAAGCTGAACTACAGCTCGATCCTAACGCCGCTTATGTTTATATCACCTCGAACGAAACCATCCATGGTGTGCAGTATCAGACTGAGCCTGACGTGGGCAGTGTTCCCTTGGTTTGCGACTCCTCCTCCGACATCCTCTCGCGGCCCATCTCCATCCAGAAGTACGGTATTGTTTTCGCCTGTGCGCAAAAGAACGTCGGGCCGGCGGGTGTAACCGTGGTTATTATTCGCGATGATTTGGTGGCCCGGTCGCCAACTAATCTGCCTTCACTTTTGAATTACAAACTTCTCGCCGAAAACAAGTCGCTGCTCAATACGCCGCCCTGCTTCGCTATTTACATGGTGAAACTGGTCACCGACTGGTTGTTGCGCGACATCGGCGGATTGGCCAAAATGGCCGAAATCAACAAGCAAAAAGCCCAAATGCTTTACGACGCCATCGAAAAATCAAACGGATTCTACGCGGCCCACGCCGAAGCGGACTGCCGCTCGACGATGAACGTGCCCTTCCGTTTGGCCAGGCCGGATTTGGAAGAACCGTTCCTCAAGCAAGCCGCGGCACAAGGAATGTGCGAGCTAAAAGGTCATCGCTCAGTGGGCGGTTGCCGGGCCTCGATCTACAATGCCATGCCCATCGATGGCGTCAAGGCATTGCGCGATTTCATGCTCGATTTCGCCAAAAAGAATGGCTAAAGCAGCAGAAAGTTAAGCTCCCGGTATGTTCACACTTCCCCCGGTGTGATCACCGGGGGTTAAATGGAGTTAACCAATTCGAAACAAACGTCTCGAACACCAAAACGATCAAAACGGTCAAGAGGAAAAAACCCCATAGACTTTTTCCTTCCCTAAGCCAGATAAAAGTGCTGGTAAGATCATCAGGGTCTTCGGCAAAGAGCAAGGGCGTTTTGCCAAAATGTTTTTGCAGTTCCTCCCGTGTGATTTTGGCCGGCTCGGCCTCTTCGGGATCGAAATTCACCGCGTAAGCAATCTGAGTGGCGCGAGGTGAGTCAAGCAGTCGCAAAAGATAGAAGCCGATCTGGTGGGTGTCGGCATACTGGAAGATTTGTCCCTTATCGCCTTCCTCGTTTTTGCTGGCCAGTCGCATGGTTTCGCCCTGGGGATTAAGCACTTCCACGCCGATCGGCTGCTCGCTCTTTTCGAACTTGAGCACCAGCGGTCCGCCTGCGTAAACTGCATGTTGTCTTTGCTCGCTACGAGAAAGTGTAAAAGTCAATTGGGCAATAAACGGCAAAAAGATCGGCCTTAGCGGCAGGTTCGTCCAACTGACATGCACACTGGTCCCCAGCATCAGTACCCTGCCTTCTCCCACGTTGCGCACTACTAAAAGTGGTTCATCGTCGTCCAAGCGGGCCAAAACCGATGCCGCATCTCCCTCGGGCAGCGCCATGCGCACGTGCTTGTAAACCAACACCGATTCGTACAGCGATGCCGGCTCAACCAGATTGCTTAACGCCGGATATTTTTTGTCTAGAAAGCCGACGTGCCAACTATCGCGATTATCTTGCCCGCTCGGCGCGCGGATTTCCAGAAGCGGAGCAGGCAACAACTGATCTCCGGCCTGCTCGTTCATCTCGTTGTAGGCCTCGGGATTGACGTTATCGCCGGCGATCCATACCAGGTTGCCGCCGCTTAGCACGTAGGCGCGCAGCCTTTCGGCCGCCTCTCTGTTTAGTGCGGGCAAGTTCACACAAAATATCACCTTGTAATTGGAGAGCGGTTCGCTCAGCAGATCGCCGGCCACAAGCGTGGTGGCGCGGAGGGCCCAACTGCCCGATTGGTCCGGCGACAAAGCGTTTTTCAAATAATAGGCGTCGTCGAGATAGGAAATTTCGTGAATTTGACTTTTAACCACCGCTACCGGTACCTCTTGATCGACCTCCATGGCGGCAAAGCGGCGGTCGTCGTATTTCGAGCCGTCTTCGCCCGCCAGGCAAACCTCCACGCGATGCAGCCCGGCGGTAAAGAAAGTGAACTGAAAATCGTGTGTTGCGCAGTCCCTCGGGCGGAATATTCAGCTCGGGACTACTGGACTCTTTGTGGTCATCGACAAACAATTCCACCACGCGTTGCTGGGCAACCGATGATGTGTTGAGCAGCTCAACAACGGCTTTCACCGGCAGATGCGCCACCGGCACGGCAGTCTGCAACTGAAGCCCTTCAACGGCGGTGTTGGGTTTAGGCGCATCGGTGGCAATCGATTAAAATGACCGGAATGGCCGGCGCAGCGTCATCCAAGGCCTGCGCAGTGTTTTTTAAAGCAGAAGAACTCTCTTGCGGTTTTTCTTTTCCATGATCATCGGATTGTGGTTGTTGGGCATTCGCTTTCCAATTCTCCCAAGATATTTTTTGCATGTCGGTAATCACATAAATACACTTGTTGGCCGCCGTGGAGTTGGCCAACAACGCTCGGGCTTGTTGAACCAAAAGCGCCAGGTCCGCCCGTTCGTAACTCACTTGCGCTTGGGCCAATATCTGGCGGATTTGTTCCTGGGTGCGATACAATTTGCCCAATTCGGGATAGACGGGACCGCAGGTTAAAAACAATGCCGCTTGATCGCCTTCTTTTAGTTCATCGAGGATTTGCACCGCCGCGGTCGAGGCCGTGTCGAAACGCGGACGATCCTGGTCGATCATGCCCATGCTGGCTGAATTGTCCACAATCTCCGCCACGGCCCAGTGTGCGCCGCCCCAAAAAGAACCCAAATGCGTTATCGTTGGTTTGGCCAGCCCGGCGGCAATCAATAGCAAAACCGCGGCCCTGAGCAGCATCAGCAAAACCTCGTGGAGGCGTTTCTTGCGCCGCGTTTTTTGCACGCTGATCCGCAAAAACCGCAAGGTGCTAAACGGCAGAACCTTCGCCCGTTGGCGGTTGATCATGTGCAGCACCACGGGAATGGCGGCTGCCAAGGCGGCTAACAGAAATAACGGCGCGGCAAAGGACATTTGTTATTTGTTTCTGCTGCTGATATATCGAGTGAGCATAAAATCGTATGGAATCGAAGTCTCGGCCAGCACGTAGTCGATTTGGGCCTCGGAGCAGGCGCGGCGATAAGTGGCGATGAAGGCCTCGATCTGTCGGCGGTACGCGTCGCGGATGTAGGCCGGATCGGCTTGGATGCGCTGGCCGCTTTCCAGGTCGTGAAAGGCGATTACGTCGTTGAAGGGGAACTCGATTTCGGCCTTGTCGAGCACGTGGAAGAGGATCACTTCGTGCCGTCGATGGCGGAAGTGGTGCAAGGCCCGAATCACCTCATCGGGTTCATCATAGAGATCGCTGATCAGTACGATCAGGCAGCGGCGTTTGAAGCGGTTGGCCAGCCGGTGCAAGGTTTCGGCGATGTCGGTATCGCCGCCGGGCTTGATCGCTTCCAGCCAGCGCATCATGTCGTTGAAATGTTGCGGCGAGCTGCGCGGGCATGTCGAGCCGAACTGCCGTATCAAACGTGGTCAAGCCCACCGAATCCTGCTGCCGGGTCATCAGGTACGACAAAACCGCGGTCAAATACGAGCCGTATTCCAGCTTGGTGAGCCGCTCTTCGTGGCTGTAGCCCATCGAGCCGCTGGTATCCAGCAAAATCTGCACGCGCATGTTTGTTTCTTCTTCATATTGTTTGATGTAGAGGCGATCGGTTCGGGCCAACATGCGGTAATCGAGCCGCCGCGGATCGTCGCCGGAGGTATATTCGCGGTGCTCGGCAAACTCGACGCTGAATCCCTTATAGGGGCTGGAATGCAAGCCGCTGATAAATCCCTCGACCACCCCACGCGCCACCACCGTGAGATTTTTCACGCGGGCCAAGGCCGTCGGTTCCAGATAGCGATAACCTGTCTTCGGGCTCATTTTATTTGAAGCGAATAATCAGTCATTTAGCCCGCCGTGAATACACGGCGGGTAAAAGGAAAATACGTCACCATACCCCGGGTGTGTTCACCCGGGGCTAAATTACCTCAGTTTAAATTTTCTTCTCAGCACCCATTCTGCTGTCAAAGCGCACACAAAAAGCGTCCAAAACATCGGGGGCGAGTACAGCGGGCGCTCGATATACTCGCTGCGCTTGCGCTGCGAGCGATCGATTTGGCTCAAAAGCTGATCGGCAGTGGTAATATGCACGTATCGGCCTTTGCTCTCGGCGGCGATGCGCGCGAGCATTTTATCATCCAGATCGAGTTTCTCGAATTCGAGGTTCTGCCGGCCGACTTCCACCGTGAGTTTCTCGGCCGTCAGCAGCGACTCCCCCAAGCGGGCTTCGACCGTGAACTCATAATTTCCCGCGGCCTTTGGGTCGAATGTGGCGCTGTAATGTCCTGCCGGGCCGGACTCCAGGGAAAGCGCAACCTGGTCGGCCGGCCCTGCTGGCTCCTGGATCTTGGCTGTTACTTTGGCGTCGTTGGCGCCTTGTCCGTCCTTGTCTCGAACCGTGGCGGAAATGTGGATCGGCTCATCGGGTTCGTAGTATCCTTTATCGAGAGTGGCGCTAACACCCGAGGCCGCCTCGACAGCCGCCGCACGTCCGGCCAGCCAGCGGACCATCTGCCCCCAAAATCGCAAGAAAGGCGACTGCTGGTCGAGTGCCCGAAGACCTTGTTGCCATTTGCGCGTGGTGTCGCCGCAAAAAACCGCCGTGCGACCCTTGCCTACCGGCTGCACTGCCAGGACCGGCATTGACATTGATTCCATGGAGAGGATCGCCAAGACCGAAGCGCCCGGCTGCGGCGACTGCAATCGCGTGCAGCCATCCAAAGGCGGCAGCCCGGTGATTTTCGGCTGGGCTTGTCGGGTGGGAAAAAAGTCGGCGATATTGGCAAAAATCGGGTGGCGCACACCCTCGGGCGTAAGCACGGGCAAAAATGCTTCAGTAATCTGTCCGATTTCACGGCTTCCCAAAACGACCGGTAAAATTTGTCCCAGGGGCGTGCCTGCATAGCCGCCGGGTCCCAGGCTGTGATAACCGCCGATCATGATCAAACCCGCTCCATCACGCACGCGCTGGACAAATAACTGCTGCTCGTCGGGTTTGATGTACGTGCTGTCGATATCGCCGATGATAAATACATCGAACCGATTTATTGTTTCTGCATCGTGGGGAATGACCGCAAAATCCAGCTCGGACATGTTCGTGCGCTTTAAGAACACGTTCGGCCGCGTTGCAACCAAGGCGTAGAATTCCAGGTCCGGGTCTTTGGCCAGAAAACGATCGACCAGGGCGCCAAATTCGGACCGCAGCGTTCCTTCGAGATACAACACGCGTATTCCCGGCTCGACCACCAAAGCCAGGGCCGAACGCTGGTTGTTCTCAACGATCTTTTCCTCGGCCACCGGCGGCACTCTGACTGTATATGTATGCCGGCCTTTGCTCGCGGGATGGAAATCAAATGTAACTTGCTGCGGGCCCTCGGCGCTGGTAATTGTCAATTCCTTTTCGGCGATTTTTTGCCCGTCTTCCTCCAGGACCGCCTGAACCACTCGGCCTGCCAGCCCGACTCCTTCAATCGAGCCTGTAATCCGCGCCAGGTTATTGAGAAACAAGCGATCGGGACAATCGATGCCCGTCACTTGAATGTCGCGATAAGATAGATTGCTCCGCAGGCTGGCGCCCACGCCCACGGTATGCACGATCAAGCCCAGTTTTCCGGCCAGGTCCACGGGGCTGCGCCGGAATTATTTATGCCGTCGGAGAGCATGATCAGAGCGCCCAGATTGCGGCGCGGAACCAGTTGCGACGCCGCGGTCAACGCCCGGCCAAGCGAAGTGGACTTGCCCTCAGGGACCACGGTTTGCAGATCTTTGAGATCCTTCAGTAGTTGGGCGTTTTCGGCAAAGGCAATCAGGTGCAGATCAAAATCCTTTTCCAACTTTGGCCACCACTTTTCGATCTGCATCCGGGCTTGATTGAAACGGGTCACTCCAATGGCGGAGTCGGCAATGCTCATCGAGGCTGAACGGTCGATAAGAAATACCAGCGACGCCCGTCTGCTAAGTTCCTTGTGGTAACTAAACACCGGACGGAATATGAGCAATACAATCAGTAAGATCGCCGCTGTGCGCAGGGCAAAAAGCATCCACCACTGCCCGGGTTTGAGCATGGCAAAAGCGCGGCGATAAAAAATCCCCGCCAAGAGAATCGCCGCCGCCGCGACAGCCAGCATCGTGGTGATGCCGGATCCTTGCTCGAGGGTGAAGTTAATCATTTGCGGCCTCGGCGTTCAGCGACTTTTTCTCTTCCTTCCTCAAAGGCTTCCTTGCCTAGTTTAATCAACTTTACATAAATCAGGGACTTCAAATCTTGACCTATTTCGCCTTTATTTCGTTTGTTGAGAATGAATTGCTCTGCTTTGGTGTCGCTCTGGGACTGCGCCGGCTTGATCAGATGCATTTTCATAGGGTTGCACATACACGATAGCCGACAGCCCGCCGGTAATTGTACGGCCGTCCTGGAGCGTGATCGTGTGCTCATATTCCCGGGCGGGATAAGATTGCCCGGTATATAATTTATCATCTTTTGTGGATTCTTGAAATTTCCACTGTTTTTCCCGCCATTCTTTTTTAATCGTACACTCGATCTGTTTCACGTCGCTAAGGGGAATTTCCCGTTGACGCTGTAATTGTTGGTCATATATTTTAAGTGCTTTATCCCGGGTGAGATAAATGAGCCCTGGATGGATCGAGCCGTCGGAAAGTTCGACATAACCGGGCACGGCGTCCTGCCGCTCTGTGGGCGGCGGTCCAAATGGATTGATCGCCGGCGGTTCATCGGCGAAAACCATCCGGGTGTTGCCCAGCATCAGAACACCAATGACAACCAGCCGGAAAAGCATTTTGGGCATGGATCCATCTTTCATAAAAGCCTTTATACTCTTGTTGTATTCTAAATTGAAAGGTCCTGCACAGGTCACTGTCTGAAAAGCATCCTGTTGCTGCAAATAACCTTTATATCAACAAAAAAAGTTGTTTTAAGCCAAAATGAGAAGTGAAAACCCCACTCTGGCAATATAATCATATAATACCTGCGGCAGGTAAGTCCATTGACTTAGGGGCAATTGCACTGACAGAATACACTATGAGGAAATCCAGATATGGCATCGCATGATAAACCCGACGCAAAAAAAATATTGCGGCGCAAGTTCATCGAACGAATCGGACTAAGCGCCGCAGTGGGCAGTGTTGCTGGGAATATCAGCCTGCCTACCTTGGCCTGGGCGGACGAAGACCATTCAGGACCGATCGATTGCGGCCCGCCGCCGATGGCCAAGCCGCAGTTTCGCACCGGCGGCGAATCGTTTCCTCCTTTGCCGCTGCCGGCCACGCCGCTCCGGCGGAGCGAAAAGAAACGTCCGCCCAGCCCGCCGGCGCTGGTGGGCAAAATGGCCATGGGGCCGGAGCGCTGGATCACCAAGGATGGCAAGCGCGTGCAGTATCGCGACTGGATGACCGATCCGGCCGACGTCCAGAGTCTGCTCGCCTGGACCTCGGCTAAGCTGGGGATCAATTACCGGGGGAGCGAGGCCGATTTTGAGCATTTTTCTTTCGATCCCCGCGAGCTGCCGGCCTTGCTCTTTGCCGGACACAATACTTTCGAGTTGTCCGATGAGATCCGCCAAAAACTCGCCCGCTACGTGATGGACGGCGGCACGATCATCGCTGATGCCTGCTGCGGCTGGAATGACTTTATCGAGTCGTTTCGCCGTGAAGTCGAGTTGATGTTTCCCGGCCGGCCGCTCAGGAAACTGACGCGCGACGATCCCCTCTACGCTTCATATTATAAGCTGGGCAACCTGACTTATAAGAAAGCCGACGGCTCCACTTTTGTCGAAGACCCTTGTCTGGAAGGGATAAATATTGGTTGCCGCGCGGGCGTGATCTTTTCGCCCCGCGATCTTACCTGCGGCTGGGACGGCCATGAGCATCCCCGCGGCGTTCGCGTGATTATCGACCAAGCCCGGCAGGTCGGGGCCAACATTGTGACCTACATTCTCGGCTCGTTCCAGTTGGGACGCTTCCTCAGTTCGACCAAGGTTTATCACGAATCCGCCGCTCCCACGCGCGACGATTTTGTTTTCGCGCAGATCATCCACGACGGCGACTGGGATCCCGATCCCTCGGGCGTGCACAACCTGCTGAAATTCGCCCGAGACAACTCCACGCTGGAAGTGAAGTTCAAACGAGAAAACGTGCGCCTAAAGGATCCTAACACGGCAACTTATCCCTTGTTATATATCACCGGACATTACGATTTCATCTGGAGTGCTGAAGAGGAGGCGGCCTTGCAGCGTTATCTGAAGGCGGGCGGGCTCTTGCTGGCCGATTCCTGCTGCGGACGCATAGCCTTTGACATGGCCTTGCGCCGGGAAATGGCCAAGGTGCTGCCCGAGAGACAACTGGAAAAATTAACCCTTGATCATCCCCTTTATCACTGTCATTATGACATTAAGCAAGTGGATTACACGCCCCGCGTGCGCGAGGATTTCGGCGCCTTATACGCGCCGCCGTTGGAAGGCATCACTATCGACGGCCGATTGGCGGTTATTTATAGCCGCTTCGATCTGGGCAACGGTTGGGAACAGTTTCCGCATCCCTATAGTTACGGCCTGAAAGACGAATCGGCGCTGCAAATCGGCACGAATGTGCTGGTGTATGCCGTTACGCATTGACCCCTGAAAGACCACAATCATGTCGCCCGAGGCCGAGACAGTTATTGAGCGGCTCGATGCCATCCGGCAAAAATGGTGGTTCTTTTCGCTTTTAAGCACCTGCGTGCTGGCGGCTTGCGCGTCATTTGGGCTGATGCTGGTTTTCATCCTCGGCGATACTTTTTTGTTGTTTTCGCAAGGGATTATCAGGGCACTATTTTTCACCTGGCTGGCCGCGACTGCCGCTCTGCTGTGGATTGTGGGGCGTCGCCTGCTGCTCGGCGAGCGCGGTTTGGAGGGCACCGTGCGCCGCGTGGAGTCTGAATTTCCCCAACTGGGTAACAATCTGATTAATCTTGTGCAATTAGCCGAAGAGCACGCAAGCGGCGATCCGGCGTTTTGCCAGGCGGCGATCCATCACGCGGCCGAGCAAGTCGATCGAACGAGTTTCGACGCCGCGGCCAAGGACCAGTCTCGTTGGCTGCGCTTGCGCCACTGCATGCAAACGCCCCGCGATATGGCCGAATTGCTGGTATTGCTGAGCGTTTTGATCGCCGTGGCCTTGATCTCTCAACAATATGTTCCCAATTGGGAATCATCGGTGCGCCGCTTGCTCTCGCCGTGGGAGTATGTGCCCTCGGTGGGCAGAGTGGGCCTGATCGAGGTCGCGCCCCAGGACGCCGAAATACTGATCGGCGGTAGTCAGGAAATCATCGGGCGGATCAACAATCCTCAAGGCACGGCATACGACGCTGTTATTTTCATCAAGCCCGAAGGCGAGCCGGAATTCTCCCTGCCCCTGGCGAGCGACGAAAAACACCGATATTACAAGCACACCTTATCTTCACTCCAGAAGGCCGTGCAATATCGCCTGGAAATCGGCGATTCGCAAACGCCGATCTACACCATCAAAGTGCGGGAAAAGCCCGTCGTCTCGGAAGTGGCAGTATGCTATCGCTTTCCCGCTTATCTCAACCGCCAGGATGAGACCATAACGCAAAAAACCGCCGACTTGGAGGCCCCCCAGTTTTCCGTGGCCCAATTGCGGATTCGACCTTCAGTACCGGTGGCAAAAGGGTATATTCAAATCGAAGGCAAGCAGATCCTCGGCCGCGTCGAGGAGCGCGGCAACTCACTGACGGTCGAATTGCCGCTTTTGAAAAACGCCAGTTTCACGATTAATCTTTTCAACGACGCGGGCCATACCGATCCTGATCCGCGCGTGAACAGCATCCGGGTCATTGCCGACAATCCGCCCACGGTGGAACTGCTGAAGCCTGCGCAACAGAGTACCGCGGTCCTTGGCGCCGAGCGCCGGTGACGATTCGCGCCAGCGACGATTACGGCGTGGGCCGACTTCGCTTGGAGATGAAAATCCAAAACCGAGAGGTTCAGGTCGCTTCGCGGGAAAATATTATATCTGCAGAAACCCCGGGCCCCGGCAGCGTAAATTCAACACTTGCCCCGGGCACTCAGCCAATTGTCGTTATGCAATGGACCGACTTTGAAAACAGCACTGCCGTGGTGCGGCATTATAACTTGCATCTAAAGCCCGATAAATTCCAAATCGGGCAGACTGTTTTGATGCGGGCCGTGGTTTGGGACAACCGGTCACTAAACAATTGGGGATTGGAGCTAAAACCGCAAGAGGCCGCCACCGGCTGGCACACTGTGAAAATCATTGCTGAAGAGGCCAAAAACTCGGCCGCGCTGGAGCAAATCGAAAGTCTGCGCGGGGCGGTGTGGAAGATTCTGGAACAACAGATTCGCGCCCGGATTGTCGCCGCCGGTGTACTCCAGACCCGGCAATTGTCGGAGCGGAACAATAAATCGGCCGAGGTGCGCGGGCAACAGATTGAGATCCAAAAATCCACAGTCGCAGTCGTCGAGTCCGTGGGCCAGTCCGATTCCAAGGAGCGGCAAATCATCAAACGCGCGCTCGGCAACCTGGCCTTCGGCGACATGCTCGCGGCGGTCCGGCAAGGCGATGAACTGTTGAATATGAAGACGCTGGAGGAATTCGACCGGCCCACGACCGAGCTTATGGGCGCTCAAGATCGCATTATTGAGGTTTTGCGCAAGTTGCTCGACGTATCGCGACTTGCCCAGAATGAACTGCTATCGGAAATGAAGAAACGTCCCGGCGGCGATCTGCCCGACGAGGTGAAACAAAAGCTGGAAGATGCCCGCGACAAACTCGATAAATTCCTCAAGGAGCAGAAAAAGATCATCGAAGCCAGCGAAAACCTGGCCAAGAAGCCGGTCGACGATTTTACCCGGCAAGAGGAAGAATTGCTGAAAACCTTGGCCGTGGCCGAGGACGATTGGTCCAAGTTCATCAAGGAATTGCATTCCGACCTGAGCAAACTGCCCGAGCAGGATTTCGCCAATCCAACGCTGCTAAAGGAGGCAGTGGAGATCCAAAACGAATTGAAAATGGCCGAAGACGCCCTGTTGAAAAAGTCGGTCGACATTGCCGTACCCCTGGAACAGTTGGGCTATGAGATGGCCGAGGAAATGAAAACCAACCTCGAAAAATGGCTGCCCGATAGCCCTGATCGCGAAAAGTGGAGCCAGGAAGAATCGCTTACCGACATGGACAAGGAAGCCCCCATGGCCGAGTTGCCGGGCGAATTGGAAGACCTTGTCGGCGAACTGATGGAGCAAGAAGAAGACCTATTCGATGAAATGGATGATATATCCAGCAGCGCCGCGGATTCGCTCGACAAGGGTGCCGGCTGGGATGCAGCGGACGGACCGATCTCCAATATGAGCGCCAAGGGAGTGACCGGCAATCGGCTGCCCAATACCAGCGAGATCGGCGGCCGCGCGGGCGAAGGCCGGCAAGGCAAATCGAGCGGCGAGTTCGTGGGCGATGAGGCGGTGGGCAAAGGCGGTCGCAATACGCCCAGCCGATTGACTCCCGATCCGTATTTGAAGGGTCAGATCAAAGATTTCAGCAAGCAGCCGGCAGGCGGGTCCACCGGCGGCGGCAAGGAAAGCGGCCAGGGCGGCGAAGGGCTCGAAGGACCTGTTCCGCGCGCGCCCGGCCCGCGCGATTTACAGCACTTGGCCGATAAACAGGCCGCGCTCCGCAACAAGGCCGAAGCAGTTGATCTGCAACTCCAGGTGGCCAATTTTCATCACACCGACCTCACAAAGATGATCGCGGTCATGGCCCAGATCGAAATAGACCTCAAATCCGGCCGCTACCAAAATGCCCTGCGCCAGAGGCATGTGCTTGCCGAAGGACTGGGCAACGTCAAGCAATATCTCGAAGGCGAGTTCGAGGTGCGCCGCGATACCACCGCCAATCTGCCCGCCGATGTGCAAAAAGAAATTCTCGGCGGTATGCAAGATCCCTCGCCGCGCGGCTGGGAAGAACTCAATCGCCAGTATTTTGAGAGCCTTTCAGGCGGTACTGGGGAAAATAGAACCAAATCAAAATAGATAAAAACTCCCCTGGAAGAGGGTTAGCGTCTTTGTTTGAGGTTTAAGCGCGTTTTGCGCATCAAGTACAGTAGTTTGTTCAGTATGTAAAGCCGCGACGGGCACCAACCGAAGGTTGGTCGGTCGCGATTTGGTTGCGGCCGTCAGGCCGCGCTAGGGTGAGGGCAGATTACTTTCCCACGCAAAAGCGGCTGAAAATCCGCTCCAGCACGTCGTCGGCATAGACCGCGCCCACGACCTTGCCCAATTCTTCCAAGGCCACGCGGATTTCCGCGGCGATGAATTCTTCACCGCCTATCTGGGGACTGTCCCAATTTTCCGGGCACCGTGCGATCAGCACGGTCGGCGAAAATGGGACTGTCCCCTTATAATGTCGGGCAATATCTAGTGCGTTTCTTAGACTTTGTCCGGCATGATAAAGCGACTGGTGACAGCGCACGGCAGTACCGGCAACCACCTCGCAATCGGCCGCTTGCGCGTCGAGCACCGCACTCAGCAACTCATCCCGCAGTTGATCAAGTCCTTCGCCGGTGATGCTGCTTGTCATTACCGTCCTGGCGAGCGGCCGGCGTAAGTCGGCTGAGGCGGCTTGGGCGTCTGAACCAACGCCTGATAAAACAGCATCCATCTTTGTCCAAACGACAATCCGATGCAAATCATCGCGCCGGGCAAGCTGGGTTTGTTCCCAAGCGTCCAGGGGCCGGGTGGCATCGAGACAGAGCAATCGCACCTGGGCCCGACGGATTTGTTCCGTGGCAGCCTGTTGGGCCGCTCTTTCGGGCAATTCAGATGCAGCGGCTGGATGGCCGGAATCTGCTTTAAGCCCGGCCGTGTCGATGAGTTGGCACTTTAGCCCTTCGAAATCCAATTCGGCAACAAGATAATCGCGGGTCGTGCCCGGCAGATCGGAAACCAAGGCGTGCGTTTTGCGCGTCAGGGCATTGAACAAACTGCTTTTGCCGGTGTTTGGCTGGCCCACAAGCACCGCCTTAATATCTGTTTGCACTGCGCCGCGCGACTCCATCTGGGCTGCCAATCGGGCAACATTTTCCACTGCCTCGGCAAGCCGAATTTGCATGTCCTGGGCGGTAATAAAAGGCAAATCCTCATCAGCAAAATCAAATCCGGCTTCCAGATGGGCGAGCAGTTCCAGGATCATGTCACGCAGATCGTGCAAAGGTCCTGCCAGACCGCCGGCCAGTTGATCCACCGCGACTTTGAACTCCTGCTGATCGGCGGCGTCGATTACGCCCAGCACGGCCTCGGCCTGTGTCAGATCGATCCGGCCGCTGAGAAACGCCCGCAGCGTAAACTCCCCTGGCCCGGCCATTCTCGCCCCCGCCGCGCAAAGCGATTTCAATAAGGCGTCCAACAGCGGCGGAGAACCCAGCGTGTGCAGTTCGGCCACCATCTGACCAGTGTAACTGCGTCGCTGGGGCCAGAGATACAAATCGCAAGGCAGCGGCGCACTGAGGCCGTGTATGTGCAACGAACCAATAACAGACTGGGGATGTCTGGGCGGCTGAAGTTTACCCTGATCGCTTGCTTTGAAACACTGCCTCCAGGCAAGGTAAAACATTCGGGCCGCTGAGGCGTACAATACCCCGTGCCGCGCCACCAGGCGCCGAAGCAATGGCGGCAATGGTGTCGTCCAGGGGAAACATTAGAGGTCAGAGATCAGAGGTCAGGGGAACGAGGAATATAATGATAATATCTTATTCCCACGCTCCGGCGTGGGAACACTGAACATTTATTTCATTCTTCTCATCGCTTTATTTTTTTCCTTTGTTTTTTTTGAATTTCACCGCGTCGCCGTCTGAAGATCCAGGAGAGGCACTTCGGGCGCCTGTCTTGGCCGAAATGCCGGTGCCGGTCACGGGCTTGGTTTTGGGTAAAAACCGCCGTTCAGCTAAGCCCCAGATCGTCGAGGCGATAAAGTATATGCACAATCCGCTGGCCACCTTAAAGAACATTATGCCCATGAAAATCATCATGTATTGCATGACTTTTTGTTGCATGGCGGCCTGTTCATCGGCCGCCGGCGGCATGAATTTCTTCTGTTGCCAGATAAACAAAATGATAGTCAGGATGGGTAAAATGTTGAAAAAAGGCCCTAATCCCAAGAAACCCTGGGCACTGTTGATAAACGCGGGCATGAAGGGGCTCCAATCAAAGAGCATGTCGGGCGCGGCCAGGTTCGAGCACCAGCGTAGGGCATGGGAAATGAGCGGAGCGTCTCGCAACTCCACGTCGACCATCAACGAACGATAGAGCCCGATAAAGATCGGCAGTTGAATGAACAGCACCAGGCATCCGCCGAAGGGATTGTAATTGTGCTTGCGGAACAATTCTTGTTGGGCCTTGGAGCGGGCTTCGAGATCCTTTTTATATTTTTCGGTGATGCGTTTGATCTCGGGTTGCAGTTCCTGCATTTTTTGCGCGGCCAGGGCCTGTTTGATGCTCAGCGGGAACATGCAGCCGCGCACCAGCACGGTCAAGAGGATGATTGCCAGTCCGTAGTTCCGCACCACAAAAACAAACGCGTGCAAGATCCACGACATGCACATAGCCGGCCCGGCATAGATGGGCCAGCCGTAATAAATCAGTTCGCTTAAGCCGTATTGCGTTAAAAGCGGCGGCCTTTTTGGGCCGGCGAATATCTGGAAATCATGTAGAAACTCCTGGCCGGGTTTCAATTCGTGCGCCAGGCTGATCACGCGGAATGAAGTATTCGTCAGATTCACATGATCTTTATCGTACTTTCCCACGCGGAGCGCTTGCGAAGCGGCGAACCAAATATCAGCGGGATTGGCCTTTTGCGGAATCATCACCACGGAGAAGTATTGGGCATCCACGCCGATATAGGTCAAGGGCTGATCCGGCCAGGGAAGGCCCAGCTTATCGCTGGCGATCGTGGGACAGCCGACCATTTTCGGCACGCCCTCATCGAACGAGGCCACCACGTCGCGCAGCCCGGCGCCGCCCCAATTGCGGCTGACTTTGTAGGCATACCACCAGCCTTCGGTGGGCAAGCCGTTGGGGCCGTCCATGCGATACGCCACCTTCCTCACGGTTTCGCCTTGATTGACGATCTTGAGGGAAAACTCCAAGTTATATGCCTTGTAATCGGGATCGGCGAGCGATGCCTGGGGAACTATGGCCAAACGATAGGTCTTGAAGATTTCCAAACCATATTGGGGCAGTTTCTTGGAAAAAACAACGTGCGTTTGATCGGCCTCGATGATTTGCCAGGTCGTGTTGCGCAGCGCGACGTCTTTTAGTTCGCGTCCCAATTCGACGGGCTCATCCGTTTTATCGTCGGCAATGCGCTGGTCGTCGATCTGTTGCAAGGTCAACAAAAAAGACGACGGATCGTTGTTTTCCAGAGCGACGACCTCCAGCGGACGCCGGGTAAGTGTGGTCGTGAGCTTTTGTTCTTTGCCGTCGCGAAGAATCTTTACTTCAATTTTCTGGCCCGGCCTGGTGCTTTCTAAGACGCCTTTTACGCCTTCCGCTTTTTCCCAGGGCTTTGCCAGTACGCCGACTTTACCTTCCAGGGAGGCATAAGAGACTATTGGCTTGCCATTGATTTCCTTGATCACGTCGCCCACTTTGATCCCCGCCTTGGCCGCGGGCGTGCCCGCGCCAACCACTTGCACCGGCAAGCCCGATCCTTGCATGGTTTTGTCCATCACCAGGTAGCCAAGATAGCCGCTGCGGTCGTCGATGTCGCAATCACGGGGGCTGTTTAGTTCAATGCGGACCAGGGCCGCGCCGCGGTTGCTGAGCGTCGCTAACATGCGATAAGGATCGTGGGAATCGGCCGAGCCCAAGCTGACCCATTTTTCGGGGACAACTGGTTCCTCGACCACGCCGACCTGGGGCGTTTTTTCCTCCGCTACTTTCTGCTCTTGATTTTTTTCCTCGGCCGACGGCGTTTGTTCCGCGGCGGGTTGGACCTGTTGCGGTTTAATCTCGCCTTGGACCGGGGCTGCGGCGCTTCTCCGGCCTTCTCGTCTTTTCCGGCTTCCTTTTTTGCAACGGCCTGGCGGTTCGCCTCGGTTTTTTTCGCGGGCGGAGGATACAAACGCTGGATGAGCAGCAAAGTAGCCCGTAAAAATGGCAAAAGCAAGCACCAGAAACAGCACAAAACGTCGTTCCATATCAGTTCCAATCAAAGGATCCAGGGTTCGGGGTTCAGAACTCCTGTGGAAAATCGAATCCTGAACCCTGAACCCTCAACTCTGAACCCTGCTAACGCCCATCGCGGAGTCGGTCCCCTAGGAAGTTGTCCAATTCCGATATTTCATAGATTTTGGCGATGGTTTTTTCGAAGGGGTATTCCACCCTGCGGAAGCGCACAACTTCGTCCTCCAGAACCGCGTAACACGCCCGGGGATCGCCGTCGCGAGGTTGACCGACCGATCCCACGTTAATCATCACCTTCTCCTTGGCGAAACGGTATTCGTGATTGATTTCCTCGGGGCTGAAGAAGTTGAAATTTTCGGTAAACACGCCGGGCACGTGGGTGTGGCCTTGAAAAACATACTGGGGTACAAGGGCGAATATTTTTTCCAGTTTGCGCTTGTTGTAGATATCCTCGGGAAACACATATTCATTAAGCGGGTTTCGCGCCGAACCGTGCACAAAGAGGAGTTTGCCGCCGTTTTCCTGATAGGTGCGGGGCAACTCGCCCAAAAAATCCCAACGCCGCTGACGCTCGGCGCTCGGGCCGCCGGCGTTTTCCAATTGGTTGCGGGTCCAAAAGATCGCCCTTTCGGCGCCGGAGTTGAACCCCTCGGGATCGAAAAAGCGTCCCTGGTCATGGTTTCCCAGCAGGCAAACCTGACAGTTCATGATTTCATCGATCACTTCCCGGGGATTAGGACCGTATCCGACCAGATCGCCAAGACAAAAAATTTCCGTGATGCCTTGATCTCGGATGTCGGCCAGAACCGCTTCGAGACTCTCGATGTTGCTGTGGATATCGCTAATCAGGGCTCGTTTCACGCTGGCAAATTTCGGTAGGGATTGCATTGACTGGAAGGGGGCTGGCTAGCCACGAGCACACAGTGTATTGTTGCACGTGGGGACGGTCAAGTCGAGATGCCGAAAGCCCCGCCCGTTTTTTTAATTGGAAAAAGTCCCCTCTCCCTCTAGAAGAGCACTATAAAGAAATGGCCCCTCTCCCTCCGAGAGAGACTGTTAACAAGAAAAGTCCCCTCTCCTTCCGGGAGAGACTGTTTATAAGAAAGGTCCCCTCTCCCTCCGGGAGAGGGTAATGGTGAGGGTAAATAATCCGTAAATCCCTGTAAATTCCCTCTAAAGATAGTATTGCTGTAGGTTTTTTTGGGTACCAATTGTGAAAATACTTGCCCTGGAAACCACCGATCCGGTTGGAACCGTGGCCGCGATGGATGATGGTAACTTGCTGCTGGAATTAGAGTTAAATCGCCAGCAACGTTCCGCCCAATCGCTTGCCCCAGGCATGAAAACTCTCTTGGATGAGGTGGGCTGGAAACCCGGCGAAGTGCAACTTGTTGCACTCACCATCGGCCCGGGATCTTTCACCGGGCTGCGCGTGGGAATCACAATGGCCAAGACCTTCGCCTATGCCATAGGCGCTGAAATTTTGGGCGTCAATACCTT
Organism: Pirellulales bacterium; assembly: GCA_963820545.1. Lineage (GTDB taxonomy): Bacteria > Planctomycetota > Planctomycetia > Pirellulales > Thermoguttaceae > CAWGAJ01. The sequence continues at coordinate 2,467,062 of CAWGAJ010000001.1, forward strand.
GGAAACCATTGCCCAGGCCGCGCCACCGAGCATTTCGGCCCTGACGGCTGTCGTCGACGCCCAACGCGGCGAGGTGGCGACTCGCTCATTTATGCGCGGAGCAGACAACTGGCTGTCGCCCATGGGCTCTGAGCGTCTTATTACTATTGATCGTTGGTTCGAGGAGCTGACGCCCGGCATGGTGGTTGCCGGACCGGCGCTCGGCAAATTCATTTCTCGCCTGCCGGCACATGTAACCGCACTTGATCAAAAATATTGGTCGCCCCGGGCGGCCATGGTGGCCCGGCTGGCGCATCGACACTACGCTGCCGGCCGCCGCGATGATCTCTGGAGCCTCGTGCCCCATTACAGCCGTCCCAGCGCAGCGGAAGAAAAATGGGAAGCCAAGGATAGGGAATAGGGGATAGGGAACCATCAAGGATGAAGACTGAGGGATGAAAGATGAAAAACAATTTGATAGCCGGCGGTCAACGACCGCCGGAATATCCAGGAATTTCCACCGGCGCATGCAAAGAATCAACAGCCTTCATTTACCTCTTGCGATCAAGCCGCCCAGGTTAGAGAACTAAGGCCATCCAGCGATTTCCTACGATCCGACTGGAATGCCCGAATGGGACTGTTTCCGCTTCACGACGAAATCAATTTCGCAATCGAGAATTGCGAGCAAAGCCATCAACTGATCGATTGACTTGGAGTAGTTCGTCTGATCTAGCAAGCGATAGAACTGGGCGGGAGAAGTTCCCAGCCGTCGAATCAACTCTCTCTTGCTCAGCGAGGTTTTTTTCACTCGTTTTTGTGCTATCAAAGTTAGTTTATAGAGCAACATATCCCTCATATAACGAGGGTCGCTGTTGTAATCGAGAACCTGATCGATGTGTACCGTTCCTTCAGTGCCCGAGACCAGCTCGTAAGTGAAGGCCTCGTTGCCCAATTCTTCGTCAACGTACACTCTCATAACGGGATTATGTCGCGATGGGCGCACTTCGAGCTTGGCATAAGGGAACCAGTACCTCTTGGAATAGGTTACAACCTCAAATGCCTTCTTTCTGTTGTCTAGGTGAACATTATTGATTTTCACAGACGACCCTCCTGCTGGAGTGCGGCGATCAACCTCAAAATCTTACTGTTTGCCTTGCCTTTCATGGCCACACCATGCTCAAGGTCCCATTTCACAATGAGTTTTTTATTCTCATAGACGTGAACATGCCTCGGGCCGTGATCTCCGGCCCAAGACAGGAATACATAGTTCCCACGGCGTATCTTGCCCATTGCTAAATGTTACCATCCAAGGTAACGGTTGTCAAGATGATTCAGTTGTCCTTCTTGAACCAATCTTCATAACCCATCGAGAATGCAGGCAACAAATCACTTTCTAACCATAATAAAGCAATAGAACGATGATGACCTTCATCAATTCTGCATTTTGGGTCGTTTTTATGAATAAGCACCGGGAAAAATACATTGCCATTCTTCAGTAAATTTACAATGCATTCAACCCTTTGGCTATGTTCTGATTTTTTTAAGTAGTCGGATTCAAGTGATTTAATTTGTTCCTTGAAGTTTGCAAAAGCAAATATTTTATATTGAAGTAGTATCTCTTCTCCATCCTTCCATGCCTCTCCATCATGTTCCGGAGGATCATTCTGAAAATCTTTAGGAAATCTGAGTGATGCTATTTTAAAATTGCTTGATCCAGACTGTGTGCCAATGTATTGAGAGACCTCATATTCATGATATATCCGATTTTCTTCGAGTTTAGGCACCTGAATCATCATTCCATCACCATGGCCAGTGCTTCTATTGTTAGTTCACAAACAAAATATCCTTTTCGTATATATTACGTTTTTATCGTATCGTGATAGCGATCAAGGATTTTGTTTATATCAATAGTTGCATAATAACGTGCCTTTTTGTCTTGAACCCATTCATTTGGTAGGTTAAAATATTGATATGAACGACGTGCAAAAAAAATGTCATGCTCTTTCCATTTGTTCTGGATTTGTCTCAAAATATTAAGGTTAATATTCAATAAATCGATGTCTTCTGGGATGGCGATCCCCTTCACGGCATCTATCATCTGTTGGTAAGAATCAATAGTCTTATCAATTCCCTTCAAGTTTCTGTCGAATTCCGAATACATTAGTAACTTCCTGTGGAAATGTCAACGCACAGTTTCCATTATCACGCTTGTGTGGCAACGCTAAATATTTTCTCGCCTTTAATACATGCCCACGATAAGCGTTGTGAATCGCATCAGGCACTAGTCTAGTTTTGATGGAGGATTGCTTTCATCTAGTTTCGGCGGTGGGTTGCTTTTATCTAATTTCGGCGGAGGATTATTTTCGTCTAGTTTTGGTGGAGGATTGCTCTTGTCCAATTGTCCATATTTGTTTGGGCAGTTTGGGTCATTCTTAAAAAATCCAGGTAAATCTTTCATGTCATTTCTCCAAAATATTTAAGATTGTAAATCGCTTTTATCGTCCCAATTTCCGTAGCCACAGCCCGATGCCTCACTTTGATGTGGACGAATCGACTAACCGGAACAGCCGATAGTCTACAGAATTACACCGCGCTAGTCAATTCCCCGCTGGGCTACTAATACGGCTGGATTTTATGTCGGTCGCATTAGAGTAGTCGGCACACGCTGTGTGCCGATTTCCGCACACGGCGTGTGCGGACAACATTGTATCTTACAGCAGTGGGCTGAGCAACCTGGCTACGTTTTGCAGGAGTTTTGTGATTCGAGGTCGGCGGTCCCATTGCTCTCGGATCAGTTGGAACGATTTTTCTATATATCGTTGTTGTTGTGCCCTTAATTGTTGAGCGACCGGCGAGCCGTAGAAGAGCAGATTGATCTCGAAATTCAGGGCAAACGAGCGGATATCGAAGTTGCTCGATCCGATAAAGGCTATTGAATCATCGATACACATGGTTTTAGCATGTAGCAAGCCGTCGTTATAAAGATAAAGGGTAGCGCCCATGTCTAACAGGTCGTCGTAATATGATCGACCGGCCGCGCCCACCAATTTGTGATCAACCCGATAAGGGATGATCAATTCGACTTTCACGCCGCGCATAACGGCCGTTTGCATGGCCTGCAAAAAAGCTTCGTCGGGCACGAAATAGGGCGTGGTTATGGTCACCTGGCGTTCGGCCGAATGGATGGCCGTCACCACCATGCGTTGATAGTTTTCCGTGGGATAGCTCGGCCCGCTGGGCAAAGTCTGCACGGCGATTTCGCCGCTCTCGAGCGGATCGGGAAAGAACTCCGCGCCGTCCAGGACTTGATCGGTTTCGAAATACCAGTCGGAAATGAAGACCGCCTGGAGTTCCATGATGATCGGGCCGGTCAGCCGGACCATCAAGTCGTACCAGGCCAGATCTTTATGTCCGTAGCCGGCGTCGACGATATTCTGCGAGCCGGTGTATCCCACCCGGCCGTCGATGACCGCCAACTTGCGGTGATTGCGCAGGTCGAGGCGAGCCATGCGGCGCCGAAAAAGGCCCACCGGCAAGGCTTCGTGAAAGTCCACGCCCCGGGCAATCATCTCCTTACCGAGATGTTTAATAAACGGGCGCGACCCCACGGCATCTACCAGTAGCCGGCATTTCACGCCGCGGGCCGCTGCGCGGTAGAGCGCCTCGGCCACGCGCCGACCAGTGGAGTCGTCGGCATAGATATAAAACAAGAGGTGAACGTGATCCTGAGCGGCGTCGATGTCGGCCACCAGCCGGTCGATGAAAACCTCGGTTTCAGCGATCAACTCGACATCATTCCCATCCAGAATGGGCATGTAACCCAAATGTTCGGCCAGTTTGACTGCCTCCATTGCCCGCTCTCCAAGTTGCGGGCGCACAATGTGCGGCTGGGCTTCCAATCGGCGGTGAACAATTTCCAATCGCTGTAATATTTCATCGTGCTCTTTGATGCGGCGCCGAGGCAAGCGGTGACTGCCGATTAACCAATAAAGAATCAATCCCGGCCAAGGGACAAAAAAGATCACCAACAACCAGGCCATCGCCGATTGCGGCGCACGGCGGCGAGGAACCTCAAAGAGCATCACCACCCGAATCACCCACTCACTGACGTAAAACAACAGCGACCAGGAGAAGAAATCGCCGTCAAGCATTAAATGAAACATACAGACGACGACCTCTTGAGTGAGAAAATAGGTTCACACCTGCAATAAAATAAGCTCTATAAAATATACCTTTTTTTAAGAACCGTGCCGATCAGGGGTGATATTAGCATTGTGGCTTTTAGAATACAGGCAGTCTGGATAGATTGGCGCAGGCATCGACAGCCAACCAGAGGACCGTTAAAATCTCTGTGATTAGTTGAAAATGCCCCGAGACTTATATTTAGCCCGCCATGGACACACAGCGTGGATATGTGAGGAAACTGGATGAAAGTTTTCGATAGGCCAGGTCCAGTCAATACTGACGCAACCATCGAGATCGTCAAGCGGGTAGCGGCTCGATATCCATATATTGTGGTCGCATCGATCACCGGCGATTGTGCGGTACAGGTGGCCGAGAGGATTAGAAATACAAAGGTCATTTGTGTGACTTGTCCACAGGGGATGGGCTGGGAAATCGAGAACATGCAAAAAGGCCCGTTTGCGGATATTCCGGAACTGAAACAGATGTGCGATCAATGGGCCGCCCAGGGTCTGAAAAGAGTGCCCATGAATATCACGCCGGAAAACCGGGCGAAATTGGAAAAGTTGAACGTCTGCGTTGTTCAAGGCACAATTCCATTTTTTGGCCCAAGTTTTTCCATGCGATTGCATCTCGGGCAAGTCACATCGCTCGATATCCTGGCAAAAACCTTGGAATTAATATCTACCGGCACATTGGTATGTTTGGAATGTGTCTTGATGGCCGTCGATGCGGGAGTTATTCCTGAAGATGAACAAGTCCTTGCCGTGGCCGGCACAGAACGCGGGCTGGATACCGCCTGGGTAATCAAAAGCAGCGCCTCGGCCAATTTGTTTCATCCGGCCAAAGGCACCCGATTCGTTGAGCTGTTGGCCAAACCTGCCATATCCATCCAGCCGGATATGAACATCGAGTATTTGAAATAATAGGAACATAGTATTACAGATATCCATACTGATCCGCATATACAACCGTAACACCAATGAATTAGACGTAAGCTATATGGCCGATAGACCACACTCCTTGTCGGAGGACCGTTTAACACAGATCAGGCAAGATCACGAACCTCCGGCCGCCATTGCTCAGCGGGGTTGGCGTTATCACCATCTAGACGATCTGTCGAAGGGCCATCTATAATGTTAGTGATTGATTTAGACATCTGACAGACTATATAAACCAAAACACGTTGAGATGATCAAAGGGAGGATGAAATTACATGGGCATTTTTAAAAAAAAGATAAAACTCTCCAACAGCAAGGATCCCCGTCAGTTCTTTGAAGAAGAATTCTGGGTGGACACGGGAGCTCTTTATTCGTTTGTCCCTGAGGATTATCTTGAAAGGATCGCCGTGGAACCGACTGCAAAACGAAATCTGATTCTTGCTGACGGGCGGCAGGATACGAGACTACTTGGTTTTTGCGACTTCCAGATCGAAGGTTTCGAAGGCAGTATTCCCTGTCCAGTGATTTTGCGCCAAAAGGTTCTTTGTTCCTCTTAGGAGCCACAGCTCTAGAGAATTTTGGCGTCGAGGTGGATCCGATTCAGAAGAAGTTAAAGCCGATTCTGGCTATTATCGGCGGATTCTTGCCCTACCCTAACAATCGCTGACAATTCACTAAACAAGGACGTCCAAAAGACGAAATCCGTTGCTGAAGGACCGCTTGAAACACATTAGGCAAGATCACGAACCTCCGGCCGCCATTGCTCAGCGGGGTTGGCGTTATCACCATCTAGGCATCCCCTACGATGTTCCTCGGCCCGGAGAAAGATATCTTGAGCACATCAAGGTGTACGTGTCGGGCTTCGAAACCAGTCCCTACGGAATCGAGTGGCTGCGGTTCGAAAAGGATTGCCCTGTGTCCAAACTTGTCAGGACGGTGCCGCACATCGCCTTTGAAGTGGACAACCTCGACGAGGCCATCGCAGGCAAGGAGTTACTTGGCGAAGTTAGTTCCCCTTCCGATGGCGTTAGAGTGGCCATGTTCGTCCATGACGGTGCGCCCATAGAACTTATTGAATTTCGCAATAAATGATACGCAAAGCTTTTTTGATGCAGATCGATCCTGACCGGCACGAGGAGTACCGCAAGCGGCACAATCCAATCTGGCCGGAACTCGAATCCACTCTGAAGTCTCACGGGGTGCACAACTATTCCATCTTCCTGGATCCCGAGACAAGTCAACTGTTTGCGTACGTGGAAATTGAAGATCGGTCGCGCTGGGATAGTATCGCGCGCACAGCGATTTGTCAGAAGTGGTGGGCGCACATGCGGGAAATCATGCCCTCAAATCCTGACAACAGCCCGATATCAAAGAATCTAAAGGAAGTGTTTCATATAGACTAGGGGTCAGAGGACAGAGGATCGGCATCCCTAGATTCTTCGCTTCGCTCAGAATGACATTATCCACAATCCATAGTGCGGCATAACCGCCACAACCGAACCGCGACCGACCAACCTTCGGTTGGTGCCCGTCGCGGCTTTATGAATTTTTCTCTCCATTATTCACTAATCTGTGCAAATACTTCGCTGGCGGCGGCAATTGTGGCCTCGATATCCGCTTCGGTATGGGCGGTGGAGAGGAATAACGCCTCGAACTGACTGCACGGCATATAGATGCCGCGCTCGATCAGGCCCCAAAAATATCGGGCATATTGCCGCGTATCGCAGCGTGAGGCCGAGTTCCAATCGACAACCGGCTCGGGACTGAAAAACAAAGTCATCATCGAGCCGCAATTATTGACCGTAACTTGAACGTCAGCCGCCCGAGCGGCCTCTGCCAATCCTTTGGCCAAACGCTCTGAGAGGCGTTGCAGTTGAGCGTAGGGATTGGTGTCGCGGAGGATTTTAAGCGTGGCGATTCCAGCGGCGGTGGCCAGGGGATTGCCGCTAAGCGTACCGGCCTGAAAAACCTTTCCCGCGGGCAGAATATGGTCCATGATCTCGGCCCGGCCTCCGTAGGCCCCCATGGGCAGCCCGCCGCCGATGATTTTGCCCAGGGTCGTCAGGTCTGGAGTCATGCCCAGGAGCGTTTGTGCCCCGCCATAAGCCACGCGAAAGCCCGACATGACTTCATCGAAGATCAACAGTGCCCCGTGCCTGAGGGTCAATTCCCTTAGTGCACGCAGGAACTCGGGTTTAGCTACAATACAGCCCATATTGCCGGCCACGGGTTCGACAATCACTCCGGCAATCCGGGGACCATACTCCGCAAAAACCGCTTCCAGGCCGGAAACGTCGTTATATTGCAGAATCAGCGTATCCCGGACGGTTCCTTGGGTAACGCCGGGCGAGTTGGGCACGCCCAAGCGTGGCGGCCGAACTGCCTGCCGCCACCAGCAGACTATCCACGTGACCGTGATAATTCCCGGCAAATTTGACAATTAACGAACGCCCGGTATATCCCCGGGCCAGACGGATAGCGCTCATCGTGGCTTCGGTGCCGGAGTTGACTAGCCGAATCTTTTCCACCGCAGGCAGGGCCGCAATGATTCTTTCGGCTAGTTCGTTTTCGGCTTCGGTGGGGGCGCCGAAACTAGTGCCTTTGCGCAGCGCCGTTTCCAAGGCCATGGTCACTACCGGGATGGGCATGACCAAGGATCATCGGGCCCCAGGAAAGTACATAATCGATATAACGATTGCCATCGATATCGAACAAATACGCCCCTTCGGCCAGATCGAAAAAAATCGGTTCCCCGCCCACCCCGCCAAACGCCCGGGCAGGACTGTTTACCCCGCCGGGCATGAGTTGTTGGGCGCGAACAAAGGCTAAATGGCTTTTTTCGCGTGACATGGATATTACCCTACAAAATGACCATAACAAACCCCGCCGCTATCTGCAATCGGGGCGCTGCATGGGCCAGAGGCCCATGTCACCTGGGCGCAGTTGGGCATAACACGGGCAAGATGCGTCTGCTGTCCGCTATTCCCTGTCTAATGTATTTTGTTAACTTGACAAAGAAGGGGGCTAGAATATCCTTTTATTTTGGTAATATGGGCAGTTTGTTGCTGAATACGAAAAAAATACTATCTTAATTATTCAACAAAGACTAAGGATGGAACCTGATGCGTATTCATCTTTTGGCGATTTCCCTTGCTATTTTGCCGATCGCGGCGCCACACGTTAAGGGACAAGAAGTTGATTGGGCAAAAGAAATTTTCGACCAGTCTTCATACGATTTCGGAGTTGTTGCCCGTGGTGCTAAAGTTGAACATAAATTTACTATTGAAAACAAATGGGTAGAAGATCTTATCATCACTTTAGTGCAGTCGAGTTGTGGTTGCACTTCGGCGAAGATCGACAAAAAACATCTAAAAACCTGGGAAAAAGCCGAGTTAACCGTGGTTGTCGACACGCGCTCGTTCCTGGGACGTAAAGATGCCACGATCACCGTGAAGTTAGCATCCCCGTTTCCTGAAGAAGTGCAAATCCACTCTCATGTTTATATCCGCAGCGACGTGGTCGTGCAGCCCGGAGTGGTGCAGTTCGGATCGATCAGCCAGGGCGCGGCCATGAAGCAAAAGGTATCGGTCAGTTATGCCGGCCGCGACGACTGGCGCATCGAACGGGTAGAAAGCGCCAATCCCAATTTGGAAGGCCGGGTTACCGAGGTCTCTCGCGGCGGCGGACAGGTAAAATATGATCTTTGGGCCACGCTCAAAGCCAATGCCCCGGCCGGTTATATCCAAGATCAGTTGACGTTAGTGACCAACGATATCGATCAGCGTGCGGCCCATGTTCCCGTGGCGGTCGAAGGAGTTGTTTCCACGGCGCTTAGCGTGCGCCCCTCGCCGCTGTTTATGGGAGTCATCGAAACAGGTCAAACAGTAACCAAACCGCTGGTAATCCAGGGCAAGACGCCGTTTAAGATTACCGCCGTGCGCTGCGGCGATTCGCGTTTTCAAATCAAAGCGCCCGAAGGCGCCAAGGCCGTCCAGCTTTTACCGATTACCTTCGACGCAAAAGACGTTTCCGGCAGAATTACCGGCAAAATTCGCATCGAAACAGATTATCCCCAATCAAAAACGCTGGAAGTGGATGTTAACGTCCAGGTAACACCGCGAACTGTAAGTGGCAAATAGTGGAGAGTGGAGAGAAGTCAGTGGACGGTCCGCCGAAGGTGGAATGGACAGTGGACGATGGGCTGTGGATAATGTGAAATCGTGAGCGTTTTTTTCAATATGTCAGCCAATACCCCTCAGCTATCAGCATTCTGTATTCAACCTCCATTCTTTTCTATCCACTACCCACTAGCCACTGATTCCTGACCTCCGACCTCTGCCCCCTGCCCTTCCGTTTGCAATCCATCTGGTTTTTTAGTATGATAAATTTAATCGGGCGGATTGGGGGGATTATGACTGCTATCGAAGGGCGAAACAACTCTCTCTTGCCGCAAGAGCCATCAAACTTGCGGTCGACTTCGTTCCCGTTCGGGAATGGATTGGCCGGATACGATCCGGCCGATCCGCAATACGCCACGCAGGTTGTGGAAGCCATTCTGGCCGAGGGCCGCGCCGCCGGGGTGAGCGATCTGCATTTACAGCCCACCCACGATGGATTGGAATTGAAATATCGGCTGGACGGCGTACTGCTGCCCGTGGCCAAGATCCCGGCCAAACTGGCGCCGAACATCATTGCCCGGCTTAAAGTCCAAGCCGAGCTGCTGACCTATCACACCGACCGCCCTCAGGAAGGTCGCATTCGCACGCCCAATGCCGACGTGGAAATGCGCGTGAGCACTTTTCCCACGGTGTACGGCGAACGGGCCGTGGTCCGTTTCTTCGGCGGCTCCAAGTTGTATCAGCGATTAGCCGATCTCGGCCTGCCGGAAGAGGACCTTATTACTTTACGCAATCTTTTGGGCGAGACGTCGGGAGCGCTTATCATTTCCGGTCCGGCCGGCAGCGGCAAAACCACCACGGCTTACGCCTGCCTCCGCGAAATTGCCCAACATACTTCCGGGGCCAGAAGCCTGGTCTCGCTGGAGGATCCCCTGGAGGTGGTTGTCGAGGGCGTGGCCCAGTCGCAAGTCAATCAACAAGCCGGTCTGGACTTGCAGACCGGCTTGCGCTTCCTGATGAGACAGGATCCCGAGGTGATTTTCGTGGGCGAGATCCGCGATCGTCTTACGGCCGACGCCGCCATGCAGGCCTCGCTCACCGGGCACCTGTTGCTGACTACTTTTCACGCCGGCAGCGCCGCCGAAACCGTCAGCCGCCTGCTGGACATGGGCATCGAACCTTATATCCTTCGCAGCGGTTTGCTGGCCGTGCTCAATCAACGCCTGCTGCGTCGGTTGTGCAATTGTGCGCGAGAGACCAACGATCCCGATGCGCGACTGGGACTAAATGTGCGGCGAATTTGTCAGCCGGTTGGTTGCGCGGATTGTCGCGGGACGGGTTATCGCGGACGCTTTCTGATCAATGAATTGCTGGTAATTATGCATACCGACCTTGGCCGGGCAGTGCTTGCCCCTTGCGATACCGCACAACTCGATCAATTGGCCTTACAAACCGGCATGGTTAGCCGTTGGTCCAGGGCGTCGGGCGCAGTCGATGCCGGTTTGACCTCCCCCGCCGAGGTCCGCCGCGTCCTGGGTTTTTCATAATTCTTCAAAAATTACTACTTTACTTTAGTTATCTATACTGATATAAATAAATGCGCTCGGGCATGAGAACCGCTTTTATAAAATATATTTTTAAGCGAAACGTACATGCCCGCTAACGAATTCTCAAATCCCTCTGCAATAACGCTCGATCAACTCATCGCGCTAAACGATGAGATCACGGCACTTGTCAATGCGGGCGTGCCTTTAGAAACAAACCTGATAGAAATAGGCAAAGATTTGCCAGGCGCGCTTGGCAATATTACCACTTTTCTGGCCCAGCAGGCCAGTCAAGGCGAGTCGCTATCGCACTTGATCGCCCGTTGCTCAGACCAATTCCCCCCGGCTTATCGCGCGGTGATCGAGGCCGGTTTGCGTGCCGGGCGATTGTCCGCGGCATTGGAATCCTTGGCCAACAGTATCCGCCGCGTGGCCGACGCTCGCCGCGCCATCGCGAATGCCGCTTTGTATCCGCTTTTTGTGATAATTATTGGCTGGCTGAGTTTTGCCTTTTTTTCCGCTGTACCCGCCCGGGGTTTGGCCGTTGATTTCGCCGCGTTTGATGTGCCGGGAAGAGGCTTTTTCACGTTTTTGGCCTGGATTGGGCAATGGGCAATCTATTGGGGCTTGGCTTTGCCGGCAGCTCTAATTATTTACCTTGGTCTTGTTTGGCGTCAGTCTGGTCGGGCAACGTGGATCGGCACAAAGGGCCTGGGCAAGCTTTTCAATTGGTTGCCTTGGTTTGGATCGATGTTAACCTGGTCGCGCAATGCCGCCTTTGCCGATATCCTTGCACTTGAGGTGGAAAACGCCGTGCCCCTGCCCGAAGCCCTTAAACTGGCCGCCGAAGCCTCGGGCGACGAACAACTAATTGATGCCGCCCGGCATACTGCCGCAATGCTCTCCGGCGGTCAAAGCCTTACCGGGCAAGACGAACATTTACAAGCCTTTCCGCCCTTGCTCCGCTGGTTATTGCTCGCGGCTTCGCAGCAGAACATTCTTGTGCCCGCGCTAAAGCACGCCGCCAAAATGTATAACCGCCGGGCAGAACAGCAAGCCGACTTGCTACAAGTGTTTACGCCCGTGGTGCTGACCATCTGCGTCTCCGGGGTCATTGCCTTATTGTACGCCTTGACCTTGTTTGTACCCTACACCACCATGCTCCGGATGTTAGGTAATTAATCGAGGATAAAATAATACATGAACTCGGCCAATTCATTATCCAGCGCCTCGCGAGGAACGCTTTCGGCAGTCGAGTCGGCCGAATTAGCGGCTGGTCTGGCGGAACTGACCAAGATCGGTTTGCCGCTTCCGGCAGGATTGCGCACCTTGGCCGAGGAATGGCCCGGTCGACGGCTCCGACCGGTCATCCTCACCTTGGCCGATCGTTTGGAACAGGGCGTTTCTTTGGAAGACGCCCTCACTGCGCCTGGCACGCGATTGCCGGCCCATCTACGCGGAGTGATCATCGCCGGCGTGCGCAGCGGACGGTTGGCCGAGGCCTTGGAGCAAATTGTCGTCGCTCCAGCGCACACAAGGTGAACTGCGCCGGCGGGTCTGGTTGAGCCTGGCTTATCCGACCTTGTTGATGATTATCATGTGCCTGCTGGCATTTTTTACGCATCATTACATTCTAACTGGATTTATGAATATATATCGTGATTTCCGCGCCCAACTGCCAATATTCACGCAAGTGGTATTTGGAACTTCCGGATTATTCGCTTGTTTCCTGATGGTTATAACGGCGTTAATGTTGGTCATTCCTTTGCTGTTGGCGGGATTTCCCGGTAGCGGCTGGATATTGCCGGCACTTTATCCCTTACCCCTGCTTGGTCCGGTCTTGAAATCCAGCCAAATGGCCCGTTTTTGCCGGCTGATGGAAATGCTCTTAAATCAGCAAGTTCCCCTGCCCGAGGCCTTGCGTTTAACCGCCCAGGGACTAGACGATGCATATCTTGCCCGGGCGTGCCGCAAGGTGGCGATTGAAGTGGAAAACGGCCGCCCGTTTAACGAGAGCATTGCATCGAAACGAAAATTTTCCCGCAGTTTACTGCCCATGCTCCAGTGGGGGCAACGAGTATCCATGCTCGCCGACGCCTTCCAAACCGCCGCCGAGATGTTCGAAGGCCGGGCCGCCTCTCAGGGTAAATCCCTGGAAATATTATTACTCCCTATCGTTTTCCTCTTGATCATCGGTTTTTACGGCATGATTGTTCTAGCGGTGTTTACGCCTTTAATACAATTAATTACCTACTTATCAAACGGATATTAGCGGTTTCAATAAATTTAATAATTCATCAATATGCATACGCCAACACTCATACTTTTGCTCGTGTCATTTGCTTTGATAATAACTGCAATTGTACTAATAATAGTGCTGCGATTATTGTCTGAAATGGGAAACATTATCGGCAATAATCTGCGCTTGTATTCGGCGTTCTTATTTTTCTGTTATGTTCTCCTGGCCTTGGGACTATCAGGCTTATTTATCTCGCCGGCGACGATTATCTTCCTACCTTGGTGGATCCTGATCATTATCGTGGTTGCGGATAGTATCCGGCACCACCACAGGGCCCAGCAACACGCCCTGCTATGGTCCATGGCGATCTGCGCCGAAAAAAACATTCCCTTGGGTTCGGCCATCGAGGCCTTTGCCTGCGAAAGTTCGGGAGTGATCAACTTAAAAGCCCGGAAACTGGCCACGCTGCTCGACTCCGGCGTCCCCTTGCCCGAGGCTATCGAGAATGTCCCGGGATTGTTGCCCCAGCGGGCGTTGCCCATAATCCGGGTGGGATATGAGTCCGGGGCCTTGGCCAAATCCTTGCGCCAGGCGCTCTCATCGAGCGATGCGTTAGCGCCCATTTGGAACTCGTTCTTCAACCGACTTCTTTACATTGCGATGGTTATCTTTTTCGGATTAGGCATCCTTACTTTTATATTGATCAGAATAATACCTTCTTTTAAGAAAATATTTTATGACTTTAGGAGCGATCTGCCGGCGATCACACGGTTATTAATGGAAATAGCCGATATTTTCTTATCTTCTCCCCTGCCGGCGTTGTTGATCTTAATTCTGCTGGGACTGATTATCTATTCGCTGATCTGTTACTTCGGCTGGGCTCCTTTTTACTTTCCCGGACTGACGAGAGTAATGCGTCGTCAACATGCGGCCGCAATTCTCGACAGTCTGGCCCTGACGGCGGAATACAATCGGCCGCTGGGCGCCAGTCTTACCGCCCTGGCTGCGTCTTATCCGCAATGGTCCGTGCGCAAGAAACTAAAACAAGTTGAAAAAGAAGTATCTCAAGGCAAGGACTGGAGCGAAAGTCTCTGCCAACAAGGGCTGATCAAAGCCGTGGACAAGGCCGTGCTGCAAGCGGCCCAGCGCGTGGGAAATCTGCCTTGGGCTCTGCATGAAATGGCCGGAAGTAATCGCCGCCGTTTGATATACCGTTTACAGGCCTGGTTACAACTATTGTATCCGCCCCTGATAGTGTGTCTCGGCGCGGGAGTGTTATTTATAATGGTCGCGCTGTTTTCCCCTCTAATCATATTAATATCGAGATTGAGTTCGCCATGAAACGCCGTGGAATAAGCTTATTGGAAACGGCCGTGGCCGGCGCCATGCTGCTGACCTTAATGGCGGTATGCGTGCGGTATTTCGCCGTCACGGCAAGGCACCGCTTGATCATGAACCAGCGGCAAACGGCGCTCCAGGAAACCGCCAACGTCATGGAACGGCTTACGGCCCGGCCTTTCAGTCAGTTAAGCGCCGAGTCGCTTTCGCCGCAAGCGCTTTCGCCAGATGCCCGGCGCTTGCTGGGCGATGCCGAGTTGAAAGTCGAAATTACCCCCCAAGGGGAAAAACCCTCGGCCAAACGCATCATGGTGACAATACGTTGGCAGGACCAAAACGGCCAGTGGACGCGGCCCCTGCGCCTTGTCGCCTGGAGGTACCAACCATGAATCGCCGCCGAGGATTCACCATACTCGAAATGCTTGTGGCCATCACCGTCTGTACGGTGCTGCTGGGAATTGCGGTTGTTACGCTCCGCGCCCTCATGATAAGCCAAAACGCCGGCCGCGAACATTTGCAATACTGCCGCAACGTCAACCGTCTGGACGAACAGTTCCGCCGCGACGTGCACGCCACGCAAAATATTTCCGCCGGCGGTAAAGAGGGCATAATCGAAATGCAGTCGGCTGCGGCTGAGGAGATCAAGATTCGCTGGCAGTGCTTCGCGGATCGCATCGAGCGCACTGAACTTCAAGGCGATAAAATCGTCAGCCGAGAGTCGTACCTGCTGCCGCCGGCAAGCGAAGCGGCGCTGCAACTTCAATCGCAGCCCGACGCGTCCGTCGCCTGTATTCTTATCTTGCCCCGGCAGCAAGCGGGCAAAGTCTTGCCTGCCCCTGTGGTTCGCATCGAAACCCTGGTCGGCATGGATTCCCGCCTGGCCAAAATTCAAGCACCAGCGGAGGCCAAGCCATGAAACACGCCCGGAATAAAAACCGAGGAATGATCTTGATCGTGGTGCTAGTGTGCCTGGCAGTGGCCCTCTCGCTGCTGATGGTAGGCGTGAAGCTGGCCCTGAGCGCACACCGGGTCACACGATCCTGGCAATGGAGCGCACAGGCCCGCTGCCTGGCCGAATCGGCCCTGAATCGCGCGGCAGCCAAGCTCTCCGCCGCTGCCGATTATTCCGGCGAGACTTGGAAGATCCCGGCCGAAGACCTCGGCGGCGAGGATGCGGGCATTGTAAACATAGAAGTAAAACTCTTGCCCGATCAAGCTAATCGGCGAATGGTTCGCATCGCGGCCGATTATCCTGATGATCCGCAAGAGTCGCGTCAGATACGTCAAAGAAATAACCATTGAATTATCAGTAGGAGCCGAGCCATGAAACGTCCAAAATCATTCGCCTTTACCCTTGTGGAATTACTGGTGGTTATCGCCATTATTGGCATTCTAATTGCCTTGTTGCTGCCCGCGGTTCAGTCCGCCCGAGAAGCCGCGCGGCGGGCCTCGTGCATGAACAATCTAACGCAGTTGGGCCTTGCCCTTTCTAACTACGAAATGGCCAACGGGGCCCTGCCGCCGGGCACAACCGAATCCAAAGGTCCCATCCACAATATCGCCCAAGGCGTTCATATTAGCTGGCTGGTGCAGATATTGCCTTTTATCGAGGAGGGCCGCAACCTATAAACGCATTGACCTGGCGGCAGGGGCTTATGCGGAGAAAAATGCCCCCGTGCGCGCCATTCAGATCGCCTTGTTGCAGTGTCCCAGTTCTTCGATTAGACGAAATCCCGAAAAAGCAATCTGTGCAATTACGCCGGCTGCCATAACGACTTGGAAGTCCCCATCGATGCGAACAACAACGGCGTTTTATTTCTCAACAGCCACATCCGGGAAAAAGACGTAACCGACGGCACCACCCATACGATTTACGTCGGCGAAAAATACGGCAGCCAGCAAGACCTGGGCTGGCTCTCCGGTACCAGGGCCACGCTGCGCAACGCGGGCACTGAACTCGGCCAAACGCTTTTCGACGATGGTCCGCATCGAATTGCCACAGAGCCCGGACAACCCGCCGCGGAAACAGCCGATCCCGCTGAGGAAAATGAGGCCGGGAAAGAAATCCAGCAACCGGCAAAAACAGAACCTGATCTGCTCGTGGGCGGATTCGGTGCGTTCCATCCTTATGGAGTCAATTTCCTCTTCGGCGACGGAGCGGTTCGCATCATCCGTAACGATATCGACCTTAGTTTGTTGCAACAACTTGCTAATCGCGCTGACGGCAAACTGTTGGAAAAAGGCCCTACCCGCGGCGACTAATTATTGACCGCTCTCTTCTAAGTTGGTATCTTGAAAAAGCGACTTGACCAGCGCAGACCGCTGACTGTGATCGTTTCATAAACCAGACCTGTCATTCTTAGCGCAGCGATGAATCTACTGAATTTTCAACCATCAGCAGTCAGCCTACAGTCTACAGCCTATAGTCTTTAATAATGAGATCCTTGCTACGCTCAGGATGACCAGCACTAATGATTCTACTTGAAGTTGAAGGAGTGCGCAAGCATTTTGGCCCGGAGCCCGTATTGGACGGCGTGACGTTTGACGTTCGTCCCGGCGACCGGATCGGCCTGGTCGGTCCCAACGGCTGCGGAAAAACAACCTTGCTGCGCATTCTCGCCGGCCGCGAAGAAGCCGACGCCGGCGCCTGCCGGCTACACGCTTCCGTCCACCTGGACTTTTTGGAACAACAGGCAAAATTCCCGCCCGCACAAACCGTGTGGGAAGAAGCGAAAAACTCCCTTGCGGGATTGTTTGCCTTGCAGGAGGAGGCCGTGGCAGTATCGGCTGCCTTAAGCCGGACTTCGGACCCCGCGGAACAAAATCGTCTGGCCGCCCGATACGATCATCTCCAGCACGAACTGCAGAGCAACGACGCGTACAATCTCGACCATAAAATCAAGCGCGTGCTGCAAGGTCTGGGATTTGCCCCCGACTCGCTTTGACCAGTCCGCCGCGTCCTTAAGCGGCGGCGAACAAAACCGTTTGCTGCTCGCCAAACTTTTGCTGGCCGAGCCCAACTTGATGATCCTCGATGAGCCCTCGAATCACCTTGATCTCGACGCCCACGTCTGGCTCGAGGATTTTTTGCTGGACGCCTCGGCGGCCATGATCATCGTCAGCCACGACCGCTGTTTTCTCGACAAAGTTACCAATCGCACACTGGAACTTTTTCACGGCACGGTCGAATCGTACGCCGGCAATTTTTCGGCCTATTGGCGGCAAAAGGCCGAACGTCTGTTGGTCGAGCAACGGACCTATGAAAAACAGCAAGCGGAGATCGAAAAGACCAAGGATTTTATCCGCCGCAACGCCTACGGCCAAAAACACGCCCAGGCCGAAGACCGCCGCAAAAAGCTGGCGCGTCTGGAGGCGGAACTTGTTGCCCCGCCCCGCGAAATCGCCGCTCCGCCCATGGCTTTTCCCGTGGCGGTGCGAAGCGGCGACATAGTCGTCCGCGCGGAAAAAACCGCAAAAAAATACAATCGCCCACTTTTCCATGATCTTTCGCTCGACATCATACGCGGGCAGCGTTGGGCGATTTTAGGCCCCAACGGCTGCGGAAAAACCACGCTCTTGCGGTGCCTGCTGGGGCTGGAGCAGCCCGAAGCCGGCGGCATTGCCTTGGGCCAAGGCCTACTGGTGGGTTATTTCGATCAGCAACAGGCCGCCCTGGATGACGACACAGTGCTTGTCGATGCCGTCCGTCATGAACAAAATCAACTGAACACGCAACAGTGCCGCGATCTCTTGGCCCGCTTCGGCATTACCGGCGATACGGCCCTGCAAAAAGTTTCCCGCCTCAGCGGCGGCGAGCGATGCCGGGCGGCCCTGGCCCGCCTGGCCGCCAATGAGGCCAATTTTCTGGTCCTCGACGAACCGACCAATCATCTCGACATCTGGTCGCGCGACGCCCTGGAACACGCGCTAAACCAGTTCGACGGCACGGTAATGCTCGTCAGCCACGATCGCTATTTTATCAACCAGATTGCCGATCATCTGTTGGTCTTCGAGCCTGATGGACTTCGTGTTATCGAAGGCAACTACGAAGCCTATCAATTATTTCTCGGCCGCAACCCCCAACAACCGCCGGACAAAGAACCCGGCGCAGATAAATCAAAATCCCGAAAAACCTCGAAAAAGGAGGCCTCGAAAAAGGAGGCCAGACATTCTTGTCTGGCTTTATCGGATAAATCATCTAAAAAGCCGGCCAAAAAACGCCGCTTTCCTTATCGCAAACTCTCCGACTTGGAACAAGACATCATTGCCCGGGAATCGAGCCTGGAACGCCTGCACCACGAACTTGCCCAGCCCAAAACCCTGCGCAACGGCGCCCGCGTCCGCTCGATCAAGACCCAAATCGCCCAGGAACAAGCGGCCCTGAAAATACTCTACGCACACTGGGAAGAGGCCACCGAATTAAACTGGTAATATTTTGATCTTACCCATCGCACCATCGTACTGCTTTGCCAGTTCTGTGTGGAAAAGCACGGGCAAGATGGCCGTGCCACCCAGCGCTACCGACGGTCGCGGCTTTATGGAAGAAATACGTCATATCTGTTGGCCCAGCAGGACGGGCATGCGCGGGTTGCGGGTCATGATTTGATAGTAGTGCGAGGCCGGCTGCGTGAGCATGTAAACGTGCGGCTTTGCGTGCTGGTCGCGCACCAAAACGCCGCGGATGCCCTCGCCGATCAAAAACCAAACGCCCCGTTCCAGGCCCAAGACGGCGGGAATTTCCACCGGCTCGGGCGCGAGGTGTCGCCAGAGGCCTTCTTCCAAAGTTTCCCGGCGACACCAGCCCGTGCGCGGCAAGGCCGACGTGCGGTCGCGGTTCCCCCAGGGATAAACTGCCAACCGATTGCCGTACCAGACGGGCAGTTCCGGCAGCGGATCGCGGTAGAGGAAGCGCAACTGCGCGCATCGCCCGGCTCGCGCAACACCAGCCGCCGCCGCTGACTGCGAACCAGCGATTCAGGAAGTTCGTCAATGGGCAAGGCAATTCCGGTGCACATCGCTGCAATTTTATCCTCGTTCCCGCGTGGGAACGAGTAAACTCTGCACTCTTCACTCTACCCTCTTCACTTTAAAAGCACGTTTTTCCGTAGATGTCGCAAATATCGTAGGAATTGGTTTCGTCGCGATAGATGTCGTCCAGCGGCAGGGTGGCGCCGCTGCGCAGGGCGAAGCGGCCCACCTGTTGGTTGATCGATCGCTTCACTTGGGCAATCGCCTTTTGCTTCGGGCTGGACTCTTCGAATAAACTCCGCTGGGCGAATTGCCGGGCGTCAGATTTTCGGCAATCAGGTGCATGTAGGTAACCACTTGTCCCGCCGGCCAGCAGGCCTAGAGCAATTGCAAGGCAGCGGGATGTAAAAGATGAAAATCGGCCGTGGCCGAGGAAAGGCTGAGGCGCTGGGCCGCGGCACCGCCGTCTTTAAATTCCAGGCTCATGGCCAACTGGTCGCAATATACCTGGTGATGGTCCAGGGCCTCGACCAGCCGTTCGGTGTTGCGCGCGACCCAGCCCGTCAGCCGGTCCGGATCGGCGGTGGCGATGCCCAAGCTGCCGCCGCGGCTGAGGTTTTTGTGGGCGGGTCGCGTGGTGTTAAGCGGCAGGACGGGCGTGCCGCCCAGCTCCCACCACAGGTCTTCGCCGCGTTTGGTCAAGAGGCGGCGGATCAAGCGGCGGTCGGCCCGGGCAAAATCCTCGCAAGTGCGGATGCCGTACGGTTCCAGGCGCCGCGCGCTGCGCCTGGCGATGCCGGTGATTTTTTCCACCGGGCGGTCGCAGAGCAGCCGGTGCACGTCGGCTTGATCCACGGCCGCCACGCAGCCCAACGGCTTGCCCGAACTGGAGGCCAATTTGGCCAGCGTCTTGGAGAGCGAGATGCCCACGCTCACCGGCACGCCGGTCTGCTCCAAAATGGCCTGTTGCAGGGCTTTGGCGTGCGGAGAAGTCCATTGATCGGGCGTCGAAAAACATCTCGTCGATCGAGTAGTATTCCACGGCGGGACTGAAGCCGGAGATCACCTCGAGGATGCGCCGCGAAAGGACCTCGTACCACTCGAAATCGCGTTTGACGAAAACCGCCTCGGGGCAGAGCGGCAGGGCGTCCCAGATGGTCATGCCGGTGGTCACTCCGCGGGCTTTCAGCTCGTAGCTTTTGGCGATCACGCAGGCCCCCTGGTTGCTGAGCACTCCCACCGCCTGCCCGCAAAGGCGCCGGTGCCGCACCCGTTCGCAGGAGACGTAGAAACAATCGGCGTCGAGATGTCCGATGCGTCTTGACATATACATAAGTATACATGAACAAATGTACATTTTCAAGATCGGCCTTCAGTCGTAGAAAATCGTATAAAATAGGAATGCCGACCAATAGGAGACAGTCTGTTACGAATAACCCCTGGCGTGGCTTATGAGTTTCTGCGCATCAACATGGCAGGGATGAGTATAGCTACAGTGTAAGGCGATTTTTTTAGCAATATCCCACCATTGGGGCAATTGAATATCCCGTATTGAGCGTACAATCATACTGTCAGGCATTTCACTGTCATATACTCTCTAATACGGGGATTAATCACTGATCTTATGGAAACAACTCCAGATTGTACCTCGTATTACGGGTCGTGCAGACTTTTTGCGGAATCATGTTAAAATAGATGCAATGAGGAGTTTTGTACTGCCCCTCGAACCACAGAAAGGATTGATACCATGCGACGCGCACTGTTGATGTTTGGGTTTATTTGGATTCTATGTTTATCGGTTTCTCTGGCGCAGAGTGCGCCTGACGAACCCAAGCCTCAGACGGCCCGGTCAAAGACGGAACGAGTAAAGAAAAACAAAGCCAAGGTGAAAAAGAATGCCGACAAATCTTCAGCGGAAAAGGAAGCTGAAAAAGAGGCGGCCGAAAAGGAGGTAACCGACGAGGAAAAGGATGCTTCCGCCGCCGAAACCGCGGAAGCCAAATCGACCGAGGAAGTCGCGGAAGAAAAGACCGAGTCGGCGGAAGATCAGCAAGCGTCAGAGGAAGAGGAAAAAACTCCCCCCAAAAAAGAGCAGAAACCATCCAAAAAACGCGAGGCTGCTTAAAAAGCCCAAAGTGGTTTGTATTACGTTGCGCGGCGAATATCCCGAAGGACCCACGACCGTTGATCTGTTCAGCGAAATGCGGCTCTCCTTGGCCGAAGTAATCGAACGCCTGGATGCCGCCGCCAAAGACAAAGACGTGGCCGCCGTATGGCTGAAAATGGAAGATCCGGTCTTGGGCCGGGGAAAAATCAACGAAATCCGCGCATGCGATTGCCCGGCTACGCAAGGCGAAAAAACCGGTCTATGCGGAATTGACCACCGCCGACGCCGGCCACTATCTGGTGGCCTCCGCGTGCGATGAGATCATGATGCCGGAATCGGGCATGTTGATCATTCCCGGCGTGCGCGCGGAAATCATGTTTTTCAAGGGATTATTGGACAAGATCGGGGTGGAATTCGAAGATCTGAAGATGGGCAAGTATAAAGGCGCCCTGGAGCCGCTGACCCGCCGCGAGATGAGCCCGCCCCTGCGGGAAAGTCTCGAAGCCCTGATCGATGACACTTACAACGATCTGTCCGAGACCATTGCCGCCGATCGCGGGATGAACGATTTAGTGATGAAATCGCTGATGGATCACGGCCTGTTCAAGGCCGAGGCGGCCAAAAAGGCGGGTTTGATCGATCAGGTTACTTACGCCGACCAGTTCGAGGACTCGCTGCGAAAAAAACTCAAAGCCAAGGACTTGGATATCGTCACTAATTACAAATCAAAAGGCCTTAAGCCCGATTTTTCCGGTATTAGCGGCTTGATGAAGTTCGTGGAAATTATTACCGGCGGCGGTGTAAAGGTAGAGATATCCAGCCAGAAGCAAAAGATCGCCGTGGTCTATGCCGTGGGCCCGATCATGGAAGGGAAAAGTTCCTCGGAACTGTTCGGCGAAAGGACATTGGGATCAACATCACTCATTGCCGCCTTGCGCAAAGCGGCCGACGATCCCAAAGTGCTGGCAATTGTGCTGCGCATTGACAGCCCCGGCGGATCGGCCACGGCCAGCGATCTAATTTGGCGGGAAACCGTGCGCATGGAAAAACCCCTTATCGCCAGCATGGGCAACGTGGCCGGCAGCGGCGGTTATTACATTGCCATGGGCGCTAAAAAAATCTACGCCGAGCCGTGCACGTTGACCGGATCGATTGGCGTGTTGGGCGGCAAGGTAGTGCTCAAGGGATTGTATGACAAACTGGGGCTGAATACCGAAGTCATCAGCCGCGGGGCCAATAGCGGTTCGTTTTCGACTATCCAGCACTTCACGCCCGAGGAGCGCAGGGCTTGGATGGAAATGCTCGGCGAACGTCTATCATCAATTTGTCAGCAAGGCCGCCAAGGGGCGGAACATGTCTTATGAAAAGCTCGACGAACTCGCCCAGGGGCGCGTGTATACCGGCCGGATGGCAAAAAAGATCGGTCTGGTCGATGAAATAGGCACCTTGGACGACGCCATTACCGCGGCAAAAGTGGCCGCCGGTTTGAAGCCCGATGCCGACGTCGACTTACTCATTCTCCCGCGACCGAAATCGATCTTTGAGCAGCTTTTCAGCGATCCGGCGTCCGACGTGGAAACCGACGCCAAAATCGCCCTGCCCATGGGGATCGACATCCCAGGACAGATAAAAACCATACGCCAGTTCTTCTCTGAACCAGTTATGATGTGGATGCCATTCAAAGTAGAAATCAAATAGATTTAAGATTGATCGATCAGCAATACTGACGAATTTTCACAACTACTGCTTAAATAAAGCCGCTTTTAATAATACCGTTGGGGTGGCAGTTCAACTGCCACTCCAACTTTTTTATTTGTATGCCCCAACTTTTCATTTGGTATGCCACTGGGGGCCATTTCGATATGAAACTGATATTAAAGTCTGATTACGACCTGTTAAGCTAGGCAGCATAAGTAAACATTTACAACCTTTCTGAATATATTAGTTGTAACGAAACTAACGAGCCGAAAAGCGATAAGGACACCTCGGGGATCACATTTTTTCGCAAACATTTCCCCCCTTAATCCTCTTACAGAAGCCTGAGTAGGAAAAAGTCATCTAAGTGCAGAGGAAATTATGCGTCGTTGTTTGGATAAGCAGATATTTAACATCCCGGCAGGCGTTTTTTCGCTCATTATCTGGAGTTCCCTGGGCACATTGCTCTGGGCCGGGGATTTGCCGTCGGGATTGCCCGACGACATGTCAGATATGTCAGCTTTCAATCCCTGTCTGGGCACACTCTGGGGCGCCTCACCGCCGCGTTGCCCCTGGTACGTCCAGGCAGATGGCCTGTTTATCAAGCGCGATAGAATCGATAGCGTGAATGTGGCAACGCTAGCGAATCCAAACAACAGTGTTTTTTCGACGGATAATATAAACTCTCCATTTCGCGGCGGACCGCGACTGTTGGTTGGTCATACGCTCGGTGATTCGCGCTGGCAGATTGACGGCACATATTTCCTGCTCGATAGTTGGAATGACTCGGCCGCGATCTACAATTTCACATCCAATCCGATTCCGCCGGGCGGACAAGGGAATTTGTTCTCGCCCTTTACGAACTTCGGGCAACCGGCCAGTACCGCTTACGATTACAATTATTTTGTGTCTATCCGGGAATTATCGCAGTTGCAAAACGGGGAATTGAATTTGCGATACCTAGTGCCCATGCCGCACGAATGTCTGACCGTGAAATTCCTCCTCGGTTTGCGTTATATGAGTATCAATGAGCAGTTCGATTACTATGCTGCATCAATGGTGCATACGCCGTTGTCGATCTCCACGCGGACCACGAACGACCTGGTCGGGCCGCAGATCGGCGGGGAGTTCTACTTCTTCGCCACTCCGCAGTGCTGGATCGACCTGGGTATCAAAGGGGCCCTTTGCAATGATCGCGCATTGCAGGATACAAACGGAACTCTATCAGGCCCAGTTGTCGCTAGCCGCAAAGCGTGCGACGCCACCGCCTATGTGGGCGACTTGGACCTGTCGCTGGTCTGGCAGATCACGCCGCATTGGCTAACCCGCATCGGCTATCAGGCGATTTGGGTGAATAATATAGCAATGGCTGCCCGCAATTTCGGTCAGCCGGCGAGCATCCTCGTGAATGGGCCCCCGCAAATCGACACCATCGGTCGCGCGGTTTATCACGGCCCGCATGTCGGGCTGGAAGTGTCCTGGTAACGGCGATTCGTCATTCTGAGCGCAGCGAAGAATCTAATAAGGGATTGGAGATTAGTAGCACGGATTTTAAATCCGTCCTATATTTTACAGCCTACAGCCTTTACTGATGAGATCCTTCGCTGCGCTCAGGATGACTCGTCGGGACGGTCGTTTTTCAGCAGAAATTCCGGCGCTTGCAACTGTCGGGAATCGGTTTCCACGGGAGCAAGTTCTTTGATCTCATTTGATGTGCCGGTTGCTCCTAGTTCCTTGAAACGTCGCGCGCTGACCAGCACGCGCGATTCCAGCGAGCCGACGGCTCTATTATATGCTTTCACCGCACTATCAAGCCCATTGCCGAGATCCGCGAAGTATTCCGCGAGCTTGGCAATCCGCTCGAATAATTCGCGGCCGAGATTGCTGATTTGTTGGGCATTTTCGGCCAAAAGTTCCTGTCGCCAGCCGTAGGCGACGGCTTTTAAAAGGGCAATCAACGTCGTCGGCGTGGCGATAATCACGTTTTGTTCCACGCCAAGTTCGATCAATCTTGGTTCATGCTCAAAAGCCGCGTTGAGAAACACTTCGCCCGGCAAAAACATGACGACGAATTCCGGCGTGGGATCGAACTGTTGGAAATACGATTTTTTGCCCAAGGCGGCGATGTGGTCGCGGACCTGGCGGGCATGGTCTTTTAAGTTGACGACGCGGGTTTCCTCATCCGGCGCTTCGATGGCGTTAAGATAAGCGTTCAAGGGCGTTTTGGAATCGACCACAATTTTCTTGTTTCCCGGCAGGTGTACGGTCAAATCGGGCCGCAGGCGTCCTTCCTCGGTATTGACGCTCTGCTGCTCGTCGAAGTCGCAATGTTCCAGCATTCCGGCCATTTCGACCACGCGGCGCAATTGGATTTCGCCCCAGCGCCCGCGGGCCTGCGGAGTGCGCAACGCCTTAACCAGGTTCGAGGTTTCGCTGCGCAGCACGTCTTGCGTTTCGCGCATCGACTTGACCTGCTCGGTCAACCCAGTGTAGGCTTCGAGCCGGGCTTTTTCGATATCCAGTAATTTGGCGTCAACTTTGCCCAGCGATTCTTTTACCGGTTTGACCAGTTCGTCGATGGCCATTTGCCGTTTTTCCAGATCGCCCTTGGCCGCTTCGTGGAATTGTTCCAGTTGCGTTTTGGCCAGTTCGAGGAACGAGGTGTTGCTGCTTTTTAGAGCGTCGGATGCCAGGGCCTTGAAGGCATCGGAAAGTTTCTGCCTGGCCTCGTCCAGAAGGGCCAGCTTTTCTTGGGTTTGCCGGCGTTCCTCGTCCAGGGCCGTTTCCCGAGCGCTGAGGCGTTCGCTTAAGATCGCTATTTCCACCTGGCTTTCGTTGCGCCCTGTTCCAAGACCTGCTGTATTCTGCCCCGGAAAATCAGCAAGACGCCAATTGCCCCCAAGCCGATGCCGATCAGCAACATGATAATGTATTGGACGATTTCCATGACGGTTATTCCGAACATTTCTCGGATAAATGTCATGCACGGTGTGCATGACTTACTTAAGTGCAACATCGGGGCTTTTAATCTTTAAGTAATTAATATCGAAAAGCCCATGGGTTGCAACCCATGGGCTTGGAATTATTTATGACCGGGACTATCAATTCAAGCCGGCGGGGGCACTTTGTCCAGCGGGCCGATGGTCAGCGTGGTGCATTGGGTGAGGGGATATTTTTCTAGAACGGCCTGGACTTCGTCGAACTTTATAGAGGCGACGATATCCAACTCCTGGTCCACGGTAAGATACTCTTTGCGATAGACCCACTGGCTGCCCACTGCAAAGAGCCGCCCCCGGGGGCGTTCGCTGGAAAGCACCATGCGCGAACGGATTTTACTCTTGGCCTGCTCCAATTCACTTAGGGTGAGGCCCGCCGTTTGGGCCTGGCGATAGATCTTTGAAATGCGCTGCAAGTTATCGGCGGCAAGTTCGGGATGGCAACTCATGTAGGTTATCATCAAGCCCGAGTCTTGATATTCGCAGTGGTTTAAGGCGATTTGTTCGACCAGGCCGGGATCGACCAATTCCCAATACAACCGGCTCCCGGTGTCATCGCCCAGGATGACGGCGAGTAGTTTTGCCGCATAGCGATCAGCGTCTTCGGCCGAGGGGCCGGGGGCCAATTCGATCACGTACTGCTGGGTGGCGGTTTCCTTGCGGAGCACTGCGAATCCCGTGCGCGGGGCGGGTTTTGATATCTCTCGTCCGGCGGCAATCGGTTGCCAATGACCGCAACATTGAGCGGCGGATGCAATAAGCGCGGAAAAATCAATGCGCCCGGCCGCGGCCAG
Organism: Pirellulales bacterium; assembly: GCA_963820545.1. Taxonomy (GTDB): domain Bacteria; phylum Planctomycetota; class Planctomycetia; order Pirellulales; family Thermoguttaceae; genus CAWGAJ01. Next base: position 2,493,963 of record CAWGAJ010000001.1, read on the forward strand.
CACGGTATTTGCCGGGCTGTAGCGGCTATCGAAATACCGGCGCATCGCCGATACCGAAAGCTTGGAAATGCTTTCGGCGGTGCCCAACACGCTGCGGCCCAGCGGGTGCGAACCGTAAAAAGCGGCCCGGCATTTTTCATCGGCCCCAAACGGCGGCTGATCCTCGTACATCTTGATCTCTTCGAGGATCACCTGTTTTTCCCTGTCGAAATCGTCCTCGCGTAGCGAGGGGCGCAAAATGTCGGCCAAAAGCGCGATGGTTTTGTGTTGATGCTCGGGCAGGACGGACGCGTAGTAAATCGTGTTTTCTTCGCCGGTGCAGGCGTTGTACTGGGCGCCCATTTCGTCGAACTCGCGATTCACGTCGTCGGCCGAGCGCGTGGGCGTGCCCTTGAACATCATGTGCTCGAGAAAATGGCTTACTCCCGATACGGCGTCGGTTTCATCGCGGGCGCCGGTTTGAATGAAAAATCCCATGGCCGCCGAATGGGCTTCACCGTCGCACTCGGCCACGATCTGCAGACCGTTGGGCAGCGTGTGTTTACAGAACTCCATCGGGCGCCTCCAGCTCGCGCGGTCCCAGGGTCACCACGGTAAAATCCCGGGGCGGATGCTTTGCCAGATAATCGTTGATGCCGCGGCGCGTCAAGGCGTCGATCAGCCGTTCCACTTCGTCCAGCGTGCGGGCCCGCCCCAGATGATACCAATCGAACGCTATCGCGCAACTCCTGGCCGAAGACGATTCCTGCTGCATGACCAGCGCGCTTTTGCTTTTGGCCTTCAGCCGGTCGAGTTCGTTCTCTTCGATGCCTTTGGCCAGGCGCACCAGTTCGCCCAGCGTCACGTTCAGGGTTTCTTGCGCCGGTCGGCGCCGGTTCCGGCATAGCAAAAAACGCCGCCGCGATGGCGCAGCGTGTCGTATGCGGCAAAAACGCTATAGCATAGTCCGCGGCGCTCGCGGACTTCGGTAAACAACCGGGAACTCATGCCGCCGCTTAAGACGCGGACCGCGCCCCAGGCTTGAAAATAATCGGGATGGCAATAAGGCACACTGGGATAGGCAATCCCGATTTGCGTCTGGTTCGACTCGTATGGCAGATGTTCATAACGGCAGGCGGCGGGCTGTTCTTCGATGGCTTTTATCACCCCGGGCGGCCAATCGCCGAACAAGCGGCCGACAAGATCCTTCACAGCCTCCCAATCCACCCGGCCGGCTACTCCCAGAATTGCCCCCGCGGGCTGATAATGCCGGCGATAATGATAGCGGATTTCCTCCAAGGTGATGCTTTCCAGGGCCTTTTGCTCGCCTTGCGCGGGCCTGCCCCAAGGCAGCGGATAATGGCGGCGGCGCAACTCGATCATTACCTTTTGCGCCGGCTCGTCCTCCACGGCATGAAGCTCTTGTAACACACCCAGGCGTCCGGCTTCCAACTGCTCGTCCGGCAGGTGGGCGCTGCGGAGCATGTCGGCAAAGATCGACAAGGCGGCCGGCAGGTTTTCGGCCAGCGTGGCCCCGCTGTAACTGGTATGGGCAGTGGCAACCGACTCGCTGCGTTCCACGCCCAGGTTGTCCAAGTCGAGAATGAACTGCCTGCTGTCGCGTGGGCCCGCTCCGCGCAGGGCCATTTCGCAGGTGAAACTGCCCAGTCCGCCGCGGTCCGGGGGATCCTGCGCCGAGCCGGCCGGCACCAGAAACGTAAAAGCCGCCGAGCGCAGCGACATACTCGGTTCGGCAACCAGTGTCAGCCCGTTGGAAAATACATGAGAAAAAATAGTTGCGGACACTTTTCACCATGCCGAATCAGGCGGAATAAACCGGCTCCGCGGCTTTGTATACCGTTTTCACCGTCACAAAGCCCAAGCGGCGGTACAGGCGAATGGCGCCAGAGTTTTGGGCAGTCACCTCGAGAAATACCCGACGAATCCCCGCGCGGCGAAATCCTTGCAGACTGCAACACAAAAGCGACGCGCCTAAACCCAGATCGCGATGTTCCGGCGTGATGCCCAGATTCTGAATGGCGCCTATCCCGGATTGATCGCGAATCCCTTGGATCGTACCGCAATATTCCGGCTGCTCTTGTCCCTCGGGCAAATAAACCGCCAACCAGGTGGCCTCGGGCAAGAAACCCGGCTTACGGACAATGTCGCTCATTAACCGGCGACAACCCTCCAAATCGCCTAAACAAGGAAAGACTTGGGAGTCTAATTCATTCCGAAAGCTGTGATACTTTGCCAAAGCAAACGCTTCCATGAGCGATTTGTTCCAGGCCATAAAACGATATTCCTGCGGCGCCGGTAGGCAGCTTAGATCCCTGCCGAGCAAGTCGATTTCCATCCGGTAACGCTTGAAATAGTTCACATCCATGGTCTTGGCCGTGGCACACCTGAATGTAACAGACCGCTTGGTTTCGTCGAATTGATCCTGCTTCACCGTCAATTGTAATTTAACTGCAATTTGCAAGGCGGTCAATTCACCAAATTCCATCGGCTACCGGACTATGCAAAGACCCCAATTTCCCGGGTGTTTAGAATCATCGATAAATCGTGCATGATGCGAACAAAAAGGAGCGAAGGACAGGACGCAAACACCCCTCGATAATGGGGAGAAACAGGGGTTCCGCAAGAAAGCGGTGCATTTTCCGGTGCAGTTGGCGGCGATTCTGGCAATTGTGACCACGATCTGGCGGCTGTGATCTCAGCATGGCCGAATCTGCCCGAAACGGTGCGGGAAAAGATCGTGACGATGGTCAGGACGATGACGGGTGTCTGAGCGATATTAGATAAGCTTTGATTAAGGCTTGGGGGCGCATGGCTTAATTATTGTGCCATTCTAATGGCGTAAGTTGTTGCCACACAATGTATTGTGCCGATGACATTCTGCACAGGGGCAGCAGGCCCCCCAGCGGAAGGTTGCCAATACTCTACTAGCGTCCCTCCCAGTTTTATTGGATTTCAGGAAGTCTGCCCGACAAGATGAGTAAACTGTGTGTGATGTGCTAACTGGTGATTGATTGTGCTTTTCGGGAAGTTATATTGGACGGTGATAGGAGGTGAACAATGGCCTGGGACGGAGAACAAGCGGGATGTGGATTTTGGACGGGGATTGTAATTGTACTTTTCCTTCTTTTCGGTGTGCGCACGACATGGGATGTCCCCAACATTATTGCTAATATAGTCCTCACGGTTGTAATCATAGGAGGATTGACTTTGTGGATGGGACGGGGCAAGAATGTGGACCCTGACGATCCCCGAGACGATAACTATTCGGATATAAACTGGTGAACGAGCCGCATTCATCAGTTGATCCATCGGGTTGGGATAAGTACGACGGGGGAGAGTGACAAAACAATGGCCGACAGCCGATAGCAAGTGATCCGGCCACACAACTCCCGAGCGCTGGTACTTGGGAAACAATTTATAAGCAAAAGTGACATTAGATGTAAAATGCGGCGCCGCAAACGATCAAGACGCAGTTCGGGGAAGACTGAAGAAGACTTGTCTCTTGGGGAACTCCATGATCGTCTTACCTGGGTTCACAGTCGTATTGCTGAGTTGTCGGCCGCACTTGAGGAGTTCAAGGAACGTGAACAAGAGTGGCTCACGCGAACAGATGAACAAAACGCTAAACTGGAAAGGGAGATTAATAAAATCAAAGATCGAGAAAAATCAAAAAGAGGGTATTGGACAAAATTATTTTGCGGTGATTTTTCTGATGATGCCCGGATAGAGATTCATCGACTAGAAAGGCAAAAGATAAATACTTTTCGTTTCTACACACGTGTCGATCATATACTCGCAGATAATCCGGAGTTAAAAGATAAAATTTACAATTTGAGAGTAGGAACCCACGGGGAGAAGCTAGGAAAACAATTACAAAGTCTAGAGCGAACAGAGAAGTTATATGAATATCACATTAAGAAAAAACAACGCGAACAAATAAAGGCAGAAAAGCAAAAACAGCGCGAACAAGCCAAAGAAGAAAAGCGCAAGTTGCTCGAAGCAGCAGCGGCAGCACATTTTGGCCGTACAAGGGAGAAAGCTGACGCTATCAAGCACAATCTTAGCGGGCAAGTAAATATATACCCGAATTGCCCTTACTGTGATGGGGTACTTGGTGAGCAACCTCATGCAGATCATATCTTCCCTGTAAGCCGGGGAGGCTTATCTACACCGGATAACCTTGTCCTTGTGTGTGATATATGTAATAGCAAAAAGACCAATAAAACGCTCCGGGAATTTATCATATCTGAAAATCTTGATCGGACCAGAATCGAGCGCGTATTGATAATGCTAGGAAAACGATTTTGAGTTTTGATCTGACGTAGTAAGGGTAAGATCTACTTTCTAAAGTCGATGGCGGATTGATCCCTTGGCCTATACTTGGGGAGTTTATGAAATGGGCTCGAATTGCTAAAATAATTGCATCCCCGAACGCTATGATTTTCTAAAGAGTTAGGGATTGTAAAATATCTTAATCTACTTTGGGACGGCTGGTAGTCGATTGCAACGACCCGGCCAAGCGGCTCGAACCGGCTCGAAGGTTAATCGCCTTTCGCTTCGACCGGCTCGGGCCGACCCCCTAAAGTAAAGGCGAAATTATGTCAGACTCTTTCAATTCGGAATTATCCGTCACTCGTTATATCCAAGAAATCTCTGATGCTACGCTCCGCTTGGATGCCGGTAGGGCATGGCAAGCTATTGTCGATTCAATCTACCACGTGAATGTTATTATTGAGTTTATAAATAATTTGGATGAATGGAATCAGTGGTCTAAAAAAGGGCGACCGGAAGATAAGCCAAAACTGGATTGCATTAAAGCCGGAGATTCGGTTGTAAAAGTGCTAGGCTATTTTGAGGTGCTGCAAAATGCGGGAGTACTTCCTGAAGGGATTGAACCTGACAAGATTGGGGAATGGCTTCCTAAACGGCCGACTAACGCCGCTATATTTTACCGGAAAGATTACGACCCAGGAGTCTCGATAATAAAAGTGATGGACTTGCGGACCCGACTTAAAGAGCTAAGGGACCGGGTTGAAAGGTGGCCCCGAACATTGTTAGAGCCAACCCATGGAATGAAACGAAACGAAGGAACCGGCAACACCGGCTCGGCACCGTTACAGACCGGCAAGTCGGGACAAGGCGAAGGGAACGGCGGGGACGTTAATCAGAAAGAAGTTCCCCAACCAGCGACAATCATCAACTATAATTCCGTCAATATTCTCGGAAACGTGCAAGGAAGTAATGTGGCTGGTTCGGATATTATCGGCTCTTCTGCTAGCGGCAATAACAGCCAGAAACTAGCTGACGACCATGCTAAAGAAGAATCTCCCTCGCAAACAACCCGTTGGGAACGCCTGAAAAAATGGGCATGGAATAATCAGGTTATTGTTATTCTTTTTGCAATAGCCATGGTAATTGGTATTGTAGCTACTGTGATGACATCGCTGGAAACCATCGGTAGCGTCATGGGACGTGTCATCGAATGGTGGCGGTCTTTTGGACAGAAACATTAACCACATGCGTTAATGAAAGAGCAAACGTACACCAGTCGCGCCGGACGGATCACAGGCCGAGCGGGCGTGCCGACATGGCCCCGACTGTTTCAGAACATGCGGGTGAGTCGGGAAACAGAATTGACCAAAGATTACCCGTTGCACGTCTTGACGGCTTGGATCGGCAATAGTGCCCCAATCGCGGCGCGGCATTATTTGCAGGTGGTCGATTCTGACTTCAATCGGGCGAGCCAGCGCGGCGCAAAATCCGGTGCATTTAGGTGCAGATTCCGGTGCAGCAACCGGCGGCAAGGAATTGCAGACTTCCGCAAGAAACAATATAAGCCCCTGCAATACAAGGGCTTATGTGAGTACCTCTGATGACTTGCCAAAGCCTGCAAAGTCACAAACGGAGAGGACAGGATTCGAACCTGCGGACCAGTTTCCCGGTCATCGGTTTAGCAAACCGACGCTTTCGACCACTCAGCCACCTCTCCTAAGTCTTTATTTATCAACAAATCATATATTTTCAGCCCCCACCCCGCCCTCTCCAGGAGGGAGAGGGAACTTTTGGGATTGGCTCATATATGACAAGTTTAATTAACAAGTCTATCATGCCTGTCAAAAAAAACAAGCCGCCAAAACCTCCGCACCTCTTACTGCCGACACTCTTCGCTTAAGAAGGTTCGCCGGCTAAGCAGGGCAATAATGGCCAGCGATTAGTCCGCATTTCTCACCGTAGGGTGGGACAAGGTCGCACAAGTTGTTGGTGGGTCGGCGCAAACTGATAAATATGTAATTTACAGCCTGTACGATGGCGAGCATTCAATCCACGACCGAAGTCCCACCAAGAAAACAGTTTGCTTGACCCGCCCTACACGTTGATGAGAAATGTGGATTAGAGATTAGAAAATAATACAGATCTCGCAAAAAAGTCAATGTTATCTCCGCCGTCAGATTATCTCCCCAGCATTCTTTTCAACTGGGCCCAGGCGCGGGTGTTGGCCACGTCGTTTTTCGTCAGTCCGCCGCGCCGTGCTTGCTGTACTCCGTAGCGCATGGCGTCTAGACCCTCAAGGCGATGGGCGTCGGTCGAGATGACAATCGGCACGCCCAGATTTTTTGCCGCTGCGCAGGCCACGTCGTCCAGATCGAGCCGCACCGGATGGGCGTTTAATTCCAGCATTTTGCCGTTATCGCGCGCGGCTTTCATGACAACTTCCAGATCGATTTCGTACGGTTTGCGCTGCAAAAGCATGCGGCCCGTGGGATGGGCCAGCGCGCATACATAAGGATTTTCCAAGGCCTCGATGGCCCGGCGCGTAATCTGTTCTCCGGGCTGATTTTGCCCATAATGGATGCTGGCCACGACCCAATCGGCCTTGGCAAGCACGTTATCGGGCAGATCGAGTCCGCCGCGCTCGAGTATATCCACCTCAATCCCTTTAAGCACCGTGATGCCTTTAAGCCGCTGGTTAAGCTCGTCGATTTCGGCCCATTGTTTGCGCACCCGGTCGGCCGTAAGACCATTGACCATGGCCACGCGCTGCGAATGGTCGGTAACGGCGATGTATTTCAATCCGCGTTTTTTGGCGGCCTGGGCCATTTCTTCGATCGACGCCTGTCCGTCGGTCCAGGTGCTGTGCGTATGCAAATCGCCGCAGATATCTTCCAGTTCAATTAGCTTGGGGAGCTTTCCTTGGTCGGCCCAGTCGAATTCGCGTCGGGCCTCGCGCAGTTCCGGGGGAAAGCAAGGCAGGTCGAGTGTGGCGTAAACCTCTTTCTCCGTCTTGCCGGCGATCATCTTCTCCCCGCGAAAGACCCCGTATTCGTTGATTTTCAGCCCGCGGTCTTTTGCCCGGCCGCGGAGCATCACGTTGTGATCCTTGGAACCGGTGAAGTATTGCCATGCCGCGCCGAATGATTTGGCCGGCACCACGCGCAGATCGACTTGTACGCCGGAGGTGAGCCGGATCGACATTTTCGTCTCGCCCCGGGCAAGCACTTGGGCCAGCCCGCCGTAGTGGATCAGATGGTCCATTACTGCTTCGGCGTTTTTGGCCACTACCAGAAAATCCAAATCGCCCACGGTGTCTTTGCCGCGGCGGTAACTGCCGGCGACGGCGATTTTCTCGATTGCACGGCAACTCTTCATTTGGCTGAGGATCGACTGGACGTGCTGATCGGCCTCGGCCCAGAGAATGCGGCGACCGGCTTCGTCGGCAATATCGAGTCCTTGTAAAATGGCCGCCTCGATTTTCGCGCCAAAGCCCTTTAGTTCCTGCACGCGATGTTGCTGGCAGGCCTCGCGGAGTTGGTCGATGTCGCTGACTTTCAGTTCGTGAAAAAGCATTGCCGCCCGTTTTGGCCCCAGACCCGGCACGCGCATAATGCTGAGCACGCTCTCCGGTACCTCGGCCAAAAGTTCCTCGAGCATGGGCAGCGCGCCGGTTTGCACCAAAGTAGCAATTTTCTCGGCCAGGTCCTTGCCGATCCCCTCAATCTCGGTCAGCGATCGATTGGGATCGCCAACGATCTCGGCCGCCGACTGCGGCAGATCGTGTATGGTGCGCGCGGCGTTCCGATACGCCCGAACCCGAAACGGATTCGCGTCCTGAAACTCCAGCAGATCGGCAATCTGCTCGAATACGGCGGCTATTTCGGCATTGGTCATGTTTAAATGTGCAACTCGACCACGTCCTTGTCGTGTAAAATATAATCGCCTTTGACCTGCGTGCCGTCGTGGACGGCCGTGCCCCAAACCCGGGCGAATTTCAATTTCTCAATAAAATCCTTGTGCACCATGCCGGCCAACTCCAGCAGGCAACTGCCGCGGCGGAGCGTGAAGGGCCGGTCACGGTCGGGCTCCCTGGCCGAAGGCAATTTGGAGTACACCCGCACCACGTCCATTGCCTTGTAAATCGCTTCCCTGAGGGCCTCCAAACCTCTTCCATGTTCCGCCGAGATCACGTATTCGGGAAAGTCCAAGGGCAGCAGTTCGTGGAGCAGTATTAGCCGTTCGGCTGCATCAGGCGCGTCGATCTTGTTGGGCGCCAGAAACGCCTGTGTGTACGATAGCCCCACGTCTTCCTCGTCGAGATATGACCTGGCAGCCAGTCGGGTTTTGGTGTGTGCAAGACGCGCTAAAACATCTTGGCACTGTTCGATGCCGGCGTCGTTTTCCAAGTCGACTAAAAGCAGCGCTAAATCAGCGCCGCGGATCAGACCATAGAGCACGGGATCCATGAAATCCACTGTAATCGGCGGCGTATCGACCAATTGCACGGTCACGTCTTCCCAATGCATCATTGCCGGGGCGGGCACGGTGGTGGTAAACGGATACGGCGCCACCTCGGGCGTGGCGTTGGTGAGCCGCCCCACGAGTTGACTTTTGCCCGCGTTTGGACCGCCCAGAATAATCGCCGTGCCTGCTCCTTGAGGAGGAATCCTTAGCCCGTGCGTTCTTTTTCCGCTGCTTTTCTCCGCGGCCAGTTCCTTTTTGGCCTTGCTGATTTTGGCCTTCAACTCGGCCTGGAGATGATCGGTTCCCTTATGTTTGGGAATCTCCTGGAGCATCCGTTGCAGACAATGCAGTTCCTCTTCCAGCGTGGTCGCGCGCCGGTATTCCTCCTCGACTTTTTTATACTGGGGTGTGAGATTGGCTGGCATCTTGGTATCTGACTACTTCGTCCACAGTTGTCAGAAAATCATATTCCCTAGAATCGACAACAATCAAGAATTTAACGAATTTTCTTCGTTTCGCCTAGTCGTGCTTAACACCTAAAAGGCGAGCGGTCGGGGTAAGCCGGCTGAGGTAGTAGCACCTAAAAAATCCCCAGAAATCACACGGTCCGTCTCAATTCGCCGGAGACGGGCCGTGGAAACCGCCAATTTTCACGGGGACTGTTTCCATCCGCCTCGGCGGATGGGACTGTCCCCCTTTGCAATAAGGCAATAAGCAATACGGAGAGATCCTTCGCTATGCTCAGGATGACATTTGGATTTATAAGACAACTCTTAAAAAGTTTTTATTCCCGCGCTTCGCGCCAACCGCCGGTCTTGGGCGCCGCAGCCGGCTCAACCGGCGATACCGGTCGAGCTGTCAGATGCAGAGCCTGACGAACCGGCAACAAGGTGGTGCGATTCTCGGGATCGATCAGCCGCGGTTCAGGCAGGGAATTCAACTGTGTCTCCGGACGCGGGATCGGTTTTAACTCGGGTTCGGTATTATTTTTGTTCTCCGGAAGCGCAGGCTTTGTATCCTCAATGGCTGGTTTCTGTTCTTGGAATGTTTTCGGCTGCGGCGTGACCTCCGTCGAGGGCGTCTGTGTTATTGTTTGCGCCGCCGAGGTCTGTGTCTGGACAGAGGGCGCCACATAAGTACTGCTAATCGCCGGCTGGCACGACGCACAAGCCGATTCTCCGTAAGTCACTGTGGCCGCGCAACCGCTATATGTGCAAGGCGAGGTACAAGAGGAACAAGGGGAGACGCAACTCGCACAAGCAGGCGCGTAGCCCACATAAGTCGCCGGCATGTAAGCCATGCGATAGGTTGTATATGGGATCAAGCGAACCTGTTGCGTCCACGCCACGGGAGCATAATACGCCGTTACTGGCCTGGCGCATGCACTACATGCCGAACTGGGATAGTAGGCCGTTACTGGCGTGGCGCATGTATTGCAGCCCATTCCGGGATAATAATAAGTGGTTACCGACCGCGCTACGGATATTGGGCGGTAGCTCGCATAAGGCGTGTACTGCACGACTTGCGGCGTGCAGCTCGAACAGCCTCCCGCGGGCGCCGCGTATGTTGGCGCAACATAAGTAGGCGTTGTACAGGTATTGCAGCCTGGCTCGGCATACGTCGGCGTCTCATACGCCGGGGCATAGTAAGGCGGCACATACGTGGTTTGGGCGGTCATATTGGGCGAGTTGCCGCACAGCCAATCCAAGATCGGCCCTGCCGGGCTCGTTGCCGGCGTTGATAGCACTGCTGCCAGAGCACACACCACTACCAGAAAATGTGATTTGGAAGCCAACATGATTTTGCACTCCGTGGCGATTTTTGATGTTTGTAACAATACGACGATTAGCGGTTAGTGATATACCTGTAATATCCCCACTAATGTATCAAACTGCGCTGGGGGACGCTTGTCAAGCGCCTGATTGTCTCTGGGGCTGACAGCCCTGTTTTTCGGCCTGATAATTATACGCATTAGACAAGCTGGGCGGTTCATGCTGAATTTTCCGGCAGCACGATTCGCCCTGATAATCGCGGCGATTAACGGAATTCTAACTGGAACCTTACAAGAAACTATGCCAGGTCATTCTGAGAATCCGGGGCCAAGGAGATCCTTCGCTGCGCTCGGGACGACAGCCCCGCTCATCGAGACTTCCGCGGTTCCTCTTAGTTGAAATCAATCAACCGTGATTTAGCGGAGAAGAAAAAAAACAATCAAGCAGACCAGCAGCAAGGCAAGCCCCGCAAAGACAATGATCAATATCGTCGGCATCCTATTGCTGCTCTCGGGTAAAGGGGGAGGCGGGTTTTTTTCATCGGATTCGGACAGCCTGGCCAAACGATAGGAAACCAGACCTTTATATGAATCTGTTTCTCTTTCGTAAACCGAAGCGGCCCAGGGTGATGATGACGGATTATCTAACAGCGTTTTTTTAGAGATCGCCGGTTTAGAAGGCTGTTGTGACTTGGAACCCTCCTGAGGCGGCGCTTTGGGACCTTGCTCTTTCTTATCTTCGTCGAGTTTGTGAGTCCGAAGACTGCCCCTGATCACCCTCGCTTGCGGCTCCTCTTTCATCTGAGCTAAACCTATTTCTTCTTCCTCTGCTTTTTCCTTTATGGATTCAGGCATACCGGCAATGGAGTGCTTTTCCAACTCCTTCAGCAGATGATCGGCTAAGGCGGTTGTGAGGTAGCCTTCATCGATCAGCAGTTTGGCTATTTCGGCGCCGGTCATCTGCTGTTGCCCATGCAGGACTAGATGGCGAATGCCGGCAAGAAGTTCCTCGGGCAAAAACTCCTTCTTTTCCAGTTCGGCCAGGAATTCTACGGCGGAAATCATGCTTTGTAGGGCAATAAGTTTGCCATTGGGGATTCGCGGATCAGGGAACAAGACGTATGAACCTCTACTAAGATGATCCTCTATTTTATTTTCCTTCATTAGCATTTTCCTTTCAAACGGTTTGGGCAAAAAAATCGTCGAATTCGTTATCGCTCCCGGCGGCAAACCCTGATATGGAGGGGGGCCATACAGCGGCAAATCCTTGCCCATGGCAGCCGATTGGTGAAAAAATCATCACTCTGACGAGTGCGGGCGTCATAATCCGCCGCTTATATTTCTTCTAGCAGCACACGGGGTAACACGGCGAAATCCAGTTGTGGCGGTTATGCGTCAACAAGCGGTTTTGCATGGCTTTTTTGCTGGGCAAACAGCAAGGCGCGGCGGGCGGATACTGCTTTCCAAGTAATTAAATGGACGATACTTAGGTCGAAGAAGCCGGATTAACTTATGTTTGAAAACCGCAACTTGAAATTGGACCTCATGGCACTGGCGCTATTGGCGCTGGTGATCTTTCTCACGGCGGCATTGTTTAGCTACGATCCGGCCGATCCGCCCAGCGGCCTGGTGTATCCCAATAATCCGCAAATCCACAATATCTGCGGCCGTTCGGGGGCCATTGTCTCCGGGTGGCTTTTTCAACTGCTGGGCATTGGCGCCTATTATTTGATCTTTTCGCTGGCAGTGCTCGATACCGTTTTGCTTACCCACCGGCAGATCAATCAACCCTGGCTCCGCGCCTGCGGTTGGCTTTTATCGCTCTCCGGCCTGACTACCCTGGCCTCCATGGCTCTCGGGCAATTTTCGCCCGGCCCGGTGATCGGTCCCGGCGGATATTTAGGGGTCACGGGCAGAAGAATATTGGAAATGCACTTCGCCCTGGTAGGATCATATATAGTTGCCATCAGCCTCTTGGCGGGCGGATTGCTGCTCTCGACCGATTACGTCTTGATCCGCATTATTGTTTGGCTGATCAACATACCGACCAAAGGTTTCGGCCGCGGCGTGTTGCAGGTAGGCGCGGCGTACGCGCAAAAACTGGGCCGCGCACGCTCCGATCTAGACGGCTATGAGCCTGAAGCAGCCGACAACCGCGTGGCCGTCCGCATCAGCGGCCGCGCCAGCGACGATGAACACGATGAAGATGAAAAAGAAGAGATAGAAGCCTCTGCTCCATCCGACGAGGACGAAAAATCGCTCGCGGCGCCTGTGGCCGACTTGCCTGTGGCCAAGCCCGGGGCAAAAGACAAAGCAGCCTATCGGCAAAGACTCATCGAGCAGATGGAAGAGGAAAAAGTCGCCCAGAAAGCGGCCGACTACGAATTGCCCTCGCTGGACCTCTTGCTCCCTGGAGAAACTTATTGTTTCGAGGAACAAGAAAAAGAGGTCCGCCGCCGGGCAAAAGTTCTGGAAAAAACCTTTCTCGATTTCGGTTACAATGTGCACGTGGTGGAGATCCAGACCGGGCCGGTCATCGCCCAGTACGAGGTGGAACTCGAAGCCGGCCTGCGCCTGAGCAGGATCACCGGCCTGGCCGACGATCTGGCCATCGCCCTCCGCGTGCCCAGCGTAAGAATCGTGGCCCCCATTCCCGGCAAGAATACCGTGGGCATCGAGGTGCCCAATAACGAACGGCAGATTGTGCGACTCCGCGAAGTCATCGAGGAATCCAACGGCAGAGTGCGGAAGATGCGCATCCCCTTGTATCTGGGCAAGGACGTGGCGGGCAATCCCCTGGTGGTCGATCTCAGCTCGCTGCCCCACCTGCTTATCGCCGGGCGCACAGGCACGGGCAAAAGCGTCTGCCTGAACTCGATTATCGTCTCCATGCTCATGACCCGCCGCCCCGACGAGGTCCGCATGTTGCTGATCGATCCCAAAATGGTCGAACTCAGTCCTTACAAATCGCTGCCGCATTTGATGCATCCCGTGGTGACCGACATGCGCAAGGCCGAGGCCATTCTGGCCTGGGCAGTCGATAAAATGGAAGAACGATATCATCTGCTCGCCCGGGCGGGCGTGCGCCACATCAGCGTTTACAACCAATTGGGCGAAGAAGAACTCATGGAACGCATCCAGCCCGAAGACGACGAGGAACGCCGCCATATTCCCACCCACATGCCCTACATCGTGATTGTCACCGACGAATTGGCCGACCTGATGATGACCGCCGCCAAGGAAGTCGAAGGCCACGTGATCCGCCTGGCGCAAAAAAGCCGGGCCGTGGGCATTCATCTCGTCTTGGCCACGCAAAAACCCACCGTCGACGTGATTACCGGCCTGATCAAATCGAACCTGCCGGCCCGCATTTCCTTTCAGGTGGCCAGCCGTACCGACAGCCGCGTGGTGCTCGACGAAATGGGCGCCGACAAACTGCTGGGCAACGGCGACATGCTCTTCCTCTGGCCGGGCACGGGCACGCTCATCCGCGGCCAGGGCACATATCTTAACGATGACGAAATCAACCGGGTGATAGCCTCCGTGGCCACGTCCGAGCCGCAATTCGTCAAGGAATTGGTGCAACTGAAAATCTCGCAGCCCCAAGGCGAGGGAAAACCGTTCAACCATCGCGATGAGCTCTTCGAAGCGGCCGTGGACATCGTCATTCGCGAAGGCCGAGGCAGCGTCTCATTGTTGCAACGGGCATTGGGCATCGGCTACGGCCGGGCAGCCCGGCTCATCGACTTCATGGCCGAGGACGGCATTGTCGGACCCTACAACGGCTCGCAAGCCCGCGAAGTGCTGCTCACCATGCCCCAATGGGAAGCCATGTGCGGCCAGCCCTCTCCGGCCTCAACGCCCACCGAGCCGCCCAAACCGCGCCGTTCGAACAAGATTCTCCTTGCCACGCCTAAAGATGAAAACACATCGGAAGATGAACAAGAAAAATGGTTTGATGACGATCCGCACCTCGATAAAGACGATGCGGAATACGACAACGATGAGGAAGAAGAAGAATTCGACCAGTACAATGACAATCAAGAAGATGCCGAAGAAGATTCTTCAGAGGAAGATAATGAGGAGGAAGATCAACATGCCGCCAATGAGAATAAGCCCCAAAACGTCGACCAAAAGCCCCGGGCAGAGAGTGCGTAACCAGTGGGGGGACAGCGGACGGGGGATCAGGAATAGGGGATAGAGTATAGAAAATAATAGCCGGCGGTCAACGACCGCCGGAACGTTCACCCATTCCCGCTCGTGTGCCACTGGCGTTCCGCCAGTGCTGTTTTTTTAACTTGTTCCCACGCTCCGGCGTGGGAACAAGTTACTCCCCTCGCGGGCACCACGCAGTGGTCGGGGAGAGGGCCGGGGTGAGGGCTGTTCTCTCCGCTCTCCACTACCTCCGGCCTCCAGTCTCCCGCCCTCCGCCTAAAATTTTTCTAAAAAACCTCCCGGGTGGTATTGGTACTGCGCAAAATATTTATACTTATGTTCATTGAATTGACTTCTCGCAAAGACGCTGATAAGGATTGGGGAACTACTGGACATCGACTGGAATGCACTGCTGGACAAGCCAACATTGGCACATACGTTTCAATTTGATTCAATGATTACCTTTTGATTTGCATCTCGCTCCTGAACCATTAGACGATGTGCAATCGGTAGAAATTCGCGTAATCGCTGCTGTAACCTTGCTATTACGTCATCTGATATCTTTTCATCATCTTTTAAGTCTGCCCACTTGAAATCCCAAGGACGTTCCTTTGTTTCAAGTTGCAAAGACTTTCGACAAACTGCCTCCGCGACGATTTCAGCTAATAACACTCTGTAAATTGGGTTGTCTTGGCCTGGAAATGTTCCATCATTTTTTATGCGACCCAAGTAACGTATCAATGATTTGTGACGCCCAGCAATTAGAAGCACGTTTGGTCGGCCTTCATGAACAGCCCACTGAGCGCGGAAATTACCATAGTCTTCGTCACGAAGTTCGAACCGAATGCGAGGGCCACGATTCTCCTTGTTATCAATAACCTTGACTTCGGTTAGTGCATTATTTCCATTCACGCTTGCGCTAATCTTTGTCTTAGCTTTCAACCTCTTTCCGTGTATCCTGACATCACCCTCAGCATAATTAGTTCCATGTACAGGAATTAATATGCATTTCCCCCGAATTCCTACAGTTGTGTTGTCTTTAGATAATACTATAACTTCGGTGGTATTTTGTATCAGATCTGGAACTTTTGCAAATAACTTTATTCCTTTCTCTGAATCATAACGTATATGATATTCATCACGTTCGAATTCTAATGGCTGTTCAAAAATATGATCCTTAAACTTCTCTTCAACAACCTGTGCAATCGCCTCAGCCGATGGCAGGCCATTGCACTTTGCGCTAATACATACTGCATTTGACAAAGTCTTGCCTCGAACTTTGAATGTTCCAATAAGTTTATCTTCTTTCGATTTGTGCGTACGCAATATAAATGGCGATCCAAGTACCTCTAAGGCATTGCTATCTGTAGATACAACTACTGGATCATTTACTGAGTCTATTAATGCCTTATTGACATAGACAGTCAGGGTGCATTCTTTGCCTAAAAACACATTAAGATATGTAGGGTAAATTAATACTCCTGTTTTCACAAATGACTCATCATCAACATCCTCATCAATACTTAATTCCTCTAGATCATCGATTTGCTGCTGCAAGAATCGGGAGGCAGCTTTAGCAAGTCGATCAAGACGATCAGTTGTTTCTCGATTAGCAATCTCCTTCCGGTTTGATTGTGCCTCTTTTCGATCTTTATCAAGTAGACCCCGCATTGTCGCAATTGGTTCCTTGAATAAAGCTGAAGTAAAAGGGTGATCTTTTTCCAATCCATGGCGTCGCTCAGGGTCCACAATTAACCTTGGATTTTCAGGAGGATGTGATTCTCCTAGTTTGCGTCTTTTTTCATATTGGTTAAGTAAAATATCTATATTTTCACATTCAATGCGCCCAAAGTATTTGCGGCTATTCGGATCTCTATCAATGCTTTGATCAAGTATTGAACGTTCGTGAATCGTACGCTTGCTGACAATCAAAAAACCATATCTACGTGTGCGAGGAGGCTTATCATCCTCAAATGGTTCAGAAACTTTATAGATACTTAAGGATGCCTTTATTCCGGGATATTCTGGAACATAATATTCATGATTTTTTAGGATTGTTTCAGATTCAGGATGTCGGCTTATCAATCTTTCGGGCTTTTCGTCTGGTTTCAATCCATTACGAATCAATACCTCAGAAGATGATTTCTCATCTAATATATCTTGCAATGCGAAATGACTTGAAAGTTCCTCAGAAAGCGTTTTTAGTTGTGGAATTTTGAATTCTTCGTCGACTTCAAGAGTCACTACTGTGCCATTGCCATGTAAGATACTAACTTGTTTTCGTATCATTTCATCGGCTGCATGTGATTCCATTGGTATCACATTAACTGCACGTTTAGTCAAAACACATTTGTGGTATTTATTATCCTTAATAGACTCAAATGTCATCTTACCAAATCTTGAGCAGTCTTTTGCGCCACGGCCCATATATCCTCTATCACCTGAAGTGCTTGTATATGCTCCAGGAGATCGTAATATCTCAACCATCCTCTCAATAGTCATGCCTTCTGCATGGTCTCTAATTACAAGATATGATAATTGTCCCTTTCGCTGTTCGCAGCGCTCGATTAAAATTTTACCACCATCTTTAGCACGCTTATGATCACGATATAGTCGGCCGTATGAGTCGTCGGAATTGGTAATCAACTCTACAAGAGCATCGATCACATCACCCATTGCTGCATCCATTACATGATCGTGCATGCGCTTGTCAGGCCGAACCTCGATAGGCTCCCCTAGTTTAATCTTGCTCATACAAATATTATTCCTTTAATTACGATCAATTTTTCTCATTTGTTATTAATGCTGAATATTTCTGTTCACAAGCTTTAAAAAAATCTATAACTTCTTTATCTTCTGTAATCTGTGCTAATCTTTGAAGCCTATTGAACTTTGATTCGATAATCTCTCTTGGTGCGTCTGGGCTGCAATTCAACATATCTGTGAATTGGTAGCTAGTGGCTTCATCTAATTCTGATTTTTTGTAAGCTATAAATAAAGGATCATTCTTTACCTGTCGAAGGAAACGTTGCCTTTCTTTTTTTGGTATTTCAGGTAGCTTTTTAATAGTTATTTTTAAACGTTTAGTTAATGCTTTGCGATTATCTGCAAGCCATTTTACACCGCTTGCAGTTAAGACCCATCCATCCTTGGAAGTATCATTTGCATTGCACCCTTCAACCATTCCTCCATTTTCCTCCTTTTTTGCATCCTCAAGCGCATTTTTAACTTTATACTTATCGGGCCAACCATATTCTCGATACTTAGGTAGCTGCCATGAAAAATTGTCCGGTGCAAGTCTGTGTGCCTCAGCTGCTATGTCTTCACTAAATATTTTCTTTGAAGATCCACCGCATCTTTCTAGAGCAAGAACCACGATTTCAATATTTGTGGGTTGTTTTGTAGTCGATTTCATTTCACTGCCTCGATTTTATCCCATATTTGTCGCGATAGTTCAATCAAATTATTATGATCAATTACTCTGTAACCCTCGCGACCACATTTTTCTACGAGACCATGCTGACGCAATAAAGCTATAGTGACATAAACTTGGTATACAGGAATTTCTATCTGTGTTCTGCTATTCAAATACTCAAGAAATTGTTCCACTGTTATTATTTTATTATCCGCCCCAGCAATTTCATTCAGTAATTCAACAGTCTGGTCATAGGCTTCACGCGGGACTTTGTGCTCGTATTCTTGCTTTTTTTTCTTTGACCATCCAATTTTGAAAAGAGAATTGTTTCGTCGTAAGAACTTTGGGTAGTCTTTTTTTGACTCTCTATTTGATGTTGTATGCAATTGGCCTCTCTTTTGTTTTTCGCGATACTTTATAATAAGATGATTTGAATTCGCACTAAATGATGTTATATTAATTCCAGCCATTTCGCTGCAAATTGTTTTGAGTTTCTCTGCAGCCAATGATAAACGTCGGGTTAGTTCGTATTCGCCTTTTGAAGCAGATGCAGCAATTAGGGGCCTTAGTTGCTTCTCAGCTTCGTCGATGATAGATACAGCTTTTTCGTTAATTTTATTCATACACCATTTATAATGCGAAAATATAAATTGTCAATGTATTTTTCGCAATATTTTCGGAATATGATAATAAATGAGCTAAACGATTACGTAACTACATTGATATTAAGCAGTTGCGTCTGTGGTGAAAAATTATATATAAGGGAACATGACACAATAGCATAATATTATGCAGGATATTGAATCTTTGCTTTCGCGGGTGGCCTCGATAGCTTTTGCTATCGAGGTGCCGAAGGCACAAGAGGTTTTGTTGCCCCCTGTCCCCTGACCTCTGACCTCCGACCTCTGGGTATCTCCCGTCCAACAAATACCCATTTTCAAGAAATCACATTTCGAACAAAAATCGCCCAAAAACCACAAAAAACAAATGATGATAAACTTACTAGCGCGCACTTCTTTGTAGTGAGTTTACCCTCAGCACTCTTTGCATCTCTTTATCTACCAACCATTTACTTTTTACTGAAAACTTTAAATCAATAACTTACGACTTAATTCATTTTTCCCCAATAATTCCCTTTGAAAAATTTTGCGTTCGAAAATTCCAACTGCCGATTCCGCAAGCCACTTGTGCGCATCGCTTCTCATAAAACCCAAAACATTTTTTCCTACTACTTAAGAGTGGGCAAAACTGTCGCCGCAACTCCTTATTTTCCAAGCCGTTACACCGCCCAATTTCGGCCGAAAAACAAGAATTCTCTATAGTAGACCGAAAATTCCAAAACCACCCTCCAAAAATTCCCATTCTTGAACAATCAGCGTTCCCAGGCAGAGCCTGGGAACGAGGCACAAGTCTATTTGTTTTTCTCCAACGCCGCAAAGATGGCCTCTTCGGCCAATGGGCCCATAATGGCGTAGCCCGCGGCGTTTGCGTGCAGGCCGTCGTTGGTTAATTCTTCTTTTAAGAAGCCTTGCTCATCGACCAGGGCGGAAAAGTAGTCGAGATAAACGCAATCGTTTTCAGTGGTGTATTTTTTTATCCACTCGTTGAGGGTTTTGATTTGCTCGGGCGGCCTTTGCTCGGTTCGAACAATGGGCTTGCCTTCCTTGTTTTTCTTGTTGTCGGTTACCGGCAGCAGCGAAGCCAGCACCACGCGAATGCCGTTGGCCCGGGCCAGTTCGGTCATGGACATAAGATTACCTTCGATGGTTTCCAGTGTGGTCTGGCCTGTATTGCCGGCGATGTCGTTGGTGCCGGCGAGGATCACCACAACTTTGGGCTTTAGGGCAATCACGTCGGGACGGAAGCGCACTAGCATCTGGGGCGTGGTCTGCCCGCTGATGCCGCGATTGATGTAAGGTTTGTCGGGAAAGAAGCCGCCGTATTCGGGGTCATCCCACATGTCGGTAATCGAATCGCCCATGAAGACCACGCGATTTTCATTTTCCGTTGGCGGGACGATCTCTGCGTCAGCCTCGCGATAGCGTGCCAAATTGGGCCAATCTTTAACTTTAGATTCCAGCTTGGCAATGTTGGCTTTTAATTGCTCATATTCCTTTGATTTATTTGCTTTCCAGATCACAAATGCAAACGTCAGGCAGATGATCAACACTACACTAATAACAGTAAATCGTTTCATAAAAATTTACTCCATAAGCGGTTTCGTGAAGTTGTCAGTTTTCGGTTATCAGTATTCAGTTTTAGTGGATTGGGAGTCGGGATTAATGGTTATTGGTTAGTGCCGTCCCCTGGCTGCTGTCCGCTTTATTTATCCTTCATCCCTCATCTTTCTGCTTACTCCCGGATTGTTCGACGAGATCATACAGATCGAACAACAATTCGCGGATGTTGCCGCCGTGACGGGTGAACCGTTCGGCGATGATCTCCGCAGGGATCGTGATTTTTTGGTTTTGCAGCAATTGCTCCACAATTTTTTGCGCCATTTGAAGCGATGCCGTGGTACGATAAATTTCCGGCAGTCCCACGGGCAGGTGCGAGGTGACCAGCAATCCCAGGCGCCGGCGGCGGCAATATCGCTTCAGCCAAAAACGATGCCAGGTGCTGAGTTGCTCATAACCGTCGACGACAACGGTCGCCGCCGCGGTCGGCGAGGGCCTTTCGACTTTTCCGCGCCAATCGCGCGGCAGGCGGCGTTGGCCATCGTGCAGTTCGATCAGTACAGGCCGGCGTCCGGCTTGTTCCAAGGCGGGAAGAAGCTGGGAGAGAAGCGTTGATTTTCCCGAGCCGTGCGCGCCGATAATCGCGCCCCACCACCGATTGCTTCGCAGGCGCTCGACAAGATCACGAGCCGACTCGGCCAGGGGAAAACAATACGGCATTGCTCCCGGCCGGACGCGGCGGGTAGAAAAGGGATTTTCGCTGCAAGTTGTTGGGGCGTGCATGGGGTTAATTTTCCGCGGCGGCGGCAAGCGGGGGAACGTCGCCCAGGGTGAATTCTTGCTGCCCGAATACCTCTCTACCGCGGTGCAAAAAAGCCCGCACGCGCACGCACCAGCGGAGCTTTACGATCTGGCCGTCGTAGGAAAGCGGACTATTGGGCAGGATGGTTTCAAAGCGCATGGGACGTTGCGGATCGATTATGTCGCCGTGCTCGGCGTCCCAGCGCCAAAAGGCGTGCACGTCCATGTCTTCTTCTCCCTTGCCCTCGCTGTACCAAAGAACCGAGACTTCCACGGCCTTGATCTGGATGGCCGAGAGGGCCTCGAAGAGATACTCTCCCGCGAGGCTTTCGCCCGGCAAATAACGGCGATTCTCGCCCTCCAGGCGAATGGCGAGCGCAGGCTCGTTTCTCATGCGGCGGACCTCCCGCGGGCAGGGTAAATTACCACGGAAAACGAGCGTTTAAAGTTAGGCCAGCCGGCCACGTCGCCTTCCACTACCAGCTTCCAATCGATCTTATTATGGGCCGACCGGAAAGAATGCATCACTCCGACCGGCACGGTGAACGTGCAATCCGTCTCAAAAGGAATGCCCGGCGGGACCTGGAAATTTTCCCGCCGCAATAGTTCCCGGCAATAGACCTGACGCGTTTCGGTGCGGGTATTGGTGCCTTGTTGATACGTGGCTTCCTCATGACAGACCAGCGACAAAGATAAACTTTTTATTGCCAAACGGCCCGACTGGGAAAGAAAAACTTTATACTCCCCTGCGGGATACAAGGGATGGTCGGTAATTTCCAGTAAGGTGGGACCGATGCCGGCGGTCAACAGCAGTTGCCGGAAAAAAAAGAGGAACAGAAAAACTCCGATCAGCACGAAGGGAACGATAAATATCGTCAAGATCCATTCCGGTTTGCCGGCAACGTGCCCGCGCACGGCATAATATACCGGAAAGGCCACAATACCGTTCCAAATCAGGCAGACTAAAAGCGTTCCCAGCAGCGCCCAGCCGGGCGAGGTTTCGATCGGCAAGCGGTAAAGCAATTTCGTCCCGGGACTGCTGGTGATGTCGACGCGCTGAGGCACATGAGGATATTCCTCTTCCACAGCGCCAATCGGGCCGTCTGGCAGTTCCCCTTCCTGCCCGCGTTGTGTCGCGGCGGCACGGCGTTCGGCCGATTTACCCCAGTTGAGCAGAGTATAAAGTAAACCGCCGGCGCCGATCAAAATGAAGACCACGGGAATAAATATGGCGAGATAAATCCACCAGCTATAGCCGCATTCCAAGACGACTCGTTGGGGATCGAGGGGATCGTACCAGCAGGTAACGGTTTTGCCGGTGCTGAAACGCGTCAAAACGGCCTGCTTGCTTTCGCGTCCCGAGGAATAGGGATTGTTGATGGTATAGGTCCAGGTGCTGTATTGCACGCCGCCCACGACGTATTCGATTTGAAATTCGGGGCGATAGAGCGGCCCGTCTTCGCCCTCGGTTTCGGCCAGGCGCTTACCGACGACTTTGCAGGTATGTTCGACAAACTCGTTATTGACGCGCCACTCGGGAATGACAAAGGTGAAGAGCAGCGACGTAAGGACCACACTGCCGATAAGCAATAAAACCGCGAATAAAATTGCCTCGCCGACGCTGCCCAGGGTCTGCGAACCGGTGCGCCGGTTGCCGCGTTTTTTCTGATACCAACGAAACATGCGCGCCAAAGCAGTTTCTCCACCTTGCGATCGGCGTGGACATGCGCCGACGTTTGAAGTCGTAACAAAGAATATTTATGATATCTGGCAAGATAAAAACAGTCGGGCAAAAGACCTAAGCCGCAAGCCGTGGCGGCAAAGCCCTCGCTGGGTCTACACAGTCTGAGACGCCAGAATTTTTCCCGTACTCGTAGCCTGGCATTTCCTCCGGCGACAAAAGCCGATTCCCTCCAATGCCTTGTACACTTCCTCCAGGGTTTTTTCTCCAAAATTCGAGATACTCAACAAATCTTCGGGGGTGCAATTCAACAGGTCGTTGACGGTAAATATCCCTCGTTCTTCCAAACAATTAGTCGTGCGTACCGAAAGACCAATCTCGGCCGTGCTCATTTCGAGCTTATCGGCCATGCCTTTCGCATCCGAGTCCTTGGTGTTCAGTGGCATGCGAGTTCCCATGGGTTCCCTCCCGTTCAGGTAAAAAAAGGTTCTCCAAACTAGCCGAAAAGGAGACTTCGCTTTGGTAACCGTATCAGATTATTCCGCTGTAACCGGCCCAAAAGCCGCTCCCACTGTTTCAGAAGTTCGCCAAAACATACCCGAGTAGTATACCAATTTCTGAAACCTTGGGTAGTATGATTTTTCCTCTTCGCCCAAGATTTTCCGAACCGCGGGCTGTGCCCACATTTTGCCTCTCAGATAGGCACGAGTTATGCTGGTTTATAAAAAATTTACAATTCCCGACGTTTAGACCTTTTGGATAAAGGCGGTCGATTCATGCTAGCATGTGCTGCGGATGAAAACGGCCTTTTTGGCAGCGACTTTTCCGGGTGTTTGGGGGGCGATGCAGCGGGGGATGAATGTTTTTTTCGCTTGATCGCCAGGTAGTTGGGATTGTCGGCCTGGCCGGTGAGTTCGTAAAGGAACCGGCTGGGCGCGGTGGGACGGAGCTTGCCCCATTTATTGCGGTTCAAGGCCATGGTGATTGTCAGGCGGCGCCGGGCGCGTGTGACACCCACATAACACAGGCGGCGCTCCTCGTCGACGGCCGAGTAGCCCTCGGCGGTTGAGCGATGGTGCGGCAGCAGGCCTTCTTCCATGCCGACCAGGTAAACCTCGGGAAATTCCAAGCCTTTGGCGGCATGGAGGGTCATTAAGGCCACCGCGTCGCGATTAAGTCGCGACTTTTTGTCACGATCATATTCATTGCCTGTCAGCGCGACCTCTTGCAAAAAGCCCTCCAATGTGGCCTGTTTGCCGGACCGGGTATATGTTCCCAAGGCATTCACCAATTCCTCAACGCTGGCCCAACGGGAATCTTGCTCCTGGGCGTCGGGATATTGCCGTATCAAGTCGTTTTTGTACTTGATTTCCCCTAATAGGTCCTTTGTCAGAGCGACCAACGGCCGGCAGAGCGCTTGTTTTTGATATCGTTCGATCAGTCCGCGGAATTGTTGTATGGCTTGCCCTGCCGCCGGGGTAAGGTTGCTAAGCTCGCTAGCATGGGGCAGTACAGTCCATAAGGGCTTGCCGCGGCGGATGGCTTCTTCGAGCAGGCATTTAACCACGGTTTGACTAATGCCCCGGGCAGGAGTATTGATGATGCGCAATAGCGCGATTTCGTCGCTCGGATTGACCAGTAATTTAAGATATGCCAGCAGATCGCGAACTTCCTTGCGGTCGTAAAACGACATGCCGCCCAAGAGGACATAGGGAATTTTCGCCAGCCGGAGCGCGCTTTCAAAGACTCGCGGTTGTTCGTTGGTGCGGCAGAGGATGGCAAAATCCCGCGGTCGGCACTTAGGGAGGCCCAGACGAGCGGAGATCTCATCGACTATGGTCTTGGCTTCAGCTATTTCATCCTGTAGTTGCAGAATCCGCGGCGGCTCGCCGCTAAAAGTCGCCCGCAGCATTTTATCGTGGCGGAGTTTATTGAAGGAAATCAGCCGATTCGCCCATGCGACGATTTCATTGGTGGAGCGATAGTTCAGTTCCAGACACACGATTTTGGCGTCTGGCCAGTCGTTTTTAAAGTGCAGGATGTGGGTTGAGCTGGCGCCGCGCCAGCCGTAGATCGCCTGATCGTCGTCGCCCACCACGCAGATGTTCCGATGTTTGCCGGCCAGGGTTTTGACGATTCGATATTGAAGGTCGTTGGTGTCTTGATATTCATCCACCAGCAGATGATCGAAGCGATCGGCCTCGACCTGCCGGATCTGGGGGAACTGCCGGAAAAGTTCTTCGCTGCACAACAGCAGGTCGTCGAAATCCAAGGCCCCGACAGACTTCAGGGCCTCTTGGTATCGTCGATAGGCAATGGCGGCAAGGTGTTCTTTATCGGTTTGGGCAGCCTCGGCGGCCTGCTGAGGTCGCAGACCGGCGGTTTTCCAGCGACTGATGAAATACAACAGCTCGCCGGGACGCAACATGCCGTCGGAGAACTTGATTTCGCGCAACGCGCCGCGGGCAACGCCCTCCTGATCGCCGCGATCGTAGATGGCAAATTGTGAGGGATATTTTAAATGGCGAATTTGCCGACGCAAAACACGCACGCAATAGGAATGAAAAGTGGAGATTTCCGGCGGCTTTTCCCACTGCTTGCCCAACATTGCTGATGCGCGGCGCTGCATTTCATCAGCGGCTTTATTCGTAAAGGTGACCGCTAGAATGCGATGAGGATGCACCTGATGGCGAATCAACTCGGTAATGCGATGCGTGACCACCCGGGTTTTTCCCGTGCCCGCCCCGGCCAGCACCAATAACGGACCGGAAAGCGTGTTGACTGCTTCGCGTTGGGCGGAATTGAGATGCATTGAATAGGAATTAGGGATTGGGTATTAAGGATTAGAGGAATAACAAAGTACGGCTGTATAATGATGAAGAATGCCCATAAACCAAGGATTATGAAAGAATATTGGGGATACTGTCAACATGGCGGTTCATCTTCTGACTCTCAATAGTCGGGATTTTTCCTCGGTTTGCCGACCTTGCGTATTTTAGAGAAGAGATTTATACTTTCTACTGCAAATTCCAGCGGATATACTTGATCCGCATTGCTGTGTAGCCTGAATTTCACAAAGGTGGAGAACATGAAAAGCGAAGAACGCCATAAGCTGCATCAAAATGCCCTGGCCGATTGGCTCGCCAATGTATTTACGACTGTCAAACCCTATCAGAATGCCATCCTGGGCGGGGTAATAGTAGTGATATTAGCAGCGATAACTACGATGTGGTGGACCAACCAATCGGCTGCCAAGGGGGAAAAGGCCTGGACAGGGCTCTTCTCAGCATTGAATAACAACAGTCCTTCCGAGTTGACCAAAGTGGCGGAAGACAATCGCCGCTCCCCAGCATCAACCATGGCATTGCTTATCGTGGCCGACGTCCAACTGGCTCAAGGTTGTAATCTGCTCTTTATAAACAAGGCCGCCGCCAATCAGGAATTAAACAAGGCCCTGGACGTGTATCAGGCCGTGCTTAATCAGACCAAAGCAGAAACGCTCCGCGCACAGGCCACGTTCGGGCTTGCCCGGGTTTTGGAAGCCGCAGGCAGACTGGATTTGGCGGAAAGACAATATCAGCAAGTAACGACTAGTTGGCCCAACACAACCTTCGCCCGCATGGCTGCGCAACGTCTGCAAGACCTGCAACGTTTGTCGACCAAACAGATGTACGACAGATTCGCCCAGTTCGATCCCAAGCCGGCATTCAGCCAACAACCGGGCCAGCAGCCCGGGCAGCAGCAACCGGGCCAACCGCAGCCGGACCTCGATAAAATACCCGAGGAAAGTCCTATCGCCACGCCCGAGGCGCCTGCTGAGCAGAAGCCGGAAGAAAAGAATGAAGCCGCGCCTGAGGCCAAGCCTGAACAAACCAGCCCGGAAAAATCCGCCGACAAACCGGCACAGTAAAATGCCGGACATCTCAATTTTACCTCGCATCTCGTTCCCAGGCTCCGCCTGGGAACGCTCCGATTTGAGGCAGAGCCTCAAGCATGATATGTTCCCAGGCGGAACCTGGGAACAAGACTGCGGCAAACGGCTAAAATTTTACGTTTTTATTTTTTCGGGAACCAGGGGATGAGAAACGACGTGCGGCGGCGATATTCTTCGTATTCTTGCCCAAACCTTTGAAGCAACTCCTTCTCCTCGACCTTTTTGTGATAAACAATGCCCAAGGAAATGGGTATTATAAACATAATTAGTCCGGTGGATAAACAATCGCAGATAGTTCCCAGGCCAAAGTAATAGCAAAATGCCCCAAGCTTAAGGGGATTGCGCGTGTATCTAAACGGGCCGCTTGTCATTAACTTTGACGTCGCTGCAAAGGGAAGCGGAGTGCCTTTGCCAATAAACCAGAATGATGATAACGACCAGAGGATGAAAAATAGACCGACAATTAAGACTATTACGCCTAATAAAATTTCCACGTTGCGCGGCACAGGTATCATTAAGTATCCTGCGATGTGATGGCTAAATAAGCCCAATAAGACCGGAATGACAACCAGAAAAAATGGCGCGGCGAACAATAACGTCAATGCTTTATATAGCGTGGATCGTTTTTTGCTGGACTGTCCTGCAACAAATTGTGTTAGTTTCTCACCCATGATATTTCCTTATTGAAATATTTTCGCGAACCGCGGCCACGACTGCCGGAAAGGGCTTTTTCATGTTCACTTCGGCGCAGAGCACCAATGGGCCGTGCATGAATGCGAACCGGCGCGAATTGTCGCGAAAGCCAGTAAAATAGCCCCGTATACTAGGGTTTCATAAGCTCCATGTTCTGTCGCCCTTTCAGGGCTTACGATTTTTTCTCACTCATCTTCCCAGGGCTAACGCCGGGCTAATGTCTTGCACCCCTTCGGGATTTTTGGTTCCTTTTTAAGCCAGATAAATCTCGACCGGATTCAAGCAAGTTGTTTGGGCCACCCCGTGATGTCTGGAACGTGCCAACCGCAGGCGTTGCCTGGGCATGGCTTTGAATGAACTCGGCGACCAACCGATTCACGGCTGCGGCCTTTTCGATTTGCGGTGCGTGTCCGCAATGTTCCAGGATCACAACTCGACCATGTGGCAGGCTGCGCGCTGCCTCGATCGACTCGTTAGAATCTACAATCCGATCTTCGCGGCCGATCACGACGAGTGTTGGCTGGCGGACCTGCGGCAATAATTCCCTGATGCTGTGCGCTATCGTTCCGCGGATGGTCCGCAGGATGCCGGTCCGCCAACGCCTGTTGGCATATTTCAGGTGAAAGAATTCCATGACGTCCTGCCGGGCGTGTCGCGAATCATAAAAAACGCTATCCACCATGGCCTGCATGTTGTTCCGACTGACGCCTCCGACAATCGGCAACCGTTCCTCGCTGCTCAGCCCCGACGGGCTGAGGAGGACCAGGCTGGCAATCCAGTCCGGGAAGCGGACCGCAAACTCGACGGCAATCTTGCCGCCCATGCTATTGGCCAGAAGATGAACCGGGGGTACTTGTACGAAAGATCGAAGATAGAGGTGAAGTTGCTCGACAAAGTAGTTGACATCGACCGGCAAGCCGGCATCGATGCGGCGGTGCAACTCCTCTCCTTCATAAGCAACGAGCGCCGGCGTGTGAACCTCGAAGTGGCGCCGCCAGAAATCCACGTTGCAGTACCAGCTTTCGGCCTGCTCGACCAAGCCGCTAATCAGTACCAGTCGCGGCCGCCGGAGGTAGTTCACAGCCCTCTTTCTAAACCACTTTTGCCAGGGAGATGCCATGGCTTGAGGTCCTTCAATAAAACGAGTGCTGGCGGCCGCTTAAAAACCGCCGGCGGATTCACGTTAAGCTGTCGGTAATATGTCCACGCATTGGAAAGCAATTCAGTGGGGACTGGCTCCCGGTACTACTGTGAAAATGGCTGAAATTGGGACCATAGGAGGGTGCCCGTCCCCATTTTAGACAGACCGGAACTAGGTATGTTTTTCATACTATAGATTAACATCGCCAATGTAAAAGGCAATGGTCTACTGCCGGAACTATGTCTGGTAAGACGCCAGTAGCGATCGCGCTGGATAGTAGGTGTTTGTTGATTCTGAGGCCACGCCATTTAGTTCCAGAATTGCCAGCTCTCTTCCCGCCTTGAACGACTTGTTTATTCATGCCATCCATGCCATCAAACTTGCCACTGCCGGCTTGTCCAGCAGTGTTGAATGCACGTTGGGTAAGCCAGGTCCGCCACAGGCAAACCGAAGGCGGATCGTGGCGCCCGGCATGAGTGAAACAGAAGAAGAGCCTGTATGGCCGCGTGAGCGTCCGCTTTCGGCGGATGGCGTTCGGCAACACTGGCGGGACGCCAGTGCCACCCATACGCTACACTTATATGAGAAATGCTCTAGCCGGCCAAACGCCTAATGCGGTCGATGGTTTGCGATACAGGGGTTTTGTCCGAATGGTAGCGGTATTGCATGAGGTAGGCGTCTTCGGGACTGTCGGCATAAAAGTTGCGCAGCACCGAGACCGCGCGGAACCCGTTCTTACGGAAAAACAATTGGGCGAAAAGATTGGTTTCGCGCACTTCCAGCATCAGGCGGCTCCGCCGCCCGGCCGATAGTTTGGCGATCAATTTGGCCAGCATTTGGCTGCCCACGCCCTGGCGTTGATATTCCACGGCCACGGCGAAGTTCAGCACGTGGATGCGGGTTTTGTGGAGTTCATAGATCATGAATCCCACCACGCGATCGCCGCATTCGGCCACCATGCCGATACAGTTGCGCTGCCGGAGGCAATTGACGAAATCGTCGTCTATCCAGGGGAATTCAAAGCATCCTTTTTCGATGTCCAGGACTTCCGGCATATCGCGCCTGATCATCCAGCGGATGTGAACCCGAACCTCCTGTTTCTGGTCGGAATGCATGCCGGCCTCCTTCCTTGCAGGCCGGTCGCGATCTCCAGGGAGAACGCGACCATTGCATTATTCCCGGGACGCTCCTTTGCGTCCTTTGGCCTTTAGGGCAATCACCGTCCGTGCCGCCCCGTGGGCCTTATTACCAGCGGGGTTTATACGGTAGCATAACCGCGCCGTTTGTCCAATACGAACTGGCGGCGGTTTTTGAAAAATCCTTGGGAAAAAGAACCAATCAAGTCACAATGATATGAAGAGAAGTTGCGCTTGATCTGGCGGCGGGAGATTGCTCTCCAGGCGCTTTGCTAGCATGTACAAGCTATTGTTAGGCAAGTAGTTCTGTTTTTTTACTACCCGCCACCGGGTCCGCCGCTGGGTCCACCACCACCGCCGCCGAAATTGCCGCCGCCTTGTCGACGGCCGCCCCCGCCCCCTTGTCGATTTTGCTGCTGCTGCTGTTGCGAGGAGCCCCGGTTGCCTCGACCCTGTTGCCCTTGACCTTGGCGTTGAAACTGTTGGTAGTTTTGTTGATATTGGGTTCCTTGGCGGCTAGAACCGCTCTCGGTCTGTCCCAAAATGGCGGAGAGCACTTCTTTGGTCCGATCGCCGCTCACGCCTTGTCCCAGTTTCACGACTTTAACGGTGGATGTGGGCGCCGCGGCATCGTCCAATTCCTTGACCATCTGCACCACTTGCTCGAAAAGGAACGCCGGCGCCGAGATCACCAAGGAGTTTGACAATTCGTCGACGCCGATGGAAAGCAGGCCCTTGAACTTGGGCATTTTTTGTCCGGAATTATCCCCTTCGCCAAGCATATACATGAAACCCGGCATGCGTTGGCCGCCCCTGCCTTGAGTGTTCTCCAGCGACTTGTCGTTGGTGCTGAGCAGGTCGCGATACACTTCCTTGACGGTCTCGGCCACGATTTTGGCCTTGGAATACTGGAGAATGACAGTTTCTGTTTTGCGCACCGACTGTGTATCGGTGGGCGTGGGTTGATCGTAGAGTTTGATCAATTCCTCGATTGTTTTTAGTTGGGTTAAGTCGGCATTTTCCACAAGAATAGTATTGCTGTCCACATCGGGAATGAATTTCAGCGGCCGGCGTTTGGACAGACTCGTCCGAGTTTGGGTCTGCGGAGTCTCTTGATTAAAAGGATTGAAGAAGAAAGGATTGCGCCGCGATTGTGTTTGGGTCTGACTCTTCTCTTCATCCTTGAAGAACTCCTCCAGATTCTGGGACACGCCGTAGGCCAAGGAATATTTCAAATGGAAAACGTGGTAATCTTTGCGCGGCGGCGCGAATTGGGCCGCCAAGTCCTCGAACAGCGCCAGTGCTTCAGGATCGTCGGAGGTAATGGTGATCCGTCCGTCGGGTTCCATTGTAACCTTCACGGGCGGCGGCGTTTTTTCCTGCTCTCCTTCAGAAACGCCGGTGCGCTGATTCGGCTTGCCCGGCTCGGGCCGATATTGCACGTACTTGATATAATTCGATAAGAATTGTTCCGCGGCGGCGCTTTTTAGCGGCAGTTCGGGCCGCGGGCGTTTTTCTTCCGGCGGCTTGGGCGAGGATTTTTCAGACGCCGGAGGTGGATTGATCTCCAGCGGAGGAGCATCCGAGGGCCAAGCGCGGCGAATCCGTTCGAGCAATTCTTTTCCTTCTTTAACGTCATACGCGTCGATAATGCGAAATGTGTCGCGGCCGCTGCCTTTGGGCGGAATTTCGCCCAGTTTTACCAGCAGATTCTCCACTTCAGTCAATTCCACGTCGTTGGCCCAGAGCAGTAAGCGGTTGTGTTCGATATCGGCTTCCACGCGAAAATCATCGGTTTTCTGGTCGCTGCTCGAGGACGACGAAGATTGCTGGAATCCCCGACCGCCAAAACCAAAGAAAGGTCCGCCGCGGTTCGACTGGTTCGACTGGTTCGACTGGGCGTTCCTATCGCTGATGGTTCCATTCATCATAAATTCGATGGAACCGGCCACGTTATCGGCCTCCAGACGCCTCAGTGGGATCACTTCAAAACGGCGCGCGCTGCCGCTGAGTTTATCGACCACCATGCGAATGGTGACATGGTCGGCCAGGGAGGCATAAGCAATGATGGCCTTGTTTTTGCCGTCCACTTGCAGGCGCGTGGAGGGATCGAGATTCCCCACTTCCTGCAATGTTTTTACCACCGGCTCGGGATCAACGCCCGTCAGACGATAAACTTGCATGCGGTTCAGGTTGGTCAGCAGCGACTGGGGATTGTCGGTGGGAACGTCGAGGGCCTCGATGGCCTGGGAAATGATGGCCATTTTATCGGGCGCCGCATGCGCCAGAATGCTGTTCATCCGCGGATTGACGACCAGGGTCACTTGCGGTGTTCTCCGGCCGGTAGTCTGCTGCGAGGTGTTTCTGCCCTGTCTTCCCCCTCCACCCGTAAATTGCGACATCATGCGCCCCATAAAACCTCCCTGTCCAAAATCCATTCCTTGCATTCCCGGTCCCATACCCAGTCCCATACCCGGTCCCATGCCCGGTCCCATCATGCCAAAAGGTTGCTGTTGTTGCAAATCTTGCCTGGACGATTCCGTGGGGGCTTTTGCTGCATCTTCTCCTAGCAGCGTTTGCAATTGTTCGCAGACCTCGCTGGCTCGGGCATATTTCAACCTGAATTCCCGCACAAGTTTTTCTTGGCCTTTGTCCGATTGTTCTTCTTTCAACAGCTTCCAGATTTCACGCAAGTTGATCACGGCGTCGTAGGCCTCCAGCCGATTTGTAGCCTTAAGCGGCACGAGCTTCCCGTTCGGGCTGAGCATGGGCTTAAACTCATCGACGGCATTTTCCGCCAACAGCCAGTCGAGCGGGAAAGAAACCTTGACGAATTCATGCGAATCGCGCTGCTGGAGTTCCTCGGGCGAAATTCGGGGCACCAGACTCGGATCGAGTTTCTTGATATTGACCACCGATAGTATGTCGTCCTGACACAGCAAGGTATATCCCCGCATCAAAAGATATCGGTTGATCAAATCGCGGGCTTCCGGAACCGTATAACTAGTCTGAGTTCTGATAGTCAGGCGGTCGCTGGGAAGATCCTGCCCCTGCCAGTCCAGAGTCATCTCCGATATTTCGGCCAGCCATTCCAGCACCGGCTGCCAAGGCTGCCCATTGAAATTGAAGCGGATTTTCCCTTGCGCATCAGGCCGGATTTTTAACTCTTCAGGATTGGGCGATTTGCTGGCTTTGCCGGATTGGAGCGTGGATTGGGTTGCGTCCTCGTTTCTGGGGTGATCGCCCCCTCTTCCAAACGAATTGCTCGATCTTTCCCATCTCGATCTATCCGCCCCCTCCGGTCGGCCATAAGAATCATCCTTTTTGCCCGGTTCTTCCGGCGGTTTGCTCGCAGGTTCGCTGGGCTTTGCGGATTTAGACTCTTCGGCGGATGTCATTACCCCGGGCTGGACCTTGGATTCTTCTGTTGAAGTCTTCTCAGTTGATGTAGCCTGTTTAGAATCGGCAGGCGTGGCCTGTTTGGCATCGGTAACCGCAGAGGGCTCTTGGGCCGTGGAAACCTTGGCTACCAAAAAAAGGCAAGCTAGCATCAACAAAGTCCAAAGGCTTACCCAACGTGGAAATAATTCTAGCCTGGCCATAACCTGTGTCCTTATATTTATTAAACACCCATTAACAGATCTTGGGTCTGCAAACTATTAAAAGCTGCTTATCTCATTATTTTGTCTAAAACAACTTAAAAAAGCAATCGTCTGTTGGGTGTTTGATACCACTTGATAGTGGGGATCAACCAATATCTTCTGAAAATGAATATGAAGAACTGCGCAAAGTTTGCCGATTATTCGTGCTGCGTAAGTAGTGCGCAGTTTGCGGGCAGATATTATGGATTTAGATTAGTCTATAGGTCATCTTTAAAATGATCTCTTAAATGCTTGTCCAAAAAACACTTAAGAAAAAAAGACCGCCTTGCAAAGCCTTGGCACACTTGGTTGTTGTGGTTCTAGGGTTAATTTTCTTGAATAATCCGCTCGTATTTGCCCAGGACACATCAGGACGACAAAACGCCCCGGTACTAAGGGCGTATCCCTGCCCAGCCGGGCTTATCGAGCCCATCTCAACACGTTTGCAGCAAGAGTTTAGAGGTCAGTCTGAGGTGCGAATTACCCCCGATGTGCGCACTGCACAGATTCTTGTCTATGCATTGCCCGAGCTCCAATCGCGGATTGCTCAACGCATTGAAAACATCAAAGTAAGTAATCCCTTGCCGACTCAGCAATCTGGTTCACTCAATGTCCCCCCCCGCTTATCCGATGCCCGAGCCCCAAAGTCGATACCTATATCGTTAGAACACATTAGCGGCCGGCAGCTCGAAGAAACACTTTTACGAATGATGGGCAATCGGCTTACCGCAACAACACCCGCGGAATTGGGAGCAAAAAGTTTTCATTTGATTCTGCCCGGCGGGGCCATCGTCCGACTCGATATCCTGCCGCAAATTAACCGTGCCAGCGTGTATGGATCCGGAACGGCGGCCGATTCATTCGTCCGGCTGATAAAGGCTTTGGATACGCCGGCCCGCTCGGCCGATGAAAGCATGCAACTGGTATCTTTGAATAAGTCCAGCAGTCCGGCGACCAGGCGCGCGGTTGAAGCGATGCAGACCGCCAGCGGGGACGGCGCCTCGCGCGGCCCAATGGTTGCCGCAGCTTTTCCAGCATCCCAAAGAGAGTTCGACTCTGCTCGCCCAAGCCGATAGCGGCCCGCGGGAATTGGCTCAAGAGCCACCCCCGCCAAATGGCAATCAACAACCGGAGGAAGAAACCGAGAAAAAGGAGATTCCCGAGATCGGCCAGCTTGGTCCGGTCCAGGTGGAAGTGTTGGAAGGACTTGACGTGTTGATTGTCCGCGGTCATCGCCGCGACGTGGAACAAGTAATGAAGGTGATCAAAGAGATCGAACAACTCAGCGTTCTGACCGAGCCGGCCATCGAGGTTTACAAATTGAAATACGCCGATTGCCAGGCAATGGCGGATCTGATCAAGCCGATTTATGAAGAAATATATACCACGCGGCAAGGCAGCGTGAGCATAACGGCATTGGTCAAACCTAACGCCTTATTGGTCATCGGCCGCAAAGAGAACGTCAGAACCGTTTCCGATCTGGTGCGACGACTGGATCAGCCGGTATCTCCGGAGACGCAATTTCGCGTCTTTCGTTTGCGGCACATGTCGGCCTCTTCGGCCCTGAGCACGGTGACCGATTTCTATTCCGATCGCGGCGGGTTGGGCGCTAAGGCCAAGGTTTCCGCCGATTCCCGCTCCAATGCCTTGATCGTGCAGGCCGGTCCGCGCGACATGGCCGAGATAGTCGAACTCATAAATCGGCTGGATACTCCCACCAGCGAATCAATAAATGAAGTGCGCATCATTTCCCTGGAGCACACGCTGGCCGATGACTTGGCCGCGATCATCCAGGATGCCATCAGCATTAGTTCCCCAGCGACTACTCCGGCGGCACGCACTCAAGCCGGCGTCCAGCCCGGCGGCCAAGCGGCTCGTTCCACAGCCGGCACAAGCAGCGAGCAGCGGTCCGCGGTGCTTCGTTTTCTTACGGTCGACACCAAGGGACAGCGACTCCTGCAATCGGGCATATTAAACGACGTGCGGATCACGGCCGACGCCCAAGCCAACTCCCTGATCGTATCCGCCCCGGCCGAAAGCATGGAACTGCTGGTTGCCTTGATCCACGAGCTTGACAAGCTGCCCAGCGCCGAAGCCCAGATCAAAGTATTCACCATTATCAACGGCGACGCCAGCTCGCTGATGACCATGTTGCAATCGCTCTTCGGCCGACAAGGGCAGCAGGCCGCCGCGGTTACCGGCGCACAACAAGGTTTGCAAACTGTCGCCTTGGAAGGTGAGGCTTCCCTGATACCCATTCGCCTGGCCGTGGATTCACGAACAAACAGCATTATTGCCTCAGGCTCAGTGGGCGATTTGAATGTCGTTGAAGCAATTCTCCTGAAACTGGATGCCAGCGACGTGCGCAATCGCAAAAGCATCGTGTATCGTTTGAAAAACTCGCCCGCCTTAAATGTCAGCCAGGCCATCAACAATTTCCTCCTTAATGTGCGGACCATGCAGCAGCAACTCGCCCCGGGTCTGGTCAGTCCTTTCGAACAGATGGAACGAGAAGTGATAGTGGTGCCCGAGACCGTCAGCAACAGCCTGATTATCAGCGCTACTCCCCGATTTTTTGATGAGATTGATGGAATCATCAAAAAACTCGACGCGCAGCCGCCGATGGTGATGATCCAGGTCCTTATTGCCCAGGTCACACTCAGCGACACCGAAGAATTCGGCGTGGAGTTGGGCCTGCAAGACGGGCTGTTGTTCGACCGCAGCGTGCTGGCCAATTTGACCGACGGTTCCGGCGCCCAGGTGCTCAGGCCGGGTTTTGCCTTCAATAACCAGGATTTAGGCAACAAGCCCAACACTCCCAACTCCAATGAGGCCGGTGCGCAAGGGCTGTCGAATTTTGCCCTGGGTCGGAACGACGCCAATCTAGGATACGGAGGATTTGTGTTTTCGGCCTCCAGCGAAAGCATAAGCGTGCTGCTGCGGGCCTTAAAGCAGAATCAGCGCTTGGAGGTGCTCAGCCGGCCCCAGGTGATGACACTGGATAACCAGCCCGCTTTTGTCATGGTTGGGCAACAAGTACCCCAGATTACCCAAGCCACGAGTACTCAAATTGGACAGAACAACTCCATACAGTTGATAAACGTCGGCCTGCAACTGAGCGTGACCCCGCGGATCAGCCCCGACGGACTGGTGGTGATGGTTATCGACGCCATAAAATCGAAAGTCGGTCCCGAATCGGAGGGTATTCCGGTTTCGGCCTTAAATGGGACCATCATCCGTTCTCCCCGCATTGATACTATCCAGGCGCAAACCACGATTAGTGCCGTAAACGGCCAAACAGTAGTCCTGGGCGGTTTGATCACCAAGAACAAACAAGACTTCCACCGCAAAGTTCCCTGGGTGGGCGATATACCCGTTATCGGACGTTTGTTCCGCTATGATGGCGTGACCAACGAGCGCGACGAACTGCTGATCATCATGACGCCGCACATCGTGCGCACCGAGGCCGAAGCCGACGAAATCAAGAAGATGGAAGCGGCGCGGATGAACTGGTGCCTGAGCGACGTAATCGAATTGTCCGGCGACCAAAGCCTGCGACCGCGCAACGGCGATTGGCCGGACCAGGAAACCGAAGTGATTTATCCCGATCTTGATCCCCGCGCCTCGAAACCGCTGCTGCTGGATGGCAAATCTTCGCCCCTGGAAGGTATTCCCACGCCGTCGGGCCAGCCCATTCAGGACCCCAATGCGGCGCCGCAAAAAATCCTCTTTTGCAGCCCGGCCCATTGATTAATCCAGAGACGGAAAATGCCCCAAACCTATCGCCCGAACCAATGCAGTTAAAGCCGTCCAACGATGCCGCGAGCTTTTTGCCGCATCCCACAAATCAGAACCAGTTTCATCGATAGTCAAAATAGTTGCGTAATAAATCAACATAAGCCCACGCCTTGCAACCCGTGGGCTTAAAAAAATTATTTTCCTGAGTGTCATAGATTCACCATCCCCATTGCTCCGGCAGGTGATATACAGGAGAAAGAGGCATGTCCCGCTTAAACTCCCTGGGATCAACGATTTTCCTGGTCCTAATGCTGGAAATGACCACCGGCTGCGCAATTACAATTGCCAAAGCCAAGTCTCTGGCCCTTTACCAGCGACGAGCCAACGGGCACGCCCACCCGGATTGTCGCCGCCTGGTCCGATACCGTGCTCTATCAACCCAATCAGACTCCCCTGCGAGGATTCGGCGGCCGGTTGCTCTTTTATGCCGGCGAAAAAAACGCGCCGATAAAAGTTGACGGCACATTAACCGTTTACGTCTTCGATGAAACCAATAAGGATCCCAGTAAGGTCCGCCCCGATCGAAAATATGTTTTTACAAAAGACCAACTTCCCGCACACTACAGCAAGTCGAAACTCGGTTCCTCTTATAGCGTGTGGATACCTTGGGACGAGGCGGGCGGATGGCAAAAAGAACTCAGTTTGATCGTGCGCTTCACGCCCGAAAAAGGCAGCGTCGTGGTCAGCGAGCAGACAAAACAGGTGTTACCGGGCAAGCCCATGCAGTTTGCGGAAAAATCGGGTAATGCCGCTTCACCATCGGCTGTTGCGCCCACCATGCCTATCCAGGCCGCGTCCGCGCCGGGCAGTGGCGTGCAAGCGGCTTCCTATATGACGCCGCTTCCGCCCGTGGACTCGAATCGACCAAACTCGGAAGCAAACGATGCAAAACCATCGCGTCACATGAACACCACGACCATTAATATTCCTCCGCAAAGCAGCCTGAAAATGCCGTCGGTTATGGGTATGGGACAGAACGCCGCAACATACTCCAATCAGGCAATGTCGCCTTATGCAACGGGCTCATACGCCGCGCCACCTGGCGGCAATTTGAACGCGGCCCCCGTCAACGTGGAAAAGAATGCGCCGGCTGGTAATATGCAAACCACGAATGTCAATACGGCCTTCAATCCAGCCTTTAACGCGGTGTTGAATCCGTCGAATCTTCCAAATCCGCCGAATCAGGACTACCGGTCCTTCTCACCACCAAATCGTTCTTTACTTGGTCGATCCCGGGTTCCAGGCGAACCAATCGTTCAGCCAAATCGCGATCGTGGGCCGTGGCCACCTCGCCCTTTAGGACCAGCGTACCGCCCTGAAACGACGCCTCCAACGGCGTTAGAAAATGCAATCCCGGCGTCTTCTGTAAACTCTGTGCTAATGCCGAACTGACAGCCCCGGCCGAGTGTTTGGAATATTCGAATGCCACGCGTCTGACAACGGGCAACTGCGTCTGGTTGCGATTAACTTGGCTGCCGTATCCGGCCTGACCATAGTTGTACTGCTGATTCCCCCGGGTGTTCTGACCAGTCATTCGCGTGTTGCCATAGTTCTGGCCGTAGTTCTGACCGTAATTCTGCCCATAATTTTGCCCGTAATTCTGGGATGTAGAACGCATCCCTTGATTTTGTCCGGCCTGAGTGGCTCCAATGAAACCTGTCTGGTTGGTATTAGCCCCGATGAATCCCGACTGCTGATTACTTCCGAAATTGGTCATATTCGATTGGCCCATTCCAGACATTCCAGACATGCCAGACATGCCACTCATACCGCTCATTCCAGACATCCCACTCATGCCGCCCATACTCGACATGCCGCCCAGACTCGACATACCACCCATACTCGACATGCCGCTCATGCCACTGGACGTCGAACTACCGAATAAGGACGAATTTCCCGCGGAAATCGGAGAACCTAAGGTTCGGGAGCCAAACATACCAGCCGAACTCGACGAATACTGCCCCCAGGCATCCACACTGTATCCGGCCAAAACAATAATAACCACGGTCAGGGTTCTGATTTTCATAATGCCTAACTCCTCCGGCTAATCCTCAATTGGAAGAGTAGTGTTCGGATCGTTTTGCACTCGTCTAAATATACTCAATATTAAACCCCGGAAACGGCTTTATTCACCAGGATATATTAAATAATATCGTACATCTCTGTCAGAAACTGCCAATTTGAGTAAGCAGCTAACCGAGCGAATTTCAAGATTTTATTGTCTAAAATGATTAAAATCTCTTAGCATGGCCGTGCAACCCCCAATAATGGGCATTAAGTCAGGTTGACTAGTCAATTTAGGCAGCACAGAGAATGTGTCTATGAATGGTATGTCATAAAGCCGCGACCGGTGGTCGCGGTTTGATTGCGGCCATTAGGGCACTCTATGAGATAAGGGATTGGTTTTCCCCCCGTTCCGCCTTCTTCGTTCTGCGTTCCCTGTCCCCTGTGTTTACCACTCCACGGAGACTGCCGCGGTGGTCATTCCGGCGCCGACGGAGCAGAGGATAAGCTTGTCGCCCGGCTGGAGGTTTGGTTCGACCTCGATGAGTGCCAGGGGAATGCTGGCGCTGGAGGTGTTTCCCACCTGTTCGACGTTGAGAAGAAGCGATCGAAGGGCACGCCGCTGCGTTTGGCGGCCGCTTTAAGGATCCGGCCGTTGGCCTGGTGGGGAATGATCCAGCGGG
This sequence comes from Pirellulales bacterium, assembly GCA_963820545.1. Classification (GTDB taxonomy): domain Bacteria; phylum Planctomycetota; class Planctomycetia; order Pirellulales; family Thermoguttaceae; genus CAWGAJ01. The sequence goes on from CAWGAJ010000001.1 coordinate 2,533,729, forward strand.
TTTCCTCGGCGGTCCAGCCGGTCTTGGCCAGCGCGTCGCGGATGATGGCGGTGAAACTTTCGGTGGCGAAACGGAACAGGGCCTGGCCTTCGATGCGGATCCAGGGATCGAATTCCGGCTTGCCGTTGCTGACCGCGTAGCCGGGCTGCTCGCGGCGGGCCATGTGGAGGCCGGCCGTGTCGGCGCCGAGGATGCACCTGGCGGATGCGGTGTCCGGCGCCGGCCGGCCGAAATGATCGCCGCCCCGGCCCCGTCGCCGAAAATGAAGTAGGCGCTGCGGTCGGACTGGATCCAGCAGCCGCGATTGCATATCGACGCCCACGGTAAGCACGTTCCGCGCCAGGCCGGAAAGGATCATGCCCCGGGCCATGGACACGGCGTAAAGCCAGCCGGAACAGGCGGCGTTGATATCGAAGGCCGGGATGGTGGGCAGGTTCAGGCGATCCTGCAGGATTGCGGCCGTGGAGGGCATGGCCACGTCGGGCGTGGTGGTGGCCAGGATAATGGCGTCGATGTCCTTGGAGGCGATGCCCGATTTGCGGATCGCCTCCAACGAGGCCTTAAGGCCATTGTCGAGGGTTTTTCATGCTCGTCGGCCCAGCGGCGCTGCCGGATGCCGGTGACTTGGTAGACGTACTCCTCGGAGATTTCCGGGAAGTCTTGCACCAATTCGGCGTTGGTCACCACGCGTTCGGGCAGGTAGCCGCCGACGCCCAGAATGACCACCTCTTGCTTGCATCTCCGATGTTGTGATGCTGTACGGCAGCAGATTGCATGAGATTCTCCACGTCGTTCGGTGGCCACGGCGGGCGGAATCCAGTTTTTCATCTCCTCGTCGCTGGTCTCGATCTCCATGATCGGCTCGCTGAGCAGCACCGTTTCGCCCTCCAGGTGCAGCCGGCGAATCACCTTGCCGTCGCAGGGCGCCTCGAAATCGAAAACCGACTTTGCGCTGTCGATCTGCGCCAATGCCTGGTCTTTGCGGAAACGATCTCCCTCGGCCACGTGCCATTCGATGATCGTGGCCTCCATCTCCGAGGCCCCCTGGGCCGGCAAGTACAACGGCATTCGGAAGGTGCTGGCGTCCATCAATATATATTGTTGGATAGCGGATAGTGGCGTCAGTGGACAGTGGGCAGTGCGAAACCCAAGCGGTTTGCTTAAGTATTTATCTCTCATCCTTTAACAAACATTGCCTCAACGGCCGCAAGGATTTTTTCCGCATTGGGCCGATAATAGGACTCCAGTTCCGGGGCAAAGGGGACCGGCACGTCGGGCGCCGCCACCAATTTCGGCGGGGCTTTCAGTGCCGAGAATGCCGCCCGCGCCAACCGCGAGATCACCCGGTCGCCCAGGCCTTGCGTCACTCCGCATTCCTGCACCACCAGCAGCCGGCCCGTCTTTTGCACCGATTCGAGGATCGGCCCCAGTCCAGCGGCTGGAGCACAAAGGGATTCCAGACTTCGACGCTTCGGGAGCTTTTGGCCGCCGCGGCCAGGGCCTCGTGGACCATGGCGCCAAAGGCCACCAGCGTCAGATCGTCGCCTTCGGTGTAGCGGCGGGCGCGCCAGACGGCCGCCAGGTGGCCGTCGAAGTCGATCGCGCCCGCTCTTGCTCCAATAGAGCAGCTTGTGCTCGAAGACCAGGCAGGGATTGGGGTCGTAAAAGCCGGCCACCAGGGCCTCGAACGTTTCCTGGGCGGTGGCCGGATAGAGCAGTTTCAGGCCGGCGGAAGCGCGACCAAAGCCCTTCGAATTCGCCGGAGTGGAACGCCCCCATCGTCAGTCCGCCGCCGCAGGGCAAGCGCAGCAGGATGGGCGCCGGGCAGCCGGTGCGAAAATACCACGTGCCGGCGTTCAGGCCCAATTGCGACGCCGCTTCCGTGGAAAAATCGGCGAACTGGAACTCCATGATCGGCTGTGCGCCGACCTGCGAGGCCCCCAAGGCAAAGCCCACCAAGCCCGACTCGCACAGCGGCATATCGATTACCCGCTCGGGTCCGTAGCGATCGATCAGCCCCTTGCAGGTCTTGAATGCCGAGCCGTAGCGGCCGACGTCCAGTCCCAACAGAAACGCCTCGGGTTGCCGTCCCAGCAGATAATCCAACGCGCGATTGACCGCCTCGCCGTTTTTTACCTTTGCGGCTTGATAAGGCTTCACGTCAAGCGGCGCCGCCGGGGCGTAAGGCGTCCAGGACTGCGACCGGGGATCGATCCGGCCGCAAGGCAGCGCGGCCGCCAGTTCCGATTGGATTTCGGCGTCCACATGGTTTTCCACGGCCGCGATGTCCGCCTCGGAAAACCTGCTTACTTCCTGGAGTTTTCTGCCGTGCCCGGGGCAGAGGGATCGCGCTGGAGCCAATTTTGCATTTGCTCGGCGGACACGTAGTCGCATTTGTCGTAGGCGGCATGGCCGTTCAGGCGCAGAGTCATGCACTCCAGCAGGTAGGGCAGCGAATTGGCCTGCATGGCTTCCAAGGCATCGCACACGGCGCAGTAGACTTCCCACGCATCGGTGCCGTCGATCGTCCGGCCGCTGATGCCGTAGCCCTGCGCCCGGTCGGAAAGGTTGCGGCAATTATATTGGACGCTAATGGGCGTGGAGAAGGAGTAATAATTGTTCTCGATCAGAAACAGCACCGGCACTTTGTGGACCGAGGCGATGTTCAGCGACTCGTGGAACTCGCCAGTGCTGCTGCCGCCGTCGCCGATTACGGCCAGGCCGAAAACGTCCTCGCCCTGGCGGCGCGCGGCCCAAGTGCCGCCCACCACCACGCTCAGCATCTTGCCCAAGTGGCTGATCATGGGAAAACGCCGCTTTGCGGCATTGCCGTGATGCACGTTCCCTTCCCTGCCGTGCGTGGGGCTCTGGTCGTTGGCCATGTATTGGCAGAACAGTTGATACGGCGTGGCTCCCAAAAGCAAATGTCCGATTAAGTCGCGATGCAAAATCGACACCACGTCCCGGTCTGGACGCAGCGGCAGGCTGATGCCCAGCGCAGTGGCCTCGTTACCAATACCGAATGTTACCGTTCCCTTGGCATATCCTTTCTGGAAAAGCTCTTCCATGCGCTCATCCAAGCGCCGGGAGAGGTACATCAGCGGATAAGCAATAGAATAAAACTCTGCTGGGCCGAGCCGTTGCGGAAAGCGAAACATGCTTGGCACATGAGACCGCTCTCGATCGATGCGGCGCAAGGGCAATTGCGCCAGCAGCCTTTCGATCCAGGTCCCTTCTCTGACTATGTCAAAAGACCTCTCGGCCAACGAGGCGTTTGTTTCTCGGGTGTCCAACGGTGTTGTCACAATAAAGGCCCTTAATCGACTAATGCCTATAATGCATCGCTATGGTCTTAGACGCCTATAAGTGTAACATTTTACAAAACTGCCATGGAACACGGGGGATTCTATCGGGGGTAACTAGGCTTGTCACTGCCAAATCGGTTCGATTTTAAGCTGCTTTTCCCAAATTGCACAGTCTCCCCATTTTGCTTGCGTGAAATCCCTGTTTCGTCTGATTTATAAATACCTAGTCCCTCACCTAATCGCCAGACGCAAATCATAAATTTGGGAGTTGTTTACAAAACTATTACCCAACCATCTAGGAAGCCCTTGATTATCGACGCTTTACCTGCTTTCATCGGCGCACTTCTTGGAAGAAAAACTGTCTGAAAACCGTATGCTACAATTCCAAGGAAGGATACTTATGCATAACAACAATTCCCATCCACAGTCGCGGCCGGCATTGTTGATCACCATCGACGCCGAAGGCGATAACCTTTGGGGCCGGCCTAAACAGATCTCCACCGAAAACGCCCGATATCTGCCGCGTTTTCAGGCGCTTTGCGAAAACCATGGACTGAAACCTACCTGGCTGGTCAATTACGAGATGGCCGAGTGCCCGGCATTTGTCGAATTTGCCCGGGACGCCGTAAGCCGAGGCAAGGGCGAAATCGGCATGCATTTACACGCCTGGGACTCGCCGCCGCTTGAGCCGCTTACAGACGATGACCTCCGCAATCAACCTTATTTGATTGAATATCCCCAAACAGTTATGCGGGATAAAATCCGTTTTTTGACCGATCTCTTGGAAGAACGTTTCGAGCGTAAGATACTCAGTCATCGCGCGGGACGTTGGGGACTTAATGCCGTTTATGCTCGACTTTTGGTCGAGCATGGTTATCAGGTCGATTGTTCGGTAACGCCGCACATCTCCTGGGCGCCTTATCTGGGAGTACCTAACGGCGCGGGCGGGCCTGATTTCAGCGGATTCCCTGAACTGCCGTATTTTGTCGATCTTAAGCAAATCGACCGGCAGGGGGATTCACCGCTTCTCGAAGTGCCCGTGAGCGCAATCAAAACAAAATACATCCGCCTGCATGCATGGATGCAATCAATGCCGCGCAGCCTGCGACGAATTTCCGGCTGGTTATGGCCACCGGTTCTGGCCATGATCTCTCGGGACAAAAAGCGAAACCTTTCCCAAATGCTAACTCTGATGCATCACGCTCTGGGGCACGGCTGGCCTTGCGTGCAGTTGGCCATACATTCCTCGGAGTTGATGCCCGGCGGCAGTCCTTTCTTTCCCAGCTTCGAATCCGTGGAGCGCCTTTACGACCGCTTGGAAATCCTCTTTTCCTTCGCTGCCCAGTCATTCCGCGGCGCCACGCTTAGTGAGTTTCGAGAAGAAGTAATGGACAACAGCAGCAAAACATTAGAGATGACGGTCGAGGGCGTCTTATACGAAGATTAGCCTCTTTTACTTGTGGATCATTTATTATCGCTTAACAACAACCACAAGACCGCCATGCGCACGGCCACGCCGTTGGCCACTTGTTCGAGGATCGCCGATTGCGTCCCGTCGGCCACGTCGGGTGTGACCTCCACGCCGCGGTTGATCGGTCCGGGTGCCAGAATCAGGATATCTGGTTTGGCCTTGGCCAATCGTTCGCTATTCATGGCGTATAGATGAGCGTATTCCCGGACCGAGGGAAACGGACGGGTGTATTGCCGTTCGAATTGAATGCGGAGCAGATTAAGCACATCCACGCGGGGCAGGATGGCATCAAGGCTGTAAGAATATTCCACTCCCAGTTCGGCCCAGCGCGGCGAGACCAAGGTGGACGGTCCGCAGACAATCACGTGCGCACCGAGTTTTTTCAGTCCCCAGATGTTCGATCGGGCAGTGCGGCTATGGGCAATATCGCCCACCAAGGCCACGGTCAGGCCTTCGATGCATCCGCGCCGCTGGCGGATGGTCATGATGTCTAGAAGCCCTTGCGTGGGATGTTCATGGGCGCCGTCGCCGGCATTGATCACACTACAGCGCAGATTTTGCGCCAACAACTGCGGCGCGCCGGGCGTGTGGTGACGCACGATGACCGCATCCACGCCCATGGCCTCGATGTTTTTGGCGGTGTCGATAAAGGTTTCGCCTTTGGAAAGGCTGCTAGTGGACGCGGAAAAATCCACCGTATCGGCCCCCAGGCGCCGGGCGGCAAGTGAAAAACTGGTTCGCGTGCGCGTGGAGTTCTCGAAAAACAGCGTCACGCAGGTTTTTCCACTAAGCAGCGCTAAGCGTTTTTGTCCTTCAGCCGCCGCCTGCTTGAAAAGCGCCGCTTTATCCAAAATCAGCCAGATTTCCTCGGCCGTAAGCTCCTCGAGGGTCAACAAATGACGCCGCTTCCACCAAGTGGGGACCGGCCCAAGTTCAATTCTCGCCGTAGCCATGACGTAGCCGCCCTTTTTTTCCGGGTTAAATGCCTCTGCTGATTCTACCAGCAGATGAAAATGCCGCAAGCAGGCCGAGAATTTTATAATCAGGGATTGGAGATCAGGGATAGTAATTACCTGGTTTTTGTGGCGGAAAGCGTCATTCGAGGTAGGGGGCGTGCTTGCACGCACGCGATAGCTCGCTGAAAAACGAGTGCGAGCACCCTACAGAGACTTTACGCAACAAAAACTACCCATAATGGCCCTCAATTTTTCGCTCTTAGGAGGTTTTAATTTCCTGCACCAAAACCAGGACACAGTCCACGGAACCGTCTTCGTGTCTCATACACTGCACGGAGAGGTTGGCCTGCAGAATTTTCTTGTCTTTGCGGATGAAGCGTTTTTCCATGATGTAGCCTTTGACGAGTCTTTCCATCATCCGCCGGAAGTGCGCTTCCTCGGCGTGCCAATCCTCGGGATGGGTCAATTCTCTCCAGCTCGTTCTGAACAGTTCCTCTTCGGTAAAGCCCAGCATTTTACAGAGGCGCTGGTTGACTTCCACCCAATCCATTTCCGCCGAGAGGATGGCCATGCCCACCAATCCCTGTTCGAAATAACCCCGGAATCGCTGCTCACTTTCCAAGAGCCACCGTTCGGCTTGACTGCGTTCCGAGATTTCGGTTTCCAACAGCCGGTTGGCTTCCATCAAATCGGCGGTTCGCTGGGTCACGCGCTGTTCGAGGAGGATATTTGCTTGTTGAACTTCTTGTTCGGCCCGATAACGGCGATCGACTTGCCTTTTGAGTTGTTTTGACATCAATCCGATGGCGCAGAGTCCCAGAAGCCACATTCCCCCATATCCCATGATTCGATGGAGCATCTCGCTCCGCTCCATAGGCCAGAACGTGGACATGGGTATCGATACGTTCAGTCCGCCTCGCAATTGGCCTACCTTGTGCCCCTGCTCCTCGTGACACTGCAAACACGACCGCTCCGTGAAAAGCGGACGTATGAAATGCAAATAGCGCTCCCCGCCAATGGATTCCACAGTCCATGCCTCGGGCTGCCCTTTTTCAAATCCTTCCAGTGATTTCTTTTCCCAGGGGTCCGGCTCATCCTCGGGAGCGATCGGATGCAGGCTGGTAAGATGTCCTTGGCTGTCGAATTGATCTCGGGTCAATTTCCGGATGTTACGGATGATCAAAGCGGGACCCAACAAGGTCAGTTTTCGCCCCGACGGCGTGGTAACGTCGCGGTCAGTAACTTGCTCCAGGTAAGGATCGGGTTGGACATTTTCGGATAGGGTGACATAAATGCCCCCGCTAGCCGCGTCCCAACGCCGGATTGCTACTTCTCGTTCCCACGCCCCAAAGGCCTTGCTCAAAGCAATGTCTAACGCTTGATTGCGTTCATCAATCAGTTCCCAGGTCAAAGTGGTTGCCATGGCAACGGTCCAACAACTTGTTAACACCCTCAAAATGCGACGGACGTTGATAGGTTTAGTACCGATTTGATCTGATTCACTCATTACATTGCCTCATGGTATTTAAACGGAAGCATAAAAAGGCATAACAACAAGAATAAAACTACTTATCCTTGCGATTTCTGCAAGCTAAAGCAGGGTCTCATGGATAAATTTAGGTTCTATTATCAGCAGATTTGCTCAAACTATCTATAATTTCTGATATCTTTACAAGAGAGTTTCTCCCGTTGCCGCCAATTGCCTAGTTTGCCATTACTTGGGGGTGTTTCATATTGTGAAACTGACCATTTTGTTGTTACACTCCCCGCCTGCCAGGTCCAGGCTGCTTGGTGGTAATAAAACTTGTCTAATGGTGCGAGGAAAGCAAGTCTCATCTTTTTCATAAAAAAGTTAATTTTTTTATAAAAACATTTCGGTCGGACGCACTTCGTTTGTCCCACCTAACGACTAATCAGGTAGCGGTGCGTTGCAGGCACACTGCATAGTGATCCAGACATGGAGGTCGCCGGTGCTCAAGAACTGGCCGATCCGCACAAAGTTGCTCGTGGGCATCAGTCTACTGGTGTTGGTGGTAGGCATTCTTTCCGGCAGCGGACTGGTGGCCACATATTCTTACCGCGATTTAGTCAATAGTCTGAGTTGGCGCGTGAGCGAATTGCCCGTGGCTGCGGAGTTGAGCCGGCAGGTCGGCGCGCTGCGGATTACACTCAGCGAACTGAGCGGTCTTAGGGCCATCACCTTTGCCGACACCCATAGCGATCGGGTAGCGTTTCGCGTTCGCATGTGCCGCGACCAGTTCCGCCAGCAATTAAACGACGTTAAAGACACGCTGGGACGATATCGCGAGCAATTGGAACACAAGCAGCAGGCGGATAGCCGCATAGCCGACATTAAACTGGAGCGCGAAACCGCTGATAAAATCGAGAAGGCTTTGGCCGGGGTGGATAAAGCCAACTGTGACGAGGACTGGATGCTCGATTACGTCAAGGTAGACTGGCTTAATATCCAGTTAGGAATACTTCAAGATCTCTCGGCCGAACTACCCAGCCACTTGCATAAGAAACTAGTGGGTTTTGCCGACGAGGTTCGCGGGCAGTACCGCATGTTGATCAACGGCACCTGGGCCACCACGATCATGGCTGTATTGCTTTTCACTCTATTTATTCAGTTGTTTTATCAATGGATTTTCCTGCCGCTGCGGGTCCTTGTGGCGGGTTCGCGCCGCGTGGCCGGTGGAGATTTCGATTATCGCATTCATCTGGCCACTAACGATGAAATGGCGGAACTGGCCGAGGCCATGAACGACATGACCGCCCGTTTTCAGGACATCCGCAACGATCTCGACCGTCAGGTGCAAGAACGGACCAGACAAGTGGTGCGCGCCGAGCAGATGGCCAGCGTGGGCTTTCTGGCCGCCGGAGTAGCACACGAAATCAACAATCCCTTGGCCTCGATTGCCATGTGCGCCGAATCGCTGGAAACCCGGCTCCGCAGCGCCTTGGATCCGAAAAATGAGCAACACGCGGTGGTTTCCAACTATTTGCGCATGATCCAGGCCGAAGCCTTCCGCTGCAAGGAAATCACCGAAAAACTGCTGGATTTTTCCCGGATTGGTCCCGTGCGGCGGCAAAATACCGACCTGGGCGAATTGATCCAAGGCGTGATCGACATGGTGGGCCACATCGGTAAGTATCAGCGCAAGCGCATCGAGTTTGCCCGCGACGAAACGGTGATCGCCTCCGTGAGCGCACAGGAGATCAAACAAGTCGTGCTCAATTTGCTGACTAACGCCCTGGACAGCCTGGACGAAGACGGCACAGTGCGAATCGAACTGGCCGCGCGGGGATATCATGCCGAAATGACCGTAATCGACAACGGCTGCGGCATGGCGCCCGAGGTGCTAAAACACATCTTCGAGCCGTTTTTCACGCGCCGCCGCGGCGGGCAAGGCACCGGCCTGGGATTGTCGATCAGCTACCGCATTGTTTCCGACCACGGCGGGACCATCGAGGGCCATAGCGCCGGCGCCGGTCAGGGCGCCACTTTCCGCATGTGTTTGCCTCTTCAGCAGTCACAACAGCAGTCGCATAAGGAGAACAGCCATCATTGCCAAGCCGCCTAAAAAGTTGAAATTGCTCTTTGCCGACGACGAAAAATCCCTCCAGGAAGTAATGCGCTTGGAACTGCCGCGCATGGGACACGAAGTGACCGTCTGTCCCGACGGCCTCGCCGCCGTTGCGGCCCTGGAGCGGAACATCTACGATTGCATTCTCGTGGATCTGGACATGCCGGGGCTGAAGGGAATGGAAGTGATCGCCCGGGCCAAAGAGCTTTCGCCCGACACCGAGGCCGTGATCCTCACCGGCAAGTCCTCGCTGGAAACGGCCGTGGCCGCCCTGCGCCAAGGCGTGTTCGATTATCTCACCAAGCCCTGCAAGTTGGTCGACCTGGAAGCCGTGCTCTTGCGCGTGGCCGAAAAACGCGAATTGACCAACAAATACCGGGCCCTCAAACAGCGTCTGGACCGCCTGGAAGGATCGCCCAATCTGATCGGCAATTCAGAAAATATCGAGCAGGTGCGCCGGTTGATCACCAAAGTGGCGCCGAGCGACTCCACGGTCCTCATCCTCGGCGAAACCGGCACGGGCAAGGAACTGGTCGCCCGGGCAGTGCACGACCAAAGCCTGCGCGGATATGTCTTTTGTGCCCGTCAACTGTGGCGCATTGCCGGAGAATTTAATCGAAAGCGAACTTTTCGGCCATCGCAAAGGGGCCTTCACCGGCGCCAACGAACATCGCACCGGACTTATTGAACTGGCCGATGGCGGCACGCTCTTTCTGGATGAAATCGGCGAATTGCCCAAGGCGCTCCAGACCAAATTGCTCCGCTTCCTGGAAAGCGGCGAGATCCGCCGCGTGGGCGATAACGAGTCGTTCACCTGCGATGTGCGCGTGGTCTGCGCCACCAACCGGCATCTGGACGAAATGGTCGCGGCCGGCGAGTTCCGCGAAGATCTTTGGTATCGCATCAACACCTTTGAAATCGAACTGCCGCCGCTCAGGGATCAGCTGGAGGACGTGCCGCTTTTGGCCCGGCATTTGTTTGCGCCTGCGGCGCCCGGGTGGGTGCAGAGGACGAAATCTTCACTCCCGAGGCAATGGAAATTCTTTGCCTATACTCCTGGCCGGGCAACGTGCGCGAACTGGCCAACGTTATCGAACACGCAAAAATCCTCTGCGAGCGCCTGCCTATTAGCCCGGAACACCTGCCGCAGCGTTTTGCCGCCCCGCGCGTCTCGGTGCCCATGAGCCGGCCGACAAGCGGTCAAGGTACGAATTTGAAAGAACTGGAACTACAGGCCATTCACGATGCCTTGGCCCGGCATAACGGCAACAAACCAAAGGCCGCCGAAGAACTGGGCATCAGCCTGAAAACGCTCTACAACAAGCTCAATCAGGTTACTTCCCTGAGTAAGTCGGCGTAGATCAAATTTCCTTCAGTAACAACGTTGTACTGCCCAAAATATTTGTTGTCTTCGGGCTAATCTTTCCGAGCCTTTTATCGTGCTATTAAGCACGCTCTGTGCGCTAACGATCTACCTCGTTGTAAGTATTGAAGATGAGTCTTATGTCGGAATTTACGGCGAATTTTAGCCCTAGTAGGGGATTGTTTATTATAGTTTTGCATATTTCATTAGCCCAAGATCAGGTAGTTGACGGGAAATTGCAGAACAATCCGATTTTACAGCCTAGCTATATGCTAATTTATTATAGCCACACTTTCTCTGGCATTTAGTAATGAATTGTTAATTAGCTAGGATGCCATTTTTTGTCGTCATATTTCCCTGAATTACCAGGGAAATGAAAAGGGGCCAGAGACCATGTATGTACGACCTAAGCAAATTCAGCTTTGTCGAAGTATTGGATGTCGGCGCCAAGTTGAGAAAGATCGCCGCTGGATTGTCGAGTATGGAGGCAGCCGCCCAGCGTGTTGCATTATTCTTCTATAACAACTTCGATGATACATCAACAGGACAATCATATATTGTACTTGCGCGCTGCTTCAAGACGCATTCCTTTGGGCTGCTGCCGGCAGATTTGCAGGCTGTTGCGCGGGTGTCATTCAATGGCGAACCTGAACCGAAGCCCGATACGCGCTGTTTAACGTTGCTTGGCACGGCGGGCGATCGCCCAGAGTGGAAATCGCGACACCAATCCGTCGGTCACAAAGCGATCCCCCTCACCAGCGAAATAGTTGTTTCGAGTCTCCCGATGGTATTGCGACTGGCGAAATCACTCGGCCTCGAAGCACATACTCTTGTATGTCCTGATCCCAAGATACTATTGGAACACGAAAAAGAGGAATTCAACGTGTTTTATGTGGCCGAGGCCCTCGGTAGCCCCTATGTCCCGGCTCAGGAGTGGGTGCAGTCGTCTGGAGTGAAATCCGTGATCGGTTTGGGGTTCTTCATCCCGCCGCTGGACATTTTCGCCTTAATTCTGTTCACCCGCGTGCATGTCGATCAGGGGACGGCCCAGCTCTTCAAGGCACTTACTCTGAGCTTGAAGTTGGCTTTTTTATCATTGGTATCCGGCCCGGTTTTCGACTGACAAAGGAGATGCCATGATTAACGCTCAGACCGAAATAACGAGACTGCAAGTGGAAGTGGCGACGCTTAAACAGCTTCTGGATGTCCATGAGCAACAGTCTCACACTTGCCTGAGCACAATCATGCATCAGCAGAAAGAGATCGAAGAACGTTCGCAAAAAATATCCGTGATTAACGAGAAGCTCCGAAAAACCACTAACTTTCTTGAAGAGCTTTACCGAACAATGCCATGTGCGCTGATCGTGGTTGACGAAAACGGCGTCATCGTGGCTGCGAACCAGGGTGCGGATGCGCTTTTGGAATACGATAAAACAGAACTCATCGGAGAACCGCTATCGAAAGTCTTTGTAAACGGCACCGTCCCCGACTTAACCGAGATCGAAATGTTGGCGGCAAAAGGCGACGTTCTCTGTATCGAGAAGGAGTGCCTGGCCAAGAACGGCAAGACCATCCCTGTCCACTTTTCGGCCGGGATGATCTCAAATACGGAAGGCACGGGGCGAACAAACTACGGCGTGGTTTGTATCTTGCTCGATATTCGAGATCAGAAGCGACTGGAGATTGAATTGCGACAGGCGCAGAAATTGGAATCCATCGGCCAACTGGCCGCGGGTATCGCGCATGAAATTAATACACCCACTCAATATATTGGCGACAACACCCGCTTTTTGCGAGACGCATTCGAGGATTTAGAACCGATTCTTTCGGCTTGCAAGGACCTGATAGAGGCCGAGGGGGCTGCAAACGCCCCTTTCCCTTCGGCGGAATTGCTCGAATCCTTGCGCCGGAGCGACATCCAGTACTTGCTCCAGGAAATCCCCTTGGCAATTGAACAATCCTTGGAAGGCGTGGGACGCGTTTCCAAGATCGTACAGTCGATGAAGGAGTTTTCGCATCCCGGCACAAATAAAAAACAAGCGATCGATCTAAATCGTGCAATTGAAAGTACGCTCACTGTTGCCCGCAATGAATGGAAATACGTGGCGGATTTGCAACTGGACTTGGCTCCCGATCTCCCCCCGGTTATTTGTTTACCCGGCGATATGAACCAGGTGTTTCTAAATCTGATTGTGAATGCCGCCCATGCCATGGAAGCCAAGTTGGGACAAAGTCCCAGGGAGAAAGCGCGCTAACCGTGCGGACCAGATGTGACGGGGATAAAATAATTATTCAAATTCAAGACACTGGGACCGGTATCCCTCCCAATATTCGCGATCGGATCTACGATCCCTTCTTCACGACCAAGAAGGTTGGACGAGGAACCGGGCAAGGATTGGCCATCGCACGCAGCATTGTGGTCGACCGCCACGGAGGCGAGATCTTCTTTGATACGGAAGTGGGGCAAGGGACGACGTTTACTATTTGCATTCCCCTTCAGCTTTCACCTGCCAATGAAAAAGGCGCCGATCGTGAAGAAGCTCATTCTTTTTGTGGATGATGAAATAAACATCCTGGATTCGCTGCGACGAATGCTGTTTCCTCAAACAGAGGAGTGGGAAATGGTTTTTCACGAGCAGGCGGAAAAAGCATGGGAGGAATTGCAGCAGCGGGACTTCGATGCAGTCGTTTTGGATTTCAAAATGCCCGGCATCGATGGCTTTGAATTGCTGGATCGGATTAAAGAGAACAAACGCACCCGAAAGATTCCCGTGGTGATTCTCACGGGCATCCAAGATTGCACTTTGAAACGCCAAGCCTTGGAACGCGGAGCGGCCGATCTATTGAACAAACCCATCGAGCGGGAAGATTTGCTGGCGCGACTCGATAGCGTCCTGCGTTTGAAGGCCTCGCAAGACGCCCTCGAACTGCACAACATGGAATTGGAGGAGTTGGTCCGGCGGCGCACGTGTGAATTAATCGAATCACATCGGGAACTTGTTTGGAGACTGGGAAAATTCGCCGAAGAACGGGATAAAAAAACGGGCAATCACGTCATCCGCGTGGGATTGTATAGTCACGTGATTGCCGAAGTCATGAGTCTCGATTCGGCAATTATCGAGACCATTGGAATGGTAGCCCCCTTACATGATATTGGGAAAGTCGCAATCTCCGATGAAATTCTTTTAAAAAAGGTCCACTCACTCCCGAGGAAGCTTTAGTGATGCGGAGACATTGTTGGCTGGGCGCTGAAAATTCTGCGTGGAGATTCAAAATTCCGTCTGGCTTTCCTGCGCTGGCATGCCCCTTCCGAGTCATATTCGGTTCTCTCCGCCAAGAATCCCTATCTGGATATGGCTGCTATCATTGCGATGGCGCATCATGAAAAATGGGATGGCACCGGTTATCCGCGGAAGCTAATGGGGGGAGAGATTCCTTTGGAGGCCCGCATCGTAGCCATTGCCGACGTGTACGATTCCTTGACCTGCGACCGCCCTTATTGCCCTGCGTATCCCGAGGAATGGGCCCTGGATTGGCTAAAAGAGAACGCCGGCTCGCACTTTGATCCCCAGGTATATTCCGCCTTCGTCAAAGGCTTGGCTAAAATCCGCTTCATTCGTCAACAGTTCGCGGATTTTGAAAAAGAATCTGGCGATCAGTTCCCTGAACAGACGGATTGGAATCAAGCTTCGGAAAACAATTTAAGCAAGAATGTTTCCCCATCGGCCATGGATCTTAGTAATCTTTTATTATCTCCCGGGTTGCCTCCCATGGATTGAGATCGGTCGAGTTCTTTGTGTTAATAATGACATGATAAGTGTTTTATTTGTTGATGATGAACCGAAATTGCTGGGAGGATTGCGGCGGATGTTGCACTGCCTCCGCCACGATTGGCATTTAGAGTTCGTCCTCGGGGGCCCGCAAGCCTTGGAACGAATGGCCGAATATCCCTTCGACGTCGTGGTTAGCGACATGCGCATGCCGGGGATGGACGGCTCGCAACTCCTGGAAAAAATCATGGTGCGATTTCCGACTACGGTGCGCATCGTGCTTTCTGGACAATGTGATCGGGAAACTACTTTGAAAGCGGTTCTGCCGGCCCACCAGTTTTTGATGAAACCGTGCGATTCCGTCCTGCTCCGAGAAACAATTGAACGAGCCTGCCGACTCCAAGGCATGGTGACCGAGGAGCGTCTCCGCAAAGAAGTTTCACGAGTGACTTCACTACCGAGTACAACCTCGCGGTATGAGGAATTGTCTTCAAACGTCAATGCTGAAAACATTACCATCAAGCAGATTGCCGAAACTATCGCCTTCGACGTGGGAGCAACTGCGAAAGTGCTGCAACTGGTCAGTTCAGGTTTTTTCGGCGTGCCGCAGAAGTTGATTACTCCGGATCGCGCCGTAATGTTGCTTGGTCTGGAAACCATCCAAACGCTGGCACGATCACCACACGTATTTCGTTCCGCCCCGACGCACGCTATTGACGCAATTTGCGCCTGGATTACAGCCCATAGTATTGAAGTGGCGAAGCACGCCCAAAACATCGCCGCCCGGGAAACAGGCAACGCCGAGGCGTCAATGCAAGCCTATGTTGCCGGAATGCTGCATGACGTGGGCAATTTAATCCTCATCGAGGGCATCGAAGATCCAACGGCGGCGGCGGAAACTTGGGAAGCTGAAAGACAACATCAGACCACGAAACATTCGGCGCTGGGGGGATACCTTCTCGGGCTCTGGGGACTTCCCGACGCCGTCGTCGACGCCGCGGCTTTTCACCATAGTCCCCTTCTCTCCGCTGACACGCACTTCACCGCCTTGACGGCGGTTCACGTGGCGGATGTGTTCGCCGCGGAAAATGGCAGCGGAATGCCGTCGTATGAACCCAAACTGGATATTGAGTATTTGGAGCGCATTGACTGCCTAAACCGGCTTGCTTCCTGGCGTGAACTTAATTTTTCCCACGAAGTGCAAGAGGCGCTGCGCTAAGCGAGCGTCACCATTTGGCCAAGAGATCGTCGGAAGTTTCCCACCACTCTCGCCGATCGAAACTATTCTTTTCTTCCTCTATCATCCATCTTTCTAAATTATTTCACCTTTCGCACTACGCCCACCACTGCGCCCAGCACGCGGGCGTTTTTTACGTAAATGGGCTTCATCGACGAGTTGGCCGGCTCCAGGCGGATGCGGTTCTTTTCCGGAAACCAGCGTTTTAGCGTGGCTTCGCCTTCGTCGGTCATGGCCACCACGATCTGGCCTTTGTGCGCGGTGCGTTGTTTTTGGATCACCACGTAGTCGCCGTCGGCGATTTGATCATCGACCATCGAGTCGCCGCGGACTTGCAGCACGAAAATATTCTTATTCTTAGGATCGAACATCTCGCCGAAATCGACGCGTTCGTTTTGCTCCACGGCCTCGTGCAGCACGCCGGCGGCAATCTGGCCGGCCAAGGGCAGGCCGCGATCGTAGATCGGCTCGGCCACCAATTGAATCGCCCGGGATAGGTTTTGCTCGCGTTTGATAATCCCCTTTTTCTCCAGGGCCTTCAGATGGCAAACCACGCCATTCGGAGAGCTGATATCAAACTCCTGCCCAATTTCCCGCACTGTGGGGCCGTATCCTCGGGTGCGGATCTTATCGCGAATGAACTCGTAAACGGCCTGCTGACGTTCTGTCAAATTTTCAAATAGATCCATGTTTTCTCCAGTTATTTAAAATCTAATAAAGCGGACAGTGGCAACCTCTGGATAATTGTACAATATACAGGCGTATAGAGTCAAGCTGAACGCAGAACTAAGCATGCAGAAGGCAGAACTATCACTTCCTCGTTCGTATCTTTACTTCCGCGTTCCCTCGCCCCTGACCTCTGATCCCTGACCTCTGACCTCTATTTCCTCACGCTGGTTACAACCATGTTGTCGCGGTGGATGATCTCGTCGTAAGGGCGGCAACCGAGCACTTCGGCGATCTGATGTGTTTTGAGGCCTTTGATGCGGCGGACTTCTTCGGCGCTGTAATTGGTCAAACCCCGGGCAAATTCGCGGCCTTGCACGTCCCGCAGCGAAACCACGTCACCCTTGCTGAAATCGCCTTCTGCTTCCACCACGCCGATGGCCAGCAGGCTTTTGCCTCTCTTTTCGATGGCCTCCCCTGCCCCGGCGTCGAGCAAGAGTCGGCCGCGGGGCTTAACCGTCAGCCCGATCCAGCGTTTTCGGGCAGCCACGGTCTGGCCCTGGGCCAGGAATAATGTGCCGACGGTCTCGCCCGAAATGATACGAGGCAAAACGTCGGGCGAGCGTCCATAGGCAATAATCACATTTTCGCCGCCGGTGGTCGCCAATCGAGCCGCTTCGAGTTTACTTGCCATGCCCCCCTTGCTTACTCCGCCCAACTTATCGCACGCAAGACTGAATATCGAATCGTCCAGCCGATCGACTGTAGGAATCACTTTACTGCCTGGCAGATTTGGATCGCCGTCATAAAGTCCTTCCACGTCCGAAAGCAACACTAAAAGCGGGGCGAGAATAAGATTGGTAATCATTGCCGCCAAGCGATCATTATCGCCAAAGGTAGTCTGCAATTCCTCGACGGCCACGGTGTCGTTTTCGTTGATGATCGGCACTAATCCCAGTTCCAGGAGGGTGACCAAGGTATTCCGGGCGTTAAGGTACCGATTGCGATTCTCCATATCTTCGGCGGTCAGTAGGATTTGGGCGGCATGTCGGCCGTGTTTGGAAAGCGCCCGTTCGTATGATTCGATCAACATGCTTTGACCAACGGCAGCCACGGCCTGGAGATGAGCCAGATCGGCGGGACGGGTTTTCAGACCCAGCCGGCCCATGCCTGCCCCCACGGCTCCGGAACTTACCAGCACCACTTTCCGGCCTTTGTCCATCACCTGATGGATCTGTTCCGCCAGGCTGTGGATTCGTTGTTCATCGAATTTTCCATCGGCCTGGGTGAGAACTCGGGTGCCTACTTTAACCACCATCGTTGTGGCAATGGCGGCGATTTCTTGGCGAATAAGATCAGCCATGTTTTTTACCCGCGGCAAGAAGATACCCTGCTTCAGCCAAACGCAGTAATACTTTATTCAACGCCTTCCAGAATATCGCATCCGAGGCTAAAAAGGAAGGGGCCGCCCCTTGAGCCCTGCACGCCCTATTATCCAGGCCGGCCCACAGGAGAAAGCCTTGATCTGCTTTGGTCCGCAGTCACGAGAGAGTATTATTGCCGCAGACGGCAATAAATTAACGGTTGCAAACGCCATTCGTTACTTTTAGCGCGGAGAAGTCCGGCAGTTATTGTTAATGCGTTAGGGCTTGATTAATTTGGTCGTTGGATTGAGTAAAGCTAGTATTTGTCTGCCGGCCAACCACGATGATCGAAGTCAGGCAAACGAGGATTATCAGCGCGATTATCACTGCATATTCCACGGCCGTGGGACCACTATCAATCTTCAAAAAGCGTGCGATTTTCCTAAGCAACGATTTCATGATAGTACCTGTTTTTGTATGAAATCTCACATATACAAGCCTAGGCCGCCCCCTGATAAATAGCAATTATTAACATATCTGACGGCGAAAAGTACGTCATACATTACTGATACTTTCGACAAAATCCATGCAATTGGTCTTTTCGCCGGTGCTTGACATGCGCTATTTTTTCCCTGATATTTCTCTAAAATAGTGTCCCCACTGATTTAGTTTTTTGGCATAACTCTTAAGAGCTTCGACAAAGCTTGAAAAACTGAAGATCCATAATTCCTGTTCCCTGTCCCCTGCCACCTGTCCTATGCCCCACGTCTATGCCGCGATCTTCGATATGGATGGCGTGTTGATCGATACTTACCATGCGCATTATCAAAGTTGGCTGGCAATGGCCCAACGCGAAGGACTGACGTTCACCGAGTCGGAATTCGCGCCCACTTTCGGTCGCACCAGCCGGGAGATCATCACCCATTTCTGGGGCCATGGCCGCTATACCGACGCCGAAATCACCACCCTCGACGCACAAAAGGAAACGGCCTTTCGGGAAATCATTGCCCATGATTTTCCCGCCATGCCGGGCGTGCATCAATTATTGACTGCACTGAAAGTCGCGGGCTGGAAATTGGCCATTGGTTCTTCGGGCCCGCCGGAAAATGTGCAAATGGCCTTGGAACGGTTGGGCACAAGACGCCTTTTCGATGCGGTAGTCACGGGCATGGACGTCGCGCGCGGTAAACCCGATCCGCGGGTTTTTCTGCTTGCCGCCAAGCGCCTGGGCGTACCAGCCTCGCACTGTGTGGTGATCGAAGACGCCCGGCCGGGCATTACCGCGGCCCATGCCGCCGGTATGGCCGCCGTCGGTTTTGTCAGTACCGGCCGCACCAAAGAAGAACTCGCCGCCGCCGATCTAGTCATCGATTCGCTGGTGGAAATCTCGCCCCAAGTACTGCGGGAATTAATCGACCGAGGCAAGTAAACACACGACTGCCATGGTCTGTGGGACTGTCCAGATCCGCCTCGGCGGCTGGGACTGTCCCCTGCACTTAAAATCTAGTCTTTAGAGATGAATTCCGTGGTTTGATAGCGTCGCCCGCGGTGTGGACGGCGCATGAAGTATCGACGCGGTGGCAGATCGCCTTCCGTGAACCAATAGCCCGCCAACAGGCGATAGAAGAAAAGCAGAATAAATGCGCCGCCCGTGGCAACGACAAAGCCCACAACGCTGATGGGCGTTACGTGCGCCCCTTGGTAGAAATACGTCAAGGTTCCGCAGCCGATGACCGTGCCGCCTATGCCCATCATCAAAGTGGCAACGGCCCCGCCGGGATCGCGGCCGGGCATAATGGCTTTTGCCAGCAAGCCCACCAAGGTACCGAAACCCACCCAAACCAGCACGGTATTGGCCCATTGCTGGACCTGCTCGGGAAATACCAAATCATTCATGGGCTGTTCCAAAATGACTGCTGCGCACACATAATGTACACTACCGACCTTATCTTTTTTTTATCGACAATAATCACCGGCAAATTTCCTTCATTTTCTGGAAAAATGGTCCCTCTTGCCTTTCCAACATAGCCATTAGATTTTAACTGGTTTTGCCTGAAGTCCCGCTCTAGGCAATTCTTAAGTCAAATGTTGATCAAAGGACCGGGGACTGTCCCAATTATCGCGTGGGGCCTATCTTAATCCGCCTCGGCGCATGGGACCGTCCCAATTTAAGATGGGGACTGTCCCGATTTTCACGCAGTTATAATGGGACTGTCCCCTTCGTCTTCTCCTGCTAAACCCCGATAGCTGCGCAATTCGGCCAGTACCACGCTGATGTCGGCAGCCAACGGGGCCTCGATTTCCAACGGTTTGCCGCTGGCCGGATGTGTGAATTTCAATCGTCGGGCGTGCAAGGCCTGACGCTCCAGCAGAATCAGCGAATCCTCGGGATCGCGGCGGATTTCGCCCCGGGTGATTTTTCCCCGCCCGCCGTATTGTCTGTCGCAAAGCACCGGGCAGCCGATGTGGTTCAAATGCACGCGGATCTGATGCGTGCGCCCGGTCTTGGGCAATAGTTTCAAAGCGGCAAAGCCGTCAAATCGCTGTAAAACTTCATAAAAAGTCTGGGCTGAACGACTGGTGGGCTCATGGCGGCGAATAGCCATCTTTTCGCGCTGATGCGGATGAAATCCTATTGGGCAGTCGATGTAATCTCGATCCCTTTCCGGGCAGCCCGCCACCAGGGCGAAATATTCCTTTTCGATCGAGCGCTGGGCAAACTGCCGGGCGAGTTTGGCATGTGCCAGATCGCTGCGGGCCACCAGGATTGCCCCGCTGGTGTCGCGATCCAGCCGATGCACGATTCCCGGCCGAGAAGGTCCGCCGCTGGTGCTCAGCGTGCCGCCGAAATGAAATTGCAGCGCGCTGGCCAATGTGCCCGACCAGTGCCCCCGGGCCGGATGCACGACCATGCCCGGCGGCTTGTTTATGACCACTAAATGCTCGTCTTCGTAGAGGATATCGAGCGAAATGTTTTCAGGCTGTGGCGCCTCGCGTGGGATTTCAGGCAAAATGATTGTTACCTTTTGTCCGGGCTTGAGGCGATAAGCAGGTTTGCCGCCCCGCCCGTCGATGCTCACCCCGCCGGCAGTGATTACCCGTCGTAGATGCACCCGGCTGTACTCAGTGAAATGATGTGCCAGAAAAACATCCAATCGCCAGCCTGCTTGCACAGCCTCGACTGTATGTTCAACCGGTTCTTTTGATATGTGCATGGATAAATATAAGGCTGTAGTCTGGAGAAAGTAAACCACTTGCGGCGTTGCACTGTCCACCGACCACTGACCACTATTATCGAACCCTATTTTAAGCCTTATCGGTGACTTCCGTCCAGCCACTCGGTTGGCAAGACTACGATTTTTGACTGGTTCAAGAATATCCGCCGATTTGCTATAATTTAACTCAATCTCAATCGCTATAAAGTGATTATAAAAATACAATTATCAGACTGAATAAGTTGCTCCATATATCTAAGGAGTATAAAAGATGAAACCACCAAATTCTCTAACAGACCAAGAATTACTTGAATATGCTGATGAGCATATCACATATGAGATTGAAATGCTAATTCGGACTACATCAATTATGTCTACATCAACACTGGGTCGACTAAAAGATGTTCATTGGATTGCTCGGACATGCAACAATGCCATTATAAGCTCATTCGCATTACAGGCACGTAATCTAATTGATTTTTTGTACATCCGAGAATTAAAAGAAAAAGGAGAGCATCCTAAAAATATCGTTGTACAAGATTATATAATAGACCCAGTAAAACTATCGGATCATCTCCCTTTAATTACTGATCGTTTGAAAAAGGCTAGAAAGAAGTGCAATGAGCAGGCCGCGCATTTGACTCTTGATAGAATCGAATATGAGAAGAAAGGTAAAAGATGGAACATGCTTCTAATAACAATAGAAATTATAAATGCTTTCCGAGCAATTGAACCTGTTTTCCCTGAAACTAAGATCAGCAAATCATTCAGAGAGATTATTTCAAAGCCAGACTTATTTTCCCACAGAGTCAAAACAAATATCATATATTCTGAAGAAAAACATCCAATAGGAATTACTATATGTGAAGAAAATTAACAGAGGCGCGGGTGTTAAAGGCTGCTGGTCAGCCAATGCCGATTTGGATAGCATGGATGGCATGAAGCGGCCAGCCCGAAGGGCTGAAATATGACAGGGAGGCATTGCACATTTGTTGAAGTGAATGACCGCACGGCCTCAGACAATCTATCGGTTATGCACAGCGAGGTTTAATATGAAAGTGTATGAACTGGTTGCCTATTGTGGCCTGACATGTCAAGGATGTCCCATCTACTGGGCAACCCGAGAGGATGACCATGAGAAACAGCAGAAGATGAGAGTTGCCATAGCACGGCTGGGTCAGGAACATTATGGTGTTAAGATGCAGCCTGAGGAAATCACCGACTGCGATGGATGCAGGACCGAAAATGGCAGATTATACTCTGGTTGCAAAGAGTGCGAGATCAGGTCTTGTGCAAGAGAGAGGAAGGTTGAGAGTTGCGCATTGTCACGACTATGCCTGCGAAAAACTCCAAAAATTATTCGTCACAGAACCAATGCCAAGATAAAACTAGATGTTATCAGAAGCGTGATTTAAGGCATCGGTGGGACGGTGTCCCACCCTACAAGTTTTTTATGAGGAAATAATGTTAACGAAATCTGTCTCCTTTAAATCCGTTATTCGACTGCTGGTAGTGGCTTGCCTCTGCTCCTCTTCTCATGTATTGGCCCAAAAATTGGAACCTGGAAAGGTGGCTGAGATCGAATTTACCGACACCAATTTTCCCAAGACTCTTTACAGTATGTCCACAGGAGTGGATTCCCCGCCTTGCATGACCGTCCGTCTTCCTGATGATTACATCCCTGCTAACACTTATCCGCTCCTGGTTTATGTGCCCGGTCTATTTGGCGGACCAAAAGGCAATATCTACAATGCTCAGACAATTGCCGGACCCCGAGGTTGGATCGTTGCCAGTTTGCCGTTGTTTAAAAAAACCATTGACAAGACTGAACTTCTCGAAGGAACTATCGTCAGTTTCGAGGATTATCCAATCATCTCAAAGGCCTATGAGATCATGCTGGGCAGGCTTTTTGAAATGGTTCCGAACATCGATCGCGAGCGAAGCGCGATGGTTGGTTTCTCCAACGGTGCGATCACAATCGGCGTTTTGGTATCGTGTCATGACGAGTTCATACTTACCCATTTCAAAAACTTTTGCCTGGTGGATCACGGAATGTTTCACCTCTCAGACCTTCATAAAAAGCACGCTCGCGAAAGCAGATTCCTCATATTGGTAGGCGACAAGGAAGATCTGGGACGAGATATGAAAATCAGAGGGGGCCAACTTCTTCAAGATGCGTACAAATTATTGAATGTGAATTTGACATGCCGGATCATGAAGGATACGGGCCATGAGTTCCAGGACAGGCACATGGCGATGGTTGGAAGATGGTTGCGTAATGAAGCCCTCGACGAACAAAAACCTTCAGCGGACACCGATAACCAGAGTCGATGACCTCTACGTAGGAGACCCAGAGACATTGAGATTATCAAGAAACTTACGACTATCAAGCTGAACAATTGATTGTACGTTTATGAGTAAATCTGGTCAACGAATGTTGGACGGCGGCAAAGAACCCAGCACAAGTGACGTCTCTAAATGGGTGGGGGCGACAAACTACAAATATTGGATGCATATTATTAAGTTCATCGAGACCAACTATTCAGGCGTTTTTCATCC
This sequence comes from Pirellulales bacterium, assembly GCA_963820545.1. GTDB lineage: Bacteria > Planctomycetota > Planctomycetia > Pirellulales > Thermoguttaceae > CAWGAJ01. Next base: position 2,557,222 of record CAWGAJ010000001.1, read on the forward strand.
TGATTGGCTGTTTGGAGGAAAGAAATATGGATGGGGACTTCGATTCAAAAAATCAAAATCTTTCTGTACTTTGATTCCCCAGCGCGGTCGGGTTATGATCCAGATCGTGTTCGGGGCCGAGGAGCGGGAAAAAGTCGAAGAAATTCTGCCCGAACTTGTTTCTCATGCCCGCGATGATTACAAAGCGGCAACAACGTATCATGACGGCAAATGGCTCTTTCTGGTCGTCGATAGTAATAAGGTTATTGCCGATGTGGAGCGGTTGCTTACCATCAAGCGAAAGCCCAAGCCAAAGAGTGCCAGAAATTAATATGGAAGAAATATATTACAGCTACGAAAAGGTGTTGCCAGAAGAACAAGTTATTGCACTTTATTCCGCCCTGGAATGGTCATCTGCGGAAAAACCAAAGGAATTGTTAAGCGCGCTGGCTAATTCTCACACGGTTATTTCAGCGTGGGCCGGCAAGAGATTAATAGGCCTGGGAAATGCCATATCTGACGGGCATTTAGTGGTTTTTTATCCGCATTTATTGGTATTGCCTGAATATCAGGGTAAGGGCATAGGAAAAGAAATCGTCAGAAGAATGAAGTAGCAGTATTCTGGTATTCATCAGCAGGTATTATTAGCCGACGGGAAAGCAATCGAATTCTACAAAAATTGCGGTTTTGAAAAAGCCGGCAGTTGCGTGCCGTTATGGATTTATTCGGGCCACGATCATGATTGAAATGTCTCCAATGCACCATATAAAGGTAAAAGATGAATATTCAGAACAAGAAATTGATTGAGGATTACATTAACCACTACAACAGCAAGAATATCGACGCAATGCTGAAGTTGTTCTCTGATGACGCGCAATTTGAATCCGTATCGAATACAAGCGGCATCATGAAAACCGACGGCAAAAAACAACTCCGGGAACTTGCGGCGATGGGCGTTGAGTATTTTGAGCAGAGGCGGCAGACGGTATTGTCGTGGGTGATAAGCGACAGTCATGTAGCAATCGAAATAGATTTTTGGTGTAATCTCGCCAAGGATTTTCCCAACGGGAAGAAGGCCGGCGAAGAAATGCAGCTTCGCGGAGCGTCTTTTTTCACCATCCAAAACGGCCGCATTTCCCGATTAGTTGATTATATGTAATGCAAAAGTTTTTTCAGGTGTTTTTTCGATGATCTTTTGTGCCTATTGGGTGACAAGATACGGCAATTTTTAGAACCGAGCGAGTTTATTGACTTCAAGCATCCGGCGGTTGCGGCCAGAGCAAAGATGTTGGCCCACGGTTGGCTTACCCAACCGTGCATTCAACACCGCTGGGCAAGCCGGGGGTGTCACCCGACGGCACTTTCTCATGGATTCTGCTGCCGCGATTCCTGTTCATTCCGCAAAAAAAATTTCGTGGTGATAAGCACAGGAACTAAAACCAATCCATTGCTGAGCAAGACCGCCAAACCTTGCTGTCCACCCTTTCCGAAAGCCAGGGCGGCACCAAGGACTGAAAACACAATCGTTAATATGTACGCCCATTTGTGTCCTGCTGCGAGACCGAAAAGTAGAAGCACGTTGAGAGCCGCAGCCACCAACGCCAAAACGGAACCGCTCCTCAGCGCCAATAGCAGACTCAATACGCTTATGATTGCCAGCGCAATAATCGCTATCCACAAAGGACCGGGTATCTTCTTTTTCATAGGGTATGTTCCATAGTTACATAGGTTAGACATGCTATGCCTGACATACTTGGCTGAACGACACCAATTAGCAAGTCCCAGACAGCACTGCTGGACAAGCCAGCAGTGGCACCCACCGCGCCTTTTAATTCTCTAACTGCCGATGGCCTTAAGTGCCTCGGCCGAGGTTTTGCGCACGGTTTCGTCTTCGTCTAGCAAGGCTTTTTGCAAGGCCGGCACGGTCGATTTGGCCAGCGGGCCGAATTTTAAAAGCGCCTCGGCCGCGCCGCGGCGATATTTGGGATTAGGATCTTGCAGCCCGCGAATCAACAGCGGCACTGCTTTTTGGGCCATTTTGTCGTCTTTAGATTGAATTTGCGCAAGCGCCGGGCGCTGAGCAGGGCCAGCGTTTCATCGGTGCTTTCCAAGTTTTTTTCCAGAATCGGCGCGGCTTCTTTGGCATCTGTGCCAATGCTTCCCAGCGCATAGGTGATGGCGCAGCAGATTGATCCTTCGTTGTGTTCCATGGCTTTAATTAGTGTCGGGACCGCGGCGTTGGCCGCGGGGCCGATTTTGGCCAGGGCGATCAGGGCTTCATGCTGCACGTGAGGCTTTTTGTCGTCGATGTATTTCGCCAGCGCCTCGACCGCCGGTTTTGCCGCCGCTCCATTTTGGCCTAAGATATAAATCACGTAAGGCCGAGCAGATTCATATTTCAAGGCCTCGATCAATTTTGGCACGGCCGCCGGTCCGAGTCCGGCCAGCGCATTTAGGGCCCCATGAATCACTTTCTCATCGGCGCCGGCAAAGGCCTTTTCCATTACTGGTAAAGAAATTTCCGGACCGGGCCGAAGCACTACTAAACCACGAACACATAGAGCCCGCAGGCGCACGTCATCCGACTTCATACCTTCAAACAATCGTTCCGTCGCTTCCCGGACAAGTTGCTTGTCTTCCGGATGCAGTCTGGCCAACGTCCAGATGCTAATGGTAGCCAAAAACTTATCCGGACTATTTGTGTACTGACGAACCTGTTTTTCGGCGTCAGCCGAGGTAATGCCAATTCGGCCCAGGGCGTAAATCGCGGTTGTGCGGTCGATATTATCGGCTATTGCCTGGACAATTTGCGGAATGGCGGGAGCGGCTGGTTTACCGATTTCGGCAAGGGCCAGTAACGCTTCGCGACGGATTTGGGGATTTTTGTCTTGCAGTAGTTTGGATAAAGCCGGCACAGCATCTTCCGCCTCAGGACCAATGCGGTTCAGGGCGATGCAAGCCCAATAAGCCGCTTTTTCGTCCTTTAAAGCCTCGGTTAAAAAAGGGACTGCTTCTTTGCCCGCCTGACCCAAAGCATGTAAGGCACGCATGCGCACGGTCGGATCGGGATCTTCCATGATCTTGATAAACAAGGGGATACCAACTGCTGGTCCTGGACGAATGCTCCTCAGGGCTTCAACCGCATGGCGTCGCACGGCATCATCCTTGTCGCTGATGAGTTCCGCCAGCGCGGGCACGGCGGGCTTGGCCTTGGGGCCGATTTCTCCCAGGGATTTTACGGCATGCGCCCGCACGGCCGGGGAAGGATCTTTCAAAAGCGCGGCAAGCGCGGGCAGGGCCTTGACCGCCTTTTCGCCGCGCAGACCTATCTGATCGATGGCCTGCAAACGCGACGATTCATCGCCCGCTTGTGATGCCGCGACAAGCTTATCCAAATCCAACGAATCTTCTTCGGCCCTGGCCGCGACACAGGCGAGCCATAAGGCACAACAACAGCCGATTAAAAACTTTACACGCATGACTATCTCCGTTTGCAATAATATGATCTGTTTTTTATATGATAATAATACTGAAAAAAATTCCTCAACTGGACGAGCGTTGCACTTCGTAGGCCAGGCTCGCCAAGAAAGATTTTGCCTTGGTGTATTCCATGGGGGGAATATTTTTTATTTCTTGCTTGAGTAGGTCTATCATTTGATTGGTAACGTTGATGATATTCATTAATTCATCCATGGAAATATCGCCGTAACGGGCGCACTTGGCGAATAGTTCGTCCAATTGGTTCCGGCTGGCGGCAAATTGATCGGTGCGCAGCGGTAGCGGCCAGTAAATCTTTCCCGATACTTTATCCAATTGATTTGGGCCCAGCGGTTGCGGCTTACCCATCTGGGCGAATCGGACAATGTCTTCGGCCGTGGGAGGCGGACCGCGTTCCTCGGCGACAGCCGCGCGGTTCTCCCGGCGCATCTGAAAATAGGTGTCTGTCCATTGCTCGCGGTTGGCGATGTCGTTCTTCACAGCCTCGGTGGCATTGATGGCCGCTTTTGATGTCATCAGGTTATATGCCCCCTGCGAACGAATGACGTCGCTCATTCCCTGGGCGTAACTTTGTCCGACCGTAGTCGCCCTGTCGTCCACGACGGGATATCCTCCGTAAGAACCACCGTAATAATCGTTGTAGTACTGAGATAAACACCACGTGGCGCCGAGCACGATCGGCAGTGCAAATACCATCAACTTTAATAGCTGTAAGCAGGCATTCATGTTCTGCTCCTCCGGAAAAAATAAATAATTTGGTTCGGCCTTCTTAGAGTGTAAATAATCTAATAACAATTAGAAGATGATCCATTATACGCATCAAGTTTGACTTATGATAGTTGCCCTGGAGCCCGATTATCGCAAAAAAGAGGGGTAACTACTCGTTCCGAAGCTGGAGCTTAGGAACGAGGAAAAAGGCTTGAGGCCTGAGACTTGATAGCTTCGCTTAAGCTACGGTGTTCTGCGGCAAAAAGTCGTTTCCCGGCAGTTGGCCGCCCAATATATATCCTAGGGTCCGGGTAGTTTCAAAACGCATCAAGACAATGCGAATAACGGCGGTTATCGGTACGGCCAACACCATGCCCATGTAACCCCACAATAGTCCCCAAAACGCCAAAGCCAATAACACCGTGACTGGATGCAGTTCCAAACCGCGGCCCAGCAGTTTTGGTTCGATCACGTTGCCGATCAATATTTGCACGGCGCCGGGAATAGCCACCACACCAATGATCGGCCAGACGCTATCAAATTGAGCAGCGGCCAAAGGAAGCGGCAGCAGGGTGGCTATCACCGATCCGATGCTGGGAATGAAGTTCAGCAAAAAAGCCAGTAGTCCGAAGACAAACGCCATGCGCAGTTCCAGCAGGGCGAGTATCAACCAGATCAGCAAACCAGTGACCAAGGAAATCGCGAACTTTGCGACTATGTAACGGCGCACGGCGGATTCGATTTTTTCATAGATGCCGGTTCGCACCCGACGGGAATTCCTGCCAGCCAGCAAAAAAATGACAAAAAAAGTGATTAAAAATCCATTGGCTATCAAGGCGGTTCCAGTGCCCGCGGCCTGAGTGATCAGCCCGGGCAAACGCTGCTGCAAGTCGGCTGCGATTCGGGCATGATCGACTTCGATGTTCCATTTTTTCAACCAGGCAAAAGTTTGATTGGTCAGGCCGGCGAAACTGTCGCTGTAATCTCCCGCCGTGGCCACAATGGTCTGCACCGCCACGGTCAAAAGCAAGCCAATAACTCCCAGGCATAACACGACCAACACCAATGCCAGAACAATCGCCAGCGGCGGAGGGATTTTGCAGCGCAGCACCTGAAAATCCACGACCGGCGATACGACCGTGGTGATAAAAACGGCCAGCACGAAAGGGATCATCACGGCTCTGGTATATTCCAGACTGACCGCCAAACCGACGACCGCCAAAATCATCAGCGATCCCACGGCCAGCCAGATCTGCTCGTTGCGACGTGTGGAATTCACCCTGATTTCCTCCCCAAATCAACTCGGCGCAAGCACGCAGTTGATGTTAAACCAAATCGCAATTGCCGCTGCTAACGGCATACTTTGATCCCATGCACATCCTGTTTAAGGCGGAAAATAGGAGCGATTACGGTTACAACGAACAAAAGCGTCTTGCCAATTAAAAGGATAATAACAGCAGCAACAAGACATTCTGCCCTGCCAAGAGAAAGTAATTATGAAAGCTTGTTTGCCGGTCTCGTTGTGGGAAAGTTTTTATGGAATTCCGGAATTCTATCCTCGGTGTGGTCCCCTTAGTGACCGCTGCCGGGGCCGGGGCCGAAATGCGCCAGGCTCTGGGAATCGCCGTCCTGAGCGGCATGTTAGGCGTAACCTGCTTCGGCCTGCTGCTCACGCCGGTGTTCTTCTGCGTGATCACACGGTTTTTTTTGGGCGAAAAGAGCAACCCAAAATAAAGTAGGGTGCGTGAAACGCATCGTTAAACCGTATTTTGCAAATATGAACGGTGTTAATTAATACGGCCATTTATGGTCGTTTCCGCCGCAGGCGGTACTAGGCCCGGCATTTAGAGATCGTCCAGCTTTTATGTGCATATTTTCTCGGGAGTTAAGGTGGCGACAGCAATGTTATGTGGCGGAGGCTTGGCATAGGAAACAACGAGGAGGTTATGCACTAGCACAGCCAACCCGACTTGCCGTTGCCCACGAGATCGGCCCCGCCCGGAAAACTGACGCATCGAACGATGTTGTTTGAGATCGGCAAAACCCAATTCGACCGTTTGACGCCGTAAGCGGTAGAGGGTCTTGGCCTCCGTCGTGGCCATGCGTGCTCGATGCGCCTCGACCAACGCCTCGTGCTCGCTTCGTTTGACGGCGCGGCCGCGATTCGAATTGGAACAGCAAGACGGCTGCCGAGGGCACATCCGGCAATTTTGCGGTGCGCAGCGATAACTATGCATCACGTTAATCTGGCCGTCGCTCTGTTGTCGTTTTTGTTTGCCTATCCAAGTCAGCGGGTGTCCTTCCGGGCAGCGGTAAATGTTTTGCTCCGGTACCCATGTGAATTGATCTTTGCCGATCGGGCGAGGCTTCGCCGTTTTTTTCTTTTCCTTCTGCGAAAGGTCGCTTTCCTGCCATGGACCGTACAAGGCAATTCCCGCTTGGCCGCAGATCGCCAAGTTGCAGGCCGTCACATAGCCCGCGTCTACGAGCATGACTTTCGGTTTCACGCCAGTCAAGTTCACGACACGTTCCAACAGCGGGCCGAAGGTTCCGGCATCGGTCGGTTGGGCCAGCACTTGATAGCCCAAGTATAACGGCGAATCCAAATCCCGCACCAATTGCAGATTGTACAGCGGTCGAAAGACGTGATGCTTGTCGCGTCCCAACGCCGCCTCGGGATCGCCGACGCTGACCACGATTTTCTCGGGTTTTCGCCGTCTTTTCGGCTCTTGCCGGTTATTGACCGCGTGCAACTCGACCAGTCGTTGGCGGGCGTGTTCGTAGCGTTTCCACTGCGATTGCCTGGTGACTGGATTTTTCGCCATCCACGTCGGCACGCTCCGCGGTTGCTGGGCCGTCGCGTCGGCATGACATCCCCCATCCAGTTCCGCCAATCGTTGGCTCACCGTCGCCTCATTCAACAGCCGGTGACGCGAAGCGTTGGCCGCCACAGCCGAACCGTCCAGTGAACATCGCTCGGCACTAGTCACTCCTTGTTATCGAGCGAGTTGAAGCACTTCCGCGTTCCAGTGGTCGATCAAGGACGCGATGCGATCAGCAAAGCTAAACCAACAAGTCCGCGACGGATGGATTCCGAAGCCCGCCCATTGGAGAACAATGTTTTCCCTCGCATCGCGGAACCATTGGCTGGGGCTGGAACGTCCCAGGCGGATTTCAATCAGCACGATGACGAGCATCAGATCGGGGCGAAGCGGCGGCGAGCCGACACCCGCATAAGAAGTGAATAGAGGTGTCAAATCCAATTCTTTCATTGCTTCCACCACGCTCCGTGCCAGATGATTTTCCGGCACTTGTTGTTCCAGCGTCTGCCACTCTTTCGACAGTTCATTCCAGGGCGGATCAGCGAAGCGAACCTTGGCTCTCTTGTCAGACCGCTTCGTGCAGCCTACCATGTGTTAGCCTCCTTGCATTCGGGAGCAGAGCGTTTTTTTGCTTTAGAGCGTCTAACAAAATGAAATTTATAAAAACCTAGAACAAATTAGGATACAACCAAGGGTTAAGAAAGCTTCATGGATATCATCGCGTCGTTCAAAGCGAACTCGCAAACGCCGAAATTGGTGGAGCCAACTGTTAGTGCGTTCGACAACCCAGCGGAAGACGCCCAAGCCGCTGCCATGTTCGGTATTGCGCTTTGCCAGCACCGGCACAATGCCCAACCGCCGCAAGCGTTTACGGTGAGGTTGCGAGTCGTAAGCACGGTCGCCTTGAACACGTTGAGGCCTTCGCCTTGGATGTCCGCGTTTGCCTCGTACCGGCGGAATGGCGTTTACCAGCGGCAGCAATTGCGTAACGTCGTGTGCATTGGCACCGGTCAACGTGGTTGCCAAGGGGATGCCGTTAGCATCCGTGAGGACATGGTGTTTCGAGCCGAATTTGCGGCGATCCGTGGGGTTTGGGCCAGTTTTTGCCCCCCAAAAACCGCCCGTATGGACGTGCTGTCGACAACTGCCCGAGACCAATCGATTTCGTCCGCCGCCTGCAAATGGTCGAGCAGTACCCGATGGATTTTGTCCCACACACCTAGCTTTTGCCAGCGACTCAATCGTCGCCAACAGGTCATTCCCGATCCGCATCCCATTTCTTGTGGTAGATATTCCCAGGGTATGCCTGTCTTCAACACGAACAGAATCCCTGTCAGAACATGGCGATGGGATAATGGTTTGCGTCCCGGATACCGGCGACGTCTTCGCTTTGGCGGTGGTAGTAACGGTTCGATCAATTTCCACAGTTCATCATCTAAAATTGGCTTTGCCATGGTCGTACCTCCTTGTACGGCCAGGGATTTTAGCAACTATAGGTAATACGTAAAAGTTCATTTTGTTAGACACTCTTAACTACTCTGCACAATTTTCCCAAATGCCGGGAGGCCAATTATTATTGCTACTTTACCTCCATTGCCCAAAAAGCTGGACGATCTCTAAACGCCGGGCCTAACACAACGATGCGAAAAAGGGCCGTAAACGGCCCTCACGGTCGTCCATTGAGCAATTGTGTGTAACAACGGGATCATTGCCCTGAGCTGTGATATATGAGCCTTTCAGGTTCCGGCCTAAATCCGGAGAAGAACAATATCATTTTTCGAGAAGTTGGGCATAGACATCATCCTCAGGGTTGTCCCACACGGCCTGGAGAGATTGCCCGCTGAGCGCGGTCCAAAAATCCGCTTCCTCATTTCAACGGCGGCATCATTAAATCTGTTACCGTGGAATTTCATATACCCTACACTACTACAATTGGTTAGACAGGCGGGCAGGATCTTTGTACAATAGTACTTGAATAAGTGCGAAATCGTGTCCAGGAAGAGCGTATGAGCAACGATAACAGTGCCAATCAGTCTGGCAATCCCGATCAAAATCGCATTCAGCAGGCGCAAATTACGTCTGAGCGCTCGCGCCCCCGACAGGGTTCGCCCGAGGCACGTGCATTATTTTGCGCGGCGATAAGGCTGGGGGCATCGGACGTGCATCTGAAATCGGGACAGCCGGCACGAATGCGGATCAGTGGGACACTGTGCGCTATCGATCGCCAACCGCTGCCCGTCGAGGAGTTTGAGGCCCGGGTTTTTGAGTTTCTTAGCGACAAGGAGCGGAACGAACTGCTGCGCAGTGGTTCGGTGGATATTGCTTATGACATGGACGGAGAAGAACGATTACGTATCAATATCTATAAGCAAGAGTCGGGCATTTCGGTGGCGGCCCGGATTGTGCCGCGCCGCATACCCTCGTTTGAGGATTTGCACCTGCCGCCGATGGTGGCCAAAATCGCCGACATGAGCGACGGCCTGGTGCTGGTTTCGGGAACCACCGGCAGCGGCAAAAGCACGACCATCGCCGCCATGCTGGAACACATTAATTGCTCTCGCCAGGCGCACATCATCACCATCGAAGACCCCATTGAATTTCTCCATACGGCAAAGCGATGCCTGATCAACCAGCGGGAAATCGGGGTTAACGTCAAGGATTTTTCCAGCGCCCTGCGCGCCTTGATGCGCGAGGATCCCGATATAATTTCCATTGGCGAAATGCGCGACGCGGAGACGTTTCGGGCGGCGATCCAAGCGGCCGATACCGGACACCTGGTGTTCTGCACCATTCACGCGTCCGTGGCGTCGCAAACCATTGAACGGCTGTTGAACCTGTTCCCGGAAAAAGAACGGTCCATGGTCCGCCAGTCGCTGGTGTACAACCTGCGCCGATCGTTTGCCAGAAACTCATGAAATCAACGGCCCCGGACGTGAAACGCGTGCCCGCAGTGGAAGTTCTCATCGCTACTCCCATCGTTCGCAAACTCATTGCCGAAGGCACCGAAGCCAAGCTGGGCGATGTCATTCGCACCGGCGATGAAGGCATGCAGAGTTTTGCGGAAAGCCTGTTTTCGCTGTATAAACAAAAATTGATTGATCGCGAGACCGGACACCATGCCGCCCCGAATCCGGAAGAATTCGAAATGCTTGTCCGGGGCATCAAAGTCTCGCATCCGGGATTCGTGGGCGAGGGGTGATAAGGGTGGGGGACATATCGTCGATGGCCGGTAAGCAGCAGACCTTATGGAAATGGGCTAGATGAGGCTCGCTAATGCTGCTAAAGTCTCTAAAATAAACACAACACCAAAGCATTGGCTCTTTAGCGCTGTCTGTAGATGTCTAATCGTAAGAAATCTTCCAAAAAGCACGCTTCCCATGGCCGGTGGGGAACCTTTTTCCCAGCGGCCCTTCCGCTCGGCGCGCTGGCAGGAGCAGCGCTCATCATCCTGGCTGTCTTTATCGCTTACCGGCCCTCCCTGTGCGGCGAGTTCATCTGGGATGACGGCACGCTGCTGACAAAAAATAAACTCATCAAGGCCTCCGACGGCCTGTACCGTTTATGGTGCACCACTGAAGTGACAGATTATTGGCCGGTGACCAATACCACGTTCTGGATCGAGTGGCGCCTGTGGGGGATGAACCCGACCGGTTATCGCGTCACCAACCTCGTCCTACACATCGTCTCTTGCTTGCTGATTTGGTTAATCTTGCATAAGTTGTCGATCCCCGGTGCTTTTTGGGCGGCGCTGCTCTTCGCCGTGCATCCGGTGAACGTGGAGTCGGTGGCCTGGATCGCGCAGCGGAAAAACTTGATGGCGATGTTGTTTTTCCTCTTGTCAATTCTGTGTTATTTGCAGGCTGAGATGCCATCTTCGCCGCTGCAAAACCGGCTTTATCGGTCTGGTGCAGGTTATTTCTACTGGCTGAGTCTGGGGGCCTTCGTGTTGGCCATGCTCAGCAAGGGATCGGTGGCGGTTTTGCCACTGCTGCTTTTGGAGATCGTCTGGTGGCTGCGTCCTCTAACCAGATGGGACCTGATGCGGATCGTGCCGTTTGTCGTGTTCGCCGTGGTGTTAACAGGCGTGAACATCTGGTTCCAAACGCACGGTCAGGATGTAGTGATCCGAACCGCCAGTTTTTGGGAGCGCGTGTTGGGGGCCGGAGGAGTGGTGTGGTTCTACCTTTACAAGGCGCTTTTGCCAATCAATCTTGTTTTCGTCTATCCGCAGTGGCACATTCAGGCAGGCAATCTACTATGGTGGCTGCCGCTTATGGCGGCCGTGATCGTTACGGCAGTGTTGTGGTGGTATAGGCAAAGCTGGAGTCGTCTGTTTTTGTTTACCTGGGGTTTTTTCTGTGTGTCGTTACTTCCGGTGATGGGGCTGACGGATGTGTACTTCATGAAATATGCCTTGGTGGCCGACCATTATCAGCATCTTGCGTTTATTGGGGTAATTACGCTGGTGGCCGCGGGTTGGCGTGTATGGCAAGAGCAGGTGCAAGAACCGGCCCGGAGGGCGGTAAAAGCCGTGGCGGTTATCGCGGCGCTCATTCTCACGCTGTTGACCTATCAGCAAAGTGGGCTGTATCGTAATGAAATCACACTGTATCAAGCAATGCTGGAAAAAAATCCAGACTGTTGTATGGCCGAAAATAACCTGGGCAACGCATTGCTCCTGGCAGACAGACCGCAGGAAGCGATCGAACACTATAAGCAGGCCCTGCTCATTAAACCCGACTATGCCGAGGCCCACAACAACCTGGGCAACATACTTGGCGATACAGGCCAGTCGCAGGAAGCGATCGAACATTACAAGCAAGCTCTGCGCGTGAAACCCAATTACCCTGAGGCCCACGTAAACCTGGGCATTGCCTTGGCAAAAGCAGGTCGGCGCCAGGAGGCAATCGACCATTTTGAGCAAGCCATACAGCTTAAGCCCGATTACCCTGACGCATACAATGAACTGGGGATCGCCCTGGCCAAAGAAGGCCGACTACAAGAGGCCATTGAAAAATTTAAGCAAGTCCTGCGACTCGAACCCGACTTCGCCGCCGAGGTCTATGCGAATTTGGCGTTGATCTATGCCAAGACGCAGCAATCCGCCGAGGCCATCGCCTCGGCCCAGAAGGCTTTGGCCATCGCCCGATCCACGGATCAAAAGGCGCTGGCCGAGCGGATTGAAATTTGGTTGAATTCCTATCGTGCCAGCCTGTCAAATTAGGAATTGCGGCTTAGAAAAGGATAAAGGATGAGGGATGAATGAAAATGCCATCTCTAACCGCTAACCAATATCCTCCGTCCCACCATCCACCGCCAACCACCCACTAATCTCTTGCGCGACCTACGGCCGTAACCAAAGCCGCGACCACTGGTCGCGGCTTTACAAGATGCGCACAAAATGCGCTTAAACCTCAAGTGAAGAGTCTATCCCCTATCCCCTGCCTTATGTTCCCTCTCTGGCCTGGATGCGTTTTTGGGCGTCGGCAATTAGATCATCCAGATATTTTTCCACGGCGAGATATTCCGACTCGACAAGCTGCGCGGCCATGCCCTTAAGCGTAGTTTTCATTTTTTCCACGGTTTTGATGATTGTCTGATATTCTTCGATGCTCAAGGATTTGCCGTCGGCATAAGAGCGGCGGAAAGGGGCCTCGACAATCGCGCGATCAGCGTCAAAGACCGAGTCCTTTAAAACTGTGGGCCAGAGCATGATTTCCTTGGGAACCGCTTTGGGAAGAGCTTCTCCGGCAGATGGAACCACCTCTGCAGATGAAACTTGCGCGGTTGGTGAAGGTTCCCTGATCCTTGTCGGCGGCAAAGTCATGGGACGCGAGGCATATCGAGAGGGCGGTGCATTCTGATACATCCAATCGCGCGGCCTGGCCCGCGTCGGGAACCGCCGCGGTTCGCGAGGCGGCTTCCGCTTGCATCGAGCGATTGATATTTTGCCAGGCTGCGCTTCGCGCCATCGAAGATTGCATTTGCATTTGCCGATTATCCGCATAGGCCCGCTGCTGTGCTGCGCTCTGATACGCGGAGGAAACAGTGCCCATTACACCCGCATCCGGATAGTAATAAGGACCTGGAACAAACTGGGCATCCAGCGGCAGGGCGGATAAAATCAAAGTCATGAACATCAGCCCTAACCGACCGGAACGACAGGCCAGCGCAATGATTGGACGCATGGTTATTTTTCCTCCGACCCCACTAGAGAGTGGCACACGTAAAATATCTTTATTCGTTTAAGTGTATCTTCTGAAAGCCCAAAGGCAATTCGTTTTTTTCCCGCTTCAACGCCGATAATCAGAAGACCATTCTTGACAAGGCTAGAATTAAGCTAAAATTCATTACTACCACAATTCAATCAGGAGAAAAATATGTTTAAGCCTATAAGTATGGCGTCGGTTCTTATATTTGGTTTTCTAGCAGCCGTTCCGGCACGGGCTCTGGAGGTCGCGCCGAAGATTGATTCACATCCGGTTCTCGATCAGGTATTTGCTAAATATGAAAAGGCTTTTAATGCGGGCGATGCCCAGGCAATCGGTGCGTTATGGAAAAGCGATGGCGAATTTGTCGGCCCGCTGGGAAACCGCATTGTGGGGCGAGAGGCCATCGAAAAACTCTTCCAAGACTACTTTTCCCGCAACCAGGGAGCAAAACTATCCATCAAAGTGCTCTCCTTAAAGGAAGAGGAACAAGGCCGGGTAGTGGTGGCCGAAGTTGTGCCGGAATTAAGCCCTCCACCCGCGGGAAAACTCGGTTCCAATAAGGCCACAATGGTGTTGATCCGTTCCGGTGAGAAATGGGTCATCGAGGGCATACAAGAAACGCCCGACCTTCCCGCCTCCCATGAACACCTGAAAGCTTTAGAGTGGATGATCGGATCATGGACCAGCCGGACGGCGGAAAACGAAAAGGCAGAGACTGAAATTCCAATTGCACTGAATACCACCTGTCAATGGACGGCGAACAAAAGCTTCCTTACCCGGACGTTCGCCGCGCGCCTGCAACAACTCGAAGTGCAGGGCACGGAGATCATCGGCTGGGATCCGCAGGCCAAAACCATTCGTTCGTGGATGTTCGAATCCACGGGCGGATTCGCGCAAAGCACTTGGAAAGCGGACGGCAAACAGTGGATCATTGACAGCAGCGGCGTCCTTTCCGACGGCACGCCGATTTCAGCCAAAAATACCATCACGCTGGTGGATAACGACACGCTGAGTTTTGTTTCCCAAAGCCGCATGAAAGGTGGTGAAAAACAGCCCGATCGCGGACCGATCGTGCTTCTCAGGGTAAAAGAAGACAAGACGAATCCAACAAAATAGACTGCTGTTCCGGCCGACGTTTTCTCCGCTTTTGAGACTCGAGAAAATAGTATTATAAAGCCCACGGGTTGCAACCCGTGGGCTTATATTTTTACACAACACCTGACAATTTATTTCCAAGCAAAAAACTATCGCATGAATTGCTGGCACCAATAAATTGTGCCGTTTTCGGTGCGAAACGCGCCGACGCCGATTCGTCGGTGATTGGGATCGAGAATGTTCGCCCGATGTCCGGAGGAATTCATCCAAGCCCGGACCACCGCGTTGCTGTCTTGTTGGCCCATGGCGATGTTTTCCGCCACTCCCCGGCGACTATGAGTAAAGTTGCGATACCAGGTCATCCATGAGCAGTGATCTCTGGCCGATTGCATTAATTTATTGTCCACCTCCAGCGGCGGCAGCCCTCGTTTCTCCCGTTCGGAATTATTATAAGAGATCACATTTGCCTCGATGGGCAGCAGTTCCAACTCCTCGGTTTTATTCTCCGTTGCCTGGTCGGCCAACGGCATCAACAGACTTGCGCAGAATACCAGCGTAGCAATCATTATTCGATCCTTCTTCTTGAGTAAATACAGGACGGCTAAAAAAACCGTCTTACTATGGGGATGTTGCGGGACAGATTAAAAAAAGCCGGCCTACATGGGTACGGCGATATTTAGGTGGGCTGGGACGCCGTTGCCACTTTGTTTGCACAAAGAATTTATCTTCACTTTTGGAAGTGCCGCTAAGATAGCAAACCTTTAACGACTTGCAAGGGGCTGGCGAGAATTTTTTCTGAAAATATTAAGGGGTAATATGGGGTTTTAAGCCACTATTAAGTATGGGATAAAAAAAATTTTAACTCAAAGCACCTTGCCCGGATCTCTTGTAGGACGGATTTCAAATCCGTCCTACTAATCCCCAATTTCTAATCCCTTATCAGATTCTTCACTTCGCTCAAAATTTGCTGATCCACATTCCTAATTGATAAGCAGTCAAAGCACCTACATAGGCCAAGACGTTCATGTAGGCGAAGGCAAAGGCCGGCCATCGCCAACTGTTGGTTTCACGTCGCATGATCGAGAGGGTGGCTACGCATTGCGCACAGAGGGTGAAAAAAACCATAATGGACAATGCCACGGGAATGTTATAAACCGGTTTGCCCGTATCATCCCAAGTTGCGCTATGGAGCCGATTTTGCAGGCTGGTGGAACTGGCCGGCGATTGCAGGTCTGTTTTTTCGCCAACATGATACATGACGCCCAGAGTGGCCACGACAACCTCTCTGGCAGGCAGCGAAGCAATTACCGCACAGCCGATCCGCCAATCCCATCCCAGCGGTTTTACCACCGGCTGGATAACTTGCCCCAATCGACCCAAAAGACTGTTGCGTTGATAGGTTGCATCAATATCGCGATCTAATTGTGCAATGCGCACGGTGGTCGGTGCAATCAACGGATCGGCTTTATCCATCTGCGCGAGACGAATTTGCAACTCCGCACGCTCTTTGACCAGCGGAGCGACAACCCGGGGATCGTGAGGATAATACAGTCCGGCCCAAATCAAGATCGACGCGGCCAGAATCAGCGTGCCCGCACAATGCAAAAAAACCCAACACCGCATGCCGACGCGATAGGCCACATTCCTCGGCGAAGGCCACTTGTAACTGGGCAATTCCAAGACAAAGGGCGGCGATGGGCTGCTCAGTAGCGTCCGTTTCAGAACCAGCGCCGCCGTAACGGCCGTGACGATTCCCAGCGCATACAGGCCGGTCAAGGTTAATCCTTGCAAATTCAGCAATCCGCCCAGGTAATATCGGTCGGGAATGAACGCGGCAATAAGCAGGGCAAATATCGGCAGGCGCGCCGAGCAGGTCAACAGGGGAGAGACAAGAATCGTGGCCAGCCGATCGTGCTCGTTTTCGATCACCCGTGCTGCCATGATTCCGGGCACGGTGCAGGCAAACGACGAGAGCATGGGAATGAACGATCTTCCGCTTAGGCCGATGCGCGCCATCGGACGATCCATGAGAAACGCCGCCCGGGCCATGTATCCGCAGTCTTCCAGGATGCCGATAAATAAGAAAAGGACGAGAATTTGCGGCAGAAAGGCCAAGACCGCGCCCACGCCGCTCAGAATGCCGTTGAGCAACAGGCTTCGCAGCGGGCCATCGGCAACGAGTAACTCTACCCAGGTGCCCAAGGAGTTGGTTGCCTTCTGGATTATTTCCATTGCCGGTCGGGCCCAGACAAAGACCGTTTGAAAAATTACGAGCATCGCCAAGGCGAAGATCAACATCCCGATGACACGATGAGTGAGGACCCGATCGATGCGGTCGCTATAGGTATGATGATATCGACTGGGTTCAGCAATCACGCCGTCAATGACACGGTGTATCCAATCATACCGAGCCGAGATCTCCACGGCGGGGACGTTGCATTCGGCCGCGGCCAGGCGCTGACGCGCCGCTTGAAGATAAGCGGTTAAATCAGTCTCTCCGTGGGCCCGGCGGCGCCGCCGGCGTCGATTGCGACGCGCCGCTTGTAAATAGGCGGCTAAATCGATATCCAAAACAACCGAAAGCGTGCGTTCCAGATAGCCGTTTGCATCCAACAGCAAGCGCCGGGCCAGAAAAGCGGGCATCTGGGCCCTGCTTTCATCGGCGGCAGGGATGGAATCGCACTTTTCTTGCAGCCGTGACGTCTCATCTTCAAAAACCAGGGGAAATACTGTTTCGCAAGGGCGCGGCGGGGCAGCCATTGCCTGGGCCAACGCTATTTTCAGATCGGCCACGCCTATGCGGCGATGCGCTTGCATGCCGATCACCGGCACACCCAATTGCCGTTGCAGCCTGGGCAAATCGAGCGCGACTGACCGGGCTTTGGCAACGTCGAGCATGTTCACCGCCAGCAGCGTTGGTTTGCCCAATTCCAATACCTGGCTCACCAGATACAGATTCCGGGCAAGATTCGCGGCGTCGACAATGCAGATGATGGCGTCAATCGGGGGCGAATCTTCGCGTCGGCCCAAGAGCAAATCCACGGCCACCATTTCGTCGCTCGAGCGCGGAGCAAGACTGTACAGGCCGGGCAAATCTATCAGCTCATAACGCTTTTGGGCAAAATCCATGCTGCCGGTCTTTTTTTCGACCGTCACGCCGGGATAATTTCCCACGTGCTGATGTAGGCCCGCCAGCGCGCTGAAAAGCGTCGACTTACCCGTGTTCGGGTTGCCGACCAATGCGACGGTGACAATAGTTTTATCAGTGACGGCGGCCATTAAGCGGCTATGTATTCGGTATCGGTTCGACCATAATATTGAGTAGTTCGTCGGCCCTGAGGCAGATTTTGTTGCCGGCCAGGCGGATGATGCAGGGACTGCCCGGCCGAAACATTTCGATGCGCGTGCCGCCCAGCAGTCCAAACTCTTCGAGGCGATGGACGTGATCGGGATGTCCTTGGATGTTATGGATTAAGGCGCATTGTCCCGTGTGCAGATGATTAAGGGGAATAATTTTTTTAATCATGGCGATCGCCAGGCCCGACTAGGCGGGGAGGATTTTTTAACTTATAATGATACTCAGTCTCATATTTAAATTTAAGGGAAAAATCGAGACAATGCAAGAGCGCTGGGAAAAAAATGCCCCTGCCTGCAAAAAAACCTGTCAATAATGCCACAAAAGCCCACCGATCGGCATAATACGCCGGTTATGGTTTTTGGGAGCGGGATTTCGACGGGCTGGAAAAAACGCGGCTAAATTGCTATGAAATAACAGCTCTTGGGGCTTTGTCAGGGCGGCGTTATGATTATGAATTATTATTGGCGACCCTTGTGAGAAAGAGGAATTTATGCGAATCGGAGTATTTTGTAGCGGCGGCGATGCACCGGGAATGAATGCCTGCATTCGAGCGGTGGTACGGTCCTCCATTTCCCTGGGGCACGAGGTAGTGGGTATTAATCGCGGATATCAGGGATTGCTGGAGGAGGATTTTTTTCGCGATCGTAAAAACAGACCGCTCATGGAACTCCGCTCGGTTTCCAATGTGCTCAAACTCGGCGGCACGATCCTGCACACCAGCCGCTGCGAGGAATTTCGCACCGAAACCGGCGTGAAAAAAGCCGCACGAATTCTGCAAAAACACCACATCGACGCCCTGATCCCCATCGGCGGCGACGGCACCTTCCACGGCGCAGTGGAATTGGCCCGGCATTGGCAGGGCCAGATCATCGGTTGTCCGGGCACGATCGACAACGATCTCTTGGGCACCGACTATACCATCGGCTTTGCCACTGCGGTTAGTACGGCGGTCGAGGCTTTGGATAAACTCCGCGATACGGCCGAGAGCCACGAACGCATGTTTTTGGTGGAAGTAATGGGCCGGCACAGCGGTTACATCGCGCTTTTTACGGCATTGGCCGGAGGGGCCGAGGTGGTCGCCTTGCCCGAAACACCCACCGAGATTCCGCAAATCGTGCAACATCTGCAAGTCCTCAAGGCTCGCGGCAAGAAGTCGATCATGATCGTCGTGGCTGAAGGCGACGAATTAGGCGGCGCCGAGGTGCTGAATGAAAAACTACTGAAGGCTGGTTGTCCTTTCCAGACGCGTGTAGTTAAGTTGGGACACTTGCAGCGCGGCGGCGCGCCCGTGGTCGCCGATCGTATCCTCGCCTCGCGTTTGGGCGATTTCGCCGTGAGGGCCCTTAGTGAAGGCAACAACGGCGCCATGGCCGGCGAAATCCGCGGCCAGTTGACACTCACGCCGTTTCTGCAAACTTATGAAAAACATCACGCCGTGCCCGAAGATTATCTGCAACTATTAGCAACCATGGCTAGTTAAAAGAAATATTTTGGAGTTGCTCGTGCAATATTTCGAACTGCTTGTGATCCTGGCGATGATCGGCGTTAACACCCTGTTCGCGGCTTATGAAATTGCTTTAGCCTCAGTCACGGTTGTGCGTCTGCAAGTGCTGGTCAAGGAAAATCATCGCGGGGCCAAGGCTGCTTTATACATGAAGGAGAATTTCGAGGCCAGCTTGGCAACAGTCCAACTGGGCACAACCCTTTTATGCGCGATTGCCGCGGCCACGGGCGGCGCGGGAGCCGAACAAATAATTGTCCCTCTGATCCAGGCAGGCTTGGGTTTATCCTCGGGATTTTCTCGATTCCTGGCCATCGTCGTGGTGGTGATTCCCCTGACCATCTTGACTATTTTCATCGGCGAACTCGTGCCCAAGGTTTTTGCCATCCGCAACAAGGAATTGGTCTGCCTGCGCCTTTCGCGGGGCATGAAATGGTTTTCCTACAGCGTGTGGCCGGCCGTCTGGTTATTAGAGGGTGCAGTGATGGCCGTGATGAACTGGAACGAACGCCGGCGAAAAACCGGCGCGCTCGATGCCCACAAAACCGAATCTGCGGAATTCCAAAGTCTGCGGGCCAGTGCGGCCTTGGCCCGGGCGTCGCGTTTGATCGGCGAGCGCCAGGAAAATATCATCCTGCACACGGCGCACCTTTCGGGCCGGCCGTTGCGCGAGATCATGCTGTCGGCCGACTATATCAGCATGTTGGACGTGAATGCCACCCTGGACGAGAGTCTGGTCGTCGCCCACCTCGACATGCATACCCGCTTTCCCGTGGCCCAGCGCCCCGGCAACGCGCAATCGATCATCGGCTATATCAATCTCAAAGACTTGTTGGCCTTGATGCGGCTCACACGGGGCGAAGAACCCACGCTGCGCTCCGTTCTCCGGCCCTTTCCCAAGTTGGCCGATTCCACGCCCATTACGGCGTCGTTGGAACGGATGATCCGCGAGCATACGCATATTGCGCTGGTCGTGGATGGTTCTGGAAAAGTGGTGGGCATGATCACCCTGGAAGATATTTTGGAAGAATTTGTGGGCGAAATCGAAGACGAGTACGATCGGCTGCCGGCTCATGTTATACCTTCCGGTCGGGCATGGGTTGTGGGCGGCGGCATCGGCCTGCAACGACTGAAAGACCTGACCGGCATAGATCTGTCGCTTGATCCGCCATCAACCGTCGCCACTACATTGTCCAATTGGGTCTCAGGCCACTTGGGCCGCCCGATCCGCGGCGGCGATGAACTTACGCTGAGCGGCATCCGCGTGGTGGTCCGCAAAATCCGCCGCCAAAAAGTCCTCGAAGCCCAAGTGGGACGCGTGGAAACGCCGTCATAGGTGATGCAGTTAGCAGCCCGTTGATAAACTCGTAGGGTGTGTGGAGCGAGTCCGAGACAGAATGGTGCGTTACGCACGGGAGAAAACCATTGAAAATCACCGAATTATTTTTATAGGGATTCGCGTAACACACCAACTACCAATAAGTTACCGTGCTTCACGCACCCTACTATGAGAAATACGACCTAAGTGTTGCCTGGAGTCGGATCAATCATGGTTCGAGCATCAATCGGTATCTCAGAAACTGTCAAGTTTCTGCATCATTGGCAGCACCCACAGCCCACGAATTGGGTAGGTGTAATATCGACTTTCAAGAACCGGTGGTATATTGGGACAAACCAGAATGAGGTTGTCGAATGTCCCTACTTCCGCGGCGGAACCTTGGGAATGGTGACGGAGAAAACCGTTCCTTCGCCTGTTTCGCTTCGGAAGTCTACTTTGCCACCAAGGTACCGTTCGGTGAGCAGTTTAATGCTGTAGGTACCGATGCCTCGGCCGGATTGCGCCTTCGTACTGAAGGAACGCTGGAAGATCTGGAGCCGAACTTCCTCTGACATGACCGACGGGTTGTGGACCTTGAATACGACGTCATCATCTTGCTCCGTACACTGAATGACCACGCGTCCGCAAGGTTCGGTGGCCTCTAATGCGTTCTTCAACAAGTTGCCCAACACACGTTTCAGGAGCCGTTGGTCTGTCACGAGTTGCCCTTGCCACAGATCCAGCAGATCTATAATTCGTTCTTTCGCAACCTCATGCTTCGAGTATAGTGTCTGCAGTGACGTAAGCAGATCGAAGGTCTGGAGAGGCGTGTACACCACCTTCAGGTCGCCCGCCTCGGCACACATCAAGTCGCGCTGTGATTGGATCTCATCGATGAGTTGCTCGGTCAGATGATTCAGTTCTACTAGGAATTCTTGGCTTTGTGAAGCCGGCTCAGCAGTATCGGCCAGGATTTCAGAGTACCCATAGATGCCACTCGCAGTGTTCAAAACGTCGTGAAAGAACGCTTGTTTAAGCACTTTCAGGCGTTTCTCATCCTGGATATCCTCAATAGTGCATAGCGTAAACCGCTCCCCTTCGACATCCATCGCCTTGGCGGTGACACGCAGATCCATTGCGCCGGCATCGTCCGTGCCGTTTCGCAACGTGACACGGCACTCACGAGTGCATTTTGAGTGATTCTTCTGACTATCGAGAATCGCGTTGACAGCTCCGCAGGTCATGCAACCTCTTGCCGTTCCGCAACCATCAGGGCCATTGCAGGGCTGGACGCATCCAATAATCTCGCCAGGTCGTTTTCCCAGGATCGCGGCCAAGTCTTCACCAAGGAAATCCAGCAAGGCCTGATTGGCCGACACGGCTTGTCGATTAGAGTTCAGGATCACAACCAGCGACGGCATGGCATCGATCGTCGCCTTCAGCATAAGTGAGCTCTCTAGGAGCAAGTGCCGCAGGCGTAGTTCTTCGTCCGTATCTCGACCTGCCGGCGCGAAATACGTCTTGAGGGGTATGGCTACGGTTGCATGCGCGGCGGTTGGGTGAAAGCCTTCTTCTGTGATCATCATGCTGTCCTCGAAATTCCTGTCCCAATTTGCCCAGGGAGACACTACATTCAGGACTATTCGCTCGGTCTCAGCCGGGATGATACTAACGCTCGGACGAACCTTTATATCCTACTTCAAGATAGATTTGGGGGCTACAGATGTCATGGCTTTTCGGCTGGAGAGCTGGAATGATCTTGACGGTCATAGCGAATGCGCGAGACTTCCTGGCCACTATCGCTTACCTGATCGAAGCTCACGCAACTGCAAGCAGTCGGCCGATCGGCCTCAAGCGAATCCCGACAAACGTTGGTAATTCAAGACTTCAATTCCGCCGCTATAGAAGGTGCTATGGATATCGCACACCTGTCGCATAAAATAAGGTGTTACGAACCCATG
This sequence comes from Pirellulales bacterium, assembly GCA_963820545.1. Classification (GTDB taxonomy): domain Bacteria; phylum Planctomycetota; class Planctomycetia; order Pirellulales; family Thermoguttaceae; genus CAWGAJ01. The sequence goes on from CAWGAJ010000001.1 coordinate 2,579,674, forward strand.
AGATCTCGCTGCCAGCCACGCCACTGCCTCCTGCGGCTGCACTGCCCAGGTTCGAGAACCTTGGCCACCCTCCATGTACGATTCCGGAGCGAGGTCGTAACATTCTACGGACTGTTCTTCGCGTCGCATTGTGTATCGTGATGAGATGTGGTCAAAGCATTGCGCTTCTCCGCCACCAAAGCATACAGCGCCTTTTGCGGGTCCGTGAACTTCTGTATGCCCTCCTGCATCAACACCCGCTCTAGGCGGTCCATGTCGACTTTGCTGTCTATTTCCGTGAGGATTTCAGCGCACGGCAGGCGATCGACCTGGCGAGTGAATGTTAAACCACTGGCGGCAAGCGCCTGATTAGTGGCGGGCGGATTGGTTTCGATATCACTGCCGGCCAAGGCCTCGGCGTACTTCCAGGGAACGTCGCCCGGCTTTTTCGTCCCGGTGCTGGCGAAAACGATCTCCTGATCAAGACGCAGCCCCTTGGTATGCCGCCAGAATTTTTGGTTCTCGGCCCAAATCCGCTTGGCGATGACAATACCCACTAAACCCTGAGTTGAGGGAGATAGCTCGGGAACGTGTTCTTCTGTGTACACGTCTATGCGCGAAATGAAGATACTATAAACGCTCTTGAAACGCGCTAAGTTGCCGCCGCGCTGTGCTCCGCGCCACAAGGCATCTCGCGCCATGCAATACTGACGGGGAGTGAAGATCAAAGTCGCGTTGATCGGCACGCCCACAGCCGCCAGTTCTTCCATCGCTTCAGTTCCGGCCGGTGTGGCCGGGATCTTGATCATGCGATTTGGGTGTCCGGTTGACCACTGTTGCGCAAGTTCGATATAACGTTTGACGCGGACAAGATGCGGAGGGCCGAGTTCAGCATCTTCAAGTAGCGGATCGACTTCGAAGCTGACGTAACCGTCGTTGCCGCGCGTCTGTTGCCACACGGGATAAAATACTTCTTCGGCTTGGGTCACTAACCGGTCGGTCAAACGCCAAGCGATTAGCGAATCATCCAGACCCATACGTAAACCTTCTTCAAGCTCGGCGTCGAAATGCCCAGTCTTAATCAAGTTGGAAATGATCACGGGATTGGAAGTTGCGCCCGTAGCCCCTAATTCTCTTTGTTCGCGCACCAGTTCGGGATCAACTGAATCGATCCACAATTTGGTGCCAGTCGTGAGTAATGACCGAATCGAGCTAGACATAGTCGTGTCACTCCTTTTCCTCTAATATAGAATCGTTACGAAGGAGATTGTGGACATGCCGGGCGATCATTAATTCCTCATCGGTTTTCATCACGCGGACCGTAACCGGGCCGCCGTCGCGGCTGATTACCGCGTCGTTGGCTTCATTAAGCTTGGAATCGACCCGGATGCCCAGGAATTCCATCCCCTGGCAAATCCGTTTGCGGATGGCGGGCGATTTTGCGCCGATTCCGGCCGTAAAGACCAGCGTATCCAAGCCGCCCAAAACCGCTGCCATCGCTCCAAGATGTTTTTTTGCCTGATAACAATACATATCTACGGCCTGCGCGGCATTAGGCTCTTCGGACTCTCGCTCTAGAAGGTCGCGCATGTCAGAACTGATCCCGGAGACGCCGATCAGCCCGGATCGCTGATTTATCAAATAGTCCACTGTAGACGGACTGCGATCCTTTTCTTGGAGCAGGAACAAGAGCACCCCGGGATCCAGGTTGCCGGAGCGCTTACCCATCATTAGCCCGCCCGCCGGAGTAAGTCCCATGGTTGTATCCACGCACTTTCCGGATTTTATCGCCGCCATGCTGGCCCCGTTGCCAAGATGCGCAACGATCACGCGCCCGTCGGCGGCTTCTCGGCCCGCCGTCTCGCTAAGTTTTTCCATGATGTATTCGTAAGAAAGGCCGTGGAAACCGTAACGGAGCACTCCTTCATGCCAAAGACTCCTGGGCAAGGGGAAGCGTTGGGCCAGTTCGGGCATTTGACGGTGAAAAGCAGTGTCGAAACAGGCGACTTGCTTCATGCCCGGATAATATCGATGCACGGCTCGAATGGCTTTCAATTCGTGAGGCAGATGGTCAGGCGCCAAGCGAACGATTTCCTCGAGCGCAGCCAAAACTTCGGCAGTGATCAGGCGTGGTTGGCTATATTTTGTCCCGCCATGCACCACCCGATGGCCCACGGCGTCCAGGACCTGATCGGGAAAGCGACTTTGCAGCCAATCCAGTAGAGTTTTCAATGCCTCATCGTGGTCCGCCAGATCGCGGTGTTCTTCAACCAACGTCTCTCCACCGGCATCTCGAATGCAAAAACGCCCTCCGTGCAGTCCGATTCTTTCTAAGTCGCCCAGGAGCACCAGAGTTTCAATTTGCCCCATGTGGTACAAGGAGCACTTAATGCTGGAAGAACCGCTGTTAATGGTCAAAATACGGCTGACGCCTGCGACATCCATGGTTTTCATACAGAGAAAATTCGACGTTTAGAGCCGATCCCAAAAGTCCTCTCTCGCTCTGAGAGAGGGGAGGTTTTGTTAAAGTTCATAAATAATTTTACAGATACTCGCTAAACAACTCTTTGCCCGGGCGGGGGATGACGATTTCGGAGACCAAGAGGCCGCGGCGGCGGGCTTCTTCGGCCGCGGCTTGAACGCCGGCGCGCACGTTGGCCACGCTGCCGGTCATCAGGCAAAGTCCCTTGCCGCCCATGGCCATGGCCAGTTGAATGCGGAAGAGCGTGATCCGGGCGGCCTTGGCTGCGGCATCGGCGGCGGCCAGAACGCTCGTGGCGCTGAACGTCTCCACCACGCCTAAAGCGTCGGTCTGTTTCTCATCCAGCACGACCGATTGGCCCAATGCGGGAAATACCGACTCGTGAACGTTGGGCAACACCAGATGATCGATGATCGCCTCGCCGGCGATATTTAATCCTGCTTGGATGGCCGCATCCACGTCGCCGACCGATCCGCCCAAAACAATCAGATATTTGCCTGAGCAAATCGTGCGGGCAAGAAGCAAATTGACCGAAGCGGCTTTGAGCATCTCGTCCTCGACCAGATAACCAACGCCGATGCTCGATAGTTCAATAACCCCGACTGACATGGGAGTAGCCATGTTTTTTTCTCGTTTATACAGATGATTATTGTTCAATCCATACAATGCCGTCGGCGACGGCCGTTATCACGCCGTCGATCGAGGCATGAACCGGCGCGCCAAGTGCCGGCTTGCCGTTGACCACGGGCGGCCGGCCGAGAATCTGTCCTTTTTTTACCCGCTCGCCCACTTGGATCACGGGCTCGCAGGCGACGCCGATGTGTTGTTTCAGCTTGATGCCGACTTTTTCGGCGCTCAGCAAGGTATTTTTCAGCGGCCCGACGTTGCGGAACTGGCGCAGGCCAAGTTTGTTCATCAGCCGGGCCATGGGGGCCTTTCGATTGGCCATGTGCCACTGCGGGCGCTGGGGATTAAACGGCGGTTTTTCCCAGCGTTTTTTCTCCGTTGCCAGGCGCCGCTTATTTTGCGTGCAAACATTCTTTGGATCCAGATCTTCAGGACAGGAGTACAGGCTGCACAAATTGCACTCGCAGCAAAACTGGGTGCCGGCGACGTTCGCTTCGCCCACCTGGTTAAAACCCAGGCTCCGCATGGCAACGTGCGGTTCAATGGGATGTCCCAGCAGCCAGCGCGGGCACAATTCAGTGCAGAAACTGCATTGATCGCAGGCGCTGCGCCCGATGCGGGCGATCTGTTTCCAATCTTGACGCCGGCGGCGAATCACCACGTGATCGTTGGGCAGGACAATCACGCCGCCGGTGGTTTTGTCGACCAGGGCTTGATGATTGTTTTCCAAGTAGCCCATCATCACGCCGCCGACCATATAATTAGGGTCTGAAACAGTCGCTCCTCCGGCCGCCGCCACACACTCGGCCAGAGTTATGCCGATAGGCACGCGCAGCGTAACCGGTTCGGCCACGGCCCCGGCAATGGAAAGATACTTTTCAATGACCGGTTTTTCGGCCGCCTGGGCCACGTTCAAGGCCGTTTCCACGTTCATTACCACCGCGTCCACGTGCAGGGGAATCCCGCCCGGCGGAATCACTCGGCCCAGCACGTCGTAAACTAAGATAAATTCATCGCCGGCCGGATAGGAATCGCGAAGCGGGGCGATTTCGATATTGTTAGGCAACTTTGGGCGGAGCAGTTCGATAACGTCGCGGTATTTTTCCTTGATGCCGATTATACCACACTGGGCGCCAACCAGCTTCATGCTGGCAGCCATGCCTTCGATAACCGTATCGGCATACTCGCGCAGCACTTCCTTATCTTTATGTAGCAAGGGTTCGCACTCGGCGGCGTTCAGGAGCAGCGTATCGGCTTTCCCGCTGAGTTTCACGTGGGTGGGAAATCCGGCCCCTCCCGCTCCGACAACTCCCGCCTCAACAACATCTTGAACCGTAATCTGACTCATTTTAAGTTGATTGACCGAAATTGTATCAAGAGCTTATTCCTGAAAGCCAGACTGTCATCCTGATCGCAGCGAAAGATCTCCATATTGTATAACAGATTCTTCGCTTCGCTCAGAATGACATAGTATTGGGATAAACTCTAAACATCATCTTATAGTGATGAAATCATTCTCAAACGTTCAATTATAGCTTGATATTAATAACTCTGCCCCCCTCCAGAAGATGGTTGGGATATCGGTAATTATTCTTAAAGGGAGCAGTTTTTTACTTTCTATATCCAGGGGCTCTCACCATTAATCATGCTGATGTAGAATGATTATTTACACTAGGAAATACGCGGCATAAGTGCCGCGGCTTAAACATGTGGTTGTTTTCTGAATGTTGGAATCGGGAATCTTCATGGAACATTTGGCCATCCGGCGCGTACGCGTTATCGATTCCCATACCGAGGGCGAACCCACGCGGGTAGTCGTCGAAGGCGGGCCGGACCTTGGTTCAGGGAGTCTTGCCCAGCGGCTTCAGCGATTCCACACCGAGCACGATAGCTTCCGCTCGGCCGTAGTCAACGAACCACGCGGCTCAAACGTTCTGGTAGGTGCTCTACTTTGCACGTCGGTCGATCCTTCCTGCACGGCTGGGGTGATTTTTTTTAACAACGTGGGATATCTGCACATGTGCGGCCACGGCACAATCGGGCTAATAGTCACGCTGGCGTATCTGGGCAAAATCCAACCCGGCGAACATCGCCTTGAAACGCCGGTGGGCGTGGTCAGCGCCTGGCTGCATCCCACGGGCGAAGTGACCATAAAAAACGTGCCTGCTTATCGGCTGGCCAAAGACGTGAAAATCGAAGTGCCCGACTATGGTCCGATCATTGGCGATATTGCCTGGGGCGGCAACTGGTTTTTTCTCATGGGCGATCATGGACTCCGGTTGAATATGAAAAACCTCGACCAACTGACCGATTACACCTGGAAGATTCGGCAGACGCTCCTGCGTCAAGGAATTACAGGCGCAAATGAGGAAGAGATCGATCACATTGAACTCTTTGGGCCTCCTAACCGGCCCGACGCCGACAGCAAAAACTTTGTGCTCTGTCCGGGCAAGGCTTATGATCGCTCGCCGTGCGGCACCGGCACCAGCGCAAAACTCGCCTGCCTGGCGGCCGACGGCAAACTGAAGGAAGGCCAGGTGTGGCGTCAGGAGAGCATCATTGGCAGTCTTTTCGAAGGTTATGTGAAAATCGAGGACGGTCGGATTTATCCTTATATTAAGGGATCGGCATACGTCAACGCCGAAGCCACTATGCTGCTCGATCCCCGCGACCCCTTTAACAACGGCATTCGCGGATGAGTTCCTCGACGTATGATGTGGTGGTTGTTGGAGCGGGCATTGTCGGCGCGGCCTGCGCCCAGGCCTTTGCCCGGGAGAAAATGCGGGTTGCAGTGATTGAATCGCACGTGGTGGGCGGCGGGGCAAGCGCGGCGGGCATGGGACACGTGGCCGTGATGGACGACAGTCCGGCCCAATTCGCCTTGACCAATTATTCACAGCGCCTGTGGCGCGAACTCGCCGACCAATTGCCCGACGATTGTGAATGCGACCATTGCGGCGTGCTCTGGGTCGCGGCCGACGAAGATGAAATGAGCGCGGTTTGGCAAAAAAAGGAATTTTACCAACAGCATGGTGTCGTTGCCGAAGCACTCGATTCCGTCGCACTTGCCCAAGCCGAACCGAATCTCCATCCCGGCATGGTCGGCGCATTACTCCTGCCTGACGATTTGGTGCTCTATCCTCCTTGCGTGGCAAGATGGTTGATCGAGAGGGCCTGCCAGCATGGGGCCCAGTTGTTCGTCGGCGTGGCAGCAAAGCAACTTGATGATGAGGGCGTCAGGCTGAGCGACGGCTCACAGCTCTCGGCAGGCATAATGGTCAACGCCGCTGGAACCTGGGCGACCGAGCTTATGCCCGGGCTGCCTATCCGGCCGCGAAAAGGACACCTGGTTATTACTGATCGGTATCCAGGTTTTCTACGTCATCAACTTATTGAATTGGGATACCTAAAAAGTGCCCATGCAATGCAATCCGATTCCGTGGCGTTCAACGTGCAGCCACGGACCAGCGGGCAATTGTTGATCGGCTCCTCGCGCCAATTTGACGGCAATACCACGGTCGTCGATTGGAATATTTTGGGTCGGATGATCGCCCGAGCGCAGGAATACCTGCCCATGCTTGCAGAAATGTCCGCAATCCGCATCTGGACCGGATTTCGTGCGGCCACGCCCGATAAACTGCCGCTTATCGGACCCAGCCCGAACCACCGTCGAGTATATCTGGCCACTGGCCATGAAGGATTGGGCATTTCCATGGCCCTGGGCACGGCCGAAATTCTTGTGGATCAGATCCTTAATCGTCCCACGGCAATTCCTTACGAACCTTATTTGCCGTCACGCTTTAGCAACGGAAAAATCCATGAGCAATGAAATTACCGTTAAGGTAAACGGGAAAGCGGTTTCGGTGCCGGCAGGGAGCACGGCCGCAGCGGCCATTGCGTTGACTGGAGAATCGTGTTTTCGCAAGTCTGTCTCAGCGCTCTCGCGGCCCTTTGTGTGGCATGGGAGTTTGTTTTGAATGCCGCGTGACCATCGATCACAATACGCACCGACGAAGCTGCCAAACCCTATGCCGTCCGGGTATGGAGATCCAAACCGATGAACCGTAGTGAGGGCTACGACGTGTTGATTGTGGGTGCCGGTCCGGCCGGCATGGCCGCGGCTTGCTGCGCGGCAAACGGCGCAGGGCGCGTGGCGATGGTCGATGACAATCCCACGGCCGGCGGCCAAATCTGGCGCGGCGGCAAGGAGAAACTCGACACCCGGGACGGCCAGGCGTGGTTCGACAAGCTGGCACAGACAAACGTGGAACTTCACACGGGTGTCCAAGTGGTGGCACAAGTGGAACCAGGCGTGCTTTGGGCCGAAACCCAACAGGGCGGCTGCGAATTGCCACATAAGAAATTGATCATCGCCACCGGAGCACGAGAACGCTTTCTGCCGTTTCCCGGCTGGACCCTGCCGAATGTGATGGGTGCCGGCGGATTGCCTGCGCTGGTAAAATCGGGATATGCGTTGGAGGGCAAGAAAGTTATCGTTGCCGGCAGCGGGCCGTTATCGTTGGCCACAGGGGCGTATCTGCGCCATCATGGGGCCGACATGGTGCTGATCGCCGAGCAAGCTCCTTGGCTGCGAATGATTCGTTTCGCGGCGGCATTGCCGTATTTAAGTCCGAGCAAATTAATCCAAGGCGCCGGCTACAAATGCACGCTGTTGGGCGTTCGTTACGCGGCGAACTGCTGGCCCGTCGCGGCGCAAGGCGGATCCGTGTTATCCAGCGTTACTTTTAGTGCCGGCGGGAAACTGTGGGAGTATGAATGCGATCTTTTGGCCTGCGGTTTCGGATTCGTACCCAATCTGGAATTGCCCATGCTCGTGGGCTGCCAAATAGAAAACGGGGCGGTCCGCGTTAACCAATGGCAGGAAACCTCGCTTAGCGGCGTATATTGCGCTGGCGAGCCGACTGGCATCGGCGGAGTGGATCTGGCTTTGATCGAAGGCCAAATTGCCGGCTATGCCGCCGTGGGAAAATTCGCTAAAGCCGCCAAACTATTTGCCGCCAGAAAAAGGGCCTGGCGCTTTGCCCGGCGCTCAGCCGTGCTTTTGTCTTGCGCGAGGAATTGAAAAACCTGGCTGCCAACGATACAATCATCTGCCGTTGCGAGGATGTGACGCGCGGCCGGATTGAGCAATATGATTCCTGGCGCGCGGCCAAATTACACACCCGTTGCGGCATGGGGGCCTGCCAAGGCCGAATATGCGGCAGGGCAGCCGAGTTTCTCTTTGGCTGGAGGCTGGAGAGCGTGCGTCCGCCCATTTTTCCAGTAACCCTTAAAAATATGCCAAAAAAGGGACAGCCATGACTCTAACATTGGAAAAAAACGCCCTCCAAAAAGCGGTCGCCGATTTAAGGTTTCGCACTCAGGCCTTTATCGGCGGAAAGTTTGTCGATTCGATCTCGGGTAAAACTTTTGCCTCGGAGAATCCGGCCACGGGAAAAAATATCACGCACATCGCGGCATGCGATGAAAAAGACGTTGATCTGGCGGTTAAGATTGCGCGAAAGACCTTCGACGAAGGCGGTTGGTCGCGGATGCCTCCGGCCAATCGAAAAAAGATCCTGCTGAATCTGGCCGATTTGATCGAAAAACACGATGCCGAACTCGCGCTCTTGGACTGCCTGGAGGCAGGAAAGCCCATCGCCGATTGCATCAACCTCGATTTGCCCGACACGCTTGTTGCTTTCCGCTGGCATGCCGAGGCCATCGACAAGCTATACGCACAGGTCTCGCCCACTGGGCCGGAACACGTAGGGCTGATAATTCGGGAACCAATCGGCGTGGTCGGGGCGGTAATTCCTTGGAATTTCCCGCTGCTGATGGTGGCCTGGAAGTTGGGCCCGGCCCTGGCAACCGGCAATAGCATCGTGCTAAAGCCCGCTGAACTTACCTCGCTGAGCGCACTGCGTCTGGCGGAGCTGGCCGCGGAGGCCGGCTTGCCCGACGGCGTGTTGAACGTCGTGCCCGGACTGGGCGAAACAGCCGGCCGGGCCGTGGGAATGCATCCCGATATCGACGCCGTGGCCTTTACAGGCTCGACCGAAGTCGGACGCTTGTTCCTCAAGTATTCGGCCGAATCGAACCTTAAGCGGATCATGCTCGAATGCGGCGGCAAAAGCCCGCAGATTATCATGGACGACTACGCCGATCTGGACAATGCGGCGCAAAACGTCGTCAACGCCGCTTTTTGGAACATGGGCGAAAATTGCAGTGCGGGCAGCCGTCTGATTAATTCATAAAAAAGTCAAAGACGCGCTCTTGGAAAAAGTGATTGCCGTTTGCAAGACGTGGCCGGTGGGCGATCCGCTCGACCCCGCCACGCGCGTCGGTCCCCTGATCGAAAAACCACATCTTGGCAAGGTGCTTTCCTACATCGAGGCAGGCAAGGCCGAGGGCGCCAAGATCATTCTGGGCGGCAAGCAGATACTCCGGGAAACCGGCGGCTATTTCGTCGAACTGACGATCTTCGACAACGTGCGCAACGACATGTGCATCGCCCGGGAAGAAATTTTCGGTCCCGTGCTCTCGACAATAACCTTCAGCGACGAGGCCGAGGCCGTCGTCCTGGCCAATAAAACCACTTACGGCCTAGCGGCCTCGCTTTATACCGACAACGTCAACAGGGCCCACCGCATGGCCAGGGCATTGCAAGCAGGCACGGTTTCGGTCAATTGTTATGGGGAAGGCGATATTACCACGCCTTTCGGCGGCTATAAGGAGTCGGGCTTTGTGGGCCGCGATAAGTCGATCCACGCCCACGATCAATACACCCAACTGAAAACCATCTGGATGCAACTTTCCAAGTAGGAGAATCTTTTGTGACCGCGAAGTTTCATGGAATCTACACGGCCTTGGTCACCCCGATGACACCCGACGAGGAAGTCGATCATCAGACGCTTGCCGAGTTTATCAATTACCAGATCGAAGAAGGCGGCGTTCACGGCGTCATTCCCCTGGGCAGCACGGGCGAATATTACGCCCTTTCGGCCCAGGAACGAGCGGAGGTGTTGAAAACCACCATCCAAACCGTAAGCGGGCGCGTGCCCGTGGTGGCCGGGACCAATGCCGGCTCGACCCGTGAGGTGATACAGTATTGCCGGCAAGCCGAAAAATTAGGCGCGTCAGGTGTTTTGTTGGCCCCGCCGTATTATTCGCTGCCCCGGAGTGATGAAATCAGCGAACATTTTCGCGCGGTCAACGATGCAATTGACATTCCCATTATGCTCTACAATTATCCGGGACGCGTTGGCGTGGACATGCTACCCGATCTGATCGAACGCCTGGCCGAACTGCCGCGCGTGCAATACGTCAAGGAGAGCAGCGGCGACATTACGCGCACGAGCGAGATCATCCGCCGTTTGGGCGATAGAATCACCGTGTTCTGCGGCTGCGACGTGATTGCCTTGGAATGTTTTGTGTTGGGGGTGACCGGCTGGGTAAGCGGCATGGCCAACGTGCTGCCGCGGCCGCACGTCGAGTTATACCAACTCGCCGTGGAGAAGCAAGACTTTTTGGCCGCAAAGGCTCCGTTCTACAAGTTGCTGTCGCTGTTGTCGTTGGCCGAAGGCGGCGGAAAATACACGCAGTACGTCAAAGCCGGCTGCGGCATGACCGGTCATCCCGTGGGTCCGCCGCGGCGTCCCTTGCTTCCCATAAGCGGCGAAGAATGCGCCGCCCTAAAAAAGTTGCTGCAAGGTTTCGGGCAGTAACGATAGGAATAGCGTTCTAATCTTTAGTGGTAATCAATTGGATCGTCGTTTCGTCGCCGGAGTTGATCGTGACGGCCAGAGTTCGATCGTCTTTTCTATACGCCAGTATGGTGTTCCGCGGCGTGTTGTATGAACTTTTGCTCTCCCAGCCCTGCTCTTTTAGTTTGCTTCCGTAGAATTCCTTGACTTGTATTAAGGAATCCTTGGTCTTTAACACGATCATCATTCCATCCGGGGTGGTGGTGTTCATGGTGACCGTGGCGCCGGGATAGATCGGGGCGTCCTTGGAACCGGTACAGGTTTTCGATCGTCCACAGCCCGCACACAACAAAACAATTCCCAAGAAGAGAGTAATAAAACAGATTCGATACATAGAGCCCGATACCTCCCATTAAATACAAAAGATCCAATGGAATCTTAGAAAGAAAAGATTTGTCCCGACGCATCGGTCTGTAAATGACGCAATTTAACAGACAACAATTACAATAACATAAAAAAGTTGCGGCCTATAAGCAACCCCCCTCTCGGCTTGAAGGCCTTGGTTTTTTCAATCTAACGATCAGATGACCTGTCGCAACCGTTTACAGGCGGGAATCTGGTGAGAATACAAGCAAAGTGTTTATAATTATTGCCTGGGCAATTACGCACTTTTTCCGTTTTTCGACTATTGAGGACAGATGCAATGAAACGTCTAGCGCTTATCGCGATTGTTTCGATTCTGGCGGGGGGAGTCACTGCCTCGGCATTGGCCGTAGAGACCAGCTCCTTGGCAGGCACCTGGAAATTCCGCCTGGATCCGCAGAATGTAGGACATATACAGAATTGGAATGAGCAGAAATTTACGGACAACATTCAACTGCCCGGCTCAACGGATCAAGCAGGCTATGGAACTAAAACCACGGGTCCGGCCAATGGCACGCTTTCCCGGCCATACGTTTATGAGGGACCGGCCTGGTATCAAACCGCGTTTACTATTCCCGATTCCTGGCGCGGCAAGCGGATTACGCTCTTTTTGGAACGTTGTCACTGGCAAACGGAGGTGTGGATCGACGGCCGGCCGTTGGGGATGCAAGACAGTCTTTGCACGCCGCATGTTTACGATCTCGGTCAGTCACTTGCGCCCGGCAAGCATGGGCTGACGATTTGCGTCGATAACGCCTATAAAATTGACGTGGGGACCAGGGCCCATAGCGTCACCGATCACACTCAAACCAATTGGAACGGCATTGTCGGCCGGATGGAACTTCGGGCCAGCGATCCGATCTGGATCGAGGCGGTCCAGGTTTATCCCAACTTGCAGGAAAAAAAGGCGGATATAAAGATCACGATCCGCAATATCACGGGCAAGCCCGCCGGGGGCGAAATCAAGGCCGCCGCTCGAGTGTCCGGCTGAAAAGCAAACCGATCCGGTTGGGGAAGCCTCGGCCGGGTTCGAAAAAGCCGGTTTCGTGGAGAACCTCACAATCACACTTCCCATAAGTGATGCAAAACCATGGGACGAGTTTGATCCGGCTTTGTACCAACTGACGCTGGAATCTGTCGGCGAAAACCGACGACGAGCAATACCAGGACCAGCAGCAGACGACCTTCGGCATGCGGCAGATTGCCACTAAAGGCACGCAGATCGTGCTTAACGACCGGCCGATCATGCTTCGCGGAACCTTGGAATGTTGCATCTTCCCGCTTACCGGCTATCCGGCCATGGACGTGGAGGCGTGGAAACGTCATTTCGAGATCGCCCGAGCGTATGGCCTTAATCATTTCCGCTTTCATTCCTGGTGCCCGCCCGAAGCCGCGTTCATTGCCGCCGATGAGACAGGATTTTTACTGCAAGTGGAAACGCCCGTGTGGACCTCCCTGGGCAACAACGCCAAAATCGACGATTTCGTCATTGCCGAGGCCGATCGCATCCTGGCCGCGTACGGCAATCACCCCTCGTTTACCATGCTCTGCGCGGGAAACGAACCAAAAGGATCGAAGATGCAGGAATTTCTCAACAAGATCGTCGCCTCCTGGAAAAAGAAAGATTCGCGCCGGATATACACCGGAGCGATCGGGTTGGCCGGAGGTTGCCGAAAACCAATATCACGTCTTGTTTCGCATGCCGGGCGGCGGTTTGCGCATCCACGGCGACAGGTTTGAAAAATCCAATTCATCGACCGACGTGGATTTTGCGGAATATGTGAAAAAATACTCCGTGCCGCTGGTGGCGCATGAATTGGGGCAATGGCTGACTTATCCCGATTACAGCGAAATCGGCCAAGTACAGCGGCGTGCTTAAGCCGCGCAACCTGGAAGCCTTCCGCGAGGTCATGGCTCAGCACGGCATGTTGGAGCAAAACAAACAATTCCAATTGGCCAGCGGCCGGTTCGCCTGGCTGATCTATAAGGAAGATATCGAGACCGCCTTGCGCACGCCCGGCATGGGCGGGTTCCAGTTGCTCAGCCTCCAGGATTTTCCCGGCCAAGGCGAGGCCCTGGTGGGTGTGATCGATTCGTTCTGGGACACGAAAGATATTCTTACGCCCGAGCAAATGCGGCGTTTTTGCGGCGTGACTGTGCCGCTGGCGCGGTTTGCAAAATTCACGTGGAGTACGAATGAGACTTTTTCCGCCAGGTTGTCGGCGGCTCATTATGGTCCCAAGGCGCTGCCGGCGGCCGTCGGCCTTTGGGAAATCAAAGATGATTCCGGACGCCGGACGGCCTCGGGCAGCCTGGACCCTGTGGATTTGCCCGCCGGCAATACGACCAACCTGGGCGAAATCCAATGGCCCCTGGAATCGATCAAACAAGCAGGCGCTTACACGCTGACAGTCAGTCTGAAAGGCACGCCGTTTGTCAATGATTGGAAATTCTGGGTATATCCCCAACAGTTGGAAATGCCCGCCGCGGATGACGTGCTTGTCGCCGAATCCCTCAGCGATAATGCAGCCAAGGCGCTCGAGGCCGGGAAAAAGATTTTGTTTATTTCGCCCGGCAATGCCGATGGCAGGTTTTCCGTGCCCAATAACTTTCTGCCGGTGTTCTGGTCGTTCACCTGGTTCCCCAATCAAAAGGCCACTTTGGGACTGCTCTGCGATCCGAAGCATCCGGCATTGGCCGATTTTCCCACCGATTTCCACAGCAACTGGCAGTGGTGGGAGGTGGCCAACCTTTCCCGGGCGTTTATTCTCAACGATACTCCGGCCGATTTCCGTCCCATCGTGCAAGCCATCGACGACTTTCATCGGAACCACAAATTGGGGGCCGTCATCGAAGCCCGGGTAGGCCAAAGCAAAATAATCCTCTGCGGCATGGATATCGAAAATAGTCTTGACTCTCGTCCTGTCGCTCGCCAATTACGCTACAGTCTGCTGAAATACATGAGCAGCCGGGCGTTTAATCCCAAATATGTCATGGATATGGAAAGGCTACAAAAACTGCTGCAAAAATCTTCCGACGATACGCCTCGGCAGCAAAAAGAAGACACAACCGCGGAGTAACTTTAGCAGTTTTCTTATCTTTCATTTTTTGGCTGTTTGCATGGGCCAAAATGTCCGGCCGGCTTTATTCGCATTTTAAAAAGAGACTAACTATTTAACTTGCAATGTGTTATCTCAATTCCGCGGAGATTGAGAACCACGGCGAATAATCTTGCGTATATAAAAAAGTGTTTGTTTGGTTTACTGGAGAAATATTTCCCGGAATTGCTGGCAAGGGGATTTGAGTTGCGTAAATTATACTGGCATCTGAACCCAAAGCGGTCCATCTTTGTCTTGCACTTGAAAAGGAAAGGAGCCTTCAATGAGTAGACCTGCTGTTTTTCTCCAAGAATGCCCTATCTGCGGCCGGCCGCTGGAAATTCGCCGGGAATATCAAGGTCAAAAAGTGTCTTGCCGTCACTGCGGCGGATGGTTCTTGGCCGTCGATCCCGCGCACCATCCCTGGGATATCTGGAACCAAAGCAACCTCATGCTCCATAAGGCCGATCAGTTGTTGGAAATCTGCGCCTCGTACGGCACCGCGATAAATTAGCGTCGCGCTAACGGGCGGGATGATATTATGCGCGGCTTATTAAGTGCGGCAGCGGCTCTACGGTTGTCGCCGCTGATACCGCCTGTTTTGCATCTTTTGCGTGGATGTCGAAACGATAGCGGCCTAATTCCACCAGACAATAAAAGATGGCGATCAGCAGCGCAAGCAGCGCCAAAGAGAGTAGTACGGTGAATGAATCGGCGGTGCTCAGCTTTTGCATGAGTGCGGCTGCTTTTAACCTGGCTTGAGACGGCTCGCCTTGGCCGAGAGCCGCTTCGGCTCGTTTCCGTTTTTCTTTTTTGGATTCCTTTTCCTGCTCGGCTTTTTTCTGGGCTTTTTCAACCTCTTCGGTCTGCGCTTCCTCTGCGATTGCCGCACTTTCGGCTTGCTCGGGCGCGGGGTGGGCGAACAAGGGCTCCTCGATTGGTTCCAAGGAATCAGAGAACTCGTCGGTCAGTTTTAATTCTTCAAAATCGTTTTTTTTATCTTCGGGTGTTGACACAATCGCCTCCGCGGTTTCAGCTTTTTGAGCCCTACTGGTTTTAATACTATATTTTACCTTGGTTTTAAATTATAATCGTCGAGCGTCTTAAACGCTAGCATATCGCCTCAAATTGAGCTGGATAGCCGACATCTTTCACCCAAGATTATTCTGATCCTGTATTGGGAATTAAATGGTCTCTGGATTGGGTAATAGGTTGAAAATCAAGATCACCCGCCGGGAGAACCGTTTCCGCAGCAGCCTTGGGTTGTGGAACCTCGTCCTGGCTCGCGGTAAATTCCGAAGAGTAAATCTCCTCGGCCTTGCTAGTTGGATAACGCCGGGCCAGGTACGTCGCCAAAGCGAAACCCAGCCCCAGGTTCAAGACGGCAATTATTAGAATAAAAAGTATCATGTTCCACGCTTCAGGATCGCTCGGAACACGCTTCGCGGTTATAATACGACAAGAAAGTTTACTTTCTAGATAAAGAACTGCCAAACAATCCTCGTACGAACGGGAACAGCCGATTTATTGAACGGATGGGGCCTATGGGTTTTGGCAGAAATAAACGAAATGTCTGAGGCCCTTCTTACGTGGGGAGGTAATACTGGTGGTATCAATTATAGTAACAATGCATACTCATTAACAACAACATCTACTGCCCTTGAAATCGGAGAGATCCTTCGCTACGCTCAGGATGACATTTGGGCTTTGGGGATAGACTCTAGGTAAGAGGTGACTGTTATAAAGGGAAAACCGTCTTATGTCGCAAGTTGATGACTGGCACGGGTTATATCCATTCGAATCGCGCGAAATTCGCCTGAATGGACTGCGTTACCATTATCTGGACGAAGGGACCGGGCCGGCGCTGGTTTTAGTGCATGGTAATCCCACGTGGTCGTTCATGTGGCGGGAAATTGTCCGGGCACTGCGGGGAAAATATCGACTGATTGTGCCCGATCACATTGGCTGCGGACTTTCGGACAAACCCCGGCCCACGACTTATTCCTACCGCCTGGCCCAGCGCGTGGCCGACCTGGGACAGTTGCTCGATCACTTAAATTTACAGCGGATCACACTGGTGGCACACGATTGGGGCGGAGCCATTGGCATGGGCGCTGCCGTGGCAGCGCCGGAGCACTTCGAACGCTTCGTGCTCATGAACACCGCCGCGTTCCGTTCCACGCGATGTCCCTTGCGCATCCGACTTTGCCATCGGCCCTTAATAGGCCGACTGGCAGTGCAAGGATTGAATCTTTTTGCCCGGATGGCCTTGGATCAGGCCGTGGCAAAACATCGAGCGCATGAGCCCGGCGGTGCGGGCCGGAATGCTGGCCCCTTACAACTCCTGGGCCAACCGGATCGCCATTTACCGCTTTGTGTGCGACATACCCTTGCGTCCCGACCATCCCAGTTATCAGACGCTCGTGGACATTGAAAACGGCTTAAGTCTATTCCGCCGCCATCCGGTTAGCCTGATCTGGGGCATGAAAGATTGGTGCTTTACACCTTGGTTTTTGGAACGTTTTTTGGACTTCTTTCCCTATGCGGCTGTCCATCGCCTGGATGATGCCGCCCATTATGTGGTGGAAGACGCCCATGAGAAAATTATCCCGATATTAGAAGAATTCATGCATCAATAAAATAAATAATATAATAAGAGAGCCACTGCCCGACCCTTACTCATAATCCCTATCCCCTATTACCTACTTATTACATGGCCGAATTTTTTATTCGTCTTGCCAATGATGATTTGACTTTTTGCGCCAGTCATTTCATCACTTTTGATGGCGGCGCCTGCGAAGCCCTGCACGGGCATGACTATCACGTGGCAGTCGATTTACATGGTCCACTGAATTCGCAGCAGTACATTGTTGATTTTGTCGTTCTCAACGAAGTGCTGAAAAGCATCATTAAGGAGTTGGACCATCGGGTGCTGTTGCCACAGAATCATCCCCGCATCAATATCCAGACGATCGGCAAAGAGTTAGAAATAGGACTCGGAGGGCGTCGTTGGGTGCTGCCCAAGGACGATTGCCTGCTGCTGCCCGTGGCCAATACAACCAGCGAAATGCTAGCCCAATATCTTGCCCAGCGCATCTACCAGGAGCTGGCAAATCGCAAAATTGCCATGCCAAAACAGATTCGGGTGGAACTCAGCGAAAGCCACGGATTTACGGCAGTATGTCACTTAAGGAGTGGTGAATAATTTCTCTTAAGCCATGTAGGTCAGGCACTCCGTGCCTGACAACTTGATTCAATAATGGAGAGACACTGGTCGTTGGTTGGTTAATTATAGAATGTCAGGCACAGCATGCCTGACCTACGAAACTTAAGCACCTAACAAGCAATTCAAGATGTCGGAAGAAAAACTACGCCGCCGGGTTGCATTTGAGGCCGCTAGGCTTATTTACAACCAGGAAGAGACGGGCCGTTTTCAGGCCAAGCGAAAGGCCGCCCGACGCTATCGCGGCAAGGATGTCACTCCCGGTGATCTGCCCAGCGATCGCGAAATCCGCAAGCAAATCCCCGCGGTCGTCGAGGCTGCGCAAACAGAAAAAGGCAATCATGATGGCCTGGGGAAAGCTTCTTCCCGAGACAGGTCGTCCTTGACCGGGGCGACCGATCGGTTTCGGGTATATGAACGGTTGCTGTTGCCTTTGGAGAATCTTCAGGAAGATCCCCAACTCCATCCCGAAGGCGACGTGCTTTATCACAGTTTGCAGGTCTTCGAGCTGGCCCGCAATGCACTGCCTTACGACGAAGAATTTTTGCTTGCGGCATTGCTGCACGACGTGGGCAAGGCCATTGATCCCCGCGACCACATAGCAGCCGGTCTGGAAGCATTAGACGGATGCGTTACCCAGCGCACGGCATGGTTGATCGAACATCATGTTGATGCCTTATTATTGCGCGACGGCTCGTTAGGCGCGCGTTCGCGCAAGCGCTTGGAAGCCTCGGAAAGTTTCGACGAACTTCTGCTCCTGGCCAAGTGCGACCGACAAGGACGGGCAATCGGTGTCCCCGTGCCCGACGTGCCCGACGCCCTGGCCTATCTGCGCAATCTGGAAGAAACGTGCGGGGAATAGTGCGTATTTCTGAGCAAGGGTGCCATCCGCCGAAGGCGGACGCTTGCGTGGGCATGTTCTCAAAAAAAAGGCAATCGCTTCATGGCCAAACAAGTTTGGCCATGCCACCCAGCTAAGAATGTCAGGCACTCCGTGCCTGAAAATTTGATTCAAGAATTGACAAATACTGATCATTTGTTCGCTAATTATATCTTTGTGAGTTTTGCTAAGTAATGCCCGCTTTCCTCTTGCAGCAGCACCTCACATTTCCAATCCGATGCCTTGGCTCGTTCCTTCAAGGTTTGTGCATCCACATGCAGCCAGCCACAGAGAGGCCCGTTCCTACCTTTAAAACTTAGTTGCATACGGATTTCGCCAATGTATCGCCCAGATCGTCTATTCGCTTCCTGGTAGGCTAGGTGACGCAAATTGTCCGTAAGGCGCACATCCACGGAGTCCAATAACACCTGGCCTTTATCCGACAGCAATCCACGCGTATGAGATAGAAACCGATCCAAACCAGCAATGGTTTCGACCATGCCAATCCCGTGACCCAACATCAAGATAGTGTCAAACAGCCCGCCATGGAAATCGAAGATATCCTCACAGTGCACGTGTTTCACATTCCGGCCAGTCATGGTTGCCACGGCTTGGGGACTGATATCGATAGCGGTCACTAATAAGCCCTTCTGCTGGAGAACCAGACTATGAAGTCCGGTTCCAGCTCCTGCATCCAAGACATGGCCTGTGCATAGATTGAGCGCTGTTCTTTCGATCTCCGTGAATTCTGCCGGATCACGGAAAAAGTGACTGACCCGTAAAGGGTCTTCTAGACCATCGTCTCTGCGGATGATCAGTTCTGCATCGTTATCGCCCTCGAAATAGGCGAGCAGAGCCAATCCTTGGGGCTCCATTGCTTTTGAGTCCATTCGGATACCCTTTAAAACGATGAAAGGTAACCTTTGTCAAGGTACGACTCGTCGTGGGCACGGGTGCCATGGCCACGCTCGCGACACAAAAAGGTTCCAGACACAAAAAGGAGACATAAAAAAGGTTCCAGGAACCGTTTTTTTGCCGAAATTAGCCGAGATTTAGTTAAAAACGGTTCCTGACACCTTTATTCTTTTATCAAGTTTGGCCATGCCACACAGCCTCACTCGGAATTGTCCGTCCGCTCTTTCTCTCCCCGGAAATCAGTGATGTTCCTTTTCTGCCTGCTTTCTCTTCGCCTCCAATTCGTTCTGCCATTCCTCCGCTGTGATGGGTGACGATACTTAGGGCGAGTCCCTGACCAACAGCTTTCGCAACGACTCACGGTCGATGTTTGGGTCCAGCGTGCGTACTTTACCACCAACCGTCAAGTAGTGAATCCCGTCCCTGTGCCGGCTGCCTATGCCAATGCCCTTCTTGGGCTGTATGGCGTCCAATGCCTGCTCCAGCGTCAGGTCTCGCGGTTCCATCCAAAGAATGTCTGAATTTATGACCTCGATCACAAGTATCTTATCTTTGTCGGAACCATCGGCAGCCTGTTTTGCCGGCTGACTACCCGGCCACATAGTATTTGGGCCGACCACCGCGACGTAGTTTGTGATTGCTGGATCTTCACTGCCGGCAGATGGACTCTGAAAGAACCACTGCGCCTTATCACTCTCATGGAGAAGGAGTCTAGAATTCTCTGGGCCGTCCCAGGGTTTGGCAAAATCGTAAGTAGAAGGAAAAGTGTACCAGGAGCTATAAGGAACGATCAATATGCGCCAACTATTCACGGATTTTCCGTTCTTGTCGTACAGATAGGCGGGAGGAAAAGCCCCATGTATATCGTGATAGTTGAGCAAAGCCATTCCAATCTCGTGGAGGCGATAGCTACAGTCCATTCTGCGAAACTGTTCACGCACGTACATAAACAACACGGTACATGATGCAACCAAAGCCAAAAGCAGCAACAACGAAATGCCCCACCACACCGGCCGTTTATGGCCGGTAGGAGAACGTCCTCGGCGTTCGGAGTTGGATCCTGCCTCCGAACAATTGTCCGTCAGATTGGCCACGTTTGAGCCTCCTTATACAGGATTACACAGGTTTCCGTCCAAATCCGTTTCATGGTAAAGTGCGTGTGCCATGGTCACGCTCGCGTGGCCATGCAGGATTTTTCATGTCACATACATGCCCAAGATTTTATTTATTTAAAAAGCCCACGGCAAGCGTCTGCCTTCGGCTATGGCACACATAATTAATAAATTAAATGGCTCGCAATATTTTATCTGTTTAAAGCGCATTTTCCCAGGGTGTTGCCTTCGTTTTTACACATAATTTGCATGAAATTCGACCCGTAGGATCCTTTGACAATAGGCCAGCGATTCAGAGATCGTCCGCCTTTCGTGATAAACGGGGGTCGCAATCTTTATCCCGAAGGGATTGCGTATGGTAGCCCAGGGTTGCCGCGCAGCGGCTACCCTGGGATGGGATTTATAATCAACACATCAACCCTGAAAGGGTTGTGGAGTGTGGCGTCCGCCTCTCCGAAACCCCGTTGGGGTATTGTTTTTTCGTTCCTTTTTGCCCCAGGGTAGTCGCTACGCGACAACCCTGGGCTATCTTATTACAGGCCCTTCGGGCTATTCGAGGCGTTGCAACTCCATACGCAGCATGGTTCCAAAAGGCGGACAGACTCTAAACTGCTGGGCTAAAGTCTAATGTGTTACAATTCTCCCAAAATTATCTATTCCCAATTTATCTCACATTGCGGCAAGGCATTGCGGAGTTTTTCCGCGCCATCTGCGGTGACTTTTGTCTGCTTGATGGTAAGCGTTTTGAGATTCTTTAAGCCCTGTAGATAGATCAGACCCGCGTCGGTGATTTTGGTCAATGTAAGGTCCAAGGTTTCCAGACTGGCCAATTTGCTGAGATGTGCCAGACCCAAATCGGTGACGGCGGTATCGGTGAGGTCCAGGTATTTGAGGTTCGGTAGTTTGGCCAATTGTTGCAGACCAGTATCAGTAACCTTGGTGTGCCAGAGGTTGAGCCATTGGAGATTGACAAATTTGGACAAATGTTCCATGGCCTTATCGTCGGCGCCTGTTTCGCTGAGGTCGAGTTTTCTGAGGTTTACTGCCTCGGCCAGGTTCGCGAGTCCTTCGCCGCTTATGGGCGTATCGCGCAGGGAAAGCTGCCTGAGTTTTTTCAAACTTTTGAGGCATATCAGCCCGTCGTCGGTCACACTGTAGCAGCGGAAAATGCTCAGGTCTTCCAGGTCGGGCAGATTATCAATAACTTTTAGACCGTCGTTGGTGCAATTGAGATCTTCAAGCGACAGGGATGTAAGTTTGCCGAGCGCCGCCAGATGGACCAGGCCGGCGTCGGTCACTGCCGGGTTGCGGAGTTTCAAAGTCTTCAGGTTGGTTAAGCCTTTAAGATGTGCCAAACCCTTATCACTGATTTTTACACAGCCGCGCAAATCCAACATTCTGAGCCGGGTCATATCCTTGAGTTCGGCCAAGCCCGCGTCGCCGATGTTGTTATACAACAGCGAAAGATTTTGCAATTGCGGCAAGTCCTTGAGTACGATCAGGCCCTTGTCGGTCATGCGTGCATTGCGGCGCAGATTGAGCGATTTGAGCTGGGTCAGTTTGCGGAGTGCATTGAGGCCTTTATCGGTAACGGCCGTGTTTTCCAGCATCAATTGATTGAGTTGGGAAAAGGCGGCGAGCTGGGCCACGCCTTGATCAGTGATGCCGGATCCCCATAATGATAAACTTTGCATCTCCGGCAGCGCTGTGAATAATTTGAGATCCTCGTCGCTTGTCTTGCGCTGCGAAAGATCGATGCCGATGACTTTTTGATTTCCGTCGTATTTTATTTTCCCGTGCAGTTGTTCCACGCGCTTGGTCGCGCCTGCCGCATCATCAGGCTTACCTTGCGCAGGCATAAATCCGGCAAGAAATACAAAACCGGCGACCACAAACAGTAACGACCGACAGTACATGGCAATGCTTATCGGGGAAGTATGCAGTTATTGGTCTTACACAAATAAAGTGCGATGCGCTACCAGTAAAAGGCGCGCTGATCCATCTCGTTTTCGCTTTTCCCAAGCCTACCTGAACTGAGTCGCATCGGCAAACCCTCCACCTATTGTGGTGGAACTAAGATGTCCCTGAATAAAAGGCCATTGGCTGGAAAAAACGCTCAATAGACGTTTAGTATTGCCGTTGGTCGTATAAGTGTATAATCTGATATTCCATGTGCAAATTACAGTCCTGCGAGCATTTCCCCTAGGCGATCTCCAGCAATAGGAGTCCGAGGTAATGTCAAGCCGCACGAATCGTCGTCAGTTTTTAAAAACTACGGCTTTAACGGGCATTGGATTTTGGATTGCCGGCCGCAGTCGAGCCGAAGAGATCCAATCGCCCAACGAACGAATTGCCATGGCCAGTATCGGCATTGGCGGCAAGGGCTCCAGCGACTCGGAAGACGCGGGCAAGGCCGGCGATATGGTGGCGATTTGCGACGTGGACGAAACCCGGCTGAACATTGCCGGCGAGCAACGTTTTCCCAAGGCCAAACGCTATACCGATTTCCGCAAGCTGTTCGATGAGATGGGCAAGAGCATCGACGCGGTGACTATTAGTACGCCCGACCACACCCATGCCGCGATCGGTTTGATGGCCATGCGCATGGGCAAGCACTGTTTTTGCCAGAAGCCGCTGGCTCGTACCATCTACGAAACACGTCTAATGGCCAAAGTGGCCGGTGAAATGAAAGTGGCCACGCAAATGGGCAATCAAGGCACTGCCGGTTCGATACTGCGCAAGGCCGTGGTTGTAATCCAGGCCGGCACGCTGGGCGCGGCTAAGGAAGTTCACGTCTGGACAAACCGGCCTATTTGGCCGCAAGGATGCAGTCGACCGGATCCGATATCTTGCCCGGACACTTTGAAATGGGACCAGTGGATCGGCCCGGCCCCCATGCGACCATACGCCGAAGGTTATCATCCGTTTTCCTGGCGCGGCTGGTGGGATTTTGGCTGCGGTGCGCTGGGCGACATGGCCTGCCATACCGTGAACATGCCATTTTGGGCCTTGGATCTTCGCGATCCGATTTCCGTTCAGGCCGAAACCTCTGGCCATAATAAAGACAGCTATCCCTCTTCGTCACAAATTGTTTTTGAGTTCGCCGCCACGGACAAGCGGCCGAGCATAAAGTTATTTTGGTACGACGGTGGCAACCAACCGGACGAAGAAGTGATCGGCGAAATGTACGACCTGTATAAGAAAAAAATCGAGGCCGAACAGGCCAAAGGCGACAATTATCTCAGCAGCGGATGCGTGGTGATCGGCGATCAGGGCACGCTCTATGCGCCCGGCGATTACACGGAGAAAGAAATAAAACTATCGGGCAACAAGCCGTTGCCGGAGGTGGAGTTCGTCAAATCGCCCGGCCATTTTGAAGAATGGATCCACGCGCTCAAGGGCGGCGAGCCGGCCAAAGCGAACTTTGTCGACTATGCCAACGCGCTAACCGAAACCGTGCTCTTGGGCAACCTGGCGGTCTGGGCGGCAAATGAAGGCCAAGGCGAGAAAGTCCTCTGGGACGCGAAAAACCTGAAATGCACGAACATAGAAGGATTGGAGCCGCTCATCAAGCCTCAGTACCGCGCCGGCTATGCCCTGGATGTATAATCCCGTAGCTTAATCACATTTACCCGTAAATAATGATGTTTTTTCGGCAACAGTACCCAAAACAGTACCTTCTTGCTGTTTTTTGTATGCTGCCCAAACGGTGTCGGCCGTGGTGTTGGCGTTGCGGCCGACATAGTATCTCATCGTGGTGTCGATGCTCTCATGCCGCATGAGGGCCATGAGCACTTGGGGCATTACCCGGGTTGACCACCGCTCCCCAAAGGATCGGCGTAGATCGTGGGCAGAGGCAAACTTAACCTTGCCCGTCCGATTGTCTGTCGATACTTTCACGCCGGCAGCCTTGCCAATCCGGCTTATAATAAGCCCCACACTGTGCGCCTTATTCTCTAGCCTGAATACACGGCCGCGTCGATCCTCTTCTGGGGTCGCAAGTAGAAACTCGGCAAACTCAGGGGTAATTGGCAACAGCCGGTTACGGTTTCCCTTCTCCAATTCGGCCACGATCCGCAGCATGGGCCGCTTGCCGGATAGATCGACACATAGCCTATCGGGTCGGTCCCAGTACAATTCCAGGGCCTCCCCGAGTCTCAGACCACTCCACCACAAGCCTTTCAATAAGTGGTGCCATGATTCGGCTTTGCCATCGCCTACCACGGTGGGAGTTTTTTTCAGCATCCGTTCAAACTCTTCTGTAGTGATCGGCCTACCCTTCATAGGATCGGCCCCACCGCTGCGCCTAGCACGCCTGGGCTTCTTGATCTTGGGCAGTTCGGATATAAGCCCCTGATCCATTGCCCATGCCAGGGCAGCGTGTAGGTGCGCCAGGTGGCTTGCTATGGTCGCCTCTGCCCGGCTGGCCTTGCGGAGCTCGGCTTGTAGCGTGCTGATCCGTTCAGCATTCAGTTCTCGCAACAGTCCATCTTTCACTATGGGCAAGATACGCTCCAAGGTATTGAAAACAGCATCGACCTTTTCGGCAGTAGACGGTGCGAACCCAGGGAGCACTTCTTGCTCATACCGCAATCGAAACTCTTCCCAGGTGATTTTGAACCGCCCCCGGGCCTTGCCGCTGTTAAGATCATCCTCCCACGTTCCCGCTGCCTTGCGGGCGTCTTTTATGCTGGCCGTGCCGGAAGATTTCCGGCAATGCTTGCCAGTCACCGGGTCACGATACCGCAAGATGAGGTTCTTGCACTCCTTGTACCTGACCACGTGAACCTTGATTCTCTCATTCATAAGGGATTCTCCTTTTTTAGGTTTTCGCCTTAAACGCCTTTGGTCGCGGTAAAACATTCACAGCCTGAACGTGATTGATTTTAGTCAGGTCAAGATACCTCATGGTCACGCTCATTGCGGAATGACCCAAATAATCTTGTGCTGATGCCCGTCCTAACTTGTCGGCAATCATTGTCGCGGTTGTTTTGCGGATCATGTGAAAGAGAGTTCCGGTCCCCTTTTTCGTGGGTACTTTTGCTTCCTCAATGATTCGACGAAAATACTTAGTCAACACGCCTTTGTAATAAGGAAAATAAAAAACCAATCCCTTTATCGGCCTAATCTTTCGCAAGGCATCTATTGTTGATTCATGCAAGGTAAAACTTTGGTCTGCCCGATGCTTTTGATCCTGGGCTGGTACAAAGAGGGTTTTATTTTCAAAATCAATGTTATCCCATCTAATCTTCCGAATCGCATTGATTCGTAGTGCAGTATCATAGGCAACAAGCAGAAGCGCCGGCCACCATAGCTGGGCAGGATTATTATTTTTTATTGAGGCAACAGGGCCTTTTAGTTGCCTGGCGGCCTCAATTATCCGGCCAAACTCTTCCATGCTCCAACAGTGTGGAATGCGCTTGTATTCGCGCAAACCATCAATGTCGGGCATACGTTTGATAAACTTCTTACGATAGGCAAGGTGACATAGTGCAAGGATTACTCGGCGTTTGTGATTGATTGTCGGCACGGCCAAACCTCTTTTAAGTCCGTTTGCTAAATAATCGGAAACAAACTGATCGGTTAGGTCCGAGAGTCTCACTTCTTTCTGCGAGATTTTATTTAACCCGGTGATCTGCCAGTGATAATCTTCTATTGTTGTTTGCGAACACCCCAGCAATCGCTGGGGGCGATAGTATTGCTCGAAAAATTCCATTAATGTAAGAGAGGATGGTTTCATGTCCAATCCTCCTCGCCGGTCTGTAGCATTTTTAAGGCACGGTGGGGGATGGAACCGACGCCAACAAGCGCCCGGGCAAAATCTAAATCGTCACTCCAGAAATGCGCAGTGATCGTTTCCTTTGTGAAGTGAACGCAAAGGCGGATAGATTTTTGGGCCAGCCGAATATCACGGGCCAGAAAAATCAATTGGTCGATGACTTCACCACGGCTACGGTCGATCTCAACTATTCGGACTTCATTCTGAATATCATCGACGACGCGCAGACAACAGCGCGTAGTGGTCGGGATAATTGTGGCGGTAGTCATCATGCGGCACCGCCTTCCCGGGCGAAACATTTTATGCCGCGCCGCGAATAACGGTCCCATCCCTTTGACCGAACACAACAAGCTGCAATTGCCCACAAGCGGTCCCACTTCTCTACGTCGGCATCGCGCTTTCTAAGGGCTTCTATGTTGTATACCCTGACCACGGCACGGGCATCATCGAGGGTTAAATTTTTAACGTGGATTCGCCCCTCTGTAAAACTTTCCGGCCACTGACAATTGCTCGAAGGAATGAATCCTTCATCGACGCGGACGATGTAGACGGCCGTCCGTTGGTGCCAAGATCGGCGAGACATAGACACCTGCCTTTCAACCGCGCCTTACAGCGCAGCAAAAAAGCCGTAGCCTCGATAACCGTTGTTGAGGCACCCGTGAGAGCGCCCGGATACCCTTGCGGAATATCCACAGTTATCGAGGTTACGGCCTTTCTGGATCATCTTTTCCTCACGGTCTGCCTATGGCAGTTTCAACGCCTATAATTATCGACTTTTCGTTTTGCCTGTCAATATGACCTAAAACCCTGAAAATCAGCCTCTTTGCCAAAATGGCAGCCCCAGGATTGCGCCTGTTGCGAAGTTAGAGGTCGATTGGACCTGGGACACCTATCTTTTCAAAGTGCAATTCCGCTTCCACCGTTATACAGCGCATCCACCTCGACTTGCGAAAGTGCCTTATCGAATATCATAAAATTGTCATGAGTTCTATTGTCATAAAATGCTATGGATAAATCGTCTATGTTTACCGCGCCGAGATAGAATTTTTTCCCGCAGTTATAGCTCGACATGCTGGCGCTGTTTAACTGCTGCGTATCCTGTAAGATTCCGTTAATGTAAAGTTTCCCGACGATATTGCCGCCCTGCTGTGACACGGTGGCCGTCCAGAATATCCATTGTGACTCGGTGAATCCGCCGCTTGCCGCAAGCAAAAGGTTTTTATTAGCCGGAAGCAGATACTCTAACTCTGTTAAGAATGAAGTAGGTTCCATGTAAGGATTTTCAATCAGGACCATGCAGGTTGATGTTGCCGGATTGTTTACCCCATACCCGCCGATGTTAGGATTGTTTAAGTCCCAATAGAACCAATCCGCAATCGAAAAATCCTTAGAAAATATGGCCTGAAAATTATTGTTTGTGTTGATGTAGTCGCTTGTGCCATTGAAAGACAGCGCCCCACCCAGTTTGCCAGCGACGTGCATTAAGTTGGTGTTGCGCTGTGCTGTGCCGTTAGAATATCCCCTCGCGTCAAGAACGGCGGTGCTCGCCGCATTGTTGCCCAACTTGTAGTAGGTGACTAAGTTTGAAATAAGACTGCGCAGCTCTTGCAGTGCCATCCCGAGTCCGATTCCGATTCCGATTCCGATTCCTAATTTCATGCCCACAAAATACCTTCCGAAAAAAACTATCTTAGGCCGACGATGCTTGTTGCCGTAGTCGCGCTCGCCACCCGCTTGACGACGATCGGCAAAATACTGCCTGCTGACACTCCAACAAAAACCACTTGTGAATCGTCGGCCATAGTCATGGCAAGATCGCCGAGACCGCCGATATAAACACCGTAGGCCATCTCGGCTAAATCTTCATCGGCCGGCGTAATTTCAAACGCTCCCATAGCCGGATCGGTCAGTGATGATACTTCTTCTATCATATGAAAATTTGATTTATTCATTTTCAATTTTCCTTTCAAAAAACTGGCCAGGGCCTCCGGGTCCGGTGGGCAAAATGTCCACCGGGAGAAAACGTTTCATCCACGCGGGCAGGGCCTCCGGCCGTGGGCCGCAAGGTGATCCGGCCATCAGGGGATACTTCCAAGGTGCCGAGGAGCACGTGTGCGAAGTCGGCAAGATCGACCCGGCAGCGCTCGCCTTGGGGTAAATAAATTTCCTGAGACATAAAATTTTTTCCTTTAGCGTCCGAAAATGTAACTCTCCAATCCGTTGCAGTGGACCGCACATAAAATCGCCGCTTCGGACGGGGGCAGCGAAAAAATACTCTCAGCCCGACACCTTGCTGCATAAGATAGCAAATCCTTGGCGTTGTAACTGCCATCCTTATTACGCGGAACGTCGATTAAATCTCTCAGTTGCCGACCGCTGCGAAAACCTAACAACCATGCGGCGGCCTGCTGGTTCAAGTGCTGCAAAATGTCGATCTGCTGGAAGTAATCAGTTTTTTGTTTTTTCATTTTTCATAGGACAGGGGGGCGGATGATGGTGAGGCATATTTGGGTGCTGTTCATACGAAAGCTTTACAACTCGTTCCGAGATAACATGCTCCCCACGGGTACGGGAGGACCCGTCGGCCACGGCGGGGACGGGCGCGGTGAAGTGTCGCAACCCCGCGCCCGCCTTCCGCGCCGCTTCGATCTCTAACGAACGATAACCGTTACACTCTTTCAGCACGATCCGTTGAATCCTCAATCGTGTATCGAAAATTAAACTGGTAATGACAATCCTCACAGACGGCACGACCCCCATACCATGAACCCGGCAAGCAGTCTTGGACGATTACCGTGTCTGTGCTTCCACAGTTCGGGCAGGTCGGGGGTTCTGGTTCTATCATTTCCCATCGGACCAAACTCCGCCTCTAAAATCAATTGCGCAGACGGCAACGCTTGCGTGAACATCCCAGGCCAAACCCCACTGGCCGGGTGCGCCCGGGCCGCCTAGTTCGCTCATGCGAATCGAAGGCTCTTTCTCGCCTTTCAAATAACCACAAGCGAAAACAGCCGCGTCGGCCTGATCGCAAAACAGTGCCCAGTTTGTATTCGTTCCCTGTTGCAATTCACCCGTCAATGGATCGACAACGCCGATGCTGCTTATGCGGGAAGTCACGATTAGTTGCAAATCAATTTTGCGATCGTCGAGTTTTTGGAGGCGCAGACATTGGCGTCCTGTATTTTCCAAACTCGGCGGAACAAGCAGAAATTTCGGCTGCAATTCGCAGTGAACTATTCCATCGGGAGTCGTGATCGTTTGTTCCCTAATTTTTTGAATTGCAGACGCCAGCGATTCACTTCCCAACGCCGATGATTCGCCGCTCAAGATATTATTATGCGCCGTGCTAAAAACTTTTTCGCCGTTCGATGGTAAAACGGGGTTTTGCAAAAGAAGTGAGAAAAACAAATCCTGCTTCAGCCTTTTCGGGCCTCTGCCGAGTGACTGCGCGGCCGAACGTATCGCATTGAATTGGTCGTCGATTAAGTCCTGCTCATTGACAACTAGCATCTTTGCATATTCGTAGGCTCGCCATTCATAAACGTAAGCCGTCAAACTTTGCAAGGCGGCCTGCTGGTATCCACGTGGCAAAAGCAAAACTTCATCTTGAACGCGAATAACGCGACTCGGCTTGTAATTTTCGACCTCAGTTTCCCAAACCAAATTTTGCGTTTTATCTTCCGCTTCAGCGTAAGCCTGCCTTACGATAGTCCCAAAAAAATTATCGAATGCGTTTGCCATCATGCCGCCTGACAGGCCAAAAGCGCCACGCACAACATCGGCGTCGGGTGCTTTCGATAAACCGCCTTTTGACCAGTAGCAACATTCTTTGGCCATATCTAAGAGCGATAGATTCGCAAGTTGCCGGAGACTTTCAGAAGGCTGCCCGGTGATTAGGCCGCCTCGAACACCCAAAGCCAAGCCTAGGCTATCGGCCGTCGGGGCCTCATTAAGTTTCGTCAAAAAAGTCATATTAAAAATTCCTTTTCTGTAATTGGTTTTATTGATTGTTTTATCGCCTGTGCGGCGGAATTGATTGTATTTCTGCGGCAGTCCGGGGCGTCTGTTGAACTGTCACTAATGATTGATAACGCAGTCTTGGAAATTCACTGATTTCTTTGTCCACAAATCGCCACGAAGATAAAATATGTGGATTTACAGCCAGCTTGGCTATTTCTCCGTAAGTTTTTGCTGGCGGGGTGAAAGAGGACAATATGCCGCCGTGTTTTGGATCAGCGGGCACCTCGCCGAAAAGTTCGGCCAGCCAAGTCCTAAGAAAACGCCTTTTTGGTTCCGCTGCTTTTGCGTGACTAATTGCAACGAAAGCAGTTTCGCACTGCTTTTTCAATTCGGCTTTTTTACTGGAAATTTTCCCCACTTCTTCGAGATTCGTTGCTTGGTAATTGTTTAGGTCTTTGAGGGTTTCGCATAGTTGGCGGTGTTTTTCTTCTTGTCCTTCGCCGGCCGCTATGATTTCGCTGAGTTCCTTTTCTTCTTGCAATGCCGCGCCGAACAACCGAGTTAATTTCGGGGACAGTCCCATTTTTTTCAAAGTCGATTCGGCATCGTCCCATTTTTCGGCAAGCAATTGGCCGACAAGTTTTTTCCACAGTGCCGGCGTTTCGGCCGCCTCGGGTGGCAAAGTAAAATTATCGTTTTGCATTTTCGATCCTCTTTAATGCTTTTTGCCTGTAAAATTCGTAAATTTTATTTTCATCGTCGGGGGTAAAATAGTTAAGATCGTTCAGCGTTAAAAACGGTTTCAATCCAAGTTCCTCAATGGCAAATTCGATCCAACGGTGCGGTAGTTGCAGGCGCTCGGTGAGTTTTCCGATAGTGTATAATCGCAAACCGCTTGATATTTCGCTCATATTGTCATTCCTTTGCCTGGATTCTATCACGCCGCTTTTTTGCTTTTCCAAATAATGGTATGAAAATTATTCCGCCACAATAATTAACCGCCGTTTACAATCTTGGCAGTGTGCATATCTCGTTTTGCTTTCATCACCGTTATCTATGCTTTTATAACTTTTCAAACGGACGGAGTTGCAATCCGGGCAGCGCGGCCGCTTAAAATAAACATAGACCGGCTTTTCACGGTTTGCAATCATGCCTTTTCCAACGTCGATAAAAATCTATGAAACTGCAACAACAGTTCGGATATTTTCTCAATGTCCCCCCAGTGTTGAGTTATTAGCTTTTTAGCTGCGCATTCTGCTCTGGATAGTTCAGTGTCGATTTTCTTTTGACTACCGAGAATCCCATGAAGTCGCTGCGCAATATCTGGGCCTGGTCACGGTCGCAGACGCCGCCATCGTCGCAACCCGGGCAAAACTTTCTTTTTGCTGCCGATCCGGCCAATAGGACGATTAAGTTTTTCCGCAAGGCATCAACAGTGTTGCCGTGGGGTCGGCCCCATATGGCACTTTCAAAAATTCCACTGCTTACTATTTGTGTTGCAAGCACTTCTCCGAACAATAGTTTATTTGCTACGGCGTGACCGGCTTCATGGATCGAGGATGCAACCAATTCCGGGTCTGACCGGACTTGCGGATCCAAGTCTTTGGATATTTTTTGCATCAATTCGTTATCTCGTTTTCGCCGTGCCATCATTGCACTATTCCATTTTTAGTCAGCACGGCGTCGAACCCGAACGTCGGGGCTGGACATTTATCGACGCCGTGCTGCCGTTCGCTCGATAGTGGAGTTCAATTCTGCCAGCCCTTTTCCCTTATCGAATAACCGCCGCTTCTCTGGCTCGCCGTCGCCACGGCTTAGCGCTTCTAAGGTTTCCAAGTCAGGAAGGGATAGTTCCAGTGGTGGCCACGATTCACCGCGGCGCCGGGTGCCGGTTGCTGATAGTTCAAGTTTGCAAATTTTTCTCATTTTTTCGACAAAAATTTATTAAATTACCCAATTTACCATAGATATAAGCGCATAACACGGACTTTCCCTTGCGACTTCTTCGCCGGTTGCGTCACCTTATGCGAGAGATGTTCTAAAATTAGCTATTCGTGGTGCTTGAAACTCTTAATTACCGGCAGTTTTTATAAATTTGTCGCTTTTCGACGCTGGACGTAAGCCGTGATGCTGAATTTATTATCAGCCCGTTGCCAGGGGTAAACTGACTTGCAGAACCCGCCGTTTCGATGCTTTCAATTCGCTTTGCCATGCTACACCAACACTGGGAGTTTATAACCAGTGTCTCTTATTTAACCTGTGCAAACTTTTCGGATCGGGAGAAGGCACACGGAAGCTGACCCGCCCACCTATTGACACTTCGCCTTTATTGGTTACAATGTAAAAAGTGGGAAACATTCTCACCCTCTAAAATAAGCGCCCTGGGCCGTCCCGGGGCGTTTTTTTTATTTTTTATCTTCGCCGCCGCCTCTCTGCTCGCCGATTCGCTTGATGGTTTCGATTAAATTTTCGCCTTCGACATAGCAGCATCGACCCACGCGAAAAATTTGTAATCCCGCGGCCCTCAATGCACGGAAGCTATGCCGGCCAAGATGCAAGCGCTGCTTGGCTTCACTTAAGGTGTAAAGTTCAGCCGCGGATATGACACCGGGGACGGTCATTGGGCCGCCTCCTGCCGTTTTGGAGAGTCATTCCTGCGAACCATCACGTCATAGCCGAGGTTCTTCAGTTCACGCTTGGCGAGTGATTGGAGTTCACGGTCACCCGATTTCTGAGCGGCACGGAAAACCTGAAACCACGTATCGGCGGTCGATCTTGGAGATTTCCCTTTGTTCATATCACTAACCTAAAAAAGAAATTTGCATCCTTTTTAGATAGTGACGAGTGGGAAATTGAGTGGGAAATTGAAAAGAGAGTTAACTACTTGGCATGAAAGCAGTTATAAAAACTTGTGGGAAAAATAAGTGGGAAAATTTATGTGGACTTTTTCCCATTTTCCTCCCATGCCTCAAGCATTCCTTCCTTGTCCTTGGAACCTTTGGGCAATGATGTATGGTTTATTTGTTTGAATTGTTTATAAGCCACCTTGAAAGCGGTCCAATTATTCAGGGTTCGACGATTTACATGCAGGGCTTTTGCAATATCTTTTTTTGGGGGTAGCTTGCCTGTTGTCTTTATTCTCTCCTGGATAAAGAGAATAGCACGGGTTTCCGGCGTCAATTGCTCGGCTCCTGGTTTTGCACCAACCGATAAAGATTGTTGGGCTTGCAATTGCGACTCTATTTTCTTCCGATCCACCCATGCCCGCGCCCAATCGACAATTTCCTGCAAATTCTTTTGATTAGGCTCTCTTTCGACAATGCGTGATAGATGCACCCATTTTTCTATATCAAGGCCAGGGGGATCAAACCCCATAGATTCAAGTTCATCATCAATTTGCTTTATAGCTTTAGAAATTTCGGGCACACGTTCACGTAAACCCTCTGCCCAGATTTTCAGCCTTTTTTGCAGTTTTTTATTGATGGCCTCCAGGTCTAAATGTTTTAAGACTTCCGGGTTCAATTGTCGTATGACTTCCGGGTCCAATTGATGAGTCTTAATTAAAACTTCGACAGTTTTGATAGATTGGGAATTGTCAGTAGACATGATCTTCTATCCTTTCCCGGGCCGGCTGGGCGAATCCCAAAGGCGATAGAAGTTCCTTTGAGTATCCGCCCGGCCGCTTGGCAGTAGCGAACCGCCTTCCCGGCAATGTCCAATGGTACCTGCTAACAGTACCTAAATTCAGATTTTACCGTAAAACGCGAAAATTAAAACCTCGTAAAACAAGGCATTCTGCAAGTATTAGGCACCTGTTAGAACGCCTTTTTTGGATGTATAATCCTTTACAGCTTTACACTCTCCAGCATTTTACGCAGCACCTCGGCGCTGTTACGCAGTTGTTGCAACTCCTTGGGCCAAAGTTCAATTTCGAAAGTGCCCAGGATGCCCTGTCGGCCGATGACCGTGGGCACGGAAATTGCCAAATCGTTCAGCCCGTAGCAGCCGTTTTGCATACTGCTCAGCGGCAGAATGCGGCGGGCATCCAACACCATGGCGTGAATCACTTCGGCAATGGCCAGGCCCACGGCGAAACCGGCGCCGCCTTTTTTCTTGATGACCTCGGCTCCGGAAGTTTTCGTGCGGTTGAAAATTTCACTGGCAACAAGCGGATTCCAAGCCGGATGTTTATCCAAGGGCAGTCCGGCCACCGTGGCCCCGGACCAGATGGGCACCATGCTGTCGCCGTGCTCGCCCAAGATCAAGGCCGATACCTGAGTTGCCGGCGCTGCGAGTTTTTCGGCAATCAGGCTGCGGAAACGGATCGTATCCAAGAGCGTGCCCAAGCCGATCACCTGGCCGGCCGGCAACCCCAGGCGTTGAGCAGCCGCATAAGTCAGGATATCGACGGGATTGGATACCACCAGAATCACGGCGTCTTTGCGCAGACCGGATTTTTTGATTTCTTCGAGGATGCCGTTGAACAAAACCACATTGCGGTTGATCAAATCCAACCGGCTTTCATCGGGCTTGCGGCGCAAACCGGCAGTAATGCAGATGCAATCGCTCTGGGCAACGTGCTCGTAGGCGCCGGCGCAAATCACTTGATCGGCTATGACCGAGGCACCGTGCATCAGGTCAAGGGCCTGCCCTTCGGCCAGTTCTGCATTGACATCCAACAAAGCAATTTCATGGACCAGTTTGCCCGTCTGCAAGGCAAACGCCGCGCACGAGCCGACTAATCCGCCGCCGCCGATAATGCTGACTTTCATAAGAAATAATCGAGGTTTGGAGATGTGAGATTTATTATAAACTGAACATTTTATAATTTAAGCCCACGGGTTGCAACCCGTGGGCTTGGCGAAGTTGAGTCGATTATTAATTCTCATCGCTGGCTTAACGTCATCATCACTTTGTCGGTGATGGCCTGGATGAGGGCTTCTTGTTCCAAAACAGCGATGGGCATCTCGGACAATGAAGCCGCGGACGCGGCTGCCGCGGCAGACTCATCGGTTGACGATTTCGCCGCGGAGAATGAAGGCGGTTGGAAACTTTTCGGCGTCACGCCCGTCTCCTGCCAACTATCGCGGAACACGTCGTTGGCGCAGATATCGCAGTTTTTCATTTGTAAGCGCGGATCGGAAAATCCCCACTTGTCTTTCAGTTCCAATAGGGCCTTGGCCTCGGGCTCGGTAAAGTAATTGATATTGCCCAAGCTCCGCGCGAGCATGAGCATGCGGCAGTAGGCGTCAAGGATTTCCGTCCACCAATAGGCCCTTTCCACAGACTCGCCGAAACTGACCGTGCCGTGATTGGCCAGAATGATGACGTTCGTTTTGTGGACAAAGGGCAGTATTGTTTCGGCAAAATCCTTCCCGCCGGGAATGGCATACTTGGTGATCGGCACGTCGCCGAGGAAAATTTCCACCTCGGGTAGCACGCACTGCGGTATTGGTTCGCGAGCGATGCCAAAGGCCGTGGCGTGCGGTGGATGGCAATGCACCACGGCCTTGATCTCCGGCCGCTCTTTCATGATCGCCAGGTGAAGCTTGATCTCGCTGGTGCGCTTGCGCTTGCCCGAGAGCTGCTTGCCTTCCATGTCCACGATACACAGATCGTCGGGTTTCATAAAGCCCTTGCTGATCATCGTCGGCGTGCAAAGCACCTGGTTCTCGGCGATCCGGCAAGAAATATTGCCGTCGTTGGCGGCGGCGAAGCCGCGCTTATAAAGTCGATCGCCGATGTCACAGATTTCTTGTTTGATTTTCTGTAGGTTGTGCATATTTTAGTCTACTTATTTCGGCAAATCGTAATCCAAAGTATCGAGGATCGCGGCGTTGTAGGCATCCAGGGGGATAAGATCCGGGTAAAACGGCATGGCGGCCTCGCGCCCTTCGCTCACGCCGATGCGGCAGCCCACGTGGGCGCCCAATTCGTCCAATACCACGATCTCTTCCAAGCGATCGTCAAAACGGCCGGCAAGGTTATCCCAACTTAGCGGCACGGCAAATTTCAGTTTCTTGCCGGTCAAACTTGGGTGCCAACGGTTAAGCGTGATCGTGCCGATAACGTCCGCAATTCGCATTTGCTTTCCTTGTAGGGTGCGTGAAACGCACCTTGATAAAAACAATAAGCAATAAAGTGGTGCGTTTCACGCACCCTACAATTTCTACATTAATCGTTTTCTAAAAATTTCCGGACAGGGGCGAATGCCGCCGCGGCAGTATTCTCCAACTATCCGAGATACCTGGAAAAAAACCACGCTTTGCGGGTCAATCACCAACAGGTTCGCTCCGACCGCACTGGTATCGGCTTCCACCCGGTTGGCATTGCTTATTAAAACCGCGCGCAGGCCCGGAGAACGGTTGGTCAAACACATCGCGGCCGCGGTGTGAGGCGTCAGCAACACTCCCAAGGTGTTGCTTTTGGCCAATTCGGCGGCAAGCTGGTCCGTGGCGGCCAACAGGCAGTCGGTTGTATGGCATTGGACTTCCACACCTTCGCTCTGCAAAGCGCCGGCCAGCAGTTTTGGATCTGTCTTGGTGCGGACGGCTACGACGACCAACCTCAATGTTGTGTCAGAGGATCGGGTCTGCGACGAACCATGGCCCAGCGTGATATTTTGCTGCCGTAATGCATCGCGCACAGCCGGGGTAACAACCGTCTGCGGGCCGACCACCACCCGCTGAATCCCTTTCAGACGACCGCTCAGATCCGCCAGCGTAAGGAGCCGTGTGGACAGTGCCAATTCGCCATTTTCACTCGGCTCGGGCAAAGTGCCTTTTGCTACCGGTTCCGGGGATGCAGCCGCCGGCGTCTCACTCGGCGATGCAGACGCCTTGGTCTCCGGCGCACGTTTTAGCTCCGCGAGCACTTCGCGCACCAGTCGGTCAATGTCCAGCGGCAGTTGTGTCATTGGTCGGGAATCCCCAGCACAGACCAGCGGACCGGCGATTTTTCGTCACCCAGCATTTCCCGGGCGCCGATGCCGTCGCTGGTTACCATCACCATTTCGCCTCGGCCCGCTCCCAGCTTATCGATCACCAGGATGGGATCGCCTTCGATCGTGCGCCCGTCGGCCTGGAGCGCCATTATCAACAGCAGTTTCGCTCCTTCCATGGAAGGATGTTTTACCGTCGCAGTCGCGCTACCCATCACTCGGCCGATGTACATAGGGAATAGGGGATAGTGTTTCGTGTTATTTACCTAAAATTCGTAAATCGTCAATCATTGCACAGCGCCGCTCGCGAGTGAATGTAAGCGGGGTGGTGATGCCTTCGCCGGTCGGGCCGGCAATGGAGAAGGAAAGATATCCTTCGCCGCCCAGTCCCAAGCCGGCCAAGCACGGTCCGTTTTTCACGAAGATCGTGGTATCCATGGCCTTGCCCATCTTGGTCATGTTGCGCACGTTGGTCGAATGGATAATCGCCGTATGGCGGAAGCCATGTTCGCTTACCCGGGCCTTTTCAATGGCCTCGTCAATATCGCGGCATCGCACAAACGGCAAAAAGGGCATCATCTGCTCCACGGGCACGAATGGATTCGATTCGTCGGTCTCGCCAAAAAGTATTTCAGTATTGGCCGGGACTGTCTTACCGATGGCTCGGGCGAGCACGGCCGCGTCCTGGCCAATGAAATCATTGTGCGGAACGTCGTGTTTATGTTCGCCTTCGCCCACCGAGGTAATAGCGGCCTTTGTCAGGGCGTTGATTTCCGCCGTTCTCAGGCGCACGGCGCCGGCGCGTTCCATTGCGCCCAGCATGGCATCAAATACCTTTTCCACCACGAAAACCTGCTTTTCGGAAATGCACAAAAGATTATTATCGTAAGCGCCGCCTTGGATAATCGAGCGCGCGGCGCGTTCGAGATCGGCGGTTTCGTCGACCACCACCGGCGGATTGCCCGGGCCGGCCACGATCGCCCGCTTAGCCTGCTGCATGGCCGCCTTGGCCACCCCCGGTCCGCCGGTGACACAAAGCAGGTTGATGTCAGGATGCTTGAAGATCGCATTGGCCGTTTCCAGCGTGGGCTCGATGATAACGCAGATCAAGTTGTCGATGCCCAGGTCTTTGGAAATCGCCTCGTTGTAGCGGCGCACACCTTCGGCCGCCACGCGCTTGCCGCTGGGGTGCGGATTAAAGACCACTGTGTTGCCGGCCGCGATCATGGAGATGGCATTTCCCGTCAGCGTGGGCAGCGAGTGCGTCACGGGCGTTATGGCCCCGATCACGCCGAAGGGAGCGTGCTCGATCACGGCCAGCCCGTGGTCGCCGCTGAACACCTCGCTGTGTAAAAATTCCACGCCCAGGGCACGTTCGCCGAGGATTTTAATTTTTTCGATTTTGTGTTCCAGCCGGCCGATTTTGGTTTCTTCCATCTCCATCGTGCCCAGTTCCACGCATTGGTCGATGGCAATGCGGCGGATGTGGCCGATAATGCGATTGCGATCTTCGAGTGTGCGGCGCGAAAGTTGTTCAAAGGCGTCGCGGGCCGCTGTTACGGCCTGGTTCACGTCGGTGAACAAGCCGAAACGGCCCTGACGTGCGCCGCCGATATGTGTTTCAGCGCCATTGGCACCCAGCCGGGTAATCACCTGCTCGACTACGCTGCGGATCAGTTTTTCATCGACATACATGGCAGATCCTCGTTTATTAGCTATCAGCTATTTATCCTTCTGATACACACTCAATTGGCCCACGTGGACGGAATCAATAATGCCGATGATCACGGTATCGACGGGCAGGCTTTTGGTTTCGGGAGTCAAGCGGGCGCTGGAGCCCTGCGTGATCAGGACGAACTCGCCTTCGCCCGCCCCCACCGTATCGACCGCCACAAACGAGCGGCCCGTGGCCGTCAAGGTATTGCGGTTTTCGAGATCGAGCCGGTACGGCTCGACGACCAGCATTTTGTGCCCTTTCATCGAGGCCACTTTCTGGGTGGCAACGAGCGATCCGGTGACTTTGGCAATCAGCATGATTTAACTCCTCGCTAACAACTCCGCCGCCTGCTGGGCGACGATCAATTCTTCATTGGTGGGCATGACCCAAACTTGCACGCGGCTGGCTTCAGCGCTGACTTTGGCCTCGCCCTTGGCCGACTGATTCAAATGCGGATCGAGAACTATGCCCAAGGACTCCAGGTTGCTGAGCACGGCCGTGCGGATTGCGGGGCTGTTCTCGCCGATGCCGCCGGTAAAGACAATCACGTCGGCCCCGCCGAGTTCGACCAGATACGCCCCCAAATAATGCCGCACACTGGAGGCAAATACGTCCAGCGCCAGTTTGGCCCGGGCATTGCCCGATTCGGCGGCTTGGATGATGTCGCGCAGGTCGCTGCTGATGCCGCTTAAACCCAGCAGCCCGGCCTGATTGGCGAGCACGTCGAGCACCTCTTCCAGTGTTTTTCCGGTCTGCCTGACCAGCATTGGCAAGGCAAAAGGATCGAAATCGCCCACCCGGTTGTTCTGCGGCAATCCGCTTTGCGGACTATAACCCATGCTCACGGCAATGCTCTGCCCGTTGCGGATCGCACAGAGCGAACTCGATCCGCCCAGGTGACAGGAAATGATCCGCAAATCCTCGCGGCCTAAAAGCTCGGCGGTCCGCCTTGAAATATAGCGGTGAGAAGCCCCGTGAAAGCCGTAACGCCGGACCATGTACTTTTCCGCCCATTCATAGGGAATGGCATAATAGCGGTTCCACTCGGGAATGGTGCGGTGAAAGTCGGTCTCAAAGGCCGCCACCAGGGGAATCTCGGGCAGGCGCTGGGCCATCAGACGCATGGCCTCGATGTACGGCGGATTGTGCGCTGGGGCCACGGCGCTGACTTCTTCCATGGCAACAAGCACGTCGGGCGTAACGCGCCGGACTCCGCTTAATCGCCCACCATGCACGGTCTTAAAGACTATGGCCGAGACCTCGGCGGCGTCGCTGAGGCAGCCTGAAGCGGGATCGGTCAACTGGGCAAGGCACTGGCGCACCGCTTCGGCATGATCGGGCACGCAGAGCAGCTTTTCCTCACGCTTTTCGCCGATTTCCACCACGCACTTGCTCTGTGCTGAGCCGATCCGGTCAATACCGCCGCGCGCAAGCTGGCTGTCGCCGTCCATGTCGAACAGCCGGTACTTGAAACTCGTCGAACCAAGGTTGGCCACCAGGACCTTCATGGCATCCTTTCTCAGGGATTGTGGATTGGAGATTAGATTTATGAAAACCAATCCTTAATCCCCAATCCCTTTTTATTACGACAGATACGCGGTGATTACGCCTTGGGCCGGTCGGGGAATAATATGACTGGCCACCAGTTCGCCGACCTGCGAGGCGGCGCTGGCGCCGGCCTCGACGGCCGCGCGAACGCTCCCCACGTCGCCGCGAACCACGGTGGTCACCAATCCGCCGCCAATCTGAATCCGCTTGACGATCTGTACGTTGGCCGCCTTGCACATGGCGTCGGTCGCTTCCACCAATGCCACCAAACCTTTAGTTTCCAATAATCCAATGGCGTCTTGCATCGTAGCTATTACCTTTCTTTACGAGAATGAATTGTAAAGTTTTTGTCTATCCAACTTGCCACAAGGGTTTTCCAAAGCACAAGGTCGAGTTCGCTCGCTTCTGCGTTTCTTAATCCTCATTTCTGAATCCCGAACCCTGAACCCTGAACCCCGAACCCTCATTAATCGGCCGAGGCCTGTTTGACCTTGGCCGGCAGGACTACTTCCAGGTCTTCATGCGGACGAGGAATAACCTGCACGCTGACAATCTCACCGATGCGTCCGCCGGCGGCGGCGCCGGC
Source organism: Pirellulales bacterium (assembly GCA_963820545.1). Classification (GTDB taxonomy): domain Bacteria; phylum Planctomycetota; class Planctomycetia; order Pirellulales; family Thermoguttaceae; genus CAWGAJ01. Next base: position 2,620,649 of record CAWGAJ010000001.1, read on the forward strand.
GTCGGTGGCCGCCTTCACGGCGGCAGTATCGCCGGTGACAAACGCGCTGACCAGTCCGCTGCCGACCTTGTCCCAGCCGAGAAACTCCACGTTGGCTGCTTTTAACATCGCGTCGCTGGCTTCCACCAGGGTCACGAAACCCTTGGTCTCAATCATGCCCAGCGCTTCCATTACTTTTCCTTTTGCCATGATATGTTTTCTCCTTGCGAGAAACTCCGAGGTGAAATGGTGAACTGATAATTAACCACGTTACCCCGGGTGTATGCACCCGGGGCTAAATATTTTACGGTTTGAACAACTCCACTTTGGTGGCGTGATCAATGTCGCAAGCGTTTCCTTCATCGGTATCAATGTGCACTTCCAACTTGATGCCCTTGCCCACCCGGACCAAAAGATTCTCCAATACCGTGGTGCAGGAAGAGATTACACGCAATGACATGCGGTCCTTGTCCTTCACGTCATAGTATTTGGCGTCGGTCGGTCCCATGTGCACGTGCCGCTCGGCTCGGATCACGCCTTTTTTCAATTCCACCACGCCCTTGGGCCCTACCATCACGCAGCCCGGCGTGCCTTCGATGTTGCCGCTGAGTCGAACCGGGATATCTATGCCCAGCGAAATGCCGTCGGTGAAGGCCAGTTCCACCTGACTTTCCGGACGCGTGGGCCCCAACACGCGCACAGTGGGCAACATCCTCCGCTTGGGTCCAACGATCATCACCGTCTCTTCCGCAGCAAAGTATCCTTCCTGATAAAGCTCTTTCATCACCGTCAGTTTGTGTCTGGCCTCGAACAGCGTTTCCACGTGCTCGTCGGTCAAATGCACGTGACGCGCGGAAACACTGATCACCAGGTTCGGTTTGCCGGGAGGGCCGCCCACCTGGGCCAGCACAATCTCCCGGACAATCTGTTCCACAACTTTTCGTTCGATAGGCGGGGAGGCAATACTCATGTTTATTAAGTTTTCAGTTCTCAATTGTTGGGGTGGCAGTTTAACTGCCACCCCAACAGAGATTTTCAATGTACGGTCGCCGCCACGTGCAAATTCACGCCGGCTGCCACGATTTTTTCACGCCACTGGGCGCTAATCCCCTCGTCCACGACAATGTGATCCACTTCCGCTAAAGGGCATAAATGGGTCAAACTCTGGCGCCCGAACTTCGAGCTGTCGGCCACGACGATCACCTCGTCGGCCGATTGCATCATCTGCTGTTCGGCCTCCACGATCAGTAAGTTGTTGTTATAAAAGCCTTCTTCGTTGATTCCGGCCACGCTGAGGATGGTTTTGCGCACCCGAATCATTGAAAGCATCTGGATGGCATGAGGTCCCCGGGCTACCCCCGTGCGCGGACATATATTGCCACCTACCAATATTAGGTCGCTGCTGGTATCCGAGGCGAACAAATTCGCTACCGGCAGCGATGTGGTTACCACGTGAATAGGCCGGCCAACAAGCAGCCTGGCCAACTCGTAGGTGGTGCTACCTCCATCCAATAGTATTGTATCGCCATCCTCCACCAACCCTACTGCCTGGGCTGCAATGGCCTTTTTCTGCTCCCATTGCATGCCCTGTCGGGCATCAAAATGCGGGAGCATCGGCGAGTTTCCGGCATAAAGAACACCGCCATGAATACGCCGTACAGAGCCCTGCGTTTCCAAATACTCCACGTCGCGCCGCACGGTCGATTCCGAGACTTTTAAGCTTTCGGCCAATTCCGGCAGCGAGGCAAATCGCCCCACGCGAACCAGCTCTAATAAACGACTACGGCGTTCTTCCGAGATCATGTCACTACTCCCCAAAGTAAATGTCCTGATGGATTAATTTCATATTATGTCAAATATATGATAAATTACAAGCATATTCCACCATAATAATGACGTAATTATTTCATTTATTGCAATAATCTTTGTCAAATTTATAACTCAATATGAAGTATTATCCCCCCACCCATTATGCTGGGATTATGGAAACAGAACCTGGAAAAACCGGGATTTTATAGCTTTTCCAAGAAAATCCTTAGGTCATCGAAGAATTTTTCGGGCAGGGAATCGTTGTGATCGTGCTGAGGAAAGACAAAAAACTGCTTGGGCTCATTGGCGGCTTCAAATAACCGACGGCCGAACTTGATGGGTGCGATCGTATCGACCTGGCCGTGCATTTGCAAAAGCGGCCCTTTATATTTTGCAATCTGTCCGACGGCATCGAGCTTGGATCGCATCAGCCAGCGCACGGGAAAAATTGGATAATGGTACGCCGCCAGATCGGGAAGACTGGTAAAAGTGCTGATCAAGACTAGGCCTTTAGCGCCTTCCTTGGCTGCCAGATCGACCGCCACTGCGCCACCCAGCGACTCGCCCATCATGACAATATCCGACTCCTTAATATTCTCCCGTTTAGCCAGCCAAGCCCGGGCGGCCCGGGCGTCGGCCAAAACGCCTGCTTCATTTGGTTTGCCTTCGCTGCGCCCGTAGCCGCGATAGTCGAATATCAAGACCGAAGCCCCAAGGTCATGCAATTTTTCCATGATGTCCGCCCGATTCGTCACGTTCCCGGCATTGCCGTGACAAAAAAGAATCACTGCTTTGGGCGAATCATGCGTCACGTACCAGCCGTGGAGTTTTGTGCCGTCGGCCGCCTGGAAAAAGGCATCTTCGAAAGACAATCCCATCGGATGCCAGTCGCCTTGAGGATATCGCGATGGAAAGAAAATTAAAAAATCTTCGAGAAACATCAGGCACACCATTAGGGAAAGATAAATGATCGCCAAAAAGCGGATTGACCGAAGGATCATACGGCACCAAGACTTTTTCACATATTTACTCCCGCAATGATCATTTTTATGGCATTATTACATATTTCCGACACAAAACACAACGACCTCGCGCCGAGGTGGTTTCCGGCGCGAGGTCGTAGGGGTTTATCATAACAACCGTGGATTAGCGGAAGTGGTAATTGGGATTTTTAATGTCGAAATCGGCGTCGGTAAATCCGTTATTGAGTTTTACGTTCACATAGGTGTATTCCTCGATCAACTCCGGCGGCCCGCCGGGTTCTTTGGGCCATTCGTACGACTCGTAGCGGATGGGGATATTCAATTCATCATCGACGAAGATCCGGGCCAGGTTGAAGATGAAGTTGCGCCGCGGCACGGGATGCACCACTTGAATACAGGTGCAAACGCGGTTATTGATCTTTGCATTTTTGAAGAACTTCACTTCGCATTCGCCGTACTTAACGTCCTGTTCGGCCACCTGGACCAAGCGCCGGGTAAGATTCAGGATACCCAACTCGGTGAGCGGATAACGTTGGCCCTTCATGGCGATCGGACCGTCCGGTTTAATGTTAACCGTGCCGAACATCTTATCCTTGATGCCGGTTGTGTGCGCCCACATGTTGCCGTTATTCGCGCCCTCGACAAAAATCACTTCCTGGCCTTTGGGCGTAGTGAGGAAATACATATATACGCTAAATGGTTTGTGCCGGACTTTGATGAACATGTGTTCGTAATCGTTCAGTTTTCCTTCAATCCGTTCGTGTTTTACCAGCGTGGCGGAGTAGTCTTCGAGCTTTTCGATGTTGCCCGTGCCATCGTAAGCCCAGCGCAAGGCCGGCATAAGCGGATGTTCATTAGCTTGGGCTGGACCTAGCAGCGGTGCGGGCGCCTGCGAAAGAGCTTCGGCGCGTTCGGCAAGCTGATAGGCCGGTTGCGGGGCGGAAGACCGCTGAGAGACCGCGGGAATAATGCCTTTTGCACTCGGGTCTGCTGAAGCTTGCGCCCAAACCAAAGAGTTAGGCAAAGAACATGCCAGCAATATTAGCAATCCCAGGCCCCGGAATATTTTACATAGTAACATGAAAGGCCCTCCATGTGGGGCATGGCCACGGTTAGTTGAAGATCGCCCAAAAGACAAGCGACTTAGCGATGCCCGGTTATCTTCCTTGAAATTATCCTTCATGTAAAATTAAATTTCATTTACTGCAATTCCCGTGCCGCAGAAATCTACATCGACTCTACGAAAAAGATTCGCCAACGGAATCCTGTGTACGAATTGCATCTGCGTTTAAAGCTTTTAAAAAAAGCCGCTATTCTATAGTGTCTCTACCTGGAGGTTATCGCAAATCCTTCTGGATAGAATTACAATGTTTCTTTTCCTAGGGTCGGCTTGCCCAACCGTTTCTTCAGGCCCTATCAAGAGATCCGCCAATAATCGATACATTTTACCTATTTTTAACTTCCCTGGGGAGGGCAGTTTTTTGACATTTAGCAAGATTAATATTACGCAGATTTTGTCGATCCCGTTCGAGGAAAATGCCTATGTAGCACAAATGCAGGGCCGAAAAGACTGCTTGATTGTCGATCCGGGTTTGGAACCGGATAAAATCATCGACTACCTGGATAAAAGGGGCTTAAACCCCTCTGCTATCCTGAACACTCATGGCCATAGCGACCATATCGCAGGCAACCAGGCCCTGAAAAATCGCTGGCCCGAGTGCCAACTGGTCATCGGCGCTGCCGAGGCGCCCAAGCTTACCGATCCGCGATTGAACCTCTCGGCGATGTTCGGTTTTCCTTTGATCAGCCCGCCGGCGGATGTCACGCTGAAAGACGGCGAGATGTATACCGCCGCGGGAATTCGCCTGACCATCCGCGAGATTCCGGGCCATTCTTCCGGCCACGTGATTTATCTGCTCGAAGACTCTGATCCCATGATAATTTTTGTGGGCGACGTGATCTTCGCCGGCAGCGTCGGGCGCACCGATTTTCCCGACGGCGATTTTGACAAGCTGGCCGAGGGTATTCGGACGAAACTATTCACCCTTCCCGATAACACCGTTCTCCTTCCCGGCCACGGTCCAGCAACTACTGTAGGCGAGGAGAAGCGCAGCAATCCATTTGTCGGCGAATAGTAGTCCGCACACGCGGTGTGCGGGATCGGCACACGGAGTGCTCCGCCTGGGAACGAGAACAATAATCGTTAGACTTCACCGGCCGCGGGCACCACGAACGGTTTGCGGTATTCGCGCGTGAGAAATTTGTTCGCCATTTCATTGCCGGGGAAGGTTTCGCTTGCCGAATCGAACGTCAATTGCGGGCCGACACAGAGTTTGATTTCGTCGATCTTAATGTCGTTGTCCGTCAGATGGGCCGTCACGCGGTCAAAGGTTTCCGAGGCGTTTTCGTTGCTCTTCACGTCGGCTAGTTGTTTCTTCAGATCCGCAACGGTCATTTCCTGGCCGAGGCGATAAGAAATATTGCTCGTGTGACAGAGCGCGCTGGAAAGATGACCTTCCAGGACGTCGGCGTTCAGGTCTTCGATCTTTCCGCTGCGCACGGCCTTGATAAAATTGCCGTGATGATCGCCGTTGCCGTTGAATTTTTCCACCAGTTTCCCATTCAGATCAAAAGCCGCCCCTGAGGTATATTCGGTCATTGCTATGTAGCCCTCTGAACCATAGAAAATCACGCCGACCCTCGCGCCTTTCAGACCGCCGGTTTTCAGCCCGCGCACCTCGAAAATCAGGGTTTTGCCGTCATCGGGATATTCATGGATTATAACCATGGTATTGGGCGTTTCGCCGGCGTCTTCATAGCCCAAGCGTCCGCCGTAACTAAAGACCTGCTTGCTTAAGCCCCTTTCGCCCAGTCCCCAGAGGGCGATGTCCATTTGATGGATACCTTGGTTGCTCAAATCTCCGCCGCCGTACGGCCATTGCCAGTGCCAGTCGTAATGAAATTTTTTGCGGGTAAGCGGCAGAATGGGCGCCGGCCCGGACCAGAGGTCGTAACTCACGCTTTCCGGAACTTTATAATCGCCGCGCGGTCCGATCGACTCGCGGGATTTGTAGCACAAACCCCGGGCGAGTTTCACTTTGCCGATCTTGCCCGCACGGATATATTCGATAGCATCGATGGTTCCGCGCATGGAACGGCATTGGGTGCCGGCCTGGCAGATTTTGTTGAGTTTGCGCGGTCTCGACAACGCGGCGACCTTCGCTGACCGTGTAGCTTACGGGCTTTTCCACGTACACGTGTTTGCCCGCCTGCATGGCCCAAATCGCCACCAAGGCATGCCAGTGGTTGGGAGTTGCCGTGGTGACGATATCGACCGATTTGTCGTCCAGCGCCTGGCGCAGATCCTGCACGAATTTTGGTTTTCGTCCCTGCACCTTGGCGATCTCTTCGGCCCGCTTTTGTCCGACCTCCTCATCGGCGTCGGCGATATAGGTAACTTCGGTATCTTTTCGCCTTGCATAGGCCTGCAAATGGGTTTTACCCTGACCATTAACACCCACCACGGCCACGCTGAGTTTTTCATTAGGACTGGTGCTTTGCTTTTCTTCCTGAGCAAAAAGTTTGCCCGCGGGCAAGACCGCCATCGAGGCTGCGGCCAATAAAGAATCTTCCAAAAATTGTCGCCGTGTGTATCGAGCCATGAATAATTCCATCCAGGTGGGACGATTAATAATTGGATACTATGGGAAAACGATCCTTATAATCTAACCGATTACTGATGCAATTGGCAAGCAGGCAGATTAGGCGTAACGGGCCATAAAACGGTCCATCAGTGCGGGCGAAAGGCGGCTGAGCCAACAGAGGATTTTCCCCAGTCCATAAGGGATGATTTCGTGCCGGCCGCGGCGCATGGCCTTGACCATCGCCCGGGCAACTTCCTGGGCACTGATCTGCCGGTGTTTAGGCCAGGCCGGCTCAACGCCCCCCTCCAGCACGCCATCAAAAAATTCGGTTTTGGTCGGACCGGGGCTTACGACCAAGACGTCGATTCCATAACGCGAAAACTCCGCGCGGATTGCTTCACTGAATCCTTGTACGGCGAATTTGCTCGCGCTGTATTCGCTTCTGTAGGGGATGCCGCGATGTCCCACAATGGAACTGACGTTTACGACGATCGGTTTGACGCCGCTTTTCAACAGCGGCAAAGCCAAGCGGGTCATTTCCGCCAAGGCGAAAAAATTGACCTCGAAAACGGTCCTGAGCCGTTGCGAATCGGTATGTTCAAAAAGTCCCAGCGCACCGATGCCGGCATTGTTGATCAAGATATCCAATCCGCCGTAATGCGATTGCACGGTATCGACGACGCGCTGCCGGATTTGCGGATCGGTAATGTCGCCGGTTACAGCGACGATTTGCCGCTCGTCGTCGGCGGCATCGCTTACCAGTTGGCGCAGGTGATCTTCACGGCGGGCCGTGACCACTAGTTTCGCGCCTTCGCGCAGAAGTTCCAACGCCACCGCCCGGCCGATGCCGCTGGATGCCCCGGTAACAATTACTCGACTGTCTTTTATTTCTCGCTTAGACATTAAATAAAAAAGGGATTCGGGATTAGAGATTAGTAATTATCTTCCTGAAAAGTTTAACTCTTATGCCTTTCCAGCGGAAGAGGAGATTTCCTTGGGCGGAAATAATGAATTATCCGCCGAGAGCCTTCTTCTCGGGCAATACAGGGAAAGAAGCTAGCGGCGCATGGCAAGTATCAGGGCTTGTTTGATAATCTTGCCACCATTGGACCCATTGTTGCCAGGTGATTTGCAGTTCGGTAAACAGTAGTTGGGAGCGCGCCGGCGCGGGCATGATAAGCGGCGGATTTCCCGCGACGACTTGGGGAGCAACGGCGTGATTTTCCAGAAGATCGTAAAACACCTCGGCGGCCAAGGCCGTGTCAAGATAAACGGATATTCCCCGCTCGTTGATATCGTATGCCGCCAGAGGCGGAGAAAATGCCGACTGGATTTGTTGGCCCACGAGCAACACCCCGGCCGACTTGTACAGTCCGAGTATCGCCGAAACCGGCGCCTGCTGCTGTTCCACCGGCAAACGCCTGGCCCAACCAGCCTGGAGGACATTTCCCGTCAGCCATCCGGAGTGGAGTTCCAGGTCGATGATTATGTCATTATTTGCGGAATTCGCGCGGGCGAATAAAATCCTCACGCGATTGGTAGCCAGGCGAATTTCCCTCGCGCTTATGGCCTGGGCATTTTCCCCTTTGCTTGCCGCCAGCAAGGCCAGGAAATCGCGCTGGATGTAGCGGCGAATCGACATCTGGAAACGCTCAAACGCGCGGAGATATTTCCGCACCGGCTGCCAGTTGCCGCTTTGGCGGGCTTTGCGTTCGGCACGCCGCAGTTTGGCGAACAATTTGGGCAGCGTTCCCGAATGAACTCCGGGCTTAAGCAGCCGGACCATGGTTTCGCCATGCTTGCCGATAACCACCGGGCTGAGGTCTTGCTTGCGATTGGCCGCGTAGAGGCGCCAATTTTCCTTCAATTCCCAGACCAGAAAGCCGAAGATGCCGGGAATGCTGAAAATCACGGTCGAAGCCAGCGTCCAGGCCCAGCCTTTTTCAATTCCCATTCTTATTTCCAGAATGCCGGCCAGGTGCGGAATGAGCGGCACCAACAGTTTGTGCGATACAGTTACCACCGGGAAGTGTTTGATGGGATTGATCTGCGGCTCGATCAGCAAGGTGACGCAAAATCGCACGAGATAAGCCACCACGAACCAGATCACTCCCAAACCGCCTTTGAGGCATAAGTCCACGGTGGTTTCCCCGCTGCGGAAGCGGAGCCACTCGTCCACACTGTACATAAAGCGTTCCAGGGCTTCTAAAACACCCTTGAAAAAGTCAACCACCAGCCAGAACAGTCCCATGAAGAAGCGCATGCCGTAGCGATTCCAGGTTTGTACGGCCCAATCGAAGACCATTTCCTCGAGATTGCGACCCATGCGGGAGTTGAACAGTAAATTCGCGATCAAGAATATTATTGCCGCGTTGGTCAATGAATCGCGCCAATTAACTCCTTCCAGCGGAAACACCATCCACGCCAAGGCCGACCAAAACGCGGGCTTGATGAGAAATCTTAAAGATAACCTGAATAGCGGACTAAGCAATATTACCTGTACGACGTGCGAATGAATGATCCGCCAAAGCGGCATAAAAAAAGATTCATCGGCGCAGTACCAAGCGTCCTTGAGCGATTGCCAAACTAACTTGCGGAACCATCTGAGGTTTACTAGTCCGAAAAGAAATATTCCCCATAGTAGGGTCGAACCGTAATTTTCATACGCATGGACTTCTTCATTGAATATGGCAAGAAGATGATACAGCCCCTTATGAATCAAAAAAGCGCCGCCAAAAGGCACCGCCAGGTTGAGCGTGAGGAAGCGGCCGATGCGCGTGCCAAAGGCCAGGGAACTGATCTGCTGCATCCAGCGGAGATAGAACTCGGCCGGCCGGTACACGCCGTCGAGCGACTCTCCCAGGCGGCGGTCGGCCTGCAAGAGCGGATCGCCGTAAATCAGCGTGCCGGGACCGGGAATATCGGGCAGCTTCAGCGCGTTGCGCGACAGTGCGTCGCGCAAATCGCCCAGGGTGAGAAAGCCCCGTTCCGCCACCTGATCCAGTAGTTCTTCCACGAGTTTTTTTCGGGCGATTTGTTCGGGCAAATTGCTCGGCTTCAGGCCCACTGCTTCCAGCGCGTCGGTCATCAGCGGCCGGAATTGATCGCGCAGCCTGGCCTCGACGCGCTCCAGGGCGGCGCGGATCAGCGATCCCAACTGCTTGCGTTGCAATTCGGAAAGTCGCACGGCGGCCAATCGCCGCTCGGCCGAGCGAAGATGCTGACAGGCAAGCACGTACGCGCTGGTTGGGCAAGGGCCGTTTGATCGGCCGCCGGCCGAAGGAGAGCAGCCACTCGGCCACGTCGACCGTGGAAATCTCCCTTTCGTGGGCGATGCATACTTTTTGCAGATCATACAGCAAACGGGCCTCGGCCGTCCAAAAGCCGTCGCTGGTAAGTTGGACCAGCGACCGCAGCGAATCGTGCCAAGGCTGCGGCGCATCGCCCTTAAGTTCCAAGGCGGCTTGCAGCCGGCCAATCAATCGGTTTATGTCTTCCTTCAGGGTGATTTGCGTCCGGCTGATCATCTCCGGCGGACTACAGTGCAAAGCCTTCATGTGATAAATCGCCGCACCCACCGCGTTACCCAGCGCGGCCGGCCGCCGAGCCTTGCGCATCAGTTTACGGTATTTCGTCGGTGAAGCCGCTTCCTTCCTCGGCTGAATTACCGAGGGCGATTCGTCGCTGCTTTCCTCTTTAGATTCCCGATCCTCCGGGCCCGTGTCATCCGCGGGATCAGGGGCGTGCAAAGGGCGCGTGGTCAAGAGCAGCCATTGGGCATCCACGTCTTGATACAATACCGCCGCCGCATCCACGCCTTCGAGCGCGGGAAAAAAATGCGGCAGGGCCTGGGCGCGAAATATCGTAATTCCCAAAACACGGCGGCAAATTCTTCATATACGCTTAGATCATCGCGCGGAGTAAATAAATAACCTTCCTGACCAAGCACGGCGCGGATCTCGTCGAATTCCACTTCTCCGAGCTGATGAATCCGCCGCCGTAAAGCCGACTGATGCAACTTTCCCTCGGCAATGCTCTGTTGAATCGCGATATGCACCCGGGCGTGGAACAACATCCGCCAGCACTGCACCAATGCAGTCCCCGCCGGCATTTCCTGCAATTTTTGCGGATTAGGCTGGGCAAGGAGAATGAATTTGTCCGGCAGAATCTCGTCGGGGTTCAATCCAATTTCCTCGGGCTCGACAATACTAAGCAGATTATGCTGGTCGATGATGTATGTTTTTCGATGCGGCACGCGAAAGGCAAATCCCGTCAATCCCCGATCCTGTTTTATGACGCGGCGGAGTATTCGCGGCAGAATAAATCGCGCCCTGGGGTCGGATGTGCGAATGGCCTGCTCCAGCTCGGCCAGTGTGATGGGGGCTTCGAGAAGATCGGTCTGATTCTCGCGACTGACGGTTTGTTTGAATGAATCCATCCGCTGTTCGTCGATGGGATTAAATCCTTTTCCGGTAAATTTTCAGTATATCTCCCGCAAAAATGTCGTAAACAGGGATAATCAAGGGACAATCGGGGAGACCGATATTTGGCGCAACTCCTTTTGATATAATAGGTTAAAGCAATTGTTATGGAAAAAAATATCCTCGAAATGCTCTTTTCTCAGGTCGCATAAAACATTAAACTCTCCCGCCTTTGTGTCCCCTCGTCTCTATTGCCAAGGAAGGCAACATGAAAACCTCGCAACATCGCTACCTTCGGCCCCGATTGTCGGTGGCCTTAATCGTCCGTACCGAGCAGGATGTGATAGCGGAAACATTGGAAACCGTCCGGGCAATCGCCGACGAGATTATTGTTTGGGATTCCGGCTCGGAGGATGAGACCCTTTCTTTGGCGCGAAGAAAGGGGCAAAAGTGTTTCAAGGTTTCTGGAACAAGGATTTTTCCGCCGCCCGAAATACCTGCCTCAAAGAGGTTACAGGCGATTGGGTGCTGTGGCTTAATGCCGGCGAAAAGCTCGCTTCGCAGTCGGCGACAGAGCTGCGGGAATTTATCGACTCTTCAGCCGATGCAAAAAAGGCCTATTTGCTGATGATCGAGATCCCGCCGGCCGATCCTCAAGCCGCGGGTGAACAAATTTCCCAGCCGCGATTGCTGCCCGTCAACGCCGGTTTGAAATTCGCGGGCCGGGTGCGAGAAACCTTGTCGCCCTCGATCCAGTCCGCCGGTTTGGAAATCGACACCGCCCCCGGCCGAATTCTTTGCCATTCTCGCCATCACTTCAAAGCTCGTAAAATACAGCTTGCCCAGCGAGATCTTGAGCTGGTTGCCCTGGAATTGGCCGAAACAGATGAACCTGCTCCGCGCCTGTTTTTGGCCCAAGGCGAAGCATACAGCAATTTAGGGGCTTACGATCAGGCCCGGGAGGCCTTTAGCCGAGCGATCGAACTCGCCGCACAATGCTCTACCGAGATGCTGGAAGGTTATTACGGCCTGCTGACGTGCAATAACGGCGATCCTGCCCTGAGCGAAGCTCAACTGCTGGTTTGTATGAACGCTTTGGAGGTTTTCCCTTTTGATGCGCAACTGCTATTGGCCATGGGAAATTATCTCCAAATGCGGGGCCGGTTGGACCTGGCCGCGCGGGCCTTTGAGACCGCGGTCAAATCCGGACAGACTAATCCATCGACCTGGCATCTCTGTGAATTGCCCGTAACGGCGGCATCTTGCCTCATAATGACACTCCAATTACAGGGTAAAAACGAGGAAGCCGGGCGGGCTTTAGAAGAAGCCCTGCATCGGCATCCCCAATCGGCCCGCTTGCCGCGCTTGGCGGTTGATTTATATATCAAACAAGGCAAACCTCAGCAGGCCATCGAAATGGGCCAACGCTGCGGTGTAATTTCCGGCGAGGAGGATCCGCTGATCTTGGCTATCCGCGGCGCATGCAAGGCCACAAAACAGCAGTGGACCTTTGCCCTGGCTTATTTGCAAAGCGCTTATCTGTTTGGCTGCCGCGACCCGTTGTGTCTGCGATGGCTGGCTGTGACGCTGCTTTCAAACAAGCGAATCGACGCGGCCAAAATCGTGCTTGACGAGTGGCAACAATTGGAGCCAAACCATCCCGAACTCTTGGCCTATCTGGCGGCAATACAGGAAAAAGACGCTGTTTCCGGCACAAATGCCGCAGAAGCGGAAAGCGAGACGACGTCTACTTCCCGCCAATACCGGATCGATCCGGGCGCCCCGCTGGAAATTAGCTCGTTAACGGTCCCGGGCATCGATCAAGCCGCCTCGACCAATACGCAACTCCAGGGAGAAACGTAACCTTTTGTAATCAAACGAGTTACGTAATTTTCATTCTCCATCCTTACCATCTCCCTTTACGGCTGATGAATTGTATTTTAGTCTTTATAAAATAGGATTTTAGGCGTTGACAGGTCTGTTGGCTTGATTAACAATTCGGCACGGACTGTATTTTTTCCACGATGGTTTTTTTATACTGAAGCGACCTGTCGGCGGTTGTACCGGTGTTTTTTAGTTATCGAGGAGAATAATGCCATGACATATAAAATCGACCATCTGCGTCGGTCCTGGATTGAGACGCCAGAATATTTGCCCTCTGAAATGCCGGCCACAAGTAACCTCTGTGTTGCCGAACACGCTCCCGATGAGGCGGAATTCGACGACTTCGACGACGACGATTTTGACGATGATTTTGACGACGACTTCGAAGAGGATTTTGACGACGACTTTGAAGACGATTTCGACGACGACGAAGATCTGGACGACGAAGAAGGTTCCGACCTCGACGAGGATGATCTGTAAGTCTTATGCAAGAACTAATTCAGCAAATCGCGGAGGCCGCCGAGGCGATCCGCTCGCAGTGGACCGGCAAGCCCCGCGTGGGAATCATTTTAGGGACTGGCCTAGGCAGTATCGCCGGCCAAATCCAGACCGAGGCCAAGATCGACTATGCCTCGATTCCCCACTTTCCGCGATCTACGACCATCGGTCATGCCGGACAATTGGTTTGCGGCCGGCTTCATGGGCTGGCGCTGGTTGCCATGGAAGGACGTTTTCACGTCTACGAAGGCTATGCACAGCGGCAAATCGCCTTTCCCGTGCGGGTTATGAAGGCCCTGGGAGCGGATTTGCTGATCGTCTCAAACGCCTGCGGGGGAATGAATCCGCAATATAAATTGGGCGACATTGTGGTCATTGATGATCATATCAACCTGATGCCGGGCAACCCGTTGATTGGAGAAAACGACGATTCGCTCGGCCCGCGTTTTCCCGACATGAGCCGGCCTTATGATCCGGCGCTGATCGACCTGGCCTTGGAGATCGCGCGGCGAGAAAACTTCGTCGCGCATAAAGGCGTTTATGTGGCGGTGACCGGTCCGAACTTGGAGACCCGGGCCGAATATCGCTTTTTGCGCACCATTGGGGCCGACGTGGTGGGCATGTCCACAGTGCCGGAAGTCCTGGCGGCGGTCCACGGCGGCATGCGCGTGCTGGGGCTCTCGGTGGTTACCGACATGTGCCTGCCCGACACGCTTAAACCCGCCAACATCGAGGAAATTCTCGCCGTGGCCGCCGCCGCAGAACCCAAACTCCGGGCAATTGTGCTGGGGATTCTCGCACACGAAGCCAAATAGTTTAGCCGCGAGCCGGAGGCGAGCGTTTGGCAACAACATTTGCCGGTTCTACCCCCCGATTGAAAAATTTGGTCCGGCATGGTCTATTTGTGATTTCTCCACCTTAGGTTTGCCCTGATTTAGTCATCCCATGTTTCAAGCAGTTACCAGTTTCGTTTCGTTCCCAAAACTGGAAGAAAAGATCATCCGCTTTTGGAAAGAACAGGGGATTTATGAAAAAACCCTGGTTCATCGGGCCGATGGCGAGCCCTTTGTCTTCTACGAGGGACCGCCCACGGCCAACGGCCTGCCGCATCCGGGTCACTGCCTGACCCGGTCAATCAAGGATCTTTTTCCCCGCTATAAGACCATGCGCGGCTACCTCTGCGAGCGCAAGGCCGGCTGGGATACGCACGGCTTGCCCGTGGAAGTCGAGGTCTGCAAGGAACTGGGCATCCACTCTAAAGAAGAGATCGAGACCTATGGCGTCGAGCCGTTTATCCGTAAATGCGTGGCCAGCGTGTTCCGCTATACACAAGAGTGGGAGCAACTTACCGAACGATTGGGTTTTTGGATCCACTTGGATGAAGCCTATGTAACTTACCATCAAAGTTATGTGGAAAGCGTATGGTGGGCGCTAAAAAACCTGTTCGATCGTGGCCTGCTCTACCAGGGATATAAGATCGTCTGGTGGTGGGCGCAGGGAGGCACGGCCTTAAGCTCGGGCGAAGTAGGCCAAGGCTACCGCGAAGTGGCCGATCCGAGCGTATATGTGCGGTTTCCGTTGATCGATGCGGGGGACTGTCCCGATTTTCGCGCAGCGAAAATGGGACTGTCCCCTTCAAGTTTTAGAGACACCGATTTACTAGTTTGGACTACCACTCCTTGGACACTGCCGAGCAATCAGTTTACCGCCGTCAAACCGGATTTGGAATACGCTTTGGTGGAATTCGAAGGGGAGGAGCGGAAATTAATACTCGCCGCCGCACTGGTCGAGGCAATTGCCAATAAAGTGAAAAAAGAGGCCCGGGTAGTTTCCACGTTCCCGGGCGAAAAGATGCTCGGCTGGCGGTATTTGCCGCCGTTTGATTATTACTCCAAAACTCAAGGCGAAACAAAGGGGCGGCTCCCCGACGGCGGAACGCAGCATATTGCTTGGCGCGTGGTACCTGCTGATTTTGTCACCGTTGATACCGGCACAGGCGTTGTGCATCAAGCGCCGGCCTTCGGCGAGGTGGATTTTGTTTTGCTCCAGGATGAACAAGCCCGATTTGTTCAAGGCGAAGGCCCGCCGCTGATATGTTGCGTCGCAGCCAGACGGCACGTTCACGGCCGAGGCCCCTGATTATCAGGGGCACTGGGTGAAGGACTGCGACCGGGACATCATCCTTGAGTTGAAGGCCAAAGGGCTGCTATTCCATCAGGAGCAATATCTGCACGATTATCCTTTCTGTTGGCGGGCGGAAGAAGATCCGTTGATCCAATATCCGCGCCGGAGTTGGTTCATCCGCACCACGCAGTTTAAGGAAGCGATGCTGGCCAACAACAGCCGCATCAATTGGCTGCCGGAACACATTCGCGAGGGGCGTTTTGGCAATTTTTTGGAAACCAACGTGGATTGGGCCCTTTCGCGCGAGCGTTACTGGGGCACGCCCCTGCCGATTTGGGTCTGCGAAAAAACCGGCTATGCCGAGGCCGTGGCCAGTTACGCGGAACTTTTGGCCAAGCCGGGCGTCGCAGGAACCGAAGTCTGGGAAAAGGCCAAACGCGATAATCCCGATCTGTCTGACGATCTAAAGGTCCATAAGCCTTACATCGACGCTATTACATACGATTCGCCCAAGGCCAAAGGCGCACGCATGCGCCGTGTGTCGGAAGTTATCGACTGCCTGGTTCGACTCCGGAGCAATGCCCTTTGCCCAGTGGGGCTTTCCGCATCAGCCGGGATCGTTAGAAAGTTTTCGCGATCAATTTCCAGCCGATTTTATTAGCGAGGCACTCGACCAGACCCGGGGTTGGTTCTATAGTCTTTTGGCGATCAGCACGCTATTGTTTAGTGAAGATAATGGGAAGGAAATTTCTCGCCCTCTTCCCCGTCCCATCTCCCAAAAGGTGAGAGGGGTAAAGGCGAGTCCCTCACCTCGCCCCCCTCGAATATCCCCATCCTTTCCGCAACTGCATTGTGCTGGGATTTATCCTGGGTGAAGACGGCAGCAAGATGTCCAAAAGAAAGCGGAACTACCGCGAGCCGAACGAAATTTTCGACCGCTACGGTGCCGACGCCCTGCGCTGGTATCTCTTTTCCAACCAGCCGCCCTGGACTTCGATCCGCTACAGCGAACAGGCCATCAAAGACTGCATCCCGGAATTCCTGTTGCGACTGTGGAACGTTTACAGCTTTTTCGTAATTTATGCGAACATCGATAAGTTCGATCCGGCGGCTTTTATCAACAAGGCGGCCGGCCAGTTAAGCGCCGACGTGTTGGCCGCGGCCAAGGGTTTTCGGCCCGTCCAGAAACGAGCGGAACTCGACCGCTGGATCCTCAGTGAACTCAGCCGTACCGCCACGGCAGTGAACGACCGCATGGACGCCTACGATAATTTCGCCGCCTGTCAGCGCCTGAGTGAATTCGTCGACGCGCTGAGCAATTGGTACGTGCGCCGCAGCCGCGACAGGTTTTGGAGCGGCGAGCAATCGGCCGACAAAATCGATGCCTATTGGACGCTCTATGAATGTCTGCTTACGACCTGCAAGTTGATCGCCCCGTTTGTGCCCTTTTTGGCCGAGGAAATTTGGCAAAATCTGGCCGTGGCAGTGTTCGCCGACAAACCGGCGGATCTACGGCCCATGGAAAGCGTGCACCTGTGCGATTATCCAGCCGGCGACCGGACGATCGTAGATGATGAGCTTTCCCAGTGCATGGCCTTGGTGCGCGAAATCGTATCTCTGGGCCGTAGCGCGCGGATGGGCGCCAAACTCAAGGTCCGCCAGCCCCTTTCTCAAGTCGAAATTGTCTTGACCATCGATGCCCTTAAATCCTGGCTGCAAGACCATGATGCTTTGATCTGCGACGAGTTGAACGTCAAGCGCGTTGAATTTCCGGCCAAGGCCGATCAGTACATCACTTACACGATACTGCCCGATTTGAAGCGTCTGGGGCCGCGCCTTGGCAAACGACTGCCGGCGTTGCGAAAAATGCTCGCCGGTGCGGATGTCAATAAATTGCTCGACGAAATGGATTCCAAGGGCAAAATAACCATCGCGCTACAGGATGGTCCAATCACGCTCGATGCCGATGACATTCAAGTCCGCCTTCAAGCCAAGCCCGGTTGGGCAGCGGCGCAAGGACGCTTCTGCGTGGTAGTGTTGGCGACGGAGTTAACTCCGGAGTTGATCGCCGAGGGGCTTGCCAACGATCTGGTGCGCGTGATCCAGGACCGCCGCAAGGAAATTAACTTGGATTTCACCGACCGGATTGTAGTGGGCCTTGTTGCTGATTCTCCGGAACTGGCCAAGGCCGTTAAGCAATTCAGTAAATATATCCAAGGCGAAACTTTGGCCGTAAAATTGAAATTCGAACCCCTGCCCGACGCCGAAGCAGTTGAAATCAAAGTCGCCGAATATCAAGCAACGCTTTATGTAAAAACGGTGTGAATGTGCTACATTGTTTAGCCCCGGCGAAGCACGGGCAAAATGCCCGTGCCACCCACCTGCCGCGAGCGGCCGGGCTAAACAGATGATGATCTGGAGTCATACTTATGCCCGCCCCAAGTTTGCGATTATTTAACATCGTGGTGTTGATTTCCGGCGGCGGCACGACGCTGATAAATTTGATCGATCGCATAAAAGCCGGCCGGCTGCGCGTGGATATTGGCCTGGTGATTTCCAACAATCCAGAAGCCGCCGGGCTGCGCTTTGCCCGGGAGGCGAACATTCCCAATCTGATTATCGAGCGTAAAAACTTTCCCGATCAAGAGTCCTTTAGCCGGACGATTTTCGGGCATTGTCGAGTTGCGGGCGCAGGATTTGGTGGTAATGGGCGGGTTTCTCAAGCAATTGACCATTCCGAGTGATTTTGCCAATCGCGTGGTCAACATTCACCCTGCGCTGGTCCCGGCCTTTTGCGGCAGGGGATTTTATGGACATCGCGTGCACGAGGCGGTCTTGGAATACGGCGCTAAACTCAGCGGCTGCACGGTCCACTTTGCCGACAATCAATACGACCACGGCCCGGTGATTTTACAAAAGGCCGTGCCGGTCTTGGACGACGACACGCCCGAGTCGCTGGCCGCGCGCGTGTTCCAGGCCGAATGCGAGGCCTATCCCGAGGCGATCCAATTGATCGCGGATAATCGCGTTCGGGTGGAGGGCCGCCGGGTACGCATTCTTAAGAGCATCTAACAAAATGAAGATTGGGAAGTTTTCGGTGTGCCACTGCTTGCTTGCAAGCAGTGCTTTTATGCGTTTCGCTGGCCACGGCTTACAAGTAAGCCCTGGCACACGTCATTTTTATTAGACGCTCTAAGTGATTGATCTACGCCAGATCGCGATCTTCAAACAACAGCAAGGCCACAAACAAGGCCAGGGTGCTGTATAGCAAGCAATATACTCCGGCCCAGCCCAGATAGACTAAAGGCACCACCTGGCCCGTGGCAATGGCGGTGTAGATGTTGAAATGGTCCAAGACCGGCAGGACGGCCGAAAGCAGTCCGGCTACGAAACCCACTTGTTCTATTTGTCCCACTGCCGAATTGGCCAGCAAGGGCACAAGATGGCCGAGTACGTAAATCGCGGCGCAGATAATCAAATTGGCCATCATGGTCAGGCGCGTGGAGATGGCCACGCTGATCGCGGCCAGCACGATGGTTTCCATGAAGGCCAGCACCAACCCGGGCGCGATTTGCAGCATTTCTTGTTGGCATTCCTGCCAGGTGGGATCGGTCCGGGCGGTTTCCCGGGCGTCGTAGACCACTTTGAACGACACGCTGGCCAGAAAGATCGCTCCAAAGACAATAAACAAGATCGCCACGGGCCACAAAATTCCCAAAAATTTTCCGATGATAAATTCGCGCCGGCCAATGGGCTTAGAGAGCACGGTCAAGGCGGTGCGGCCCTCGATTTCGTCGGCGATGGAAACGCTCGCCGTCCACAGGGCCAGGATCACGCCGAGGATCATGATCAGGGTCAAGCCCGTGTCTTTGACAATTTTTACGTCTTCGCCAAAGGTGTTGTAAGGAATAAAGGGAAAGAGAATCAAGCCCGTGACGCCGATGGCCAGAATCACATAAAACAGCGGTTGCGCGGCGGCCTCTTTGGCAGTGGTTCGGGCGATGGCGGAGACTTTGGGCGCCGCCCACCTCAGCGCGGCCGTAATCGCGGCCAAAAAGGCCAAGGCAATGATCACGCCCAGGCCCACCAGCCATAACGGCCTGAGCCACGTCGCCGCCACGCCAAAAAGAACGATATTATTGAAATTCATTTCCATGGATTTTTGTCAAAACCAGATTGGCAGTAAAAACTATAATACGATTGATGATGAAAAAAAGCCGTTTTATTATGTTTACGTTTGCAGTTTACCGGCCAGTTCGCTCTTTTTATCCGATCAGAAGCGAATTTCAAAGCCCCGGAAGCTGCCCTGGGCCGGACGGACAGATTCCTGGACGTTACTAATATAATCCCCTATCTCGGCCTGGAGCGAATCTAAAAACGAACGCACTTCGTCCGCGGCGCCTTCGACGACTAATTGCACCCGGCGGTCGGGCAAATTGCGCACAAAACCGCTTACCCGATGGCGTGCGGCAAGGGCCCGTGCCGTATAGCGGAACCCGATGCCCTGCACCCTACCGGAGTAGTAGATTTCACGTTGTTCTGCTCCTTTATCCCCCACTGTCGGCGGACCTCCAAAGCCTTTTAAAAGAAACAGTATAGAACAAGACAAAATCGATTGCCAGTGGAGGCAGATTTACGGATTCAGGGTGCAGGAGGACAGGCATTCCTGCCTGTCTTATTAAGGTTCAGGATTCTGGGTTCGAGTTTCGGGGGGCAGAACTAGCCCAATTTATCTTGACCCCATTGGCGTGAATACCTACCCTTTGGACCCATGTTTTTTAGATGTACTACACTACCGATAATTATAGCGATAGTCATTGGTCAGGCATTAGTGCTAAAGGCCGAAGGGCCATTAGCGACGGCCGGGCAACAGTTGTTGGTGTTGCGCAACGGGCAAGCAGTTGCCGGCCAGATCAGCCTATCCGGCGATATTTATCACGTGGCTTTGCCTGATGGACAGATACGCGTTAAAGCAGCCGAAGTAGAGTTTGTCTGTCGGGATTTTGAAGAGGGATATCAACGAAAACGGGCGGCCATTCCCCTGGGCAGTCTCAGCGATCATCTGGATCTTGCCCAGTGGTGTCAGCGTCACAAACTTTACGATCATGCCGCCGCCGAACTGGCCGAGGCCGCGGCCATTGCGCCGAAAAATCCCCTAGTCGGGTTGTTGCAGCGGCGTATGCAAATGGCGTTAACGCCTCCGCCGGAACCACCCCAGAAAGAAATTACCCGGGATGGATCGCTATCGAATGAAGAATTGGACCGCATGATGCGCGGTCTGCCGCATAAGACGATGGAAAATTTCAGTCAAGCGGTGCAGCCGTTGTTGATGAACAATTGCACCTCATCGGGCTGCCATGGTCCGCAGTCGGACAGCGGTTTTCGACTCGAGCGGATTCCCTTGGGCCAGCCCACCGGCCGCCGCGTGACGCAACGGAACCTCTATGCCGTGCTGCAATATGTGGACCGCAATAATCCTCTGTCAAGCAAAATTCTCACGGCCGCTACCGCACCGCATGCCACGGTCAAGACGGCCATTTTCACCGAGCACCAAGCCCCGCAATGGAATCTCTTGGTAGATTGGGTGCGGCAACTCGGCCCGGCGTCGCAGGAGAAAATCCCGACAAACCTCGCTGCAGAGCCGCTGCCAGCGGAAGATTTATCCACAACAAAGTCCAAGGAAACGACACCTCGGGTTTTGTCGCCTGACGCGCGAAAAGGCCGTGCGCTGGCTTCCTTTTTACAAGCCGGCGCCGCTGTTGGTCCGTCAGGCGGTTCGTGGATGGATAATCCCGCCGTGAAATCCGCGGGCAAGGTAGAACAGGCGACATTTCCAGAACCTGTGGCCGATCAGAAAGAAACTACCGCGAAAGCCTCCAAAGCCGATGCTTCGCCATCGAAAATTAAACGCGGCGCCACGCTGCCCAAGTTTACGCTCAAAGACCCTTTTGATGCGGAGATATTCAACCGCCGCTTTTTGGGCAATAAAAAGCCGGAGAAAGCAGATTCGGAATCTGCCAAGGCGAGTGAAAAATAATTACATTCATATCTTTGCGCGGCCTGACGGCCGCAAAACCGAATTGATTGTAAATTGCAAATGTCAAATTGAGCAACAACTTTGATACTTCCGACACAAGTGCCGGGGCTAAACTTGACAGCTAGCCACTTGCTCTATCCCCTATACCCTATCAGGTCACCACGCGGCGAGAACGGCGGATCCCTGGCATCCGGCCATCGCGAACCACAACGGCCGCCGCGCCGCGCAAATGGGGATCATCTGAAATTTTTTGCATAACTCACACTGAAAGCGAAGATTTCCTTCCCCTTTTACCCAAAGTGGGGGTTGGCATCGATACCATCGAAAATTTCCCACCTACGAGATACAATTCATAGGGTAAATTTAGAAACAGGAGTAAAGGAAACGTTTATCACATGGACGAACAGAAGCAAAAAAATCCATCTCCGGTCTCTCCAGAAAAACCGCCGCGCCCTCAGGCTCGAAACAATTCGGCTTTTTGGCTGTTGATCATTTTGGGGGCCGTGGTGGCGATGGTCTATTTTTTCTCGGACCACGTAAAACGGTCGGAAATCACTTACGGCACTTTCCATCATGAACTAGACATAAAAAACATCGCCAAGGTGGAAATCCAAGGCTCCAGGGTTTATGGCGAATTCACAGCTGCGCCGAAAGGTCTGGAAAAGAAATTCCTTACCACCTTGCCGCCCTATCCCTTGGTCGACGAAAACCTCGGCCGTCAACTGCGCGAGCTAACTCGGCCCCGAACTACAGCGTCACCGAACCGACCGACAGCACTTTCACCATGCTTTCGGTTTATCTGCTGGTAACGGTGGCGCTTGGTGGTGGGCTTTGGTTCATGTTCCGCAGGGCCAGGGATTCGTTCTTTACCGGCGGATTGATGGGCGGATTCAGCAAGAGCGGCGCCCGCCGCTACGACGCCGACGACAAGTCGGTCACCTTCGACGACGTGGCCGGCCTGGAAGGCGTCAAGCACGAACTGGAAGAGGTGGTGGAATTTCTGAAAAATCCGCAAAAATTCCAGCGCCTGGGGCCCGCGTGCCCAAGGGCATTCTGCTGATGGGACCGCCGGGCACGGGAAAGACGCTCTTGGGTCGGGCCGTGGCCGGCGAGGCGGGCGTGCCCTTCTACTCGATCAACGGCTCGGAATTCATCCAGATGTTCGTGGGCGTGGGCGCGGGCCGGGTCCGCGATCTGTTCAACACCGCCAAGGAAAACGCCCCGGCCATCCTTTTTATCGATGAAATCGACGCCGTGGGCCGGCATCGCGGCGCCGGCGTGGGCGGCGGTCACGACGAACGCGAACAAACGCTCAACCAAATCCTCAGCGAAATGGACGGCTTCGCCCAAACCGAATCGGTGATCGTCATGGCCGCCACCAACCGGCCCGACGTACTCGATCCGGCCCTGTTGCGCCCGGGACGCTTCGACCGCCACATCACCGTCGATCGCCCCAATCTCAAAGGCCGGCTGGCGATCTTCCAAGTGCATACCCGAGAGGTGCCCTTGGCGTCCGGACGTCGACCTGGAGATCCTGGCCGCGGGCAGCGTGGGATTGACCGGCGCCGATATCCGCAATCTGGTCAACGAAGCCGCGCTCTGGGCCAGCCGACACGATAAAAACAGCGTCGATATGTCCGATTTCGAATACGCCCGCGATAAAGTCCTCATGGGCGCCAAACGCGAAGAGGTTCTAACCGGCAAGGAAAAGTCGATGACGGCGTATCACGAATCGGGCCATGCACTTTTGGCCTGGCTCATGCCCGGCACCGACCGGGTGCATAAGGTTTCGATCATCCCCCGCGGCCGGGCCCTGGGCGCCACGCAACTCCTGCCCGAAGAAGATCGGCTGAACATCAGCGAATCGGAATTGTACACTCGGCTTGTTATCGGCTTGGGAGGCCGAGCGGCGGAAAAAATGAAATTCAACGAGCTCAGCGCAGGCGCCGAGAACGATCTGAACAACGTCACGCAACTTGCCCGGCGCATGGTCACCTACTGGGGCATGAGCGACCGGTTCGGGCCCGGTGGCCTTCCGCGACAGCGAGGATCATCCCTTTCTCGGCAAGGAAATGACCGAACCGCGCCGCTACAGCGAACACACGGCCCAATTGATCGACGAGGAAATTTCCCGAATCTTGCACGAGGCGTCGGACAAGGCTGTTGATCTGTTGACCCGCAACCGCGACAAGCTCGAAATCCTGGCCAAGGCCCTGGAACAATCCGAAACCCTCGACGAAACCGACATCGAAAAAATCATCGGCCCGCCCGCCTATAAGCAAAACAGCGCTGGGGCAAAGGACGGCAAGTAGGGTTCGGATTTCCTTGTTCCCACGCTCCGGCGTGGGAACAAGATTGTAAAGCCGCGACCACTGGTCGCGGTTTTATAGCCTGAACCCTGTCCCCTCTTCAGATTCCCAATTCCAACTTCGCCGCGGAAAAGGCTTCCATGGCGAACTGGAGATCATCGGGCGTATGTGCGGCGGAGATCTGCACGCGGATCCGGGCTTTGCCCTCGGCTACCACAGGATAAGAGAATCCGACCACGTACACGTTGCGCTCGAGCATAGCCTCGGCCATGCGTGCGGCCAGCGCGGCGTTGCCGAGCATAATGGGGCAAATCGGATGTATGCCGGGCGTGATCTGAAAACCACGTTCGGCCATGCCTTGGCGGAACATTTTAGTGTTCGTTTCCAAGCGGTCGCGCAGATGAGTGGAAGTGGATAAGAGATCAATGGTTTTCATGGCCGCGCCGATGATCGGCGGGGGCACGGTGTTGGAAAACAGATATGGCCGGCTGCGCTGGCGGAGCATCTCGATAATTTCCTTGCGTGCGCTGGTATAGCCGCCGCTGGCCCCGCCCAGGGCCTTGCCCAGCGTGCCGGTTATGATGTCGATGCGATCCATCACGCCGTGGTATTCGTGAGTGCCGCGGCCCTGTTTGCCTAATACTCCCACGCCGTGCGAATCGTCAATCATTACCAGTGCCTTGTACTTATCGGCCAATTCGCAGATGCCCGGCAGGTTGGCAACGATGCCGTCCATGGAAAAAACGCCGTCGGTGGCGATGATGCGGAACCGGGCGTCGGCTGTTTGCTTGAGTTGCGATTCCAGATCGGCCATGTCGTTGTTCTTATAGCGATACCGCTTGGCCTTGCAAAGCCGGATGCCGTCGATAATGCTGGCGTGATTCAATTCGTCGGAGATTATGGCGTCTTCGGGTCCAAAGAGCGTTTCAAACAGTCCGCCGTTGGCGTCGAAACAGGATGAATAGAGGATCGTATCCTCGGTTCCCAAAAAGTCGCTCAGTTTTTGTTCCAACTGCTTGTGGATCTGTTGCGTGCCGCAGATGAATCGCACGCTGGCCATGCCATAGCCCCAGCGGTCCAGTGCTTCGTGGGCGGCGCGGATCACTTCAGGATGATCGGCCAGACCAAGATAATTGTTGGCACAGAGGTTCAAAATGCCTTCCCGCTCCAAAGGGGACTGTCCCGATTTTGCGCAGCGAAAATGGGACTGTCCCCCTTGTGACTCACTGTTACCCGGGCACTCTGTGGGCTGGTAATGATCCGCTCGTTTTTGTATAGTCCGGCATTGCGGATTTCCTGGAGTTGTTTATTTATATATTCTTTCATGCCGGCAAACATGAGACTTTCCTTTTGTTATTCAGCTTTCCACGTCAAAATCACTTTTCCCGAATTGCCTGAACGCATTACCTCAAAACCCTGCTGAAAATCACAGTAATTCAAGCGGTGGGTGATCACGGGAGTGATATCCAAGCCGCTTTGGATCATCACGGTCATTTTATACCAGGTTTCGTACATTTCGCGTCCATAAATGCCCTTGATGGTAATCATGTTGAAGACCACGGTGTTCCAATTGATGGGCATTTCAGCGGCGGGGATGCCCAGCATGGCGATTTTTCCACCGTGACACATATTGGCCAGCATGTCGCGGAAAGCGGCCGGATTGCCCGACATCTCCAAGCCCACGTCAAAACCTTCCTTCATCCCCAATTTTTTTTGGGCATCGGCGATGCATTGCGTGCGCGCGTCCAGCACCAATTTGGGCTTGACTCTTTGGGCCAGTTCCAGCCGATAGGGATTCACGTCGCTGATAACCACATAGCGCGCCCCCGCATGTCGCGCCACCGCCGCCGCCATGATGCCGATCGGCCCTGCGCCGGTAATGAGCACGTCTTCGCCCAACACCGGAAACGAAAGCGCGGTGTGGACGGCGTTGCCCAAAGGATCGAAAATCGCCGCCACGTCCAGCGGAATCGCCGGATCGTGATGCCAGACGTTGGTCATGGGCAGGGAAATATACTCGGCATAGGCCCCGGGCCGATTCACGCCAATGCCCTGAGTCTCCATGCAAAGATGCCGCCGGCCGGCCATGCAGTTGCGACATCGTCCACAAACCACGTGGCCTTCGCCGCTGACGATGTCGCCGGTGCGAAAATCCTTCACGTTACCGCCCATGTCCACAATCCGGCCGACAAATTCGTGTCCTACCACCAAGCCCGGAGGAATGGTCTTTGTGCCCAGGCGTCCCAGTTATAAATATGGACGTCCGTGCCGCAAATGCCCGTGCGCAGCACCTCGATCAGCACGTCGTTGATGCCGATCTGGGGCAAAGGCACTTCCTCCAACCACAGTCCGACTTCGGGCTTGCTTTTCACCAACGCTTGCATCTTTTGCATGGAAACTTCCTTGACAAAGGTATCCCGAGATATGTATTTAGCCCGCATTTCTCACCGTAGGATGGGACAAGGTCGCGCAAGTTGTTGGTGGGTCGGCGCAAACTGATAAATATGTAATTTACAGCCTGTACGATGGCGAGCATTCAATCCGCGACCGAAGTCCCACCACGAATACAGTTTGCTTGACCCACCCTACATATTGGTGAGAAATGCAGGTTAGCCCGCCGCGAACATACGGCGGGCATAATTGCAGAATTCTACAGCAAGCAGAATAGATGAACAGAGCCAGTGACGATTTTTCTGTCACTTCGCACGACGCAAAAAGTCTTCCACCTCTTGCCTTGTGGGGCAACCGGCTTGTCCGCCCCGTTTGGTGGCCTTTAATGCGCCTACTGCCGAGGCGAATTCCACACATTCTCTTAGCGATTTGCCCCAGGCCAAGGCCGCCGCATAAGCCCCGTGAAACACATCGCCGCAGCCGGTCGTGTCGATCACCTTTACCGCATGAGCCGGACAATGAACCGGCTCTGTGAAACCTTCGCCAAAATACCAACTTCCCCGCGGCCCGCAAGTTATTACCACCGCATGGTGTTTTTGCGTCCATAACGCGGTCGCTGCCAAAACCGGTTCGCTCTTTCCGGTCAACTCCCGGGCAAAGCGATCCGCGATCACCAGATGATCGACCAACGCCAACAGCTCGATAAAATTCCCACCGGGATCGCGTTCAAAATCGGCCACGATTGCTACGCCTCTTTCCCGGGCGATGCGCACGGCGCGAATCGTGCCTTCCACACCGTGATGATCAACAAGAATAACCCGGGCGCAACAGATCAAATCCGCCACAGGCAGTTGAGGATCGGCGCCAATCAGTCCGGGAAGCGAGGCGAAGACGGTCCTGGTCTGATGCCGCTCATCCACAATGATCGTGGACTGTGCCGGTCCGGCATCGGCCTGACGCACGCAGTATGTTGTATCGATGCCTTCGCGGGCGAAACAATCAATCACGTATTGCGACAACTCGTCGTTGCCCAATAGTCCGACATAAGCAGCGCGCCCCCAGTCGGGCGGCCGCCACCAGTGCGGTGCCGGTCAGGCCGCCGCATTGGTGAAAAAGATGGCGAACTCGAACCTTGCTTTCCGCCGGCGGATATTCGTCGACATAGAGAAAATCGTCGACCGCCACAGCGCCAAAACCCAATATGTCGAAGATTGAAGTTGTCATTTCCGGGGAAAAGGTTTGTAGGAAGGCTTCTAAAGCCGTCCCACATTGTTTAGTCTCGACCGGGCACCGCCTTTATGTCGGTCGGGGAGCGATAAAGTAAAAGAAAAGTAAGAATCTAATTCCCAACCACTTGCCGTTAAGCGCTAAGGGGAACCGGTTTGAGTTCCTCTACGGCCCTTTCCGCCTCTCGACGAACCCGGGGATCTTCATCCTTCAAAAGCCGCAAAATCGCCGGCACTGCCGAGGCAGCCTTATCGCCTTGCATGCGCAATGCGCCCGTGGCGTTACGCCGAATGCGCGGATCTTTGTCGCTCAGTTTTTCAACTAGTTTCCGGATAAGCAGGTCAGGTTCTCTCGGAGTCATTGATTCCGCCCTCTCTGAAATTTTTCTATTTTGAATTTATCGACTACCAAGGATGCCGGCATTGTGCTTTACGGTCAAATTAAAATAAATTAGGTAATATAAATATAATGGGGAATATGAAGTAGATATTTCAGCATTCAACAAATCTAAAAACCAGGTCAACAATAAGCGAAATAGGCAGATAATTCGGTGTAGCCCTGTTTTGCATATTTCGTTACACTAACTTGCCGTTGATCCCCCAGTTGCCGTAATTCTCCGGCCAGCGCTGTCAGCCGGGGATTTTTATGAGTAATAAATCGGTCGAAATCCATCGCATGAAGTTCCGAGTTGGGCACCACTGTTGGCTTGTCCTGCAGTGGGGAATTTGGGGCGGCGCTGTTGGACAGGCCAACAGTGGCGCCCAATCGTAATCTTCGCTAAAAGAGAAAATAGTATTATCCGCTGGGCGGCGCTGGCGTCTGGCCAGTGTAGAGATTTTCGCGGGCAAGATGCCCGTGCTACTCGTGGAAATTTCCTCATAAGAACATAGTATAGTTCGCGCACGGAGGCGCTTATGTCCCAGCGCCCTTTTCGATTTGTTCAGACCAGCGACTTGCATCTGGAGCAGACGCTCCGCGGAGTGTCAGAGGTCCCGGATCATCTTCGCGAGACGTTTCTCGAAGCACGCTATATTCGCGCCCGCAACATGTTCGAGGCGGCCTTGTTCGAGGGAGCGGCTTTTGTGATTCTCTGCGGCGACGTCTTGCATCCCTTTTACACGGGACCGCGGGGAATAATGTTTCTCCGCGAGCAGTTTGCCCGGCTGGCCGAACGGGAAATTTCCGTGTACTGGGCCGGCGGCGCGGTCGATCCGCCCGATGCCTGGCCCGCTGCGCTTGGTTTGCCGGGAAACGTGCCATTTTTTCCCCACGGGCGAGTAGATGAGTTTATTCATGAGTATCAATGCGAACCCGTCGCCCGCTTGTTGGGCACCAGCCGCGATAAACAAGCCGCCATCCGGGCAGGCGATTTTCATCCTGATCCCAGCGGGCTGGCAACCATCGCCGCGGCTTACGGCAGCGCCGAGCCCGCCGCCTTGCAGGCGCGCGGCATCCATTATTGGGCCTTGGGCGGCCGGCATGAGCGGGCAACGCTAAGCAGCACCCCGCCGATGATCCACTACTGCGGCTCGCCGCAAGGCGGCCGACCGGAAGAAACCGGAGTGCACGGTTGCACGCTGGTGGAAGTGGATGAGCATCAACAAATCAAAACCAGTCTGATCCCCACCGATACCGTACGTTGGATAAATGAGCGGATCGTGGTCGACGGGCAAACACACCAAACCGACTTGGACACCCTGCTCCGCGAGCGAATCCACTCCCTGCGGCAGTCGGCTTGCCAGTTGCATTTGCTCATCACCTGGACGATTGCCGGCGAGGGGCCGCTGGTAAAGGAGTTGCGCTCCGGCCGGCTGGGCGCGGAGCTTTTGGAGCGGCTGCGAAACGAGTACGGTTTTGCCTCGCCAGCAGCGTGGAGTCTCTCAATCCAATGCGAAAGTACGGATCGCTTGCCGGCCGAGTGGTACGAGCAAGAGACAATCCGCGGCGATTTTCTCCGCGAAATCCGCCGCTTGCAGATGAATTCTCAGGAATCCCTGGAATTAGAAGTGTATCTGTGCGAAAGGCATCAAAGCGGAGTGCTGGGCGCCGCGGCGCAGTTGGCCGATGAAAATGCCCGCCAGCGCGTGTTAAGCGAAGCGGCGCTCCTGGGCGCGGCCCTCTTGGGCGGCGACGCTGAGACAAGCGAGGAGGCCCCGGCGTGAAGATCAATGCCTTAAAGATCGATGGCTACGGCGTGTGCAGGGGACTGCGCATTGAAGGGCTTTCCGACGGGCTCAGCGTGCTATATGGACCCAACGAGGCCGGCAAAACCACGTTGCTACAGTTTATCCGCTCCATGCTTTACGGTTTTTCAGCCCAACGGCGGCAATACTTACCTCCGCTCCACGGCGGGGAACCCGGCGGCATGATCGACGTATCGGGCGCACCCGGCAGGTTTGAGATCGCGCGCCATCTGCAAGACAACGGCTCCGGCGACGAGCAACTTGTGCTCACCGCGCCCGATGGCACGCGGCAAGGCGAACATCTCGTCAAGGTTCTGCTCTCGAATATCGACGAAGCGATTTTTAACAACGTTTTTGCCGTGGAACTGCGCGAATTGCAGGAACTGGCCACGCTCAGCGACACCGAGGCGGCCGAGTTGCTCTACAATTTGACCGCGGGTCTGGACCGCGTTTCGCTGGTCGAGGTGATGCACGAACTGGAAGTGTCGCGCAACCTGATCCTCGACGCCGAGGGAAAACAATCGCAACTCACGCAGCTCTGGGCGCAGCGGGAAAAACTTCGCTTGGAAATCGAGGAACTCGGCTTGCTCACGCGCCGCTGGTGTGGCCTGGCCGCCCAGTCCAGTCAAATCGAAGATGATCTTGCCAGGCTGGAGGAAGACAAAAACCATGCTAACCGGCAATTGCGCATAGCGGAGCTTGCCTTGGCGGTCGGCCAGCGCTGGTCGCACGCAAGGCGCTTGGCGAGCAATTAGCGGCGTTGGGTAAACTGCCGCCGGTGCCTGAAGGAGCCATCGAACGCTTGGACGCCATCAACGCCCGCTTGAAAAAACATCATGAGCATATCGAAGCCTTGCAGGCCCGCTGCGCAGGGCTTATCGCCGAATCTTCGACTTTGAAGGTCAACGAACCCTTGCGTCGTCAAGCCGCCCGCATCGAGGCCTGGCAAGAACAGGAATCCTGGCTCGTGGCGCTGAGAAACCAGATCCAGGAGCTGAACGCCGAAATTGCCGCTTTGCAGGGTGAACTGAACGCCGAATGGCAAGGGATCGGTTTAAGCGGCTCTATGGGCAACTTCGAGCGGGATCTTTCCGGGCGCACAATTGCGGCATTGCGCTCGCCGGCCCAGATGCTGCGACGTTCCCATAGCCAACTCAAACAAGCAAAACGCGAAGAAGATAAGGCCGCAAAAACCGCCGAAGAGCTTACCAAGCAGATCGAAACCGCCTTGAGCACCAGGGAGGAGACCGATCTGGCCGCGGCCATGGATCGCTCTGGAAATCTGGTTGCTCAGTACCGCCGGCGCGTGCAGATCGACGAACGCCTGGATCAACTCTCGCGCCACCAGACCGAATTGGAAGAACAGAGTCACTTGCTGGTCGAGCGGCAGTTGTTGCCCGTCGGCGTATTGGCGGGTCTGGGAGCGGCATTTGTCCTGGGAGTAATGCTGATTCTGATCGGATTGTTCATGCCGGCCTCGATCACTGGTTCGGCGGGTTGGGCCATGGCCCTGTTAGGTCTGGTCGGCGGCGGCGGGGCAGTGTTGGGTAAATTCATTTTGGAAAAAACACATGCCGCCCAGTTGGACTCCTGCCAAAAACATCTCGCCATTATTCATTCGCAAATCCAGCAGACGAAAAACGATCGCGAACAGTTGGACGCCCAGTTACCGCGCGGCGGCGGGCCGATTGTCAGCCGCTTGCAAGCCGCCGAGAAGGATTTGGCCTCGCTAGAGGAAATAGTACCGCTGGAGAGCAGGCGAAACGCTGCCCGGCAACAAGCCACGGCTGCCGCTCGGCGCACGGCGGAAGCGGCGGAAGAAGACAAAACCGCGCAGCCAGTGGCGCGAAGCGCTTGCCGTTGCGCAACTGCCTGGGCAACTTTCGCCCCGGCACGTGCGGCACTTATTCAAGCGCCGTACGCTTCTGGCAGAAGTACAACGTCGCCTGGGCCAACGGCGGGAGGAGCTCCAACGACGCAGGCAGGAATGGGACTCGGTCACTTCGCGCGTGGCCCAAGCCGCGTCTGACGCCGGCATCAACCTTGTCGGCGCGGACCTCGTCGAACATCTGAAACAACTCGGCGCAACAGCGGCCCAACAGCAAGCCGTGTTGTCCAAACGCGAAGCCGTTCGCCGGCACATGCGCCATATACGTCTCCGCTGTGGAAAACATGAGGAGGCCGTAAGCCGGCTGAAACACCGGCGGCGTGAATTGTTTTTCCAGGTAGGCGCGGAGGACGAGGCGGAATTTCGCCATCGCGTTTTGCAGCACGCGCGGGCCGATTTGCTGCGACGGGATCTAGACGCCTTGAACCAGGAAATCGCCGCCATCATCGGCGAGCAATGTTCCGCGGAGGCGCTGGGCAAGCAACTCGATGAACAATCGCCCAAAGACATCGAGGCCCGAGCCGCTTCTTTACGACAACGAGAGTCCCTCTTGGAATCGCAAATCCGCGAGTGCCTGGAAAAACGGGGGCAGCTTGGCGACACAGTTGCAAATCCTGGCTGACGACCGGCAATTGCCCGTTAAACAACTGGAATTGTCTGTGGTGGAAAATCGCATCGAAGAGGCCTGGCATCGTTGGCAGGTGCTGGCAACCACATGCCGGATCATGGATCGTATTCGCGCGGTGTACGAACGAGAACGTCAGCCCGAAACGCTCCAAGAGGCTTCTCTTTATCTACAGCGTTTGACCCAAGGGCGATACCAGCGGGTCTGGACGCCGCTGGGGCAAAACGTGCTCAGGGTTGACGACGCAGAAGGTCACTGCCTGGCCGTGGAGATGCTCAGTCGGGGCACACGAGAACAGTTATTCCTCAGCCTGCGCATGGCCTTGGCTGCCGGTTACGCGCGTCGCGGGGCCGCCTTGCCCATGGTGCTCGACGACGTGCTGGTCAATTTCGACGCCGACCGGGCCGCCGCGGCCGCCGCCGTGTTGCGCAACTTTTCCCAGGCCGGGCACCAACTTCTGGTCTTCACTTGCCATGAACATATTGCCAAAATCTTCGCTGAACTAAGCGCGCCGGTCAGCAGCCTGCCGCCGGTCTTGCATGGCGATAATGCGGTAATCTCTTTTGAAATATCCGCGGAAAAAGCCGAGAAAGAAATCAAACGATTCCCCAGTCGGTCTTCTACCCGACGGAAAACGGCCGCTAAAGTGAAAACGATCGGCGAGGATGATGCGGAAGCAGAAACACAGGGCGACGACTGCAAAAATGCCCCTGACGCGGAAGCGGCGTAAGTCCGGGGACTCTATATCGAAAGGAATCATTCATGGCCGCTTCGGATTGCTTGGAGTCGGCCAGATGGAAAATCAAGTGGCAGGACGCCGACTGTCCCCTGTGCGGCGGCAGACGCCGATCCTTGGTGACGTCAGGTCCGGACATGACAGCGCCGCTGTCTCAGCCATCTTTTACCGTAGCCCGGTGTTGCGATTGCGGCCTGTGCTACACGAATCCCCGACCGGCGCCTGCCGACATGGAACAATTCTATGATGATCAATATGGACCACACCAGAAGCGGGCGGTCTTATCAAAACGCCCAGGAATGATTCACCGCTTTTGGCGGCGGATCATGGCTAAAAAACATCCGCATTGGGAGCACGGCGAGATCGATCCTCTGGGCCAATGCCGGTTGCTCGATTTCGGCTGCGGCTCAGGCGGTTTTTTGCAAATCATGCACCAACGCGGCTGGCAGGTACTGGGTTTGGATCTATCGGAGCGGGCGGTACAACGCGTGCGCAATGAATTGGGTTTGCCCGCGCTGGTCGGCACCCTGCCTCATCCCGAACTATCGCCGGGCAGTTTCGATCTAGTCACGCTCTGGCACTCCTTGGAGCACGTACATCAACCCTTGGAAGTCTTATGCGAAATCCATCGTTTGCTCGCCCCGGGCGGAAAGGTTTTAGTGGCGTCGCCGAATATCGATAGCGCTTCTTTCCATTGGTTTGGACCGGCATGGTTTGGACTAGATTTACCGCGCCACCTCACCCATTTTACGCCCGTGACACTGAAAAAAATGCTCCAGCAGGCAGGCTTTGTTTTCGAGGCAATGCAAACGGTGCGGCACGGTTATTGGCTGCGTCAATCGGCCCGGCGGGCCTGCTGTCGGGGAAATGTATCGCTGCCCTTGAAGTTGTTGAAGTTCCGTTTGCCCAGCAGTTTTGTTTCTCGATGCCATCTGCTGGCCGGCCGCGCCGACATTTTCATGGTCAGGGCTCGAAAGCCGGAAAGCTCATAAAAAAGGCACCGTATCCCGTACCTAAAGCCCGTTGATAAAGTCATGATCGAAGATGTTCGTGTGCCACTGCTTGCTTGCAGAGGCCATCCGGGAATTAAGAAACTCATAACTTCAATCACAGTCAGAGGTTTTTACACTTATGCTAGCTTTGCATCTTTTATGTTAAAACAGTGAATTTAATAAACCTCGTAAAACATGTATTATTTGTAAATGAATTCCCGGACGGCCTCTGCTTGCAAGCAGTGAATTCTTCGCGGTTTTCAGGGCACTGCTTCTGACGAAGCAGTGGCACACCGATTTTTCAACTAGCTGCTAAACTGTCGCTCCCCCGGCTTTTGACTGCAACATCCGGTATCGGCGGCGAAGATCGGCAAAGATCCATACTAGATACACGTTGCCGCCGAAAGAGGCAAACAAACCGAGCGCGGTAACGATCAAGGGCATCCATGGTTTGGCCGGTTCTTCTTTTTCCATCGCGTGTTTTGGCGAAGCCACCGCTGATCCGCTGCTGCTTTCCGCTTGTTCCAGATAAGCGGCAGGCGATGCGATAAGGGGTTTTTGGGCCGCCTCGGGCAAAGGCGTACTGGAAAACTTGGAACTTTGGTCTGCCGTTGCGGTCTGCGTCGGGTTGGATGGCAGTTGGGCACGATCGGCGAGTTTTGCCGGGGGCGGGCTGTTTGCCTCCGCCAAATTGATCCGCGGCAATTTCTTGGTGCCCGAGACAATTTTATACGCACGCACCTCGCCGGCGCTGGGTGGCACGTCGCTGTGGATCGTTTCCCCGGCCTTCAGGGCCTCGAGGGTTTGTGGATCAAGTTGGATAATGTATTCCATTCCCCCTTCGGGCAAGGGCTGCCAGCCCACATTAATTCCCACAATCGCCATTGAAAACCAGAAAACATGGGCGCACATGGCAAGATCCTCCGCAGTTAAACTCCAATTACTTGCTCCCTGCATGTTAGTCTGTTGAAGGGGGGCAGCGTAAAGTGGGTAGGGCGCCTGGTAGTGGGGAAAATCGATCCGCCCCCGAGTCAGGGCAAGTAATTGATATCGTTAAACGCCCTTGCTGCTTCGGCTTGGAGCACGATGGGCAATTCCACGGTAATGCAAGTGCCCGAACCCGGCGCGGACTGAATTTCCGCATGGCCGCCCAGCAACCGCGCCCGCTCGCGAATACTCTGCAAACCGAAGCTCTTCTCTTCGATTGCGTTGGGGTCGAAACCCACGCCCTGATCAGCGATCTTGATCTGCAAGCGGCCATCGCGTTCTACAAGCTCCACGGAAACATCCGTGCTTTGGCTGTAACGGCAGGCGTTGGAGATTGCTTCCTGGATGATGCGGAAGATGGCGCTTTCCAGCGGCGGCACCAGACGCTGAAAATGAACATCATGCTGAAAGGCGATCGCAATTCCGCTATTCTTGCCATACTCGCAGACAAGATACTTTATGGCCTCGATAATGCCATACTCGTCGAGGATCAAGGGACGAAGTCCGCTGATCAGCCGCCGCGTGTCATCGACGCTTTGACTAATTAATCGCGAAGCGATTTCCAGGGATTTTTCCGCCGCGTTTGTATCAGTTGCCCGCTGACGCCGGAAGGCTTCCAACTGGAACAGCGAGGCCGTGATTTGCTGGGCGATGCCGTCATGAATTTCATAGGCCGTCAGTTGGCGGTCGTGTTCATGGATGTCAATAATCCTCCGCAGTAATTGTTGCTCCTTTTGAATTGCTTCGGCGGCTTTCTTTTGTGCGGTGATGTTTTCGAGAATACAGATTATATAACAAGGCACGCCGTTGACGTCGCGCAACAATGAGGTGTGTAGACGACTCCATACAATGTTGCCATCCTTGTGAAGGAATCGCATTTCAAATAAAACCCTGCTATGCTTTCCATCGATAAGCTCCTTCATGATGGAGGTCACAGAGTCAACATCATCGGGGAGGGTAAAATTGGCATGGCATTTGCCGATAATTTCCCCAGGCGTATAACCGAGCATCTCCGTAAGCGCGCCGTTTACTTCCAGGATGATTCCCTCTAAATTGCTCAGGACCAGAGCTATTGCGGCGCTTTCGAAAATCGCGCGAAAGCGCGACTCGCTTTCGTGTAGCGCCTGCCGGGCGCGATGGTGTTCGGTGAGGTCGCGGGAAACGCCGAAAACCGCGTCGAGCCCCGCCCACTTGCCCAGGGTTACCAGGGTTTCCACGGGAATTTGGACGCCCTCTTTTGTCAATAAGGGAACTTCGCACAGCGAAGTTTGACCGGCGATGATTTGCGAAAATACGTCGAGGACTTCTTGATACCGTTGGGGTTGATGTAAATCGCCGACTTTCATGTTGGCAAGTTCCGCCGCGGAATATCCCAAACGCTTACCGACCATGGGATTGGTGTGCAAGAGGCGTCCTGATGCGTCTAAAACAAAAACCATGTCCTGGAGGGAATCGAACAGGGCTTGCAAGTTTTGCTGGCTTTGATGCAATGCCGTTTCGACCTGCGCCTGGGCCACGCTGGCGCCAATTTGCCTGGCAATAGATTCCAGGGCTTGACGAGCGGTAAGCGATATCTTCTTCTGCACGTGGGAGCACAGATGCAGCGTTCCTATTACCCTGCCCTGATTAACGATGGGAATGATGGCTACTATTTTTATCCCCTCTTTTTCCAGGGCTATCCGAATGGGATGTTGAACGTCCTCGGAGACTAAATACAGCGGGCTGCCTTGCAGCAAAGTTTGCGCCCGCGGCGTATCCAAGGAATAGCGAGAAACAGCCTCGACGAACCAGGGAGGAGCGCCACGGGAAGCGGCAAGTTCAAATACTCCCGAAGCGTCATTGAGCAGATACACACCGGCGGAATCTATGCCTTCGATTTGCATCGCGGCGCGCAGCACCTCATTAAGCGTGGTGTGTAAATCACATGTGCCGGAGAGTTTGACGGCTAAATCGCATTGGATTTTCAGTAAATTGGCCGCTATGGTAGACGCGGTGATGTCCCAGACCACGGATTCGAAATAAAGCAGCTTGCCCGCATCGTCCACGACCCGCCGCCCAAAGGTGCGCACTTCGATAGGCTTGCCGTCGCGCCGTTTCCAAGTCAGCTCGACGGTTCTTAATCCCACAGAGGGATCTTCAATGATTTCACGACGCATCGAGGGATCTACATACAGATCCCGAGCTAGATCAATCCGCATCAACTCTTCCCGGGAATCGTACCCCAGCATTTTCACCAGACCTTCATTGACCGCGATAATTTTCCCTTCGTAGGTGGTGCGGAAAACGCCGTCGACCGTATTGTCAAAGGGAATGATAAAATCTTTTTGCCCGATCATCGCCTGCGTCATATCAAACGAATCTGATGCGCCGCGGCGCGAAACTCGGCCGCGAGCAAACGCAGCTCAAGCTGCGTCGCCATATCCAAATCCGTCAGATAATCATTCGCTCCCGCTTGCAAAAGGGCCTGCACCTTTTCCAAAGAGTGAAAAGCGCCGCAAGCCAGAATTTGTAGCGGCTTTAAGCGAGAGTCGGCGCGCAGTTGACGGCAAACGTCATTTGCTTTGTCGATCGTTTCGCCTACGCCCAGAAAAACTAGCGGCTGATTCGCTTGTTCCCGGGCAGTAGCGATCTCCCCGACGTCGTTGATGATTCTATAGGTGTGTCCTCGCTCGGAGAGCACTTCCCGCAAGCGGTCTTCCCAATGCGCGGGCATACCAATAAGCAGAACATTCATTCCTGGTCCCTGCCCAAAGTTGTTGTATGCCCCTTTCTTGTCTGAATTTCGCTCCTCTGATTAATCTATGATACTTTTCTTAAAAGTTACTGTTAGCGCCCTTATAAGTGAACATGCGTAGCATGAAACAAAATTATATTATATTTGTGATCGGTTTTGCTAATTGGGGGTAATAAATAAAATCTCGTCGTATTGACTTCTGTGTCGATCCAGTAAAAATTTTGTAGGGCCTACCTGTAATAATATCTATTTCTTACTTCTATTCATAAATAGCACGTATATTGTATCATTTATACCAACATTTTGGGGGATTTTGGTGACCTTTTCATATTTAATGAGCTTTTCAGGAATTTTTTCCCCTGAAAAGCCAGCCTCTCCCAAGGAGGTTTTTTTCTCCAGGCCGCCTAATACAGAAAATGTCAACATTACTTTACAAAATCCGGCGCCAAGGCGGCGGCTGCGAATTAATTGTAGCGATCTGTGTTCTCACAGCGGTCCAATGGATCTGCTTTATCCCCAGGAATAGCAATTGTATGGCAGCCCAGCAGACATCCGCTTCTTTTTTTTCCCGGCATTTACCGGTTCAGCCTTTTCCCAGCGGACTATCCTGGATCAATACTGCCCAGCCAATCAAACTCGACCAGTTGTACGGCAAATTCGTGCTCTTGGATTTTTGGACCCTGGGCTGTATTAACTGCATGCACGTCATTCCCGAACTGAAAAAAATCGAAGCGGCCTGGCCCAACGAGCTGGTCGTCATTGGCGTGCATTCCGCCAAGTTCGCCGAGGAAAAAGACACTAAAAACATTGCCCAGGCAGTGTTGCGTTATGGCCTGGAGCATCCGGTAGTCAACGATGCCGATTTTGCCATCTGGAACAGTTTTGGCATTCGGGCGTGGCCCAGCCTGGTGCTGATCGACCCGGAAGGATATGCCGTATGGGGCCACAGTGGAGAAGTCACTTTTGAAGAACTCAACGAGGTGCTTAAACCCGCCGTAGCGCATTATCGAAAAATGGGTTTGCTCGCTGAAAAACCGCTGGTTTTTGAACCGAAAAGCAGGCACGCGCCTGGCACGTTGCTCCGCTTTCCAGGCAAAGTGCTGGCCGACCAGTCTTCCGATCGGCTGTTTATCGCCGATTCCGGTCACAACCGGATTATTATCGCCCGACTAGACGGGACTTTATTGGAAACCATCGGCGACGGCACCCGTGGACAGGCCGATGGCCCATTTGCCCAAGCACAATTCAACTCGCCGCAAGGGATGGCCCTGAGAGATGAAATGCTCTATGTGGCCGATACCGAAAATCATCTGATCCGCAAAGTGGATTTAACCAAGAAGCAGGTCGTCACCATTGCCGGGACCGGGAGTGAAAGCCGCGGCGCTCCTCCGTTTGGAGGCGCGGCGAAACCGCGAAAAACACCGCTTAATAGCCCCTGGGCATTGTATATTCAGCAGAATAATCTCTACATTGCCATGGCCGGTGCGCACCAAATCTGGAAGATGCCTTTAGCTGAAAGCTCCATCACTGTTTATGCCGGCAACGGCGTGGAAGATATCGTCGATGGCCCGCTTGTTCCGCATCAGCCTTATCAACTTGGTTATGCGTCCTTT
This sequence comes from Pirellulales bacterium, assembly GCA_963820545.1. GTDB lineage: Bacteria > Planctomycetota > Planctomycetia > Pirellulales > Thermoguttaceae > CAWGAJ01. Next base: position 2,659,713 of record CAWGAJ010000001.1, read on the forward strand.
GCCCAGCCCAGCGGACTGACATCCGATGGCACTTGGCTCTATGTCGCCGACGCCGAAGGCAGTTCCATCCGCGCGGTTCCTTTTAATCCCAAAAAAGAAGTGCGAACCGTAGTGGGCACGGCCCGCTTGCCGCAAGCCAGGCTATTTACCTTTGGCGACGTCGACGGACCCGCTCCTCAAGTGCTTTTACAACACCCGTTGGGCATTTTCTGCGATAAGGGCAAACTTTACATTGCCGATACCTACAACAACAAAATCAAAATAATCGATCCTGCCAGCGGAGAGACGAAAACCTTGATCGGCAGCGGCGCGGCCGATTATTCCGACAACCCGCCGGCGTTTAATAATCCCTCGGGCCTTTCCATAGCCGCTGGCAAGCTGTTCGTGGCCGATACCAATAATCACGCCATCCGCGTGATCGATTTGCAAAACGGCAACAGCGTCTCGACGTTGCTGAAATAAAGGATCGATTTCCAGCCCTCACCCCGACCCTCTCCCAATGGAAGAGGGGAAGTTTTTATGGCTTTCACTCCGGGTGGCGCACCGGCACTTCGATGAGGCAAGGCACGTCGCTCTGAAAAGATTTGCGAACCGCGTCGCTGAGTTCTTCCGGTTCGTAAATGCGTTGGGCCGAAATGCCCAGCGATTGGGCCAAGGCCATGTAGTCGATCATTGGGTCAACTATATCAAGGCCTTCGAATCGATTGGCGCAGGCCGCGGGCAGGCGCAGCACTTGGGCGCAATCCTTGAGGATTTTGTATTCGGTGTTGTTGCAGATCACAAAGGTGACGGGAATGCGATAATGGGCGGCGGTCCAGAGGCCCTGGATGCCGTACATGGCCGAGCCGTCGCCGATCAGGGCCAGCACGGGCCGATCGGGCCAGGCCAATTGCACGCCGATGGCGCAATTCAGCCCCCAGCCCAGGGCCCAGCCGCGCTGGGCAAAATATCCGCTGGTGTTTTTCAGCACTGCGGCACGCTCGAAATAGCCGCCCATGGTCGTGGTGGGCGCCTCTTCAACTATGGCCACGTCGGGCGGCAAGATGCGCGAAAGCGTTTCCATCAGATAAAGCGGTGCCATGGGCCGGCAATCGCGTTGGCGCTCGGCATCGCGACGCAACGTTGCCGATTGCTGGCGCCGCTTCTGACCGTGGGTTTCCAGCCTTGCCCGGGCGGCCCGCTTTTGCTCGGGCGTCATGGTCTCGTCCAAAATTGTTGCCAGTTCGGCCAAAGCAGGCTTTGGATGCCCGATTACGCCCGCCTCCAAAGGATAATTTTTGTTTAACTCCCAAGGATCGTCGTCGATATGCACCAGACGCACGTTTTCGGGAATGGGTCGCGGTTGGTGGTAGATGTATTGCTGCATGAGTTTCATGCCGGCGACCAACAGCACGTCGAATTCGGCCAGATACTCGCGGACCTGCGGCGACCAGAACGGCAATTGCGTGGAGGCCAAAGCATGATCCGAAGGAAAACTGCATCGGCCGTGCGAAGTGGTTGCCTCGTGCATTACGGGGGCGCCTGAGCGCTCGGCCACGGCCGCCAATTCCGCCACGGCGTCGGCCTCGCAAATCCGGCTGCCCACCAGAATGCCCGGGCTGCGGGCAGTGGCCAGCACTGCCGCCGCTTGACGGATCGACTCGATCGGCGCACGCACAAGGAAGTCGGGCAGGCGCGGCGGCGTGAGGTCCAAGTCCGTTTCGGCCACGCCCATTTGCACGTCCAGCGGCAAGGCAAGGAACACTGGCCCGGTGGGCGGGGTCATTGCCGCCTGCACTGCCCGACGTATCGCCGAGGGCAAGTCTTGCACGCGGCGGATTTCTTCGGCCCATTTGGTCCAATGCCGGGCAACATCGGCCATCCGGCCCCAGAGGATCGGCTCCTCCAGCAACATGCGTTGATCCTGTTGACCGGCGGTAATCACCAACGGCGTGCCTTGGCGATAGGCATTGTAGATCATACCCATGCCGTTTCCCAATCCGCAGCAGGCGTGTAAATTCACCACGCCCGGCATGCGCGAGGCCTGGGCGTAGCCGTCGGCGATGGCCACGGCAGGCACCTCCTGCAAGGCCAGGATGTATTTTATGCGATGCTCGTCGGCCATGGCGTCGCATATCGGCAGTTCCGTGGTCCCCGGATTGCCAAATAGATACCGCACGCCGCAGCCGGCAAGCATTTCGAGCATAACATGAACGCCGGTCATGACCATCTGGCATCTCGCAAATTGATCGGGTGCATGGTCCACGTGAAGAAGAATGATGTCGGGTCAGTCCAACAAGACAATCCGTCTTCTTCTCCCGGGAGGTTACATCATAAACGATTCTTATTCACCTTGCCATTCCGGGTACTGTGACGAACATTGGAATCTTGTTCCCACGCCGGAGCATGGGAACAAGATGAAGAGCTTATCCTAAAAAGCTTTACCGTCATCCTAAGCGCAGCGAAGGATCTCCATATTGTATAACAGATTCTTCACTACACTCAGATGACATACATATATTAGGATAAGCTCTAAATAAAAAAGCCCACGGGTTGCAACCCGTGGGCTTGAAAGGAGACCAGGTTATTAGGCTATCATTCCCACGCCGGAGCATGGGAACGAGAAGGATTCTACGGATTTACGGTTTTCTTGGGCTTTGGCGCCGGGGTGGGGACTTGGTTCATCACTTTGTCGCCTTGGGAGATAATATTGCCTTCCATTGGCACCATTTGGCCGGTAGCGCGTGGACTACCGCCACTGCCGCCGCAGTTGCAGCCTCGCCCGCTGTTGCCCGACCAGCCGCTGTAGCCGCCGGTGTAATTTCCGCAACGGTCGCAAGGTTCGCACCAGTCGGGCGGATCGCTATAGAAATCACCCCAATAGCGCTCGCCACAACTGTTGCCACACCAGGAATCGCGAGTAAATAGGGCGAAGATCGGAGTAAGCGGTCCACAGTAGGTACGATCGTGGCACGTCATCGGGCGGCAGGGCTTGCAGCATGGATCACAGCCGGGATCGCAGCCGGTATCGCAACTGGTATCGCAGCGGCGACCATTTCCACCAGGCCAACGACATGGAAAACCGCAATCTCCCCCGCAGTCATTCTGTCGGCGTAGATAGCATGGCGTAGGGCCACATGCCGGACCACATCCCTGATCACATGAGCACTCACTACCGCAGGCGCAAGGATCAGAAGCATACGGCCCGCCGGGACGCATATATTGTGCTCCGCAAACCGTGGACTCTGCTGCCAGATAAAACAATCCGCAAATCAATCCGCCCAACAAAAATGTTCTCATTGCTTTTATTCCCTCCTTGTTTTCAAGTCGAAGGTGTTTTCCCCGGCATAGCCAATACCCCAAAATGTGCCAGGATAGACCCTCAATAAGCCCTTATCGGCGGAATAACTGGAAAAATCGAGAAATATGTTATAATAGAATAACTTTGCGCAAATTAACTATATTACGCATGTTTTCTGATTTTAAGAACAACCGAGGAGCCATTTCGACCATCAGAAAAGTCTGCAATTACTGGGATTAGCATGTTCTATTGGAACATGACAATGCTCTGGCAGGTATTTATAATGACACTTAGTCCGCATTTCTCACCGTAGGGTGGGACAAGGTCGCGCAAGTTGTTGGTGGGTCGGCGCAAACTGATAAATATGTAATTTACAGCCTGTACGATGGCGAGCATTCAATCCGCGACCGAAGTCCCACCACGAATACAGTTTGCTTGACCCACCCTACATGTTGGTGAGAAATGCGGTTTAGTGCGTTTTAGAGGAGGATTTTTGTGTCCTACCAGTTTTCAAAAATCGAAGCAGCCATAGAGGCTATTGGCGCGGGTCGGATTGTCATTGTCATGGATGCCGAGGACCGCGAGAACGAAGGGGATTTCATCTGCGCGGCCGAAAAAATCACCTCGGAAAAGATCAATTTTATGCTTACCCAGGGGCGCGGTCGGCTTTGCATGTCAATTTTACCAGAGGTGGCCGAGCGGCTCGAACTGCCGCTGATGGTGGAGAACAATACCAGCCCTTTGCAAACGGCCTTTACCGTGCCAATCGACCACAAGAGTTGCCGCACGGGCGTCACGGCACAGGAACGAACCGCCACGATCCGGGAAATCCTCAACCCCAAAAGCAAGCCATCGGACTTTCTCCGGCCCGGACATCTCGATCCGTTGGTGGCCAAGGAAGGTGGCGTATTGCGGCGGGCCGGCCATACCGAGGCCGCCGTGGATCTGGCCCGCATGGCCGGGCTGAAACCGGGTGGAGTGCTCATAGAGATCCTCGGCGAAACCGGCGATCGAGCCAGCAAAGATGAACTCTTTGCCTTGGCCGCAAAATTTCAGCTCGAGATCATCAGTATCGAGGCCCTGATCCGCCACCGCCGCCGCAGCGAAAAACTGGTTTCCCGCCTGGCCGAAGCCAATCTGCCCACCCGTTTCGGTCCGGGACGGATCATTGTCTATTCCGTGAAGTACGAGGAACAAGAGCCATTGGCTATTGTCATCGGCGATCCCAGCAAATCGGCCCAGCCCCTGGTGCGCCTGCATTCCTCTTGTTTCACGGGCGATCTTATTGCCTCGCTCCGCTGCGACTGCGGCGACCAACTCCAGATGGCCCTGCAAATGATCGGCCAGGAAGCGCAGGGGTGCTGATCTATTTGCCGCAAGAAGGCCGGGGAATCGGACTGGCCGAAAAGATCAAGGCCTACAATCTTCAGGATCAAGGGCTGGACACGGTGGAGGCCAATCTGGCCTTGGGTCATCAAGTGGATAGCCGCGATTACGGCGTGGGCATTCAGATCCTAAAAGATTTAGGACTCTCCCGAGTCCGATTGCTGACGAACAATCCCAAAAAAACCGACGCCTTTATTTACGGCGGGTTCGACCTGGAAGTGATCGATCAGGTGCCCATCGTGGGCCCCATCCACGAGCACAATGCCCAGTATCTGGCCACCAAGCGCGACAAACTCGGTCACAAACTGCCCTGATGCAAGTGGATAGGGGATAGTGGAGTTGTAAAGCCGCGACGGGCACCAACCGAAGGTTGGTCGGTCGCGGGTTTGGTTGCGGCCGAAGGCCACGTTAGGGGATAAATTTTTACAGCGAAAAATGTGCACATTTATTACGTATTTTTAATTGGCCCCTGCCGGTGTTTCGGCCAAGACGGCCTCTCTGATTTCACTGGTTGGCGGCGGAACGGTTACGCCATGCAACTGCGACGCGAGCCCAATCCAACTCCGCCGGAAAATGGTCATCCGTTAGCAAGTAACCGGGCTCGCTCGGTCGTATTACTTCCCACGATCTGCCGGTTGGCAAGAAGAAAGAATCCTGCTGGGGATCTTGCGGGGACCAGTGTGCGGCAAAAAGCCAGCGCGGACCAATACGCCCAAGTTCTCTTCGCCCCGCCAGCATCAGGCAATCTCCAAATACCGCCTTCACAGTGCGCACAAGGCTTGCCGACCATGGCCCATCGTCGCCAATAAATTGTATAACCACGATGCCCTCCGGCAACAAATGATTATGGAGCGTATGTAATGCTTCCACGGTGAACAGGTGATATGCCAATCGGTCGGTTGTGCAGACGTCAAGAAAAATTAGATCATACTTTTGGGAAGTGTTTTTGAGAAATGCCCGACCATCGGCTATTGTCGCGCGGCCAACAAATCCAAACTCCTTGCGGGCGATTTCGAGAACCTTTGGATCGATCTCGACCGACTCGCAATCGATACCCTGTGCGGCGAGAATGCGTGGCGCAAGACCGGCTCCCAATCCAATAACCAATGCCCGCGAGGGTTTTGGCTTCATCAGTAATGCCGTTTCCAGCAGATACCCACAGCGCAGTCCGTCACCAGCTACTAATTGAGCCGGCAGGCCTGTTTGCGGCAGACCATCAATCAGCAGCACGCGCGACAACCCGGTAACGTGAATTTCTAATTGTCCGTAAGAGGATTGCACCGCCGCATCGGGTTGATGGCAATACCAGCAGATCGCTATTAAGCCCAGCAAAGCCAAAAGAACCCCGGCGGCTGGCCAACGCCGGTTTGGCCAAACGGCCGGGAATGCCGCCAGTGCCAATAATCCCGCAAGTACCAAGTAAGATTTTGTCAAACCAAACAAAGGCAAAAGGACCAATCCCATGCCAATCGCCCCCATGATCCCGCCGCAACTGCCCACAGATAATATTATTCCAGCCCAACGCCCCATTCCTTGTCGCCCTTGCTGCAGAATTGCCGGCGTAATGCTACCGATCATGCCTAGTGGGACGGCCTGAGTGATGAGTGCGGCGGCGATGGCACCGATTAAAAGCGGTTGGTCCGCTGACCATCGCATGGCGGTGGCATAAAACTGCGACACAAGCAACAAACACGCCGAAGAAGCGGCCAATGACCAAGAAATCAAGCCGTATGGAATTACACATTCGCTCAATAACCCGCCGGTCAGATTGCCAACCGCGAGTACGCCTAAGGCCACGGCTAGTAATGCCGACCACATCAACGCCCCGCTGCCCAAAGCAGGCGCAATGGTCCGAGCGGCAAGCACTTCCAAGGCCAAGACGACTGCGCCGGTTATAAAGGCAATCAGAAGATAATACGTTCGAGCCATGGATTACCGGTTGCCCGCATGGATGTACGTTTTTTGACTAATGCCTCTTGATTAATAATCATCTAATGGCGTCCAGTTTTTTCTGCCGGAGATCATAAAGTTGCTCTTGAGTACTTCGGGATCAACATCCTTGTGAATCACATGTACAGTTCCATCGGCAAACAACACATTTACGACGGTGGGATGTTCGCTGCGGAGTCCTTGGCCGTTAGGGTCGTTGATTATAAAACTCATTTCGTCAAACTTTAAATCGCGGGGTTCCATCCAATGAATGCCGGATTTGGACATTTCGGCTAAAGCAATGGTGTGAGCGGTTCCGTCGGTAAAATCTTTGATTTTCGTAGTTGTTGATCCGGCGGAGAAGTTATTCGGACCAACGACCATTACATAGCTTGTATGGAGTTTATTGGAATTGCGATCGCTTGCGCAGTGATACCAGGGGTATACTCCTGACATGCCTATGGGCAGACCATCCGCAAGTGTTCGGTTGTGCGGACTGTTCCAGGGTTCGTCGAAATTGTATCGCTCATAGAGGGCATTTTCCTCGCAATATGGCAATAACAATACCCGCCAACTGTGTGCCGGCCGCCCTTCTTTATCGGTAAGATAAGCTGGAGGAAAATGGTGATTTACATCGTGGTAGTTGTGTATGTCTAAACCAAAAAACTTCATCTGGCCGGTGCAACTTCGCGGTTGGCCGCTTCTCGGGCGTGTTGAATTGCCGACCAAAGCAACCCTCCGATGATAATAAAACCTCCTAAACCCAAGAGCGAGAGCACAAAGTTCGCCCGGCGTTTTTTCGGCGGTTGCTCTAAAGAAATGGACACGATGTAATCCTCCTCAGTAATAGAGATAGCCGGCTTTACGCCCGTAAACTAGAATTTTGTCTTAATAATGTAATTTTACTACTGTTTGACTGAATAACATATACAAAAGAAAACCGGCAGGTGTTTCCCGCCGGTTAATATACGAACGAATATTATCTTGGCAATCGCCTTTACGCCTTGGCCCCTGCCGGGGTTTCGGCCAAAATGGCGCCGGCAACTTCGCGGGGGGCTAATTCCTTGTTTGGCGCGGCGGCAGGCTCTGGCGCCGATGCCGGCTCGGCAGCCGCTTCTTCCATCAACTCCTCGGCCGCCGCTTTTTGCTCGACCAGCGTGGAGATGTGATGGCGGATCCAGTCCATGGTTTCGTCGATTTTATCGGCCTGCAAGAGAAGCAGCTCGCCGGGCCGAACCGTGTTCAAAGCCGTCTCGGCCGCTTTGGTGGCGCCGGTGATCTCGATGATCTCCTTGGCCCGCGCGGCCGATTCCACGCCTTTGCGGAACAGGGCGATGATTTCACCCTCCGCGCGGCCGCGCCGATAGTGATCCTCGTAGAGAATCACACGGTCAAAGGCCGCGCCGAGCAATTCGCCCTGGCGGATCATGTCGTCGTCGCGGCGATCGCCGGCCGTGGAATACACCACGGTACGGAATTGATGGGGGAATTTGTTGTCGATCACGTCGATAACGGCTGAGAGGGAATGCACGTTGTGGCCGTAATCGACGATCACCGTGGCGTCTTCGATTTCCAGGATGTTGAAGCGGCCGGGCACCTTTCCCATATCGGCGGTGATGGTGGCCGCGCGCTCGCGGATGATTTCATAGGGTATGCCCAGGCACCACGCCGCGGCCAGCGAGGCCAGCGTGTTTTCCACGTGGAAGCCGATCGTGCCGCCCAGGGTAAGCGGCACCGCGGCCACGGGCATGATGGCTTCTTCATGATTGCCTTCGGCAAAGAAGATCTGGCCGTCGCGCACGAAGACCGCCCGGCCGCCCACGCCGCGATGCCGCGCGATGACCGGATGTTCGGCGTCCAGCGCGAAAAACAGCACGCCGCCGGGGCAGTGGGGGGCCATTTGGACCACCAGCGGATCAGCGGCATTGAGCACGGCGTATCCCTGGGGCGAAACCACATCAATGATGCAGCGTTTGACTTGGGCCAGATCTTCGGGAGTGTTGACTTCGGAGATTCCCAAGTGGTCGCCGTCGCCGATATTGGTCACCACGGCCACGTCGCAGTAGTCAAAGGCGAGCCCTTCGCGGAGGATGCCGCCGCGCGCGGTTTCGAACACGGCCGCATCGACGGTGGGGTTGAGCAACACGCACTGGGCGCTCTTCGGTCCGCTGCAATCGCCGTTATCAATGCGCCGCTCGCCGATGTAAATGCCGTCGGTGCAGGTCATGCCCACCAACCGGCCGGTGCCTTTAAGGACGTGGGTGATGAAGCGCGTGGTGGTTGTCTTGCCGTTCATGCCGGTCACGGCCACGATGGGGATCCGGCCGTTTTCGCCTTCCGGATAAAGCAGATTGATGATCGCCTCGCCTACCGGACGCGATACGCCCGCCGACGGTTCCAGGTGCATGCGCAGGCCCGGGGCCGCGTTGACTTCCACGATCACGCCGCCTTGTTCCTCCAGCGGCCGGCTGATGTCCTGGGCGACCACGTCGATGCCGGCGATGTCGAGGCCCACGATTTGAGCGGCATCGACGGCCCGGGCGGCCACCTCGGGATGAACGTATTCGGTAACGTCGATGGCCGTTCCGCCCGTGCTGAGATTGGCATTCCGCCGGATCAGCACCGTCGCGCCGCTGGGCGGTATCGATTCGGGCGTATAGCCCTGTTCGGTTAAAACGCCTAGCGAAACAGGATCTAATTTGATTTTGCTCAGTACGGTGGCGTGATGATCGCCCCGGCGGGGATCGGTATTGACAATCTCGACCAACTGGGCGATGGTGTGCTGGCCGTCGCCGACCACGTGCGCGGGTTCACGCCGCGCCGCCGCCACGACCTTTCCACCCACGACCAACACGCGATAGTCGTGACCCGGTGCGAACTTTTCCACGAGCACCGAGGGGCTTTCCTGGTGCGCGGCTTCATAAGCGGCCGTAATTTGTTCGCGCGTGGTGAGATTGGTAGCCACGCCGCGGCCTTGATTGCCGTCTTGCGGCTTGACGACCACCGGCACGCCCAGTTCGCAGGCTGCTTCCCAGGCGTCCTCGGCGCTGGCGACGGGCCGGCCCTCGGACACGGGCACGCCCACCGAGCGCAACATCATGCGGGTGATTTCCTTGTCTTGGGCAATTGATTCGGCCACGGCGCCGGTGCGGTCGGTTTCGGCGGCTTGGATCCGCCGCTGCTTGCGCCCGTAACCAAGCTGAACCAGGCTGTCGGTGTTCAGACGCCGCACGGGTATGCCCCGCGCTTGCCCCGCGGCGACAATCGCGCCGGTGCTGGGACCAAGACACAATTGTTGCGCCAGATCGCGGAGCCGATTGATTTCGCCGCTCAGATCGAAAGGCCGATCATAGACCGCCGCCAGGAAAAGATCCAGAGCGACTTTCAGGCACTCTCGGCCCAGGTTCTCCTCCTTATAGCGGATCACGACGCGATACACGCCCTCCTCGGAAGTTTCCCGCGCCTTGCCAAAACCCACCGGCGTGCCGGCGAGAGTTTGCAGTTCCAGCGCGAGGTGCTCGAGAATATGAGCGGGATAGGTTCCCATGCGGAGACGCTGGAAAAAACCGCCGCGCTCGCCAACGCTGCAACGATGCTCGATCATCGACGGCAGCCAGCTAATTAGTCTTTCGTTAAAGCCGGGAATTTCATGCGACGGCGAATTTTTTAATTCACCCAGATCGACCCAAGCTTCTATCACCGGAAAATTGGTCCAAATGTTAGGACCACGCAATGCCAACACCTTACGGAATTCCATGGTTGTTTTTCTCACTAAACAAAACTGCTAGCTTTTGCGGAATCACGGTGATCGAGCCTTCCTAGAACGATCTACGTGGCAAATGGTTAAAAGGTTGTATCGGCAGGTCGATTTTACCTCATAACTCCAGCAATCCCAAGCATCTCTGCACGCGAGCGTGTCTCCTCACGTTCGTTAGTTTACCGATGTAAAAAATGCCAGCACAGACCCTGGCAAATACAATATATTCAAACCATCCTTTGCAACTGGCATATTATTACGCTTACACAGGTAAGCGAATTGTGATAAAATTTAATAGTGATAGGCATATCCGCTGTAACGCGCGATAAAGGTTACCTCTCCTGTTTTACCTACTTGTACAAGAATTCACCTCCGCGCAGACCTCGGCGCCCGCGAGTAATCATCGGAGAGGGCAGCTTTGGGCATAGGCAGGAAGAACCCTAGGTGGGAGGAGTTTGGCCGGTACCAAAACGTCCCCGCAGCGCTGGCCAACTCCATAATTCCATTTAATCCAGGCGCCTGGAAAAAAGCAATAGCCTCTTGAAAAAATCTTGATTTTTTCCCCTGGGTATGCCTGCAACGCATTATGATCGTCATTTTGTTCTTGGTGGAACTTAAAAAATCAATTAATGATCAGTCTGGCGGTCCTGTGACATAAGAGTCTATATTTCTTATAGTTATTAAAGAGAAGCGATTGATTTTGAGAAAAAATCAGCCCCTGAGACAATATGCCACCAACGAGGGGGCAGGCATTTGCCTCATGGTTCTGGAACTTCAACCGTAGGGAAAAGCCTTCATCAAAGCCATCGATGGTCTGATTGGAAATTAACGATACGGTTGTAAACCGAATGGCCCCGTATCGATAGCTTTACTAAATAATACGTTACAATCACCGCGGCGTGGAAATGCCGCCGTATACAAAATATGGACTGTTTTTTTCCAGCCCGTTATAATCGGCAAAACTGATACCACTTGCCCGAGCATAAAGGATGCTTTCCAGAAGACCGTGCCTCCTTCGTTCAACTCGACGCCAGATAATTGGGAAAACCTGCCGCCTCAGATGCGGAGCGTGGTGGATGCCAATCTAGGCGCAGACGAAAGGCTTGTGCTTTGGCTGGAACCGGACCTCGATCAACAATTACACTACGCCCAGGGATTGCTGGTCCTGACGGATCGTCGGCTGCTGTCGGTTGAGCCTGTAATCAGCAGCGAAAAATCAAATCTCCCGCCAGAGGACGGTTTGCGGTCTTGGCCGGTTACTTCGGCCTTGACTCTTCGGGCAAAAGACTACGCCGGCACGGGCATGTTGGAATTGATCGATTCACAGAGCCGCTTGTACCACTGGCGTTTCACGGCGGGCAAGGTGAATGCTGCCCATCGGCTGGCCTTAGGATTCGAACGCTTGCAGCAGGGAGACCGGGCCGAGGAAGAAGATTCCGCGGAAGCCGTTGCCGCGGTATGTCCTAATTGCGGTGCGCTGTTGGCCCCGGATCAGACCTTGTGTCCGGAGTGTGAGGCCGCCAAAACCAAGGCGCCAATGCAATCGCTTTCGCGCTTGATTGGTTTTGCCAGACCGCGGATTTTGGTCATTTCACTGGGGCTGGCGCTGATGTTTTCCAGCACTGTTGCCGGACTGATTCCCCCGTATTTGATCTTGCTTCTGTTCGACAACGTTTTGACTCCTTTTGGGGCGGGTAAGCCGACCAATTTCAACCTTGTCTGGTGGTACCTATCGGGTTTTGCCGGGGTGGCGATCCTCACCTGGCTGCTCAGTTGGGCCCGGACTTACGTGTTAGCTTGGGCCAGCGAGCGGATTGCCAGCGATTTGCGCACCAGAACGTACGCCCATTTGCAGTCTCTTTCTATGGAATTTTTCGGCGGCAAGCGCACGGGCGATTTGATATCACGTCTGAGCAGAGATACCGATCGAATTTGCGATTTTCTTTCGATCCATTTACTGGACTTCATCAACGACGTGTTGATGATTGCACTGACCACCGTATGGTTGCTGATCCTCAATCCGTTTTTGGCCATTGTGACGCTCTTTCCCTTGCCCGTGATTGCCTATCTGGTGCAAAAGGTGCGCACGCGCCTGCGTCAGGGGTATTTGCTCAGTTGCCGGATTTGGAGCGAAATCACCAGCGTGCTCTCCGATACCATTCCCGGCATCCGCGTGGTAAAGGCCTTTGCCCAGGAGCGGCGGGAGATCGACCGCTTTCAAGCGGCCAATAACCGCGTGCTCCAGGCCAACGACCGCGTCAATACGCTGTGGGCATTTTTCGGCGCGGCCGTGGTTTTTTTAACCGATATCGGTCTGCTGGTGGTCTGGGCCTTCGGCGTCTATCAGATTTATCAAGGCCATCTTACCGTGGGCGAATTAGTAGCCTTTGTCTATTACATTAGCCGCTTTTATTCCCGCATGGATTCGATGAGCCGCATGGTTACGGCCGTGCAGCGGCAGGCGCCAGCACGCAACGCTTATTTTCCATCCTGGACCGGGTGCCCAGCGTGGCCGAACCCACGCATCCGATACATATCGAGCGGTTGCGCGGGGAAATGGAATTCCGCGGCGTGGGCTTCCATTACGGGCCTCGGCCCGTGCTCCAAGAGGTGAATCTTAAGATTCGGCCGGGTGAAATGATCGGCTTGGTCGGACCCAGCGGCGCGGGCAAGACCACAATCGTCAACCTGGCCTGCCGCTTCTATGACGTAACCGATGGAGCAATATTGGTCGATGGTGTGGATATCCGTTCGTACCCCATTGAAGAATATCGGCGGCATATCGGCATTGTGTTGCAAGACCCTTTTTTATTTTACGGAACCATTGCGGAAAACATCGCTTACGGCCGGCCGGATGCCACCTGCGAAGAAATCATTACCGCCGCCCGGGCCGCCCGGGCGCACGAATTCGTCCTCCGCCTGCCCGACGGTTACGATTCCTTGGTAGGCGAACGCGGACAGCTCCTCTCCGGCGGGGAGCGGCAGCGCATCAGTATCGCCCGGGCCCTGCTCATTGATCCGCGGATTCTCATCCTCGACGAGGCCACTTCGTCGGTCGACACGGAAACGGAAAGGGAGATCCAACTGGCCTTGGAAAATCTCATTCTAGGCCGAACCACCATCGCCATTGCCCATCGCTTAAGCACGCTGCGGCGCGCCAATCGATTGGTGGTGATTGAACGGGGGCAAATCAGCGAGGTCGGCCATCACGACGAATTACTTAAAACTTCGGGCACTTACGCCCGCTTGTATCGCGCACAGTTGGATATGACCCACGGACACAGCACTACAACCAAGAAATAAAAAGCCCACGGGTTGCAACCCGTGGGCTTATAAGCGAATAAATTACGGAATTATTCCTTTACCATGGATCAAACAATCGTACCTGCCGAACAACTTGCCGCGCGTGGCTTCCAATTGCACCGGGACGTGTTCGATCGCCTGGTGCTCGTCGACGCCGACGGCCGACGCCTGGTTGGGGTCGAGCCGGCCCGGGCCTTTCCCATCTCCTGTGCGCAGCAGTGGATTTCCATCAGCGATGCCGAAGGCCACGAAGTGCTCTATATCCGTGAACCGGAAAAACTGCCGCCCGAGGTGCTGAAGGCATTGGAAGAGGAGTTGGCCCAAAGGGAATTCGTGCCAATTATCGAGCGAATAATTAAGTTGACCGCGAACGTGGATCCATCCCAGTGGGAGGTAATAACCAATCGCGGCCCGACTTCCTTCCTCTTGGATAGCGAGGACGACGTGCGGCACCTGGGCCCATACAAAGCCTTGTTCGTCGATACGCACGGCATCCGTTACCTGATTCCCGACACCCGCGCACTCGATGCCGCCAGCCGCCGCGTGCTTTCCCGGTACTTCTAATACCGATCCCAAGGTGTGCCACTGCTTGGCGTACGTCAAGCAGTGCAAGGTGGTTCGTGCAAGCACTGCTCGCCTGCGGCGAGTAGTATCAACACGATTTTTTCAGCGGGCCGTTAAGGCGGCGGAGAAGCGGACTTGTCGGCGGACGGGCGCTGGGCGGGGCTGAGAGGCTGGCGCGATAGACGTTCAACCAATCTTCAATCTGTATAGTTAATTCTGTTTGCCCTCTGGAGCGGGCAAGGTCCAAGGCCTTCTGGGCCGCGGCAAGGGCCTGATACGATTGTTGTAATTTAGCATAAGTCAATGCCAAATTCATATATGTTTCGATGGAGTCGGATTTGAGGCTCAGGGCTTTCTGGAAATGTTCGATCGCCTCCTGCGTTCGGCCTGAATTGCTTAAGGCGACGCCCAGGTTGTTGTGGGCCTCGGTATAATCAGGTTTCAGACGCAGAGCTTGCTGGTAATGTTCGATCGCCGCCGGCTGCCGACCAACATTCCACAGGTCTGCGCCCAAGTTGTTGTGGGCCTCGGGATAGTCGGGTTTGAGACGCAGGGCCTGCCGGTAATGTTCGATCGCCTCCGGGTACCGGCCTAAGTTGTCCAGGGCAAGCCCCAAGTTGTTGTGGGCCTCGGGATAGTCGGGTTTGAGTCGCAGGGCTTGCCGGTAATGTTCGATCGCCTCTGACAACCGGCCTGCTCTGGCCAGGGCGATTCCCAGGTTGTTGTGGAACTCGACATCGTTAGGCGACAAACGCAGGGCTTGTTGATAATATTCGATCGCCTCGGGCAGCCGGCCTGCTTTATCCAGAGCGAGTCCCAGGTTGTAGCAGGCTTCAGAGTAAGTAGGTTTCAGATGCAAAGCCTGCCGATAATATTCAATGGCTTCTTGCAACCGGCCCGCTCTGAACGAGACGATGCCCAGTCCATTATAGGCCTCTGCGTTATCGGCTTTCAGGCGCAGTGATTGGCGGTAATGGTCCGTACCCTCATCTAGCCGGCCTGCTTTGACTAGTACACTACCCAGGTTGATGTGTGCCATCAGACAACTCGGATTCCTGTCGATGGTCGTTTGATAAAGCGTTTCGACGTCGGCATACATGCGGCTCTGCCGCCAGGTCAAGCCCGCC
This sequence comes from Pirellulales bacterium, assembly GCA_963820545.1. Lineage (GTDB taxonomy): Bacteria > Planctomycetota > Planctomycetia > Pirellulales > Thermoguttaceae > CAWGAJ01. Next base: position 2,675,059 of record CAWGAJ010000001.1, read on the forward strand.
AAGATCGTCAATAAAGCCAGGCACATAACGTAGCCGCCTATCCGCCAACGCTCAACCAGCAATGCTATCCCCGCTGATACCAGGACGATCACCCCCAAACTCGCTAAATACTGAAAGTGATCGGCTACAAACGAATAGATAAAGGGAAACACATTGAAAAAACCCAGCACCGGAAACAGCGTCCCCACAAAGAACAACAGCCCTGCCAGCGGACCACGCCAACGCCCACGCAGCACCCACAGCACCGCCAACAACAACAACGCCGCCGCCGGAAACAGGTATTGCCACCACACAGCTTGATCGATCTCCCAACGTGGATAAATGAAGATCAAGTCGCTGGGCCAAAACAACTTGCACAGATAAAACCAAATTACCCGCCCCGCTATCAGAAAACGCTCCACGAATGTCAGGTCAAACGCCGCACCCTCCGCCCCAAGCAACTTCCGCTCCACCCAAGCCGTGAACAGGCCGGCCGCAGCGCCTAAAATAAAAAAAGGCGCCAACGGCAGTACATCTCGCCGCCATGATAACTGCCCCAGCTGCCACCAAAATATCACCAATAGCGCCGCTGGGAGCGTGGCCGTCACCGTCTTGCTTAACAGGCCCAGCACAAACAAAAACATTGCCCCAGCGTATAATGACTTCTTCCGCTCCTGATCAAAACGAAGGTAAAGCATCGCCGCCGACAGGTAAAACACGGCCGAAAGCGTGTTCTTCAGTTCCGTGATCCAGGCCACCGATTCCACCTGCACCGGATGTAACGCGAAGATCGCCGCCGCCAGGTATGCGCCGGGCATTGCCAGCCGCCGCAGCACCACTGCCACCATCAACGCCGCCAAGGCGTGCAGGAAGATGCTCACCAGGTGATAGCCCAGCGGCGCGTCGCCCCAGAGCTTATGTTCTATCCAAAAAACGCTGTGCAATAGCGGATAGTACTGCTGTGTGGCGCCCAGATCAAACCAAATCCGGTACAATCCCTGCCAAGAGCGCAGTTCCGGACGGGTTACGTGCGCCTCATCGTCCCAGATGAATCCGCCCTGCCAGGCCGGCTGATAGACCAAGAACACCGCTATCGCCAAGGCCGCCGCCAAGAACCACTCCGGTTGGAACCGTCGCCGCGCTATTAACGCCGATGATTGATGATGGCGTATCATCCTTTTCCTATGATCGTTAGACATCGGCTTTTGCTTTTTCAATGGATTGCTTTAAACATTCGGCCGAGATACTTATATATATACTATCTTGTTAAACGGGGAAAAAGGAAGAGAAAAGAAGAACAGAAAAAAGGAATCAAAGGAAATATTTGGAGTCAAAACTGTTCCCTTGTTTGCCTGTTAAAAATTCAGATTGCAGTTTATTGAGCGCAACTCTTTTTACATCAAAGAGTAAGCATTGTCCTCCTGCGGCGTAAACCAATCGCTTGACATTATAAGGGATTGGTCTAAAGTTGAAGAGTAGGTTATGCTGAATCACTCCGCGCCATCATTATTGCGGTTATTCGGCGGGTACGCATTGCTCAATTTGCTTTTTCAGATCCAGCCATGACTTCTCATAATTTTGTGTCCATAGACCACGCCCAGGCATATTCTGACGAGTGGTACAACGCCTTATGCGACATTCTTGGAAAAGCAGGTTGTGCTTACCTCGGCATCTATAAAATACCGCAAAATTTTCTGCTGTCAGTGGTCATGCCCGTATACAACGAACAAGGAACCATCCGGGAAATTGTGAAGTGTGTCTGCGAGGTGCCCATTCGCAAGGAGATTATCATCGTCGACGATTACAGCTGCGATGGCACGCGTGATATTCTGCGAGATCTCGAAAAACAATTTCCGACAAATGAAGAAAACAGGATTATCATTGAATACCACGCAAGAAATCGCGGCAAAGGCGCTTCGTTGCGCACGGGTTTTTTAAAAGCGACGGGCGATGTGATTCTCGTCCAGGATGCGGATTTGGAATACAATCCGTCCGAGTATCCCCGACTTCTTCAACCCATCATTGAAGGCAAGGCGGACGTAGTCTACGGAAGCAGATTCCTGGGCGATCAGCCGCATCGCGTCCTGTATTATTGGCATTACCTGGGCAATAAATTCCTCACGACCCTTTCGAACTGCTTCACAAACCTCAACCTAACGGACATCGAAACATGTTACAAGGCGTTTACTCGAAGAGTAGCCGATGAAATTATCCCGGTCCTTCGTCAAAATCGCTTCGGGTTCGAACCGGAATTTACCGCAAAGATAGCTCGTCGAGGACACCGCGTTTACGAACGCTCGATCAGCTACTACGGTCGCACATACGAGCAAGGCAAAAAGATCGGCTGGCGCGACGGTATTAAAGCATTATGGTGCATCATTCGTTACGGATTAATGGATTAAGCAATTTTGCGCCGATAATGACCCAAGTCAACAATGCTGCGAAAACACACAAAATCAAGTTTGTGACGTGATAGCCGATAGGATTCACGCTCTACGGGCGCCACTCCAGCCAAAGCGAGGTATTGCTTATCTGATAGTAATCTTGCGCCGCAGTAGTGCACCAAAAGCTGTACAAGCCGTCAGATGCCTTGATGAATTGATTTTTTGTCAAATATGCATCATCGTCCAGGATGAATTCGCCGCTTAGCGAGGGGAGGTAAGCTCGAAACACGGCTAAGACAAGTATTACTACTCCCGCCCATGTGTGCAGTCGCAGCACCGAGAGCAGGGATCTCCCTGATACGAGTCGGAGAACATGTTTATTGGATGATATTTTGCGATTGGACATCCGCGTGACAGATTAAACAAGTTAAAGTATTTTGTATATATTTTATTGTATTTTAGTGCGAATCGTACTTCTTCACTATATTCTTTAATTCTAATCTCCAATCCCAAATCCTTAATCTCTTATCCCCAATCTCTATTTTGACAGGCTGCGCGGTATGACGTCAACCAATCTTCAATCTGTTTGCTCAATGCCGTCTGTCCCTTGGATCGGGCAAGTTCCAAGGCCTTTTGGGCCGCGGCCACAGCCTCGGATGATTGCTGGGCCTTTGCGTAAATTAATGCCAAATCGAAATAGACATTCGCTAATTCCGGTTTCTTTTGCAGGACCTGCTGAAAATGTTCAACCGCCTCGTGCAGGCGTCCTACTTTGAACAGGGCGATTCCCAGGTTGTAATGGGCATCAAGGAAATCGGGTTTAAGCCTCAGGGCCTGCTCGTAATGTTCAATCGCCTCCAGCGGTCGGCCGGTTTTGACTAGGGCGTTGCCCAGGTTGCTCCGCGCCCCGAATGAATTGGAATTGAGCCGCAGCGCTTGTTGGAAATGTTCGATGGCCTCGGGCAGTCGGCCTGCTTTGGCAAGCACGATGCCCAGATTGTTGTGGGCATCAGGATAGTCGGGTTTGAGCCACAGTACTTGTTCTAAATGTTCGATCGCTGGCTGTAGTCTGTCTACATTGGCCAAGACCCCACCCAGGTTGTTGTGGGCCTCAGGATAGTCAGGTTTGAGCCGCAGTGCTTGTTCCAAATGTTCAATCGCTTCCTGTGGTCGGTCTAGTTTGGCCAAGGCGGCGCCCAGGTTGTTGAGGGCTTCGGGGTAATTGGGTTTGAGTCTCAATGCCTGTTCGTAATATTTGATGGCCTCCTGCGCTCGGCCCGCATCGGCTAGAGCATACCCCAGGTTGTTTTGGACCATCCAACTGTCAGGATTTTTTTCCAGTGTCGCTTGATACAGCGTGATTTCCCCGCGATACAGACCGCTTTGCTGACAGCTCAAGAGCGTGAGAGCGCCTAGCAAGACGATTGCTACGGTGTTTGCCGCCCATCGGGCCGGTCCTTGCACATACTGATGCCATTTGCCCCAGCCCGCTGCCGCTAGCGCAATCACTCCCAGGAGCGCAAGGTGCTGATAGTGGTCGGCCACCAACGAGAATTTCATGAAATACACGTCTGTAAGACCCAGCACCGGGACCAGGGCTACACAGAAAAATCCCCAGGCAAATAAAAACGGCCGACTCCAGCCCCGACGATACCGCCACAGCACCGCCGTAACCACCACGGCTGCCAAGAGCGGCAGCCACCACAGCGGATTGTCGGCCTGGATGTTCCACTGCGGATAGACAAAAACCAGACTGAGCGGCAAAAGCGCCTTGTAAAGGTAAAACCATACCACGCCGCCGGCGCCCAACAGGCGCTGGGCAAAACTGGCAATCCGGATCTCATTTCCTGCACCGTGTGTTTGAAACCACACGTTTACGCCCGCCAACACCACGGCCACCAGGAAAAAAGGCGCGGTCCGCAGCAGGTCCCATCGAGAGACAGAAGGGGACAGTCCCATTTTCGCTGGGGCGAAAATTGGGACAGTCCCCGTGCGCCGCCACCAGACGATTCCCAAAAGCAGCAATGGCAAGACCGCCACCGAGCCCTTGCTGAGCATCGCCAATACGAACGCCGCCAGGCTCAGCCAGTACCAGCGGCCTATAAGCAGCCCTCGCACTCCGCGTGCGGGATCGGCACACGGACTGTGCCTGCTACGTTGGGCGTTATCGCTACAATTCAACGAGAATTGCCTTAAATAGCACAGGATCGACAACAGGAAAAACAGCATTGCCATTAAGTTTTTCCGCTGGGCGATCCACGCCACCGACTCCACGTTCACCGGGTGCACGGCAAAGATCATGGCGGCCAAGAAGGCCCCGGGTAGGGACAACTTCCGCAAGATCACCCAAATCAGCAATGCTTCGATGATATGCAAGATCAGGTTGATGACGTGATAGCCGGTGGCATTCATTCCCCACAGGCGCCACTCGATCCAGAATGTGGTATAGGTTACCGGCCAGTAGTCGACAGTTTCGGTGGAGAACCATATTTGGTACAGGCCGCTTAAGGTTTTAATGTTTAAATTCTCTACAATAAGCGAAAAATCGTCCCAGATGAAGCCGCCGTTCAGGGAAGGAAAATAAGCAATAAATGCGGCGACGACGATTAGTGCTACTCCTGCCAGCACGCTCAGGTTGAGCACTGCGGCGACAGAGGTTCCAGACCGGGCCTGGAGAGCTTGTTTATGGGATGATTTCTTGCGTTTTGACATCCGTGGGATAGGTTAAACGAGGAAAATGCGTTTTATTTTGTGTTTATTTTTACTGTCTTTTGGGGCGAACTGCACTTAGCAACTATATTTCTTAATTCTAATCTCCAAACCCAAATTTCAAATCTCTAATCCCCAATCACTAATCCCTATTTCGACAGGCTGGCGCGGTAAGAATTCAACCAATCTTCAATCTGCTTGGCTTGCTCGGTCATTCCCTTGGTGCGGGCAATTTCCAAAGCTTTTTTGCGCTGTGCCAATGGCGTCGGCGGATTGGTTGATCATGCTATAAGCTAATGCCAATTTGAAATGAGCACTGATGAAATCGGGCTTCAGATGCAGCACTTGTTTGAAGTGCTCGATTGCCTTCCCAGTCTGGCCTGTTTGCATCAGTACGCCGCCCAGGTTGTAGAGTGCCTCAGGGTAATTGGGATTCAATGCCAAGGATTGCTTGTAATAGTCGATCGCCTCCTGATGCCGTCCTACATTTACCAACGTATTGCCCATGTTATAGAGTGCCTCAGGGTAGTTAGGATTCAGGCGCAGGGCTTCTTCGTAATGATTGATCGCCTCCAGCGGTCGGCCTGCATCGGCCAGGACGTTGCCCAAGGTGTTATGTACCCAGAATGAATTAGGATTAAGCCGCAGTGCTTGTTCGAACTGTTCGATCGCCTCAGATAGTCGGCCTGTTTTGGCTAAGATGGTCCCCAGATTGGTGTGGGGCTCAGGAAAGCTGGGATCGAGTTGCAAGGCTTGCCGGTAATGTTCGACCGCCTCCGGGTATCGGCCTGACTTGTCCAGGGTAAGCCCCAAGTTGTTGTGGGCCTCGGAGAAGTTGGGTTTGAGGCGCAGGGCTTGCTGGTAATGTTCGATCGCCTCCGACAACCGGCCTGCATTGCCCAGGGCCATGCCCAGGTTGTTATGGGCATCGGGATAGTCGGGTTTGAGGCGCAGGGCTTGCCGGTAATGTTCGACCGCCTCCGGGTACCGGCCTGACTTGTCCAGGGCAAGCCCCAAGTTATTGTGGGCCTCAGGATAGTCGGGTTTGAGACGCAGGGCTTGCCGGTAATGTTCGATCGCCTCCGGGTACCGGCCTGACTTGTCCAGGGTAAGCCCCAAGTTATTGTGGGCCTCGGGATAGTCGGGTTTGAGCCGCAGGGCTTGCCGGTAATGTTCGATCGCCTCCGGGTACCGGCCTAACTTGTCCAGGGCAAGCCCCAAGTTGTTGTGGGCCTCGGGATAGTCGGGTTTGAGCCGCAGTGTTTGTTCCAAATGTTCGATCGCTTCCTGTGGTCGGTCTAGTTTGGCCAAGGCGGCGCCCAGGTTGTTGTGGGCCTCAGGGTAATCGGATTTGATAGTTAGTGCCTGCTGGTAATGTTCGATTGCCTCTTGGAGTCGGCCTGCCCGATATGATGCATTACCCAGGTTGTAGTAAGCCATCCAACAATCTTGATTTTTTTCCAGCGTGGCCTGGTATAGCGTCATGGCGTCGCTGTACATTCCGCTTTGCCGCCAACTCAGTAATATGAAGATTCCCACCACAGCCATGCCGACGACAGTCGCCGCCCAGCGCGCTCCACCCCGCGTCCAACGATGCCATGTACTCCAGAGAGCCGACGCCAGCGCAATCACCCCGATAATGGCAATATGCTGATAATGGTCGGCCACCAGCGAATATTGCATATAGCCCACGTCTACAAAACCCATCATCGGCGCCAGCCCCACGCAGAAAAAACCCCAGGCAAACAAAAACGGCCGACTCCAGCTTTTTCTATATAGCCACAGGACCATCGTAACGACCACGGCCGCCACGAGCGGCAGCCACCACAGGGGATTGCCGACTTCGATGTGCCACTGCGGATATACGAAAGCCAGATTCAGTGGCAAAAGCGCCTTGTAAAGGTAGAACCAGACCACGCCGCCGGCCCCCAGCAGACGCTGGGCAAAACTGGCGCTGCGGATCACTATTTCCGTACCGTGTGTTTGAAACCACACGTTTACTCCCGCCAACACCAGGGCCACCAGGAAAAACGGCCCGGTTCGCGCCAGGTCCCATCGAGAGACAGAAGGGGACAGTCCCATTTTCGCTGAGGCGAAAATTGGGACAGTCCCCGTGCGCAGCCACCAGACGATCCCCAACAGCAGCACCGGTAACACCGCCGCCGATCCCTTGCTGAGCATCGCCAACACGAACGCCAGCAGACTCAACCAGTACCAACGGCCTGTAAGTAGCCCGCACTCTCCCTGTGCGGGATCGGCACTCAGAGTGTGCCTACTACGGACATCATCGCTACAACTCGACGGGAATTGCCTCAAATAACACAGAATCGACAACAGGAAAAACAACATCGCCATTAAATTTTTCCGCTGGGCAATCCACGCCACCGATTCCACGTTCACCGGGTGCACGGCGAAGATCACGGCGCCCAGGAACGCTCCCGGTATAGACAATTTCCGCAAGATGATCCAAATCAGCAAGGCTTCGATGATGTGCAGGATCAGGTTGGTGACGTGATAGCCGGTGGGGTTCATTCCCCACAGGCGCCACTCGATCCAGAACGTGGTATTGGTCACCGGCCAGTAGTCTTGCGCTTCGGTGGTGCACCAAAATCGGTACAGACCGTCGGCGGCCTTGATAAGGCTGTTGTTCGTCAGAAACTCGTCGTCCAGGAGAAATCCGCCGCTCAGGGAGGGAAAGTAAGCGATAATGGCGACGATGATGATGATCGCTACTCCTGCCGGCGCGATAAGGTTGAGCGCCGACGAGCGGGAAGTTCCAGGGCAGGCTTGGGGAGCCTGTTTATGGGATGATTTCTTGCGCTTCGACATCCGCGGGCAGACTTTTATGAGTGAAAGCGTTTTATTTTGTGTTTATTTTACAAGATTTTGGGTAGAATCGCACTTGGTAACTATATTCCTTACTTTAAATCCCCAATCCCTATTTCGACAGGCTGGCGCGGTAGGCATTCAACCAATCTTCAATCTGTTTTGCCTGTGAAGTCCGACCCTTGGATCGGGCAATGTCCAAAGCCTTCTCAGCGGTGGCGATGGCCTCGGTTGACTGGCGTGTCTTAACATAGGCCAACGCCAAATTTGCATAGGCCTCGGAGTAGGCGGGTTTCAGACGCAGCGCATTGCGGAAATGTTCGATGGCCTCCGGCTGCCGGCCTGCTTTGGCCAAGGCGACGCCCAGGTTATTGTAGGCCTCGGCATAATCGGGTACGAGTTTTAATGCTGCCTCGTAATGTTCCATCGCCTCTTGTAATTGGCCTGCTCTGGCCAGGGCAATCCCCAGGTTGTTGTGAAACTCGGCATCGTCAGGCGTGATGCGCAGGGCTTGCTCGTAATGTTCGATCGCCTCCGTCAGCCGGCCTGCTCTGACCAGCGCGCCCCTAGGTTATTGTGGGCATTTGCATAATCGGGTTTCAGTCGCAGGGCTTGCTCGTAATGCTCGATCGCCTCTTGTTGCCGCCCTGCTTGAAGTAATGCATTGCCCAAATTGTTATAGGCCTGGGTGTAGTCAGGTTTTAACCGCAGGGCTTTCTGGTATTGTTCGATTGCCTCCTGCGCCCGGCCTAAATCGGCCAAAGCGGCGCCCAGGTTGTTATAGGCCTCGATATAGTCGGGCTTCAGCCTTAGGGCTTGGTGGTAATGTTCGATTGCCTCAGACACACGGTCCGCTTTGGCCAAGGCAATTCCCAGGTTATTGTGGACCATCCAACAGTCCGGATTTTTATCCAGCGTTGTCTGATAGAGTGTGATTTTGCTACGATATAGTCCATTTTGCTGAGCGGTAAGCAACGTGAGCACACCCATTATAACGACGGCCACGGCACTAGTCGCCCAACGGGCCGGCCCCTGCACACGCTCGCGCCAATAGCCCCAGCCCGCCGCCGCCAAGACAATCACCCCGATAAGTGCAAGGTGCTGATAGTGGTCTGCCACCAGCGAGTACTGCATGAAGCCTACATCCACAAAGCCCAGCACTGGTATCAAGGACACGCAGAAAAACCCCCAAGCAAATAAAAACGGCCGACTCCAGCTTTCTCTATACCGCCATAATGCTGCCGCAACCACCACGGCTGCCAAGAGCGGCAGCCACCACAGCGGATTGTCGGCCTGGATGTTCCACTGCGGATAGACAAAAACCAGATTCAGCGGCAAAAGCGCCTTGTAAAGGTAAAACCATACCACGCCGCCGGCGCCCAACAGGCGCTGGGCAAAACTGGCAATCCGGATCTCATTTCCCGCACCGTGTGTTTGAAACCACACGTTTACGCCCGCCAACACCACGGCCACCAGGAAAAAAGGCGCGGCGCGAATCAGGTCCCACCTGGTCAGAGGGCGTAACCACCAGACGATGCCCAAAAGCAGCAATGGCAAGACCGTCACCGAGCCCTTGCTGAGCATCGCCAACACGAACGCCGCCAGGCTCAGCCAGTACCAGCGGCCTATAAGCAGCCCTCTCACTCCGTGTGCGGGATCGGCACACGGACTGTGCCTGCTACGTTGGGCGTTATCGCTACAATTCAACGAGAATTGCCTTAAATAGCACAGGATCGACATCAGGAAAAACAGCATTGCCATTAAGTTTTTCCGCTGGGCAATCCACGCCACCGATTCCACGTTCACCGGGTGCACGGCGAAGATCACGGCGCCCAGAAACGCTCCCGGTATGGACAACTTCCGCAAGATCATCCAAATCAGCCACGATTCAATAATATGCAAGATCAGGTTGGTCGCGCGATAGCCGGTGGAATTCATGCCCCACAGGCGCCACTCGATCCAGAGCGTGGTATTGGTGACCGGCCAGTAGTCTGGCGCTTCGGTGGTGCACCAAAATCGGTACAGACCGTCGGCGGCCTTGATAAGGCTGTTGTTCGTCAGAAGCTCATCGTCATCCAGAATGAATCCGCCGTTCAGGGAGGGGAAGTAAGCGATAATGGCGACGACGATGATGATCGCTACTCCTGTAACCGCTAGGCGGCATGGGATCGTGGCGACAGCGGTGCATGACCGGGCATCGGGAGCCTGATTATTGATAGATTTCTTGCACTTGGTCATGAGCAGGCCGAACTAGACGAGTAAAAAAAGTTTTGTTTGAGTTTATTTTACAGTAATTTGGGGTGGATGGCGCTTAGTCGCTATCTTGTCCAATCCCCAATCCCTATTTGGAAGGCGGCGGCGTACTGGGGAGTTCTGACAGGCTGGCGCGGTAGGTATTCAACCAATCTTCAATCTGCTTGGCCAGTGTTGGCTGTTCTTTGGCTCGCGCAAGTTCCAAAGCCTTCTCGGCGGTGGCGATGGCCTCGCTTGACTGGCGTGTCTTAACATAAGCCAATGCCAAATTCGCATAGGCTTCGGCATAGTCGGGTTTGATCCGCAGGGCTTGTCGAAAACGTTCGATTGCCTCCGGCAGCCGACCTGTTTGTGCCAGCGCGATCCCCAGTTCGTTATAAACTTCATAGTAATCGGGTTTGATGCGCAGGGCTTGCTCGAAATTCTCGATTGCTTCTTGCAGCCGGCCGACATTGGCCAGGGCGCTGCCCAGGTTCAAGTGCGCCTCGGGATAAGGGGCTTTGATCTGCAAGGCTTGCTTGTAATATTCAATGGCTTCGGGCACTCGGCCTGTATTAACCAGGATGATGCCCAGGTTATTGTGGGCCTCGGCGTCGTTGGGTTTCAATTTCAGGGCCCGTTTGTATTCTTCGATTGCTTCCGATTGTCGGCCGGCTTTGCCCAGGGCAACAGCCAGGTTGATGTGGATATCAGGATCGTTGGGTTTCAGGCGTAGGGCCTGGTTATAAAATTCGATTGCCTCCGGCTGTCGGTCAGTTTTGCCTAGGGCAATAGCCATGTTGATGTGAATATAAGGATCGTTGGGTTTCAGGCGCAGGGCCCGTTTATAATATTCGATCGCCTCTGGGAACCGACCTGAATCCGCCAGAGCAATGCCCAGGTCAAAATTGGCCTTAATGTAATCGGGTTGAATGCGCAGGGCTTGCTCGTAATATTTGATCGCCTCTTGTAACCGGCCGATTTTGGCCAGGGTGAGGCCCATGTTGTAGTAGACCTTATGGTAATTGGGTTCGATGCGCATGGCTTGCTGGTAATGTTCGATTGCCTCAGACACGCGGTCCGCTTTGGCCAGGGCGATCCCCAGGTTGTTGTGGGCCAACCAACAGCTTGGATTTTTATCCAGCGTTGCCTGATAGAGTGTGAAATCGTCACGATAAAGTCCACTTTGCCGCCATGTCAGCAGCGTGAGCGCACCCACTACGACCACAGCCACGGCACTAGTCGCCCAACGGGCCGGCCCCTGCACACGCTCACGCCAATAGCCCCAGCCCGCCGCCGCCAAGACAATCACCCCGATAAGTGCAAGGTGCTGATAGTGGTCTGCCACCAGCGAGTGCTGCATGAAGCCTACATCCACAAAGCCCAGCACTGGTATCAAGGACACGCAGAAAAATCCCCAGGCAAATAAAAACGGCCGACTCCAGCCCCGACGATACCGCCACAGCACCGCCGTAACCATCACGGCTGCCAGCAGCGGCAGCCACCAGAGCGGATTGTCGGCCTGGATGTTCCACTGCGGATAGACAAAAACCAGACTGAGCGGCAAAAGCGCCTTGTAAAGGTAAAACCATACCACGCCGCCGGCGCCCAACAGGCGCTGGGCAAAACTGGCAATCCGGATCTCATTTCCCGCACCGTGTGTTTGAAACCACACGTTTACGCCCGCCAACACCACGGCCACCAGGAAAAAAGGCGCGGTCCGCAGCAGGTCCCATCGAGAGACAGAAGGGGACAGTCCCATTTTCGCTGGGGCGAAAATTGGGACAGTCCCCGTGCGCCGCCACCAGATGATTCCCAAAAGCAGCAATGGCAAGACCGCCACCGAGCCCTTGCTGAGCATCGCCAACACGAAGGCCGCCAGGCTCAGCCAGTACCAGCGGCCTATAAGCAGCCCTCTCACTCCGTGTGCGGGATCGGCACACGGACTGTGCCTGCTACGTTGGGCGTTATCGCTACAATTCAACGAGAATTGCCTTAAATAGCACAGGATCGACATCAGGAAAAACAGCATTGCCATTAAGTTTTTCCGCTGGGCAATCCACGCCACCGATTCCACGTTCACCGGGTGCACGGCGAAGATCATGGCGGCAAAGAAGGCTCCCGGTATGGACAACTTCCGCAAGATGATCCAAATCAGCAATGAATCGATAATGTGCAAGATCAGGTTGGTCGCGCGATAGCCGGTGGAATTCATGCCCCACAGGCGCCACTCGATCCAGAGCGTGGTATTGGTAACCGGCCAGTAGTCGAGGACTTCAGTGGTGCACCAAAATCGGTACAGGCCGTCAGCGGCCTCAATAAGGCTGTTGTCCGTCAGAAGCATGTCATCGTCGAGGATGAAATTGCCGCTTAGTGAGGGGAGGTAACCAAGGGAGGCGGCTATGACAATTATCACTACTCCCCCCAATGCGCCAGCCGCAGCGCCGAGAAAACAGGGGTTCCCAGCCGGTCCTCGTGAGCATGATTAGGGGAAGATTTCGTGCGCTTGGGCATGAGCGGTCTATTGAACATGAAGTAGGCGAGGTCGATCAGGCGCCCGCCGATAGAATTATTTTAGCTTCTTTCTGCGGAGGTTTAAAGAGTTTGCCATCCGAGTCCTTGCCGGATTAGCAACCACAGCGCTTAAGATAGCAACTAAAGCGCAGGTTATTCCTGCCCGAGCAAGGCAAAAAGGTTGTCACGGACTTCTCTTTCGGAGAGCTGATTTTCCCAAGATTTCAGGGCATCTTCCACGTCTTCTGAAAACGCCGATCCGATCACGCTATTCAGGCCGGAGTTGCGAGAGAGATCCTGAGACCTGCCGCTGGTCAGCTCTTTCTGGAGACCGGGAGAATGGTCTAGAGCGTTGGGGGACCAATATCCGAGATCGGCAATGCGGTCCAGCCACCACGAGTTATCCTGAATGCGATTATCGTGAAAAACGCTTTTAACCGCCGGGGCAGGCAGAGCGGCAAATAAGCCGGAGAGCAAGTTTCCTTGATAACTCGAAGCAGTGATCTCATTCGACTGCGCCGAGGACGATACATTTTGCAGATTGGCGCGCCAGTATGTATCGAGGGCATATAATACATCTCTCGCCGAAAGCGGGAAAACTGCCGGTGTCGCATAATCCTCGTTCAGGCCGGGCAAAGAATCCGTAGAGAGGCTCAATCGCTGTGGCGCCGCGTTCGCTACGCTTACCTTGAAAGACTTGGAGCTTGAATAAGCGCCGTCGCTGACAGTTACATTCACGGTAAATTCGCCGGTATAGCCTTTGGCTGGATCGATAATCAATTGATTGCCCGACACCCGCAGGGACGCGCTGCCGCTGGAAAGGGAAATCTGCGCGGCGCTTGAGCATCGTGCAGCAAGTGCGGATTAGCATAGTAGGAGGAATTGAATGTATAGACCAGCGTGCTGGCCGTGATACTTCCGCCCCAGCGATATAAAGCGCCGTTAGGCAGAATGAAATAAGTCTTTCCCGACGCGCTGCCCAGATACTTTTCACCCGCCCTGCGCAAGTTCGTCCAGTAACCGCCCGCCATCTGATTAAGCCCCAACTGCTGATCGAGTTCGTAGGCCTTTTTCGCCAAAGGATCCGCAGTAGTGGCGGTAATGGTGTAAGTTAAAGGATCGCCGTCGGCGTCGCTCGCCGCCAAGGGAATGGCGATCTTGCCGGCGTCGGCGGACATGGTCTGATTGGCAATCGTTTGGAGTACCGGCGCCGAATTAGTCACCGCTACTTTGAAGGAATTGCTCGCCGTACTGGTCCCATCACTGACGCTAAGTCCCACGTAGAACTCGCCGATATAGCCTTTGGCCGGAGTGATGATCAATTGATTGCCCGATATGCGTAGCGATACGGCGCTGCTGGGAGCGGTGGCGGAGTAGGTCAGCCGATCGCCGTCAACATCGCTGGCCGGAATGGTAATCGTCAATGTGCCGGCGCGATAGGACATGGTTTGATTGGCGATGGTTTGCAACGTCGGCGGCGTATTCACCCTATTTAAGGAGAGTTGATAACTGCCGGTAAGAGATGCATCGTAAGCGGCCGCCTTGAGGTAATACGTGCCGCTGGTCGGCGCCGTCCACTTAATGTAAGAGGACAGATCATTGGACGCCGCGTCGTCGTTATAAGCCAGTTGTTTTACCCCGTTGGTGTCGTAGAGCGTCAATACCGAGTCGCGCAGCCCCGCCAATTTCGTGGCAATTATATACTGTTTTCCGGCCACGGCCTGGAATTTGAACCAATCCACGTCGCCGCCGATTTCGATTAACCCGGCGGTGATGCTGTTCAAGCCGATCAATGTGGCGGCGGCGGGGCTGTTGCCGTGATCATCCCGCGCCACGATCATCATTGTTGACGAACACGCCGTGCTCCATTGATTATTGTTATTCACCGCCCGGGCGAAGTAACGATAATTCCCCGTCGCCATGCCCGTGGTGGAAATTGTCAATTCCGCCGTGCCATTGACGATTGTGGTGTCGGAACCCGCGGATAAATCGCCGCTATCCAGCACGCCGTTGCCGTTAGTGTCGCGGTAAAAATAGACGGCCGAGACGCCTCCCGCGGCTCCTTGAGCGACCAGCGTCGCCGTCGCGCCCTGAACGACCGTTGAAGGATTGATATTGAGTGATCCTAGAACCGGCCCTGAAGGCGTGCTCGCGCCCAGCAGTTGCAAGGTGTTATAAGCATTCAGACGTCCGCCGCTGGCCACTTTTCCCGTGAGCGAGCTGATCCGATCGACGCCCTGGAGGAGGGCATTGCGGACCTCGGCGACCGTGGCGTTGGGCTTATATGCCCAGGCCAAAGCCGCCGCGCCCGATACATGCGGCGTGGCCATGCTCGTCCCGGTATAGGCGCCATAACGGTTGTTCGGCAGCGTGCTGTAGATGCTCACGCCCGGCGCAGCCAAATCGACCGTTGCGGCGCCGTAGCAACTGAAACCTGCCAACTGGTCGTTCTGATCGCTGGCCGCCACGGAAATGACGTTCGGAGAATTGTAGTTGGCCGGGTATTGGGCCGTCGTGTCGTTATTTGCAGCGCTGTTTCCCGCCGCCGCCACGAATAAAATGTTGGAATTGTTGCTGGCTTGGATGGCCGCATCCAGCGCGGAACTATATCCGCCGCCGCCCCAGCTATTATTCAAAACCTGCACATTCACGTTGTAGCGGGATTTCATCATCGTGGCGTAGTTGATGGCCCGAACGGCATCGGAAACATATCCCGAGCCGTTGCTGTCCAAAAACTTCAAGGCCATAAGCGACGTGGTCCAATTTACCCCCGCCACGCCCAGGCTGTTGTTGCCCACGGCGGCGATGGTGCCCGACACATGCGTGCCGTGGCCGTTGTCGTCCATTACATTTCCCGTGTTGGCCACGAAATTGA
This sequence comes from Pirellulales bacterium, assembly GCA_963820545.1. GTDB lineage: Bacteria > Planctomycetota > Planctomycetia > Pirellulales > Thermoguttaceae > CAWGAJ01. The sequence continues at coordinate 2,690,578 of CAWGAJ010000001.1, forward strand.
AGCCGTGCACGTCATCGATAAAGCCGTCGTGATCGTCGTCGATGCCGTTGCCGGGTATTTCGCCGGGATTGGTCCAGATGTTGGCGGCCAAATCAGAATGATTGTAATCGATGCCCGTATCGACCACGCCCACCACCACGCTCCGGCTGCCCGTGGTCAAATTCCAGGCTGCCGAAGCATTTATCTTGTTCATGCCGTAAAGTTGGCTCATGCCCGGATCGTTTGGCGTTGTCTCCAGCCAGCGGAGCGAGTCTTGCTCAAAACCGGCGATATTCACGTTGTTTGCCAGCCAGTTTGTCACGGCGTCGGCGGAGATGCCGGTACTGCGCACCAGCGCCTGGCCTACCAGGCCCAATCCGCGCAACACTTGGAACTCGATGCCGCCGCCCACCAGTAAGCTGGTGACTTCGCCCACCGACGTCATGCCGCTCAGGGTTTGGGTGTTGAACTGGACGATCCAGTCGTAAGTGTTGGTTTGCGCCGTTGCATCGGCTTGGCTGTCGGAACTTAGAGCCGAGCCGCTTTCCGCGGACAATGTTGCCGCGCCTGCATGTTGAAGCGTGCCGGCGCTTTCGTAATCGGCGAACCAACCAGGATCGACATAAGAAACGAACCCGTCGGCGCTCATCAAGGCTCGACTTTCCAAGGGCTCGATTTGTAGCAGCCGACGGCGGATATGCCGATCACGCCGCAGGGAAAGCGCCCGGGATCGGCGGCCGGGAATAGATGATCGAAAAAGTTTTTCGGCAATCAGTGAACAATAACACCACAATCCGGACTCAATGCCAGCGCCTTGCATGATGGAAACCGTAATTTGATAAGCCTCACAAAGCCGTGCGCCATTGTCACGCCGTGGTAGAATAACCGCGGCGGCAAATTAATTCAAGCACTAGCTTTGCTTTTCTTTGACGAGAAGTACGAAAAGCTTCTAACTCTAAAAGTCTGTGTCATAAACGCAGGAGGGTCAAACGGAAATTTTTCCGGCAAGAATGTGGGATTGGCACTGAAGCTCTTGCTATGCGGCAACCAACGCTAGCAGTGCAATCGTCGCCGGAAAACCGGCATAATTACTGCAACAAGTTCCCTGATGTGGTGCTGTGGCTACGCGGCAGGTTGCCAAGCGGTTCGACCCGCTGCTGCCTAATTTCCACGCTGTTGATTTTCCGCATCAACACCAGAAGCCCTTGCGTAACGCAAAAATAATTGCCGGTATCCCTCCAAGCAAATATCAATAAGAGGTTTTGATCGCTTTGGTCAAGCTGCCATTACTCTCTCGCCGGAGTTATATCGGGCAAGATGCGCAAGCGGCGTAGAACTGGAAAAGCAGCGACTATCCTATTCTCGCTGGAAAATAATACTTGACGATCTTTGTACATTTGGCTAAATTTACAAATGTTTTAGATCGATTGCATTTAGGGATACGTAATACAATGGATGCAAAAACCCAGGCTAAATACGAGGCCCGCGCCGGATCATCAAGGCCATGGCCCATCCCGCGCACTTGTTTATCGTGGACGAGTTGGCCCGGCGCGGCCCGCGCTGCGTGTGCGAACTGACTAAAATGATCGGCACCGATATCTCTACGGTTTCCCGGCATTTGTCGATGCTTAAGCAAGCGGGCATCATCGAGGATCAAAAACGCGGCTCCCAGGTTTATTATAAACTCCGCGTGCGCTGCGTTTTGGATTTCTTCCAGTGCGTGGAATCGGTAATGGAGTGCAATGCTCAGGAGTATAGAAGAGTGTGCAAGTGAAGGATGGAATCGGCCGGGGGCCTTTTGAGAGTGTCAGCTTTAACGATTTCGCCAAGGAGTAAATAACTGATGAGTGACGGTATTGCCGCGCGGCTTTCATTGCTCGATCGTTACCTGACGATTTGGATATTTTTGGCCATGGCCGGCGGAGTCGGGCTTGGTTACATGGTTCCGGGCATCGAGGGGCTTATCGACCGCTTTCAAATTGGCACAACCAACATTCCCATCGCCGTGGGCCTGATCCTCATGATGTATCCGCCCCTGGCGAAGGTGAAATATGAAGAACTGGGAGATGTCTTCCTGGACTGGAAGGTACTGGGACTATCGCTTGTGCAGAATTGGATTATCGGGCCGGTTCTGATGTTCATCCTGGCCATTCTTTTCTTTGGCTTCCTGTTTCCGTTGCTTGGATCGTCCGAACCGAAGTACGCAGAGTACATGGTTGGCCTGATCCTGATCGGGCTGGCCCGTTGCATTGCCATGGTCATCGTTTGGAATGAGCTTGCAAAAGGCAACACAGAGTACTGCGCGGGTCTCGTCGCATTCAATAGCATCTTCCAGGTTGTCTTCTACAGCCTATATGCATGGGTCTTCATTACCATCTTGCCGCCGTTATTTGGCTTAAGCGGCAGCGTTGTTGAGGTAAGCATGCGGCAGATCGCCGAGAGTGTATTTATCTATCTTGGTATCCCGTTCCTTGCCGGATTGTTCACACGGCTCGTCCTGATCAAGTTGAAGGGCAAGCAATGGTACGATAACAAGTTCATTCCCAAAATCAGTCCAATCACTCTGGTCGCACTGCTGTTCACGATTCTGGTGATGTTCAGCCTTAAGGGTGGATTGATTGTGAAGATCCCTCTGGACGTGTTGGCAATCGCCATACCGCTGCTGATCTACTTCGTCGTAATGTTTTTGGTGAGCTTCTGGTTAAGCAAGAAGGCCGGGGCGAATTATTCTAAGTCAGCAACGCTATCGTTCACGGCAGCCAGCAACAACTTTGAACTGGCGATTGCCGTGGCAGTGGCGGTATTTGGAATCAAATCGGGAGTAGCCTTCGCGACGGTGATCGGCCCGCTGGTAGAAGTGCCCGTGCTCATCAGTTTGGTCAACGTGGCATTGTATTTCCAACGCCGCTACTTCGCTGTGCGCTCGCTATAGGAGGACCTATGCCGGAATACCTTGAGACAACCGTAGATAAGTTTATTTTCCGCGTGGCCGCAGATCGCCTCTACAGTTCCGACGGCATTTGGGTCCAGGAGGCCGGTGAAGGCGGTCGTGTGCGCGTCGGACTGAGCGATTATCTCCAACAGCACGTCGGCGACGTAGCTTTCGTTCACGTCAAAGTGCCCGGGACCAGGCTTACGGTCGGAGACTCATTCGCCGAACTGGAGACGATCAAGGCCAATTTGGACCTTTACGCGCCTATAAACGGTACTCTCTTCGAGATCAACAAGTCGCTCGATCTTAATCCGGAGATCATCAATCAAGATCCTTACGGCAAGGGTTGGGTGGCAGTAATTGAAGCTGTTAATTGGCAAGCAGACAATGTGAAGCTGCTCGATCCGCACGGGTATCTCTCGGCAATGCGAGCGCAGGCTGAAGAGGAGTTGAATAAGTAATGAGCCGAACCGCAACCTATCACACCACTGTCCGTTGGCAAGGTGGGCACTGGGGCCATCTCGTCATGGGAAACGGGCCGGAATATGATTTTTCCGCTCCCCCAGACGCCCACGGACATGCCGGCGTTTTCACGCCGGAAGACGCCTTTGTTGCCGCGGCGAACACCTGCGTGATGATGATGTTTATCTGGGCCACCGAGCGGTTCAAGCTCAAGCTGCTCTCCTACGAGTGCCGCACGGAGGGCACCAAACTGATCGAACTCGATCGCACGGAAATCTTCAGCCGTTTGCTCTTTCGCCCGGTAATCCGCGTGGCGGCCAGTGGCGAATCCTACGAAGTGATCGAAGCCAAGGTGCGACGCGCACTCCAGGCCGCGCAAAAGTACAGCCTGGTGGCCAACTCCGTGAAGTCGGAAATTGTCATTGATCCGGAGGTAACAGTCGAGCAATAACGTAAAACAGGCACATGCGAGCAACAGAAGTTTGAGAAGTTTATAGGCATGGGATTAATTCACTATTGGAGGAAATCAACATGATTATTCAAGTTCTTGGAACCGGGTGCTCCCGCTGCAAGACGCTTTTTGAGACCGTAAACCAGGCCGTGCGCGAAACGGGCGTCGACGCCCAGGTCGAGAAAGTGGAAGATATCCAGAAAATCATGGACTACGAGATTCTAATGACGCCGGGGTTGGTGATCGACGGTTATGTCAAGGTCGCCGGGCGCGTGCCGAACCTGGAAGAAGTCAAGCGGCTTGTCCTTGCCGCAAAAGGCGACTGATAAGCAAATGAAAAGAGGGCTGTTCGATGGCATACAATCGTCACACGGAACAAGTGTTGGTGATTCCTTGCAGCGGGATCGGCAAGGTGCATGGTTTGATTAGTCGCGAGGCGGTCTATCAGGTCACCGATACCTTGATGCCGGGCCAGGTGGATACGGTTTGTCTGGCATTGTTAGTCACGGGCGATCCCCAGACGCTTCGCAAGGTGCAAGAGCACCCGTGTATTACCGTGGACGGCTGCCCCAAGCTATGTGCCCGGAAGAACGTGGAACTGTCGGGCGGGAAGGTCGCTGCTGCGGTGCACGTCTACGACACCCTGAAACGCCATCGCGGCGAGCAGTTTGGCTCTCCCACCGCACTCAGCGAAGAGGGCTGGTCCGTAGTGGCTGAGATTGCGGCCGATGTCGCCCAATCCGCCCAGCGCGTTGCTAGAGAGTAAAGGAAAAATCATGGCTGAGATAAACAAGATCGGCATCATCTCCTGTAGCGGCGAGGAAATCCCGGCCGGAACCGTTTCCCGGATGGCAACACGCCGCGTGCTGGAACTTTTACGCCCTCAGTCTACGGTGACGTTATGCCTGCCCTTGTTCCTGGCCGGCGAAGAGATGGAGCGCCGCTTTGCACAGCAACATCCCACGATTACTGTAGACGGTTGTGAGAAGCTTTGCGCAAGCGCGGGACGGAGACCTATAGCGGTCAAGTGGCGGCTTCCTTCGTGGTGACGGACATTTTAAACGACATGGCTGGCTGCCATCGTTCGATCCGGGACTCCGGCAAGATCGACGAGAAGGCGGTCTGGATTGTCGCCGAGAGGATTGCGGCAGCGGTGGACGCCTTGCTGGCCTCGACCACGGAATCCAAACCGGTTGAGGGCACTGGCGCCGCCTCCTACGCGTGCTCTTGCGTAAGTCCGACGCCCGAAGGGAACTTGCAGATTAAAGGAAAGACAGTCGTTGTAAACGGTCTGCCCTTGATTTTTGAGCACCTGCACAAGCAGGGTCTGGAGCCAGACAACGGCTCTGCCGATCAGGTGCTGGAAACCGTCCGCATCTACCACGCCATCGAGCCTGCCGAGGAGAATCTGTATCGCCATGCCTTGGCGGCGGCTTACCAGGAGTATTGTCAACGCCGACCGAAGTCGGATGTGCCGGGAAAATAACCCTCCGCGTTACCCGGAAAGAACGGAGATTTCATAATGAGTTTAAAGAATGTTTTCACCATTTCGCTATTTGTGTTCGTGGCGGCTAGCATTGTTGTACTCATGCTGAAGGGCCTGCGCCAAAGGCCGCAATCCGCGGCGGATACGGAAGGCCGGAATATGACTTTGGCCCTGCAAGACGGCGTGATGATTTTCTATCTTCACGGCAACACGCGATGTCCCACGTGCCGCGCCATCGAGACGTACGCCCACGAAGCGGTGGAGAGCGGCTTCGCGGAACAATTGAAAAGCCAACAAATCCAATGGCAGGTAATCAACTATGAGGCGCCAGGCAACGAACATTATGCCACGGATTACGAAGTTGTCGCCCCAAACGTGGTGCTCGTAATGTTCAAGGACGGAAAGCAGATGAAATGGAAAGGACTGCCCGAGGTTTGGGAACACGTCGGCGATAAAAAGACCTTTGTAGAATTTGTGCAAAAAAGTATTAACGATTTCATTCAATAGAAAGGAGTTTTGCCATGACTGTAAGTTTCTTTGTCAAAGTATCATTCTTGTCGGCCTGTGTTGTGCTGGCGGCGCTGGCTTGCATTGCCTTGCAGCAATCTCATCAAGCAATAGCCGCGGAAGAGTCGGTTGCGGTCCCCGGGCATCAGGTGATTGCCTGTTATTTCCACCGCACCGTACGTTGCCCGACCTGTAGGAAAATCAGCGCTTATATCGAAGAAGCTGTGCAAACTGGATTCGCTCCCCAGGTAAAAGAAGGCAGCGTAAAGATGATGATGGTGGATTTCCAAGACGCAAGGAACCAAAATCTCACTCAAGCCTACAAAATCGCCGGTCCCACGCTGGTGATCATCGATGTGCAGAACAGCGAGGTGACTACTTGGAAACCGGCGCCAAAGGTGTGGAGTTTAATCGGCAGGAAGGACGAATTCTTCAAGTACGTGCAAGGCGAAATACAGTCTTTCCTAAACGACAAGAAAACGGCAGCCCGTTTATCAACGCAAGGATTGGATTAGTTAAAGCAAGGTGAAATCATGACCGAGTTTCTTATCGGCGCCGGATCGGCGTTCTGGCTGGGAATCCTCACCTCCATCAGCCCCTGCCCGCTGGCAACCAACATCGCGGCCATTTCCTACATTGCCCGGCGCATCGGCAACTCGCGCCAGGTGTTTCTCACCGGTCTGCTTTACACAGTCGGCCGCACGATTGCCTACCTCGGCCTGGCGGTCGTGCTTGTGGCCAGCGTGCTCTCCATACCGCAAGTCTCTTTGTTCCTGCAAAAGTACATGCATCTGGTGTTAGGGCCGATTCTGATCATTGTCGGCATGTTCTTGCTGGGACTTATTCAATTTAGTATGAGCGGCGGGGGTATGGGCGATAGATTGCAAAAATGGGTGGATGCCATAGGTATTTGGGGCGCACTTTTACTGGGCGTGGTGTTCGCCCTGTCGTTCTGTCCGGTCTCGGCGGCATTGTATTTCGGCAGCCTGATTCCGCTTTCGCTAAAGGTCAATTCCAGTGTCGCGCTGCCGGTAATCTACGGAATTGGCACCGCGCTGCCGGTGATGATCTTTGCCGTACTTCTTGCCGTGAGTGCCCAGTCTGTAGGCAAGGCCTACCATGTGCTATCGAAGATCGAGTGGTGGGCCCGGATTATCACCGGCTGGATCTTCGTGCTGGTGGGCGTATGGTTTTCGCTGAAGTATGTTTTTGAAGTGATCTGAACGCCCTTGGCATTATTTCCCCAAACTCGTGCTGGCATTTTAATCCCCCCGGAAGGTCATTTTTCGCATGGCCAATTCGTTTTTTCCCCTCAAATCAGCGCGATCGGGAAATGATATTTCTTTCCGGCTGGCCTCGGTTTTTTCCGGCCGAAAAAGCTATCTTTGATAATGATGAGCAGTTCAGCACAAGCCAATTTGACTGGTAATAGTCGGCCGCGCGGCTTCCGCCGCGGCGAGTGGGTCCAAGTGCACAGCCTGGAGGAAATCCAAGCCACGCTCGATGTCGAAGGAAAGCTCGCTGGTTTGCCATTTATGCCGGAGATGGTCAAATATTGCGGGCGAAAATTCCGCATTGCGCCCGGGCCGATAAAATCTTCCTCGATCGTTATTGTTACGTCGCTGGCTTGAAAGAAACGGTTTTTCTGGACGAGTTACGCTGCGACGGCACGGCACACGACGGTTGCCAAATGGGCTGCCAATTGTTTTGGAAAGAAGCCTGGCTTAAAGCCGCCGATCCGTCCGAAGGGAAAAAGGGGACGGAGACAATTTGTGCGGAGCACCCTGCGGGCCATTCTGGCAAATTGGACATGTCCTTTTTTTCCACGCGCAAAGGGGATCGTTTTACTTGTCAAGCCACTGAGTTGGTCCACGCCACAAAGAGACTGCCCTGGTGGGACATCCGTCAATACATTGATGAAATCATGACGGGAGAAACCACAGCCCAGGAATTGATTTTGTTGCTCCTGGGACGAGCTAAGGGTAAATTTGTGCGTTTTTTCCGCAGTCAGAATAACATCATAGAAGGCCTCCTACCCCAGCCCACGCCGACTGAATCTCTTAACCTTCAATCCGGCGAGTGGGTGGAAGTAAAAAGCATGAAGGAAATCGAGGCCACACTGGACGCCAACGGCAAAAACCGCGGCTTGGGTTTTGTCCCGGACCAGGCTGCTTTTTGCGGCAAACGATATCGCGTGGCAGGCCGGGTGGAAAAGATCATTCTGGAATGGTCCGGCGAAATGCGTTCTGTCGCTAATACGGTAAAACTCGAAGAACTAACCTGCCACGGCCGGATGTGCCGTTCATGTCCCCGCAACTGCTTGCATTTATGGCGCGAAATCTGGCTCCGCCGCGCTGCCGGCCCCAAATAAAAAGTTGACCAAGATCGTCAGGCAATAAAATCATTCTTGCTTGGCGTTGCGCTTACGAAGTTTTTCTTCCCAAAAGCTGTATTGGGGATCGCCCGAGCGAAAAGTAAAGACGGCATCGGGCAAGCAGCGCCCATTTTGATTGCATGAATGCACTCGGACCAAGACCGCGCCATCTTGGCAGCGTTCTACATCTAAAGATTCCGGTTCCAGCGGTGACGTCTCAGCCGTGAACATCTGCTGATTTTCCAGGTTATGAAAACTTGTTTCGCCGGTGAAGTCTGGTGAATTCGGGTGCATGGCCGTGGAATTAAGGGCGGTATTTTGCCGAAAAACCCCAATCAATTCTAGGCCAATTCTTGGCCGCAGAAACTTTACTTTCTCGAGGGATTTTCGAGCTGCAACAGGCGCTTTTTTATGCGTATGCCGCCAAGAGCAGAGTAGGATCCGAGAAGACCGTTGGCGGCCACCACCCGATGGCAGGGGATAATGAGGGGAATCTTGTTTATGGCCAGACAATTGCCCACGGCCCGGGCGGCCCGGGGAGAACCGGCCAGTGCGGCCAATTGTCCATAGGTGAGTGTTTTCCCCATGGGAATCTTGCGGCACAAGTTCAACACGCGGCGTTGGAAGTCGCTCAACTTCACTAGATCGACTTGGATATCGCGAAAATCGTCTCGAGCGCCTTGTGCATAAGCCTGAAGCCGTCGCATCAATGGCGTTTTATTCCCTAGTGGTCGAGCACGGGCCGGAAAGGCAGGAGTTAAGGCCTTTTTTGCGGCCCGACCAGTGGCATGACCGAAGGTAAGCTCCTTGATCAGTTTGTCCCCCCCCAACAAGGCTATCCACCCTAAAGAGCTTGGAAAAACCGCCAGCCAAGATGATTGAGAGTCTTTTTTCATTTCACGAACAACATTCTGAAGTGAAATACATTAAGAGCCTATCCTAAAACTAGTTCCAGAATAATTACAGTTGCTTAATTGCCCTCACCCTGGCCCTCTCCCGACCACTGCGTGGTGCCCGGAGAGGGGACTTTAAGGATAGGCTCTAAATCGCCAAGCAGGTCTGAACCTTTGACAACGGGCAGACGGCATCTCTATACTATTTTCATGCTAGGGCACATAATTAATAAGTAAAGATGTTATAATTCCGGCGAATGTCTTGTCAACTTGTTTTTTTACCGGGCTTATTATTTGTGTCGGTTGTTTTCTTAGGATGCGAAACGGGGGATGAAAGGCGGATTTTACCGGGTCGGGTATTTCGAGGTTAAAAGAGGATGAATCGCTATAATTCGTTGTGCGACGATTTTTACGTAAATATGAATCTCGGCACGGAGATGGAACTGCCCGCCAATCGCGAGACGGTGCTGCATTTTTTCGAGCGCGTGCAAAAAACATATCCCACCATGCGGAATTTCTACAGCCGCGAGCGGGGAGATTTCGTGCTCGAAGAAGATAAAGAACGGGGGAGTTATCGCTGGTGCACGATCGAGCCGCGCCGGGTTTGCTCCGGCCAGGTCAATCCCGAGGAGATCGAGGACGCCATGCAACAACATAAACTGATTTTGGAATTGGCGCCTTATACGCTTTCCGTAAGTCCCTTGGATTGCGAAGCCCTGGATTTACTCTACGGCTTTGATTTTACTTACCGCGGCAACCAAAATCAGCTTGTGGCCGAGGCCTTAGGCGTCGGCCCAGGCATGGAACGGCTGCTCGATGCGCCCGGGGCAACGGTCATCAATTACGAACCCTCGCTCACCGTGGCCTTGGACGATGAATGCCGCTTGCAATGCCGGTTGAGCGTGGAAACGCGCACCAACGCCTATCAAGTGCGGATCGGCGAGTACCCCGAGGAACAAATCAGCGTCTATGTAACCGCCCGGCAGTACGGCAGTCTTTCGCCCGACTCGACCTTTGTGAAAACCCTCGACCGGCTCTCCCAAGTCTGCCGCGAGATGCTGGAAAATCACGTAATCGAACACGTGCTTCAACCGTTGGCCCGAACGATCTCCTTGAAGTGAAGCAATAGCAATGGGTGCCAGGGCCTCCCGGTAAAAACAGTAGCGGAATTAAGTACCCGGAATTTCCGGAGTTTTCCTTTAACACTTAAGGTTTTTTTGTTATGCGCCCGTGGCGCAACTGGATAGCGCATCGGTCTTCGGAACCGAGGGTTGGGGGTTCGAATCCCTCCGGGCGTGCTTTTGTAGGCTATAGGCTGGAGGCTTTAGGCTGTAGACCTGAGGCTGAAGGGGAATGCTATCCACTAACCACTATCTAAGTGAGCACCATAGATTGCACCTCGGCCAAAAAATAAAGCACCGTGGTGAGTACCAAAACATGGTGATATTGTACGGTTATGGACGAACAGATAGCATCAATATGGGCATCTTTCCTGGGTCTCCGCTGAGGCCGGTTTGAATGTTGAAAAATGGTGGATTCTCGTGATTCCAAGCAAAGGGATGACTTGATGCGACCGAGTCACGGAATCTTCTTCACTGGGTTTCGTTTTGCCAGGACGGACGATCAACAAGCCGCCGTCAGCGCCCACACGAAGACCGCCAAGGAGAAATAGGTATTGGCCACCGCGCGGAAATATTGGCGGCTGACAATCAGTGTCATGAGTGATCGAAGATGTCATGATTGGTGGCGAGCATCGCCGCAAGCAGTTGCTCCGGCGTCTTAGGTTCCTCAATAAGCATATCCGGAACCTGCTCTGTGTAATGCCCTACCTCAGGAACGGTGATGGCGTAATAAGGGCTGCCTGACGTGTTCGGGTCGAATTGTCCCTCACGTACGATATCCTTTGGATCGATCGATTTCCACAGCAACTGCCCAAAATCAATTCTGGACTTTACCACCGCGAGCAACTCCTTGTAAGCGGCGTCGCTCGCTGGCGAACATAACTTCAGTTCCACCAACATTCCCCATAGAACACTGCTCGCATGAGGGATACTAAACCCTGAGACTCGTTCCATCGCGTGGGCATGAACATGGCCGAATCTCAGGACACGGCCACCACCTGTCTCCCACGGAAACCGAGCCAAAATTCGGCTCTTCAGTTGGAGAACCTTGTATGCGATATCACTGCATTCTAGGATCTCTGGGGCGTCACTCTTCATTTGCGCCGCAATTCTGCCGAAAAGAGTTCTGTCCTGAAGCAACCCATGCTTTAGGCACTCTGTCATTCCGAATCGTCGCTCCTGTAGTGGCAGTTTCTCGTACAGCCTGCTGTCAAGGACCACGGCTGCTGGATCATAGTACGTACCCAGTGCGTTCTTGAAGTTTATTTGCCCGTTTCGTGTAATATAGTTGATTGAAGTCTTGCTACCGATAACAACGTCCGCCAATGCAGTAAAGTTGGACGGGACCACGATAAGGGGCGCCCTTCCTCGAAACACGATGCTGGCCGCAAAACAAGCCATATTTAGCACCGAGCCGCCGCCAATTACCGCGACTGCCCCGGGGCGATTTGCGTGTCGTCCCTTGGTCAAGATCTCATCGACCAACCTCATCAATTCCTCAAGCGTCTTTGCCGCACCAGAATCGTCGACCAGGATGGTTTGGGAGGGTCGGCGCGACACCTCGTATAATGTGTCACCAATGTCTCGTACAACAGCCGGATAGTTTCCCTGTATGCTCTTGGATGTTATAATTAGGGGCTGGCCGGCGTATTCGGGAATCGCACCGGTTGGCACTGGCGCCAAAAATACCGGTATCGATTCGATTCTTCTCGGAAGAGATCGATGCAGGCTCGCGTAACCATGCATTGGCAATTCATTGATTTGCCCATCGACGATCGAAAAACGGCCAATAGGCTGCCAGTCAATCAACTCATCATGATCATGCGAAATGGCAACTATCGTTCGCCCCATTGAATCGCCTTCCATTTGCCATCGTTTCAGTTGCTGCATGACGCGCGGGCGCGTTTCTCGATCGATATTCACGAGTGACTCGTCGAGAAACAGTAGGCGGATGCCTGGGACCATTAGCACCGAAACAATTCGCGCGATCGCTTTCTTTCCCGCAGAGAGCTCCATTGGCAATTTGTTAAGGATGTCCCCACTATCAAACATATCTAGTAATAGTTTTGCTTTCTCAAGCACTCTCTTCTTAAGCGATATGTCTTCCGCAGAAACAAGTCTTCTACCAAAATCGGCAAGCTGAGAGGAGGCCTTATCGACCCATGACATGAACAAGTTGACTATATAGTTCCACCCGAACCTCAGCCAATACTGGACCCCTGGCTGCGCGTGGCGCATCACTAATTGTTCCTGGATAGTCATCGAAGGGATCAAGGTCTCCTCTTGGAACACTGCAACCATTCCGTGGTGCTGTGCATCCCGAACGCTTTGAATCGACACCGGCACGTCGTTGTCGAATAGCCGGAGGCTGCCTTTGCTCGCTGTCCTATCGATCCCTGGCGGCAGTACTCCCATCAGCAGCTTAACCAGCACGCTCTTGCCTGACTGGTTTGGCCCTTCGAGTGTGTATATGCCGGGCTTTGGAATGTGAATGGTCTGGTCACGAAATATCACGACAGGCTTGGTGCCTTGACCGATCTTCAAAATGTCTATACCTGATCGTTCGAGAACAAAGCTCATATTGGATCACTTCTTATACAAACGTACAGGAATGATCTTCTCAGCCGGAACCTTATCACCACGAAAGACCGCCGCCACAATGTCTATGGCACACTGTCCCATTTTTTCGGGCTGCTGCATGATAGTTGCGGCCATCGTACCCTCATCTACAGCCTTCTTCGCGGCCTCGATTGCGTCAAAACCTACAATTGGAATTTTGTCGTTTGAAATGCCACGCTGTCGAATTGCCTCAACCGCACCAAGTGCCATTTGGTCGTTGGCTGCAAAAATGCCATCCACCTTATCACCCGCCCTCAGGATGGCATCGACAGTTGTGCGAGCGAGTCCGTTTTCCCAGTCGCAGGTTCTCTCTGTGACGGTAAATTGTCCCGGTGCAGCCTTGATGCTCTCTAGAAATCCCTTTCGTCTTGTGGCAGCCGTCTCAATTCCGTCGAGGCCGTTGATCAGTAGCAACCGACCACCATTTGCCATCTTAGAGCGAAGAAAGTCACCAGCCATTCGGCCCCCTTCTTCATTGCTAGACGCAACGTAGCATGTTATGTCGGTGCCAACGCGGCGCAGCGAGTCTGTAGCAATTCGGGTGTCAACAATGACAACAGGGATTCCGGCATCGCGGTACTTCTTGATCTGTTGTACAAGTGCATCACCCGAACTCGCGGGCGTCAGAATCAGCGCACCGAGCGCAGGTGCCTTCTCGCGTCCTCGTACCAACTCGTTATAAAAGGCTTCCAGGATCTGTCGCTGACCACTCGAATCGCCCTCGCTGTTGCCGGCACGAATGATAAGTTTTTCAATTTCTGACGACGACTGCTTACCAGATTGGAATCCTCTTACCATTTCTTGGAAATACGGATTATCCAGAGTCTTCACGAGCACGAGTACGGTCCGCGATCTTACGTCAGTCGTAGCCGCCAGATTGCACCCGACGACCACAAGGAAAATGAACCCAATAGACATAATCCAAAGGATGTTCGCATTACGTTCCATTTGTTTTACCCTCGATAAGTTCTGTTCGAGTAAGTTGGCGAAGCTTCTTTCTTGCCGAAAGGAGCATCAATAGAATGGCAGCCGCAAAAATGCCGTTGGCTACTCGCGATTGTTGCGCGGCCGGTACCGGAAGCTCAACAAACTGCAACAAATCCCTTGTCACCACCCAGAAAAATGCCGCGGCAACGACTGACGGAATACACAGGTATCCACCGCTAAGAAGTGTACCGCCTAGGACTGCGATCGCAATTCCCGTAAGCTCAAGTCCGATATTGCCGGTCGTCGGTGCGCCGTTGTTCACGCTCGTAAACAAAGTACCCGCCAACGCAGCAAGAGACCCTGACACGATATAGGTGTAGAGATACACGCGTTCGACACGAATGCCGATAAAGCGTGCAATGTCGACACTCGCGCCCACAGCGCGACATTGGCGTGGTAGGTTACTAACGACCAGGACCGCCAAGCTTAAAAGTAACAAGCTTAGTGAAACGTATATCGCACTCCCTGACGTGGTCCAATTCGCGTCGATTGCGACTGCCCCGAGTGGAACTGAGGAAACGGTCCCGCGTACGGACGTGTTGAATTCGCTTGATGCATAATAAACGGAAAAAAGTATTAGTAATAACCCCACAGACCAACTTGCGATGAATGTGGAGACCCGTTCACGAGCGCAGAAACCCAAGAACGAGCCGGTCCCAATTCCAAGAAAGCTCGCAAGAATGGACGCAAGCCATACCGGAAGCCCGTATTGAGTCAAGACCGCAAATAGAACCCCCGATGCGGTCGCGACGCCTGCGGATGAAAGATCAACGCCCGCCGTCGAGAGAACGAGCGATGCGCCTACAGCAACGAGCGCAACGGGCACGCCATCTTTCAGCAACACTTCAATCAAGCTTTCAACACGGGTGAAGTAGCCTTGAGCATGGCTTAACCAGACATGAGCAACAGAGGCGACGACCAAGAGAATCCATGCGATTGCATAGAGCCATAAGAGACGAGCAAAAGGTCCGGTTCCCACAGCCCTGGCAACTTTCTGGGCAAACATGTGCGTCCTTAGCGGTGTAGTAACTTGCGAGGTTTTCTCGGCGAGAGCCATTTGATGTCCCCCACGATGGCAATGCCAAAGGCGCTGCTCAAATTCAATCTCCATTGTGCGGCAGCCAAACACACGTTAGTTCGGTTCTCGTCCACGAGATTCGCGGTCGCACAATTCAATCCGAGTTCTCTCAAACTCCATCCTGATGTGCAAGCGATCCCGCTGCAAACATCGACCTATCGGCGGCCTAATCAACTGTTCATTTTGCGTATCGTCTTGACAAAGGCTCATTCTATAACACGCCAGTCGCTAGTGACAAGGCCATGCTGTTCGCCAAAAGGGGTAATCGACAATACTTCCGCAGAGACCAGCCCGGCTCTCCGACCACGGCGGTTAATGCGTCAAAAACCATTCGAATTCTGCAACATCGCTACCATTACCTCATTCGGAATCCTGTTCAGGCCGAAAAATCTAAAAAGCCATATCATCAATCACAATTACATTTAAACCGTCGCAGAGAAAGTACTTGGGGCATACGATTCCACGGATGAAGCACTTTCCGGCGATTCCTCAGACCGTTGCCTTCTCAAGGGTGATTGTCGAATTGCAGTTGCATGGTGGGGGCGGCGGGCAACATTTCAATCGCTGTGCTTTGATCGTGCATGCCGACATGGGTATAGACGCCCAAGGGCAATCGTATGTTACTATGGCGGGCGAGTGTTTGGGCCGTCATGCTATTGATAGTTTATTCCTCTGTCTCGTGCGGAATCACCGGCGTAGTCACCAGGCAGACGTGGCAGGGGGCATTACGCATGATCTCCTTGGTGTCCAAGACCAGCGGCAAGTCAGTGAGCGACTCGTCTATTTCTCCGAGGATCAGCAAATCGCAGTCTAGTTGCTTTGCCAAGGCCATGATTTGTTGATTGGGATCGCCCTCGGGCAATGGCGAGACCTCCACTTCTCTTTTCAGTTTTTCGGCGCGTTGCAGGTCTTGCTGCAACCAATCGGTCTCGGAGGGATGATCGCCGGTGACCGGCGCGGGAACGATCGTCAAGGCCACCAGCGGATCGAGCATGGTGAGCGCGGCGGCGAACAGATCGCTGCTGGCCGACGTGCCGTAATGCACCAAGAGCACGTGCCTGACGCCGATGCCGGCTTCGCGCAGTTCGGCCACCGATCGGGCCTTGCGTTCGCCGATCTTGGGGATGCGGTTGCCGCCAGCCAGATCGAAATAAAGATCCCGATTGCGGCTGAGGATACGCACGGTAAGCGGTGCAGGATCGCCGCCGTGCATATTGATCCAGTAAAAGGCGATTTGCTCCATCTGCTCGTCGGCCATATAGGCGTTCGAGGCGCCGAGGACCAATTCCTGGGCGCCCAGATCTTTGGCCGTACGCACCACAGCATACAAGGGATTATTGGTGCGGATGATGAGGGGATGCACCTCTTTGCCGGCTGTTTCTGCGCGATTGACGACCGCGGTCATCAGTGAGCGGTTATATTGATCCAGATCAGGACCGACGATGGAAACGTCGCCGCGCGTGGTCACTTGAGCAGTCATCACGGCCACGTCGGTCGTATCGGGATCGGTTTCAGCCAGGGTTTTTTCCAGCATGAAGAGATTTTGGGTCGAGCGAATGGCGACCAGCTTTCGATAAGGCTTTGTCAGCCCCAGGATAGCGGGAGCGACCTCGTCGGACGTCTGCTGGTTGAATTGTTCCAAATGCAGGTGCGCGGCTTTCCCCCGGCGCTTTTCATGAAAATATTCGGAGGTCATAAAGATGCTCAGAAAGACCACCGTAAAAGCCGAACCGCCAATGGTGGCCACCTCCTTGGTCAAGGCATTGAGCACTGCCGTGGCCAAAAGGATCAAAAACACGATTCCCAGGCCGATGGGCAGTTCCACGCCGCCGAGGCGAAGATTCAACGGTACCTTGAACTCGCGGGGACTGCGATCCTTAAAACGTAGCACGACCATCGCCAAGGCCTTGAAAACGAAGCTCCACACTACTCCGAAGGCATAAGCTTCTCCCAAAATATATATATTGCCCCGACTGAAGATGATGGTGGCCAATTGTAAGCCTACAATCAGGCACAGCAGCCGATAGGTGGTGCCATAACGACGGTGTGGCTTGAGAAACCAGTCGGGCATCACGCCGTCTTCGGCCACGCGGTTCAACACGCCGTTGGAACCGATAATCGCCGTATTTACCGCTCCGGAAAGGATCAGAAAACCAACTACCACCACAAATCCATTCAACAACAACTTGAGCAGTTGCGGCCCGATCACGTACATCGACAGGCCGCCGATCAAGTTGCCCGAATAATCTTTCATGCGCACTTCGTCCGGAATCAAAAGGACAGCCAGAAATGATACACTTGCCGTCAGCATAAGGCTGTAAACAAACACAATAAATGCCGCCTTTTTGAAGTTCGGCAATTTGGGCGACTGCACCTCGCGATAAACTTGGGCCAGGGTTTCTTCGCCGCTCATGGCCAATATGGAGTGACCAAAGGCGATCAACAGCCCAATCATTCCGATTACGCTCCACCAATTTCCCGGTTGGCGAACTTTAGCGGAAAAGTCGGGAAACCAGCGGGAAATAAAACCTAGTGGATCCTCCTGATCGCCGGTAGCTTCGTTTATCTTTGGTTTGGGTACCATATTGCCATGGTTGTCTTTCTCCATTAGGGGAACAAGTTGATTGGTCTGGGAATCGACTTTCCACATCTGTTTTTCTATACCGGTCACCCGATCCGTGCCGGTTACCAGCTCGTATTCCACCTTGGGCGAAAAGTCCGGCCCGAATGGCACCTTGTTCACCGGACCTTGCACCAAGAGGGTAATTCCACACCAGATCAACATCACCACGGCCATGATGGTGGTGGCGACCACAATTTTCAGGGCTTTGCCGCTGGATTCATGGATCCCCAACAAGTTCTGCCGAAAGAAATAAAGCGTAATCAGGCAGGCGATAATTACCGATCCCCAGCGGCGGACAAAGTCGGCTGTATCAGGAGTAAACTTTAATGCTGGATTTATTATCGACACAGTTTCTAACAACAAGCCGATGATGTATTGGCCGGCCGAAACCGCACTGGTCGGTCCGGTCAGAATGTAATCGAACATCAAGGCGGAAACCGAAAGTTTTGCCAGAAATCCGCCCATCGCTTCCTTGACCACCCGGTAAACTCCCCCGCGCACAAAAAGCGAGCAACTCTCGATGTAGATCGAGCGCACCGCATAGCTGAAAAGCATCACGGCCAGGATAAACCACGGGGCGGCCGGACCGATCGATCCTTCCACGATGCCGCCGATGTAATACGCCGTGCTGGCCAGATCGCAAAGCACTACCGCCGCGGTGCGCCAATAGGAAATGAACGTCAGCATCACGCTGCTGACGACGATAACTTGGACAGGTCGGCTTAAAAGGCTGGAATTACTCGAAGAAGAATTCTGCGAACTTGAAGAAGCGCTCATAGGGACCTTCAAAACATCAAGCGCTGCCGGTACCGGGCACTTCGTCCGCGCTCTCGATGCGAAGGCCCTTTCAAATCGGACAAGGCTCCAACCTTGTCCAGCCGACGAGGTAAGCTGACGGGCTAGGGCTTGAAAGTACCCCGGTCTCGGTCTCAGACCTTCGCCCCGGAACCGGTTAATACCCGACTCATTGGGTCCCCCGTTCCTGTCCTTCGGGCAGGATTAGGCGTCTTTCAGTCAATTATAAACTCTGCAAAATTGTTGACAATAAGAGGTGGTGCTGCTGTCCCGCGACAACTGTTCTGATTCGACCATAATTTAGCACAGTACCGTTGCTTTTCATTTCATCTGATTTTCTGATACGCGCGGAAAATTCCACAAATCCACCGCCCCCTAGGGTAGCAGACAGATTCATAAACAGTCCACTCCCAGGGCGTTAATAGGCTATTCTTCCAAAGGAAGATACTTTAGGGTCAAATATCACCCCAACGGAGACATTCTCATGTCGGCCATTAATTACACAGTACCGCGCAAGAGTTTATTTGTTGATTCAAAAATACAAGGCGCGTTGATCGTGCGGGTAGTTATGTATTGGGTATATTGCCTGATAACAATCGCCCTGATGCTCCTTTGCTGGCGGATTATTACCGGCCCGGCACGTTTGTTTTACACACACTTCAGCGACATGTGGTTCTTTTACGGACCGGCCGCCATTGCCTCATTTTTGCTTCTGCCCTTGGTAATTGTGGACGTCATTCGATTAAGCAACCGCTTTGTCGGTCCATTGTTACGGTTGCGACGTTCGATGCAGGCGTTGGCTCGCGGTGAAGAAGTCGAACCAATCGAATTCCGGGAAAACGATTTTTGGCGCGATTTCGCCGATGATTTTAACGCCGTTCGCGCACGCATCTTGAAATTGTCCGCCGAGGCCAAAATGGAAAGCGAAAACGACAATCTCCTGGGCGTGGGCTTATAAAAGGCCCGGCCACTGTTTGCTGACCGCCGTTATTTAGACTCAGATAAGTAATGTCACTAGCCGGCGGTCAACGACCGCCGGAAGATACCTATTTCCGCCGGTCCGCCTGCGGCGGATTAGCCGCCGGCTGTCTCAAGCGACATTCGTTTTCTGACTCTCATTATCCTCCTTGCTCCGGCTGTGCTGCGGATATATTGAAATTTCTGATATATTGATTATAATCAATAAACGAATTGCTTACTTAAGCAAACATTTCCGAAGCTAATTCGGAAATATTCCCGACACACAACTTTTAACCATAAGAGGCAGTTTCTTGTATTGTCGTGTATACCTCCCCTCTGAGGTATGTCTGCGCAAAGAAGGCTGAATCGTATGAGATATTACCGCGCAAGTAGGCTGTTTTTTACCGTACTACTCCAATTTTCCCTACTATGTCACTTGGATAGTCCGGCGGCCAATGCCGACCAGTGGACCGCCGCCCAAGCGTTGTCCTGGTACAATGACATCGGTTCGATCCGGGGATGTAATTACGTTCCACGAACGGCCGTTAATTCCATCGAAATGTGGTATGGTCCCACCTTCGATACGGCAACCATCAATCAAGAACTGGGTTGGGCGCAGAGCTACGGATACAACTCCACGCGTGTTTTCCTGCCTTATGTTGTTTGGCAAAACGACTCGGCCGGCTTGAAACAGCGCATCGACCAATACCTGGGCATCGCCAGCCAGCACGGCATCAGCACCACATTTACACTGCTGGACGACTGCAATTTTACCAGTCGGGATCCCTACTATGGTCCCCAGCCTGAGCCGATTCCGGGCGTTATCCTCAGCCAGTGGACACCCAGCCAGCCTGCTAGTTGGGTGACCGACCAAAGCAAATGGCCCTTGCTCCAGAATTACGTGCAGGACATTATTAACACCTTCAAAAACGACAATCGCGTCCTGATGTGGGACCTCTATAATGAACCGGGAAACACGGGCTTAGGCGGGAACAGTACGCCCTTGATGCAACAGGCGTTTGTCTGGGCGCACGAGGCTGCTCCCAGCCAGCCCTTGACCGTCGCTTCCTGGGGCGGTGCTCCCGATTCGCAGGCCGTGGCCCTCTCGGATGTGGTCACCTTCCACAGATATGCGGGCGTCAGTTCCACATATTCAACCATCCAAAACCTGCAAGCCACGGGCCGCCCGGTTATCTGCTCGGAGTGGATGGCGAGAACCCTAGGCAGCAAGTTTACGACCCATTTGCCGATATTCGAACAGACTAATGTGGGGTGGTACAATTGGGGCTTGGTCAACGGCAAGACTCAATGCCAATTCCCCTGGGGATCGCAACCCGGTTCGCCGGAGCCGGCCGTCTGGTTTCACGACGTGCTGCATCCCGATGGAACGCCTTACGACTCCGCGGAAACCACGCTCATTCAGCTCGCGGCGGGACTGATTCCTCCGATTTCTCCGGGTTCATTCACTAATGGGGGATTTGAGCAGAACTCGGGCAACGGCTCTGTGCCCTCCGGCTGGACCGCTCTCACTAACAATTACGGCGCGTGGGACGGCGCCACAGGGCCTATTACTCCGCACAGTGGGGCGTATGTGATGCATCCCGGCGCCAACGCTGGAGATGGCGGCGAGTACCAGGATTTCGCCACCACCATCGGCACCACATACCTCGTTAGTCTCTGGTGTGTGGGCTGGCCGAATCAGAACGATCATCAGACCGGGCGCGTGTATCTCGGAACGCAGGAAAATTCCACTCTCTATTCCGACAACACGCTCAATGTCCCGCATTACACGGACGCCGACAGTTGGATATCCTTCAACTTCACTTTCATGGCGACCGATACTACCACCCGACTGACGCTCTTGAACGTATATATGGGTCCGCTTTCGAACATATACTCCGCCAGCGCAGTGAATTTTGACGATGTTAGCGTCACTGCGGTTACAAAATGGACCGGTACGACAAGCACTCAATGGAACGACGCTGCCAACTGGTCGAACGGCACTCCCACAACCGGATCGATCATAGAATTCAACGCCTCGACACCGACTAATCAACCTTATCTGCAAAATATCGCTGGGCCGTTGAATCTGAACATGATATTGTTTGACGCCGGCGCCGGAACGCACATTCTTAGCGGCCAGGCCTTGCAACTGTCGGGCAATGTGCCTGGTGTCTTGTGTGCCTCGGGCGCCGACCAGTATATCGAAAATGCCTTGAATTTGGCCGGCAACTCCACATTTCTTGTGTCCGGCGCCGGTATACTAACCCTGAGCGGCCAACTGAGCGGAAGCGGTTCGTTTACCAAAAGCGGCACTGGCACATTGGTCATATCGAATACCGCGGCGCATACAGGCGACACGCTCATCGAGGCTGGGATTCTGGCACTCGCTGCTACCGGACAAATCGCTGATTCCTCGATAGTCAACGATGCTGTATTTCAGATAACTGCCGGTAACCATGTTGTGGCGGACATAACCGGCAACGGAACCACGCAAGTCGATAGCGGCGCAGAACTAAGCGTCGCGTCGATCTGCCAAAATCATATATTCATCGGCAGTGGTGCTAAAATTATTGTTTTGGGAATAACCCAAGAAATATCAACCGTGTCGCTCACAGCCGTGCCCGAGCCGGCAATGCTGGTCCTGCTGGCCACGGGCGGCCTGGGCACCCTGGCTTTCGGTTGGCTGCGGCGAAGTTTGAGGAATTAACAGGCATCCGGCCGTAACCGATCTTCTTGACTGCCTTACGCAAACGGGGTTTTCCCAGGGATGCCAAACGCTTAAAATATGCCAGTCCCTTGACGTTTAGGTTTTTAAGCATCCATTCGGACTAAGGCGGATCAGATGGCTAAGACGCATAAAGGATTGCGTAAAAGCCAGTCTTTGGAAGAAGTGCATCGCTCGGTGCAAATCCCCCCGAGCCGGTGGTGGCTTCGTTTGTTCGCCTTTTCTGGGCCGGCTTATCTAGTTTGCGTTGGCTACATGGATCCCGGCAACTGGGCCACTGACATTCAAGGAGGCTCCCAATTCGGGTATCGGCTGATCTGGGTGCTCCTGATGAGCAACGCCATGGCCGTGCTGTTGCAAACCCTGAGCGCACGTTTAGGATTAGTCACTGGCCGCGATCTGGCCCAGGCCTGTCATGACGACTATCCTCAACTGGTCAATTTGGTCCTTTTCCTGCTCTGCGAAATCGCCATCGCCGCCTGCGATCTGGCCGAAGTGCTCGGCTCGGCTATTGGCCTAAATCTGCTTTCCGACGCCTTGGGTAGAGCCCTGGGCCTGAATCTGCAAATTCCCGTGCTGTGGGCCGTACTGATCACGGGCTTCGACGTCCTGTTGTTGCTCTTTATCCAAAAGGCCGGCATTCGCAAGCTGGAAGCGTTTATTCTCGTCTTGGTGGCCACTATCGGCGCATGTTTTCTCGTGGAAATCTTTCTTTGCAAACCATCGCCCAGCCGCATTGCCGCTGGCTTTATTCCCCGATACCTTTCGGCGCTGAGTTATATATCGCCATCGGCATTTTGGGCGCCACGGTAATGCCGCACAATTTGTATCTCCATTCCGCCCTGGTCCAAAGCCGCGATGTGACCCGCAGCCGCCAGGCAGTGGCCGACGCCTGCAAATACAACCTTATCGATTCGACGATTGCCATGAACGGTGCGTTTTTTGTAAACGCAGCGATCCTGATTGTCGCGGCGGCAACATTTTGGAAGTATCAAATACAGGTAACCGAGATTCAGCAAGCCCATGCCCTTTTGGAACAATCCCTTGGCACCCAAATCGCGCCTGTGGCCTTTGCCTTGGCCCTGCTTTGCGCCGGGCAGAGTTCCACCATCACCGGCACGCTGGCCGGGCAAATAACCATGGAGGGATTTTTGCGGTTCCGCATCAAGCCTTGGCTGCGGCGCTTGATAACCCGCTTAATGGCCATCGTTCCCGCCGTGGCGGTAATTCTGCTGGTGGGCGAAAAAGGCGTTTATCAACTGCTGATCCTCAGCCAGGTAATTTTGAGCCTGCAATTGTCGTTTGCCGTGGTGCCTCTGGTGCGCTTTACCAGCAGCAAGCGCAAGATGGGGCCGTTTGTCAACCCTTGGTGGGTGCAAGCCCTGGCCTGGCTGGTTACGGCAATTATTGTTTCACTCAATGGAAAATTGGTTTATGAAGAGATTGTTGGCTGGCTGGAAGCGGCGGGCCCATGGAGCTGGCTGGTCGATTTGGTCGTCATACCAATCTCATTGGGATTATCAGCGCTTTTGGCATGGATTACTTTCCGCCGCGAAAAATCCGTATCGGAAGCAGCGGAGGTGTCGGCCGAGGAAGTGGCCACAGCGGCCGCGAAACAAGAGCGGCGTTTTAAACGCATCGGTGTGGCCTTGGAGGCCAAACCCTCCGACGCCGACATGCTGGCCGAGGCCGTCTCGCTGGCCAAAAGCCACCACGCCGAACTGCTCTTGATGCACATCGTCGACGGCGTGGGTGGAACCTGGTACGGCCCGCAAACCGGCGATGCCGAAAGCCGCGACGACGAAATCTATCTGAAAACACTAGTCCATCGCTTGCGCGGAATTGCCGCAGCAAGACGTGCCGGCCGTCGATGCCGTGTTGGGTTACGGCGACGCATCCACGGAGTTGGTCAACATCGCCCAGGAAAAAGGCCTGGACCTGGTCGTAATGGGCGGCCACGGCCACCGCGGATTGTTCGACCTGCTCTACGGCCAAACCATCTCCGGCGTGCGCCATGGATTGAACATCCCCGTGGTCACCGTGCGCGGCACAACGAAAATAAAGGATGAAGGATGAATCAAGAACGCAGAACTGTAAACTGTTTGCTGTAAACTGATTACTATTATAAAATAACCGCTTGCGGTTTCGCACCGCCCGCTGTCCACCGTCCACTAACCCTACTCCCTAATAAATCATGCCTTATCGATCCTGGAAACTTATTGGCAGTCGGGATATTTCCGACCATCGCATATTTCGCATCCGGCACGATCTGTACCGCTTCGAGCCCAGTGGCGCAGAGCGCGATTTTGTCGTGCTCGATTGCCCGGACTGGGTAAACATTATTCCCCTGACCGACGACGGCCAGGTAGTGTTGATTCGGCAATATCGGCACGGCACCCAGGCCCTGAGTTTGGAAATTCCTGGCGGCGTGATCGACAAGGGCGAAACGCCCGAGGCCGCGGCCGTGCGCGAATTACGCGAAGAAACCGGCTACAAGCCCTTGCGCGTAAGTCCCTTGGGCTTTGTCAGTCCCAACCCGGCCATCCAAGGCAATCGCAGCTACAGTTTTCTTGCCGAAGGCTGCTATCCGGCAGGCGAAGCCCAACTCGAGACTTTTGAACAGATCGAGGTTTTACTGAAACCCCTGGATCAGATCCCCGCCTTAATCCGCAGCGGCGAAATTTCTCACTGCCTCATCATCGCCGCCTTCGCCCTGCTGCAAATCGCTTAAGATTAAACTGTTTAAGAGTCGTGTGCCACTGCTGGCTCGCCCAGCAGTGCATCCCTGCCCACCGTCCACCGCCCACTAATTCTTCCACTCCGCCTTATTTTTCAAACAATACGCCGCGTAGGCTTTTTCAAGTTCTGCCAGCGAAACGGCCGATTTGTGAATCCAGATTCGGTAATTCAGGCGGATCGGTTGTCCGGCGCAAATGTCTTGTCGCGCACGCCGGGCCAACCTATGCATAGTGGACCGTAATGCCGCGTAAGCCAGGTCGGCGGATAATCGGGATGTTCCGGCGAGATGAACAACGCCGCGCCGCTGGGAGTAGAGGGCGATGTAAAGGGGTAAGTCATGTCGGCCCAGGGAAGCGGCGTTTCCGACAGGTCCTCTTGGGCCGAACCATTGGGAACCGTAATTACCGACTCTTTTTCGTCTTTCACGGCAAACCGCATGGTCAAGCCGCCGTAACTCTTGCCTTCCGCCCCGCGCAGCGTGATGGGATTATCCACAGGTATGAACGTGAACTCAAAATCGAGCGACCGGCTCGCATCGTCGGCCGAAAAGGTCCGCAGCCAACAGCGCTCGATCATCACTTTCTTCCCCTCGACGAACCAGCCGTTTTCGACCGCCAACACGGCCCCCGCTGGACCGGACTGGCGGCAGATCCAACGCACAAACTGCTGCTTGATATCTCGGTACATCCAAAGATCGTACTCATTTTCGCCGATGCCCACGTGCGGCCACGCCCAGAATATCCCATGATGATGAAAATGATCTTTGGGGAAATCGTCTGTCAACACCTCGCCTTGCAGGCCCCAAACCGGATGCACATAGCACGCCCGTGTGCGCCGGCTGTCTTTTACCGGCACCTTATCGTTGGTGATTTCGCCGTGATTGTAAACCAATACGGGCGTCGGGCCCTCGAATAGCTTCAGCGATTTATCGTCAACATCTTGAAACTTAAAGGCGGGCTTCCCGTCGGCATTTCGCGTCGCAGGCTTAAGATAAAACTGCCGCACCGCCGGGCCGTCTTTGCGCGAAGGAATGTTCGCCATCATCGAGAACGCCGATTCACTGGCCGTTCCCTCATCCGTTATTACCGGAACGATCTGCACGGCAATTTTGTTCTCCGGATAATCTTTCTCCACCAGTTGCCAAGGGCCGGCGGCGTCTAAATGAATGTTTTTCGGCAAAGGAATAGATAACTGCAAAGGTGTATCAGCTCCAGGCACTGCCAGAACAGGCTCCGTCTCCGCAATACCAGCTCGCGCCGCCAAAAGAAACCACAAAGCAAAATAAATGTTTTTCATAAATCCACGCATTAGGTGTCGGTGTGGGCACCCGCTAGGATAATATGGCTTTCATCATGAAGAAGCAAAAAAGGATAATAAAAATATAGATTAACACGACAATTACAAAAAACACATCTCCTCCGCTGATCTTCCCTGTTCTGCATTTCGGTCCCATTATGTCGTGGATAGCATCATGCACCTCTGCGAAATCTTCCGTGAATTCAAGGACAATCCAACGCGACTTGTGATCGAATGGTATGAAAAAGCCAATTCGGCTACTTTCCTGATCAATAACAATGTCACTTGCGTTCTCTAGACTGAGCTTTATTTCCCACTTACGCCACAAGAGAATAACAACGTACGAAACTACGATGCCACTGCCCCCAATGAATCCGATAGTATAATACGAAGGTGCCTTCAATACTATGGCAATGATAACAGCGACAACGGTTACAATGAGTGCGAGCCATGCGCTGCCCGGTGGGTCATACTTTGCCTCAAGACTTAAAGTATGCTCGCCATAACGGGTCAACACCGCTGGATTCCATATGCCCTTAACTTCAGGATGCCCAACGCAGAGACCAGCAGTCCTGGTTTTCCACGATGTAACTTTTGATTCGACTCTGTCCTTTGTAGACACCGCATAATCTCCGAGGTTAGTCTTGTAGGTTATGCTTTAGCATAACATCTCTTAATTCTAGCCGCCATTAGGACTAAGAGATTGCGATTGTAATGTTATGCTGAAGAATAACGGATTCTTCCTCGCCTATCTTCCTTGCAGATATTTCAAATAATCCATGATCCAGGGATGGGTCCAGGGATTCCAGATTGGATAGCTAGCGGAAAGAGCGGAAATTATCAGCAGCAACAGGGCCAACGCCCGGGTCCAACGCCATTTGGAAAACAGATCCACGATGGGCAGCATTGCCACCAGCCACAGCGGCGTGAGCCAGAACATCCAACGGAAACCGCTGGTCATGCCGCCGTAATTGCGATGATTCAAGGGACGGAGCAAATAGAATGCGATGCAAACGAGCGATACGCCGCCGATGAGTATCGCCCACTGGCGCATGCGGCGATCGCGTCGGGGAAAGAGGCTCAGAAGCATTCCAGCCGCACTCAAGAGCCAGATCGGCGTCAAGGAAAATATCCCATGATGTCCCACTAATACATGAAAGGCGTACACGGCCTGTGACTGTTCGCCTTGATCGATCTGGGATTGATGCCCCTGCCAATAACTTTCCTTTTCCTCGCCGCCGCGCTGATAGGTGTAATCATACCAATTGTCGGTTGTGCCGCGATGCAAGTAAGGCACCTTGATCGAGCCATGTGCGATCCAATTCGTGGCAAAAAAGGCAATCACGACCACGGCGGCAGCCGGCACATAACTGAGCAACGTCTGCCGTGGCGCCTTCCATAAAAGCGCCACACTGAGAGCGGCGAACAATGCCGTTGCCGGCAATTCGCTGGCGCCCATGAGCGCTCCGAAAAAGCCCGCCATGAGAAAATATCGCTTGCAGCACTGGCCATCGTACCAAATTCTCGCGGCGGCATACATCGTCACAGTGGCGCAGACCGCCGCGATGAGATGATTATTAATCACCACGGCAAAAGTAGTCAAAAAAGTGCCGAAGGCGGCGGCAGCCATCACGAACAGTCGGCCCCAATCCGTGGCGCCAAAGCGATCGACCAACCGGGCAAGCAAGAAAAAACTTATGGCCAGGGGGATAACGTTGATTATCACAAGCATGAATCGCCCGATCACAAACGGATGCGTGCCCAGCGACATTCCCGTGAGATGATAGATCGGCCAATATACGCCGGCCATGAGCGTGGCCAAAAGCGGCGGCTTGCTGGAATACAGATGACCATCGTGTTTGACCATGTCGATGGTATCCCAATTGGGATCTTGAATTACTATGTCGATGGCATAAGGGGCCCCTGCGATCCTCATGTCCGGCTCGACCAGTGCCCGAACCGTGCACCAGCGGCTGCGATCGTTGGCGCTGAGAAACGGGCGGCGCAGTTGGGCTTCGCGACGCAATTGGGCCTCGAAGGCGCTTAACTCATTTTTTAACGCCTTTCCCGCAAGCTCCTTCTCAGTGAGTTGCTGTTGTTTTCGCTCCAGTTCGCCGGGGATGTGACCGAGGCGGTTTTTTTCCACGCCCGTGCGATCCACGGCATCCACGGCCAGCACGCGACCGAGCATGACACCCGCGCTCAGGCAAATCAGCAAGCAGTAAATGCTGCGTCGAAGCCGTAATGTAGAATCGTCGTTGGTGGAGTCCATTTTTAAAGTGGAGAGTGGTTAGTGGTTAATGCGAAACCGCGAGCGGTATCATTCTTTTACTCATCCTTCATCCCTCAACCTTCATCCTTTTTTTCTTCCGTTCCGGCGCGTTCACAGATCGAGTAAGTTTTACCGTGTGGGCTGTGATAAGCGATGAACAATTCGGCCAAAAAGCCGATCGACATAAGCTGTCCGCCCATCAGCAGCAGGGCAATGGAATAAAGCAAGATCGGCCGGCCCGACAAGTGCATTACTTCTATCCCCAAACCCAATCGGGAAATAACCCAATAACCGGCAAGATAGATCATCATCAGCGCCCCGACGGCAAACGACACCAATCCAATCGAGCCTAAAACATGTTGCGGTCGCTGCCCGAAGCCGGTGAGAAATTTCACGGTCAGCAAGTCCAAAAAACCCTTGAAGAAACGGCTGAATCCGTACTTAGAACGGCCGAATTTGCGCGGCCGATGGTTGATCTCGATTTCGCCGACGCGATATCCCCGACCCGAGGCCAACACGGGCACAAAGCGGTGCAGTTCGCCGTAGAGTTGGATTTCGTCGAAGATTTCGCGGCGATAGCACTTCATGCCGCAATTATGATCGTGCAGTTTCACGCCCGTCAGCGCGCTCACCAAGGCATTGAATATGCGCGAGGGATAAACTTTGTGCCAGGGATCGCGCCGCACTTTTTTCCAACCGCTGACCACGTCCAAGTTGATTTGCATGGCCGCCAAAAAGCGGGGGATCTCGCGCGGATCGTCCTGCAAATCGGCATCCAGGGTCATTACCAGTTCACCACGGGCGTGAGTGAAACCTGCGCTTAACGCAGATGCCTTGCCAAAGTTGCGGCGGAACCGCAAGCCGCGCACCCGGGCGTCGCCGGCCGCCAGGCGACGGATCACCTCCCAGGACTGGTCAATCGAGCCATCGTCGACAAAAATTACGTCCAACTCATATCCATGAGCTTCGGCTACTTCGACCAATTCCCGGTGCAAAGTCTCCAGGCTCTCGGCTTCGTTGTAAACAGGGATCACAATGGAAAGCATGGAATTTAGCTATTCAGTGTAGAGTGAAGAATGATGAATAAAAAAACTAATAGCGTTATACGTAATTATCGCACTTATTATGCTTCTGTTTGTACTTTATTGGTCTTCAAAAAGTATAGGATACCAGAAATTGCCAATTCCGACACCAGCCATATCAGTCTGAGCAAGGCACTGGCCACGATGGCCGTGGCGTCGCTGACGCCGAATAGTCGCACCAGCAGTTCCAACAGAACCAGATCGCGCACTCCCCATCCCGCGGGTATGAGCGAGAGAAAGCCAGCCACCATCGAGAGGGAAACCGCTGCAACATATTCCGGGCAATATTCCCCCAGACCAATTTCCTGGATCCCCATTGCCCGAAACGTGGCCCAAAGACTAGCCGCCATGAATACCCAGGAAAAAAACATACACACAAATCCCACTAGCAGGGTTCCATATCCCAGGCGGGATAAATCAGCACTTTCGGCAAGATCATATTTTCCCACTCTGACTTGACGGGCCAGCCAACGGAAAATCGGCGGCACAATGGGCAAACCGGCGACAATCATCAAGCCGATCGCCCCCCAAAAAAGCGTCCTTTCTTCACGCAGTTGCACGGCCAACACGCCGGCGCCCAGAAAGGCCCCCACTGCCATCATGGCGAGCGTTTCGTAAAATACGCTGATGGCTGCGGCGGCCGTATCCACGCGACGACCGCGCACCAAGCCCACGCGAAGGATTACCACCATCGCCTTGCCAGGCACATATTTTCCCAGATGTCCGAGATAATACGCCCGCAGCGTATGGGCCAAGTGCGCATCTTGTCCCAGCACTTTTAACACATGATGCCAATACAACCCGGCGGGCAGCAGGCCGAGAAGATATATCACCCCGGCCGAAAGCAGCCAATACGGCTCCCAGTGCCAAGTCTGTTTGCCGATTTGTTCCCAGGCCTTAAGCAGCGTGTCGCGGATGAACCAGGCCACCAAAACCAGGATCAGCAGTTTTAGCGCCGGCGTCAGCCATTTTTTCCACGATGGAGGCGAATTCATCGGCAAACTCCTAAACAACATAACAGCCATTTTACATGGGCCACACCGCTAGAGTCTATTTTGATTGGCCTATTTAACATCTGCAAGACGGTTTGCATTACTTTCCCTCCGGGGATTACAATAGGGGGACTGTCCCATTTTCGCGTAGCGAAAATGGGCCTGTCCCCTTCCGGGGCCTGGTGTAGTAAAGGAGAACCAATCGTGGCGCGAATTGTATCGTTTGTGGTTTTGGTGGCCATATTGCTGGTCTTTGCCGGCCTGTTTTTTCAGGTGATGGCCGACTTCTTGCTGCCCATGTTTTTGGCCTTGATGTTGGTCATTATCTTTGGTCCGCTGCATCGCTGGTTCAAGGTCAAGTGCCGGGGACACGACCACGTCGCCGCCGGATTGACGACCTTGTCGATCCTGCTGATTGTCTTGGTTCCAATATGTGCGATTTTTACCCAGGCGACTTTTGAAGGTTTCGCCATCTACGACACCTTCGTGCAAGGCGTTCGCCACTCGCAACAATCCAATACCGACGAGGTGGCTCCCGGCAATAAAGAAACCCGCGAACCCGAGGCCATCCAGGAATGGTTTGCCCAACGGGTAGTTGAGCTCGGAAGTCAAATTGGATTGGAATTGAAAGCCGATGACGTGCGCACCACCATGCGCAATAAAGCCGAGGAATGGTTCACGCCTCTGGTTGTTAGGGCCACTAAATTTTTCGGCCGCACGCTGCTGGGGCTGGTGGTGATGATTATCGCGCTATATTTCTTTCTCGTCGACGGACCGGCCATGATCCATACGCTGACGAGACTTTCGCCGCTCGATGAAAAATATGAAGAGGAACTGATCGATAAGTTCGACGACATTACGCGGTCCGTAGTGGTGGCCTTGTTCCTCTCGGCGTTTGTCCAGGGACTGCTGGCGGGCGTCGGATATTATCTGGCTGGCGTGGGCTCGGTCTTTCTGCTCATGGCCTTGACCATGATCTTGGCCATGGTGCCGTTTTTGGGCGCGGCCTCGGTCTGGATTTCGGTGTGCTTGTGGCTCCTGTTTTTCGAGCAGCGAACTGTGCCGGCGATTATTCTGGCCATTTACGGGGCGGCGATTGTTTCCACCATCGACAACGTCATTAAGGCATGGGTCTTACATGGCCGATCCAGATTGCATCCCTTGCTGGGCCTGCTGAGCGTAATCGGCGGACTAAAGGCCCTGGGTTTGATCGGCGTGTTCGTGGGCCCCATGGCCGTGGCCTTTTTGCAAGTATTGCTCAACATGCTCAATACCGAACTCGACGCCTGGAGCAAAACCGAAGCTGCAAAGCCCAAGCCCGCGGCGGCCGACGGAAAAACATAGTGGTTTGGTGATGGGCGCTACGACCAACCTTCGGTCGGTTACCGGCTTGTCCAACCGTTCACTGCCGGGCAAGTCGGCATAGGTACCCGGCACCTATTGGTGGCTGAAATCAATGTACCCAGGGAACAATACTGGCTGGTCATGATATGGAAAATATGATAAAATATGTATATGACAAATTTTGGAAATGGGCCAACACTGAAAGATGCTTTTCCGTGGCTTCGTGATGACGAGGCACGAATTGAACGAATTATTACAGTTACGGAAATTAACAGTGTGATTGAGGGTTTACCTCCTCTTCAGGATGATACCCGACAGAAGATTCGCCAGCGTCTTAGTGTTTTGTCCGCGCAAGGCTCAGTGCCTGTTGAATAATGCTCGTAATAGGCGCGTACTGTCTCTTGAAAGCCGCCTGGGTAGCAGTTATGTATGCATCTTTTCCTTCTTCACTTTGGTCGTAGATGAGGAGCGGCCGTCCCGACTGCACGGCCAGTAGATCGCAAAGCAGTTTGATTGTCCGTGCATTTCCTTCGCGGAAGGGGTGGATGACAAGAAACTCACCCTGTATCTCGCCGACGGCAGTACAGAAAGCATTGTCATCCCGAAGCATACGAGGGGGATATTTTGCCAACACGTTTTGCTCGAAAGTATTCATATTTTGTTCTAAAAAGTCCGGAGCCGGCCAAGTGATGCCCGGCTTACTGATCCACACCGTTCGCCAGCGACCGGCCCATTCATACAACTCGCTAAAGATGCGGCCATGGATATGACATAATAGTTCGCACGTCATAGTGGTGTCCATCCGAACCTCTGTCAGAAGCATCTCATAAGCTTGGGCCAGTGCCTCTTCCTCCGCGCGTTGCAAGGTAGACAGGTCCGTGATCCCCCTCTTGTTAATGAATACCGTTTGTTCCGGATCGACATATTGAGTTTCCACGTTGCCGGAAACATCATAACGATCTCGGTGCTTATGAGGCTCTTTTGCCATGGCGCCCAATATACAGTTTTAACAAAGTGCATACCAGTCGGGGATAGTCACCTTTCCACTCGCAGACGCCACGGTTGGCTTGTCCAACCCTGCACTGCTGGGCAAGCCAGCAGGGGCACCCTGCGCGTATCTTAAATCACCTTTTGGATAAAGGAGATATCACTGATATTTTTGTAGATTCTGGGTCGGGACAATCTCCAAATATCAGTGATGTCCCCTTTTTCCGGGTTGTCCCCTTTTTCCGGGTTTTTTCCGGGTTTATTGAAAAGTAGAATCCCCCCTCATACATTAACTTGCTTTCCGTCCGTCCATTCCATGACATCGCCAACCGGAACAAGTTGAGGGAATTCTAACCAAATTTCTTTCGATATTGCATGGTAGGCGTGGGGATTGTGAAGTATCAATACATCATGGTCTATCCACGCTTCGTTTTCATCACTAAAATGAAGGTCTCGATCACGCTCCCAATAAGGCCACACAGAATCCCGCAACTTTTCGTCCAAAAAAATGAGAGGGGAGGGAAACGGATACTTTTCTGCTAATCGCTCTTCAATACATATAATTGCACTAATGCGACGGTAACCGGGAAATCCGTCTGGCTTAAGCGATTTTCCACCTGGTCGCTCCGTATTCAGGAATCTACCATCCTGAAAGAACTTGGTTTCGATTGGCCCAGTATCGCCTGTTGACATGTTAATGCTCCAAGTCAACTTACTCTGTCCGAAGGCAGCTTTAATGAGATCACGCCGTTGGGTGAACATGGGTTTGCGAAGACTTGGCACAATGAATAATATGTTTGCTGATTGTTTATCGAATTGTTTGTTGGCCGATTGCATATCCTGTGCGATTTTATCGGAATCGTCACCGCACCAAAAATTGTCTTTCGGCATTTCTCTATAAGGTGCTTTGACTTCTACACCGATATCGCCGGTTGGCAAAGTGATTACCATATCAAGCTTCTTGCCATTGCGTCCCGGTGCTGAAGGGTCAAGTGGAAGTCGCATCCGCCCGGCCAGAAACCAACAGACCTCGCATTCCGACATGGCAGAGCGGAAATCATCAGGATCTGTGCTGGCAAGTCGGCTTCGTAATTCCTGACCTCGCTCAGACTCAAACATGCCACAAGCAAATGCGGTGAAAAGGTATGTTTCCCATGCAGCCTTCCGAGCACGTCTATAACGGAGTTCACTCGCATTTGTTCGATCCGATGGATATGGACCACAGGCACATAGCACCTGAAGACGATATAAAATATCTTCGTTCAATGCTTTTCGCCAACTCTCCTTAACTTCCTTTGAAAAGACTTCTCTTAAAGGATCTGCCGGGGGAAGAAAACGTCCTTTATCGGGAATAATCATTGGACACTCTGAGATACAATTGCGATTTCTTCCTTTTTAATGGTTTCTAATCCTGCTTCCACTTCAAAATCGCGCCCGTATCCGCGCTGGTGGCCATCGAGGCGTATTTCCCAAGGCAGCCTTTTGTGTATCGGGGCGGACGGGGTTTCCAATTCTTGGCACGGCGGGCTAGTTCGGCCCCGCTTAAGCGGACATTCAGAGTGTGATTGGGGATGTCGATCTCGACGATGTCGCCCGGTTGCAGAAGTCCGATCGGTCCGCCGGCGGCGGCCTCGGGACTGATATGGCCAATGCACGCCCCGGCCGTGCCGCCGGAGAACCGGCCGTCGGTAATCAGTGCGACCTTATCGTCCAGGCCCATGCCTTTGATGGCAGTGGTCGGCGCGAGCATCTCTTGCATGCCTGGTCCGCCGCGCGGGCCTTCGTAACGGATCACCACCACGTCGCCCGGCTTGACCTTGCCGTTGACGATTCCTTCGTAGGCCTCGGTTTCGGCCTCGAAGATGACCGCCGGGCCGGTGAATTTGAGCATCTCGGGCTTCACACCGGCCGCCTTCACGACCGCGCCGTTTGGCGCCAGGTTGCCGTAGAGAATTATCAGTCCGCCTTCTCGACTGAAGGCATTTTCGACTTCTCGAATGCAATCGTAGGGATCGAAGCCCAGTTGATCCTTGGATAGATCCCTGATGGAGCGGACAGTCCGTTGGACGTTCATACCTTCGCTTGTGCGCTGGCCGCCGGCACGGACCGCGGCCAGTTCCAGCGTTTCCTCGCTCACCGTGGCGGCCCGAATGTCGAATTCGGCGATGTTTTCACCCAAAGTTTTGCCGGTTACCGTGGGCCGGTCGAGATTGAGCAAACCCGGACAACCACGGTTGATGCTGCCCAGTATTGTGTGTATGCCGCCGGCATTGTGACAGTCTTCGACATGGTAACTGCTACTGGGGGCGACTTTGCAGATATTGGGCGTACGATGGCTGAGTTGGTTGATTCGCTCGATATTGTATTCCACGCCGGCTTCGCGCGCGATGGCCAGCACATGCAGCACCGTATTGGTGCTTCCGCCCATGGCCATGTCCAGGATCATGGCGTTGTCGAATGATTCAGTGGTGCAAATCTCCCGGGGCAGCAAGCCGTGCCCTTCACCCTTTTTGTCGAACTCCAGAATCATCTCCACAATGCGCTGGGCAGCGCGGCGGAAGAGTATTTTGCGTTCCGCGCTAGTGGCCAAAAGCGTGCCGTTCATGGGCAAGGCCATACCCAGGGCCTCGCAAAGGCAATTCATGCTGTTGGCCGTGAACATGCCCGAACAAGACCCGCAGGTCGGACAGCCGAATTTTTCAAGCTGGAGCAACTCGTCGGCCGAAAGTTTGCCGTCTTTTTTTGCCGCGGCGCCGATAAAGACGTCGATCAGATCGACAGTCTTGCCGTCGGGCGTTTTCCCGGCTTCCATGGGACCGCCGCTCACGAAAATTGCAGGGATATTTACACGCAGCACGCCCATCAACATGCCAGGCACAATTTTGTCGCAATTGGGAATGCAAATCACGCCATCGAAGCAATGGGCCATCAGCATGGTCTCGACCGAGTCGGCAATCAGTTCGCGGCTGGGCAGCGAGTATTTCATGCCTTCGTGGCCCATGGCAATGCCGTCGTCAACGCCGATGGTATTAAATATGAAGGGCACTCCGCCCGCCTCGCGCACGCATTGTTTGATATAGTTTCCCACCTTATCGAGATGCACGTGCCCGGGAATGATGTCCACGTGACTGTTGCAAACGGCAATAAAGGGCTTCCGGAAGTCCTCGTCTTTTACGCCGGTGGCACGCAATAAACTACGATGTGGCGCGCGAGCGTCGCCTAACTTAACCTTATCGGATCGCATGGTCTATCGTCCTTTCAGGTGCTGTTTAAGAATTAAAACCTCTTCCAAAACAAATAACATCGAATCGTAAAGTGACTTGGAAAAATTGCGATTGATGTGCCTTCACTATGGCCCTCTCCCAGAGGGAGATAAGACTTTGTGATGGGATTTAAATTCTAGTCGTATTTTCATGTTGAAAAAGTACTTACAGGAATGTTTGCCAATCGAGAAAAATCGCTCGAACTCTTAATCTGATGCCATGTTTTAAGACAAAAAAGCTATAAGTCATTGCTAAATTTGCATTTGAAAATCAGGCTATGTATAATGATGAAATACCCTATTTTGTACATATTATCCAGATTATTGTTTGATAACATTCAATTAAAACTGGTAATCCTAAGATTTGCTTAAGCAATCGAGGCAGAAGTTTACACAACTCTTCTAGTAATCAAACTCTGAATTATCGGTGATCACGATGAACGACATGCTTCTGGCAATTATCCGGCACAAAGGTAAGGGAACTTTGTTTTTTGCGTTTGTAATGGCCGCCGTAATCTTACTGACGGTGCTGTTACCGAAAAAATATCATTCCGAAGGAAAGCTTTATCTGCGCTTGGGCCGGGAGAACGCCACTTTGGATCCCACGGCCACCTTGGGAGAACAAGCCATCGTGGCCATTCCGCAATCTCGAGAAAACGAGATCAACTCGGTAGTGGAGATACTTCAAAGCCGCGTGCTTTTAGAAAAGGTGATTGACAAATTGGGCCCGGCCGCGGTTCTTGAAGACGAGGAATTTTCCCAAAAGCCCGAAGTCGTTATTGCTTCAACTGAATCAGGCTTTTCAACGGCGGATAATGGAAAATCCAAGGCCCCGGAATCCAAGCCCAACAGTTTGGCCGGCAACTTTATAAATGTCATCAAGACTTCAATTGGTTGGCCGATCATGAGCGAGCGCAAACGCGCCTTGCAGCAGCTTATCATAAATCTAAAAGTCGAGCCGCGCGCAGATCAAACGTTATAGAAATCAGTTACGTGGGCGGCAGCCCCAAGTCGCGCAGGCCGTGGTGGCGGCGGAGATCGACGCCTATCTTGACGAACACGTGCGTTTGAACCGGCCTCAAGGTTCGCACGATTTCTTTGCCGAACAAACCCGGCAACTGCGCAGCGAACTGGCGCAAAAAGAAGAGGCGCTCCGCGATTTAAAGACCCAAACCGGCTTGGCGTCGACGCGCGATCAACGGCAGCAGCTCATCGCGCGGATCGGACGCTTGGAAGACGACCTGCTCCAGACCGACGCTGCCCGGGCGGTTTCCGCGGCCAAAGTGCAGATGCTGCGGAAAAAACTGGCTGAATATCCCGCCACGCAGATGACCCAGGAGGTTTCGGGATACGGCAATGAAGGCACCGACCGCATGCGCGATCAGTTTTACGCCTTGCAGGTAAGGGAGAAAGAAGCGGCCTCGAGATACACGCCGGATCATCCCAAGCTGCAGCAGATTCGCGAACAAATGGACCGGGCAAAAGAGGTCCTTGCCGACGAAGAACGCACGCGAACCCAAGTCACCAAAGAACCCGGCCGCCTCTACCAGCAAACACAGTTGGAGTTGCTCGCCGAAGAGCCGATCTGGGCTTCGCTGGACGCCCGCACCCGGGAACTCAGCTCTCAACTGGCCGCAGCCCGCGACGAATTGAAGACTTTTAACAACAACGAACTACGCGTGGCCGAGTTGCAGCGGGAGGTGGATTTGTTCGACGCCGAATATCGCAAGTATTCCGCCTCGTTGGAGCAAGCCCGTATTGATCAGGCGCTGGAATTCGAGCGGATGTCGAATATCAACATCGTGCAAAAGGCCACCTATGAACCAATCCCGGCGAGCCCTCGTCCGCTGTTAAATTTATTGTTGGGATTGGGCGTGGGTTTATTCGGCGCGGCGGGCTTGTGCCTGGTTTGCGAGCGAATTGACCGCTCCTGCAACACGCCGGAGGAAGCGGAAAAAAAACCGGTCATGTCTATCTTGGCAGCGTTACGACGTTTAAGGGCCAAACAATTGGCCGGCAACGGGAGCAGGTAAGGCATGATCCTTGGTGACGCCATGGCCACCGCACTTAATTCTCACCGACCGCGATTGCTTATTTTAGCTTACGCTTGCAGTCCCGTGCGCGGTTCGGAGTCGGGCGCCGGCTGGAATCGGGTTGTGGAAGCGGCCAAACACTTCGATACCTGGGTAATCTGCGAGGAGCACGAATTCGGCCCGGACATCCGCCGCTACTTGGAGCTTCACGGCGATATCCCCGGCTTGAATTTTGTGCCGGTGCCCATGCACCGCTGGGAATGGTCGCTCGGTAAAGTGGCGGATATTGTCTGGTACGCGATGTTAAAGCGATGGCATTGCCGGGCATATCGCGTCGCGCGGCGATTGCACAAAAAAATCGGCTTTGACCTGGTGCACCAGCTTACCTTTTGCGGATATCGCGAGCCGGGTTATCTGTGGAAG
Source organism: Pirellulales bacterium (assembly GCA_963820545.1). GTDB lineage: Bacteria > Planctomycetota > Planctomycetia > Pirellulales > Thermoguttaceae > CAWGAJ01. Next base: position 2,729,003 of record CAWGAJ010000001.1, read on the forward strand.
TTGGATGCGCCGTTTGTTTGGGGGCCTGTGGGCGGCACGCAAAATTATCCCTGGCAATTCCTTGCGCATGCCGGTTTGTACGGCGGGGCTTTTGAGTTGGTACGGAACATCCTGAATCAATGTCAATTGCGATTAAGTCCGCGCGTACATCGCGCTGCACATAAGGCTGCCGCAATCGTGGCGGCGACTTCCACCGCACAGCATGATTTCGCCCGATTTTTCGGTGTCAGTCCCGAAGTGATTTCCGACGCCGGCATATCGCCCATGACAAACGGCGCCCGGCACATGCGCACGGATCAGGAGCCACTGCACATTTTATGGTCTGGGGTGATGCAAATTCGCAAGGCCTTGCCTTTGCTCATCGAGGCCTTGGCCCAGGTTCCCGACGATGTGCCTTACTGTTTGCGCGTTTTGGGAGAAGGCAAGTATCTTAACGTCTGGCGGCGCTTGGCGCGGCGGCGAGGCATTGATCATCGCATCCAATGGCTGGGATGGCTGGCACACGAGCAAGCCATGCAACAATACGCCTGGGCCGACGTGTTCGTATTCACCAGTCTGCGCGATACGACCGGCGCGGTCATGGTCGAGGCCCTGGGAGCCGGCCTGCCGGTGATTTGCCTGGATCATCAAGGGGCCCGCGATGTAGTTACGGAGGATTGCGGCATAAAAATACCCGTAACCGGACCACGAGAAACCATCGCCGGATTGCGCGAGGCCATTGTTCGGCTGGCGCGTGATCCCGCCCAGCGCGAGCGGCTCAGCCGCGGCGCCGTGGAGCGCGCCAAGGAATTTCTCTGGTCGCGCCATGGCGAGAAGATGGCCGCCGTGTATCGGCAAGTGCTGGAGGTTTATAGCGAGAAGAAGCAAAATCAGATCCTCGACAAAGTTGAAAGTCCTGCACTGAAAGAGCCGCATTGCCGGGGATCAAACGGCATAATCAAACCTTTTTGGCTCCGCGCGGCATCGCAGCGCTTGGCTGAAACCGCCGCCGTGCCATTGCATCTTCTTTTTGACAATAGATATCCTGGGGCGTTTGGCATTTTAATGTATCATCACATTGCCCCGCACACGCCGGGATTTCCCCCGCCCACCTGGAACGTCACGCCCGAGAGGTTTCACGACCAGATGAGCGGCCTGCTTGCCAAGGGATTTACGCCTTGGCCGCTGCGGAAAGCGATTGAATATCATCACCAAGGTTTGCCCATACCGCGGAATACATTTGTTTTAACCTTCGACGATGGTTACGAATGCTTTTATAGCAATGCCTGGCCGATTTTAAAGGAATTACAAATACCGGCAACGGTATTTGTAATCACGGGCTTGTTGGACGCCGATACGCCCATGCCTTCCGGTGATTGGCCGGCCGCCGGTTCGCGTTGCGTGCCCGCGTCCTCGTGGCGTCCCCTGACCAAAAAACAGTGTCAGGAACTATTATCGGACGGACTTGTCGATCTGGCGCGCATACTCATTTGCACGAAGATTTCCGCGGCCGGCCTGAGGCGTTCCGCTGCGACATGATTACTTCAATCGAAGCCCTTAACCAGTGGTTCGGCGTCAAGGAGGCAATGTTTGCATATCCCTATGGTTACGCGGCGCCGGAGTTGGCCGCGGTAACGAAATCTGCGGGATTAAATCTGCGCTTTGACTACGGAGCGCGAATTGGTCAAGCCCGGTGCGGATCCATTATTCTGGGGCCGCTTTCCCGCCGAACAATACGACACAGCGGCCACGCTTGCCGCCAAACTGAGCGGCTGGTATAGCGTGATCCGCGATTTATGTCGCGGATGCAGGCCATTGCGATCTAAAAAAACTGAGTTATCACGGACGGCTTATTCTTAACATGAAAACCATCCCCGCCACGATTATCGAGCATTGCGAACCTTACGAGACCTTGCCGTCCATGGCCGAGGGCCAGGTGTCGGCATGGTCCGCGTTTATGGGACGCTCGCTGCGTTCGGGCGCGGCGTCGATATTCGATCAGGCGGTGGTCAGCGCCGCCAATTTCGCCACCATGCTTATTATTGCCCGGCTCTGTTCCAAGGAAGAAGTGGGCATTTATTATCTTGCCTGGACCATGGTCCTCTTTATCATGGCTCTGCAGGGGAGCTTGATTTCCGTTCCCTATACGATGTATTGCTGCCGACGGGAAGGGCACTCGCTGGCTTCTTACGCGGGCAGTACGCTCGTTCATCAACTGATTACATCTTTGGCGGCGATGTCCGCTATCTGGGCTATGACGGTCGTGCTTTCCTGGGGCGTTGGTCCGCAGGCCATGCGAGCGGTGGGCTGGGTGCTAATCGTCACCATCCCCTTCATTCTCATGCGCGAATTCATCAGACGATTTATGTTCGCTCATCTGGAACTCGGCGCCGCCATTGTCCTGGACGTGAGCGTGGCGTCTGTCCAGTTGGCGAGTTTGTTGCTTTTAGGTTATTTCCACCTGCTTACGGTATCGGCGGTTTACGCGGTAATGGGGGGCGCCTGTGTGTTATCTTTACTTATTTGGCGATTAACCAATCATCAACATATTCATTTTCAAGCGGAACGGTTTGTTGCCGACTGGCGGGAAAACTGGCAGTTCGGCAAATGGGCCTTCATTAGCCAATTGATAGGCCTTTATTTCTACATTCTGCCCTGGTTGCTCACTCTGGCGCATAACGAAGCCGATACCGGAATGTTCGCGGCCAGCAATACGCTGGTGGGATTAGCCAATCCTTTTGTGCTCGGGATGTGTAATTTCCTCACGCCGAAAGCGGCACAAGCCTTCGCCCGCGAGGGCAGCCAAGGCCTCAGCCGCGTGTTACGCAAGACAACGATCCTCTTTACCGCCTCACTAGGGTCTTTTTGTTTGCTCGCGATTGTAGCCGGCAACTATCTGGCCTTGCTCGTATATGGCGCAAAATATCATGACGCCGGTCCAATCATCGCGGTTTTATCAATAGCGCTGCTCCTGGATGCGCTGGGATTGGCGGCCAACAACGGTCTCTGGGCCATCGATCGTCCCGCCGCCAATTTCCCGGCCGATATCGCGCAATCGATTGTTTCCCTCGGTACGGCGTTGTGGCTGGTTTTCCCCTTGGGAGCAATGGGAATCGCCATTGCGATTGCCGTTGGCCGAGGCGCAGGGGCGATGCTCCGCTGGATCGCCCTTTGGTCGACGATGAATTCCGCCGCTTGTCCGGCGGAAGCCGCTGAATGAGGACATAAAGATGACAAATTTCACATGCAACTTGAATTCCACGCCCCACGCCGGGGAAACGCGACTTCTGTGGCTCGTGATCCTGGTCCTTGGCGGCGTGTTTTTCTTCGTATTTCACGACCTGAGCGTCTCGCGTTTCGAGCAATTCGCTCCCTGGAGCGATACCGATGAAATCAAGGCCGCTGGCGGGAACGTCGTTAAAGGGGCGGCCCTGTCCTTGCTTGGACTTTTAGGCGTTTATTTCCTCTGGCAAAAGGAAGGGCGAAAACTGCAACTCGGCGGTCCGCTGGCCGCGTTGATGTTTTTTTACGTGGCCTGGGCGGCATTGAGCATCACTTGGTCGATCGAGCCATGGTTAACCACCCGTCACGTGGCGGTATTGTGTTTTTGCTTTCTCGGCGCATTGGGCATCGCGCGACAGCTCTCAGAGCGTAATCTGGCCGTTGCAGCGCTAGTTATCACGTCCGTTTATCTGGTCATGGGCGTGGCCGCCGAGTTGGCGCTAGGAACCTTCCGGCCTTGGGCCGGCGAGTATCGCTTTAGCGGCACGCTGCATCCCAATGCCCAGGGCTTGCACATCTCGATCCTTTGTCTGGCGGCGTTTCTTCTGGCACGAACAAGCCCGTCGAAAGTCCAACGCAATTGGCTGACGGCGCTTTTCGCCGCGGCTTTTGTTTTTCTCTTGCTTACTAAGTCGCGAACCGCGTTGGCCGGTTTTTTGCCGGCGATTACCGTGCTCTGGTTCGTGCGAACCAGCGCGTCAAAAAAGGCTCTGATCATTGTGGGCCTATTATTCACCGTCTGTATGGCGTTGTTGATCTGTTCGCTTGTGGACATCAACAGCAAAGATCTGTTGGCCGACACCGTGATGCTCGGACGGCAAGAAGAAATACAATCCTTAACTGGACGCCTGCCCATCTGGTCGGAATTGATGCATTACATCGGTCAAAGGCCGCTTGCCGGTTATGGGTATGAAACGTTCTGGACGCCCGCGCACATCGAAGACCTCTCTACTACCTTGCAATGGCGATTTCGCGAGGCCCACTCCGGTTACCTGGATGCCGTTTTGAGCACGGGACTGGTGGGCGCATCGTGTTTGCTGCTCATTGTGATAATTGGCATTGTTAGCGCTGCCGTAAAATACCGCGATACCAATCGTCTCGGCTGCGCCATGACGCTGGGATTGTTGCTGATCGGGCTAATAAGTGCTTTTTTAGAATCGGGCATGGTCGGCGAAAATTTTGCCACCTTGCTGACCGGCTGTTGCATGATTCAATTAGCATGTTTGCCGCCCGAGGATGATCTGCAAACCGTAATCCGCTCCAAGCAAGAAATCATTACTGCTTATTATCCAAATGATATTAATCCGAACCCGGGGATTGCCACCCCCGAGCTTAGATAAAAAATGTCTTTATCGAACTAAAAATCCCATGCGTATCGACACCCTACCCGCCGCACAACTAAACGCCGATCTGCTGGCGATCTGGTCGCGCTTGCAGCGCGCCGATCCCATGTTCGATAGTCCCTATTTCCGGCCCGAGTTTACCCAAGCCGTGGCTGCCGTGCGCAACGACGTGGAGGTGGCTATTCTGGAAGAGGGCAACGAGGCGATCGGCTTCTTTCCCTTCCAGCGCGACAAGGGAAACGTGGGCCATCCGGTAGGCGGAAAGATGTCGGATTTTCACGGAGTGGTTTGCCGCCAAGGTATTCATTTTGAACCTTGGCAGCTCATCAAGTGCTGCAAACTTTCCGCCTGGCGTTTTGATAATCTTATTGCCGGGCAAGATAATTTCCGGCCGTATCATTGGACTCTCGCCGGATCGCCCTATATGGATCTTTCCCAAGGATGGCAGGGATACGAGAGGAATCGACTTGCGGAACATAAATCTTCTTACAAACGCATAACCCGCAAGCTGCGGCAGACGGAAAGCGAAGTGGGCAAAGTTCGCGTGGAGATCCACACAGTTGATCAGCATTTGTTTTCCACCATGATCGAGTGGAAGCGCAAACAATATCAGGATATGGGAGTCACCGACGTACTGTCGTTTCCCTGGACGGTGGCATTATTGCGGCAAGTTTTGACTTATAACGAGGCGGCCTTTTCGGGCGTTTTTTCCGTACTATATTTCGACGATATATTGGCCGCTTTTTTGTTGAGCATAAAATCGCATCACGTCCTGCACGCCTGGTTTTCGACTTATGCCGTCCAATTCGCTCAGTATTCGCCGGGATTAATTTTCTGGATCGAGTTAGCCAAGGCCGTGCAAGACTGGGGCGTCCGCCGCATCGACCTGGGCAAAGGCCCGGAAGAATACAAAACGCACATCATGTCCGGCGCCATTCCAGTGGCCGAAGGTTCAGTAGATGCCCGCCCGAGATCGCACTTGTTACGGCGTCATTGGCATCGGGCATATCATTGGCTTCGGAATACGCCGCTGCGCCAACCGTTGTTGGTCCCCGGGCGTTTCATCCGCAGAATGATAGAAGCGACAAAATTCCAATAGTTTTCACGGGCAAAACATGATTGTTGCGATCAATATCCTCCTGATTGTGATTAGCCTGGCGATTTTCGCTCCCCTGGCGGCCTTTGCGCTGGAATGTTTTTTGGCGATATTGCCCCGGCGCCGACAACCACTTACTACATCAACCCGCCATCCGCGCACGGCGGTTTTAATCCCTGCCCATAACGAACAGCTTGGTCTTCAGCAGACCCTCCAAGTTCTTCTTCCCACTTTGGACGGAAACGACCGCGTCGTAGTAGTTGCCGATAATTGCGACGATCAAACAGCCGAAATCGCCCGGGCCGCGGGCGTGGAAGTCATCAATCGAAATGATCCCGCGCGGCGAGGCAAAGGATACGCCTTGGATTTTGCCGTCCAGTATCTGCGCCAGAACCCGCCCGAGGTAATCATTATCCTCGATGCCGATTGCCTGGTCTCCGCGCATACCATAAAAATACTTGCTCAACAGGCGCATCAAACCGGCCGGCAGGTACAGGCCCTGAACCTTACCGACCTGCTACCCGCCCGGGATTCACTGCAAGTCTTGGCGACATTGGCCAACCGCTTCACCAATCTCATCCGACCCTTGGGATTATTAAAAGTCGGGCTGCCCTGCCGCTTGATGGGCACGGGCATGGCCCTGCCCTGGTCGCTCATGGAGAGCCTACAGTTAGCCGGCAATAATCTGGTTGAAGATATGCAGTGGGGTATTGATCTGGCCCTGGCAGGACATTGGCCGCTGTTTTGTCCCGAAGCGCGTGTAACCAGCGCGTTGCCGCCACAAGCGCGGGCGTTTGTCAGCCAGCGCAGGCGCTGGGAACACGGACATCTGCGAACCATAATCACTCAACTGCCCCGACTGCTGGCAATATCGCTGTGGCAAGGAAATTTCCGACTGTTCTGCCTGGCTTGGGATCTGAGCATCCCGCCGCTTTCCTTATTGGCCGTCTTCTGGTCGGCCGCTATAATGTTCAGCCTGGCAGCCATCCCCGGCGGTGCATCCTGGTGGCCGGCGACGATTCTGGCCGGCGGGGGACTGCTCACGGCATTGGCGTTCGGCGGAGCGTGGTTTGTTCACTGCCGGCGGCAAATTCCCTTTAAGGCTTTGATAAAAGCGCCCCTTTATATTATTCGTAAATTGCCGATTTATTTTGCGTTTATCCTGCGTCCCCAGAGTTTATGGGTGCGCACCGAGCGCGATAAAACCCCTTGCACTGATCCCCTGAGGTAAACATGAGCACGCGACAAGATGTCTCGTCCCAGCCCGCGACACAGTTGCAAGACCAAGAGTTTTCCCTCCTCGGCGTAAAAATTCTCAATGTCGCAATGCAACGGGCAGTGGAATTATTAGAAAACGCCCTGCGCAATCCCGGCGATCGGGCCCACAGCGTGTTCTTTGTAAACGCCCATACGTTGAATCTTGCCGCAGCCCGCCAGGAATATCGCGCGATTCTCAACGCGGGCGACTTTGTCTTCGGCGACGGCACCGGCGTGCGCTGGGCAGCCTGGTTGCAGGGAGTCCGCATCGCGGACAACCTTGTGGGAACCGATTTCACGCCGCTTTTGTTTCAATCCACTGCCGGTCGAGGATATTCCTTTTTTATGCTGGGCAGCGATGAGCAAACCGCCGGCCACGCTGCTGAATATGCCCGGAAAACGTTTCCCGGCTGGAGGCTCTGCGGTTACCATCACGGATACCTGAAAACACCAGAGCTATCGGCGGCGATAGTTGATCAAATCAATACGGCCAGGCCCGACGTGCTCTTGGTAGGCATGGGCAATCCGCTGCAAGAACAGTGGATACATCAATATCGATCAAAACTTTGCGTGTCCCTGTGCATGGCCATTGGCGGACTGTTCGACTATTGGGCCGGCAACGTAAGCCGCGCCCCGCAATGGCTCCGCGGCCTGGGCCATGAGTGGATCTGGCGGCTCTTTCAACAGCCGCTGAAGAAGGCACGCAGGTATCTGCTAGGCAATCCGCTTTTTTTGATGCGAGTCCTGCTTGAACACTGGACCAGAAAATAATTCAAGCGCGCGCTAGGGCTTCTTCTTCGCTTGATATTAACAGCAATCCGTGGCCGCGCTGAGTGTGACGCTGTGGTCGTATCATTTGCTCCGAGGTCCGCGGCCGTGAGCGACTATTGGCATCTTATCCGGCCGAAGATCGTGGTTCTGGTTTTGGCGGCGATGCTGGCCTCGGGCTGGATGGTGGCCGATAACTCTTCCAAATGGCCATTGCTCCTTCATGCCATGCTGGGCACATTGGGCGTTATCGTTGGCGCCATTGCCTTAAACCAGCGCTTGGAATGTCATGCCGATGCCAAAATGTCTCGTACCGCCAGCCGGCCTTTGCCCGCCAGCCTTCTTAGCGACACACAAGTCACCTGTTTTGGAGCAATCGCCACGGCGGCCGGAATGGCATATTTAATCTGCTTTGGCAACGCGGCGCTGGTGGCATTGGCTGTACTGAGTTGGTTATGATATGTGGCGGTGTACACGCCGGAGATCACCGTCAGCCGGTCACGGAGCGTGTTGTCGGCGTAGCCATACATGACACATGCTCGTGTGCAGGGTACCCGCACCATTTCGGCACCTATAATCCGCCCCTAACCCTGCTGGGCCAGTTCTTCGACAGTTTTCTCCCCCGACAGGCTGTTTTTTAAAAAAAGTTGCATTGATTACATTCTAGGTTATTGACATTTCCTCCGGACCCATTATATTGCTTTTCTGAGGTTTCTATTAGCTCCATTCGGGAGGTAGCGTTGATACACGGCGGCAAAAGTCAATTTTCCTCGTGAAGAGGACCGCAACCGTGTATTCTGGAATCAGGCCATTTTTTGGCCAATGTAAACCACTTCGGAAGGGTTCCCATTAACTTACGTCGCATGGATGTGGTTAATCGGTTGTGTCGAGTGTTCAATCAAAAATGGAGAAACACACATGAAAAACCCTGATGATACAAAAGAAGCCTTCCAGCAAAATGTAGTGCAGCCGTCCCACAAACAGCCCTATGAGCCGCCCATGGCAACCTTTGTCCCCTTGAAAGTGGAGGAGAGGTTGCTGGGGTGTGGGAAACCGTATAGTCCGTGTTCCCCCCCTGCGGCTAGTTGACGTTACTGTGCGATTGAAAGGGAAACACACATGAAAAACCTGATGTATGCAAAAGAAGCCGTTCAGCAAGATGGAGAGTGTCCGACCCCCAGACAACCCTACGAGCCGCCCAAGGCAACCTTTGTCCCCTTGAAAGTGGAGGAGAGGTTGCTGTTCTGTACTAAACCGGATGTTTATTGCCCAATAGATCCTAGTTCTAGTTGACCTTACTGTGCGATTGAAAGGGAAACACACATGAAAAACCTGATGTATGCAAAAGAAGCCGTTCAGCAAGATGGAGAGTGTCCGACCCCCAGACAACCCTACGAGCCGCCCAAGGCAACCTTTGTCCCCTTGAAAATGGAGGAGAGGTTGCTGTTGTGTAGTAAACCTCCTCAGCCCCCAGCGTGTTTCTGGCTCGAGGTTGAGAGTTGACCTTATTGCACAATGCGTTCACCAAGGGGCATAGGTTGACGCGATGGTTACGACTGACGATCCCTTGGCCTTTGGCACTTGAAATATCCGTTGGTGGTTAGGGGGCCGGAGCTCGACGGCTCTGTGCAAGGGCTATGCACTATTCATAAGTGATGCAAGTGCCGGGTGGGGGATGATGTGGAGTTGCTGCCTGCTTCAACTGGAGAAATCATGGAACTATGAAACGAAAAGATAGCTTTTTAATGCAGGATGTGGCCGGTGAAATCCTGTTGGTGCCTCTGGGTGCACAAGTCATGGATATGAACGGCATAATGACCCTGAATGCCACCGGACGGTGCGTGTGGGAACTCCTTGCGGAAGAACGTTCCGTGGACGACTTGGCGGCCGCCGTGGCGGAGCGGTTTGACGTGGACTCCGAACGCGCCCGCACCGATGTCCAGGCCTTCCTGGACGACATCACCCGCTTGGGACTGCTAGAAAAATGACCGCGCTGCCCACCGAATATGGTCCACTGGTGAAGGAACTGCATAAGCGCGCAGCCGAGCGACGTCAGCCGGTCAACGGTTCATTTGAACTAACCAGCCGGTGCAACCTGTCTTGCCGAATGTGCTACGTCCGGCATGCTGCCGGCAATCGCGTAATACGACAAAAAGAACTTCCAGCGTCGGCGTGGCTATCGCTGGCTCGCCAGGCGGTGGATAGCGGCATGGTCTTCTTGCTCCTTACTGGGGGCGAGGTCTTTTTGCGCCCGACTTTTTCCAGATTTACGCACCGCTCACCCGCCTGGGGCTGATCCTCGCGCTCTACACCAACGGCACGCTCATCAACGACGCAGTGGCGGAGCGCCTGGCCCAAGCCCCGCCCAACCGCACCGAGATTACGCTCTACGGCGCAACTACCGCCACCTACGAGGCGGTCACGGGCGTCCCCGGCAGTTATGCCCGCTGCTGCGCCGGGATCGAAGCACTCGTCAAACGACACATCCCCCTGGGGTTAAAGACGACAATCACCCGGCAAAATGTGGACGAACTGGAAGCGATGCGGCAGATGGCGCACAACTGGGGCGTGCAGTTTTCAGGGGGCTGGCTGCTTTCCAGGCGGCCCGACGGCGAACCTTCCGAGGTGGACAATTGCCGGCTGTCGGCATCGGACTGTGTCGCGCTGGAAGCAACCGACCGCGCCTCTGCCCACGAATGGACCGAAGCCGCTCTCCGAGAATCGTCCGCGGGCAATGATAACAATTTCTACTGCCAGGCCGGCAAAGCCGCCTTCGTCATCAATCCAGAGGGAGAAATGAACGTCTGCCTGGACTTACCGTCCCCCAGGGCGCGACCGCTGGAGATCGGGTTTCCGGCGGCGTGGGAACAAGTGCAACGATTTGTTGATTCCGCGCCGCCCCTCGCCTCCACATGCCTCGCCTGCGACGCGCGTGTCTATTGCGGGCGTTGTCCAGCGTGGTCATCTCTGGAGAATAACACTTTGACCGAGCCAGTCCGGTATCTGTGCGAAATCGCCCGGCGCGAAAGGAGCGCTATGCCCAACCTGCATAAGATCCCCATCACCATCGCCGATATTCTGATCGAGGTAACAAGCCCGCTCTCCGCCGCCGAACTTGGCATCGAACAGCGGCTCAGTCCCTTTTTCGGCGCGTCCGACAATCCGATTGCCCGCGTGTCACTCCATTTGGAAGAAAGCAACGGCGCACCGTCCCCCTGCGGTGAGTTGATCTACGATCCAGGGTTTATCTGGCGGATGTATCGTGCGGGGGAGGTATTTTACGCCGCGATCAGCTACCAGGACGAATGCGGGGCGACGAATCCGCGTAGTTTGCTGCGCCAACGCCGCGTGGGATGACCTGACTCTGACCGAGCAGCGCACCGGCGTAATTTGGAAGAGCCTGCTCAATATCGGCGCGGGCGAACTGCTCCTCCGCACCAAAATCATCTTGATGGATGGGTTGGTCTTTCATGCCGCCGGCATTGACGACAACGGGCGCGGCATCGTCTTCGTCGGCCATTCCGGCGCGGGCAAGAGCACGCAGATTGGTTTGTGGAGTCAGACTCCGGCGGTTGTGGCGATGAACGATGATCGAGTCGCAGTAAGGGTGAACGCGCATGGCGCAATGTGTTATGGCACGCCTTGGGGCGGCACTGCTGAAATCGCCCATAATCATGCAGCACGGCTCTCCGCCATCGTCCTGCTCGAACAGGCACCGGAGAACGACATCCAACTGCTTTCCCCCTCCGCCTCAGCGCCGTTGCTGCTTGCCCGCGCGTTTCTTGCCGTACTGGGACCGTGCGCTCATGCAGTGCGCAATGGCGAACCTCAACGCGCTTCTGGCGCGCGTGCCAGTCTATCGCCTCCGCTGCCGCCCGGAGCCCGAGGTGGTCTCTCTCGTGAGGTCGGTGCTATGAATGTCCCCAGCCGCGTACTGATGCCCGTCATTCGCGCCGCGCTGGAGCGGGATCAACGCGTGCGCATGACCATCAACGGCAGCAGTATGTCGCCCTTCATCCGCGACGGCGACGTGGTGGAACTTGAATCGGTGCGCTCTCGGCCGGTGCTGGGCGACATGGTCCTGGTGCGGCGTTCGGAGGATTACTACGTTTTACATCGGGTCGTACGGATCGAAGGTGACGAGTTCTTTCTACGAGGCGACGCACAGCAGCATTCCGAGGGACCGTTTACCAGACGCGATGTTTTGGGCAAGGTCATCGCTTCCTACCACAGCGGGCGCGTCCGTGACTTCGATCGCGGCACGTGGCGTCTTGCCATGTTGATATGGATGCGCTGTGCGCCTTGGAGTTTATGGCTGTTCCGGCTGGCCGCTCGGATACGGCGAAGCGGAGGGGTGGTAGTACGGCGCCTGCAGCGGTGGGGATGTGACATCGGCGAGCGCTAGCAGAGTTCGGTCAACCACGCGACGAAAGGGCAAAGGCCGCTTAGATCGAAAATAGCAGACATGGGGCCGGAAGCGTCGGAGCCGCATCATTCATGATGGGCTACGATGGCAATATAATATTTTTTGCCGTTTACCCATATGATCCTGTTGTATGAATGCCTATTAAAGGTCTAAGTCCATGCGAAGCGAGGAACCGGCAAAAATCAGAATAGGGCGTGCTCTGAACCTTCAGCGTGCAGTACGTTTGGTCTGGGAGAGGCGCCAAGTTGGACGATGGCCAGTCTGGCCTTGGTGCTTGTACAGGGGGTGCTGCCACTGCTTACGATTTATCTCATAAAGCTGGTAGTCGATGCGGTGACGGCTGGCTTGACATCTCCCGACAAGGCTGTGGTCTTCGGACGGGCGGCCCTATTCATTGCATTGGCAGGCGCGGTGGCCCTCATCGCCAGTTTCTGCCGCATCCTCACGGGGCTTGTCAGCGAAGCACAGGCCCAAGTAGTAACTGACCATCTTTCCGATATTCTCCATGCCAAGTCTGTTGAGGTCGACTTGGCGTACTATGAAAGCTCGGATTATTATGATGCTCTTCATCGAGCCCAGCAACAAGCCCCCTACCGCCCCGCTCGTATTGTGAATGGGCTATTACAGGTTGGTCAGAGCGGGATTTCCCTGCTGGCCATGGCTGTCTTGCTGTTCTCGTTCCATTGGGGTGTGGCAGCAATCCTGTTCGCCGCGGTGGTTCCTGGAGTCTTTGTGCGGTTAAGATTCGCCAACCGGTTGTATCACTGGCAACGCGAAAGGACTCCGACAGAACGGTGCGCCTGGTACTTTCATTGGCTGCTCGCCACAGACACGCCGGCCAAAGAAATCCGCTTGTTCAACTTGGGGCCCCTGTTAAAACGTCGCTTTCGTGATTTATGCCAGCAACTTCGCCAAGAAAAATTTAAAATCACGACCCGACGTTCCGCCATGGAGTTAATGACTCAGACTATCGCCACCCTCGCTGTGTTTGGTTGCTGCGCCTTTATCGCTTACCGGGCGGTGCAGGGTGCCATTACCTTGGGCGATCTGGTCATGTATTTCCAGGCATTTCAGCGCGGGCAGGGCTTTCTCCAAGAGACGTTGAGTAGCCTTGCTGGTCTATACGAAGACAACCTGTTCCTCACCAATCTATACGAGTTTCTGGATCTGAAGCCCAAAGTCGTCGAACCAGAGCAGCCCACGACCTTTCCCCTCGCCTTACAGGCCGGTATTGTGTTTGACCGTGTGAGCTTTCATTACAATAGCAACACTAGGAAGGCGATTGACGACCTTACCCTAACCATCCGACCAGGTGAGCACATTGCCTTAGTGGGCGAGAATGGCTCTGGCAAGACCACCCTGATCAAGTTGTTGTGCCGGTTGTATGATCCGACTGAAGGCACGATCACCGTGGATGGCGTGGACCTGCGCGTTTTCCACCGCGGCTCTGCGCCGCCAGATCAGCGTCATTTTTCAGGACTACGTCCAATACCACCTGACGGCTCGAGAGAACGTGCGGTTTGGGAATACGGATTTGCCGCCCAATGATGAAGGAATTGTTGCCGCGGCGCGCATTTCGGCGCAGATGAGGTAATAACCCGACTGCCCCAAGGTTATGAAACGATTCTGGGCAAGTGGTTTGAACGTGGCGAGGAACTAAGCGTTGGCGAGTGGCAAAAGGTGGCCCTGGCCCTGCGCATTTCTCCGATATGCCCCGATCATTGTGCTCGACGAGCCGACCAGTGCCTTGGACGCTGAGGCTGAATATAAGGTTTTCAAGAATCTCCGCCAACAGACCGAAGGCCGGATAGTTATTCTGATCAGCCACCGCTTCTCCACCGTCCGAATGGCAGATACCATTTATGTCCTGGATGGTGGAAGGATTATCGAAAGCGGGACCCATGAGAAACTGATGGATCGGGGCGGAATGTATGCGCGACTGTTCGAAACGCAGGCGCACAACTATAAGTGAAATTGCATCATGCAGCCGGAAGGGATGATCGCTGACAAGGCTTGGATGATCGGACTACGCCCCGAAACCGAACTACTTCTCTGCTGTGCGCGGACTAGTGTCGACCCCGAGTGCTCACAACGAATTCTAATGTTAATCCGGAAAGATCTGGATTGGCCTTTTCTAAAATCAACCGCGTGCCGGAATGGGCTTATACCCCTCCTTTATCGTCATCTCAATGAGTTTGGTGCTGAAGTGATTCCTAAGGACACGCTTGATCAGCTAAGAGCCTACTTCTACAAGAATGTCTGTCGCAACCTTCTGTTCACTCGTGAGCTCCTCAGACTGCTCAAGCTCTTCGAAGCGCACGGCATTCCTGTCGTTTCTTTTAAGGGACCGGTGCTGGCGGAATCGGTCTACGGTGACGTTTCGCTCCGGCAGTTTGTAGACTTAGATATCTTGGTCCACAAATCGGACATTTGTAAGGCCAAGGACTTGCTCGCCTGTCACGGCTACAATTCTATGGATCCTGAGATCGATGCCAAGATTAGTGAGATTCTTGAATCTGAGATTGACTACCACTTGGCTTTTATAGGTGATGGGGGGGCCTTGGTTGAGCTTCACTGGAAGATCGAAAGTCATTATCGCTCATTTCCAATCGATTCCGAATGCATCTGGGAACTCCTTGTGCCGATACCATTTGCCGGCACGATAGTGCCGGGCTTTCCAAGGGAAATCCTTCTACAGATAGTTTGCGTACACGGGGCCAGACACTACTGGAATCGTCTGAGCTGGATATGTGATGTGGCCGAACTTGTTCGTGATTCGCAATGCATAAACTGGAGACAGGTCCTGGAGCAGGCCAAGCAGGCGGGCAGCCAGCGTATACTTCTTCTTGGCCTTTTCTTAGCATGGGATCTTTTGGGAGCTAGGCTGCCGGAGGAGGTCTTCCAAAGGATTCGGGCAGACCCGCTAGTAGCGATTCTTGCTAACGAGGTATGCAAGCAGCATATTCTGTCGGAGTTCGAAAGCCCGCCGACTTATCTGCAGAGATTGAGTTTCTGGCTCAGGTTAAATGAACGCATACGCGATAAAATTCTGTTCAGTGTCCACCTTGTTAAATTGTATCTATGGCCTTCCAGAGAAACTGGCCAACCCTTTGCGACATTACCGAAGTGGTTGTCTTTCCCCTATTACCTAATCCGGCCGATCCGATTGATCTGGAAGTATGCGATTTATCTGTGGAACGAGTTAGTTAGCGCTATGTTTCACAAATGATCCGCACTTTCTGAAAAACGTCTATGTCAAACGGCGAGTTTGACCAACTGCTGAACGAAGGCGGCAATTTGTCTTTGATGAGACTAGGCATTACGATCCAATAAAGATCGACCCAATGCATCACAAGAAGCCAAACAGCCCAAAAGCCCAGCAGCCATTTCTGACGCTTTACGTAACGCGGCAACAGCCCGCAGAAGGGGATCAATAAATTTCCCGCTACTAAGACTATCGAAATCCACTTCCAATCGCCTGTTTGCCGGACCAAATACCACTCGGTTTCCTCGGGAATGTTGCCGTACCAGATCAGCAAGCACGTCGGAACACTACCACTATGGGGAAAAGGCAACAAACTGTGCACGTCCCACCTTGTAAAACCTTCGTCGCGCAAAACAGATGCCGCTGCCTTTAGCGACTCCGGACCGTCGAACTCGGCCAATATGCCGGCCGCCTTGGGCGCTGGTTCAACACTGGATTGCTCGGCGTTATAATCCGTCATACTATTATTTTTTAATAAAATTGAATAAAACAGGACAGATTCGGCTACTTACAAAGAACGATCTTTATTATCTTACTGAACATGCCTACAATTAAGCGTTGGCAGATGGCTACGGGAGAATGGAATCATTAAAGAAAAGAATACCGAACTTTCTCGGAAAGTCAAAGGGAAAGCGATCTGGCGGAAATGAAAATGGTCACTTATTGCGGTTTGTATTGTGGTCTCTGTGCGCGGAAGAATCGCCTTCCCCGAAAAGCGCGAGATCTACAAGAAACCATGCAAAAGGAAGGTTACGAATACTGGGGCGGGGAGATGGCGGGGTTTAAAGAATTCTGGGATTTTCTCAATGGCTTAGTGGAGTCCGAGTCTAAATGCAGTTGCCGCGAACGAACCTGTGGAGCGCCATTTTGCGAAATCAGGAAGTGCGCAAGCAAGAAGGGCCTTGCTGTTTGTGTGTGCTGCGAAGAATATCCTTGTAACAGGATACTGGGCTTGGCAAAAGGATACCCAACTCTCTTGGCTGATGGGCAGCGCAGCAAAGAACTTGGAGTCGATAAGTGGATAAGAGAACAAGAAGAACGGGCCACGACCGGATTTGCTTATGTGGATATTCGCTGCCATCCATACGAGATACCCGACAAATAAAATAGCCTTTTAACAAGCCGGGCGCCTGGCACTACCGGCCAGATAAATTGTGCAAAGCTGGAATAAAATATTCCGGCCCTGAAGCAAGTTATATCCCGGAATATTCCTCGCCAATGATCTAAGAGACTCGAAAGAGCGTGTTTTCATCGCTGGAAATAACAGCAATGGCAGTATCACGAAATGCTATAACTACGTGAGGTGATTTGGTTATAGTTAGTTGATCGCTCACAGCGAGTATATTACTGAACGGATTCAGTAATAGACTACACTTTTTTTCTTGGCAGTTTTTTTATAGGAGGTGTTGCCATGAATAAGTTGCAGAAATCAATGCTGTTGATCTTGGGTATGCTCTGTCCCGTACTGGCCTCGTGCGTGGATTCGGATAATCCGCTTTCCGATCCGAAACAAGCGACTGTTGATCGCGGCCTGTTGGGCGTTTGGCGGGAACAAACCAAAGACAACGAAGTGTCATATTATCACGTGGGGCTAGCGGGCGAAAAATTTCCCGCCGGCATGTTGCGGGTTAAAATCATCAAGCACAATGAAAATGGCGAACTACCTCGACCAGACAACGACGATCTGTTGGTTTTTGCCACCACGTTGGAAAACAACCACTACTTGAATCTTACCATCCTAGCACCCGACAAAATCAAAACCATGGGAGAATCCCCATGGAAACCATCCCTGGCCGAGGCGTATTTTCTTTACAAATATGAACTCCAGGGCGACACATTGGGCATTGCCTGCATGGACCCCGAGCAAAAAGAAGAGGCCATTAAGACTGGAAAAATCAAGGGTACTATTGAAGGCGACAAGGTACGGATCACCGACACCATGGAAAACCTCGCCCGCTTTGTCGCCGCAGCCGGCCCGAAAAAGCTCTTCTTTTCCAAAGACGCCTTGGGCGAAGGCTATGGAATCTTGGAACGGGTAAAGTAAAGCTCAAATCTTCGTCGGCTTACTGGCACTGGCGTCTCGCCAGTGCAGCCTAAAAGAACACGGGCAACATGCCCGTGGCACATAGCGTTCTTTCGTTCCCACGTCGGAGCGTGGGAATTAGGGACTGGGCAATGGGTAGGTGTTTACAGAGAACAATACTGGCGGGTGGTATGTTAACGATCATCATCGGCATAGGGTAAGTTCGTAAAAATCTAAGAAACGTGGTAACGATAAGACGTTAGGTGCTTTATGATTGCCTCTGCCAGGTGATTTCTGGTCGGTGACTAAAAAAAAGACCCAAAATGGACGGATTTGTACTTGATATACAAACTAGTTTGCGATACAAACTATATTACATTCGCAGTATCAGTTGTTTAGGGCGATGCTCAGGAGGGTGTAGCGTCCGTTTAGAGCACTTCTCATTTAAGTGTAGCAGCGATACATATCAACCTATCGGCGAGCGGCCGGCGTGAGCCGGCTGAGGTTGCATTGGGCACGCTATACACAAATGAGAATCGGGCTAACCTGGCCGCTTGCGGCCGGTGAATTTTCTAGGGATGCGATACGCTACACCATGATGAGCAGAGCTCTAGTCCATTTCGTTGGAGGTGTCTTATGAGTCACCAAACAGACTCTCGGTCTTCTGAAAAAAAGAGTGATACGCGGAAAATCAGCAAGTGGGCCCGAACTTATGCCCAGAATCGTAGCCTGGGCATGGTGGTGTTCCAAGTAATTTATCTGATCCTCTCTGCGGCCATCGCCGTGCCGTCTTACTTCGGTGGTGTGGCCTATCGCGACGGGCAGTGGTTAATTTTCTTGGTGTGCCTGGCGATCCTGATCGCCGCCATGGCGACCGTGGTGTATTTCTCTGTGCCAAAATGGGGCGGTAAGCTAATGGAGCGGATCTCCGAGCGGCTTTACGCTGGGGAGGGAAGTGCCCGACTTGCAACGGCGTGCACTCCCGGCCGTATGTGGGTCTCTGGGTTCCTGTGTGGAATATTCTTATTGTGCGTACTAAGTTCAGTAGTGCTCGGCCTACTGGGCTTCTTGCCCGAACAATATATGCAGCCGATCTCCGCGATCTACGTTGTCCCGTTTCTGTTAGGGCTCTGGTTGATTCTGCGCCCGACTGCCGGACCCATTTTACTGTTATGGCCCGCACTTTACACTCTACATGCGGTCCTGATCCTTGCCGGGATTCCGATCCTCTTTAGCGGCCCTTGGGATTATCTAAACATGCTTATTCCTACATGTGGCTATGGGCTGCTCGTCGGACTGATTGCACATCTCTACAGCCGATTTGCGCTACGCAGGCTTCGCCGCATGTCCCGCGGCAAGCTTCAAGATGAAGCCTGGGAGGAACCGCAGCCATGAGCGAATTGGATCGCGTCATTCACGAGCCTGTTCGCCTGCGGATCATGGCGATCCTCTCCGGCGTGGACCGGGCGGATTTTAAGTTCATGCTCTCGACCCTTGGGGTGAGCAAGGGGAACCTCGCCTCGCACATGGACCGTCTGGAGCAGGCAGCCTATGTGAATATCCATAAGAGTTTTAACGGAAAAATGCCGCACACGGAGTACTGCCTGACAGACGCCGGCCGGAACGCCTGGTCTAACTATTGGGCCGAGTTAGATCTCATTCGCGCCAGCCTGCACAGCAGAGCGGATGCTTGAGGCCACATCTTTAATAAGTTTTGCGTTCCAAGGCAGACATCGGCGAACTCACTCGAGTCGAGCCTGGGAACATAGAATTGGTATTACATGGCGACTCGTTGCTGAAATGCCACGCTGTATAACCAGAAGCCCGTGTCGCCGATCTCGCGAGAACGGACAATCTTTCCCTGAAACCAGGCCTTCGCATCTTGAGACGTTTCTAATCCTACTAGAATGTTATCCAAAGAAACCGCGCCTGGGTAAATGAAAGAGATTCCCCCCTGAGAAATGTCATAAGTCAATGCCCGAAATGAAAAGTTTAATTGCAGGTTCGAGAAGGGATTTTCCAGGTTCACCAAGTGGATGGTGACTATAGTTTTAACCGCCGTGCGCACATAATTCCTCTTGTCAGCATATTGGCTCTCAATCCTGTGACGGGAAGCTTCCAGGAAGTCCAACGCGCGGTTGGCAACGTATTTCTGTTTCTCCGAGTAGGCTTCCAGACTGATCAATTCGGTGGGAGCAACCTCGGCGGCAACGGCTGATTTGGGCATGAACATCCGGGAGATCATCTCGGAAACGTCGGCGGGATATTCCGAGGCGGAATCGAATTCGTCCAAATTGTGCATTCCCCAAAGGAGGATCTCAGAATTTAAGCCGATGGAATCCGTGCCTGGGGCGGGGAGCGTTTTTAGGACTTCGAGCCCGGCCTCGCTCAAGTCGATGACCGATCCCTCCGCGTCTTCCGGTACTTCTTTTCCCTCGGGCTCCTGAATGATCCTCACGATCGGCCGAGTAAAGTTGTGACCGTTGCGGCGGAGCACCCGCGCGATGCTGTTATTACTCAGAACCACGTAACTGCCGATGGGAAAGAGCGAATGCACCATCAGCAGGGCGCGTACGACATGTGGATCGAAGTCGCCCACCGCGGTTTGCCGCAGGATACATTCCATGGCCGCATACGGGGTAAGCGGCGGTCGAAACGGCCGGGGCGAAGTTAGCGCATTGTAAGCGTCGGCAACGGAGAGGATTTTAGCTATCGGATGAATCCGTTCGCTGATGCGGCCTTGGGGATAACCTCTACCATTGGGCCGCTCATGAACCTGGTAACAGATCAACCTTACCTGCGTGGGCACCCCGCACATTTGATCCAACAACTTCACAGTGTGAAGGGGATGCTTCATAATCTCGAAATATTCGTCTTCGGTAAGGTGCCGGGAAGCAGCGCGGATTTCCTCTGGAACGAACACCATTCCCCAATCGTGGAGCAATCCCGCCAGGGCAATGGTGCGCACGTTTGGGGCATCCATGCCCATCTCCACGCCCATCGCCATGCCCAGGATGGCCATCCCCACGCAATGATCGCTAACCGAACTTTGGCAAACGAATTCCAGTTTGGCGGCAATAGTGCTGTCAATATCCGTAGTGATGTCATCGAGATAGTTCGCCGTCAGGCGCACCACATCATTACAATTAATATTTTCCCCTCTCAGGGCATTATGGATCAGATGATCGACAAAGACGCTGGTCTCCATGTTCCGATTAATTCGGCCTAAATACTTCTCCCGATGATAGTTCTTGCACCCCTGGATGGCCATTTTGTTGAGGAGCGCGGATTCGGAATTCACCACAAAGAGAAGACCGGAATCAATAATTTTATCAAGACTTTTTACCACCTCCTCATCAAGTTGTGTTTTCTGTGCCGCTTCGTCCGCGGCGCTGCGAATGTTGAGGTTAAAGTAGTCTTCCGGATGCATTTGCACGGAACAGATGTTACGCGCATCCAACATCTCCTTAAACTTTTTCGTGAAGATCTTTCCCTGGGCCAGCAACAGCGTGCCGTACCCGTCATAAATTGGATATTGAAGGGCGCGGCCCATGATCAGATTCTGGGTATTGGCCGTGACAAGATTCACCGGAGCAGCGGCGTTATTGGGCGTTTCGCTTGAAGCCGACGCCTCTTTCGCGAGCACTTCTGTGGGAGTCTCTGTATTCATCGGGGCAATCTTGCCTTCACCCAGCAAGTGGAAGATGCATCTCTGATGCGAACGAATGGTCCTCAAAAAACATAGGTTGAGAATAAATATACAGAGTCAGAATAAAACTTAATTAGCAGTGATTTAGTGCGGTTTGTGCCATCGTGCATCAACTCTGAAACAGTTTTCTCGATGGCAAACTTTACCGATTTTCTGAGTTGTGCGGAAAGTATCGATCTTTCCAGGCAAATCCCGCCCGATACACAAATTTAGTACATCAAACCGCCGCGCAAGAGGACGGTGTCGGCGGGATCGAAATCGGGTGTGTCGCCGCTGAATTGGATATGCCGGCTGAAGACATAGCCGACCTCCACGCTGGCGGTTAATCCTCTGGGGGTTTTGCGCTGCAGCCCGAGAATCACACGGCAATCGCGGATCAGTACGCGATCGTTGCTGCCGTCAGTGTGGGCGATGGCCCAGACGTCGCCGGCGTATTCGCCCTTCAGGTAAGCCCAGGTTTCCACATTTTTACTAAGTGAATCGAAGCAGTGGATGCGGCCGGAGATTTTAGGCTCGGGGAAGATAAGATCGAATCTTACATCATCGTTGGGTGTCCAAATCACGCCGCCGATGGGAATCACGTTATAGTCGATCCGATCGAGATACGCCGCGCCGAGGACAAATTTGGTCGTGGGATTGCAGGTCCAAGCAACCGCGCCATGGCCGGTGAGCCGAAAGGCCTTGTTCGAGCCTTGATTAAAATCGCTGAACACCCCGGGAGTAATGGCCAGATCAAGACCCCATTGCGGCGTGACTTGTGAAAGCCAGCGGAACTGGGTATAGGCCTCAAAAAGCCTTGGCGGCAGATCGAGATCGACAGGACCATCGAGATAATGAACCGTAAAACCCGGCGTAATCACCAGCGGCGAATCGCGCGTGGGACAGGGCAAGGCCAGAATCATTTTAGATTCCAGGTCGTTTTGGCCGAAACCGCGACTGCCCACGCCGCGGGCCAACCACGTGCCCTGGAAAATCAGCTTTTGGAACATGCCCGGCCGCACGTCGCTTTGCGGTGGCTCGGCCGGGACGTCGGCGACAGTCGAACCGGGCGCTTGTAACAATTCGGCCGAAGAATCCGGATGCGAAACCAATTGCCCGGGATATTTTTCCTCCTCCGGAATCACAGCCGGCAAACGCACTACCTGGGCTGAAAGAGGTGCGACTGCGAAGCCAAAGCATGTGAAGAGAAAGAATACTGCAAATTGAAAATTGAAAATTGAAAATTGAAAATTGCAGATCAGAGACAGTAGGCAGTGGACGGTGGGCGGCGGGCGGTGGGCAGATAAAAGGATTTGGGATTCAGTATTCAACACTTCCTGTTCATCCTTCATCCCTCATCCTTTAATATGCCAGCCCGCCGCGGAGGAACACGGTGTTGTTGGGGAAATACGTTTCCGGCGAGTTACTGGTATAGCGGAGCTCGCGCGAGAAAGCCCCGCCCACTTCGAACAGACCACTGAAATTGCGATATGTCTTGAATTCCAGGCCGACGGCAATGCGGATATCGTTGTAATCGAAGGAATCCTGCTGCCCGGATACCGGCGATAAAGGCCCGAAGTCGGCCCGGGTAATTGACCATCTGCCGCCGCCGTAATCACCCGAAAAATACCCCCACCACTCCGCGGTGCCGTAATTGAACAGGCGCTTGGCGACCTTGGGATTGGGAAAAAGGATGTTGAAATAGACATCGGGATTGGGCGTCCACACAATACCTCCGGAAGGGAGCAACTTGATGTGATTGCGATCGAGGTACATCACGCCGGCCTTGACTTTGACGTTGGGCGATAAGGAAATCACGCCAAAACCATTTCCCATGTAACGCAAGCTGTTCGCAGTGACCTTGTTAAAATCGGAATATAGGCCGATGCGGAACGACAATTCCGCGCCCAGCCAAGGCAGAGGTTGCGGATTCCAGGCGGCATCCAAGTAGGCGTCGTATGTGCGCGGCGGCAGATCGGCGGGATTTGGATCGGTCAGAATCGATACCGGCCCCTCCCAATAATGCACCGCAAAGCCCGGCGTTACCAACAAGGGCGTTTCGGAATTATAAAGGAAGGGAAAAGCGAACTTGGCGTTAAGCTCTACATCATTGATGCCCAACTCTCCCTCGCCGTGTCCGGCAAACCAGTGATAATCGAGGCGTATCTCCTGTACGGCCCTGGTCATTGCCATGGCCGGCGCCGCAGGCTGTCCGTATTGATAATAGGGATCCTGTGGCAGAAGGGCCGAAGGCCCAGAGCTCGGATTAGGCGTGGCATAGGGATCCCAGGTTGTCGGCGGTTGGATGCCGCCACCATAGGTCGCCGACGGTGCAGCGCCGCCCGGCGGTGGTAAAAGTGGCGGAGCCGTGGGAGGAGTATAGGTTCCCGGTGGCGGGTAACTGCCCGGGGATGTCATAGCTCCGGGTTGCTGACTATATGCTGGTCCAGGCTGAGAATAGGCCTGTCCCGACTGAGTATATCCGGGCATTGGCTGTGCATATCCGGGCATTGGCTGTGCATATCCGGGCATCGGCTGTGCGTATCCGGGCATCGGCTGAGAATAACTCGGCACAGACTGACCATAAGTCTGGGTCGGTGGACTATAAGTGCTCGGCTGCTGGTAAGCCGAACCAGGGCTGGCGAACGTTGGTGAAGGATAAGAAGAGGTCGGCGATGGATAAGTCGTGCCCGACGAAGGGCTGAACCAGCCTGTGCCACTGTTTGATGTGGCAGTACCCGGGGGCGGAACGGTAGTAGGAAATTGTATTCGCTGTGCCAATGTAGGCGAGGTCCAGACCAGCACCAGCACTATCAAGGGACAGTACAGGAATCGCGCAGTAAGGGACACCGTATTACTCCCATTTCTAGGGTGTTTTGTCCCGATTTCCAAAAAGAAAAGATCCGAGTACAAGCGTTTTAGTCAGGCTTCTTATGCCGGTAAGAGACAAGACAAAAACAGGCAGGATTTAAGTACCAAGCCTGGGTGGCGTGGTCAAGAGCAATTTTGTTGTTACATACTTAGAATCCGTCTTAAAACATCCAAATATCAGTGAGATCCTTCGCTGCGCTCAGGATGACAGCCGTCTTTTCAAATAGGTTCTTAATGTAAATATTGCCCAAACTACCCCAATTGTCGCATTTTATTGGTTTCTGCTTCCACAACAGGTAAAAAATCCGCATCTTGACGTATCTATCAAGGAATTTCACACTTAGAGCCTATCCCAAAACCATTACCAATAATTGCAGTTGCTTAAACGCCCCCACCCTGGCCCTCTCCCAGAGGGAGAGAAGACTTTTGAGATAGGCTATTAACGTGGAAAAAAAGGAGTTTAGCCCCTTAAGAATTTATGTCTGACTTGCGTTGTCCAATTTGTGAGAAAACCTTTGATTCCGACCAAAGTACGGCGCTGCCTTTTTGCAGCGAGCGTTGTAAAAAAATCGATTTAGGACGTTGGCTAGACGAGCGTTACGGCCTTGCTTATGAATCGCCGGAAAAGGTCGACAAGCCAGATCAAGAGGAAACATAACGGGGCCTGCGTGTGCAACCAAGGGGAAAACCAGGGCTTAAAGATGAGATTTTCCACTACTTTTGATACTTGCGTATCCGAGAGGGTTCCGTATAATGCCCGATAATTGGGTATTCCTCGACACCGATTAGGGAGGATCCTTGCCATGATCGAACAAAACAGTGGTATGTTGCGAACGGTGGCCTGGTCAGAAATCTGTCCCTGGCTCTGTATTTTTCGAACTTTTCGCTTGGCGGTTGGTTTCCGCATCCTGGTAATGGGAGCGGTGGGCATTCTGTTGACCGTGATCGGCTGGGGCCTGTTGGGAAGAATTTTTTACGTAACAGAAGATAATTTAGTTTCAACCTCTTGGCTAAAGCCTTATGCCGAATCTCCCTGGCAACAACTTACTTCGCTTGTTCCTGATGAACCGATGATAATACGTTCCTCACAGCCCCTATACCTTTCGGCTTTGCCTTATAACTACGAGGAACCTACATACCCCTTGACTTATAGCCTGTTTTTTCTGAACCGGCCGCTGCAAGAAGGGCTGGGACGAGATATTAATCTAAGGGGCTTGATCTGTTTAATCTTCTGCGGATTATGGTCCACGGCCGTCTGGTCGTTTTTTGGCGCGGCGATTTGCCGCATTGTTGCCGTGCAAATGGCGGCAAACGAGCGCGTTAGTTGGATTTCCGCCTTTCGTCATGCCGGGGGGAAATTTATAGCCTACTTTTCCGCGCCGTTGATTCCCCTTGCCGGAGCGGCGCTGGCGGCTTTACCGATTGTGGTCTTGGGACTGATCATGTATCCGGGCGGTTTTGGCGTAGTTCTCTCGGCCTTGATCTGGCCGTTGCTGCTGATTCTCGGCCTGATCATGACCCTCTTGCTCTTGGGACTATTCTTCGGCTGGCCATTGATGTGGGGGACCATTAGTGCCGAAAGCACCGATAGTTTCGACGCCTTGAGCCGCTCTTATGCCTATCTTTTCCAAGCCCCATTGCAGTATTTATTTTACGCCTTTGTGGCGGCTGTATTTGGCGCCCTGGGCTGGATCTTTGTGCAGAACTTCGCTGCCGGAATTATTTGGCTTACTTACTGGTCGGCGAGTTGGGGCGCCACAAGCGATCAGATTCAAGCGATCATGCCGGGCGGAAACATTAGCGGCATCGGATACGCGGGTGCGTGGCTGGTCCGCTTCTGGACGGGCTGCGTGAAACTCCTGGCCGTGGGCTATATCTTCTCGTTCTTCTGGACCGCCTCGGTGGCCATCTACTTCCTCATGCGCCGCACGGTCGACGCCACCGAAATGGACGAAGTCTTCCTCGAGGCCGACGAGAGCGAAAAACCCGCGGCACTGCCGACAATCGTCACCGACGAAGCCGGCGCCCCAAATATATCGGAAGAAGGCCCCGCCTCCGAGAGCGAATAAGAAATCCTTACAAAACATCCCCTCTCCCTTACCTTCGACGAGCTCAAGTCGAGCCGTCGGAGAGGGTATTTGAGGAGATAAATGCGTCAGGAGCCGTTTAGCATGTTATCTTTCGATCATAAACGGTTCCCGCCACCTTTATCGGGCCCATTGATAAAACGGTTCCTGTATAAATCAGGTTCCTGACAACTTTTTCATACCGCCCCGGGGCCGCGTGCGGCGCTGTTGATCTGGATCGCCTGATCGGCGGGAACAATGAATATCTTGCCGTCGCCGATGTTGCCCTCCGGGCCGGTTCGCGCCACGTTGATAATAGTATTCACGGTCCGTTCCAAAAAGTCGTCATTGACCATGATTTCCAATACCGATTTGCGCAGCAATTTGGTGGTATACTCGTGACCGCGGTACATTTCCGTTCGGCCGCGCTGCGCCCGAAGCCTTGGGCGTCGAGAATGGTCATGCGCGTCACCTCGATTTTTTCCAAGGCTTCGCGCACGGCACTGAGCTTGGTCGGCTGGATAACGGCAATCACTAGTTTCACGAGTCTTTTTTCCCGGCAAGATGTTTTCGTTTCTCAATGCGGCGACTCCATAGCAGCCCACAAGGAGAACATTGCGCCAGCATACCCGAGTAATTTTGTGCTGGGAAGGGGCGCCTATTGAATGTCAGATAAAGAATGTCGCATTTAATAGCCGGCGGCTAACAGCC
This sequence comes from Pirellulales bacterium, assembly GCA_963820545.1. GTDB lineage: Bacteria > Planctomycetota > Planctomycetia > Pirellulales > Thermoguttaceae > CAWGAJ01. Next base: position 2,755,778 of record CAWGAJ010000001.1, read on the forward strand.
GCCGGTGGAAATTCGCGTTTTTTCCGGCGGTCGTTGACCGCCAGCTATTGACATTAGTTATCTCAGACTCATTAAACAGGTTTTCACCTTTTTTTTGCTGGAGGAAACGATCTATTATAAGCCTCGCGGGTCGCGTATAATTCTTAAATCTTATGATTGGCATACAAGGATAACAGATACATGAAAGCTGCTTATTTTCTGGCGTGGATCTTGGGTTTTGCGGCCGTGGGTTTTTTGGGCCCAATAGGTACAATTTGCGCAATCGGGTTTTGCGGGAGGCGGCGCCGACAGCGGCTTGTTTGGACCGGCGCCCGGCGCTCAAGACATTGTCAAACTAAACGCCCAATTCACCGCGCCTACAACAAACCAACCCGCCCGATTGTTCATCACGGCCGAGATTAAACCCGGTTGGCATATCTATTCCATTACGCAGGCGCCGGGAGGACCGATCCGCACGCAAATAAAATTAAACCCGTCGCTGCAATATCGACTTTCGGGCCAGTTCCAATCGCACCCGCTGCCGAAAGGGGAAAAGGAGCCCGAGGCCTTCGGCGATCTGATTGTGGAAAGTCATTATGGGACTGTAACCTGGCACGCACCATTGGAATTAGCCCTGGGCGTGGATCCGGCAAAGCTTAGGATCGAGGGGCAGATCACCATTCAGCCGTGCGATGCCAATAGTTGCCTGCCACCGCAACAGATTACTTTTCGAGCAATGCTGGGCCGGGGCATAGAGCTGCCAAAAGCTCAAAAAAAAGCGGGTGAAACGCCAAAACCAGCTTTTCCCGCGGAAAAGCGCAATTCCACAACTATATCGCCAAACCAATCGCCGCCCCAGGCTCTGCCTTCCGACCCGGGAGTCAAAAGCCCTGGGCAGAAGGGATTGACGTGGCGTCCGTTTACAAAGGCGTCTTTTAAACAACTCGCCGGCCCGATGTTCGACGAGGAACTGTTAAAAAAAAACATCCACAGCCGTCTGCAAACGACCGGCTTGTGGCGTGAAATACTGCTGGGTTTCATCGGCGGAGTGATTCTCAACTTAATGCCCTGCGTGCTGCCGGTCATCGGGTTGAAAATCATTTCCTTCGTCGAGCAAGCGGGACAGAACCGTTTGCACGTATTCTTATTAAATGTCTGGTATTCGGCCGGATTGATCGCGGTTTTTTTATTGCTGGCGGCATTGGCCGCTTTTGCGAACTTGGGTTGGGGACAACTATTCCAATATCCGGCCTTCAATGTGGCCATGGCGGCAGTGGTGTTTATGATGGGCTTGAGTTTTATGGGCCTGTGGGAGATTCCTATTCCCGGCTTCATCGGCAGCGGCAAAGCCGCAGATTTGGCGCATCGCGAAGGCTTTGGCGGGGCATTTGCCAAAGGGATTGTCACCACGATTTTGGCTACCCCGTGCACCGGCCCATTTATGGCCTCGGCATTGGCTTGGGCCGTAAGCCAACCGGCACAAAATACATTTCTGATTTTTGCCAGCGTCGGATTGGGCATGGCCAGCCCTTATTTAATCATCGGCGCGTTTCCCGGATTGATCCATTTCCTGCCCAAGCCCGGCCCTTGGATGGACACGCTGAAACAAATTATGGGTTTCGTTTTAATGGCGACTGTCGTGTATATCCTTACGTTTTTGGACTGGGCTTACGTGGTACCGACCGTCGGGCTATTAATGGCCATTTGGGCAGGTTGTTGGCAGATAGGGCGTACGCCGCTTTATGCCAGTTTCATGGCCAAACTGGGCGTCTGGATGCAAGCGGGCGCTCTCGTGCTCCTGATGTGCATCCTCATGTTCCACGGCCTGAGGGATCTTAGCGGCGGTCGGATCAATTGGGGCGGACTTTACGATGTGATGAACAGCCGATTGAACGAGTCCTACGAGCAAAAAATTCAAGAGTATTTGGAAGATCAGCGACTTCAAGGTTCTCAATTAGTGCAAAACAGGGGCGTCTTGCAGCCCGCGAACGGTGACAGCGGAGCGAAAACTATTGTCGTCGATTTCACGGCCGATTGGTGCCCTACCTGCAAAATCCTCGAAGCCACCGTGCTTGATACCGCGGCCGTGCGACAAAAGGCCGCACAAAACGGCGTGGTGATGATCAAGGCCGATTGGACCCACGAACCGCCCGAAGTCACGGCTATGCTGGACCTGCTGGGCGCCAGGTCAGTGCCCACATTGGCCATCTTTCCCGCCGATCGGCCCAACGATCCGATTATCTTCCGCGGCGGGTACCGCCAGCAAGATTTGCTCAAAGCCCTGGATGATGCCGAGCCATCAAAGAGGGAATAGGGAATAGTGGATAGGGAGTAGATAGTAGATAGTTATTTTTTTACAATTTTCCTTGTTCCCACGCTCCAGCGTGGGAACAAGATTGATTATTTCCTTCATCCCTCATCTTTCATCCTTCATCCTTCTCCTCTCTTCCCCAGACCACGCCTCGCTGTCCTGCTTCGGCGCGGCCAATCTGCCAGCTTTGTATTTTAAATCGTTTCAATTGCTGGCGGATGCTCTCGGCATAAAAGGGCGCGACGACCAACACCAAACCAATGCCCATGTTAAACACCTGGTCCATTTCGGCCTGTTCGACTTCGCCCAGGCGCTGGAGCCAGGTAAAGATCGGCGGCACCGGCCAACTGCCGCGCTTGATTACTACTTGCACGCCCTCGGGCACTATTCGGGCCAGGTTTTCCTGCAATCCGCCGCCGGTAATGTGTGCGATGCCGTGTACGATATTCTTGACCCGATAGTAATTTAATACTTGCCGAACTGGCCGGGCATAAATCCGCGTGGGTTCCAACAAGGCCTGGCCTACTGTCCGGCCGAGTTCTTCCACTTGATCATGCAGTGACAGTCCGGCAATCTCGAAGACTATCTTGCGTGCCAGACTGTACCCGTTGGAATGCAAGCCCGAGGAAGCCAGACCCAGCACCACGTCGCCGGGTTCGATCGCCTTGCCGTCGATGATATGCTTCTTTTCCACCACGCCCACGCAAAAGCCCGCCAGATCGTAATCGCCGGGTGCGTAGAGGTCGGGCAGGATCGCCGTTTCGCCGCCCAACAATGCGCAATCGCATTGGATGCAGCCCGTCGTAACGCCCTCGACAAGTTGTGCTAACAAGCCCGGATCGTCCTTGGGCATGGCCACGTAATCCAGGAAAAAAAGCGGCTCAGCGCCGCAGCAAAGGGCGTCGTTAACGCTCATCGCCACCAGGTCGATGCCCACGGTGTTATGTACGCACATGGCCACGGCTACTTTCAACTTGGTTCCCACGCCGTCGGTACAAGAGACGAGCACCGGTTGCTTGTAATTTCGGGCGAACAGATGATCGGAAAAATCGAGTTGAAAGAGTCCGGCGAAACCACCATCTAGAGGTATAACACGAGGATTGTAAGTGCGAGATAAAAGATTCGGCAGTCGGGCCATGGCCTGACGGTACACATCCAGATCAACGCCGGCATCTTTATAAGTTGCTTTGGCCATTTTTCAATAGTCCCCTCTCCCGCCGGGAGAGGGTTAGGGTGAGGGCTTGTTTTATGAAAGCTAAGATTGCTGTATTTTAATGCACGGCTTTTCAATTGGAAAGGCTGCCACAATATTGCCAGGGATTGTGCTGAACTGCCCAGGCAGATGGCTTGTCCTTCTTTCCTAGCAAACAACCAATTGACAATATCTATTACAACGTTACAACGATCTATGCTAAAAACCTTGGAAACCTTTTACAAATTTTAAATTTGTTAGCCATTATAAGATGCTCTCTGTCAAACAAGCCGTTGCACTTCATTGTGAGTTCCGCGACCATATTGCAGATGTTGTAGATGGCATACACAAAAAGAAGTTAAATGCCGCATTTTCCATAGTTCTTTTCCAGAACTTCGGGTACTGCTTCAATACTTATAAAACCATCGGACTGCTAATACCGGAATTTTATTATGAGCAAGGTTGCGCACTTCTCCGTATAATGTGGGAATCATCTGTCAATCTAGCCTGGATCTGCATAAAGCCTATAGAAAGATCAAGGACTTATCTACAGTTTACTGTAGTTGAGCAGCGGAAAGTCTATCAATCTCATATTATGCACTTCGAAGCTATACGCGATTCAGTTGCTGCTAAAGAAGCAAGAGAGATACTTGAGCATTTCGAAAAAGAATATGGAAGAATTTTGGATGAATATAGAGAAACTAAGGGCAAAAGGCAAAGGCGATTGGCTCAAAGATTTTCACTCGGGAACCTTGAGCATATTGTAAATGAACTTGGTGAACATTGGCTGAAAGAATATAAGATTCTTTATCCTCTTCTTTGTTTCTATGCACATGGATCACCGGGAGCAGTCGTTTTTCCAAACCCTTATATAAAGGATACTATCGAGTTAACCCCCGAGGCATACGCTGAATATGATCATCCAAGAACTGTAAAGATTGCACTATGGTCCATGGCGATTATGGAACGATCATATCGTATATTAATTAAAAATCTTGATATAAACGATGCCCCTTACTTAGATGATCTAAATCTTAGATCCTCCTTTCGCAATTCCCTAGAGTGGTAGACTGCCTGACTCAATATTTAATAAAATGAATAGCGATTATAAAAGCCAATGAGTGGCTTGATAAGGCAGGAGAAAAATCATGAAAAAAGTGGCTCTATCAGAAGTAAAAGATGATCTATCCAGATATTTACATATTGCGGAAAACGAAGAAGTAATTATTACGCGTCACGGGAAACCCGCTGGGGTATTAATAGGATTTGAAACCGAAGACGATTGGTTCGATTACCGTCTAGAGAATGATCCAAGGTTTCTCCGTCGAATCGAGAAGGCCAGAAACAGCATAAAGTCAGGCAAAGGCGTTAAATTGGAAAACGTGTAATGATGTTGGCGCAGCACACTTGACAATACCTATTGACAGAATATCGAAAACTTGCCAATCTCCCCATTCTTAACGGCCTGCACAGGTCCCTTCTTGCGGCTGGTTCGTTTTGCAAACTTGAAAGATCTTGTAATAAAACTGGATTAAGGAACATGATTGTACGCAAAGTGGTAAGACCTCGATTATTTATAGCATTGTTGGCCAGTGGAATGTTCGCGGCTTGGATTTTGGTGGTCGGCTGCATTTCTTTGGCGGCCCAGGAGCCCCAAAAGCAAGAATCTTTCCTTGCACCTGCTCTGCCCGAGGTGCCTAAAGTTTCCACTTTTGCCCCTGCGCAAGATCTGGTCAACCAGGTTGGGATTTATATCCAGGAAATGGAAGACACTCTTGTCAGCGAACAAGAATACAAAGACACCGAAGGTAAAATCGGCCGCTCAGCCAGCACGCTGGCGGTGATCGCCCTTTGCCTGGGCCTGCACGATCAAGACAACCAATACAAAGTTCACGCCGCCGCTTTGATGAAGACCGCGCAGGAACTGGCCGCCAGCAAGGATTATCAGTCCGCCAAGAAAGCCCTTGAAAGCCTAAAATCGGCCGCTGATGGCAAACTCCCTAATCAAGCCGCATTGAAGTGGGAAAAGGTCGCCTCCTTGCCAGACCTTATGAAACAAGTCCCCAACATCAACACTAAGCTGAAGCGGAACATCAAGGGGGCAAAATTCAAAACAAAGGCCAAGGATACCGCGGGTTATACGGCTGCCATTGCCGCCATTGCCCAAGGTTCAATGGCCGACACCAGCAATGCGAAAAATCCTGACGAGGTTAAACAGTGGTATGAGTATATGATCCACATGCGTGATGCCGCGGCCGAAGTAAATAAGGCCATTCATACAGACGATGAGCCCGCTGCGGCCGAAGGCATGAAAAAACTTGCCCAAAGCTGCGACGACTGCCATAAAGTCTTCCACCCTGCGGCAATCATCACTGAAGAATCAGATAGTCCACAAGAGCTTTAATTTGTTACTTTACATGTTTTTCAAAATAACATCTTTTTATCAAGTTCAGTTAGTGTGCTCCTCTTTTCCCCCACTTTAGAGGTAAGGGGCAGAAAAACTCAACAATTTCGCGGCATCTGCGGCCGATGCCGGTAACAAGGGGCATTTCAAGCTCTTTACAGGCCCCCAGGCACAACTGCCGAAAAATAGGTGGACCATCGTAGCAAAAGTCCAATTGCTCTCAATTTAACCTTGCCCAAGCCGTACAACTTTCAGAGTTAAATTAGGTTCTGCATGTCGATCAATCTAAATCAATGGTATGCTTCCCAGGTAGGTATTGTACCAGGACATAACATCGGGTCTGCCATGATGTTTGATCGGCCCGCGGTGCTCAAATTTGCACACCCCCTTCCTTATGGTGCCATTGTACACGATGGCGGGGTTCAATTCATTGTTTTCAGTCGCCGCGCCACGGCCATGCGCGTGCTCTTGTACGATCATGTTTTCGACCGTGAGCCCAGCCGGATTATCGACTTCGATCCGGATCTGAACCGCTGGGGCGATATCTGGAGCATCTTTGTGCCCGGTATGGGTCCCGGACAACTATATCATTTCCAAGCCGACGGCCCCTATGAACCGGATAAAGGCAATCGCTTTGATCCCAAAGCGCGCTTGATCGATCCTTTTGCCAAGGCGCTGGCGGGCGAATTCCTGCCGGCCGACGACGGCTTGATCCGACCGCCCAAATGCGTCGTGATAAACGACGAGTTCGATTGGCAGGGCGATCGCCACCTGCGCCGCACTTTGCCCGAGACGATCATTTATGAAATGCACGTGCGCGGTTTTACCCGCTCGAATTCCAGCGGCGTCGATCATCCGGGCACGTACCGCGGCGTGATCGAAAAAATCCCCTACCTGCAATCGCTGGGCGTGACGGCAGTCGAACTGATGCCCGTGCACGAGTTTTCCATCATCGACTGCTTCGGCCACAAGCAGGAGCGTCACAATTACTGGGGTTACGATCCACTGGCGTTTTTTGCACCGCATCGCGGTTACGCCGTGGGCGCAGAGCCAGGCGTCAGGTGCGCGAACTGAAGGAGATGGTTCGCGAACTGCATCGGGCGGGCATCGAGGTGATTCTGGACGTTGTTTTTAATCACACCGCGGAAGGCAACGAGAACGGGCCCACGCTGAGCTTCAAAGGATTGGAAAATCGCGTTTATTACATGCTGGAAAACGGCGGCCGCACCTATCGTAACTTTTCCGGATGCGGCAACACCTTAAACGGCAACCATCCCATCGTGCGCGAACTGATCTTCCTTTGCCTGCGCTATTGGGTTCATAACTATCATATCGACGGCTTCCGCTTTGATCTGGCGTCGATCCTAAGCCGAGACCGCAACGGCGAATTGCTCCCCAATCCGCCCGTGGTGGAATCGATTGCCGAAGATCCGCTTTTGGCCGACACGAAAATCATCGCCGAGGCCTGGGACGCCGCGGGGGCTTATCAGGTGGGCACTTTCGGCAGCATGCGCTGGGCCGAATGGAACGGCCGTTTTCGCGACGACCTGCGGCGCTTCTGGCGCGGCAACGCACACATGACCGGGGCCCTGGCCACGCGCCTGGCCGGATCCAGCGATCTTTACCAATCCAGCGGCCGACGCCCTTATCACAGTATCAATTTCATCACCTCGCACGACGGATTCACGCTGAACGACCTGGTCAGCTTCAACGAAAAACACAATGAACAGAACGGCGAAGACAACCGCGACGGCGAACTGAACAACTTCAGTTGCAACTACGGCGTGGAAGGTCCTACTCGGCGCACGGCAGTAGAAACAATCCGTACCCGGCAAATCAAAAACATGCTGGCCATGCTTATGCTCAGCCAAGGCGTGCCCATGATTCTCTCCGGCAACGAGTGCCGACGCACCCAAGGCGGAAACAACAACGCCTATTGTCAGGACAACGTTATTTCCTGGTTCAATTGGCCGCTGGTGGAAAAATATCAGGGACTATGGCGCTTCTGCCAGACCTTGATTGCCTTCCGCCGCTTGGAGCCAAGTGTGCGGCAAAGAGATTTTTTACGCGGCCAGCCGGTATTGGCCGGCGGACTTCCCGACGTCACCTGGCACAGTGCCTCCGGCAATACGGTCGACTGGACCCGCGAGGAGCGCAGTCTGGTGTGCCTCCTGGCCGCCGCACCCCGAGAAGGCAACCTGGCCCCCGAGAACCATCATCTGCTAATGATGTTTCATGCCGGCACGCACCCGAAGATCTTTACTATCCCATCCTTGGCACAAAAGATTCCTTGGCGATTGTTCGTCGATACCGCGGCCGACAGCCCCAGCGACATTTACCCGCAATTGGACGGCCCTCCTGCCCCGGCCGACGCCCGCGTGCGCCTGGAAGGCCGCTCAATGGTTGTCTTCATCGCCCCCGACGATTCGCGCTGAAAAAGTTATCCATTTTGTAAAAAAAGAGGGCTGTAGAAACCGCTCGCAGTTTACCACTGCCCACTTTGCCTTTGGCAGACTACCCCTTGCCCAGTTAATCCCCAATCCCTTTGGTGGCGGCCTAAAATCGCTTTTTGCTGAGGGGAATTCCTGAAACGGGAAATTGAAATATAATCATGTATAGTGATCTTTTAATGGGGATTGTCAAAAGCACGGTTTTTCGATTTTTTAACAATCTTGCGCCCGTAGCTCAATGGATAGAGTAGCGGATTTCTAATTGATTCGGGCCTTTCCTGTACACTACTCATAAACGCCGAAAATGCCGTGTATTCCCGTCTCTTTTCGCTGTTCACTCTCTTTTATGTTCAGGTGTACAAGAGTGTAGAAAATGGCCTTAACGGGTGTCAAAACGGGTGTCAAACTCGTTTTCCTATGCGCCCACGCCTTCCACTTTCCGGCAAATATCTCTGTGGCAAAACCCCGAAACCTCAATATCTCCGATGAATAGCAGGATTTCGCCGTATGGGTATCGAGCCAGTGCGTTCGGTTGACTCTAAACCGTTTATAGTGGATGAATAGCAGGGTTTCGCCGTATGGGTATCGAGGTGGTCGTCGAGGTGGTCGTGGTTGCAGACCCGCTCTACCCAATCCCGATAAACGTCATCGGGGACAGAGGCTTCCATCTGGTAGCGGGAGGATTGATTGTAGGTTAAACCAATATCGGATAACTTCACACTACCATTATGGGAGGGTGATTTTCTGTCACCGCCTTTTCCGGCATCAAGGTTGACAACGCCACGCTCGGCTGCGAAAATGTGGTAAAGTTTTACCGCACTTCGACGGTCGAATACCTGTTAGGCCGCACCACACATGGGCATCGAAATTCACATTACAGTTCCGCACAACGTTAGGGAAGTTTCGCTCGGCAAAGTCGTGGAGACATTCCGACCGCTTGACGATGTATTCAGTGAGATTTCCCGATATTACGCGCAGCGGCACCAGTTTGAGCATCCATCTCGGTCTTGGGCTTCGCGTGATACCAGCGATTTCTATCAGGGTTCTTATGCACATGTTCCCGCAGTTTTTGATGCGCCTGCTGGGTTCAGCTTCCACTTTGGCCCGCATGTCCTAAGCATTCATCATCACACTCGACTTGGCCTGTTCTGCACAGAGCCAAACGTCAGACAATTGCTTCGGAGATTCACCCATCAAGTTCTCAAGTTGGTGTCAGGAGAGCGAGCGATTTATTCACCGGACGACTACGGGATTTACGATTTGATTTTTGAAGGCCGGACATTTACCGAGATTGAGGAGCACCTTTTGCGGGCGGGATTGCCCGCATCGTCGTTTGCTGAGTTCGATGCTCGCCAGTCACGACCAGATCATTACTATTACATAGACCGGTTCGAGGATTTTTATGAGACGACGAGTGCGGCCTAACAACGGCGCTGCAGCGAACCGGCGCTATGCGTTTCATTCTTATGAGTCACTGGTTTCACAGCATCGTCGGCTTCAGCGGACGGGCGCTGCCAGCGCCGGTCGCTGAGCTTGATCGTTAGACCGTGAGCACACCGTCATGAACATACGACTACCACAGCCTCCGATTCCCGAAAATGCTCAAGGCTATGCTCAGATGGCTGTCAGCGCCGCCAAGAACATTGACAAGCTGGATTTAGATTATTCACCCGAGAGTTTGAAGATTGTGGATGACATTCTCGCTCGTTTCCACCGAGACAAAGTGCCAGCAGATAAGATCGGCGCTACACTGTTCGCATTTGGATGCTATGTCGGTGAGGTGTTCGTCAGACATTTCGGAGGCAGATGGTGCAAGGAGGAGGACACGGAGATGCGAGGACTTGCTGGCTTCTTTATCGTTGTGGCGCTACCGAACGATAAGGTTTGCAATCCGATTGGCAAGGTTTTCAAGCGCATTCAAGAGGGAGAGGCGGAGAATTTGCCATATTTTTATCATGTATTTACGACAGTCTAACAAAATCACTGCAGCCAACAGCCACCGCGCCGGCCACTTCTTTGCCGCGGCAGCCGCGCGGAAGAAGCTGCAGGCGGTGCTCGACCGGCACACGGCTGCTCCCTGGACACGGCGACAGCAAGAAAGCGATCAGGAATCAATGCTTGAACCGCAAGAATGAAAAGTTCCTAAGGATCAGCGCTCAGGCAAAGGTCAGTAATATAAACAAAAGGCAGGAAATCAAATGAGACAGTATGTTGTACGTTTTTTTCACGTTATGGTTTTGCTTTTACTTACATGCTGCTTGATGGATTGGGGCCAGCCATCGGCAATTGCGGAGCAGTCGGACACATCCACGTTTCAGGTTGATCCGGAAACGACCTTCCAGAAGATAGTTGGGTTCGGTGCGGGTTTCAGCGGTGGGTGGGGTTCCGAGGCATTCCTCAAGGCCATCAAGAAACCCGAAGACCGCAACCATGCGTACGATTTGCTCTACGGCGATGAAGGGGTCCGCCTGAATGTCGTGCGTCTGACGATTTCACCCAATGCCCAGCCGATTGCCGGAGGCCATCGGTACGACTGGGCAACGGACGATAACACTCAAATGGTGTGGAAGTGCATTCAAGAGGTGCTGAAAAGGACAAAACCCATCATCTATGCGGTGCCTTTCACACCTCCGGCTCGTTGGAAAGACAGCGGGCGGCTCACAAATGGGGGTTCATTGAAACACGAATATTACCGGGATTATGCCGATTATCTGGCCGATTTTTTAGATTACTACCACAAGGTTCTCGGCGTGGACGTGGAGGTCCTCAGCCTGCAGAACGAACCCGGCGTCGCCGCCCCCTGGATGTCCTGCATCTGGACTGGGGCAGAGTTGCGTGACTTTCTTAAGATCCTGGCGCCTCTGGTCCACGCCCGAGGGTTGAAGCCTCAGTTTATGCTTTCGGAAGGCGCAACTTGGACGGGCGCATGGGAGCACCTCTACCCCACGTTGCAGGATCCGGTCGCGCGTCCCTTTCTCAACATCATGGCGAGCCATTCCTATGGCCATCCCGAGGACCAAGCCCGGCGAAAGTTTGCCGAAGCCTCGGACCATAACGGACTGCCCGTTTGGATGAGCGAGATGTCACTGATGCAACCACCCGCTCCCGACGACCCCGGCATGAATGCAGCCATTCATGTGGCAGATTACATGCATCGCGACATGGTCGAGGGGCGTGCCGCCGCTTGGATTTATTGTTTCGCCATCTTCACGTCCAACTTCCCAGGAAGCATGGGGGTGCTTTCGCCAGCCGATGGACAAGGTCCGCTTCAAGGAAAACTGGTAGTTCCCAAACGATTCTGGACGATGGCAAATTATAGTCATTTCGTGCGGCCGGGATGGAAACTCATACAAATCGACGGGATCGGCTTGGTCAACACCGGGTTCGTCAATCCCGAGGGCAACGGTTTTATCATCGTAGTCTTGAATCCGAACACGACACCCCATCATGCCACATACGACTTCGGCAATTGGGCGATTGGCACCGTCGACGCATATGCCACCACGACGGATCTGAACTTGGGCCGTGTCCCGCCGCCTACGCTGCAATCCCATCGGTTCAACGCTACGCTTCTGCCCATGAGCGTGACGACATTTGTCGGCAAAGTGGAACACTGAGCGTGTGTTTGGGGGGCATCCTTTTCGCTAAGCAAGACCTGAAGAGAGCGTCTTGTGACGAGCCCAGCGGGTATCGGCCGAAGCCATGTCAACCGCTTTCCCAGCAACTCATCCGTTTCTTGAGATTCCAAGAAAATCACGGTTTGCGGGGCATAAGAACTTGGTTTGACCGCCCACTACGGTCGCGCCGGCTGAATCCCAGACAGCCTTCTGGTGGCTATCGCCTTGATGTTTGAACTTGGCTGTCTGTCAACAGGCGGGTCGCCACTTCAATATTTTTGTGGAAAGGAACATGCCCTTCAATGGCCAAAATTAACACACTCCATGAAAGCCATATTGCCCAAGACGATCTTTTTACCAGAGGCTCCGACGGATTTCCTACACCTTGTGGCGGGGCGGCCAGCGCAGTATTATAAGCTGTGGGAGGTAGCCCTTTCTGAACCGTCAGCGCAGCGCATGTCAGGCGGGGAAAGGGCGTAGGTCAGATGGACACTGAATTCCGAGTGGGGAATGTTAACCATAAGTTGCCACGGTGAGCAAGAGCTCATCGAAAGAAACAACTCTTATTAAGGCGGAGGACATAACATGAAAACGCGTTCTATCTCATGCGGCCTGCTGGAACTGGTTCTTTTCATGATCGCACTGCTGGCTTGTCAACGTGTTCCAGCAACGGCTGATGAGGTAAAGGCAGTGCCTGTATACAGGTTTTACTTCACTCCATGGCAAACCCACTTATATTCCACCAATCAGATCCCGCCGGGGGAAGGTTGGAATTACGAGTGCATCGCTTTCTATGTCTCCCCTGTGTCACTTCCCTACACAATACCTTTGTATAGTGTCTATAATGCTGACCTGTATGATCATTTTTATACGGTCAGTGCTGAAGGACGGGACTACTGCGTAAAGGACCACAACTATGCCGATCAGGGCGTACTTGGTTACGTGGTGCCGAAAGAAAACGAGCTGTACAAAACGTCGCCGTTATATCGATGGGTATGGGCCCATAAGTTTTCCGATTTCAACAAGCAAATTCAAGACCACTTCTATCAAACCTATGACGCAAAATCATCAAAGGACTACAAATACGAAACTGTCGAATGCCGAGTCTGGACGGAGCCGGTATCTCTTCCTCCTGAAACCTACTTTAATCTGACCGATCCATTTCCAGGAGTGATTTTGCAGGTAAACGAAAACGTAGCAATTCGCTGGAACGTCTGGTCTAACGAAGGTTATGTCAGATTATCCTATACGAAGGACAACGGATCGAGTTGGTTCTTAATAGATTACGCTATTCCATCCATAGAAACTGATATGGAAGGCATGATGCCGGGAACCTACCAGTGGAAAGTGCCATTCGATGCACTCAGCAAAAAAATAATGATCAAGGCGGAGTGGAAGAAAGACAAAAGCGACTCAACGGTCCCCTGGGCAAAGGCCGTCACCGGGCCCATGACCGTTTTATCCGCCTCCTCGCCTCCCCCGGCTGCATTAACTCTAACGGCCGTGTTAAAAGAGTCTAAGCAAGCCGAGTTGTCGTGGACGCACATATCTCCCGGCGTGACCGGGTTTTCCGTGGAACGAAAAACTCAGGGCGGACAGTACGGGATACTCACCACGTTAGGCAAGAGCACGACCACGTACACCGATGCGTCCTTAACGCCCGGCGTTACTTACGTATATAGAGTCAGAGCTTGGATTGGCGGAAAACCGTCTTCACCATCAAATGAGGTGAGTCTCTCTCTGCCGCAAGCGAAAGCCAGCCAAAAACCAATAGAGAAATTCATCCAAAAGCCTCTTAAGCCATGGCGTGCCCAGTGAGGCGTTTATCTCTTGCCGCTTAAAGATACTGCGTAACCGTTATAGAAAACCGACGTAAGTTGGGGCGAAGAACCGGCTTGTCATCCTGCAAACAAGAGAGGAATTTTTCAACTACAACTGCAAGGTGATTAGTCAAGGTGTGAGAGAAAGTATTCACCGGCGAGAAAAACTGCTGGCTGTAGCTGTGAAATGGTTTTCCAAATTGGTACACAGTAGTAACTGTATACTGCTATAATGCGGGACCAACTATCAGATTAAGCCGCCTTCGTTGATAATGCTTCAACAGTCCACCAAGCCGCTCATGAGAGGCGATAAGCGTTGGAACAGTGCGACAACGTGCCACAGTCCTAGGAACTCAAGCGTTTTCTCGGAATCCCAATTATCCACCCCATTTTCGACACACCTCTACGATCCCGTCAAATGGTACCTGCGAGGAATCTGGGACGGAAGCGGACTCGTCTGGCGTATATGCACCAGCAAGCGGCCCATCAACAGAATGTAAACAACGCTCGAAAACCGTGGCGCGGAGAGGGACCTGCGTAACGGTGGAAAAACGTGGCGCTCTTAACCTTACTCGCGAAAGGGTAAGCAAGACTTGTAGCGGTATAACCGTTACAAGTCTCACCCCTCGCGAGGTAACAGAGAGTGTACACGAACATGGAATTCTGGAGCGAAGTGCGTCGCCGGGTGCTGACCGGCGAATTGTCGAAGCGTGAGGCCTGCAAGGTCTATGATCTACATTGGGACACGCTAAAAAAGATATTGGCACACGAGGAGCCGCCCGGGTATCGGAAGCGGCAGGAGCGGGAAAAGCCGGTCCTGGGGCCGTTTATACCGCTGATCCACGAGATACTTGAAGCCGATAAAAAGGCGCCAAGAAGCAAAAACACACGTCGAAACGGATCTTTGAGCGGCTCTGCGAGAAGGGGTATCGAGGCGGCATAACAGTAGTGCAGGAGGAGGTGCGTCACTGGAAACAGAAGACGGCTGAGGTCTTCATGCCCTTAAGCCATAAGCCCGGAGAGGGTCAAGTCGATTTCGGCGCGGCCACGGTCGTGTATCGGGGCCAGGAGCGACAGATTGCGTTCTTTGTGATGTCGCTGCCCTTTAGCGACGCCTTCTTCTGCCAGGCGTTTCCGCGGGAATGCACGGAGACGTTTCAGGAAGGGCATCGCCGGGCGTATGAGTTCTTCCATGCCGTGCCGAAGCGGATCAGCTACGATAACACGAAAATCGTCGTGTCGAAAGTTGTGCAGAAACGGGGTAGCGTGCTGACGACGGAATTCCTCCGGCTGAAGAGCCATTAGCTGTTCGATCATCATTTCTGCCTGGTTCGCCGGCCGAACGAGAAGGGGCACATCGAAACCCTCGTCGGTTACGCACGGCGTAACTTCATGGTGCCCCTGCCGGCATTCGACGATTTCGAGGTCTTTAATGAGCAGTTGGCAGAGTCCTGCCGTCAGGATCTTCGGCGTAAGCTTCGGGGCAAGGCCGATATCAAGGCCGAGCTTTTGGAAGAAGATCGCCGCGCCATGTTGCCCATGCCTGAAAAACCCTTTGAAGCGCGGCGTGTGGAGCCTTGCCAGGCGAGTTCACTGTCGCTGGTCCGTTTCGACCGCAATGACTATTCGGTGCCGACACGATACGCCCATCATGCAGTGATGGCGATCGGGGACATCGAGAAGGTGCGGTTTGTGATGCAGGACCAGGTGGTGGCCGAGCATCCGCGGGATTGGGAAAAGGAGAACGTGCATTACGATCCAGTGCATTACTTGGCTTTGCTGGAGCGCAAGCCCGGTGCATTAGACTTCGGAAAACCCTTTGACGACTGGGACTTGCCCGAGGGGTTCACTGTTTTACGGCGGCGGCTGGAGGGCGAACTCGGGCAGGCGGGCAGACGCGAATTCATCAAGGTGCTGCGGCTGCTGGAGTCGTGCGAACTGAAAGAACTGTCCAAAGCGGTGGATCGGGCGTTAGCGATCGGGGCATTTACCGTCGAAGCGATCCGGCTGTTGCTTGAGGACGGCCGCGTACAACCGGCCAAGTACTTTCGCCTAGACGGCCATCCGCACCTGCAAGGCCATGAAGTTCCCCCGCCGAAGCTGGCGATCTACGACACCCTGCGACACGAGGAGGCTTGCCATGAAGAAGCTTGAAACCAAAAGCACGGTGCTATTGAAACATCATCTGAAGGCGCTGAAGCTGCCGACCTTTAACGGCGAATGCGAGAAGATCGCGGTTCGCTGCGCAAGGGAAAACGTCGATCACCTGGGCTTTCTGCTGCAACTGTGCGAGTGGGAGCTTATTACTCGGGAAAAACGGGCGGCCGAACGGCGGTTGAAGGCGGCCCGCTTCCCCAACAGCAAGACGCGGGAGGATTTTAAGTTCGAGGCCCAGCCCTCGATTAACCGCGTGCTCGTCGGCGAACTGCTGCGGGGCGAGTATATCGACAAACGGGAATCGGTGATCTTTGTAGGGAATCCCGGGACGGGAAAAACTCATCTTTGCATTGTCTTGGGGATCGCTGCCTGTCAACAAGGCAAAAAGGTTCGCTTCTGGCGGGTCACCGAGTTGATCACCCAACTCATGGAAGCCCGCGAGGAGCGCCAGTTGGCGCGGATGAAAAATCAACTCGCCAAGTTGGACCTTTTAATCCTCGACGAGTTGGGTTACGTCCCGGCCAGCAAGCTTGGCTCGGAGTTGCTCTTCGACGTGATCAGCACGGCCTATGAACGGACGAACATCATCGTGACCACGAACCTGCCCTTCGAACAATGGCCGGAAGTGCTCGGCAGCGAGCGTCTGACCGGCGCCGTGCTCGACCGGTTGACCCATCGTTGTCATATTCTGGAATCCAGCGGTGAAAGTTACCGCCTGAAAGACGCCCGCCGTCGTGCCGGCAGTAAACGAGCCTCCAACCAAATACCTGCCGAAAGTGTGCCGGAATCCTCGCTAAAATCACCTGAAGAAATACAACCGCCCCCACAGAATTAACCGTTGCAACCGGCCCTGCCCTAGGGCAGGGAAGACTCCTTTCTTTCCCTTAACCCAGGAGTTACAATAGAACCATCTTTCATCCTGAGCGCTACACTTTTCAACCCACACGCGCCACGGTTTTCGAGCGTTGTTTACAAATTGCCGAAGGTGACGGTTTTAATGGCATAGTAAGGCTCCAAGAAGGTTTTCCAGAGTCACTTCTTGAAGCCTATCATAACCTGCTGTTGTTTCCCGAATTGCATCAATAACAGTAATAACAAAAAATAGGTGGACTAGCACATCGGTATAGATCTACATCAAACATCAAAATCAAGTAGGAGGATTCATGGCGCGAGACAGGAATACCTTTGCCAAACGGCAGCGAGAAACCGGAAAGCAGCAAAAGGCGGCGGAGAAGAGAGCTCGCCGCCAGAAGAAAAAAGAGCTGGCTAATGGCACGGAAAGCCCGAACAGCGGTGATCGCACAGAAGCGCAGAAGGAGATGGCGAAGTAGTTTGCTTTAGCCAAACAGTCCCTTCGATCTGCTGGTCTAAGGTAATCTTGCGAAAACCATCCAGGCCATATACTCCACAGCATCCAAGCGTTAGAATATAACTGTGCCACCGTGCCTCGCTGGCACCGACTAGGCCTACAGGTTGACCGCTTTCGTTTTCCGTTAAGGAGGCAATAACCGGGGCCTCGTGCCCCTAAAAAGGAGATTGGTCTTGAGTAAGAAATTATATGTCGGGAATTTGGGCTATTCCGTCAGCAGCTCCGATTTGGAGAAGTTGTTTTCCACCTTCGGCACAGTGAGCAGTGCCCAGGTAATCGAGGATCGCGAAAGCGGCCGTAGCAAAGGATTCGGCTTTGTGGAGATGGGAAGCGACCAGGAGGCCCAGGCGGCCATCCAGGGGCTCAACGGCCAGGAGCACGACGGCCGCTCGCTTACGGTCAATGAGGCCAAACCACGCGAAGACCGTGGCGGCGGAGGAAGGGGAGGACGCGGCGGCGGTTACGGCGGCGGAGGAAGGGAAGCACGCTATTGAGATCCTGCCTTTCTGATGAAGAGTTCTATCAGCAGCTTGGCCAGGCCGGCGGCCCGGATCTGGTTGCCTTCGCCCATTGGGTCGTGGACAACGCGCCCGCCCATGGCCTCAGCGTTGTCTGGGGAAGTTCCGGTCCCCTGATAAAGTTCGCTCACGAGAAACGTCCTTATCTGTTCTTCATGTTCGGCCAACTCGACAAGAGCGGCGTGCTGAGCCAACGGCAAACCGCCATATTACGCCGTTGTGAAGAGCTTCATGTTCCCGTCGAAGTCATTCGAGACTACTTGAAGGCCGTGGCCGCACTGATACCGGGTGCGTGCGTCAAAACCTTTCCCCTGACCGACGGCACTATTAAGGAACTGATCGTAGCCGGTAAAGATGCAGGGCCCATCGACTGGCCCGCACTGGCTCCGCTGGTGCAACACAAGGAGGAATGGTTTGCCGCGATCGACCGGGCCGTCGCACGAATCCGCGAGGTTCTCGACCGGCGTCTGAGCCACAATGACTCGACCCGAAAGCCATTACCGGGGATGTAAGCCGTCTTGGGGGCGACATCGGGCGTGATCGCGTGATGCAGTAGCGGCATTACGCCATGCTTTTGCCAGGCGGCCGGGTTGACAAATTCAGCTTTTCCGCTGGTAACCAGTTACGTCATCATGAAATACTCTGCCTGGATGCTTGGGTGGCTGATAGCGATCGCGATCCTGATCCTGCGATCGTGTTGTCGCATCCGCCTCCATAGCGATCCCCGACCGGGGTTGCGGGCGCGATCGCAACCCTACGCCTACTCCGTTCTCCACGCACATCAAATCGCCGCTATCATCGGTAGTGAACATGGCACGGGTGCCATGGTGTCGCGTTCGGAAGACGGAGAGTTATTGATCCCCAGTCTGCGCGTCCGTGGAATCGTTCCGATCCGCGGTTCAAGCCGCCGCAAGGGTAGAGACAAAGGAGGGCTCACGGCGATTGAGGCTATGATCGAGCATGTCCTCGGCGGCGCACCGGTTTACCTTGCCGTGGACGGGCCGCATGGCCCGCGCAACCGCGTTCACAAGGGTGTTGCAATGTTGTCGCAACGAACAGGCGCAGCGGTCATCAACATGGTAGCGGTGCCCACGCGGCGATGGGTCTTCACCCGTGCCTGGGACCGCTTTCAAATCCCCAAGCCCTTTGCCACGATCAACGGTTATTTCGGCGAGCCCATTTTTCCTCGGCATGGAGAAAACGTGGAGCAATACCGGCAGCGAATCGAGACAGCGCTGAACGACCTCGAACAGGAGCACGATCCGATCGAGGCGGAACTTTCCGGCGCAGCCAGTCGTTAGGTGATACCTCAAGACATCGGAACGAAAAAAAATTTAATTGAGTGCAATTACCGACTGTGAGAGAAGGCGAAGAGTTGATCTTTTCACGATTGTTGGGGTTGTTATCGGCAGAGTGATGATTATAATGTGGGTTGCTCAGTTGGTTGTGGGCAGTATTTCAGGATTCCTCCTGGAGAATGGATTGTGGTAAAAATTGTCTTGCGTGAACGAGAGTCGGCTAGTGAGGCGGTGCGGCGTTTCAGGAAGATTGTGGATCGGTCGGGATTAAAGCGGGAGATGCGGCGCCGGGAGCGTTATGAGAAACCTTCGGATATACGTCGAAGGGAAAAAATGCGCACGATTAGGAAAACAAAGATGAATTCCCCACCAAGATAAGAGACCTGCCTTAGCTGGGAACAAAGAGAATCATGGACAAAGTTGAAAAACCTCGAACAAATAAGGAAGAACCGGATGCCGTGACACAACCCAAGCCGCCCAACTTCAAGGAGAAGATCAAATTCCAAGTGTTGGAGAAGATCGGCAAGCTACCCCGGCTGGACCATGTGGAGGTCTCCCAGCATCACAACGACAAGTACCGGGTTAACATTTGGGAACAGCCTGAGCCGAACAAGAATATCGCCGTTTCGACTGGTCCCCGCATTGGGTTGTCCTATTATTTAACGGTGTCGAACACGGGCGAGATCATCCATAGTAATCCACCGATGACCAGAATGTGCTTTTAGCCTGATCTTACCGGGCTGGGCGAAAAAAGTGTCGGTTGCGGCTAGCGCTGGCGCGGCGGGGCTTTTGCACACGTACTTCCGCACAGAGTTGGCCTGGTGTAAGGAGACGAACCGTGAAAAAGCAAACCAAACCCGAACGGAAACAAGCCTCTTCGAAAAAGCAGAAACCTGCCCGTCCTGGACCCCAAGGCACGCCGCCCAAAGAGGGCGGCCAGCACAGTCTGGGGGCTGCCTTCCCTATCGTCGGCATCGGTGCTTCTGCCGGGGGGCTGGAGGCGCTGGATATCTTCCTAGGGAAAGTGCCGGAAGGCAGCGGCATGGCCTTTGTCATCGTCCAGCACCTGGACCCGACCCACAAGGGCATGTTGGTGGAACTGCTGCAGCGCGGCACCGCCATGCAGGTCATCCAGGTCAAGGATCGCACCCGTGTCCGGCCGGACTGCGTCTATGTGATCCCGCCGAACAGTGACATGTCCATCCTGCACGGTGTGCTGCACCTGCTCGCCCCGGTGGCGCCCGGGGCCTGCGCCTGCCCATTGATTTCTTCTTCCGCTCCCTGGCCGATGACCGGCAGGACCAGAGCATCGGCGTGATCCTCTCGGGCATGGGCTCCGACGGCACGCTGGGCCTCCGGGCCATCAAGGAAAAAGCCGGGGTGGTCTTTGTACAGGAACCGTCGTCGGCCAAATTCGACGGCATGCCCGGTAGCGCCGTTGAAGCCGGGCTGGCCGACATCGTCGCCCCGGTGGAGGAGCTTCCCGGCAAGATCATCGCCTTTCTCCACCACGCGCCCCTCATCGCTAGGCCCGGACTTGCCCAGGAAGACAAAGCCGAGAGCGGCCTGGAAAAGATCGTGATCCTGCTGCGGGCGAAGACGGGCCACGACTTTTCCCTGTACAAGAAGACCACCGTCTATCGCCGCATTGAGCGGCGCATGGGAATCCACCAGATTGACAGGATTGCCACCTATGTCCGGTTCTT